>NZ_CP162025.1:0-3725004 GCF_046111165.1 Microbacterium sp. HA-8
ATGTCTCAGCAGGATGTTCCAGACGTCTCGATCTGGTCGGCCGTGCTCGAAGTCCTGGCCACGGATGATCGCATCACGCCTCAGCTGAACGGGTTCCTCAATCTCGCGGTGCCTCAGGGGGTCATGGGCGGGACGCTGTATCTCGATGTCCCGAACGACCTCACCGCGGCGCAGTTCAACAAACGGATGAGGGCGTCCATCATGGAGGCCCTCGCACGCATCGACCATCCCTCCGCCGCGGTCACCTTCCGCGTCGTGGTCAACCCCGAGCTCGCCGACGCGCCGACCGGCCGCTCCGAACCGGAGAGGTCGAGCGAGCCATCGCCCGCATCCGCCGGGCCGGCCGCCGTCGATGCCGCGTCAGGCCCGGCTCTGCGGGCATACGTCGAGCCCGCCCCCGAGCCTGCCCCCGTCGCATCGCGCAGCGATACGCGCCTGAATCCCAAGTACACCTTCGACAACTTCGTGATCGGCCAGTCGAACCGCTTCGCCCACGCCGCGGCCGTCGCCGTCGCCGAGGCACCCGCCAAGGCGTACAACCCCCTGTTCATCTACGGAGACTCGGGGCTCGGCAAGACGCACCTGCTGCATGCGATCGGCGACTACGCGCTGAGCCTGTATGCCGGCATCCGCGTGCGCTATGTCTCGAGCGAGGAATTCACGAACGATTTCATCAACTCGATCGCGAACAACCGGGGCTCGGCATTTCAGGCGCGCTATCGAGAAGTCGACATCCTGATGATCGACGACATCCAGTTCCTCCAGGGCCGCGCCGAGACCCAGGAGGCCTTCTTCCACACGTTCAACACGCTGCACGACCACGACAAGCAGGTCGTCATCACGAGCGACGTCCCGCCCAAGCACCTCACCGGGTTCGAGGACCGCATGCGCAGCCGCTTCGAGTGGGGCCTCATCACCGACGTCCAGGCTCCCGATCTCGAGACTCGCGAGGCGATCCTGCGCAAGAAGGCGCAGAGCGAACGCCTGCACGTACCCGATGATGTGCTCGAATACATCGCCACCAAGGTCTCGAGCAACATCCGCGAGCTCGAGGGTGCGCTCATCCGCGTCTCAGCCTTCGCCAACCTCAACCGCTCGGCGCTCGATGTGCAGCTGGCCCAGACCGTCCTGCGCGACATCGTCGATCAGGACGACGCGAACGTCGTCTCGCCGACCGACATCATCACCGCCACCGCGCAGTACTTCAAGCTCACCGTCGACGACCTGTACGGCTCCAGCCGGTCGCAGGCCGTCGCGACCGCACGTCAGATCGCGATGTACCTCTGCAGGGAGCGCACGAGTCTCTCCCTGCCGAAGATCGGTCAGCTCTTCGGCAACCGCGATCACACGACGGTCATGTACGCGTACAAGAAGATCAGCGACCTCATGAAGGAGCGCCGCTCCCTCTACAACCAGGTCACCGAGATCACCACGATGATCGGTCGCCAATCCCGCTGACGACCACTCCTCGTCGTTCCGTTCGCCCCGATACATCCACTCGACGCGGGATGCATTCCCCACACGGCGCTTGACAGCGTCCCGCGCAACACGCCATCATTTCGATTTTCACAGTGTGGATAACTTGTGGATAAGCCGTCTCGAGGCTCACAACTCTGTGCACCCGCGACGTCGTTCTGTGGAAACCGTCGAGTGGATGCCGCACGCCGCCGTCATCCGTCAGGCCCTGTTTCCGCAGCTCGTACACAACTCACACGCATGTAGTTCCCCGCTCTCGACAGCGATCCACCGAGTTATCCACAGAATCCACAGCTGTTAACACCATTAACGAGAATCTTGATGAGAAACCCCGTCCCATCACCTCCGGGGCGAACGTCGGTACCGGCGGCCCCGCTCACACGAGCGCTCGACCACGGCACTAGCATGGGTAAGCCCACCCCCAGGACGACAAGGGAGCGCCCGTGAAGTTCCACGTCAACCGCGATGTCTTCAGCGACGCGGTCTCGTTCGTCGTGAAGCTGCTGCCGCAGCGCAACCCCCAGCCGATCCTGGCCGGCGTGCTCATCGAGGCAGGATCCGACGGACTCTCCCTCTCGGCGTTCGACTACGAAGCGTCCGCCCGAACCACCATCGAGGCGACGGTCGACAGTCCCGGCACGATCCTTGTGCACGGGCGTCTGCTGTCGGAGATCGCCAACCGGCTGCCGAACGCTCCCATCCAGATCGTGGTCGACGACGACGGCGGAATCGTGCTCACCTGCGGCTCGGCACGATTCACTCTGCCTTCGATGCCTGTGCAGGAATATCCCGCGATCCCCGAGGTCACGGGTGAACCCGGGCTCGTGCCCGCTGACGATTTCGCGACGGCCATCGCCCAGGTCGCCTTCGCCGCATCGCGCGACGATGTCACCCCCGTCCTCACGGGTGTCCAGCTGGAGGTCTCGGGCACGACACTGAGCCTCGTCGCCACCGACCGCTACCGGGTCGCCCTCCGGGAGATCGCCTGGGACGCCGGCGACGCCCGTGCCGATGAGGCGACCGCACTCGTCCCCGCGCGCACGCTGCAGGAAGTGGGCAAGACCTTCGGTCACGGCGGCAACATCCGCATCGCGTTCTCCGGATCGGGTGACCGCGAGATCATCGCGTTCTCCGCGGGTGACCGCACGGTCACGTCGCTGCTGATCAAGGGCAACTTCCCGCCGGTGCGGCGCCTGTTCCCGGAGCAGAACGACCACCACGCCGTGGTCAACACGGCCGAACTCGCCGAAGCCGTCCGACGCATGCAGATCGTGCTCGATCGGTCGGCCCCCCTGCGGTTCACCTTCAACGGCGACGGCGTGACCATGGACGCCTCGGGCGGAGACCAGGCGCGGGCATCGGAGTCCGTCGACGCGCACCTGCAGGGCGAAGACGTCGTCCTCGGCCTCAACCCGCAGTACCTTCTCGAAGCACTGACGGCGGTACGCAGTGAGTTCGTGCGCATCACGTTCACGTCCTCCGACAACGCCAACAAGCTCAGCCCGGTCCTGATCACGAGCCAGACCTCGGTCGAGAAGGCCGGCGGCGACAGCTTCAAGTACCTGCTCCAGCCCAACCTGCTGCTGCGCTGATCCGACCGTTCGGGGTGTCCGCCCCTCGACGTAGGGTTGTTCCGTGATCGTCGAGCATGTCAGCCTCATCGACTTCCGCAACTATGCGGTCGCCGATGTCGCGCTCGCGCCGGGCCCCAATCTGTTCGTGGGACGAAACGGTCAGGGCAAGACCAACCTGGCAGAGGCCATCGCCTACGTCGCCACACTCGGTTCGCATCGAGTCTCGGGTGATCAGCCCCTCGTGCGTGCCGGAGCGGATGCCGCCATCCTGCGGGTGCGCGTCGCCTACGGCGAGCGCAGAATCCAGCTCGAGGCTCAGCTCAACCGTCAAGGAGCCAACCGTGCGCGCGTCAACGGCGCCGACGTGCGGCCCTCCGAGCTGCCGCGATACGCACAGGTGGTGATCTTCGCCCCCGAAGATCTGGGTATCGTCCGCGGTGACCCGTCGTCCCGACGCCGCTTCGCCGACCAGCTCCTGGTGCAGCGTTCACCACGTATGGCCGCGGTGATCGCCGATTACGAGAGGGTGCTCAAGCAGCGCGGCGCTCTGCTCAAATCGGCCCGCGCCCGCGGCATCCGCGGAGAGGCGCTCTCCACACTCGATGTCTGGGATGACAAGCTCGTCACCCTCGGGTCCGCGCTCATCGATGCCCGCGAATCCCTCGCTTCAGAGCTCGCCCGACCCCTGGCCGAGGCGTACGCGGCCATCGCCGGAGACGACCATCAGCCGTCGGCGCTGTGGAACCTCTCCATCCGAGGTGCCGACCCGGAGGACGGCATCGATGCCACCGGTGAGTCCATCGAGGGCGCGACCGCTGAGCTCTTCCGCCGGGCTCTCGCTGCGCGGCGCAGCGCTGAGCTCGAGCGCGGCATGAACCTCGTCGGTCCGCACCGCGACGACCTCCTGCTGCAGATCCGCGGGCTTCCCGTCAAGGGCTATGCGTCGCACGGTGAGTCCTGGTCGGTCGCCCTGGCGCTGCGGCTCGCATCGGCCGAGCTGCTGCGGGCCGAATCCCGCGCCGGAGACCCCGTCCTGATCCTCGACGACGTCTTCGCCGAGCTCGACACCGAGCGACGGGCTCGTCTGTCCCATCTCACCAGCGGCTACGAGCAGGTCATCGTCACAGCGGCCGTCGAAGACGACGTTCCCGATTCGCTCCGCAGCCGGACGGTGCGCATCGAGGCAGGGCGTATCATCCACGACGAGCGCTCGTCCGCACCCTCCGCCGATGTCCATGCCTGACGAGATCGAGGATCCATCGTCGCCTCAGGCGCCGCGGCCGGCGGCCGACGACGCTGCTGACTCGCTCACCTTGGCGACGTATCTGAGACTGCGCGGCATCGCGGCGCCGCGCGGAAGACGTCGGCGCCGCATCCGCGACGAAGACGGCGAGAATGTGCCTTTCGCCCCCGGTCGGGACCCGCGCGGACTCGGCGACATCGTCGCCGAGGTGACGCGCGAGGCGGGTTGGGACTCGCACCTCGCGCAGGAGGACGTCCTCCGGCGATGGAGCGAGGTCGCGGGCGAACAGACCGCTGCGCACGCCCATCCGGTGGCGCTGGAGGGCGGTGTGCTCACGGTCCAGTGCGACTCGACGGCGTGGGCCAAACAGCTCTCGCTGCTGCGCGCCGAGATCGTCACTCGCATCGTGCGCCACCATCCCGATGCGGGCATCACCGGAGTGCGCTTCATCGGGCCCGACGTCCCCTCGTGGAAATGGGGTCCCAGGACGATTCCAGGGCGTGGCCCACGCGATACCTACGGTTGAGGGAGCATTTGGGGTGTCCGGCCCGATTTCCGAGCCGCAGAGGGCCGGATATGCCGTTTCGGGCGGGCCGCCTCGACTAGACTGAGAGGGCCTCATCCCTCGATCTGGAGCGCCGCACCTCTATGACTTCCGACTCGCTCGACAGCGCCCCGGCCGATCCGAACCTCACGCCCGAAAAGACGCCCGTCGAGTACGGGGCCGACGCCATCCAGGTCCTCGAGGGTCTGGAGGCGGTCCGCAAGCGCCCGGGCATGTACATCGGTTCGACGGGTCCCCGAGGACTGCACCACCTCGTGTACGAGATCGTCGACAACTCCGTCGATGAGGCGCTCGCCGGCTACTGCGACACGATCGACGTCGCGATCCTCGAAGACGGTGCCGTCCGCGTCGTCGACAACGGACGCGGCATCCCCGTGGACATGCACCGCACAGAGGGCAAGTCCACCGTCGAGGTCGTTCTGACCGTGCTCCACGCGGGCGGCAAATTCGGCGGCGGCGGATATGCGGTCTCGGGCGGTCTGCACGGTGTCGGCTCGTCCGTCGTGAACGCCCTGTCGACACGACTCGAGGTCGAGGTTCGGCGCCAGGGATACGTGTGGCGTCAGTCCTACCGCAACGGCGGTGTTCCCCAGGCGCCCCTCGAGCGCGGCGAGGAGAGCGCCGAGACCGGAACGACGATCACCTTCTGGCCCGATCCCCTGATCTTCGAGTCCGTCGACTTCGACTACGACACGCTGCGAACGCGCTTCCAGCAGATGGCGTTCCTCAATAAGGGGCTGCGCATCGCGCTGCGCGATGAGCGTCCCGACAAGAAGCTCGAAGATGACGTCGAAGGGCAGGTCGAGCTGCACCAGCCGCGTGACGAGTTCCTCTACGAGCGCGGACTGGTCGACTACGTCGAGTACCTCAATCGCGTCCGCAAGGCGGAGTCCGTCAACGATGTGATCATCGACTTCGAAACGGAAGACACCGAGCGCAAGATCGCGCTCGAGATCGCGATGCAGTGGACGACCTCGTACACGGAGAACGTCTTCACCTACGCGAACACGATCAACACCCACGAGGGCGGCACGCACGAGGAGGGATTCCGCGCGGCGCTGACCACGCTCGTGAAC
Organism: Microbacterium sp. HA-8; assembly: GCF_046111165.1. Lineage (NCBI taxonomy): Bacteria > Bacillati > Actinomycetota > Actinomycetes > Micrococcales > Microbacteriaceae > Microbacterium > Microbacterium sp. HA-8. Next base: position 5,935 of record NZ_CP162025.1, read on the forward strand.
AAGTACGCGCGTGCGAACAACCTTCTCAAAGACAAGGACGAGAACCTCTCGGGCGACGATGTGCGGGAGGGGTTGACGGCCGTCATCTCGGTCAAGCTCTCCGAACCCCAGTTCGAAGGGCAGACGAAGACCAAGCTGGGCAACACCGAGGCCAAGGCCTTCGTGCAGAAGGTCGTCGGCGATCAGCTCGGTGACTGGTTCGACCGCAACCCGGCGCAGGCCAAGAACATCATCCGCAAGGCGATCGATGCCGCGACGGCTCGTCTTGCGGCTCGCAAGGCCCGCGAGACCGCGCGACGCAAGAGCGTCTTCGAATCCGCGTCGATGCCCGACAAGCTCAAGGACTGCACCAGTAAGGATCCCTCGATCAGCGAGATCTTCCTCGTCGAGGGTGACTCGGCCGGCGGTTCGGCGGTGCAGGGCCGCGACCCGCACACGCAGGCGATCCTCGCGCTGCGCGGCAAGATCCTCAACGTCGAGCGGGCGCGGCTGGACCGCGCGCTCGGCAACAACGAGATCCAGGCGATGATCCAGGCTTTCGGCACCGGTATCGGCGAGGACTTCGACATCTCCAAGGCGAGATATCACAAGATCGTGCTCATGGCCGACGCCGACGTCGACGGCCAGCACATCACGACGCTGCTGCTGACACTGCTCTTCCGCTACATGCGCGGTCTCATCGAGGCAGGATTCGTCTATCTGGCCCAGCCTCCCCTCTTCCGCCTGAAGTGGTCGAACGCCGATCACGAGTACGTCTACAGCGACCGTGAACGCGACGCACTGCTCGTGGCCGGTCAGGCCGCCGGCAAGCGCATCCCGAAGGACAACGGCATCCAGCGCTACAAGGGTCTCGGCGAGATGAACGACAAAGAGCTCTGGGACACCACGATGAACCCCGAGGAGCGCACGCTGCTCCAGGTCACGATCGACGACGCGGCGGCAGCCGACGAGATCTTCTCGACCCTCATGGGCGAGGACGTCGAATCCCGCCGACACTTCATCCAGCGCAACGCCAAAGACGTCCGCTTCCTTGATATCTGACCGTTGCAATGCGTTTCGTCTCGCTTCGCTCGCGCAACGACCGAGAGCCTCCGGTCGTTGAGCGAGAAGCGCAGCGACGAGACGAAACGAACTCAGCCCAGACGAGAGAACACCAATGACTGACGAGACCCGACCCGACCTGACCCCCGAGCACGACCACGGCAGGATCGACCAGGTCGACCTGCAGTCGGAGATGCAGCGCAGCTATCTCGACTACGCGATGAGCGTCATCGTGGGACGCGCGCTCCCCGATGTGCGCGATGGACTCAAGCCTGTCCACCGTCGTGTCGTGTACGGCATGTACGACGGAGGATTCCGTCCTGACCGGGCCTTCAGCAAGTGCGCCCGTGTGGTGGGCGAGGTCATGGGTCAGTATCACCCCCACGGTGATGCGCCGATCTACGACGCGCTCGTCCGTCTCGTCCAGCCTTGGTCGCTGCGGTATCCGCTGGCCCTCGGCCAGGGCAACTTCGGATCGCCCGGCAACCAGGGCGCGGCGGCGCCCCGCTACACCGAGACCAAGATGGCGCCGCTCGCACTCGAGATGGTGCGCGACATCGAAGAAGAGACCGTCGACTTCGAGGACAACTACGACGGGCGCACGCAGGAGCCGACGGTGCTTCCGGCGCGGTTCCCGAACCTGCTGGTGAACGGCTCGGTCGGTATCGCGGTCGGTATGGCCACCAACATCCCGCCGCACAATCTGCGCGAGGTCGCCGACGGTGTGCTGTGGGCCCTCGATCGCCCGGATGCGACCCACGAGGAGCTGCTCGAGGGTCTGATGCAGCGCATCAAGGGACCCGATTTTCCGACGGCCGCCCAGATCCTCGGCACGCGAGGCATCCAGGAGGCGTACCGCACCGGGCGCGGTTCGATCACGATGCGCGCGGTGGTCAACGTCGAAGAGATCCAGGGCCGCACGTGCTTGGTCATCACCGAGCTGCCGTACCAGGTCAATCCCGACAACGTCGCCATCAAGATCCGCGATCTCGCCCGCGACGGCAAGATCACCGGTATCGCCGACATCCGCGACGAGACCTCCGGACGCACCGGTCAGCGCCTGGTCATCGTGCTGAAACGGGATGCCGTGCCCAAGGTCGTGCTGAACAACCTGTACAAGCACACGCAGCTTCAGGAGAACTTCGGCGCGAACATGCTCGCGATCGTCGACGGCGTTCCCCGTACCCTCGCGCTCGACGGATTCGTCTCGCTGTGGATCGCTCACCAGATCGAGGTCATCGTCCGTCGGACCACGTACCGACTGCGCAAGGCCGAAGAGCGCATGCACATCCTGCGCGGATACCTCAAGGCGCTTGATGCGCTCGACGAGGTCATCGCCTTGATCCGTGCATCCGCGTCCGCCGATGACGCTCGCGAGGGCCTCAAGTCGCTGCTCGACATCGACGACCTTCAGGCGAAGGCGATCCTCGAACTGCAGCTGCGTCGCCTTGCCGCGCTCGAGCGTCAGCAGATCATCGACGAGGCCGAGAAGCTCGAGACCCAGATCGCGGACTTCCGCGACATCCTGGCCAGCCCCGAGCGTCAGCGCACGATCGTGCGCGAGGAGCTCACCGAGATCGTCGCGAAGTTCGGCGACGACCGACGCACCGAGATCCTCCTCGGATTCGACGGCGACATGTCGATGGAAGATCTCATCCCCGAAGAGGAGATGGTGGTCACCGTTACGCGCGAGGGTTACATCAAGCGCACGCGCAGCGACAACTATCGCTCGCAGCACCGCGGCGGCAAGGGGGTCAAGGGTGCGCAGCTGCGCGCCGACGACGTCGTCGAGCACTTCTTCGTCACCACGACGCACCACTGGCTGCTGTTCTTCACGACGAAGGGCCGTGTCTACCGGGCCAAGGCGTATGAGCTTCCCGAGGCCGGGCGCGATGCCAAGGGACAGCATGTGGCGAACCTGCTCGCCCTGCAGCCGGGTGAAGAGATCGCCCAGGTCCTCGACATCCGCGACTACAAGGCGGCGACGTACCTGACGCTCGCCACCCGCGGTGGCCTGGTGAAGAAGACACGCCTGACCGAGTACGACACCAACCGTCAGGGCGGCATCATCGCGATCAGTCTGCGCGAGGGCGACGAACTCGTGTCTGCGCTTCTCGTCGAGCCCGATGACGACATCCTGCTGATCTCCCGGCACGGCATGTCGCTGCGATTCACCGCGGACGATGATGCACTCCGGCCCATGGGACGATCCACCGCCGGGGTCAAGGGCATGTCCTTCCGCGACTCGGACAGCCTGCTTTCGGCGAGCGTGGCCCGCGACGGAGAGGGCGGACATGTCTTCGTCGTCACCGGAGGCGGGTACGCCAAGCGCACCTCGATCACCGAATACCGAGGACAGTCGCGAGGCGGACTGGGCATCAAGGTGGCCAAGCTGAACGATGAACGGGGCGAGCTGGCGGGCGGATTGATCGTCTCGGAGGACGACGAGGTCTTGGTGGTTCTTGCCAGCGGCAAGGTGGTACGCTCCTCCGTGGCCGAGGTGCCCTCCAAGGGTCGCAACACCATGGGTGTCGTGTTCGCCCGTCCCGACGACGACGATCGGATCATCGCCATCGCTCGCAACGGCGAGCGGGGCATCGACGCAGCGGAGCCCGCGCCCGCGCCCGCGAGCGAGAGCACCGAAAGCGCGCCGGCCGACACGTCCACTTCCCCCGACGAGAGTTCTGACGCATGAGTACTGTTGCCGACAAGCTGGCCAAGAAGTCCAGTCGCCAGACCGGTGCCAAACAGGTGCGGCTGCGCCTGGTCTACATCGACTTCTGGTCCGCGGTGAAGCTGTCCTTCCTCGCCGCGATCGCGGTGGCGATCGTGACGGTGGTGTCGTACTTCCTCGTGTTCGTCGTGGTCCAGACCACAGGGCTCATCGCCCGCTTCGACGAGTTCTTCCAGTCGTTCTCCGAGAACGGTGTTTCGATCACGCAGTTCGTGGGTCTGCCCCAGGTCATGGCGTTCGCCGCGGTCGTGGCGATCCTCAACCTCATCGTGATCACGGTGCTCGGGGCGGTCGTCGCGGGGATCTACAACCTCGCGGTCAAGATCACCGGCGGGCTGCTCGTCGGTTTCACGTCGAACTGATCCTGATCCTCACACGACACCGGCCGTACCCAAGAGGGTGCCGATCAGCCACGTCGCGGTGAGGGCCAGCGCCCCGCCGATGACAAGGCGCACCGCAGAACGCACCCGGGAGCTGCCACCCAGCTGAGCGGCGACCGTTCCGGTCAGGGAAAGCGCGATCAGCACGGCGACGAACGTCGTGGGAACCCGCCAGTCGGCGGGCGGCAGCAGAATGGCCAGCAGGGGCAGCAGCGCGCCGATGGTGAAGGCGACGGCAGATGACAGCGCCGCCTGCCACGGGCTGACCAGGTCCTCCTGATCGATCCGGAGCTCCACCTCGAGATGGGCGGCGAGTGCATCGTGCGCGGTCAGCTCTGTCGCCACCTGCCGGGCCGTCTTTTCGGAGAGTCCCCGCCGGCGATAGAGTTCGGCGAGTTCGGCCAGCTCGGCCTCCGGCATCTCACGCAGCTCGCGGCGCTCCTTCGCGATGAGTGCGCGCTCGCTGTCGCGTTGGCTGCTCACCGAGACGTACTCCCCCAGCGCCATCGAAATCGCGCCGCCCACGAGTCCCGCGACACCGGCGGTCAGCAGAGCCGCACTGTCCGTCGTCACGCCGGCCACGCCGACGACCAGCGAAGCGACCGACACGATGCCGTCGTTGGCGCCCAGCACTCCCGCCCGCAGCCAGTTGAGCCTCCGGCCGATATTGCTGCTGTGGGGCTCGCTCCCGGTGTGCTGCGCCGTTTCATCCTCGCTCATGCGCTCATTCAATACTTCCGCGGCGCTGGTCGTGGGCGGCGGAGCCGGAACAATGCGTCTTCGGTGTCGATCGTCTTGCCTCACGTCAAGATGTCCGGGAGTGAGTGATGCTTGCCTCACGTGAAATGTCCGCGTAGCTCAGGCGGCGGGGCGGGTGCCCTGGGTGCGGGCGGCGGCGAGTTCGATGAGTTGTTGCTGGATCTGGTTGATCCGTCGGGTGATCCGTGCCGGGTTCAGCTTCGCATGCTCGCGCTCCAGTCGGGCGCGGGTCTTCTCGTCGAGCACACCGGCGTCGAGCAACCGCTGGTAGGGGGTACGTGGCTTGTCGTAGACGCGCTTCTTCCGGCCGGCTGCGGTGTGGGTCCAGTCGATCGCTTTCACGCAGGGCAGCAGATGGTTCTTGCGGGCCATCACGAAATCCCAGAGCTCGTTGAGCAGGGTCATCTCCGCCTCGGTCTCGTAGCGGTAGCGGAACGCGTGTTTGCGGACCCAGTCGCCGTTGCGTTGCTCGACGTGCGCGTTGTCGTTGTGCTTGTAGGGACGCCCCCGGGTGACGGGGATCTCCTTCTTGTCCGCCCAGGCGATCACGCCCCAGTTCATGAACTCGGATCCGTTGTCGAAGTCGAGCCCGGCGACCGGGACGGGCGCGTTCTTCACCATCCATTCCAGGGCGCCGTGCACGTGCACGTAGGCGTTGTTGCGGATCGTGCGCAGCATCGTCCACCCCGCGACCGGGTCGGTGCCGGTCAGGGTGCGCAGGAACTCGCCTTTGAGGGAGTGGCCGCAGTGCGCGACGGTGTCCAGCTCCAGGAACCCCGGGACGGTCAGCGGGGCGTCCATGCTGGTGCGCGTCGGGATCGAAGAGCGCAGGATGTGGGACGGCTTCGTGCCCGAGACCGCGACCGGGTAGGCGGCGTCCTTGTGCGGTTTCAGGTACCGGTCGATCGTCGCGGCGCTCATCGATCGCAACTCGTCCAGCACCTCCGGTGTGACCCGCTGCTCGACCTTGCCGAGCTCACGGAAGCGGACGAGGCGTTCGAGGGTGTCGTCCATGATCGCCGCGAAGTACTTTCCCGACGGCTGCCCGGACAGCCGCCAGACTTCTTGCAGCACCACGAGCGCATCGTAGGAGTACTTCCGCTCACGCGGCTTACGCTGCTGATCGCGCGCGGCACCTTTGCGTGCGTTCGCGGCACGGATCGCGCGGCGCGCGTGATCACGCGTCCAGCCTGTCGCGTGCACAAGCTCGTCCAGCAGCCGGCCCTTCTCTTCCTTGCCTGCTTTCGCATACTCGCGGGCGAACTTCTTCGTGATCTCACGGCGCGCCGCCATCGACAACTCCCTGCTCATCACCCCAGGGAACTACGCGGACATTCCTACGTGAGGCACGCGCAGCCCTTCCCGGACCTTTTAGCTGAGTCTCGTCGTCGATTCGAGAAAACCGCGCGCGTCGGGTAAAGTCTTGGAGGTTGCGGGGCTATAGCTCAGGCGGTTAGAGCGCTTCACTGATAATGAAGAGGTCCCAGGTTCAAGTCCTGGTAGCCCCACCACTTCCCTCCCGCGGGGCCTTAGCTCAGTTGGTAGAGCGCCTGCTTTGCAAGCAGGATGTCAGGAGTTCGAATCTCCTAGGCTCCACATCCGGATGAATCCCCGACCGACCTTCCGGTGGCTCAGCTCTCCGCCGGCGGTTGTCGCAATCGTGACCCGCGGCCCGCACCGATTCTGTCGGGCCTCGTTAGGGTTGCATTCATGGACATGCGAGTTGCGGCATACGCGGTGGTCGTCGATCCCGACGATCGTGTGCTGCTCGCGCACTGGAACGAGGGTCGACGCGGGGCGTGGACGATGCCGGGCGGTGGTCTCGAGGCCGGTGAGGATCCCGTCGACGCCGTGCGCAGAGAGGTGCGGGAGGAGACCGGCTATCGCATCCACGTCGGCGATCTGCTCGGCATCCACTCGCGGGTGATCCCGCCCGGGCGTCGGCTGCAGGTCGATGCGCGGGAGCCGCTGCACACGCTACGGATCGTCTATCGCGCCCGCGTCACGGGTGGTCGCCTGCGCGACGAGGTCGATGGATCGACCGACAAGGCCCAGTGGTTTGCCCTGCCGAGCGTGCGCGGTCTGCAGCGGGTAAAACTCGTCGACATCGCCCTGCGCATGGCGGGCCTGCTCTGAGACCGGTGGATGCCGTCAGCCTACGGGCTGCGTGATGTCAGTGATCGTCGCGCCCAGGGCCTCGAGCAACGCGTCGGCCTCGACGAAGAGACTGTATCCGTGGGCCCCCGCCCCCATCGCGATACGACCCGAGATGTTCTCGTCGGCATACACGGGCCAATCGACGGTGCTGCCGAGGGGCACGATGGTTCCCCGTTCGTAACCGGTCGCCTCGAGGGCTCGCTCTGGTTCGGGCAGGCGGAGCTTGTTGACGCCGACGGCGGCCCGCAGTTTCGGCCAGGAGATCTGGCGGTCGCCCGGCACGAGGGCGAACAGGTAGGTGTCGTCGCTGCGCTTGACCACGAGGGTCTTCACGATTTCGCGGGGGGTGAGTCCCAACATCCGCGCCGCCTCTTCGAGGCTCGATGCCCCGGGACGTTCACGGATCTCGATGTCGAGACCCAGGGCGGATGCCGCGCCGCGCACACGCGCGGTCGCGGCATCCGCCTCACTCATCGGGAGAGCGGAGCGGGTCGTCGGCGACCCAGAGCTCGTCGTCTGCGCGCAGCGTCTGCCACGCGGCGTAGAGCACACCCGCGGCCGCGACGACACCGAGCACGATGGCGATGACGCCTCCGACGCCGATGCCCGACTTCTGCGGCGCCGGCTCGAAGGCCGCAAGGCGCTTGGAGAGCGCCTTGGTGGCCTTCTTGCTGTAAGCGTCGGCCTTCTTGCTCACCGACTTAGCGTCGGGAAGCGCGAAGCCGCGACCGGCGGCGATGCGCGAACGGGTGTCGTTGGCGGCGTCCCACACGGAGAGGGCGGACCCGACGACCGAGCCCACCGCGGGCACGACCTTGTCGCCGACGACATGCTTGCCGAACTGCACGCCTCGATCGACGGTCGGCACCACCCGGTCCTGATAGGTGGACTGCACGGCAGGGACGACCTGCTCGCGCGAGTAGTTGCCGAGCTGACGGCTGGCCTCGCGGGCGATGCCCGCGGCCTCACCGACCAGCACCTGCTGCGACTCCCACAGCTTTCCTGCGGTCTCCTGCAGTTTGCGGAGTTCCTTCTTGCGCTTCCGGCTCAGGCTCATGGGGCCTCCTTGATCGCTGGTGGACGACGGTGCGTCGCTTCTTATCTTGCCACGGGGGCGGGGCCAGGCCGGGTTTCGCGACAAACTCCTATGCGAGAATGGCGGAATGCCGCATCACACCGCCGTCGCGACCCTGCACACGAACCACGGCGACATCGTCGTCAACCTCTATGGCGACCACGCTCCCCGCACGGTCGAGAACTTCATCGGGCTCTCGGACGGCAGTGGATCGTGGACTCATCCCGCGACCGGTCAGCCGGGCGAGGGCGCCCTCTATAAGGACGTCATCTTCCACCGCATCATCCCGGGCTTCATGATCCAGGGCGGCGACCCGATCGGCCAGGGCGTGGGCGGTCCCGGTTACACGTTCAACGACGAGATCAGCCCGGAGCTGAACTTCGCCGCCCCGTACATCCTCGCGATGGCGAACGCCGGTCTGCGGCGCAACGCGATCACCGGCCAGGCCGAGGGTACGAACGGCTCGCAGTTCTTCATCACCACGGATCCGACCCCCTGGCTGCAGGGAAAGCACACGATCTTCGGTGAGGTCGCCGATGACGCATCGCGTGCCGTCGTGGATACGATCGCGAAGGTTCCGACCGCCGCGGGTGACCGCCCGATCGAGCCCGTTGTGATCGAATCGGTCGACATCACCCGTCTCTGATCCCGCTGTGAGCGCCGACGCACCGCGCAACACCGACGACTACTGCTACCGCCACCCCGACCGGCGCAGCTACGTGCTGTGTCAGCGATGCCTGCGCACCATCTGCCCCGAGTGCCAGACGCAGGCCGCGGTCGGTGTCATCTGCCCCGAGTGCATGAAAGAGCAGCGTCAGGCGACCCCGCCGCGTGTGCGTCGTGCGCAGGCATCGGTGCGCGCGCTCGACTCGCGCCCCCTCGTCACCTTCTGGATCCTGGGCGTGACGGCGGTCGTCTCGCTCATCGCAGTGGTTCCCGGTGTCCCCATCGCGAACTATCTCGCATTCAACAGCGTGTTCATCGATCCGTCGACCGGCGCTCCCTTCCAGCCGTGGCGCGTGTTGACGACCGCGCTCGTGCACAACGGGTTTCTGCACCTCGGATTGAACATGCTGGCGGTGTGGTGGATCGGCCGGAGCCTCGAGCCACTCCTCGGACACGTCCGCTACCTCGTCCTGTACGTCCTCAGCGCATTCGGCGGCTCGGTGGCGATGACGCTGATCGCACCCGGGACAACGGTGGTCGGGGCATCCGGCGCGGTCTTCGGGCTCCTCGGGGCGCTGCTGGTGATCGGGCGTCACATCGGTGCGAATGTGCGCGGCATCCTGATCATCGTCGGCATCAACCTGGTGATCGGACTGCTGCCGATCCCAGGCTTCTACGTCGCGTGGCAGGCACACCTCGGCGGACTCGCCGTCGGTGCACTCGTCGGTCTGATCTTCGCCCGCACGCGCCGACTCGATCAGCGCGCGCCGCAGAATCTGCTGCTCGTCGCCGTCGTCGCTGTGCTCATCGCCCTGAGTGCGATCCCCGTACTCCTCTGAGCGGGGGTTCTGCACAGAGTTATCCACAGGTGTGGAGAATTACACGCGTGTAACTCTGCGCAGAGGGATTGCCGTGCTCAGCGCCAGCGCGTAGTCATCAGGAAGCCGATCAGGGCGATCCCGAAGCCGATGGCGAGATTCCACGCGGCGATTCCGGGGATGGGAAGGTTGCCGTTGCTGAGGTAGAACACCAAGACCCACACCAGACCGAGCAGCATGAAGCCGAACATGATCGGCTTGAACCAGACGGGGTTGGGTGCTTCGGCGTCGCGACGCGGAGCTTCGGGTTCGACGTCGTCAGAGCGTGCCATGCGGTTCATTGTAGTCGCGGGCTCCGCTCAGCCCCGTGCTTTAGGATCGCCGAAGCAGTGTCGACGTCGGGGGGAGGCCGCGCGTGTCCGGAGATGCGCCCACAGGCGATGAACCGCGCGCGGCTCCGTCGACGCGAGCAGATGCGCGACGACGGGTCCCGCCGAGGCCGGCGCGACGCAGGGTGAGCGTGGTCGGGGTGTTCGGTGAGCTCCTCGTCACCGCGGGCGTCGTGGTCATGCTCTTCGTCGTGTGGCAGCTGTGGATCGGCGACATGATCGGCGCCGCGCGCAACACCGCCGAGGCGCAGTCGCTGGCCGAGGAGTGGAGCGCCCAGGCCACCGATCCGCCCGCCGAGCCCACTGCGTCGCCCGATCCCTCTGAGCAGCCCACCGAGGCTCCCGCTGAGGATGCGCCGATCGAGCCCGTGGTCGCCGCCGAGCCCGGGGACGGGCAGGAGTTCGGCATCATGTACATCCCGCGCTTCGGACCCGACTATCAGGTGCGCATCGGCGGTGGAGTCTCCCGCGCGCGCACCCTCGACACGATCGGGATCGGCCATTACCCCGGCACGCAGATGCCCGGCGAGGTGGGCAACTTCGCCGTCGCCGCGCACCGCACCGGTTACGGTGGGGCTCCGTTCTATCGGATCGCCGAACTCCATGTGGGCGATGCGATCATCATCGAGACACAGGACGGCTGGTACACCTACCGGTTCCGTACGCTCGAGTATGTGCGCCCGAGCGCTGTGGAGGTGCTCAACGCGGTGCCGCAGGACACCGTCGCGGGTACGGGTGAGCGCTACCTCACGATGACGAGCTGTTCGCCCAAGCACACGATCATGGAGCGCATCATCGGCTACAGCGTCTTCGACTCCTTCACGCCGCGCTCCGCCGGCGCGCCCGCCGAACTGACCGAGCAGGTGTCCTGATGTACGGTGCGCTCTGGCGTGTGCTCCCCGGGCCGTGGTGGCTACGTCTGCTCATTCTGCTCCTCGCGGCTGCGGCGGTCGTGTACGCGCTCTCCTTCTACGTCTTCCCCGTGGTGGGACTCTGGCTCACCCCGGAAGAGGTCACGGTCGAGTGAGCCTCCGCGTTCTCGTCGCCGACAACGACGACAGCTTCGTGCACACGCTCTGCGACTACCTGGCCCAGCTGGGGGCAGAGGTCCTCGTGCACCGGAGCCGCGACCTCGACACGAACGACCTCGACGCCCTCCTGGTGGATGTCGATGCGGTGCTGATCTCACCGGGGCCGGGTGCGCCGGGGGATGCCGGAGCCTCGATCGACCTCGTGCACGCCGCGGCCGCGCGCCGGACGCCGCTGCTCGGCGTCTGCCTCGGACATCAGGCGATCGCCGAAGCATACGGCGGCGAGGTCGACACGGCAGCCGAGCTGATGCACGGCAAGACATCCCTGGTGCGGCATGAGAGTGACGGCATCTTCGACGGTCTGCCGTCACCGCTGACGGCGACGAGATATCACTCCCTCGCCGTGCGCGACGAGAACCTGTCCCCGGACCTGGTGGTCACCGCGCGGACGGAGGGGGGCGTCATCATGGCTCTGGCGCACCGCACCCTCCCGCAGTGGGGCGTCCAGTTCCACCCCGAGAGCGTGCTCACCGAGGGTGGACATCGGCTGCTCGCGAACTGGCTCGACACCGCCGGCATGTCGGGCGCGATCGCGGCGGCCGAGGGACGGCATCCCCTCGTCGGACCGGAGTGATCGGACCCGGCGCTCGCGTCAGCCCGCGCCGGTGCAGTAGGTCAGCGAGATCGTCGCTCCGACGGGCGCTTCACCCGGCGGGATCGACTGCTGCGTGACGGTGGGCGGGTCGGTCGCGACGCAGCCGGGATCTTCGATGGGCTCGACCGTCAGGCCGACATCCGGTCCCTGCAGCGCGTCCGTGGCGGCCTGCAGGGTGAAGCCGACGTAGTTGATGATGACGACGCGCCCTGTTGCGGTCACGAGGTCGACCGTCGATCCGCGGATGACCTCGGTGCCCTCGGTGGGATTGGCCGAGATGACTGTGCCCGCCGCGAGGTTGGCGACGCTGCGCGACGTGATCTGCCCGACCGTGAGCCCTGCGGCCTCGATCGCCGCCCGTGCATCGACCTCGTTCAAGCCGGTGAGTGGGGGGATGTCGACGGTGTCGGCGCCCGTGGAGACGTAGAGCGTGACGTCCTGGCCGATATTCACGCTCACGCCGGCCTCGGGCACCGTGCGGATGACGGAGCCCTCGGGCACGGCGTCGCTGGCCTCGTTGCGCGGGACGGCGTTGAGCTCCACCGCGGTGAGCTCCTCCTCGGCCTCGTCGACGCTCATGCCCGCGACATCGGGAACGAGACGCGCACTGGTCGGCGTGTCGGAACTCGGCTGGATCGTCACGATCCAGAAGAAGAGCGAGATGATGACGACGGCGAGGACCGCGACACCGGTCCAGATCCACGCCGCGGGCGGTCCGCTCTGGGTCCTGGTCATCGTGGCGTCGGTGCTGAGCTGTCGCAGCGAGCGTGCGGTCTCGGCCGCCTGCCGGGGGTTCGGCCCGTAGAGCTCGGTCGCGAGGGCGCCCACCTGGCGTTTGGTCGGCGCGCGACCGTCGGTGGCTGCATCGAGCGCCTCACGGAACTCGCCGGCGGTCTGGAAACGCTGGAACGGATCTTTGGCCAGCGCGCGGAGGACGACCGCGTCGAGACCGCGCGAGATCGTCGGCACCAGTTCGGAGGGTGTCTCGGGAGTCTCGCTGACGTGCTGGTAGGCCACCGCGACGGGTGACTCGCCCCGGAAGGGCGGCCGGCCGGTCAGGAGTTCGTAGAGTACGACTCCCGTCGAATAGAGATCGGCGCGGGCATCGACCGACTCGCCCTTGGCCTGTTCGGGAGAGAAGTACGCGGCCGTGCCGAGGATCGCCGTCGTGTCGGCGACCGTCGAGGAGGAGTCGGACACGGCTCGGGCGATACCGAAGTCCATGACTTTGACCTGCCCGGAGGGGGTCACCATGACGTTGCCGGGCTTGATGTCGCGGTGCACGACCCCGGCGCGGTGCGAGTACTCGAGGGCCTCGAGGATGCCGTCGACGTAGCGCGCGGCGTCGTCGACCGGCACGGGGCCCGCGGCGATGATGTCCTTCAGAAGAGAGCCGTGGACGAGCTCCATGATGATGTACGGAACCGGGTGGGTCGCACCGGAGGCATCCGTCTCGGCATCCTCCCCCGCGTCGTACACACGCACGATCGTCGGGTTCGCCATCCTCGAGGCGGCCTGCGCCTCGAGGCGGAACCGCGTGCGGAAGGAGGAATCGCCGGCGAGATCGCGGGAGAGGATCTTGATCGCGACGGGCCGACCGAGGGTCAGGTCGTAGCCGCGATAGACGCTGGCCATGCCGCCGCGCCCGATCAGATCGTCGACCCGGTAGCGACCGGACAGCACGCGTGGCTCGGTCGTCACGTGATACTCCTCGGCGCGTGGAACGGGTGAAAGCCTAGCCTACGAGCCGGGGCACTCTCCGAGAGGAAGCGGCGACCGCTCACTCCTCGTCGCTCGCGTCGCCGCTGGACTCGTTGCCGTTGCTGTTGCCGTTGGAGCCGTCGCTGTTGCCGTTGCTCGCCGCCTCGATGGTGGCCTGTGTCTGAGGTGAGGAGCCGGAGGTGCGATCGCCGCCCTGGCCACCCGTGCACGTCACGGTGTAGCTGACGATGACCGACTGACCGGCGGTGTTGCCCACCGTGAGGGGGATGGGACGCTCGGTCGGACCCGCGGCGATCGTGGACTGTCCGTTCGAGAACAGCCCGTTCGTCGCGGTGAGGTCGTACGACGCGACCGAACCGGTGCCGGCCGGACAGCTGTAACCCGACCAGTTGATCTGCACGGTCGACTCGGCCTCGACCGTTCCGCTGCCATCGCCGATCGTGGCGGCGCCGGGCTCGGGCATCGCGGTCATCGAGGCGTAGCGGGTGAGCGTGATCGTCGAGCCTTCGGGCACCCGCGGACCGGACGGATTGACGTCGTAGACCCGGCCGACCTCGTCATCGGTGGATGCCGAGTTGCCGTCGACGCACGAGGCGTTCAGACCGCTCTCGGTGACCAGCTGACGGGCGGCTTCGCACTCCATCCCCTCAAGGCCGAGGGCGTCGACGTCGACCGTCGTCGGTGTCGGCGTGTTCGAGGGCGTCGACTGAGAGGGTGACGGTGCCGAACTGGTGGGCGACCCGCTCGGGTCGCCGCCCGACCCCTGGTTGGCAAGGAGTGCCCAGACGGCGCCGCCGAGCACGAGTACGAGCAGCACGATGAGGGCGACGAGCGGCCACGTCCACGGGCTGCGCTTGCGGGTCTGGGCGTCGGTCTCGGTTGTGCCCGCGACGGCTGCCCCGGCGGGCGCCGCCGACGTCAGCAGGCGGGTCGCATCGTCGCCGGCCGGGGCCGGGGAGAGCAGCTGCGTCGCATCGTCGCCGAGGAACGCGGCACCGGCGACGGCCGGCACGGCGGCCGCGGCGGCCGTCACGTCCCCGCGTCGCAGCGCCGTCGCGGCGCGCGCGACGGCAGCCGCCGAGGCCGGGCGCTCGTCGGGCTTCTTGGCGATCATCGCCATCACCAGGTTCTGCACCGGCTGCGCGACCGTGGGTGGCAGCGGCGGCGGCTGCTCGTTGATCTGCGCCATCGCGATCGCGACCTGCGACTCGCCCGTGAACGGGCGCTTGCCCGCGAGAGACTCGTAGGCGACGATGCCGAGCGAGTAGATGTCGGTGGCCGGAGACGCCGGGTGCCCGGACGCCTGCTCGGGCGAGAGGTACTGCACCGTGCCCATGACCTGCCCGGTCGCGGTCAGCGGAACCTGGTCCGCGATGCGCGCGATGCCGAAGTCGGTGATCTTCACCCGGCCGTCGGGCGTGATGAGCAGGTTGCCCGGCTTGATGTCGCGGTGCACGAGACCTGCCGCGTGCGCGGCCTGGAGGGCCGCGGATGTCTGGGCCACGACATCCAGGGTCTTGTCGGCGCTCAGGGACCCATCGCGCTCGAGGATCGTGGAGAGGGCCTCGCCGGGCACGAGTTCCATGACGAGGAAGGCGCTGCCGTTCTCCTCGCCGTAGTCGAAGACGCTCGCGATGCCCTCGTGGTTGACGAGCGCGGCATGCCGGGCCTCGGCACGGAAGCGCTCGAGGAACCCGGGATCGCCCATGTACTCGTCTTTGAGGATCTTGATGGCGACGGTGCGCCCGATCACATGATCGGTCGCCTCCCAGACCTCGCCCATGCCGCCGATGGCGATGCGCGAGATCAGCTCGTACCGTCCGCCGAAGGACACTCCCTGCGTCGGCCTCATCTGTTCAGCACCGCCTCCATGACCGCCTTGCCGATCGGGGCAGCGATCCGGTTGGACTGCCCCGCCTGACCCAATCCGCCGCCGTTCTCGATCACGACCGCGACCGCGACCTGCGGATCGTCCGCGGGCGCGTAGCCCGTGAACCACAGGGTGTAGGGGGCGGCCGGTCCGTTCTCCGCCGTACCGGTCTTCCCGGCCACCTCGACGCCGTCTATTCTTGCACCCGACGCGATGCCATCCCGGACATTCGCCACCATCATCTCGGCCATCGTCGCGGCATCCTCCTCGTTCAGAGCGCGCTGGAACTCGGTGTCCTCGAACTGCTGCTGCACCGACAGGTCGGGCGCGATGACGCGGTCGACCATGCGGGGGTTCATCACGAGGCCGTCGTTGGCGATGCCCGCCGAGACCATCGCCATCTGCAGGGGCGTCGCCCGCACGTCGCCCTGGCCGAAGCCGCTGAGCGCCGTCTCGGCGTCGTCGAGAGCGCGGGGATACGTCGAGGGGGTGGAGACCAGCGGCATCTCGAACGCGGAATTGAAGCCGTACTTCTCGGCCTCCTCGCGGATGGCGTTGTCGCCGAGCTCGACGGCGAGCTGCGCCATGGGGATGTTGCACGACAGTGCGAGGGCGGTCGCGAGGGACACGGTCTCACCCGGTCCGCAGGTGCCGCCGCCGGCGTTGCTGATGAAGTCGGACGACCCCGGCAGCTGCCACTGCGCGGGATTGTCGAACGTGGACTCCGGCGTGTACTCGCCCGAAGAGATGGCGGCCGAGGCGACGACGAGCTTGAACGTCGATCCGGGCGGGTTGAGATCCCCCGCGATCGCTCGATTCGAGAGCGGATCCAGATCATCGGACTCGAGCGCGTCGTAGGTCGCCGCGACCTGCTCGGCGTTGTGCACCGCGAGCTGATTGGTGTCGTAGCTCGGGCTCGTGACCATGGCGAGCACGCGGCCGGTGTCGGGCTCGATCGCGATGACCGCTCCCTCGAGGTCGCCGAGGGCCTCGTATGCCGCGCGCTGCACCTGCGGATCGAGCGAGAGGACGACGTTGGAGCCCTGCGGCTTCTGACCCGTGATGATCTGCTCGACACGCTGTAGGAACTGCGAGCCGGCCGTGCCGGAGAGCTCCTGGTTCATCGCGCTCTCCAGTGCCGTCGCCGACCCGAGCATCGGATTGATATAGCCCGTCACCGGCGCCCACATGTCGCCGTCGTTGTACACGCGCTGGAAGGAGTAGACGTCGTCGGAGGGAACGGAGTACGCGATCGCCGCACCACCCGCGATGATCGCCCCGCGCTGGACTTGATAACTGTCATAGAGCGCCCGGGTGTTGTTCGGGTTGTCGGCGAGCGTGTCGACCTGGATGACCTGGATCCAGCTCGTCGCCCCGAAGAGGGCGAGGAACATGGCCAGCAGCACGATCGAGAGCCGGCGGAGTTCGCGGTTCATCCGATCACCACCCGCGGACGGGAGCGCACCGCGTCGGACAGACGCAGCAGGAGGGCGACGATGATCCAGTTCGCGACGAGCGAGGATCCGCCCGCTGCCAGGAAGGGTGTGGTCAGGCCGGTGAGGGGGATGAGCCGGGTGACGCCACCGACCATGATGAACACCTGCAGACCGATCGTGAAGGCGAAGCCTGTGGCGAGGAGCTTGCCGAAGTCGTCCTGACCGGCGAGCCCGATGCGGATGCCGCGGCTGACGAAGACCATGTACAGGCACAGGATCGCGAAGACCCCGAACAGCCCGAGCTCCTCGCCGAGGCTCGGCAGGATGTAGTCGCTCTGCGACAGGGGGGTCAGGTAGGGCCGGCCCTGGCCGAGCCCCGTGCCGATCAGGCCCCCCTGCGCGAGGCCGAAGATGCCCTGCACGAGCTGATAGCTGCCCGCCGGCCGCTCGATGACCTCGGGGTCGAACGCGTTCCACCAGGCGGAGACGCGGGAGCCGACATACGTCATCACCTGTGAGGCGATGACGACCCCGATGGCCGCGAGGGCGATGCCCATCAGCGCCCAGCTCGTGCGTCCCGTCGCGGTGTAGAGCATCGCGACGAACATGCCGAACACGAGCACACCGGTGCCGAGGTCACGCTGTAGCACGATGATGCCGAGCGAGATCAGCCAGATCACGAGCAGGGGCCCGATCTCGCGGGCACGGGGCCACGTCATCCCGAGAAAGCGGTGCCCCGTCGAGGTCAGGCTCTCGCGCGTACGGACGAGGTAGCCGGCGAAGAAGATCGCCAGGCAGATCTTGGCGAGCTCTGCCGGCTGGAACGAGAAGAAGCCACCGATCGAGACCCACACGGCGGCGCCCGTGCCTTCGGCGGCAAGCCCCGGCACGACGGGGAGGATCAGCAGCACGAGGCCCACGAGCCCGAAGATGTAGGTGTAGCGGAAGAGCACTCGGTAGTTGCGCAGCATGAGCACGACGGCCACCGCGCAGGCGACCGCGATCGCCGTCCACACCATCTGCCGCGTGGAGTAGGCGTCCCAGCCGCCGAGCGGAGCCGCGAGATCGATGCGGTAGATCATGGCGATGCCGAGCCCGGTGAGCACGGTCGCGATGGGCACCACGATCGGATCGGCGTTGGGGGCGGTGAAGCGCAGCACGATGTGCAGCGCGAGCACGAGCGCTGCCAGCACCCCCGCGTAGATCAGGATCGACCAGTCGACGGCCCCGAGCGCGCCCAGCTGTACGAGCGCGATCGCGCCGCCGCTGATGGCGAAGGCGAGCAGCAGGAGCCACAGCTCGCGATTGCGCTGGGTCTGCGGCGTGCGCAGTTTGCGCAGTGCCCGCACGACCGTCGTGTCGGCCGAGATCTGCGACGTCTCGGCGCCGGGACCTGTCACGGACGCGCTCATCGGTTGGCCTCCGCGGTGCGGCGAAGGCGGTCGACGATCTCTTGTGCCTCGGCGAGGGAGCCCGCCGAGATCGTGGATTCGACCGTCTGACGTGAGAAGGAGGGCAGGTCATCGAGCGCGATTCCGGTGTCCTCGTACTCGGATGAGAGCGGGATCGGGCCCAGGTCCTGCTGGATCCCCTTGAAGATGACGACGGTGTTGTCGTCGGCACCGACGAAGAACCGGGTCTG
This sequence comes from Microbacterium sp. HA-8, assembly GCF_046111165.1. Classification (NCBI taxonomy): domain Bacteria; kingdom Bacillati; phylum Actinomycetota; class Actinomycetes; order Micrococcales; family Microbacteriaceae; genus Microbacterium; species Microbacterium sp. HA-8. The sequence continues at coordinate 24,310 of NZ_CP162025.1, forward strand.
CGTCCAGTTGTAGGCGAGCAGCGTGCCGATGGCGAGCACGACCACGACCACGACGGCGCCGATGATCCAACCGATCCGGCGACGTCGCGCGCGGCGACGATCCTCTTCGATGAGCTCCTCGAGGAACTCCGCCGCCGGCTCGAAGTGCGTCGGCTCGTTGGCCGCTTGGCGGTTGGGGTGCAGCCATCCGCCCCATCCGGGTCGCGCGGCCGGGACGTCCACCTCGAGGGGAGTGGATGCCGATCCCACGATCGTCGGCGTTCCCGTCACCACGGGGTGAGAGCCCCCGACATCCACGATCACGATCGTCACGTTGTCGGGTGCGCCGCCATCGAGCGCCTGCTTGAGGAGGAGGTCCGCGGTGCGTGCGGGGGTGAGCCCCTGGCTGAGGGCCTTGGCGGTGTGGGTGTCGTCGACGACACCGTAGAGTCCGTCGGAACATAGCAGCCAGCGATCGCCGGGCTGTGTCGCCATGATGAACGTGTCGACCTCGGGATGGGCGTCCATGTCACCGAGCACTCGCATGAGCACCGAGCGGCGAGGGTGGTAGCGCGCCTCCTCGACCGTGATGCGCCCCGAGTCCACGAGGCGCTGCACGAAGGTGTGGTCGGCGGTGATCTGGGTGAGCTGTCCGTCACGCAGCAGGTAGACCCGCGAGTCGCCGATGTGCGCGATGACTGCGTACTCGTCGACCATCACGAGCGCGCTGACGGTCGTGCCCATGCCCGAGAGCTCGGGTTTGCGCGCAACCATGTCGATGAGGTCGGCCGCTGTCTCGGTGATCGTGTCGCGCAGCGTCCGTTCCGCCTCGGCGGTCGACGCGAACGGTCGGTCGAGATCTTCGAGGTGGCGGATCGCGAGCGAGGATGCCACGTCGCCCCCGGCGTGGCCACCCATGCCGTCGGCGACGACGAACAGGTTGGACCCGGCGTAGCCGGAGTCCTGGTTGTTCGATCGCACCTTGCCGGTGTGCGACAGCGCGACGGACGAGCCCTCGAAGACCATGGCCTATGACCGCAGCTCGAATGTCGTCGCGCCCACCTTGATCGGCGCGCCGATCGTGACGGGGGTGGGCGCGTGCACCCGGTTGCCGTCGTGCCAGGTGCCGTTCGTCGAGTCCAGGTCCTGGATCATCCACTGCTCGCCCCACAGCACGAGGCGCGCGTGGTGGCTCGAGGTGTAGTCGTCGCGGATGACCAGCCCGGACTCGCTTGATCGTCCGATCGTGAGCGGCTCCGTGCCCAGCGGCAACTCGAGTCCCGCCTTCGGACCGGAGGTGATCACGATGCGCGAGACGTCGTCGGTGGTGGCGAGCCCGCCGGGGGACGACCGGGCGGGGCGGGAAGGTCGCGGGGGCCTGGCCGTCGGAGCCGGCGCGGGCGGCAGCGAGGCCGCGGACGGTGCCGGCGCGGCAGCATCCGTCGCCGGTTCGGGCATGCGGCGCACCTTGACGCCGAACAGGTCGGCGCGCATCGAGTAGACGACCACGAAGACGAAGGCCCACAGCAGCAGCAGGAACCCGATGCGCAGCAGCAGGAGGGTGAGCTCGCTCATGCGCGCCCGTCCCCGCGGCGGGTGTCGTACGCCTGGGTGAGGTCGGGCAGCGGGGGCACCGGCGGCCGTTCGGCGCGCGCCTGGGCGACGACGTGGAACACGATCTCGGTGCGCCCGATGCGCACGACCGAATCGGGGGCGAGCGGAGCCTCGCTCACGCGGCGTCCGTCGAGGGTCGTGCCGTTGGTGGAGCCGAGGTCGCGCACCATGGCGCGCTCGCCGTCCCACAGGATCTCGACGTGTTTGCGGCTCGTGCCGGGGTCGGGGATCGTGATGTCGGCATCGCTGCCGCGGCCGATCACGGTGCGGCTGGCGCGCAGGGGGTGCCGCGTGCCGTCGATGTCGACGACGGCACGCCACGACACGCGTCCTTCTTCGGTGCGCGAGGCCACCCGCAGAGTGCCGGCGGAGAGCTGCGGATCTGCCGACAGGGCGATCGTGACGGCGCCGGCGAAGGTGTATCCCTGCGCCTTGGCATGCTTCTGCACGAGGGTGTCGAGTTCGTCGATCAGGGTGGCGCCGAGCGCGCTCATCGTCACGAAGTCATCGGGCGCGAGTTCGACGCCGAAGGTGTTGGGCGCGAGGATGCGGTCGCGGCTGACGACGGCGGCCTTGGTGTCGAGCTCTCGGCGCAGTGCCGAGGCGATCTCGACGGGCTGGATGCCGCTGCGGAAGGTCTTCGCGAAGGCGCCGTTCACGGCGCGCTCGAGACCCTTCTCGAAGCTGTCAAGTAGTCCCACGGGGCTCCTCAGGCGGGGCGGATGGTACGCCCATCGTAGTCAGCCACCCTGTACGGGCACGCAGAGCACCTGTCGACGCGCGTCGAGAGGGCGCGAAGCGCCGTGATATCCTCGGGAAGTTGAGTTGCGGACGGTGTGTCGTCCGCGTCGCGCGAGTGGCGGAATAGGTAGACGCGCTGGCTTCAGGTGCCAGTGCCCGCAAGGGCGTGGGGGTTCAAGTCCCCCCTCGCGCACAGAACGAAAAGGGTCCCGGATGGGGCCCTTTTTCGTTCTGTGCCCACGGCGGCGGCCCCCGCCCGGGTCGCCGATCGCCGAGAGTGCTTCTCGCCTGTCGCCTTGTGCGGGTGTGCGGCGTTGCGACCCGCATTTTGTGACAGGCGAGCGCGGGCTGGGCGGGGCGGATGCTGCTCGCCTGTCGCTTTGTGCGGGTGTGCGGCGTCGCGACCCGCATTTTGTGACAGGCGAGCGCGGGCTGGGTGGCGGCGTGGGCTGGGCAGGCGGCGAGGGCCGGCTGCGTCACCGGCCGCGGGTGCGCGGCGACGTCAGTAGCCGTCGATGGCCGGCAGGAGTGCGTACAGGCGCTCCTCGGCCTCGCGCCCCAAGCCGGGTGCGAACGACGTCGTGCGCGACACCTCCGTGAAGCCGTTCTTCTCCAGCACCGCGATCGAGGCGAGGTTGTGCGAGGCCACCCGCGCGAACAGCGGGCGCTCCGCCTCGAACGCGATGAGCAGGCGCAGCGCGGCGGTGGCGATTCCCCGTCCCCACGCGTGCCGCGCGATCCAGTAGGTCACCTCGCGCTCACCGTCGACCGTGAACAGGGCCGCGGTGCCCGCGAACCCGCCGTTCTCCGTCACCGCGAAGAACTCGACGTCGGGCGCGGTGCGGTGCCGCGACATCCATTCGTCGAAAGACGGGCGGTCGTCGGGATGCTGCGCCGTGAACGCCGCGAGGCGCACGGCCCCGGGGTCGCGCATCATCTCGAACACGGCGTCGACGTCGTCGTCGTCGAGCGGGCGCAGCTCGATGTGGGCCATGGCGACACCCTACGCGCGGGCGGCCACCGCTGGGTACCGCCCCATCGAGCCGGCGGGGTCAGGCCAGGGGATGCTGCTCGCGGACGATCTGCTCGACGAGAACCTCGTCGCGCGCGGCGACCGCGGCTCGCAGACGGCGGAAGGAGTCGACGCACCGCTCGTGATCGCCGCCGAAGGGGCGCCAGCCGCCGACGACGCGCTGCACGGGCAGGTTCACCTCGCGGATGACATTGATCAGCAGCCTGTTTCCCGAGGCGATCGTCGCCGAGCGGTGGAACGCGACCATGCGTGTCATCAGCTCGCGGTCGTCGTCGCGGCCGCAGGCGTCGATGACGGCATCCAGCTCCGTCAGCATCTGGGCGATCTGCTCATCGCTGGCGCGGAGCATGGCAAGGCTTGCGGCCGTGCCGGTCAGTCGCCCGATGAACTCGGTCGCCTCGGCCTGCGCCGATTCGTCGGGCGTCGACACCCGTGTGTAGCGGTGGGCGGCGACCTCGACGAGTCCTTGGCGCTCGAGGCGTTGGATGGCCTCGCGCACGGGCGTGCGCGAGATGCCGTAGAGCTCGGCGATCTCGACATCGCGGAGGCGCTCGCCGGCGGCCAGACGGCCGTCGAGGATGGCCTGGGCGAGAAGTTCGTAGACCTCGTCGGCCAGGGCGGAGCCGTGGGCCTCGAGGCGCTGCGCAGGCGCGTCAATGGGCATGGTGCGGTGAGCCTGATTTCGGGTGGAGGCTGCGATGGGGGGCGCGGCCGGGTCGGGCAGTTGGCCCATCATACGTCCGGGTCCTCCGAGCGCCAGCGAGACGGTGGGGGCTGCTATTTGCGTCACCTTCGAAAATCGTCTCGCAATTCGGGGGCGACGGAGGGTAGCGTGAGATATCACAACCCCGTATGCACCAGAGTTTGCGGGCTGAAGAGAATGGCAAGGCATGTCCAGCACGGGAACCGTCAAGTGGTTCAACTCCGAGAAGGGTTTCGGTTTCATCGCTCCTGATGAGGGCGGCGCCGACGTTTTCGCGCACTACACGGCGATCCAGGCGGGCGGCTACCGCTCGCTCGAGGAGAACCAGCGCGTCGAGTTCGAGACGGCTCAGGGCCCCAAGGGTCTGCAGGCCGAGAACATCCGCCCCATCTGAGGGCCGATCGACTCGAAACGCGCCTCTCGCATCCGTGCGGGGGGCGCGTTTTTTCGCGCCCGGCCGAGAGCGGGGCGCTGATCAGTCGCGCCGGATCATGTCCACTCCCGCTGCGGCGAACTGTCGTAGCGTGGCGTCGGGCAGGAACGCGCGCGTGAGGCCGGCGGCGATGCGTGTGAGGTCGCCCTCGTCGCGGTAGAGCAGATGGATCGGCTCGTAGCGCGGATTGAACTTCGTCTTGAACCGGTGCAGGGAGCGGAACCCGTACACGGGCTCGAGCGACTGCGAAAGCTGTCCGAGCAGCTGCGCGATGACGCCCTCTTCGGGGCGCGCCTCGTGCGCGAGCGGAGCGCCCGAGAGCGACATCACCTCAGCTCCCTCCTCTGCGAAGTCGCGAGCCGAGGACCCGATGAGGTATTCCATGACGGGGCCGAAGCCACCGTCGCGACGGCGCATGAGGTCGAGGGTCCATCCCCGGTGCACACCTCCCGGGCCGAAGACGGGCAACCACGAGAGAAAGCCGTCGACGTCCCCGGAGGGTGAGATCGCGAGGGCGAGCCGGACCTCGGGGTCCTCGGCCTCCTGCAGCGTTCCGAGCGTGAAGCGCATCTCGGGCAGACCCTTGTCACCGACCCACGACTCGGAGATCGCCCGCAGCTGCTGGCGCACGCCCCAGGGCTCGGCGCCGAGAGTGGTCAGCCGGAACGTCATGCCGTCGCGCGCACCGCGGTTGAGGGCCTGGCGCACATACGACCAGGACTTTCCGGTGAAGGCGAGCCCTTCGAGGTCGACGATCGTGTCGTCGGCGATGACCAGCGAACGCCATCCGGCGGGCATCGCGTCACGGGTGGGCGTGCCGCAGCTGAAGAAGCAGGGGATCAGCCCTTCGCCCTCGGTGCGCCGGACGAACTCCTCCACCGAGGCGGGAATGGATGCTGCAGGCCCGAGCGGGTCGGCGAGGGCGATGGCGACCCCGAGTCGCTCCTGGAAGGGCACGATCCCCTCGCCCGTGCGCAGATACCGAAGCCCCTCCCAGGTCGCCATCCACGACAGGGTGCCGCCGCCGTCGGCGCGGATCAGGTTCTTGACCTCGTCCGAGCTCGCGCCCGCCGCGGTGCCCAAGCGCTTGCCGCGGCGGGCGCGGAACGCACGACGGACCATGAGCAGATAGACGAAGAACAGGGCCCACAGGACCGATGTGGCGAAGGAGACATCGGGATCGCCGTAGGTCTCGTGCATGTCGGCCGGGGCGATGACGAAGAGGACGACGAGGGTGAGAGCCAGCAGAAGATTGACGGCCGACCAGATCAGCGTGAGCACCCACGCCCATCGCCGTCCGAGTCTCAGTCCCCGCGCGACGAGCAGGATGACGGCGGCGTCGATCGCGACATCGAGCCAGGGACCCTCGAGAGGCGCCGTGGGGCCGAACGGGCCGTCCGTGGGCAGCAGCAGGGTCAGGATCTGGATGACCCCGAGAGCCAGGATGCCGACGAAGGCGATCAGTCGCTGCTCTCGGATCGTGGTGCGCTGGATGCGGAAGGAGCGATCGACCATGAGGACGAGCGCGATCGCGAAGGCGTGCTCGACGTCGGCGAGTTCGCCGAGGAGGAAGAGGCTGATCGCGGCGTACACGAAGACGATCACCCAGCCGCGCTGACGCCAGGGAGCGGCGAACAGCCCCACGGCGGCGGCGATGCAGGCCATCGTGCCGCCCGACGGGCCCACATCGAGCACCTGCGCGAGCTCCTGCGCCCACGGCCAGGGGAGTAGCTGACCGATCATGAGGAACGCGGCGGCGGCGAAGATCGCGAACAGCTGCCCGAACCCGAAGTACAGCATCGCCACGCGCGAGCCGCGACGCATCTCGACGAAGACCATGCCGGCGACGCTGAGCAGGGTCGGCACGTAGACCCACGGCGACGCGACGAAGAAGGTTCCCGTGATCGGGGTCCACCACCGACCCTCCTCGAGCGCGGGGAGCCCGTAGGCGATCGCCGCGAACCAGTCCTGCTCGATCGCAGGCGTCCACAGTCCACCCCCGGCGACGCCGACGACGAGGAGGATCGCGACGAGGGCGATGCTCGCGGGCGCTGCGCGCAGGGTGCGCACGATCGGGTGGCGGGCAGGCGAGGGGGTCGCGGTGGGGGCGCTCACGCGATCAGGCTATCGAGGCGACCGTCCGGGAGCGGATCCCCCGCCGGGCCGACCGAGACGCGCGTAGGCGCACAGCGCCCGAGCGTCGTCGGCGTGGCGCAGCGCCCGGCGCGCCGCATCGAGGGCTTCGACGGGATCGCCCACGGTGCGCGCGTGCGCGAGCGCATCACGGGCGTCGGCGACGCGCACGCGCGCCTGGGCACCCGCCCCCGAAGCCGCGAGATCGGCCTCCGCGCGAGCCAGCGAGGCGCGCGCGGAGGCCAGAGCGCCGGGAAGCGCCGTGCGCGCGCCGCGCATCCTCTGCTGCGCCGTTCGGGCGTCGCCCAGCGCGAGGTCGAGACGCGTGCGCATTCTCGCGACCGCATCCACGGCGGCGACCGGCCGGCGCGCTCCATTCGACGAGATCCGGGACAGCTCCTCGTCCGCTGCGCGGATCTCTCGCGCGAGAGCCTCGGCCTGCTCGCCGGCCACACCTTCACGCAGGCCGAGTGCGCCCGAGATCGCCTCCCGTGCGGAGTCGATCTCGCCGGCGAACGCCTCCGCTGCCTGCATCACCAGCCGATGCGACTCCTCGAGCCGCCGTTCAGCGTCCTCCGCCGCCCGCAGCGCACGCTCGGCGGCGGCGATCGCGGGGAGTGCCGTATGAGAGGGGTCGGCCACGAGGGCGCGGGCGGCATCGATCTGCCGTCGTGACTCGGAGATGCAGTGCTCGATCGCGGCGGCCGCGTCGGCGACATCCCGGCTCTCGTCGGGGTCGACGCGGCGCTCGAGCTCGCGCAGCAGGGCGCGGGGATCGCCGATCCGGTCGTGCAGCTCGTGCCAGCGCCGCTCGACGGCCGCGAGCTGATCGGCGGCCGAGGCATGGGCTGCAACCCACGACGCATGGGCGCGGCGCGCGGACTGCACCTCGGACAGCGCGCGCTGTGCCTGCTCACGTACGCGGCGCGCGATCCCGCGCGCCTCGGGCACCGGCGTGGCGGGGTCGGCGGCGCGACGGTAGTCGTCGAACGCCCGGTCCCGCGCATGCTGGGCGCGCATGCGCGCCCGACGCAGGGGCGCCGCGCCGTCGCCGCCGTAGAGGGCCCCGGAGAGCCCGACCTCGAGATCGAGCTCCGCGACGGCGTCGTCGAGTTCGACGAGTGTCGTGCCCGCGCGGGTCCGCTCGTCTTCTGCCCGCGCCCTGGCGCCCGCGCCGGCACGCGCGCGGCGCACAGCCCAGACCGTCGCGACGATCAGCAGGGCGGTCGCACCGAAGACCACGACGGCCGGGATCACCCAGCCCAGCGCGGCCCCGGCGATCTCGATCACGGCTGGTCGATCACGGCCGGGCGGGTTCGACCGACGCGGCGGGCAGCAGGAGAGCCCGCAGATCGTGGATGTCGTCAGCCACGGCCGACGCACCCTCGGACTCGTGCGGCCAGCTGAAGCCCCAGCGGACGAAGATGACGGGCACGTCGTGCACGGCGCCGCCGTCGATGTCGTGGTGGCGGTCGCCGACGAGGACGGGCCGCGAGGTGTCGATGCCGTCGATGCGCAGCCGACGCAGGGCCTCGGCGACGATGTCGGCCTTGGTGGCGAGCGTGCGCTCGTCGGGCGTCGCCCCGGCCATCGTGGCGAAGGCGGGTGCCAGCCCGAAATGCTCCATCAGCACGTGCACCTGGCGTTCCGGTTTGCTGCTCGCCGTCGCCTGCGGGACGCCCGCCCGATCGAGGTCGTGGATCAGCTCGGCGACGCCGGGGAACAGGCGCGCACCGGTCGTGTAGCCCTCGGCACGGCCCAGCTCGCGGTACCAGGCGACCGCGGTGGCGGCGAGCTCGGCATCCATACCGGCCTGCGCCTGGAAGGAATCGAACATCGGCGGCCCGATCCAGTGCACGAGCTCTGCCCGCGTGGGCGCGGGCCGGCCGAAGTGCTCGAGGGTGACGGTCAGGCGATGCAGGATGCCGTCGGACGCGTCGACGATCGTGCCGTCGACGTCCCACAGGATGCAGGACCAGGGGGACTCGGGAGGCATGCCTCCAGCCTAGGTCGCTGCGGGCGTTGTCGATGCGTCCTCAGAACAGGCGCGGAACCCCCGACTCGATGCCCTTCATGTCGTCGTAGTCGAGGGTGACGCAGCGGATCCCGCGATCGGTGGCGAGCACGCGCGCCTGCGGCTTGATCTCCTGGGCGGCGAAGACGCCGGTGACGGGGGCGAGGTGCGGGTCGCGGCCGAGCAGTTCGAGATAGCGGGTGAGCTGCTCGACACCGTCGATGTCGCCGCGACGCTTGACCTCGACGGCGATCGTGCCGCCCGCCGGATCGCGCAGGAGCAGGTCTACGGGACCGATCGCCGTCGGGAACTCGCGGCGCACGAGAGTCACGCCGTCGCCGATGAGCGAGACCTGCTCGGCGAGCAGGCGCTGCAGGTCGGACTCGACGCCGTCCTTCTGCAGGCCCGGATCGATGCCGAGCTCGTGCGAGGAGTCGTGGAGGACCTCGTAGATGCTGACCATCAGCGCGTCTCCGGTCTTGGCGTGCGCAACGCGCCACTGCTCGATCACACCCGCCGACGCCGCGTCCTCGCTGGGCGCCTCGACCGTGAGCGAACACGGCGGGCTCATCCAGTTCAGCGGCTTGTAGGAGCCGCCGTCGGAGTGCACCAGAAGGCTGCCGTCGCCCTTGTGCACCAGCAGCCGGGTCGCGAGAGGCAGGTGGGCGTTGAGCCGGCCGGTGTAGTCGACCGAGCAGCGGGCGATGACGAGACGCACCCGACGAGCCTAGACGCGTCGAGGTCAGTGCGAGCGCCGGTGCCCCTCGCCGACGTGGGCGCCGGGCAGCGGTCGGGCCGCACGCGACGCGAGCCCGGAGGCGACGATGAGGACGACCAGCACGTAGAGGGTGTTCAGCAGGCCCACTCGTTCGCTGATGATGCCGAGGATCGGCGGACCGCACAGAAAGGCGATGTAGCCGATCGCGGCGGCCGCGCTGACCCGCGCCGCCGCCTTCTCGGGGTCGTCGGCCGCGGCCGACATTCCCAGCGGAAAGCCGAGCGATATCCCCGCGCCCCAGAGCGCGGCGCCGACGAACACGAGCGGGACGCTCGGGGCGAGGATGAACAGCAGAAGACCCGTCGCGGCCGTGACGGCGAGCACGCGCAGCGTCGCGACGCGACCGAAGCGGTCGACGAGCGGTCCGCCGGCGACGCGCACCACCGTCATGCTGATCGAGAAGACCGCGAGCCCCGCGGCGCCCAGCGCCTGATCCGCGCCGTGGCCCTCGACCATCCCGAGTGCCAGCCAGTCGTTGGCCCCGCCCTCGGCGAAGGCCATGCCCAGCATCACCACGCCGAGGGCGTACGTGCGAGGCTCCCGCCAGGCCGACAGCGCGATGTGCAGGCGTTCGCGCCACGCCGTCTTCGGCTCCGCGGGCGCGTCGGCCGCGTCGGGATCCATGGCCGCGGCCCGTGCGGGGACGTTCGCGATGCTCACGAACGCGAGGACGACGATGCTGACGGCGATGACGGCGGTGTGCGCCAGCACGTCCAGTCCCGCGGCTACGGCGGCTACGCCGAGTCCGGCGCCGATCACCGTGCCGAAGCTGAAGAAGGCGTGGAAGAGCGGCAGGATCGTCTTGTTGAGCTGCTTCTCGATCGCCGCCCCCTCGACGTTCATCATCACGTCCACCGCACCGTTGCCCATGCCGAACAGGACGAGGCCCGTGACCACCAGGGCGTAGGACTGCGCGATGTCGGTGCCGACCCCGATCACCGCGACACCGACCGCGAAGAGGAGCATGGCGCCCAGCATCCCCTTGCGGGCGCCGAAACGCGCGAGCACGACCGAGGCCAGCGAGAGGCCGACGATCGAGGCGATCCCGGCTCCCAGCAGCATCATGCCGACCTGGATGTTGTCGACGCCGAGTGTCTGCTTGATGGCGGGAACCCGAGACGCCCAGGTGGCGATGGACAGGCCGCTCGCGGTGAAGATCGCGAAGACGGCCGCGCGCCAGCGCACGAGCGTGCGTGCGTCGACGGTGGGGGTGGTGCTCATGCCGGGGAGTCTATCGAATCGATTCGATCGCGAGCGACAGGCCGGGTACGATCAGTGCGCGCGCCCCGCGCGCCGAGCATCGGAGGAGTCGATGAGCGCACGCAGACCCACGATCGCCGATGTGGCGCGCGCGGCGCAGGTCTCGCCCTCGACCGCGTCCGTGGTCTTCAGCGGCAACGCCGCCGTCGCGCCGGCCACGAAGGCGCGCGTCCTCGAAGCCGCCGCGGCCCTGGGCTACCGCGGCCCGGACCCGCGGGCGGCGTCCCTGAGACGCGGGCGCAGCGGCATCGTGGGCGTCGTGTTCGAAGAGCACCTCGGGGCGGCCTTCCTGGATCCCGTGAACACCCACATGATGGACGGCCTGGCCGAGGGCGTCGCCCCGCTGGGGGCGGGGCTGCTGCTTCTGCGGGACGATCCCCCGCCGACCGGTGACGCGCCGACCGAGACGACCGGCGCGCTCTCCCTGCGCTCTGCGCCGGTCGACGCCGTCGTGCTCGTCGGCTGCAGCCGCAGGCTCACCGAGTCGCTCGAGATCCTCCGGGCACGCGGCATCCCGGTCATCGTGATGGAGGGAGACGCCGGCCCCGGCATCCCGCGCATCGAGCTCGATAACCGCGAGGCGCAGCGGCAGGCCGCGAGCCACCTGCGCACGCTCGGTCACTCGCGCGCGGCCATCGTGACGCTGCCCTTCGACGGCCGTCGTGAACGCGGCATCCTCGAGCCCGGTGATCCGCGCGTGCCCGCGATCGAGGTGACGAAAGAACGACTCGCCGGTGCGCGGGATGTGTTCCCCGACGCGCCCGTCCACATCGCCGCGGCCAGCCGCATCGACGAAGGGCTGCAGGCCGGGCGGATGATCCTCGCCGACTCCGATGCGCGCCCGACCGCCGTGATCGCGCAGAGCGATCTCCTCGCCGCGGGCGTCATCCGGTCGGCGGAGGAGCGGGGCATCCGGATTCCCGAGGATCTCAGCGTGACCGGCTTCGACGGCATCTCACTCGACGGTTTCGCCCCCTACGAGCTGACGACGCTCGTGCAGCCCTCGACGGCCAAGGGGCGAGCCGCGGGCGAGGCAGTGGTGCGGATGCTGGAGGGGGGCGCCGGGGTGTCGCTGCGCTTCACCTGCGAGTTCCGTGCCGGCAATACGACGGGACCGCCCCCGAGCCTCACGTAGAATGGCACGGACGTCCACCTTCTGAGCCGCCCCGGCCGACGAGCCCGAGAGGACGCCTATGCTGCTGATTCTCGCCGCGTTCGCACTCGCTCCCATCGTCCTGCCCTGGCTGGTCCGCCTATTGGGTGCGCGTGCGTTCTACGCCGCCGCGGTGCTGCCGATCATCGCCTTCGCCGACGCCGCACTGCGGGGACCCGAGATCATCTCCGGTGGCATTCCGTTCGAGGAATACTCCTGGATCCCGTCGCTCGGGATCTCGTTGTCGATGCGCATGGACACGCTGGGCTGGATCATGGCGCTGATCGTCACGGGTGTCGGTGCGCTCGTGATGCTCTACTGCCGCTGGTACTTCAGGGGCAAGACCGAGGGAGTCGGACAGTTCGCGGCGGTTCTGCTGGCGTTCGCGGGAGCGATGTACGGCCTCGTCCTCACCGACGACATCGTCGTGCTCGTGATGTTCTGGGAGATCACGAGCGTCCTCTCCTACCTGCTCATCGGCTATTACCACCAGCGTTCCGCCAGCCGGCGCTCGGCACTGCAGGCGCTGCTGGTGACGACCCTCGGCGGACTGGTCATGCTGATCGGCGTCGTGCTTCTCGTGGTCGACACCGGCACGTCCAGCCTCTCGACGATCCTGGCGCTCTCGCCGTCGGGCCCGGTCATCGAGGCGGCGCTCGTCCTCGTGCTCGTGGGGGCGCTCAGCAAGTCGGCCATCTTCCCGTTCCATTTCTGGCTGCCCGGCGCGATGTCGGCGCCGACGCCCGTGAGCGCGTACCTGCACGCGGCCGCGATGGTCAAGGCCGGCATCTACCTGATCGCCCGCTTCGCCCCGACCTTCGCCGACGACTCGGTCTGGCGTCCGGTCGTGATCTCGCTCGGGGTCTTCACGATGCTGCTGGGCGGGCTGCAGTCCCTGCGCGAACGCGACCTCAAGCGCATCCTCGCGTTCGGCACGGTCAGCCAGCTCGGCCTGCTCACCGTCGTGCTCGGCTTCGGCACCCGCGATGCCGCGCTGGCGGGCCTGGCGATGCTCCTCGGGCACGCCCTGTTCAAGTCGTGTCTCTTCCTCATCGTGGGCGTGATCGACCGACAGCTCTCTACCCGCGACATCGACGAGCTCTCCGGGCTCTGGCGCCAGGCGCCGGTCATGGCCGTGGCATCGCTTGTGGCGATCGCCTCCATGGTCGGGTTCATCCCGACCCTGGGCTTCGTCGCGAAAGAAGGCGCGCTCACCGCGCTCCTTGATGCGAGCATCGCCGGATCGGTGTGGGGTCTCGTCGCCCTCATCGGCGTGCTGCTCGGGTCGACCCTCACGATGGCGTACGGACTGCGCTTCCTGTGGGGAGCCTTCGGCACCAAGCGGGCAGTCGCGCCCACAGAATGGCCCGACCCTCCGCTCGGATTCCTGGCTGCGCCGGTGGTGCTGGCGGCGCTCTCTCTCGTCGGCGGCTTCGCCGCACCGTGGCTGGATGTCGCGCTCGCCCGATATGCCGACACCGCTCCCGCGGCGCCCGCGGGACTGGCGGCGCCCGAATACGCGTATCACCTCGCGCTCTGGCACGGTCTCGAGCCGGCTCTGTTCCTCTCTCTCGGCACACTCGCTGCGGGGGCTCTGGTCTTCGTGGCGGCCCGCGCGCTCGCGTGGGACACCCGCCGCCGCGTGCTGCCGTTCACGTCGGCGGACGCCTACAACGGCGCCCTGCGTCTGATCGACCGGCTCTCGGTCGTGACGACGACGTTCACTCAGCGAGGGTCGCTGCCGATCTACGTCGGCACGATCTTCGTCGTGCTGGTCGCGGCGGAGGGCACGGCGATCCTCTCGTCTCCGGGATGGCGCACTCAGCTCGAAGCCTGGCAGTCGCCGTGGCAGGTGCTCGCGGCGCCGTTCATGATCGCCGCGGGAATCATGGCGGTCCGGGCGCGCAAGCGCTACACCGGTGTCGTCCTCGTCTCGGTGACGGGCCTGGGCATGGTGCTGCTGTTCGCCACGAGCGGTGCGCCCGACCTCGCGATCACGCAGGTGCTGATCGAGACGGTCACCCTGGTCGCGTTCGCACTCGTGTTGCGACGCCTGCCCGCCCAGATGGGGGATCACAACGCCTCCGTCGCGCCCGTGGCGCGAGCGATCCTCGCCATCGGCGTCGGCGCCACGATGGCGATGGTCGCGATCATCGCCACGGGCGCCCGCATCCACGACCCCGTGTCGGTGGACTGGCCCGAGCTCGCCTACGAGATCGGGCACGGCCGCAACGTCGTCAACGTCGCCCTCGTCGACATCCGCGGCTGGGACACGATGGGCGAGCTCTCGGTGCTGATCCTCGCCGCGACAGGCGTGGCTTCGCTCGTGTTCGTCACCGACCGCCGTGACAACCTCCAGACCCTCACCTCGGGACTGCCCTCGGTCCCGGCCGGCCGCGGACTGCGCCGCCCGCTCGTCGAGACGATCGACGGCCCGCGCCCGCAGACGGGCGCGACGCCCACCCCCACCCGGCAGCGCGCGTGGCTGCTGGGTGGTCAGCGGCTGCGTCCCGAGAATCGGTCGCTTCTGCTCGAGGTCATCGTGCGGGTGCTGTTCCACTCGATCATCGTCGTGTCCATCTATCTGCTCTTCGCGGGGCACAATCTGCCGGGTGGCGGTTTCGCGGGCGGGCTCGTCGCCGGCATGGCCTTGGTCATGCGATACGTCGCCGGTGGTCGCTACGAGCTGGGGGTCGCCGCCCCCACCGACGCGGGAATGCTGCTGGGCGTGGGCATGACCCTGGCCGTCGCGTGCGCGATCGTGCCGGTGTTCTTCGGAGCAGCGCCGCTCACGAGCACGTATTTCGCGGGTGAGATCCCCGTGATCGGCCACATCGAGTTCGTCACATCGACGATCTTCGACGTCGGTGTCTACCTCGTCGTGATCGGGCTTGTCCTCGACGTGCTGCGCAGCCTCGGCGCCGAGGTCGACCGCCAGGCGCAGCCGCAGTCCCAGCGCCCGAGGGAGGTGCGCGCCTGATGGACGTCTCGCTCATCCTCATCATCGTGATGGCCGCTCTGTTCGCGTGCGGCGTCTACGCGATGCTCGAGCGCAGCCTCACGCGCGTGCTCATCGGCTTCCTCCTGCTGGGCAACGCCGCGAACCTCCTGCTGCTGATCGTCATGGGCGCCCCGGGCATCGCCCCGTTCACGGGTGACGGGGCCTTCACCGACATGTCCGACCCCCTGCCGCAGGCCCTCACCCTCACCGCCATCGTCATCACCTTCGCGGTGTCCGCGTTCCTCCTCGCCCTCATCTACCGCTCGTGGCAGCTGGGCCAGGCCGACACCGTCTTCGACGACGAGGCCGACATCGCCCTGCGCGAGCGCGGTGTCGAGGACGAGGACGTCATGGACGACGAGGGCGCCGAGGCCGAGGCATCCACCGACTTCGTGGGAGTCGACACCGCGCCGATCACGGTGCTGCAGAGCCGGGACTTCCCGGCGCTGCGCGATGACGCCCCCACCGATCGTCCGTATCGGCGCCCGGGCGGCGACGACGACACCGGCAGCACGACGACGGAGGGGAGGGACGCATGAGCGCACTGGTTCCTCTCCTTGTGACCGTCCCTCTGCTCGGGGCGGCGGTGACGCTGGTCTTCGGTCGACGGCCGCGCCTGCAGGTGCTGATCTCGATCGTCACGCTCGCGGTCGTGCTGGTGATCGCGGCGGTGCTTCTCGCGACCGTCGACCAGGGCACCCCGTTGGCCGTGTCGGTGGGAGGCTGGCCGATCCCGGTCGGAATCGTGCTGTACGTCGATCGGCTCGCCGCGCTGCTCGTGCTCGTCTCGAGCGTCGTGCTGATCGCGGTGCTGCTCTTCTCCGTCGGCCAGGGGGCCGCGGACGGCGACAGTGAGACACCGGTCTCGATCTTCTACCCGTCCTACCTGATCCTCGCCGCGGGCATCTTCAACGCCTTCATCGCGGGCGACCTGTTCAACCTCTACGTCGGATTCGAGATCCTGCTCGTCGCCTCGTACGTGCTGATCACCCTCGGCAGCACCGAGTCGCGCATCCGCACGGGTGTGGTCTACATCGTCGTCTCGCTCGTCTCCTCGATCCTGTTCCTCGCCGCGATCGCGATGATCTATGCCTCGCTCGGCACAGTCAACATGGCGCAGATCGCCGACCGCATGACCGAGATGCCGCCCGAGGTCCAGCTCGTGCTGCACCTCATGCTGCTCGTCGCCTTCTCGATCAAGGCGGCGGTCTTCCCGCTGTCGTTCTGGCTGCCCGACTCGTATCCGACGGCGCCGGCTCCGGTGACGGCGGTATTCGCGGGCTTGCTGACCAAGGTCGGCGTCTACGCGATCATCCGCACCGAGACGCAGCTGTTCGCCGACAGCGATGTCAACCTGCTGTTGATGGTCATCGCACTCGCGACGATGATCGTCGGCGTCCTGGGCGCGGTGGCGCAGGCCGAGCTGAAGAGGATCCTCTCGTTCACCCTCGTCAGCCACGTCGGCTACATGATCTTCGGGCTCGCGATCGCGACCCCTGCGGCGTACGGCGCCACGATCTACTACATGGTCCACCACATCATCGTGCAGACCACGCTGTTCCTCGCCGTGGGGCTTGTTGAGCGTCGCGCCGGAAGCACGTCCATCCTGCGGGTGAAGGGTCTGATGCGGGCCGCCCCGATCATCGCCGTGCTCTACTTCATCCCGGCGGTCAACCTCGGGGGGCTGCCGCCCTTCTCCGGGTTCGTCGGCAAGTTCGCGCTGTTCGATGCGGCCGCCGAGGTGGGCACCCCGGTCATGATGGTGCTCATCGTCGGCGGCATCGTGACCTCGCTCCTGACCCTCTATGCCCTCATGCGCGCCTGGAACCTCTCGTTCTGGCGCGAGGAGGAGGACTCGGCCGAGACCGAGGCGCGGATCGCGTACCTGGGTAACGCACCTGCCGCGGCCGTCGAGACGGAGCGCCGCGTCATCCCCCGCATCATGACCGCGGCGACAGCATCCATGGTCGCCGTCACGGTCGCGCTGACGATCTTCGCGGGCCCCCTGATGGACCTGTGCATGCGCGCGGGCTCCGCACTGGCCGAACCGGTCATGATCGTGCAGCTCGAGGACGAGGAGGCGGCGCAATGAGTCCCGACCGGCGGCCCATGCTCGAGCACCTCTGGGTGCAGCTGCCGTTCTTCGTCTGGCTGATCGCCCTGTGGATGCTGATGTGGGGGCAGTTCACCGTGCTGGCCTTCGTCACCGGCCTCGTCGTCGCGATCGTCGTGACACGCGTCTTCCGCCTCCCGCCTGTCGAGCTGTCGGGCCGGCTGAACCTGTGGTTCGGACTCGTCTTCGTCGTCACCTTCCTCGCGGCGGTCGTGCGCGGGTCGCTGCTCGTCGCGTGGCAGGTGCTCGATTTCCGAAAGCAGCCCGGAGCGGCGGTGATCGCCGTGCAGCTGCGCGTCGACGACGACCTCATCATGACCCACACGGGTGTGACCGCCTCGCTGATCCCGGGTTCGCTCATCGTCGAGGCCGACCGGGATCGCCGCATGCTCTACCTGCACGTCATCGGCGTGCGGTCGCAGGACGACATCGAGGCACAGCGCCGCGCGGTGCTGGGCTGGGAGGCGCGAATCGTCCGCGCCGTGGGCTCGGGAGCGCAGCTGGCGAAGATCCGCGCCGCCACCGTCGACACGCCGCGTCACGGGAGTGCGCCGGTATGAACATCGTCATCGTCATCGCCCTGGTGGTCTTCGCGATCGCCGCCGTGCTCGCGCTGGTGCGCATCGTCATCGGGCCCTCGATCCTCGACCGCGTCGTCGCGGCCGACGTGCTGCTGACCGAGATCATGTGCGTGATCGGCGCCGAGATGGCCATCAACCAGCACACTCGAAGCCTGCCGACGCTGCTGATCATCGCCGCGGTGGGCGTATTCGGCTCGATCTCCGTCGCCCGCTTCGTCGCCCGGAGGGACAACCCCAGATGACGGATGCTGTGACCACACTCGCCGCCGCCGCGGATGCGGGCGGGGCCTTCGACTGGCTTCTCATCGCCGACGGAGCGGCCGTCGTCCTCGTGCTCATCGGGGCGCTGCTGTGTCTGACGGCGTCGATCGGCCTGCTGCGCCTGCGCGATGTGCCGTCGCGACTGCACGCCGCGACCAAGCCGCAGGTGCTCGGCCTCATGCTGATCTGTCTCGCGATCGCGCTGTCGCTGCGGTCGTGGCCGGTGGTCGCGACGCTCGTGCCGGTCGTGCTGTTCCAGCTCGCGACGGCGCCGCTCTCGGCGCACATGGTCGCGCGGGCGGCGTATCGCAACGGCACGTTCGACGAGAACGCGCTGTTCTCCGATGAGCTGCGCGACGCGCAGGAGACACCGCCCGCCTCGGGCGGATGAGGCCGAAACGGCGGCCGCGACTCAGCGAGCGGCGTGTGCGGCGGCGACGCCCGGGTTCGTGATCTCTCCCGCGCGGGTGTTGAGCCCCAGGGCCAGCGCGGGGTCTTCGGCGGTCGCGCGCTGCCAGCCCTTGTCGGCGAGGGCGCACACGTAGGGCAGGGTCGCGTTGGTGAGTGCGCGGGTGGAGGTCTCGGGTACCGCGCCGGGCATGTTGGCGACGCAGTAGTAGAGCGAGTCATGCACCGCGAACGTCGGGTCGTCGTGGGTCGTGGGTCGGGAGCCCTCGAAACAGCCGCCCTGGTCGATCGCGATGTCCACCAGCACGGAACCGGGTTTCATGGTCGCGACCATGTCGTCGGTCACGAGCTTCGGTGCCGCGGCGCCCGGGATCAGCACGGACCCGATCACGAGGTCGGCAGTGGCCACCTGTTCCGCGATCTCGTAGCGGCTCGACGCGCGGGTCTGCAGGGCGCCGCCGTAGCGCTTCTCGAGTTCGCGCAGCCGCGGCAGCGACACGTCGATGACCGTGACCTCGGCGCCCAGCCCCAGAGCATTCGCCGCCGCGTGCTCGCCGGCCACCCCGCCGCCGATCACCACCACGCGCGCGCGGGGCGTGCCGGCGATCCCCCCGAGCAGGGTGCCACGGCCGCCCGCCGCCCGCATCAGCGAGTAGGAGCCGACCGTGATCGAGAGTCGGCCGGCGACCTCGCTCATGGGCGTGAGCAGCGGGAGGCTGCGGTCCGGCAGCTGGACGGTCTCGTAAGCGATGCCGGTGGTGCCCGCCGCCAGCAGGGCGTCGGTGAGCGGGCGGTCCGCCGCGAGATGCAGGTAGGTGAAGAGCGCCAGGTCCGGGCGCAGGTGCGTGTACTCCGCCGCGACGGGTTCTTTGACCTTGACGAGCAGATCGGCCTCGGCCCACACATCGTCCGCGGAAGACACGATCGTGGCCCCTGCAGCCGCGTACTGCTCGTCGGAGATGCGCGAACCCGTCCCGGCGCCCGCCTGCACACGCACCTCGTGTCCCCGCACGACGAGCGCGTCCACTCCTGCCGGGGTGATCGCGACACGGTTCTCGTTGTTCTTGATCTCAGTGGGGATGCCGATCCGCATGGCGGGCCCTTCGGTCAGGTGAGTGCGGGAGAGCGCGGGTGTTGTCGGTACTTTTGCAGGATCTTCGTTTCGATGGGGTTACGGACGACGATCCTTCGGAGGGTAGGCACGTCAAGCTAGTCTGAATGGCATGAACGACCGCAGGACGGGCCCGTCGGCGAAGGATCTTCGGACGGAGGGGCTGGATGAGATCGACGCTCAGATCGTCGCAGCTCTCGCCCGTGACGGGCGCATGACCAACGCCGACCTCGCAACAGCTCTCGGGGTGGCGCCTTCCACGGCGCACGCGCGGGTGCGGGCCCTGACCGAGCGTGGCGTCATCACGGGGTTCCACGCCAGCATCGATCAGCGCTCGCTGGGAAAGGGCCTGCAGGCGATCATCGGTGTGACACTGCGGCCGGGTGCGCGCCAGAGCAGCATCACCGCGTTCGCCGACGAGGTGCGCCGACTGCCGCAGGTGCTGCAGGTGTGGTTCGTCGGCGGCACCGACGACTTCCTGGTGCACATCGCGGTGGACGGGTCGTCCCAGGTGCGCGAGTTCGTCGTCGAGCACCTCTCAGCTCAGCAGAGCGTCGCCTCGACGCGCACGAGCATCGTGTTCGAGTACCACCGCAACACGGTGGCCAGCCCGTTCCGCTGACCGGAGCGGGCTGCGGGCCCGGCCGTCAGTCGGTGCCGAAATCGAAGGCGGCGCCCTCGGAGGCCTCTTCGACAGCATCCGCCAGCGCGTCCCGCTCGGCATCGTGCGGCGCGGCGCTCTCGATGATGTCGTCGGCCTCGCCCGCCGTCACGCGACCGACGAGGGCGCCGGTGGCTCCGCCGATGAGGCCCAGGCCCGCGTACTGCTCGAGACGCGCGCGCGAGTCGGCGATGTCGAGGTTTCGCATCGTGAGCTGACCGATGCGGTCGACGGGCCCGAAGGCGGCGTCGCCCACACGTTCCATCGACAGCTTCTCCGGCGCGTAGGAGAGCGTCGAGCCCGTCGTGTCGAGAATCGTGTAGTCGTCTCCGCGCCGCAGGCGCAGGGTGACGGATCCCGAGATCGAGGTGCCGACCCACTTCTGGATCGAGTCGCGCAGCATGAGCGACTGCGGGTCGAGCCAGCGTCCCTCGTACATCAGGCGACCGAGGCGCCGGCCCTGCTCGTGGTAGGTCGCCAGGGTGTCTTCGTTGAGGATGCCATTGACCAGCCGCTCGTAGGCGATGAACAACAGGGCCATGCCCGGCGCCTCGTAGATACCGCGACTCTTGGCCTCGATGATGCGGTTCTCGATCTGGTCGCTCATCCCGAGGCCGTGGCGGCCGCCGATCGTGTTGGCCTGGCGGACCAGCTCGACCGGGTCGCCGTACTCCGTGCCGTTGAGCGCGACGGGTCGACCCGCTTCGAACGTGACCGTGACGTCCTCGGTGTCGATGGTGATCGCGGGGTCCCAGAATCGCACGCCCATGATCGGCTCGACGGTCTCGAGCGAGACGTCCAGGTGCTCGAGTGTCTTGGCTTCGTGCGTCGCGCCCCAGATGTTGGCGTCGGTCGAGTAGGCCTTCTCAGCCGAGTCGCGATACGGGAAACCGTGTGCGACGAGCCATTCGCTCATCTCCTTGCGTCCGCCGAGCTCGGTGACGAAGTCGGCGTCGAGCCAGGGCTTGTAGACGCGCAGGCGGGGGTTGGCGAGCAGGCCGTAGCGGTAGAAGCGCTCGATGTCGTTGCCCTTGTAGGTCGACCCGTCGCCCCAGATGTCGACGCCGTCCTCCTTCATGGCGCGCACGAGCAGGGTGCCGGTGACGGCGCGCCCGAGCGGTGTCGTGTTGAAGTAGGTGCGACCACCCGAGCGGATGTGGAAGGCCCCGCACGCCAGGGCGACGAAGCCCTCCTCGACCAGCGCGGTCTTGGCGTCCACGAGCCGGGCGACCTCGGCGCCGTACTCGAGCGCCCGGCCGGGCACCGCGTCGACGTCGGGCTCATCGGGCTGACCGAGGTCGCCGGTGTAGGTGCAGGGGATCGCGCCCTTGTCGCGCATCCAGGCGACGGCCACGGAGGTGTCCAGCCCTCCCGAAAAGGCGATGCCGACGCGCTCGCCGACGGGCAGGGACTGGAGGACCTTCGACATGGCCTCCAGTCTAGTGAGGGCGGATGCGCTCACTCAGCGCACGGCTGTGGCGACAGCATCCCGCTTTTCAGCGGCGAGATGGGCCGAGAACAGGAGATGGGTCGAGGACAGGAGCGGTGTGCCGCGCGGATCCTGTTCTCGGCGCGACTCCTGTCGTGGGTGCGGTCAGTGCGGCGATTGCACGCCGGGCGCGGTGCGGGACGCTGCCACCCGGGCGCCGCGCCAGCGCCCGACCGCGACGACGCCGAACGCGACGGTGACGATCGCGACGGCGATGCCGACGACGTACCCGATGACCCCGAGGTATCCGCCGGCGACGACGTTCGGATCGAGGAAGGGATACGGGTACCAGTACGGCACCCCCGTGCCCGGGTTGGTGATGTAGGGAGCCCGCACCAGCGTGTACAGGGCCCACGCGATCGGGTAGATCGCCACGATCAACGCCGCGCGCCACGGCAGCGCACGGCGGCGATAGCCGATGAGGGCGTCGACGAGCAGGAAGACGGGCACCCAGACGTGCAGGATCTCGTTCGACCAGCCCACGACGGCGCCCGGGGCCTGCTCGATGCCGCGCAGCAGGGTGTTGTAGACGATTCCGGTGACGACCATGTAGGTGGTCACGCAGGTGACGGCGAGGGCGATGCCCCAGGGTTCGGGGGTGG
Source organism: Microbacterium sp. HA-8 (assembly GCF_046111165.1). Lineage (NCBI taxonomy): Bacteria > Bacillati > Actinomycetota > Actinomycetes > Micrococcales > Microbacteriaceae > Microbacterium > Microbacterium sp. HA-8. Next base: position 46,378 of record NZ_CP162025.1, read on the forward strand.
TGTCGCGTCGGCGGCGCAGCGCCCAGATCGCCGCGATCGCCAGGACGACCGCTGTGGCGAGGTTGGACTGGATCGTGAAGAAGCTGAAGAAGTTCGTCACCATCGTCGGAATGTGAGAGCCGTACGGGGTCGGGCTGACGAGGGCGAGGCTCAGCGAGCGCTCGAACTGGGCGAAGACGGCGACGACGGCCGCGGCGGCCACGAGCAGTCGAACGATCGGGTACAGCATGACCCTCCAGGGCGTCGACGGTGGGGCCAGGATATCGGCCCGGTAGGATCGTCAGGGCCGTCCGCGCCGCCCGGCGCCCGTCCCCAGGGGGTAGACCAATGCCAGGCATCGTGATCGTCGGCGTGCAGTGGGGCGACGAAGGAAAAGGCAAGGCGACCGACCTGCTCGGTGACCGCACCGACTGGGTCGTCAAATTCAACGGCGGCAACAACGCCGGACACACCGTGGTGATCGGCGACGAGAAGTACGCCCTGCACCTGCTGCCCTCGGGAATCCTCTCGCCCGGCGTGAACGCCGTCATCGGCAACGGCGTGGTCGTGGACCTCGAGGTGCTCTTCTACGAGCTCGAGGCGCTGAGCGCGCGCGGCGTCGACACGTCGCGGCTGCGCATCAGCGCGAACGCGCACATCATCACGCAGTACCACCGCACCCTCGACAAGGTCACCGAGCGCTTCCTGGGCAAGCGTCAGATCGGCACCACGGGGCGCGGCATCGGGCCCGCCTACGCCGACAAGATCAACCGCGTCGGCATCCGCGTGCAGGACCTCTTCGACGAGAACATCCTGCGCCAGAAGGTCGAGGGCGCGCTCGATCAGAAGAATCACCTGCTGGTGAAGGTCTTCAACCGTCGAGCCATCACCGTCGACGAGATCGTCGAAGACCTGCTCTCCTACGCCGAGCGGGTGCGTCCGATGGTCGATGACACCGGCCTGCTCCTGAACAACGCGCTCGACGCGGGCGACGTGGTCGTCTTCGAGGGCGGACAGGCCACGATGCTGGATGTCGACCACGGCACCTACCCGTTCGTCACCTCCTCGTCGGCGACCGCCGGCGGCGCGGCGATCGGCTCCGGTGTGGGCCCCAACCGGCTCGATCGCATCGTGGGCATCGTCAAGGCCTACACGACCCGCGTCGGGTCGGGCCCGTTCCCGACCGAGCTCTTCGACGAGCAGGGCGAATGGCTGCGCTCGCGCGGATTCGAGTTCGGCACGACCACGGGCCGCCCCCGCCGCGTGGGCTGGTACGACGCGCCCATCACGCGCTACGCCACACGGATCAACGGCATCACCGACCTCGTGCTGACCAAGCTCGACATCCTCTCGGGTCTTGATCAGATCCCGGTGTGCGTCGCCTACGACGTCGACGGCGAGCGTTTCGACGAGGTGCCGGTGAACCAGACCGACTTCCACCACGCGACGCCCATCCTCGAGTACTTCCCGGGTTGGAAGCAGGACATCTCCGGCGCCCGCACTTTCGATGATCTGCCGATCGAGGCGCAGGACTACGTGCTCGCCCTCGAGCAGATGAGCGGAACCCGCATCTCGGTGATCGGCGTCGGGGCGGCGCGCGACGCCGTCATCGTGCGCCACGACCTGGTCGACTGACCTTGCAATTCTGGGTCGGCGGCTGGGGTCCCGAGATGGACTCGGCCGCCGAGGGCGTCGGTGCACTCGCCGCCGGTGGGCTCGACGGTGCCTCGGCGGGAGGGCCGCTCGCATTCGTCGGCACGGTCGCCCGGGCGGCATCCCCCTCGTGGCTCGCGGCGCATCCCTCCCTCGACGTCGTGTACGCGACGCTCGAGAGCGAGGGCCGGCTGCAGGCCTACCGGCGCAGCGGGCGGTCCTCGCTCGCGCCGCTCGGCCGCGCGGTCGAGGTCGGCGACGCCGTCTGCCACGCCGCGGTGTCGTCCGACGGTGCCTTTCTCGTCGCGTCGTGCTGGGGTGACGGCCGGGTCGTGCGCATCGGGCTGGATGCTGTCGGCAGGCCGGTCTCCCGCGTCGAGGCCGCCGCGGCGGTCGATCCGCACGCGGGTTCGGGTTCGGGTTCGGGTTGGGGCTCGGGCGCAGGTGCGGGTGTTGGCGCGGGTGCGGGTCCTGCGTCGGCGGGAGCCGATGCGGCGACGGCGGTCGCGGTCGCAGGTGCGGGTGTCGGCGCGGGTGCGGGTCCAGCGGGTGCGGGTTCACCCTGGGCTGGTGCAGGAGGGGTGGACCTCGCCGCGGCCGCCCGTGCGCTGCGGGAAGCGACGGGTGCGGAGTTCGCCCACCTGGTGCCCGATCACGACCGGGAGGACCCGGGCGCTGTCGCCCCAGCATCCACCGTCGAGGGCGAGCCCGCGGAGGCGCCCGTGCGCGTCTCACGGGCTCATGCCGCCGCGTTCCTGCACTGCGGGCGCATCGCGACCACTGATCTCGGCTTCGATCTCGTGCGCATCTGGCGCGTGGATGCCGCAGGGCTCCGTGCCGACCACGAGGTGGTGCTGCCGCAGGGCTGCGGACCGCGACACATGATCGTGCACCCGAGCGGGCATCTCTATGTCGTGACGGAGTTCTCGTGCGAGGTGTTCGTGCTCGCCCCCGATGCGAGTGGACGATGGGGACTCGTCGGCGGGATGCCCGCGCCCGTCGGGTATCTTGCCGGCGACACGGGCGCCGAGATCGCCCTCTCGCGCGATGCGGAGTTCGTCTACACGGGTCTGCGCGGGAGCAACACCATCGCGGTCGCGCGGGTGCGCGGCCAGGGCGAGACGCTGGCGCCGGTCGCGCTCGTCGAGTCGGGGGTGGACTGGCCGCGGCATCACCTTGTCGTGCGCGACACGATGCTCGTCGCCGGTCAGCGCTCGAACGACGTGGTGTCGTTCTCGCTCGACATCCGCACGGGCGTGCCCGGCCGCGTGCGGCATCGCGCCGCGGTTCCCGCACCCACGCGGCTGCTGCCCGCCCGGCCCTGATCGCGCCGGCGTCGCGCGTCTGGGTCGCCTCCGGGCCTTGCGGCCCGGCCTCGGCGCCGGCGCCCGTTCCGGCCCCGCGCCCGCGTCCGCCCCGGCGCCGGCGCCCGCCCCGAACCCACATTTTTGCAGCGAACCGACATCCGTCGTGTGGTGGCTCGCTGCAAGAATGTGGGTTCGACGATCGGGCCGGGTAGCGCGACGCCGACCGCGCAACCCGCCGACCGTGCAACCGCCCGACCGCGCGACACCGACCGCGCGACGCCGACCGCGCAACGCGCCGACCGCGCGACACCGGCCGCGCGACGCCGACCGCGCGACGCAGGGAGACCGTTCCCCCGAGACCGCGCGACCGGCGCGGCGCCGTGTCAGACCTTGGCGTCCTGGCGTGGCACCCAGATCTGCTTGATGATCAGCAGGATCGAGGCCGAGATCGGGATCGCCACGAGCGCTCCGATGAGTCCGAGCAGCGTGCCACCGACGAGGGCGCCGATGACGACGAGCGCTCCGGGCACGTCCACGGCGCGGGACATGATGCGGGGCGTCAGCACGTATGCCTCGATCTGCATGTACACGAGGTAGACGAGGGCGAAGATCAAGGCGGCGACCGGGCTGGTGAACAGGGCGATGATGCTCGCGAAGATCCAGAACAGCACCGAACCGATCATCGGGATGAGGGTGATCAGGAACGCGAGGACCGCCATGAGTGCGGGAAAGGGCAATCCGAGCAGCGCGTGCAGGATGAAGGCCACGACGGAGTTCGCGAACGCGAGCGTGACCTGGCCCATCAGGTAACTGCCGATCGAGCCGGTGATCTGCTCCGTCATCGCCGCGAGGTTCGTGCGACCGCGCGCCGGAGTGAGGCGGTAGAACGCCTGCTTCATGGTCGGCAGCGACCCGAGGAAGAACAGCGTCAGCACGAGCGTGGTGAACCCGCCCGACACGACGGCCACCAGCCCCACACCGAACTGGAGGGCGCCCCCGCCGATCGTCGCGAGATGGCCGGGGTCGGTGAGGAAGCTCTGCAGAGCGGACAGCATGTCGGTCAGGCTCGCCCCGAACATGTCCTCGAGCGACTGGAACCACTCGGTCTGCTGCATCGATTGGATAAGGGTGGGGATGTCGCGGATGAACTGCGAGATCTGCGAGACGACCGTCGGGATGATCAGCCACAGCACGGCCACCACGACGACGACGAGCCCGAGCACGACGATCACGATGGACCACCCGCGCGGCACGCCGAGCTTCATGAGTCGATTGACGATCGGCTCGAGGCCCAGCGCGGCGAACAGCGCGAGCATGATGTAGATGAGCACGGTCGAAAGGTTCGACACGGCGAGCCCGATCACGAAGGCGGTGAGGGCGCCGAGGGTGACCATGAGACCGACCGCGAAGGGGCGGTCGATGCGCGCCCAGAACGAGCGGGCGGGCTCGCTTGTGACGGGGGTCGGCTGGTACGTGTCGGCGGCGACGACGTAGTGCGGATCGCCCGGGGCCGGAGCGAGGGTGAAGGAGTCGGCCGGGCTGGGTGCCTTCGCGGGCCGGGGCTGCTTTGCGCGGCGCCGCCGCGGCAGGGGCTCGTCGCCCGCATCGCGCGCTGCGCGGGGCGTCTTCTCGCTCATGGTCACACTCTAGGGGCGCGAGAGCGCGCTGCAGGTACCCTCGGTGGGGAGGAGGCCGACGTGAGCCAAGAGACCGATCCGCGCGAAGAGCTGCTGCGGCTGCGCGCCAGCATCGACAACATCGACGCCGCGCTGGTGTACATGCTGGCCGAGCGTTTTCGCTGCACCAAGCAGGTCGGTGTGCTCAAGGCCACGCACGAGATGCCCGCGTCCGACCCGACGCGCGAGGTCGAGCAGGTCGCGCGCCTGCGCCGCCTGGCGCTCGACGCCGACCTCGACCCGGCGTTCGCCGAGAAGTGGTTCAACTTCGTCGTCGCCGAGGTGATCCACCACCACGAGCAGGCGGCGAACGGGCGCTGAGGGGCGGAGGCGGCGCGGATGCTGGAGCCACAGCCCGCGGCGGGCCTAGCATTCGCTCATGACCCGTGAACTCCCCGTCGGCTCGCTGATCGGCTCGGACCTGCCCGCCCCCGCACACGTGCTCGCACCTCGTCTGAATCGACACACGTTCTGGTGCGGCCAGAGCGGTTCGGGAAAGACCTACGCGTTGGGGGTTCTCCTCGAGCAGGTGCTGCTGCACACGCGGCTGCCGCTGGTGATCCTCGACCCGAACTCCGACTTCGTGCGCCTCGGCGAGGTGCGCCAGGGTGTCGCCGCCGATGCGGCCGCGGAGCTGGCGTCGCGGGACATCCGCGTCTTCCGTCCCGGTGATGCCGTTCGGCCGCTGCACGCGCGCTTCCTGCAGCTGCCGCTGCGCTCGCGGGCCGCGCTCATGCAGATCGATCCGCTGGTCGATTTCGATGAGTACAACACGATGCTGCGTTTCGAGGACGAGATGCCGCACGTCAAGGACGGTGACCTCGTGGCGCACCTGCGCGCGGGTGAGGGCACGATCCGTCAACGACTCGCTACGCGCCTCGAGAACCTGGGTGTCGCCGACTGGGATCTGTGGGCGTGGGGCAAGCGGTCGATCACCGACGACATCGATGAGCGGCCCGATGCGGCCGTGCTCGATCTCGGCGGCTTCTCGACGCAGGCGGAGGCGCGCGCGGCGGCGCTCGCTGCGCTCGATCACCTCTGGGAGAAGCGGGAGGAGCGCATCGGGCGGCTCATCGTCATCGACGAGGCGCACAACCTGTGCCCGCCCGACCCCGCGAGCCCGGTCGATCGCCTGCTCACCGAACGCATCGTGCAGATCGCCGCCGAGGGACGCAAGTACGGGCTGTGGCTGCTGCTCTCCACGCAGCGTCCCACCAAGGTGCACCCCAACGCTCTCTCGCAGTGCGACAACCTCGCGCTCATGCGCATGAGCTCGCCTCGGGACCTCGACGATCTCGCCGAGGTGTTCGGGTACGCGCCGATGTCGCTGCTGGAGCGCTCCCCGGGATTCGCGCAGGGCCAGGCGCTCTTCGCGGGCGGGTTCGTGCAGGCGCCCGCCCTCGTGCAGATGGGCGAGCGCCTGACACAGGAGGGCGGACGTGATGTGCCGGTTCCGCTGCGGTGACGCGACAGCATCCATCGCCCCTGCGGCGAGCGGTTAGGGGACCGCGCGCCGCAGGGTGAGGAACGAGGATGCCGCGAGCACCGCGATCAGCAGCAGACCCCACAGGGTCAGGCCCGAGGCACCCTGCACCGCGAACCACTCGAACACGCGAGCCCAGGCGTTCATGCGGCCGGTCAGCCACATGAGGCCGACGAGCACCAGGCCGATGCCGACGAGCACGACGGTCAGCCACAGTGCACCGAACCGCTTGTAGATCGTGGCCGCCCAGAACCCGATGACGAAGAACAACATGGCCAGGGCGAAGTAGAACAGACCCGCCATCGCGGGCCCGGCGGCCCAGATCCAGTCGAGGTAGAAGAAGTAGCCGTTGACCCCCCACCCGCCCGTCGCACGCTCGATCAGGCCGCCGGCGACGAAGATGAGCGCCAGGATGCCGCCGGTCAGCACCGCCGTGAGCAGCGTGCCGAGGTAGAACTCGCGCCGGGTGACGCTCATCGCCTGCGAGAACGGAAACGTCAGCGTGAGCGCCTGCACCCCGACGACACCGAAGTACCACAGCGGCGCCTGCGCGCCTCCGCCGTACTTGGGGCTGTCGACGGGGATCATCGACCAGATCAGCAGACTCAGCACGAAGGCTCCCGCGAGCACGATCAGCGGCACCCAGATGTAGGTCTGCCGGTTGATCAGCTGCATGCGGACGACATTGAGTGTGCGACTCATCGGAGTGCTCCTTCATCGACGGTGGATGCTGCGGCGCGATCTTCGGCCGCCTTCTGGGTGACGCGCACGATCAGCTGCTGCAGCGACACGGGTGCGACGTCGAGGCCCGTCGCGTCGAGCTCGGCGCGGTCGGCCGCGTCCAGATGACCGAGAACGGTGACCGAGGCGACGCGGCCGAGCGTCTCGCGATGCAGCACCTCGCGCCCCGCGGTGAACGCGTCGACCGCGCCCGCGTCGCCGACGATGTTCGTGGCGCGATCGCGCACGGCGTCGGTGTCTTCGTCCATGAGGATGCGGCCCTGATCGATGACGATGACCTTCTCGATCAGGTTCGAGACCTCGTCGATCAGGTGGCTCGAGAGGATCACCGTGCGCGGGTGCTCGGTGTAGTCCTCGAGCAGGCGGTCGTAGAAGATCTGACGGGCGACGGCGTCGAGGCCCAGGTACGGCTCGTCGAAGAAAGTGATCTCGGCGCGCGAGGCCAGCCCGATGATCACGCCAACGGCCGAGAGCTGCCCGCGTGAGAGCTTCTTGATGCGGCGCTTGAGCGGCAGCTGGAAGTCGGCGACCAGGCGATCGGCGAGGGCCTGATCCCAGTGGGGGAAGAAGAGGCGCGCGGTGCGGAAGGCGTGCAGGGGCAGTGCGTCGTCGGGGTACTTCTGTCCCTCGCGGACGAAGCACATGCGCCGAAGCACGCGCGTGTTCTCGTACGGATGCTCGCCGAAGATGCGCACATCGCCCGAGGTCGCGAAGTTCTGCGCCGTCAGGATCGACATGACCGTGGTCTTGCCGGCGCCGTTGCGCCCGAGCAGCCCGTAGATGCGGTCCTTCTCGATCGTGAAACTGACATCGTCGACGGCGAGGGTGTCTCGATAGCGCTTGGTGAGGCTGTGCACCTCGATCACATCGGTCATGCGTCGGTCCTTTCTGAGGTCGCGGGAGAGGTGTTAGCGGCGGATGCGGCGGCTCGCTGCGTGATGAGCGCCGCGAGCTCGTCGGGGTCGATGCCGATGCGCGCGGCTTCGGCGAGGAGGGGTTCGAGGTAACGATCCGAAAACGCTTCACGGCGTGCCGTGCGCACTCTCTCGCGCGCGCCGGCGGCGACGAACATGCCGATTCCGCGGCGCTTGTAGAGCACACCCGTGTCGACGAGCATCGAGACTCCCTTCGCTGCGGTGGCCGGGTTGATGCGATAGAAGGCGGCCAGCTCGTTTGTCGACGGGGCCTGGGATTCTTCGTCCAGCGAGCCGTCCACGATCTGGTCCTCGATGCTCTCCGCGATCTGCAGGAAAAGCGCTCGGCCTTCTTCGATCACTCGGTCCTCCGGGGCTGGTGTAATGGTTACTTACTAAACTAAGTAACCATAGAACTCTGGATGCTGTCAACGGGCGTTTTGAGCGGCCGGAGTGATTTGACCTCGGCATCCCGCGTCTGATTGCCTCGAAGGAGGGCCGATCTCGGCCCGTAAGTCCAGTCCGCGTTCGCGCCGCCCCCAACCCGATGGGCGTGGCGGGCGAACGTACGGTTGATGGATCAGTGCGGACGACCCGATGTCCTCCGCCGGTGCGACGAACGCACGACGTCTGCGGACGCGTGCCCGTCGCCGGTGATCATCACCCGGGCGTAACCGATGCGGCCCCACCATGCGCAGCGGGCCGTCGAGGTGTGACCAGTGACCGTCGCGCACGCGATCGAGGCAACAGGCCTCTACAAAGTCTTCGGAAAGAATCCCAAACAAGCCGCCCGGCGCCTCGCCGCCGGGGAGAGCCGCACGCAGGTCGCGGACGCCGGAACGGCGGCCGTCATCGACGCGAGCTTCACCGTCGCGCCCGGCGAGATCTTCGTCATCATGGGCCTGTCGGGATCGGGTAAGTCGACGATCATCCGCATGCTCAACGGGCTGCACGATGCGACCGCCGGCACCATCACGGTGCAGGGCGAGACCATCACCGACATCCCGGCGAACAAGCTGCGTGAGATCCGGCGGGATCGGGTGTCGATGGTGTTCCAGCACTTCGCGCTGCTGCCGCACCGCACGGTCGCCGAGAACGTCGCCTACTCGCTGGAGCTGCGAGGCGTCGGCAAGGCCGAGCGCACGGCCAAGGCCGACGAGATCCTTGCCCTCGTGGGCCTCGAGGGGTGGGGTGACAAGCTGCCCTCGGCACTCTCCGGCGGCATGCAGCAGCGCGTCGGCATCGCGCGAGCACTCGCGGCCGACACCGACATCCTGCTCATGGACGAGGCCTTCAGCGCACTCGACCCCCTGATCCGCCGCGAGATGCAGGAGCAACTGCTGTCCCTGCAGCAGAAGCTGCAGAAGACGATCGTGTTCATCACGCACGACCTCAACGAGGCGATGTTCCTCGGCGATCGGATCGCGGTCATGCGCGACGGTCGCATCGTGCAGATCGGCACACCCGAAGACATCCTCACCGACCCCGCCAACGACTACGTCGAGCAGTTCGTGCAGGACGTCGATCGCGCCCGCGTGCTGACGGCCGCGAACGTCATGGAGCTTCCGCGTCCCGTCGTCAGCGAGAGCGGCGGCCCGCGCACGGCCCTGCGCCAGATGCGCGACGCGTACTCGTCGGCCGCGTACGTCGTCGGCCGTGATCGCCGGCTGCTCGGCATCGTGACGGATCGGGATGCGGTCAAGCTCGTCCGTCGCGGGGAGCGTTCGCTGTCGTCGGTGGTCACCCGCGTGCCGCAGAGCGTCTCGAAGGACGAGGTCCTGGTGAACCTGTTCGTACCCGCGGTGGAGTCGCCGCTGCCGCTCGCCGTGACGGATGACGAGGGCCGGTTGGTCGGCGTCATCCCCCGCGTCACCCTGCTGGCGGCCCTCGGACCCGGACCCAGCGACACCTCGGAGATCACGATCCTGCCCCAGCCTGTTCCCGCGACCGAGATCGATGCGGTGCTGGCGGCCTCCGCCACCGCCGACGAAGCGCCGGCCGGCGAGAGCGAGGGGGTGCGCTGATGGATGGTTTCCGCATTCCGCTCGGGGACTGGATCGACACCGGTGTGGACTGGCTGCGCGACAACCTCGCGGGGCTCTTCGACGTCATCACCGTCGTCGTGCGGTTCCTGGTCGACGGCCTCACCGACGGGCTCGTCGCCATCCCGGTGTTCGTGGCGATCGCGCTCTTCGCGCTGCTGGGCTGGTTCTTCCGGTCGTGGCAGATGGCTCTCGGCACCGCGCTGACATTCACCCTGATCGTCGCGATGGACCTGTGGGTGCCCGCGATGCAGACGCTCTCGCTCGTGCTCGTCGCGACGCTGGTGGCGCTGCTGATCGGGATTCCGCTGGGCATCTGGTCGGCGCGCAACGACACCGTGCGCGCCATCCTCAAGCCCGTGCTCGATTTCATGCAGACGATGCCCGCGTTCGTCTACCTGATCCCCGCGATCACGTTCTTCAGCATCGGTGTCGTGCCGGGACTCGTCGCGACGGTCATCTTCGCGCTGCCCCCCGGGGTGCGCCTGACCGAGCTGGGCATCCGCGGCGTCGACTCGGAGACGGTCGAGGCCGGGCACGCATTCGGCGCCACGCCCGGACAGATTCTGCGCGGCATCCAACTGCCCCTCGCCACGCCGACGATCATGGCGGGCGTCAACCAGGTCATCATGCTCGCGCTGTCGATGGCGGTGCTGGCGGGAATCGTCGGCGCCGACGGCCTCGGCAAGATCGTCGTGCAGTCGGTCTCGACCGTCAACCTCGCGCTCGGCGTCGAGGCGGGCCTGGGCGTCGTGATCCTCGCGGTCTTCCTCGATCGCGTCACGGCCGCGCTCGGAAACCCCGCCGACTACCCGAGATCACTGCGGGGCGTGCTCGGGCGCCGTCGCGCGGCGGGGTCGCGCAGCGGTGGCCCGGCCGGGGGCTCGAACGCTGCGGCCGAGCAGGCCGAGCGCGAGGTCGCGTCGCCGCGGCGGGCTCCCGTCGGTGGCGGCGCCGTCTGAATCCCGCAGATCCACAACTGAAAACCCATACGAAACGCATGCAATCACACATGAAGATGAAGGGAAGCACCATGAGAAATCGCAAGCTGACAGGAATCCTCGCCGTCGGAGCGGCCGCGACGCTGACGCTCGCCGGCTGCTCGGGCGACGCCGGTGACAACGGAACCGGCGACACCGGCTCGGAGGACATGGGCACGATCACCCTCGGGTTCCTCCCGTCGTGGACCGACGGACTGAGCACCGCGTACCTGCTCGAGAACCAGCTCGAGAAGCTGGGCTACACGGTCGAGATGGAAGAGCTCACCGAGGCGGGACCGCTGTACACGGGCCTCGCGCAGGGTGACGTCGACATGTATCCGTCGGCCTGGCCCGAGGTCACGCACGCCGAGTACATGGAAGAGTACGGCGACGACATCGAAGACATCGGCGCCTACTACGAGGGTGCCGTGCTCACGATCGCCGTGCCCGACTACGTCGAGATCTCCTCGATCGAGGAGCTGAAGGGCAACGCCGACATGTTCGGCGGACAGATCATCGGCATCGAGCCCGGCGCCGGTCTCACGCGCGTGACGCAGGAGGAGATGATCCCGGCCTACGAGCTGGGCGACGAGTACGAGCTCGTCACCTCGTCGACGGCCGCGATGCTCACCGAGCTCGAGAACGCGATCGCCGCCGAAGAGAACATCGTTGTGACGTCCTGGCGTCCCTTCTGGGCCAACGACGCCTACAACCTGCGCGACCTCGAAGACCCCATGGGCGCCATGGGCGAGCCCGAGGCGCTGCACTTCCTCGGGACGAGCGACTTCTCGGAGCGCTTCCCCGAGGCGGCCGAGCTGATCGCCGGCATCGAGCTGGATGACGCGCAGTACGCCTCCCTCGAGGACATGGTCGTGAACGAGTACGGCGAGGGCAACGAGCCCGAGGCCATCGAGGCCTGGCTCGAGGCCAACCCGGACGCGTTCGACACGATCATCACCGAGTGATCGCGCTCTAGCGGCTGTGCGAGCGGGTCCCGGCTTCGGCCGGGGCCCGCTTTGGCGTGTCGCCGGCGCCGGGTGGCAGCATCCCGTTCGTCTCGCGCTGGCCGCGCTGGTCGCGTTGGTGCTCGCCTGTCGCGTTGTGTGGGTGTGGATGCTGCGTACCCGCATTTTGCGACAGGGGAGCATCTTGCGGCTCGGGTCCCTGGTGCTCGCCTGTCGCGTTGTGTGGGTGTGGATGCTGCGTACCCGCATTTTGCGACAGCGGAGCGTGGATGGCGGGGTGGATGCTGCGTGCCGCGTGTCAGGTGCGCGACTCGTGCCGCGCGGGCTTGAGCCGAGCGGGGGCGTCGTGCGCGTCGACCCACTCGCACACGAAGGAGCCCCGATACCCGAAGAGGAATCCGAATCGGTGGTTGTGCACCTCCAGCTCGACGTGGAAGCGCTGATCGTCGTCGTCGAAGTACTCCTTCAGCCGCGCGCGCCCGCTCAGCAGGAGCGGGAAGGCGAAGCCGATCGGCCCCGCGAAGAACCGCTGCGTGTCAGAGGTGAGCAGCAGGCCTCCGCGCTCATCGATGCGAAGGTCGAGCTCGACGGCGAGGTGCTGATGCGTGCCCAGATAGTCGAGCACGCGACCGCCGTCGAGGATCATCGTCGCGTCGAAGCGGCGCCGGTGGGCACCCACGGTGTACTCGCGGACGAAGGTGACCGTCTCGCGTCCGAGTGGATCGCGGTACGGATAGTTCTCGATGACGAAGGGCACCCGCACGCCGGTGTCGGGGACGAGGATGTTCCGGAGTCTCCCGATCTGGAGGAACGGCACCGTCCACCAGGGTCCGCGCCGGATCTCGTCCATCACACCCCGCCCGATGCACGCCTCTCCCGCGTCGAGCCCGACGCCGAACCGGCGGCGCATCATGGGGTGCAGGCGGGCGAAATCCTCGCCGAGCGCGCGTTCGAAGATCGACGTCATGAGGGAGACGTCACGAGGGAGATGCCGGGTCGGGGAGGGCAGCAAGCGTCGCCGGAGCGCTCCGCACGAGCTCCGTCCGCTTTCCATACGCGGGCCTGCGACGGCACCGTGTCGCGCGCGGTCGGTCCGGCCGCCACCACCACGCGACGCTCCACAGCGGCCATCGCTCGGGCGGGTCGTCTGACTCGATCCAGAGGCGGAGTCGATCGAAGCTCCAGGCCGTCGCCCAACCGAGCAGTGGGCGGACGACGACATCCAGCATCCCCCAGCCGGCGTCGTAGTCATATCCGGTGATGAAGCGGGTGCCGCCCTCGACGGGCACGTAGCGCCAATATCCGCGACCTGAGCGGATCGGCGACATCCGGTCGCGGGTGTGGAACCGCAGCGCGGACGTGCGCGTGCCGTCGGGCCGGTCGTGTTCGCCGATGCTCACGCCGGTACCGCGCACGACGTGACCCGGCACGCGACGCTCATAGGTGAATCGGGTGGCGCCGTCCTGCGTCTTGTCGACCGGCATGATGCGCGTGAATCTGACGTCCCAGCGCACGTGCGCGCGCGGATCCTGCGTCGCGCGCCACACGGCATCGACATCGGCGCAGATCGTCGTCTCCACATAGATGCCGCGCCCGCTCACAACACGACGCTACGACAGCGGGCGCCGCCCGCGGACGGCGCGCGCCGGTGCGCCGCGGGATGCTCGCTTGGTGGCGCCGTCTTCGCTCGCCTGTCGCGTTGTGTGGGTGTGGATGCTGCGCACCCGCATTTTGCGACAGGGGAGCATCTTGCGGCTCGGGTCCCTGGCGCTCGCCTGTCGCGTTGTGCCGGTGTGGATGCTGCGTACCCGCATCTCGCGACAGGGGAACCGTTCCTCGAGCCGGTCAGTCGGTGGGTGGACGCCGCAGCCGCTTGGTGTCGGTGCGGTGCCGCTTCGCCGTGAGGCGACGCTCCTTCGCGCCTCGAGTCGGCTTCGTCGCGCGCCGCGTCGGGGACGGTGGCCGCAGCGCATCCGCCACGAGGGCCGCGAGTCGGGCGCGCGCCGCCTCCCGGTTGCGGACCTGCGCGCGATGTTCGGAGGCCGCGATCGTCAGGACCCCGTCGACGAGGCGACCGCCGAGGCCGTCGAGCAGCCGCTCGCGCTGAGTCGGCGAGAGGGCACGGGAGTGGACAGCATCCCACAGCAGTTCCACACGCGAGTCGGTGGTGTTGACGCCCTGCCCGCCCGGGCCGGACGAGCGGGAGAAGCGCCAGATCAGCTCTGCGTCGGGGATCGTCAGGCTCGCGGTGACCCGAAGGCCGGCACGATGGGGCGCGGGCACGAGACCTACCGGGCCGGGTCGGCCAGGGCTGCCCGCACGTACGCCACGATCGCGTTGGCGTGCCCGTGCCCCATGCCATGCTCGGCCTTGAGGTATGCCACGACCTGCATGTGCGGGTGATCGGCCAGGCGATCGGCGGCGATGTCGAGCCACTCCTGCACCGGGTGCCCGTACGCCTGCTCGATGCTCGCGAAGTACGACGCCGGTCCTTTCGGCTTCGAACCGTCGGCGGGTGGGTCAGGGGCGAAGACACGTCGAGCGCTCATGCAGCCAGGATAGGAGTGCTCAGCTCCGGATGATGCCGGTGACGAGTGCGGCGAGACGATCGAGATCGGCCCCTCCGGGTACGTCGTTGCGCGATCGCAGGGAAAGTCGCGGGCGTCAGTCCTCGTAGCCGATGAGCCACGTGATGCCGTATCGATCAGTGAGCGTGCCGTCGTGGGCGCCCCATGGTCGCTCCTGCAGCGGATCGATGACGGTTCCGTCGTCGGCGAGGGCCGTGAACCATGACTCCAGGGTGCGCGGGTCGGCGGTGCCGAGCAGCGAGAACATGATGCCGCTCATGACCAGCGGGCGGGTGGCGGTCGAGGCGTCTGCCGCGAAGAGATCGACCGGACCGGCGAGTATTCCGTGAGCGATCGCGTCTGCAGGGCCGTCCGTGCTGCCGAACTCGGCCCGCGTGTGCAGCTCCAGCGCGCCGCCGAAGACGCCGTGATAGAACGTGAGGGCCTCACGTGCAGTACCGGGGAAGTGGATGTACGGAACGAGACGTGCCATGCGCCGACCCTACGCCGGCGCGACGCCGGCGCCGACCTCCGGCATCCGACCCCCGGGATCACTTCGCCGAGATCCGGGCAAGGATGGGTGCCATGTTCACCGTCACCGAATCCATCACGATCGCCAGGCCCGTCGATGAGGTGTTCGCGTTCCTGGCCGACGGTCGCAACCGAGCAAAGTGGGACACGTCGGTGATCTCCGAGGAACTCACCTCGCCCCCGCCGCTCGGTGTCGGAAGCACCCTGCACACGCGCATGCGGGTGATGAGCCGCGAAGTCGAGTTCGACTGGCGCGTGACGCGCTTCGATTCCCCGCGCCGGATGGCGATCGAGAGCACGGCGGGGATGCTGCCCACGTCGTTCCTGCTGGAGTTCACCGATGCGGGCGAGGCCACCGGCGTGGTGGCGACGGTGGCGGGTGAACCGAGAGGGATGCTGCGCCTCGGTGAGCCCATGATCGCCGAGTCCGTGCGCGCCACCCTCGCGACGGGTCTCGCGCGCGCGAAGCGGCTGCTCGAGGAGCGTCAGCGATAGGGGTTCGGTGTGGAGCCGCCCTGCGCGTCGGCCCCACCGGCCGCATGACCCCGATCCCACGCATCGCCGAGGGCCTCGAGATCGCGCGCCAGAGCATCGCGGCGGGCAGGCGGCTCGATCAGTCCCAGAACGATCGGGCGCTCGAGGTCGTCCTCTTCGAATGCGACCCAGACTCCGGCGCCGATCGGCACCGCGTGGGGGGCGAAGGCGCCGAGCGGGATGACGACGGGAGCCCAAGAATCAAGCCCGGTCTGGGGAAACCGGATCTGCACTCGGCCGCGCCCGGACGGATCGTCGTCTGCGATGACTTCAGCCCGGTGAACGCCCACGCGCTCACCGTACCTTGCAGCCTGTCCGAGCGGGCGCGGTGCAGTCGGGATCGTCCGCGCCGTACGCCTGGCAGGATCGAAGAATGGTCAGTTCGTTCACGCTCGTCACGCGGACGACCGCATCCGTCGAGCAGCTCTTCGAGCTGTCGTTGAGTATCGACGAGCACATGTCATCCATGGATAGGTCGAGCGAACGTGCGATCGCGGGCGTCACCGGCGGGTCGATCGGTCTCGGAGAGACGGTCACGTGGCGTGCGCGACACTTCGGCATCTGGTTCACGATGACTTCGAAGATCACTCATCTCGAACGCCCCGGGTGTTTTGTGGACGAGCAGGTGCGGGGCCCCTTCCGATCGTTCCGCCACGAGCATCGATTCGCCCTCGAAGACGGGAAGACGGTCATGGTCGATACGCTGACGATCGCGTCGCCGATCCTCGGTCGCCTCGCGGAGCGTGCGATTCTCGTGCCCTACCTGCGCCGGCTGATCAGACGACGCAACGAGCATCTCCTTCGCGTGCTCGCAGACGCGCCGAGCGGCAACGCCTGATCGCGCGCGCGTCGCGAGCGTTCAGCGGCCGGAGGGGGGCAGCTTGTCGACGCCGTGCCGGAGGGGCTTTTCGGGCTCGGCCGCCGTTTCGGGGGAGGCCGCGCCCTCGTGAGTGGGCGTACCCGTACCCGGGTAGCGCGGCTGCTCGATCTCGTCTCCGCTATCGCGCTCCTCCTCCGGCGTGAGGTTGCCCCCGGATTCCGGACACTGACCAGGCGGGATCCGCGTGTTTGCGTGCCTGTCGGGGAGGATGTCCGTGATGGGCACGAGCAAGAGGAAGACGTATACGCCGGAGTATCGGCGTGAGGCCGCGCGGCTGGTGATCGACACGGGGCGCACGATCGTCGCTGTGGCGGGCGAGATCGGTGTCGGGGCGCAGCTGCTGGGCCGGTGGGTGCAGCAGGAGCACGCGCGGGCTGGTGGTGGGCCGGACGGGCCGCTGGAGGTATCGGAGCGTGCCGAGCTGGAACGGTTGCGGCGCGAGGTCGCGGAGCTGCGGATGGACAACGAGTTCCTGGGAAAAGCGGCGGCCTTCTTCGCATCGAAGCAGAACCCGAGGAGCGGTTCGCGGTGATCGAGGCGGAGAAGGCGAATATGACGATTACGCGCATGTGCCTGCTGCTCGGGGTCGACCGGCGCCGGTTCTACGAGTGGCGCGCCCGGCAGGTCGCGGGGCCCTCGGCCCGGCAGCAGCGGGCGGTGGTCCTGACCGCGCAGATCCGCGAGTTTCATGCCGCGTCCGACGGGACATACGGGGCGCCCCGAATCCATGCAGATCTGCATGATGCTGGGGTGGCCGTCTCACGTAAGACGGTCGCGAAACTCATGCAGGCCGACGGGATCACCGGGATCAGTCCGCGGACCTGGCACCCGCCGACCACGATCCGAGGTGCGGACCCGTTCCCCGTCCCCGACCTCGTCGAGCGGCAGTTCGATCAGGGCGCGCGTGATCTCGCCTGGTTCAGTGACATCACGTATCTGCATACCGGTGAGGGCTGGGCATACCTGTGTGTCGTCCGGGACGGGAACACCCGCCGGGTGCTCGGTCGCACCGTCGGCGACAGCCTGCACACCGACCTCGTCGAGGATGCCCTCCGGCAAGCGGTCGCGCTGCGCGGTCACCTGCCACGGAAGGTGGTCTTCCACGCGGATAGGGGCACCCAGTACACCAGCGCTCAACTCGCGGAAGCCGCGGCCGAGCTCGGGGTGCTCCGATCGATGGGTCGCACCGGGGTCTGCTGGGACAACGCCGCCGCGGAATCGTTCTGGTCCACGTTCAAGAACGAGTACTACCACCGGCACGTGTTCGCCACGATCGACGCCGCTCGACGCGGCGCCTACACCTGGATCGACGGCTGGTACAACGCGCGCAGACGCCACTCCGCGATCGGCTACATCAGCCCGCTAGAGTACGAACGCCGCCAGCTCACGCTGGCAGCCTGACCAACCAACCACCTGTCCGGGATTCGGGGTCAGCCTCAGGCGGAAGGTGGTCCTGCGGCTGCTTGATGTCATCTCGATCGTTCATGCCCCCAGGTTTCGCGTCTCGCCCGCCGCGCGGAAGGGGGTTGCGGACCTCACGGGAGCATGATCTCGCGGGAACGCGGCGCCTCGCGCTCCCGCGCTCCTGCGCCGGCGTTCGGCTGTCGCGTTGTGCGGGTGTGGATGCTGCGGACCCGCACTTTGCGACAGGGGAGCGGTATGAAGGATTCGGGGCGGGTGGGCGCTGGTGTTCGGCTGTCGCGCTGTGTGGGTGTGGATGCTGCGGACCCGCACTTTGCGACAGGGGAGCGGTGGTGCGCGGTGTGGCACTCGCCGTGTGGTGCCCGCGGTGCGGGGTGACGCGCGGGGGTGACGGCGCGCGCCGGGGTCAGGCCGGAGGCCGGGGGCGGGTGATGCGTCCGGGCGCGGCGGGAGGTGCCGGATTCGTGGGTGGCGGCGACGGCGCCGGGCGGGGGGCCGATGGGGGAGGAGTGCCGGAGGACCCAGCATCCGGATCGGGCTCGGCATCCCTCGTCGTCGCCGTGAAACCGCTGCCGGGCCCGGACCCCTGACTCGGAGGCGCCGACGCCGTCCCGTGACCCGGCGCCGACCCCTGACCCGAGGTCAACTCCAGCGCGACCCGCTCCTCGAGCGCATCGATCGCGCCGTCCGAGAGCAGGATGAGACCGTCGAGTTCCTCGCGCACGCGACGGTACGCCAGCTGTCGTTCCGCGGGCGTCGCCGCCTGATCGATCGCGACCGTGAGCAGTTGCTTGGCGGTGTCGAGGCGCTTGCGCTCGGACTCGGTGAAAGACGAGTCGCGGATGCGGCGCGCATCGCGCTCGGCGATCTCGAACGCGGTCGCGAACTCGGTGACAGCATCCCGGTACTCCGCGAGGGCCTCCTTGCTCAGGCGCGCCTTGACCGACGCGGGACGCAGGCCGTCGGCCTTGCGCTTGGCGCGCAGGAACGCCGCCGTCAGCGGCTGGCGCCCGTCGCTCATGGCCGGAAAAGCGATGATCTTCGCCACGTCGAGCTCGTAGTCGAGCCAGCGGGCGGTGATGGCATCGTGCTCGTCGAACAGGCGCTGCAGTCGGGCGACGGGAGTGTCGGCGCGGGCATCCGCGGCTCCGGGCACCTGTAAATCAGTCGACGGCAGCGAACCGGCGACGGCCGCCGTGCGCAGTTCACTCTTGGCACGCAGGATCTCGAGCCGCCGTTTGTGGCGCCGCCGCGCCCCGCGCTCCCAGGCGCTGCCGAGCCCGCCCATGACGCCCACGAGCGGGAAGACCAGCCACCAGTAGCTGCCGAGGAACGTGAAGAGAGGCTCCACCCCCTCATGCTATCCGCGTGGTCGACCCGGGCGAGGTCAGTCCGAGGATCGCCGCGGGACCGGCCACACCCGCCGCGAGGGCGAGGGCGAGGGCGAGGGGATGGATGAGGATGCGGGGGCCTCCCGCCGCGGCTCCGGCTCCGGCCGCGGATTTCGCTGGGGCGGCGGCTCCGATCGCCGCTCAGCGGCAGGAGGCTGGGGCCGCCGCTCAGCGGAGGAAGCCGCGGGTGCGGGCGGCGCCTCGGAACGCTGGGGCCGCCGCTCCGCCGGGGAATCCTCGGGCGCGTGCTCGGGCTCGGGCGCATGCGGGGGCTCGGGCGCGGCAGCGGTATCCGAAGCTCGGGTCCGCTCTGCCGGGTCGTGCGCGTCGTCGCGGCCCTGACCGCGGGTGGCGCGGAGCACAGCATCGAGCGTCCACGCGGGTGCTGCTGCCGCGGCGGCGCTCGCCGTGCTGCGGGCGCTCTGCACGAGGTCGTCCCACGCCCCGCGCAGCTGCGGCGGAATCGACGGCCGCGACCCCGTATCGCCCCCGAGCCCGCCACCCCCGAGCCCGCCACCGCCGAGCCCGCTCCGACCACCAGGCCCGCCGGTGGCACCCGCCGCACGCCACGCGTCGGCCTCGGCGGTCTGGAACGCCGCCTCGAGGTCGGTGACCGCGGCGCGATAGTGCGAGTACGCCTCGGGCGTCATGCTCGCCTTCGGCGAGGTCGGACGCAGCCACCGGGCTCGATCGAGCGCCGTCAGCAGCGCGGAGGTCGCGGGCACACGCGTGTCGGTCATCGTGGGAAAGGCGATCGCCTTCGCGGGATCCGTCTCGTACTCCATCCAGCGCGACACCACGGCGTCGTGGGCGGCGACGAGCCGCGCCGTCGGCAGATGCTCGTCGTCGCGGGGCATGCCGCGCAACGCGATCCGCGCGGCACGCACCTGCACCCGGCGCCCCTGCAGCGCCGTCTGCGCCGACCTCATCTCGCGCTGAGCATCGCCGAGCGACCGGCGCGCAGCATCCATCGCACCCGTGCCGGCGCGTCCGGCCTGGCGTTCGCTCTTGGCCGCCAGCATCGCGGCCCGCGCCGACGTCACCTGGGCGCGGGCGCCGTGGAGTCGGGCGCGCGCGACGTCGAGCTCATGTCGCGCCGCGGCGTACTCGATCGTGCGCTCGCGGTGTCGGCGTCCGTAGCGGATCGCCGCGAACGACGCCGCGCCCCCGCCGATCACGACGGGCCCGAGCCACCACAACTCCGCGGCGAACGCGAAGACAGGGTCCATCACCTCATGCTAATCGCGTGTCGCGAGGGTGTCAGCGGTCCCGCGGGATGGCACCCGGCGTCCGGACATCGCCCTCGGCGCGTGTCAGCCAAAGAGCAGCGCGAGCACCGTTGCGCCGCCACCGCCGATGATCAGCGCCGCGATCACGATCCACGCGGTCACCCGCATCCGCTTCTGCCGCTTGTCGGCGAAGCCGCGGTACTCGTCGTCGTCGCTCATGCTCGTCCTCACGCCACCGGGGGCGCCGCGGGCGCCTCGAATTCGCCGATCGTCGGCCCGAACGCGGCCGGGAGCGTGTCGCGCCACAGGGTGCCGAGCTCCGACAGCGGAACCGTGAACAGGTCCTGGATCTCGAGCTCCGCCTCGCCCGCGGGCGACACGTCCGTGACCCCGATGCGCAGCACCGGGTAGCTGCGGCCCTCGCACAGCCCGCGGAATTTCACGTCGTCTTCGCGCGGGACGGTGACGAGCACGCGGCCCGTGCTCTCGGAGAAGAGCGCGGATGCGGCATCCACTCCATCGCGTTCCATGAGCTCGCGCAGCCAGACGCGCGCGCCGACCCCGAAGCGCAGCACACCCTCGGCGAGGGCCTGTGCCAGCCCGCCACCCGAGAGATCGTGGGCGCTCGAGACCAGAGACTGCTGGGATGCTGCGTGCAGCAGCTCCGCGAGCTGCTTCTCTGCGGCGAGGTCGACCTTCGGCGGCAGTCCGCCGAGGTGCCCGTGCACGACGTGCGCCCACTCCGACCCGCTCAGCTCGTTGGCGGTGACACCCAGCAGGTAGATGTTCTCGCCGGCATCCTGCCACCCGCTCGGGATGCGCCGGGCGACGTCGTCGATGATGCCCAGAACGCCCACGACCGGCGTCGGGTAGATCGGCTGGTCGCCGGTCTGGTTGTAGAAGCTGACGTTTCCGCCGGTGACGGGGATGCCGAGCTCGCGGCAGGCATCCGCCAGGCCCTCGACGGCCCGGCTGAACTGCCACATGACCTCGGGATTCTCGGGGCTTCCGAAGTTCAGGCAGTCGGTGACGGCGGTGGGGACCGCACCCGAGACGGCGACGTTGCGATACGCCTCGGCGATCGCGTGCTGCGCGCCCGCGTACGGGTCGAGCTGGCAGAGCCGGCCCTCGCAGTCGGTCGCGATCGAGAAGCCGAGACCCGACTCCTCGTCGACCCGGATCATGCCGGCGTCGTCGGGGAACGACAGGGCGGTGTTGCCCATGACGTAGTAGTCGTACTGGTTGGTCACCCAGGAGGTGTCGGCGAGGTTGGGGCTCGAGAGCAGCTGGGCGAACTGCTCGCGCAGCGTCGCGGGATCGCTCGAGCGCGGAAGGGCGCTCGCCGAGTCGCCCTGCAGCGCGTCGAGCCAGCTCGGGTAGGCGACCGGTCGTTCGTAGACGGGCCCGTCGATCGCGACGGTGGCGGGGTCGACGTCGACGATCTTCTCGCCGTGCCAGTGGATGAGCAGGCGCCCATCGCCCGTGACCTCGCCGAGCACGCTCGTCTCGACATCCCACTTGCCGGTCACGGCGAGGAAGGCGTCGAGCTTCTCGGGCGCGACGATCGCCATCATGCGCTCCTGGCTCTCGCTCATCAGGATCTCTTCGGGCGTGAGCGTGGGGTCGCGCAGCAGCACGTTCTCGAGATCGACCCGCATGCCCGACCCGCCGTTGGCGGCCAGCTCGCTCGTCGCGCACGAGATGCCCGCGGCACCGAGGTCTTGGATCGCTTCGACGAGCTCGCCCTGGTACAGCTCGAGGCAGCACTCGATGAGCACCTTCTCGGCGAACGGGTCGCCGACCTGCACGGCGGGGCGCTTGGTGGGCCCGCCGTCGGCGAAGGTGTCGGAGGCGAGGATCGACGCTCCGCCGATGCCATCGCCGCCGGTGCGCGCCCCGAACAGCACGACCTTGTTGCCGGCGCCCGAGGCGTTGGCGAGCTTGATGTCTTCGTGGCGCATGACGCCGACGGCCAGCGCGTTGACGAGCGGGTTGCCCTGGTACACCGAGTCGAAGACCGTCTCGCCGCCGATGTTGGGCAGGCCCAGGCAGTTTCCGTAGAACGAGATGCCGCTGACGACGCCGTGCACGACGCGTGCCGTGTCGGGGTGGTCGATGGCGCCGAAGCGCAGCTGGTCCATGACGGCGACGGGCCGCGCGCCCATCGAGATGATGTCGCGCACGATGCCGCCGACGCCGGTCGCGGCGCCCTGGAACGGCTCGATGTAGCTGGGGTGGTTGTGGCTCTCGACCTTGAAGGTCACCGCCCAGCCCTCGCCGACATCGACGACGCCGGCGTTCTGTCCCATGCCGACCATCAGACGCTCACGCATCTTGTCGGTCATGCGCCGGCCGAACTCGCGCAGGTAGATCTTGCTCGACTTGTACGAGCAGTGCTCCGACCACATCACGGAGTACATGGCCAGCTCGGAGCTGGTGGGGCGTCGGCCGAGCAGCTCGCGGATGCGGTCGTACTCGTCGGGCTTGAGGCCGAGGGCGGCGTAGGGCTGCTCGCGCTCGGGGGTGGCCTCGGCGTTGTCGACGGTGTCGGTGGCGGGCCGGGGGGAGACGGCGGCGCGGCCGTCGGAAGTGGGGATGGTCACGCGGCTGGGCTCCAAGATCACGGGATGCCGGACCGCATCAGTCTAGCCGGGGCGCGCCGGCTCCCTCGAGGTGCTGGGGCGCCGCGTCGTCCGGGGTCGCCAGGGTCGCGCGCCCGAGCCTGTTCACGGCGCTCCGGCCGGTGCGGGTTCAGCGCGACGTGAGGACTTCTGCGCGGCGCGAGGATTCTGCGTGCCGCAGCATCCTCGTCTCGAGCGGAAGTCCTCGTGTGGGTGCACGCGCAAGCGCCAGGTGAGCGCGGAAGTGCCGGCGCCGGCGCCGGCAGCAGCGGCGGAGGGAGGAGGAGGGGCCTTGACGGATGCTGCCATCGGGCATAACGTACAACCAAATGGTTACATATCCCCTCTCCGACACCGAGATCGACGCGATGTTCCACGCGCTCGCGGATGCGACGCGCCGCGACATCCTGCGCCGGTCACTCTCGCGTGAGCACTCCATATCGTCGCTCGCGCGGGAGTACTCGATGTCGTTCGCGGCCGTGCAGAAGCACGTCGGCGTGCTCGCGGCGGCGGGCCTGATCGTCAAGCGCGCCGAAGGACGGGAGCGGCTTGTGCGGGCCGACCCCGCGCGCATCGCCCGGGCGCGGCTTCTGCTCGAGGGATACCAGCAGCTCTGGCGCGGCCGCGTCGACCGACTCGACGCGATCCTCGCCGACGATGCCGAAACCGCCGCGGGGACCCCTTCGACAGGGTCAGGGGCCGCCGAAGCCGAGCGGGCCGCCGAGGCCGAGCGGGCCGCCGAGGCGGGGCGGTCCGCCGACACCGAGACGACAGCATCCACACCACTCATCGAAGGAGATCGACATGCCCGTGATTGATGTCACCACCGACCCCGAAGCGCTCACGATGACGCTCGTCGCCGAATTCGACGCGCCGGTCGAGCGCGTCTGGGACGCGTTCACGCAGCCACGTCAGCTCGAGCGGTTCTGGGGACCTCCCGGCTGGCCGGCGACCTTCACCGCGTTCGACCTCAGCGTCGGTGGGCGCGCCGCCTACTTCATGACCAGCCCGAAGGGCGAGAAGGCGCCGGGGGCATGGGAGTTCCTCGCGATCGAGGAGCCGCACCGGTTCGAGGTGCTCGACAGCTTCACCGACGAGCACGGCGATCCGGTCGAGGGCATGCCCTCGATGCGCACCACCTACGACTTCACGACGACGGATGCCGGCACCCGCCTCACGAACGTCACCTACTTCACCTCGGGCGAGGCCCTCGAGCAGGTCGTCGCGATGGGCGCAGTCGAGGGCTCGACCATGGCCATGAACCAGCTCGACCGCGTACTCGCCGGATTGCGGGCGTACGCGCAGGGCAAGGGCACACGGACCGAGTTGCTCGATGACACGCACGTGCGCATCACGCGGCTGATCGAGGGCCCGCGCGAGCTGGTCTGGCGAGCGCACACCGAGCCCGAGCTCATGACGCAGTGGCTGCTCGGGCCCGACGGGTGGCGGATGAGCGTGTGCGAGGTCGATCCGACGGTGGGCGGTCGTTATCGCTACGTCTGGGAGCCGGTGGGCGACACCGAGGGTCAGGAGTTCGGCTTCGACGGCGAGACCGTGCTGAGCGAACCCCCGCGCCGCGCCGTGACGACCGAGCACATGACGGGCACGGACTTCGCGTCGACGCTCAACGACATGACGCTCGACGAGGAGGACGGCGCCACCCTCATCTCGATCGTGATCGAGTACCCCGACCGCGAGACACGCGACATGGTGCTCGCGACCGGCATGACCGACGGGATGGAGGCGTCGTACGCCCGACTGGAGGGTGTGCTCGTGGGCTGAGCGGCCGGGCGATGCGCCGTGGGCCGGCGCTTTCTGTCGAGGTCGGGCTGATTCGAGAAGTTTTTCTGTCACATCATTGACGGAAAAATTGGGCGCCGCTTAGCGTGTGCAGGTGCCCAAGCCCAACGGAGTGCACGCACTCCTTCGCCAGACCCACGAGGACCGCGTCCTGCGCGTCCTGCGCGAGCGCGGCGCCCTCGCCCGCGGTGAGATCGCGCGGCGTCTGGGCCTGTCACGCACGACCGTCTCGGCGATCACGAGCGACCTGCTGGCGCGGGGCGCGATCATCGTCGCCGATACGGATGCGGCCGAACGCTCCGGCAGCGGACGACCGGCGGAGCGGCTTGCCCTCGACCCTCGCGCGGGCCAATACCTCGGCGTGGACTTCGGCCACCGCCGCGTGCGCGTCGTCGTCGCCGACGCGTCGCACGACATCGTCGCCAGCGGGCGAGCGGGGTATGACGACGGGGCCCAGTGGCCCACACGTCTGGATGCCGCGCTGACGCTCATCAACGACGTGGCGCGCGAGCATGGGCTGCACTTCGGGGCACTGCAGGCGATCGGCATCGGCGTACCCGGCCCCGTCTCGACCGCGGGTCTCGAACTCGCCGAGAGCTGGGGACGGATGTCGTCGGGCGTCACCGTCGGCGACGTCTTTCAGGATCGCTTCTCCGCTCCCGTCATCATCGACAACAACATGCGCTTCGCCGCGCTCGCAGAGGCCATGAACCTGCCGGGGGGTGGCGGAGACGTCGTCTATGCGCGCCTGGCCGACGGCGTCGGCGGCGGTGTCGTCGTCGCGGGACGCCTCGTCACCGGTGCGGTGGGCCTCGCGGGCGAACTCGGCCACGTGCGCGCCGTGGACGGCGGCCTCGGCTGCCGCTGCGGTAAGAGCGGCTGCCTCGAGACGGTCGCCTCCGCGCCCGCCGTGCTCGCGACGTGCACCGCTCGGGGTGTCGCCGTGGCGGATCTCGACGAACTCGCCCTGCAGATCGAACGCCGCCACCCCGTCGTGGACGAGGTGCTGCGCGAGGCCGGCGCGGCGCTCGGGCGCGTGCTGGCAGCATCCGCCATGGTGCTCAACCCCGCGCACATCATCATCGGCGGCGAGATCGCCCGCGTCGCTCCCGCCCTGGTCACCGCCGCACGCGACACCCTTCACTTCGAGCGTCTGCCCGGATCCGCCACGGCGCCCGAGGTCCGCGTCGCGGAACTCGGCGACGACGACGGCGCGATCGGCGCCATCGCAGCGCTCTTCCATCAATCCCCGCTGCTCGCGGGGTACCCCGAGCCCGTGGCATCCGCCGCCGCGCCCACCGACGACCGAAGGAGCTCGTGATGACGCGCCGCCTACCCGACCGCGCCACCGAGGAGGCCTCGTGGCTACCGTGACCACGCAGGCCGTGCGCACCGAATCCGAGAAGCAGCAGAAGCGCCTGAAGACGGGCGCCGGCAGTCGCAACCTGCTGATCGGGTTGAACATCGTCTCGATCGTGCTCGGCATCGGCATCTGGTGGGGCCTCGCGCTCGCGGGATTCCAGTTTCCGACCCCTGCAGAGGTCGTCCAGAAGGCGGTCCAGCTCTGGCAGGCGGGAATCCTCCAGGAGGACATCCTCGCCAGCCTCGGGCGTGTGCTCAGCGGCTTCATCCTGGGCTCCGCGGTCGCGATCCCGGCCGGCTTCCTCATGGGGTGGTACACCGTCGCGCGCGGCCTGCTCGAGCCGTGGATCCAGTTCTTCCGCACCATCCCGCCGCTCGCGCTGCTGCCGCTCGTGCTCGTGCTTCTGGGCATCGGCGAGGTGCCGAAGGTGTTCGTCATCTTCCTCGCCGCGTTCCTCGCCTGCGTCATCTCGACCTACCAGGGCGTCGTGAGCGTCGATCGCACCCTCATCAACGCGGCGCGCGTGCTGGGCGCCAAGGACGGCACGATCTTCTTGCGCGTCGTGGTGCCGGCATCCACCCCGTTCATCCTCGTCGGCATGCGCGTCGGGCTCGGATCGGCCTGGGCGACGCTCGTCGCAGCCGAGCTGCTGGCCGCGCAGGCGGGCCTGGGCTACCGCATGCAGAACGCGCAGCTCTACTACGACCTCGCGACGATCTTCGTCGGGATCGTCATGATCGGCATCCTCGGGCTCGTCATGGACCGCCTGCTGCTGCTGGCCGAATCGAAGCTCACCGGATGGCAGGAAAGGCGATGACCGTGACGATCGCAGACCCCAAGATCAGTGTTCAGGACGTCAGCAAGATCTTCCCCCTCAAGGGCGAGGAGTTCGTCGCCCTCGACCACGTCTCGCTCGACATCGCCGACAACGAGTTCGTCACCGTCGTCGGCCCCTCGGGCTGCGGCAAGAGCACGATGATGAACATCCTCGCCGGGCTCGAGACGCCCACCGAGGGGAGGGCGCTCGTCGCGGGCAAGGGCGTGACCGGGCCCGGTCCCGACCGCGGCATGATCTTCCAGCAGTACGCGCTGTTCCCGTGGCTGACCGTGCGCCAGAACGTGGAGTTCGGACTCAAGGTCGCGAAGATGTCGGCGAAGGAGCGGCGCGAGAAGGCCGACTACTTCATCCGGATGGTGGGGCTCGAGCAGTTCGCCGACGCCCTGCCCAAGATGCTCTCGGGCGGCATGAAGCAGCGGTGCGCGATCGCTCGCGCGTACGCGGTGAACCCGTCGATCCTGCTGATGGATGAGCCCTTCGGCGCGCTCGATGCCCTGACCCGCGTGAAGCTGCAGGAGCAGCTGCTCGAGACCTGGAGCCAGGAGAAGCGCACCGTCATGTTCATCACGCACGACGTGGACGAGGCGGTGTTCCTCGCCAACAGGGTCGTCGTCATGGCCGCCCGCCCCGGCCGCATCTACGACGTCATCGACGTGAACCTGCCCTACCCCCGCACCGAAGAGGTGCGCCTGAGCCCCGAGTTCGCCGACCTGCGCAACCGCGTGTGGCACTCGGTGTACCACCAAGAGCCCGACCTGCGCGTCGGCCCCACCCCGTCGGCGACGACGGCTTGAGAGAGGAAAAGCAATGACACCCAGCAGCAAGCTGATCGGCACCGTCGCCGTCGGCGCGACCGTGGCCCTGGCCCTGGCGGGATGCGCCGGATCCGGCGGCGGCGAGGCGTCCGAGGGTGGCGGCGAAGCGCCCCTCGAGACCATCGACGTCAACTTCGGCTACATCCCCGACTTCAACGGCACGAGCCTTCTGGCCATCGCCGAGGACCAGCGCATCTGGGAGGAGCACGGGCTGAACGTCACGACGTCGTCGTTCACCAACGGTCCCCTCCAGATCCAGGCGCTCGGCACCGGCGACCTGGACTTCGGCTACATCGGACCCGGCGCGATGTGGCTGCCGGCATCCGGCCAGGCGAAGGTCGTCGCGATCAACACGCTCGGCCAGGCCGACCGCGTCGTCGCGCAGCCGGGCATCGACTCGGTCGAAGAGCTCGCGGGCAAGACGGTCGCCGTCCCCGAGGGAACCTCCGGCGACATGATCCTCACCCTCGCACTCGAGGACGCGGGAATGACGAAGGAGGACGTCAATCTCGTCCCCATGGAACCGGCCGCCATCGTCGCCGCGCTCTCGTCGGGACAGGTCGATGGAGCGGGCTTCTGGTACCCCGCGCTCGCGACCGTCAAGCAGCAGGTTCCCGACCTCGTCGAGCTCGCCGACAACACCGACTTCGAGGACCGGGTGGCGTTCCCGACGGCGTTCGTCGCCGGCAACGAGGTCGTGGACGAGGACCCCGAGAAGACCGAGCGGGTGCTCGCCGCCCTGCGCGACGCGATCGAGTTCCGCTACGACAACATGGAGGAGACGATTCAGCTCACAGCCGACTTCCTCGCGATCGACGCGGCGCAGGTCGAGGCCGACGCCGGCAACGTGCAGGTGCTCTCGCTCGACGAGATCGACACCTGGACCGAAGACGGCACGATCGACACGTGGCTCAGCGGGATGAACGACTACTTCGTCGGCGCCGGCAAGCTCACGGATCCGACCGACCCGTCCACCTTCTACACCGGCGATCTCTTCTTGGCGGCAGGGCAGTGACTCAGCGGAGAAACATCCTCTTCTTCATGACCGACCAGCACCGGGTCGACACCCTCGGTGCGTACGGCAACCCGCACGCGGCGACGCCCGTGCTCGACGAGCTGGCGGCGACCGGCACGCGGTTCGACCGGTGGTACACGCCGTCGGCGATCTGCACGCCCGCCCGCGCGAGCCTGCTCACCGGGCAGGCGCCGTTCCGGCACAAGCTGCTCGCCAACAACGAGCGCAACGTCGGCTACATCGAGGACCTGCCCGACGGGCAGTTCTCGTTCTCGCAGGCTCTGCGCGGCGTCGGGTACAACACCGGTCTGATCGGCAAGTGGCACGTGGGCACCCACAAGGTCGCGGCGGACTTCGGGTTCGACGGACCCGACCTGCCCGGCTGGCACAACCCGGTCGAGAACGAGGACTATCTCCGCTACCTCGAGGAGAACGGGCTGCCGCCCTACCAGATCAGCGATCGCATCCGCGGGACGCTGCCCAACGGCGGGCCGGGCAACCTGCTCGCCGCGCGGCTGCATCAGCCCGAGGAGGCGACCTTCGAGTACTACCTGGCCACGCGCACCATCGAGATGCTGGAGCGATACGCCGACGAGTACCGAGAAGGCGGCATCCCGTTCTTCCTGGCCCTGCATTTCTTCGGGCCGCACCTGCCGTACATCCTTCCCGACGAGTACTTCGACATGGTCGACCCCGAGCTGGTCGAGCTGCCGAAGTCGATCGCCGAGAACTTCCACGGCAAGCCGCCCGTGCAGCGCAACTACAGCGCGCACTGGACGTTCGACACCATGCCGATCGAGACGACGCGCAAGCTGATCGCGGTGTACTGGGGTTACGTCGCGCTGATCGACAAGCAGATCGGTCGCGTGATGGACGCTGCCCGGATGCTGGGGCTCATCGACGAGACGGCGGTGTTCTTCACGTGCGATCACGGCGAGTTCACGGGCTCGCACCGGCTGCACGACAAGGGCCCCGCGATGTACGAGGACATCTACCGCACCCCGGGTCTCGTCCGGATCCCCGGCGCCCCGGAGGGCGTCGTGCGCGACGAGTTCGTCAGCCTGCTCGACTGCACGGCGACGATCCTCGAGCTGGCAGGGGTGGATGCTGCCCCCGCCGTCGATTCGCGCAGTCTCATTCCCCTCGTCGGGGCCGAGGAGGTGCCGTGGGCCGACGACATCGTGTGCGAGTTCCACGGGCACCACTTCCCGTACCCGCAGCGCATGCTGCGGGAGCGGCGGTACAAGCTCGTGGTCAACCCGGACTCGGTCAACGAGCTCTACGACCTCGACGTCGACCCCGATGAGCTGATGAACGTGTACGAGCACCCGGAGATGGAGCCCGTACGACGCCGCATGATGGGCAGTCTGTACCGCCAGTTGCGGGATCGCGGCGACAAGTTCTACCACTGGATGACGACGATGTACGACGTCGGCGAGGTGGATTACGATCCCACGCAGTCGGGCCTCGACGAATCGACGTACTCCGCGGCGACGGACGGCGCGGTCGGCGGCGCGGTCGTGTCGTGAGCACGCCGCGGGACGGCTCGGACCGCCGGCCCAACATCGTCCTCATCCTCACCGACGATCACGCCGCGCATGCGATCTCGTCGTACGGCTCGGTGGTCAACACGACGCCGCGCATCGACGAGATCGCCGCGCGCGGAGTGCGGTTCGCCTCGTGCTTCGCGGCCAACTCCCTCTGCTCACCCAGTCGCGCCAGCATCCTGACCGGGACCCACAGTCACATCAACGGCGTGACCACACTCGTCACGCCGCTCGATGCGAGCCAACCCACCTTCGTCTCCCAACTGCGGGATGCCGGCTACCGCACGGCGATCGTCGGGAAATGGCACATGGGCGAGGGCCCGGGCCACGATCCCGAGGGATTCGACTACTGGGACGTGCTGATCGATCAGGGCGAGTACCACGATCCGAGATTCCTCAGCGCCGACGGACTGCGGATCGAGCCCGGCTACGCGACCGATCTGATCACTGACCTGGCGCTGCGCTGGCTGGAGGGACTCGAGGGCGACGACCCCTGGTGTGTGCTGATCTGGCACAAGGCGCCGCACCGGCCGTGGCAGCCCGACGCCGCGCACGCGCAGATGTACAGCGATCCGATCCCGCTGCCGCGCACGTGGGACGACGACCTCGCCACCCGCAGCGCGTCGGCGCGGCGTGCCGCGATGCGCATCGCAGAGCACCTGAACGCCGAGGACCTCAAGCAGGATCCCCCGGCCGGGCTCGACCACGAAGCGACCGCGCTGTGGAAGTACCAGCGCTACATGGAGGACTACCTGCGCTGCGTCGCGTCGGTCGACGACAACGTCGGCCGGGTCGTGGACTGGCTGCGCGCCCGCGGGGATTTCGACGACACGGTGCTGATGTACGCCTCCGACCAGGGATTCTTCCTCGGCGAGCACGGCTGGTTCGACAAGCGCTTCATGTACGAGGAGTCGCTGCGCATGCCGCTCCTGCTGAGCTATCCGCGGCGGGTGGCCCCGGCATCCGTGCACGAGGGCATCGTCACCAACGTCGATTTCGCGCGCTCGATCCTCGAGCTCGCCGGCGTCGAGCCGGCGTCGCGCATGCAGGGCCGCAGCTTCGCCGGGGACCTCACGGGCGGCGAGGCCGAGGCGCCCGCGGAGGGCATGTACTACCGGTACTGGGAGCACGACGACGTCTTCCACAAGGCGCCCGCGCACTACGGGTATCGCACCGAGACCCACAAGCTCATCTACTTCTACAACGACGGTCTCGGGCTGCCGGGCACGGGCCCCTTCACCTACGCCGGGGAGTGGGAGCTCTACGACCTGGTGGCCGACCCGGATGAGGTGCGCAACGTCGCCCACGATCCGGCGTATCGCGCGGTGCGCGACGAGCTCGAGTTGCGAATGTGGCACGAGCAGGCTCGCCTGGGCGACAGGCCGCATGCGTCGCAGCGCGTGCCTGCGGGGGTGGAGGTGTCGTCGGTACGGCGGTGAGCCGGAGGCGGCCGGCTCCGTCCGCGCCACGCGCACGCTACGCGCGCGCGAGACCGTCCTCGAGGGCGACCCACGCGAGCATCGCGCACTTGACCCGCGCGGTGTACTTCGACACCCCCGACAGCGCCGCGGCGTCGCCGTACTCGTCGACGTCGAGCTCGGCCCGACCTCGGGAGCGCAGCACCTCCCGGAACCCACCGATCAGCGCGCCGGCATCGGGCACCGTCATCCCGTTCACGAGATCGCTGAGCATCGAGGCGCTGGCCTGCGAGATCGAGCAGCCCGCGCCCTCCCACGTGACGTCGCGGATGCTGGCGCCGTCGTCCGCGAGGCGCACGCGCAGGCTGATCTCGTCGCCGCACACGGGGTTGCGTTGGTGGGAGGTGGCCGAGCGGCCCTCCTCGGGCGCGAGTTCGCGGCCGTGCGGATGCTTGGAGTGATCGAGGATCAGCTCCTGGTACAGCGATTCGAGCCCGCTCACGATGCGACCCCGAAGTAGGCGCGCACGTCGGCGACGGCCTGCAGCATCCGATCGATCTCGTCGTCGGTGTTGTAGAACGCCGCGCTCGCCCGCACACTCGCGGTGAGGCCGAGACGTCGGTGCAGCGGCTGCGCGCAGTGATGCCCGACGCGCACCGCGACGCCGCGGGCATCGAGGAACTGTCCGACATCGTGCGCGTGCACGCCGTCGACGTCGAACGCCCACAGCGCGACACGCTCGACCCCCTCGGCATCGCCCAGCAGGCGCACGCCGGGGATCTCGCGCAGGCCGTCCCCCATGCGCCGGGCGAGGGATGCTTCATGCCGGGCGATCGCGTCGTGCCCGAGGTCGTCGAGGTACCGCACGGCGGCCGCGAAACCGATCGCCTGCGACACCGGCTGCGTGCCGGCCTCGAAACGCTGCGGCGGCGGCAGGTACTCGGCCTCGTCGAGGGTCACCGAGGTGATCATCGACCCGCCGGTGAGGAACGGGGGCAGAGCGGCGAGCACCTCGGAGCGGCCCCACAGGGCGCCGATGCCGTAGGGCGCGAACATCTTGTGGCCGGAGAATACGGCGAGGTCGACGCCGAGGTCCGGCAGATCCACCGGCAGATGCGGCGCGGACTGGCACGCGTCGAGCACGGTGAGGGCGCCGACGCGGCCGGCGAGAGTCACGAGTTCGGCGACCGGATTGACGATACCGAGCACGTTGGAGACGTGCGGGAACGCGACGACCCGCGTGCGATCGGTGAGCAACCGGGCGGCGGTCTCGAGATCGAGGGTGCCGTCGTCGTGCACGGGGATGTGACGCAGCCGCGCGCCCGTCCGGGCCGCAAGCTCCTGCCACGGGATGAGGTTGGCGTGATGCTCGGCTTCGGTGACGAGGATCTCGTCACCCGCGAAGAGGCGCATACGGGCGGCCGGCCGGCCACCGCGACCGGCCGAAGCGTTGCCGATCGCATACGCGACGAGGTTGAGGCCGGCGGTCGCGCCGCTCGTCCAGACGAGGTTCTCGGCATCGGCGCCGATGAACCCCGCCACTGTCGTTCGGGCATCTTCGAAGGCCTCGGTCGCGTCGGCGGCCAGGGTGTGGGCGCCGCGGTGGACGGCCGCGTTGTCGGATTCGAAGAACGCGCGCTCGGCGTCGAGCACGGCGCGGGGTTTCTGGCTGGTCGCCGCGGAATCGAGATACGCGAGCGGATGGTCGTGCAGCATCCTGCCGAGAATCGGGAAATCGGCGCGCACGGCGGCCACGTCGAGCGTTCGGGGGGTGCTCATCCCTCCAGGCTACGCCGCGCCCGCAGGCCCGGGGCGTGCGGCTGTGCGTGCGGGCGCGCGCGTTCGTGTGCGCCGCGGGGCATCTGTCGGCGTTGGGGCGTCTGTCGGCGTAGGGGCATCTGTCGGCGTTGGGGCGTCAGAACCACGTTGGGGCGCGGAGCAGCACGCCCCACGGTGATTTCAACGCCCCAACGCCGAGGGGAGGGCGCCGGGGCGGCAGGGCCGGGGAGCTCGACGGGGCGGCCCGCCGAACCCGAAACGTCAGGCCAGGAACTCGCGCGCGGCCGCGACCATCGCCGCGACGCCGACATCGATCGTGGGGCCCGCGACAGGCGCGAAGAAGGGTGAATGATTGGTCGGGATGTCGCGCTCCACCGTGCCGGCGGCTGCTGCGGCCGCGTACACGGCGGGGTCCACGCCGCCCCAGAACCAGAACACGAGGGG
Organism: Microbacterium sp. HA-8; assembly: GCF_046111165.1. Lineage (NCBI taxonomy): Bacteria > Bacillati > Actinomycetota > Actinomycetes > Micrococcales > Microbacteriaceae > Microbacterium > Microbacterium sp. HA-8. Next base: position 80,312 of record NZ_CP162025.1, read on the forward strand.
CACGCCGGCGTCGCGGGCGAACCACGACACGTCCTCGCTGCCCGTGAACATGCCCGGGTCGACGACGCTGCCCGCCCCGAGCGCGCCCTCGATCGCCGCGGCGACGCGCGCGGTCGCTGCGGCGTCGTTGATCGTCGGCGGCAGAGTGTGGTCGGTCGTGATCAGCGGCGGCTCGGGTGCCCCCGAGGCCTGCGCCTCGGCGTGCACGATGCGCTCGACCTTCTCGAGCACGCGGTCGCGCGTCTCATCATCGGGGTAGCGCAGGCTCAGCTCGAGGCGCGCGTCCGCGGGGATGATGTTGTGCTTGAGGCCCGCATGGATCGACCCGACCGTCACCACCGCGACGTGCCGGGGATCGATCTCGCGCGACGTGATCGTCTGCAGCCGCATGACTGTCGCGGCCGCCATGACGACCGGGTCGACCGTCGCGTGCGGGCGCGAACCGTGTCCGCCGCGACCGAACATCGTCACGGTGAGACCGTCGGATGCGGCCATCTGCGTGCCCGGGCGCACCCCGACGGTGCCGATCGGCAACGGGGTGACGTGCTGGCCCAGCACGACGTCCGGGCGGGGAAAGCGCTCCAGCATCCCATCGTCGAGCATGGCTCGCGAGCCCGCGCCGAACTCCTCGGCGGGTTGCAGCACGGCGACGATCGTGCCGGTCCACTCGGTGCGCGCCGCGACGAGCCGCTCGAGCGCACCGATCAGCGCCGTGATGTGCATGTCGTGTCCGCACGCGTGCATCACCGGTACCTCGACGCCCTGCGGGTTGAACGCGCGCCGCGTGCTCGCGTACGGCAGGCCGGTCTGCTCCTCGACGGGCAGGGCGTCCATGTCGGCGCGCAGCCATACGACGGGTCCGTCGCCGTTTCGCAGCACCCCCACGACGCCGGTGATGCCCACGCCCTCCTCGACCTCGAATCCGAGATCGCGCAGATGCCCGGCCGCGACCGATGCGGTGCGGGTCTCCTGGAACGACAGCTCCGGATGCGTGTGCAGGTCGATGTACAGTGCCTCGAGATCGATGCTCATGCGACCGAGCCTACGTCCGGCGCCCACGCCGTCGTCTGCCTCGTGACGAGTTCGAAGGGCAGATCACCCACCACGGCGGGGGATGCTGTGGCCCCGGCATCCGTCGTCGGTTCGAGCATCGCGAGCATCGCCTCGGCCGCCCGCTCGCCCTGTCCGCGCGGGAACTGGTCGATCGTGGTCAGCCCGAAGAACTCGCCGAGCTCGTGGCCGTCGACGCCGATCACCGAGAGGTCCTCGGGCACGCGCACGCCGCGATCCCGCGCGCCGAGCACGGCGCCGATCGCCATCTCGTCGCTCGCCGCGAACACGGCGGTCGGGTGCGTGTTCGGGCGGTCGAGCAGCCGCGCGATGGCGCCGAAGCCGCCCTCGACGGTGAAATCCGCGGGTTCGTAGAGTTCGGGGCGCGGGGACACCCCTGCCTCGGCGAGCACGACCTCGAACCCGCGGCGCCGGTGCGTGGGAATGTGGAAGTCGATGTCGAACTCGGGACTCGCCCCGATGTGGGCGATCTCCCGATGCCCGAGTGCCACCAGATGAGCGGTCGCCGCGCGCGCCACGGCGACGTCGTCGACGGTCAGCGAGGGGAAGAGGGGATTGGGGCCGCCGAGACCGATGATCGGGATGCCGATCGCGGCCAGCTCGGCGGACTCGTGGTCGCCGAGCTCGAGCGAGATGGCGATCACCCCGTCGACACGCTGTCGCCGCAGGAACGTCGAGAAGATCTCGCGCCGAGCGTGAGGATCGTCGGTGAGCGCATAGAGCGTGATGTCGTAGCCGCGCCGGGCGAGGGCGGCGGCGATCCCGCTCAACACGGTGCTGAAGAACCATCGATCCAGGTGCGGAACGAGCACGCCGATGTTGCGGGTACGACCCGACGCCAGGCTCGATGCCGCTGCCTGGACGACGTATCCCAGCTGCGTCGCGGCCGCCGCCACCCGCATGCGCGCCTCCGGCGAGACCTGCCCGCGGCCCGACAGCGCCCGCGACACCGTCGCGGTCGAGACCCCCGCGAGGCGGGCGACGTCGTTGATGCTCACCACGAGTCGCTCACCTCGGGCCGTTCGCCCTCCGGCGTCGCCGGCATCCGGCGCTCAGGCCCCGGACTCGACCCACACCGCGGTGTCGGCGGGCAGCGTTCCGCCATCGAGCGGGCCGCTGGCGACGATCACCCGCGCACCCGCCGGCAGCTCGACGGGTTCGGCGCCGACGTTGGCGACGACGGTGACGCCGCCGTTGCGGAAGGCCAGCACATCGTCGCCGTAGCCGTCGAGCCAGCGCAGCGCGCCCGTGCCGAGACCGTGATCGCGCCGGGCGCTCAGCAGAGCGGTGTACAGCTCGAGCGTCGAACCCTCGGCCCCGGCCTGCACGTCGCGGGCGAGGGTCGCCCACTCGGCGGGCTGCGGCAGCCATGCCTCTCCGGTCTCGCTGAACCCGTACGCGGGCGCCTCGGACGTCCACGGGATCGGCACCCGGCATCCATCGCGCCCGTAGCGCTCGCCCTTGGTGCGGAACCACGTCGGATCCTGACGCGAGTCGGCGGGCAGGTCGATGACCTCGGGCAGGCCGAGCTCCTCGCCCTGATACAGGTAGGCAGAGCCGGGCAGCGCCAGCATCAGCGTCGTCGCCGCGCGGGCGCGGCGAAGGCCCACCTCGGGGATCGGCTGCCCGGGCGAGTCCGGGCCGATGCCGTGGCCCTGCGGGTTCTCGGCCGTCAGCGCAAGGCGCGACGCGTGGCGCACGACGTCGTGATTCGAGAGCACCCATGTGCTCGGGGCCCCGACCGCGGGGAAGGCGCGCAGGGACTCGTCGACGACCTCGCGGAGGGCCGCGGCATCCCACTCGGTCTGCAGATACGGGAAGTTGAACGCCTGGTGCATCTCGTCCGGACGCACCCACAGGGCCGTCTTGTCGGGTGTGGGAAGCCACGCCTCGGCGCACAGCGCGCGGTCGCCCGGGTAGGCGGCCAGCACGGTGTTCCAGTCGCGGTAGACATCGTGCACGGCGGGCTGGCCCCAGTACGGCACATCGGCCTCGGCGCCACCCATCGAATCGGCCTCGGCGGGCGGGGTGTAGTCGGGCAGGCCCGGCTTCTTGATCAGGCCGTGCGCGACATCCACCCGGAATCCGTCGACGCCACGGTCGAGCCAGAACCGCAGGACACCGCGGAACATCTCGCGCACCTCTTCGTTCGACCAGTCGAAGTCGGGCTGGGAGGTGTCGAACAGGTGCAGGTACCACTGGCCCTGGGTGCCGTCCTGCTCTTCGACGCGGGTCCAGGCCGGCCCGCCGAACACCGACTCCCAGTTGTTGGGCGGCAGCTCGCCGTGCTCCCCCTTGCCGTCACGGAACATGTAGCGCGCGCGCTCGGGGCTGCCGGGTTCGGCCGCCAGCGCCGCCTGGAACCACTCGTGCTGGTCGGAGGAATGGTTGGGGACGAGGTCGACGATGACGCGGATGCCGCGTGCGTGCGCCGCCTCGAGCATGTCGTCGAAGTCGGCGAGCGTGCCGAAGATCGGATCGACGTCGCAGTAGTCGGCGACGTCGTAGCCGGCGTCCTTCTGCGGGGAGGTCATGAACGGGCTCAGCCAGATGGCGTCGACGCCGAGCGTCTGCAGGTCGTCGAGCCGGCTCGTGATGCCCGGCAGGTCGCCGATGCCATCACCCGAGGCATCGGCGAACGAGCGGGGATAGATCTGGTAGATCACGGCGCTGCGCCACCACTCGGCGCCGGGGGCGGCATCCGCGTGCAGGGCGGACGTGTTCTCCTGCGTGAAAGTCATGCGCCCCAGGGTAATGCAAGCGCTTGCATGGACCCTCCGCGGCGGCCTTGCGGGCGCGAAGCGCACAACATTCCGGATGAACGCGATGGTGCCGGCGGCGGGCCCGCGTCGTTTCGGGGGTTGACGCGGGTGCGGGGTCGAAGTCTCCGGAATGTTGACCGCCTGGGTCGGAACACCGCCCGCCGCTAGGGTGAACGTCGTGCCCGAACCCGATGCCCTCGCGCGCGCCGAGTCCCTGATCGGCGTCATTCCCGACTATCCGAGCCCCGGCATCCTGTTCCGCGACATCACGCCCCTGCTGGCCGATGCGGCCGGACTGCGCGCCTCGATCGAGGCGATGCTCGCGCCGTTCGCGGGGCGCTTCGATGTCGTCGCGGGCATCGAGGCCCGCGGTTTCCTGCTTGCAGGAGCCGCCGCGACGGTCGCGGCCGTCGGCCTCGTGCCGATCCGCAAGGCCGGCAAGCTGCCCCGGCCCGCGGCATCCGTCGACTACGCCCTCGAGTACGGCACGGCGACGATCGAGGCGCACGACGACATACCGGCCGGATGCCGGGTGCTGCTGCTCGACGACGTCCTGGCGACCGGGGGCACGATCGGGGCCGCACGCACGCTCGTGGCCTCGCTCGGCGGTGTCGTCGCGGGCGCCGCGGTGCTGATCGAGCTCGACGACCTCGGCGGGCGGGCGCTTGCGGGCGAGGACGTGCACGCGGTCTTCCACGCCTGAGGCGTGCGGGGCGCCTCTCGTTCGCGCCGAACCCACTTTTTTTGCAGCGAGCCACCAGGCGTCGGATGGTGGTTCGCTGCAAAAATGTCGGTTCGCCGTCCGCGGCCCGTGGCCCGCCGGCCGGGCGTACGCCGTGCGCGGCGCGGCCCGGCCCGCCGCGCTGAGGGCGCCGCGCTCCGGCCCTGCCGCCCGAGGGCGTGGATTGCGTCGGCGTAACGCCGGTGTGAAGAGTCCGCGACGATCGCCCGCCGCGCCTGGCGTCGTCTGCAGCGCGGCCCTACGGTCGCACCCAAGCACCGCGGCGGGCACGTCGCCGTCTCTGCCGCAACCGTCCTTCCCTCGCGAGACCGGAGCAGCGCATGGCGACCACAGACACCGAACCGGGCACGTCCGACGCGACGGATAAGAAGGCCGCGCGCGCGGCGCGCGCTCAGGCCAACACGGTCGACAGCATCCCGCCTCTCGCCCGGTTGTTCCCCCTCGGGCTGCAGCACGTGCTCGCGATGTATGCGGGCGCCGTCGCCGTGCCGCTGATCGTCGGCGGCGCGCTCGGGTACTCCGCAGAGGACATGGCGTTCCTGATCAGCGCCGACCTCTTCGTCGCCGGCATCGCGACGATCATCCAGTCGGTCGGATTCTGGCGCTTCGGCGTGCGGCTGCCGCTGATGCAGGGCGTCACGTTCGCCGCGGTCGGCCCGATGATCGCGATCGGTCAGAGCGAGGGCATCCAGGCGATCTTCGGGGCGACGATCGCCTGCGGTCTGTTCATGATCCTGATCGCGCCGTTCTTCGCGCAGCTGCTGCGCTTCTTCCCGCCGATCGTGACGGGCACGGTCATCCTGATCATCGGCCTCTCGCTCATGCGGGTCGCCGCGGGCTGGATCGTCGACGGGTCGACCGAGGGTGCACCGCCGATCAATGTCGGGTTCGCGGTCGGCACGCTGCTGTTCATCGTGCTGATCGAGCGGTTCGCGCCGCCCGCCCTCCAGCGGGTGTCGGTGCTGCTCGGACTCCTGGTCGGAACCATCGCGGCGCTCTTCGTGCCGGGAATGGTCGACTGGTCGCACGTGGGCGAGGCCGCATGGTTCGGCGTCGTGACGCCCTTCCACTTCGGCCTGCCGACCTTCCAGGTCGCCTCGATCGTGTCGATGATCATCGTCGGCATCGTCATCATGACCGAGACGACCGGCGACATGATCGCCGTCGGCGAGATCGTCGAAAAGCCTGTCAACCGGCGGCAGCTCGCCGACGGTCTGCGCGCCGACGGCCTCGGCACGGTCATCGGCGGCGTGTTCAACACATTCCCCTACACGGCTTTCGCGCAGAACGTCGGACTCGTCTCGCTCACGGGCGTGCGCTCGCGATGGGTCGCGACGGCGGCCGGCGTGATCCTCGTCGTGCTCGGGCTGATCCCCAAGATCTCGGCGATCGTCGAGGGCGTGCCGAGGGCGGTGCTGGGTGGAGCGGGCATCGCACTGTTCGGCATGGTGGCGGCGTCCGGCATCCGCACGCTGGCGAAGGTGCACTTCAACAACAAGAACGTGCTGATCGTGGCGATCTCGGTCGGCGTCGCGCTGCTGCCGACGGTCACCCCGACGATCTACGACCAGTTCCCCGAGTGGTTCACCCTCATCTTCGACTCGGGCATCAGCGCCGGCGCGATCACGGCGATCCTGCTGAACCTGCTGCTCAACTCCGACGAGATGCGCCGAGACCACGCCGCCGATCCCAAACTCGACGCGTCCGACGCCGTGCGCGGGCCCGCCGCGGCGGCGCTCGTGCACCCGCAGGCCGAGGGCACGGGACTGATCCCGACGCACGTGCTCGACACCGATCGGGATGCTGGGGCCCCCGCGCCGCCCGAACGTCCGTGATGCGGCGGGCGACAGCATCCCGTCGCCCGCTCGCGGTGGGGTTGGACCGTGCCGCCACGCGCCGAACCCACATTTTTGCAGCGAGCCACCACGCGTCGGCTGGTGGTTCGCTGCAAAAATGTGGGTTCGGCAACGGGTGAGGGCGTGAACGCGCGCCGCGCCGCAAAGACCGAGGGAACGAACGCCGCGCCGCAAAGACCGAGGGAACGAACGCCGCGCGCCGCGCCGCGACAGCAGCGCGTCAGGTCAGGATGCCGCCGCCGAGGTTGACGGGGGAGTCGACGATGTTGCCCACGATGCCGCGGATGATGCCCGTGCCGTCCTCGGTACGCAGGCCGTCGTACCATTCCTGCGTCGCCGCCGGGTCGAAGGCATGCGTCTCCCACGCGCGCTTGCGCGCCCGCGCGACGAGCTCGCCGGCCCGCTCGGCGCGGATCTTCTCGTACCGCTGCAGCGAGTCCTCGACGCCGAGCGTGTTCGTGGCGAACACGATGCCAAGGGCGAACGAGTCCTCGAGTGCCGAGCACGCGCCCTGACCGATGTCGGGTGCGGTGTTGTGGGCCGAGTCGCCCAGGAGAGCCACACGTCCGTGCACCCATGTGTCGAAGGGGTCGATGTCCCAGATCTCGACGCGGTTGAGGGACACCTCGGGATCGATGGAATCCAGCAGCACCTGCACGCCGGGCGCCCAGTTGCCGAACGCCTCGCGCAGCGGTGCCGCGCCCTCGGCCCGGTCATAGGGGACGCCCGCGGGCTGCGGCACATCGACGAAGAAGTAGAAGCGGTCGCCCGCGACGGGCATCACGGCGCAGCGCTTGCCGTCGGCGACGTATGTCGTCCACTGGTCGAGCGGGCCCACGGCGGGGTCGGCCGGGACGAGCCCGTTGAAGTTCGTGTACCCCGAATACGTGCGTTCGATCGGGGCAAGGCCGCGCGCGGCGGTGATGTAGTCGCGCGTGAACGAACGCGCACCGTCGGCGCCGATGAGCATGTCGGCGGTGTCGGTCGATCCGTCGGCGAAGGTCGCCGTGACGCCGTCCTCGTGCTGCTCGATGCCGACCAGCTGCATCGACAGGTGGATGTTCGGCATGCCGACGCGCTCCATGAGCAGCGCCTGCAGCTCGGCGCGGGCGACGGGATACGGGCGCTGGCCCGTCTGCACGGTGACGGGGTCGAGGCTGAAGCGGCAGAGCGTCTCGCCGGTGTGTCCGTCGTAGTAGGCCATGTCGTCCATGAGGCCGCCGAGGGCTGCGACCTCGTCACGAAGGCCCAGCCAGTTGAGCACCTTGACGCCGTTCGACCACAGCGACAGCGCCGCCCCGACCGGTTTGTTCTCGCGCATCCTGTCGTAGACGACGACCTCGTGCCCGAGGCGCTGCAGCGCGATCGCGGCGCTCGTGCCGCCGATGCCGGCGCCGATGACGATGACCTTCATGGGGATCCTCCGAACGTTGCCCGCGGCGCTCAGCTGCCGCGGTAGGTCGAGTAGGCGAACGGGCTCAGCAGCAGTGGCACGTGATAGTGCCTGCTGGTGCCGTCGTCCGCGACCTCGACGCTGAACGTCACGGTGACCGAAGGGTAGAAGGTGTCGACGCCCTGCGCCGCGAAGTACGCGCCCGTCGCGAAGGTCAGGGCGTAGACGCCCGCGTCGAGCTGCTCCGGGCCGAGGCCCGCGCGCCCGTCGGCGTCGGTGGTCGCCTCGGCGACGGGCGTTCCGGATGCTGTGGCCAGCGCAACGGCGACGCCCGGTGCGGGCGAACCCGTCGCGGCGTCCAGCACGTGGGTGGTCAGGTGCGGTCTCATGCGCCCATCCTGTCGTCCGTCACGGCGCCGCGCAGGCGCAGCACCGCGATCTCCCCGAGTTGCGCAGCGGCTTCGCGCCACTCGTCGGAGGGGTCGTTCGCGAGCCGGCGCTCGAGCTCGGCGAGCATCTCTTCGGGAGCGCGGCCGGCCGCCCGGATCAGGAAGACACGGCCGAACCGGCGCTCGTACTCGGCGTTTCCGTCCGCGATCCGTGCGGTCGTATCCTCGCCCGCCGAGGCCATCGATGCCTGCTCCCGGCGGGAGGCGTCGCCCTCGGCGCCGGACGCCGTGGGCTTCTCGCCGATGCGGGGGTGGTGCGCGAGCGCCGCGTCCAGGTCGGCCTCGTCCCACGCCGCGGCGAGCTGCGATGCCCGCGCGGCGACCTCGTCGACCGAGGTGTAGGGCCGCGACGCGACGATGCCGTCGACGAAGCTCGGGATGTCGGCCCAGACGCGGACGAGGGCGGCCGCCTCGGCAGCATCCACGGTGTTGAAATCCTGAAGGAGCACGACGTCACGTTACCCGCGGCACGTTTCGCGAATGTTGCTGTGGGTAACATCCGGGAAACGCGGGCCGCCTAGCGTGGGTGCCATGACCGCTCTTCCCGACGCCCCGCGCGCCCTCGCCGCGCGTCGTGTCTTCATCGACGGAGTGTTCCGTCCCGCCGTGGTGCACGTCGAGGGCGGGCGCATCACCGCGGTCGACGCGTACGACCCGGATGGTGTGACCCCGGGCGACGTCGTCGTGCTGCCCGATCACGTGACCCTGTTGCCGGGCCTCGTCGATTCGCACGTGCACCTGGACGAACCCGGGCGGACGGAGTGGGAGGGCTTCGCGACGGGCACCGCGGCCGCGGCGGCGGCGGGGATCACGACACTCGTCGACATGCCGCTGAACAGCGTTCCCGTCACGACGAGCGTTGCGGCGCTCGAGGCCAAGCGGGCCGCGTCGCGAGGCAAGCTGGCGGTCGACGTGGCCTATTGGGGCGGTGCTGTTCCCGAAAATCTCGGCGCGCTCGCCGAACTCGCCACGGCGGGGGTCGTCGGGTTCAAGTGCTTCCTCTCGCCCTCGGGCATCGACGAGTTCGAGAGCCTCGACGCCGAGCATCTCGAGGCGGCCCTGACCGAGATCGCGGCCTTCGACGGCCTGCTCATCGTGCATGCCGAGGACCCGGCGCAGCTCGGCGAGGAGGGTCCGCTCGGCCCGCGGTACGACGCGTTCCTCGCCTCCCGGCCGCCCGTGAGCGAGCGCGACGCGATCCGACGCGTGATCGAGGCCGCGCGTCGCACGGGCGCCCGCGCCCACATCGTGCACGTCTCGGATGCGGGCGCGCTCGCCGATGTGCGCGCCGCCAAGGCCGAGGGCGTGCGCCTGAGCATCGAGACGTGCCCGCACTACCTCACCCTCACCGCAGAAGAGGTTCCGGACTCGGCCGCCGAGTTCAAGTGCTGCCCGCCGATCCGCGACGCACACAATCGCGACTTGCTCTGGCAGGGCGTGCTCGACGGCACGATCGACGCGATCGTGAGCGACCACTCGCCCTCGTCCGCAGAGCTCAAGGGCCGCGGCGAGGGCGACTTCGGGCTCGCATGGGGCGGGATCGCCGGGCTGCAGACCGGATTCGCGTCGGTGTGGACCGAGGCCCGCCGCCGCGGCATCGCGCTCGAGACGCTGCTGCCCTACGTCACCACGGGTCCGGCGCGGGTCGCGGGACTCGCGGGTGCCGGTGTGATCGCGGTCGGCGCCCCCGCGCACCTCGCGGTGTTCGCGCCCGACGAGGAATGGACGGTGGATGCCGCCACCCTGCAGTACCGCAACAAGATGTCGCCGTGGCACGGGCGCACCCTTGCGGGCGTCGTGCACGCGACGTACCTCGCCGGCGAGCGGGTGTACGGTCCCGAGGACGGGGTGATCGCGCGCCGCGGGCGTGAGATCCTGGCCGCCGGCGCCGAGTCGACGCTCCCCGGCGCGAGCGACGAGGAGGGCGCGTGAACTTTCCGATCCTGCAGCCGGGCGTGGGCGAGACTCCCGGCGATCACTACCTGGCAGCATCCCCCGACACGGTGCTCTGGGGGCGGCTGCCCTGTGCGCGCGACGCCGCGGTGCTGACCATCGCCGCGGGCCAGAGCGTCACGATCGACACCGTCAGTCACGAGGGGATCCTCGAGGACCAGGGCAAGGATCCGCTCGCGTACTTCACCGGCAAGGGCGTGGATGCTGCCGCCGTCCTCACGGACGCGGTCGACATCGCCGCGACCCTGAGCCGTGACACGCTCGCCGACGGACCGCACGTCGTCACGGGTCCCATCCGCGTCGAGGGTGCGCAGCCGGGTGACCTGCTGAAGATCACCGTGCTGGATCTTGCGCCCCGCGTGCCGTACGGCGTGATCTCGAACCGCCACGGCAAGGGCGCACTCGTGGGCGAGCTGCCGCGCGGCGAGCACAACGTCAGCGTCTTCACTCCCGTGCAGTCGCGCGAGGGCGGCCTCGTCGGCGTGCTGCCCGTCACCGAGGGAGGGCCGGGTGTCGTGGAGTTTCCGCTCGCGCCGTTCCTCGGCACGATGGGCGTCGCCGTGGCGGGCGACCAGCGCCCGCACTCGGTGCCGCCCGGCGAGCACGGCGGCAACATCGACATCAACCTGCTCGTCGTGGGGACCGTGCTCTACCTGCCCGTGCAGGTCGAGGGGGCGCTCGCGTACGTCGGAGACCCGCACTTCGCGCAGGGCGACGGCGAGGTCGCCCTCACGGCCCTCGAGGCCTCGCTCCGCGCGACGCTGCGCTTCGACGTCGTGCCGCGGGGCGAGGCGCTCGCCGAGTTCGGCGAGATCACGGGGCCGCTCGTGCGCACGTCCGAGTACCTCGTGCCGACGGGGCTGGATCCCGATCTCGGCGAAGCCATGCGCCGCTGCGTGCGGGCGGCGATCTCGCTGATCCGGGCGCGGTGGGGGCTCGAGGAGCACCTCGCGTACGCGTACCTGAGCGCCGCGACCGACTTCGACATCTCGCAGGTGGTCGACATCGTCTGCGGTGTGCACGCGCGCATCCGGGAGGCGGACTTCGCGGGGGTGCCGCGGCCGGCCGCACCCGTCGCGGGTGTGGCCAGAACAGGACATTCGACGGGAACAGGAGAGATGACCGGGAATTCTCCTGCTCCGGGCGCATCTCCTGCTCCGGGCGCATCTCCTGCTGCGAAGACGGGCGGCACACGATGACGAATGCGCTCGCCCGAGGCGCCGAGCATGTCCCGGCGGATCTGCGCCAGGCCTTCGACGCGTACGAGCGCGCGATCATCGCCAACGACCTGGATGCGCTCGACGCGGCCTTCGCCCCGGGCGCCGAGACGATGCGAGGGGATGCCGCGGGCCTGCTGGTCGGGCACGACGCGATCAGCGCCTTCCGCGGCGTGCGCGGGGGAGTCCCGCCGCGCACGATCGAGCGCATCGAGTACCGCGAACTGGCGCCCGATGTGGCGCTGCTCGTGTCGATCTCGCGCTACGTCGGGGGCGGCACGGGGCTGCAGACCCAGGTGTGGGAGCGCGTCGACGGGCACTGGCTGATCACGGCGGCCCATGTCACGCCCCGCGCGCAGGCGCTCGACCGCTCGGTGTGGCGCACGGTCGGCGACCCGCTCTTCCAGGGTGCGTGGGAGGGTCCGCTCGAGGGTCTGACCGTCGCGGTCAAGGACCTCTTCGCGATCAAGGGCTACCGCATCGGCGCCGGCAATCCCACCTATCTCGACTCGGCGCGCGCCGAGTCGACGACCGCCGCCGCGGTGTCGGACCTGCTCCGCGCCGGCGCGTCGCTGCGCGGCATCGCCCGCACCGACGAGTTCGCGTACTCGGTCGCCGGCGACAATGCGCACTACGGCACGCCCCCGAACGGAGCGCTGCCGGGCGCCCTGCCCGGCGGCTCGTCGAGCGGCCCGGCGACGGCGGTCGCGACGGGGCAGGCGCAGATCGGCCTCGCGACCGACACCGCCGGGTCCATCCGGGTGCCGGCGTCGTACCAGGGTCTGTGGGGCCTGCGCACGACGCACGGGCTCGTGCCGAGGCAGGGACTGCTGCCTCTCGCGCAGACGTTCGACACGATCGGCTGGCTGACCCGCGACGGTGAGACCCTGCAGAAGGTCGTCGACTGGTGCCTGAGTTACGACGGGTCGGAGTCGACCGAGAGCGTCTTCGGCGAGTCCGGCCGCGACCTGCCGTGGAGCTTCACCGTGCCGGCCGAGATGCTCGATTCCGTAGAGCCCGAGACGCGGGCCGCCTTCGAGCGCCTCCTCGGCGCCCTCGAGGGAGCGAGCGACGCGCCCGCTGTGGCGACAGCATCCCTCGGCGATCCCGACGAGTACGTCGCGGCGTTCCGCGCCGTGCAGGGTGCCGAGGCGTGGCGCAACAACGGCGACTGGCTGCGTGAGCACCCCGGCGCGGTCGGCGCGGCGGTCGCGGAGCGATTCCGCATCGCGTCCGAGGTGACGCCCGAGGCCGAGCAGGCGGCGCGGCACACCGTCGACCGCCTGCGCGAGCGGCTGCACGACGCCACCCACGAGAGCGTGCTGATCATGCCGACGGTGCCGGGGCCCGCGCCCATGCGCACGCACCGCGGCGAGCGGGTCGATGCCGTCCGCACCGCGACGCTGCGCATGACAACGCCCGCCGCGATCGGCGGCATGCCCGCCATCTCGATCCCGCTGCTGACCGTGCCCTCCACGCTCGGCCCCGCGCCCGTCGGCATCAGCCTGATCGCGCGCGCAGGCACCGACATCGCCCTCGTTCGCCTGGCGCGCCGCCTCGCCCGTGCCGCCGCCGACCTCGTCCCCGCCCCGAAGGATGCCCCGTGACCGACCTGCCCGGACCGATCGCCCCGCCCGCCCGCCTGCTCATGGGCCCGGGCCCCATCTCGGCGTATCCGAGCGTGCTCACCGCGATGTCGGCGCAGCTCGTCGGCCAGTACGACCCGTTCATGACGGGCACGATGGCCGAGACGCAGGCCCTCTACCGCCAGGTCTGGGCGACGGAGAACGACGCGACCCTGCTGATCGACGGCACGTCCCGGGCCGGCATCGAGGCGGCGATGATCTCGCTCATCCGCCCCGGTGACCGAGTGCTCGTGCCGGTGTTCGGGCGATTCGGGCACCTGCTCGCCGAGATCGCCGAGCGCGCCATGGCGGAGGTGCACACGATCGAGGTCCCGTGGGGGCAGGTGTTCACTCCCGCCGCGATCGAAGAGGCGATCGTGCGGGTCAAGCCCCATCTGCTCGGCCTCGTGCAGGGCGACACGTCGACGACCATGCTGCAGCCCCTCGACGAGATCGGCGAGATCTGTGCGCGCCACGGCGTGCTGTTCTACTCCGACGCCACCGCATCGCTCGGCGGCAATCCTTTCGAAGCGGATGCCTGGGGCCTGGATGCGGCGACGGCCGGGCTGCAGAAGTGCCTGGGCGGGCCCTCCGGATCTGCGCCCATCACCCTCTCGGAGCGGGCCGTCGGCGTGATCCGGTCGCGGAAGAAGATCGAGGCCGGCATCCGCGAACCCGGCGACGAGGACGCTCCCGACTTCGTGCGCTCCAACTACTTCGACCTGGGCATGATCCTGGACTACTGGGGTCCGCGGCGCCTGAACCACCACACCGAGGCGACCTCGATGCTCTACGGGGCCCGGGAGTGCGCCCGCGTGCTGCTGGGCGAGGGTCGCGACGCCGTCATCACGCGCCACGTGCTGCACGGCGAGGCGATGCTCGCGGGCGTGCGCGGGCTCGGTCTTGTCGTGTTCGGCGACGTGGCGCACAAGATGTCGAACGTCGTCGCCGTCGAGATTCCCGAGGGTGTGGCGGGGGATGCTGCGCGCCAGGCGATGCTCGATGACTTCGGCATCGAGATCGGCACCTCGTTCGGTCCGCTGCACGGGCGCGTGTGGCGCATCGGCACGATGGGGTACAACGCCCGCAAGGACGCCGTGCTCACGACTCTCGCGGCCCTCGAGCAGGTGCTGCGTCGCTTCGGCGCGCGCGTGCCGGTCGGTGGCGGAGTGGACGCGGCCCTCGACGTGTACGCCGGTGAGGCGCGATGACACGCACCCTGCTTCCCGATCTCACCCCCGACGTGGTCGCCACCGCGGCCCGGCGCGTCATGGCGCGCTGCGACGAGCTCGCGCGCGTCACGGCCGCCCCCGGGCAGATCGAGCGGGTCTACCTGTCGCCGGAGCACGCGCGCGTCAATCGCCTGGCCGCGGAGTGGATGCGCGAGGTCGGCATGACGACGCGGCAGGACGCCGCGGGCAACCAGATCGGGCGGCTCGCCCCTTCGACGGGCTCCGGGGCCGTGGGGTCGACGGGCTCCGGGGCCGCTGCGCGGTCGCCGCGGTCGTCGAGCGCGCGCGGAGCGCGAGACGAAACGCCGGACGTGCCCACCCTCATGCTCGGCTCGCACCTCGACACGGTGCCCGACGCCGGCCGCTTCGACGGCATCGTCGGCGTGCTGATGGCCCTCGAGGTGGTGCGGCTGCTTCGCGTTCCGGGGCCGGATGGCCGCGGAAGCGTGTCGCCACTGCCGTTCGCGATCGAGGTCGTCGCGTTCTCCGATGAGGAGGGCACACGGTTCGGCAAGGCGCTGCTGGGATCGTCGGCCGTGGCCGGCACGTGGGACGACGACTGGTGGCAGCTGACGGATGCCGACGGCACGACGCTCCGCCAGGCGTACCTCGAATTCGGGCTCGATCCCGGGCGGGTCGGCGAGGCCGCGCGCCGGTCCGACGAGCTCGTCGGCTACCTCGAGGCGCACATCGAGCAGGGCCCGCAGCTCGACCGACGCGGCGAGTCGCTCGCTGTCGTGTCGTCGATCGCCAGCGCGCGCAGATTCCAGCTGGTCGTCGAGGGCGAGGCCCGCCACGCCGGCGGCACGCCCTACGACATGCGCCGCGACGCCCTGCTCGGGGCGAGCGAGGCGGCGCTCGCGGTCGAGCGCATCTGCGCCGCCGAGCACCACATCATCGGCACGGTCGGGCAGCTCGAGGCATTCCCCGGAGCGGTCAACATCGTTCCCGGCGAGGCGCATTTCAGCCTCGATCTGCGCGGCGAGTTCGACGAGTCCCGCGACCGGGTGTGGAGTGCGATCTCGCGCGATCTCGACGGGATCATGGGTCGGCGCGGCCTGCGTTGGCGGGCCCGCGAAGTGCACAACGCGCCCGCCGTGATGTGCGCCCCGCTGCTGCAGGACGTCGTGCGCGAGGGGATCCGCGGCGCGCTGCCCGACATCCCGGACGACCCGGCGACGCTCTTCAGCCCGGCAGGGCATGACGGCATGTCGATCGGCGCGATCACCGACGTCGGCATGCTGTTCCTGCGCAATCCCGACGGCATCAGCCACCACCCCGACGAGGCGGTCAGCTCCGCCGACGTCGCGCTCGGCATCCGCGCGCTCGCCGAATCGGTGCTGCACCTGGCCGCCGAGCCGCGGTGAGGCGGGCAACCGGGCGTTTCGTCTCGCTGCGCTCGCGGGGCCTGGGCGTTGAGCGAGCCGAAGGCGAGTCGAAACGCGGTTGGGGTGTGGCGTTTCGTCTCGCTGCGCTCGCGGGGCGACCGCGGATGCCCGCTGTGAGACTGGTGCGATGACCGCGGCCGACAGCATCCTCGACGACATCGTCGCCGAGATCCGCCGCACGGGCTTCACGGCCCACGGCGTCCACGTGCTCGTCGGCGGCGACACCGCCGAGCACGCCTTCACCGCGGACGTCCGTCGCGACATCCAGTCGATCGCCAAGGGACTCTGCGTCATCGCCGCCGGCATCGCCGCAGACGAGGGGATGCTGTCGCTCGATGCCCCCGTCGCGGCCTGTCTGCCGAGGGTCGCGCTCGGCGCGGGCGTCGAGCGCGTCACGATGCGCCACCTCCTCACGATGTCGAGCGGCATCGACATGCCCTGGTCTGCCACGATGCTCACCGACTGGCCCGATCTCGCGGTCGAGTTCCTCGGCCGGCCGAGCCGCGGACGGGTCTTCCAGTACGCGGGCGCGAGCACCTACACCGCGATGCGCGCGCTCGCGGCGGTCGTCGGCGACGTCGGCGCATGGGCGCAGTCGCGCCTGTTAGACCCCCTCGGCATCGACGCCGTCGAGTGGGCGCGATGCCCGAACGGCGGGATCGCGGCCGGCGGCGGCGTCGCGCTGCGCACGGCGGAGGTCGCCCGCATCGGCCGTCTCATCCGCGATCGCGGCGTGTGGGAGGGCCGCCGAGTCGTCGGCGCCGAGTGGATCGACGGCATGCACGCGGACTGGGTGGTCGCGGGCTCCGATCCCGGGTACGACCGGTATGCGCTCGCGGGATGGGGTGGGCCCGGCGCCGGCTGGCGCCTGCACGGGGCGTACGGTCAGCTCCTGCTGTTCCACGCCGACGCCGTCGTGACGATCACCGCCGCCGACGACCGGATCGAGAACCACACCGACGCCGACCCCCTCGCCGCGTTCGTGATGGCGTCGCTCGAGGCCCGGGCGGCAGCATCCCCTCGGTCGTAACGGCCTCGAAACACGGTGGCCGATGTTCGTGTAATCGACATCCCGTAGCGTCGATCAGGCGCCTCCATCCGCGCCCGCTCTGCTGTGCCCACCCGAAGGAATCCATGTCTCTTCTCGTCATCAACGCCCGACTCATCACGATCCCCGCGGGCACCGACGACCCCGGCTACATCGAGCGGGGGTGGATGCGGGTCGAGGACGGCCGCATCGCGGGAATCGGCGCCGGCGACCCGGCGGACGCCACCGCCGATGAGGTGCTCGACGTCGACGGCGCGTTCGTGGCGCCCGGCTTCGTCTCGAGTCACAGCCACCTCTTCACCTCGGGCCTGCGTGGGCTGGGTGTCGCCGACACCCTCTACGGCTGGTGCGACTCGATGCTGGGCCTCACCGCGTACGCGAGCGCCGAGGACGTGTACTGGTCGACGCTGCACGGCTCGCTCGACTTCCTCGCCAACGGCGTGACGACCGCCTATAACTTCACCGACCCGCAGCAGGCGTGGGAGTCGATGGTCGACGGCAAGCGGGTCGGCGACGCGCCCCTGCGGGGCACCGAGTACCACACCCGTCAGGCCGACGGATGCCTGGACGCAGGGCTCCGCTTCGTCGACTCGATCGGCATGGATGTCGCCGTCGGGTCCGATGACGAGATCTTCGCGCGCTTCGAGGCCGCGGTCGCGCACACCCGCGCGATGGACCCCGACTTCGCACTGGGCGCGTCGATCATGGGCCAGGTGCAGTGGTCGCCGCGTCCCGAAGCGGCGGAGTTCGAGGTCGAGGCGATGCGCCGATTCGGCGTGACCAACCAGGCGCACTTCCTCGAGTCGCCCGAGGCCGTGCCGCTGCAGCAGTCGAAGTTCGCCCTGTACCGGGATGCCGGGGCCCTCGGCGAGGGCATGATGTTCGGGCACTTCATCCAGACCACGCCCGAGATCATCGAGCAGGCCGCCGCCGGCGGCGCCGCGATGTCGTGGCAGCCCGCCTCGAACGGACGTCTCGCGTCGGGTGTCGCGCTCGTGCCGGAGATGATCGCGATGGGCATGAAGGTCGGCATCGGGCTCGACGATCAGGCCTGCACAGACGTGTCGGACCCGTGGCAGAACATGCGCATGGGCATCGCGATGCAGCGCGCACGCACGAAGGATCCGCTCTCGATGATGCCCGAACTCGTGCTGCGGCTGCACACCCTCGGCTCGGCCGAGATCATGGGGGTCGCCGACCGGGTCGGCAGCCTCGAGGTCGGCAAGTTCGCCGACTTCGTCGTCGTCGACCCGCGCCGTCCCGACATGGGCCCCCTGTGGCACCCCGTGCGCAACTACGTGCTCTCGTCGACCCTGCGCAACCTCACCCGGGTCTACGTCGGGGGCGTGCTCGTGTCCGATCACGGCGCGTCGACCAACCCGCTCGCGGGCGAGGCGACGGCCCGCGTCCACGCGGACCTGCCCGCGGTCGCGGCCCGGATGGGCCGTCACCCGCACTGAGCGGCGCGGCGTCGTGCGGTCGCTGGAGCGGCCGTGCGGCGACATCTGCACGACCGATGGTGCGGGTGTGGCCACGGGGTGCGCATGAGTTGGCGTGGGCGCCGGTGGTCGTGCATCCGTCGGCGCAGCGGCAGCCCGCGAGGTGTAACGGCACCGAAACATCGCGCCAGTGTTCGTGAAATCTACATCGCATAGCGTCTGCAAGGTCGGCACGGCCGAGGCTCTGGGCCGCCGACGTACCCGAGTGCACACACCGTCCTGATGGAGACACAGCACATGACATTCCGCTTCAGCACCTCGCGCCGCCGCCTCGCCGCGGTCGGCGCCGGCCTCGCCGTGGCCGCCCTCGCCCTCACCGCCTGCGCCGGCGGCAGCGGCTCCGACGCCTCCGAGTCGCCCGCGGGCGAGGAGGGCTTCGGCGACCTGACCCTTCAGCTCAGCTGGATCCTCAACGAGGAGTTCGCCGGCGAGTACTTCGCCGACACCAACGGCTACTACGAGGAGGCGGGATTCTCGTCGGTCAACCTCGTCCCCGGACCCGAGACCGGCGTCGCCCCGCTGCTCAGCGGCTCGGCGGATGTCGCGCTGAGCGATGCCGTGTCGATCGGCTCGGCCGTCGCCAGCGAGGGTGCCCCCCTCAAGATCATCGGCGCGACCTTCCAGGCCAACCCGTTCACGATCCTCTCCCTCGCCGCGGGCGGTGACATCGCCACCCCCGAAGACCTCATCGGCAAGCGCATCGGCGTGCAGGACTCCAACCGCACCCTGTTCGACGCCTTCCTGCTCGCCAACGAGATCGACGCCTCCGAGCTGACGATCGTCCCCGTCCAGTACGACCCGGCGCCGCTCGTCAACGGCGAGGTCGACGGCTTCATGGCCTACCTCACCAACGAGGCGATCACCGTCGCGGCCGAAGGCCTCGAGACGACGAACCTCCCCTTCGCCGACAACGGCCTGCCGTTCGTCGCCGAGACGATCACGACGACCGACGAGACCATCGCCTCGAGCCGCGACATGCTCAAGGCCTTCCTGGTCGCCGAGATCAAGGGCTGGACCGACGCGGTCAACGACCCCGAAGAGGGCTCGCGCCTGGCCGTCGAGGTCTACGGCGCCGAGCTCGACCTGAACCCGGAGAACTCGCTCGCCGGTGCCATCGCCCAGAACGAGCTCGTCGTCTCGGAGGAGACCGAGGAGTTCGGCCTCTTCTGGATCAGCGAGGAGCTGCAGGCGGCCACGATCGAGAGCCTCGAGCGTGCGGGCCTCGAGATCGAAGCCGGCGACCTGTTCGACCTCAGCCTGCTGGCCGAGGTCTACGAAGAGAACCCGGAGCTCGTCGCCTACGCGGGCTGAGCTCCCTCACCTCCGACCGAGAGAATCCACTGTGACCGATACGGCCACCCAGACCGGTGCCCAGGCGACGAGCCTGGGCACCGGCCTGCAGATCACCGAACTGAACAAGGTCTTCAGCGTGGGGCGCAAGAGCGTCGTCGCGCTGCAGGACGCCAACCTGCACACCGAGCAGGGCAGCTTCCTCGCCCTGCTCGGCCCGTCGGGATGCGGCAAGTCGACGATCCTGCGGATTCTCGCGGGTCTTGAGGATGCCACGAGCGGCACGACCAGGGTCGACGGCAAGAGTCCCAAGGAGCTGCGGCGCGGCAACGAGCTGGGCATCGCCTTCCAGGACTCCGCGCTCCTGCCCTGGCGCAGCGTGCAGTCCAACATCCAGCTGCCTTTCGAGGTCGCCGGCAAACCCGTCGACAAGGAGTACGTGCGCGAGATGATCGCGCTCGTCGGGCTCACCGGCTTCGAGAAGGCCAAGCCCGCACAGCTGTCGGGTGGCATGCGTCAGCGCGTGTCGATCGCGCGCTCCCTGATCATGAAGCCCTCGGTGCTGCTGTTCGATGAGCCGTTCGGCGCCCTCGATGACATGACACGGCAGAAGCTCAACCTCGAGCTCCTGCGCATCTGGACGGAGAAGCCCGCCACGACTCTCCTCGTCACCCACGGCATCTCCGAGGCGATCTTCCTCTCCGACCAGGTCGCGGTGATGAGCCCGCGACCCGGCCGGATCAAGGAGGTCATGACCATCGACCTCCCGCGCCCGCGCACCCCCGAGATGATGCGTACGCCCGAGTTCCACGCGTACGTCGACCAGGCCTCCGAACTGCTCTTCGGCGTCGGAGGCGCCGCGGCCGATGACCACTGACGCCACCAAGCCGCGCGCCATCCAGTGGGAGGACATCAAGCTTCCCGCCTGGCTCACCGGCCTCATCGGGGTCGTGGGCATCATCGCGCTGTGGTGGATCCTGGCCGCGACCGTCGGATCGAACGTCGGTCCCGGGCGGGTGCAGGCCGTTCCCACCCCGCCGCAGGTGCTCATCGAGTTCTTCAACACGGGCTGGGAGTTCTACCTCCGCAACTTCAGCGTGACCCTCGCCGAGGCGGGCATCGGCTACGCGTGGGGCAACGGGCTGGCCCTGCTGCTGTCGGCCCTCGTCCTCATCGTGCCGCGCCTGGAAGGCGTGGTCATGCAGATCGCGATCATCACGTACTGCGTGCCGATCGTCGCGATCGGTCTGCTCGTCGTCGTCATCGTGCCGGTGCCGGCGGCGGGGGAACCCTCGCCCACGGCGATTTTCCTCGCAGCGCTCAGCTGCTTCTTCACGACCGTCGTGGGGGCGCTGCTGGGGCTGAAGGCGGCCGACAAGGCCAGCCTCGACCTCATCACCGTCTACGGGGGATCACGGCTGACTCAGCTGCGCAAGGTGCGCCTCATCGCCGCCCTGCCCGCGATCCTCAACGCTCTGCAGATCGCCGTCCCCGCCGCCTTCCTCGGTGCCGTTCTCGGCGAGTTCTTCGGCCGCGTGACGGTGGGCGTCGGGCCCGCCATGATCGCGGCGCAGCAGGCTCTGAACTCCGCCCGGGTCTGGGACATCGCGCTCGTCTCCGGTGCCGTCGCGCTGGCCGGGTACGGCCTGCTCGGACTGCTGTCGCGGGCCATCGCGCCCTGGTCGAAGGGAACGGCTAAGTGAGCACGCTCATGACCGAACAGCCGGCGGCGGCGACGGTGGCCGCCAGCCCGCAGACCACGCAGTTGAACGCCGAGATCCGACGCGAGACGCGCCGCGCGACCCTGCGTGCTCTCGGCCGCAGCGTGCTGACCTTCGTGCTCACGATCGTGGCCGTCCTCGTGATCTGGGTGGGCTCGCTCTGGGTGTTCCAGATCTCGCCGTACGTCGGCAAGGGCCCGATCGACGTCTACAACTTCCTCTTCACCGTGCCGAACGCCGCCGAGAACCGCGATCAGCTCTTCGGCCAGCTGTGGGTGACCCTCGGGCACTCGGTCGTCGGGTTCGCCGCGGGCCTCGTCGTCGCGCTGCTGGTCGCGATGATCTTCCAGCTGAGCAAGGGGATCGAGCACGCGCTGATGCCGATGGCCATGCTGCTGCGGTCGGTGCCCCTGGTCGCGATGGCGCCCGTCATCATCCTGATCTTCGGCCGCGACTTCGCGTCGGTCGCCGTCATCGGCGGCATCGTCGTCCTCTTCCCCGCATTGGTGAACATCGTCTTCGGGCTCAAGTCCGCCTCGCCGCAGATGAACGACCTCGTCACCGTCTACGGCGGCACGGCGTGGACGCGCCTGCGCAAGGTGGCGCTGCCGAGTTCGCTCCCGGAGTTCTTCGCCGCCGTACGCATCTCGGTGCCGGGCGCGATCACGGGCGCGCTGCTGGCCGAATGGCTCGCGGTGGGCGGCGGCATCGGCGGGTCCGTCGGCGGCTACATCTCCGGCGCCCAGTTCAACGCCGTGTGGACCGCGGTCGTCCTCGTCACCGGTACCGCCCTCGTGCTCTACAACCTGGTGCAGATCATCGAGTCGGTCGTGCTCGCCCGCGTGGGCATGGCGGACCGGGTCTGACACCACGGATGGATGCCGGGCGCCGGCATCCATCGTTCGCTTCATCTTTCGGAGGACTCCATGACCGAATCCGTCGCGCTCGCCGCGTTCGCCCACGGCCTGCCCAAGGCCGAGCTGCACCTGCACCTGGAGGGCACGCTCGAGCCGGAGCTGAAGTTCGCGCTGGCCGCGCGCAACGGCATCGAATTGGCCGAGAAGACCGTCGAAGAGGTGAAGGCGACGTATGACTTCACCGATCTCACGAGCTTTCTCGCGGTGTACTACCCCGCCATGCAGGTGCTGCAGACGGCCGAGGACTTCGAGGACCTGGCCTGGGCGTACCTGCTTCGTGCCAAGGAACAGGGCGTCGTGCACGCCGAGATGTTCTTCGACCCGCAGGCGCACACGAGCCGCGGTGTTCCCTTCGAAGCCGTCATCGGCGGATACCGCCGCGCGATCGTGCGGGCCGAGCGCGAACTGGGCGTCTCGGGCGAGCTGATCCTCTGCTTTCTGCGGGACTTCTCGGCGGAGTACGCGATGGCGACCCTCATGGAGGCGCTGCCGTACAAGGGGTGGATCGCGGGAGTGGGGCTCGACTCGGACGAGCGCGACAACCCGCCGGGCACCTTCTCGGCCGTCTTCGCCCGCGCTCGCGCTGAAGGTTTCCTGCTGACGATGCACTGCGACATCGATCAGGTCGGCTCGGTAGAGAACATCCGTGCGGTGCTGACCGAGGTCGGCGTCGATCGCATCGATCACGGCACCAACATCGTCGAGGATCCCGACCTCGTCGCGCTCGCCAAGGCGCGCGGAATCGGCTTCACCTGCTGCCCCGTGTCGAACTCGTTCGTGACCGAGCAGATGAAGGCCGAGGAGATCGTGGGTCTCATGCGTGAGGGTGTGCGTGTGACGATCAACTCCGACGACCCGGCATACTTCGGCGCCTACGTCGGTGACAACTACGTCGCTCTCGCGGAGTACGCGGACCTGTCGCACACCGACCTCGTGCAGCTGGCGATCAACTCGTTCGCGGCGTCCTGGCTGACGCCGGCGCGGCGGGCGGCCTACATCGACCTGGTCGAGAAGTACGCCGCCGCACACGGAGTGGCGCTGCCGGCGTAGCGGGATACTGAGCGCATGACGACGATCGTCTCGGACCAGGCCGTCGATGAAGAGGCCGCCAACGAACGGCTGGGCGCCGGCATCCGTCGCCTGCGGCATGCCCGCGGTCTCACGCTCGTGCGCCTGGCCGAGGCGACCGGTCTCTCGCACCCGTTCCTCAGCCAGCTCGAGCGGGGGCTGGCACAGCCGAGTCTGTCGTCGCTGCGGCGCATCGCGGTGGCGCTCGAGACGAGTCCCATCGAGCTGATCGCCGCCGCGGACGCCGAGGCGGAGCCGCACCCGATGATCGAGGTGCACCGGCGCGGCGAGGGCGGGGTCGCGGAGGGCTTCGCGGACGGGTCGGCACGTATGCTCGCGCGCGGCGGCCGGCCCCTGCATCCGCTCGAGGTCACCGATGACCGATCCGTGCCGGGCGAGTGCTTCACGCACGCCGAAGACGAGTTCCTCTACGTGGTCGAAGGGTCGATCCAGATCGAGCTCGACGGTGAGGCGAGCCCGCTCCGCGTCGGCGACTCGGCCTACTACCCGGGTGGAGTGCGCCACCGCTGGTGGTCGACCGATGGTGCGCCCTATCGTCTGATCGTCGTCAAGCAGGGTCCGCGCGGGGGACGCTGACGCGCGGCATCCTCCGTTCGTCCGCGGGCCCGGCCCGCGGCATCCCCCGTGCGTCGAACCCACACTTTTGCAGCGAACCACCTGCCGACGCGTGGTGGCTCGCTGCAAAAATGTGGGTTCGCGGGATCCCGCGGCGGTCGCAACCCCGCCCGCCTGGCACCGGGCGGGGTTACGTCGGCGCGTCGGGTCGCGGGACGTGCTGGTCGATGAGGATCGGATTGCCGTCGGGATCCTCGATCATCACACTCGCGGGCCCCGTGCCCGATTCATCGACGGACTCGAGTGGTTCGATGCCTCGTGCGCGCAACTCAGCCTGGATCGCGCGCACATCGGTGAACTCGGCGCCGGTGGGCCCGTCGGCCGACCAACCGGGCGTGTCAGCGCTCATCGGATCTGCCTTTCCGTCCCGCCCAGCCTGAAGCGCGACGCGATCGCGCGCAAGGCCATCACGCGCGGGCACTGCTCCGATCCGCCCGGTCGTGCACGGCGCCGGCTGAGGTCACAGGGCACCGCGGGAGGCGGCGCAAGCCCATGCAGGCCGCGCCGCGCGCGCGTCAGCCCGCGGCGACGAGCTCGGCCGCGCGCTCGGCGATCGCGACCGTCGGGGCCTGCGTGTTCGCGGTCGGGATGACGGGCATGACCGATGCGTCGGCGATCCGCAGACCCGACAGCCCCCGCACCCGCAGCGCCGGATCGACCACGGCGCCATCGTCCACGCCCATCCGCGCGCTGCCGGCGCAGTGGAAGAAGCTGCCGATGTTCTCGCGTACGAACCGCACTTTGTCCGCGGCCGACAGGCCGTGCGGGGGCGTGATCGGCCCCTCAGCCAGGTCGGCACACGCCGACGTCGCCACGAGGTCGTGCACAGCATCCAATGCCTCGACCATCGCCTGCACGTCGCGCGCATCGCCCAGATAGTTGGGGTGGATGTCGGCTGCCGCATCGACCGCGGACGAGCGTGCGCGCACCCACCCCGTCGACCGCGACCCGTAGAGCCCCGGCACGAGAGCGAACACGCGATCACCCGACAGATCGTGGGCCGCGTGCAGGGCCTCGTCGCCGCGCGATCCGTGCGCGATCACGGCGTGCAGGTCGGGACCCGCGCCGGCGAGCGAGCTGCGCCAGTTGAGCATCGTGCCTCCGCCGTTGCCGATCACGGGCCCGAGACTGGCCCGCGCGCGGAAGTTCATGCCCAGGATCAGCGGATGATCCTGGAAGTTCTCGCCCACACCGGGCAGATGGTGGCGCACATCGATCCCGGCCGCGCCCAGTCGCTTCGCGTCGCCGATGCCCGACCGCTGCAGCAGCAGCGGCGTATCGATGGCGCCCGCCGCGAGCACGATCTCGCTCGCCCGTGTCGTGACGTGAGCTTCGCCGACGACGTGATGGATGCCGATCGCGGCATCGCCCGCCAGCTGCACCGCGTGCACGGGACTGTCCACCAGCACGTCGAGGTTCGGTCGCGGGAGCGCGGGCTCGAGGTAGGCGCGCGCGGTGCTGAAGCGTTCGAAGGCGCCGGTGGCAGCATCCTGGATCGCGTTGTAATCGGCATAGACCGCACCCTCGTTCGAGGCGGCATTGGCATCGTCGATCACCGGCAGCCCTCGCTCGCCCGCGGCGTCCATGAGGGCGTGCGCGATGGGATGCACCTCGCGCAGCGGAGCGACCCGGACGGGACCGCCCTGTCCGCGATAGGTCGGATCGCCGCCGGGGCGTGACTCGCTGCGGCGGAAGAAGGGCAGGAGCTCGTCGTACGACCAGCCGGTGGCCCCGGCATCCGCCCACGCATCGTAGTCGGCACGGTGGCCGCGGTACCAGAGCATCGCGTTGGTGCTCGAGGATCCGCCGAGCACGCGCCCACGCGGCATCGCGACTGCCCGGCCGAGCACATGGTCGGTCGGCCGTGCGCGGTAGCCGTAGTCGAAGGGTCCGCCGATCATGGCGTCCCAGTGGGCGGCGTCGAGGATCTCGCGCACCCCCCTGTGGTCGGGACCGGCCTCGACGAGCAGCACGCGGCGCGCCGGATCCTCCGAAAGCCGCGCCGCCAGCACGCAGCCCGCGGCGCCCCCGCCGACGACGATGACGTCGTAGGCGGGGGCCGGGGCCTGCACGAGGGGCATCAGTTGTGCTCGCTCGGACCCATGATGGTGATGCCCTCGGTCGCCTCGACGTGCCGCACGAAGATGTACTTGTCCTCGCGGCCGTCGGAGTGCTTGCGCTTGATGCCGGGCTCGAGGATGCCGTCGGTCTTCGCCACGACGATGTACGGCGTCGTCGCGGCCAGGCCCGCGGCGCAGTGCGCGTCGAACTCCTCGAGTGTTGCGGCTGTGTACGCGTGTTCGACCCCCGCGCCCCGGGCGATCGCGGCGAGGTCGACGCGTCCCTTCGCGGTGTGCGTCGCGGGTCCGCCGATCGACTGGTACTGCTCGTTGTCCCACACGACGACGAAGAGGTTGTCGGGCTGCTCGTTGCCGAGGGTCGCGAGGATGCCGAGGTTGAACAGCAGCCCCCCGTCGGTGTCGAGCGACACGATGCGACGGTGCGGCAGGCCGACGGCCAGGCCGAATGCTTCGGGCGTGACGCAGCCCAACTGCTGCTGGAACAGACTCGCCTCGCGCATGTGCGGTGCGGCGTTGTGCCACTCATCGACCGCTCCGCCGAGGGAGAGGATGACGAGTTCATCCGCCAGGCGCGCGCCCAGCAGCTTCATGGCTTCGAATCGGCTGTAGCTCATCGGACCAGACCTCCTCCGAGGACGATGGCGGCGTGGTGGTACGACGCGTAGGCCGTTTCATAGGCGTTGACGACGGCCTGCTCGATCTCGTCGACCTCGCGGACGATCGTGTAGGGCGTGCGCAGGGTCTGCAGCAGCGGCTCCATCGTGATGCCGTGCGGGATCGCCCACCAGTTGTTCTCGCCCATCTCGCCGCGATAGCTCATGATCATCACGACGGGGATGCCGGCGCCCAGGCCCATGCGGGCGAGGTGCTCGGTCGCGGCGCGCAGCCCCGAGTTCTCCATCACGAGCACGGCGCGTTTGCCCGAGAGGAAGACCCCGCCGGCGATCGCGGCGCCCTCGCCCTCGTTGGTGACGGGGATCGTGCGGATCTCGGGGTCGGCGTCGAGCGCCGGGTAGAGCTCTTTGAGCAGCGAGTCGGGCAGGTAGGTCGCCACGCTCACCCCGGCTCTCTTCAGACCGCGGATGACCGCCTCGACGGCTTCGGCTTTCATTCGATGGTGCTCGCTTTCGTGGGTGTGGATCGGGCGAATCGGGCTCTCGCCTGTCGCGATTCGCGGGTGCGTCGGGCGGGCACCCGCAGGTGGCGACAGGGGAGCGAGGGCTAGGGCTGGGTCGAGGGCTGGGGCGAGGGCGGGGGGATGCTGTCGCCGGAGCGCGCGGTGAGTCCGTGCGCTCGGTGGGTCGGTGGCAGGCGCGGGCCGCGGCCGGGGTGCACGCGCTCCCGCAGCGTGCGCGGGGCGGCGCCCGCGGCAGGAGGTGCGCCCGTGCCCGCGACAGGAGATGTGCCCGGCACAGGAGAATCCGGGGCCGATCGTCCTGTATCCGCCACGTTTCCTGTTCCGCCGACGCCGGCCACGGCGGTGCGGGATGCTGTGGCCACAGCATCCACGGGCGTGTCGAGGCGTCCGCGCTCGCGCAGCAGCGGCACGACGAGCTCGATGAAGGCACGGTACGCGTCCGGCCCGCCGAAGGTGGGCTCGAGCATGATGCCGTCGATGCCCGAGCCGTCGACGATCGCCTCGATCTCGTCGGCGACCTCGGTGGGGGATCCGGTGATCTGGAAGCCGCGGATCGCCCGGGTACGGAACTGATCGAGGATCTCGCCCACGCGCATCTCGGGATTCTGCCGCGCGTAGCGCTGCACGAGCGTCTGCCCGAGGTCGGTGCGCAGATCGACGACCCGCATCGCGGGGTCGATCCCGGTCAGATCCAGCCCCGTGATCCCCGCGAACATCACCGCGGCGTCGTCGTGCTGCAGCAGCGCCTCGTATTCGGCGCGCAGGGCGTGCGCCTCGGGCGAGGTCGCGGCGACCGTGACGGTCATGCCGGTGACGACCGCGACATCCGTCCCCGCCCGGCCGCCGAGCTCGGCCTGCGCACGGATGTCGGTCACGTGCGCCGCGGCGGAGGCGATCGTCTGCCCCTGGATGAACACGGCCTCGGCGTTGCGTGCGGCGTAGGCGCGGCCGCGATCCGAGGTTCCGGCCTGGAACAGCACGGGGGTGCGCTGCGGGGTCGGCGGCACGGCGAAGACGCCGCGCGAGCGCTGGAAGCGCCCGTCGACCTCGACGCGGTGCAGCTTGGTGGGATCGGCGTAGACGCCGGCGGCGCGGTCGCGCACCTCGGCGTCGTGGTCCCAGCTGTGCTCCCAGTAGCGCAGGCAGGTGTCGAGGAACTCGTCGGCCGCGTCGTACCGCTCGTCGTGGGTGAGCTCGGCCGTCACGCCGAACAGCTCGTCGGTCGTCGACTGCGAGCTGCCGGTGACGATGTTCCAGCCGATGCGGCCGCCGGTCAGCCGGTCGAGCGTCGCGAAGCGCCGGGCCGTCGCGTAGGGGCGCTCGACGGTCGTGGGCGAGGTCACCACGAAGCCGAGGTCGCGGGTCTCGCGGGCGAGCGCCGCGATCGCGAGCATCGGATCCAGCGCCGGAAACTGGATGCCGTGGGCCGCGACCTGCGCGGGCATGACGCCGTCGAGGGTCGCGTAGCCGTAGGTGTCGGCGAAGAAGAGGAAGTCGAATCCGGCAGCGTCGAGCTCGCGTGCGAGGTCGACCCAGTACTCCAGGCGGTCCCAGTCATCGCCGCGCCCGCGCGGGTCGGTCCAGGTGGGCATTCCGTTGCTGGGGTTCATCATCTCGAAGACCCCGAGCGCGATGCGCCTGGTCATACGACCATCACCACCGACTTGGTCTCGAGGTAGTTCTCCAGTCCCTGGGGGCCGTTCTCGGTGCCCCAGCCCGACTCCTTGTAGCCGCCCTTGGGCAGCTCTGGGCCGAGGAACGAGTGGCAGTTGACCCACACGGTGCCGGCCTGCAGGCGCGCGGCGATGCGGTGCCCGTTGCTCAGGCCCTCGGTCCACACGCTCGCGGCGAGGCCGTAGTCGCTGTCATTGGCCCACCCGACCACCTCGTCGAGGTCGTCGAAGGGGGTGACGACGGCGACCGGTCCGAAGATCTCCTCGCGCATGAGACGGGCGTCGGCGCGCACGTCGGTGAGGACGGTCGGTCGGTAGAAGGTGCCCTGTGCGCCGTCGCGCTCGCCGCCCGTGACGACGCTCACGCCCTGCGCGCGCCCCTCGTCGATGAACGAGGCGACCCGGTCGGCCTGGGCGACGCTCACGAGCGGACCGAGATCCGTGCCCTCCGCGAGGCCGTGCCCCAGCCGCAGGTCCTCGCCCGCGCGCGCCATCCCCGCCACCACCTCGTCGTACACATCGCGGTGCGCGTAGACGCGCGCGCTCGCGACGCACACCTGACCGCCGTTGTCGAAGATGCCGCGCGAGACGCCCTCGATCGCGGCGGGCAGATCGGCGTCGGGCATGACGATCGAGGGCGATTTGCCGCCGAGTTCCAGGGTCAGTCGGGCGAGGCGATCGGATGCTGTCGCCACGAGCTTCTTGCCGACGGCGGTCGATCCCGTGAAGGCCACTTTCGCGACCCCGCGGTGCTCGGCCAGGGCCTGCCCCGCTTCGGCACCGAAGCCGGTGAGCACGTTGACGACGCCGTCGGGCAGACCCGCCTCCTGCAGCAGGCGAGCGAGATAGAGCGCCGTGAGCGAGGTGTTCTCGGCCGGCTTGAGCACGATCGTGCAGCCCGCCGCGAGGGCGGGGGCGAGCTTCATCGCCGTCATGATGAGCGGTGAGTTCCACGGCACGATCGCGGCGACGACGCCGACGGGCTCGCGCCGCGTGTAGGCGAAGACCTCCTTGCCCGCCGGTGTGCGGGAGAGGGAGGTGGGGATCGTCTGGCCGAGGATCTTCGTGGGCCAGCCCGCGTAGTAGCGGAATTGGTTGATCGCCGCCGGCACCTCGCCGAACCGAGAGGTGCGCAGGCTCTTGCCCTGATCGAGGGTCTCGAGCTCGGCGAGGTCGTCGAGGTGCTGCTCCATCAGGTCGGCGACGCGCCAGAGCAGCGCGCCGCGGTCGGCGGGGCGCATCGCCGCCCACGCGGGAGCGGCGGCCGTGGCTGCGGCCACGGCGCGATCGGCGTCGACGGCGTGCCCGCGGGCGATCTGCGCGAGTGTGTCGCCCGTCGCGGGGTCGATGCTCGCGAACCGTTCCCCGGCGATGGCCTCGATCCAGCGCCCTCCGATGAGCAGCCGGCCGGGGTCGTCGGCGAGGAACGCCGATACCCGCTCGCGCAGGGGGGAGTGGGTGACGGTGATACTCATTCGGTTCTCCGTGGTGTTCTCGG
Source organism: Microbacterium sp. HA-8 (assembly GCF_046111165.1). Taxonomy (NCBI): domain Bacteria; kingdom Bacillati; phylum Actinomycetota; class Actinomycetes; order Micrococcales; family Microbacteriaceae; genus Microbacterium; species Microbacterium sp. HA-8. The sequence continues at coordinate 110,569 of NZ_CP162025.1, forward strand.
GTGTGCGGTCGAGGATAGGCGTTTCGGCGCGCGTCGCTCGCTCACCGCCCGGCGAACAGGCCCGACAGATCGTCCTGTGCGTCGAGCCACGCCGAGCGCCGCGCGAACAGATCCGGCACGAGCGCGCGCACCCGATCGATCAGCTCGGCCAGATCGGCGTTCACGAGTCGGCCGTCCCGCACGACGACGTCTCCGTCGACCATGGTCAGGTCGACGTCGGACCCGCGGACCGCATGCACCAGGTTGTGGTGGATGTTCGCGTAGCCGCCGGAGGGCAGGAGCGGGGTCATCCGGGGCGTGTCCGTGCGCACCGCGACGATGTCGGCCTTGTGTCCGGGCATCAGCGCGCCGAGCGCGCCCGCGCGGCCGATGGCCGCGGCTCCCCCTCGGGTCGCCATGTGCAGCACGTCCCAGGAGTCCATGGCTGCAGCATCCATCGTGCGCAGCTTGCCGAGCAGCGAGGCGACCTTCATCTCCTCGAACATGTCGAGGTTGTTGTTCTCCTTCTCGCCGTCGGTGCCGAGGCCGACGTTGACGCCCGCCGCGAGCATCTCGGCGACCGGGGCCATGCCGCTGGCGAGCTTCATGTTCGAGACCGGGTTGTGCGAGACGCCGACCGCCCGCGCGGCGATGAGTTCGACCTCGGCCTGATCGAGCCAGACGGCGTGCGCGATCATGGCGCGCGGGGTGTCGAAGAAGCCGAGCTTCTCGAGCGCGAACATCGGACGGGTGCCGTAGCGGGCCACGAAATCGGCGACCTCGATCTCGGCCTCGCTGCAGTGGGTGTAGATGCCGGTGTCGTAGTGCCTCGCGAGGTCCACGGCGCGGCGCTGCCCCGCCTCGTCGGCGTAGAACGGGTGCTCCAGCCCCACCCAGGGCATGATGCGGCCGTTCGCCGCGCCGGCCCACTGCGACAGCATCCGCTCGTTGTCGTCGAGGGTGTCGAAGTAATCGAAGTCGGGATGCTCGCCCACGTAGTTCACGCTCACGAGCCGGTTGCCCAGGGTCTCGGCGGCGCGTGCAGCCCCGTCCATGAAGCGCCACATGTCGACGACGGTGGTCGTTCCCGACAGAAGTCCCTCGGCGTAGCAGAGCCAGGCCGCCGCCTCGGCCTCATCCGGGCGCAGGACGCGGTGCATCGGATCGATGTGCAGCCGCAGCCACTCCCAGACGGGCAGGTGCTCGGCGGTGCCGCGCAGCATGCCGGAATGGTGGTGGGCGTTGATGAGGCCGGGCATGAGCACGTGATCCGGCAGATCGATGCGCTCGGCGTCGGGATGCTGCGCCGCGAGCTCGGCCGCGTCGCCCACGGCCGTGATGGTGTCGCCCGTGACGAGCACCGCGGCGTCGGTCAGCACGGAACGGGCGTCGTCCATCGGGACGACGATAGGGGCGGTCAGCAGGCGGGTGGTGCTCATGGGAATCTCTCGTTGCGGGTGGGTGCTGCGGCGGGGCGCGGGGGGTCGCCCCGCCGCAGACGGCTCAGCGCTCGTAGGCGATGAGCTCGGGATGCTCGGCGTAGACCTCGTCGAGCAGGCTCAGATCGAAGATGTCGGCGGCGGTGACGTCGAAGCCCGAGTTGATCAGGCTCGCGACCGTCTGCTGCTGGAGATCGTCGGAGATCGTGAACAGGCCGTTCTCGGCGGTCTCGTCCGAGACGACCAGGAGCTCGGCCTGCGCCGTGGCGCTCGCGATCGAGGTTTCGAGCTCGAGGCCAAGATCCGCGCCGTACTCCTCGACGGCGAGTTCGGCGCCCGCGGCCGGGTCGGCCACGGCGTCGGTCCAGCCCTGGATCTCCGCGACGAGGAAGGCCTTGAGGCGCTCGCGGTCGGACGCGATGCTCTCGTCCGTCACGGCGACGACGTGCCCGACGAAGGGTAGGCCGTTGTCGGCGAACAGCAGATCGGTCACCTCGATGCCCTGCACCTCGAGGGTGACGGACTGGCTCGTCACGAAGGCGATGAGGCCGTCGACCTCGCCGTTGACCAGCGGCGCCGGGTCGTACTGCACGGGCACGATCTCGACCTCGGACGCGTCGATGTCGTTGGCGGCGAGGAAGGCGTCGAAGACGGGGCGGTTGGAATCCTGCACACCGATCCTCTTGCCGATCATCTGCTCGGGGGTCGTGATGTCGGCCCCGTCTGCGAGGGACGCGATCGTGAAGGGGTTCTTCTGGAAGGTGGCGCCGATGACCTTGAGCGGCGCGCTCTCGTTGGCGACGGCGGCGCCGACGGAGAGAGCGTCGGTGAACGAGACGTCGGCGGTGTCCGAGAGCAGTTCGGCGATGCCGCTCGAGGGTCCGGGGATGAGGTTGACGGAGGAGAATCCGGCGTCCACGTAGTAGCCCTCGGTGTCGGCGATGAGCTCGCCCGACCACTCCTCGTTGAGGATCCAGCTGAGCTGGACGGACAGGTCGCCGAGGTCAGCGGACTCGGCGGGTGAGGTTTCGGTGGACGCGGCGTCGCCGGCGCAGGCGGCGAGGCCCAGCGAGGCGGCGACCAGGGCGGCACCGACGGCGAGGCCGCGCGTGCGCCGGAGGGGGGCGAAGGGCATGACAGGACTCTTTCTCTCGGGTGCTCACCGATAGTAGAGACTTATCATTGATTGCACGTGGCAATCATGTTTCATGGATGTTTCCCGTGTTCCCGGGCAGGCGGATCAGGTGTCCGTCGTGTACGCGAGGATGATCCGCACCGTCTGGTCGCCCCGCGCCGTCCAGCGGTTGCGCAGCGCGCCGGGGTACGTCAGGGCGTCTCCCGGACCGAGATCCCACGAGCCGCGGCCCTCGACATCCACCCTCATCTCGCCGTCGACGACGTACACGGTGACCTCGCCGTCGGACTCATACCAGTCACCCATGTACTGACCGGGCTCGATCAGGTACTCCTGCATCGAGGCGACGCCGGAGTGCACGACCCGGGTCGTGCCGGCGTTCTCGACCTCGGCGATCGGCACCCAGTGCGCCTGATCGCGCCGCGAGACGTGGATGGGTTCGAGCTCGGGCTCGGCCGGAAGCAGCGCCGACGGGGAGAGGCCGAGTACTTTCGCGATGCGGTAGAGCGTGATCAGCGAGGGCATCGCCGCGCCGCTCTCGATCTGGCTGAGGAATGGCTGGCTGATCTCGGCGGCCGAGGCCAGGGCGCGCATCGAGAGCTTCTTCTGGGTGCGCGCCTCGCGGATCGCCCGGCCCAGCGGTGCACCGATCAGCGCGTCCGGGTTCGCCGAGGTGCGTGCGGTGTCGGGTGATGAGGGTGCGGGCACCGATCCACCCTAGCGATCCGGGCGGCGAAACGGCGGCGTTTTCGATAGGTGCGATCGATCATGCATTGCCGCGGGCAATCACCGCGCGTCGCCCCTGGAGGCGCTTGGTGCTCGGCAGGGGGCGTTGGGGCGTCAGGCCAACGCTGGGGCGTGGAGCAGCGCGCCCCACCGTGATTTCGACGCCCCAACGCAGGAGAGCGGGCGCGGCGCGGGCGACGGGATGCTGCCACCCGGCGCCGCGGGTCAGCGCTGCTGGGCGAGCCGCCAGACGCGATCGCGCGAGAAGGGCTGCTCGTACGGCCGCGAGCCGAGGGCCCGGGCGATCGCGTTGCCGATCGCGGGGGCCACCGGGTTGTACGGCGACTCGCTCATCGACTTGGCGCCGAAGGGACCCAGATCGTCGTCGGTGTCGGCGAAGTACACCTCGGTGTCGGGGATGTCGGCCATCTGCGGCACCCGGTAGAGCCGGAACATCGGGTTCTCGACCGCGCCCCGCTCATCGACCAGCACCTCTTCGTACAGCGCGCTGCCCACGCCCTGTGCGACGCCGCCCTCGATCTGACCGATGCACTGCGCGGGATTCATCACGAACCCCGCATCGGCCGCCTGGATCTGCTGCAGGATCCGCACGCTGCCGGTCTCGGGGTCGACGGCAACGCGCACCGCGTGCACGTTGAAGGCGAGCGAGCGCACGTCGCCGAACTCCTCGCCGCGCGCGACGAGCCCATCGGATGCACGTTCGTCGGCCGATGCCGCGGCGACGATCTCGGCGAAGGTCACGATCCCCGCGGGGGTCTGCACGCCGTCGTCGACGAGGGCGCAGTCCGCCGCGGAGACGTCACGACGAGCGGCGGCGAGCTGCAGCATCCGCTCCCGAAGCGCGAGGCACGCGGCGTACAGGGCCTTGCCCGCCACGGTCGTGCCGGCCGAGGCGAACGCCCCCGTGTCGTGGGCGACCACGTCGGTGTCGGCGTGCGCGAGCGTGATGCGCTCGCCGCCCACGCCGAAGACGGATGCTGCGATCTGGCGCTGGACCGTCGTCGTGCCGTTGCCGAACTCGGCCGTGCCGGTTCGCACCGCGTAGGTGCCGTCGGGGCGGAGGGTCGCCGTCGTGTGCGCGATGTGTCCGCGGGGGGCCATCGTGGCGATCATGGTCGAGGCCATGCCCTCGCCCACGAGCCAGCCCTCGGGGGCGACCGAGCCGTTGCCGCGACGCAGCGCATCCTGCGCGAGATCGAGACACTGGTCGAGGCCGTAGCTGCCCCAGATGACATCGTGCTCGGGCTCGTCGTGCCACGCCAGGGGCGCCTCGCCCTCGCGCACCGCATTGATGCGCCGCAGATCGAAGGCGTCGATGCCCAGCCGCAGGGCGAGCTCGTCCATCGCGGACTCGACACCCAGCTGCACCTGCCCGAGGCCGTAGCCGCGGAACGCGCCCGAGGGCACGTTGTTGGTGTAGACCGCCTCTGCGTCGACGCGCTTGACGGGCGCGCGGTAGAGGCTGATCGACTCGGAGCAGGAATGGAACATCACGCCGATCGCGTGGTTGCCGTATGCGCCGGTGTCGCTGAGCACCTCGAGCTTGATCGCGGTGAGCTCCCCCTCGCGCGTGGCGCCCAGGGTGACCGTGACGCGCATGGGATGCCGCACCGCAGCGCGCTGGAACTGGTCGGTGCGCGAGAACTCGTACGCGACCGGACGTCCGGTGCGCAGCACGGCGAGGGCCACGAGGTCCTCGGTGAAGATCTCCTGCTTGCCGCCGAAGCCGCCGCCCACCCGCGGCGCGTAGACGCGGACCTTCTCCCGCGGCAGGTCGAAGACGTGGCACAGCTCGTCGCGAGTGAGGAAGGGCACCTGCGTGCTCGAGCGGATGACGAGGCGGCCCTCGTCGTCCATCCAGCCGACGGCGCCGTGCGTCTCGAGCTGGGCGTGTGAGACGCGCGCGGTCTGCCACGTTCCCGAGACGGTGACGGCGCTGGCGGCCAGCGCGGCATCGACGTCGCCCCCGTACCCGGCGTGCAGAGCCGCGACGACGTTGCGGCCGGCGTCCGCCACCCGGTCGGCCGGGGTGCGATCGGGATGCAGCAGCGGTGCGCCGGGGCTGCGTGCCGCCTCGGGCTCGAAGACCGCGGGACGCACCTCGTAGTCGATCGTGATGAGGCGGCAGGCCTCCTCGGCAGCGGCGGCCGTCTCGGCGACGACGGCGGCGACCCGCTGGCCGACGTGTCGGACGACGTCATCGAGCAGCCGGGTGTCGTCGGGGTCGTCCGTGCGGTGTTCGTGCCTGCCCGTGGAGTAGCGCGTCGCGGGCGCGTCCTCGTGCGTGAAGACGGCCACCACGCCGGCGACGGCGCGCGCGGCGGTGGTGTCGATCGAACGTATGCGCGCGTGCGCATGCGGTGATCCGACCACGCGCAGCACCAGCGTTCCGGGCTGCGCGACATCGAACGTGAACGGCTCCTGCCCCTGCACGACACGGCGCGCGGGCTCGGGCGAGACGGATGCGCCCACGCCCGAATATGCGGCGCCGTGATCGCATACGCCGGGGGCGCGCGCGGATGCCGGAGCCTCGGCATCCCGCTTGGTCGTCTCGCGGACCGCGCCCATGATCGCCTCGCGGATCGGGCGGTAGCCCGTGCAGCGGCAGAGGCTGCCCTTCATGCGGCGGTCGAGATCGGGCAGGTCGTCCGGGCCCAGCGCGGACGCGGTCACGCTCATGCCGGGGGTGCAGAAGCCGCACTGGAAGCCGAAGTGCTCGATCAGGGCCTCTTGCACGGGATGGAGTTCGTCGCCCGGAGCGAGACCCGCGGCGGTGGTCACCCGTCGGCCCTCGACCCTCGGGGCGGGGACGATGCAGGAGTGCACCGGCTCACCGTCGAGCAGCACGGCGCACGCGCCGCAGTCGCCCGCGTCGCAGCCCTTCTTGACCTCGGTGCGCCCGTGCTCGCGCAGCAGCGTGCGCAGGCACTGGCCGGGCCGGGGCTCCGCCTCGAGGGAAGCGCCGTCGATCTCGAATCTCATCGGGTCTGCCCGCCTTCCGTCTCGGGTGCCGCGGCGAGCTCGCGCCGGGCGCGCTCCGCCAACACGATCGCGACGCCGCGGCGCCAGTCCGCGCTGCCGAGCGGATCGGTGTAGAAGCCGGTCGCGGCGCCGACGTGCCCGGCCAGCCGCTCGGCGGTGGGCATCGCGGCGTAACGAAGGATCGTCGGGCGGAGGGTTGCGGCCGTGATGCCGAAGACCGCGCCACCGTCGTCGTCGAGTCGGCCCGTGACGACCGCACCGGAGCGACCGAGCTCGGCGAGAGCGATCTTGTGCAGGATCAGTCGGGATGTCAGGGCGGATGCCGGCAGTTCGACCGCGCGCAGCACCTCGCCGTGTGCGAGGTCGTTCTCGCCGTTGCCGGTGACGAGGTCGGCGACCGCCACACGACGTTCGCCGCCGTCCGGCGTCCAGATCAGAGCGACCCCGTCGAGCCCGGCCGCCAGGGAGACCATGGCGCCGGCGGCGAACGAGCGGCAGATGTTGCCGCCGACCGTCGCGGTGTTCCAGATCTTGAACGAGGCCAGCAGCGCGTTCGCGGCCACCGGGAACGTGCTCGTCGCCGTCCACTCGGCGGGCGGGTAGATCCGATGACGCCCCTGCGCGAAGGCGACCAGCGTCGCGATCGTGCAGGTCGCGCCGATGGTCAGCCCCTCGGCGGTCACGTCGAGGTCGGGCCAGCCCATCGTCGTCAGATCGACCAGGCCCGTCGCCTCGGGCTGCGGCTCGCCATAGAGCCACGTGCCGCCGCCGAGCAGGATCTCACCGGGTTCGAGCACGAGGTCCGCGCGCGTGCGTGCGCGACGGAAGCTCGTCACGGTGTTGAGGTCCACGGGGTCCTCCCGGCGGTGTGGGTCTGTTGATCAGGTGAACAATGCGAGTGAATCAGGCGCGGATTTCGGCTGTGTTACCGCGCCGCGGTCTGTGCCAGGCTGGGCGGGTCGAGGAGGTCGCATGCTGATCGTAGGAATCGTCTGCGCGGGGCTTTCGGCGATCGTGCACGTCTACATCTTCTGGCTTGAATCGATCGTGTGGGCCGGACCCCGCAGTCGTCGCATCTTCGGGCTCCGCTCCGACGCCGAGGTGGAGCACACGCGGGCGCTGGCCTTCAACCAGGGCTTCTACAACCTGTTTCTCGCCGTCGTGGCGTCCCTCGGCATCGTTCTGCTGCTCGCCGGGGCGCAGCCCGCGGGCGCCGCGCTCGTCCTCGCCGGCACCGGCTCGATGCTGGCCGCCGCGCTCGTTCTGGCGCTCAGCGCGCGCCGCAAGCGCCGCGCCGCGCTCGTGCAGGGATTCTTCCCCCTCCTGGCCGTCGTGGGCACCGTGACCGGACTGCTCCTCCAGCGATGACGCGCCGGATCAGAGCTCGAGCTCGACGGCGGTCTCGAGCGCGGCCTCGATCGACCGCATCCAACCGTCCTTGAGCGCCGTCTTGTTGTCGTCGTAGAGCGAGGCCCCGTCGACGAGGTTGCTCGAGCACGCGCACACCATTCCGGCCCGCAGGCCACGCAGCCGCGCGACGATGTACAGCGCGGACGCCTCCATCTCGACGTTCAGGATGCCCATCCGGTTCAGCTCGCCGATCCACTCGGGAGTCTCGGCGTAGAACGCGTCGTCGCTCACGCTGATGCCGCTGTAGGCATGAACCCCGGATGCTGTCGCGATGCGCTCGGCGTGTCGGTTCAGTGCGAGGGTGAGTTCGAGATCGGGAACCGCGGGAAACCCCTTGGGCAGGTACGCGTCGGTCGTTCCGTCGTTGCGGAAGCTGCCCTCGCTCACGAGCAGGTCGCCGGGAAGGATGCCGGGCTGCACGCCGGCCGAGCTTCCGACGCGGATGAAGCTCGTCACGCCGACGCGGGCGAGTTCCTCGACCGCGATGGCGGTGGACGGGCAGCCCATGCCGGTGGATGTCGCCGTGATGTGGCGTCCCTTGTACCAGCCGGTCATCGTGCGGTGTTCGCGGTTGTGCGCCACCTCCCGCACATCGGTCAGGAACTCCGCGACGAACGGCACCCGGAACGGGTCGCCGGGAAGCAGCGCCACCGAGGAGACCTCACCCGGGGCGATGCCGATGTGGTACTGGCGGGCGTCGATTCCGGCCTGGGATTTGTCGACGGCTGTGGACATGCGGGTCTCCTTGGATCTGCGCCGAGTGCACGACGTGTCGCCGAGTGCACGAGCCGGCCGCGGCGGTCATGTCGTGCACTCGGCGATGTGTCATGCACTCGCGGGGGTGGCGGGCGTGGCGGGCAGGGCGCACGCGATGTCGGCGGGCGTGCGCGCGTGGATGGGGCCCGCGAGGTCGCGCAGCGGCCGACCGGTCGCGCCGTGGCGGGCGGCGAGGATCTCGGCGATCGCGGCGACGGCGGCCTCCTCGGGCGACGCACCCCCGAGATCGAGCCCGAGCGGAGAGTGCAGCCGGGCGAGGTCGCCCTCGTCCACGCCGCGCTCCCGCAGGGCGTTCAGCCGGTGCGCGACCGTGCTCCGCGCACCCATCGCTCCCACGAACCCGACGTTCATGCCCAAAGCGGCATGAAGCGCGGGGATGTCGAGTCGCTCATCGTGGGTGAGCACGCACACGGCGGTGCGTGCGTCGACGGCATCCGGCGCGAGGGTGGCCAGATGCTCCGCGGGGGTGTCGATGACGATCTCGGCGGCATCGGGAAAGCGTTCCCGCGTGGCGAGCAGGGGCCACGGATCGCAGATCGTGACGACGAAACCTGCCGCCGCACCGATCCGGCACAGGGCCGCCGCGTGCTCGCCCGCCCCCGCGATGATGAGCCGAGCCCGCGGCGCGCGGGAGAGGACGAGCCAGGATCCGTCGGCGATGGGTCGTGTCTCGGCCAGCACGGCGGCAGCATCCATCTCGGCGGCGACCTCGGGGGCGAACGCGGTGAGCGCCTCGACATCCAGGATCATGCCCTGCCGCTCACCGCGGGTGGCGATGGCGATCGAGACGCGGTCGTCGGCGAGGGATGCGTCGAGGGCTGTGCGCGAGATCGTGTCCTCGGGCGCAAGGCGGTAGGCGAGCACGTCAACGGTGCCCCCGCAGGCGAGTCCCGCCGCGTGTGCGGTCTCGTCGCTGAATCCGAAGCGCGCGGCGCGCGCGACGCCGTCGGCGAGGACGGCGTGCGCGAGCACCACCGCATCGCTCTCGACGCATCCGCCGGAGATCGAGCCGATCACCTCGCCGCGTGCCGTCACCGCCATTGACGCCCCTGCTCCACGGGGGGCACTGCGGGCGACGCGGGTGACCGTGACGAGCGCGACAGGCTCGCCCGCGCGCAGGCGCGGCAGCAGATCGGCGGCCAGTTCGAGCATGCGTTCACGCTAACCCGGCCGTGTTACGCGCGCGCTACGCTGGCGACATCGTGACATCGCGCCCTCCCCTCGCCGGCCTCGTGCTGGCGGCCGGCGCCGGGGCGCGCTTCGGCGGACCCAAAGCCCTCGCGCGGAGAGCCGATGGCACGCCCTGGCTTGCGATCGCCGTCGATCTGCTGCGCGGCGGAGGGTGCGATCCCGTCCTCGTCGCACTCGGCGCCGGTGCCGACGAAGCGGCTCCCCTGGTGCCCCCTGACGCGGTCGTCGTCCTCGTCGAGGACTGGGCGCGGGGTCTGTCCGCGACGCTGCGTGCGGGCCTGGGCGCCGTGAGGGTGGATGCCGTCGTCGTCATGCCCGTGGACACGCCCGATGCCGACCCCCGCGCCGTCCGCCGCATCATCGCCGGGGCGCGCGAGGAGCCGCGGACGGCCCTCGTGCAGGCGACGTACGGCGGCGCGCCCGGTCACCCCGTGCTCATCGGCCGCGATCACTTCCCGGCGCTGATCTCAGGACTGACCGAGGATCGTGGCGCAGGAGCGTACCTCGCGCGGCATGGCGCGGTCACCGTGGAGTGCGGCGACCTGTGGTCGGGCGCCGACATCGACGTGCGTCCCCGTGGCGAGGACTCCGGCACGGGGTGAGGAGGATTCGCGCGCCGAGGTCCTCGTGTCGCGCGAACGTCCTCGCGTCGCGCCGGGCGCGAGTCAGCGAGCCCCGTCGATGACGACGTTGATCGGGGGCTCGCCGCGCAGCATCCGCTCGATCTGCGTACGTACGAGGCGCGCGATCCGCGGACCCATCGCGCTCGATGCCCCGCCGACGTGCGGGGAGATGAGCACGCCGGGCGATGTCCAGAGCGGGTGACCCGGCGTGAGCGGCTCGGGGTCGGTGACATCGAGCGCCGCGCGGATGCGCCCACGCTCGACATGCGCGACGAGGGCGTCGGTGTCGATGAGTTCGCCTCTGCCGACGTTGACCACGAGAGCCCCGTCGGGCAGGGCGGCGAGGGCGTCGTCGTCGAGAATATGGCGCGTCGACGCGCCCCCCGGCAGTGTCAGGATCACGATGTCGACGGTCGGGAGGAGCTCTTTCAGCTCCTCCACGCCGTGCACGTGGATGCCGTCGTCCTCTCTTGCGCGGGAGGCGACCGGCACGAGCTCGACCTCGAAGCCCGCCAGGCGCGCGGCGACAGCTTTGCCGATGCCGCCGTAGCCGAGAAGGAGCACGCGGCGGTCGGCGAGACTCGGGGCGAACGCGGTGGTCCAGCGCTCACTGATCTGGGCGCGGACGAAGTCGGGGATCTGGCGCTGGGCGGCCAGGGTGAGGGCCACCGCGAGCTCGGCGGTCGAGGTCTCGTGCACGCTCGAGGCATTGGCGAAGGTGAGCCCCGCCGGCAGGTGCTGCCCGATGTGCTCCCAGCCGATGGACTGGCCCTGCACGAGGGTGACATCGATCTCGGCGAGCATGGGCAGCACACGATCGGCCGAGATGTACGGCGGCACGACGATGTCGAGGTGGCTGCGCGGAGCGGGCCCGTCCATCGACCACACCAGGACGTCGACGCCGTCGGGCAGGGGAGCGAGGTCCTCGGCGAGCTGTTCGGTGGGCACGGTCACGACGAGCGGATGCGGCATGGTCCCAGCCTAGGCATCGCCGGGCGCCCGTCCCGCGCCCTGCGTCTCGCGCCTCGCGCCTGCCTGTCGGCCGGCGCCCGCGAGCGCTACGCTCGGCACACACCGAAGGGAGCTTCCCGATGATTCCCGAGATCAATTACTGGGCCGTGCTGATCGCCACGGCATCGAGCATGGTCGTCGGCTCGATCTGGTACACGCCGAAGGTGTTCGGCACGAGGTGGGCGCGCCTGGCGAAGGTCGACATGGACCGGCCCGGGGCCTCCGCGGTGGTGCCGATCGTCGTTACGGTGATCGTGAGCTTCATCACCGCCTGGGTGCTCGCGGGGGCGGTGGCCATCGCGTGGCACTTCTACGGAGGATCGTTCCTCGTGGGGGCGATCGTGACGGGCATCCTGCTGTGGGCCGGATTCACGGCGGCGCGGTTCATCACCCACGACGCGTTCGAGGGACGCCCGGCCGCGCTCACGGTCATGAACGTCGCGCACGAACTGGTGACCATCGTCGTGATGGCGCTCATCATCGGCGTCTGGCCCCCTGCCGGGACCGTCTGAACGGGACCGTCTGAACGGGGCGGTCTGAACGGGGCGGTCTGAACGGGGCCGTTCAGGCCGCGGCGGAGACCAGCGCGGCCACGGCGCTCTCGAAGAACACGCGACCGTCCTCGCCCGAGCGCATCGCGCTGGGCATGTCGGGGCCGAAGCCGAGCTCGACCGCATGCTCGGGGTGCGGCATCAGGCCCACGACGTTGCCGCGCTCGTTGGTGAGCCCGGCGATGTCGCGTAGCGAACCGTTGGGGTTGACGCCGAGGTATCGGAACGCCACCAGGCCCTCGCCCTCGATCCGGTCGAGCGTGTCGTCGTCGGCGATGTAGCCGCCATCGCCGTTCTTGAGCGGAATGACGATCTCCTGCCCCGGCGCGAACCCGTTCGTCCACGCGGTGTCCGCGTTCTCCACTCGCAGCCGCTGGTCGCGGCGGATGAACTGCTGGTGGGCGTTGCGGATCAGGCCGCCGGGCAGCAGATGTGCCTCGACGAGCATCTGGAAGCCGTTGCAGATGCCGAGCACCGGCATCCCCCTGCCCGCCGCGTCTTTGACGTCGGCCATGATCGGCGCGTGCGCGGCGATCGCTCCGGCGCGCAGGTAGTCGCCATAGCTGAAGCCGCCGGGCAGGACAATGGCGTCGACGCCGCGAAGGTCGTGGTCACCGTGCCAGAGCGCCACCGGCTCGGCGCCCGCCACGCGCACGGCGCGCCGCGCGTCGGCGTCGTCGAGCGAGCCGGGAAAGGTGATGACCCCGATGCGCGTGGTCACTCGACGACCTCGATGCCCACGACATCCTCGATGACGGAGTTCGAGAGGATGTCTTCGGCGATCTCACGCGCCTTCGCCAGCACGGCGTCGGTGACGTCGCCGTCGACGGTGAGCTCGAAGCGCTTGCCGATGCGGACGGCGCTGAACTGCTCGACCCCGAGTCGGGTGAGGGCTCCGGTGACGGCCTTTCCCTGCGGGTCCAGCAGCTCGGCCTTGGGCATGACGTCGACGACGATGGTGGGCATTCGAGGCTCCGGATGTCGCGGGTGGGGATCGCGGCAAGTCTAGTCGTCGTCGTCCGCGGGCCCCGTCGCGTCCCGCGTGCAATCCCGCGTGCGGCACGCGGTGGGCGCGGGATCCGCGTTGGGGCGTCGAAATCACGTTGGGGCGCGCTGCAGCACGCCCCAACGGCGTTCTGACGCCCCAACCAACGGCGTTCTGACGCCCCAACGCGAGAGGTGCGCGGCCGTGGGAGCGATCCCACAAAGTGCTTGACAGCGTGGGACCGCTCCCATAGAGTCACGTCTCGATCGGTGGGAGCGTTCCCACGACGGGCCGCAACACCGATGTCTTGCACCCACACACAAAGGAGTGAACGTGAAATCACGCGCACAGCGGCGCATCGCGATCGTCGCAGCCACGGCCGCAGGTTCTGCCCTCGTCCTCGCCGGTTGCGCCGGCGGCGGAGGCGACACCGAGGGCGACGCCGACGGCACCACGACCCTGACGATCGCCACCTTCAACGACTTCGGCTACACCGACGAGCTGCTGCAGGAGTACATGGACGCCAACCCCGGCGTCGAGATCGTGCACAACAAGGCCGCCACGTCGAACGACGCCCGCGCCAACTACTTCCAGAAGCTCGGCAAGACGGGCCTCGCCGACATCGAGGCGGTCGAGATCGACTGGTTCGCCGAGATGATGCAGTACTCCGACCTGCTCGCTCCCGTCCCCGACGACCTCAAGGGCCGCTGGCTCGACTGGAAGGAAGCGGCGGCGACGGATGCCGAGGGCAACCTCGTCGCGTACGGCACCGACATCGGCCCCCAGGCCATCTGCTACCGCGCCGATCTGTTCGCCGAGGCGGGTCTGCCCAGCGACCGCGCGGGAGTCGCCGAGCTGTTCGCGGGGGACTGGGACACCTTCTTCGAGGTCGGAGCGGACTATGTCGCGACGACCGGCAAGCCGTTCATCGACTCGGCGAACTCGGTGCTGCAGGGCATCGTCAACCAGATCGAGTACACCTACGAGGAGCCCGACGGCACGATCATCGCCACCGAGAACCCCGAGGTCCAGGCGGCGTACGAGACCGTCGTCGAGAAGGCGATCCCGATCGCCGCATTCCCCGGCCAGTGGAGTGATGACTGGTACGCCTCGATGGCCAACGGCGAGTTCGCCGCGATGCTCTGCCCGGGCTGGATGCACGGCATCATCTCGGGCGAGGCGCCCGACGTCGCCGGGTGGGACATCGCCGATGTCTTCCCGGGCGGCGGCGGCAACTGGGGCGGGTCGTACCTGACCGTGCCCGCCGACGGCGAGAACGTCGAGGCGGCGCAGGCACTGGCCGACTGGCTGACGGCACCCGAGCAGCAGGTCAAGGCGTTCGTCAACGCGGGCACGTTCCCGAGCCAGACCGACGCGTACGGCGACACCAACCTCACCGGCTTCACCAACGCGTACTTCAACGACGCCCCCACCGGCGAGATCGGCGTGGCGCGGGCCGAGGCCGTCACCGTCTCGCCCTTCAAGGGACCGAAGTACTTCCAGTTCCACGACGCGCTGCAGAACGCCGTGACGCGCGTGTTCGACGGCCTCGAGACCCCCGAGGTCTCGTGGGAGAGCTGGGTGACCGAGGTGTCGGCCTTCTAGGCCGGCCACCGAGCGGGGCCCCGTCATCCGATCCGGGATGCCGGGGCCCCGACATCCACCCTCTCTCGTCACCGCCCGCCGCAAAGGATCCCCCGTGACCGTCACCGCCACGCGCCCGTCCGTGCAGGACGAGGCTCCGCCGCCCCGCGCACCCCGAGTGCTCTCGTTCAGTCAGAGGCTCAGCCGCTTCGACCTCAAGGTCTCGCCCTACCTCTACATCTCGCCGTTCTTCATCCTCTTCGCGATCACGGGGCTCTTCCCCATCGTCTTCACCGCGGTGATCTCATTCCAGGACTGGGACCTCGTGCGGGGGGAGGGCACGTTCGTCGGGTTCGACCAGTACATCTGGATCCTGCAGCAGCCTCACTTCTGGACGGCCCTGCGCAACACCTTCAGCATCTTCCTGCTCTCGACGGTGCCGCAGCTGGTCGCGGCGGTCTTCATCGCGGCGCTGCTCGACCGGAACATCCGCGCCAAGACGTTCTGGCGCATGGGCGTGCTGCTGCCCTACATCGTGGCCCCGGTCGCGGTCGCGCTGATCTTCTCCAACCTCTTCGCCGACCGGTTCGGTCTCGTCAACACCCTGCTCGGCGGCGTCGGCATCGGACCGATCCCCTGGCACACCGATCCGTTCTGGAGCCACGTCGCCATCGCGACGATGGTCAACTTCCGCTGGACCGGCTACAACACGCTGATCCTGCTGGCGGCCATGCAGGCGGTCAACCGGGACTACTACGAGGCCGCCTCGATCGACGGCGCGGGCGCGTTCCGGCAGTTCGTCTCGATCACCCTGCCCTCGCTCAAGCCGACGCTGATCTTCGTCATCATCACCTCGACGATCGGCGGGCTGCAGATCTTCGACGAACCGCGCATGTACGACCAGTTCGGCCGCGGCGGCGCCGCGCAGCAGTGGCTGACGATCACCCTGTACCTCTACGACATCGGCTGGGGGCAGTGGAACTTCGGCCGCGCGGCGGCGATGGCCTGGATCCTCTTCCTGATCATCCTCGTGATCGGCCTGATCAACCTGCTCGTCACCCGTTCCCTCGTCCGCGACGAGGGCAAGCGCGGGGCGATGACGCGCGCATACCGGCGCGCCGTCCGCCGCGCACGAAAGGACGCCCGATGACCTCGCTCGGCACACCCCCTCTCGCGATCACCGAGAGCAGCATCCCGAATGCACGCAAGAGCCGTCGCGGCGCCCGCGCGATCCGCATCCGCGGCAACCGGCCGGGCGTCTGGACGTACGTCGCGCTCGGCGTCGTGCTGGTCGGCTCGATCTTTCCGTTCTACTGGTCGTTCCTGATCGGCTCGGGCGATTCGACGACGATCCGCGACCCGAACATGTCGTGGATCCCGGGCGGGAACTTCTTCGCCAACGCCGCCTCGGTCATGAACGATCCGGCCGTGAACTTCTGGCCGGCGCTGTGGAACTCGATCTACAGCTCCGCCCTCATCGCGCTCTCGGTGGTGGCGTTCTCGACCCTCGCCGGGTGGGCCTTCGCCAAGCTCCGCTTCCGCGGCAGCGGATGGCTGCTCGTCTTCGTCATCGCCACCATGGCGGTGCCGATGCAGCTGGGCGTCGTGCCCCTGTACATCCTCTTCAGCGATCTCGGCTGGACGGGCAGCATCGGCGCGATCATCATCCCGTCCCTCACGAGCGCGTTCGGGGTCTTCTGGATGACGCAGTATCTGCGCCAGTCCGTCCCCGACGAGCTGATCGAGGCGGCTCGGGTGGACGGGGCATCGATGATCCGCACGTTCTGGACGGTCGGGCTGGTCGCCGCGCGGCCCGCCGCGGCGATGTTGGGCCTGTTCACCTTCGTCACGGCGTGGAACAACTTCTTCTGGCCCTTCATCGTGCTCGACCGGCAGAACCCCACGCTCCCGGTGGCGCTGTCGCTCCTGCAGTCCAACTACTTCGTCGACTACTCGATCGTGCTCGCCGGCGTGCTCCTGTCGACCATCCCCCTGCTCATCCTCTTCGTGTTCGCCGGAAAGCAGCTCGTGAGTGGGATCATGCAGGGAGCAGTCAAGGGCTGAGGGATGCCGTCCGCCGGCATCCCTCGACCGTCACATCCGCTGAGAGAGGAGCGCGTGATGAGCGTGCCCGAAACGCGTCCGTTTCCGAGTGACTTCCTGTTCGGTGCGGCCACCGCCGCGTACCAGATCGAGGGAGCAGCCTTCGAAGACGGGCGGACAGCATCCATCTGGGACGCGTTCGCCCGCGTGCCCGGCGCCGTGATCAACGCCGACAACGGCGATGTCGCGTGCGACCACTACCACCGCTATCGCGACGACGTCGCCCTCATGAAGCGCCTCGGCCTGCAGACGTACCGCTTCTCGACATCCTGGTCACGGGTGCGTCCCGACGGGGGCGCGGTCAACCCCGCGGGCCTGGATTTCTACAAACGCCTGGTCGACGAGCTGCGCGCGGCGGACATCATCCCGTGGCTCACGCTCTACCACTGGGACATGCCCCAGGCGCTCGAGGAGAAAGGCGGCTGGACCGCCCGTGACACCGTCGATCGCTTCGCCGAGTACGCGCTGTCGATGCACGACGCGCTGGGCGACCGCGTCGACATCTGGACGACCCTCAACGAGCCGTGGTGCTCGTCTTTCCTCAGCTACACCGCGGGGCTGCACGCCCCGGGGCGGCAGAGCGTCACCGACGGGGTGCTCGCCGCGCACCACCTGCTGCTCGGGCACGGCACGGTCGTGCGCGAGCTGCGGGCCCGCGACGCGGCGCTCGAGCTCGGCATCACGCTCAACCTGACGGTCGCCGAGCCCGCCGACCCGGCCGACCCCGCCGATGTCGACGCCGCGCGCCGCATCGACGGGCAGTTCAACCGGTGGTTCCTCGACCCGATCTTCCGGGGCCAGTACCCGGCCGACATCCTCGAAGACCTCGCGGGGGTGGATGCTGCGGCCCGCGCCGCCCTCGACGCCGCCATCCTGCCCGAAGACCTCGAGACGATCGCGGCGCCCATCGATTCGCTCGGCGTGAACTACTACCACGGCGAATTCGTCGGCGGTCGCGAGGCGGCGGATCCCCCGAAGCCCGGGGACGCCCCCACGGATCGCGAGGGGCGCTCCCCGTTCCCCTCGCACGAGGGCATCTTCTGGCACGAGCGCGGGCTGCCCCGCACGTCGATGAACTGGGAGGTGCAGCCCCGCGGGCTGACGAGCCTGCTCCAGCGGGTCTGGGACGAGTACGCGCGACCGGCGGGCACGACGCTGTACGTGACCGAGAACGGGGCGGCCTACGACGACGTCGTGACGCCGACCGACGCCGGCCCGCGCGTGCACGATGCCGAGCGCCGCGACTTCGTGCGGGTGCACCTCGCGGCGATCCTCGACGCGATCGAGGCGCGAGTCGATGTGCGCGGATACTTCTACTGGTCCCTGCTCGACAATTACGAGTGGGCCTGGGGGTACGAGAAGCGCTTCGGGATCGTTCGCGTGGACTACGACACCCAGGAGCGCACGGTGAAGGACAGCGGCCTGGAGTATGGTCGCATCATCGCCGCGCGCGCCCTCGACCCGGAGCCGGCCGCGGGGCACTGACCGCCGTCCGGGCCGCATCCGGGCCCCGGCGCCGTTCGCGTCGCCCCGGGCCCGCGTGGCCCCACCCGATGAGAGAAGCCATGGCCACCGACGCCGTTCGCGCCACCCCGACGATCGAACAGGTCGCCGCGGCGGCAGGGGTGTCGCGCTCGACCGTGTCGCGGGTCGTGAACGGCTCGAGCGCCGTCAGCCCCGAGGCGCTCGCGGCCGTCAAGGGCGCCATCGAACGCCTGGCGTACGTTCCCAACCGCGCGGCACGCTCGCTCGCGAGCCGGCAGACCCACGCGATCGCGCTCGTCGTGCCCGAGGACGCCTCGCAGTTCTTCGGCGATCCCTACTTCGCCGGGATCGTCACGGGGATCAGTCGGCGGATCAGTGAGAGCGACTACCTGCTGAACCTCATCATCGCGTCGGACGATCCGAGCAACAAGACGGCGTCGTATGTGCGCAGCGGCACGATCGATGGGGCGCTCGTGGCCTCACATCACGCCGAGGACCGTTTCATCGACGCGATCGCTGCGGCCGTGCCGCTCGTCTTCGGCGGCAGGCCCGCGCAGTGGAGCGACACGCATCACTTCGTCGACGTCGACAACGTCGCTGGGGCGCGCCTCGCGACCCAGCACCTCATCGAGCGCGGGCGCACGCGCATCGCGACGATCACGGGTCCGCTGTCGATGCCCGCGGGTGTCGACCGGCTCGCGGGCTGGAGCGCCGCCCTTGCCGAGGCGGGGCTCGCCGAGGGGCCCGCCGAGGACGGCGGCTTCAAGCCCGAACTCGCGGAGGACGCGATGCGCCGGATCCTCGCGAGCGGCCGCGAGTTCGACGCCCTCTTCGTTGCGAGCGACATGATGGCGCGCGCCGCGATCCGTGTGCTCACCGCCGCGGGCATCAGGGTTCCCCAGGACGTCGCGATCGTCGGCTACGACGATTCGCCGGTCGCGACCGACCGGGAACCGCAGCTGACGACGATCCGCCAGCCGCTCGAGCAGATGGGCGAGACGATGGCGTCGCTGCTGATCCAGGTGCTCGCGGGAACGGCCCCGGCCGAGCGGGCGCTGATCATGCCCACCGAGCTTGTGGTTCGCGAGACGACCTGACCCCAGCATCCTGGCGGTCTTGCATGTCCCACTTTCTGTCGCCTCGCGCAGGCGCAGGCGACAGAAAGTGGGACACCCAAGTCAGGCGCCGGTGGGGCGCTCGGGACAGAGCGGTGCTCAGCCGCGCCCGGGTACGGTCGCGTGCAGCAGGTTGGCCCAGGGATCGTCGAACTCGAGGGTGCGGCCGTCGTCGCGCACGGGCGTGCCGTGGTGCCTCAACCGCTCGCCGAGGGAACCCAGGGCATCGGCATCCGGCAGCACGAGGTCGATGCGACCGAGCCCCAGCGCGGGCATACGGGGTCCTGCACCGCGCGAGTTCCACACGTTCATCGCCATGTGGTGGTGGTATCCGCCCGCACTGACAAAGAGGGCCTGACCCCCGTAGTCGAGCGTCTCGTCGAAGCCGAGGCGAGTGACGTAGAACTCGCGCGCCGTCGTGACGTCGCCCACCGAGAGGTGCACGTGCCCGATGGATGCCGGAGCCGCGCGCCGCGCGTCGCCTGAGTAATCCGCGGTCAGATGCTCTGCCAGAAAGGCGTTCGGGTCGAGGGAGAGCGTGGCCATCTCGACCCGGCCGTGCGTCCAGGACCATTCGGTACGAGCGCGATCCCAGTAGAGCTCGACGCCGTTGCTCTCGGGATCGGTGAGGTAGAAGGCCTGGCTGACGAGATGATCGGCGCTGCCTGTGAACGTCTGCGGCGCGCGGGAGGCGACCGAGTACAGTGCGGCCGCGAGGGCGGCCTGCGTCTCGAAGACGATGGCTGTGTGGAACAGCCCCGCGGACTGCGGCGCCGCGGCGCGCAGGTGCGGGCTGTGTCTCAGGACGACGATCGGTCGTGCGGCGCGGCCGAGCGTGACCGAATCGCCTTCGGCTCCCAGCACCTGCAGCGTGATCACGTCGCGGTAGAACCCGGTCATCCCGTCGAGGTCGCCGACGTCGAGGGTCACGGGCCCCATTGCCGTCGCCGGGGCGAGCCCGTTGGACGTATTCATATTCACGTGCATGCTCAACCGAGTTCGGGCGCGGTGCATTCCGGGCTGGTGCCACCATCCGCACGATCGCTGGTGCTGAGGTGGCCTCGAGATACGGATGAGGCAGTGTCCTGCTTCTGCTCGTGCGGATGCCGCCCGTCACTCGCTGCCATGTCGAGGCGTGTCCCACTTTTTGTCGCCTCGCGCAGGCGCAGGCGACAAAAAGTGGGACACCCAAGTCAGGCGCCGGTGAGGCGCGTGAGCAGCTCGCGATAGCGCGCGAGCGTGCGCTCGACGACCTCGCTCGGCAGCGCCGGCGGCTCGCCCGTCTTGTCCCAGTGGGCGGCGAGCCAGTCGCGCACGATCTGCTTGTCGAAGCTGGCCATGCGCTCCTGCGGTGATCCGCCCGCGTGCCATGCGGCAGCATCCCAGTACCGCGACGAGTCGCTCGTGAGCACTTCGTCGGCGAGGCGCAGAACGCCGCGTTCGTCGGTGCCGAACTCGAACTTCGTGTCGGCGAGGATCAGACCGCGCGCCTCCGCGAGCGCGGCCGCTCGGCCGTAGATCGCCAGCGACGCGTCGCGCAGCTCGGCGGCACGTGCCGGGCCGACGAGCTCGACCGTGCGCTCGTACGTGATGTTCTCGTCGTGCTCGCCGAGAGGCGCCTTGTAGGCAGGGGTGTAGATCGGCTCGGGCAGCCGATCGCCGTTGCCAAGGCCCGAGGGCAGCGGGATGCCGCACACCGTTCCCTCGGCGTCGTACTCGGCCCAGCCCGACCCGGTCAGGTATCCGCGCACGACGCACTCGATCGGCGCCATCTCGAGAGAGCGGACGACCATCGCGCGCCCGGTGACAGCATCCGGGATCGTCTCGTGCGCCTCGTCGTCCGCTCCGAGCTCGGCGGAGGCGGCGAGGTGATTGGGTACCGCGGGCCCGCCGTCGGCGCCCGCGAGCTGGTCGAACCACCACAGGCTCAGCGTCGTCAGCAGCTCGCCCTTGCCCGGGATGCCGGGCTCGAGCACATGATCGAACGCGCTGACCCGGTCGGAGGCGACGACGAGCATCCGCTCGGGCGCTCCGCCGTCGGGGGTCGCGGCGGGCACGAACAGGTCGCGCACCTTGCCGGAGTAGACGTGCCGCCAGCCGGGAAGATCGAGGGGGGAGCTCACCCGCCCATTATCCCGGGGTGCGCGGCGGGCTGGGAATGCCCTGGGTTTGCGGGACGGGGATGCTGTCGCCCGGCCCCTACGAGACGACCCGTGCCGCGATGTCGGTGCGGAAGTGCGCGCCCTCCAGGGTGATCCGGCCGAGGGCGTCGTATGCGCGCTCGCGCGCCTGCCCGAAGGTCTCGCCCACGGCGACGACGTTGAGGACTCGACCGCCGGTGGCGATCAGTCCGTCAGCGCCGCCGTCGCCGGTCGCGGCGTGGGCCAGGTGCACACCCGGCACAGCGGCCGCGGCATCCGTGCCGGTGAGAGCGCGCCCCGTGACGGGCGACTCCGGGTAGCCCTCGCTCGCGAGCACGACGGTGACGGCGCAGTCGGGGGCGAACCGCGGCGCGGGGTGGTGGTCGAGCGTGCCCGAGGCGGCGGCCATGAGCAGCTCGGAGAGCGGCGTCACCAGGCGCGGCAGCACGACCTGGGTCTCGGGGTCGCCGAACCGCGCGTTGAACTCGATGACCTTGACGCCGGAATCCGTCAAGATGAGCCCCGCGTAGAGCAGCCCGATGAACGGCGTGCCTTCGGCGTCGAGGCGGCGGATCACGGGCTCGGCGACCGTGCGGGTGACCTGCTCGACGAATTCGGCCTCGCTGCCGAAAGTCTCGGCCAGCCACGGCAGTGGCGAATAGGCGCCCATGCCGCCGGTGTTGGGCCCGGCGTCGCCGTCGAGGGCGCGCTTGTAATCCTGCGCGGGGCTCAGCGGCAGGACGGTGTCGCCGTCGGAGACGAAGAACAGCGACACCTCGGGCCCGGAGAGGAACTCCTCGACGAGGATCGGACCGGTCGGCAGGTAGGTCTCGGCGTGCGCGAGAGCGGCCGCCCGGTCGCCGGTGACGACGACGCCCTTGCCTGCGGCGAGTCCATCGGCCTTGACCACGTGCGGGGCACCGTATCCGTCGAGCGCCGCGGCGACCTCGGCGAGACTCGTCGCCCGCGTCGCGCGCCCCGTCGGCACGCCGGCTTCGTGCATGATGCGCTTGGCGAATGCCTTCGATCCCTCGAGGGCCGCGGCGGCCTTGCCGGGCCCGAAGACGGGGATGCCCCGCTCGCGCAGAGCGTCGGCCACGCCCGCGACGAGGGGGGCCTCCGGTCCGATCACGACGAGGTCGACGTTGTCGTCGCCGGCGAACTCGACGACGGCGGCCGCATCGACCGGGTCGAGGTCGACGATCGTCGCGTCGCGGGCGATGCCGGCGTTGCCGGGAGAGGCGAAGATCTCGTGCGCCGCCGCTTCGGCGCGGAGGGCGAGGATGATGGCGTGCTCGCGCGCGCCCGAGCCGAGGACCAGGATTCTCACCCGGTCAGCCTACCGAGCCGCCCCGTCGGGCACGGTTCTGTGCCCGCGCATCGGCTGTGTGCCCGCGCATCGGCCGCATCCCGCAACAGTCGTCTCCCCGCGCATCACTTGCGGGGCGGCGCATCGCGCACGCGGCGCCGACGCGCGGGTAGCGTGACAGCGTGCCCCGCAAGATCTCGACCGACGACGGCCGCAACGCGCTCGCGGTGGTGGCTGCAGCATCCACGCCCTCGCGCGCCGCGCTCGGCACAGCCGTGCGGTACCTGCTGCAGCTGCTCGCCGAGAAGGCGCCCGGCAACTCCGTCGAGATGCGGGTGCCGCCTTTCGGCGCGGTGCAGGTCGTCCAGGGTCCGCGGCACACGCGCGGCACGCCCCCGAACGTCGTCGAGACCGATCCCGCGACCTGGATCGGTCTCGCGACGGGCGCGGAGCAGTGGGTGGATGCTGTCGCCCGCGGCGCGATCCACGCCTCGGGCACGCGCGCCGATCTGTCGGACCTGTTGCCCCTGCGTCCCTGACGCGGGCCACCGCCCGCCCCCCGGTCCCGGCGAACCCACATTTTTGCAGCGAGCCACCATTCGTCGCGTGGTGGCTCGCTGCAAAAATGTGGGCTCGGCGCCGCGACAGCCACCGCCCGCGGCGCGCCCGGCGGTGCGACAATGAAAGGGTGAGTACCGCGCAGCCCGAGCAGCCCGCCGAGGGGCAGACCCCGACGGATGCCACGGGCGCCCGCCCCGACGGCACGACCGACGGCACGACCGACGGCGCCGCCCCCCGCCAGCGCGAGCACTGGGTGAGCGACGAGATCGTCGCCGCGAAGGTGCGCAGCGTTCCGCGTTACGGCGTGTTCCTCACGCTCGGCTTCGTCCTGGGCGCGGTCGTCGCGCTGATCCTGACCTTCACCTATCGCGGCACCGTCGAGGCCAGCCAGATCACGGGCGCGATGTACTCGCCGATGCAGGTGTTCGGGTTCCTGACGCTGATCCTCGGCGCCATCGGCATGGGCATCGCCGGGTGCGTCGCCCTGATTCTCGATCGCGTCATCGGCCGTCACGCGCGCACGGTCATCGCCGATCGGGAGACCGTCGTCGATTCCTGACGAAAGACGCGCGGGACCGGGGATCAGGCCAGCTCGGCGATGATCGGGTGGATCGCCGCGTCGAAGGCGACGACGTCGCTGCGCAGCCCGTCGGTCACGGCGATCGTCAGCGACCCGATCCACCACAGGCCGCGCTGACTGAGGGGGAGGATCTGCACGTTCAGCTCGAAGGAGTGGGCGCGACGCCCCACCGCGCGCTCGTGCTGCGCGATGGCGCCGGCGTAGGCGCGATACGACACGCCCGTGCGCCCGAGTGCGTCGCCGGCGTGGCGATCGTGGGCGGCACGCGCGAACTCCAGCACATCGGTGTGCGCGGCGAACTCCGCCCGCAGCTCGTCGAAGCCCTCGACGGGCAGGGCGACGTGCGTGTCGAATCCCTCGATCAACTCGAGCGGCCCGGTCGCAGGATGGGCCTGAGGCTCGACCGTCATGGCCCAGTACTCGCGCCATTGGCGCTCGAGCACGTCCTGAGCGGCAGCATCCCGTGTCGGCTTCTGCGAGGGCAGGCCGCGCAGGGGCGGAAGCTCCTCCGGGGCGCGGATGCCGATGCGCTGGCGCAGCGCGAGAGCGATCACCACGGCGACGCTTGCGTCCTCGCGGATCACCCACTCCGGTCCTCCGGCGCTTGGCATGCCGTCATTGTAGGGCGGGCCCGGGTCGCGGCGGGTGGCCCCGGCGTCGGATCCCCGGCGGCCGGGTAGTCTGTTCGGGTGGCCGCACCCTCCCACGAATCCCCCGCGAATCCCTACGCCGCTGCAGGCGTCGACACCGCGGCCGGCGATCTCGCCGTCGAGCTGATGAAAGCCGCCGTCCGGCGAACCCACGGGCCCGAAGTGCAGGGCGGTGTTGGCGGCTTCGCCGGCCTTTTCGACGCCCGCGCCCTCCGTGACTACACGCACCCGCTGCTGGCGACCAGCACCGACGGCGTCGGCACCAAGGTGGCGATCGCCCAGGCGATCGACAAGCACGACACCGTCGGCCAGGACCTCGTGGGCATGGTGGTCGACGACATCATCGTCGTGGGTGCCAAGCCCCTCTTCATGACCGACTACATCGCGTGCGGAAAGGTCGTGCCCGAGCGCATCGCCGCCATCGTCGCGGGCATCGCCGAGGGCTGTGCGCAGACGGGCACCGCTCTCATCGGCGGAGAGACCGCCGAGCATCCGGGCCTGCTCGGCCCCGCCGACTACGACATCGCGGGTGCTGCGACGGGCGTCGTCGAGGCGGGGCGCGTGCTGGGCGCCGACCGGGTGCGCGCAGGCGACGTCGTGCTGGCGCTCGCCTCGAGCGGCCTGCACTCCAACGGCTACTCGCTCGTGCGCCACATCGTGGCGGGGCGCGGCATCCGCTACGGGGATGTCGCCCCCGATCTCGGCGAGCACGGCACGACGTGGGGTGAGGCGCTGCTCGAGCCCACGCGCCTGTACACCTCGCCCCTGCTGCGCATGATCGACCGGCTCGGCGATGGCACGCACTCTCTCAGTCACGTCACCGGCGGCGGGATCGCGGCGAACCTCGCGCGCGTGCTGCCCCGCGGCACGTGGGTCGACCTCGACCGTTCGACGTGGTCGCCGCCTCCGGTCTTCCGTGTGCTCGCCGAAGCGGGCGATCTCTCGCTCGAAGACACCGAGGGCACCTGGAACCTCGGCATCGGGTTTCTCGCCGTCGTCGACCCGGCCGCCGCGGGCGCGGCGATGGCCGAGCTCGCGGCCGACGGCATCGCCGCGTGGCAGGTCGGCGAGGTGCACGCCGGAACGCCCGGGGACGAGGGCTACGAACAGGGCGCGAAGGGCGTCGACGGCGGCGCCGTGCGTCTGGTCGGCGCCTACGGAGGGCACAGCCCGGCGGTCGCCGGCACGGACGGAGCGAAGTAACACCCATGTGCGGCATCGTCGGAATGGTCGGTCAGGGGCCGGTCAACCAGGACATCTACGACTCTCTGCTGCTGCTCCAGCACCGCGGGCAGGACTCGACGGGCATCGCGACCGCCGAGCCGAACGGCATCTTCCACATCGCGAAGGCCCGGGGACAGGTGCGCGAGGCATTCCGCACCCGTGACATGCGCGGACTCCTCGGCACGATCGGACTCGGACACGTGCGGTACGCCACGAAGGGCACCGCGGGCAACGAGGAGGAGGCGCAGCCGTTCTACGTCAACGCCCCCTACGGCATCGTGCTCGTGCACAACGGCAACCTGACCAACACGCGCGAGCTCACGCAGGAGCTGTTCTCCAAGGACCGGCGCCACCTCAACACCAGCTCCGACACCGAGCTGCTCGTCAACGTGCTGGCCAATGAGCTGCAGTCCTCGATCTCGGGGCTCGATCTCGACCCGGAACAGATCTTCCAGGCGGTCAGCCGTGTGCACGAGCGCGTCGAGGGCTCCTATGCCACCATCGCGCTCATCGCCGGCTACGGGCTGCTCGCCTTCCGCGATCCGTTCGGCATCCGCCCGCTGATCCTCGGCACCCGCAAGACCGAGGCGGGCGGCTACGAGTGGATGGTCGCCTCCGAGTCGCTCGTGCTCGAGAACGGCGACTACGAGGTCGTGCGCGACGTCATGCCCGGCGAGGCGGTCTTCATCGACCTCGAGGGGCGTCTGCACACCCGCCAGTGCGCCGCCGACCCGCGGCTCGTGCCGTGCTCTTTCGAGTACGTCTATCTCGCGCGACCCGACTCGATCATGAACGGCATCTCGGTCTACGAGGCGCGCCTGCGCATGGGAGACCGGCTCGCCGACACGATCGCCAAGTACACGCCCTCGGGCGCGATCGACGTCGTGATGCCGATCCCGGACTCGGCTCGCCCCGCCGCGATGCAGGTCGCGCGCAAGCTCGGCATCGAGTACCGCGAAGGGTTCTACAAGAACCGCTACGTCGGGCGGACGTTCATCATGCCCGGCCAGGCCGTGCGTCGAAAGAGCGTACGCCAGAAGCTCAACGCCATGTCGAGCGAGTTCAAGGGCAAGAACGTGTTGCTCATCGACGACTCGATCGTGCGCGGCACCACGAGCCAGCAGATCATCCAGATGGCGCGGGATGCCGGGGCCACCTCGGTGACGTTCGCCTCGGCCGCGCCGCCTGTGCGCTTTCCGCACGTGTACGGCATCAACATGCCCTCGCGTCAGGAGCTCGTCGCGCACGATCGCACGATCCCCGAGATCGCCGAGGAGCTCGGCGCGGACTACATCGTCTATCAGGAGGTCGAGGACCTCAAGGCCGCGATCCTCGAGGGATCAGACCTCGACGACCTCGACATGAGCTGCTTCGACGGCCGATACGTGACCGGCACCGTCTCGGATGAGTATCTCGCCTGGGTCGAGGGCACGCAGACCTCCTGAGGCCTCTTCGACGGACTCGCGGGGCCGGGCTCAGACCCCTGCGACGGGCTCAGACCTCTGCGACGGGCCCGGGGGCCGCGCCGAAGGAACCGGCGCCGTGCCGATGAGTCTGCACGAGTCGGCGGGTCAGGCCTTCTCGTCTTCGTATTCGTCCGCGTACTCGTCTGCCCACTTGTCGACGTAGGCGTCGTCGTCTCCCTCGGGGTGACCGAGTTCGCGTTCCAGCGCCGAGTAGTTCACCGACGGGCTGTACGACTTGAGTTCGCGGGCGATCTTGGTGTGTTTCGCCTTCTGACGGCCACGCCCCATGCGAGACCCCCTCACGACTAGGGCTGCGGGCTTGGTTTCGCTGGACCCGCCGCATTCACGGGACCGGCTCGAGGCCGGTAAGAGTAGCATTCAGAATAGCACGGGCGCGCGTACCGGAGCCGGTCGCGCCGGGCCCGGCGGTGGGAGGATCGATGTCCGACATCAACCCCGATGCCACGCAGGCGCAGACCGAGGCAGACCCCGACGCCGATATCCGCGGCGCCGTCATCGTCGCCGCGATTCCGGGTCAGCCCGCGCGCGTCCTGCTCGAGGGGGCGCACTACGCGAAGCTCATGCACGCGCCGCTGGTGGTCGTCCACGTCGACGTGACGCGCTTCGTCACGTACGAAGACCCCGATGGATTCGTGCACTCCGCCCCGATCGACCTGAACATCGCTCCGGGGGCGAGCGAGCTCGAGGAGGTGCGCGCGGCGGCCGCGGCGGCGTTCGATCCGAAGGGCGTGGCGTGGACGCTGCGCCAGCTCGTCGGCGATCCCGCGATCGCGATCAAGCAGCTCGCCGATCGCATCGATGCGAAGCTGCTCGTGGTCGGCACACGCAATCGCGGCATCGGCGAGTCGATCCGCGAGTTCTTCACCGGATCGGTCGCCGCGCGCCTGGCGCACCGACAACATCGTCCGATCCTCGTCGTGCCGCTCGGCGATCCCGCCGCCGACGATGAGGAGCTGTGGGTGGAGTGAACCCCGCGCGTCCCGCGCCGCGCGAACGGGCGGGCCGCCGCCCCGCGGTTTGGAGGCGACGGCCCGCTCCGCGGGTGCTCGTCAGCGCTGTACCGCCCGCGTGATCGCCGTCGCGGCAGCATCCAGAGCCGTACTCAGCTCATCGACGACGGATGCCGGCAGCACACCGCCGCGCGCGACGAAGGTGCGCAGGTCGGCCCGCACGCGTGCGCGGAACTCGTTGACGGCGGCATCCGCCCGTTGCAGCTGCTCTCGGCTGCGGGCGCGCGGGTCTTCATCCGTGGGCTCGGCCTCCGTCGCCGTGCGGGCGGCGGCGGCGAGGTCGGCGCGCAGGCTCTTCATCGCCTCGCGCACGCTCCCGCGCACCTCGTCGGCGATGAGCCGGACGGAGTCCGCGAGGCCTGCTTCGATGCCCTCGAGGTCCCCCGCGCGAGCCGCCACTTCGGCGCGTCCGCTCGCGGTGATCGCATAGACGGTCTTGCGGCCGTCCACCGTCTTGGTGACCAATCCCTCTTCCTCGAGCTTGGCGAGGCGCGGATAGATGGTGCCCGCACTGGGCGTGTAGGTGCCGCCTGTGCGGTCCGAGAGCGCCTGGATGATGTCGTAGCCGTGCCGGGGGGACTCGTCGAGCAGGTTGAGCAGGTAGAGCCGCAGGTCGCCATGGGAGAAGACGGGGCTCATGACAGCTCCTCGTTGCCGTGGTCGGGCGCGTCGCGAGCCGGCTCTTCTCGCGAACTCGCCTCCTGTGCGGGCGCTCCCGCCGGGGGAGCGGTGCGGCGAAGCACCGTCAGGTCTCCCGACACCGTGTTCGTGCGCACATCGGCGAACGATCCGCTCAGTTCGCCGGTGGAGCCGGTGTGATTGGTGGGGCCGGAGCCCGAGCGCACGACGCCGTCGATCTGGAGACGACCGCTCACGCTTCGGCAGACGTAATTCGCGGCGACGCCCTGATCGAGGCGCACCGTGATGTTTCCGTTGACGGTGTTGACGCCGATCTGCTGGACGGCGCCGGCGGAATCGATCGTGACATTGCCCGACACCGTGTCGACCGACGCCTTGCTCAGGGTGCCCGTCACGGCGACGTCGCCCGAGACGCTGTTCGCGCTGAGCGCGCCGACCATCTCCCGTGCCTGGACATCGCCGGAGACGGCGTTGACCTGCAGGTCGCCGTCGAGCCCGTCGACGATGACGTCGCCCGAGACGGTGTTGAGGCGGGCGTCGTTGCCGAGTCCCGCGACGAGGGCGCTTGCGGAGACGACGCCGAGGTTGAGTGCGACGGCGCGCGGAACGGCGACGCTGATCTCGGCTTTGGGGCCGCCCGCGCCGAAGTTTCGGAACACCTCGAGGAAGTTGTCCCAGCGCAACTGGGGATGATCGATCTCGACCACGTCGCCCGAGACCTCGATGCGCAGATCCTTGATGGTGACCGCGTGCACCTCGATGCGCGCGCCGGGTTCGTCGTGAGCGACGACGTCGATCTGGCCGCCGACGAGGCCCACCTTCAGCTTGCGCACGGTCTCGATGTCGATGACGCGCGCCTCACCGGGGTGGATGATCCACTTCTCAAGTGACATGGGGTTCTCCTGTTGTCCGATTCAGACACGATATATCGTGTGTCGTGACGATAACACGATATATCTCGAAAGGGAACCGGGTCCGCCGACCGCACGGGAGGGCGCCGGCACCACGAACGGATGCCGCGGCCCGACGAGAGACGTCAGGCCGCGGCATCCGCGGAGGAGGGAACGGCGCTCGTACCCGAAAACGGCGCCGATCCGTGGGTTCGTGCGGCTAGGCCTTGCGGTTGCCGCTGATGACTCGGAAGAGGAACACGATGAGGGCGATGATGCCCGCGATGATCGCGACCCAGACCAGCCAGCCCAGCGCCGAGTTCAAACCGCCGACGATCGCCAGGACGATCGCGACCACGATGACGATGATGAGTGCGAGGTTCATGGAGGATTGCTCCCATTTCATTTCAGGCCGACCCCGGGGTGGGGGGACGGGTGCCGGGGCACGACACCACAGTCCCACTCCTGTGCATTCGATGCGAGGGGCTTGACGCTCCAACTCTCGCGGTGCTATCCACATGCGCCTACGCAGGTGCCGTGTCAACCCCGTGCACTCCCGCGGACTCGGGCGTATGGTCTGCGGTGCGGACAGCATCCTCGTCGTCCGCGCACCCACGAACGCGACCGAGAAGGAGGCACACATGCCCCGGGGACGTGGATCGAACAGCCTGAAGGACCCCGAGCTCTACGAGGAGCTTCGCGACGACGGCGCCTCCAAGGAGAAGGCCGCCCGCATCTCCAACGCCGCCGCCCGCGATGGCCGCAAGGCCGTCGGTGAGCGCGGCGGCCGCTCCGGCGACTACGAGGAGTGGACCGTCGCAGATCTGAGGGGCCGCGCGAAGGAGCTCGGCATCTCGGGATACTCCGGCAAGAAGAAGTCGGAGCTGATCTCGATGCTCCGCAACCACTGACGCGTGCCGCGCCTCGTGCGCGTGCGTCCACTCGAGGACGCCGGCATCACCCGTGTGCGCGCGGGCTCCGGATTCCGCTACGTCGACCACAGGGGTCGGTCCGCCGCCGCCCGAGACGTCGCACGCATCCGGACTCTCGTCATCCCGCCAGCGTGGCAGGAGGTCTGGATCTGCCGTGAGTCGCGTGGACACATCCAGGCCGTGGGCACCGATGACGCCGGCAGGCGTCAGTACGTGTACCACCCCGACTGGAGCGCGAACCGGGACCGCAACAAGTACGCGCGCGCACTGGCGCTCGGCGAATCGCTGCCCCGCGCCCGCGCCCGTGTGACGAGCGCCCTGCGCCGCTCCGCGCTCGATCGGGAGAAGGTGCTCGCGGTCGCATTCCGGCTGCTCGACCTCGGCGCGCCCCGGGTAGGTTCGGCGAGGTATCTCGCCGCCCACGGAAGCCGGGGGCTCACGACGCTGCAGAGGCGGGATGTCGTGGCCGAACCGCCGCGCATCACCCTGTCGTTCCCGGGCAAGAGCGGCAAGCGCGCCCACATCGTGATCGACGACGCCGACCTCGCGGCGGTGGTGGCCGACCTGGCGCAGGGGCGGCCACGCGCCGCTCTGCTGTCGTATCGCCGCGGGCGCCGGCGCGTGCCGCTGAGCCCTTCGGACGTGAACGCGTACGTCCGTGCCCTCACGGGCGGCCGGTTCACTGCCAAGGACTTCCGGACGCTGCGCGGCACGATCCTGGCCGCCGAGGCGCTGGCGCGCATCGGCACGGTCGACACCAAGGCCGACCGCAGACGCGCCGAACAGCTCGCCGTGCGGGCGACGGCCGAGGCGCTCGGCAACACTCCCGCCGTCGCGCGCTCGAGCTACATCGATCCCCGAGTGTTCCGCCACTACGCACGCGGACGACTGCTCGACCTCGACATCTCGCCCGAGTCGGCGATCCGCGAGCTCCTGGGCGGGTGAGCCCGGCACCTCAGTAGGGTGGGGCGCATGCCCCGCGCGCCCGTCGTCCGACCGCGTCTGCTGGGCGCCGTCGTCGCGGGCGGGATGCTGGGCGTCGCCCTACGGGCGCTGCTCACGGTGGGCGCGGGCCCCGACGCGATCGCCGCCGCCACCCTCGCGATCAACGTCGCGGGGTCCTTCGGCCTGGGTGTCGTCATCGGGCTGCTCGGCGCCCGTCATCCCGCCCGTCGCGCCTTCTTCGGCACGGGGGTCTTCGGCGGGTTCACCACGTACAGCGCCTTCGCCGTGCAGTCGGTCGAGGCGACAGCATCCGCCCCTCTCCTCGCCGCGGGCCTCGCCGTCGTCTCGATCGTTCTGGGCATCGCGGCGGCCGCGGCGGGTCTCGCGCTCGGCCGGGACATCGCGCGTCGCCGGGGGTCGTTCGATGATCCGAGCGAGGCCGAATGAGCGGGCTCGAGCTGCTGCTGACGGCGCTCGCGGGCGGCGTCGGCGCCGGTCTGCGCTACATCGTCGACGCGATCGTCGTCGCCGGGCGGCCGCTGCGGTTTCCGTACGGAATCCTGGTCGTGAACGCGACGGGCTCGCTCGCGCTGGGTCTGCTCGTCGGCGTCGTCGGGCACGCGGGGTCGGCGGCGCTCGTCCTCGGCGTCGGGCTTCTCGGCGGCTACACGACCTTCAGCACCGTGTCGGTCGAGACGGTGCTGCTGGCCGAGGAGGGGCGCCGTCGCAGCGCCGTGATCAACGCCCTCGGCACCGTCGTGGCGTGCCTCGCGGTGGCAGGTCTGGGCCTGACGGCCGGAGGCGCTCTGACGGCCTGGGGGCAGCGCATCGGGTGAGATACTGGCATCCGATACATCTCCGTATCGAGCGCCGCGCACTCTGTCCTGCTCGATCGTGCGGCGACGCGATCCCCCCAGCGAAGGTCCCCTGTGTCGAAGCTCGCCGTCCTGAGTCTCAAGAACCGCGCCCTCATCGCCCTCATCACGATCGTGGCGGCCGTCTTCGGCGGACTCGCCCTGACGAGCCTGAAGCAGGAGCTGATCCCCTCGATCGAGTTCCCTCAGCTCGCGATCGTGACCACCTATCCGGGAGCGTCCCCCGAGGTCGTCAACACCGACGTCTCGACGCCGATCGAGACCGCCATCCAGGGGGTTGCGGGGCTCGAGTCGACGACGGCGACCAGCACCACCAACGCCTCGATCATCTCGGCATCCTTCACCTACGGCACGGACCTCGCCACCGCCGAGCAGAAGATCACGCAGGCTATCAACCGCATCGACGCGCAGCTGCCGGAGTCCGTCGAGCCCAATGTGATCTCGGCGAGCTTCGACGACTTCCCCGTCATCCAGCTCGCCGTCACCGGATACGACGATGCGCTCACCATCCAGTCGCAGCTGGAGCAGAGCGTGATCCCCGATCTCGAAGACGTCGACGGGGTGAACGCCGCGCAGGTGGTCGGCGGCATCGGGCAGCGCATCACGATCACGCCGGATCAGGCACAGCTGGCGGCCGCCGGATTCAGCACGCAGGCGATCCGCGACGCCCTCGATCAGAACGGCGTGCTCTTTCCCGGCGGCGACATCACCGAGGGCGATCAGACCCTCACGGTGCAGACGGGCGTGAAGATCACGACCGTCGAGGACCTCGCCGCCCTCCCGCTCGTGCCGAGCGACCCTGCGCAGCTGGCCGCGGGAACCACGACGATCGGCGACGTGGCGACCGTCGCCGAAGACACCGACCCCGTGACCTCCATCTCGCGGGTCGACGGCGAGCCGGCACTCACCATCGCGATCACCAAGCTGCCGGCCGCGAACACCGTGGACGTCTCGCGCGGCGTGCTCGCGATCGTCCCCGACCTCGAGGCGGCCCTCGGCGGGCCCGCGTTCACCGTCGTCTTCGATCAGGCGCCCTACATCGAGCAGTCGATCGAGGCACTCGCGCAGGAAGGCCTGCTCGGTCTCGTGTTCGCGGTGATCGTGATCCTCGTGTTCCTGCTGTCGGTGCGCTCGACGCTCGTCACCGCCATCTCGATCCCCACGAGCGTGCTGATCACCTTCATCGGCATCCAGGCGTTCGGGTACTCGCTGAACATCCTGACCCTCGGCGCGCTGACGATCGCGATCGGCCGGGTCGTCGACGACTCGATCGTCGTCATCGAGAACATCAAGCGGCACTACGTGGGCGACGCCGACAAGCGGGCCTCGATCCTGCTCGCGGTGCGCGAGGTCGCGGCCGCGATCACCGCGTCGACGATCACGACGGTCGCCGTGTTCCTGCCGATCGCCTTCGTGGGCGACGTCACCGGCGAGCTGTTCCGGCCGTTCGCGTTGACGGTGACGATCGCGATGACCGCGTCGCTCTTCGTCGCACTCACGATCGTGCCCGTGCTCGCGTACTGGTTCCTGCGGCCCGGCAAGGCGCTGCGCGACGCGGAGGGGAACCCGGTCGATCCCGAATCTCCCGCGGCGCCCCCCACCCGCCTGCAGAAGGCGTATCTGCCGGTGCTGTCCTGGACCCTCAAGCACTCGTGGATCACTCTCGGCCTGGCCGTCCTGGTGCTGGCCGGCACGATCGCCGCCGCGCCGTTCATGAAGACCAACTTCCTCGGCGACTCGGGACAGAACACGTTCACCGTCACCCAGAACCTCGGGCCCGCCGCGAGCCTCGACAGCGAAGATGCCGCCGCGGCACAGGTCGAAGATGCGCTCATCGGGATCGAGGGCATCGACACGGTGCAGGTCTCGATCGGCTCGAGCGGGTCGGCCCTGCGCGACGCATTCTCCGGCGGCGGCGCGGGCATCACCTACTCGATCACGACCGACACCGACGCCGACCAGGTTGCGCTTCGTGAACGCGTGCAGACGGAGCTCACCGAACTCGACGACGTGGGCGAGATCGCGGTGGCGGGTTCGGGCGGCGGATTCGGCTCGAGCGACGTCGAGATCGATGTGACCGCCCCCGACCGGACGACGCTCGAGCAGGCGACCGCCGACGTCGTGACCTCGCTCCAGGGCGCCGAGAGCATCGGGCAGGTCACGAGCAACCTCTCGGCCTCGCTGCCGTACATCGCCGTGGTGGTCGACCGTGATGCCGCCGCGGCCCGCGGCCTCTCCGAGGTCGCCGTCGGCGCCCTGGTCTCGAACACGATGCAGCCCCAGTCCATCGGCACGGTCGAGATCGACGATTCCGCCCTCACGGTCTACCTCGCTGCGTCGGCGTCGCCGGGCTCGCTCGATGATCTGCGCGCACTCGAGGTGCCCACCGCCGCAGGGCCGGTGCGGCTGGACGAGATCGCGACCGTCGAAGAGACCGAAGGTCCGACATCCATCACCACTCAGCGGGGTCAGCGCACCTCGACGGTGACCGTCACGCCCTCGACCGACGACCTCAACGCCGCGTCCGCGGCCGTCACCGCGGCGCTGGCCGACCTCGACCTGCCCACGGGGGCGGACGCCGAGGTCGGAGGCGTGATCTCCCAGCAGACCGACGCGTTCACCCAGCTGGGTATCGCCCTGCTCGCGGCGATCCTGATCGTCTACATCGTCATGGTGGCGACGTTCAAGTCGCTGCGTCAGCCTCTGCTGCTGCTGGTCTCGGTGCCGTTCGCGGCGACCGGCGCGATCCTGCTGCAGATCGCGACCGGCGTGCCGCTGGGCGTCGCCTCGCTGATCGGCGTGCTGATGCTCATCGGCATCGTCGTGACCAACGCCATCGTGCTCGTCGACCTCGTCAACCAGTACCGGGAGAAGGGGATGTCGGCCCACGACGCGACGATCGCGGGATCCGCGCGGCGCCTGCGCCCCATCCTCATGACCGCGTCGGCGACGATCTTCGCCCTGACGCCGATGGCGCTGGGCATCACCGGCCACGGCGGATTCATCTCGCAGCCGCTCGCGATCGTCGTGATCGGCGGGTTGATCTCGTCGACCGTGCTCACGCTGGTCGTGCTGCCGACGCTCTACAACCTCGTGGAGGGGGCTACGCAGCGACGCGCGATGCGCCGTAGCGGCGCGGCGTCGGAGACGGACCGCGACGGTTCGTCGTCACACGGGACGGGCGGTGACGCAGAACCGTCCGACGCGACGGATTCGGCGTACGAAGGGCTGCCGAGGGCGACACCCGTTCAGCAGTCACGCCGTACGCGACGCGAGCACGGGGACGGCTGACCGGGACGGCATGCGCGCTCGTCGTGACGCGGCGAATCCGGCGGGGGATGACCAGGTCGCGGCGTGCGGGCGCCGGGGTGGCGGTCGACGTGTCGCCGGCGCTCCGACGGGTGCGCGAGGCCCGCGCCGTGGCGGGGGAGGCGCGCGGGGCGGGGTGGATGCTGCTCTCCGCGCAGCCGGCGAACACGCCGATCCACCAGAACATGAGCCCGAAGGCGATCACCTCGAACGCCGCCAGGTTGATGACGCCCATGATGAAGACCGTCGCGCCGATGACGAGCACGACGGTGACGATGCCGGTGGCGCGGAAGAGCTTGCGATCCATGCCGCGCAGCAGCCACGGGGCCGTGGCCAGCATGCCGGCGAAAGCCAGCACCATGCCGGTGGCCGCGCGATCGTGCCAGAACTCGAGCACGTTGACGGGGATGAAGCCGACCAGCGCCAGGTGCGCGCCGACGAGCGCGACGAGCACGGGCAGGATCTTCGCGGCGCGCCGGTGGTTCGCGAGCACGGAGAGTCCGCCGAGGCGCTCGATCTCGCGGCGCACCCGCAGGGAGAATGCCACGATCAGCGCGCCGGTGGCGATGAGGGTGCCGTTGAAGACATAGCCCGAGAACACCTGGAACGTGCCGAGGCGGCTGAAGTGCAGCTGCCACCACAGCGGGTCGGGGGTCGTGGCGATCGCGGTCAGGCAGCCCAGGGCGATGAGGATCATCAGCACGCGAACGGCGCGGCTCGTGGCGGTGCCCTGAGCGCTGCGGCGCACGAGGACTCCGACGAGGATGAGTGCGATGGCGCCCCCCGCCGTCGCCTGGAGGAGTGAGACGCTCGAGCCCTCGGTCAACAGATCGATCACGATGAAGGCGAGGGCGACCACGAGGCCCGCGATCAGGGCGTATGCTACCGACGCAGCGAGAGCGTCGATGCCGCGGTGAAGCCGCGCACCGAGGGTCAGCGGAGCATCGGGGGCGATTCCCGTCGCTGCGGTCGTGTACGAGTGAAAGGCGAGGATCGCTGCCGCTGCGGCAGCGCCGGCAGCGGTGAGCGCGCCGACGGACCAGTGGCCCCACAGGGGCACGACGAACGTCTGGGGGGCGAATCCTGCGGCCACCAGCACGGCCACGGAGGCCAGTGCGACCGCGCTGAGCACGCGCCAGGGGCGCAGGCTCGCGGGGACGGAGGGGGCGTAGAACTC
Source organism: Microbacterium sp. HA-8 (assembly GCF_046111165.1). Classification (NCBI taxonomy): domain Bacteria; kingdom Bacillati; phylum Actinomycetota; class Actinomycetes; order Micrococcales; family Microbacteriaceae; genus Microbacterium; species Microbacterium sp. HA-8. The sequence goes on from NZ_CP162025.1 coordinate 147,415, forward strand.
GACGAGACCGGGGGCTGCCACGTCTGATCACCTTTCGCGCGCGTTATAGGGGATATCGCGCCCGAGCTAAGGAGTCCCCAGTGGCCTGCGTACACCGACTCCCCAGAACGGCGCGCTTCACATCCGTGGTCCCCATGAACGCAGCTCGTGTCTGTTGTATTTGGGGGAATTATAGCGGCGGAATGTTTCGGATGCGCCACTAAACCACCGCGGTATATACCTCGCGATGACTCGCCGTGTCTGTGGAAACCCTCGGCTGACCCTCGGTCACTCCGTCTGGCCCGTGACGCCGAGGAAGCGGATGAACACCGCGATCCATCCGAAGATGAGCGCGAACACGATGATCTCGAGCGCGGTGAGGCCGAAATATCCGGTCGCGAAGAGCACAACGGTGACCACGGTAGACGCCAGGAAAGCCCAGGTCGATAGAAAATAGAAGGTCGGCATTCCGCGCAGGATCCTGGGACCTGCCGCGAGCAACCCGACGTAGACGAGTGCCATGCCCGAGGCCGAGAGATTGTGGATCGGCTCGTTCACGTTGACGGGCACGAGCCCGACCCCGGCGAGCATGAAGCCCATGAGGACGAAGAGCGTCGAAACAATTCTCGGAGATCGCTCATATGCCAGCTTGCGGCGTGCCACGAGCGCGCGCATGTCGGCGGCGATATACACCGCGAACGTCGTGACCAGCAGGCCCCCGGCGACCAGGGTGCCGTTGAAAACGGCGCTCGAGAGGGCCCAGAACGTGCCGAGGTGGCTGAAGTGGATCTGCCACCAGACGGGGTCCGGCGTCGTCACCATGGCCGTGAGGGTGCCGATCACGATGAACGCCATGAGAAGCGACGACATCCGCTGCGTCGTCATGCGCGAAACGGAAAGTGACACGAGATACGCCGTGAGTCCCAGCGTGACGGTCATGAGCACCACCGACCAGAAGGTGATCACCCCGAGCCCGATGAAGCCGCGGCTGAGTACCAGGTAGATGACGAGCGTGGCCAGGACCGCGAACACCGTGTGGGCGATGACGACCGAGATCGTGTTGACCGTGAAGGCCCAGGGCGCCAACGCGCGCCGCCATTCCTGGCCGGGCGCGTGCCGGGATCGCCAGTAGCCCCATCCGGCAGCCAATGCCGCGATCACGCCCGATCCCGCGGCGGCGAGCGTGCCGAACGACACGTCTCCCGACATCGGAAGGTCCTCCGTGAGCAGCCCGATCAGCAGCCCATAGAGCGCCCCGAGTCCGCCCGCCGAGACCGCGAAGACGATCGCCTCGGACTCGCCGCGCACCGTCGGGGGAGTGGGCGGGGTGGTGGAGGGCGCTGCGGCTGCGGGGGTCGGCGGGGAGCCGGCGGCTGTCATGGCGTCAGTGTAGAACCGGAGCTTCGAAAACGATGCCCCACTCCAGCGTCCAGTTCTCGCCGGGTTCGAGCCACCGCAGCCCCCGGCCGGAGTTCAGGGCGTCGGCGGGCGCCGTCATAGGTTCGACGGCGACGGCGACGGGGTGTCCGGGATAGCGATCCGTCGTGAAGATCTGAGCGTACTCGAAGCCCGGTCCCTGCCACAGCGTCACGCGACGTCCGTCGGGAGCAGTCAGGGAATGCCGCACGCGCCCGTCGTCGTCGCGGGCGAGATCGCCGTACGCCGTGTCGAGGTCGAGTTCGCCGACCACCCGACCCGCGCGCAGGTCGGTGTCGGCATCCACCGGAACCTCCTCGGTCGGCAGCTTGCGAGCGTCGACGACGAACCGTGTCGCACCGCTCGATCGCAGAGTGAGTGTCGCCGTGTCGACGTCCCCGATCATCAGATACGGGTGGGTGCCCAGCGCCACCGGAGCGTCGTCTTTTCCGACGTTCTCGATGCGGTGCGTGATGTGGATGCCGTCGGCCTGCAGCGCGTACGTCACCGCGGTGTCGAGCTGAAACGGGTAGCCGGTCTGCGGAAAGACCGTCGCGCGCAGGGTGACGGTGTCGCCCGCGGATTCCGCCGTCGAATCCGCTGAGTAGGGGGCGAACCGCAGCAGGCCGTGGGCCGCGTTCCCGAGTGCGGGCTCCGAGATCGCCAGGCGGCGGGTTTCGCCGCGCTGGGTCCAGATGCCGTCGCGCACCCGATTGGGCCAGGGGACCAGCACGATTCCGGATGCTGCCGGGGTGGCCGCGCCCGCGGGGTACGGCGTGACGAGGTCGGTGTCGTCGACGCGCAGGGCACGCAGGGATGCGCCCAGCTGCGCGACCTGGGCGCCGACCCTCCCCTCGGGGGACCGCAGGACGAACTGGCGACCGGTGGGGTCGGGGCGGGAGGCGGCTGCGGTCATGGGAGGCTCCGATCGCTCGGCGGTGGGTCCGGCCGGTGAGGCGCTCTCACAGGCTCGGATGGCGGCATCCGCTACAGTAGGCCAGTCGGCTCTGGGCACCGCGCGGGATGCGCGGATGGGTTTGTGAGTCCAAGGGGCCGATGGTGGGGGCGATTCCGCCCCGACGACCATCATGTTGAATGGCCCCCGGCCGACGATAGTCCGGGTTACTCCGTCCGCCTGTGCGCGGGGGTGTCGCACGCTGCTGCGACACGACGTGGAGCGCTGTTCTCGCGAAGAGACAACCCAGAAGGACACCATCGTGCCCAAGAACAAGAAGCCCGCCGGCGGACGCCCGGCCAAGAACTTCGAGCCGCGCCGCGGCGAGACCAAGACCTCGTTCCACGACCGCAACCGCGGTGGATCCGCCGACGCCCGTGGGCAGAAGCCGGGTAGCCGCAGCGCCGGACACCGTGGATTCCGCGCCGCCGAGCCCGACGCTGCCGAGGCGGCGCCCAAGCGTCGCTGGAGCGCCCAGGAGAAGGCGGGGCGCGACGAGGCTCGCGGCATCCGCACGCATGCCGCGGGTGGCGCGCGTCGCCCGGAGCGCCCGGAGCGCCCGGCGCGTTCCTTCGACGAGCGTCCCGCCCGGCGCCCCGTCGGCGGTGAGCGTCCTGCCCGCCGTGAGCACTCGAACGACCGGCCGGCCCGCTCGTTCGACGACCGTCCGCGTCGTTCGTACGACGAGCGCCCGGCGAGGTCGTTCGACGAGCGTCCGCGTCGCGACGACCGACCCGCGCGTTCGTTCGATGAGCGTCCGGCTCGCCGGGAGTACTCGAGCGACCGACCCGCGCGTTCGTTCGATGACCGGCCGCGTCGCTCGTACGACGAGCGCCCCGCGAGATCGTTCGACGGCGAGCGCCCCGCGCGTCGCACCCAGGACGGAGAGCGCCCCGCCCGTCGTGAGTACTCGAACGAGCGCCCAGCCCGTCGTGAGTACTCGAGCGACCGACCCGCGCGTTCGTTCGATGAGCGGCCGGGTCGCTCGAGCGGTACCGCGCGTCCCGCCCGTCGCGAGTATCCGAATGACCGACCCGCGCGGACCTTCGACGACCGCCCCCGTCGCGACGACCGCCCGCGCCGTGACGACCGCCCGCGCCGTGACGACCGCGGTGCCGCGGCGGGTTCGCGTGCCGACTGGAACGCCCCTGCCCGCACCGCGGCTCAGGAGCAACGCGTCGACGTCGTGCACGAGCGTCTGCAGGCCGAGGCCGTCCAGGCGTCGGATGTGCAGGGAGTGAGCTTCGGTGATCTGGGCCTGGGTGAGAACATCGTGCGTGCGCTCGGTGAGCTGGGCGCAGCATCCCCCTTCCCGATCCAGGCGTCGACGATTCCCGAGATCATCGCCGGCCGCGACGTGCTCGCCCGCGGGCGCACCGGCTCGGGCAAGACGATCGCGTTCGGCGCGCCGCTCGTCGAGAACGTGCTGCGCGGCCAGGCTGGGCAGCGCCGCGAGTTCGGACGCAAGCCCAAGGCGCTGATCCTTGCGCCGACCCGCGAGCTGGCTCTGCAGATCGACCGCACGATCCAGCCCATCGCGCGCAGCGTCGGACTGTTCACCACGCAGATCTACGGCGGCGTACCGCAGGCGCGCCAGGTGGGCGCGCTGAAGAAGGGCGTCGACATCATCATCGGCACGCCGGGGCGCATCGAGGACCTGGTCAACCAGGGCAAGCTCGACCTGCGCGACGTGCAGGTGGCCGTGCTCGACGAGGCCGACCACATGTGCGAACTCGGATTCCTCGAGCCCGTGCAGCGCATCCTCCGCCTGACCGCCGACGGTTCGCAGAAGCTGCTGTTCTCGGCCACGCTCGATCGCGAGGTCTCGGCGCTCGTCGACGAGTTCCTCGTCGAGCCGGCCGTGCACGAGGTCGCCGGCGAGGATCAGGACTCCAGCACGATCGAGCACCGTGTGCTCGTGATCGATCACCGCGACAAGGCGCAGATCCTCGACCAGCTCGTCGATCGCGAGGGCAAGACCCTCGTCTTCGCCCGCACCCGCGCGTATGCCGAGATGCTGGCGGAGCAGTTCGATGACGCCGGCATTCCGGCCGTGTCGCTGCACGGTGATCTCAATCAGGCGCGCCGTACGCGCAACCTCGAGCGTCTCACCTCGGGCCGGGTCAACGTGCTGGTGGCGACGGATGTCGCTGCGCGCGGCATCCACGTCGATGACATCGACCTGGTCGTGCAGGCCGACGCGCCCGACGAGTACAAGACCTACCTGCATCGTTCGGGTCGCACAGGCCGTGCGGGCGCGACGGGCCGAGTCGTCACGCTCATCACGCGTCAGCGTCGCCGCAAGATGACCGAGATGCTCGATCGCGCCGAGATCGTCGCTCCGTTCGAGGATGCCGCCCCCGGTGACGACGTGATCGCCGAGCTCGCCGGCTCGGCCCCGACACTGGCCGAGCTCACCGCGTAGTTCGCACGCGCGAGGGCGTCCCGGGTTCGCCCGGGGCGCCTTTCGCATTCGCGGCCCGGGCCCCGAACCCCGAACCTACATTTTTGCAGCGAGCCACCATCCGACGTGTGGTGGTTCGCTGCAAAAATGTAGGTTCGGCGTCCGCAGAAGTGCGGGCGCGGGGCCGGGGCCGGGGCCGGGGCCGGGGCCGGGGCCGGGGCCGTCCGGCCGCCGCCATCCGGGCGCGGCTGACCGGGCGCCGTCGGGGTGCGGGCGGGCGCCGACGGCGCCGCCGATGGCGTCAGTCGAGCGCGCTGTCAGAACAGCGCGGGCGCCGCGGTCGTCGAAGCAGGCCCGGTGGTGCGCACCGGCCCGGGCCGCGACGCGCGCATCGGCAGCTCGTCTTCGTCACTGCCGTCGAGCCCGTGCACGCGCAGCAACGGCCGCACGCGTTTGGCGAGCCACGTGCGGTAGCCCTTCGGCGCGACGGCGCTCTGACCGGGATACAGACCCAGATACGACGACACGAGTTCGGGATGCTGTCGCTCGAGCCATTGCATGAACCAGGGCTTGACCCCCGGTCGCAGGTGCAGCGCCCCGTAGATCACCCGCCGGGCCCCCGCGGCCTTGATGCGCCCGAGGGCGTCGTCGAGCGCGGGCACCGAGTCGGCCAGGTGCGGAAGCACGGGCATGAGGAAGACCGTGACGGCAAAACCCGCGTCGGCGGCAGCGCGGACGGCGTCGAGTCGGGCCGCGGCGGTCGGCGTGCCTGGTTCGATCGAGCGTTGCAGGGCGTCGTCGAAGACGGCGATCGAGAAGGACAGATCGACCGGAACCTCTTCGGCAGCCGCGTGCAGCAGCGGCAGGTCGCGGCGGATGAGTGTGCCCTTCGTGAGGATCGAGAAGGGCGTGCCGGACGCGGCGAGTGTGCTGATGATCTCGGGCATGAGTCTGTATCGCCCCTCGGCCCGCTGGTACGGGTCGGTGTTGGTGCCCAGGGCGACGTGCTCGTGCTGCCAGGATGTTGCGGCGAGTTCTCGCCGCAGCACCTCGGCGACGTTCGTCTTGACGATGATCTGCGAGTCGAAGTCGTGCCCGCCGTCGAGGTCGAGATACTCGTGCGTGCCGCGGGCGAAACAGTAGGCACACGCATGGGTGCAGCCCCTGTAGGGGTTGATCGTCCACGCGAACGGCATCGCCGAGGCGCCGGGCACGTGGTTGAGCGCCGAGCGCGAGACCACCTCGTGGAAGGTGATGCCCGCGAACTCGGGAGTCGTCACCGACCGGACCAGGCCGTCGATGCGTTCGAGCCCGGGCAGCGCATTGGTGTCGACCTCGCCGATCTGTTGCCCACGCCACCTCATCTGATCATTCGAACACAGATGCGACACAGATGCAATCCCATTGGAAGGCTGCATCGACCATACATCCCTGGCCGCGTCGCGACTCGACATGCTCGGGCACAATGAAGGGCATGACCGCACCCGACACCGGCCCGGTTTCGCGCGCCGATGCGCGGGTTCTGCGCCGCCGCGGGGAGCGTGCGCGCACGGCGCTCATCCTCGCCGGGATGCTGGTTCTGCTGCTCGTGACGGGCGTCGGTGTGGCTGCCGTCGTGGGTGGTGGTATCGGTCGTGCTGCCGGCGACGGGGCCGCAGCATCCCCCTCTGCTTCTGCGACCGCGCCGCCGCCCTGGGCCACCTCGATCCCGGCTCCGCAGTTCACGGGCGAACCGGCGGCGGTGGTGGCGCTCTGCGACCGACCCGAGGTGCAGCAGGCCCTCGCGGCCGGCGACGACGCCGCGGTGATCGCGGCTGCGGGCGGGGGTGAGGGGTTCCGTCAGGCGGTCATCGGCGGCGCGGCACCGTGCGTGAACCTGCGCGACGCCTCGCACGTGTGGTTCGTGGTCAACAAGACGCTGCCGATCGAGCCCATCGACTACGCGCCATACGACTGGATCGCCCCGCCCGGCACGACCAACGGGGCCAATGCCGCGGCCCGCACCGACATCGCCCCCACGCTCGGCGAGATGGCGTCCGCCGCGTCCGCCGCCGGGGTCGGTCAGCTGGGCGTGCAGAACGGATACCGGGGCTACTCGATCCAGCAGCGCATCCACTCCCAGCGTGTCGCCGAATTGGGTCGCGAGGCGGGCGAGCGCCTTGCCGCCCGACCGGGCTACAGCGAGCACCAGACGGCGCTCGCCGTCGACGTCTTCGCGTGCGACCCGGGTTGCGGCTCGTCCGAGCAGTTCGGCGGATCGGCGCTGTCGGCCTGGGTGGTCGAGAACGGCTGGCAATTCGGCTGGATCGTCCGATACGAGCAGGGGTACACCCCCATCACCGGATACGACCCCGAGGCCTGGCACCTGCGCTACATCGGTCCCGAGCTCGCCGCGGCGTACCATGCCGGAGGCTTCCACACGCTCGAGGAGTTCTTCGGCCTTCCCGCAGCCCCCGCCTACCTCGACTGAACCCATGGCCGCGGGCGGCGGCATCCGGTGTCATTCGAGACGAGACCGGATGCCGTGACCCGGCCTAGAATCGGAGCGCCGCACCGAGCGTCACGACATCGCCGGTGATCTCGACGAGGAGAAGAGGAGGGTTCCATGGAGCGGGACCTGTACGACGAGGACCACGACGCATTCCGTGACATGGTGCGCGACTTCATCTCGCGCTACGTGACCAACGCGCAGCGCGAGCGCTGGGATGCCGAGGGGGAGGTCGACCGTGAGACGCTGCGCCGTGCGGGCGAGGCGGGGATCCTGGGGCTGGCGGTCCCCGAGGAGTACGGCGGGGGCGGGATGCTGGATGACTATCGGTTCCGTGCCGTCGTGATGGAGGAGGTCATCCGCGCCGGGGCGGGGTCGCTCGCGGGTGCGCTCGGCATCCAGGACGATCTCGTCGTGCCGTACTTCGTGCACTTCGGCACCCCCGAGCAGAAGGCCCGCTGGCTGCCGGGGCTCGCCTCCGGCGAGATCATCGGCGCGATCGCGATGACGGAGCCGGGCACCGGATCGAACCTGCGGGGCATCACGACCACGGCGCGCGCCGTGGAGGGCGGCTACGTCGTCAACGGCGCGAAGACCTTCATCTCGAGCGGCGCGACCGCCGACATCGTGATCACCGTCGTCAAGACCGGCGAGGGCGACGGGCCGCAGGCATTCAGCCTGCTCGTCGTCGAGCGCGGCGCGGAGGGATTCGATCAGGGCAAGAAGCTGCACAAGATGGGGTTCGCCGGCCACGACACGGCCGAGCTGTCGTACGCCGACGTGTTCGTCCCTGCCGAGAACCTCATCGGAGGCGAGGAGGGGCACGGCTTCGTGCAGCTCATGAAGAACCTGCCCCTCGAGCGACTGTCGATCGCGGTGGCCGCGGCGGCGGCATCCGAGGCGGGACTGGAGTGGACGCTGGAGTACACGCGCTCGCGCGAGGCGTTCGGGCAGCCGGTGATCGACTTTCAGAACTCGCGGTTCCAGCTCGCGGGGGTCGCGGCGACCGTCGATGCGCTGTGGGCCTACATCGACAAGGCGATGCTGCTGTACAGGGACGGCAAGCTCTCGGCCGAGGAGGCCGCGAAGGTCAAGTTCTGGACGACCGAGCGCGAGGGCGAGGTGCTCGATGTGTGCGTGCAGCTGCACGGCGGATACGGGTACATCCTCGAGTATCCGATCGCTCGCGCGTACGTCGATGCCCGGGTGCATCGGATCTACGGCGGTACCAACGAGATCATGCGCGAGATCGTCGGACGCCAGCTCGCCGGGCGGCGCTGAGCCTGCGGCTCGTCGGGCGGGCGCGCGGCGTGCGGTGCCTCGGCCCTGCGCATTCGGGCGTTGGGGCGTCAGAATCACGTTGGGGCGCGGAGCAGCGCGCCCCAACGTGATTTCAACGCCCCAACGCGGGGGATTCGGGGGCCCGCACGCGGGGCGGGACGGGGCGGCTCACGCGGGGCGGGGCACGCGAGGCGCGCCCCGGGTCGCTGCGCCGCGGTCAGCCCCAGGGGTGCAGGACAGCGAACAGCGCCACGCTCACGGCCCAGAACCCCGCGACGAACACGGTGTCGCGTACGCGCCAGGGCACCAGGTGGCGCTCTGTGCGCTGCGGATGGGCGCCGAAGGCCCGTGCGTCCATGGCCAGGGCCACCCGCTCCGCATGGCGGATCGCCCCCGCCAGGAGGGGCACCACATATCCCAGGCGCCGCCGCGCCGCCGCGATCGGCCCGCGACCCTGAGCCGCCCCGCGCACCCGATGCGCCGCGCGGATCACCTCGAGCTCGCGCCCGAACCGGGGCACGAAGCGCAGCGCGGCCAGGGCCGTGTATCCGATGCGATAGGGCACGCGCAGCTGCTGCACGAGCGCCCGCGTGAGGTCGGTGCCGGTCGTCGTGAGCCCGCCGACCAGCGCGAGCACGAGGATCGCGCCGAGACGCAGCGCCGTCGCGAATCCGATCTCGAGCGCCGCGCCGTAGAGCACGAACCCGCCGATCCGCAGCGCGACGACGTCCGTGGCGATGCGCGACGGGTCGGTCCACAGGGCGAACCCGAAGCCCACGAGCACGAGGAACGCCGGGACTCCCAGCAGGAGCGTCGACAGCATCCACCCCGACAGTCGCGCACCGACGAGGAGCACCGCGTACCCGAGCAGCAGGAACGCCGCGGGCGTGGCAAGGTCGCGCACGAGAACGAGCGCGATCATCGCGGGGAGGGGCCCGGCGATTTTGGCCAGCGGCCCGATGCCGTGCAGAAAGCGCCACGCCGGGGCGGGCGGCGGCGGCGCATAGGGGTCGAAGGTGCGGGATGCCGTCGCCGCGGCCGCGCCTGCCTCGATCGCCGCGGTGCTCACGATGACGCTCCCGGCAGATCGGTCAGGCTCACGACGCCGTCCAGCTCGGGGTGACCGGACACGCCGCGCAGCGCGTCGGCGAGCGGCGGGGGACGCAGTCCTGCCCGTCGCAGCAGCGCGACATCGTCGAAGATCCGCGCGGTGGGCCCATGGGCGAGCAGCCGCCCGTCGCCGAGCACCGCGGTATGCGTCGCGTATTCGGCGACCAGCTGCATGTCGTGCGTCACGACGATGACGGTGGTGCCCTCGGCGTTCAGGTTGCGCAGCAGGGTGAGCAGTTCGTCGGCGCGGGCACGATCCTGGCCGAACGTCGGCTCGTCCAGCGCCAGCACGGGCGCCCCCGCGATCAGAGCCGTGCCGACCGAGAGTCGCCGCTTCTGTCCACCCGAGAGCAGGAATGGGTGGGATGCCGCATGCCCGGTCAGGCCGAACCGCATCAGCATCTCGTCCACGCGGTGCGCGACGTCCTTCTCGGGCACGCGGCGCAGGCGCAGCGGCTGGGCGAGTTCGTCGAACACGGTGGACGTGACGAACTGATGCTCCGGGTTCTGGAACACGAAGCCGATCGCGCGCGAGAGCGCCCCGGGGTCGGCCCGCCCGGGGTCGAGCGTGCCGACCCGGACCCGCCCTCGCGGCGGCGGGACGACCCCCGCGATCGCCTGCACGAGGGTGGTCTTGCCCGCCCCGTTCGCCCCCGTGATCGCGAGGAAGTCGCCGGCGTGCACGTCGATGTCGATGCGGTGCAGGATCACGCGACGACGGCGGGTGACGGTGAGGTCGCGCACGCCGATCAGCGGGGTGGGAAGCGTGGCGGGTGCGGGCGGGTCGGGCGTCGCCGGTTGCTCGGCGGGTGCGGGCGGGTCGGGCGGCGTGGGCGACTCGGGCGGCTGTGGTGATCCGACCCCGGCATGCTCCGCGAAGGGCGCACCCGGCGGCTGCGCCCCGTCCAGTGCGGCGCGCAGCTCGGGCGGCGTCAGAGGGAGCGGATCAAGCGCATAGCCCGCGGCCCGCAGCCGCAGCGCGGCGAGCGTGGATGTCGGAAGCCACACGCCCAGTGCGTGCAGCGCCTCGGCGCTCCGGCGCAGCACGTCGTCGACACCGCCGTCGGCGATCACCCGCCCGTCGGCGTCCAGCACGACGACGCGGGTCGCGATGGCGACCGCTTGATCGAGGTTGTGCTCGACGAGCACGATCGCCCGGTCCCCCGCAGCGACGACATCGCCCAGCGCCGCGTACACGTCGTCGATGCCGGACGGATCGAGGTTGGCGGTGGGCTCGTCGAGCACCAGCAGGTCGGAACCCATCGCCAGCGCGCACGCGATCGCCAGGCGCTGGCGCCCCCCGCCCGAGAGTCGCTCCGGGTTCTCGCCGCGCCGATCCCAGAGCCCGACGCGCCGCAGGGCGGCTTCGGCGCGAGCGAGGACCTCGACCACCGGCAGCCGCAGATTCTCCGGCCCGAACGCGACTTCGTCGAGTACCGACCCCGTCACCAGCTGCGCGTCCGGATCCTGGAAGACCATCGCGACCCGCTCGCTCAGCCGCGCGACCGGGGTCCGGGCGGTGTCCATCCCCCCGACGTCGACGGTGCCCGCAAGATCGGCGGGGACCGCGTGGGGGATCAGGCCGTTCATCGCGAGCGTCAGGGTGGATTTTCCCGAGCCGCTGGGCCCCATCAGCAGCACGACGTCGCCGGGCCGGACGGCGAACGACACGTCCCGCGGGGTGGGGGCGACAGCATCCACGTGGGTGATCGACACGCCCCGTGCGGTCAGCAGGGCCGCCGCGGCGGGGGTGCCGGGGGTGGGGCGCGCCCTGTGCGGGCGGGTGGATGCTGTCACGAGAGGCCTTCGGAGGTGTCCCTCCAACTTAGCCTGACCTAACCTGCGCGCGGGTGGCTCGGGTGGCGCGGTGCGGTTCTCGGCGGTCGAGACCACATATTTGCAGCGAACCACCATCCGACGTGTGGTGGCTCGCTGCAAATATGTCGTCTCGGGGTCGCGCGGCGCGGCGCCCGGGCGCGGGCGCCCGGCGCGGGGCGCGGGCGCGCCGGGGCGGGGGTCAGCGCCGCGGCGGACGCGCGACACCCGCGCGGCGGAGGGCGGCGCCGACCCACAGTCCCGCGGCGGTCCAGGCCACCGGACCCAGCACCGAAAGCACGATGTACACGATCTGTGCCCACAGGGGCAGGCGTGCGAGGTCGGCCGCGAACCCCACCACCACCGCCACGACCGCGCCGATGACGACGGCCGAGACGAAGAAGCGCCACGCACCCCAGGCCCGATAGCGGGTGAGGGCGGCCACGCCCTCCTGGATCGCGCCGAACAGCAGCGCCGTGCCCAGGAACCGCCCGGCCCAGGCCGGGTTGAACGCGGTGGCGACGAGCGCGGCGATCAGGTGCGTGAGCAGCGCGACGAAGGGCATGCGCAGCAGCTCCTGCGCGATGATCCCCGGCAGCACGTGCGAGCCGAGCACCAGCCCGTAGACGATCGGCAGCGCAACGACCACCACAGGCGTGAGCCAGCCCGCCACCGCCCCGACGAGCCCGGTGGCGACGCCGATCGCGGCGCAGATCAGCAGGACGCGCGTGGAGAGGGCGTTCAGTGTGCGCACCCGGTCAGGCTATCGGCCGGCGCGGCGGAGGGGTCCGGCGATCGCCGTGACAATGCGCCCGCTCGGGGCGCGGGCCCCGGCATCACAGGCGCCGGCGGCGCGGGGTCAGTCGCACGTGCGGCAGGGGCGGGGCAGGGATGCGCTCCGGCCCGTGCCCGACGACGTGACCGAACCGCGGCGCGTCGGCCTCCCACTCCTCGCGGGCGGCGACGATCTCGTCGTGACTGCGTCCGACGAAGTTCCACCACATCACGATGTCTTCGCCGAACGGCTCGCCGCCGAGCACGAAGATCGTCGCGCCCTCGTCGCCCGCCGTGACGTCGACGTGGTCGCGGTGGACGCCGAGGTAGAGCAGGTCGTGCGCGCCGACGGTGATCCCGGATGCTGTGGCCCCGGCATCCGTCGCCGCATCGTCGCCGTCCAGCCTGACCTCGCCGAAGACGCCGACGAGCGCATGCTCCCACGCGGACTCGAGCGGCAGACGCACGGTCGCGCCGGGACGGATGCGCACCTCCGCGCCCACGAGCGGGGTGTGCGTGGTCGCGGGCGAGACCGCTCCCGCGAAGGGTCCCATGACGACGGTCGCCTCGGCGACCTCCGCGCCGTCGGCGCCGAGCGCCACGATCGGGAGGCGCTCATGGCGTTCGAACTCCGGTGCGCCGTGGCGCCGATGCTCGGGCAGGGCGACCCAGAGCTGCAGTGCGTCGAGGGCGACAGCATCCGCGCCCGTGGAGTACTCGGAGTGCGCGATCCCCGCGCCGCTGGTCATGAGGTTGAGCGCGCCCCGCGCGACGAGCACATCGCTGCCGACGGTGTCGCGATGGCGCACCTCGCCCTCGAACGGCCAGGTGACGGTCTGCAGCCCGATGTGCGGGTGCGGTTCGACGCGCATGCGCGTGACCTGCGGGCCGAACCGGTCGAGGAAGCACCAGGCCCCCACCATGGGCAGGTCGCGCTGCGGGAGGGCGCGGTGCACCTCCATCGCGCGCACGCCTCCCAGCGGCACGTCGCGCGAATGCAGCAGCAGGGCCCGCGGCCCGTCGCACGCGGCGGGCGCCTCCACCTCCTCCGGGCCGGCGTCGAGCCTGGTCATGCGGGGGATTCGCCGGGGGCGGCGGAGTCCTGCGCCTGCGAGGACCGCGGCCAGTCGATGACGGCGCCGGGCACCTCGTTCTCGCTCAGGTACTTCGCGATGAACGGGCACGCGGGCACGATCGTGGCGCCCTCGCGGGCGGCGTCGGCCAGCGCCTCCGAGGCGAGGACCCCCGCCAGGCCCCGGCCGCGGAAGGCGGGATCGGTCTCGGTGTGCGTGAAGATCATGCGGCCGTCCTCGCGTGATCTGTACTCGGCGAATCCGGCGAGCGTGTCGCCCATGTGCAGCTCGTAGCGCGACTCGGCGTCGTTGCGGGTCACCGTGGGGGTGGGATCTGACATGCGGCTCCTTCGCTGGGGGCGGTCACCACGCTCCAACGTAGGCGGGCGGCCGGGTGTTCCGCCACGGCGCCGGGCTGCGGCATCCCGCGCCGTGCTTCTCCGGGCTGCGGCCGCCCAACCCACACTTTTGCAGCGAGACACCACACGACGGCTGGTGGGTCGCTGCAAAAATGTGGGCTCGCGCCGGCGGCCTCGGTCGGTCCGCGCCTGCGGCCGCCCGGCGGCCCGCGCCGGAGGCGGGCGCCCGGCGCCGCGCCCCGATGAGGGACTCGCCACGCGCATGCGCGAGACTCGAGGCATGGACCTGCTCGCCACGATCCCGGACGGCGCGGGCCCCGACGAGATCTACGAGGCCTTCACCCTGTGGGCCGAGCACCGCGGCTTCTCGCTCTATCCGGCGCAGGACGAGGCGATCATCGAACTCGTCTCCGGTGCTCACGTGGTCCTGTCGACACCGACCGGCACGGGCAAATCGCTCGTCGCCGTCGCGGCGCACGCCGCGTGCCTGGCGCGAGGCGGGCGCTCCTACTACACGGCCCCGATCAAGGCGCTCGTCAGCGAGAAGTTCTTCGCCCTCGTCGAGATCTTCGGCGCCCGCAACGTCGGCATGGTGACGGGCGACTCGTCGGTCAACGCCGATGCGCCGATCATCTGCTGCACCGCCGAGATCCTCGCCAACCTCGCGCTGCGCGAGGGGGCCGGAGCGGCGGTCGATCAGGTCGTCATGGACGAGTTCCACTACTACGGCGAGCCCGAGCGCGGCTGGGCATGGCAGGTTCCCCTGCTCCTGCTGCCCCGGGCGCAGTTCGTGCTGATGTCGGCCACGCTCGGCGATGTGACGGTGATCGCGTCCGATCTCGAACGTCGCACCGGGCGTGCCGTCGCCGAGGTGACGGGGGTCGAACGCCCCGTGCCGCTGCATTTCTCGTACGCCCGCATCCCCGTCCACGAGCAGGTCGAGCAGCTTCTCGGCACCGGCGAGGCGCCGATCTACATCGTGCACTTCTCGCAGGCCGCGGCGATGGAGCGCGCGCAGGCGCTCTCGAGCATCAAGATCGTCTCGCGCGCACAGCGCGACGAGATCGCCGAGGCGATCGGCGGATTCCGCTTCACGACCGGCTTCGGCCGCACGCTCTCGCGGTACGTGCGGGCGGGCATCGGGGTGCACCACGCCGGGATGCTGCCGCGCTATCGGCGGCTCGTCGAGACGCTCGCCCAGCGCGGTCTTCTCCGGGTCATCTGCGGAACCGACACGCTGGGCGTCGGCATCAACGTGCCGATCCGGACGGTGCTGCTGACCGCGCTGACGAAGTACGACGGACAGCGGATGCGGCACCTCAGCGCCCGCGAGTTCCACCAGATCGCCGGGCGGGCCGGTCGGGCGGGGTATGACACCGCGGGAACGGTCGTGGCCATGGCGCCCGACCACGAGATCGAGAACGCGGCCGCGATCGCCAAGGCGGGCGACGACCCCAAGAAGCAGCGCAAGATCGTGCGGAAGAAGGCGCCGCAGGGTTTCGTCTCGTGGGGTGAGGCGTCGTTCGAGAAGCTCGTCGAGGCCGTGCCCGAGCCGCTCGAGCCGCGGATGCAGCTCACCGCCGCGATGCTCATCAACGTCATCGCGCGCGGCGGCGACGTGTTCGCGAACGTGCGCTCCCTCGTCTTCGACAACCACGAGCCGCGTGCGCGGCAGTACGAGCTGGCGCGCCGGGCGATCGCGATCTTCCGGACTCTGCGCGATGCCGGCATCGTCGAGAGTGAGGATGACAGCATCCGCCTCACCGTCGATCTGCAGCCGAACTTCGCCTTGAACCAGCCGCTGTCGCCCTTCGCGCTCGCCGCGATCGACCTGCTCGACCCCCTCGACACCCCCGGGGCCGCCGGAACGGGACACTACGCCCTCGATGTCGTGAGCGTCATCGAGGCGACGCTGGATGACCCACGTCCGGTGCTCTCCCAGCAGGAGTTCCGCGCCCGCGGGGAGGCGGTCGCGGCGATGAAACGCGACGGCCTGGACTACGACGCGCGCATGGAGGCGCTCGAGGAGATCACCTATCCGAAGCCACTCGCCGAGCTGCTCGCGCAGTCGTTCGAGGTCTTCGCCTCGAGTCAGCCGTGGGTGCGCGACTTCGAGCTCTCGCCGAAGTCGGTCGTGCGCGACATGTTCGAGAGGGCGCTGTCGTTCGGGGAGTTCGTGTCGCTCTACCAGCTGGGACGCAGCGAGGGGCTCGTGCTGCGCTACCTCAGCGACGCGTACCGCGCGATCCGGCAGACGGTGCCGGCGGAGGCGCGCACAGAGGCGCTGCTCGATCTGATCGAGTGGCTGGGCGAACTGGTGCGGCAGGTCGACTCCAGCCTCGTCGACGAGTGGGAGGCGCTCGTGAATCCGTCGCTCGCCGCCCTTCGACAGACTCAGGGACCGGATTCGGGTGTCGTGCCGCCCGCGCCGCCGTCGGTGGTCGTGAACCGCCGGGCGTTCACGGTGCTCGTGCGCAACGAGATGTTCCGGCGCGTGCAGCTCGCGGCGCTGCAGAAGGACGACGAACTGGGCGATCTCGACCCCGACGTCGACTGGTCGGCGGCGCTGGATGCCTACTTCGACGAGCACGACGAAATCCTCACGGGCGGGCCGGCGCGCTCGCCCGCGCTGTGTGCGATCGACGAGACGGATGCCGCGGCTCGGGGCATCTGGCGGGTCGAGCAGACGATCGACGATCCGGCGGGCGACCACGACTGGCGCGTCCGGGCGGAGGTCGACCTCGAAGCCTCGGCCGAGGAGGGCACCGCCATCGTGCGGGTGCTCGAGGTGCGCCGGCTCTGAGGCGGCGGTCTCCGCTTCACCCGGCGCCCCTGATCCGATGTCCCACTTTCTGTCGCCCCGCGCGAGCGTGGGCGACAGAAAGTGGGACATCCTCTGCGCCGGGGCGCGCGCGAGCCCGTCTTGCCTCACGTCAAGATGTCCGGGAGTGAGTGATGCTTGCCTCACGTGAAATGTCCGCGTAGCTCAGGCGGCGGGGCGGGTGCCCTGGGTGCGGGCGGCGGCGAGTTCGATGAGTTGTTGCTGGATCTGGTTGATCCGTCGGGTGATCCGTGCCGGGTTCAGCTTCGCATGCTCGCGCTCCAGTCGGGCGCGGGTCTTCTCGTCGAGCACACCGGCGTCGAGCAACCGCTGGTAGGGGGTACGTGGCTTGTCGTAGACGCGCTTCTTCCGGCCGGCTGCGGTGTGGGTCCAGTCGATCGCTTTCACGCAGGGCAGCAGATGGTTCTTGCGGGCCATCACGAAATCCCAGAGCTCGTTGAGCAGGGTCATCTCCGCCTCGGTCTCGTAGCGGTAGCGGAACGCGTGTTTGCGGACCCAGTCGCCGTTGCGTTGCTCGACGTGCGCGTTGTCGTTGTGCTTGTAGGGACGCCCCCGGGTGACGGGGATCTCCTTCTTGTCCGCCCAGGCGATCACGCCCCAGTTCATGAACTCGGATCCGTTGTCGAAGTCGAGCCCGGCGACCGGGACGGGCGCGTTCTTCACCATCCATTCCAGGGCGCCGTGCACGTGCACGTAGGCGTTGTTGCGGATCGTGCGCAGCATCGTCCACCCCGCGACCGGGTCGGTGCCGGTCAGGGTGCGCAGGAACTCGCCTTTGAGGGAGTGGCCGCAGTGCGCGACGGTGTCCAGCTCCAGGAACCCCGGGACGGTCAGCGGGGCGTCCATGCTGGTGCGCGTCGGGATCGAAGAGCGCAGGATGTGGGACGGCTTCGTGCCCGAGACCGCGACCGGGTAGGCGGCGTCCTTGTGCGGTTTCAGGTACCGGTCGATCGTCGCGGCGCTCATCGATCGCAACTCGTCCAGCACCTCCGGTGTGACCCGCTGCTCGACCTTGCCGAGCTCACGGAAGCGGACGAGGCGTTCGAGGGTGTCGTCCATGATCGCCGCGAAGTACTTTCCCGACGGCTGCCCGGACAGCCGCCAGACTTCTTGCAGCACCACGAGCGCATCGTAGGAGTACTTCCGCTCACGCGGCTTACGCTGCTGATCGCGCGCGGCACCTTTGCGTGCGTTCGCGGCACGGATCGCGCGGCGCGCGTGATCACGCGTCCAGCCTGTCGCGTGCACAAGCTCGTCCAGCAGCCGGCCCTTCTCTTCCTTGCCTGCTTTCGCATACTCGCGGGCGAACTTCTTCGTGATCTCACGGCGCGCCGCCATCGACAACTCCCTGCTCATCACCCCAGGGAACTACGCGGACATTCCTACGTGAGGCACGCGCAGCCCTTCCCGGACCTTTTAGCTGAGTCTCGTCGGAGCCTGGCGCGGGCGGGCCGGCGGGCGTAATCTGGCCGCCACATCGACGGATCGGGGGTGGCCCTGATGGCCCTGTTCAGGCGGCGGCGCAGCCCGTATGAGGCGCTCAGCGAAGAAGAGCGGATGTCGCGCTACATCTACCTGCTCGGGACCCTGCCCGCCGAGGTGATCGAGAAGGCCCACGCCGCCGCGTTCCGCGAGCTCTCGGCCCGCGAACGGCGCGAGATGTTCGACCGCCTGCGGCCGTTCATGTCGGAGCAGGAGCAGGAGCAGGCGCACGCCCGCAGGCCTCAGCCGGCGCTCATGGCGGGCGTGCTGCGGCGCCTGTCGGCCGCGAACGGCGGCACGACCGCGGTGCGTGATCGCGAGGGCGCGACGGCCGTCGACGATCCCCGTCGCGGGTTCGAGGACAGCCTGCAGGCCAACGCCATCACCGCGGCCGTGGCCCACAATTTCATCCTCTCGGCGGTCGTCGTGTCGTACTTCGCCTCCGGCGCGGGCGCGGCGACGCTGTCGGGCGAGCCCGAGTGGGTCTCCGACCTCGCGGCGTCCGACCCGGCCGGTGCGGGGTACGGGGGCGGGTCGTACGGCGGGTACGACGGCGGGGGCGCCGCGGGCGGCGGGTACGACGGCGGGGGCTTCATCGGCGGTTTCGACGGCGGCGGCGGATTCGCCTGAGCGAGAGGGTGCTCGGACCGGGATGTCGGGGCACGTCGTTACACTCGACGGGTGCCGCCGCGCGATCCCGACCCCGCCCGGTGGGGTGACCCCCTCGATGAGTGGGCGCCCCCGGAGGACGAATGGTTCCCGCCGGATGACGCGCCCCCGCCGATGGATGTCGACGCGCTCCCGCCCGAGGGGTTCGTGCCGCCGCGCGATGGTTTGTCGTCCGCGTCGGGCTCGGGGGCAGCATCCGCCCCCCGCCCGGCGCCGCGCCGGTATGCGACGCCGCTCGAGGCGCTTCGCACCGTCTACGGGTTCGACGCGTTCCGCGGCGAACAGGCCGAGATCATCGACCACGTCACAGCCGGCGGAGATGTCGTCGTGCTCATGCCCACCGGCGGCGGCAAGAGTGTCTGCTATCAGATCCCGGCGCTCGTGCGCGAGGGCACGGGGCTCGTGGTCAGCCCGCTCATCGCGCTGATGCACGACCAGGTCGATGCCCTGCGCGCCAACGGCGTGCGCGCGGCATACCTCAACTCGACGCAGGCCCCCGCCGAGCGCGCGCAGGTCGAGCGCGACTACCTCGCGGGCGAACTCGACCTGCTCTACGTCGCCCCGGAGCGCCTGAACACGGAGACCACCCTGCGCCTGCTCCAGCGCGGCGCGCTCAGCGTCATCGCGATCGACGAGGCGCACTGCGTGTCGCAGTGGGGGCACGATTTCCGGCCCGATTACCTCGGTCTGGGTGATCTGGCCGAGCGGTTCCCGGGCGTCCCGCGCCTCGCGCTGACCGCCACGGCGACCCCCGCGACGCACCGCGAGATCGCCGAGCGGCTGCAGATGCCGCAGGCCCGGCACTTCGTCGCGAGCTTCGACCGGCCCAACATCCAGTACCGCATCGAACCCAAGGTCGAGCCGCGCAAGCAGCTGCTGGCATTCCTGCGCTCGATGCCCGACGGTGCGGCGGGCATCGTCTACGCGCTCAGCCGCAAGAGCGTCGACCAGACGGCCGCCTACCTGCGCACGCAGGGCATCGACGCGCTGCCGTACCACGCCGGTCTCGACGCCTCGACGCGGGCGCTGCACCAGTCCCGGTTCCTGCGCGAGGACGGCGTCGTCATGGTCGCGACCATCGCCTTCGGCATGGGGATCGACAAGCCCGACGTGCGCTTCGTCGCGCACATCGATCTGCCCAAATCCGTCGAGGGCTACTACCAGGAGACAGGGCGCGCCGGTCGAGACGGCGAGCCCTCGCTCGCGTGGATGGCGTACGGGCTCGGCGACGTCGTGCAGCAGCGGCGCATGATCGATCAGAGCCCCGGCGACCGCACCTACAAGATGCGGCTCGGCCAGCACCTCGACGCGATGCTCGCCCTCTGCGAGACCGTGGCGTGCCGTCGACAGAACCTGCTCGGCTACTTCGGGCAGGAGGCGGGCCCGTGCGGCAACTGCGACACGTGCCTCACGCCTCCCGAGACCTGGGACGGCCTGATCCCCGCGCAGAAGCTGCTCTCCACGATCGTGCGGCTGCAGCGCGAACGCGGGCAGGCGTTCGGCGCGGGGCATCTGATCGACATCCTGCGCGGGGCGAAGACCGACCGCATCGCGCAGCAGGGTCACGACGCCCTCAAGACGTACGGCATCGGCGCCGATCTGTCGGAGCAGGATTGGCGCAGCGTCATCCGCCAGCTGCTGGCCCGCGGCATCCTCGTCGCCAAGGGCGAGTACGGCACGCTCGCGCTCAGCGAGGTCAGCGCGGGCGTCCTCTCGGGTACGACGCCCGTGCCCCTGCGTCGCGACGTCCTCGGCCGCGGCGGCGGATCGGGGGGTGGGGGATCCCGCGGGCGGCGCTCGGCGGCGTCCGCGTCGCTCGGCGAGGCCGACCAGCCGCTCTTCGAGGCGCTCCGCGCGTGGCGCGCCGAGGAGGCGCGGCGCCAGGGCGTGCCCGCCTACATCGTCTTCGGCGATGCGACACTGCGCGCGCTCGCCGAGCATCGACCCGCGAGCGAGGCCGAGCTCGGCGGCATCTCGGGCATCGGAGAGAAGAAGCGCGAGGCCTACGGCGAGGCCGTGCTCGCGGTGATCGCCGCGGCCTGACCCCGCTCAGCCGGTGAGCACCTGATCGAGGTGCGCGGTGATGCGCGCCGATATCGATCTCGTCGGGGGCGTACAGAGCGCTTCGGCGGCGGGCCGTCCCACAGCGCCAGCAGCCAGAGCGCCTCGGCTGCGCGCCTGCCCGCCTGCCCGCCTGCGCGCCCATCCTTCGGCGTTGGGGCGTTGAAATCACGTTGGGGCGCGCTGCAGCACGCCCCAACGTCGCGCTGACGCCCCAACGCCCCGTGCAGCGAGCCCCGCCGCCGCGACCCCCGGCGCCGCGACCCCCGGCGCCAGCGCCCCCCGCCGCAGCGCCCCCCCCCGCCGCCGCGAGCCCCGCCGCAGCGGGCGCGGGCGCGGGGTTAGGCTGACCCCGAACGTCGACGACGACGGGAGGATCGATGGCGACTCCGAGCAACATCGAGATCGCACAGGCGGCGCGCATGCGACCGATCGACGAGGTGGCGGCGGGTCTCGGCATCCCGGATGACGCGCTCGTGCCTTACGGGCGATACAAGGCCAAGATCTCGCTGCCTTTTCTCGCGCGGCTCGGCCATCGCCCGCGCGGTCGGCTCGTGCTCGTCACCGCCGTCTCCCCCACACCCGCCGGCGAGGGCAAGACGACGACCACCGTCGGTCTCGGCGACGCGCTCACCAGACTGGGCGAAAGGGCCATGATCTGCCTGCGCGAGCCCGCCCTGGGGCCCGTGTTCGGCATGAAGGGCGGTGCCGCGGGCGGCGGGTACGCGCAGGTCGTGCCGATGGAAGACATCAATCTGCATTTCACGGGCGACTTCGCCGCGATCGGCGTCGCCACGAACCTGCTCGCGGCGATGATCGACAACCACATCCACCACGGCAACGCCCTCGGCATCGACGTGCGCCGCGTGACGTGGCGGCGGGTGCTCGATGTCAACGACCGGGCGCTGCGCGACACGGTCACGGGCCTCGGCGGGCCGGGAAACGGCTACCCCCGCGAGAGCGGGTTCGACATCGTCGTCGCGAGCGAGGTGATGGCGATCTTCTGCCTGGCCACGAGCCTCGCCGACCTCAAGCAGCGCCTCGGCCGGATCGTGGTGGCCCGCACCCGCGAGCGCCGACCGGTCACCGCCGCCGATCTCGAGGCGCACGGGGCGATGGCCGCGATCCTGCGCGACGCGCTCGCCCCCAACCTCGTGCAGACCCTCGAGAACACCCCGGCGCTCGTCCACGGCGGCCCGTTCGCGAACATCGCGCACGGCTGCAACAGCGTCCTGGCGACGGATGCTGCGCTTCATCTCGCCGAATACGTCGTGACCGAGGCGGGGTTCGGTGCCGACCTGGGCGCCGAGAAGTTCGTCGACATCGTGGGGCGCGCGTCGGGGCTGCATGCCGACGCCGCCGTGATCGTCGCGACGGTGCGCGCGCTGAAGTACCACGGCGGCGTGGCGCTCGCAGATCTGCCGGTCGAGGACGTCGCCGCGCTCGAGCGCGGCATGGCCAACCTCGAACGTCACATCCGCACCGTCCGCGACGTGTACGGGCTGCCCTGCGTGGTCGCGATCAACCGCCGGGCGGACGACACGGATGCCGAGGTGTCGGCGCTCCTCGCCGCCGTCGGACGGAGCGGGGTCGCCGCCGTCGAGGCGCGGCACTTCGCGGAGGGCGGCGCGGGCGCCGAGGACCTCGCGCGGGAGGTCATCCGGCTCTGCGGTGATGGACCCGCGTCCGCGCCCGTCTACACCTACGACGACGATGCGACGCTCTGGGAGAAGATGCGCGCCATCGCGACGCGCGTCTACGGCGCCGCCGACATCACCGCGTCCACTGCCGTGCGTGCGCAGTTGCGTCGGCTCCAGGACGAGGGGTACGGCCGGTACCCCGTGTGCGTCGCGAAGACGCAGTACTCGTTCTCGACCGACCCCCGGTTGCGGGGTGCGCCGACGGGCCACGTCGTCGATATCCGCGAGGTGCGACTGGCGGCGGGAGCCGAGTTCGTCGTCATGGTCTGCGGCGAGATCATGACGATGCCGGGCTTGCCGGAGCGGCCGGCTGCAGCATCCATCGATGTGACCGACGACGGGCGGATCAGCGGCCTCTTCTGAGGACGGTGGTGGGCGTTTCGTCTCGCTGCGCTCGCGGGGCGACCGGGGGCTGTGGGTTGGCCACAATCGCGGGTCGCGCGAACCGTCGCAAACATTGGCTATACCCCACAGTCGAGTTCGCGCATCGTTGTCGCAGTCCTACCATCGGAGCATCCCCCTTTCCGCGACGAGAGGATGCCTCATGGCCGACGCCGCCGTCCGACCGAACAAGCCCGCCACCGCCCGCCGCACGCCGGCCGGAGGCGCCCGCACCGCACCGAACAGCGCGGCCGAGGCCGCTGAAGCGCGCATCGACGTCGACCAGGTGACCGACATGCTGCTCGGCACGTGGGCCGACACGCGGCGCGAGGCGCGCGAGATGATCAAGGACCCGGCGTTCTGGCGGGTCGATGACCTCGGCAAGGACGAGCACCGCGAGCGCGTGTTGAGCCAGCTGCACCTTCTGGTCGAGAACGGCGGGGTGCATCGTGCCTTCCCCGTCGAGTACGGCGGAGAGGCGAACAACGGCGCGAACATCGCGGGCTTCGAAGAACTCGTCGCCGCCGACCCCAGCCTGCAGATCAAATCGGGAGTGCAGTGGGGTCTGTTCGGGTCGGCCGTGCTGCAGCTGGGCACGAAGGAGCACCACGATGCCTGGCTGCCCGGCATCATGAGTCTCGAGATCCCCGGCGCCTTCGCCATGACCGAGACGGGCCACGGCTCGGATGTCGCGGCCATCGGCACGACGGCGACCTACGACGCCGCGACCGAGGAGTTCGTCATCCACACCCCCTTCCGCGGGGCGTGGAAGGACTACCTCGGCAACGCAGCCCTCCACGGGATCGCCGCCACCGTGTTCGCGCAGCTGATCACGAACGGCGTCAACCACGGTGTGCACTGCTTCTACGTCCCCCTGCGAGATGAGAGCGGCGCGTTCCTGCCCGGCATCGGCGGCGAGGACGACGGACTCAAGGGTGGTCTGAACGGCATCGACAACGGTCGCCTGCACTTCGACCACGTGCGCATCCCCCGCACGAACCTGCTCAACAAGTACGGCGATGTCGCCCCCGACGGCACGTACTCGAGCGCCATCGCAAGCCCCGGCCGCCGATTCTTCACGATGCTCGGCACGCTCGTCCAGGGCCGCGTCTCGCTCGACGGCGCGGCGGCGTGGGCCTCGGCCCTCGGGCTGAAGATCGCGATCACCTATGCCACCCAGCGCCGGCAGTTCGACTCGGGCACGGGCACCGACGAGGTGGTGCTGATGGACTACGGGCGTCACCAACGTCGTCTGTTGCCGCGCCTCGCGACGACCTACGCCCAGATCTTCGCGCACGACGAGTTCCTGCAGAAGTTCGACGCCGTCTTCAGTGGCGCCGCCGACACCGACGCCGACCGCGAGGACCTCGAGACCCTCGCCGCCGCGCTCAAGCCGCTCTCGACGTGGCACGCGCTCGACACGCTCCAGGAGGCCCGCGAGGCGTGTGGCGGCAACGGGTTCCTCTTCGAGAACCGTCTGGTCGGCCTGCGCGCCGACCTCGATGTCTACGTCACGTTCGAGGGCGACAACAACGTGCTGCTCCAGCTCGTGGGCAAGCGACTGCTCAGCGACTACGCCAAGCAGTTCACCGGCAAGGATGCCAAGGCGCTCGCCGCCTACGCGGTCGGCCAGACCGCCGGCAAGGTGTTCCACGGCGCGGGGCTGCGTCAGCTCGGTCAGACGGTGGTCGACCTCGGCCAGGTCGCGCGGTCGGTCGAGCGGGGCCTGCGCGCCGACCAGCAGCAGGAGCTGCTCACCGGTCGCGTGCAGCAGATGATCGCCGATGTCGCGGGGCGCCTGCGGCCGGCGGCGAAGCTGCCGAAGGAGGATGCCGCCGAGCTGTTCAACGCCAATCAGTCGGAGCTCATCGAGGCGGCGCGGGCGCACGGCGAACTGCTGCAGTGGGAGGCGTTCACGGATGCTGTCGCCCGCACGAGCGACGAGGGCACCCGGCAGGTGCTGACCTGGCTGCGGGACCTGTTCGGGTTGACGCTGATCGAGAAGCACCTGGCGTGGTACCTCATCAACGGGCGCCTCTCCACCCAGCGGGCGGCCGCGGTCTCGAGCTACATCGATCGCCTGTGCGCGCGGCTGCGTCCGCACGCGCTCGATCTGGTCGATGCGTTCGGATATGCGCCCGAACACGTGCGGGCGCCGATCGCGTCCGGGGCGGAGAAGGCGCGGCAGGACGAGGCGCGCGAATACGTCGCCGCCCTGGAGGCATCGGGTGAGGCCCCCGTGCCGGAGAAGGTCGCGCGCGCGAGGCGGTGAGCCCTCTCGCTCGCGGTATCACGCGCTGCGCCCCGCGGCGCGTGATACCGCATCGGGCGCTCGCCGCGCAACGCCCTCGCGTCAGCGGGGCATCCCGCGTAGCTTCGTCGGTTGGCACGGCCCAGAAGGCCGCCCCGACCAAGGAAGCAGGAATGTCATGAGTATCGGTTTCGGAATCTTCCTCTTCGCGATCGGCGCGATCTGCGCGTTCGCGCTCAACCTCGATCTCGGCTGGATCGAGATCACGACCGTCGGCTACATCCTCATGGGCGCGGGTGCGATCGTGACGCTGATCGGCATCGCACTGCTCGCGCGCCGCCGCAGCGCCTCGTCGACCACGCGCACGCAGGTCGACCCGGCCTCGGGCACGCGTGTCACGCAGCACGAAGCCTCGGCGCCCGACGACCCGCGGGTCTGACGCTTCGGGCCCGACGCTCCGGCGCTCTGCCCGATCCCGAGGACAGCGGATGTCCGCGGGATCGGGCACACTGGTGCCCGGCAGAGAGGGGCATCACATGCCGGATGAGCAGGCCGCAGCATCCATCGCCGACGTGCACGGGGTGATCCGCGTCGTGGGGGCGCGCGAGAACAACCTCAAGCACGTCTCGCTCGAGATCCCCAAGCGGCGCCTGACGGTCTTCACGGGCGTCAGCGGATCGGGCAAGTCCTCGCTCGTGTTCGGCACGATCGCCGCCGAATCCCAGCGGCTGATCAACGAGACCTACCCCACGTTCGTGCAGCAGTTCATGGCGCAGCTGCAGCGCCCCGAGGTCGATGCGCTCGAGAATCTCAGCGCCACCATCCGGGTCGACCAAGAGCGCATGGGCGCGAATGCGCGCTCGACCGTGGGTACCGCGACGGATGTGCACGCCATGCTGCGGGTGCTGTTCAGCCGCCTGGGCCAGCCGCACGTCGGGTCGCCGCAGGCGTTCTCCTTCAACGTGCCCTCGATCAAGGGCGCGGGCGCGGTGACGATCCAGACCGGGGCGAAGAAGGGCACGAAGGAGCGCCGGGCGTTCGAGATCACCGGCGGCATGTGCCCCGAGTGCGAGGGTCTCGGCGAGGCGAGCGACATCGACCTCGACGAACTGTTCGACAAGACCCGCTCGCTCGCCGAGGGTGCGATCACGATCCCCGGCTACAGCGTCGACGGGTGGATGGTGAAGGGATTCACCGAGTCCGGCTTCGTCGACGCCCACAAGCCGATCCAGGACTACACCGAGACCGAGCGCGCCGATTTTCTCTACAAGGAGCCGACCAAGGTCAAGATCGGCGGCATCAACATGACCTATGAGGGCCTCGTGCCCAAGGTCACCAAGAGCATGCTGCAGAAGGACCGTGACGCGCTTCAGCCGCACATCCGCGCCTTCGTCGAGCGTGCCGTGAAGTTCCTCCCGTGCCCGGCGTGCGAGGGTACCCGCCTGAACGAGGGCGCGCGCTCGTCCCGCATCAACGGCGTCAACATCGCCGACGCCGCCGCGATGCAGATCAGCGACCTCGCCGCGTGGGTGCGCAGCATCGACGACGCGCAGGTCGGGCCGCTGATCGAGGGGCTCGCCGCCACGCTGGAATCCTTCGTCGAGGTGGGGCTCGGCTACCTCTCGCTCGACCGATCCAGCGGCACGCTGTCGGGTGGTGAGGCGCAGCGCACGAAGATGATCCGGCATCTGGGTTCGAGCCTGACCGACATCACGTACGTCTTCGACGAGCCGACGGCGGGTCTGCACCCGCACGACATCCAGCGCATGAACGCGCTGCTGCAGCAGCTGCGCGACAAGGGCAACACGGTGCTCGTCGTCGAGCACAAGCCCGAGGTCATCGAGATCGCCGACCACGTCGTCGATCTGGGGCCGGGCGCCGGGCGCCACGGGGGCGAGATCCAGTACGAGGGCGATGTCGCAGGGCTGCGGGCATCGGGCACGCTCACGGGGCGGCATCTCGATCACCGGGCGCGGCTGAAGACCTCGTCACGCGCGGCCCGCGGGGCGCTCGAGGTGCGCGGGGCGTCGCAGCACAACCTCGTCGGCGTCGACGTCGACATCCCCCTGGGCGTGCTCACGGTGGTCACGGGCGTCGCCGGGTCGGGCAAGTCCTCGCTCATCCACGGCAACGTCCCCGCGTTCGACGACGTCGTCGTCGTCGATCAGGCGCCGATCAAGGGGTCGCGGCGATCGAGCCCCGCCACCTTCACCGGCATCCTCGATGCTGTGCGTACCGCCTTCGCGAAGGCCAATGGCGTGAAGCCGGCGCTCTTCAGCGCCAACTCAGCGGGGGCCTGCATCGCCTGCAAGGGCCTCGGCGTGATCGTCACCGAACTCGGTTTCCAGTCCACCGTCGAGACGCTCTGCGAGCTCTGCGAGGGCACGGGCTTCAGCGACGAGGTGCTCGAGTACACCCTCGAGGGCAAGAACATCGCCGAGGTGCTGGCGATGTCGGCGGTCGAGGCGGCCGAGTTCTTCCCGTCGGGTCCCGCGCACACGACACTCGCCCGCATGATCGATGTCGGCCTCGGCTACATCACACTCGGCCAGGCCCTCAACACCCTCTCGGGCGGCGAGCGTCAGCGGCTCAAGCTCGCGATCAGCATGGCGAAGAAGGGCGCGATCTACGTGCTCGACGAGCCGACGACGGGTCTGCACCTCGCCGACGTCGACAACCTGCTCGGGCTGCTCGACAGGCTGGTGGATGCCGGCAACTCGGTCATCGTGATCGAGCACCATCAGGCCGTCATGGCGCACGCCGACTGGATCATCGACCTCGGCCCGGGGGCGGGCCACGATGGCGGCCGGGTCGTGTTCGAGGGCACGCCCGAGCGGCTCGTCGAGACCGCCGAGACGCTCACCGCCCGCCACCTGCGGGACTACGTCCGATCCGGGGCGTGACCGGGTACCCGGATACTCACAGGCGTCGGGAGCGGTCGAGACCCCGGGTTAGGCTGTTCGACGGATAACGCCCCGCCGTGCTCGCGCGGATGCGGGTGGCGCCGCCCGCCGGTGCCGAGAGCTTTGAGAACACGAGAGCGCGCCCCGGGGGGAGGTCGAACTTTCGCATGAAATCCTTTGCGTGGATTCGTGCGCGCCGTAAGGCGCTCGCCGGGGCGAGCGTGGTCACCGCGTCAGCGGTGGTGATCACGACGCTCGCCTTCGTGTACGAGGGGCTTCCCACCACCGAGGTCGACCTGCACGACGGCGGCGTGTGGATCACCAAGTCCTCGAGCCTGCTCGTCGGTCACTTCAACCACGAATCGCGCGTCCTCGACGGCGGCCTGCGCACGACCAGCGACGACTACGACATCCTCCAATCGGGCACCACGGTGCTCGTCGTCGACGCGGCCGGGTCGACCCTCAGCACGGTCGACCCGGCGCGTGTCGTGCTCGACGAGGGCAGCGAACTGCCCGCCGGGGGCGGCGTCGCGCTCGGCGGTGAGACCGTCGCGGTCGTCGATCCCGCGTCGGGTGCGCTCTGGGCGATGCCCGCCGACGCCGTGGGCGGGTTCCAGCCGCAGGGCGTCGAACCCCTCGTCGAACTCGGCGAGGGTGCGCGAGCGGTCGTCGGGGTCGACGGCGTCGTGCACGCCTTCTCGCCGCGGGACGGCGAGATCGTGAGCATCGCGCCCGCCGAGGGCGGGGAGATGGCCGAGCCCGTGCGGCACGCCGTCGAGGGCTTGGAGGCAGCATCCACCGCCGCCTCGATCACCGCGGTCGGCGACCGGGCATACGTGCTCGACCCGGAGACCGGGTTGCTCTCGGGTAGCGATGGCACGCGGGTCGACGTCGAGGACGCCGACGCCGCCGTGCTGCAGCAGCCCTCCGCGGCCTCAGATGCGGTGACGCTGTCGACGGTGTCGCACCTCGTGCAGGTGCCGACCGACGGCTCGGAGCCGGTGCGCCGCTCGAGCGGGGCGCAGGGCACGCCCGCGGCGCCGGTGTTCCTGGGCGGGTGCACCTATGCCGCGTGGTCGGGGTCGGCGCGCTTCATCCGCGACTGCCCGGGAGAGCTCGACGATCTCGAGACGGGCATCGAGGGAGCGGATGAGACGTCGGTGCTGCAGTTCCGCGTCAATCGCGACGTCGTCGTGCTCAACGACGTCGTCGGGGGCGCGGCATGGATGGCGAGCGATTCGATGCAGCGCGTCGACAACTGGAACGACGTCACCCCGCCCGAGTCCGAGAGCGAGGAGGAGGACGAGCAGACCACGGAGGAGACGGTCGAGACGACCCTTCCCGAGCGCACGGAGCAGAACACGCCGCCGATCGCGGTCGACGACGACTTCGGGGTGCGTCCGGGGCGCACGACCGTGCTTCCGGTGCTCGACAACGACAGCGACGCCGACGGTGACGTGCTCGTGGCCTCGCCCATCGACGGCGGGCCGTCCATGGGCGTGATCCAGCAGATCCACAACGGCGGTGCGCTGCAGATCGCCGTCCCCGAGGGGGCGACGGGGTTGGAGACGTTCCGCTACGGCGCCGAGGACGGCCGAGGAGGCGAGGCGGAGGCCGCGGTCACCCTCACCGTGCACGATTGGGACGTCAACGCCGCGCCGGTGCAGAAGCGCGTCACGGCGGTCACCGTCGAATCGGGCGGCGTCGTGTCGTACAACGTGCTGCCCGACTGGATCGACCCCGACGGCGACGACGTCTTCCTCAAGCAGGTCACCCCGGCCCCCGGCGACGAGGCCGACTTCACGTCGGACGGTCAGATCACCTACCGCGCGATCGGGGGCGTGCAGGGTCGCGTCGACGTGCCGATCGTCGTGTCGGACGGCACCGAGGACGCCGCCGGTGTGCTGCGCCTGGATGTGCGACCGCTCGGATCGACGACGCCCGTCACCAACGCCGACCACGTCGTCGTGCGGGCCGGGCAGACGGTCACCGTCGCCCCGCTAACGAACGACACCAGCTCCGGTCGTGAGCCCCTGCGCCTGACCCGCGTCGACGAGGTCGAGGGCGCAACCATCGTGCCGGACTTCGCCGATCGCACCTTCTCCTTCACCTCGGCTCAGCCCGGCACCTCCTACGTGCAGTACTTGGTCTCGGCGGGGGCGAACTCCGTGCCGGGGCTCGTGCGCGTCGACGTCCTGGCCGACGGCGACATCGAGGTGCCCCCGGTCGCGGTGCGCGACGTCGCGCTCCTGCCCCGCGGCGGCGAGGTGCTGGTGAACGTGCTCAGCAACGACACCGACCCGGCGGGCGGCATCCTCGTCGTGCAGTCGGTCACCGTCGATCCCGGCACCGGCGTCTCGGTCGCGGTGCTCGGCCACGAGACGCTGCGCATCAGCGACCAGTCCGCGCTCGACCGGCAGGTCAGTGTGCGGTACCGCATCTCCAACGGCACGCAGACGGCCGAGGGCGAAGTGGTCGTGATCCCGGTTCCGGCCCCGCCGACGCTGCGCCCGCCGGTCGCGAACGACGACCAAGTGGTCGTGCGCGCCGGCGACATCGTCACGATCCCCGTGCTCGAGAACGACTATCACCCCAACGGCGACGAGATCCACGTCGCGCCCGACCTCGTGGCGCCCCTGCCCGATGCCGCCGACGGCGAGATCTTCGTCTCGGAGGACACCCTGCGATTCCGCGCGAGCAACGAGCCGGGCACGGTCTATGCGACCTACGAGGCCGTCGACTCGACGGGGCAGCGGGATGCCGGCTACGTCACGATCCAGGTTCTCCCGGTCAACGCCGAGACCAACGCCGCGCCGCGGCCCCGTGACATCGAGGCCCGCACCCTGAGCGGGTCGGAGGTGCGCATCGCGGTGCCGCTGGACGGCATCGACGAAGACGGCGACTCGGTCGAGCTCGTGGGGCTGGCCTCCGCACCCGGCAAGGGGCGCATCGTCGAGACGGGCGCCAACTTCTTCGTCTACGAGGCGTTCGAGGACTCCGTCGGCGTCGACACCTTCACCTACCGGGTGCGCGATCGCCTCGGCAAGGAGGGCACGGCTCCCGTGCGCGTGGGCATCGCCCCGCCCGAGTCGGCCAACCAGGCGCCGTATGCCCTGAAGGATGCCGTCATCATGCGCCCGGACCGGCAGGTCGCCGTCCCGGTTCTCCAGAACGACTCCGATCCTGATGGCGATGAGATCTCCCTCGTGCGTGGCGGGCTCGTGCTGCCCGATGTGCCGGGGCTGGACGCCGAGGTCTCGAACGGCCGCGTCGTCGTGACCGCGCCGCCCTCGCCCGTCGAGACCTCGCTGCAGTACACGATCGAGGATGCGCGCGGAGCGCGCGCCATGGCGGTGCTGCAGATCACGGTGGCCGAGGATGTGCCCCTGCAGCGGCCGATCGCACGGGATGATCGGGTACGCGCCGAGGACGTGACCGACGAGGGCACGGTCGATGTCGAGGTGCTCGGCAACGACGAGGACCCCGACGGCACGGTGGCCGACCTCGAGGTCTCGGTCGCGGACGGGGCTCAGGTACGCGCCGACGGCACGGTGCGCGTGGTGCTCGGTGAGAGCGCCCAGCTGCTGACGTACACGATCACCGATCGTGACGGCCAGAGCGCGTCGGCGTTCATCCACGTCCCCGCGCTCTCGGCGCTCGTGCCGAGCCTTTCATCGTCGAGCGGTGTCGAGGTGCGAAGCGGCGAGACGATCCAGATCCCCCTCGCCGAGCACGTGCGCGCCGCGGGTGGTCGCGCGGTCGTGATCACCGAGGCCGGCAAGGTCACCGCCGCCCACCACGACGGCGCCTCGCTCGTGCAGGATCAGTCCACGCTCGTCTACACCTCGCGCCAGGGCTACTTCGGTCAGGACGCGATCGTGTTCGAAGTCACCGACGGCCGAGGACCCGACGACCCCGAGGGGCGCAAGGCGACGCTCACCCTGCCCGTCACGGTGCTGCCGCCCGCGAACCAGCAGCCGGCCTTCGCCGGAGCGCAGATGGATGTCGCACCCGGCGAGGATCCGGCATCCCTCGACCTCTCCGCCCTGGTCACCGACCCCGATCCGGGTGACCTCGACGGCATGGGGTACACGCTCGTCGGCGGCGCGCCGAACGGGTTCACCGCGTCGATGGACGGCTCGGCGCTGAACGTCGCGGCGGACTCCGACGTGCAGAAGGGCACCACGATCGATCTGCGCGTGCGCGTGGACGATGGCACCACCGAACCCGTCGAGGGCACCGTCCAGGTGCGCGTGAGCGCTTCCACGCGCCCCGTGCCGACGGCCAACGACGACGTGAT
Organism: Microbacterium sp. HA-8; assembly: GCF_046111165.1. Taxonomy (NCBI): domain Bacteria; kingdom Bacillati; phylum Actinomycetota; class Actinomycetes; order Micrococcales; family Microbacteriaceae; genus Microbacterium; species Microbacterium sp. HA-8. Next base: position 179,658 of record NZ_CP162025.1, read on the forward strand.
CACGGAGGCGGACCAGGGCGAGAGCATCACCGTCCCGGTGCTCGACAACGACTTCAACCCCTTCCCCGAGACGCCGCTCGTCGTCGTGGCCGCATCCGCCGAGACGGGCGTGGGCGTCGCCGAGGTCGCGGGCGACCAGGTGCGGGTCACCCCCGGTGACAGCTTCGTCGGCACGCTCGTCGTGCGCTACCGCGTGCAGGACGCGACCGCCGACGCCGACCGCGAGGTCGAGGGCCGCATCCGCATCACGGTGCAGGGACGCCCGGGCACGCCCGGAACCCCCACCGTCTCGAGCGTGCAGGATCGCACGGTGGTGCTGGCCTGGACGCCGCCGACCGACAACGGCGCGCCCATCACCGGCTACACCGTGGCCGCGACCTCGGGCGGCTACACCACCGAGTGCGCATCGACGACGTGCACACTCGGCGGGCTGACCAACAACGTCGAGTACAACTTCGTGGTCACCGCGACAAACCGGGTGGGCGAGTCCGACCCGTCGCCGGCCTCGCAGACGGCTCGTCCCGACGCGCGCCCCGACACCCCGCAGCCCCCGACCCTGGACTTCGGCGACCGCAGCCTGCAGGTGGCGTGGACGACGCCCCCCACGCCCGGCTCGCCGGTCGAGTCCTTCTCGCTCGAGATCTCGCCCGCACCGCCCTCCGGTGCGGCGCAGAAGACCGATGTCTCGGGCACGTCGCTCACCTGGGAGGGGCTCGAGAACGGCGTGAACTACCAGGTGCGCGTGCGCGCCCACAACCGCGCCCCCGAGCCCTCGACGTGGAGCGCCTGGTCGGCCGGCATGGTGCCGGCCCGAGCGCCCGAGGCCCCCGCCGCCCCGACGACCGAGCGCCTCGAGCCCGTCGGCTCGCAGGCGCAGATGCGGGTGAGCTGGACCCCGCCCGCCAACAACGGCGATCAGATCTCCGGATATCGGCTGACCGTGCAGGGGGGCGGCGGGAGCCGCACGATCGGCGTGCCCGCCGGCCAGACCTCGCAGGCGCTGGCCCTCGACGCCTCGACGAGCGACTACACCTTCACCGTCGCGGCAGAGAACAAGGCCGGCTGGGGCGCGACGAGTGCGCCCTCGGCGCCGCGTCGTGCCTTCGTGGCGCCCGACGCGCCGACCAATGTGCGGGCGACCGAGGGGGACAACCGCGTGTCGGTCACCTACGGCGCCGCCGACGGCAACGGCGCCAACGCGGGGGAGCTGCGCTACGAGTACTCCGTGAACAACGGGCCGTGGCGCGCCGACTGGGACGGCACGACGATCACGAGCGGCGTCGGCAACGGCGGTTCCTACTCGGTGCGGGTGCGGGCCTATACCGCGCTGGACGGTGTGCGCTACGACGGCGCCGCGTCGGCGGCATCCAATACGGTGCAGCCCTACGGTCCCGTGCGCCAGCCCGGGGTCTCGGCGAACGCGAACGGCACGAACATCACCTACCGGTGGACGGCGCCTGCCGAGAACGGACGCGCGATCACCCGCATGGAGATCCGCATCGACGGCGGAGGCTGGCAGCAGGTCTCGCTCAACGACGCGACCACGCGCGGGTACGGCCACGCCGAGACGCACCGCATCGAGGTGCGGGCCACCGATGCCGCCGGCCAGACGAACACCAACTCCGCGCAGGCGCGCACGTCCGACCCGCCGCAGCCGCGGGCGTGGGCGTCGCGTGGCTCGGCCGTCAACAACGGCAACTGCAACACCGCCAGCTGCGCGCAGGTGCGCCTGAACGTCGAGAACTTCCCCGCGGGCAACTACCGCATCTGGTGCAGCGCCGACGGCGACGCGCGCTGGGGCGGCGGCTACACGATCAACATCCCCGCCAACGGGTCGGTCGAGCCCGGCTGCTACTACGGCTGGCCGGGGGCCCGCGTCTACGTCGAGATCGTCGGCTGGGGCGACTCCGAGAGGGTGACGTGGTGACCGATGGCGCGAGCTCCCCAGACGCACGAGAAGAAGGACGACACACGATGAGCATGACCGCCGAGCAGGCCGCCTGGTTCGAGGGCACCTTCACCAGACTGGTCGACAACGTCGATCGCGCGCTGATGGGAAAGCGCGAGATCGTCGCCCTGGTTCTGCAGGCGATGCTCGCCGAGGGGCACGTGCTCCTCGAGGACGCCCCCGGCACCGGCAAGACGAGCCTCGCGAAGGCGCTCGCGGCCACCGTGCAGGGCACCTCCAACCGCATCCAGTTCACGCCGGACCTGCTGCCCTCCGACGTCACCGGTGTGACGATCTACGACCAGGACTCGCGTCGCTTCGAGTTCCACCGCGGCCCGATCTTCGCCTCCATCGTGCTCGCCGACGAGATCAACCGCGCCTCACCCAAGACCCAGTCGGCGCTGCTCGAGGTCATGGAGGAGTCGCGTGTCACGGTCGACGGGACCGCGCACGAGGTCGGCCGGCCCTTCCTCGTCATCGCAACGCAGAACCCGATCGAGCAGGCGGGCACGTACAAGCTTCCCGAGGCGCAGCTCGACCGCTTCCTGCTCAAGACCTCGATCGGCTACCCCGACCTCGCCGTGGCCGAGCGGATCCTGGCGGGCGCCGCCGAGCGCAATCCGTCGGCGCACCTCACCGCGATCATCACGACCGGCGCCGTCGCCGACATGGCCGATCTGGCAGCATCCGTGCACGTCGATCCCGTCGTGCTGCGTTACACGGCGCAGCTGGCCGAGGCCACGCGCACCGACGCCGCCACCCGGCTGGGGGTCTCGGTGCGCGGCTCGCTCGCGATGGTGCGCGTGGCGAAGGTGCGCGCGGCGTCGCAGGGGCGCCACTACGTCGTGCCCGACGACATCAAGGCGCTCGCCGCGCCGGTCTGGACGCACCGGATCGTGCTCGATCCCGAGGCGGAGTTCGCCGGAACCACCGCCGAGAGCGTCGTCACCCGCGCGCTCGCCGACGTCGAGGCACCGCTGGCGAGGTCGTCCGCGGCATGATGTCACCCTCCCCCGTCACGACGCGCGCAGAGGCCCGCGCGGCTCGCGCCGCCGATCCCTCAGCCGTCGCGGTCCCGCGCGCGGCCGACGTGCGGGGGTCCGGCACAGGGGAGCGGGCGGATGCCGGGGTCTCCGCGCCGGCGGCCACGCCCGTCGCCGCGACACCCGCGCGCGAGTCGTCCTGGCGCGAGAGCGCGGTTCCCGTCGCGGCGTATGCGCTCCGTCGAGTGGCGGGGGTGCTGTCGTGGCCCGTTCCGTGACGTGGGTGCTGATCGCGACCGTGATCGTGTGCGCGCTCGCCGGATCGATGCTCGGCTGGGCGGAGCTCGTCGTCGCGGCCGTCGTCATCACGACGGCGCTCGCGGTCTGCGCGCTGTTCCTGATCGGCCGCACGACGTACGACGTCGCCCTCGATCTCACACGCACGCGGGTGGTGGTCGGCGAACGCGCGGTGGGCGCCCTCACCCTCACGAACGGCGGTGACCGGGCGATTCTGCCCTCCCGCGTCGTGCTGCCCGTCGGCTCGGGTCGGGGCACGTTCGATGTGCCGCGCCTATCGGCGGGCGAGTCGCGCGAGGAGCTCTTCACCATCCCCACGACCGCGCGCGGTGTGCTGGCGGTGGGTCCGGTGAGCGTGCTCCGCGGCGACCCGCTCGGCCTCTTCGAGCGCGTGCACAACCGCGAACGGGCGGTGCAGCTCTACGTGCACCCGCGCACCACGGGGCTCGACGGTCTCTCGCTCGGGCACCTGCGCGACCTCGAGGGATTGCCCGCCAGCGACCTCTCACCGGACGACGTGTCCTTCCACGCCCTGCGCGAGTACCAGCCGGGCGATGACCGCCGTCATGTGCACTGGCGCTCCAGCGCTCGTACGGGCACCCTCATGGTGCGCCAGTACGAGGAGACGCGACGGTCGCACTTCGTGGTCGGCCTGTCGGTGCGTGCGGGGGACTACCGGGACGCCGACGAATTCGAGCTCGCGATCTCGGTGGCGGGCTCCGTCGGCCTCCGGGCGTTCAGCGACAGCCGCCGCCTCGATGCGTGGGTGCAGGGTCGCGCGCTGCCCGCGGCCTCGGGACGACGATTCCTCGACGCCCTCGCGGGGCTCGAGCAGGGTCGCACCCGCACGGGCGGCCTCGTGGAGCTGGCGGGCGTGATCGCTGCGGGGGCATCGACCGCGAGCGTGGCGGTGCTGGTGTGCGGCTCCGGTGTGCCCGCGGCGCAGCTGCGTGCAGCGTGCGCCCGGCTGCCGCGCGAAGTGCGCGTCGTCGCAGTCATCGCCGAGTCCGGTGCCCGGCCGGGCCTGCGCCGCATCGGGGATGCCGATGTCGTGACCGTCGGCGCGCTCGATGACCTGCCCGCGTCGCTTCGCAAGGTGCTCGGATGAGCGCCGCCGCCCCCCGGGCCGATCTCCCGCGTGCCGCCGCGCGGCGGCGCACACTCGTCGACGTCGTCGCGGTCGCGCTGCTGCTGGCGGTGCCGGTGATCGGGTTCGCGCCCACCTTCGCCGGCCCGGGCTTCGCCGTCGCCGGGTTCGGGGGACTCGCCGCGGGCATGGGTCTCGCCGTCCTCGGCGCACGGCTGCGTTGGGGCGTCCTCACCCTCACGGCGGCGACGGCGGCCCTGTACTTCGTCCTCGGCGGGGCGCTGGCGCTGCCGCTCACGACGCTCGCGGGTGTCGTTCCGACGATCGAGACGTGGCGCCAGCTCGCGGTGGGCATCGTCACGAGCTGGAAGCAGCTGCTCACCACCGTCGCCCCCGTGGCATCCGGAGACGGCCACCTCATCGTGCCGTTCCTGCTCGCGCTGGTCGCCTCCGTGCTGACCGCCGGCCTCGCGCTGCGCGTGCGCCCGCCGGCCTGGGCGCTGGTTCCCGCCCTCGCCTTCCTCGGCGTCGAGATCGCCCTCGGTATGTCGCAGCCCGCGCTCCCGGTGGTCCAGGGCATCGTGTTCGCGGTCGTCGCCGTCGCGTGGCTCGCGCTGCGCCAGGCGTGGGATCCTGCCCGCACCGTCGTCGAGGTGGGCGCACCCGACGCGCTGCCCGTGCCCGGACAGGGGATCCGCCGGCTCGTCGCCGGCGCGGCGATCCTCGGCGTCGCGGCCGCCGCAGGCGTCGCCACCGCGGCGATCGCCGCCCCCGCCGGCCCCCGCTACGTGCTGCGCGACGTCGTGATCCCACCCTTCGACATCCGTCAGTACCCCAGCCCGCTCCAGTCGTTCCGCGGATACGTCCGCGACAGCGCCGACGAGACGCTCTTCACGGTGACGGGGCTGCCCGACGACGCTCGTGTGCGCCTGGCGGTGATGGACGCCTACAACGGCATGGTCTACAACGTCTCCGACGAGGGCGCCGGATCGTCGAGCGCGTTCACTCCCGTTCGCGAGAACATGTCGCCGGATGCCGAGGGCCAGACGATGACCCTCCGCTTCGAGATCGACGAGCTCGACGGCGTGTGGCTGCCCGACGCGGGGGCGGTGACCGAGGTGCGCTTCGACGGCGAACGCGCCGATGACCTGCGCCGCGCGGCGCACTACAACGACGCGACGGGCACCGCCGTGGTCACCGCGGGACTGGCCCAGGGCGATGCCTACACGATGACGACGGTGCTCGCGGCGTCGCCGAGCGATGAGGCGCTCGCCGACGTCGGGTTCGCTCCCGTCCGCATGCCGGAGCAGCGTGAGGCGCCGGAGGGACTCGCCGAGGCGGCGACCGACGCGATGGCCGAGGCGGTCACCCCGATCGAGCGCGTGCGGGCGCTCGAGAGCTGGCTGGCGCAGGACGGCTTCTTCAGCCACGGACTCGAGGGCGAGGCGCTCTCGCCCGCCGGCCACGGCGCCGCGCGCGTGACGACTCTGCTCGGCTCGGACCAGATGATCGGTGATGACGAGCAGTACGCGGTCGCGATGTCGCTCATCGCGGCCGAGCTCGGCATCCCCGCCCGTGTCGTGATGGGCTTCCACGCCGACGAGGAGGATCCGGCGGGGCAGGTCTTCACGGCGACGGGTGCGGACCTGCACGCCTGGGTGGAGGTCGCCTTCGAGGGCTACGGCTGGCTGCCGTTCGACCCGACCCCGCCCGAGGACCAGGTGCCCAACGACCAGACCACCAAACCCAAGGCCGATCCCCGGCCGCAGGTGCTGCAGCCCCCGCCGCCGCCGCAGGAGCCGGTCGAGCTGCCGCCCACGGTCGCCGACGATCGCGAGTCCGAGGAGGATCAGGAGGCGGGCGCCGGGTGGATCGTCACCGTGCTGCTGATCGCGGGCGGTGTCCTCGCGGTGTTGGCCGTGCTGCTCGCGCCGTTCATCGCGATCCTCCTGCTCAAGGCCGCCCGCCGCCGGCGTCGCCGCGCCGCCCCCGCCGTCGCCGACCGCATCAGCGGAGGCTGGGACGAGCTGGTCGACCGGGCCGTCGACCTGCGCGCGCCGCTTGCGGCGGGTGCGACCCGTGCCGAGAGCGCTCCGGTCGTGGGGTCGAGTCTCGGTCAGCCCGCCGTCACCGCACTCGCCGCGCGGGCGGACGCCGAGGTGTTCGGCCCCGGCGAGCCCTCCCCGGAGCGGGTGGATGACTTCTGGCGCGAGATCGACGCCGTGCTGGCGGGGTCGGACGCCGGGCTCGGGCGCTGGGCTCGGCTGCGCGCGCGTGTGAGTCTGCGCTCCCTCCTGATTCGCGCGCGCCTCGGCGAGGTGCGCGCGAGCATCGCCCAGCGGGCGACGCAGATCGCCCGCGACGCCCGTGACACGGCTCCCGCACGTCGCGGCGCCCGCCCCGCCGCCGCCGACACCGGGCACGACGCAGCCCGAGCCGAAGAGGACCCTCGATGACGACATCCGCCGATTCCACGCCCTCGCTCGCCCGCCGCGCGGGCGCCTACGCGATCGATGCGGTCATCGCGGGTGTGGTGACGTCGGTCGTGACCGGCGTCGCCGCGATCGTGTGGCTGACCGCGCAGACCTCGCCGCTGGTCGTGGTGGCGGCGGCGTGGGCGGGCGGGTTCGCATGGCTGCTGATCTACACCGCGATGCAGGGTGGGCGCGGCTCCCTCGGACAGCGTGCGCGGGGACTGCGTCTCGTGCGGCAGGACGCCGCCGCCCGTCCGATCGGCTTCGCCCGGGCCCTGCTGCGCAACATCGTCTGGGGCCTTGCCTGCGCCGTCGTGGTCGGGTACTTCACGCCCCTCTTCGACCGCAGCGGCCGCCGTCAGGGCTGGCATGACCGGGCCGCAGGTTCGGTGATGATGGATGCTGCGCCCTCGCGCACCGGATCTCCGGCCGAGTCCGGGACCGAGCAGGGCGCGGCGCCCGCGCTGGCGCCTCATGCGGGCGCGGGCACCGACGCGCCTTCCGGCGAGCCCCTGTCGTTCCTGCCTCCCGGTCCCGTGCTCCCTCCGCCGTTCGCATCGGTCGGCCCGCCGCCCGTGCCGCCCGCTGCCGTCGCGCCGGCATCGGTCGCGCCCCCGGCACCCGCGTACCCCGTGCCGCCCGTGCCGGCGACAGGGCTGATCTCCCACGTCCCCGGCGTCACGTCCCAGGATTCCGCGGCGACTCCGCCGGCCCCGGCTCCGACGACTCCGCCGGCCCTGACCCCGCCGGCCCCGGCGCCGGTCGCGCCGCCCGTGCCCCCGGCTCCGGACGGGCCCACCGCCCGCCCCACTCACGCCGCGTCGACCGATGAGCTCGCGCTCACGCGTATCGCCTCCGGTGAGCGGGCGCTCGTGACCCTCGTCTGGGACGACGGTGCGCACCAGGCGGTCTACGGACGCACGGTCTTCGGTCGCAATCCCGCGCCCGAGACGGGGGCGCTGACCGCCGCCGTGCGCGACGAGACCCTCTCGCTGTCGAAGACGCACTTCGAGATCGGGGCCGGCGACGACGGCACCCCCTACGTCCTCGACCGGCACTCGACCAACGGCGTGGTGCTCGTGCGCTCCACCGAGCGGCAGCGAGCCGAGGCGGGGGTGCGCCTGGCGGTGCGCGCGGGCGACGTGCTCGAATTCGGCGATAGACGACTGAGCATCGAGGTGCCCGCATGAGCCCCCGCGACGAAGGCCCGCCGATCCGCGTCGCGGTCGGCGCCGCCACCCACGAGGGGCTGCGCCGCCGGATCAACGAGGACGCCCACCTCGCGCGTTCCCCCCTGTTCCTGGTCGCCGACGGCATGGGCGGGCACGACGCCGGCGACATCGCGAGCGCCGCCGTCATCGACGAGTTCTCAGCGCTTCCGGGCACCAGTGTGACCGTGGACCATCTCCAGCAGGCGCTCGAACGCGCGCGGGTGCGCGTCGATGCGCTGCGGGCGGGGGAGCGCGCGGCGGGCACGACGCTCAGCGGCGTCGCGATCGCCGACATCGACGGCGAAGGGTACTGGCTGACGCTCAACGTCGGCGATTCGCGCACCTACCGTTTCTTCGACGGAGTGCTCGAGCAGATCAGCGTCGACCACTCCGTCGTCCAGGAGCTCGTGGACTCCGGCGCACTCGATGAGGGGGATGCCGCGTCCGACAGTCGTCGCAACGTCATCACCCGCGCGATCGGCGCCGGCAGCACGGGCGAAGCCGACTTCTGGCTGATCCCCGCCGAGGCGGGCGACCGCATGCTCGTCTGCTCGGACGGTCTGTCGGGCGAACTGGATGCGCAGGGCATCGCCGACATCCTGGCGGGTGTGCGTGACCCGCAGCTCGCCGCGAACCGCCTCGTGCACGAGGCCATCCTGCGCGGCGGACGCGACAACATCACGGCGATCGTCGTCGATGCACTGGAGGTCTCGACCCGCAACGCGGGCGACGATCACGACACGCGGCCTCCGGAGCCGGCGGATGACGGTCCCGACGTCGACACGGAGACCCGGCCGCGCGCGGCCGCATCGGAGGGAGCACGATGAGCGAGATCACCTATGCCGGGGGGCGCTGGCCGGCGGTGGCGGTGCCCGCCGGGCTGGCGGTGTTCGAACCGGGCGTGCCGACGGCCGTCGTGCGGGCGATCGGCGAGCGTCTGGCGTCGGGGGGTGTCGGCGCAGTCATCGGGGCGCTCGCCGAGGCCTTCGGCACGACCCTCGTCACCCTGCCGACCTTCGGGATCGTGCTGTTCGAGGGCGACGGGGTGCGCATCCTCGTGCGCGGCGACCTCGATGTCGATCTGACGACGGAGGCGGGAGTGGAGACCGTGGGCAACGCCGAGGTCTCGACCTGGACCGAGCGCTTCGCCCCGCGCGCCTCGGCCGTCGTGCTGCGCGCGGGCGGAGTGGACGGGCCGGCGCCGGAGGCCGATCGGATGCCGATCCGAGACGGCGTGGTGCTGTTCTCGGAGCTGCGGATCGCGGTGCAGGCCGACGTCGCCGCGCCGGCACCCGCGGCAGCCCCGAGCACGGCGGGCGCGGCGGACGGTGCGGCGTCCTGGACGGTTCCGCTGGATGCGACCCTCGAGGAGCTCCAGACCTCCGCGCCGGAGCCCGAGCTCGAGGCCGTTCCAGAGCCTGCCACCGCGCCGGAGCCCGCCACCGCACCCCAGCCGGCACCCGTGCCCGCTGACGCGGAGTACGACCACCTGTGGGGTGCCACGGTGGCCCGCTCGGTCGAGGACGCGGCCGTGCGTCCCGTCTCGGCTGAGGAGACCGACGCGGAGGAGCCGGTCGCGCCGGTCGTCCCGCCCGCGCCGCAGGGCGACCACGACGGGGCCACGATCTCGGTCGAGCAGGCCCGACAGCTCCGCGGGGCCGGGGCCCCGGCATCCCCGCCCACGGCACCGACGATGTCCCTGCGTGCCGTGCCCCGGGGCCGCATCCGGCTCTCGACGGGACGCATGGCCATCCTCGATCGACCCGTCGTGATCGGGCGACGCCCGCGCTCGACCCGGGCGTCGGGCAGCGAGCTTCCCGAGCTGATCGCGGTCGACAGTCCGCAGCAGGACATCAGCCGCAGCCATGTCGAAATCCGCTCCGAGGGCGAGAGCGTGCTGGTGGTCGATCTGCACACGACGAACGGCACGACGCTGCGGCGCGGAACCCAGGACCCCGTCCGCCTGCACCCCGGTGAGCCCACCGTCGTCGTCACGGGGGACGTGCTCGATCTCGGCGACGGCGTGACGGTCGCGTTCGAGGACCTGCCGTGAGCACGAAGCGCCCGCCCGCGCCGCCGCCGCAGCTGCCGGGCTTCACCTATCTCGAGCTGCTGGGCTCGGGCGGCTTCGCCGACGTCTACCTGTACGAGCAGCAGCTTCCCCGGCGCCGCGTCGCCGTCAAGGTGCTGCTGCCCGATCGCCTGACGACCGGCTCGGCCGAGGAGTTCACCGCCGAGGCCAATGTCATGGCGATGCTCTCGACCCACCCGGCGATCGTGACGATCCACCAGGCGGGCGTCGCGGGCGACGGACGGCCGTACCTCGTGATGGAGTACTGCCCCAAGCCCAACCTGCAGGTGCGCTATCGGGCCGAGCCCTTCTCGGTCGCCGAGGCGCTGCGCACCGGCATCCAGGTGGCGGCGGCGGTCGAGACCGCCCACCGTGCCGGCGTGCTGCACCGCGACATCAAGCCCGCCAACATCCTCGTGACCGAGTACAACCGGCCGGCGCTGACGGACTTCGGCATCGCCTCGTCGGATGCGACGGGGGCGGGGGCCTCGGCGGGCCTGTCGATCCCGTGGTCGCCGCCGGAGTCGTTCGCCGACGCCCCGCAGAGCGGACCGCGCTCCGATGTCTACGCGCTCGGTGCGACGCTGTACAGCCTGCTCGCGGGGCGCTCGCCCTTCGAGACCCCGGGGCGCCGCAACACCGGCGCCGACCTGATCGAGCGCATCGTGTCGCAGCCCCTGCCGCCGCTCGAGCGCCCCGACGCGCCCCGCGCGCTCGTCGGCGTCCTCGAGCGGGCGATGGCCAAGAATCCCGGCGACCGCTTCGACAGCGCGGTCGCCTTCGCCCGTGCTCTGCAGAAGGTGCAGATCGAGCTGGCGCACTCGGTCACGCCCATCGACATCCTCGATGACGCCCCCGCGGCGCCCGACGAGGCGGGCGACGACGACGGTCTCACCCGCGTGCGGGGAATCGTCAGCATCGACCCGCAGACCTCGCCGGCCGCCGGGCCCACCCGTCCCTCGGCGTTCGGCGCCCCCGCCGCCCCTCCCCTGTCGGGCGCGCCCGTCGCCTCCTCCACGACGGATGCCGTCGCCCCGGTCGTCGTGGACGACCCGGGCGAGACGGTGCTCCGCGCCGACGCCTCGCACGCGTCCGCGGCGCCCGCTGATCCCGCGGCCGACTCAACCCTGCGCCGGCCGGTCTCCGTCGCCCCGGCCGCGTCGCAGGCACCGTCACCGGCCTCCCCGCCGGCCGCACCCGCCGTCGTACGGCGACGGCGCGGCGTCTGGGTGGCGGTCGGCGTCGCGGCGGCCCTCGTCATCGTCGGCGGTGTCGTGACGGCATCCCTGCTCACCGGTGGGGACGCGGCGGAGCCGTCGGCTTCTCCGACCGCGGCCCCCGTCGACGTCGTCGGCGCGGCGGTGCCGACGCCGACGGATCTCACCGGTCGGGTCAGCGACGCGGGGGTGGTGTTCACCTGGACCAACCCCGATCCCCGTAGCGGCGACCTCTTCCTGTGGCGGATCGATGCCCCCGGCCAGGAGGAGGCGCTGACCTCGACCGACCAGAGCACCGTCACGGTGCCCGCGGATGCCGGAGCGACCTGCATCGAGGTGCTGCTGCGGCGCGCCGACGGTCAGGCGTCGCAGACACCGGCGACGGGATGCGCGCCGTGAGCGCCGACATCCCCATCGAGACCGTCCCGCCCGAGGATCCCGCGGGGCGTCCCGCCGCGGCGACGCTGGAGTTCGCGGGCGAGTACCACCGCCTCGAGCCCGGGCGTACGTTCACCGTCGGGCGGGAGGGCGATCTCGAACTCGACGACAACCTCTTCCTGCATCGGCACTTCCTGCGAGTCGAGCACGTGTCGGGCCTGTGGTGGCTGGCCAACGTCGGCTCGCGACTGAGCGCGACGGTCACCGACTCGGAGGGGCGTGTGCAGGCGTGGCTGGCGCCGGGGGCCCGGCTGCCGCTGGTCTTCCGGGCGACGACGGTGGTCTTCAGTGCGGGACCCACGACGTACGAGCTGACGGTCCACGCCGATGAGCCCGCCTTCCGCGAGGTGCCCCGGCCCGCCGCGGAGGAGGGGCTCAGCACGATCGGCGCGGTCCCTCTCACCGAGAGCCAGAAGCTGCTGATCGTCGCGCTCGCCGAGCCGGTTCTGCGCCGAGACGGCACCGGCATGAGCGAGCTGCCGACCTCGGCCAAGGCCGCAGAGCGCCTGGGATGGACGCTCACCCGGTTCAACCGCAAGCTCGACAACGTGTGCGACAAGCTCGACCGCCTGGGTGTTCCCGGCATGCGCGGCGGCGTGCGGCAGTTCGCCACCAATCGCCGGGCGCGGCTCGTCGAGCACGCGATCGCGGCGCGGCTCGTGACCCGCGACGACCTGGCCCTGCTGGACGCGCCGCCCGCCGGCTCGACCGACCACGCCCCCGCGGGCGAGGAGGAGAACGAATGAAGCTGCGCGCCACTCTCGTGCGACCCCGCGGCGACGCGGAGGACATCGCGATCACGGCGGACGCGACCGCGCGCGTCGGCGACATCGCCCGTACGATCGTCATCGCCGATCCCCAGCGCGCGCACGACGGGGCGGGGGAGGCGACGCTCGAGGTGTTCAGCACGATCGGCCAGGCACCCGGCCGTGTGCTCGATCCCGAGACGACCCTTTCGCACGTGGAGATCGCGGCGGGCGCGGCGCTGCGTGTCGTCCCCACCGACTACGCACAGCGATCCCCCGTGGGCGAGCTGCGCATCACGCAGGGACCGGCGGCCGGGGCGAACTGGCCCCTCACCCGGGGGGCGTTCTCGATCGGCCGCGACGCGGCATGCGACATCGTGATCGATGATCCGCTCGTCTCCAAGCGCCACGCGCGGCTCGAAGTCGGCCCCGACCACATCGAGCTCGTCGACGCGAACTCCGCCAACGGCGTGCTCGTCGACGGAGCCGCCGTGCCGCACCTGGCCTCGACGCAGGGCCGGATCACCGCGGTGCTCGGCGACAGCGTCGTCGAGATCCGTGTCGCGGTCGCCGACCCCGACACGGCCGCCGCGATCGCTCCGCGGCAGATCCCGTTCGTGCGCTCCCCCCGCGTCGAGCGCCGCTACCTGGGCGAGGAGCTGGCCGGTACCGACCTGCCCGTGCCCCCTCGCCCGCAGCCGTTCCCGTGGCTGGCCCTCGTCGCGCCGATGCTCATGGGTGCGACGCTCTTCGCCGTCACCGGCAGTGCCATCTCCCTCGTGTTCGTCGCGCTCTCCCCGATCCTCATGATCGGAACGTGGCTGACCGCGCGCATGAACGCGAAGGCGCAGCTGAGTGATGACAAGGCCCGATTCGAGCAGCAGCTCGAACGTCTGACCTCCCGGCTCGACGCCGAACGCCGGGAGGAGGCATCCATCCGCCGTGCCGAAGTGCCCGAACTCGATGCCGTCTGCGCCGATGCGGTCGCCGCCGGCCCCCTCGTCTGGACGCGGCGTGTCGAGCACTGGTCCTTTCTGCACGTGCGACTCGGGCTGGGTGCCGCGACCTCGCGCAACACCGTCGCGGATTCGTCGCAGCGCGATCGCGCCTTTCCGGAGTACCTCGAGCGTCTCGACGCCGTCGTCGAGGCGCATCGTTTCGTGCCGGACGTGCCGATCCTCGAATCCCTCCCCGACGCGGGCGCGCTCGGAATCGCCGGCTCGCCGGCGGGCGCGGCCGGGGCCGCCCGGGCCCTCCTCGCCCAGGTCGGCGCGCTGCACGCGCCCGCCGACGTCGTCATCGCGGGATTTCTGGGCGCCTCGTGGACCCCCGAGTTCGCCGACAGCAAGTGGATGCCGCACACCTGGGCGGCGCAGGAGCTGCTCGGCACCGCGAGCCTCGCCGACAACCCGGCGACCGGCGCACGGCTGCTCGCCCAGCTCGAAGAGATCGTCGAGGCGCGCGGGCGCAGCGCCGCAGCCGCAGAGCGGCTCGGGGCGCAGAAGGAGGAGGACGCCGCCACGCGCGCCGGCGCAAGCGTTGGCGAGACCCGCGGACAGAGGGCGGGCGTGCCGACACCGGCGATCGTCGTGCTGATCACCCCCGATGCGCCGGCTGATCTCGGCCGGCTGATCCAGTTGAGCGAGCGCGCTGCCGGCCGCGGTGTGCTGCCGGTGTGGATCGGCGCCGCCCCCGCCGATCTGCCCGCCGCGTGCCGCACGTGGCTGCACGTGCCGGCGGGGGGCGACCCCTCCGCCCACTTCGTCCGGCTCGGGGAGAGCGTCGCCCCGCTGACGGTCGACAGCCTCGATCCGGCCCGCTTCGCCGTCGTCGCCCGGGCGCTCGGTCGCCTGACCGATGTCGCCGACGTCGCCCACGACGAGGCCGACGTGCCGCGCACCGTCTCCCTCGTGCACCTGCTCGGCCGAGAGGCCGCCGAGCAGGCCGAGGCCGTGATCGACCGCTGGACCCAGAACCACTCCATCGCCGCCCGGCGCACCCCCGGCGGGCGCGGCTACCAGCCCAAGCTTCGCGCGCTCGTGGGGCAGACCGGCCAGGGCGCCCTGCACCTCGACCTGCGCGCGCAGGGCCCGCACGCGCTCGTCGGCGGCACGACCGGGTCGGGCAAGAGCGAGTTCCTGCAGGCGTGGGTGCTCGGGATGGCCGCCGAGTACAGTCCCGAGCGCGTGACGTTCCTCTTCGTCGATTACAAGGGCGGGTCGGCGTTCGCCGACTGCATCCGCCTGCCGCACAGCGTGGGTCTGGTCACCGACCTCAACCCCCACCTCGTGCGGCGCGTGCTCGTGAGCCTGCGAGCGGAGCTGCACCATCGCGAGCGCCTGTTCAACCGCAAGAAGGCCAAGGATCTGCTCGAACTCGAAAAGGCCGCCGACCCCGACGCGCCGCCGGCGCTCGTGCTCGTCATCGACGAGTTCGCGGCTCTCGCCAAAGAGGTGCCCGAGTTCGTCGACGGGGTCGTCGACATCGCCCAGCGCGGCCGTTCGCTCGGCATCCACCTGATCATGGCGACCCAGCGTCCCGCCGGCGTCATCAAAGACAACCTGCGTGCCAACACCAATCTGCGGGTCGCCCTGCGCATGGCCGACGAGACCGACAGCGACGATGTCATCGGCTCGGCGGACGCGGCGCTGTTCGATCCGGGCCTGCCCGGGCGCGGTATCGCCAAGACGGGACCGGGTCGCACCACCCTGTTCCAGTCGGCCTACACCGGCGGGTGGAGCCTCGACGAGTCCGACGACACGGTCGTCGAGCTGCGTCCCTTCGGGCTCTCCGACGCGCCCGCCTGGCCGGTGCCCGAGGCGCCGTCATCCGCCGCGGACGCCGAAGACCTCGGCCCGAACGACCAGCAGCTGCTGGTGGAACGGATGGTGCAGGCGGCGCAGGGGGCGGGGCTCGCGGCGCCCCGCCGGCCCTGGCTGGACGAGCTCGCCCCCACGTTCGATCAGACGCTCCTGCCCCAGCGCACCGACGCGGCCCTCGTGATGGGCGTGATCGATCTGCCCGAGCGGCAGGAGCAGACCGCCGTCGCGTTCCTGCCGGACGACGAGGGTCACGTCGCCGTCTTCGGCACGGGCGGCTCGGGCAAGAGCGTCGTGCTGCGCACCCTCGCGATCTCGGCGGGGATCACCCCGCGCGGCGGTCCCGTGCACGTGTACGGCATCGACGCCGCCGCCGGCGGTCTTCGCATGCTCGAGCCGCTGCCGCACGTGGGCGCCGTCATCTCGGGCGACGACGCGGAGCGCGTCGAGCGCCTGTTCGGGATGCTGCGCCACGAGCTCGACCGGCGGGGCGATGCGTATGCAGCCGTCGGCGCGTCCAGCCTCACGGAGTACCGCGCGCTCGCGGACGCGCCCGACGAACCGCGCCTGCTGGTCCTGATCGACGGATTTCCCGCGTTCCGCACCGCCTACGAAGCCGTCACCGGTCGCGCCGACACCTATCGCGCGCTGCAGCAGGTGCTCTCCGACGGTCGTGCCCTCGGCATCCACGTCGCCCTCACCGCCGACCGGGGGCAGAGCGTGCCCTCGGCGCTGCAGGCGATGATCCAGCGGCGCGTCGTGCTGCGCATGACCGACGACGACGCCTACTCGCTGCTGGGCGTGCCGCGCGACATCCTGTCCTCCGACGCCGTGCCGGGTCGCGCGATCATCGACGACCGCGAGGCGCAGATCGCCGTGGTCGGCGGCACCCGCAGCACGAAGGAGCAGGCGACCGCGATCGAGCGGATGGCGGCATCCATGATCCGGCGCGGACGCACCCAGGCGCCGCCGATCCGCTCGCTGCCGCAGCTGTACGGGGCGGGCGAGCTGCCCGCGACGCGTGGCGATCAGGTCGTCATCGGCCTCGCCGACACCGACCTCGGGCCTTTCGGGATCGAGCCGTCGGGCACCTTCATCGTCAGCGGACCACCCGCCAGCGGCCGGAGCAACGCCGTCGCCGCGATAGCCGCGCAGGTGGTGCGGGCGCGACCGGGAGTGCCGACGTACTTCATCGGCGATCCGCGCTCGCCCGCCGTCTCGGCGGTGCCGTGGCGACAGGTCTCGCCCGACGCGTCCCGCGCGATGGCCGCGCTCGCCGACGCCGAGGAGCGCGCCGATGCGGGTGAGGTGCCCCTCGTCGCCATCGAGGGCATCGGCGAGTTCGCCAACTCGCTGATCGAGATGCCGCTGTCGAACCTCGTCAAGCGCGCCGCACGCGGCGAGGTTCTGCTCGTCGTCGAGGGCGAGATCGGGTCGTGGAATTCGAACTTCGGACTGTTCGGCGAGCTCAAGGCCGCGCGCCGGGGGATCATCCTCCAGCCCGAGACGATCGACGGCGAGGTGGTGCTGAAGGCGCCGTTCCCGCGGCTGCAGCGGGGCGAGTTCCCCGTGGGTCGCGGCATCCTCGCGCAGCGCGGAAAGCTCGTGCGGCTGCACCTGCCCCTCGTCGTACCGGAGTCCTGAGCCCGCGCGTCTGGGTATTTGTCCCCATCGGCGCTTTCGTGGCCGCCGGTTAGTCTCGAAGAGTCAGAAGTGCCGTCCGTCCGGGCGGCGCCCGGGGGAGGAAAGGGCTACCCATGTCGAACTTGAACGTCACCTACGACCAGATGCACCAGGCCGCCGGCCGCCTTCGCCAGGGACAGGCCGAGATCGAGGCCAACCTGCAGCAGCTGCGCCAGCTGGTCGCCCAGCTCGTGCAGGACGGCTTCACCACGACCCGCGCCTCGGGTGCCTTCGACGCCTCGTACACCGAGTTCAGCACCGGCGCCACCAAGACCGTCCAGGGCATCGACGGCATGGCCACGTTCCTCGACAAGGCCGCCGAGGCTCTGCGCACGACCGACGAGCAGCTCGCCAGCCAGCTCGGCCAGTAGCGCGGCTCAGCGGCCGGTGTCGAACAGGTGCCGGCCGCCGTGGCCCAGCACCTTGACCACGATGCCGCGGCGGTGCAGCTCGGCCACCGCGCGGGTCTCCTCGTCGATGTCGCGGCCCAGCGCATGCACGGTCGCGACCACGAGCACATCGCCGGGCTGCAGAGTGTCGAAGAAGCGGCCGAGCCGGTCGGACCACCCCTCGAGGGATTCGGGCGACGGGTGCCGGAATCCCTCGATCGGCACGCCGAACCGCGTGAGATCGTCGCGCTGAAGCGCGACCGAGGGCATGTCGGGCCGCGAGACGACGAGCCCGACGAGCCTCGCTCCCGCGGGCCGGGCGAGCCACCAGTCGCGATCAGCCTGCAGTTCGGTGAAGCACTTGGGGCAGGCGGCTGCGGCGTGCGGGAGGGTGATCGGACTCGACTGCGGCGCGTCGGCGCCCGGCATTCGCACGGTCACGCCGCCGGTCTGTGCGTCGTCGCTCATCTCGCCCTCCCTCGCGCCGCAGGCGGCAGACTCCGCGACGCCCCTCCATTGTGCCCGACGGCGCCCGCCGGGCTCAGTCCCGATCAAGACGCAGCTGGATGCTGAGCTCTTCAGCGTCGAGTTCGTCGAGCGCGTGCCGGAGGGCCACCGAGCTGAACGCGCCGTCGCCGCGCACGTCGACCAGGCGCACCCGCATGGCCCGCAGCGCGATCAGGCGCAGCTCGAGTGCCTCGCGCGCGGCGACCGACAGATCATCGTCGCGCGGCTCGGTCCACTTCTTCAGCACCCGCTCGCGCATCCCGGAGTCGAACGTGTTGCCGTCCGCGCGGCGCAGCGCGGGATCGCCGATGGCGGATGCCGCGGCGGCGTGCAGTTCCACGTTCAGGCGCTCGAGCTCGGCTCGGGTCGGCCCGCTGCCACCTTCGCCGGACAGGCCGAGCCGCCGCGCGAGCCACGCGAGGGTGCCGCCCTGGATCAGCAGGGTGCCCGCCGCGACGAGGAATGCGACGAGCACGAGCAGCGCCCGGCTAGGGGTGTCCCGCGGAAGGGTCTGCGCCGCTGCGAGCGTCACGGCACCGCGCATACCCGCCCAGACGATCACCGTGCCGTGGCGCCAGCCCAGCGGTGAGGACTCGAAATAGTCCAGGTCGGCCAGGGCGCGTCTGACCCGCCGTCGCGCCGGGTGCCAGGGGCGGCGGGCGAGCTTCTCCTCGAGGCCGCGCAGCGCGACGCGGCCGCGATCGACCCCGCGTGCACGCCGCGACTGCAGCCAGATCAGGGGCGCGACCCAGAGGGAGCGGACGGCGATGACGATCAGCACCGCGACGGCGGCGAGCCAGGCGGCGTGCGCGAATCCGCCCATGCTCTGCCGGTTCTCGTCGAGGATGGCGGAGAGTTCCAGTCCCATCACGAGGAAGACCGCTCCCTCGAGCACGAGTTCGATGGTGCGCCAGTTCACGCGATCCGACAGCCGCTGCTCGGGCGTGAACCACCTCGCGGCGCCGTGACCCGTCACGATCCCCGCCACCACCGCGGCGACCAGACCCGAGCCGCCCAGGTGCTCGCTGGGCAGGTAGGCGGCGAAGGGGACGACGAAGCCGAGAGCCGTACCCGCCGTCGTGTGCCGGATCCAGGAGCGCACGCGCAGGTTGATCCAGCCGATCACGAGCCCGACGGCGACGGCGATGAAGACCGCCCAGGCGAAATCCAGCAGACCCTCGCTGAACGTGAACGATCCCGTCACGGCGCCCAGCGCCGAGCTCAGCAGCACGAGAGCGGTCGCGTCGTTGAGAAGACTCTCCCCCTCGAGCACGGTCACGACCCGGGGTGAGATGCCCAGGCGCTTGACGATCGATGTGGCCACAGCATCCGTCGGGCTGAGGATCGCGCCCAGGGCGATGGCGAGCGCGATGCCCAGGCCGGGCACCGCCCACGCGAAGAACAGGCCGAGCGCGAACGATGTCAGCAGGACGAGGGCGACCGAGAGCCCGCCGATGGCTCGGAAATCGCGGCGGAACTCCATCGCCGGCAGCGACACCGCCGCCGAGTACAGCAGCGGGGGCAGGACGCCCATGAGGATCCACTCGGGGTCGATCAGGACATCCGGAACGAAGGGCAGCAGGCTCACCCCGACGCCGATGAGCACGAGCGCGAGCGGAGTGACCACGCCCACGCGGGGCGCGAGGGCGGTCACGACCGCGATCGCGACGACGCCGAGGATGAGGACGAGCAGCAGATCCATGAGGAGACCGAGCCTATTGGGTGAGTTGCTGCGGCTCGGTGCGGCGGGACGACCCGTGCTCGCGGCGCGCCCGGCGCTCCCCGGAGATCCCGCTCAACGCGCGGGTGCCGCGCTACCGTGAGGCTGTGACGTTCAATGAGGGGGCCTCGGTCGGGGGCAATCGCGCCCGCCGCCGGGGCCGCGGCGTGGCGATCGCCGGTGGCGGCGTGGTCGGACTCGGCGCGATCGCCGTACTGCTGCTCAACCTCTTCACCGGAGGCGATTTCTCGGGTCTGCTCGGCGGAGGCACGGATGCCGCGCCCGGCGCCGGCGGCGGGTCCGAGATCGCGCAGTGCGAGACGGGGGCCGATGCGAACGAGGACGACGCCTGTCGCCTTGCCGCAGGCTCCCTCGCGATCGATCAGTACTGGGGCGAGACGCTCGAGGGATACGTCGAGCCCGCGCTCGTCATCGTCGACGGTCAGACTCCGAGCGCGTGTGGGACGGCGTCGAATCAGACCGGTCCCTTCTACTGCCCGCCGGAGCAGACCGTCTACATCGACCCCACCTTCTTCGCCCTTCTGCGGGAGAGGTTCGAGGCGAGTGCGGGCAGCCTCGCGCAGCTGTACGTGCTCGCGCACGAGTACGGTCATCACGTGCAGAATCTCGCCGGCATCCTCGAGGCGTATCCGACGGGAGACTCCGGTCCCGACAGCAACGGCGTGCGCATCGAACTGCAGGCGGACTGCCTGGCCGGTTCGTGGGTCGGGGCGATGACCGAGCAGGAGGACGAGAGCGGCGTCCCCTACCTGCAGGCGCCCACCGCCGCGCAGCTCGCGGACGCGCTGGATGCCGCCGCCACGGTCGGCGACGACCACATCCAGCAGGAGTCGGGCGGGTTCGTCAATCCCGAGAGCTGGACTCACGGCTCGAGCTCTCAGCGACAGCGCTGGTTCGACGCCGGCTATCGAGACGGACCCGAGGCCTGCGAGACATTCGGGATCCCGGGAGAGCAGCTGTGAGCACGCAGAACGGCGACGCGGCGTCGCAGGGGGCAGGCGGCGCGCTGTACCCCCCGATCGAGCCCTACGAGACCGGCGAGCTGTTCGTCGGCGACGGCCAGCGACTGTACTGGGAGCAGTCGGGCAACCCGGACGGCAAGCCCGTCGTCTTCCTGCACGGCGGACCCGGAGCGGGGACCTCGCCGTGGCAGCGCCGGCTGTTCGACCCCGAGCGGTACCGGATCGTGCTCTTCGACCAGCGTGGATGCGGCCGCAGCACGCCGCACGCGAGCGCCCCGGGTGCCGACCTGCGCCACAACACGACGTGGCACCTCGTGGCCGACATCGAGCTGCTGCGCAAGAACCTCGGTATCGAGAGGTGGCAGGTCTTCGGCGGCTCCTGGGGGAGCGCACTCGCCCTCGCCTACGCGCAAACGCATCCTGACGCCGTCACCGAGATCGTGCTGCGCGGCATCTTCACCCTGCGTCGGCACGAACTGGAGTGGTTCTACGAGGGCGGCGCCGAGGCGATCTTCCCCGATCTCTGGGAGAAGTTCGTCGCGCCGATTCCGGTGCTCGAACGCTCACGCATGATCGAGGCGTACCACCGGCGCCTGAGCGATCCCGACCCGGCCGTGCACGTCCCCGCGGGCATGGCCTGGACGACGTGGGAGGCCTCGACCCTGACGCTTCGCCCCGACCCGGAGCTCGTGGCGTCGATGACGGATCCCGCCGCTGCCGTGGCGTTCGCGCGCATCGAGAACCACTACTTCATGCACGCCGGATGGTTCCGGGAGGGGCAGCTCATCGCGGACGCGGGGGTGCTGCGTGACATACCGGCCGTCATCGTGCAGGGCCGATACGACGTCTGCACGCCGCCGATGACGGCGTGGGATCTGCACCGGGCGTGGCCCGAGGCCGACCTCGTGATGGTCGACGACGCGGGTCATTCGGCCACCGAGCCCGGCATCCAGGCCGCCCTCGTCGCCGCGACCGACCGATTCGCGGCGCACTGACGCGGGCTCGCGTCCGGGCGCAGGAGGCCGCTCAGATGAGGGAGAGCTCGCGCAGCTTCGCCTCGACGTCGGCGTTCGAGGGCTCGACGTGGTGCGAGGAGTCCGGGTAGACGACCACGGGGATGTTGGTGCGACCGGAGATGTCGCGCGCGACATCCGCCGCGGCCGGCTCGGCCTCGAGGTCGATGTAGGTGTACTCCACACCCAGCTCATCGAGCTGCTTCTTGGTGCGCCGGCAGTCGCCGCACCAAGTGGCGCCGAACATGGTCAGGGTCTCGGAGGATGCAGAAGTCATACCGACAAGCCTAAAGGCGCGCGGGATCAGGGGCGCCCGAGGCCGCGGTAGGTCCACCCGGCTGCGCGCCACGCCGCCGGGTCGTAGCTGTTGCGGCCGTCCACCACCTGACGACGCGCGACCTTCGCTCCCACGGCCTCGGGGTCGAGGTAGCGGTACTCGTCCCACTCCGTCACGAGCACCACGACGTCGGCTTCCTCGACGGCCTCGTCGAACTCCTCGCGGTAGTCCAGCTGCGGGTGCAGGCGACGCGAATTCTCGATCGCCTCCGGGTCGGTGACGCGCACGTCGGCGCCGAGGCCCTTGAGGCGTACGGCGACGTCGAGTGCGGGGGAGTCGCGCACGTCGTCGGAGTGCGGTTTGAAGGCGAGGCCGAGCACGGCGACCCGCTTGCCGTAGGGCTCGCCGTCGAGGGCGTCGACGACGTGGTCGACGACGCGCTGCCGGCGGCGCAGGTTGATCGCGTCGACCTCCTTGAGGAAGGCGACGGACTCGCCTCGACCGAGCTCTTCGGCGCGGGCCATGAAGCCGCGGATGTCCTTCGGCAGGCACCCGCCGCCGAAGCCGACCCCGGCACCGAGGAACCGGCGGCCGATGCGCGCGTCGAAGCCGATCGCGTCGGCGAGCTGAGTGACATCCGCGCCGGTGACCTCGGCGATCTCGGCCATCGCGTTGATGAACGAGATCTTGGTCGCGAGGAACGCGTTCGCCGAGACCTTCACGAGCTCGGCGGTCGCGTAGTCGGTCACGACCAGGGGGGTGTCGTCGCCGAGGGCGGTGGCGTACACCTCCCGGAGGGCTTCTTCGCCGCGGGCGCCCGCCTCGGACTCGGGCGCGAGACCGAACACCAGCCGGTCGGGGGTGAGCGAGTCCTTGACGGCGAAGCCCTCGCGCAGGAACTCGGGGTTCCACGCGAGCACCGCACCGGATCCGTGCTCGGCCACGCGCGCCGCCAGCCGGGCGGCCGTGCCCACGGGAACGGTGGACTTGCCGACGACGACGTCGCCGGGGGAGAGCTGCGGCAGCAGCTGCTCGAGCGCGGCATCCACGTAGGTCAGATCTGCCGCGTTCGAGCCCTTGACCTGCGGTGTTCCGACCGCGATGAAGTGCACCTCGGCCCCCTTCGCCTCGGCGATGTCGTCGCTGAAACGCAGGCGCCCGGTCTTGCCGGCGCTGATCAGAAGCTCGGGCAGGCCCGGCTCGAAGAAGGGCGCCTCGCCGCGTGTGAGCGCGGCGAGCTTGACGGGGTCGACGTCGATGCCGACGACCTCATGCCCGAGCTCGGCCATGGCCGCGGCGTGCACCGCGCCCAGATACCCGCATCCGATCACCGAAACCCGCATACCGTTCCCCCTCGTTGTCCGTCTTCATCCGCGAAAGAGGCCTGCTTCCCGAGGCGATCGACGACTCGGGCGCAAGGCCCACCTCAGACGATAGCGGCGCGGCCGCTGCCGTCGAGTCCCGCCCCGGCAGAGATCATGTCGAGAGCGCGGCGCAGCGCGGTGCTGGAGGTGTGGGCCGTGTACGGGAAGTACACGACCTCGACGCCCACCGCTGCGAACTCCCGCTCGAGGGCCAGGCCTTTCTCGGTGCCGCGCCAGTCGTCGCCCTTGAAGAAGTGCGTGAACCCCACGTCGCGCCAGGCATCGATCTTGTCGGGCATCGTCTCGACGTACACGTCGTCGACGAAACGGATGCTGCGCACGATCTCCGCGCGCTCGATTGTCGGGATCACGGGCTCGACACCCTTGACCTGACGCAGCATTTCATCGCTCACGACCCCCGCGATCAGGACGTCGCAGTTCTCCCGAGCGTGTTTCAGGATGTTCAGATGGCCGACGTGGAACAGATCGAATGCTCCCGCGGCGTAGCCGATGCGCTGTGGCATGAAGGTTCCCCAGTTTCCCCAGATGCCCGGCTCCCCAGCCGAGCGACGCGGCTCCCCAGCCCCGCTGCGCGCCAGTCTAGCGCGACGGCGGCGAGGTCAGGATCCGTCGCGGAGGGCGTACTCGCGGTAGGTCCTGCCCAGAGCGCCGGCCAGCATCCCGAAGCCCCGCGCCGCGAGGCGCGCGCCGCGGGCGTCGTGTACGTCGTCGCGGGTCAGGCGCCCCCATGCGCAGCGCGCCGCGCCCATGCACGTGCGCGCGGCGCCGACGACCGCCCAGCGGCCGCGCCGCAGCGCCCGCCGCGGCGGGGTGGTGCGCAGGCGCACATCGCCCGCGACGGTCGTCGTGCCCACCCGGTACGCGCGGCGCAGCACCCACGCACGGGTAGTCCGCTCGGCGGGCACCGGATCGATCACGCGCGCGGCCGGCGCCGAGACGATGCGTGCCCCGAGCGCGACGGCGCGGCGCGTGAAATCGATGTCCTCGCCGCCCGTCGCGGCGAAGCGCTCATCGAAGCGCAGGCCGAGGGCGGCGATGACGGTCAGATCCAGGAGCAGGTTGTTCGTCGGCGCCGCCGGCATCGAGACGCCCTCGGCGAACCGGACGCGACGGAAGAATCCGCCGGCGATGATCCAGGGATCCACACCCTCCCCGAACACCGAGTGCACCTCGCCCGAGACGGCATCGGCGTCGCCGGCCGCCCACGGGGCGACGAGCGCGGCGAGCCAGCCGTCGTCGGGGATCTCGTCGTCATCGATGAAGACCAGGGCGTCGGCGCCCGCGGCGGTCGCCGCGTCCAGGGCGGCGTTGCGGACCGCGGCGAGTCCGCGCGCGGGTTCGATCATGTGGAGGGCCCCCGCCGCGTGCGCCGCGCCGGCGGCCGAACCCGCGGGATCGTTGTCGACGACGATGATCGTGGAACGGATGCCGGGGGTCGATGCGGCCTGAGCCACCACGACCGCGAGCAGTTGCGCGAGCTGCGCGGGGCGGTGGAAGGTGGGCACCGTGACGGCCACGAGCGGGAGGACGCCGGTCACCGCACCCGCTCCGGCGCGCGGGTGCGCCGCGCGGCGACGGCGTCGGCGTAGGCCGCGGCGTGCAGCATCCCGGTACGGGTCCAGTCCCGTACCGAGAGGTCCGGCGCCGCCGGAGGGTCGCCGGCGACGGCCGCCATGAAGCTCTCGAGATCGCGGGCGTCGAGCTCGCCGGCGAACATGTGCACCCACCCCGGTCCCACCTCGTCGGCGAGCGCGGCGTTGACCTCGTTCTGCGGGACGAGCACGGGCCGGCCGAGTGAGAGGGCGGCAAGGACGACACCCGAGTTGTGCATGAACCGGTAGGGCAGCACGAGACCGCGCACGCGGGCGATGGCCGCGGCGAAATCGGCCTCGGCGAGGAAGCGCAGATCGAAGGCGATCCGTTCGTCTCCGGCGGCGAGCGTTCGCAGCTGATCGGCGAGCTCGGCGCTGCTGGGATTCCCGGCGATCCGGAGTCGCCAGTGCGGGTGTCCGGTCCGGGTGGCGCCGAAGGCCTGGATGAGCCCCTCGACGCCCTTGTAGCGACGAACGAGGCCGACGAATCCGATGGTCTGCGGATCGGGCGTCGTGTCCCCGTCCCGCGCGAACCAGTCGCGGAAGTGGCCGTGCGGGATCACCGTGGACGCGCCGTCGACGCGGGTCTGCTCGTTGAGGAGGATCCTGTAGTCGGTGCGCCGTTCGATGCCCTCCAGCATCCGCCGTTCCGCGCGGGTGACATCTTTCGGGAGCTCGACGTTGTGCACCGTGCGGATGACCGCGACGTTCGTCAGACGCAGGCGGCTCAGCAGGGCCCGGGCGTACACGCGGCGTGCCCATGCCTTGAGCCTGGTCGACCCGCCGAGAAGCGTCTCGGGCCAGTGGAAGTGGATGGCGTCGTATCGGCCGAGCAGCGCCCGGCGCCGATCGAAGCGCAGATGTTCGACGCCCGGCGCCTCGGCGAGGGCGGCATCGAGCATGTGGATGTAGGGGTTCGTGGTCGGTCGCGGCGCCCCGAACGACTGCATCACGCGCACGCGGCGCGCCGGATCGATCGATGTGTCCCCCACGCGGGCCATTCTGGCAGGTGGCGGGGCGTGTCCGTGCGAGCGCCTATGCTCTAGTCCATACCGACGTGCAGTGGTTGGGGGATCTGAGCATGTCCGAGTCGTTCGCCGCGTCCTATCGCCGGCTTTCCGCGGCCCAGAAGGGCCACGCCCGGGGTGCGCCCGGGTATTCCGTCTATGTGAACAGGCGCATCGGCCGTGTGCTCGCGGCCGCCGCGCACACGTGGGGGCTCACGCCCAACCAGGTCACGATGATCAGTGCGGCGCACACGTTCGCGGCCGTCGTGGTCCTGCTCGCGGCGCCCGCCGCGTGGTGGACCGGTGTGATCGTCGCCGTCCTGCTCGCCCTCGGCTACGCCTGGGACTCGGCAGACGGGCAGCTGGCCCGCCTGCGCGGGGGCGGGAGCCTTGCCGGCGAGTGGCTCGACCACTTCGTCGACGCGGTGAAGATCGCCTCGCTTCATCTCGCGGTGCTCGTCGCGCTCTGGCTGCACACGCCCTACCGCGACACACCCTGGCTGCTCGTGCCGCTGCTGTTCTCGGTCGTGGGTGTCGTCACCTTCTTCGGGATGCTGCTGAACGATCTGCTCAAGGGCAAGAAGGGCGTGGCGTCGACCCACGCGCGAGGCGGCGGCACGTTCGTGCGGTCGATGATCCTGGTGCCCACCGACTACGGGCTGCTGTGCCTGCTGTTCGCGCTGTGGGGCGCAACCGCCGTGTTCCTCTGGGCGTACACGGCCCTCATGGTGCTCAACGCGGTCTTCCTCGTGCTCGCCGCGGCGAAGTGGTTCCGCGAGATCCGGGCCCTCGATCGCACGCTCGTCGCATGAGCGGACCGAGTGCCTTCGAGAGCACCCGGTTCGCGGTGATCATCGTCAACTACGGCTCGAGCGCGCTGCTCGAATCCGGCGCCGCCCGGCTCGCTCTGCCACCCAACGGCACCGTCGTGCTCGTGGACTGCTTCAGCGACGTCGACGAACGGGCGAGAGTGGCCGCGCTCGCCGAACGGCACGGATGGACGAGCGTGCTGCTGGATCGCAACGCCGGATTCGGCGGGGGCAGCAATGCGGGCGCGCAGACGGCGCTGCGCACCGGCGCCCAGGTGCTGGTCTTCCTCAATCCTGACGCGCAGATCGATCGCGCCTCGCTCGCCGCCCTCGTCTCGACGGCGGCGACCGATCCGTGCACCCTCGTCTCCCCCCGCATCGTGACGGGGGACGGGGGCGCGTGGTTCGCGGGTGCCGATCTGTACCTCGATGACGGCACCACCGCGGGTGCCGCCCGGCGGGCGCGCAACGGGCATCGCCCCCGCCGGGAGTGGGCGACCGGGGCGTGCTTCGCCGTGTCCGCGCCGCTCTGGGAGCGGGTGGGCGGCTTCGACGAGGAGTACTTCCTCTACTGGGAGGACATCGACTTCTCGCATCGCGTGCTCGACGCCGGAGGACGACTGCTCCTGCTCGAGGAGGCGCGGGCGGTGCACGACGAGGGCGGCACCCACGGCGATGCCGTCGCCGGACGAGCCAAGTCCGAGACGTACTACTACCACAACATCCGCAATCGGCTGCTGTACGCCGCCAAGCACCTCGACGACGAAGACCTCGCCGCGTGGCTGCGCTCCGCGCCGCGTGTCGCCTACCGCGTGCTGCTTCAGGGTGGCCGACGGCAGCTGCTGACATCCATCGCGCCCTGGCGCGCCTATGCCCGGGGACTCCGGGACGGCCGTCGCGTCGCGCGCCGCCCGCGCGCGACGCCGGCGGGCACCGATCCGACGCGACGCTAAAGTCGCACCGACAAGGGGGTTTCCTGTGGCTACGCAACGCAAGGCCTACATTTTGACGGTCTGCACCGCGAACGTCTGCCGCTCGCCGCTGGCGGAGTTCGTGCTCCGAGAGGCCCTCGACGACCTCCCGGGTTTCGAGAGCGTCGTCGTCGAGAGCGCGGGCGCCGGCTCCGCTCGCGCGGACGCGGTCTGCACGCGCGTAGCCGGCCGCCGGGACACGGAGCAGTGGCGCGATCTTGCGGCGGCGCATAGGCCCCGTACGCTCACCAAGGCGCTCGTGACCCGGTCGCAGCTGATCCTGACGGCCTCGCGGTCGGCGCGCGCCGCGGTCGCGCGCATCGCGCCGGACGCCCGCTCGCGCACCTTCACGATGCGCGAGGCCCTCTGGCTCGCCGAGGACTACCGTCCCGACCCCGCGCTCGTCGGCAGGGACGCCGTGCTCGCGCTCGCGGTGTACCTCGACCGCCAGCGCGGACTGCGGCCCGCGCCCGTCCCCCGGCCCAAGCGGCTGTGGGGGTCAGCGCCCGTCGATCCCTTCGACATCCGGGACGGCCACAACATCGACGACCGAGCGCACGGCGCCACCCTCGACGACGTCGAGCACGACGCCCGACGCATCGCGGCCCAGCTCTCCAGCGCCGCGGAGCAGACCAAGCCCGGCCTGCTGCGTACGACGCTGCGCCGCTGAGAGCCCGCCGTCAGCGCGTCGCGGCGCTGCGGAGCACGTCGGCGGCGCGCTCCCACGTGAACTCGTCGATGACCGCGCTCCGTGCCGCGATCCCCGGCCGGCGTCCCCACTCCGCGTCGATGGCCTCGGCGATCACCCCGGCCTCGGCGAGGGGGTCGACGAAGCGCGCGTACTCGCCGACGGTCTCGCGGAAGACGGCGATGTCGCTGACCACCAGTGCGGAGCCGTGCAGGGCGGCCTCGACCGCCGGCATCCCGAACCCTTCATCCAGGCTCAGGGAGATCGTCAGCGCCGCGTGGGCGTACATCCAGGTCAGCTCGTCGTCAGAGATCGGACCGAGGAACACGACGCGCCCCGCGGCGCGCAGCGCCTCCAGCTCTTCACCGAGCCCCGGGCCTCGCCCGGAATGCGCAGTGCCGCCGACGACATACAGCGGCGACCGGGCGGTGATGCGCCCGCTCGCGCCCGCCGCCCGCAGAACCGCCGCGAGATTCTTGCGCACATTGAGCCGGCCGACGGTGATCGCGAACTCCTGGGCCTCGGGAACGTCCGGAGGTCGGCGTCCGGCACCTGTCAGTGTGGCCGGAGGAGCAAGGCCCGTCACCGCGATCGGCGCGGGGGCGGCGGGCCCGTGGCGACGGATGCGGTCGGCCTCGGTGCGGGTCGATGTGGCGACCACGTCGGCGGCCGCGCTCCAAGGGAGCATCGGCGCGAAGTACACGCGCTCCTTGCGGGAGAACCACTCCGGATGTTCGGCGAACATCACGTCGTGGATGAACACGACCGATCGGGCGCCGGACGCCCTGCGCGGTGCGTAATTGTGAGAGATCACCGCATCGGCGCGAACCCTCGACGCATGCCGGGCCAGCTCCAGCCGGTTGGAGAGAGCATGCGGCCACAGGCGCGTGCTCACCATCGCCATGCTCAAGGGCAGGTCGGCGGGTCGGTCCGCGCCGCGCACGGCGACGACGATCTCGTCATCCGGGAAGGCCCGCGCCCAGGCGAGGACGAACTCCCGCTGGACGGTGCGGTTGGCCAGCGGTCCCGACCGCCACCAGTACCCGTCGAACAGCACGCGCATCTGCTCTCCCCCCACCCAGGCACATCCTAGGTGGACGTATGCGCGTACGCGAATGAAGCGGATGTCGACAACCGGGCCCCGCGTGTCGTATAGTCCGTTCTGAACGGCCGTGGGAAGTCGTTCAACTGGGGAATCTGGGGATACGCGTGAACGCACGTTTTCGTGCGAGCCGTGACGGGTGGGGTGCGACGCCGAGCGTCGCCGCTGCCGCGATCGGTCTCGCCGCACTGTTTTTTGTCACGGGCTGCACCGCTGGGGGCGGGCAGACCACGGACTCGTCGGCATCTTCGCCGAGTCCCACCATGATCGCGCCTCCGCCGTTACCGGAGGCCTCGGGTGATCCGTCGCCGGCGGCGCCGGCGCCGCTGCCGACGCAGACGGCCGCCCTCGGCGAGACGATCTCGTTCGACACCGGCGTCGCGATCACGATCGACGAGGTGTCGGCGACGACCGTCACCGCGTCGACGCCGGGCGAGGTCACGGGCCCGGCTGTCATCGTGCACGTCACGGCCCGGAACGACTCGACCACGGCACACAGTGTCGACTCGGCGGTCGTGTCGCTCGTCGCCGACGACGGCGCACTGGGCATCCCGACCACGGCCGGCCCCGTCTCGCCCCTCACGGGCGAGGTGCCCGCCGGCGCCTCCCGCGAGGGCACCTACGTCTTCATGCTCGATCCGGCCACCGGCCGCGCCTTCACCGTCACCGTCAACTACGCGGCGGGCGAACCCGTCGCCGTGTTCCAGGGGAGCATCTCGTGACCGTTCGCACTCGCACAGATCGGCCGGCCGGTCACGTCCGTCGCCTTCTCGCGGCGGCCACGGCGGCCGTCCTGGTCGCCGCAGGCCTCACCGTCGTCACTGCGGCACCGGCCGTCGCTGCGGATCTGCCGTCGCCGGCCACGGCGCTGCAGCGTGATGAGGACGTCGTCACGTCCGACCCCCTGCCGACTGTGCAGATCGACTCGGGTTACGTGTGGGCGCAGACGACGATCGGCAACACCGTGTATGCGGCGGGCAGCTTCAGCAACGCTCGGGCGCCGCTGGCAAGCCCCGGCACCAACCTCACGCCGCGCTCGAACATCCTCGCGTACGACATCACGACGGGTGCGCTGCTGCCGTTCGCGCCGTCGGTCAACGGCGTCATCAAGTCGATCGCCGCGTCGCCCGACGGCACGCGCATCTACATCGGCGGCTCCTTCAACTCCGTCAACGGCCAGACCCGGTGGAACATCGCGGCGCTCGACGCCGTGACCGGCCAGCTCATCGCCGGCTTCGCGCCCTCGGTCGGAGGTGCGGGTGTCTACGGCATCGCGGCGACGGCCGACACCGTCTACGTCGCGGGTCTGCTCACCCAGGCGAACGGGGTCGCACGCAAGAATTTCGCGGCCTTCGGCGCGGCAGGCGGCACCCTGCTGCCCTGGGCCCCGACATCCGACCTGCAGGCCGACGCCCTCGTACTCGAGCCCGGCACGTCGCGCGTCATCGCGGGAGGCCGCTTCTACCTCGTCAACGACGTCGTACAGCGAGGACTCGTGGCGCTCGACGGCACGACCGGGGCGATCGACACCGGCTGGGCGGCGCCTCAGACGATCGTCAACGGCTGGAACTCGGGTCAGTACGCGGGCCGGGCGGGCATCTTCGCCCTCAGCACCGACGCGACCGGTGTCTACGGCACGGGCTGGGTGTTCGCCAACGCCAGCGTCGGCAACCTCGAGGGCGCCTTCGCGGCGGACGCGGGCACCGGCGCCGTCCGCTGGGTCTCGGACTGCCACGGCGACCACTACGGGGTCTACTCGACGGGTGAGACGGTCTACACGACCAGCCACACGCACGCCTGCGAGACCCTGGGCCTGTGGCCCGAGCAGAGCCCCCGCCAGTACCGCTACGTCGAGGCCTACACGGCCGAGGCGGGCGGCATCCTGACCCGCACGGCCTCCGCGGGAACGACCTACAAGGACTGGAGCGGCACTCCGTCGCCCTCGCCCTACATCTGGTACCCCGACTTCACCGTCGGCACGGCGTCCGGTCTCGGCCAGGCCGGTCTGTCCATCACCGGTGCGGGCGACTTCATCTCGATCGCGGGCGAGTTCACGACCGTGAACAACCAGCGATACCAGGGCATCGTGCGCTTCGCGACGCAGCCCTCCACCGGAGCCAATGACGGGCCGCGACTCTCGGCGAGCACCTGGTCGGCGCCCGAGGCGCGCTCGATCTCACCCGGGCGTGTGCGCGTGGTCATCCCGGCCAATTGGGACCGCGACGACCGCGACCTGACGTACGAACTGCTTCGCGAGGGCACGGCCGAGCCGATCGTGACCCGCGTGCTCGCGTCGGGATGGTGGCAGCAGGGCCGGCCGACGGTGATCCTCGACGACAAGGACGTCGAGCCCGGCTCCGCGCAGACCTACCGCGTGAGGGTGAGCGACGGCGACGGCAACACCGTCACCAGCGCGTCGGTGAGCGTCGACGTCGCCGAGGGCGAGCCCTCGCTCTACAGCGACGCCGTGCTCGATGACGGGGCCTCGATCTATTTCCCGCTGGGTGAGGTCACCGAGGACTGGGCGGGCGTCGAGACGCAGATCCGCGGCTCGGGCGTGACGACGACGACGCCCGGAGCCGTCGAGGGGCTTTCGGGCGAGAGTGCTTCCGCGTTCACGGGCACCTCCTCGGGGCGCATCTCGACGAGGAACCGGATCGCGGTCGGGGCGGAATACTCCACCGAGCTGTGGTTCCGCACGGAGACCACCCGTGGTGGCAAGCTCCTCGGATACGGCAACTCGCAGACGGGAACGTCGGGAAGCCACGATCGCCACGTCTACATGCTCAACAACGGACGACTGACCTTCGGCGTCTATCCCGGGACGGTGCGCACCGTCGTCACGCCGACCGCCTACAACGACGGCGACTGGCACCACGTGGTGGCCACGCAGGGCGCTGAGGGCATCAAGCTGTACGTCGACGGCGAACTGCAGGGCGAGAACACCGAGGCGACGTCGGCGCAGAACTACAGCGGCTACTGGCGCATCGGTGGCGACAGCCTCTCGGGCTGGCCCTCCCGTCCGTCCTCCGACTACTTCGACGGAGCGATCGACGAGGTGGCGATCTACCCGACGGTGCTCAACGCGACCCAGGTGCTCGCGCACCACGCGGCCGGTCTCGGGCTCGACGCCCCGACGGCGCAGTTCGCAAGCGCAGCCACCGATCTGGCGATCACCGTGGATGGATCCGCGTCGACCGCGCCCGACGGACGCTCGATCGTCTCGTACGCGTGGGACTTCGGCGACGGGCAGTCGGCGAGCGGGGCCACCGCGTCCCACACCTTCGCCGCCGCCGGCGCCTACCCGGTGACCCTCACCGTCACCGACAGCGCGGGGCTCTCGCACGCGCAGACCCAGACCGTGACCGTGCTGGCGCCGAATGTGCTGCCGAGCGCGGACTTCAGCACCGTGACGCAGAGCCTGACCGTGACGGTGAACGGCGATGCATCGGCCGACGACGACGGCACGATCGACTCCTACACGTGGGACTGGGGCGACGGCTCGGCGCCCGGCGCGGGCTCGACGGCCTCGCATGTCTACGCCGCGAGCGGGCAGTACACCATCACTCTGACGGTGACGGACGATCGCGGGGGCATCGCCTCGACGACTCAGGCGGTATCGGTGGCGCACGACGCCCCGGTGGCCTCGTTCACCTCGGCGGTCTCGGGACTGACGGTCTCGACCGATGCGACAGCATCCACGTCCTCCGACGGCACGACGCGCGACTACGCCTGGTCGTGGGGAGACGGCACACCGGCGAGCGCGGGCGTGGGGGCCTCCCACACGTATGCCGCAGCAGGCACGTACGTCGTCGAGCTGACCGTGACAGACAGCCTGGGCGCCTCGCACACGTCGAGCCAGACGGTGACCGTCTCGTCGGTGCAGTTTGCGGCGCGGGATGATTTCGAGCGGTCTGTGGCGTCGGGGTGGGGTTCGTCGGATGTCGGTGGTGCGTGGTCGGTGTTGTATGGGGCGGCGTCGGCGGCGTCGGTGTCCGGCGGTAAGGGCACGGTGACGATTCCGGCGGGTAACACGCGCAATCTGGCGTTGCAGGGTGTGTCGGTGCGTGATGTGTCGTCGTCGGTGGAGTTCTCGGTGGGTTCGGCTCCGTCGTCGGGTAATTCGTATGTGGGGTTGGCTGCGCGGCAGAGCTCGTCGGCGGATTACACGACGCGTGCGTGGATGCGCAGCGATGGGTCGGTGTGGCTTGTTGCGCAGCGTTCGGGGACGGTGCTTGCGGCGCCGGCGTTGAACGGGGTGACGTGGGCTGCGGGTGATGTGTTCACGATGAAGACCGAGGTGTCGGGTGTGAATCCGACGACGATCCGGTCGAAGGTGTGGAAGGTGGGGTCGGCGGAGCCGGCGTCGTGGCAGGTGTCGGTGACGGATTCGACGGCGGGTCTGCAGCAGGCGGGCTTCGTGAGCGCGCACTATGCGCGGGCGGGTTCGGCGACCGGGTCGGGCACGGTGTCCTTCGACGGGTTCCGCGTCACCGACCTCCAAGCACCCGTCACGCCCCCGGCGAACGTTCCTCCGGTGTCGTCGTTCGCGTCGACGGTGGATGGGCTGCAGGTCTCGGCGAACGGGGCGGGATCGTCGGATGCCGACGGTTCGGTGGCCTCGTACGCCTGGAACTGGGGCGACGGCTCGGCCGCGGGGTCGGGGGCGACCGCGTCGCACACCTACGCGGCGGCGGGCACCTACACCGTGACCCTCACGGTCACGGACGACGACGGCGCGACACACAGCTCGTCGCGCTCGGTGACGGTGAGCGCTCCGGTGCCGGGCAACCAGTCTCCGGTGGCGTCGTTCACGGTGAGCGCGGAGGATCTGCTCGCCTCCGTGGACGGCTCGGGCTCTTCGGACCCGGACGGCACGGTGGCCTCGTATGCCTGGAACTGGGGCGATGGGTCGGCCGCGGGGTCGGGGGCGACCGCGTCGCACACGTACGCGGCGTCCGGCACGTACGTGGTGACTCTCACCGTGACGGACGCAGCCGGGGCGACACACAGCACGACCCGCGAGGTCACGGTGGCCGAACCGGTCGTCGAGCCGCCCGCCGAGCAGTTTGCGGCGCGGGATGATTTCGAGCGGTCTGTGGCGTCGGGGTGGGGTTCGTCGGATGTCGGTGGTGCGTGGTCGGTGTTGTATGGGGCGGCGTCGGCGGCGTCGGTGTCCGGCGGTAAGGGCACGGTGACGATTCCGGCGGGTAACACGCGCAATCTGGCGTTGCAGGGTGTGTCGGTGCGTGATGTGTCGTCGTCGGTGGAGTTCTCGGTGGGTTCGGCTCCGTCGTCGGGTAATTCGTATGTGGGGTTGGCTGCGCGGCAGAGCTCGTCGGCGGATTACACGACGCGTGCGTGGATGCGCAGCGATGGGTCGGTGTGGCTTGTTGCGCAGCGTTCGGGGACGGTGCTTGCGGCGCCGGCGTTGAACGGGGTGACGTGGGCTGCGGGTGATGTGTTCACGATGAAGACCGAGGTGTCGGGTGTGAATCCGACGACGATCCGGTCGAAGGTGTGGAAGGTGGGGTCGGCGGAGCCGGCGTCGTGGCAGGTGTCGGTGACGGATTCGACGGCGGGTCTGCAGCAGGCGGGCTTCGTGAGCGCGCACTATGCGCGGGCGGGTTCGGCGACCGGGTCGGGCACGGTGTCCTTCGACGGGTTCCGCGTCACCGACCTCCAAGCACCCGTCGTGGAGCCCGATCCGGAGCCGGCTCCCGAACCGGAGCCCGAGCCCGAACCCGAGCCCGAACCGGAGCCCGAGCCCGAACCGGAGCCCGGGAACGTCGCTCCTGTCGCGTCGTTCTCATCGGCGGTGAGCGATCTGAGCGTGACGGTGGACGGTTCGGCGTCGTCGGACCCCGACGGCACGGTGGCCTCGTACGCCTGGAACTGGGGCGACGGCTCCGCCGCGGGGTCGGGGGCGACCGCGTCGCACACCTATGCGGCGGCGGGCACCTACACGGTGACCCTCACGGTCATCGACGACGACGGCGCGACACACACGGTCACGGCGCCCGTGACCGTCAGCGCGCCGGTCGTCGACCCGCCGGTCGAGCCCGAAGAGCCGCCCGCCGAGGCGTTCGCGGCACGGGATGACTTCGAGCGGTCCGTGGCGTCGGGGTGGGGTTCGTCGGATGTCGGCGGGGAGTGGTCGGTGCTGTACGGGGCGGCGTCGGCGGCGTCGGTCGCCGGCGGCAAGGGCACGGTGACCCTCAACGCGACCGAGACGCGCAACCTCATGCTCAACGCGGCGTCGGCACGGGACATCAGCCTGAGCGTCGACTTCTCGCTCGACGCCGACCCGGCCACCGGAAACGCGTACGCGGGTCTTGTTGCGCGGGCCACCTCGACCGACAACTACGCGGTGCGTACGTGGCTGCGCAGCGACGGGAGCGTGTGGCTCGTCGCGCAGCGGGGATCGACGGTGCTCGGGATATACCCGGTTCCCGGCATGGTCCGTGCCGCGGGCGACGTGTTCACGCTGAAGGCCGACGTCGTCGGGTCCGGCACCACCACCATCTCCGCGAAGATCTGGCGGGCCGGAACTCCGGAGCCCGAGGCGTGGCAGCTGAGCGTGACGGATTCGACCCCGGCGCTGCAGGCGGCTCTGCCCTACGGCGTGCACGCCAACCGCGCGGGTGGTGCGACGACACCCGGAGTCCTCACCTTCGACGCCTTCCGCGTCACGGCGCTGGGTTGATCCGGTCCGGGGCGGAGGTCCGCGCGATCTCCGCCCCGGCCGGGCGTAATAAGCTCGGCGGGTGAGTCGGGGCATGCGCGGCGGACGGGGTTCCGCATGAACGTCAGTGCGCTCCTGCTTGCGCTCACCGCCGTCGGCATCCTCATCCTGCTCGCGGTCGTCTTCCGGGTGAGTGCGCGATCGGCCTTCATCGTCTGGACCCTGACGCTCTTCTTCGTTCCGGTGTGGATCGGGGTCAACCTCGGATTCTTCTGGGCCGCGGTGACGGGGATCACCCTGCTCGCCGTCGTCACGGGTTGGCGCTCGGTCTCGCTCGCGCCCGCCGACGCCCTCGTCGCGGCCTTCGCGCTCCTGGCGCTCATCCTCTTCGGGCTGCGCATGGTG
The DNA here is from genome assembly GCF_046111165.1 of Microbacterium sp. HA-8. Classification (NCBI taxonomy): domain Bacteria; kingdom Bacillati; phylum Actinomycetota; class Actinomycetes; order Micrococcales; family Microbacteriaceae; genus Microbacterium; species Microbacterium sp. HA-8. Next base: position 216,165 of record NZ_CP162025.1, read on the forward strand.
CCGTTGTCGTCGGCCGTGATCGCGGTCCTGGAATGGGTGCTGCCCTACGTCTGGGGGCGGTTGGTCCTGGCTCGCCTCCCGACCGCGTTCGTGACCCGCATCATCGCGGCGGTCGCCACCGCGGCTGCCGTCATCGCCATTCTGGAGTTCGCGTCGGGCACCAACGTCTTCCTCCTCCTTCCCGCCATGGGGGCATCCTTCGAGGAGTGGGGCAGACTCCAGCCGCGTGGCGGCTTCATCCGGGTGGAGGGCGCCTTCGGGCACTCGATCGCCCTCGGCGCAGCCCTGGCGATGTCGTCGGCCTTCGTGCTCGCGACCCGCTGGACGCTCACGGCCAAGCTCCTCTCCCTGGCCGTCATCTCCGCCGCGACCGTTGTGACCTTCAGCCGACTGGGCCTGCTGACCCTGGTGCTGACGGTGGCGCTGTCCGTCGTCACGCTGCCGGGGCTGACCCGCCGCACCCGCGGCGCGGTCATCGCGGTCGGCGCGATCGCCGCTCTCGTGGTCGTGCCGTTCGTGGGCGGGGTCTTCCTCGAAGCCGGCGACGAGGCCAGCGGCAGCGCCGACTACCGCTCCAGTCTGTGGATGCTGCTCTCGCAGGTGCAGATCATCGGGTCGGCGGGCGACTGGGCCGGTCTCACCGTGGGGGGCACCTACCTCGGTCAGTACGCCGATTCGATCGACAACGCGCTCCTCGTGATCGCGCTGCGCTTTGGCTGGATCCCCGTGCTCCTCGTGATCGCGGTGCTGGTGATGGTGGCTGTCAGCGTCGTGCGGCCCGGTCGCGCCAACCCGGCGTCGATCGCGGTCACCGCGCAGCTTCCGTCGCTGTTCGCGGTGGCTCTCATCACGCAGTACGGCATGTACCTGTGGTTTCTCGTGGGGCTCGCGATCGCGTGGCCGCGCCGCTCACCCGACGGGCACGCCGTAGAGCCTGTCGCGGTTGCGCAGGATGTAGACGGTGTACGGGATGATCTGGAACACCATCACGCTCGCGGCATTGGCCAGCAGCGGACCGTTCACCCCGAACACGGGCACGAGCACGTACGTCAGGGCCACGGTGCTCGCGGCCATGAGCAGCGAAGGGGCGACCTGGAACCGGATGCCGGGCCGGTCCATCATGAACATCCCGAGCGGGTAGAGCACGGCCTGCAGGGTGATCATGAGCCCGAACGCCAGGATGATGTCAGGCGTGATCTCGAGCTCGCCGTCCGAGATGATGCCGAACAGCCACGGACCGATCGCGAGGATCACGGCCGTGGCGGTGACGATCATCGCCCCGAACAGCCCTGACGCGAGGAAGGGCCCGCGGCGGATCGATCCGTTCGCCCGCGCCTTTGCGAAGTGCGGCCACAGGGTGACGCCCGCCGCCGCCACGAGCGCCTGCAGCGCGAAGAACACCTGGCCCGCGACACCGTACTGGGCGACCGCGACCCCGGTGGCGAGCTGGGCGAGGATGTAGCGCGGCAGCGCCATCGACAGCGGACTGGAGAGCAGCTGGGCCATCATCGGCCAGCCGACATCCATCACCTTCACGCCGGGATGCCTGCGCGGAGACAACAGCACGCGCAGGGCGCGCGGGATGAGAGGACCGCTGCTGCGGATCGCGACGAGCAGTCCGATGACCGCGACCGTGAAGGTCGCGAGGAACGATCCCAGCGCGAGGTAGGACTTGAGGGCCTCCGAGCCTGTCGCGAGGAATGCCCAGACGACGAAGAGGGCGAGGGGCGAGATCAGCCCCTGCAGCAGGATCACGACGGGGTTGCGGCCGAGACCGAGCAGCACGCGCTGCCAGATGCCGAGGCAGATCGTGAGGCAGAAGATCGACACGCACACGAACGCCGCGAGGCCCGCGTCGGGTACCTCCGCTCCGGAGCCGAGCACGACGTACCAGCCGCCGGTGAGCAGAAGGACCGTATTGACCACGGCGATGCCGCCGGCGAAGATCACCATGATCCGCATGACCGTGCGCACCTGGCGCTCGAGGTGTCGGTCGGCGCGGACGTCTTTGCTCGTCGCGATCCCGTTCACCACGACCGCGCCGGTGCCCAGGTCGCTGAACGAGACGAGGCTCGGCAGGGCCACGAGCAGCGAGAGGAAGGCGTAGTACTCCACCCCGCCCTGCGTGATGGCAAGACGTGCGGTGAGGATGCCGCACACCAGCGACACCGCCATCGTCCCGACGCGCGCGAGGGTCGACCAGAGAGCGATCACGGCACTCCCCCTGCTCCCGGATTCCGTGTGAACGGCGAGGGGTACTGTAACATCGGACGGGGGCCGAGACGGTCGCGGTGGGGGCTGCGGACCGGTCGAGGACGGCACCGATTCTGTTGCCCGTCCCCATCTCGAAGGACCGCCCAGTGAAGCCAGACTCGTCGGCGTGGACTCTTTCCACCGTCTGGGAGGCCATCCGCAAGTTCTGGCTCCTGATCGTCGGTCTGACGATCCTCGGCGGGGCGCTCGGCTACGGGCTCAGCTCGACGGTGACCCCGATCTATCAGAGCACCGCGACGCTCTACTTCGCGCTCAACCAGGGAAACAGCGCGTCCGACCTCGCTCAGGGGTCGACGTACACGCAGAACCAGATGCTCTCGTTCGCGCAGCTGGCGACGTCGTCCCGTGTCCTCGATCCGGTCATCGACGAACTCGAGCTCGATACGACGCCGCGCGTGCTCGCGCGATCGGTCGAGGTCACGATCCCTCAGGACACCGTCATCCTCCAGGTGCAGGCGTCGTCCACCGACCCCGATGAAGCCGCCGCGATCGCCAACGCCGTCTCCGACAGCCTCACGGACGTCGTGCGCGACGTCGCGCCCAAGGGTCCGGCGGGGGCTGCGACCATCACCGCCCAGGTCATCGACGAGGCCGTCGTCCCGCTGGTGCAGTCCATCCCCAACAAGCCCCGGGATGCTGCGCTGGGTGCCCTGCTGGGTCTTGTCGTCGGCGTGCTCGCCGCCCTGGCGATCACCCTCGGCGACACGAGGGTGCGCAACGAGACGGTGGTCGCGCAGGTCGTCGACGCGCCGCTGTTGGGCTCCGTCACCCGGACGCGTGGCGAGGGCGGGCTCGTGGTGGCTCGCGAGCCGCTGGGGCACACATCCGAGGAGTTCCGGCGGGTGCGTGCCGCGCTGTCGTACGCCAATGTCAGCGACAGCGCGCGGTGTCTCCTCGTCACCTCGTCGACCCCGAGCGAGGGCAAGTCCACGTTCTCGTCGAACCTCGCGCTGACGCTCGCCGGACTTCAGCACCGGGTGCTCCTCATCGACGCCGACCTGCGTCGGCCGCGCATCGCCGACTACTTCGGCGTCGAGGGCGCTGTGGGACTCACGACCGTCCTCGTCGGCGACGTGGACGTCGAGGTGGCGAAGATGACGTGGGGCAGCACCACGCTCGACCTGCTCACCTCCGGCAGCGTTCCGCCCAACCCGGCCGAGATCCTCACCTCCGACGCGATGCGCGAGCTCCTGCGCGAGGCATCGGCGGCCTACGACTACGTCGTGGTCGACTCGCCGCCGGTGATCAGCGTCGCCGATGCCACTCTGATCGCGCCGCTCATGGACGGCGTCGTGGTCGTCGTCGACGCGTCCCGCACGCGTCGCGCGCAGCTCGCCAACAGCGTGCGCATCCTGCAGGGATCGGGTGCGCGCATCCTCGGCGTGGTGCTGAACAAGGCCAAGGTCGCCCGGCGCCGACGCTCGTACTACGCGGAGGATGCCGCGGTCGAGGGTGACGCGCGGGGCTGAGTCTCCCGTCCGCCTCGCGCCGGTCACGATGCGAGGCGGCGTCGGACCGCCTCCACCGCGCGGGTCTTCGCCATGAGCGGTGCGTACCTGAGACGGAAGCGTCGGACGAAGGCGCGCGCCTCGCGCGGGGTCAGCAGGCCCCGCTCCGCCCAGAACGTTTCGATGCGTCGGCGCGTGTCGCGGTCGCCGCGCGCGAGCACGCGTCGGTGCACCGCGAACCACAGCGCGTCCTGCTCGTGCACCTCCGCGATCGTCGCCTCCACGCCGTCGAGGTGCGCGCGGCGCGGCCAGATGACGGGGGCGGGGATGGGACGGCCGTCGACCACCGGTCGTCCGGGCCGATGCAGCGCAGCCCAGCCGGAGTACAGGAAGAACTCCAGCAGGCCCGCGCGCTCGAACGCCTCGGCGAACCCCGTGCCCGCCGAGCTCTCGACGTCATCGATCAGAGCGCGCACGACATTCGTGTCGACGACGAACGGCGTGGCGGTGGGGGGGAAGTCGGCGACGGCGGCGGAGATCGCGGCCTCGTCGGCGCCGAGATGGCGAAGCGTGCGCTCCAGCTCATCGCGGAGCGGATGTGCGAGGTAGGAATGGGTGCCGCCGCGGGGGATGCCATCCGCTCCGACGAAGTCGTCGACGCTGGCGTCCGCGATCAGGTGGTTCTTGGCGTCCAGGATGACCACATGGGAGGACTGCACGCGCCGCGCGATCAGGAGCTTGGCCGCCTGCTGGCTGCGCCACCCGTGGACCGCACCGCCGACGCCGAGATCCGCGGTGCGGACGTACGACACGAGGGGCTCGAGCGCGCCGTACTCGCGACCGATGCGCGTCCGCGACCGGCGGGAGAGTCCTCGAGCGGTGTTGTCGAGCACGACGATGGCCGACGCGGTGCCCGGCGCGAGGTGCGCGCGCAGCGAGCGCGCCTGCAGCTCGAGCAGCCCGATCTCGGCCTCGAAGACGACGGTGACGAATGCGAGAGTGGGGGTCGGTGACTCAGCGGGCTGCATGGTGGCTCGGCTGGCTCGACCACGCGCCCGTCGCCCGGCGTGCACGCCGCGCGACGTCGTGGACGCTGCGGCCATCGGCGAGTCGACGCGCCAGAGACTCGTAGTCGTCGGTCACCCGGTCCCAGCGGAAGACCTCGGACGCTCGCTCGCGTGCGCTGAGCCCGAGCTGCGCGACCCGCTCCGCGTCGGCCTCGACGCCCGCGAAGAGCGCCGTGAGGTCGCGCGCGGACTCGAAGAACCAGCCCTGCGAATCCAGCACCTCGCGATTGAAGGTCACGTCGTAGGCGACGACGGCGGCACCCGCGCCCATGGCACGCAGAAGCGACGGGTTCGTGCCGCCGACGGAATGTCCGTGCACGTAGGTGTACGCGTGCGCATACAGCGCGTCGAGGAGGTCCTGGTCATAGACGCCGCCGAGGAAGACGATGCGCGGATCGTCGGCTGCGGCATCCCGCACGAGGCGTGTGTACTCGGCGCTGTAGGGCGCCGATCCGACGACGACGAGCGGCAGGCGCGCGGTGCCGCGACGGTAGCCCTCCACGATCTCGAGCAGGTGGTTCTCGGGCTCGAACCGGGCGACGACGAGGTGGTAGCCGCCCGGCTCGAGGCCCAGACCGCGCACGCCCTCGTCGGGCATCTCACCGAGGATCGGGGCGCCGTAGCGGATGAGCTCGGTCGGCACGCCGAACTGGTGCGTGTAGTACTCCGCGATGCCGGGCGCGTCTGAGATGAGGGCATCCGCCGTGCGCACGCCGAACTCCTCGGCCCACCGGTAGTAGGCCTTGCCGCGCGCGCCCCACTTGGAGCGCTTCCACTCCAGACCGTCCATGTGCAGTGCGGTCGGGATGCCGCGCGCGCGCAGCACCGGCAGGAAGGGTGCATTGGCGGCGTTGAAGACGAACGCCGCGTCGGGGCGCCGACCGAAAACGGTGTGCAGGGTCGACAGGCCCGTGTGGCTGAGCGTCTCGAGCTGCTTCTGGTGCAGCGCCGGCAGATGCACGAGATCCATGCCGAGATAGGTGCGCTCGCGGGTCTCGGATCCGCGCGTGTAGACCGTCACGCGGTGCCCGCGGTCGACCAGGCGCCGCCCCACCTCCTCGATCGCGGTCTCGAACCCGCCGTATGCCGCCGGCACGCCGCGCGTGCCCACCATGGCGATCGAGAGCGTCCGCTGCGCGGTGGATGCCGGGGCCTTGGCCGCGGTCGTGATGTCAGTGTGTTCGAGGACCATCAGTAGGCACCCTTCGGATCGATCATGACCTGGGCGGTGCGCCACATGATCATGAGGTCGTTCATCACGGACCAGTTCTCGACGTAGCGCAGGTCGAGCCGCACGCTGTCGTCCCAGGAGAGGTCGCTGCGACCGCTCACCTGCCACGGCCCGGTGATTCCCGGCTTGATGTAGAGACGGCGGTAGACGGTGCCGTCGTATGAGGTGACCTCGTGGGGGAGCGGAGGTCGGGGTCCGACGATGCTCATGTCGCCGACGAGGACGTTCCAGAACTGGGGCAGCTCGTCGATCGAGTGGCGGCGCAGGAACCGCCCCATCCGTGTGACCCGGGGGTCTGCCTTGAGCTTGAACAGCGGTCCTGCGCCCTCGTTCGCGGCCTGCAGTGCGGCCAGCTCCGCGTCGGTCGAATCGCGCATCGAGCGGAACTTCAGCATCCGGAACTCGCGGCCGTCGCGGCCGACGCGCGTCTGCCGGAAGAAGACCGAACCGGGGGAGTCGAGCACGATCGCGAGCGCCAGAACCGGTAGCAGCGGCAGCAGGACGAGCAGGGCCGTCGCCGCCACCGCGACATCGAGGGCGCGCTTGAGCAGGTGCTGGCCGCCCTCGTAGACGGGGATGCGCACATGGATCAGCGGAAGACCGTCGACCGGGCGGAACGAGACCCGGGGGCCGGCGACATCCGTCAGGCGGCTCGAGAGCACGAGTTCCGCCGCGCGTCCCTCGAGCTGCCAGCTGAGGCGCCGCACGTAGTCGGGGTCGTCGGAGGGCTGGCTGGCGACGATGATGGTGTCGGCATCCAGCTCCTGAGCGACCGTCGCGACCGTGTGGGTGGTCGCGACGACCTCGTGACGACGTCCATCGACGATGATCGGCTCGGGCGAGCCGTCGGCGGTCGCGGTGCCCACGACGACGTAGCCCAGGAGGGCGTCCTGCTGGAGGCGCCCCACCACGTAGGCGATGTCGTCGGGCTCGCCGACGATGATGGCCCGCGATGCGTAGTGACCGAACCGGCGCTGGCGTACCAGCCACTTGCGCCAGGCCCAGCGGCCGACGAGCAGGGCGACGAGTCCGATCGGCATCGCGAAGATCAGCTGGACGCGCATGCCCTGCCACTGGAACACGATGAAGACGATCGCCAGCACGCCGAAGGCGAGTCCCGTCGCGTGCACGACGCGCTTGTACTCGGTCGGTCCGGAGCCGAGGATGCCGGGCTTGCGCGTGTGCAGCAGTCCGAGCACCGAGAGCCAGGTCAGTGCGACGAGCACGGGCACACGGGCCAGCATCCATGGATCATCGGCCAGGATGCCGGGAGCCCACGCCATCATCGGCAGGATCGCGGCCGCCGCGACGGTCGTCAGCACGATGACCGTGTCGGTCAGGCGCAGGCGTCGCACGTAGCGCCGCTCCCACAGCCGACGCCGCTCGAGTGCGGGCTGAATGCGCGGCGTGACCGTCGTCTGCAGCGGCTGGCTCGCGACACTCCGCGCCGCGACGGGCGCGAAACCCGCGAGCGGTCGGATCGGCGCGGCGGCTCTGTCGAGAGCCGTCATCGGGTATATGCGGAAATCCGCACGCGTCCCCACGCGTCCCCAATTAGCATGCTTTCCCCAAAGCACTCACGATCGACGCCAGGCGTCGACCTACTCCCCAGTTGCGCGCACCGGCTCCCAGACCAGTGCAGACCGGCGTCCCACCGCCGTGCGCTTGTGCCACTGTACTGCACGACGCGCGGAGCGGGAAGATCGCGGCATGTCCGGCGTGTAACGAAATCGTCGCCGAGCGGCCCCACGGCGGTCATCGCGTGTTCATCCGCGTTTCCGCGCGCGGGCATGAAGAAACCCCCGTGCGTAGAAGCCGCACGAGGGTCCCAGTGGCTCCGACGGGCGTCGATCCCGTGACCTCACGATTTTCAGTTAGTTGCGGGGGATTCTCGGGTACTTGTTTGCACTCATTGCCCGCATGATTCCGCGGTTCGAGTGCTCATTGGTGCTCGTTGTTCGTCGTTGTTCTGGTGGAGTTCCCGGCACATTCCCGGCACACGCTTCGTGGGTGCTGTTTAACACTCAGCTACATCATCGGCCTGACCGGTAGCATCATCACTGTGGCTATTGACGACATTTTGGCGCGTTCGCTCGCGCATCCGCCAGTCGTTGAGGCGGTCGCTGGAATCGAGTTCAGGCCTCGCGGGATGGATGTCGTTGCCCTCGTGCGTGAAAGCGACAAATGGAGTGGACGATATCCGGCCGTCACTGCTCAGGGCGCGTTGCCTCCTACGCGTCCTGTGGGTCAGCCGGGTCCGGGTTTCGAGATGCAGTTGGGGGAGGGGCTTATGCCCGTCCGGATCTGGGCTGCGTCTGCAGATCAGAGCTGGCTTGTGCAGAGTCAGGACGATCGACTGCTCTTGAACTGGCGTCGTGTCGTGGCTGACGATAGCTACCCGGGATACCTCGGCCAGATACGTCCAGAGTTCGAGCGCCTACTCGATATCGTCTCCAAGCAGGGAGGCGCTGACATCGTTCCGCTCGTCGCAGAGTTCTCGTACGTCAATCAGATCCCCACAGCCGAAGCCGGGTTGCATAGCGCGTACGCGGTGTTTCGGCAGCCAGACCGAGCAATACCAGGACGAGTCGTGGGGCAGCGGTACGAGGTTGTTTCGCAATTTGACCACGAGCTTGGCATCGGACAGCTGACGGTATCGATCGAGCCGGCCGGGTCTCCGGAGATGACGATGCTGACTGTCTCTGCGAAGGTCTTTGCCGGGAGACATCTCGCGCCTACGGAAGCCCTGCAACTCGTGGATCGCGCGCACGATGCATCCAAGGAGGGGTTCTTCGCGATAGTGTCAGATACTGCTACGAACCAATGGAGGGGTCCGGGTGAGTCCTAGTCTTACTCTCCACCGAGAGAATCTTGTTCCTGAGGCTGCTCCGTACTTTGAGACGTCTTTGACGTACAACGCCGATTCCACGGCGCCGTCTGTTCGATCGCGTCGGGCGCTGCTTACCTTTGCGCACCGCGAGCTACGTGATCTTGCCGAACGAACGGGCGCGCGGGACGACTTCCCGTATGCAACGGTTTTGCGGCTCATTAACGCCCTAATTCAAGACGGCAGTGCCACTCCTCAGATCTCGTCTAACGGTGACGGGGGGATCTTCGTCGAATGGCTGGCCGGTGGGCTGTCACTAACAATCGATTATGAGGACGAGACCGAGATCTTGATCGCGGCATCCTCAGTCGCCGTGGGCGTTGAGTTCGAGAAAACCGTCACTGCTTGGTGGACGGCGTCTAGCGATGTCATTCCCGCGGCGCGATCCTTTCTGGCTCGACTCTCGTCACACGTAGCTCACCCGATTTCGCTGACGTAGCGTGAGCGGGGCGACGGCTTCGTCCCCTGTCGGCGCCGCTGTCGATGGGAAAGAAGTGATCTGGCGGCGTTTCGACGAACGCGACCCAGCCCACTACGACAATCTCTCTGTTGATGAACAATCCGGGGAGTCGAGACTCAAGGGCCACGCGCTCCGCTTCGATGACGACGGATGCTCTGTCTTCAGGGAGCGAGTCATCGTGGAACTTGGCCTACGCCCGGGCGCGATCGCTACTCGTCAGTACTCGGCTCTCGCCGCGGCAAAGTGTTGTGAAGTCGACCAGTTCGAGTCAGGCCTTGCCACGGAAATCGGACAGGAGTTCCGAGTCGTCCCTGACCGCCTCGATCCGCCTCCGCCGTTCAATCCGGCGCACACCCTGATCGAGCATCACGGCGTTTACGGCTCGAAGACGAAACGACGGCAGGCCATTCACCAACTCGCAAGGCGCGTCTTCAGAGTGCCATGATGCGGTTTCCCGCAACGTTTGATGAGGCAGGGGCAGCCCCATCGAGGACCAGACGCTCCGCAACGTTGCCCGCCGCCAGCCGTACGAGCATGCGCGTTGTCACAAGGACGGCCCACTTCGGGATGGTCCCCCGAACAACCCATCCAGCCTCTCCGCCCCGCGCCGCGCCGCGTCCGACCTCGCGCGGCTGTAGCGCTCGGTCATCTGAAGGGTGGAGTGCCCCATGATGGCTTGCACGTCGTTCGCAGAGGCGCCGCCGTCGAACAAGAGCGTCGCCAACGTGTGGCGGAGATCGTGAATGCGGTAGTCGTCACGGTCGAGGAGCGCTTTGAGAGCATCCCATCTGACGGCTCTTCGGACGTTTGATCCGTTGATCCGACCGCCCTTCGGTCCGGTGAAAACGAGCGCCGACCGTGACTTTTCCTTCATCGCTTCTGTGAGGTGCGGGACGAGTGCGGAAGGGATCGGGACGTCTCTCTCCTTGTGGCTCTTCGGTGTGTATTCCTTGATCCGGCCGTCGAGGTCGACGCTGAAGCTCCGGTGGACGTGGATTGTCCGCGCTGTGAGGTCGACGTCACCGACCTGTAGTGCGGCTGCTTCGTTGGCACGCATTCCCGTGTAAATGAGGCCGGCAAGGTAGTTGCGATAGGGACCAGCCGGAACGGCGCTCAACACGACGCCAACCTCTCCCAGCGTGAGTGCGCGCGATCGGAGGTTGAGCTGTGGGTCCGCGACTGGCCGCCGCGCGAGGCGTGCCTGGTTCATCGAAATGAGCTGGGCGCGCACCGCGCCGTCGAGGAGGCGGCTCAGGACCGCGAGCGCGTCGATCTTCGTGGAAGCCCCGCCCGTCCACTCGGTGAGCGCTTGCTCGACATCGCCGGCGGTGATCGTCTCAAGTCTGCGGTGGCCGAGCCACGGCTTGACTCGCAGACGCCAACCCCGTTCGTACGCTCGCGCGGTAGCGGGTCGAACGCTGTTCCGGATCGCCGGCCAATATCTCTCGTGCCAGTCTTCGAGCTTCATCGAGCCTTCGGGGAATTGGCGTGCGACGCTTTCGGCTCGCAGCGCCTTCGCCTCCTTGAGGGTGTCGACGAGGGTGGCCCGTTCTTTCCACTCGCCGTCGCGCCCGACGCCCCACACGCGGACCTGGTACTTGCCGCCGCGGTCTGCGCGGTATCGAATGCCTTCAGGAAGTGTCCGACGGGTCTTGGGGTCGATGCGAGGCGTATGAGCCTCACCGGAAGTCACGGGTGCCTCCGGCTTCGAGGAACTCGTCGAGAGTGGTGCGCTTCCAGAGCATGTGCTTGCCCATCTCGGCATCCGGGTGCGGGATCTGGTTGCGGCGGCGTAGCGAGTCGAATGTCGAAATCGGCACGCGGCAGTATGTGGCTGCTTCCCGCCGGTCGAGGTAGGCGGAGCGGATCGGTTGTTCGTCGATGTCGGCGAATGGTGATGCTTCCAACGTCATTGCGACCTCCTCGAATCTTCCGTGGAACGCGAGATGGCTTCTCGCGACGAGTGTTGCGGGGGCAGGTTGAAATGCAGCCGTATGGATGCGGCGCATTGATGGCGCGCAACCCGGTAGTAGAGCGGCTTGGTGCCGGAGAAGTGCGGGGTGAGGTCACCGAGGCCAACGTGGTGGCGTAGCCGTGATGGGCTGATCCCGAGAGCGGCGGCGGCACTGATGTGGTCAAGGGCCACTGCGGTGGGCGCGGTGATCGGGGGACTAGTCACTCACCGGTCGACCGACATTTGATGTCATTCCGACCAGGCGTCCGGCGCCGCGCGCCTTCTTGATCCAGTCCGAGGCGGTGCGCTCGGGAACGTTGAGCTCGAGCGCGATCATCTTGACCGGCGGCTGATCCGAGAGTGCGGATGCGCCGTACAGGATCTCGATGACCTCCCACCGCTCCTCTTTCATGCCGCGCTTCACGACGGCTTGCGCCATCCATGGCGGGATGATGCGCCCCTCACTGGTGGTGAGATCCGCGATCGTCAGCCACGAGACATGCTGCGCATCGTCCAACTGCACGGCAATGCAGTGCGGGATGGCTGCCTGCAGGATCGCCTGCGGAGCAGTGTGGCGGAGCTTGTCCTCGTCGAACTCGTCGCTGACCGCGCGGTTCACGATCGTCGTGACGATGTACCGCCCGCGCTGCGGGTTGTAATGCGCCTCGATCGTTGTCTCGACGCCAGAGGCGTCATCCGACGCCGTGGCGACGAAGCCGGGGGCTATGCGCAACGCGGTACCGACGGGCTGCGTGATCGCGAGCCCGGACATTGGCTGCCCGTCGGTTGTCTTCACGTCGACCTTCACCTCCTCAGTTTGCCTTACCGCGTTGGCGTTCCGCAGATTGCTCTTGACTAACTATACGACTAAGGCATGTACTGATGTCTAGTACCAATTCAGATCCGCAAGTCCAACAGATCGGAAGTGCCGAAGATGAAGGTCATCGCGATCGCGAACCAGAAGGGCGGCGTTGGCAAGACCACCGTCACTATGCAGCTCGGCGCGGCGTTGTCACGCCGTCACCGGGTGCTCGTTGTCGATGTCGACCGACAGCAGTCGACCGTGTGGTGGGCCGAGAATCTCCACGAACGACTCCCGTTCGACTTCGCTGGTAGCCAGAACCCGAAAGCGCTCACGGGGCTGCGGGAGTTGCGGGTCGAGTACGACTTCGTGCTCGTCGACACCCCAGGAGCTCTCGACGACACACCCGTGCTCGAATCGGTGCTCGACGCGGCCGACTACGTTGTCGTCCCGTTGACGCCCGAGCCCCTCGCAGTGGAACCGACGATGCGGACGATCAGTCGCCTGATCGAACCGCGGCGGCTCCGGCACGCGGTGCTCCTGAACCGCATCGACGCGCGCATCCCGTCCCAGCTGCACACCTGGCAGGACCTGCTCGACACGACGTGGGGCGTCCCTCGTTTCGACGCGTATCTGCGTCAGTACAAGACGCAGTCGGATGCCCCGATCCTGGGTCAGCTCGTGACGAACCTCCGCGACAACCGCCGTACTGCGGGAACGATCGCCGACGTCACCCGGGTCGGCATCGAGATGGCCGCGCAGGCCATCCCGACCCTGGCAGGGCGGTGGTGAGCATGGGCAGAGTCGATCTCGCCGGGAAACTGCACGATGCCCGCGCGCGCGTCGAGGCCGAGACTCCCGCGGAAGAGCGCAGGCTGGCGAAGTTCGCGCGACTCACGCGCAAAGACGCGCGGGTGCGGCGGGATCAGGATGCCGCGCTCACCGCGCTCGCGAAAGCCCTGATGCAGCGCCGGCCCGCGAAGAGTGAGCGGATCACCGAGAACACCCTCATTCGCGTCGCGATCGACCTGCTCCTCACCCACGCCGACGAGCTGTACGGCTCCACCGAGGACGAACTGCGGAACTCCGTGACTTCCGCAGTCCGGACGCTCCGGAGTCCCGCATTTCCGGACGGCGGTGCTGCGGCACCCCCGGGCTTCCCCTCTTCCGAGTTCCCGGAGAATGGGAGGCCGGACCTTCCCGTCTCCCGCACGTCCGCACCGCGTGACCTCGCGCGGCATCGCGCCGGCGCGGACGGCGGATCATGACCGAGCAGGGGCGACGTCCGGAGCCCGAAGAGGAGCGCGCGGCGCGAGCAGAAGGCGGGCGGGGGCGGGGCCGCGTGTATCGCGAGCGAGACACAGACCGGCTCCGGGAACAGAGGCGAGCGTACCGGGCGTCGCACGCCGACCAGATCCGGGAAGGCAAGCGGGCGTGGCGGGAACGGAACGCCGACCACATCCGGGAATATCGCGCCGCGTACGACGCCGCGCACCGTGACGAAGTGCTGCAGCAGAAACGCGAGTACATGAAGGGCTACCACCAGCGAAAGGCGCAAGAGCATCGCCAGCAGGACAACAAGAAGTCCTCGGCGAAGAAGTACTACGAGGCGCACAAGGAACAGCACCACGAGTACACGCGGCAGTGGCGCGCCCGCAAGCTCGCCGAGAACCCGGAGGGGTTCCGGACAGTACAGGTGCAGAGGCAGCGGCGGTGGCGGGAAGCGCACAAGGAGGAACAGAACGCGAAGCTCCGGGCACGGCGGCGGGAGAACCCAGAAGCGAACCGGGTCGCGCAGCGCGTTTACTACGCCGCCCACGCGGAACAGCTCAAGGCACAGAAGCGCGCCCACTACGCGGCGAACCGGGACGCCGTGCTGGCGCGAAACCGCTCCTGGAAGCAACGGGAAAAGCGACGAAAGGATGCCGGGTTGCCACCGCGGCGGATCCACACCACCTCGGCGGGGGAACGTCGGGCCAATACCGTCGCCGCCGACGAGTTCTTCAGCCGCCTGCGATCCCCGGAGGAGGTCGCCCACCTGCGGCACCAACTCGCAGCGCTGGAGCAGACCCCGGAAGTGCTCCTCGCGGCACTCGCGCGGGACAATGCGCGCGCCCGGCTCGAGCACGCCCTCGCCACCGACTTTACTGTCGCCCGTCGCAGCCGACTCGGCGAAGCTCGGGCTGCACTCGCCGCGCAACCCTCTCGCCGCGCGGAACGCGATGCGGAAGAGAACGCGCGGTTGGACGCGATCGGCAGGCAGGTCAACGACCGGCTCCGCCGCAACCCGCCGCGCCGTACCCCGCACGTGGACCCCGCCGCGCCACACCCCATGCTGACCCCCACCATCACGAACACGACAGGAATGAACCGATGACCGCCACCCCGAACACCGACGCGACCATGATCGACCGCGCCCACACCGATGCCACCGTCTACCGGGTCGCGATCTGCGCGTTCACCTACCACCCGAACAAGCACCTCGACGAACTCGGGTGGGACATCGCCGAAGACGTTGCCTGGTGCCTCGCCCCGCTCCGAGCACTCTCCGCGGAGTTGCTCGCAGAATTCCGCGTGACTATCGCCACGTTGATCACCACCCCGGCCGCCGATCGGCAGGCATTCATCCGCCGCCTCTCTGCCTTGAGTGGTGACGACGGCGCGGTTGATCAGCTCACCTGAAACACCGGTATCCGGCCTACGGAAGGAACGCAACCATGAGCATCCCCGCACACCTCGGGGCACTGATCGCACTCGCGACGATCGCGTCCATCACGACCGTGGCGCTGCTGCCGGTCCTCGCCAGGCACCTCCTGCGCGGTCGCCTCAAAGACGCCGCACACATCGCCGGCGTCATCCTCATCCTCGTGGTGATCACGAGCGCGGCCGCGGTCACGCTCGCCACCTATCCGTTCGACGCGACAGCGTCGACATGACCACAATCGCGCGGCCGCGCGCCCGCGCAGAGGCGCGATTGCCGAAGGGAGAAGGGAGCGGCGCCGAGGCCGGGCCTCTCCTGGCGGCCGATGGTAGCTCCCTCACGGGTTGCTCCGTTCCGGCCCTGCGGCATATCCTCCCTCGCTGCGCTCAGTCCGGTAATCCTCGGACTCGGCACTGCGCACCCCTCCGGGAGCATCTGTAGCCACTGCCAGGAAGACACCGGAGGAGCAGTCGACAGCGAGAAAGCAACTCCCAATCCGTCAAACAGGGGACGGTTTCGGTATACTTTTGACATGTCGACGCGAACGCTGGCCCGCGATGATCTCTGGGAGATCGCGACGGCGCAGCATGGTTTCGTCACCGCGCAGCAGGCGAAAGACGTCGGCGTCGGCAAGGAGACGCTCCAAAAACTGGTCGGCCGCGGCACGGTGGAGCGGGCCGCGTTCGGCGTCTACCGCTTCCCCAAATATCCCGTGGGCGAGGCCGACCCGTACATGCTCGCTGTGCTCTGGACCAGGGCACCCGAGGCGGCACTCAGCCACGAGACGGCACTTGACGTGTACCGGATCAGCGACATCAACCCGAACGTCATTCACGTCACCGTCGGCAAACACCGTCGGCTGCGTCGCAGCGACGGGCAAGGCTACGAGGTGCACTACGAAGACCTCGACCCGGCACAGCTCGGCTGGTGGCAAGAAGTGCCGACTGTCACCGCCGCCACCGCGATCGCCCAGTGCATCGGGTACGGCACACCCACGTACCTGCTGCGACAAGCGCTCCAGAACGGGCACGAGCAGGGCCGGCTCACCACAGCCGAACGAGACGCACTGACAGCACGACTGGACACGCGGCATGGCTGAACCGTTCGCGTCACACCAGACCGCCAGGCTCCGCAACCTCGCACCCAAGGCGAAGCCCCCGGCCTCCGCGAGCATCCTGAACACCTGGATCGCCCAAGCAGAACGACAACTCGACTCCGAGACCGACCGGGGGCGGCTGGGCTGGCTCATCGCGTCGTCGGTGGCGGTCGCAGCAGTCCAGCGTGCCGTCGACGACGAAGGCCACCAGCTATTCCTCCTCAAGGGCGGCACTCTGCTGCAGCATCGGCTGCACAACACCGTCCGCGCTACCAGAGACATCGACCGACTCATCCGCGGGGACATCGACGCATTCCTCCTCGCACTCGAGACCGTGCTCGCCACCCCGTGGGGCCCGCTGACACTCCGCCGCGGCCCGGTAGAAGTAATCAACGTCGCCACGCGGATCGCCAAGCCCCGCCGATTCGACATCTACCTCGAACTGCGCGGCGTGACCTGGCGTCGCATCCACTTCGAGATCGCGCCCGACGAAGCGCACATCGGCGACGCATCGGAGTCGATCGCGGCACCCGCGCTGGGCGGATTCGGGCTGCCCGATCCAGACGCGATCGTCGGGATCGCGATACGGCATCAGATCGCACAGAAGCTGCACGCCGTCACCGACCCCCACGACCCGCCCGCTTCGGTCAATGATCGCGCCCGCGACGTCATCGACCTGCTGCTCCTGCGCGATCTCGCCGCCGAAACCGGCACGCCAACCCTGCGCGAGATCAACGACGCTGCCACCGCGGTGTTCCACAGCCGCGCCGCCGAAGCCCTTCAGCTCGGCCTCACGCCCCCGAAGCTGGCCAGCCGAAGTCACCGGCCATCCACACTGGGCCGACGACTATCAGCGCGCAGCCGCGTCCGGATCGCTCACCCTCCCGCTGGGAGAAGCCGTCGACCAGGTCAACGCGTGGATCGCCGCGCTCAGCCGATCCTGACCTGCGTGCGGACCCAGTACCTTCTCAATGCGCGAAGGAATTGACCGTCGAAGCGTGATGTCTCGCTGTCGCTCATAGCCTCTGGGTGGGTTCCGCCGCAGGAGTGGACGCAAGCGCACGCTGCACCGCGTTCGCACTCACCCCGAGCACCCGGGCAATGTGCGTGACCGGCCGGCCGAGGTTCCGTAGCTCCACCGCCATCGCGATCCGCTCCGGGGTCATCACTGTCGGCCGCCCGGGTCGGCGCCCTTCGCTCGCCGCCGAGGCCATCCCCGCTTGTGTCTGCAGACTCACCAACCGGCGCCGCAGCGCCTCCAGCGCCGCGAACACTTCGGCCGGGTCCGCAGCGACACCCACGCGCGCCGATAGCGCCGGTTCGCTCAACGAACGAAACCCGGCACCCCGGCCCGCTATGTCGCTCATCGCCCGAAGGAACTGCGGGACCGTCGGTGCCAGTATCGCCGCGCTCGTCACCAGCAGCGTGTCACCCGGCTCAAGGAACTCCAGACATTCCTGCAACCCCGGGGACCGGCGAGCGCCGGCCAATTCCTCATCCGCGAAGACGGGCGCCGCTCCGGCTCGGGCCAGTTGCTCGGCATCCGCGCTGGTCCCGGCTCCAGAAGCCAGTTCCCGCGTGTAGCCGGCCAGCCGCGTCACCGCGACACGCCCCCACGCTCCGGCCCCGCCGGCGCGATCACCGGAGCCGCGACATCCACCGACGGTTCCCGCTGCAAAGAACGGCGCAGCGTCACCAAACCAGCCACCGTCTTCTGCTCGATCACGGTCGCGAACTTCCCATCCGCCGGAACGTGCAATTCGGGAATGACCTCACGCAGCGCCGTCTCATGCAGATCCACCAGCAACTCCGTCACTCCGCGCGGCAGATCACGCCGGGATACCGCGAACTCTGTCACGTGGTGCAGCTCGCTCAACCACTGCGTCGCATCGAACCGGCTCAGCCGTGCCGATTGCGCAGCCACGAGCGCGGCGCTCGCGCCGTCGAACCCACCATCGGCGCGGTGCGCATCGAACGCCGTGCGCCCGTCACGGCCCAGCACAGTGAGACGATCGACGGATGCCGCGTCCTCGAGCGCGGCGACCAGTGCCCGCGTCGCATCGAATCCCCGATCGTGCGTCTCGCGACTTGTCCACCGTGCCAGAGTCCCGGCCCGCACGTCGCGGAGGTAGAGCGACGCGACCGACAACAGACTCTCTGCGCGCCGCGACGTCACGACCACGACCCGCGCCTGGAAGCCCTCGGCCGCGAACCGGTCAGCCGTGCCGACCGCGATCGACGGATCTTGAAACGCCCCCTCGAGCACCAGTGAGCGCCGGTTCTCCCGCGCATGCCGGATGCAGTCGCGCACCCACCGGGCGGTTACGCGTGCGAGAGCCTCGCGAGCCTCTGGTGCCCGCGTCGCGGTGATCTCGATGAAGCGGGGGTGGAACGCGCGAAGGTCATCACCGGTGACCACGGCGAGATCAGGACCGTGTTCGTGGAGCAGACCACGCGATGCTCGAGACCTTCCCCCGCCCTGCTGACCTGCAAGCAGGATCAGAGTCGGCGAGTCCTCCGTCGGAGGAAGGTCAGGGAAGTAGAGCGGCAGGATGCTGCGCCGAAGGATCTCGTCCCGGGAATCGGCCCCGAGCTCCCACTCGCTCACGGCGACTCTCGAGACAGGTCCGCGATGCGACTGTTGATGCGTGCCGAGAGCGTGTTCACCGCGTCGCGGTCGTACGCATCGACAGCCAGCACATCCTCCCGCAGCTGCGCGACGTCAGTCTGAGCTAGGTCGGGATCGTGGCGGGTCGCTCCGAGCAGAAGCGCAATGAGCGTCGTCGCCGACTCGCGCATCGCGTCGTACGCGACCACATCGTTCACTCGCCACGCCGAGATCCCAGCCAATCGTGCCTCCTACGGATCATGCTAGCCGTAGTCGAAAAGGTCTTCCCCTGAGTTTCGGACATTCGGCTTCTGTCGCCCCACTCTGATGAAAATGTCAGCGGTAGGAGCGAGTGGCCGGACCGGCCGCTGAGCGACAGGGCGGTCTGAGACGCTGGCGGTCGACTTCTTCGGCATCGCCCGCATGGGGATGGTTCAAGCGTCGACCGGAGTCGCGGTGACGGATCACCAATTGCGCAAAGAATGAACGTCGTGTGCCGGCGCCCAATCCTGATCCCCGTGTGCCGCATGCGATTGTTGCTGCCGTTCCGTTGGATAGGCTGGCGCCCACACGCCTTGATTGGACCGGGAGGGGAATCCGTGACCGCAGCGGATCGGCTGGCTCAGTCTACGTATGTCCACTCTCGTTCTTTGGGAGTTTTTCCGCAGGGCGCGGCCGGCTGGGTTGCCGCGCGACGCGCAAGAAGCGTCCTCGATGATTACGTCGGGCTTCGGCGCGTGCAGCGTCCGCGCCTCGGAAGCATCGCCTAATGACGAAGGTAAGCGGCGCGACGAAGCAGTCGTTGGCCAAGCTTCTGGAAGACGAGACCACCCACACGGTTCTCGATAGCCTCTTCACCCGGTACGAGGTCAAACGGCTGACTCCGAACATGAGCTCCAACAAGCTGAGCAAGGCTACCTACCTCGTCCAGCAGCTAAGCGACCGCGGCGCCCTGCCGGACCTAGTTGAGTACCTCGCGAACCCGCACTCCGGGCTATCCAACTCCTTCCGCCGCGGGCACGCTGCGTCGACCGACTTCTATCGCAACTACGACAATGGCTTCGGCGCAAAGACGTCAGCGGCGAAACCGAGAGAGCGCGCGTTCGCGCGACCCGGCACGACCGCGCCCCCCGCGACTAGAACATCCACAACGCACGCCAAGCGATACATCTTTGTCGTTCGGGGGCGCGATGCGAGCGCCTACAACGCTCTCATTTCGCTCCTAACAGCGCTTGACTTGCGCGTGGTCACCTGGGATGAGGCGACTCGGAGCGCAGGTGGGGGCACGCCGCACACGCTCGATATCGTCCGCGCGGGGATAGGCATCTCAGACGCAGTCATAGTGCTGATGACGCCGGACGACGAAGGCTACGTGAAGTCGGGCTTCTACGACGCGACACGCGATGACCCGCGCGAAGCTCGGCCCACCGGACAGGCGCGGCAGAACGTCGTCTTCGAGGCGGGATGGGCGATGGCCCTCAATCAAAACGGAACCGTTCTCGTCCGTGTGGGGGATGTTCGCCCGCTGAGCGACATAGACGGACTGAACTACGTTTGGCTGACCAACGATATCGACAGCCGTCGACAGCTCATTACGAGGTTGCGCAACTGCGACCTCGAAGTGCGCGACAACGACGATCGTTGGCGCACTGCCGGCGAGTTCCCCGAGCGGTAGATCGGGGTCGACTCGAGCAGGGGCATCGGCAAGCGGCCCGGCGCTCCATGGACGGGGAAGGCGAGGCGGAAGGCTCCCCAGTGCGGGAGGCAGGCTGTGGGGATACCCCTCTCGCTACGGACAAGAATCCGTGCTCGCGAACATACTGCGGCGAGACGTTGCTCTTCACCGTTTGAACTGGCATGACCAGCCGGCGTTTGGCGTAAAACGCTCGTCGTCGAACCGAGTGGCGGGTACTGCCAGAATGAAGCAAACGGGGGAGGAATACATCGATGAGCTATGTCGAGCATCCGATTGAACATGTACCGGTAAACGAGCTCCACCTCGACGTCACCAACTACAGGTTTGCCAGTGCTCAGCCATCCGAGAGCGCCGCGATGAACTTCCTTTGGGCCGAGCAGGACGTGGCGGAAGTTGCACGTCTCATCTTGCGTGACAGTTACATCGACAACGAGATCCCATTGGTAGTCCGGGAGGATGATCAGTGGATACTCCTGGAAGGCAACCGTCGAGTCTCCGCACTCATGGCGCTACTCAAACCTTCGCTGGCACCCGCACATCAAGGTGAGGTCGAGCAACTGCTGAAGCGTTTCGCCATCGAAGCCGAGGCGCTTCCCTCAGTTATTCGAGTCATGGTCATGCCTACCCGAGAGGCAGCCGCTCCCGTTCTGGCGCGTCTCCACATCGGACAGTCCAAGAAGGCGTGGAATCTCGACGAACAAGCGAAGTTCGTACTCGCACAGCTCACGAGCGGGACGACCCTCGAACAATTGAAAGCACAGCTCCCCGCGATCAAGGACATCCCCCGCGTGGTCCGGATGGGACGCGTCCGAGAGAGGTTGCGCACATCGCGCTTCAATGACCCGGATATCTCGGCCTACGTGAATGGGCCGAGACTGGCGATGTCCTCCTTCGAATATGCCTATCGGAATCCCACAATTCAGAAACTGATCGGACTTGAGTTTGACGCGCAAGCACGGGTGGTTCAGTGGGCACAAAGTCCAGCTGAGTTAGTCGCACTCGAACGACTGGTTAGGGGGTTCCGCGACGGCGAGCTAAATACTAGACGCGGGCTCAAACCGGACACCGAAGGGTACGAAGACCTTCTCATCGAAATGAAAGGCGGGATCCTCTCGCCAGCGACAACCGATTCGGCGCCTGAATACCTCAGCGATCCGCAAACGCCCGAAAGCCCAGCTTCCGCGCCAGAGGAGTCCGAGCGCAGCGACCCGGACGAGGACGTTCCCGACCACCCGACCGCACAAACACCCGCACCAGATCCCGACAATCCCGCGAGCAGTCCAGGCCTTCCGCCGAGCGAACCTGCCGGTCCACCCGATCCCGGCGAACCCGCTGCGTCGCCGACCGAGCCGGATGCACCAAACACGCCTCGCGGTCCCAACGATCCGGAAACCAAGCTGAATCTCAGCACAGCGGGCATCGATGAAGGCTTGATTCCGATACCGTTCCAGCATCGGCTACGGGAACTGCGGCGAATCAATGTCATCGAATTTCCGGCCGCGGCAGCCATGCTCATGCGCTCCGTGGTGGAGGCCTCAATCAAGGAGCACTACGGGCTCGGAAACGGCATAGAGGCAACCGGAACTCTAGGGGATGTGATGGGTCGGGTCACTGCTGACTACGGAAGCAACGGCCAACTCGCCAACGCGATCTCGAGCGTGAACAGAACTAGGAAGAATGCGAGCGATATCCCCGGTACAGGGCAGTGGTTCAACCTCGTTGCCCACAGCGTGAATGTGGATGCCCAGGGAAAACACATCCACCAAGCCTGGCGCGTGGTGTATCCCCTCGTGCGCTTTATGCTGACTGAATCGCCGCGGCCGCCGAAATAGCACGTTCGAGGTTCGACGAAACGATCATCAGCTCCGAGGCGCGACCGGGGTAGCGCGCCGAGTAGTTCAGGTCGTACGGAAACGTCAAGAAGTCTGCATACAGCTGCTCAATTAGCGGCGAGCGATCGTAGGTCATAAGCCAATGGGCATCCGTCACCGCGGCAACGACCGTCGCGAGGTCCGAATGATCGCGTGCATCGAACGCGTTCAGATAGAGCTTCGACCCCGCCTCGACATACGGAGGATCGATGTATAAGAACGCATTCGAGTCGCTGGCGTAGTCTCGAATTATCGAGCGCCCGTCGTCGTCGCGGACGGTAATGCGGTCTGCTAACGCTCCGATCGCCTCCACGCGGCTGACCAGCGTTTCGCGATTGAACCTCGCGTCGATCTTGTAGTTGCCAGACTGGTCGAGGCCACCGATAACTCCACCGGTCAGAACTCCCGAGCGGTTGGTCCGGTTCAGGTAGAAGAATGCAAACCCAAGCTCGAGGCTGCGACCCACGTCTCCTTGGCGATAGATCTCCCGCTGCTTTAGCCACTCCGTAATGGTGAGCTGAGCGGACTTGATCAGTTCCACGAAGGCCGCGTTCTGATGCACGACGCTGTGCCAGAAGGCATGTACTGCCGAGTCAAAGTCGTTGACCACCAAGTGGTCGACAATCCCTTCCCGAAGGAGCGCAATACCGGCTCCGGCCCCGCCCGCGTACGGTTCCACGTACACCGCTCCGTCGATGCCGAGCTCTTGGATGAGGTCGGCGAAAAGACCTGCCAGCGCGGATTTTCCGCCAGGGTATCTCAGCGGCGAAAGAGTCCCATACCGCCGGCTCGCGGAGAGCGTAAGCGTTTCGTTCAACGAATCCTCCTTCGTTCACTCATCGAGCAGTCCGCCCAACTCTAGAGCTCCCGTCTACGTGACCGCTTACGACCAGTGTTCGCCGGGCAAGACCGACTGACTGGCTACTTCCTCGCGGCACCTGGGATGATCCCTGAATATCGCGCGCATGATTCGGACGTTCCAGATGGGCCTCGCTGCTGGCAGTTGGACGCGCACGCAACGTTCTAATACTCCAAGGTCTAGGCCTTGATCCGTCGAGCAGGGCTGCACGCCGCGAACGGGGACTCACGCCCCGCGACCTGATCGAGCAGCGCGGCATCGACCGCGGGATCATCGCACAACTGGGCACCGACCCGCTCCAGGGCATCAAAACGGTTCACACCCACGGACTCTCCGAGAGATTCGGCGTGCGGGGCCGTGTAGACGGGCACGTCAGAAGAGGGCCGCTGCGGCTGGCGGCTGACCGGGTAGAAGGCGACCGCGACGACCGCGACGACCGCGACGACCGCGACGACCGCGACCAAACGAAGACGAAGAGACAGAGCAATGCACGCAGGCACTTTTTGTGGAATTCGTTTTGAGTTCAGCATAAAAGCGGTACGCTGTTCGGGTGCGAGGAGGTCTCGAGCGCTGGAAGAGAGGTGTCGGATCGCAGGGGGTTCGACAGGCGCTGGGCTATGCGTTGAAGGGCTCGTGTGACTCGCACCTGCGCGCGACCGTTGGTGTGGATGCGCTCGCCGGATACGGGGATGCGGCAGCCGGCGTCCGACGATTCATCGTTACGGCGGGCGTCATTTCGACGGACACGCTTGACGAGATGCAGTTGCGCAGTTGGGTGGATGGGTGCGATCCGGAGTCCGGGGAGCGGCGTGGGCGCGATCTGAGTTCCGCGGATGCGGACCTCATTCTGGATGGCACGATCAACGCACCGAAATCATTCAGCATCGCCGCACTGATCGCCCCGGACCTGGCACGCGAGTTCGAGGCGCTGCAGGATCGGTTGCGGGATCGGATCATCACGACTTGGCAGGCCGAGCTGAACGCGCGCCGCGGCGCGGGTGGCAGGTTCCGTGAGCCCTTGCAGCGGGTCGAGGTTGTCGAGTTGCAGCATCGTCGTTCCAGGGCGTTGGACCCGCACGTTCATCGGCATCTGTGGCTGAGCGTGAAGGTGCAGGGCGAGGACGGGAAGTGGTCCAACGTGGACTCCCGGGTCGCGATGAGGCTGCACACCCTGATCAACGCCGAAGGCGAACTCGCCGCCCGCACCGACCCGCAATGGGTCGCGGCGCTGGCCCGCCACGGATTCACGCTGAACGCCGAGGGCGAGATCGCGGAGCTCGCTCACGCGGTCCGCCCGCTGTCGCGCCGGTCGACGCAGATCGAGGCAAACCGGGCTGTACTGCTGGTTGAGTGGCGAACCGCGCACCCGGGGCAGGAACCAAGCCCAGATCAGATGCACCGGATCGACCGACTGGCGTGGGCGAAAGCCCGACCAAACAAGCCTGGTGATCTCGACGAAGCTGCCTGGGAAGAACTCATCGCAGGCGAACTGGCCGCGATCGACCCGGGGATCCTGCGAGGTCGTGCCCCGGTGCCGGTGCAGGCCGGGACAATCGAGGATCTGGATGTGGCGTTGTTGGCGGCGCGGGCGATTGTGGATGCAGACGCGCGGGCCGCGTCTTGCGGGGGCCGGTTCAGCCTGGTCGACGTGCACGCTGGCGCCACCCGCGCCCTCGCGGCAACCGGGATCGTCGTCCCCCGCGAATCGCTCCAACCCGTGCTCGAGCAGATCATCGAGCGCGCGCTGACGCTGACGGTGGATCTGCTGGCTGCGGAAGAGGAACGGCCCGCGCACGTGAAGCGGCTGATGGCATCGACCACAGCCGCACTCAAGACCGAGCTCGCCGAGCGCTTCGACGCCCTCACTCGGGCGGGCGCCGCGGTTGAGCCCACCCTGATCGTCGCCGCGGCAGAAGCGGTGCTGCGAGAGCACGTCGAACTGGATAGCCGCCAGGTGCAGGCCGCCGCCGCAATCGCCGGGACCGACAGGTTGGTATCGGTGACTGGGCCTGCCGGCGCTGGAAAAACGACCATGCTGCGCGCCGCAAAAGAGGCGCTTTCGCAGCGCGGCGACCGGATGGTGGTGGTCGCACCAACGAAGAAGGCCGCCTCGGTCGCCGGCCGAGAGATCGGCACGTCTGCCTCAAGCCTGCACGCATTGTTGAGCGATCACGGGTTCCGCTGGGGGCGTGACGAGTCGGGTGCCGATGTCTGGACCCGACTCCATCGGGACGAAATCGACCCGACCACCGGGCTTCGCTACGCAGGGCCGCGCCGGTTCCCACTCCGGGCGGGGGATCGAGTCGTGGTCGACGAAGCCGGCATGGTCGACCTACACACCGCGAACGCCCTCGCGATCGTGGCGGCCGAGACCGGGGCCGGGATCGCGATGGTCGGCGACCACCTCCAGGCCCGGCCCGTCGGACACTCCGGTGCGATGGCGACGATGACCCGCCGTGCCACCGCCGTTGTCGAACTCACCGTCGTACATCGATTCCACGACCCGGAGTACGCCGAACTGACCCTGCGCATGCGTGAACCAGGTTCCAAGGATGAGGCGCTCGCGGTCGCGTCCGACCTCGACGCTCGCGGGCTCATCCACTGTGTCGCAGACCAAGCCCAGGCGCGCGAGGTGATGGTGGAGGCGTACTTCCGCGCCTCGGCGGGCCAGCGTCGGATGGCATTGGTGACCAGCACGAACGAGGAAGCGGACGCGATCAATGAAGCCATCCAGCAACGCCGCATCGACCACGGGCAGCTCGCGCTGAGCCGGATCGCGGTGGGACAGGCGGAGCAGCGACTCCTTGAAGGCGACATCGTTCAAACCCGCCGCAACGACCGCCACGCCAACGTCGAGAACAGGGCCCTGTGGGTCATCCGCAAGCTCACCTGCACCGGGATCGAACTGGTCAGCCTCAACGACAGCGCCGACGTCCGCACGGTCACGCGTGAGTACGCAGCCGACCATGTGCATCTCGCGTACGCGTCGACGGTGCACGGCATTCAGGGCGAGACCACGGATGCCGCCGTTGTGGGGCCGGGTGTCGACGCGGCCGGCCTCTACGTTGGAATGACTCGAGGCCGCACTCGCAACGAAGCGCTCGCGATCGCCCCCACCGCTGCCGCGGCCCGCGCGCAGATCGCGGACAGTATGTTCCGCGGCCTCCGTGAAGTCAGCATCAACGACTCCATCCGCGCTGCCCGCATCGAGCTGGGACGCGCCGCCCGCACCCCCCACAACGTTGCCGATACCCCGCCCGACCTGTGGAGCGCTCAACAAAGTCCAAGTCGCGAACTCGAGCGATACCAGTTGGAGCAACTGAATAAGGGGCTCCATGCGACGAAACAGGCGCTGATCGAGCTGGACCGCCGCATTGCGGATGACGACGCCGGCACGCACGGACACCCCGAAGCCGTGTTGACTGCCGCGCCGATAGTCGCGGCGCGGCAGCAGCTTGTGGCACAGTATGTGGCGGGTGTCGGTGAGTATGTCGAGGCCCGTCACGTTCACGAACAGGCGATTCTCGCCGCAAATGACGCGATGAATGGCAGCGGAGCACCCGCCCCGATCGCTCGGCAGAAGGACACCGAACGACGCCGCGGCGACGCAGACGCGCGTGTCGTGGTTCGGTCAGCATTTGACGGGTCGGACCTCTCGCGCTGACATGGTCGTGGCATCCCCCGCGGTCACTTCTTGGATCGGCCGGATTCGTGACTGAGCGTGCTCAGCCGCATGAAATGGATGTCGATGACCCAACTGAGCTCGTTGGCGCGCATTCGTTTCAGCGGGCTGGACCTTGATGATGAATTGAACCGAGCGGTTCTCCGCGCGTCTCGATCTCGACCCGCTCGACTGGATCATGTCTGGGACCTCAGCCCAGCTGGGCACCGAGTGCCCAACGAGCACCAGGCGTACTGGCTCGACGGAGGCCGCAAGATCATCACACCTGATCGTTGTGTTGGGGGACACCGAAACCACTCGAGCGAATGAATCGAGGTCGTAGCTGGGCACGTCGTCGTAACCCTGGAAGCCAACCTGGCCGGAATGAAATCCGCAGGGTGCGAGCACATCCCACTCAAGTCACTCTTCGGTGAGAAAACCTTCCAACTCCAGGAGAATCGTCACTTCTTTCCCAACCATAAGCCCACCTGTCTCGAGCGTCGCGCTCCAGGTCAGGCCAAAATCCTCTCGATCGATGGTTGTCTTCGCAGAAGCGCCTGCTCGATACACCTTGTCCGTGTCATAGCCAAATCCGCCCAGCTCGACCTGAAATGTAATAGACCGAGTCACATCGCGGATCGTCAATTCGCCATCGACGAGAAACTCATCACCGCTCACTCGAGCGCCGCTTGATACAAATTCCATCGTCGGGAATCGTGCGACGTCGAGAAAGTCGACCGATCGAAGATGGTCGTCGCGGATCTGCAAGTTCGTATTTACGGATGCTGCGTCGACCGTAGCGTGGAGGACGAAATCCAAGGGATTGTCAGACGCAATCAGAGTGGCTGATTTTACACCAAAAGCGCCCCGAACCTTCGAGACCATCATGTGACGAACGTGGAAGCCTACTTCGCTGTGAGTTGGGTCGAGAACCCACTTACCTGCGCGAAAGCCAGGAACCTCGGTGTTGGTCAGCGTCATTGATCTTCCTCTCCATGAAGGGACGGCGGCGCTCACATGAGCCGCTCGGGCAGGCGAGGCAACTACTTCGACTGGGACGAAGCACGTCAGCGTCCAAATTTTGTTTATGTTCGCAGAACACTCTGTTGGTTGTCAAGAACCCGACGAGACTCAGCTAAAAGGTCCGGGAAGGGCTGCGCGTGCCTCACGTAGGAATGTCCGCGTAGTTCCCTGGGGTGATGAGCAGGGAGTTGTCGATGGCGGCGCGCCGTGAGATCACGAAGAAGTTCGCCCGCGAGTATGCGAAAGCAGGCAAGGAAGAGAAGGGCCGGCTGCTGGACGAGCTTGTGCACGCGACAGGCTGGACGCGTGATCACGCGCGCCGCGCGATCCGTGCCGCGAACGCACGCAAAGGTGCCGCGCGCGATCAGCAGCGTAAGCCGCGTGAGCGGAAGTACTCCTACGATGCGCTCGTGGTGCTGCAAGAAGTCTGGCGGCTGTCCGGGCAGCCGTCGGGAAAGTACTTCGCGGCGATCATGGACGACACCCTCGAACGCCTCGTCCGCTTCCGTGAGCTCGGCAAGGTCGAGCAGCGGGTCACACCGGAGGTGCTGGACGAGTTGCGATCGATGAGCGCCGCGACGATCGACCGGTACCTGAAACCGCACAAGGACGCCGCCTACCCGGTCGCGGTCTCGGGCACGAAGCCGTCCCACATCCTGCGCTCTTCGATCCCGACGCGCACCAGCATGGACGCCCCGCTGACCGTCCCGGGGTTCCTGGAGCTGGACACCGTCGCGCACTGCGGCCACTCCCTCAAAGGCGAGTTCCTGCGCACCCTGACCGGCACCGACCCGGTCGCGGGGTGGACGATGCTGCGCACGATCCGCAACAACGCCTACGTGCACGTGCACGGCGCCCTGGAATGGATGGTGAAGAACGCGCCCGTCCCGGTCGCCGGGCTCGACTTCGACAACGGATCCGAGTTCATGAACTGGGGCGTGATCGCCTGGGCGGACAAGAAGGAGATCCCCGTCACCCGGGGGCGTCCCTACAAGCACAACGACAACGCGCACGTCGAGCAACGCAACGGCGACTGGGTCCGCAAACACGCGTTCCGCTACCGCTACGAGACCGAGGCGGAGATGACCCTGCTCAACGAGCTCTGGGATTTCGTGATGGCCCGCAAGAACCATCTGCTGCCCTGCGTGAAAGCGATCGACTGGACCCACACCGCAGCCGGCCGGAAGAAGCGCGTCTACGACAAGCCACGTACCCCCTACCAGCGGTTGCTCGACGCCGGTGTGCTCGACGAGAAGACCCGCGCCCGACTGGAGCGCGAGCATGCGAAGCTGAACCCGGCACGGATCACCCGACGGATCAACCAGATCCAGCAACAACTCATCGAACTCGCCGCCGCCCGCACCCAGGGCACCCGCCCCGCCGCCTGAGCTACGCGGACATTTCACGTGAGGCAAGCATCACTCACTCCCGGACATCTTGACGTGAGGCAAGACGGAACCTCTGAACGGTGCGGCTTGCAAGCTATTCCGCATCGAGACACGTCTCCTAACCGCTTCAGCCAGAAAGCGATGGGGCCCGAGAAGAGCGCCCGCAGCGGCAAGTGGGGGCGAGCTTGTCGTAACCGGCCGCGGGTTCGCGCCATCGCCTATCGTCTTCGTTCATCCTCGTTCGACGGTGTTTCGGGCCATGTAGTTGTCGACGTCGTCGTTCACTGGCCGGCCACCCTTCAGTCCGCGGCGTGTGCGGTGTCCGTGCTGAGGAGAGGGTTCGAGGTGTCGGCGATGATGCTGCGCCCATATAGATGCCTACGGATCACGCTCGACGAGTGTGCCTTGTCGCGGCAGACGCGATCCGGCTGTTTGTACGGCCGATCCGGCCGGCGCCTGGCCGCACGGAACTGATCGCTCAGGAGCGAGCAGCGTCGGGAATCGCCGGCTTGAGCAGTGCTGACGCGCACAACAAACGGCAGTCTTGCACAGGTCGGCGATGGACTCTTCGCGCTCAAACCACCGCATGATCGGCCAATCGGGTCATCCGAGGGATCGATACGCAGATCCTCGCAATTCGATTCGGTCGCCCTCCGCGCGTGGTGGATTCGTCGCGCAATTGTGGGGCGGTCGATGGTTAAATTCACACGGACGGCCCACGAGGTCTCGCCGGCGGAGTCCGCGTCGGAAGGAATCCTTCTCGCATCTGGCGCACGTGAAGATGTTCATTTATAGTGAACGAGATCAATGAGGACTGATGTCGGCGAGGGTGCCGACACATGGTCGTCTATCAAAGGAGAGGGATCCAAATGAAATCTGTCCAATCGGCTACTGCGGCGTCAGATGGTGCGCATTCGTTCGTTCCAGAAATCTCACAGCCGAACCTTGACCTCCTCGGCCGCGCCCAATCGCTCTACTCACTTATCCATGAACATGCCCCAGACAGCGATCGTGACCGCCGTGTCTCCGAAGTGGTGATCGATGGGCTGGAAGAACTTGACCTCTTCCAGGTCTGCACTCCTCGTCGCTATGGCGGATTCCAGAGCAATTTTCGAACGCTGTTCGAGCTCACCGCCGAAATCGCACGGGGAGATGGGGGTACAGCTTGGGCGTTTGCGTTGCTCAACTCAAACGCCTGGGACGTCGGCACCTACTCACGCGAGGCCCAGGACGACATTTGGGGCGCGAATCCGCGTGCACGCATCACCACTGTAACGAAACCTCCTGCCGGCCCTACCGCATCGGCGCGCAAGGTTGACGGTGGCTATGTAATCAGCGGCCGTTGGCCGTACGCGTCAGGGTCCCTCCACGCACAATGGGCGGAGCTCGGGTTCGTCGTCGAGATTGATGGCGCACCGGTACGGATGATGACTCTCGTTCCGATGGACGAGGTCACGCTTGAAGACACGTGGTATGTCGCAGGAATGCGTGGCTCTGGGAGCAACACAGTCGTCGGCACAGAGGTTTTCGCGCCGGACTACCGCACTCAAAGCTTTGACAATCTAGTCGAAGGAAACTACGCGTCCGAGTTCACCGATGAGCTCGAATATCTCACGCCTATGGTCCCCAACCACGATCTAGTGCTCGTTGGGGCTCAAGTCGGACTTGCTCAGGCAGCTCTGGATTATGCTCTCGAAAAGCTTCCGACGCGCGGCGTCACAAACACAAAGTATGCAAAGGGGAGCGACGCGCCGACGAACCAGATTGCGGTCGCCGAGGCTGCGAACGCGATTGACACTGCACGCATGCTTGGGCGGCGAGCTAGTTATGACATCGATGCCGCCGCGGTAACCAATCGTGGTCAAATCGATTGGGCAACGCGCGCACGTATTCGGATGGATGCGGCGACCATAGCGGTGCTATGTCGAGAGTCCATCGATAAAATGCTCACTGCTATCGGTTCGGCCGCCTTTGCCTCGGTGAACCCACTTCAGCAGATATGGAGGGACTCGGAAACGGCAAGCCGTCATGCGTTGGTGAACGTGGGCGTTTCGAAGGAAACGTACGGGAAGTCGCTGCTCGGCATCGACGAGTTCGTCATGCCGATTTAGCGAAGGCTCAACCGCTGAGGGCATGGACGCCGCTTCGGTCGTCGACGCGGTGGTCGTGCCCTCAGCCATTGAGTTTCTCAGCGGTAGGCCACGCGTCAGACCGAGGGTCCGGTATTGCAGGGGCCAGCAATTGGTCATCACTCCATCTCGATGCATAGCACACATCCTGTTCGAATGGTCACGACAGTCACTTGTGCCGATTGAACAGCAGGGCTTC
Source organism: Microbacterium sp. HA-8 (assembly GCF_046111165.1). Classification (NCBI taxonomy): domain Bacteria; kingdom Bacillati; phylum Actinomycetota; class Actinomycetes; order Micrococcales; family Microbacteriaceae; genus Microbacterium; species Microbacterium sp. HA-8. The sequence continues at coordinate 247,519 of NZ_CP162025.1, forward strand.
GCGGTCGAAGCTCCTGTACAGGTTCAGAGAGCGACCCGCGTGACTCCACAGGGGTGTCAGTCGAGGCGATCCGGCCTGGTGAACTGCTGCCGAAATCGCGCCAGACTAACGGCCACTATGCGATGTTGATCGGCGCGAGGACCACCAGGCCGCTCGCTTCGGGAAGCTCGGAGATGAGCTGCCTTGAACCGGCGGCGACTGACCCATGAACGGGGCGGGCTGTAAAGCCGAGTGTTGCTTTCGGAACTTGCACTCGTTTATTGTGACTACACAGGCTGTGAAAACGTCAGGTAGGACTAAAGTGCATCCGTGCGCTGAACCTGACCTCAGGGTTGAGGAAGGAGGCGTCGATGCGCCGACAACGCTGCCCCGATCCTCCTCGGATATCCAGTAGATCGCGGGAGGGCGAACCGAGACCCTGTCCGAACCCGGTGCGAGCTGAACGGTGTTCCACTGCAGTGAGCTACAGAAGACTTCACTAACCATTTCAGAGCGAAAGGAAGACCGTTCCATGGTCGATAGCAGTTTGCCCCCTGACATCTCCGCCCTCCTGGAGAGGATCGATGAGATCCGCCCGCTGATTGAGAAGAACGCAGCGCAAGGCGAAGCAGAACGACGCGTGTCGCAGGAGTCGATCGATGCCCTCGAGGCAATCGGAGCCTTCCGGGTGACGCAGCCAGCCAAGTATGGAGGATATGAAGGTGATTCTCGTGCGCAGGTCGACGTGGGCGCAGCCGTCGGCAAGGGCGACGGCGGGACTGCCTGGGTCGTCGCGCTCACCAACATCGCGAACTGGCTGACCGCGCTTTATCCCGAGAAGGCGCAGGATGATGTGTGGGGTGAGGATCGCAACGCAAAGGTCTCCGTGGTCCTAGCCACAAACGGTAAGACCCAGCGCGTTGATGGTGGGTACCTCGTCAGCGGGGAGTGGAGCTACAACTCGGCATCGTGGCACACGCAGTGGGCGATTCTCGGGGCCGAGCTCGTCGACGAGAATGGTGACTTCGTTGACACCGCGCAACTGCTGATCCCGCGCTCGGATCTCGGCTTCAAGGACATCTGGCATGTGGCCGGCATGCGTTCGAGCGGAAGCAACGCGCTCAGCGCGACTGACGTTTTCGTTCCCGATCACCGTGTGATGCGTGGGGAACCTGCCTTGCGAGGCACCTACCCTGGCACGACCGAGGACACTCCCGCGGTCTACCGGGCGGGGTGGATTCCCGTGCTGAACATCATTCTCGTCGGCCCGCAGCTCGGCATGGGCCGTGCCGTGCTAGAGAGGGTGATCTCGAAGGCAGACTCGAAAGCCATCGCATACACAAGCTTCGAGCGACAGAGTGACTCGATCGCATTCCAACTCGACATCGCCAAGGCCGCGCTGCTGCTGGAAGCTGCGGAAGGGTTCGCCCACCGCGCCACTGACGAGATCGACATCCCCGCTGCTCAGGGCGTCTATCCGGACTACTTGACCCGAGCTCGAAATCGTGCGTACGTGGGCTGGATCGTCGAGCACACCGCTCGCGCCATTGAGATGTTGCTCACCGCGCACGGGTCGGGAGCTTTCGCGGAAGTGAACCCGTTGCAGCGCCTTTGGCGTGACCAGGCAGTCGCGTCACGGCACGCGTTCGTTCTTCCGGCGCTCGGTTACGAGCTTTACGGGAAGGCCCTTCTCGGCCGCGAAGATGGGGATTCCGTTACGCCTCTGGTTTGAGCCCCCGGCTGGTTCGGGATGGGAGCCACTTCGATCCCGAACCAGCCCCTCCCCCAACAATCGGCATTTGGATCCATATGGCCGAACGAGAAGGGAGACGTCCAAAGCAGTAATCGCTTCTCCTCGCCGGACTGGGGTCTCTTCGCCCGCACACTCACCGCATAGCGATCCAGCGAACTCGCATCGCTGGTGAAGGCGGGCCAAACTGCGTGCGCACTGGGTACCGCACGGCATTTTGTCAGGGGCATCCTTCACATCGTGGTGGTACAGCGAACCGAGGTGCATCATCTCGAGTGCTGTCGCGTCCTCGATGACATCGATACTCAACATCGTCCAGCTGCGGTGATGAGCGCCAACGCCGGCCGCACCCGCTTGCCGACGGCTTCATAGAGGTAGCGGCTCGCGGCGTCGGCAATTCGGTCGGTGACGCCCACCTCTTTGACGAGGCGGTCGACGCGCGCGAGGGCCAACAACGTCGCGATCCTCACCGGCGACTCGCTGTTCTCTCGCGCGAACCAGATCATCGCTCGGCAGGGCGAGCGATGAATTCGCGTCCACGACCATGTTTTCGAGCCGTCGAGCAGCTGGAACGCGACCCCGTCCTTCTCCCCAAACACGACGACCGGCCGCTCGAGCTCTGCCGGGCCCATCGCGAAAATCAGACCCGATTGCGCAGCCGCGGCGATGAGCGAACCAGTCTTGTCGGTGAGTACCTTGAGGTAGATGCCATTGACCTCTCGTCCGACCCGGACGAGCCTGGCAAGATGCCGGGCACCGGATAGCGAACTGGTGCGATGACGATGTCCTACCTCCTGCTCGGATAGCGGACGGATGCAGCACCCGTCTCCCTGCTCGCGCGGATCGACGAGGGATCGAGCGCGTCGCCGGGGTGAAGATCCCTCGATTCTCGACGCTGAACTCCTCGAACTGCGCGAGCACGAAGCGACCGGCGCCACGCTCGACCTTGCCGGCTCCTGGTCGTACGAGGCCGTCGCGGCGCTCGAGGCACTTCCCACTGTGTGGTGGGAGTGGCGCTAACGCGCTTCGCGCAAGCGGTCGGCGATCGTTCCAGCTGATCCAGCCTTGCGGGCGCGCGGGGACGGCCTGGCGCAGAAACGGCTTCCGACTCTCCTGGCTTCGGGTGCTTCCATGCGGCGGCGAACGCAATTGCTTCGCGTGTGGGGTTGACTGCCTCGAGGCGGTCGGGCGCAGCCAAGACGACATCGAGTGTGTCCTGTTCGCGGGAGCGGCCCCGGCTGGTAGGTCTTCGTGGTGTCTATGACGCATCGTCACCCGCAGGGCAGAGGCGCTCGCTATCGGGCGGAGAGTCATGGGGCGCCCCGTTTCACGTCGTCGCCCGACGCTAAGGGACACCCAGGTTCTCCCGTGTGGACGCCGATGATCTGGGCACCGCGGTTCGTGACGGGACCGCCCCTGCGTAGACAGCCGGCCCCAACCGGACTCGCGTCGACAAGCCCCGAGTAATCGTCGCCGACACCATCCTGATCGGTCAGATCAACAGTCCGGCGACTAGCGGGAGGGACGGCCCTCACAGCGACCTGACTCGGTGATTCGTCAAACTCAACCCCGCGCACAAGGCTGGACTTCCGATAAAAAGTAAGTCAGAATAAACACAGGTCGCTGCGACGAGCCGGTCTTGAAATGCTGGCTGGACACAAGGCCCGGATGTGAGAAGTCACAATAAAGTGTTCGCTGCGATGGCACATACGAGAACCGGCTGGACACACACCAAGGATGGTAGAAGTCATGACGTCAGAAAGCCCTACCCCGAAGCACGCGCAGGAGTCGAGCAGTGGGGGTGGCGCTCTGGTCCTGGACACGCTCTCCGCAGACGATTTCCGGGCGATCTTCCGTCGGCATCCTGCTGGCGTGACCGTCGTAACGGCAGACGCAGGAACCGGCCCAGTCGCCCTCACGGCCACATCGGTCGCCTCTATGAGCGCCGATCCGCCGCTGCTAATCTTCTCCGTGTCATCGTCGTCCTCGAGTGCGCGCGTCCTGAAAGATGCCAATACTGTCGTCGTCCACTTCATCGGCCCAGACAGCATCGAGATCGCCAAACTTGGCGCGACGAGCGGAATCGACCGATTCGCGGACTCGACCATCTGGTCCCGCCTCCCAACCGGGGAAGTGGTGTTTGATGCGGTTCGCACGTGGATCCGCGCGCGGGTGGTGAATCGGCTGGAGGCGAGCGGATCGACCATCGTGATCGCACAGGCGATCGAGTCGAACTACACGGCGGCAGAACTCGATCAGCAACCGGAGCGCGAAGGACTCGTCTTCATGAACCGAAGCTGGCACCAGGTCGGAGAGCGCTCAGCAATTATCTGAAATCAGGATTGACCGGTAGCACCCACGTTTCAGGCGGTGGACGAAAGCTCGTCCACCGCCTGAAACGTGTGTGCTACTTGGCGTAGGCCGCAGTGATGCTGTGCAGCGCCGCGTCCAGTGCATCGCCATAGGCCATCTCTTCGACCTGATAGACAGACGGGCGCCCGCCGGCAACCGTGGCACCGCCGCGGGCGACCAATCGAAGCCAGTCCTCGGTTGCCTGGATGACCCTGTCAGCAGGTGCGAGCGCATTGACCAACCCGACCTCCCGCGCGCGTTCCGCCGTGAACGGCTCGCCGCTGGCGATGTTCTCGATCGCAGCACGGGCCCCAAGCCTCTTGATGAGGGCGACTTGAGCGACGATCGGCCATACTCCGACGCTGACTTCGTAAGAGCCGATCTTCGCGTCCGGGACGGAGACGACATAGTCAACGGCAGCAACGAATCCTGCGCCGCCCGCCAGAGCGTCTCCGTTCACGGCTGCGGCAACGGGCTTCGGCAAGGTCGGCAGCAGCTTGAGCACGCGGATCAAGCCCTGGTAAAAGGGAACGGGATCAGCGCCGGCCTTGATCGCCGGCACATCAAGGCCGCCGCAGAACGCATCGTCGCCGGCTCCGGTCAGTATGATGCCGGCCACCGCCGCGTCATTTGCCGCAGCGATTAGTTGGTCCTCGATGCTCTGGAGCACCTCGGGATTGAGAAGATTCCGCCCGGGGCCCGCGATTTCCACGGTCGCAATGCGAACATCGTCAGTCATTAGTCTCTCCTTCGATGAGATTCCTCCGGGCCACGCAACGCGCCCAGTAGCCCGTCCAGCCTCGCAGAAGGCGTTCGGTGCGTCAAGGAACACTGAACGCCTGGACAGTTCTACGACAGCAGGACGCTATTCTCGGAGTGTGGACACCGCCAACCAGCCCGAACCGCCGAAGTCCGGAAGCGACACTCAATACCTTCCGTCTTCCGCACCTGTGATCGAACCGACCAGAGATGGAGGAGGAGACATGAAGGAGCAACTGGGCCGACGACTCCGCGCAACACGTGAAGAGCAGAAGCTGAGTCTGCGTGCGGTTGCCTCAGCGATAGGGGTCTCCCCGAGCATGCTCTCGCAAGTAGAAACTGGGAAGATCCATCCTTCCGTCACGACGCTGTACGCACTTGTGTCGCACCTCAACGTATCCCTGGACGAGCTGCTGGAGATCGTCCCGTCGGATGCCGCGCCGACCGCTGCGCTGCGGGAGATTCAGCGCCTCGGAGTACAACGCGCAGAGGCGAATCCCACCATCGAGATGGAAAACGGTGTCACCTGGGAGCGACTCGCGAATGCCGGGCACCGTGGGGTCGATCCGCTGATTATGACGTATGAGCCGGGTGCATCCAGTTCAGCCGAAGGCAAGCTCATGCGACATTCTGGGACCGAGTACGGGTATCTGATAGAGGGTGAGTTGACGCTCCTCCTCGATTTCGACTCGTTCACATTGCATGTGGGTGACTCAATATGCTTCGACTCGCACCGTCCGCACCTGTACCGCAACGACACGGACCGGGCGGCTCGTGGGATCTGGTTCGTGACAGGGCCGCTGGGCGAGAGTCCTCTACAGTTCGACGGGCAGCCGGCACCCGCGCACATCAATCGACTGCAATCCGTGCGTCAGGTTCTGCGCCAGGACGACACGATAATCCCACCGCGGGCCTGAGGGGGATTTGAGTACCACTTCACAATTGGATCCATGTATGATCGTTCTGACTGAACAGATCTAGGGAGCTCTCGAGTACGTCGACGCGGCGGACGGTCCTCCCTCTCACCTTCTGAGGAGTGGACATGGCCAACGGACGAATCACTCACAATCCAGCGCCCGTCATCCCGGGTATCGCCGACAGTGTCAAGGTCAGCGCCGGGGACTTGCTATTCGTATCGGGCGCGGTGGGCTTCGAAGAGGACGGCTCGGTGCCCGCGGACTTCGCGCGCGCGATCGAACTCACCTACCTTGAGCTCGAACGCGCTCTCAAGGCGGGCGGTGCGTCATTCGATGACCTCGTCCGCGTCAATGTCTACATCACCGAACTGGATCAGGAGAAGCTGGGGATCTGGCGGGACACGCGCGACCGGGTTGTCAGAGTCGACGAGCCGTCTGCGAGCACCGTGATCGGGGTGTACTCGCTCTTCAAGGGCGCCTCCATCGAGATTGACGCGATCGCTGCAATCTGATGAAGAACACCGGAACAACAGGAACCAATGCGGTCGACTGGGAAGCGCGTGTTGACTTCGAGCGACTACGGGATGCGCGCTTAAGAAGGCTGAAGGAGCAACTCAATCGATCCGATTTGGGCGCAGTCTTGGCCTTCGACTTCTCGAACATCCGCTATATGAGCGCGACGCATATCGGCACGTGGGCGATGGACAAGTTGATCCGGTTCGCCCTACTCACCCGTAACACCGATCCGATCGTGTGGGACTTCGGTTCGGCGGCCAAGCACCACGCACTGTACAACCCCTGGTTGGACGTAACGACATCCGAAATGGACGCGGACCCACACGCGCCCCACGAGGGCGCCAAGCGGCCACGACTGGAGTCAGGCGCACGAGCGGGTCTTTCGACGCTGCGAGGCGCCTTCCCGCCGGACGCCGAGATGGCGACCGATCTGGCAAAGAAGATCAAGCGCGAACTCGAGAAGTTCGGACTCGCCCACGCGCCCCTCGGGGTCGACGTGATCGAGCTTCCTGTGCTGATCGCCCTGCAGAAGGAGGGCATCGAGGTCGTCGACGGCCAGCAGGTGTTCATGGAGGCGCGGCGCATCAAAACACCCGACGAGATTCGCTTGCTCACCCAGGCTGCATCGATGGTCGATGCCGCATACGAGGAGCTACACCGGTTCCTACGTCCTGGCGTGAGGGAGAACGAGGCCGTCGGGGTGGTCGCAAAGACGCTTTATGACCTTGGCTCGGAGTACGTCGAGGGAGTCAACGCAATCTCGGGTGAGCGCTGCTCGCCGCATCCGCACGTCTTCTCGGACAGGCTCATCAGGCCCGGCGACCCGGCGTTCTTCGACATCCTGCACAGTTGGAACGGCTACCGCACGTGTTACTACCGCACATTCGCTGTGGGCTCCGCCTCAAGCAAGCAGCGCGACGCCTACACACGTGCTCGGGAGTATATGGACCGCGCGATCGCCCTCGTGAAGCCAGGGGCGACGACGGCCGACATCGTGGCAGTGTGGCCCGAGGCACAGGAGTTCGGCTTCGCCAACGAGATGGAAGCCTTCGCCTTGCAGTACGGGCATGGCGTAGGGCTGTCGATCTGGGAGAAGCCAATCTTCTCACGGTTGACCTCGTTCGATCATCCAGAGACGATCGAGGAGGGCATGGTGTTTGCGCTGGAGACCTACTGGCCTTCAGCGGATGGGTGGGGAGCCGCGCGGATCGAGGAGGAGCTTGTCGTCACCGCCGATGGATGCGAAGTCATCACCAAGTTCCCTGCGGAGGAGCTCATCGTCGCCGGCCGTCAGTACTACACGATCGATGGTCCACTCAACACCAATCGTGATAGTCAGTCGCACCTGAACACGACATGGGGACGCGGTCAGTCGTGACGACTCTCGGTTTTCTCGGAGTCGGCGCGATGGGGTCAAAGATCGCGGCTCGACTCATCGCCGCAGGAAACAGTGTGTTGGTCTGGAACAGATCCCCCGGCCCCCTCGCAGATCTCGTGGCCATCGGTGCTGTGCCGGTGGCGACGCCGTCTGAGGCGCTCGCTGCAGATATATCCTTCAGCATGCTCGCCAACGATCAGGCTGCAGAAGAGGTTCTGAACGATGGAACGACAAGAACGGGCCGCATCCATGTGAATCTGGCCTCGATCAGCCCGACAGCGGCTGACCAACTCACGGGAAGATTCGCCGCGGCCGGCGCGGGATATGTGTCCAGCCCCGTTCTCGGTCGCCCGTCCGCGGCAGCCGCAGGGCAGCTGCACCTGCTCGCCGCGGGTGCCAGCGACCACATCGACGCGGTGTTGCCTCATCTGAATCAGATAGGCAAACGAGTCTGGCGGATCGGGCAAGTCCCCTCCGACGCGAATGCGGTCAAGGTCGCGGTCAATTACAACCTCATCCACGTGTTGCAGGCTCTAGGCGAATCGGTCACGATGGTCGAAAGGCGCGGCGTCGATCCCTCAGTGTTCGTCGAGTTGCTCACTAGCAGCCTCTTCGCCGGCGTGGCCTACACAGAGTACGGGCGAGAGATCGCCGCGCACAGACACACGCCGCCGGCCTTTTCGATGGCGCTCGGGTACAAAGACCTCGGCCTGGCTCGAGACCTCGCCGAGGCCGGCGGCGTGAAGCCCGCCACGATGCCCGCCCTGTTCTCGGTCTTCGAACGAGCCCTAGCCGATCCTGAGCTCGCGACATCCGACTGGGGCGCTATCGCAGAAGTCACGAGACGAAACCTACTGTGATGCGTTACCCGAATTGCAGAGGGATGCTCCCGGATGTCAGGGAGCAGTCGTCCAATCAAAGGAGAGATCGTGACTGATCGTACGGTGCTCATTGCTGGGAGTTCGAGCGGGATTGGGCTGGAACTAGCAAAGGACCTCGTGGCCAGCGGTGACCGTGTCATCGTGACCAGCCGAAGTAGACAGACAGCTGAATCTGTCGCGGCCGAGCTCGGCCCCTTGGCGCACGGAATCGCCCTGGACCTGTCCGAGCCGGAAGGCATCGCTGCGCAACTGGACGGCATCGGCCGCCTTAATGGAATCGTGCTCAGCGCGATCGAGCGCGATGCGAATACCATCCGTGACTACAACCTCGCTCGTGCGAGGAGACTCATCACCCTTAAACTGATTGGCTACGCCGAAACCGTCCACACACTCGTTGACCGCATCGAGCCGTCAGTGGACTCCGGTATCGTCCTGTTTGGGGGCCGCGCCAAGGACGCACCGTACCCGGGATCCACCACAGTGTCCACGGTCAATGGCGGCATCGATGGGCTAATGAACACCTTGGCGCATGAGCTTGCACCCATCCGGGTCAACGCTCTCCATCCGGGGATAATCGGCGACAGCCCCTTCTGGGCTTCGCGACCTGAAGCGGTTGCAGCATACGAAAGCCGGACCCCCGGTGGGAAGCTCGCAGAACTTCACGACGTCATCGACGCCGTGAAGTTCCTCCTGTTCAACCGGGGTGTCTCCGCGCACAGCCTTAACGTCGACCGTGGCTGGCGCATCGGCTAACATGCCCCCGTTGTTCAGGGCAGGACGAACCTATTCGAGAGTCGAAAGAAGCAAATCACGGGTCATGCCTCATTACGATGTCGTCATTCTCGGCGCGGGCCCCGGCGGGTACGTCGCAGCCGTCCGCAGCGCTCAGCTCGGCCTCTCGGTCGCCATCATCGAGGAGAAGTACTGGGGCGGTGTGTGCCTGAACGTCGGGTGCATCCCCTCCAAGGCGCTCCTGCGCAACGCCGACCTGGCCCACGTCTTCCACCACCAGGCCGAGCTGTTCGGCATCTCCGGTGACGTGACGTTCGACTTCGGCACCGCGTGGGACCGCAGCCGCACGGTGGCCGAGACGCATGTCAAGGGCATCCACTTCCTCATGAAGAAGAACAAGGTGACCGAGTACGAGGGTCGCGGTTCGTTCGTGGACGCGCACACGATCACCGTCGCGAAGGCCGACGGCTCCACCGAGCAGCTCACCTTCGACAACGCGATCATCTCGACCGGCTCCAAGGTGCGCCTGCTTCCCGGCGTCACGCTGAGCGACAACGTCGTGACGTACGAGGAGCAGATCCTCACGCGCGAGCTGCCGCGCTCGATCGTCATCGTCGGTGCCGGCGCGATCGGCATGGAGTTCGCCTTCGTCATGGTCAACTACGGCGTCAAGGTCACGATCATCGAGTTCCTCGACCGGGCGCTCCCGAACGAGGACGTCGACGTCTCCAAGGAGATCGCGCGCCAGTACAAGAAGTACGGCGTCGACATCCTCACCTCCACCAAGGTCGAGACCGTCGTGGACTCGGGCGACAAGGTCACCGTCACCTACACGCCCAAGGACGGCGCGCCCGCGTCGATCGAGGCCGACAAGGTGCTCATGTCGATCGGCTTCGCCGCGAACGTCGAGGGCTTCGGCCTGGAGAACACCGGCGTGAAGCTCACCGACCGCGGTGCGATCGACATCGACGACTACATGCGCACCAATGTCCCCGGCATCTACGCCATCGGAGACGTCACGGCCAAGCTGCAGCTCGCCCACGTGGCCGAGGCGCAGGGCGTCGTGGCCGCCGAGACCATCGGCAAGGCCGAGACCCAGACGCTGGGCGACTACCGGATGATGCCCCGCGCGACGTTCTGCTCGCCGCAGGTCGCCTCGTTCGGACTCACCGAGCAGCAGGCGCGCGACGCCGGCTACGACGTCAAGGTCGCGAAGTTCCCGTTCAGCGCGAACGGCAAGGCGAACGGCCTCGGCGAGCCCATCGGCTTCGTCAAGCTCATCGCCGACGGCGAGCACCTCGAGCTGCTCGGTGGCCACCTGATCGGCCCCGACGTCTCCGAGTTGCTCCCCGAGCTCACGCTCGCGCAGAAGTGGGACCTCACGGCCCTCGAAGCGGCCCGCAACGTGCACACGCACCCGACGCTGTCCGAAGCCGTGCAGGAAGCCTTCCACGGCCTCGCCGGCCACATGATCAACATGTGACCGAAGAGTGGCAGCCATCGCCAAAGCATGACATCCCTGAGCGCACGTTCTATGCGGGCGCGGGGGGTGGCGCGTGATGGACACTCCGATGCGCTTGCGGGAGTCAATCTGGTCCGCCGCTTGAGGCACGGCAACGGGCTGTGTGGGTGGCCCCCCAGGCAGCCGACTGCGTCGGGGAGGTCTTGTCTTTGACGTCTTCAAGACCGAGTCGGGGTGGCATCTACATCACGCGTACGGCTGGGAGCGTTGGATATGCAGCGGAGCGGGGCGAGAGTACAGTGACTCTCACCCCGCTCCTGTTGGTTCAGGTCAGCGGATCACTCCGGTGCCGGCGTACGAGGCCGGTACTGCTGTCGGGCCCGTAGCGTCTGCTGCGGGCCTTTCAGCTTTTGGGGTGCGGTCCACCTCGACGCTGGAGAACTTGAGGGACGCGCCGACGTTGTCCGCGACGATGTCGCGGGTTTCGCGGGTCTGCCCGGTTTCCTTGTCGGTGTAGGTCCCGAACCGCAGGTCCCCGGCGACGATCACGCTGTCGCCTTTGCGGAGCGAGTCGGCGATATGCCGGGACTGTTGGTTGAACGCGACGACCCGATGGAACACGGTGCCGGCGTCTTCCCACCGGTTCGTGGTCTCGTTGAGGCGCCGGTCGTTGACCGCGACGGTGAAGCGGGCATACTCGTTGCCTGATTCGCCGGTGCCGTGTTCGGGGTCGCCGGTGAGGTTCCCCTCGATGGCGACCGGGATCTTGGTGGTCATCTCTGCTTCCTTTCATTGGTGAGACGCCCGGGTGGGGTCTCAGTGGGCGTGGGCCTGGCAGGTCCACGCGTCCCATTCCTGCTCGTTCGTGTTCCAGGAGCGGGGTTTTGCGGGGTCGTGTCCGCGTGCGCATCCTCCGAAGTACGCGCGGGATAGTCGGGGGATGGCGAGGCTGAGGCGTTCGTGGAACCCGATCGGCCCGAACCCGGTATCGGACCGGTCGAACGCGGCCGTGTGCGCGGCGTGCAGGGCGGAGAGTTCCTCGACGAGATGCCCGTGCTGGTACCAGCACGGCGGAACCACGGACTCGGAGATCCGATACCGAACCGTGAACCATTCCACCCACGCCCGCAACGCCTGCCATTCAGTGCGGGCATCCCGATCGGTCAGGGTGCGCCAGTCCACGACGTGCCCGCCGATCGGGGCGGAGCCGGCGTAACGGATGTCGGGTTCGAGCTCGGTTAGGTCCGCGGCGATCGCATCGTCCAGATCGATGGGGTCTTCGTAGTCATTCATGACGGGCTCCCGTCAGGGGATTGCAGAGCGGGGCGGAGGCGTTCCAGGGCGAGGCGGGTGGCGTCTCGGCGGGTGCGGTTGCGGGAGAGGACCACGTCGCGGTCGATGAGGCGGTGCAGCAGGTCATGGCAGTACGCGTGCAACGGGATGAGGTCCTCATGCGCCTCGAGCGCCTTGTACCGCCCCTGGATGATCGTCACCCCGGTGTAGTCAAGGTGGTGCAACTGCAGCTGCCTTTTCGACGCGGGACGACCGCAGGCCGCGCAGACCAGTGGCCACCCGAGCGCTGCCTGTTGGGTGAACCAGCGGTCCCGGCGGGCGAACCAGGCCGGGGAGCGGAGGAACCCGGACCGGTACAGGTTCATGATCGGGGGTTTGCGGTGGTTGCTCATTCGTCGATCACCGCCTCCGTTGCATCCGCCCGGGAGGGGGCGGACGGGCGTCGTGTCTCGAACACGTCGCGTTGCTCTTGCTCGGTCTGGTGTTTGCCGGTTTGGATGGTGGCGGCGTCGCGGCGTTCGTCCCACCCGGTGAGTTCCAGCAGCACGCTGCGCCGGTTGCGGTAGGCGAGCAGCCCGGTGCTGGGCGGGAGACGCCGGATCTCATCCACCGACATCAGGGGGCGGCGTTCGTGGTGCTCGTTGGTGGAATGCCCGGCATCCCGTGTCGTCCAGGACCGTAGCGTGCGCTGGGTGTCGCGGGTGCCGAGCAGGGATTCGATGTCGCGGAGGTGGTTCACGTGGCTGGCCCCGCCGAGGAGCACTTTCGCGGTCGCGGCGGCCCAGATCGTGTCGGCCTCCGCCCGGGACCAGGATGTCTCGGCTTGGGAGAGAGCCTGCAGGACGATGAAGGTGCAGATTCCGCGGCCGCCGCCGTCGGCCATGATGCGGGGCAGGTTCCCCCATCGGAACATGTTCGCGATCTCGTCGAGGATGAGTCCGAGCGGGTGGGTCAGGCGGGAGCCGGGGGAGGCGAGCGCCGTGGTGCGGGCGACTTCGACGATGTCATCCAGGAGAGCGCTGAGCCATCCGCCCATCGCCGATGCCCCCGACGAGGACCCGATCAAGTACAGGGTGTTCGCGGCGTTGAGGAATTCGCGCGGGTCGAACGTCGGGTCGCCGGGGTGTGGGAGCAGGGTGTCGCGGATCTGCGGGACGGCGAGCGGGGCGACGGCGCCGTGCACGCCGAACCAGATGGAGGAGACGAGTTTTTCGTCCCCGCTGATGGTGGCGTCGAGGCTGTCTCCCCACCCGGGTGTGCCGTCGGCCTTGAGGATGTCGACCGCGTCTCGGGTTTGGGCGGGGCTGGTGCCCCAGTCATACAGTTCCGCGATCGACTTCCCGCCGACGGCGGCGGCGTGCAGCAGCCGGCCCAGGACGACACCGGAGGCTTGGGCCCATTCTCCGTTCGTGGTCGAGGCGCCCAGGGCGGTGCCGGTGATGATCGCGGTCCCGCGTTGCATTGCAACCAGGGGGTTCTCGCAGCCGACGATCGGGGAGACCCGGAGCGGGTGACGGATGCCGGAGAGCCCTTGCGGGTCGAACACGTGGACGGTCCCGCGGGCCTGCCGCATCCGCATCGTCGCGGTCAGGTTGTCGTTTGTGGTTGATGTGGTGATCAGTGGTCCTGACCAGTCCACGATCGCCGAGATCAACACCCGATACCCCTTCCCGGACCGGGGCGGCCCCTCGAGGGCGACGGAGTCTTCGATGGAGACGTATACGTCTTGCCCGCGGGCGCGCCCGACTCGCCACCCGACGTCGGTAGGGGTGGGTCTGGCCAGGTCGGGGCGGAGTTGCTGGGCGCGACGCAGCACGGCGCGGGCGGAGAGATGGTCGCGGATTTCGGAGGTGCTGGCGAATCCGGTCCGGGTGCGGAGGTCCGCGATGAATGCCCGGTCCGATTCCCGGTACCGGCGCACCGCCCTCACCAGCCACACGGCGAGCCCGGCGACGAGGAGGACGGCGGCCACGTCGGCGACTCGAATCCACTCAACCGGCAGGACGCACCCGGCGGGGATTGCGTACCCGGCCGGGTTGCCGGTGATCGCCAGCCCGAGGCCGGCAAACAGGTTGCCCGGTGTGGGGCGGGTGCCGCAGACACGCCCCGTGATCGCCTCGGCGAGGAACCCGAACGCGACGGCCAGGATCACCCCGCCTGCGATGGTGATCGCGACCGTCTTCCCCAGCACACCCTGCGACATGGCCAACCCTCGCTTTCAGAGTGCCTCGGCGGCCGCGGCGGCCGCGCCCAGCCAGGCGTCCCGGGTGCGCCGGTGCAAGGCGTCGAAGCGGAGTTGCCCGGCTTTGAGGGCGGGATCGAACGGGACGATCTGGACGGCGCGGACGTGCGGGGCGAACCCGTCCGCGATCCGACGGGCCACGGTCAGAGCAGGTTCGGATTGGGTGACGATGACGACGGCATTCGCGGCCAGTGCCGCGGAACGCTCGTCACGCCCATGGAGCGCGTCCAGGAGGAGGGCGGCGGATTCGGCGGACTCGGGGGTTGCGAGGGTGGGGATCACGAGTTGGTAGGAGGAGTCGATCATCCGCAGCCACCGTTCGGCGGACTCATCGTTGCCGGAGTCGAAGATCACGAGCCGGTAGTAGCGGGCGGCGACCTGCATCAGCAAGTCGAACTCGGCCGCTTGGATGCGTTGATCGGTGGCGAGCAGTTCTGGGTTGGAGCGGAGGACGTCGTACCGGTCGGTGGCCTGGTGGTGCACGAACCGGGTGATGTCGGACACTCCTGCGGACGGGCTGAGGAGGGTGGGGGCGGCGGGGAGTAGGTCGCGGAGGGTGGTGTCGTAGAGGCCTTGTTCGGTGCGCCAGCCGAGGGTGCCGCGGGTGTCGTTGTTGTCCCAGGCGAGGACCTGCCCGCTGCCTTCCCTTGCGTAGACGGCGGCGAGCATCGCGCACGTCATCGTCTTACCGACGCCGCCTTTGCCGTTCGCGACGGCGATCGTGCGGCATCCCGCCCACTGCCGCGATACGGTCGCCGTCCACGCGGCCCGCTCGCGCTGTGCCGCCGAGGGGCGCACGGTGATTCCGAGGCGGGCGAGCGCGCCCCGCCACCAGGCAGAAGCGGCGGGAGTGTCGATGGTGGAGGTGAGGAAGGTGGGGCGTGTGGGGGACTCCACAGCCGGCAGCGGTCCTGCGCGGAGGCCATCCGGCCGTGGAGTCTGTTCCCTCACCTCCTTTCCCTGCCCCCTGTTGTGGGCGTCGTCGGAACTGCTCGTGGAGTCGGATGCGGTGGTGACAGGGGTGACCGGGGTGAGGGCCCCATCGGTGCCGATGAGGAGGTGGTGGTCGCCGCGGTCGCCGGAGGTGACCAGTTCGACCGGGGTTCCGGTGCGGCGGGCCTCGTCGGTGGCGCGGCGCAGGATCGTGTGCCGGATGTCTTCGCCCCCGGTGGCGGTGATCGGTTCGGTGTGCCCGTCGAGCGTGACGAAGGTGGCGTGGGGGCCGGTCACGGTCGCATAGGTGCGGGGGTGGGTGACGGTGCTCATGATCAGAGCTCCTCTGTGAGGTCGCGGGTATCGGGGAGGAGCCACCCGTCCAGGCTGGTTTCCGGGGTGGGGTCGGGACCGGGCCAGTAGGTGTCGAGCGTGGTGGGGTCGATCAGCCGGAGCTCGGCGTCGTTGTGGTCGGCGGGGGTGACGGCGTCGTCGGTGGCGAACAGGTCGTACTCCCACGGGGTGGAGGTGGCGAAGCAGTCCACCAGGTAGGAGTACTGGCCGACGTAGGCGAGGAACTCGCCTTTACGCAGCAGCCGGGCCATCTCCACGTGCGGGGCGGGCAGGTTCAGCCGAGTGCGGAGGGCGGTTTGTTCTTGGTGGTTGACGCGGAAGATGAACTTGTTTTCGATGTCCCCGACGATCGAGTAGGCGAGGGATCGTTGTAGGGAGTCGGCGTCGCCGACCGCGTCCAGGTCGCCCATCTTGTGCAGGATCACGATGTTGCTGATCCCGTAATGCCTGCTGAGTTTGAGCCACTGTTGGAACATCTGCAGGGATGCCAGCGAGGTCATGTCCCGCCATCCTTCTTCACGCACCACGTAGCGGGTGCGGTGGGCGGCTCGGTCGCTGATGACGGCTTGGATCCACGCGGTGGAGCACACCTGGGTCAGTTGCGCGGCCAGGTCGCCGCGGGCGAACAGTTCGCTGGTGTCGGTGACCACGATGGGGGCGTCCTGGTCGAATGTGACGGTAGAGGCGTCTTCGAACAGGCCGGATAGATCGCCCTCGACGAACCTGCGCAGCACGAACCGGGGTTGGATGGCGCCGTCCGCGGCGTGGAAGGCGGCATCCGTGTCCGCGGCGAGATGCCCGAGTTGCTCGTAGACGCCGCGCAGCGTCGGCTGGTCGCCGGTGTGTTCGATACACCGGTCGAGGGCGTCGAGGATTGCGGCATGCTCGACCGCGGTCAGCCGAGACCCGAGGGTCATTTCGATGAGGGCGATCAGGGTGCCGATGCGGCGCTGCTTGACCATCTGCTCGTGCTGCTCATCGGTCGTGTCCGTCCGGCGGGGTCCGCGGTCGAGCGGGTTGAGGCGGGTACCGGTGCCGCCGCCGAGGCGGATCACCCGCCCACCGGGGATGGCTTCGGCCACGGCCACCCATTCGCCTTTCGGATCGGAGGGGACTACGACCTGGTGCCCGAACGCGATCGACCGGGTCACGAGGGTTTTCACGGTGGCGGATTTCCCACCCCGGTACGCACCGAGCACGAGGATGTTGGTGGAGAAGGTGCCGCGTTCGGTGGAGTCGACATACGCCTCCCACGGGGAGAAATGCCACAGCGCGTCCGCGTTCAAATCCACCCCCAGGATCGGGCCCCGGTGACCGAGCCCGGAGTCGGCTACGAACGGGTAGATCCCGGCGATGTGCTGCGAGGTGGCCTGATGGGCCGGGATGACCGCTTTCGCGAGATTCCAGTACCCGCCCTGCACCAGCCCCGGCCCGAACGGACCGGGCACCGCCGCCTCCGGGAGAGAACGGTCTTTCCTCGACGACCGTGCTGGCCTCTCGGGCGGTGCCCCTTGGGCGATCTGGCGGCGCAGTTCCTTCTTTTGCCGGCGGGTGAGGTCGGCGGGGGTGAAGGTGGCGGTGTGGCGGGCCATCACTTCATCCCCAACCCGATCGGCAGCGCGTTCACCATCAACGCTTCGGCCTGCTGGCAGTACAAGACCTGCGCCTCCATCCCGGCACGAGACAGCGCGTTGCGCATCCCGGCCAAGGCCTGGTCGAGGCGTTCCTCGTCGGGCGCGGTGATGGTGAGGTAGGCGCCGTAGTGGAACTCGCCGTGCCCGTTCGCGATCTCCTGCTCCTGCTGCTCCAGCGCGCGCCAGTCCGCGGCGTCCGCTGCCGACCCGTCCGCGCCCCGCTTCGCCCGCAGCGACTCGTTGCCCCGCCATACCTTCTTCTCCTCCCGGATCCGCTTCAACGCCTTCGACACCGGCACCGGCGTCAGCACGATGGACAGGATGTGGGTGATCGCCTCCCCGGTGTTCGGGTGCCGGGCGAACACGATCGGGGCGAGGAACCCGACGGGCGAGTCCGAGCGCGGCCATTCGTGCACCCACAGGGTGGTGTGCACGCCCGAGTCGGTGACGACAATCCCGTTGCGGTGCGCGGGTTCGTCCAGATACATCGGCCCAATCGCCACCGGGTCCACCCCGGTCAGGGCATCGGGACGGTTCTGCACGACCGCCGCGAACTCCGGGTCGAACGCGAGCCGCCCCAGAGCGGCGACGTCGCGCGGGGTCAGCCAGCGGCGCACGGTGATCTTCGCCGCCGTCAGGGCGTCGGCGAGGTTGCCGGCTTCGATCTGCGCCAGGGCGAGAATCGCGTCCTGGCCACCGCCGAGCGCCTTCAGCTGTGAGCCGAGGACGACCAGGTCGAGGGTGAGGATCAGGTAGTTGCGGTGGGCGACCTCGAACCGTTCGGACCGGTCCATCACATCCTGATAGTTGTGCGCGACCGGGGAGTCCGGGTTGAGGTCTTGGACGCGGCGGACGGTGTCGTAGTGTTCCCGGGCGGCGCGGATCGTGGTCGGCAAGGTGCGTTCCTGCAACGTCACTCGCTTCACCCCCGGGCGTTGCGTGAACGGGCCCAGGACCCGGTCGAACTGCTCGGCCAGGTCGAACCGTTCCGGCAGGTCATGCATCAAAAACCCCTGCACCTCGAGCTCTGCGATCACGGACACGGACCGGTCGTGGGGGTTGTAGACGGCGCCGGCCTGGCCGGTGTCCCACAGCTGGATCGAGGCCCGCGTACCGGGAAGGTTCAGCGTCCCGGCCAGGCGTGGCCGTTCGGGGCGGAACGTGTGCGTGGTGGCGCCGCCGGCGTGCCGGACTTGCTTCATCAGCCACAGCCCGGCCATCCGCGGGGTAGAGACCCCGTGGATGCTGGTGAGCGCGGTCACGCCGAACCCGAGATACAGCGGCGCCCCATACAACAGCCCCAGCGGGCCGAACCTGTTCACGAACACCAGCAGGATCAGCGCCGCCGTGGCGAGGAAGGCGAGTTGCCAGGGGTCCATGCCCATCACGACGCCTTGCCGTGACCGGCGCGGCAACCGGACAGGGCGCGCGTACTCGGGTGTGGCGGTCATAACGATCTCCCATCCGTGGTCGGAGGTTGCGGCGACGTCGCCGGCGGACGTGACGGCGCGGGCTTCCCGGCACTACCGCTCGACCCAGGACCGCTCGACGGGGCGGTGCGGGTCTGGGCGGGAGAGAGCGCACCGCGCGGCGAATTCGCCGACGTCGAGCGTGTCGAGGCGGACCTCGGAGAGGGGCCGGTGGATGCGGACGAGCTGCCGGCCGGGCGCACACCGGAGGGTAGCCCGCCCAGGCGGGTGGGGATCTGTGCAGCGGAGCGGGCGGCGCCGGTGGCCATCCGCCCGCCGTGCGAGCCGAGACGGGACCCGACACCGTCGGCGGCGACCGCACCGGCGAAGCTGAACAGTCCGAAGATCGCGAACGGCGCGAACGCCACCAACACGAGCCCGACCAGCAGCGGCCAGGACTGCGGGTTCCAGATCGTCTTCACCCCGGCGAGGCCGTTGATGATGAGGGTCACGAACCCGATCGTGAGCGGCCCCGTCAGCAGCAGTACGATCACCGCGGATACATACCGGACCACCCATTGCGGTCCGATGCCGCGGACCGGGAACAGCATCCATGCAACCGGACCGACCATGATCAGCGCGGCCAGCACGATGTTGCGGAACGCGAACACCAGCATGAGCAGCAGCATCCCGAGCATAAGGAGGAAGTGGATGAGGAACGCGAAGAAGTAGTTCGCCTGTCCGCCCGCCCACATCACCGACTGCAACGTCGAGTACATGCTGGCGGGGCCCTCGCCGTTGAGGATGTACCAGGTCATCTCATCGACCGCGTTCAACAGATGTCCGGTCAGCCACAGCGTGATCGCGACTGCGGGGATCGCGATGAAGGACCGCACCAACGCTCCGACCAGTTCGGCCCGGTCGCCCGAGACGACCGCGGCGGCGATGGCCCACACCATCGCCCCGAACGTGATGATGAGGATCGCCCACTGCCAGAACGACCACTGATCGACCGCCGCCGTCCACAACAGGCTGCTGGTATCGAAGCGCATGTTCTCCGCGACGAGGAACATCATCCCGGTCGCCGCCAACGCCATCCCGCGACCGGCATTCTCGAACGTGACGCAGACGGCATCGCCAAGGCTGCACCCGTACTTCACAGTGAGCGCCTTGCCTCCGTCGGATTGGATCGCCCGCGCGTGCCCCTCGTAGGTCGTGCAGACCGTCGCCTTTTCGCCGCCCAGAGAGACGCCTATGAAGCACTGCTGAGGTGTGACGTTTCCTGGATCGGTCGGTGTGCAGGTGACTTGTCCGCTGGCGATCTGGCAGTCGACGGGATAGGCGGGAGCCGACCACGGTTCTCCGCCAACGACCTCCATCCGCACAGGGCTGGGGGCATGCGTCGTCATCGCTTGCGCGGCGGTGCCGGATCCCACGGTCAGCGCGATGCCCACGACGATGCCGAGACGGAGAACGCGCGACAGGTTCATCAGAAACCGAAGTCGAAGTTCACGAACCAGGCGAATAGACCGGATGCGGCGCCAAGCACGGCGGCGGCGATGAAGATCCAGAGGATGTTCTCGCCTGCCCAGGTGCGGACCCGGTCCGATGCCAACCCGCGGAATGCGAGGGCAGCGCCGGCGATGATCAACATGATCAGCACGACCAGCATCGCCCCGGCCAGGATGTAGGACGCGATGACTTGGAAGCCTTGGAAGAACGGGGCCGAGAAGTCGGGTTGGATGTCGGGGATGTCGACATTCCCGGGAGTGGTGCGCCTGGACATGATCGTGCTCCCTTGCTCGGTGGCCTACATCAGGGGGAGGCCGCGGGCGGCCATGAACGGCTCCGGGGCTACCGGAGTTCCGGAATCCCGGACTTCGAAATGCAGATGGCAGCCGAACGACTTCCCCGTGTTGCCTTCCGCGCCCAGCGGGGTACCGGCGGTGACCGCCTGCCCGACGGTGACGCGCAGCGAGTCCCACTGCATGTGGCCGTAGAGGGTGACGATCTCGCCGCCGTGGTCGATGCGGACCGCGTTGCCGTAGCCCTGATAGGAGCCGGCAGTGATCACTTCGCCGGGCCCGGCGGCGTAGACGGTGGCTCCACAGCCTTGGGCCATGTCGTAGCCCTGATGATCCGTGGAGCAGTAGCTGCATCCCTGCACCGGGTTGTACCCGAACCCGCGACCTTTGGAGTAGTCCCCGGCGAGCGGAAATCCCCACTCGCCGCTGACCGCTGGAGCGGCACCGGACCCAGCCGAGGTGGTGCTGACGATGCTGCCCGCGACGGCGAACGGGACGGCGATCAGCGGCGTCAGCAGGAACGCGACCGCTAGGAGGGCAGCGAGGCTCGCCCCGATCAGGATCTTCCGGCCAGTCCTCGTGTTGAGGGCTGCGGCGGCGATCATCGGGGCTCCCATGTCAGGGCTCCAACGGCTCCGTGAAGTAGCGGACCACCTTGCAATCCCCAGCCTGTTGCGCCGACTCGAGTGTCGGCACCGATGCCGGCCCGCAGAGCACCTGGACGCTCACCCGCACCGGTTCCTCGTACGCCGTCTCCCCTCCGTCGCCATCTGACCGGGTGAACGTCAACGTCACGTCCGAAGTGCCGATCGACATGTCACCGGATGCGTCATCGCTGACGGCAACGTAGATGACGTCCCCACTCGTCTTCGCTACGACGCGGCCATCCTCGCGGGCGAGCGAGTCCCACTCCTCCTGAGGAAGGACAACACCCGTCCGCAACTCGACCTGCGCGTCGTCTACCGATGACTGTTGGTCGGCTTCCGACGTGTAGCGGGTGTCTGGCGTGAACCAGCTGTCGAGGTAGTCCAACCATTCTTCGCGGGTGCTCAATGTGGTGTCGAACGTGGAAGCCGCTTCGAGCGCGGCCCGGATATAGGTCTCGGGGTCAGTTGTGATCGGCTCCGGTACCCATCCACGCTCAGAGACCGCAGGATCCACGAACTCACCGCCCGCTGATTCCGTTCCACCCGGGCTCGGAGTATTCGAGTTTCCGCCGGGGCTACCGGTAGGGGATGGGGAGGAGAGGGTGGAGCTGACGATGATCGCGACAATTCCGGCGATCAGGACGAGGCCGCCGATGATCGCCCACGCGAGTCCGCGCCGCCCTGAAGCCTGATTTGTCGTCATTGGTCAGCCCTCCTGATCTTGCAGGATGGCCACCGTGCACGGGGAGAACGGCTCGCGCGACGGTCGCCGTGGCGGCATCTTACGCATCCGGGGGCAGCACGGAAAAGGAACCGACCCAAGGTTGTGGACAACTCGGCACAAATGCGTGCGTGTGGACACCTCGCGACAGAGCCGAGTTGGGTGAGCGAATTTTAGGCCGTGAATGAGCGAGTCGTCTGTAGGAAGTTTGGGGGACAAGGCTGCGAGCGCCGCGTTCGACCGCGGTGCCTGTGGCTTGCTCAACCCGACCATGACCACACGGTATAGCAGTGTTGTCTTCGAGTAAACCCCTAAGTCGTATTGTTTGCTGGACGTGTGCACGGTCGGTGCAGCAGAATGGACCTCATGCCTCGTATCGCTCAGCCAGCGGGTTCCGAGGGTTCCGAGGAGCCGATCGCGCTTCTCGGGAGCCTCGTCAAAGCAGCGGTCCTGCGATACCTGCGATCGAACCCGGACGTCACCGCCGGCCCCATCTGCGACGCACTTGAACTTGGTGCGTCGACGATCAAGCCGATCCTCGACGAGCTCGCAGCGGCCGGCCTCGTCATCGCCGACCCACCCCCGGTAGAGGGGCAGTCCCGGAGAGGGATCTGGATCAAGTACCGCGTGAACGACGAGGCCGTCACCGACCTCTACCTCCGGTTGGGAATGGCGATCGGCGAGTTCTGAGCGGCCGCTCGCCGGTTCGCACCTTCCGGAGATCTGGGCGCTCTTGGGGATCGCGACGAGATAGCGTGCCAGGACAGCGCCGCGTTGTGCGAAGCGGGGCGATCGGGGGCTTGTCGATTCGGATCCGAAGGCGGCGGCGGCGGACGTGCTGGTCGATTGAGATCAATCGGCGAAACACAACCGCCGCAAGCGTCAACCCTGCGGGGGCATCGGGCTTGAGCCACGTGAGACCGTGTCGTCGCAGCCACCGCGACCGCGACACCGTCCGTCGGGTAGCTACGCATGCGCCAAGTCACGTCGATTGCCACGCGCTCGGGTCGATGCCATGCGGCCCTCCTGGTCGTTGATGGTGTCCTTCTACGGGTCTGAGTGTGAGTCAGCTGCGCCTTCGCCATGCGGCGGCTTGGGGATCTGACTATGAGACTGCCAGTACGAAGATGCTCTTCCCCACTCCGATCCCGCTGCCTCGGATGTGCGACATCCCAGAGGTTCCCGCCGCGCAGGTGCCTGGAGCTTTGGTGATCGCGGAAGCCATTGCCGCGAGGATGGCCTTGACCGGCGAGTGAGTGTGCGGGAGATTCTCTCCAGAGCACGGCCGCACATTGTTGGTCGCTGAATCGCGCGTCAGTCGACGGTGAAGACTTCGGGGTGGCGACGGAGCTCGAGTCGACTGCGGCGGATGTGCCCGGCAAGTGCCCTTTCGGCTTCCTCTGGGTCGCGGCGTCGCATTGCGCTGACGATGAGGTGGTGATCGTGGTGGACGCTGCGGTCGCCGTCCGAGTAGTACAGCCTCGTCACCGCGCGGCGGTAGTGCTGGGTGCGATTCCACAGCGACTTCACCGTGTCTCCGAGGACGGTGGTGGGTGCGGCGTCGAGACACGAAAGGTGGAATTCTTCTCGCTCGGCTTGAGGATGACGGTATTACCTGCCGCGAGAGCAATGGGGAAGAACCACATCGGCGCGCCTACGCGTACCCGCCGGGAAAGCCAATGCTGCGGCGCGGACGGCGACGGCGACGTCGGCTGTCTCGGCTAGCGTCACCGATCCGCTCTGCGCGCCGGTGGCAGGGTCGAATACCGCGCTCAGGCGGCGGTCGGGCAGGTCGACGCGTGCACCGTCGATCCAGTGGGGAATGCGCTTGGTCATCGAAACCTCTTCTTCTGAGTGATGTTGTGATCAGTCCATGACGACAACGGCGCGGCCTGTGATCTCGCCGAGCGCGAGGGCCCGGTAAGCGGCGTCCGCGTCGTCAAGGGCGTAATGCCGGGTGACGACGCCCTCGGCGTCGAAGTGCCCATCGGCGGCCAGCTGCACGACGGCGGGCAGATCTACCCGGGTACGTGCGCCGAACGAACCGGTCACCGTATAGCCGCGCCGCACGAGCGGCGTGATCTCGATTTCGGCCGTAGCGGTGCCCGCGGCGATGCCGATCGCGACCATGCGTCCGCCATCGGCGAGGATATCGATGGCCTGACGGAAGGTCGCCGGGTGCCCGAGCGCCTCGAATGAGACGTCGACCCCATGTCCACCGGTCAGTGCGCGGACCTCCGTCTTCACATCGACACTGCTTGAGTTCACGGTATGGGTCGCGCCGAGCCGGAGGGCCGCCTGGAGTTTCTCGTCCGAGACATCGATGGCGATAATCGGATCGGCGCCGGCGGCCTTGGCGATCTGCAGGACTGCGCTACCTACGCCGCCGACGGCTGTGATAGCGACGGACTCGCCACGTTCGACGTGTCCGGCGCGGTGCACGGCGCCGTAGGAGGTGAAGGCGGCGCAACCGAGAATCGCGGACGCCACCGGGTCAAGGCCGGCAGGAAGCTTCGTCAGTGCCGAGATCGGTACCACCGAGTACTCGGCGAGGCCTCCCATCGAGTACATAGCCAGGAACGAGCCGTCGGGTAGCGTGAGCCGGCTTGTGCCGTCGTAGAGCGTTCCTCGCAGGCGATTCTGGCCGAAGAAGTTCGCGCAGAGATCGTCACGACCGCGAATGCAGGCATCGCACTCCGTGCACGGCATGATGAACGCTCCAACGATGTCATCGCCCGCCTGTAGGCCGTGAGTTTCTACGGTTCCATCACCGAACGCCACCACGGTGCCGCTTATCTCATGTCCGAGCACCGCTGGGCGGGGAAAGGTGACTTCGCCCTTGATGACATGGAGGTCCGTGTGGCAGACACCGCACGCGTGCACCTTGACGAGGGCCTCGCCTTCCCGGGGTGTCGGCACAGCGATCCGTATGATCTCGAGCCCCGGGTGGTCGTCTCGCAGAACCGCGGCCTTCATGGTCTCAGGCAGAGCAGTTTTCTTGTCGATGTGCACGTCAGCACCCTCCTGTCGGTCAGCCGTTGTCAGCCTGCGACAGACATGTAGGTGCGGTCAAGCACTAGTCATGCATGGTGAATCTGCGAAATTGCAGATTCGATCGTTCGTAAAGGTATCGCGACCGGGTCAGGTCGACGGGACGAGAGAGTCCTGACGAGCGACGACCACTCGCCGCAGCGCCGCCCGGATAAGGTTGACGGCCTCGGGCGCGGGGCTGTCTCGGCGCATGCTTAGCGAGTAGGCCAGAAGGAACCGCACTTGATCGGGCAGGACGCGGACGAGGTCGGGCTCGCCTTCCGCCATGTAGCAGGGGAGAAGGCCGATCCCTGCCCCGTGCTGTGTGGCTGACACTTGTGCCGACACGCTCGTGCAACCCATCCCCACTCGCATGCCGGCGAAGCCGCGGGCGAGATCGAGCTCAGCGACGTTCAGATGCGAATCCACATAGAAGACGAGACGATGATCGGCGAGATCCTCCATCGATTCAATGGCGGATGCCTGCGCCAGATATCGACGGCTCGCGTAAAGTCCGAGCGCGTAGCTGGTGAGAAACTCTGACGTGAGCCAACCTTGGCGGGGTTCCCCGATGCTCACGGCGAGGTCGAAGCCGGACGCTCGCGAGGTCAGCGGACGAGTGGAAGTGACCAGCTCGATCGAAATGCCGGGATATCGCGCGACAACTTCGGTGATCGCTTCAGTGGCGAAGACGACTCCGAAGCCATCCGGCGCAGAAACCCGGACGGTCCCTCTGACGGTGCCTTCCTCGCCCGCTACCGCATCCCGAACGCTTTGGACGATCTGCTCCAGCGAGGCCGAGCGTTCCACGACGACGCGGCCGAGGTCGGTTAAAGCCCATCCGTCTGCGCCGTGCTCGACCATGGTTGCGCCGAGCGCTGCCTCCAAGCGGTTGAGTCGGCGACGCACGGTCGTGTGGTCGATGCCAAGCAACGTCGCGGCGGTGACGAGTTTCCCGGTGCGGGCGAGCGCAAGCAGCATGCGCAGGTCGTCGGTCGATACCTCACCGGTGGATCGTTGCGCGGTCGCGGTGTGATCGGGATTGCTCCGGGTCATGTGTGGTGACACTCCTTGTCACACGTCTTCGTGCGTGGTCGCCGATCGAATTTCGCACAGCGTCTGACGAACGAAGGAGCGGTGGTGGCTGATGGCATCCCACTCTATGTGCACCAACGCACATCGATCCATGCTCGCAGCGGTCGAGTTTGTGCCGCGTGAGCGGAGCATCGATCACTACGAGCCCTGAATTCCTGCGGTTTTACATCAAGTGGCGTGAACGTGCCGCACATGCCGAACGCGATTCTCGCACGAGGTTTACCGTCAGGCGGAAAACAGCGACCCGGCCAAAATGCGATTACACATAATGGTCGCTGCGGGATCTGCATAATCGCCCGCAATTCCTGGCAGCGGCTTGGTCGTGCACCGATGCACACGACCGTTACTCGACTACATGCCACCCAAGCAAAGGAGCTTTGATGAGAGTCAAGCAGTTTGGGATCCTCTCCGGAGCGATCCTCGCCGTAACAGCCCTCGGCCTCGCCGGCTG
Organism: Microbacterium sp. HA-8; assembly: GCF_046111165.1. Classification (NCBI taxonomy): domain Bacteria; kingdom Bacillati; phylum Actinomycetota; class Actinomycetes; order Micrococcales; family Microbacteriaceae; genus Microbacterium; species Microbacterium sp. HA-8. Next base: position 273,859 of record NZ_CP162025.1, read on the forward strand.
CGCATCGAGCTCGCCAGCGGTTACGCCGTCGGCGACCAACGGAGCGTTCGATCTAGATGCGCTAGTTACGGCGGCGAAGGCTGAAGGTTCGCTCATGCTTTACGGCGATTCGTCGGATGCGAGTATGAAGGCCTGGACGGATGCCTTCACACAGGAGTACGGCATCCCTGTGACGATCGTTCGCAACGCAACCGGGCCGCTTTTCCAGCAGTTCGCGCAGGAGGAATCGGCTGGGCAAGCCCAGGCTGACGTCCTCAGCATTCTCGATCACTCGGCTCTCGACCAGGCGGTCGACAATGGCTGGATCGCCGAGTACACACCCCAGGAGGCGGACGCCCTTCCGGCGGAATACGCACGCGCGGGCTACTACTACGCCGTCCAGAGCGTCACCTCGCCGGTCATCGCATACAACACAGACAAGGTCACGCCTGAAGAGGTCGAAAAGCTCCAGGCCGACCCGATGGGCTTCCTCGAGAGCAAGGGCCTCACCGATCGTGTCGGCGTGGTCGCCCCTCAGGCTGGCCAGCAACTGCAGGCGTACTGGTACCTCTACTCGGATGGTCCTGCGGCCGAAGACTTCGGCTGGGATGGTCTGGGCGGCATCGCGGCCAATACTGGCGCCATCTCGGATACCGTGACGATCGCGCAGAACGTCATCCAAGGTGAAGTCGACTTCGGGCTGCCGCTCGCCGACAGCTACGTGATCTCGCTGATTACCGGCAGCGGCGCCCCGCTCGGCTTCGTCTACCCAGACCCGACTGTCGCGGTCATGTCCGCTCTTGCGGTCGTCGAGAACGCGCCCCACCCGAACGCCGCGCGGCTGTTCTCTGAATGGGCCGCCTCCGCCGACGGTGTCAGCGCGTGGGCGGTGGGTGCGAACAACGCCCCGATGCGCAGCGACGTCGAGGACCCTCGTACCTACCTCGACGAGCCCTGGTTCTCGCCGAAGACGGACGACGTCTGGAGCGACTTCGGTTCGGATCCCGAATTCCTCGAGGCCATGACAGCCGATGGCTGGTACTTCCCGAAGTGGAACGAGACGTTCGGCTACTCAGGATGAGCACACGCGACCACACCATGACCACGACCGAAGCGAAGGAACATTGATGAGTACCAGAACACGTAGGGTCCTATGCGCAGCGATCCTCACCGCGGCCGCGATCGGCCTCGCGGCATGCTCGTCGGGGCCTGCAACACCGGTGAGCTCATCGTCGGGCGACGCGTTCGATTTGGCGACCCTGACGGCAGCGGCCAAGGCCGAGGGCAGCCTCACGATCTACGGTGATGCCTCCGAGGCCAGCCTCCGAGGGTGGGCCGACAAGTTCACCGAGGAGTACGGCATCCAGGTGTTCATCGTGCGCAACACTCCAGGCCCGCTGTTTCAGCAGTTCGCCCAGGAAGCATCGGCTGGGCAGCAACAGGCCGACGTCATCAGTATCGTCGACCATGTTGCACTGGACCAGGGCATCGAGAATGGCTGGATCGCGGAGTACACACCTCAGTATGCGGATCAGTATCCCGAGTCCGAGAGCCGGGCGGGGTACTACTATCCGGTCCAGAACGGCAACGCCCAGACGATCGCGTACAACGCCGACAGCCTTTCAGACGATGAGATCGAACTCATTCAGGAGAAGGGACTTGACGCGCTGACCGACCCGATCTTCGCGGGCCGCGTCGGTGTCGTCAACCCGCAGATCTCCTCGGGCGTCCAGGCGTTCTGGTACCTGTACACGGACGGTGCAGCGAAGGGTTTCGGCTGGGATGGTATGGAGGGCATCGCCAAGAACGTCGGCATGATCTCCGACACCCTGACCCTGGGCCAGAACATGATTCAGGGCGAGATCGATATCGCGGTGCCGATGGTCGACTCCTTCATCTCGTCGCAGATCGCCAACAACGGTGCCCCGCTCGAGTACGTCTATGCGACACCGACCATCGGTCAGACCGATGGTGTGGCCGTCGTGCAGAATGCGCCCCACCCGAACGCAGCACGTCTGTTCTTGGAGTGGGCTGCTCTCCCCGAGACGAACGCGTTCTACTCGACGATCTCGCAGTCCGCTCCGACCAACGTGAAAGCGACTGATTCTCGCAAGATCGTGAATGAGGCATGGTATGCGCCGGCCGGAGATGACACGTGGTTCGACTTCGGCAGCGACGAAGCGTTCCTGACGGCGATGAAGGCCGACGGCTCCTACTTCCCGAAGTGGAACGAGACCTTCGGATACTCCGGATGAATGTGACGGTCGGCGAACACGCGATGAACATCGGAACGGAGCTGTGATGCGCACGAAAGGCGTGTACGCAACGCTGCTCATAGTCGCAGCGGCAGGCCTGGCTGCGTGTTCGTCGGCCGTGCCCACAACGGTCACAGCACCTACCGAGAGTGGGAGCGCCTTCAACCTCGAGGCGCTAACGGAGGCAGCACAGGCCGAGGGCAGTCTTACTTTGTACGCGGACTCGACCGAGTCGGTTCTGCGGGGTTGGAGTGACGGCTTCACCAAGGAGTACGGCATCCCGGTGACGATTCTGCGTAACACCGCTGCACCGCTCTATCAGCAGTTCGCGCAAGAGCAGTCGGCCGGGCAGGCGATCGCCGATGTGTTCGGCGTGGTTGACGCAGCCACGATGGCGGATGCGCGGGAGAACGGTTGGATCGCGCAGTACACGCCCCAGAACAGCGACCTCCTGTCGAAAGATCTCGGCGACCCGGGCTACTACTGGGCCCTGCAGAGCTCTACCCAGCAAACCGTCACCTACAATCCCGACAACGTGACTGAGGACGAGGTCGAGTTGATCTTGAAGGACCCCGTCAAGGCCATGACTGACCCACGGTTCGCCGGTCGGGTTGGCGTCGTTCAGCCGCAGGTGTCCCAAGGTGTCGGGGCGTTCTGGTACCTCTACAGCGACGGCGCCGCTGCTGCCAATGTGGGTTGGGACGGCCTTGAGGACATCGCCGACAACACAGCGATGATCGCGGACAACCTCACGCTGGTGCAGAACGTCATCCAGGGCGAGATTGACTTCGCCTTCCCGATCGTCGACTCGATCCCGGCAGCTCAGATCGTCCAGAACGGCGCTCCGCTGCAGTTCGCCTACGCGACGCCAGCGACCGGATCGAGCGCACTCACCGGAATCGTCGCAGACGCCCCGCACCCGAACGCCGCGCGGCTGTTCCTCGAGTGGGCCGCAGAGCCCGACGCGAACTCGCTCTGGTCGAAGCTGTCGCAAACCGCCCCGATCAATGCCGAGGCGACTGACGGACGTGAGTTCACCGACCTGGACTGGTACCAGCCGGCGGGCGACGACACCTGGTTCGACTTCGGCACCGATCCCGAGTTCCTCGCGGCGATCAGTGCAGATGGCGACTACTTCGATCGCTGGAATGAAATGTTTGGATACACCGGATGACGACCATCAATGCCCCCGCCCCGGCCACCAGCAGCGGACGAAACGGGGATCCCGACCCGCCGACGAGGAAGACTACAGCGGAGGCGGTGACGCGCCGGAAAGCGACTAAGCGTGGGCCGAGCCCGTTCGCGGTCGTCATCCTGATCCTGCTCGGCGGCCTGATCCTCGTGCCCGTAGCGATGGTGTTTTTCGGCGCTTTCCAAAGCGCGGCGCCCGGCCTTCCCGGCACCACGTTCTCGCTTCGGGCGATCATGGAGGTCTACGGGACCACGGCGTACCTCGGCTCTCTCATCGGCACACTCCTGATGGCGCTCAGCGTCGCAGTACTGGCGGTGGTCTTCGGTGCGTTGGCGGCCTGGATACTCGCGCGCACCGACGTGCGGCTTCGAGCAGTTCTCGAACTCGGCGTGATCGTTCCGTTGTTCATCTCGCCCTTCATCGGCGCAGTCGCCTGGAACATGCTCGGCGCGCCGCGCTCGGGCATCATCAACGTGAACCTGCGCTGGATCTTCGGCACCGACGCGACATTCATCGACATCGGCACAGTGCCGGGCGTGATCTTCGTGATGCTGCTGTACTTCCTGCCCTACACCTACATGCTCATCTCGGCGTCGCTGAAGAACATGGATCCGGGTCTCGAAGAGGCGTCTTACATGAACGGCCGCGGCATCGTCGCGACTGCGATGAAGGTCACACTCCCGATCGTCCGCCCCTCACTGACGGCCGCGTTCTTCATGATCGCTGTCTTCGCGACCGGGATCTTCGCGATCCCCGCCGCCCTCGGCCTTGACACGGGCTTCTCACCGCTCGCCGTGCAGGTCTACCGCAAGATGACGGTCTTTCCATCTGATCCGCCCGCGGCAGCCGCGATCGGTACGCTTATCTTCTGGTTCACCCTGGCCGGCATCTACTTCTATCGCCGCTCTATTCGCAACAGCGCCCGGTTCGTCACGGTCGGTGGAAAGGCCACGCGTCCGCGCGTCGTGAAGCTGGGCTGGGCACGCTGGCCAGTCACGATCCTCGTCGCGCTCTACGGATTCCTGGCGGCGGTGCTGCCGTACGCGGCGATCATCCTCATTTCGTTGTCGCCCTACACGATCACAGACTTCCGCAAGATGCAGTTCTCGCTCGACAGTCTCTGGACGGTCGTCACCTCCCCGGATGTGACCAGCGCCTTGCTCAATACCGTGTGGATCGCACTGCTCGCACCCACTGTGGCAGTGCTGATCGGCCTTGGTGTCGCCTATATCACCGTGCGCGAACGCGGACGCATCGCCACGATCATCGACTACATCTCGAACTTCCCAATGGCGGTTCCGGGAATCGTGTTCGCAACAGGCATCATTTGGCTCTATGTGCGCACGCCGCTGTATGCGACGCTGGCGCTGCTGATAATTACCCTGGTCGCCACGTATATGCCGCAGGCGACTCGATTCGCAGCCACCGGCTTGATGCAAGTCGATGGGTCCCTGGAAGAAGCCGCGCGCATGTCCGGCGCGAGCAAGTTCCGCGCGATTACCACGGTCACCATGCCGCTCGTTGCCCCGTCACTGATGTCGGCATGGGTGCTCCTGTTCATCTTCTCGTCGCGGGAGGTGAACGAGGCGGTGATCGTAGCCGGTCCCCGCTCCCAGCCACTGTCCGTGCTCGCCTGGAACTACGTCGAGAACGGCTCGCTCAATCAGGCCGCAGTAGTCGGCCTGTTGATGTCGCTCGTGATGCTTGCCGGATTGATCCTGGCGAGATATGTCTTCCGCGTCCGACTCACCTCCTCCCAACTGTGAACATCCGAATCAGTACCCACGCAGAGATGGAAACCCAATGTCTATGACGATTGACAGGACGACGACCGCGACGCAGGAGCGCGTCGGTGCGTCGCTGAGCGTCCGAGATCTGCGCATCCACTACGGCAACGTCGAGGCGGTGAAGGGCATCTCATTCGACATCCTGCCGGGAGAGTTCCTCACGCTCCTCGGCCCTTCCGGATGCGGCAAGTCAACGACCCTGCGCTGTATCGCAGGCCTCGAACCCGCCTCCGCAGGCACGATCACGATCGACGACACGGTTGTGGCAGGTCCCGGAAAGCACGTGCAGCCCGAGAAACGTGGCATCAACATGGTGTTCCAGTCGTACGCTGTGTGGCCGCACATGACTGTCGAGAAGAATGTCGGCTACGGCCTCAAGGGCCTGCAAAAGGACGAGATCAAGACCCGCGTCGACGAGGTTCTCGACCTCATCGGGCTCGGCAAGTTCGCGAAACGGTACGGCACTGAGCTCTCCGGTGGTCAGCAGCAGCGTGTTGCGCTCGCCCGCGCGATCGTCACCCGTCCGAAGGTCCTCCTCTTTGATGAGCCGTTGTCGAACCTCGATGCGGGACTACGCGAGCAGATGAGGTTCGAGATCCTCGCGCTGCAGCGTGCCGTCGGGATCACCGCGGTCTACGTCACGCACGACCAGACCGAAGCTATGTCGATGTCCGACCGGGTCGTGCTGCTCAACGACGGTCTGGTTGAGCAATCCGATGCGCCGCGCGAGATCTACTCCCGGCCGCGCACTGAGTTCGCCGCGAACTTCGTTGGTCATGCGAACATCCTTCCCGGCCGACTCGATGGCGCCCGTGAGCGGTTGACCGTCCCGGGCATCGCCACGCCCGTCCTTGCCGCCGAGACCGCCGCCAACGATGTTCACGAGTCCGCCTCCGCGGTCTTCCGCGCCGAGAGCCTGCTCGCCGGGAGCGCGGCGGAGTCGGCAGAGAACGTATGGCCGGCGAAGGTCGAGCGAGTCTCATACCTCGGTCGTCACCTCGACGTGCTGTACTCGGTCGGCGACTCGAAGGTCCGTGGTGAGCTTCCGTCGGCGACGCCGATCGTTGTCGGCGACACGGTCACCATCGGCATCCGCGCTTCCGACGTGCACTTCGTGCCGCACACCGAGGCCTAGCATGCGAGCGCAGGTCGCGATCGTCGGCGTAGGAACGACGAAACAGGGCGAGCTTCCCGGTCGGACAGCGAACGAAATCGCCATCGAGGCGATCGAACTCGCGCTCGTGGACGCCGGACTCACGAAGGCAGATGTCGATGGGCTCATAACCTGCCGGAATCTGCATGACCGTTTCGGCATCGACGAACAAATCGGGCACCTGCTCGGAGTGAACCCGAGGTTTGGCGCGACCCTCGATTACGGCACGGGCAACTTCTCGCTTCATCTCGCGGTGATGGCGATCGAGGCGGGTATGGCCGAGACAATCGTGCTTGCATACGGCACGAACCAGCGCTCGATGCGCTCGGGATTCGGCATCTCGGTCGGGGGCGGTGCCGAAATGGCGGCGCTCGCCGGAGTTGTGCATGTCGCCGGACCGGCGGCGCTCGCATTCCGGCGCCACCAGGAGCTGTATGGCACAACTGAGGAACAGTTGGGCTGGGTGGCGGTCGGCCAGCGTGAGTGGGCGCAGAAGAATCCGTTGGCCATCTTCCGTACTCCGCTCACGATTGACGACTATCTCTCGAGCGATCCGCTCGTAGCGCCGCTGCGCCGTGCCGACCTCACGATGATCTCGGATGGGGGGGCCGCTCTCGTGGTGACCTCGAAGCAGCGCGCGAAGGATCTTCCAAAGCAGCCCGTCATGATCGACGGCATGGCCGAGCGCACCGCCTTCCGGGCTGACCACGATCGCGACAGTCTGATGCGCCCCTGGCTCGGCGAACTCGCTCGTGATCTCTGGGCCAGCAGCGGGTACCGCCCCGAAGACATCGATGCCCTCTACATCCAGGATGCGACATCCGTATGGGTGCTCCAGATGCTCGAGTGGTACGGCTTCGCACCGGTCGGCGAGGGAGGCCGCTTCCTCGCCGAAGGTCACACCCGACCGGGCGGTTCCCTGCCGGTCAACACGAACGGCGGCCAACTCTCCGAGAGCTACATGTGGGGATGGCTCCACCTTTGTGAGGCCGTCCGCCAGCTGCGCGGTGAAGCAGGGGAGCGCCAGATAGAGGGGATCGAGGTCACCCTCGATTGTTCATCTCACGACTTTCTTAAGGGGGCGGCGTCAATTCTGACGACGAGATCATGACGTACCAAGGACTGCTTCCTGACACGCACAACGTGCTCACCGCCCCGTTCTGGGCCGCGACCCACGAGAGACGGCTGACGGCGCAACGATGCAGCTCCTGCAGTGTGTTCCGCTGGCCGCCCAGTGAGTTGTGCCCAGAGTGCGTCAGTACCGCCGCCACGTGGACGCAGCTCGCGGGCACCGCCGAGGTGTGGAGCTATGCCGTCTATCACCGCTCGATGCACCCGGCATTCACGGCTGTGCCCTATACGGTCGCGCTCCTCGAACTTCCCGAAGGCATCCGCATGTACGGAGCCGTGGTGACCTCGACCGGTGACGCCGATGCCGATGGCGAGGTGAAGATCGGCGACCAGGTGCGAGCAGCGTTTGAACGCACCGAAGACGACGTCGTTCTCGTCCGATGGATTCCAAGCGAGGAAGAATCGGCCCTCGCTGCCGTACAGCTGGAGGAGCAGCCATGACCGACCACGCGAGGCAGGTGAGCTCGACACGCAAGGGGCCGCTGGAACACGTCACCATCCTTGACCTCACCCAGCACCTCTCAGGTCCATTCGGGAGTCAGATCCTTAGCGATCTCGGCGCACGTGTCATCAAGGTCGAGCCGCCCACAGGCGACCCGACACGGCGCATTGGTCCGTACTTCGAAGACGGTGACAGCGCGTACTACCTCAGCGCGAATCGCAACAAGGAGAGCGTCGTCCTTGATCTAAAGGCGCCAGGCGGCGCCGACGCGCTTCTTGCGTTGGCCATGCGTGCTGACGTCGTCATCGAGAACTTCCGCCCGGGTACGCTGGCCAAGCTCGGAATCGACTTCGACGAGCTTCTGCGGGTCAATCCGCGGATCGTGCTGTGCTCGATCACAGGCTTCGGACCGGATGGCCCCTACCGGGCATTGCCCGCGTTCGACATCGTCGTCCAGGCGCTCGCCGGCGGCATGTCGCTCACGGGTGAGGAAAGCGGCAAGTCGGTGCGCTCCGGGCTGCCGATCGGAGACATCTGCGCCGGCATGTACGGTGCAGTCGGCACGCTCGCCGGCCTGCTCGAGGTGGGCAGGACGGGCGTTGGCATGCGTATCGACGTCTCGATGCTCGACGCACAGGTGTCAATGCTCTCGTACGTCGCGAGCTACTACCTCGCCTCAGGCGATGTCGCTGGTCGTCAGGGTCGCGGGCACATGAGCATCCCCACCTACCGGGCGTTCACTTGCCGAGACGGCAAAGACATCGTCGTGGCCGCGAACACGCAGCCGTTCTGGCAGGGTCTCGCGCGTGCGTTCGAGCGCGAAGACCTAGTCGCCGATGAACGGTTCCTCGACAATGACCTTCGCAGGGAGCATCGCGACGAACTCGATGCGGCGCTCGAGGCGGCCGTTGGCGAGCTGGATGCCGCCGAGGCTCTGGCGAGGCTTGCGGCAAACGGTGTACCGTCGGCGCCGGTGAACACCGTCGATGCCGCCCTCGCCGACCCCCAGGTGGTCCAGAGCGACATGGTGTTGCAACTTGAAGGCCGCGGGGACAGCATCCGTGCCGTCGGCAACCCGATCAAGACCCACGGAGGCCGCACCCGTCATATCGCCCCGCCCCGACTCGGCGAAGACACCGAGTCGGTGCTGCGAGACGTAGCGGGCCTGACGGATGATCAGCTCCGGAAGCTCTCGTCCGGCGGGGCGATCACCCTCGCTGCACCCCACGAAGGGTCAGCCGCGGCCTACGCCTGATCCATCGGCGGACATCCGATAACAGTTCACAAGGGAAAGAACTCGACATGCTTCGCACAGTCCTGATCGGCGTAACCCACTGGCATCTGCCGCTCTTCCTGGAGCCAATGCAGAAACGCGATGACCTCTCTTATGTAGGCGTCTCCGACCCCGATCTCGCCGGTGCGCAGAAGGTCGCCGAACGACTCGGGACGATCGCCCTCGCGGACTACCGCGAACTCGTTGAGCAGACCAAGCCGGACTTCGCGCTCGTGCTCGGTATCCATGCCGAGATGGCGGCGACGGCCGAGTTTCTCATCGAACGCGGCATCCCATTCATCATCGAGAAGCCGGCGGGACTGAACGGCGCGCAGGTCTCACACATCGCGGAACTCGCCGCCGAGCGCGACGCGTTCGCGGCCGTACCGTTCGTTTTCCGTCAGAACGGATGGGTCACCCGGATGCGGGAACACTCGGCCGGCGAGCGCTTCGACCATCTCTCGTTCACCATGATCGGGCGGCCGCCGCAGCAGTACGAACGGATGGCGTCGGGCTGGGTGCTAGACCGCGCCCGTTCCGGAGGCGGAGCGCTTATCAATCTGGGCATCCACTTTCTCGACCTCATCCCCTACCTGGTGCCGGACGAGCCGGTCGAGGTAGTGGGCGCCGCGATCTCGAACACGGCCTGGGACCTCTCCATCGAGGATTTCGCGTCGGTGATCCTCAAGGTCGGCACGAGTCTTGCGACGATCCAGACCGGCTACCGTTACACCTCGCCGGACGAGTACATGGATATGCACTTCTCGGTGCGGACGGCCGCCTCGTATTACGTCGCTCGTACCCCCACCGAAGTGCAGGTGACCACGCCAGAGGGGGGCATCGAGACGTGGGCGGTCAGCACCATGAACATGAAGACCTACCCGTTCTTCGTGAACGATGCCATCGAGCGGGTGTTGCGGGGAGACATGCCTGCGTTCGACCTCAGCGACGCGGCACGTGCGATGCGTCTGCTAGATCGAATCTACGAGAAGGCCGGTGCGATTCTTCCGTCGACACCGGGATCCGCAACACAGGAATAGGAGAAGACCGTGGCAGAACAGAAGCGTCGGGGCCTGCTGCACGTGCAGATGGACATCGCGCCTGAGCACGAAGACGAGTTGAACACGTGGTACTGGCAGGAGCATCTTCCCGAGCGACTTGCTGTTCCGGGTTTCCTGAGCGGGCGCCGGTTCGAGATCGTCGACGGCGGCCCGCCGAAGTACCTCGCGATATACGACCTCGAGGATGTGTCGGTGCTGGACAGCCCGGAGTATCAGCGGCTCATCAATCCCCCCGATCCGCGGACGAAAGAGATCGGACGGATGCTTAACACGAACATCCGTCGGGTCTACGTCGAGATCCCGCGGATGGAGGCATAGTCCGGATGAAGCAGCTGCTGCTCTTCCCAGGGATGGCCCAGGATGCACGCGCTTACGATTTGACCGGCTTCCCGCAGGAGCAGGCATACGTGTATCCCGGGCATGGCGGCCGCGAGTCGCAGGTCGTCACTCTGGACGGGCTGGCCGATGAGGCCCTCCGCGGACGAGTCGGCCGGCTCGACCTCGTCGGCGTGGCGCTGGGCGGCATTATCGCGCAGCATGTGATGGTCCAGCATCCGCACAGAGTCCGCTCGGCAGTCCTCGCAAACACTCCGGCCGGCGTGTCGAACCGGTCTCCGCTGATCGAACGAGCCGAGGCGACCGCCGCGACCGGCCCGCAGGTCGACGAGCTGATCGCACGTTGGCTGCGGCCGTCCACGATCGCAGATGACGGCGAGGCCGTGCGATACCTCCGCGAGGTGCTCGAGACGATCTCGTGGGACGGTCTCGCGAACGTCCAGCGGGCGATGGCCGATCACGATCTCGTGACAGCGCTGGAGGGAAATACTCATCCGGTGACGGTCATCATCGGAGAGGACGACTATGTCGGGATCGGTGCAGCCGAGCGCCTCGCCGCCCTGTTCGTCAACCATCGCGTACGCCGCATTCCCGGCGGACACATGGTGCACCTCGACAACCCCCGGGGATTCCGCGAGACGGTGCTGGAGCATGTCGAATGGGTCGATGACCTCGAACGCGCGGCCGACGGCGCACGTGAATCAGAGAGAAGGAGCGCATGACCGATACTCAGGTCAAGGGACTGCTGATGGTGCAGATGGAGGTCGCACCGGAGGATGTCGCAGAACTGGATGCCTGGTACTGGGAGGAGCACATCCCTGAGCGCCTCGCCTGTCCGGGGTTCCTGTCTGCGCGGCGCTTCCAGATGGCCGATGGCTCTCCGAAGTTCGTCGCTCTCTACGAGCTCGACGGCATCGGGGCGCTCGAGACCTCTGAATACCGGTACGTGATCGAGAACAGCACCGCGCGCACGAAGGCAGTGGGTCGGATGGCGACGATCACACGCGTCGAATACATCGAGCTACACGATCCGGCTCCGCAAGGCGAGCCGGCCGGCCCGTGACGACGCTTCTGCTCCACCCGATCGGACTGGACCGGCATACGTGGGACGGTGTAGCGATCGACAACGCGCTGGCTGTCGATCTGCCCGGTCACGGTGGGGCTCCCGGTGCTGAGCTACCGAGCCTCGACGATGTCGCCGATGCCGTACTCGAGGCGGTTCCGCTCGAGCTCGGACCCCTGGATGTCGTCGGGCTGTCACTTGGCGGGATGGTGGCGCTGCACGCCGTGCTCCGGCACCCTCAGCGAATACGGTCTCTGGTGGTGGCATGTGCCCCTGCGTTGTCGCCGGCAGACGCGATGCTCCAGCGGGCGGCCGACACGGAGCGACTAGGCATGCGCGGGATGATGCCCTCAACACTGCAGCGCTGGTTCAGCGCCGACGTTCTCGAGCACACCCCGGATTTTGTCGACACGGCAGCGAGGATGCTGCTCGCCAACGACCCGCGTGTTGTTGCACACTTCTGGCGTCTAATTTCGCAGCATGATGTGCGGACACGATTAAGCGAAATTCGCGTGTTCACGACGATCGTCGCGGGTCGAGCCGACCTCTCGGTTCCTCGGCCCGCCGCGCAAGCACTCGCTAGAGGCATTCCGGGCGCACGCTATGTGGAGCTCCCTGGCGCACACATGCTGCACCTCGAGGCCCCAGGCGCCTTCGCCGAGACCATCCGCGAACATACCTTCGTTGCACAGTATTCGTGACTGTAAGACTCGACCGCCTTCGGGCTTAATCAGGCCGATGCCGCAGATGCTTGCAGCCATGCGGGAGGTTGATCGGCAAGTGCGCGCGATATGCCTCGCGCAGCCATCAACACGGCGGGTATGTGTTCTCGCACCGCCGGTGTACCTTCACCGCGGACCGCGACCGAGACGGCGGCGATGACGTCTCCGGATGTCGATCTGATCGGAGCCGCAACGGAGACCGCTTCGCTTGTCATCTGTCGATCGCAGATGGCGTATCCGTCGCGACGCACGTCCGCAAGGATCCGACGAAGCGAGCCGACGTCGACGATAGTGAACGGTGTGAAACGCGGCAGCGACTTCTCGACCACATCGTTGAACACATCTGCGGGGGCGTGGGCGAGCAGCACCAGCCCCGCACCCGTTGTGCGCATCGGCAGTCGGGTTGCGGCCCTTGTACGGAGCGGTACTGAGCCATGACCGGAGAGATGCGATACGAAGATCGCTTCGGTGCCTTCTCTTACGCCGAGTCGCACGTTTCCATGAGTGGCCTCATATAGGTCTTCGAGGAACGGCAGGGCCGCATCAACCAGCCCGGTGCTGCGCGGAGCAAGCGATCCGAGTTCCCAGAGGTGCAGGCCGATGCGGTACACCCCGTTCTCGTCGCGTTCGAGGCCCCCCCAGTCGACCAGCTCCCCGAGAATGCGGTGCACGGTCGTAAGAGGAAGACTGGTCGATCGGCCGATCGCAGACAGCGACATCGGTCGTCGTGTCCGGTAAAGGGCATCGAGGACGGCGAAGACCTTCTGTGGGGCGGTCAGCGAGCGGTCATCGTCAAGGAGCTTTTCGCCGCCAGGCTTGGACCGGCCTTCACGAGGCATCGTACTCACTCTTTCCCCTGGTTCCCGCGCGGTGCCCGGAACAGTATCAGCCTATCCGTCGGTTTTCGTGCCCTTCTCGGCCGTAGGCTGAATGTATGCCTCAGAAGACTTGGTTCATTACTGGCGCGTCTCGCGGCTTCGGCCGCCAGTGGGCTATCGCAGCGCTCGAGAGAGGTGACCGGGTGGCCGCCACGGTGCGAGATATCTCGACCCTCGATGATCTCGTCGAGCGGTTCGGCGATACCATCCTGCCCATTGCACTGGATGTGACTGATCGGCAGTCTGACCTGTCGGCGGTCTCCTCCGCCGCGTCGCACTTCGGCGGGCTCGATGTCGTCGTGAACAACGCTGGCTATGGCCAATTTGGGATGGTCGAAGAGGTGACCGAGAGCGAAGCGCGAGACCAGTTCGAGACGAATGTCTTCGGCGCGCTCTGGATCACCCAGGCGGCCGTGCCGATCATGCGGGCGCAGGGGTACGGCCACATCATCCAAGTGTCCTCGATCGGAGGAATCACAGCGTTCGTCAACCTCGGAATTTATCACGCGTCGAAATGGGCGCTCGAGGGCTTCTCGCAATCGCTCGCGCAGGAAGTCGCCGAGTTCGGCATTCACGTGACCTTGATTGAGCCAGGTGGATTCGCGACTGACTGGAGTGGGGCAAGCGCCAGCCGCTCGACGCCGATTGCTGCATACGACGGAGCTCGCCAGCGGCGTCAGCAGCAACGCCAATCGCAGGTCCCTGGAAGTCCCGAAGCATCCGCGGCGGCGATGATGCGAATCGTCGACGCCGAGAAGCCGCCGCTGCGAGTATTTTTCGGGACAGCTCCCCGACCAATCGCGGAAGCGGACTACGCAGCGCGGCTCAAGACGTGGGAGGAATGGCAGGACGTGGCTGAACTCGCGCAAGGCTGACGAGCAACGGTCTCGCGCGCTACGTCCGTGACTCTCCGACGAAATCGAAATGCGAGGGTGTCCTTCGCAGCAGCTCGGCTGCTCCACGATCGGCGATACCACGACCCACGGTTCCTCCGTCGGCAAACGTCGGTTGAGCGTACGCGCCACTATCATCGCAAGCCGCGCGGCGGTGACAGAGTTGGGGCTCAGATGGATTGGTCCGCCAAGTGTCCCCTCGGGCGAGCACTCTGCGAATCCACGGCCGGCCAGACCGACGAAGCGGCGCGTCGCATCCGCACCATCGAGGGAAGGTCTCGTGTCGATCAGAGGAAAGTGTGCTGCTATCGCGAAGGCACATGAGGGCGGATGCGCGGCAGTTGGTATCGCGTAGAGACCCTGAAGCGGCCACCACGATGAGTTTCGATGCCGCTTCGCGTGGGCCGCGGTCAGCAATATATGAAGGCCGGGCCTTGATGACTACGAGCGATCCTTCGGCGTCAGCGCCTTCCTGAATTGCATTGGCGAGCTGCTGGGGCAAGTTCCTCTTGCAGTTGTGGCCGGGTGCTCAGAATTTCACGACTCCGCCCGATCGAACCGAAACCCCCCCCGACCACTCGGCATGACGTTGATGGGCCTCCGGACCTTCATTAGGACGCCCCTCGAATCTGCGTCCATTGTCTCGCATCGGCTCAAGCGCATCCCTCGAATCGTTCGCGAACTGGCGAATATGGAGAGCAGCATGCTGGCTGGGCTCGAAGACACTGGGGGTACGTGCGTTTTCACAGGTGCGTCAGTGATCTCCAACCTTCATCCGACGATGCTCACGACGGATGGACCGCCGACTTAGACGGATCGGACGCCAAGCTATCTGACTTCGTCGCGTGACCCAGATGTGGATGCCTGTGCGGGATTGTGTCCGCCGTCGTGAGGGTCCGCATGACCTCGTCGAGTACTTCGCCCACCGACGTGTACCGAGAGGAAAGCACTAGGTCACGCAACCACACGACCTCGGTAAGTTCCGCGACGCACGCCACTGCGCATCGCGGATCGTTGTGCGGAAACCAGTGATCCTGGATGATCGACTCCGTCGCCGTGAGACGACGCAACTCGAATCGGGGGCTATCACACACTGACATGCTCACTCCCAAAGTCAAATCTGACCTGCGCACGAGCCTCCGTGACACCCCGAGAATAACCCTGGCGATACGACCAGGCAAGGGGGCCCCGCAGCGAAGCCGTCATCCCCGTGCGCGCGCTACGTCGGAGCGCTCCGCAGTGGATAGCCGCACCAGGTGGGGGAGGACTCACGACATGGGCGGTGGTGTTCGACTGCCGCTCAAACAGAAATGCCCCGCCAGGTGCTGTGACCGGACGGGGCCGGCGAGAACCAGCCTCGGATTTTTGGACTCGCCGTGCTCAAGGATATCTACCCGGATGGGGAGCGCCGATACGCCCAGTCCGTATGCTGCCCGTCTAGCTCGGCTTGTGCCTTCGCGACGACAACGATCGAACCCAAAAAATATTTGGATGCACTCTCGAGTCACTCCGGTCAATTCGCGCCTTCGGGCCCCTTCGTCGCCTCGGGCGAGCCGGCATGCGTTCTCGTCGTCTTCCCGGCACATTCCCGGCACATGACGCCCAGACGTGCGGGTACAAAAGGATGCTGAATTGACTGGAGGGCTTAGTGTCCGGTGCGGACGGTCAGCGATAAATGCCAGCTAGTCAGGGAATTAGAGAAACCCCCGCGAGTAGAAGCCTCACGAGGGTTTCAGTGGCTCCGACGGGCGTCGATCCCGTGACCTCACGATTTTCAGTCGTGCGCTCTACCAACTGAGCTACAGAGCCTCGCGGCGGGTGATCCGAGGAGCAGCCGTGCCGCGATCTAAGACGAAAGGCCCTTCTCGATGAAAAGGGCCCGTCGCTCAGAGCGACCCTGACGGGACTTGAACCCGCGACCTCCGCCGTGACAGGGCGGCACGCTAACCAACTGCGCTACAGGGCCATGCATATTCAGTTGTGGTGACCCCAACGGGATTCGAACCCGTGCTACCGCCGTGAAAGGGCGGCGTCCTAGGCCGCTAAACGATGGGGCCGAGCGAACCCCTGATCAGAGTCGACCCGGTGCTCACGCTTACCGACGGTCAAGCATACGCAATCCCCGGGCGATCCGCCAATCGGAGCGCGTCGCGCTGGCCGGACGGCCCTCGTGGGGGGATGCTGGATCCACGAGCTGTGCCGAATGCAAGCGATCACGCGCAGCATCCATCGCCGTGCTCAGCGAATCGAATCGTTGCGGATGTGACGGATGTTGCTAGTGTGGTCGCTGTTGCTGGCTCGACGACCGGGAGGGGCGCAGGTGTCCAGTACGAACGACATGGCGCGCGCCGCCGAGCCCGACTGCGGCTGCGCGCCCACGGCCGCCGAGAGCAGCGCCTTCGCGACTGCGACATCGGCCGCGCGCGCCCGACCGCTGAGCAGGCGATGGGTTCTCGGCCTCGGAGCTTTCGGCCTCGTCGCCGCGGGAGCGCTCGCCGCACCCATGATCCCGGCCGCGTTCGCCGCCGACTATCCCACCTGGGACGATGTACAGCGCGCCAAGCAGAACGAGGCGAGCAAGGCAGGCGAGGTCTCTCGCATCCAGGGCCTCATCCAGCAGCTGCAGAACGACGTCGCTACGACCCGCGCCGCGGCCGAGCAGGCGGCCCAGGAGTTCTTCGAGGCCGAAGAGGCCTACTTCGCCGCCGCCGAGCGCGCCGACAGCCTGCAGGCGCAGGCAGATGCTCAGGCGCAGGCCGCGCGCGACGCCTCCGAGCGCGCAGGCCGGGTCGCGGCCCAGCTGTACCGCACCGGCGGGGACGACACGTCACTCGAGCTGTTCTTCTCGGGATCCGCGGCGGGCGCCGAAGACCTGCTCTCGCGCCTGGGCACGATGGACAAGGTGCTCGAGCGAAACAAGGAGACCTTCGCCGAGGCCGTGACGGCCCAGAACTCGGCGCAGTCCCTCAGCGATCAGGCTCAGGTCGCTCGCGACGAACGTGATCGTCTCAAGCAGGTCGCCGAAGAGAAGATGATCGCCTCGCAGAACGCAGCGCTCGCCGCGGAGGCCGCGCTGCAGGCGCAGTCGGAGAACCTCATCGTGCTCGAGGCGCAGCTCGCAGCACTCCAGGACACCACCGCGCAGACCGTCGCCGGATATCAGGCGGGCGTCGAGGCGCGTCGCCGGGCGGAAGAGGAGGCCCGTCGCCGGGCCGCTGAAGAAGCCCGCCGCCTCGCCGAGGAAGCGGCCAAGCAGAACCAGAACAACGGCGGAGGGGGCGGGGGCGGCAGCACGTCGCCCGGGCAGCCCACGACATCGGGTTGGGCGCGCCCCTCGGGCGGTCGGGTCACGAGCCGCTACGGCTACCGCGACACGATCTGCACCCCGAACTACGGCTGCACCGGCTCGCACTACGGCACCGACATGGCCGCCGGCTGCGGAGCGGGAATCTACGCGGCCGCGAGTGGCCGTGTCGTCTTCGCGACGTCGAACGGGCAGTTCGGCAACCACGTGCGCATCGACCACGGGGGCGGCATCGTCACGACGTACTCGCACCTGAGCGGCTACAACGTCAGCTATGGCCAGAGCGTCTCGGTGGGGCAGCTGATCGGCCGGGAGGGCCAGACGGGGCTCGTGCAGGGCTGCCACCTGCACTTCGAGGTGCGTCAGAACGGCAACCGCATCAACCCCGAGTCGTTCATGGGCGCGCGCGGCGTGTCGATCTAGCGACAGCATCCCGCGCGGTGTCCTGACCTGTTGGGGCGTCAGCGCGCGTTGTTGCCGTTGGGGCGTCACCGCGACGTTGGGGCGTGCTGCAGCGCGCCCCAACGTGATTTCAACGCCCCAATGTGCGCCCGCGCGCCGAAACACAAGGCGCCGGTCCCCCGCGTGGGTCCCGGCGCTTTGCGCGTGTGCGGAGGCTCAGACGGTGCTGGGCGCCTCGCCCTCACCCTGCGTGCGGGTGACGCCCTCGTGCTCCTCGAAGCGTACGATCGACTCGGCGAGCAGACGCTCGGCCTCGGCCGCGTCCGCCCACTGATCGACCTTGACCCATTTGTTCGGCTCGAGGTCCTTGTAGTGCTCGAAGAAGTGACCGATCTCCTTCTTCGTGAACTCGGGGATGTCCTCGACGTCCTGGATGTGGTCCCAGCGCGGGTCCTTCGCCAGCACGGCGACGAGCTTGTCGTCTCCGCCGGCCTCGTCGCTCATCTTCAGCACGCCGACGGGGCGCACCTTGACCATGACGCCCGGGTAGAGGTCGTAGTCGAGCAGGACCAGGACGTCGAGCGGGTCGCCGTCCTCGCCGAGGGTGTTCTCGAAGAACCCGTAGTTGGCCGGGTAGCCGAAGGTGGTGTACAGCACGCGGTCGAGGAAGACACGGCCGGTGCCGTGGTCTACCTCGTACTTGATGCGGCTGCCGCGGGGGATCTCGATGACGGCGTCGTGCGCGCTCATGCGTGTGCTCCTCGTGCAGGCGGGGGTCGTGTCGGTCGGCGGATGCCGCGAAACAGCCTAGCCGGGGGCGATGACGCGCCCGTGCGCCCGAGTAGCGTGGTCGGGATGACCGCCCGCGCCCCCCTCGATCCCGCTGTCGCCGCCGTGCGTCTCGCCACTCGGCGCGCGCTCGCCTCCCACGCGGACGCGGCGGTCATCGTCGGGGTCTCGGGCGGTGCGGACTCGCTCGCGCTCGCGTCGGCGGTCGCCTTCGAAGCGCCGAAGCTCGGCATCCGTGCGCTCGCCGTCACCGTCGATCACGGCCTGCAAAAGGGGTCGGATGCTGTCGCCGCGGCCGCCGCCCGCACGTGCACGGCACTCGGGCTCGAGGCCCGCGTGATCGCGGTGCAGGTCGGGGGATCGGGTGGTCCCGAGGCCGCGGCGCGCGATGCCCGGCGGCGGGCTCTGCGCGCGGCGGCGGTCGAGATCGGGGCGCCGGCGATCCTGCTCGCGCACACGCTCGACGATCAGGCCGAGACGGTGCTGCTGGGTCTTGCCCGCGGAGCGGGCGCGGCGAGCCTGGCCGGCATGGCGGGGTCGCGCGCCGACGAGGGCGGGGTGCAGTGGGTGCGACCCCTGCTGGATCTGCGCCGCACCGACACCGTCGCGGCGTGCGCGGCGCAGGGGCTCGAGCCGTGGCGCGATCCGCACAACGACGACGTCGCCTTCGCCCGCGTGCGGGTGCGGCGCCGGGTGCTCCCGGTGCTCGAGGCGGAGATCGGACCGGGCGTCGCCGAGGCGCTGGCTCGCACGGCCGACCAGCTGCGCGAGGACGACGAGGCCTTCCGCGACATGATCGAGGAGATGATCGAGGACATCGTCGAGCACGCCGAGGCGGGCATCGCGATCTCGGTGCGCGCGCTCGCGGCGAATCCCGCGGCCCTGCGCCACCGGGTGATCCGGCACGTCGTCGCCAGCGAGTTCGGGGTCTCGCTCACCCGTTCCCAGACGCTCGAGGTCGCGCGGCTCGTGACGGATTGGTCCGGTCAGGGGCCGATCGACCTGCCCGGATGCCGCGCTCAACGCACCGGGGCCCGTCTGACGTTCGCGGCCCGGGCGTGAGCCGCAGCATCTGAGCGCAGCATCCACGCCCCCTGGCGTTGGGACGTTGAAATCGCGCCGGAGCGTCTCGACATGGTGTTGGGGCGTCGAAATCGCGCCGGGGCGTCTCGACATGGCGTTGGGGCGTTGAAATCACGTTGGGGCGCGCTGCAGCACGCCCCAACGTCGCGCTGACGCCCCAACGCCGCCCGTGCACGCCCCAACGCCACCCGCGCGCCCCCAACACCGCCCGCGCACCCCAACGCCACCCGCGCACGCCCCAACGCCGCCCGCGCACAGCCCGAGGCGACAGCTGTACCGCGCCTAGACTCGGACCATGCGCGCCGCCGACATCGCCGAGGACCTGACCGATGTGCTCGTGACCGAGGAGCAGATCAAAGCCAAGCTCGAAGAGCTCGCGGCCCAGGTCGCGAGCGACTACGAGGGTCAGGATCTGCTCCTGGTCGGCGTGCTCAAGGGGGCCGTCATGGTGATGGCGGACTTCGCGCGTGCTCTGCCGATGCTCGTCCCGATCGACTGGATGGCGGTGTCCTCATACGGCACCGGCACCCGATCGAGCGGCGTCGTGCAGATCCGCAAGGACCTCGACACCGATCTGCACGGCAAGCACGTGCTCATCATCGAGGACATCATCGACTCGGGCCTCACCCTCAGCTGGCTGCTCGAGAACTTCGCCTCCCGCGGGGCCGCATCGGTCGAGGTGCTCGCGCTGCTGCGCAAGCCCAAGGCGATGAAGGTGCACGTCGAGTGCCGCTACGTCGGCTTCGACATCCCGAACGACTTCGTCGTCGGCTACGGCCTGGACTACGCCGAGCGGTACCGCAACCTTCGGGATGTCGCCGTCTTGGCGCCGCACGTCTACTCCTGACCGCAAAGCCCGCACACGCACCCGCACCCACCCACCCACCCGCACCGCCACGCACCGCGCCGCGCCGCACCGCCACACACCGCGCCGCGCCGCACCGCCCCCGCGCCGCGTACGCCGTGGGCGAATGCACAGGCGCCCCCTAGCATGCGCGCGCTACCCTGAGACGACCGCCCGTGAGCGGCCTGTCGACGAAAGGGCATCGGGGCGCACCCGCCACCATGGACTTCAAGAAGATCACCCGCAACCCCCTGATCTACGTGCTGCTGATCGGGGTGTTCCTCATCGTGGGCTTCACGCTGATCTCGAGCCTGGGCGGGGCCAAGCAGATCTCCACCCAGGAGGGTCTCGAGCTGCTCGGTGGCGGAACGGTCACCGAGGTCGTCAACACCGACGGCGACCAGCGGGTCGACATGACGCTCTCGAGCCCCTACGACGGTGCCGACGACGTGCAGTTCTACTACGTCTCGGCGCGCGCCGACGAGGTCGTGCAGGCCATCGACGCCGCCGATCCCGAGAACGGCTACAACGACGTCGTGCCCCAGCCCAGCTGGTTCGACGGCTTCCTCTCGCTCATGATCCCGCTGCTGCTGCTGGGCGTGCTGTTCTGGTTCCTGCTCTCGTCGGCACAGGGCGGCGGCAGCAAGGTCATGCAGTTCGGCAAGTCCAAGGCCAAGCTCGTCTCCAAGGAGTCACCCACGGTGACCTTCGCGGACGTCGCCGGCTCGGACGAGGCGATCGAAGAGCTGCAGGAGATCAAGGACTTCCTGAAAGACCCGACCAAGTTCCAGGCCGTGGGCGCCCGCATCCCGAAGGGCGTGCTGCTGTACGGCCCTCCCGGAACCGGAAAGACGCTCCTCGCACGCGCGGTCGCGGGTGAGGCCGGCGTGCCGTTCTACTCGATCTCCGGATCGGACTTCGTCGAGATGTTCGTGGGCGTCGGCGCCAGCCGCGTGCGCGACCTGTTCAACCAGGCCAAGGAGAACTCGCCGGCGATCATCTTCATCGACGAGATCGACGCCGTCGGCCGTCACCGCGGCGCCGGCATGGGCGGCGGGCACGACGAGCGCGAGCAGACGCTCAACCAGATGCTCGTGGAGATGGACGGCTTCGATCCCAAGGTCAACGTCATCGTCATCGCCGCGACGAACCGCCCCGACATCCTCGACCCCGCACTCCTGCGCCCGGGTCGCTTCGACCGGCAGATCGGCGTCGACGCCCCCGACCTGCAGGGACGCAAACGCATCCTCGAGGTGCACGGCCGCGGCAAGCCGCTCGCCGACGGCGTCGACCTCGAGGTCGTCGCGCGCAAGACGCCCGGCTTCACCGGTGCCGACCTCGCGAACGTCCTGAACGAGGCCGCGCTGCTGACGGCGCGCTCCAACGCGCAGCTGATCGACAACCGCGCGCTGGATGAGGCCATCGATCGCGTCATGGCCGGTCCGCAGCGCCGCACCCGGGTGATGAAAGACAAGGAGAGGCTCATCACTGCCTACCATGAGGGCGGCCACGCGCTCGCGGCGGCGGCGATGAACCACACCGACCCCGTCACCAAGATCACGATCCTGCCCCGCGGCAAAGCTCTCGGGTACACGATGGTGCTGCCCCTCGACGACAAGTACTCCGTCACCCGCAACGAGCTGCAGGACCAGCTCGCATACGCGATGGGTGGCCGTGTGGCCGAGGAGATCGTCTTCCACGACCCCACGACGGGCGCCTCGAACGACATCGAGAAGGCGACCAGCATCGCCCGCAAGATGGTCACCGAGTACGGCATGACGAACGAGGTCGGCCCCGTCAAACTCGGCCAGTCCAGCGGCGAGGTCTTCATGGGCCGAGACATGGGGCACGGCCGCGAGTTCAGCGAGACGATGGCCGAGCGGGTGGACGCGCAGGTGCGCAGCCTCATCGAGCAGGCGCACAACGAGGCCTACGAGGTCATCAACGCCAACCGCGATGTGCTCGACAAGCTCGCCCTCGAACTGCTCGAGAAAGAGACCCTCGATCACCTGCAGCTCGAGGACATCTTCCGCGACGTCAAGAAGCTGCCGCCGCGCCCGCAGTGGCTTTCGAGCGAGAACCGCCCCGTGTCCCCGCTGCCGCCCGTCGCCGTGCCGCGGCAGAGGCTGCCCGAGGGCATCGCCGCCGACGTCGCCGCCGAAGAGGCGGTGGTCGAGGCCAAGCCCCGGCGCCGCCCGAGCGGGCAGGCGCGACCGGCGACGGCCTAGCCCATGGCGGTAGACACACAGCGCGTCGAGGCGCTCGTGCGAGAGCTGCTCGTCGCGATCGGCGAGGATCCGGACCGGCCGGGACTGAGGCGCACCCCGCAGCGGGTCGCCGAGGCGTATGCCGAGTTCTTCGCGGGTCTGGGGCAGGATGCCGGTGAGCCGCTCTCGCATCCGATCTCGGTGTCGCGGGGGCCCGAGCCCGAGACGGTCCCCTCCGGCGCGGTCCTGCTGCGCGACATCGCGTTCCGCTCGGTCTGCGAGCACCACCTCCTGCTCTTCCGCGGGGTCGCACACATCGCGTACCTGCCGGGCGAGCAGGTCGTCGGGCTCGGCGCCCTGCCCCGTGTGGTCGACATCCTGTCGGCCCGCCCGCAGGTGCAGGAGCGGCTCGGTGAGCAGATCGCCGACACCATCCAGAATGCGATCGACGCCCGCGGAGTGCTGGTGGTGCTCGACGCGCGCCACGGCTGCGTGACGATGCGGGGCGGACGTCAGCCCGACGCGACGACGGTGACGATCGCGGCGCGGGGCGAGCTGGCCGAGCCGGCCGCGCGTGCCGAGCTGATCGCCCTGATGTCGGGCGCGCGGTCGTGACCGCCCTGATCATGGGCATCGTCAATGCGACGCCCGACTCGTTCAGCGACGGGGGTCGCTACCTCGATCCACAGCGCGCGATCGATCGCGCGCTCGAGCTGGTGCGTGACGGGGCCGCGATGATCGACATCGGCGGCGAGTCGACGCGGCCCGGGTCCGACCGTGTGCCGCCGCACGTCGAGCTCGATCGTGTGCTGCCCGTCGTCGCAGCCCTCGCCGAGCGAGGCGTGACCGTCAGCATCGACACGATGAACGCCTCGACCGCGGCGGCCGCCGTCGCCGCGGGCGCGCGCATCGTCAACGACGTCTCGGGGGGCCTCGCCGACCCCGACATGCTCGAAGCCGTCGCCGAGACGACCGCCGACATCGCCCTCGGCCACTGGCGCGGGCCGTCAGCCGAGATGTACGCGCGGGCGGAGTACCGCGACGTCGCCCGCGACGTGACGACCGAGCTCGACGAGCGGCTGCGCGCGGCGGCGGCCGCCGGCATCGCGCCCTCGCGGGTGATCCTCGATCCCGGCATCGGCTTCGGCAAGACGGCGGCGCAGAACTGGGGGATGCTGCACGGCATCGCCCGTCTGGTGGCGCTGGGGCCGCGGGTGCTTGTCGGCACGTCCCGCAAGCGGTTTCTGCAGACGGTCCTGGGCGACGAACCGAGCGAGTGGCGACGCGACGCGGCGACCGCGGTCACGAGTGTGCTCGCCGCTCAGGCCGGGGTCTGGGCGGTGCGCGTGCACGACGCGGCGGCCACACGGGATGCCCTCGCGGTCGGCGAGGCGTGGAAGGCGGGGGACGCGTGGGCAGGCTAGATGAGATCGCGCTGACGGGGCTTCGTGCCTTCGGGCGCCACGGCGTCTTCGATTTCGAGCGCGCGCAGGGTCAGGAGTTCGTGGTCGACGTCGTGCTCCGCCTCGATACGACGCGGGCGGCCGAGACCGACGACGTCGCCGAGACCGCGCACTACGGCGTGCTCGCCGAGCGCATCGTCGAGGTCGTCGGCGGTGAACCCGTGTCCCTCATCGAGACGCTCGCCGCACGCATCGCCGACACCGTCCTCGAGGATCCGCGCCTGGACTCGGTGCGCGTCGTCGTGCACAAACCGCAGGCGCCTATCGAGGCATCCTTCAGCGATGTGTCGGTCGCGATCGAACGGGCCCGCGCATGAGCCGCCGTCTCGCCCAGGGGCTGCCGCCGGTGGATGCCGCATCCGAGCGGCCGCCCGTGACGGCGGTCGTCGCCCTCGGCAGCAATCTCGGCGATCGCGGCGGGATCCTCGAGGCGGCGGTGCGCGAGATCGCGCGGCTGCCGCTGGTGGATGCCGTCACCCTCTCGCCCGTGATCGAGTCGGTCGCCGTGACCGTCGACGGGCCGGACGAGTCCGCGCCCGCCTACCTCAACGCCGTCGCTCTCGTGACCACGCGCCTGGCCCCGAGTGTGCTGCTGGGCTTGCTGCACGGGATCGAGACCGCGGCGGGACGCGAGAGGCGCGTGCGCTGGGGGGATCGCACGCTCGATCTCGACCTGATCGCCTACGGCGACGTCGTCTCGGACGATCCCGCACTGGTGCTGCCGCATCCGCGCGCCGCCGAGCGCGACTTCGTGCTCGGGCCCTGGCTCGAGGCAGACCCCGACGCGGTGCTGGTCGGCCGCGGACGGGTCGCCGATCTGCTCGCGGCGCTGCGCCCGGACGGAGAACGTCCCGGCGGCGGCCGCGAGGACGCGGCGGGCGCGAGCACGTGACCCGCACCAAGCCGCTCGTGCTCGTCGTCGCGGCCGTGCTGGGCGGGCTCGCGGGCTTCCTCCTGGACCAGGCGCTGACCTCGACCGGGCGACCGACGTTCACCCCCTCGATCTCGCTGCCGATCATGCTCGCGCTGCTGGCCGTCGTGGTCGTGCTCCTCGCTCTGCCCATCCGGCGCGCGACGCGCCCCCCGCGCGCCGTCTCGGCCGCCCCGGCCACGCCCGCGGCGCCGATCGACCCCTTCCGCGCCCTGCGGATCGCGATCCTCGCGAAGGCCTCGAGCATCGTGGGTGCCGCCGTCGGCGGCGCGGGACTGGGTCTGCTCACCTTCCTGTTGACCCGCCCGGTGCCGCCGCCGTTAGGCTCGGTGGGGGCCGTCGCCGCGACGGTCATCGCCGCTGCGGTGCTCGTCGTGGCAGCGCTCGTCGCCGAGAACATGTGCATCATCCGGAAGGACGACGATGACGAACCTCCCCAGCCCGCCGCCGGAGGAGACACCGCCCACCCCTGGTGATCCGGCCTCGCTCGACGCCGACGCCTTCGCGCGCCTGGTCGAACCGCGCGGCGGCGCCCGGCTCGCGCTCGACGACGGCGCGTGGCATCAGATCTCGCCGAAGTACGTCACCGTCCAGCTCATCTCGACAGGGACGATGCTGCTGATCGTCGTCGCGGCGATGCTCGTGGTCGGCCTGGTCTTCGACCAGCGCTGGGCGTTCATCCCCGGCGGCATCCTCACCGTGATCCTCGTCTGGACCCTCGCGATCATGCCGCGCCAGGCGCGGTCGATCGGCTACCGCCTGCGCGAGGACGACCTCGTCTTCCGGCGCGGCATCCTGTGGCAGCGTCTCGTGGCCGTGCCCTACGGCCGCATGCAGCTCGTCGACATCACCCACGGGCCGCTCGACCGCGGATTCGGCATCGCCCAGCTCAAGCTCGTCACCGCCGCCGCGGTCACGGGGGTCGTCATCCCGGGCCTGCCGCAGCAGGCGGCAGAAGACCTGCGGGACGTGCTCATCGAGGTGGCCGAGACCCGCCGGACCGGGCTGTGACCGATCCGCGCAGCGATCTCAGCGACGGCGAGTGGCACCGGCTGCATCCGCTGACCCCGCTCCTGAAGGGCGGGCTCTTCCTCGTCGTGGTGGTCGGCATCGTGATCGCCAACCTGCGCGACCGTCTCGTCGGCATCTTCCTGCCGGGGCTTCTGCCCGAGCTGCCCGAGGGCGAGGAGTGGAGCAGCGGCGACCCCGTCGACTGGGTGCTGGAGCGCGGGCTGCTGCTGAGCGCATCCCTGGCCGTGCTGGCGGTGCTCATCGTGCTGATCGGCTGGTTCTACCTCTCGTGGCGGTTCCACACGTTCCGCATCACCGACGATGACGTCGAGGTGCGTCAGGGCATCGTGTTCCGCTCGCACCGGCGCGCGCCGCTCGACCGGGTTCAGGGGGTGAACCTCACCCGCCCGCTCGTGGGTCGCCTGGTGGGGCTGGCCAAGCTCGAGGTGGTGGGCGCGGGCGCCGATGCCAACGTGCGGCTGGAGTATCTGACGACGACGCACGCGGAGCGGGTGCGCGCCGACATCCTGCGCCTGGCCTCCGGACGTCAGCTCTCGGCCGCGGGCCGGGCGGAGCAGTCCCGCCAGGGGCTGACGAACGCCGTGGCGAGCACGGTTTCGCAGGGCATCACCGGTCTCATCGAGGGCGCGGAGGGGCCCGTCGATGAACCGGAGAGCGTCGTGCACATCCCCGCCGGCCGCCTCATCGCCTCGCAGGTGCTCGGCGGGGGCACCATCGGCCTGCTCGCGATGATCGGCGTCGCCGTCGTGGGCAGCATCGTCGGATCGCCCTGGGTGCTGCTCGGTCTCATTCCCGCGATCCTCGGCTTCGGCGCCTACTGGGTCTCGCAGATCCTGAAATCCCTGCGCTACTCGATCGCCCCGACGCCGAACGGCCTGCGCGTCACCTTCGGGCTGTTCACGACCGTCACCGAGATCATCCCGCCCGGTCGCGTGCACGCCGTCGATGTGCGCCAGTCGATCTTCTGGCGCCCCTTCGGCTGGTGGACGATCAAGATCAACCGCATCACCGGCCGCAGCGCGGCCGACACCTCCACCGACGCCTTCACGACGGTGCTCCCGGTGGGGCAGCGGGCCGACGTCGAGCGCGTGCTGCGCCTGATCCTGCCCGATATGCCCGATGCGGACTGGCCGCTGGTGTTCGACCAGGGGATCCTCGGCCCCGGCGCAGAAGACCCCTACACCGTCACGCCTCGGCGTGCATGGTTCGTGCGCCCGTTCTCGTGGAAGCGCAACGGGTTCTTGCTCACTCCCG
Organism: Microbacterium sp. HA-8; assembly: GCF_046111165.1. NCBI lineage: Bacteria > Bacillati > Actinomycetota > Actinomycetes > Micrococcales > Microbacteriaceae > Microbacterium > Microbacterium sp. HA-8. The sequence continues at coordinate 301,333 of NZ_CP162025.1, forward strand.
GCGCGCTGCTGCTCCGGCGCGGGGTGATCTGGCGCAGTCTCGCGATCTTCCCGTTCGCCCGGCTCCAGTCCGTCGCGGTGCACCAGGGGCCGATCGATCGTGCGGTCGCCGTCGCCAATCTGCGGCCGCACACCGTGGCCGGCCCGGTCTACGGCTATCTCGCGGCGGTCGCGCGCGAGCACGTCATGACCGCGTTTCAGGATGTCGCGGCCCGCGCGAGCGCCGCCTCCCATGCCGACGCGTCCCATCGCTGGGCAGCACACCTCGACGGCGCGGCTCCGGCGTCGACCCCGGATGCGCCCGATCGTGACGATGTGCACGACACCCCGGCCGCGGCACCATCGCCCGAGGGGGAACCGTCGTGACCCGCTCGGGGCGGCTCGGGGTCGGCATCCTGGGAGCGGGCAAGGTCGGACCCGTCATCGGGGCCGCGCTCGGCGGAGCAGGGCACGCGATCACCGGCATCACCTCGGGATCCGACGACGACCGGGTCGAGGCGATCCTGCCGGGCGTGCCCGTTCTCGATGCGGCGGAGGTCGTCCGGCGCAGCGAGCTCGTCGTGATCGCCGTGCCGCACGATCAGCTCGCCGATCTCGTCGCGGGACTCGCGGCCATCGAGGCGTGGCAGGTCGGGCAGCTGGTGCTGCACACCGATCCGTCGTTCGGCATCGACGTGCTGCGACCGGCCGCCCTGCGAGGCGCGATCCCGCTAGCCGTGCACCCCGCGATCACCTTCACCGGCACGAGCATCGATCTGCGTCAGCTGCAGGCCGGCTACGCGGGGGTGACCGCGCCCGCGGCCGTGCTGCCCATCGCGCAGGCGCTCGCCGTCGAGATGGGCCTCGAGCCCGTCGTCGTCGACGAGGTCGACCGGGCCGCCTACGCCGAGGCGATCGAGACGGCCACCGCGTTCTCGCGGGCGATCGTGCGCCAGTCCACGACGCTGCTGTCGGGGATCGGCGTGCACAACCCGGGCGGCTTCCTCTCCGCGCTCGTGCGCTCGACCGTCGACCACGCCCTGGCCGAGGCGGGACGACCCGAGACCGTGGGCGAGGATCCTCCGGGCGATAGCATCCAAGGATGATCAGCACCATCGACGGGCTGCGCACCCGACTGGCCGAGGCCAGAGCCGCAGCCCGAGCGACGGGCGGCGCCGCACAGGCAGAACCGACCGTCGCCCTCATCTCCACCGTCGGCGCGCTGCACGCGGGTCATTTCGATCTCATCCAGCTCGCACGTCGGAGCGCGGACATCGTCGTGGTGTCGATCTTCGTGAACCCGCTGCGCTTCGCCACGACCGCCGAGTACGAGGCGTACCCCCGTACCCCCGATGCGGACGCCGCGCTGCTGGACTCGCTCGGGGTCGATGTCGTCTTCGCCCCGACGGTCGATGAGCTGCTGCCCGGGGGTGTCGACACGACCCGTGTCACGGCCGGCGACCTCGGCCTGCGCTACGAGGGACGCGCCCGCCCCCGCTATTTCGACGGGCTGCTCACCGTCGAGGCCAAGCTGTTCCAGCTCGTGCATCCCGACATCGCGGTGTACGGGCTGCGGGACCGGCAACGGGTCTTCCTCGTCCGGCGGATGGTCCGCGATCTCTTCTTCGGTGTGCGTCTGCTCACCGTCGACACCGTGCGTGGCGATGACGGCCTGCCCGTGTCGACGCGGGTGGGCATGCTCGAGGAGCGGGACCTCGCCGCGGCGGCGAAGCTCCCCGGAGCGCTCGAGGCGGCAGCATCCAACGCCGACCGCGGTGTCGACGCCTGCATCGCGGCCGCCCAGTCGGCGCTGATGGGCGAACCCCGCATCCGCCTCGAGTACCTCTCCGTCGTCGACCCCGACACCTTTCTCCCCGTCGACGAGGGCCACCGGGGCCCGGCGCTCGCGCTGATCGCGGCATCGGTCGCGGGCAGCCGCTTCATCGACAACGCCGAGATCTACATCGGCTGATCGCCCGAAGGAGCCCGCGGGCCCGCCGGTAGACTGGGCGCGACTTTCGCAAGGAGCCCCCACGCATGACCGAGCCTTCCGCCCTGCCCGCCGTCGCGGCGCCCGACGACGACGTCTTCGAGCAGAAGGCGGTGCGCCTCGACAAGCGCGCGCGGCTCATGCACGAGCGCACGGATGCCGCGGGTGGGGCGTATCCGGTGTCGGTGCCCGTGACCCACGCGATCGCCGATCTGCGGGCGCGTTACGGCGACCTCGAGCCCGACACGCAGACCGGCGAGCGGGCGGGTGTCGCCGGCCGCGTCGTCTTCAGTCGCAACACCGGCAAGCTCTGCTTCGCGACGCTCCAGGCGGGCGGAGGCAGCCGGATCCAGGCCATGATCTCGCTCGCCGGCGTCGGCGAGGAGTCGCTGCAGCGCTGGAAGGAGCTGGTCGATCTCGGCGACCACGTCTTCGTCGCGGGCGAGGTGATCTCGAGCCGCCGGGGTGAGCTGTCGATCATGGTCGAGGAGTGGTCGGTCGCTGCCAAGGCGATCCTGCCCCTGCCCAACCTGCACACCGAACTCAGCGAAGAGAGCCGGGTGCGCAGCCGCTACCTCGATCTCATCGTGCGCGACCAGGCCCGACGCACGGTGCTCGCGCGCGCCGGGGTCAACGCGAGCCTGCGCGCCACCTTCGCCGCGCGCGGCTTCGTCGAGGTCGAGACGCCCATGCTGCAGGTGCAGCACGGCGGGGCGAGCGCCCGACCCTTCGTGACGCACTCCAACGCCTTCGACACCGAGCTGTACCTGCGCATCGCGCCAGAGCTCTACCTCAAACGGGCGGTGGTGGGAGGTCTTGAGCGGGTGTTCGAGATCAACCGCAACTTCCGCAACGAGGGCGCTGATTCGACCCACAGCCCCGAGTTCGCGATGCTCGAGGCCTACCAGGCGTACACCGACTACCACGGCATCGCCGACCTCACCCAGCGCCTCATCCAGGATGCCGCGATCGCCGTCACGGGTTCGACCACCGTGACGTGGGCCGATGGCACCGTGTACGACCTCGGCGGCGAGTGGGAGCGGCTCTCGATGTACGAGTCGCTGTCGCAGGCCGCGGGTCGCGAGATCACTCCGCAGACCTCGCTCGAGCAGTTGCAGACGCTCGCGGCCGAAGCGGGAGTCGAGGAGCCGCCGCACGCGACCCACGGCAAGCTCGTCGAGGAGCTCTGGGAGCACTTCGTCAAGACCGGGCTGACGCGCCCCACCTTCGTGATGGACTTTCCCGTCGACACCAGCCCGCTCGTGCGCGAACACCGCAGCATTCCGGGCGTGGTCGAGAAGTGGGACCTGTACGTCCGCGGCTTCGAGCTCGCCACGGGGTACTCCGAGCTGGTCGATCCGGTGATCCAGCGTGAGCGGTTCGTCGAGCAGGCGGCGCTCGCCGCGCGCGGGGATGTCGAGGCGATGCGCATCGACGAGGAGTTCCTGCGTGCGCTCGAGCACGGGATGCCGCCCTCGGGCGGTATGGGTATGGGCATCGATCGGCTGCTCATGGCGATCACGGGTCTCGGCATCCGCGAGACGATCCTCTTTCCGCTGGTCAAGTAGCCCGCGTCACGGCCGCTCGAAGGCCCACTCCGGCAGGTGGCCGGCGCGGACCAGCGTGCGCACGATCTGGCACATGCCGTGCTCCGGGTCGATCTCGAGCCCGCGGTCGGAGTACCACGCGGCGTGGCTGGACTGGCCCAGCGCCCAGCTCAGCCAGCCCAGCGCCGCGAGCGGACCCGGACGCAGATCCCGCGGCGTGCGCGCCGCGAGAGCACGCACGAGATCGCGCGCACGCTTCAGGCGATCCGGATCCGGGCGCGGACCCTCGCCCATGAATCGCCGCGCCCCGTCTTCGGGATACTCGCCGCCGCGCTGCCACTCCAGCTGCGCCTCCAGAGCGAGATCGCCCGCCACGATGCCGTCGCACCACTGTGCGAGTGCAACATCGCGCAGCGCGGGGCGCGCGAGGCACCAGATCAGAGCCGCGGACGCGAAGGGGTCGAGGTCTTCGGCGGTCATGCCCAGCGCATCTTCGAGCAGCTGCGGAATGTCATCGAGCGCCTCCATGGCGACGATCGCGCGCGGATCGAGCGAGGCGGCAGAGCCCGGGCGCCCGCGGCGGCCGGGAGTCGGGGGCGGCGCGGCGGCCTCGCACAGCAGCCGTGTCGCGTAGTCCTCGATGGCGAGCAGAGCACGGGCGACCCGCTCCTTCTCGGCGAGATCGACCACCGGCAGGGCGAGCTGCGTCCCCTGGTCCTCCGCGGGAGCCGGCAGCGGCAGGTCGGCCGCGCGGGAGGAGATCTCGGCGAGGGGGCGTCCCTCCCGCGGAAAGTCGGGATCGAGGTACGAGCCCCAGGCGTCGGATGCGACGCAGAGGGCGTCCACCAGGCGCAGGCCGCAGGCGTGGGCGTGGGTCTCGACGGCATCGACGATGGCCGAGCCGGTGATGAGCGGGTCATCCCCCGCGGATCGGTAGCCAGCATCCGTGTAGACCACGACCGCCACCCCGTCGACGTCGGGCACCTTGCACGCCAGCCCGATCGCGGTGGAGGCGTAGGCGTCCCGGTCGACGAGATCGGTGTCAGCCGGCAGATCCAGGCGCATGACACCGGCGGTGCGCTTCTTGCGGAAGAGCACCAGCGCGAGGCTGCGCCGGGGGTGGTAGCCGGCGAGGGCGGGCACGAGGGCGAGGAAGTCGGCGGCATCGGCTGCCTTGATCACGGTCTGCATCGCGCCAGCATGCTGGCCGGGCGCTCGCATGCTCCGGCGCGAGGCGGCGGATGGGGATGGATGCTGCCCAGACGGTGCGGGGGAGGGGTCGTCTCCGACCGGCCCGGGCGCCCCGGCGGGTATCCTGGGCAGGTGGACGGATACTGGGTCGCGGTCGTGTGGGCGATCCTGCCGACCACCGCGGTCTGTGTCGTCTTCTTCTTCGTCCTGCGCGGCATCCTGCGCATGGATCGCACGGAGCGCCGCGTCTACGCGCGCATCGAGGCCGAGGAACGCGCCAAGCGGGGCCTTCCTCCGCTGACGGACGACGCGCCGCCGGCCGCCTCCTCGCGCTGACCCGCCGTGCCGCGGTGCATCCGGCGAGGGCCTCGCGCACCGATACGCTGAACCAGAACTCAGCGGAGGCAATCACGTGCTCGTCATCGATATCGACCTGACCTGGCCCGTCCTCGCCCTGCTGATCTTCGATCTGTCGATCCGCGTCTGGGCGATCATCGTGATCCCGCGCAACCGGCGCCCGACGTCGGCGACGGCGTGGCTGCTCGCGATCTACTTCATCCCGATCGTGGGGCTGCTGCTGTTCTTCCTGATCGGCAACCCGAAGCTGCCGCGCGCGCGGCGCCGCAAGCAGCAGCGCATCAACGACTACATCCATGACGCGACCGAGAACCTCGACTTCGGCACTCTGCGCCCGGACGCCCCGACGTGGTTCAACAACCTCGTCCGCATGAACCGCAACATCGGCGCGATGCCACTCGCGGGCGACAACTCGGCGCATCTGATCTCCGACTATCAGGAGAGCCTCGACACGATGGCCGAGGCGGTGCGCCAGGCCAAGGAGTACGTGCACGTCGAGTTCTACATCCTCCAGTCGGACGACGCGACCGACAATTTCTTCCGCGCCATGGAGGAGGCATGCGCCCGCGGCGTCGTGGTGCGCGTGCTGCTGGATCACTGGGCCAACCGCGGCAAGCCGTTCTACAAGCGCACCCTGCGTCGCCTCGATGCGATGGGCGCGATCTGGCACCTGATGCTGCCGGTGCAGCCGCTCAAAGGAAAGTGGCAGCGCCCGGACCTGCGCAACCACCGCAAGCTGCTCGTCGTCGACGGCATCGTGGCGTTCCTGGGCTCGCAGAACCTCACCGACTCGACCTACAACCTCAAGCGCAACATCAAGCGCGGGCTCCACTGGGTCGACCTCATGGTGCGCGTCGAGGGCCCGGTCGTGCCGAGCATCAACGCCGTGTTCCTCTCCGACTGGTACAGCGAGACCGACGAGGCGCTCACCACGGAGTTCGATCTCGAGCATCTGCGCGCCGGCCCGGGCGATCTCGACGGCCAGATCGTGCCCTCGGGCCCCGGATTCGACGCCGAGAACAATCTCAAGCTCTTCCTCGGGCTGCTCTACGGCGCCGAGCACCGCATCATCATCGTCAGCCCCTACTTCGTCCCCGACGAGGCGCTGCTGCTGGCGATCGTGTCGGCCTGCCATCGCGGCATCGATGTCGAGCTGTTCGTCTCGGAGGAGGGCGATCAGGCGATCGTCTACCACGCACAGCGCAGCTACTACGAGGCACTCCTGCGCGCGGGCGTGAAGATCTGGATGTACCGCAGGCCCTACATCCTGCATTCGAAGAGCCTCACGGTCGACCACGAGATCGCGGTCATCGGCTCGAGCAACATGGACATGCGCTCGTTCGGTCTCAACATGGAGATCTCGCTGCTCGTGCGCGGAGCCGAGTTCGTCGACGAGATGCGCGAGGTCGAAGACCAGTACCGATCTCTGAGCCGCGAGCTCACGCTCGAGGAGTGGCAGAAGCAGCCACTGCGTTCGACCGTGCTCGACAACCTCGCCCGGTTGACTTCCGCGCTGCAGTAGCGCGGATCGTTATCGGCCCGTCACCGACTTCGCTGGGTGAGCCCAGACTCGTCCGTCAAGATGAGACGGGCGCGAACGCGTCGGGCGACGTGGAGAGAGGCATCCGCGTCGAGAAGGGATCGAGAATGACTGCGCGCACAGCACGCATCGGACTGGGGATCGCGGCGCTCGCCGTCGCCCTCGTCGGGTGCGCATCGACGCCCGCCACCACCGGCGGCACCTCGACGGCACCGAGCGATGACGAGACGACCGAGATCGAGGTCGACGCCGCCTGGCTCGACGAAGGCCGCATGATCGGGCTCGTGACGTGGGGCAGCTCTTCGTGCGTGCCCACCGCCGGCGAGACCGCGATGCTCGACAACGGCGCGCTGGTGGTCGAGCTCATCGAGGTCGAGGGCGACACACCCTGCACCGCCGATCAGGCCCCCCGTGTGACGCTCGTGGGCGTGCCCGAGGCCGTCGACCCCACGCAGGACCTCGAGATCGAGGTGACCGGTGAGGGCATCGTCGGCGACACCGATCTCGAGGGCGTGCCGGGGCTCGACCCGACCAACACCGCCGCAGAATACGCGCCCAGTGCGGGATGGACCGATGAGGACGGCGTCTTCGCGCTGCTGACATGGGGCTCGTCGACATGCGCGCCCGTCATCTCCGGGGTCGCGCCGACGGCTGCCGATGAGGTCACCGTCACATTCGAGACGCCCCCGGCCGACCAGGTCTGCACGATGGACATGGCACCGCGCGCCACCCTCGCGTTCGTCGAGGGTCTCGAGGCCGAAGACAGCATCACCGCGGTGCTCGACGGCGACGAATTCGCGGGCACCCGCATCCCGATCTACGGCTCCAACTGACCGTCGCGCGCGGGCGGCAACGGCGCCGCCCGCGTGTGCGTTCGCTCGTGCGCGCGGGCTGCGTCTCTGGCGCTCGCCTGTCGCTTGGTGCGGGTGTGGATGCTGCGGACCCGCATTTCGCGACAGCCGAGCATCCGTGGGGCATCGTTGCGGCGCCTGTGGATAACTTCGGCGGATCCGGCGTGGCGCGGGGCACACTGCGAGTGTGCAGCGTGCCGACCTACCCGCGAGCCTGGGCGAGATCTTCAATGTGCAACAGGCGCGAGAGGCCGGTGTGTCAGCGTCGCGCCTGCGCGCGCGCGACCTGACGAAGCCGTACCGCGGCGTACGCACCGACCCCGCTCGGACGGACCCGCCCGCCGAAGAGGATGACAGGTTCTCGGCCGGACGCCGTGCAGAACTCGACCTGATGCGACGGGCGCGACAGTACGGCATGCGGATGAGCGACGAGGCCTTCTTCACCCACATCACCGCCGCGGTGATGTGGGGTGTGCCGCTGCCGACGGGCACGGTCACCGAGATCCTCGACGTCGGGATGCTCGCCCCCGGACGGGCGCCGCGCGGCGCGGGGATCCGCGGGCATCAGATCGCGGCGCACCTCGGGTCGGCGTGGGTTCACCCCCTGCACACGCTGCGGGTCGCGAGCCCCGCGACGACCTGGGCGATGCTCGGGGCCGTGCTCCAGCATCCCTACGACCTCGTCGCCGCGGCGGATCACCTGGTGCGCATTCCGCGGATGCCCGGCAGTTTCGAGCCTGCGCCTGGCGCGCGCACCGAGGCTACGCAACCGTGACGCAGCTGGCTGCCGCGGTCACCTCGGGGCGCCGCGTCGGCATCGGCGCGCTGCGCGAGGCACTGCCGCGCGTGCGGACGGGCGCCTCGTCGCGCCGCGAGACCTGGTTGCGGCTGATCCTCGTCGACGCCGGGCTGCCGGAACCCATGCTCGATCACGACGTCCGCGACGCGGACGGCCGCTTCATCGCGTGCCTCGACCTCGCGTATCCCGACCTGCGCATCGGCGTCGAGTACGACGGCGACCACCACCGGACCGACGCCGGTCAGTGGGCGCACGACGTGGATCGCCTGGATCGCCTCGCCGAGGAAGGCTGGCGCATCATCCGGGCGACGAGGACGCACATCTTCTCGATGCAGGGCGTCGTCACGCAGCGCGTCCGTGCGGCGATCGACTCGCGTACGTAGCGCCCGCGCGGCCCACGCGGCCGCGGCTCGCGCCGCGCATCAATCGTTCGCCTGTCGCGTTGTGCGGGTGTGGATGCTGCGGACCCGCATTTTGCGACAGCGGAATTCGGGGGGCCTGATGTTCGCCTGTCGCGTTGTGCGGGTGTGGATGCTGCGGACCCGCATCTTGCGACAGCCGAGCATCCGCGGGCCGGCCGCTTGTCACTCGGCGATGACGAGCAGGTCACCCACGTCGCAATCGAGCGCCCGGCAGATCGCGGCGAGGGTCGAGTAGCGGATCGCGCGAGCGCGGTCGTTCTTGAGCACCGAGAGGTTGACGATCGACACGCCGACGAGCTCCGACAGCCGGGTCAGCGTCATACCGCGCTCGGCGAGCAACTCGTCGAGGCGACAGTGGATGCCGGAGGGGCCCTCGTCGTCGACAGGGGTCATACGAGGGTGTCCGCTTCTCGCTGCAGCGCCAGACCTCGTCGGAATGCCACCGCGATGATGAGCAGGATCCCACCGATGCCGGCAAGCAGCCAGTTGGTGCGCGTCAGCACCACCCCGAGCCGGTCGAATCTCTCCGGCCACAGTGCTTCGGCATCTGCCGGAGAGCCGGCGTCGAGATAGCTCGTCGTTCCGGGGTCGAACATTCGCAAACCCAGATCGGCGACCGCGAGGTAGTCGCCCTCCAGCAGAAGAGCGGGTGCGATGGCGGCGGTGACGATGCAGAGCAGGCCCAAGCCTCCGATCGCGGGCGCCGCGCCTCGAGAGAAGGGGCGGCCCGAAAGCAGGCGACGGCACAGCAGTATGGCGATCACGCAGGCGGAGACGATCAGCAGGCCGTACATGCAGAACCCCCCGATGCGCAGCAGCCGGCTGGCGAGCGGCGGGTCGAGTGCGACAACGCGGACGGCGTCGTACATCGTCCACACCACGTCCGGGCTCATCCCGAGATCGGGCTGTCGCAGCGAATCCGGAACGAGTGGCACCGTCACGGTCCGGCCTGCGGCGTTGAGCCCGATCACGAAGAGGCCGGCGAGAAGGGTGAGTGCGATGCCGATGACGGCGATGACCGTGAGTGCGAAGGCGATCGAGCGCTCGAGGGCGGACGGACCGCGAGGTGCGGTCGCGGCGGGTGTGGGGGCCATCGGTGCTCTCTTGTCGCTCATGCTTATCGATAGTCGTTATTATCGAAAAACAATATGCACAGGCGCCGCGCGCGTCAACCCCTCACGGCGTCACGCCCACGGCGAACACGGGCACACAGCATCCGCCCGCTCGTTACCCTCGATGTAATGCGCCAGAAGTGGCGTCACGGCCAATGCCGAGGAGTCAGAGATGTTCGAGAGATTCACCGACCGTGCCCGTCGAGTGGTTGTGCTCGCCCAAGAAGAGGCGAAGATGCTCAACCACAACTACATCGGCACCGAGCACATTCTGCTCGGGCTGATCCACGAGGGCGAGGGCGTCGCCGCCAAAGCCCTCGAGTCCCTGGGTATCTCGCTCGACGCCGTGCGCGAGCAGGTGCAGGACATCATCGGCCAGGGGCAGCAGCAGCCGACGGGTCACATCCCGTTCACGCCGCGCGCCAAGAAGGTGCTCGAGCTGTCGCTGCGCGAAGCTCTGCAGCTCGGCCACAACTACATCGGCACCGAGCACATCCTGCTCGGACTCATCCGCGAGGGCGAGGGCGTCGCCGCGCAGGTGCTCGTCAAGCTCGGCGCCGACCTCAACAAGGTGCGCCAGCAGGTCATCCAGCTGCTGAGCGGGTACCAGGGCAAGGAACCGGCCGCCGTCAGCGGGGCCGCGCACGAGGGTCAGCAGGCCGCGCAGGGTGGATCGGCGGTACTCGACCAGTTCGGCCGCAACCTCACGCAGGCCGCGCGCGACAACAAGCTCGACCCCGTGATCGGGCGCGAGAAGGAGATCGAGCGGGTCATGCAGATCCTCTCGCGTCGCTCCAAGAACAACCCCGTGCTGATCGGTGAGCCCGGCGTGGGCAAGACCGCGGTCGTCGAGGGCCTCGCCCAGGCCATCGTCAAGGGCGATGTGCCCGAGACGCTGAAGGACAAGCAGGTCTACTCGCTCGACCTCGGCTCCCTCATCGCCGGATCCCGCTACCGCGGCGACTTCGAAGAGCGCCTCAAGAAGGTCACGAAAGAGATCCGCACGCGCGGCGACATCATCGTCTTCATCGACGAGATCCACACCCTCGTGGGTGCGGGTGCCGCCGAGGGCGCGATCGACGCGGCCTCGATCCTCAAGCCCCTCCTCGCCCGCGGAGAGCTGCAGACGATCGGTGCCACGACGCTCGACGAGTACCGCAAGCACTTCGAGAAGGATGCTGCGCTGGAGCGCCGTTTCCAGCCGATCCAGGTTGCGGAGCCGAGCCTGCCCCACGCGATCAACATCCTCAAGGGTCTGCGTGACCGGTACGAGGCGCACCACAAGGTGCAGATCACGGACGGTGCGATCGTCGCCGCCGCGAACCTCGCCGACCGGTACATCAGCGACCGGTTCCTGCCCGACAAGGCGATCGACCTGATCGACGAGGCCGGCGCTCGCCTGCGCCTGTCGATCCTGTCGTCGCCGCCCGAGCTGCGGGAGTTCGACGAGAAGATCGCGAAGGTGCGCGAGCAGAAGGAGCTCGCCTCTGAGGAGCAGGACTTCGAGAAGGCCGCATCGCTGCGCGACGAGGAGAAGTCCCTCCTCGCCGAGCGCCTGCGCCTCGAGAAGCAGTGGCGCTCGGGTGATGTGGCCTCCCACGCCGTGGTCGACGAGGGCCTGATCGCCGAGGTGCTCGCACAGGCCACCGGCATCCCGGTCTTCAAGCTCACGGAGGAGGAGACCAGTCGCCTCGTTTTCATGGAGAAGGCGCTGCACCAGCGGGTCATCGGCCAGGAGGAGGCGATCGCGGCACTCTCGAAGACGATCCGTCGTCAGCGCGCGGGCCTCAAGGACCCCAAGCGCCCCTCGGGCTCGTTCATCTTCGCCGGCCCCACGGGTGTCGGAAAGACCGAGCTGGCCAAGGCGCTCGCCGAGTTCCTGTTCGACGACGAGGGCGCCTTGATCTCGCTCGACATGTCGGAGTTCGGGGAGAAGCACACCGTCTCGCGTCTGTTCGGTGCCCCTCCGGGATTCGTCGGGTTCGAAGAGGGCGGCCAGCTCACCGAAAAGGTGCGCCGCAAGCCGTTCTCGGTCGTGCTGTTCGACGAGATCGAGAAGGCACACCCCGACATCTTCAACTCGCTGCTGCAGATCCTCGAGGAGGGTCGACTGACCGACGGTCAGGGCCGCGTCGTCGACTTCAAGAACACCGTGATCATCATGACGACCAACCTCGGCTCGTCGGCGATCGCCGGTGGACCCGTCGGGTTCCAGGTCGAGGGCGACGCCCAGACCAGCTACGACCGGATGAAGGGCAAGGTCGACGAAGAGCTCAAGCGCCACTTCAAGCCCGAGTTCCTCAACCGGCTCGACGATGTCATCGTGTTCCCGCAGCTGTCCAAGCCTGAGCTGGTGCAGATCGTGGATCTGTTCACCAAGCGTCTGGCCGAGCGCCTGCTCGACCGCGACATGACCATCGAGCTGTCGGTGCCCGCCAAGGAGCGCCTCATCGAGATCGGGTTCGATCCGACGCTCGGGGCTCGGCCGCTGCGCCGCGCGATGCAGCACGAGGTCGAGGACCGGCTGTCCGAGAAGATCCTGCACGGTGAGCTCAACTCGGGTGACCACATCAAGGTCGGCGCCGAGAACGGGCAGTTCACCTTCGACGTCGCCCCGCGCGGCGAGAAGGTCGCCGTCGGAGTCGGCGCGGCCGGCGAGATCGCGGCGACACCCGATCTCGCGATCACGAACGACTGAATTGCTCGGGGCTCGGCCCCGGAGACGCGAAGAGCGGATGCTTCGGCATCCGCTCTTCGTCGTTCCGGGATGCCGGCGGACACGACGGGTCGTGCACCCTCGTCGGAGGCGGTCGTGCTGCAGCCGCGGCGGACAACATTCCGGAGCATTAGCCCGATTCCGGGCTGGAAGTGCCGCCGACGCCCCCGCGGCAGAGGATCGTTCCGGAGTGTTGACCGCCGGCGACCCACCACCCGCGGTCGGGTGTGGGGCGCGGCGCGGCCCCTACGCTGGGGGGATGGCTGAGTTCACGGTGCGCGCGGCGCGCACGGGCGACGTCGCCGGCATCTGGGACCTGCTCGAGCCGTTCGTGCAGCAGCGGATCCTGCTCGGCAAGGACCTCGTCGTGCTGTACGAATCGGTGCAGGAGTTCGTCGTCGCCGAGGACGCCGAGGGAACCCTGATCGGCTGCGGGGCGCTGCACGTCATGTGGGAGGACCTCGGTGAGGTGCGCACCCTGATCGTCGCCGAGGGCTGGTTGCACCGCGGGGTGGGGCGCGGCATCGTCGATCAGCTCGAGGAACGGGCGCGTGCGCTCGGCCTGCGGCGACTGTTCTGCCTGACCTTCGAGGTCGAATTCTTCGCACGGCGCGGCTTTCACCCGATCGGCGAGCAGGTGGTCGACCCGGACGTGTACTCGCAGCTGCTGCGGAGTCCCGACGAGGGCGTTGCGGAGTTCTTGGATCTGGCGCACGTCAAGCCGAACACGCTCGGCAACACGCGCATGCTCAAGACGCTCGACTGAGCTGTCGATCCGTGCGCCGACGAGCCGCACGCGTGCGGGGCGTGCCGTCGGGATCTCGGCATGCCCTCGACGTACCCTGGGGGCATGATGTCCGACCAGCCGCGCTCGAGGCGGCACTCGCCCGCCGTGTACCGCCGCCGGCGGCTCGTGCTGATCGTGGCCGCGGTGGCCATCATCGCCGTCGTCTGGCTGCTGATCGCCCAGCCCTGGAGCGGCGCGGCGGACACGTCGGACCCCGCCCCGTCGCCGAGCCGGTCGGCCTCGTCATCGCCGTCCGCCACACCGACGCCGTCGCCCGAATCCTCGCCCACGGCGACCGCCGTGAACCCCGGCGATGCGATGCCGGACGCCTCGGTGCAGCCCGAAGATGCCCCACCCGCCGAGGTCGAGGCGTGCACGGCGGGCGACGTGCTCGTCGAGCCGCTCACCGACAAGGAGAGCTACGCGGCGGGCGAGCAGCCGCAGATCTCCCTCCGCCTCACCAACCGCGGTGCCGAGGCATGCTCGCTGAACGTCGGCACGACACAGCAGGTCTACACCGTCACCAGCGGGGATGACACGTGGTGGCGATCGACTGACTGCCAGAGTGAGCCGTCCGACATGGTCGTCACGCTGTCCGCCGGTCAGGTCGTCGAGAGCGCCACGCCCATCGCGTGGGATCGCACCCGCTCGTCGGTCGACACGTGCGACGGGGATCGCCCCCAGGCGCCGGGAGGCGGGGCGTCGTTCCACGTCGCGGTCTCGATCGGCGGCATCGAGGGGCTCTCGACCAAGCAGATCTTCCTCTACTGAGCGATCGCCTCGGGGGATGCTGCGGCGTCGCGGCTACGCTGGAGTGATGGCCCCGGCATCCTCTCGCAGAAAAAAGGGAAAGGCCTCGGTGCAGTTCCGTTCGGAGGCGCTCGCACAGGCGCTCGAGAAGCAGGACATGGCCGCCGTCGCGCTGGCGCTTCGCAACGGCAACACCGTCGTGCCCCTGATGAAGCCCACTGCCCGCGACAACCCGCTCGACACCGGCGAGGTCTGGACTTTCCGCGACCCCGACACGGGGCAGGTCGCGCTTCTGCTGTTCAGCGATGCGCTGAACAAGCCCGAGAACCTGCCACCGGCGGTCGGTCTGCAATCCCCGGGGTGGCTCCTTGCGTTCTTGCGCACCCACCGCGAGACCATCACGACGGTCTTTCTCGATATCGCGGGGCCGCACCCGATGCAGGCATCGCCGGATGATCTGATCGCGGCGCTCGTGGGCTGAGCGCGGCCTGAGCCCCCGTGCGTCAGCCGTCGAGCAACGCCAGCGCCGATCGGCTGCGGGCCTACGCGGATCGTGCGCCCGAGGGCAGAACTCCGGCTGTGCCCAGTGCGAGGGCGATGTCGCCCGCGGACGCGTCGATCAGCGTGCGATAGCCCAGCCGTGTCGCCTCGGAGCGGCGCTGCGGGCCGTGAGAGACGGGCCGCACCTCACCCGAGAGGCTGAGCTCGCCGAACGCGGCGGAGCGCCGCGCGAGCGCGCGATCGCTCGTGGCGCTCGCGATCGCGAGGGCGATGGCAAGATCGGCGGCGGGCTCGGTCAGCTTGACGCCGCCGACGGTGGAGACGTAGACGTCCCGTTGGCCGAACTGCATGCCCGCGCGGCGCTCGAGCACCGCGAGGATCATCGCGACGCGTGAAGACTCGACCCCGTTGACTACGCGGCGCGGGTTGGGTGTCGACGACGGGATGACCAGCGCCTGCACCTCGACGGGCAGGGCCCGCCTGCCCTCGATCGAAATCGTGACGCACGTGCCGCTGACCGGGTCGCCCTTGCCGAGGAAGAGGCCGGACGGATCGGGCACCTCGGCGATGCCGTCGCCCGTCATCTCGAAGCAGCCGACCTCGTCGGTGGGCCCGAACCGGTTCTTCAGCGCCCGCACGAATCGGAGCGCGGTCTGTCGATCGCCCTCGAAGTGGCAGACGACATCGACGAGGTGCTCGAGCAGGCGGGGCCCCGCAATGGAGCCGTCTTTCGTGACGTGCCCGACGATGATGACCGGAAGAGCCCGTTCTTTGGCGATGCGGATGAGGGTGGCGGCGACCTCGCGCACCTGGCTGGGGTGACCCGCGAGCCCCTCGCTGAGCGACGACGACACGGTCTGCACGGAATCGACGATCAGCAGGCCCGGGGCGACAGCATCCACCTGACCGATGAGGGTCGCAAGGTCGGTCTCGCTCGCCAGGTACAGCTCGTCGTGGAGCGCGCCCGTGCGCTCGGCGCGCAGCCGCACCTGGGCCGTGGACTCCTCGGCGCTGACGTACAGCACGCGGTGCCCGTCGCGCGCGGACTGCGCGGCCACCTCGAGCAGCAGGGTGGACTTGCCGACGCCGGGCTCGCCCGAGAGCAGGATCGCCGCGCCGGGCACGATGCCGCCGCCGAGCACGCGATCGAACTCGCCCACCCCGGTCGGGCGCCGCGGGGATTCGGTCGTGCTGAACTGCGTGATCGGCCGGGCCGCGCGATCAGCGACCGGAGCGACAGCCGCGAAGCCACGCAGGATGCCCGTCCGCTGCGCCGCCTCGACGACCGTGCCCCACTGCTGGCACTCACCGCAGCGCCCGGCCCACTTCAGGGTGGTCCACCCGCATTCGGTGCAGGTGTAGTCGGTAGGAGCGGGGCGTCGGGTGGCCATGGATCGAGGCTATGCGCAGGCCCCGACATTCGTTTCCTGGCGCACCGCCGGGCGCGACCGCGTAGGCGGTCCGGGATGCTGTGGCCACAGCATCCCGTGCCCGTGTCTCAGTCCCGCAGGGAGTCGGCGACGGCGCGTAGCGCGTCGGCCGAGGCGTGGAAGAGCTCGAGCTCGTTGGGCGCGAAGGAGGTCTCGCGGATGGGCACGGCTCCGCTCGCGCTGACGAGCGAGGGCACCGAGAGGGCGACGCCGTCGACGCCGTGGAAGTCGTGCAGCACGGGCGAGACCGGCATGACGGCGTGTTCGTCGCGCAGGATCGCTTCGGCGATGCGGGCGCTCGAGAGCCCGATCGCGTAATTCGTCGCCCCCTTGCCCTGGATGACCTTGTAGGCGGCGTCGCGCACGTCGATCGCGATCTGGTCGAGCTCTTCGACGCTCATGCGCGGGCGGCCTCCGGCCTCCCACTCGAGGATCGGGACGGTGCCGATCGTGGCCTTGGACCACAGCGGGAACTCGGTGTCGCCGTGCTCGCCGACGATGTAGGCGTGCACGCTCGAGGTTGCGACGCCGGCGCGTTCGGCGAGTTTCCAGCGCAGCCGCGAGGTGTCCAGCACGGTGCCCGACGCGAAGATCTGCTCGGGCGGCAGACCGGTCTGCTCCTGCGCGAGCACCGTGAGCACGTCGCAGGGGTTGGTGACGATGACGTAGATGGCGTTCGGGGCGACCTCGAGCAGCTGCGGCATCATCGTCTTGAGGATGCCGGCGTTGGTCGCCGCGAGTTCGATGCGTGTCTGTCCGGGCTTCTGCTTGGCGCCTGCCGTGATGATGACGACGTGCGAGCCCTCGACGACCGAGATGTCGCTGCCGCCTGAGATGTCGCTCGCGCCGGTGAACTGGGTGCCGTGAGCGAGATCGAGAACCTCGGCCTCGGCCTTCTCGGTCGCGATGTCGTAGAGGGCGACGTGGCGGGCCGAGCCCCTGATGAGGGCGGCGTAGGCGGTGGAGGAGCCGACGCTTCCGGCTCCGACGACGGTCAGTTTGGAGTTCTCGATCAAGGCCATGGGTTCAGTCTGGCAGGACCGGCCGCGGCGAAGGTAGGCGCTGCGCGGGCGGGTGGATGACGGCATCCCCTCCCTCGCGCACGAAGCGATCAGCCACCGGTGCGCTGCGGGTCGGGAGCAGTTCGTGCGGGGTTGCGGATGCCGAGGAACGACACGACCGCGCCCGCCGTCATGAGCGCCGCGGTGGCGATCGCCGCGCGGTGGAAGCCGTCGAGATCGAGCGCGCCGCCGACGATGAGCGCGAGCATGGCGACCACGATGAGACCCGCGACGCGTGAGACCGCGTTGTTGACCGCCGATGCGATGCCCGCGCGCTCCGGTTCGATGGCGCCGAGGATCGCCGACGTGAGCGGCGACACGGTGATCGCGAGGCCCAGCCCGAACACGACCATGCCCGGAAGTACCTGGGTCCAGTAGGAGAAATCGGTGCCGACGCTCAGCAGAAGCAGGCTGCCCGCGGCCATCACGGCCGGGCCGAGCGTCATGAACAGGCGCGGCCCGATCCGGCCGGCGAGGGTGCCGATGCGCGAGCTGAGGAGGACCATCATGACCGTCGCCGGCAGGCTCGCGAGCCCTGCAAGCGTGGCGCTCAGGCCCGCGCCCTGCTGCAGGTAGACGCCCACCGCGAGCCCGTTGAGCGCGAGCGCGCCGTAGACGAAGGCCGTCGCCACATTGCCCGTCCAGAAATTGCGGGCGCGGAACAGGTCGAGCGGCAGGATCGGTGAGCGGGTCGTGCGCTGTCGAAGCAGGAACAGCACGAACAAGACGATCCCGAGGATCAGCGGCGCCCAGATGCCGGGGTGGGACCAGCCCAGGTTCGGCTGCTCAATCAGCGCGAACACCGCCGCACCGAGACCGAGCGTGCACAGGGTCGCGCCGAGCCAGTCGATGTGGGCGTCGGGTCGCCGCGCGTTGTCGGGACCGAGCCGGTGCAGCAGCACGAGGGTGATTCCGATCGGCACGATGTTGATCAGGAAGGCGAAGCGCCACGACAGCAGATCGACGAACAGCCCGCCCACGAGGGGCCCCGCGATCGTCGCGGCGGTGGTGAGTGCGGTCCAGATTCCGATCGCGCGGCCCTGGGCGGCATCGCGGAAGGTGGACGTGATGAGCGCGAGCGAGCTCGGCACGAGGAAGGCGCCCGCGGCCCCCTGCGCGGCGCGCGCGATGATGAGCACGAGCGGGTCGGGGGCCGCCGCGATCGCGACCGACGCGATGGCGAAGCCGATCAGGCCGATCCGCAGCACGAGCACCCGGCCGTAGGCGTCGCTGACCGAGCCCGCCAGCAGGATCAGGGATCCGAGGGTGATGAGATAGGCATCCACCACCCACTGCTGCGTGACGAGCCCGCCCCCGAGCTCGCGCTCGATCGCCGGCAACGCGACGTTGACGATCGTGCCGTCGAGGAAGGCGACGACCGACGCCAGCACCGCGATGCCGAGCACGAGGCGTTCGCGCACGGCCATGGAACTGCTCACGTCGCCAACTTACGCCCGGAGGTGCGGGGGTGGGGCGGGGGGGTGTGCGGAGGCGCGTGCGGAGGCGCCGGTTGCTCGCCTGTCGCGTTGTGCGAGTGTGGATGCTGTCGACTCGCGTGTCGGGACAGGTGAAGGCGCGGCGAGGCGATCGATTCGCGGGCTGCGCGTTCGTGACGTAAACTTCTCGGCGGTGACGTGTCCGAGCGGCCGAAGGTGCAACTCTCGAAAAGTTGTGTAGGGTAACCCCCTACCGTGGGTTCAAATCCCACCGTCACCGCCAGCTCTGGCCCGGAATTCTGCGGAAATCCGGGCCAGAAGGCGGTTAAGGACTTGAACCGGTCACCACGTCGTCACCACATCCACTCCCTCGCCACCCACCCGCACCCGCTTGCCGATTCCGCACACGGAAGGCATCGGTGCCGCCTGGAGGAGGCGGGACGGCCGGGCGCACATGTTGGGTATGGATACTCAACAGGCTCACCCCGTCCAGCTGGAGCCGTTACTGTCCGTCCGGGAACTGTCGGACTATCTCGGCGTCCCCATCGCGACGATCTACGACTGGAGAGTGGACGGGAAGGGCCCGCCCGGGATCCGCGTCGGTCGGCGCGTCATGTTCTTCGTTGCCGACATCGACGAATGGATCCGATCCCGACGAGAGACGGGCGGTGAGCCCTGATGTCGAGTACCCGAACCCCCATTGGAACATTCGGAACGATCAGCTTCCGGACTGGCGCGAACGGCATAGTCAGAGCCAGGACTCGATACCGCGATGAGGACGGCGCGCTTCGGCAGGTCCAGGCCAGCGGGCGGAGTCGAAAGGCTGCCGAGCAGAGGCTCAAGGTTCTGCTCACGGAACGCAGCCGCCCGGCAGTCGCAGGAGAGTTGACGCCGGACACACCCTTCGCCGATCTCGCTGAGCTCTGGCTGGACGACCTCGATCTGGAGGGACGGATCGCGGTGAAGACGCGCGACCTCTATGAGTGGAACATGCGCAAGCTGGTGCTGCCGGCGTTCGGGCAGTTGCGGCTGAAGGAAGTGACCGTCAGTCGCGTCGATCGGTTCCTGAAGACGTGCGCGAAGACCAGCTACAGCCGCGCGAAGCAGGCCAAGAACGTGCTGAGCCTGGCATTGGGCTTGGCCGTGCGGTACGACGCGATCCCCCGGAATCCTGTCAGCGGCGCGGCGCGATTGCGCAAGCCGGTATCAGAGATCCTCGCCCTCACAGTCCCGCAGATCCAGGCGATCAGATCAGCGGTGAGTCGCTGGCGCACCGCTGAGGGTCTTCCGGGGCCGCGTCCTGATGGCCAGCTCGGAATCATCATCGAGGTGATGCTGGGGACTTCCGCCCGCATCGGCGAGGTGCTTGCGATCCGCCGCTGCGACGTGGATGTTACGGTGGTGCCGGCGACGGTGAAGATCACCGGCACGATCGTCTGCCCGAAGGGCCGACCCGCGTTCCGGCAGGATCATCCCAAGACGGCGAAGTCTCGACGTACAGTCGCGGTTCCCAGCTACACCGCGGCCGGGATACGGCAGCGACTGGCAGCGGTACCGGCCGACGGTGACACGCTGCTGTTCTGCAGCCGAAACGGCACTCCGCTGATCCCGAACAATATCCGTCGGCGGCTCCGGACGATCCTTGAGGCGGCCGGTATACACGGGGTGACACCGCATGCGTTCCGGCGTACGGTCGCGACGGTCCTGGATCGGGCGAGCGGGCTCGAGTTGGCGGCCGAGATGCTCGGCCACACCTCCACGGACATCACGCGGGCGCACTACGTCGAGCCTGACGACCACGTGGATCCGGTCACGGCAGACATCCTCGAGTCGCTCGGGCCGTCCTCGGGAGCGGAGGATGACTCGCGATGAGCACGAAGAACCAGATGATCGATCGCGAGAAGGTTGACGATGCGCTGCAGCGCATCGCGCTGGCCGCATTCATCTACTACCCCGAAGTGCGTCTCGACGAACCGGCCTACCAGGTCGACCAAGATGTCGAATGGTGCATGTACCCCCTCACTGACCTCTCTACTGATGCGCGAGCAACGCTCCGCGAGCTGATCCCCCTAGCGATCGTCGACCCGTCTGCGCACCGCCAGGAAGCGTTCGCCGCCCTGATCGCTCTCTCTGAGCCGCGCACGCACCGCTGACACGCCCTCGTCGTGTCTGACCTGCCCCACCTAAAGGGGTGAGGCCGGACATGACGAGGAGCAGGTATGACGGAGAGGTCTGGGGCAACCAGTGACGATCAGGATCGTCGCAGTCGACGTGTCTCCCCAGAGGAGCGCAAGGCACGGGACACCGCGGCGAGGAAGGCGTGGAACGAGGCCCACCCCGACTACTACCGTGACTATCGCGAGAGAAATCGGGAGAGCATCCGCGCGAAGGGCCGCGAACGCGAACGCGAGCGGCGTGTGCGAATGAAGGCCGAAGCCGAGCAACGACGTCAGAAGATGGCGGCGGAGGCCGAACGTCGACGTCGCGACGTCGAACGCGCACGCGAATGGGCGCAACGCAACCCCGATAAGAAGCGGGAACAACGGCGACTCTACGTCGAGAATAATCGGGAGCGCGTCCGCGCCCTGCAGCTGGCCTACTACTACCGCAATCGGGAGCAGATTCTGCAGAACGCCCGCGAGCGCAGGCTGGCCGATCCGGACAAGCGGCGACAACAGCAGCGGCGATGGCAGCAAGCCAATCCGGAGAAGGTCAGAGAGAACCAGCGGCGCTACCGCTCGAACCCGGAGACCGCCGAGAAGGCGCGTGCGTACAACCGGGAGTGGAAGCGCCGGGAGCGACGCCGCCAGCAAGCCGGGCTCCCCCCGCGTCGGCTGCATCCGGCCTCTGAGGAGGAACGGGCGGCGAATCTCGCCGCCGCGACCGAGTTCTTCACGCGCCGCCGTCTCGTCTCCGAACGGCGGCGGCTGATGCAGCACTTCGAAAGGACGCCCCGGCCGCTTCTCGAGGAGTGGATGCGGAAATCCGCTCTCGCCCGGCGCCGCCAGATCGTCCCCGACTACCTCGTCGAGCACGGCGAGCGACTGCGAGACGAGGTGACCCTGGACTCCCGCGCTCGGCAGGCGCGCGGCGCGGACCCGTACGACCTCGAGACCGAGGTGCGCCGGCGCGCCATCGCCGCCGTGCGGCGGGCACGTGCAGACCCGCAGGGGCGGCTGCGCGAGGACGCGTCAGCCCCCACGCACGGCACGGATGCGTACATCGACTCCTCGGCCGCACGCGTCAGGGTGCCGGTGAGGATCAGACCTTAGGACCCGGCGGCTGTGCGAGGAGCCGGGGCCGTCTGCCCATGGCATGGCCAGGCGCGCACACCGTGTCCAGGTGACGGTCTCGATGCGGGTGATGAGCGCGGGGCAGGGCTACCGCTACCTGCTGCGGACCGTCGCCGCCGGCGACGGCGACCGCGACGTCACCGAACCGCTGACCCGGTACTACCAGGAGAAGGGCACCCCGCCCGGTCAGTGGGCCGGCTCCGGAGTTGCTGGCCTCCCGTCCGCGACGACCCGCGTCGGCGACGAGGTGACCGAGGAACAGCTCAAGCGCTTCCTCGGGGCGGGGCAGGACCCGAACAGCGGCGCGCAGCTGGGACGGCCGTACCGTTCCTTCGCCGGCATGCGAGACCGGGTGCGGGCGCGTGGCAGGAAACTGCCCGCAACACTGTCGGAGGAGGACCGCGCGGCCGCGCTGGTCGCGATCGAGAATGAGGAGAACGCCCGGCAGACCCGCCGCGCCGTCGCCGGATTCGACTTCACGGCCTCCGTTCCCAAGAGCGTGAGCACGCTGTGGGCGGTTGCCGACGCGGGCACCCAGGCGCTGATCGCGCAGGCGCACCATGACGCGGTCGGCGACGTCCTTCGCCTCGTCGAGGCGCGCGTCGCGATGACCCGGGTCGGAGCGCGCGGCCCGCGCGGAGCGGTGGCGCAGGTCGAGGTGCGGGGGGTGATCGCCGTCGCGTTCGATCACTACGACTCGCGCTCCTCCGACCCGCAGCTGCACACCCATGTCGTCATCGGGAACCGCGCGCAGGCCGCCCACGACGGGAAGTGGCGCAGCCTGGACGGCAGGCCCCTGCACGCGTCGGTCGTGGCACTGTCGGAGACCTACAACGCGCTCCTCGCCGACAAGCTCACGGCCATCCTCGGGGTGGGATGGGAATCGCGAGACCGCGGCCGAGATCGCAATCCGGGGTGGGAGATCAGCGGGATCCCGGAGGATCTCATGCGAGATTTCAGCACCCGCAGCCTCGACATCGACGAGCGGCACGAGCAGCTCCGTGCGGAGTTCGTGGAGGCGCACGGCCGGCAGCCGGGCCGTGTGCAGATCATCAAGCTGCGGCAGCAGGCCACCCTGGAGACCCGCCCCCTGAAGAACTCGCACTCCCTGCAGGAACTCACCGCGAGATGGCGGGAACGCGCGACAAAGACGCTGGGTACCGACGCCACCGGGTGGGCACGGCAGCTGATCGCCGCCCAAGAAGCGACGAGACTCCTGCATCGCGACGACCTATCGTCGGCGGACCTGGATGCCGCCGGTATCGAGGTGCTCGCCGGCGTCGGCGATCGTCGCTCGACGTGGCGACGCTGGAACCTCTGGGCGGAGGCGGCTCGGGTGACTCTCCCGTTGCGCTTCGCCACCGCCCAAGACCGCACCGCGATCCTGGACGAGATCGTGGACCGTGCCGAAAGCCGTTCCCTGCGGCTGACACCCCCAGAGCTCGCATCCAGCCCCACCCCGTTCCGACGCCCGGACGGCGGCAGCGTCTTCCGGGAGAAGGCCGGCACGATCTACTCCTCCACGGCGCTGCTGGCCGCCGAGGACACACTGCGCGAATGGGCCAGCGAGATGACCGGCCCCGCTCTCCCCGCGGATGTCATCCAACGATCCGCGCAGGCCCGAGCCTCAGCGCCGCTCTCCCGGGAGCAGCATGGGGCGATCGCTGCGATCGCGGCGTCCGGCCGGGTCCTCGATGTGCTGGTCGGCCCGGCCGGCACCGGGAAGACGACCACCCTCGGCGGGCTCCGGCGCGCGTGGGAAGCGCATCAGGGCGAGGGCACGGTCGCCGGCGTCGCACCGTCCTCCGTCGCTGCGGACGTGCTCGCTGAAGACCTCGGAATCCCCACGGACAACACGGCGAAATGGCTGCACGAGCACCGGCAGACGCCTGCGCGGATCGCCGAACGAGACCGTCTCCTCGAGTGGGTCGGCGCACTCAGCGCGCGACCGTGGATGGCCCGGAGCTGGCGTGGTCGCATCGCGACGATGTCCCCGGTCCTTGCGGACACGCTGGAGGAACGGACCCGGTGGGACTCGCCCAACCTCGCCCCCCGGCTCACCGCGGCCGCCAGACGCAGAATAAGGGTGCTTGATGACGGGATCCAGGCGTGGACCCTGCGACAGGGCGACCTGATGATCGTCGATGAGGCATCGCTTGTAGGCACCATGGCTCTGGAGGCGATCACCCGGCACGCCCGCGAGGTGGGTGCGAAGGTGCTGCTGGCAGGGGACTGGGCGCAGCTCTCGGCGATCGAGTCCGGCGGCGCGTTCGGGATGCTCGTCCGTGACCGCGCCGCGCCACCGGAACTGACGACCGTGCACCGGTTCGCACACGTCTGGGAGAAGGATGCCTCCCTCGGTTTGCGGATGGGGGACGTGGAGGTCCTGCCCACCTACG
This sequence comes from Microbacterium sp. HA-8, assembly GCF_046111165.1. Classification (NCBI taxonomy): domain Bacteria; kingdom Bacillati; phylum Actinomycetota; class Actinomycetes; order Micrococcales; family Microbacteriaceae; genus Microbacterium; species Microbacterium sp. HA-8. Next base: position 325,493 of record NZ_CP162025.1, read on the forward strand.
CGGCGCACGACCGGATCCACGGGGGCGACCTCGAGGACATGCTGGAGGCCGCGTATCGCGCCTGGCACGCCGACCGGGTCGCCGGCGTCACAACAGCCCTCATCGCCGAGACCGGCGACACCGTCTCCGCACTCAACGAGCGCGCCCGCGCTGACCGGATCCTCGCGGACGAGGTCTCCGCCGACGGCGTCACCCTCGCCGGCGGAAGCCAAGCCGGCCGTGGGGACGAGATCCTCACCCGCCGAAACGACCGCCGACTGCGCACCGGCAGATCCGGGTGGGTCAAGAACGGCGACCGATGGGTCGTGATGCGGCACCGCCGCGACGGCTCCCTCACCGTTCGGCGCGTAGGACGCTCTCATGGCGGTATCGTCACGCTGCCCAGCGACTATGTCGCCGAACACGTTGAGCTGGCCTACGCGATCACCGGGCACCGCGCACAGGGCATCACCCTGGACACCGGGCACTGCGTGGTGCACTCCAGCGCAATGACCCGAGAGACCTTCTATGTTTCCATGAGTCGGGGCCGCCAGCGCAACACCTGCTACGTCGCAACCGACCAGCCCCACCTGGAGGAACACCAGAAGCAGCCGGAAGAGATGACCGCGCTCGATGTGCTGGCAAGCGTCGTTCGCCACGTGGGCGCGGAGCGCTCCGCGCACGAGACGATCATCGACGAACAGGAAGCCGCCGGGTCCATCGCCCAGATCGCCAGCGAATACGAGACGATCGCACAGCGCGCACAACACGACCGGTGGATCGAACTCCTGCACCGGTGCAGCATCCCGGCCCCGGCGATCGCGCAGATGATCGACTCAGAATCATTCGGCGTGCTCACCTCGATCCTGTGGCGCGCCGAGGCCGCCGGCCAGGACATCGACGTGTTGCTCGCCGCAGCCATCAGGAGTCGGCCGCTGACCGGCTCCGAGGACGCCGGGGCGGTGCTGACATCTCGGCTCCGAGACGCCCTGCAGGAATCGGGCAACCCACGGGCGCGTGGACGGGGGTGGATCGTCGGAATGGTTCCCCAGGCAGTTGCCGGGGCGGACGCGGAGATGCGCCTCGCACTGCAAGAGCGAGAGTCGCTGATGCGGCGGCGTGGCCGCGCGCTGGTCGACCGGGCGCTCCGCAACCAGGAACGATGGATCCACGAATTGGGCTCCCCGCCCTACGACGTCCACTCGCGCCGCGCGTGGTTCACGCTGGCGGGGACGGTCGCTGCCTATCGAGACCGATACGGGATCGACGCACCAGACGCAATCGACAGTGGCGGGAGCGGGGACTGGACGCGGCTGTCCGACCGCGACCACGCCCGCGACGCCCGCGACCGGGCGCAACTCCTGGCCCGCGGATCCTCATCCACACCGGAGCCGGCCGCACCCGCGACCCGCGAGTCACCCGGCAGCGTCTGGTCGTGACCGACCTACACGCCTGCCGCTCCGGCAGGCGTCGGAGCAGGGGGAGTATCCTGGTCGCAGTGCGAGCAACCTGGACGCTTTGGTCCGGGTCTGGACTTACGGTCCGCGATGATGAAAGCCCCGCGTGGGCGTGGCGCACCGAACGCAACCGTGAGGTTGTCCGGGAGTCCCCATGTTCGTCATCGTTCTGGCCGCGACGGCGGTCGCCGTGAGAATCGTCACCGCGGTCCACCGTTTCACACCGAGCAACCTTGTGATCCGACGCGTCCTCACCCGCACGGGCTACCGCTGGGCGTTGCCGGTCGGCGCGGCCGGAGTCCTCGCCTACGGTGCGATCGCGCTACTGGCAGGGACGCTTGCCGCACAGGGCGGACCGAGCGTGTGGCATCTCGTGCTGCTCGTGGCGCTGTACAACGCGGCGAGATTCGCCGTGCTGGTCCCGGTCGCCACCGCTCGCCTCCTCGCGGCCCGCTGGCGAGAGTGCCGCGTCTCCCGGACGGGCGGCGCCGAGTCGACTGGTGAACTCGGCCCGACGACGGAACGCACCGCGAGCCCGCTGTCCGCTGCATAGACTCGCGTGGCGGGGCTAATCCCCGGAGTTGCCGGCGACGTGGCTGCGTTGGGCGATGTCGTCCCGCACGTGGGCGCGGAAGCTCTCCGTCCGGTTCGCGATGACCTCGTCGATGATCTCCGGCAGGGGCGCTTCACCCGGCCAGCTGGTCTGCCGGGTGCGGCGGTGCCGGTCGAGCTTGCACCCCGCGGTGGTCGTCCATTCCCGCAGGCGGTCCCGCGCCTCGGCATACTGCCGATGCCATGTCAGCGGGCCGTCCGCGTTGTGCTGCGGGTCGTAGTTCGTCAGCCATGCCCGCTGCAGCGCGGACAGTTCCCAGAGGAGCTCGGGGTGAAGATGCCAGCACGGCGGGATGATCCCGGCGGGGAGGCCGTATTCGTGCCGAAGCCAGTCCACCCAGCTGTCGAGGTCCTCCCATGCCTCCGCTGCCTCCTCGCCGGTGAGAGTCAGCCAGTTCACGGGACGGAACGCGGACCCCAGCAGGTCGCTGAGATCGGCATCCAGGTCGTCGAACCCGTCCAGCGGTGGTTGCCCCTTCGGCGGCCCCGCGCTCATCCGCGCGTCACCGGGTCCACCGCTCGCACGGGGCCTTCCTGCGCGTCCGAGATCGCCGGGTCGCGGGTGGCAGCAGGACGGTGCAGGATGCGGATGTGCCGGTTCTGTCCGTTGGGTCCGATGCTGGCGGCGATGAACTGGGAGCGCCCGGTCTCCTCGTCGGTGCGCAGCCTTCCCTCCGCGGTGAATCGGTCGCCTTTCCGGAGGTGTTCGTATCCGGTCTCGGCCGCGTGGCCGAACAGCACCATGTCCCCGTACTCGTACTCGCGTTCGCCAGTCGGGCCGGCGCCGAGCCGCTCCTGCCCGAATCGGAAGTACAGCCGCGCCCGCTCCAGAGTGTGCGAGAGCACCGGGTCGGAGACGACGAATCCGCTGATTCCGGTCGATGTGCGCAGAGACATGATTCTCACGGTCCTTCCATCGGGTGCACAGAGGAGGTGTGCGAGCCGAATCGCGGGTCCGCCGCCTCCGGGGACCCGATGGCGGCCTCGGTGGCGGCGCGATCGTGGTGGAGTTGCTTCGCGTCCGGTCGGGACATCCAGGGGCGCAGTGTGGCGACGATTGCGGGGACGGTGCGCAGCAGCACGACCCCGACCCCGGTTGGCAGGGTGCGCAGCACGCTGGGTGGCAGAATCCTGACCCGCCGGGTGGACCAGCTCACCGATCGTCCGCCGTGCCGGTCGCTGCTGACCGAATCCGTCGTCTCGTCGTGTTCTCCGATCAGCGCGGACACGTCCTCGAGGTCTCGCGGTGAGGAGGCCCCGCCGAGCAGGATCTTCACGATCGCGGCGTCCCAGATCGCCGCGGCCTGGTGCTCACCCCATTTGCTGCGCGCCTGGGCGAGGGACTGCAGCACCGGCATCGTGGTGATGCCGGTGCCGCCGCCGTCCGCCATCAACGTCGGCAGTGACGGCAGCGGTGCGAGGTTTCCGATCTCATCCAGGGCCAGCAGCAGCGGCGGGTCCAGCCGCGCGCCCGGGGATGCGGCGGCCCGTTTCCGGGCGACCTCGACGAGGTCCTCGATGAACGCCGCGACCAGCGGCGCGGCCGTTCCGGCGCTCGCGCCGGCCGCGAGGATGTACAGCGTGCCCCGCTCGTCGAGGAACCGGGCGGGGTCGAATTCGTCGCCGGCGCTGGGTGTGACCGTGTTCAGTACCCGGGGGTCGGCCAGGGCGGCGAACGCGAGCGCTACTCCCTGCCAGATGGAGTCGCGGGTGCGGGGATCGGACTGCAGCATCGAGTCCAGGCCATCCGCCCATCCCTGGGCGGCGGACGGGTGGGCCTGCAGGATGCGCACCGCGTCCTGGGCGGCGGCGGGGCTGAGCGCCCACGATTGCAGGTGCGACGCATCGCGGCCGTCGAGTGCGGCGGCGTGCAGCAGGCTCTGGATCGCAACTCTCGCCTTGCCCTCCCAGAAGTCGCCGTTCTCGACCCCGCCGAACCCGGTGGACGCGGCGAGCCCGCGTGCCCGGGTCATCGCGGTGAGCGGGTCCTGGCAGCCCCGCACGGGGGACCAGCGCAGACCGGAGGGCAGTCCGGGCGCGATCTGCTGCGGGTCGAACACGGCGACCGGCCCCTGGTGTCGACGGGCACGGAGGGTGGTGGTGAGGTTGTCGGGCCGGGTGGAGGTCGTGATCACTGCGCCGGGCGCGTCCAGGATGGCGTTGACGACGATGTTGACCCCCTTCCCGGACCGGGGCGGTCCGAGCACGAGGATCGAGTCTTCGACGCTGGCCCACAGCGGCAGGCCGCGGGCGTATCCGATGAGGTATCCGACGTCCCGGGGGCGTGGGTGCGTGAGCGACGGGCGCAGCGTGCGGCTCCGTGTGCGCAGCGCCTGCGCCGATGCGGCACCGGTGATGTCGTGCCGTGTTGCTGTTCCGATCATGCGGCGGGGATCTGATCGGGAGGTTGAACGCAGTAGCCGCCACGCGAGGTAGCAGGCGCCGGTCGCCACTGCCACCATGACGGCGACGATGACCCAGTACAGGACAGGACTCAGCGCGGGCACTCCGACCGCGCCACCAGGATGCCAGGGGGTGCGGATGATCGCCGCGGACGCCTCTATCCCTGCCGGGGGGTTGGGGAGCTGTTGGATCCAGCAGCACACGATGACCGCGAGGCGCAGCATCCCCGCGCCAGCGACCACGACTGCCACGGTCCCCAACGCCACGTTGGTGAGGGTCTCCCCGCCGGGCGCACTCCCCCCTGAGACCATCAGATGCTCCCCGGGTCGCGGACGACCGTGCCGGAGATCGCACCGTACAGCAGACTGACCTCTCCGTAGTGGGCGCCCGCGCTGGCATGCCCGTCAGCGTCTGCGCGGGTCGCGGACACGAGGCGGAGCAGCTGCACTTCCTCGCCGGGCAGGAATCCGCCGCCGTGCAGGAGAGGATCTCCGGGCACGTCGGTGTCGAACGACGTATTGATGTCCCCTGTGGGCGGATGAAGGATGTCGGAGTGGCGTGTGCCGTCGGGTTCGATGATCACGACGGATGTCGGTGCGCCTTCGGCCGAGACCAGCTCCGATAGGCGAGCGGGCAGCTCCGCGCGAGTGATGTACCCGCCGGGCACGGTGATGTTGTTTCTGCGCAGTACCCCGAGATCCGCCCCGAGCATGAACACCTCGAGCTCCGTTGGGGCTGGCGGTGAGCTGGGAACCGGAACGTAGCTGCGGCGTCGGCGCTTCATGGAGACTCCTGAGTGTTCGATGATGTGAAGAGGTCGGTCTGCCTGTTAGGGGCCGGTCATCCTGTTCGAGGTGTTGAAGGCCCGCATCTCCTCGGGGTGGAGGTGATGTTCGATGACGCGGGCGTGCCCCTTTATCCGCCACAGCCCCTGGCCGACTCCGAGTGTGGGCAGCAGTTGCCGTTCGGTCCTGGTCAGTCCGAGGGCGAGCGTCGTGGGGCCTACTTGATCGGCTCCCTGCCGGTAGATGATCTGGGTCTCCGTATTGGCGAGCAGGCTGGCGGCGACGGCGCGCATAGCCGACCCGGCGTCGCCGACGGTGTCCAGATCGGAGAGCTTGTGGAACAGCAGGGCGTTGGCGATGCCGAAGTGCCGTGCCAGTCGCCACTGCGCGTCCATGCGGCGCAGCAGCGCCGGTTGCGACATCAGCCGCCACGCTTCGTCGTAGATGACCCACCGATGGCCGCCCGCTGGGTCGAGAAGCGCCGCTTCCATCCATGCGCTGGCGCAGGTCATCAGCACCGAAACCAGTGCGTCGCTGTTCGCCACGCGTGACAGGTCCAGGGAGAGCATTGGCAGCGCAGGATCGAAGGTCACGGTGGAGGGGCCGTCGAAGATGCCTTGCAAGTCCCCGGAGACTAGGCGGCGTAGCGCGTGACCGACCATGCGTCCGTCATCGGCGAGACGTGCGTCCTGCTCGGGGCCAGGCTCGAGGATGCGGTCGACGATCATGGGCAGGATCGGCGTCTCGGCCTGCGCGACCACTTGGTTGAGGGCGCGGTCGATGACAGTGTGTTCGATCGGGGTAAGGGGACGGGTGAGCATGGTCTCGGCGAGCGCTCCGACCAGGTCGAGGCGGCGCGCGCCGACCATCGCTTCCCATTCGGGCTCTGAGATCCCGGCGGGGCGTGGACCGGAGTCAAGCGGGTTCAGGCGGGTTCGCAGCCCGTGGCCGAGGATGATGGCCTTCCCGCCGACGGCTTCGGCGATCGCCGAGTGCTCGCCCTTCGGGTCCCCGGGGACGTACACCTTTCGCCCGAACGGGATGCTGCGGGTGTACAGGGACTTGATCAGGGCGGACTTGCCGGCCCCGACGATCCCGGCGATCACCAGGTTCGGTGCTGTGATGACTCCGGCGGCATAGAGCACCCACGGGTCGTACACGAACGCTCCGCCCGAGTACAGGTCCCGGCCGACGTACACCCCTGCCGTGGGCAGGTTGCCTTCGGCGAGAAAGGGGTAGACGCCCCGGACTCGCGCTGAGGTGTCCTGGTGGGCCGGTATCCGAAGCGGGCGCCACATCCGCAGCGACCGCGGTGCCGCTTGGCCGCCGCGCGGCGGGACGTCGTCCTGCAGGTCGGTGTCTGCGCGTTCCGCTCGGACACTGACGGGGGTGCGTGTGCTGGCGGGTGACTTCAATGTGTCGCCTTTCGTCGAGCGGAGTTGCTTGGTCGTGTCTTCGCTGTTCGCGCGGGGGTTGCTGGCTAGAGACCACGGCAGAAGGGCAGGGCGGCGGCAGTGAACGCCTGCGCCTGCTGTCCCGCAAGACGCCGCAGTTCGCAGGAGGACTGCAGCGCTGCTTGCTCGACCGCCGCGCAGGCGGCCTCGAGCTCTTCGCGGGAACCGCTGGAGACCGCGACCAGGCCGGTGTAGCGCAGGGCCCCATGCCCTTCGATGAGCTCCGCCTCCTGCTGCAGCGTGTCGGCGTACTCGGCAGTCGCGGCGGCGTCCTCGAGCTGTCCGATACGCGCGCGCTGCGCGGAGTCGGCCAAGTGACCGGTCTTGCGCTTGCGGATCTGCCGGGCAGCGACGTGCGCGGGGATCGGGTCGACCAGCAGAGTGAAGCTGCGCCGTACCCCGCTTGTCAGAATCAGCGGGCCGAGGAACCCGGGGTAGGTCTGGGCGCGAGGCCACTCGGAGATCCAGTACACCGCGTGATAGGCCGAGTCACTGCGGAAGTGGTCCCACTCCTCGTCGATCGCGAGCGGTCCGGCCGTGGCCAGGTCACGGCCTACAGGATGCTGATCCAGCACTACGGTCGCGGCGGGGTCGTACGCGGCCCGGATGATCTCGGCCACCTCGCCAGGGGTGCACCATCGCCCTGGCTGCAGGTCGGCGGCGCGCAGACCGGTGCTCAGCGCCGACATCTCCTGACGTAGCACCGTCGCTGCCCCCTTCAGTCCGCCGCCGGCGCCACGGACCGCCCGCGCGGCTGTGCGAAGGTCGATTGCCAGGGAGATCGTCGCGACGTGTCGTTCTCCGGTGGGGCCGGCGTCGGCCATCAGGTCGCGATACACGCCGGCGACCCAGGAGCCGTCGTCGACACCGTGCTCTGCCCACCACGCGGCAAGCCCTGACCCGGTGTCGGGCACCGTGCGCTCCAGGACCTGGAGGTGGGCGATCCTGGGGGATCGGCACAGGCCTGCGAGCACCCGTCCCCAGCCGCGGACCCGACGTTCCTGATCGGCAGGGTCCAGCAGCACGAAGCTCGGATACGAGATGGTCAGCGTCGCGGTCAGGGTCGACGCGTAAGGGTCGTGGATCATCGCGCACCCTGTTACCTGATCCTGAATGTGCCGGAGCCGTGCTCCGTCTCCGGGCAGCGACAGCTGGCCCAGTCGGCTCGGCCGGGTGATCTGTCGACGGAATCGGGTCTGACCGGCGGCGCGTCGAAGCGCCCAATGTGCGACGGTGGGCGCCCATTCGACGGCTGGGCGGCCCGCGATCGGCGCGTACGCCAGACCCAGCGCCAGTCCCCAGACCGGTGAGGTCCAGGCCACCCCGGCACCCCCGGCAACATACAGGGCAGCCAGCAAAACCACCCCGCCGGTCGCCAGCACCACCACCTGCCCGGCCGACAGCCCCAGGATCACGCTGCGCTTGCGCAACCGGGACATGCTCACGGGGGAGAGCACCGACGTCTGCTCGCTCACCGAAGCTCCTCCCGTGGCCTATACACCGCGCACGTCCGCGCGAGGTGGCGGCGGGACGGGAGCGGACGGACGATCGGCGGCATCCGCGTGCCCCGTCGCATCCGCTCCGACGTGGGCGCCGACGGAGCGGCCCGCATCTGCGGTCGCTCGCGCCACTCCGATCGCGGCCGCCGCGCCCGCCCCGATCGGACCCGCGGCTGCTCCCGCCCCGCCTGCGGCGCCGGCGCCCCCCGTCGCGCCCGCGCCGCCCGACGCGGGCGCTGTGCCGGGCGCCGCCGAGCCGCCGCTCTGCGCCGCTCCCCCGCCGCGCGCCGGGGGAGTCCCCGCACCCCCGACGGGAGCCCCTTCCGTCGGCGCCGCTGGTCGCGGCGCCGGCGCCGGAGACTCACTCGACCCCCGCTGCGGCAGCGTCTGCGGCAGGTGCGGGATCGGGATCGGCCGGTTCACCGCCTGCTTTGCCTCCTGCTCCGTGGCTGTAGCCGTATACAGGTCAAAGCCGACGAAGGCGACCAACTTGTAGACCAGGTAGGGGGCGAACCCCGCAATGAGCATCAACACGATTCCCGAGACGGGTTCGGCCAGAGAGGCGAGATCGAGATCGATCGGGGCGCCCATCTGCCCGACCGCGACGAGGAAGACGACCGTCATGACCAGCTTGGAGAAGATCAGCGCGACGACGAACAGCGCCCATTTGGACACCCATCCGCGGGTGAACTCCCACGCGCCGCCCGCCAGCGCCAGCGGCGCCAGGACGATCGCAACCAGCAGCAGGCTCTTGCGGATCAGCAGCGAGAACCACACGATCCCTGCCGCTGCGATCGCCATGGCAGCCAGGAAGATCGTCACGATGATCGCCGCCCCGGGGGCGGGGATGCTGAGGGTGCCAAGCCCTGCCAACAGCAAAGCGATTCGCCCGCCCATCTCCTCGATGGTGTGGCCGCTGGCCTGGATGATCCCGATGCTGAGCTGGTCGACGATCTCCAGCAGCGTCGCCGTTACCGTTAGGACGAGGAAGCTGCCCAGCACGGACTTCGCCAAACCCAGCGCGGCGCGTGCCAGCGCGCCCGGTTCTCGTCGCACCAGCCCCGTGATGAGCTGGAAGAGGAAGAAGATGATCATCACCAGCACGGCGATACCGAACAGGATGTTGTAGATGCGGACATAGTGCGGTGCGGTGACGTCAACCAGAGTCGTCGTGTCGAACAGCGTCCAGACGGCCTCGAACATCCAGGCCGCCGCGGCGCCGGTGGCGGCGGCCACCCACGCGAACGTGCCCTCGATGACCGACCCGCCCACGGCTCCCGCCGCCGCTGTCGCCGCATCGCAGACGGCAGAGATGACGGGGGCATCACAGACAGACATCCGGCAGGTCCTCCGTCCACGCTCAGATCGCCTGGCCGACGTTCCAGGCGAACGTGACGAACGTCACCGAGGCGCCCGTCACCAGCGCGGCAATGCAGGCGACGAGCACGCCGGTCTTGCCCCGCGAGGCGAGGTGCGGATTCGAGCTGAACGAGCCGAGCCCCCACACGATCGCCGCGCAGATCAGCGCCAGCACCGACAGCACGAGCCCGATCGTCATAACCGCCCCGACGATCGTCCGCAGCTGAGCGATGCCCGGCAGGCCGCTGTCATTCGGGGTGACACCGATATCGGCAGGCACAGCCAGCAGGATCGGCAGGAGGAGATCAGGCAACACCATGCTCCCTCAGAGACGTCATGAAGGAACGCGAACGCGTCCCACCAGCCCAGTGGGAACGCCCATCCCTATCCGACGTGCGCCGAACGCAGGAGGAGGCACCCCGATTCGAGGCGTCCGCTGCATTGCGAGGCCTGGCGCACGCGACCCGCGACATCCTGCAGCCCGGCGAGACCTACGCCGTGACCGGGGATCTGCTGGGGCGGGTACGGTCGCTGCAGCAGGTGCTTGATCAGCTCGTCGCAATCCACGCCCGCTTCCGCGCCACCGCTCATGACGACACGGGCGATCATCTCGCCGGGGCGCAGGCGGCGCTCGCCACCGCCGACGAGCTGCGACGGGCGGGAATCCTGCTGGGCGAGGTGCAATCCCGGCTGGATTCCGCATCTCAGCACTCTGTCCGCATCGCCTGGCACGAAGTCCCCGCAGATCCGACGCCTCCACCGGCGCGGCGCCTGGTCAGAGTGGTGTTCCTCGATGGCGGGAAGGCTGAGGAGGTCCTGGACCTGATCAGCCACGCGGGCACGGATGCAGCCATTGAAGAGTTTGCAGGGTATGACCGTGGCGCGCAGACCACCGAGGCGGCCTCGCTGAGGGGCACATCTACCGACGCGCCGCGTCGCGGACAACTCGAACGCTCCGCGACGAACGGCGCTTACACACTGACCTACAACCCCTTCCGTAGCCATGTCTCGCTCCTGCGCGAGCAGGACGACCCCGCCGGCCGCTCCCTGGCCGAGAGTGGCGCGCCCGAGGAACCGCAGCAGGGACCTGCGCGTGCCAAGAGTGGACTGAGATCCCGCCCCGGCAGGCAAGAGGTCGTGGGCATGGACCCGTTCACCGATCCGCTGCGCACACCGTTCGGGCCAGGGCGGGGGATGTCGTTCTGACCGTAGCGGGAGGCCAGCTGCGCACCAGAATGTCGGTCGGCGCGGATGGTGAACGGCCGGCACCGTCCCGGGCAGGCAGGAGCTGCGCCCGCCCAGCATCGCGCAGGCGCCCCCCTTTGTCGCGAGTCAGGGACGCGCCGCGATTGCCTGCGCAGTAACGCCGCGCAGGACACGATCGGACTCGACGACCGCGATCTCCACGACATCGCGCGATGGCGCGTCGCTTGCGAGCCACTCCGCGAGGAACGTCGCAGGAATCAGCAACGGCATGCGGTCGTGCACGCTCAAGAGCATGTCCGGTGCGGGACGCATCACGATGGAGTAGCAGGTGAACGCTGTGCCGTCTGCAGTGCGCCCCGGCTGCGTCACGGCGGCCATGGCGAGCAGCTCAAGGTCCGCGCCCTCGAATTGAAACCATTGCCGGCTTGGCTTCTGCATCTCGAACCAGGTGGTCGCCGGCACGACCGCACGCGCGGGAAGCGGTGCCGTTCGCTCCATGAGCCGCTCGGAGCGGGTGTTGATGGAGGGGAAATTCGCCGGCTGCCCCTTGACGAGGTATCCCCACCAGGCCAGTTCGACGGCGCGGTAGCCGTCGCGCTCCTGCACGATCGGATTCACGTTGCGCAGGTTCTTCCCGGTGGGAAGCAGCGTCTGCCCGCCATTGTGAACGGCCCAGGATCGCAGATTGTCGAGGAGCTCCACATCGCCGGCAAGGATGTCGTCGGCGTCCTTGAAGCGCGGGTCAAGCCCGTAGCTGGCGCACATGGTCCTAACCGTAGTTGCAGCCCGCCCACACCGCCGCAGCCGTCGACTGCTTCGCCGCTGTCCTCTTGTCGCGCGCTGCCGGAAGACTGTGCCGAGTTCATCCAACACACCGACAGAGGCATTTCTCATTGTATTTCATCCACCATTGCAATGGACATTTGTGCTGTCCTTTTCCCTGGTCGGGAGTAGGATCGGCACATGAGCACCACGACAGACTCGGACCAGCGGCCAGGCCTCCGCGCGTACGAAGACTCGATTCGGCTGCCGTTCGACCAGCTAGTGGCTCAGTTGCGCGAGATCCTCGGTGTGCGCCTGGTCGCGTACATCGGCGGCGTGAAGGCGGCGCGGTCGGTGTCGGCGTGGGCGGAGGGGCGTGGTGAGCCTAGCGAGCAGGACCGTGACCGGCTGCGCAGCGCGTATCACGCGGCCGCGTTGCTACGGGAGCGATTCGACGTGGTCACCGTGCAGTCGTGGTTCAAGGGAATGAACCCGATGCTGCGCGATGACGCCCCCGCGACGGTGCTGCGCGAGGGTGACGCGCTGGACGGCGCCCGCCGAGTGCTTGCCGCTGCGAAGCGGTTCGCCGTTCTCGGATGACCGCGCCGACACTGCAGATCACGCACGACCCAGGCATAGTGTGGCGTGTCGGATACGAACCCGATCCGTGGGAGTGGACCCCGTGGCGGTACGCCACCGCCCACGGTCTGTTCGACGGGCGCTGGGATGATCCGCGCGGGGAGTTCCGAAGCCTCTACACGACCGACAGCTTGCTGGGATGCTTTCTCGAGCTGCTCGCCCACTTCCGACCCCACGATGTGCTTCTGAGCGAGCTCGACGACATCGAAGATGACGGCACCATCTCCGCCTTCCCCGAGGCCGCGCCCGGCGAGGTCGGCTACGAGTGGCTCACCGGGCGAATCTACGGCTCCGCCCATCAGCGCGGCCGGTACTGCTTCATCACCCACTCACGCACTATTGCGACTCTCGCGCCGCAGTTCCCGTTCCCGGTCTACGGCATCGCGCCAGACCAGGTCGACGCCGCTCTGCTGAAGGACGCGAGTGCACGCGTCCTCACCCAGGCGATCGCTCGATGGATGTACGACCTGCCGGGAGAGGACCGCCGGGACCTCGTGGACGGCGTCGAGTTCCGCTCCCGGCACGGTGACGACATCCGCGTGTGGGCTGTCTTCGAACGTGCCGACGACGACGTCCACACCAGCCACCTGACATCCTTCAGCGACACCGAGCGTGTGGCGGCCGACACGCCCGATCTGCTCGACGCCTTCAGTCGACTCGGCCTGCGCTGGCACGATGTCTGACGCGACCTCGCCGCCTGCCCGTTTGGGTCTGCCGCACCGGTAGGTGACATCTGAGTTGGGTTGCCCGGGAGGGTGCCCTGGAAGGATGTCATCGTGCCCAAGCCCTATCCCTCGGAGTTCCGTGACGATGTCGTGCGCGTCGCTCGGGGCCGCGAGCCCGGAGTGACGATCGAGCAGATCGCGACTGACTTCGGGGTTCACCCGATGACCCTCACGAAGTGGTTGCGGCGTGCCGCGGTCGAAGAGGGCACAAAGCCGGGCGTGACCCGGTCCGAGGGTGCGGAGCTGCGGGAGGCGCGGAAGCGGATCCGGCTGCTGGAGCAAGAGGTCGAGGTGCTGCGGCGGGCGGCGGCGTATTTGTCGCAGGCGAACCTGCCGGGAAAAGGCTCTACCCGCTCGTGACCGAGCTCGCCGTCGACGGGATTCCCGTCGCGGTGACGTGCCGGGTGCTCAAGCTCGCTCGCCAGCCGTACTACCGATGGCTGGCAACCCCCATCACCGATGCTGAACTCGTTGCGGCGTATCGTGCAAACGCGTTGTTCGGCGCGCACCGCGACGACCCTGAGTTCGGCTACCGGTTCCTCCTCGACGAGGCCCGCGACGCGGGCGAGGTCATGGCGGAACGGACGGCATGGCGGATCTGCCGTGACAACGGTTGGTGGTCCGCGTTCGGGAAGCGTCGCCGTGGGAAGAGTCGGCGTCCTGGCCCGCCGGTCCACGATGATCTCGTGCGCCGGGAGTTCACCGCCGACGCGCCGAACCAGCTCTGGCTCAGCGACATTACAGAGCACAAGACCGGTGAAGGCAAGCTCTACCTCTGCGCCATCAAAGACGTGTTCAGCAACCGGATCGTGGGGTACTCGATCAGCGACCGGATGAAGGCTCGTCTCGCGGTCGACGCTGTCAACAGTGCCGTCGCGCGGCGCGGAAACGTCGCCGGCTGCGTGGTCCACACGGACAGAGGATCCCAGTTTCGCGCGAGGAAGATGGTCCGCGCTCTGCACCATCACGGGATGGTCGGATCAATGGGCCGAGTCGGCGCGGCGGGCGATAACGCGGCGATGGAATCGTTCTTCAGCCTGCTGCAGAAGAACGTCCTCAACCGACGCTCCTGGGCCACCCGCGACGAGCTCCGCATCGCCATCGTCACCTGGATCGAACGCACCTACCACCGACGCCGCCGACAGAAGCGGCTCCACGGCTTGACCCCGGTCGAGTACGAAGCAATCATGAACACCGACGTCGCCCTCGCGGCGTGACTATAACCCGTCACCTATCCGTGCGGCAGACCCTTTGGCTGGCAGCGGGCAGGAGCTTGTTGCCGGCTCATCCTGAGACCATCGACATGCGGCCGTCAGAAGGAAGCGCCCACCGAGATCAGATAGCTCACCCAGGCGTTCATCGCGCCGGCCAGAGCCGCCGCACCCACGCTGACCAGCACACCGGTGCGTGCTCGCATCATGCCTCGAACGTTCCCTGCCGAGTGGGTCAGCCCCCACCCTGCTGCGCAGATGACCAGCATCAGGCAGGACAGCACCAGAACGATGGTCAGGAGTGCGCCGGCTACATCCAGCAGCGCCTCCCGTCCGGCGAGAGCCCCGAGGTCGGGGTAGACGTCCAGCGGGCGCGGCACGGCGGCGGTCACCAACCGCACCGCGCGGTGCTCGATGATGCCCCCGAGTGTGCTGCCGCACCGTGCGCGGCCAGCCACGTGAGGGGATCGACAGTGCCCGCGGTCCAGCCATCGGGATGGATTTCCAGGTGCAGGTGTGCGCCCTTGGCGCGTCCCTCCGCACCGACATCGGCGATGTGGTCCCCGGCGCGGACGCGGTCTCCTGCCCGCACATGGATGCCCCAGTCCCACATGTGCAGGTAAGCGCTGGCTACCCGTTCGCCTGCCACGGTGTGCTCGATGACGATGATGTTGTTCCATCCCGCCAGGTATCCCGCGTGGATGACGAGCCCATCGGCGATGGCGACGATCGGCGTCCCCTCTGCTGCGCCCATGTCCGTGCCGTAGTGAAACCGTCGTTCGCCCGTGAACGGGTCGATTCGCAGCCCGTATGGGCTGCTGTCGTTGTAGCTCCCCTCGGCCAGGGGCATCACCACCCGGGCGGTCTCGGGAATGTCCGCGCGGGGATCAGCTGAGCTGGAAGCCGGCCGCGCGGTCCATTCCAGGGCCCGGTCGGTGACCGTCGTGACGTAGGAGCGCACTCCCGCGCTGACGTCCGGCCACCATCGCAGCGCCCCCGGCCCGGCGTTGTGGGCGAGCGCAAGCGCCTCCAGCTCGGTGAGCTGGGTCGCCGCAGGCCACTCCGGGTTCGCTTCTCGGAGCCGCCGCACCTGAGCAAGAAGACCGCACAGGTACCGCGCTCCGACCTCGGCGTGGATCATCGGTTCCCGCACGTCCCAGATTCCGTTGCCGTTGCGGTCCGCGCTCCACGGCGCCCCGTACGTCGCCGTCCACACACCGTTGTTGATCTGGAACAGTCCCCATGTGCCGCCGTTGACGTCGTCCGCGTAAGCGTTCGGGTCGAAGCTCGACTCCTGGGCCATCACCGCGGCGAACCATGCCTCGGGGATGTCGCTGCACGTCGTGGCCGCCAGATGCACCCAGCGGCGGGCCTGCTCCGGAACCGGGGCGTCCGGGGAGAGTGCACCGGGTCCGGGACCCGGTGCGCAGCCGGCCAGGGACAGCGCGATGGCGGTGGCGATTCCCGTCACCGCGACCCCGGGCAGCACCAGCAGCGCGACGAGCAGGAGCCCAAGGATCTTCTTCATAGGGCCACTCAGGGCAGCGGATCGTTCAGCCGCGACACACGAAGGGCGACGCACGGTCCGCCTTCTGGCGGGCAGGCCATGAAGATCGTGAACGACACCGTGTGCTCCGACCGGACATCCGCGCCGAACGCGTAGCCGTCGCGAAGGCGGACACCCTCCACCGTGCGCGCGTCCACGCCGGAGGGGAGGCCTGTCTTGTCGACACCAGCCCATGTGGCGGGCGTGCGCACCCGCTGCACATGCAGTTCCTGCCGGGTATGGAACTCACGCAGCTGGTCCCACGCGTCTCCGGTGGGAAGGTAGCCTGCCAGGTCCGCCTCCAGCCCGGCGCGCTCATCGTCGGGAGGCCTTGCCTGGTCGAACACTCGCTGGACGGCCTGTTGTGGGCCGGCGTCGTGCATGCTGTCCCACCGGAAGAGTGCGTCGGCGACGCCGAGCGCCAACCGGTCAGCGGGTGACGTCGCAGCCGCCGGGCTCGCGGGTGTGTGGGAGGGATGCGGGGCGGTGGGCGCCGGCCCAGGCAGGCCCAGCCCGTACAAGCCGGCGGCGACGGCGGCGATCAGGCTCGCGGCCCCGACGGCGGCCACGATCAACACGAGGATGCGACGCCGCCGAATCGAGGCGCCGGACGTGGGCCGTGTGGTCATACGACCTAGGTGGGTCTGGGCATCCCGTTGCCCCGCGGACGCAAGAGCGTCGGCGTGGACTCGCCTCAGCTCGCCTCAGCTTCGTGTCGCGGTGCCGGCGGACTTGTGGGGGCGTGGGCGGTGCCCTCGAGGACGGTTGCGGTGAAGATGGTGACCAGGTCACGGAACGCGGTGAGCCGTTGGCGGTCCTCGACGGTGAGCACCGGTGAGAGCGATGCCGCATCGATCCGGTCGAGGTGAGAGCTGTGGTCCTCGATCATGGCGAGAAGGCGTTCGCGGGCGAACCGGGAACGCGACTGGGGGTCCACATCCGCCCATCCCGACCGCTGGCCTTCCTCCAGCCGGCGGATCGTCCTGCTCGCCTCCGAGAGCGCACTGGCACGGGGTGTCAGGGACCGCAGGGTGGCGTCGGCTTCCGCGCGCACCGGCGGCGGCGCTGTCGTGTCAGAGGCAAGCGCGCGCAGCGAGTGCGCTGCTTGCGCGGTGCGCACCTCGAGGTAGGGGCCGTGCACTTTGCTGTACCGGTCGATCTCCGCAAGCGCCTGCTCGGCTTGGGCACGCAGCCAGTCCGGGGTGGCCTTGCTTGTGGCCAGGGACTGCAGCTCGAGCACCTGCTCGTGCTGATGATAGGAGTTGCGGCCGGTGATCGTCCGCGAGGCCTTCTCGCGCGCCTTCCCCCGGCGCGGTGGTGGCGATTCGCCACCACCGCGGGACGCGGCTCGGGGCGCGCCGAAACGTGTCGCAGCTTGCCGGGCGCGCGCTTCAGCCGCCTCGAGCTCGCGCAACTCGGCGTACAGCGCAGCCTGTTCGGTGGGAGTGAGGTCCTTGCGCTGCTCGAACGATGCCTTCAGGGCGAGAACGTGGCTGAGCTTGTCGGAGACTCCGCGGGCGATCCAGCAGGGAACCGTGGCATGGCCCAGGGCTGTGGCGGCGGCCAGACGGCGGGCACCGAAGACGAGGACGAAGTCCGCGGTCACGGTCAGCGGCTCCAGGATCCCTCGTTCGCGGATCGACTCCTGCAGGCTGCTCAGATCGCCGAGATCGTGGCGTGCCTGGTATCCCCGCACGATGCGCGAGGGGGCGACGTCGGCGAAGCCGGTGTCGGTCACGGCTGGCTTCCGGGCAGGGTTTGCTGGGCGAGGCTACGTAGGCGCTCATCGCCGAGCAGTTCTGCGAGCGTCTCGCCGGACAGCACCCGGACCAGCAGACCCGGCCGGGCCGGGGATGCCGCGGTGGCCTTGGCCCCCACGAGCAGCCGTACCATGGCCGCCCACTCGGGTTTGGACAACTGAAGGAACTGCCGGAACGCATGATCGCGCCGTAGCACGTCGACGGCGGACTCCTGGGAGCCGAGATCGGAGATCCGCTGGCAGACATACTCTGCCGCCCCCACCGCCCCCAGCGCCGGCCACCCGGCGACAGCGAGGTACGCGGCCGCGCACTGCACGATCCCGTCGATCCGGTCGCTGACCTCCCCGCCGTCATCCTCCGTCCCCTCCATCAGCGTCTCGTCGTCCCCGGCGCGGACCGGCACCGTGTTGGGATGGTTCTTCAGGCGCCTAGCCCGCTCCGGGCTCTGCAGATGACGTTCCCCCTGCGTCTCGGCCATCAGGTTTCGAGCGACGGCTTTCCGCACGACTGCCCACGGGCTGTCCGCGTTGAGGATGCCCGGCTCCCGCATCGCGAGGAACGCGGCATATGCCGCATCCTCGGGGGGACGATGCCACGACCTCGCCAGACTGGCGAACCGCGCCTGTGCATAGGAGAGCAGCTCGGTGGCGATCGGAAGCGTGCGCCACCCAACGGGGCCGGCCGCGTGGATGGTCTGCAACGCCCCACGGACCGCGTCCGCGGACGCGAACGGCTCCTCCGCCCGATGCTCCCGCCCGGCCGCGCTCGGCTCGATCCTCGTCAGGCTCATTGTCCGACACCAGGCCGCTTGATGGTCATGCCCTCGGGGCGCTCAAGGTCGCCGGCTCCGTTCAGACGGGCGCGACGGTCGGCGAGTCGCTGACGCAGCCGGTCGGTCGCCTCGATCCGTCCCTGCATCAATGCCGCACGCAGGCGCCTGTCCAGGTCCACACCGTTGCGGGCGAGCATCCCGGCCATCCGCGTTCCCAGTTCCGTCGGGCGAACCCATTCCACCCACACGCCTTCCCGGGTCCGGGCGCCCCTTGCGGGGCGCCCGCCCGCCCGCCAGTCTCGCCGCCTGTCATGCCGCGGTCGCTCGATGTCCTCACCGATGGTCTCGGTCTCGCTCATCCGGTATCACCGTCCCTTCGCCCGCACCGTCCGCGCCGGGCCCGGCCGCTGCTGCCTCTACTAGGTACGGAATCGGCATCGATGGGGACCGCGGCTAAGCCAATTTCGCCGGGTTTCGCAGCAGCGCCTGAAGACGCTGCTGATCGGGGCTTTTCCACTCGGGTGAGACGGGGATTCCACCGCACCGCCCATAGCGAATCCACGAGGCGAGCCCTCAATTCCACACGCGCTTCTACCGTCCCCGAGCAGTCTCGAGACCACCTCAACGAGATGGGAGCTCGCATGTCACAAGTGCGACGCCGTATCACCCCTTTGACCGCCCAGCTGGACCGGGAATGGGAGCAGCACTACTCGCGCGAATGCATCGACCTCGGCGCTCTCGGCTCTGGCACCGGAGACGAGTGGATGACGCTGATGCGCGCCGGCTCGGCCGACCGGCAGGACGCAGTCCTGCGCGCTCTGCTCGAGCACGCCGCCCAGGGCAGTCCTGAAGCGGAGCGGGTGCTGTTGGCGATGATGATGCCGAAGGTCATCGCGTTCTCCCGCACCACTGTGCGCAGTGTTGCCGGCGCCGATGCCGTCGCGGTCGCGATCGGAGCCGCTTGGGAGGTGATCCGCACCTTCCGCGTCACACCCGGCATGCACCACGTCCGCGGTTCGCTCGTGCTGGCTATCCTGCGCACGATTCTCGCCGCTGAGCCACCGGCCCGGGAGATCCCCTTCGACCCGGCCCTGCTTCCGCATCCGCTCGAAAGCCCCACCCCTGAATGGATCGACCCGGGCGCACGGGTGGAGGCTGTGCTGGAGTGGGCAGTTGCAGCCGGAGTCCTGGACCCCGACCAAGCCCGCCTCATCGTGCGTATCGACGTGCTCGGGGAGGGGTACCGGGAGCTCGCCAGCGAGATGTCCGTCGACTACGACACCCTCCGCAAACGGGCATTCCGGGCCCGCCGCCGGCTTACCGCCGCCGCCTGCGGTGAGGGGTTGGGAATCAACATCGCGGCCGCTGACCTCGTACCTGGGTGGCACCAAGCCCGTGCAACAAACCGACACAACGTTGACTGAGCGCAGTCGGACACTAAGAATCGCCGCAGGCAGACGTTCCCCATGCGGGATATGCAGTCGCATTTCCCGCGACTGGCGTGAGCCTCTTGTTCCCGCCCTGCCGACGCGTCTAGCTGGACGGGTAAGCAGGAGGCACCAATGACACAGGCAACCGGCCTAACGGACCGAATTCCTCCACTTGCCCAACCGGACCGGTCCGCGCCGGCGCCGGTGCGGACCCGGCGCCGCGCGCCGGTGATCGCGGCCGGCGTCGTCCTTGTCGTGGTGGGCACGCTCACCTCCGTCGTGCTGCTGACCTCGGCGGGCAACTCCGTGACGGTCTTCATCACCGGAAGCGAGGTGCTCCGAGGGGAACCAATCGACTCGTCGATGCTCCGGGAGATGCAGATCGGCAGAGACCAGTCGCTGGATGTCTTCACGATCGACGACGCGTCCCGCGTCGTGGGACGGTACGCAAGCGTCGACCTGCCGGCGGGAAGCCTGCTGACCACCGCGAACACGGCGGAGGAGGTCGGCGTGCCCACGGGCCAGTCCCTGGTCGGCGTGCCGCTCGGTCCCGGACAGATGCCGGCGAGCCGCATCGTCGCCGGTGACCACGTCCGCCTTGTCGCCACGCAGCTGCTGGACGCGAGTGGCCGCCCGACCTCCGACGCCAACGCACTCCCGGTCGAGGCGATCGTTGCCGCCGTCGCCGCCGACGACACCGGCACTCTCACTATCGTCGACGTGCTGGTGCCTACCACGGCCGCGGCGTCCCTCGCCAGCCGCGCGGCGGCGGGAACGCTCGCGCTCGTCCTGGACCCGGTGGGGTGATGCATCGTGGCCATCGTCGGATTCGCGTCCATCGCCGGCTCTCCGGGGGTCACCACGTCCGCGGTCGCAACGGCCCTCCTGTGGCCGAGACCGGCGGTGTTTATCGAGGCCGACACCTCCAACATCAGCGCCGTGCTCCCCGGGCTGCTGCGCGGGCGACTGGACTACTCGCGGAGCCTCAGCCAGGCGATGCTGCTGCACACTGGCGGCGACCTCACCGCCGACGCCTTCCTCGACCCGACGCTGCCCTTGTCTGTGCCGATTCACGAGCTCCCCAAGGATCCGTATCTGCCCCACCCGTCTGTGCGCGACGGACATCGCCTCTGGGTGGTGGCGGGATTCGACAACCTCGATGCCGCCGACGGCACCAGCTCCCTGTGGACCGCGCTGACCGGGATCGGCGGCGAGCTGGAGGAGCTCGGCACCGACATGGTCGTCGATTTCGGCAGGCTGAACAGGGTCGAACCCCGGCAGGCACTGCTGGAGGCCTGTGACCGTCTCGTCATCGTCGCCCGGGCGAATCTGCCCGACCTGTTCCGGTCGATCGGGCGGATCTCCGAGCTCCGTGCCCGTTTGGCGCCCCTCGGCCGTGACTCGCACCTGAGGCTGCTGCTCATCGCCTCGCCCACCCGACACGGCACCGAGGCGCTGGACTTCGAGAAGCGTGTCGGAGTGGAGGTCATCAGCGTCCTGCCCTTCTCTCCCCGCGGCGCGGCGGGATACTCGGCCGGCATCTCCGAGCGGCATGCGAGAAGCTCGTACCAGCGCGCGGTCCGCCGGTTCGTTCAGGAACTGTCCCACCCGCTCACCACGCAACGCCGTCCGTGGCCCGCCGAGGCGGGAGCATCCCATGGCTGATCCTCGCGGCCGCGAACCGGCACCCGCCGACATCACCTCGCTGCCGCTGTTCCGCGACACCGCGACCCGTGAGCTGCCCCGTGCGGCGCGCCACCTTCTCGCCGCCGCTCAACCTGCACCCCTCCCCGGTCAGCCCGGTGTCCTCCCGGAGGCGAGCACAGTGTCGGCAGAGCTCATCGCCCCCGCCGCCATGGCTCCGTCGGCAGGGGTCGCTGTCCGCCCCCGACCGCGGACCACGAGCAGCACCGATCCCGACGGAGTCGTCGACTGGGATCTCGTCGAGTTGCTGCAGAAGACGGCCAGCGAGCTTCTCCCCCAAGCGGACGCCGTACGTCTGGGAGAGACCGTCTACCTCGACACCGCCACCGCGTCACCGGAGCTGAGCGAACGGGACCTCGACAACCAGGACATCATCCTCCGCGTGGTCAACGACTACGTCACCCGTCATGTGCTGCTGCAGCGCGGGCAGGACGCCGACTGGTCAGCCGACCAGCGGCACCGCTACGTCGAGGCGGTGTTCAACGAGATCTTCCGGTGGGGGAGGCTGCAGCCGCTGATCACCGAACCGGGCGCGAAGAGCATCAACATCCTCGGCCATGACAGGGTGATCGTCCGATACCAGGACGGCAGCTACGCGCTGAAACCGCCGATCGCCCGCAACGACGCGGAGCTGATGCGGCTGCTGCAGAACATCGCGAAGAAGCGGCACCGTGAGTTCTCCGATGTGAAGGCGTCGGTCGGCATCGATCTCGACGGGGCGCGTCTGAACCTGCTCGCGTCCTCGGTCGCGACCCAGCCCTCCGCCGGGATCCGCATCCACAACCATGTCGACGTCGACCTCGATGACATGGTCCGCCTGGGCACTCTCACCGGTCCCGCCGCGCGCCTGCTCACCGCGGCCGTGGCTGCGGAACGCAACGTGCTCATCTCCGGCGAGCCCGGCGCCGGCAAGACCACGCTGCTGCGTGCCTGCGCCGCAGCGATCCCCCGAGATGAGCTCATCGCGACCGTCGAGACCGAATACGAGCTGTATCTGCACAAGCTGCCCCACCGGCACGTCGCCGTGCTGCCGTTGCAGATGCGCGAAGGCACCGGGGAGGGAACCCACGGGGAATACTCGCTGCGGCAGGCCATCAAAGACGCGCTGCGCCACAACCTCAAGCGGGTGCTGGTCGGTGAGGTCCGCGGCGCGGAGGTGAAAGCGATGATGGAGTCGATGCAGATCGGCGGGGGATCGCTGGCCACCATCCACGCCGAGAGTCCCTCCGACGCGATCTTCCGTCTCGCGAACCTCATCATCGAGGAAGGCAACCTCACCAACGACTACTATCCGCTGCGGTTGATCCAGCAGCACATCCGCCTGATCGTGCAGGTGCGGGAGGTCACCGCCCCGGGCACGGCTCCCCGGCACATCGTGACCGAGATCGCCGAGGTCACCGCCCCCACCACAGAGAAGGGCCCGCCGCTGGCCCAGGCGCTGATGCGCTACGACCCGGACGCGGGCGAGCTGTCCTTCACCGGCACGCAGCCGACCCCGACGCTGCGGACCCAGCTCGAGCGCGTGGGACTTCCCGACGGGTTCTTCCACACCGGGGGGAGACGATGACACACCTGCTCACTGTGCTCGCCATCTCTGTCGCCCTGTGCGGCGTCGCTTTCATCCTCTACGGGTCGCTGACCGCCCCTGCCCCGCGCAGCGACACCACGCCCGCGCGTATGCGGGTCGTCGACCGCGCACGGGGACTTGTCCGCGGGATGAGCCGGCAGCGGGGGCGTCTTGTCGCCGGGGTGGTCGTCGGGATCGCGACGTGGCTGATCTCGGGATGGCCGGTCGCCCTGGTCGCGGTGCCGGCCGGGTTCCTGTTCCTCCCCGAGGTGCTCGTCAAGCCCAGTACCCGCGGACTGACCTTGACGGAGGCTCTGGCGGCGTGGACGCGGAACATCGCCGCGCTCGTGCAGACCGGGACGCTCGGCGTGGAGGACGTCATCCAACTGTCGCTACCCGCGACCGCGGAGAACATCCGCCCTACCGTGGCCACCCTGGTGTCCCGATTCCGCGGCGGGTGGGACACCCAGGACGCCCTGCGCGCCTTCGCCGACGACCTCGCCGACCCCGCCGCGGACAAGGTCACCGCCCACCTCATCCAGGCGGCACGCAAACGCGCCGGCGACCTGCCACGAGCGCTCGACGCGCTCGCGGAGGAGATGGCCGCCGAGGCACGCGTGCGCCGTGCCATCGAGGCGGACCGCGCGAAGCCGCGGCAGAGCCTGCGCATCGTGACCCTCATCACCGTGGGCGTCGTCCTGGTCCTTCCCCTCTTCGGCCGCTCCGGCCAGTTCGCCGGCTACGCGACACCGATCGGGCAGGCGATGCTCGCGTTCTGGATCGCCTGCTACATCGGCCTGCTGCTGTGGGTGCGCGCGATCCTGCGGGAAAGCCCCCCGTCACGCCTGTTCGCGTCGAAGGAGCCGGACCGATGAGCTGGTGGATGCTCGCGTTGCCCGGCCTGTTGGTCGGATGCGGGGCGGCGGTGCTCGTCAGCGCGCTCGCCCCCCGTCACGTCCACGTCGCCTCGGCGCTGACCCGCCTGGGAACGACGACCCGCCCGGATGCGCCGTCGCGCCGGGATGCACCCAGCATCATCGGCGAGTGGGCGCACCGCCACCTCCCCGACGCGCCCGGCTTCCGGATCCCGGCCGCCGACCTCGTCCTGATCGGGATGCCACCTGCGGCATTCCTCTACCGCAAAGTCCTGGGCGCCGCTGTCGGCCTGCTGGTCCCGCTGCTGCTGGGCGCGCTCATCAACCTGGTCCTCCCAGTGCTGCCGCTGTGGATCTGGATGGCCATCTCCGTGGTCGCCGCGGTGGTCGGCTGGACAAGCCCGGACGCCGAGGTGCGCACCCGCGCGCGGCGTGCCCGGGCCGAATTCACCCGCGCGATGGCCGTATATGTCGGCCTCGTGGCCGTGGAGCTCAGCGACGGCGCGACCGGACCTGCCCGCGCGATGGCCAATGCCGCGAGCGTCGCCGACTCGTGGGTCTTCCGACGCATACGCGAAGAGCTCACTCTCGCCGAGTACACCGGACAGACCCAATGGGACGCGCTGGAACGACTCGCTGAGCAGATCCAGGTCCCCGCCTTGCAGGACGCCTCCCGGATCATGCGCCTCGCCGGCGACGGCGCACGCGTCACCGATTCCCTGCGCGGAGCCGGCGACGCGCTGCGCAACGCCATCGTCAGCCAGGCGCACGCAGAAGCCAACGCCCAGAGCGTGAAGATCGGCCCCCCGCTGGCGCTCACGGTCTTCGTCCTCGCAGGACTGTTCATGACCCCCGCGGTGATGGCGATCATCGCGAGATGACCCCGGTGCGGCATGACGCATCACCAATAGAAGAAGAGATGAGAGGAAGAGACCATGGATGAGATCCCCACCCGAGCAGTCCTGCTCGTCGGCGGCATCCTGCTGGCCGGTGTCGTCGTCGCGCTGATCACGGCGTTCGCCACCGGGACGCTGAACCCCGTCATCGGCTGAGACATGCGCGCACCGACACGCCCGCCGCCCAACTCCGCGTGGGCGCGGCTGCTGGGTCGCGGTCGGCGACAACGAGGAGTCGCGGAGGCCGCACTCCTGTATCCGTTCCTGCTGCTGCTCACCTTCACCGGCCTGCAGCTGGGGTTCTATTTCCACGCCGCCCAGGTCGCCCAGGCCGCGGCGACCGTCGCGTTCAACGGTGCGCACGGACTGGACGCATCCGCGTCCGACGGGGATGCGGCCGCGACCGCATTCCTCGACTCACGTCGTGGCGAGCTCCTCGCGGCCAGCGTCGACGTTCAGCTGACACCCACCGAGCTGACCGTCATTGTGACCGGCCAGGCTCCCGGGATCATCCCCGGCTGGGTCTGGCTGGATGTCAACGGCACCTACACGGGTCCGGTGGAACGGTGGACGGGATGACCGTTCGGCGCTTCTTCGGCTCGCACGTACGGCAGCGGGGGGAGATGGACATGTCCGCGGAAACCGCCGTCCTCGCGGTCGGCGTGATCATTCTGCTCGGCTTCACCATCTCGTTCGGATGGATCAATCAGACCGAGACGAGTCTGCACGCGGCAGCGGCCACCGCAGCGCGAGAGATCTCACTGCTGCGCGACCCCGACACCGCCGCCACTCAGGGTGACGATGCCGCCCGTAGAGCGATCGATGCCCACGGCGTGTCGTGCCAGACTCTCACCGTCGACGTCGACCCATCCGGACTACGTGCGCCGCTGGGGGAGATCGGAATCGTGAGCGTGACGATCACCTGCACCATCGCACTCGTCGATCTGCCTCTCGCTGACGCGCCCCTGACCACCTCCATGACCGCCACCGGTACCAACCCGGTCGATCGCTACCGTGAACGATCATGAAGGCCAGCAGCTACGTCGCCGCCGCGGTCCTCGCCCTCGTCGTGGTGATCGCCTGGGTCGTCGACGGAGGAGGGCAGATCCTCGCCCAGCAGCGCGCAATGACCCTCGCCCAGGACGCGGCACGGGTAGGCGCAAACGCCGTGTCTGGCCACGTCGTCGCCACCGGCGCTGTCGCGATCGATGTCACCGCAGCACGAGCCGCCGCGCTCGAATACATCGCCGCCGCCGGCGAGTCCGGGTCGGCGTCCGTGATCGCAAACACTGTCACGGTCACCGTAACCGCCAGCTACGACACGATCTTCGCGGTCTTCCCGGGCCTGGAGACACTACGTGCCGAGGCCACCGCCTCCGCACGACTGATCAGCGGCTAAGGAGCACCGATGACCATCCTTCGACCGACCACGCTCGCCGCGCTGGGCCTGAGCGTCGTCCTTCTCGCCGGCTGTGCACCGACGGTGCCGCCTACCCCCGACCCGTCGCCCTCCGTGAACACGCCGTCCCCTTCGCCATCCGCCACCCCGATAGCCACCCCCGACACGGTCGGTCCGCCCTCCACCGCCGACGACGCGATCGCGCACGCGGTCGACACGATCGGCCGGTACATGCAGCTGCGCTCCGCCGTGTACGCCGACCCGTCCGGACAGCACGACCTCGCCGCCCTGGTCGGCGGAGCCGCCGAGAGCCGGCTGCGCGACGAGGCCTCTCAGCTGGCAGCGCAGGGCATCCACGCCGAGGGGCAGTTCCGCTTCGAAACATCATCCGGACAGGCATCCGAAGCCGTCGTCGACGGCGCCTCCATCCCGTTCGGAACCGTCACCCTCGGTGGATGCTACGACTCCAGCCAAGTCGAGCTCCTGTACGCGGACGGCGGCCCTGTTCCGGTCGCTGATGTTCGCCGTGTGCGCTTCCAGCCCGTCCTGGTCTACCGGCCCACGACACAGTCCTGGATCGTGTTCGACACTCCATCTCCCGCTGAGCCAGAGCCATGCTGAGACGTCACCGCAACTGGATTGTCCTGCTGACCATGCTCACTCTGCTGGCGGCACTCGCACCGCTGCCGGCCCACGCGGACGTGCAGGAACCCCACTGCGACGCGATCGCCCTGGCCTGTACGATCCAGCTGGATCGGCCACCCACGGATCCGGCACCCGACCCGCACACGGGGGTGACGCCGGGGCCAGCGCAATGCCTGGCGGATGTCGGCAGCGGGTACGTGGAGGTGCCGTGCGTGTCCGAGCACGGGCACTGGAGCAACGCGAGCCAGTGCTACTGGGAGCTGCGCGATCCGGCCGTCCTCGGCGAGCACCCGCCACCACCTGGTGCTGACCCGACGGGAGCCTGGTATCTGTGCACGCCATACGCGCCAGGCGCCGGGTTCGTCGTCGCCACTGGTCACTGGCTCACACAGCCTCCACCAGGGTTGGAGCTCACGCCTGGCCAGGCCGCCGCGCGGATCGTCCAAACCATGACCTTCCACGGCATCGACATCGGCATGGCACCCGACGTGAACGCCGAGTGGGGGCACCGGCGCGGGCACGTCGGCATCCCGATCTGGCTGTGGGCACAGAACCGCACCGCGCAGAACTGGGGTCCCTACACCGTCACCGCCACCCTCGGAGGCCAAACGGTCACCGTCACGGCCCGTGTGACCGGCGTGGTGTGGGTCATGGGCGACGGTGCCACAGTCGCCTGCGCAGGACCGGGGACCCCCTATGACGAGGCGCGGGGCCTGGGCGCCTCCCCCGACTGCGGTCACTCCTATGCGCTCACGAGCAGACAGCAACCCGGCGGCTACTACTCCGTCGTTGCACGCAGCCAATGGGATGTCGATTGGGTCGGAGGCGGACAGAGTGGAACCATCCCGCTCACCGCGGAGAGCACGGTCCCCCTCGAGATCCAGGAACTCCAGTCCGTCAACGTTCCCAACCGTTGACAAGAATCCGAGAGAACGGCACGCGGAAATGAGACGCATCCTCGCAAGCATCGCCTCGGTACTGGCCGCGGCCGTCCTCATCATCGGCGCCCCCGCCGTCCTGCTGGCACTGGCCGGGAACCCCCTGCCCTCCTGGGAGACACTCAGCGAGGCGATGACCGTCCCCGACTTCGGCGGCCGCTTCTTCCTCGGCACGGTTCTTCCGCTGATCGGGTGGGGCGCCTGGGCGTTCTTCACCGTTCCCCTCTTCGCCGCCATCCCCACCGCGATCCACCACGCCCGCCGCGGCGCCACCCCGCGCCCCGCCCCGGCGGCCTTCCGGATGCAGCAAGCGGCCGCATCCGCGCTCGTCGCCGCCATCCTGGTCATCTTCGGCGCCACCGCCACGCCTGCCTCCGCGGCATCCACCGGACCGCCCGCGATGACCAGTGCTGTTCCGGCGGCCGACATCTCGCAGCCCACTGAGATACCCGCGGCATCCCGACCCGAACAGCCCGTCACCACGGAACATGAGTTCCTGGAGCGGACGATCGTGCCCGGCGACACGCTCTGGGACATCGCCGCCGAAGAGCTCGGTGCCGGCGAACGGTATCCGGAGATCTTCGAGGCATCCACCCACATCGAACAGCCCGGCGGAAGACGCCTGACCGACCCCGACCTGATTCTGCCCGGCTGGACCGTCCACATCCCGCAGCCCCGCAGCGCTCCCGTCGCCACGCCGGAGCCGGCAGCCCCGCCCGCGGATGACCACGCAACGCCCACCCCTCCTGAGCCCGACCGGCAGGCACTTCCGGGGCCGGGCATCGACCACCCCACGCCGACCGCGGATCCGGAAGTCGCTCAGGCTCCGCACACGGTCGCCGACACCGCCACCGACACGGACGGCGGCGACGAGGACAGCGACCTCGCCGCCGTGGTGCGCACCGCAGGAGGCATCTCCGGGCTGCTCGCCGCCGGGCTCTTGACCGTGCTTGTGGCGTTGCGGGTGCACCAGCGTCGACGTCGCCGGAGCGGGGAACGTCTCCGGCTCCCCGACGAGCAAACCCACCAGCTGGAACGCCAGCTGCGCGACGCCAGCGACGAAGCGGGCATCGCCGACGTCGATCGAGCCGCACGAGCCCTCGGCGCCTGGGCGGCCAGCACCGGCACGGCCCTGCCCGCCCTGTACGCGATCCGGCTCGACACCACCGGCCCCACATTCTTCCTGGCCGACCCGGTCCGACTGCCGGCACCCTTCGAATCCGCCAGCGACGACGACCTGGTCTGGACCTACCCCGCCGCCGCGGCCGATCTTGCGCCCGGCGCGGTGAACCCCTATCCGTCGCTGCTGCTGCTGGGCCAGGACCCCGTCGGCGCGCACATCCTGATCGACCTCGAGCACTGGCGGACCCTCCAGGTTCACGGCGACCCCGCCCAGGTCGCCGCCGCGCTCACGTCGATGACGCTGGAGCTTTCCACCGCGCAGTGGTCTGACGACCTGCGCGTCACGGTCGTGGGCGCGCACCACGGACTGGCCCGCGCTGTGGACACCGGACGAGTCCGGTATCTGAACGACGCCGAGTCGCTGCTGCCGGCCCTGCGCGCGCGCACCATGGACGTCCGCCGGGCGCTCGCCGACGCCGGTCACGCGTCGATCGCCGACGCCCGGATCAGCGACTCTCCCGACTCATGGTCCACCGAGGTCGTCATCATCCACACCACGCTCACCGACGCGCAAGCGGACGCGCTTGCCGACATCGTCTCGCACAGCGACCAGGCCGGCATCGCGGTGATTGCCGGGCAACCGCTCCTCGACGGCGCGCAGTTGCGTCTGCGCGACGACGAGCACGCGTCCCTGGAGCCCATCGGCCTTGAACTGCATCCTCAGCACGTGGGCGACGAGGTCCTCAGCCTCCTGACCCGCCTGATGAACGACGCCGCGGCGCCACCCCGCACCTCCGAACACGATGCGCCGGCGGCCGCCAGACGACCCGCACCCGTTGTCGACGACGATGACCCGTCCCACCCCACGGAGACACGTCCTCCTGACGATGAGGAGCCTCCGCCTCAGGCGAGCGCTCAGCCTAATGCCCCATACCTGCGGCTGCTCGGACCGGTGGGCATCGATCTTCCCGAACGCGAGGGGGAGCCGCGGGCGCCCGCCCCCGGCCGCGGGGTCGAGCTCGTCGCCTACCTGCACCTGCACCCGCACGCGACCACCGACCAACTCGCCCAGGCGTTCTGGCCCAACGCCGCCCCCCAGGCCGCGTCCATGTCGATGCGCAAGCTCACCAACCACACCAGGAACTGGCTCGGCGCCACCGATGCGGACGTCGACACGGGCACAGTGGAGAACTATCTTCCTCGCTACGACTCCACCCACGGGTACCGCCTTCACACCGGGATCCGCAGCGACTGGGGCGAGTTCGAGGACCTCGTCGGCACCGACATCACCGCGGCGAGCTCCGAGCGGCTGCGGGCGGCACTGCGCCTGGTCAAGGGGCAGCCGTTCGCGGGCATCAAGCAACGATTCTGGGCCTGGTGTCACCTCGACCTGGAGGAGATGATCGCGCGGATCAGCGACGTCGCGGACGAGCTGTTCCGGCGCGCCTACGCGGCCCGCGACCACGGCCGCGCCCAGTTCGCCGCCACCGTCGGCAACGTGGTGGACCCGGTCAACGAGACCGCCTGGCGCAATCTGATGCTCAGTGCCCTGGCCAAGGGCGACACCGACCGGTTCGAACGGATCGTCGGCGATCTGGAACGGTATCTGGACAGCTTCGACGAGGGCTACGAACCCGAGCCCGAGACTCAGTCCCTGATCGATGAGGGTCGCCGGGAACTGGTCACGGACCCATGACCCGCCCCGCACCACCCGCCGTCGCGCCCGCGGCGCCGCACCGCCTGATCCCGGCCGCCACGACCGGACTTGCGATCGCGGTCGGCGCCGTTGCCACCGGGATCGACCGGGCCCTCCCGCCCGCCGGAACGGCGGCGCTGCTGGGCGCGGGCGCCATCGTTCTCGTGGCGGTGAGCGTCGTCGACCTCCGCACACATCAGATCCCGGACCGGCTGCTGCTGCCCCTGACCGGTCTTGCGGTGGGGTGGCTGGCCGCCGGCGCGCTGCTGACCGGCGATCTGGCGCGCACACATCTCGGCGGTGCTGCGCTGGCAGCCGTGGTGCTCGCCGCCGTGTACTTCGTGCTGGGACTGCTGGGGGCGGTCGGGTTCGGCGACGTGAAGCTCGCCGGCGCCCTCGGGCTGTGGGTCGGCGGCCTCGGTGGGGTCGCGTGGATGCTCATCCCGGTCGTCGCCGTGGGGATCAGCGGGATGCATCAGCTCGTCGTGTACGTGCTGCATCGACCCGGCGCCGTGGCGCATGGCCCGGCACTCGCGGTGGCAGCCGCGGTGTGCACGGTGGCCGCGCTGTCCGCGTGAACGCGGCCACTCAGTCCCAGGACGACTTGCGGACGAAGCGCGCCGGGTCCTTCCACGCGGCGACCACCTTTTCCACCCGTTCGGCGAGGTCTGTGCTCGACTCGAGCGGGATGGGTGCGCCGGTTCCCGGGTGAACCGCGGTCGCCCGGTAGAAGGTCGAACTGGCGCTGCGAACGTTCCACTGTTCGATCCACCCGATGCGTGCACCGTCGAGCATCACGTCCCACTCCGGCGGAGCGTTGCGCGACCGATGAGACTTCGGCGGCAGGCGCCGCAGTCCGACACCGTCGGGAAGCTCGATCGGTACTTTCTCACTCGAAGACACGCAGCACCTCGAACCTGTCCGGCGCCGTCTCGCGCAGATCGAACACGTACGTCTCGGCGCGATCCTCCGCGCCGGCGATGAACCGCCACCCGCTGCCAATTCGCGGGGAGCCGCCGGTAGCCGGCGGGAAGAGGATGTCCTCCCGGACGTCCAGCCGCGTGGGGCGATCCAAGACTCTCCATCGTCTGTCCGTCCAGAACAGCCGCGTCGGGACACCGTCTTCGAACCAGACCGTCGCTGCACGGTGTGGTGACACTACTCTCATGATGCCGTCCGTTAATAGAAACTATATTCTAGATCGGATAGTACGCCTCCAAGGGGACATCAGTCATCCTCTTCGCACGCATGGTGCGGACACGCCATGTCCTCCGCCACCCTTCGGACCCGCGATCGGATCGCTCGGAACGGCCGGCAGAACGACACTCACAGGCCGAGCGGCGGAGGGGCTGGCCCGGGATCCAGATGCAGCGACCTCGTCGCCGAGACCGTGCGGTACGCGGAGCGGATCGTGGCCACGGCCTCCTCTTGCTTCAAACCGGTGCGCAGCGCCGCCATCCCCAGCGCGCCGTGCGCGTAGTCCTCCGGCAGATCCAGTTCCGCGACTCGGCACGCGGCCCAGAAGAGCGCGCGGTTGCGGTTGCCCTCGGACTGGCGTGCGACGAATCCGGCGATCCGCCGCACGATCGCGTCCGGCGAGCGATCCAGCGCCCGCGGCGGGGCGACGATGGGCGGCGGTGGCGGACGCAGGAAGTCTCGGACCCGGGCGGAGTCCAGCGGGCGGGCGGCGGGAGCTGTTTCCATGACTTCGTACCGCTTCGTTCCAGCCCCGAAGGAGGGCGGCACGATAACATACCCGCCTTCGCCGCGGAAGTCGATGTGGGACGCCGTCACCGCCCAGTTCCGTTGCGGCCAGGCCGGATCGGCCGGGAAGTACACGTGCATCCCCCCAGAGGGGGTGCGCACCTTCGCGGCCCACCCGTCGACAAGGCGGGCGTCCTCGAGCTCGGCGAACGCGCCGTACCCGTCGCCGCTGGCGTACACGTCGATGTCCAGGACGTCGATGCCGTCGCCACCAGTCGGGATCCCGATGCTCGCCCACGGCCAGGACCGCCACCAGGATTCCACAGAGATGATGGATTCGGCTCCGGCGCCGGCGTGACCCGAAATTACACGGACGCCGTTCGCGGCTGTCTTTTTGTGGATCTGTCCGTCGACGCCGGGGTCGCTGCGGGCCGGGCGGGCACATGACTTGATAGGAGCCTGACCGGAAAGTCGTCTCACCTTTGTGCTGTCTGCACTCACCCGACCCGCGGTGACGTTCATCACCATTGGAAGGGAATCCCGTCAATGACGAGCATGACACTCGACCCGCCGCTGACCAACCCGTTGCCACCAGGCTCCGAGTTGGTCGCCGGGGTCGACACGCACAAGAACACGCATCACGTCGCGATCCTCGATCTCGTGGGCCGACCTGTCGCGGACCGAGAGTTCCGTGCCGACGGTCGCGGTTACGCGCAGATCGTCGCGTTCCTCCACGCGCACGGTGATGTCGTCCGTATCGGGGTGGAGGGAACGGGGTCGTACGGGGCTGGCCTCGCACGCGCGCTGACCACGGCGGGGCTGACCGTCATCGAAGTCGCGCGACAGGACCGGCAAGCCCGCCGTCGTCGCGGCAAGTCCGACCCCCTCGACGCCCACCAGGCAGCGGTCGCTGTCCTCTCAGGAACGGACACCGCGATCCCAAAGTCTGGTGATGGCGCGGTCGAGTCGATGCGGATCCTCCTCGCAGAGCGGCGCTCGGCGGCCAAGGCCAGAGCGCAAGTGAT
Source organism: Microbacterium sp. HA-8 (assembly GCF_046111165.1). Classification (NCBI taxonomy): domain Bacteria; kingdom Bacillati; phylum Actinomycetota; class Actinomycetes; order Micrococcales; family Microbacteriaceae; genus Microbacterium; species Microbacterium sp. HA-8. The sequence continues at coordinate 358,663 of NZ_CP162025.1, forward strand.
GAACCAGATCCACGCGCTGCTGATCACCGCACCCGAGCTCGTGCGACAGGCGTTCCGCGCTCTCAGCGGGCAGCGTCTGGTGAACACGCTCGCCAAGACTCGGCCCGGAACAATCACGTCCCCCGATCCCGCGGTCGTCGCCCGGCAGACACTGCGACGGTTCGCGGTCCGACACCTCACGATGCAAGCCGAGATCGACCTGATAGAACAACAGTTGGAGATGCTCGTCCGGCAGGTCAACCCCACGCTGCTGTCCCTGAGCGGAGTCGGTCCTGTCACCGCAGCGACGCTCCTGGTCGCCGCGGGCGACAACCCCGAGCGGCTCGGAACCCGCGCCAGCTTCGCCGCTCTCGCCGGTGTCGCCCCGATCCCCGCCTCCTCCGGACAACGCACACGGCATCGACTCTCTCGCGGCGGGAACCGGCACGCGAACGCCGCGCTGCACCGGATTGTGCTGTTGCGCATGCGGCATCGCGAGCCTCGGACGATGGCCTACTTCGAGAGGCGTCGTTCGGAGCAACTCACCGACCGTGACATCATGCGCTGCCTCAAACGACACGTCGCGAACGAGATCTATGCCGCTCTGCTCAATCCCGCCACCGACAATCCCGTCGGGCGCGAACTCCGAGCACGCCGACAAGCGAAAGGCATCCCGATCAGCGTTCTCGCCGCCACTCTCGGCGTCCCCTACCAGCGGCTCCGACGACTCGAGATCGGCACTCGCGCCGACCCTGAACTCGAGGCCCGAGCGACCGCCATCCTGGAGCAGATCAGCCCACCACTGGCCGCTTGACAGCAATAGGAGCATCCACACCGACCGACGTTGTCGCGTCTTTGAATCCGTTCTCCGTCATCGGCCGCTTGTGCTTGGGCACGCACGGGAACACCCTCAGACCATGCCGGGCATAGTGCACCGCGGCGGCGGGCAGAGCTGCCGTTGCAGCGGGGAACTCCAGCTCCGCCATGGTCACCGCCCCACCGAGGCGCGTGCGGCAGGTGAGCGTTCCGGCTGCGGTGATGTCGTGTTCGATCGCGCCTCGAGGGCTTCGCTCATCCCCGGCGGGTATCCATCTGAGACGGCGGGCTCGGGCAGGTTTTCCAGGATGCCGAGGGCGGTGCGGCGGGCCTTGTCGGCCGTGTCCTGCAGCACCTCCGCCACGGTCCGGTCGCTCACGCTATTCGCCCATCCAGCGACGTACGGGACGGTGTATCCGCTGGTGTCCAGCCCGTGGCTGGCGGCGACGAACATCGCCACCGATTCGGCTTCCACCTCCCCGATCCCGCGATGCTCCCCGCGTGCGGTGAGGGAGTCCGGGGCGTGCAGCTTCACGTGCGCCAGTTCGTGCAGCGTCGTCTTCAGCCGCGCAGCCTCGCCCATATCCGCACGGACACTCACCGTCCGCTCCGCGAAGCTGGTCATCCCGTTCGCACCATCCAGCGCGACAGCGGTGGCAGCATCCTGCAGCGTGTATCCCGAGGAGCGGATCTGCTCCTGCACAGCCGCCAGCAGCCCTGGGGGAGCGGCGCCCTCCAGCAGCTGGGGCTCAGGACGGTCCGGGATCGGCGTGCCGTCCGTCATCGACACGTCCCAGACCTTCGCGGGCTTGACCCCCACCATCCGCTGTTGCACCACCTCGCCCGGCTCGGGTCGCTGCCCGCGCGGCAGGCGGTGCCAGGAGCCTGGGTCCTGTGGGGTGGCGGAGGCCATCGCCACGAGCACGGGCTGCCGGATCACGAACCCCGGCTGTGTCGGCCACCGCCCCAGCGCTTTCCACGCCACCCTCCCGGCGACATAGGTCGGGTACGGGCTGGGCACCCGGCCGGCCTGGAACGCGTCGGCCTGCTGGCTGAACAGCAGCAGCGTGTTCAGCCATGACCGTGACCGGAACCGCGCGGCGAACCGGATCGACTCCAGCCAGTCCTGCCCGGTCACCAGCCGCTGCACGGACTCCTGCAGCCGCTGGGTGACCTCCTCCATCTTCTCCACCCGGTACGCGGCCACTTCCTCCCGCGTGTATCGACGCGTCATCATCCACCCGCCTTCGAGCCACCCGCGCGGTGGCGCTCCAGCGTGGTGTGCACGCCCATCCCTGCGCCGCGGTCACGCGCGCGGCCTCGGTCCTCCGCGTCGTGGGCGGTGGCGGCGCGTGTCGCCAACGCGGCACCGGTCGCCCGTCTCCGGCCCTGCGACGGTAGCTCCCGCCGCCGGCTGCGTTCCCTTGCTCGCTTTTTCCAGACTCCGCCCTCCGCACCGCTGCCGCGTCGCTGCGGGCTCCGCTTAGGAACCGCTCGCGGCGGGCACTGCGCCGGCTCTGGTCGCTTCCCCTCTGCGTGCCGGAACGGACCAACCGGACCGGCCAGGGACACGGCACCCGCCGCGATCCTTCCTCACACAGAAGGGCAATGCCATGACCACCACTACCCAGAGCCCGCCGGTCGGGATCCTGGAGTACGTCGACCCGGCACAGATCGTGCTGGAGACGAACGTGCGACCCAGCGCGCCGCTGACCGACGAGTTCATCGCCACCATCCGAGAGCACGGCGTGCTCCAGCCCGTCCGCGGCCGACGCGACGACACCGGATCGGTGATCGTCCGCGCCGGGCAGCGACGCGTCCTCGCCGCCCGCGAGGCGGGGCTGACCGCGATCCCCGTGTTCGTGGTCGACAGCACGGAGCACACCGTGGAACGGATCGTCGAGCAGATCGTTGAGAACGACCAGCGCGAAGCGCTCACTGACACCGAGCGCACCGCCGCGTGGCAGCAGCTCGCGCTGGAAGGGCTCACACCCGCGGTGATCGCCAAGCGCACCGGCACCAAGACCGCACGGGTCAAGACCGGGCTCAAGGTCGCCGGAAACGAACTGGCAGCCACCGCGATCGCCGCCCACCAGCTCACCCTCGACCAGGCCGCCGCCTTGGTGGAGTTCGAGGCCGACGAGGGCACCGTCGCCGAGCTGATCGCAATCGCCGTCGAAACGCCCGGGCAGTTCGATCACGCCGTACAGCGCGCCCGGGACGACCAGGCGCGCGCCCGCGCGCGGGAGGCTACCGAACAGGACCTCGCCGCGCAGGGCTACACGATCCTGGACCGCGAACCCGGCTACCAGGACACCACCCACACCCGGATCACGGAGTTGGTCGACAGCGACGGCAACCTCGTCACCGCCGAACAGATCGCCGGGCTCGACGGTGCCGCCGCGCTGGTGCGGGTGTACTACGGGGACGACGTGCACGTGACGTACTTCCTCGCCGACCCCAAGGCCCACGGGTTCGCGCCCCGCTTCGGCGGCGGTCAGTCCGGGCCGATGACCGATGAGGAGAAGGCCGAACGGCGCGAAGTCATCGCCAACAACAAGGCGTGGGATGCGGCGCAGACCGTCAGGCGGGAGTGGCTGACCCAGTTCTTCGGGCGCCGCACCCTCCCCAAGGACGCGCCACGGGTCATCGCCACCGCGCTCGCGGCGGACCGCACTGTGGTCGCGAAGGGTCTTGACGGCGGCAACAAGCTCGCCCACGACCTGCTTGGGGTCGCCCAGGACAGCGGATGGGGTGCGGACCGGCTGGCCGGGTTCGTGCACACCCACCCCGCCAAGGCGGCGCATGTGACGCTGGCGATCGTGCTGGGCGGCCTGGAAGGCTCCACCGGACGGCACTCCTGGCGAAACCCCGACCGCAGGACCGGCGGCTACCTCACCACGCTCGAGGCCTGGGGATACACCCTCTGCGACGTCGAGCAGATCGTCGTCGCACACACCCAGACCCACGAGGTCGACGGGGTCGAGGTCGACGACGAGACGGAGGTCGGCGAGGCTCCGGAGGAGTCCACCGCGGACGGGGTCGAGGTCGAGCCGGCCGTCTGATCCGCATAGGAGGGGCGCCCCAGCAGTGGCTGGGGCGCCCCTTCCTGCTTCTGCACTCCCGGCTACAACCGCCGCGAGGCCGTGGGGCGAGCCGGGGTCAACTCGTCCGCCGGGTCTGCTCGATTGATGTGTGCGGCACGGTCGCTCAGCGCCGCCGCCATGGCCGGGGGCGCGGCCGCAGGCCCGGGGAGTGGGCGGGGCAGGGCTGCTCGGGCGCGTTCGGCTCGGGCGAGGTCAGCGCTGACCTGGCGTGCCGCGTCGACGTCGCGGCCGGAGTCCTCGATGACCGCGACGGCCTGATCCAGGGTCCGGGCGAGGTGACCGGGCGCCAGGCCCGTTAGCGTCGCCGCGAGCTGATCGACGATCGCGCGGTCGGCGTCACCGACCCGGAACGCCGCCGAGGACTCGCCGGCGACACGATCCGCGACCGGACCGACGACCAGCCGATACCGCTGCCCGTCGTGCGTCCCGGTCGCGTCGTACACGCCTGGTGGGATCCAGTGCGCCGCGTCCCACGCCCACCCCGTCCACCGCTCACCGCCTGCGACGGCGTTCGGCGTCGCAACCGATACCTGCGGGTTGGTCCGCTCCAGCAGGCTGCGGGCGCGGTCCAGCTCGGCCGCGCTGTACGGCCAGGCGGCGGGGTTGCGCTCGGCCTGCGTCAGCGCCGACCGCAGCAGTGACACCGACAGCAGCTCGCCCGGTGTCCACAGCTGCACAGGGGCGGCACGGTCCGTGCCGGTCAGCACGACGATCGCGTCCAGCGCGCTCAACGCGCGCTCCAGCGCCTCCCCCTGCCAGTCGTCCCAGGCCTGAGCGAACCTCTCCTCGGACGCGAATTGCGATCTGCGCGGCTGCTCCGGGATCGGCACTGTGGCCGCATCGCGGATCGTCCGCAGCATCTCCTCCCCGGCACTGATCTCGGCCACGACGTCCGTCCCTTCTGAGCGGCACGGTGCCGCACGTATAGATGGTGTGTCGCCCCAGTCGCGCGCGATCGGTCGCTGCCTGATACGCGCCGCGGGGCGGGCATCGCCGGCGACGCAGGCTACGGGGCGGTGCGGACGGCGACGAACGCCGCGCCCGCCCGCAGGCGGTCGCCGCGTCGCCCGCCGCCGCTCCCGCACCGCCCCGTGACCGCCCGCCCTGCCGACACGCCCACCCGGGCGCGGCAGAAAGGACACGACCATGTCGATCGACACGCCGACCACCATCACCAACATCACCGAGCTCACCGCCGCCCCCTCACTCGTCTCGACCGCGCGTGAGCCGCTACCTCTGGTCGACCCCGCCAAGGCCGCCAAGCTGCGCGCGATCATCCAGGCCCGTGCCGACACCGAACGTGAGGCCGCCCGGCTGCGCGCCGAGAACGAGCAGCTGCGCACCGCGCCGGTGCCTGCGGACGACCCGCGGATGCGGCACATCTGGGTCGCCGCCGCGCTCGTCGCCGAACAGGAGGAGTACTGCGGCCAGTACGACGCGATCATCGACACCGTCGGTGGCCCCAGCCGCCAGGACCTGCGCGACGCCGGAGACCTGGACCGTTCCTTCCGAGTTCGCACACACATCACGCTCGAGGTGTGGCTTGAGATCAACGCGTACAGCGAAGACGACGCTATCCGCAGGGTCGACAGCCTGTACCTGGCAGACGTCCGAGAACACCTCGAAAGTCACAGCCTCGACGACGCCGACCTGGAGAGCTGGGACGCCAGGGAGGCCGAAGCCGACGATTGAGCCTCACTGAGTAGGCGGCCCTGGCCGCGCAGTCCAGGGTCGCCGTCGTGTCAATCGCGCTTCGGGGTCACCTCGCTGCCAACACAGGCAGCCGAGTGTCAGAAGCCCGCCAGCTTCGCGCTGCAGACGTCCAAGGCAACCGGCCGTCGCACCGCGAGCGACGCGAGCCCGCGCCGGCTGCCTCACCGGTTCGTGGGTGCCGTCCTCTGGCGCCGCGAGCGTACGGGACGACTCCTCCAGCACCAAGCGGCGACCTCGCTCCCTCCGCTCACGCTCCCCGACCTCGGTCGCCGCTTGGCGCTTCCCCCGTCGCCCCGTCATCTCGCTTCCCGCCAGGACGGCACCCACGAACCGACAGGAGGCAACCATGCTCACCGGGATCCGCATCACCCTCGATGGACAGCTCGAGACCGTCACCCTCGACGACACCACCACCGCCCGCCTCGTCCACAACCTCCACCGCGCGATCGGATGCGACACCTTCGACGTGGTCGGGCTGCCCCTCGGGATCAGTCTCTACGTCGATGACGACGGCATCAGCCGCAGCACGCTGAATCCGATCCTCAGCTTCACGGCCGCCCACCTGGGCGCCCCCGCTGCGCTGTTCGGAGCCGGTGTCTTCCTCAGTTACGACGCCGACAGCGGCGAGTCCCGCAGCCTCACCCACGGCCACGCACGCGCGGTCGTTGCGGCCTACCTCACCGCCATCATCGACCTCGTCCGCGACAACCTCTGATAGCCAGTGGACGGATCGCCCGCGAGGCGGGTCGTGCCTGAACCCAGATCACGCAGGCACGGCTCCGCATCAGGCCGGCCAATGCCGCAACCCCGACACCAAGCTGGACCCACCCACCCTCGCTCACGTCCCGCAACAGCTCGCGCGCCCGAGAATTCCACACAACCCGGCCGCTGCGCGCGCTCACCATCCTCGTGTAGAACGACGTCGACACACTTCTTGCAATCAAGGTCCAGTTGACGATGACGAATCGCATCTGATGCGATCTCGTCATCGTCGTTGACCGCCGCCCCGACGACGCCGCCCTGGATGGTCGAGTCTTTGGTCTTCCATGAAGTGGCGGGCTCGACAATGACTCCCCGGCGATGATCGACGGGGGTGGGGTTGAGCTGAGCGTCCCCTACTCGGAGGCGCGCAGGTCGGTGAGGGGATCAGGCTCCTGGGCGTGCTCGACCACGGTCTCGGTGAAGATCTTGATGGTTCCCTCTTCGCCGTCCTTGCCGCCGGAAACAGTGTCGGTCATGGGATATCTCCTTCGATCTGGATGATGGTGGGCGGTGCGGGCTGAGGATTGACGATGCCGTAGATCGTTCCGGCGCCGGATGCGACCCAGGCGGCCATGAGGACGATGAAGCCGCCGATCAGCCAGTTGTGCCGGTGACGGAGTTGCGTGCGGGAGCGCTTCTGGGATGCCAGGCGACTGCCCACGAGCGACCGGCGCATCCATTCGCTTGCTTTGGCCGCGTACTCGGTGATGGTGCCGTCGAGGGCGGGTTGCTCGGTCAGGCGGGAACGCATCGCGAACAGTCCGCACACGGCCGCACCGAGATACAGTGCCAGGCTGATGCCGCTGATCCACGCGTTCCCCGAAGCGGTGACGAGCTCGGTGCCGCCCAGCGCGCCGCTGACACCGATGAGGACCGCGGCGCGGGTGCTCGTGTTCGACAAGCGGCTGGTCATTGCCGCCTCTTGGCGTTCGAGTTGCTTCTCGATGACATCGAGATGCTCGGCGTCCAGTTTGACGAGCCCCGCAGGTGGTTCGTATGCCGCGCCCGGCTTCTTCTGCCCCCAAGGCCATCTCACGAGCACACTGTACCGAGTAGGCGGGACTCGCGTACCTCACGCTCGATTGAGGTCAGGGGAAGCACCGGTGCACAGCTGGCAAATGCTGGAGGAGTTGTCGGGAATGGCGTCGTCGATCCGACGCTGAGCGAGGAGAGTTGCTCGTGGTGACAGTCGGGGCCGCGCTCACATTGAGGACCTTGGTGAATTGCATCTGATGCGGTCCCGTTGTCGCTCGTCATCGTCACCGGAGCTTTGACCACCGGGGACTGGGTGGCGCAGGCATGTTCACAGCGTCCGTAGGTACGTCGCCATGTCAAAGCTCTGCAGACTCGTGTCGTAGGGTGCGCGTGAAGGATGCCGAGGGTGATGTCTCTTCAGGGGGCTGCCGATCGACATCCAGCCGCAAGACCCTTGTTCCGCGATCTGCGCGATGCCGTCGAGCATCTCAGGGAGATAGGCTCGCTTCTCGATTAGCTCACCCCATGCTGCGAGCAGCGTGACGCTGCGGCCCCGTAGCAACTCAGCGATGTGCTTCTCGTTCTGGGCCTTCAGCTCCGGCAGGTACTGCGTGTGCATGCCGTCCGGATCCTTCGACCGCTGTGGATAGAGGTTCAGCATGATCCAGCTGTCGTAGTTGTTCTTCGCGGCTCTCCGGGCGATACGGGTCACCGTGCGATCCAGCTTCAGTGGCGTCGCAGTGCTCGGGTTGACGCCCACGCATATCAAAGGGTTCTCCCCGACTGTGCCAAGCACGAACCGCGCTGTGTTGTCGGGAGTGTTCTCGTACAGCCATCCTTCGGGCACTGTCACTGTGTCTGTCCGATTTCGAGGGCGCCGGACTCGAGCCGGGCCTGCCAGGTATCGAGTACGAACTCCGCGATAGTGACCGTCGCGTTCAGCGCCAGACGAGCGTGACGTGCAAGCGCCCCGCTGCGCCGGGACTGCCCGTGTCCGATCCCCAGCTCGTTGCGCAGCTCAGAGAGCGAGTTCACGGTCGTCACGAGCGTGCGCAAGATCCTCTGCGAGGTCTGACTCGCCCGCGCGGACTCTGGCACCGCCTCGGCACTAAGGGCGAGAAGGTCCGCGACCTTGCGATAGAGGTCAGGGATGTCGTCGCTGCGACTGTAGGCGACCTCGCTGCGGTCGAGGATGATCTTGAACAACGACTCGATGAGGTTCTTGCACGAGGAGATCGCCGCCGGTGGATCCGCGACTAGACCGGCGCGGATCCGGTTGAGGTGCTCCTGGAGAACGTCCGGATCCGTGAGAGGTCGCTCGCTCAGTCGTAGCTCCGGCGTTGTGCCGTGAAACGCGTCCAAGCGCCGCCAGCCGTAGATCGCATGACCGCTGATCCAGTCGGACGCATAAAGCTCGTAGCCGTCGCGCGCGAGGGCCTCGTTGAACGCCTTCAACAACAGCGCCGCCTCGGCCTCGTCAGTTCGCACGACCGGGTGCAGCATCTCGGCGAGGAACACGAGGACTACCTCATCGTCGCCATGCATGAGCCCGAACCTGCTGTCTGTGAAGACCCAATCGTCTTCCCAGTCGTAAGGGTTGTTCACCCGGTGCTGCCAGATGTCTCCGGACGCGTCTCGGTAGCGGGTATCCGTGCTCGGCAGCTCGCCCAGGTCGTAGATCCGGCCGAGGAAGTCCGGTTCCTCAAGACGTCCCGACCAGCTGAGGCCCGAGAGCGCGATGGAGTCGAACAGCTTGCGACGCGTGATCGCGGTGATGCGACTCGAGCTACTCGGCATGATCTGATCGTATTCACCCGAGCGACTTCCGCAGCCCTACGCACTGGGTGCCATTTCGCGAGGTCTGAGCGCCCGGTGCAATCGAAGGCAGCAACCGCGCAGCCTCGGTTCTCGGAGCTATTCGCTCCCGTTGAATACGCACCCTGCACCAGTCAGTTGTTATACCCATAAGAGGTGACAGACCCCCACCAGCTGCGATATCGGGATATGTCCCGCCTGTGTGGAAAGCGTACCCAGGGGCGCTTGTCGCGGAATGAACGTCTACGACCGGGGGATGTCGAGAAACCCGACGAGTATGGCGCGATCCTCTTCGATGATGAGTGCGGTGTCGATGAAGTGCCGTGAACCAGGGAATGTCCGCACGGTAACGGCAGGTTGTGAGGAGACCTCTAGCACGCCGTCATGATCGATCCATGACACGCGTTCCTGTCCTTCGACAAGAAAGCCGCCCGCCATAGCGTGCGTGGACACGGGAGCACCGCCGGCGGTCGCATCGTCAAGGCGGACGCCTAGCGCGGCAGCCCGGTCAAGCTTCACTCCGTCCAGGGTCCGCAACCGGGCCACACGCAAATCACCGTCAACGTCGTACAGCAGCCGCTGCTTAGAGTTTGCGAGCACTCGCACCCCGCCTTCTCGTACTCGCGACTCGTCGATACCGAGGCTCCGCGCAGACAGCATCGCAAGGTCGTCATCAGAGCGACGGTAGCCGGTGATCATGTGGCTGGGGAAGCGGGACCTCGGGCTCTGGAGACGTCGTTCAGAGGCCCCCAGGTAAAGATTGGGGATTCCTTCTTCTACGAAATTCAACAGGTCCTTGGACGCCATCGACACACCACTGGAGAAGTCGGCAAGTCGCTGCATTGAGTTCCCCTGGGAACGTCCCTCCTCGTGGCCAAAGTCGATCCGATCGAACCAAAGCCCCTCCTCGAAAGCGGATGCCGCGACAGCACCGTAATTCGTATCAAGGTCGTGGACGGCAAAGCTCAGCCGCGACTCGAGGTAGTGCTCTTGGCCCAAGTATTCAGGGTTCAGGTTCGTCTCGAACAGCCCGTCGCTGCTTGCGATGAAGGCGTGATTGCCGTAAATCGACACCGAGAGCAGGAAGCCGGGCACGGACTCGATGTCTACGGACTCCATCGGCGGATCAGCGAACTCCACCCGAGCGACCTTGCTCGCGGCGCTGACGGTGTCAGACAGCGCGTCGCGGATACGCGGCACACGAGTGAGCGCTTCGATCTGCATGCCCCCCTTCCAGTCATTGCGGAAGAGCGCGAACTGTGCGGCGAGAGCAACCTCCGGGCCGTGGGTGCCATGTAGTTGCGAAACGAGGCGAGCCACGGGCGTGTGAACGAGGTCGCCATCTGTAGTCCAGAGAAACAGATGGTCTTTATAGAGCCACCCCTCTGCCCACTCGCCGGGAAGGATCGCTTGGAACAGCGCGGCCCTTGTCATGCTCTGCGCTTCCAGAGCTTCTTGATGAGTCCTCGCGTCGTTGCCCCTTCTTGCTCCCAAGCGCGAAGCACTTCGGGCGGCACGGAAGTGCGCGCCACAGCGTCCGGAAGCGCGGAGACAGGGTAGCCGTGCCAAGGGATACCGACGTCAGACCGGGTGAACGTCGCTATGCGCTCCCGGCTCGCACCGATGACGCTGGCGTCCGGCATGACGAACCAGTGCTTCCCGCGCGAATCTATCCAGCCCCGATCCGACGCGTGGCAGAACGCATGACATTCATCGTCGCTGCTTAAGATCCAGCGAGACTTGCCCGGGAGCTTCGCGGCGGGACGGTGGTAGTAGAGCGACTGGTACTGAACCGGCGGAGCGCATGTCACGTAGACCGGGTCTTGAGCGCCAGGCGTCGCGGTCGCACATGTCCTTGCAGCGATCGCCATTCGAACCCCGTCCTGATCAACAGTGAGAGCCTAGCGAAGTGCTGTGCACTGCAGCAGACCCCGTTGAACCAGACCGTGGTAATCGGCTGGGTAGCTCCACGGCGTCGACGGTGACCTACCGCGCATGCCACGCATACCGCGCGGGAGTCGCGAGGTTGCGTCGACATACGGGCCGGCACTCGGCTCTGACAAGATGGCGACGGAGGGTTCTGGATGACCATCACTGTCGCGACGCAGAAGGTGCTGTGGGGCACATCGCACAACGTCTGCGCCTACACGTTGTGCGTTCAGCCGCTCACCATTGACGCTGGAGACGGGGACGGCAGCGTTGTCGTGGGTGAGCAGGCGCACATTCGTTCCGGCCGGCCGCGGGGGCCGCGTCACGACCCTCTGTACGAAGACGTCGACGGTCCCGACAATCTGATCCTCCTCTGTCCTACCCATCACACCCTCATCGACTCCGACGACGGCCGTCACTTCACCGTGGCGCAGCTCGAGCAGATGAAAGCTCAGCATGTGCGTCAGCAGGACAAGCGAGCGAAGTTCAGCCCCGCGATTCGCGCGTATATGGCCGACCGGTACGGGGCGGAGGACTTCGTCCAGTTCCAGCAGGCCGAGTTGAAAGCGCGCGTGGATGCGATGTTCGTGGACGTCCCGCTTGGTTGCCGGGCAGACAGTCGCGCTGCTGCATTGGTTGGCGAGATCTCTCGCGCGCACCCTGGCGACCCGTTGCCCGCGGACAGTCGGCGGAGCCTCCTCGTCGCCGGGGCTGCGCAGATGTTGCTGCACCCGGAGTGGAAGGAGAACGCGGTCTTGGTCGGCGGACCGGGGCAGGGCAAGTCGACCATTCTGCAATACCTGGCCCAGTACTACCGGGCGCGACGGCTGGACAAGAGCACTTACGACGCGCAGGATGTCAGCCTTGTGCGCAGCACAGGTTTGGCGCGAATCCCACTCCGCCTGGATCTGCGTCGCTATGCACAATGGAGACGCATCCAGAGGGAACGCGCCGTCCAAGAAGGAAAAGAAGCATCCGAAGCGCGCACCGACCTCGAACGGTATCTTCTTGGCGACATCACCCGGCACACCCGAACACACGAGTTCACAGCCGACGACTTCGAGATGATGCTGGCCACCGAGCCACTGCTTCTCGCATTGGACGGGCTGGACGAAATCCCGAACGTCCAGGATCGAGACGAGGTAACGACCGAGATCGCTCGAGCCCGCGACAGGCTCAATGCGTTGGCCGCGAACCTCGTCGTCCTCGTCAGCACCCGCCCGGGCAGCTCGCTGAGCGCGTTGACCGCTTCGGGCACGTTCACCGTTCTCCAAGTGCTACCGCTCACCCCAGGGCTGCGGAGGCAGTACCTCAACAGGTGGATCGAGGTCAACGCGCTCGAACCGGACTCTGCCGAACGGCTCGCGACAGCGTTCCACGACAACGAACACCTTCCTCACATCCAGGAGCTCGCCTCCTCGCCCATGCAGCTGGCCATCCTGCTGAACCTTCTCCACAGACGCCAACTCCTGCCCGAGCAGCGCACTGAGCTCTTTCGCAACTACCTCGAGTCTTCCCTCGATCGGGAACAGGCCGAGAACAAGGAACCGCTTCTCGCCCAGCACCGCAACGTGCTTGTCGACACACACGCCTACCTCGGCTGGTACCTACACTCGCAGACCGAGCTCGGCGCGCTCGAGGGTGGCATCGGTCAAGACGAACTGCGACGTGTCCTCCGCGTCCGACTCGAAGGACAACCAGACGCACAGAAGCTCGCAGACGCCATCTACTCCGCCATCACCTCGCGGGTGCTGTGCCTAGTAGAGCGCGAAGGGAAATTCGAGTTCGAAGTCCAATCGTTGCGCGAGTACTTCGCCGCCTGGCACCTGTTCGAGAACCTCACCTCCCGAGGTGTCGGCGACTCCCGTGACGACGGCGCGACCGCGCTGCTCTCCCGCGCCTACTGGACAAATGTGACGCGCTTCTTCGTGGGCATGTTCACGAAGGGCGAGGTCCGTTCCCTCCATGACAACTTCAGGTCGGCAGATAACGCTGTCAGCCCGCACCCACTGGTTCGCGCGACAGCGGCTCTGACGCTAGCGGACCGCGTCTATCAGGCGCAGTCGTCGACTGTGTTGGAAAAGGTCGTAGCGTTTGTTCTCGACGGATCGGGAGTCACTCTCGGGGAACTGGGCTTGCTCGACAGCACCCGCATCCCGCTGCAGTTCAGCGACCGCGCCGGACGCGCCGAAGCAGTCGCCTACCTACGTCAGCGCCTGGAGAACGGCAACGGTCCGGTCAGGTCGGTCGCTTCGAGCCTGTACCGCCACGCGACAGTGGACGACGACCTGGTCGCGTGGTGGTGGGAGCAATACAGGCCCAGCTCATCGTGGGTGGAGGTCGCGGCGACCCTACAAGCACTGGGCTCGCTAGATCCGGATGAAACTGCACGGCTGGTCGCGGCGCTCGAGGTCGCTGCCGACGAAGAGGTAGCGTTCGCCCACCTGCTCCTCGCTGGCGGTTACGACGGCGACGACGACCGTATCCTTCAACTCGTACTTCGCGAACAGAACCGGGGTGTGGTTGCCGAGGCTGCGCAGGCAACGCCGGTCGCGTTGCTGAGCCAGTTCGCGGCCGCGATCGTCACCAAGAACAGAGCGGGACTACCGCGGGCCCGTCGTAACGAACAAGATCCCCTGGGAGCGGCGCGCGCGGCTCATCTCTTCCTCGGCAAGAAGACAAGCGACGGGGTCGAATCGCTGGTCTCCATCGCCGGAGTATGGGGCGAGGGCTGGGTGCTTGGGCGCGCGGTTGCTTCCCTCCCGTCAGCAACCGACCTCGCCATAGTGACGTCAAACCCGCACCTGAACAGTGCCCTTCGTACCGAGCACTCGTTCCGCACCCACTCCGACGACGCGCAATGGTGGCAAGACGCGCTGCGGACCGCAGCTACCGATACCGAACGTGACCTCCGTGTCGTGGGGCTCCTCTCGCATGCCCGTCAGGACGTCCTCATCGAATCGATAGCGCATCTCGAACTCTCCGTCGGAGCCATGTCTCCGGCGCAGTACTCGACGGTGTGCGACGCCCTCGTCGCCGGTCATGGCATCTCACGGGGACGACGGCTTCCCTTGGACGAGGCGGTACGCGTCGGGACGATTCGGGCCACGGGGCGTGTTCTCTGGCTGATACGCGTGGTGAGCACCGAACCCACAGGATGGATCGACAAGCAGCTGGAGAAAGCACTCGAAGACGTCGCGGAGGCAGGAATAGAGCCCAGCGAGTTGTTCGCGGCGGTGCACCCACGTCGAACAGTCGGCATAGACATCGTCCGCGGCGCCACACTGGAGGAATTGCCACCGACGGTGAAGCTGGGGGCGTTGACTGCGTCCCGCGTGGCCGAGGTGATGTCGGCTCCCGAACTGTGGCCTGTACAGATCGTAGAGAGCGCCATCAACACGCTGGCGGCGAAGAAGGGGACCCAGCTGCCGCCGCTTACGCAGGTCGCGCAGGAGAACACGTGGGACGTCGGCTAACAGAAGTCGCAGAGCGAACGCCGGAAGTCATCTGAAGGAGGCTGCCAAGAGATATCTATGATGCCCGGAATCGCGCAGCCAAGTCGCCGGCGTGGCGAAGCGCGGACTCACAATTGCGGGTAGATCTCTCGTGCATACACCCTTACTCTTTGCTCGCACTCTTCACGACCTCTGCATGTAACGAGTAGTCGGAGATTCCTGGTTCTTCACGAGGGCGTGTACGCGGTGGTTGCGATGTCCTGGCAGAGTGCGATGAGGTCGGGGGTGATGGCGGGACCGGCTGCTCGTGCGCGGTCGAGGTAGGCGTCTGCGATGGCGAGCAAGCCGCTCGTGTCGAGATGGTCGGAGGCCCGCTCACGGTCGATCGCTGCGAGGATCGCCTGTGCGTCGTCGCGGCCAGGGCCGGCGGTGTGCATGACGGTGCCGTGCAGGTTGTGGACGGTCACCGTGTCGAATACGTCGGCGGAGAGGATGTCAGCGACCGAGCCGGGGAGAGCGTCGTAAGCGACCCGGTGTGCCGCGGGGAGGGTGTAGCGGCCGTGGCCGTCGCGATCGAGCTGGTCGAGGTAGCGTCCGAAGATTCGGAGACGGGAGACGACCTCGTGGATGGCGAGGACGTGCAGGTGCGTGTCGAATCCGGCGTCGTGGTAGCGGCGGGCGGTGTCGATGGTGACGGAGGCCCGGCGTAGCGTTCCTTCGACGATGACATGCGGGCGCACTGTGAGCGTATGCTCGATGGCTCGCTCGACCCACCGGGCGGTGTCGCGGTCGGTGTAGAACGCAGCGGTCTCGTCGCTCTCGGCCAGGAGCCGCGCATAGTCGGGATGGTAGGGCCTGTAGTCGTCCCCGATGATCGCGGCGACGGCATCCCAGCTGTCGCGGTGCGCCAGCTCGGTGATGACGGCGGCCTGGGCCACGGACTTGCCGGCCCCCGGTTGCGCGCCGAAGAAGTGCGCGCTCGGGCCTGAAGCGGCGTGCAGACCGGGGAACTCAAGCGGAAGCAGTCGTGTGCGGAAGATGTGTTCGTTGTCGGCGTCGGTGAGCTGGAACCGGGTCGGATCGGTCATCACGCGCGGGCGTGGGCGCGGTCGCTGTCCTGCACCTGCAGCAGCAGTTCGGCGATCAGCAGTTGCTCGTCGTCGTCGGAACGGAGGCGTTTGCGTACCTGGACGAGCGCGGCGATCGCGTCGGTCTGCCGTCGTCCCTCGGGGGTGTCGAGTCCGGCTGTGTGGGCGGCGGCATTGCGGCGGGCGATCTCACCAGTGATCGACTCACGCAGCCCCTCGAAGCGGATGCCGCGCTCGAAGTCAGCGCCCAACGTGACTGTCTCGGTCACACTGCACCTCCGTCGCCCGAAACCGCGCCCGGTGTGGCGGCGGCTGATTCCATGTTCCCACAGCCCCGTGGTGACGGGCCAGAGCACCCCAGACGCGTCATCTGACGACAAGGGGCGGCCCGCGCACCCCTCCGATGTGTTGTCGATGCGGCTGATGTCGGCGGGGTTCGGGTACGGGTACTTGCTGCGTTCGATCGTCATCGGTGACGGTGTCCGCGACATGACGTCTCCGCTTCTCCGGTACTACACGGAGAAGGGCGCCCCGCACAGCCGCTGACAACGTGGGCCGCCCCTGCCTCCCATGACCGGTGCGGCTGTAGCGCCCAACGCAACTCAGGACGAGCATTCATCCCAAGGTGAATATCGACCCTGCGCCAGTGGAGCGGGCGTCGGGAGCGCGGGACTCAATGGGTTCCGGGACGCGACCGGGCTCAGAGCCCCCGTCTACTCGTCCACTCGACTGGCGACGGAGCACCGTCGAAAAGCGGTCGGATACTGTGTGTCAGCGGGAGGGAAGCAAACCCGATCCGCGCACATATCTGGAGGGGGTCGTAGTGACGGATGGCCGCAGTGTCGCGGTTCTCGCAGGGAACGGACTGTCGATCGCTTTCAACCCCGAGTTGAACCTGCAGAGCATCACAGAAGAGGTTCTCCGCCGCATCGAGGAGGCGGACGGCGGTGACGTCGTGATCGCAATGAAAGAGCTCGCGGAGCGCGCTCTCCCAGACGGCGCCACCAGTGCCGCGGACTTCGAGGTGCTTGTGGGCGCCTTCGGCGCAGAATCCCGCACGCTGGATGTGCTGGACACTCTCGCTGAGTTAACCCAGCCCGCCGACGAGAAGCTCCGAAAGGCCATACAGCGAGTCTCGAGGTTCGCGGAACGGGTACGCGACACAGGGATATCCCACGTCCTAGAGGTCATAGCGGAACGTTCGCACGCCTACGTCGACGAGGCGCAGAGTTTGTACGACCTAGTGACGGCGATAACCGGAGCGTTCGATGGCAAGGTCGTCATCGCAAATCTCAACTACGACACCCTCCTGCTTGCATCGCTCCTTACAGTGTGTCAGCCGGAGCTCGCCGATATGGGCCACGGCTACCGTCACGTGAAAGTCGTCGTCGACGACCAGGTTGAGCGCACCGTGCAGGCGCTCAGATCAAGTAGCGATGACTTCCCAAGAAGCAAACGAGTGCAGCTGCTGCACATCCACGGATCACTCACGTTCTGGGCGACGCGGGATGGGAAGATACACGCCAAGCTACCCAAGGAAATGCTGGACGACGGTGATCAATGGCGCGCGGTCCGAGAGAGGACAACCAACGTCAGGCCAGTAGTCGTTCTCGCGAATCGGAAAGACAAGGCCGAGCACGTCGCTCAGTTCCCCTTCGACCTTGCGTACACGATGTTCGCCGATGGATTGGCCGAGGCAGATCACTGGCTCATCATCGGCTACTCCTTCAAAGACGATCCAGTCAACGCCGCGCTAAGCCTCGATCCACCGATGTAGTGAGGTGTTGAGCGGGTGCCGTGACACGGAAATGCCCCTCTGACCGGGAAGAATAGTGATTGTCTAGGCCACTGTTCGACCGATCCGAGAGGCATCTCGTAGATGCAATTCAAGCATGCCCCTGCCGCGGTGTCAGCGGTCTTCGATGACCCGAATCTCGTGTCGGCCGCCGGGCTGGTCCCGATGCTGCGACTCGCGCAGCACGCAGGGCTGATGGAACTGGCTCAAGAGCGGCTGAGCGTCCCGACTGACAAGGGCTCGAACGCCGGCGCGAAGGTCTCCGCACTGGTCGCGGGGATGCTCGCGGGGGCGGACTCGATCGACGACATGAACGTGCTCCGCCACGGTGGGATGGGCCGACTGTTCGACAGGACGTATGCGCCGTCGACGCTGGGATCGTTCCTGCGTGAGTTCCGGTTCGGCCACGTCCGGCAGCTCGACGCCGTCGCAACCCGCGTCGTCCAGAACCTCGCCGTCAACGCGCCACTTCTGCAGATCTCCGCCGGCGAGCGGGTGATGGTGGATCTGGACGACACGATCATCGAGGTCCACGGATACCAGAAGCAGGGCGCCGGGTTCGGGTACTCCGGCGTCCGCGGCCTGAATGCCCTTCTCGCCACGGCATCAACGTCGGCGTCGGCGCCGGTGATCCTCGGCCAGCGGCTGCGGCAGGGCAAGACCGGGTCCCCGAAAGGAGCTGCACGGATCGTCGGCGACGCCCTCGCCACTCTCCGCCGGATGAATCTCGGGAACGGAGCGCGGCCACTGCTGCGGGCGGACTCCGCGTTCTACGGCTATGCGACCGTCGGCACCGCGATCAAGGCCGGCGCGGACGTGTCGGTCACGGTCCGGATGGACCCCGCGGTGAAAGCGGCGATCGCGACCATAGGCGAGGACGCGTGGGAGACGATCGAGTACCCGAACGCGATCCGCGACGAGTCCACCGGCCGGTGGATCTCGAAAGCCGAGGTCGCCGAGGTGCCGTTCACCGCGTTCCGCTCCCGGAAGAAGGCCGAACGCATCGATGGTCGGCTCGTGGTCCGGCGCATCCCCGACCTCAATCCGACGCGGGTGGAGCAGCCGACGCTGTTCGATGTCTTCCGGCATCACGCGTTCTTCACCACCACAGCGAAAGAAGCGCTGGGCACGGTGGTCGCGGACAAGACCCACCGCGCTCACGCGATCATCGAGCAAGTCCACGCCGACCTCAAACAAGGGCCCCTCGCTCACCTCCCGTCCGGGGTGTTCGCCGCGAACAGCGCCTGGCTCGTGCTCGCCGTGATCGCGTTCAACCTCACCCGTGCCGCCGGAATCCTCGCCGACCGCGGCGGCCGACTCGCGAAAGCGACGACCGCGACGATCCGACGCACCCTCATCTCAGTGCCGGCACGACTGGCACGTTCCGCACGGAGGATCACGCTGCACCTGCCCGAAGCGTGGCCCTGGCAGATCGCATTCGACAGGCTCTTCACGAGCACGCACGCACCACCACCGGCAACGGCCAGCTGACCATCGCCGCGACCGCGGCATGACCGAGGACAACGTGGACGACCGGGATGCGACGCCCGGAACTCCGCCATGCCCAAGACGCGTCACCGCACACCGATCACGCCAGCCCAGCCACCCCGAGGCTCATCGGTGGATCGGGGCTAAGAGCCGAGTTCATCGACCGTGACCCGAAGCCGCGGGTCCTTGTCGTCACCTTCGGTGATGAGCCGCGCCGCCGAGACGTGGAGCGAGCACTCGGCTGGGGTGCCGAGGACGGTACATCCAAGAAATGGCTGACCATCAATCGAGATGGCGCCAGTGGCGTCGAAGCCAGCGATGACTGGCAGAGCTTCATCAAGTAGCACGTCAAGGGCGTTGTCTGCGAGCTGTACCTCCTCACACCGCCAATCCTCGACGCGCAGGAGCTCAGCCCGCGCTGAACGCCGTCGCCACAGAGAGCAACAGCCGCAGCCTGAAATCGTGGCCAGCCGCATGACGACGTCGCGGGCGGGTTCCCCCGCTTGCAGACTTGAGCGGCAACTCAGCTGCACCGGTCGCCCGTCGTCACGGCGTGTGTTCGCACCGCAGCTGGTGGTCACCGCGGCCCGCACGCCGTTCAGAAGTCATGACCGTCGGATCGAGCATCCAGAATCCATCGCCGCAGCGGGGGAATGATGTCCTTGGCTGCGCTGAGGACACGGATCTCCGCACACTTCCGGTAGTGCTGCTTCATGTACTCAGCGGCATCTTGGTACTCGATGGACTTATCGGTGTCCGAATGCCACACCATCGCGTTGAGGTAGGTGTTCGCGTAGTCGTAGTCCGTCGCAAGACCTTCGACCGGCACTCCGGACGGCGAAGCGCCCGGTGGTCCGATCTTGACCATCTGACGACGAACATCGCCAGATGCCATCGACGGTGGGGTTCCGCCGAGGTTCCCCGCATACACGAACGCATGCCGTTTCCAGGCCGCGAGACCGCTTCGAGCCGACCTCAACTGCCCCCGCAGCAGAACGTGCTCGCGTTCGATCTGGGTAGTCAGATTCTTAACGCTCACCGGATCGTTTTCAAGGAAAATGATCGGTCTCATCCGCACAGCCATCGTTAGCCAGTCGTCCTCGGGGAGGACCTGTGAATCGAAGCCAGTCGCACTCACCTCACGCGTTCTCAGGTCGAGTCGCATCTGCACACTGAACTGAGCATCTTGTCCGGCGAGCGGGTTGTTGGCGATCCGCGCAGCCCGTTCCAAGAAGTTGGCCACGTTTGCCTTGAGCCCTGGGCTACTCGACCCGCAGGCCTGCTCGTTGCAGCTACTAGGCATGAGGAGAGTCTACGAACTTCGCTGAGCCTGCAGAATGCACATTCCCTAGCGACGCGCGCGCTCCTGGCGTTCGTGTGAGACGGCTGCTATTCGCTCCACACGTGTACACACCCTGCACTGTTAGAAGATCCCCTAAGCCCCGATCCACCGATGAGCCTCGGGGTGGCTGGGCTGGCGTGATCGGTGTGCGGTGACGCGTCTTGGGCATGGCGGAGTTCCGGGCGTCGCATCCCGGTCGTCCACGTTGTCCTCGGTCATGCCGCGGTCGCG
The DNA here is from genome assembly GCF_046111165.1 of Microbacterium sp. HA-8. NCBI lineage: Bacteria > Bacillati > Actinomycetota > Actinomycetes > Micrococcales > Microbacteriaceae > Microbacterium > Microbacterium sp. HA-8. Next base: position 379,158 of record NZ_CP162025.1, read on the forward strand.
GCGATGGTCAGCTGGCCGTTGCCGGTGGTGGTGCGTGCGTGCTCGTGAAGAGCCTGTCGAATGCGATCTGCCAGGGCCACGCTTCGGGCAGGTGCAGCGTGATCCTCCGTGCGGAACGTGCCAGTCGTGCCGGCACTGAGATGAGGGTGCGTCGGATCGTCGCGGTCGTCGCTTTCGCGAGTCGGCCGCCGCGGTCGGCGAGGATTCCGGCGGCACGGGTGAGGTTGAACGCGATCACGGCGAGCACGAGCCAGGCGCTGTTCGCGGCGAACACCCCGGACGGGAGGTGAGCGAGGGGCCCTTGTTTGAGGTCGGCGTGGACTTGCTCGATGATCGCGTGAGCGCGGTGGGTCTTGTCCGCGACCACCGTGCCCAGCGCTTCTTTCGCTGTGGTGGTGAAGAACGCGTGATGCCGGAAGACATCGAACAGCGTCGGCTGCTCCACCCGCGTCGGATTGAGGTCGGGGATGCGCCGGACCACGAGCCGACCATCGATGCGTTCGGCCTTCTTCCGGGAGCGGAACGCGGTGAACGGCACCTCGGCGACCTCGGCTTTCGAGATCCACCGGCCGGTGGACTCGTCGCGGATCGCGTTCGGGTACTCGATCGTCTCCCACGCGTCCTCGCCTATGGTCGCGATCGCCGCTTTCACCGCGGGGTCCATCCGGACCGTGACCGACACGTCCGCGCCGGCCTTGATCGCGGTGCCGACGGTCGCATAGCCGTAGAACGCGGAGTCCGCCCGCAGCAGTGGCCGCGCTCCGTTCCCGAGATTCATCCGGCGGAGAGTGGCGAGGGCGTCGCCGACGATCCGTGCAGCTCCTTTCGGGGACCCGGTCTTGCCCTGCCGCAGCCGCTGGCCGAGGATCACCGGCGCCGACGCCGACGTTGATGCCGTGGCGAGAAGGGCATTCAGGCCGCGGACGCCGGAGTACCCGAACCCGGCGCCCTGCTTCTGGTATCCGTGGACCTCGATGATCGTGTCGTCCAGATCCACCATCACCCGCTCGCCGGCGGAGATCTGCAGAAGTGGCGCGTTGACGGCGAGGTTCTGGACGACGCGGGTTGCGACGGCGTCGAGCTGCCGGACGTGGCCGAACCGGAACTCACGCAGGAACGATCCCAGCGTCGACGGCGCATACGTCCTGTCGAACAGTCGGCCCATCCCACCGTGGCGGAGCACGTTCATGTCGTCGATCGAGTCCGCCCCCGCGAGCATCCCCGCGACCAGTGCGGAGACCTTCGCGCCGGCGTTCGAGCCCTTGTCAGTCGGGACGCTCAGCCGCTCTTGAGCCAGTTCCATCAGCCCTGCGTGCTGCGCGAGTCGCAGCATCGGGACCAGCCCGGCGGCCGACACGAGATTCGGGTCATCGAAGACCGCTGACACCGCGGCAGGGGCATGCTTGAATTGCATCTACGAGATGCCTCTCGGATCGGTCGAACAGTGGCCTAGACAATCACTATTCTTCCCGGTCAGAGGGGCATTTCCGTGTCACGGCACCCGCTCAACACCTCACTACATCGGTGGATCGAGGCTAAGCCGGGCACAGCGGTGTGGGTGCGCTGAGGCGGGTTCTCGCTGATCCGCCGCCGCCTCGACAAGCCAGGCACGCCCTCGATCGTGAGCCGGGAGCATGCATGGCTCCTCCCCGGACGGTACCCCGCCGTCATCTCGTCCGAGAGAGCTTCAGCGGACACGTCGTCGCGGTCGGCGTCCGCCTAAGCCATTCCCGCCATCCCTCGCTGGCGAAGTCCTCGCGCCGGTTCTCGCTGAGTTGAGGGGTATTGCCGATAAGACTGCCGTCAAATGGGCCGCCTTCACTGGACACTACCGGGGGGTAACGGGGGATGCGTCAGCGTGCGCGTCCGTTGACCTGCTCAACGTTTCAATCTCCGTCGTTTCCCCGAGAGGGCGCTCTCCCGTTCGGATACCGAAGGGAAAGATACCCACGGCGAACGGCGATAGCGAAGTTGATCGCGGCAGTGGCCAGTCGGAGCACCACTATGGCTCCGGCAACCACGTGCACTACAACAGGCATGGACAAGAGGTGGAGTGCCGATTCAATCGTCATGATTGCTCCCGTGGGTCGTCGCGTGGTCTTGACGACGATCGTGTCCCGGGGGTTGTCCACCATGGTCCATGCTGGAAACTGGACACAAAATCAGCCTGGACTATGCGGGGGTGAAGCTAGCGTGAAGCCCGCTCGGCCCGCCTGGTGCGAAGTATTGGATGAGTTGAACCAGCTGGTCGGAAGTCCCGGACTGCGTACCATCCAGCATCATGCCGCACTCGTAGCGCCCGCCCACGTCCTCTCCAAATCCACCGTGGGAAACCTGCTCGCAGGCACAACGAACCCCCGAGTGTCTTCGGTTGAGGCATTTGTCTACGCGTGCTTGCACTACGGACGCGCGCGAGGCAAGCGACTTCCTCCGGACAGAGAGCAACCTGCGTACTGGATTCAGCGATTTCACGATGCGCGCGCTGATTCGAATCACACAGACCTTAAGTCGTCGGGGAGCCCGAAGGCCCCGGCGGGAGGCCCCGGATACCGCTTCGAAGCATTCGCCGGGCCCATCCCGCGCACGGCCCCACATCGGTACACGCCTAGTTACCTCCTCGACTCGCGGTATGAGGTTGTTCCCTTCCACGACCGTCGTGAGCGACAGATGTTGGAGATGTGGCTGGAGGGTCGCGCCTCGCGCACATCTGTGCAACTAGTGCATGGTGACGGTGGCCAGGGTAAGAGTGGGTCTGCCGCACGGATAGGTGACGGGTTATAGTCACGCCGCGAGGGCGACGTCGGCCGCGACGATGGCAGTTCTGTGACGCCGCTGGTGTAAGCGTCCCCGCAGATCGTCGGTGAAAGTCTGGGCCGATGCGGCAACCGCTGCGCCTGGAACGAGTTGGCGCCCGCGCAGAGGATGGTGGACTCCCTCGCCTCACAGTGTTCGTTCACGGGCAGCTCGACCTGAAGGAGGAAGGCCTGACTTCTCGAGCGCTCGCGCTCAAGCTTCCGCCGCGTCCGCGACCGCCGGTTCAGCACAAATCCGATCCCGTCGCGGTGAGAACGTTATCGGCGCGTGCCCGCCCTCACGTTCCTCCGGAACCTGATCGCTGACGCCCGTGCGGAGCGTGAGCGGAGCGGTGGACACCATCGTGAAGCGACGTCTGCTGCCCCACGGGGCCGGCTTTGGGGACTTCACCGTAGACGACATCGCCCTGCTCACGGGACGGCTCACCAACGGCGCTCTCGCTTCGTTCAAGGCAACCCGGTTTGCCACCCGGTCGCAAGAACGCTCTGACCATCGAGGTCTCGGGCGACGAGGGTGCCCTCGCATTGATCTGGAAGATCTGAACAGTCTGCAGTTCTACGACCGCACGGCACCACCCGACCGGCAAGGGTACACGAGGGTCCTCGTCACGGAGACTGGCCACCCGTACGTCGCCGGATGGTGGCCGGCCGGGCACGTGCTCGGTTACGAGCACGGCTTCTCCCGCCAAGCCGTCGACTTCATCGTCGCGATCGCAAACGTGGTCGACCCGCATCTAGGCTTCGATGACGGCCTCGCCGTGCAGCGCGTGCTGGAGGCGGTAGAGCGTAGCTCCGTCGCCAACGCGGCCTGGACGACCGTTCACCCCTTCAATGCAGACGCCTAGCACGCGGGCGCCAGCACCATCTGAGGCCGTCGACGGTGTCGAGCAGACCAGCCCACGTCGCCCGAGCTGTCCGGGTGGTCGCTCAGGACATCGGCGGCGGCTGTTCAGGCTCCGATCGCGGACAGCCAGGCGGTGATGGTGCGTGGGATGAGGCCGAGGCGCTGTTGTGCACTGGTCGTCGGGTCGATGACGTGGTCGGGTTGATGCCACAGCGCCTGGTAGAGGCCGGTGACCCCCGCGGCGGCGGGGCCGATCAGCGGGGTGATCAGGGTGCCGAACTCCTCGGGGGTGATCGATTCAAACTTCACGTCCCTTCTGAGGTGCTCAGCGAAGGAGGCGGCAAGGTCGGGACCGGTGATGGCGGGGAGCTGCCCGATCCCGACGATACCGGTGACGTCGCGGCGTTGAAGGAGCACGGCGGCGGCGGCGGCGATGTCCAGGTGGGAGGCCCACGAGACGGGGAAGTCTGCCCGGATTGGGTATCGCAGCACTCCGTCGGATCGGACGGTGTCGATGACCGGAGGTAACAGAAGGTTCTCCAGGAACAACCGCGGCGCGATCACAGCGAACGATACCCCCTGTTCTTCCAGCGACGACAGCAGTGTGGGGAGCGCGGCGTGGGCAGGCTGCTGTAGCGGGCTGCCTTCGGCGTCGATGGTCTTCCCGCTGGTGGAGACAACCACCCGGGCGGGGCGAGCCCGGGTGATCGCGGTCGCGATGTTGTCGGCGTATGGTGCGATCAGCTCTTCAGGACCGAGCGGGGAGGTGCACGAACACCCCGTCCGCATCACGATAGGCCTCGGTCAACTGCTCAGCGGACGCGTAGTCGGCGATCACTGTCTCGGCTCCCGGCACATCGGTGCCGGGAGTGCGGCTGATCGCGGTAACGGGACGGCCCGCGGCGATCAGTTCGGCTGCGACGGGGGACCCTTGAGCGCCGGTGGCGCCGTGCACGAGGTAGCTCATACCCACTATTAGTGCACACACAGCATCGGTTACTTCAACTGCACCAATGGGATAGTGTCGTCCTATGACCAGCACCGTTGCCACCGTCGCCACTTCCGGCTCCTTGGCGACGGCTGCGGGGCTGCTGCCGGAGTGTGGGGTGGCCAGGTTCTTGGTGTTGCTGGAGGGGCCGTGGGCGACGCTGATTGTGCGAGAGCTCCTGCCCGGTCCGCTGCGGTTCACGCAGTTGCGTGACGCCCTGCCGGGGATCAGTCCGCACACCCTCACCAGCCGGCTGCGCCGCTTCGAGGCGCACGGGATCGTCACCCGCACCGCCTACCCTGAGATCCCCCCGCGGGTCGAATATGAGCTGACCGCACTGGGTGAGCGGCTACGCCCGGTGCTGGAAGCGATGGCCGTGTGGGCGCTCACCGTCCCGCCGCCCGCCGATGAACACTGATCCAACGGTCGCATCGCCTGCTCAAGAGGCTCGATCGAACTACACGAATCCGGTCGACGAGCCGCCTGAGCATGCGATGGTTTACCGTGCCGCTGTGATCCTCAACGCCGTCATCGTCGCAGCAAAGACCTTGTCAGAAACGCCTTAGGCCACCCAGACCGTCTTGAGGTTGCAGAACTCGCGAATGCCTTCAACGGAGAGTTCACGACCGAAGCCCGATCGTTTGATGCCGCCGAAGGGCAGCTCTGGGTAGGAGATCGTCATCCCGTTGATGAAAACGGCGCCCGATTCGATCCCACGGATCGCGGCGTCGATCTCGGTTTGGTCTGTGCTCCAGAACGCCGAACCGAGCCCGAAGTCAAGCACATTGGCAACCTGCAGTGCTTGATCGAGCGACGAGACCTTGTACAGGGCGGCGACCGGACCGAACGCCTCCTCGGCGAACAGGCGCATCTTCGGGGTGATCGCGGCGACGACGGTGGGTGGGTAGAACCAGCCGTGACCGCTCCGGCGGTCGCCACCAGTGAGGATTTCTGCGCCCTTCGCGCGAGCATCCTCGACGAGCTCCTCGATATCACGCAACCCTGACTCGCTTGCGAGCGGTCCGATCTGCGTCGACTCCTCGGCAGGGTCACCCACCACGAGCGCTGCCATCTGTTCGACGAAAGCCACGGAGAATGCGTCGTAGACGTCCTTGTGCACGATGAAGCGCTTGGCATTGATACATGCCTGCCCGTTGTTGGACGTGCGAGCCGAGACCGCTGTCCGCACAGCCGTCTCGAGATCGGCCGAGGGCATCACCACGAACGGATCAGAGCCCCCGAGCTCCAGCACGACCTTCTTCAGCGAGTCGCCCGCCGCGCGCGCGACGGCACGTCCCGCGCCTTCGGAACCGGTCAGCGTCACTGCAGCGACGCGCGGATCGCGAACGATTCCCTCCACGCGTGACGAGCCGATCAGTAGCGTTGAGAACGATCCTTCCGGGAAGCCAGCGCGCCGGAATAGCTCGCCGAGATACAGCGCAGAGCGCGGGACGATGCTCGCGTGCTTGAGGAGCCCTGCATTCCCGGCCATCAGCGCGGGCGCGGCGAATCGCACGACCTGCCAGATCGGATAGTTCCAGGGCATGACAGCGAGCACGACCCCGAGCGGCTCGTAGCGGGCGCCTGCCGATGAAGCTCCCACCACCCCGGGGTCATCGAGCGACTGAGGGGCGAGGAAGGCCTCGGCGTGGTCGGCGTAGAACCGCATAGCTCGCGCAGACTTGGAGACTTCCTGGCGGGCCTGCACGATCGGCTTGCCCATCTCCGCCGTGACCGAGGCAGCGACCTCCTCGGTTTCCGCATCGAGCAAGTCGGCGGCGGCACGCATCCATGTTGCTCGCGCGTGCCAGCCGGCCTCCGCGAGCGCCGTGACCGCCAGGTCAGCGGCGGCGAGCTTGGACTCGACGTAGAGCTCGTCGTCCTCTTCGAATGTGCCCAGCTCGACGCCGGTGGCAGGGTTGATGGTGCGGATTGTGGCCACAGAAGGCTCCTGATGCGTGCGAGGGCGGTTGTTCAGATGAGGATGCTGAGCGGATTCTCAATGCGGCGCTGGAACGCGGCCAGCCACTGTGCGGCGATGGCGCCGTCGAGCACGCGGTGATCGGCCGACAGGGTCACGGTCATCACCGTTCCGACGGTCAGCTCACCGTCAGAACCCACGATTGGCACCGGGCGCGCGGCTCCTACCGCGAGGATGCCCGACTGCGGGGGGTTCAGGATCGCACTGAACTGCTCCGTCCCGTACATTCCTAGGTTCGAGACCGAGAAGCTTCCCCCCTCCAGCTCATGCTGGCGGAGGCGACCGGCTCTGGCGCGCTCTGCGAGGTCGGCGACCGAGGCGCTCAGCTGCGATAGCGGAAGGCGCTCGACGGCTCGCACGACGGGCGTGAGCAAGCCGCCCTCGGTAGCGACGGCCACGGCGAGGTCGACACTAGAGAACCGCCGGATGCTGTCATCGTTCCAGATCGCGTTTGCGGCGGGCACGTCAACGAGCGCCGCGGCGACGGCCTTGAGCACGAAGTCGTTTACCGAGATCTTCCGGGGGGCGGTTTCGTTTATCGTGCGGCGAAGATCGAGAAGCGCATCCACGCGGCAATCCGCTACGAGGTAGAAGTGGGGGACAGTCGACTTGCTCTCCGTGAGCCGCCTCGCGATCGTGCGCCGCATTCGGTCGATCGGAACGTCCTCAAACGCCGCGACCGCCTCGGTGGGCGTGGCCGGTGCGCTCGGGGCAGGGGACCGCGGTGCGGCTTCCGCGATAGCCGGGGCCTCGGTAGGAGCCTTCGCCAGGTACCGGTCGAGGTCGCGACGCACGATCCGCCCACGTGGGCCGGTGCCGGCGATCTCATCGAGCGAAACTCCGTGCTGGGCTGCGATGCGACGCACCAGTGGGCTGGCGAACCGCCGCTCTCCTGCAGGAGCGGACTCGGTATCCGTGGTTGACGGGATCGGGGCAGGGCCGGGATCGCCTAGCGCACTTATCGAAGGAGACGCATCAGTTGTGTCGGCCGCACGCGAAGGCGATGAAACAGGTTCGGGATGAGATGCGGAGCCGGAGACTCCGGCTGTACGCAGCGCGTCGTCGATGGCGTCGCCGGATTCGCCTTCGGCGACGAGCACGAGGATCGCGTCGCCGACCGCGACGTTATCGCCTTCCGTCACCAGCAGGCGACCGATCGTTCCGCCCACCTCCGCGGACAGCTCCACGATCGCCTTGTCGGTCTCGATCTCGGCCAGGGACTGGTCGACGGCGACTGCGTCACCCTCCTGCACGAGCCACGTCTGGATGGCGGCTTCTGTGGCGCCTGCCATCACTTCAGGCATGCGGATGATCTGGGCCATGATCAGGCTCCGAATCCGGCCCGGACGGCCTCGAGGGCCAGGACCACTTCCTCGGTGCGGGCGATCGCGGCGCGTTCGAGGACGCGCGAGATGCTCGGAGAGGCCTCGCCGCCAGTCACTCGCGCGATCGGCTGGTCGAGCCAGTCGAAGTAGCGGCGCTGGATCTCGTCGGCGAGCCATCCACCGTATGAGGTGCCCTGTGCGCCCTGCTCGACGATGAGCACGGCGTTGGTCTTGCGGATGCTCTCGCCGATCGTGTCCCAGTCGATCGAGGCTCGGTCGAGCCAGCGCAGATCGATGAGCTCGGCATCCACACCGGTCTGCTCGATCGCCTCGGCGGCGTGGCCGACCATCGACAGATAGCTGATGACGGTGACCTCCGATCCCGGACGGACCACGGCGGCGCTGCCCGGCGGGATGATGTAGTCGAGATCCCCTTCGGGGAGGTGATCGGCCTTGGCGTAGAGATCGACGTGCTCGATGACGAGCACAGGATCCTCCAGCGCGAGGGCGGCGTTCATGAGACCGACGTAGTCGGTTGCGTTGGAGGCGGCAACGATGCGCCAGCCGGGGCTGGTCGCGAAAATGCCGGCGGGGTCCATGAGGTGCTGCGAGCCGTACCCGGAGCCGATCGCGACCTTCGTGCGCAGCACGAGCGGCACGGGGTTGTCGCCGCCGAACATGTGACGTGCCTTGCCGATCTGATTGAACACCTGGTCGGCGGCGACCCACATGAAGTCGGGGTACATGAACTCCACGACGGGGCGATAGCGGCCGTCCAAGGCGAGTCCGCCACCCAAGCCCACGAACGCGTTCTCGCTGATCGGGGTGCCCAAGACGCGGTCGGGCCCGTACTTCTTCGCCAGTCCTTTGGTGGCTCCGTTGGTGCCGCCGTTCAGCTTGTGGATGTCCTCGCCCATCACGACGATCCGGGGGTCCTGCTCCATGCGGCGGTCCATGACCGCCGCGACAGCGTCGACGAACTTCACGGTCCGGGTCGACTCTGGCGAATCCAGGTGGGGAAGGCCCGTGAGCTCACTGCCGTCACCCCGCACGCCGACGTTCACGAACGTGGTTTCGGGCCACAGTCCGGGTCGGATGCGGCGCTTGCCGGGTCGATCGGGATCGGCTTCGATCAAGGCGTCGACGGCAGTCGTCATGGCCTGCTGGACCCGCGAACGGAGCGCGGCCACACCCTCGTCGTCGATGAGCCCGCGGTCGCGCATGCGGTTCGCTGTGAGGTCGAGCGGGTCGCGAGCGCGCCACTCCGCCTCTTCCTCTTTGGTGCGGTAGCCGAAGGCGCTGCCGGGATAAGGGCCGTTCTGGTGGAAGAACCGGTACACCTGCGCCTCGATGACGGCAGGGCCCTCGCCCGACCGCATCCGCTCTGCGGCCTCCTCAGTGGCGAGGTACACCGCGAGAGGGTCCATGCCGTCCACCCGCCACGACGGGATGTGGAAGCCCTGACCGCGTACCGAGAAGCGGGTGTCAGCAGTGATCTCGTCGGCGCGGGTGGAGACGCCGTACATGTTGTTCTCGACGAAGAACGCCACCGGCAGATTCCAAGCCGCAGCGAGGTTCATCGACTCGAGCACCGAGCCGATCTGCGCCGCGCCGTCGCCGAAGTAGTTGATGGTGAGGTCGGTCGTACCGCTGTGCTTCTGTGCCCAGGCGTTGCCGGCGGCCATCGGAGCGCCGCCGCCGACGATGGCGTTGGTGCCGAGCGCGCCCGCTTCGAACCACTGCAGATGCATCGACCCGCCACGTCCGCGACAGTAGCCCTGCGCGAGCCCGAGGATCTCGGCAAGCGTGCGCTGTAGCACGGTCTGAATCCGCTCGTCGACAGGGTCGGCAGGGTCGATCGTGCCGCCGCTCACGTGCGTGAGTGCCTTCGCGAGGAACTGATGATGTCCGCGGTGCGACCCGTTCACCCCATCTGAGGAGCGCAGCCCCACAATGGAGCCGACGGCGCCGCCCTCCTGCCCGATGCTGGAGTGCGCCGGGCCATGGACGAGACCTTCGCCGGCGAGTTCGAGCACCGACTCCTCGAATGCACGAATCAGGTGCAGCTGGCTGAGCATCGTGCCCAGCAATGCGGGATCCGCCGCTTCCCAGTCCGCCTTCGTCGTCACCAGTTCGATCCAGTCGACACCGGTGGAGAGCTTCTTGCGTTTTGGCATCGTCGCCGCTTCCCATCCGCGGCCATGCTGTCGGCCCGCTGGATGCCAGTGTAGAGTAGGATTTGATCCAATACAAGCCAACGACGAGACTCAGCTAAAAGGTCCGGGAAGGGCTGCGCGTGCCTCACGTAGGAATGTCCGCGTAGTTCCCTGGGGTGATGAGCAGGGAGTTGTCGATGGCGGCGCGCCGTGAGATCACGAAGAAGTTCGCCCGCGAGTATGCGAAAGCAGGCAAGGAAGAGAAGGGCCGGCTGCTGGACGAGCTTGTGCACGCGACAGGCTGGACGCGTGATCACGCGCGCCGCGCGATCCGTGCCGCGAACGCACGCAAAGGTGCCGCGCGCGATCAGCAGCGTAAGCCGCGTGAGCGGAAGTACTCCTACGATGCGCTCGTGGTGCTGCAAGAAGTCTGGCGGCTGTCCGGGCAGCCGTCGGGAAAGTACTTCGCGGCGATCATGGACGACACCCTCGAACGCCTCGTCCGCTTCCGTGAGCTCGGCAAGGTCGAGCAGCGGGTCACACCGGAGGTGCTGGACGAGTTGCGATCGATGAGCGCCGCGACGATCGACCGGTACCTGAAACCGCACAAGGACGCCGCCTACCCGGTCGCGGTCTCGGGCACGAAGCCGTCCCACATCCTGCGCTCTTCGATCCCGACGCGCACCAGCATGGACGCCCCGCTGACCGTCCCGGGGTTCCTGGAGCTGGACACCGTCGCGCACTGCGGCCACTCCCTCAAAGGCGAGTTCCTGCGCACCCTGACCGGCACCGACCCGGTCGCGGGGTGGACGATGCTGCGCACGATCCGCAACAACGCCTACGTGCACGTGCACGGCGCCCTGGAATGGATGGTGAAGAACGCGCCCGTCCCGGTCGCCGGGCTCGACTTCGACAACGGATCCGAGTTCATGAACTGGGGCGTGATCGCCTGGGCGGACAAGAAGGAGATCCCCGTCACCCGGGGGCGTCCCTACAAGCACAACGACAACGCGCACGTCGAGCAACGCAACGGCGACTGGGTCCGCAAACACGCGTTCCGCTACCGCTACGAGACCGAGGCGGAGATGACCCTGCTCAACGAGCTCTGGGATTTCGTGATGGCCCGCAAGAACCATCTGCTGCCCTGCGTGAAAGCGATCGACTGGACCCACACCGCAGCCGGCCGGAAGAAGCGCGTCTACGACAAGCCACGTACCCCCTACCAGCGGTTGCTCGACGCCGGTGTGCTCGACGAGAAGACCCGCGCCCGACTGGAGCGCGAGCATGCGAAGCTGAACCCGGCACGGATCACCCGACGGATCAACCAGATCCAGCAACAACTCATCGAACTCGCCGCCGCCCGCACCCAGGGCACCCGCCCCGCCGCCTGAGCTACGCGGACATTTCACGTGAGGCAAGCATCACTCACTCCCGGACATCTTGACGTGAGGCAAGACGGCCAAGGTTGCCAAGGAATCTCGCTAATGGGTGAACCACGCTGACTTGAATGGATACGATATTAGTGACACTTGACAAGGGGGTTGAGCAATGAAGAACAATAGGCGCGCTGGTATACCGGGGCTGCAGGGATCGGACCACATCGGGATTACGGTCCCAGACCTTGATGAGGCGCACACCTTCTTCGTCGATGTCCTCGGCGCCGAGCACGTTTACACACTCGGCGAGAAACGTGCCGACGACGACTGGATGCAGGTCCAGATCGGAGTGCATCCGCGCACGGTGATCCGTGAAATCCGCTTCTACCGACTCCAAACGGGCGTGAATCTCGAGGTCTTCCTATACGACGCCGCTGACGGGCAGAATCCGCAGCCGCGCAACAGCGACATCGGCGGGTATCATCTGGCTCTGTACGTGGATGACATCGACGTCGCAGTTGAGTATCTTCGCGCTGCCGGGGTCGAAGTGATGGGCGAACCCGTTGCGAGCCAGCAGGCCGCACTCGGACAGCGGTGGGTGTACTTCCGTAGTCCCTGGGGACTCCAGTTCGAACTCGTGAGCTATCCAGAAGGCAAGGCGTACGAAGCGGACGCGACGCGTCTGCTGTGGAAGCCCACCGACCCGTCCGCATGAAAGGACCCATGATGGACGCTCCGCGTGTAGGCGGGCACGGCGCCACCGGCGCCCGTGTCGCCGAGACGTTGCGGCTCGCCATCCTGGACGGCGAGTACACGCCGGGTGAGAGAATTCGGCAGGATGAGCTCGCCGAGCGTCACGGCGCAAGTCGGCTACCAGTGCGCGAGGCCCTCCGGATGCTGGAGGCCGAAGGACTGGTCACCCTCGTGGCGAACACCGGCGCGTGGGTCTCGACGCTGAGCGCTGAAGAATGCCAGGAACTGTATCTCGTTCGGGAGCGCCTCGAGCCGCTTCTGCTGGGAATGAATGTGCCCTTCGTGACCGACCAGGAGATCCAGCGCCTGCAAGTTCTCGCTGACCGGATGAACGACTCCGCCGATGTGGAGGAGTTCCTCATGCTGGACCGCGAGTTCCACCTCACGGGTATCGACCATGCCAACACGAGCGTGCTCACCGATCTGGTCAAGAGCTTGTGGAACCGCACCCAGCACTACCGGCGCGCCGCCACACGCCTGTTCTGGAACGAGGGCGACAGCAGCGTGCACCACGACCATCAGCTGCTGGTCGGTGCGCTTCGTCGGCGTGACGCCGACGACGCGGAGTTGCTGCTCGCGCGGCACATCCGTCGCAGCCGCCTCGAACTCTCGAGACATCCCGAGGTCTTCGACGTTCGCGCCGCCTGAGCCTCGAGAGGCCCCTTCTGGCTCCGTGGAAGGCGTGCCGCAACTTCACTCACCGCACTGAGCGCACGGCATCCAAGAGGTCGTCCTGCACGACCTCGGGCGACGGGTATGCCTTCTTGCTGTGGCTGACGCCGGTGAGCACGAGTAGCTCGGCGAACTTCTCCGCCACCACGCCCGGGTTGAGTACCGGCACCTCGAGCACCGTGCGCAGGTGCTCGTAGCTCTGATGCATCGTGGTCGACCCGAGTATGATCACGTCGGCGCCGTCCTCGTCGATCGCCGCACGGGCCTGGCGCTCGAGCAGTTCGAAGACGACCTCCTCCTTGCCCGCGAGCAGCTCGGCGGCATCCGGTCGCACCCCGATGTCGCGGATTGACGCGACCCGATGGGCGAGCCCCTGCTCGGCGATCGTCTTCTCATAGAGCGAGTGCCAGCGCGGCCACATGGTGATGATCGAGAACTTCTTGCCGAGCAGGCACGCCAGCAGGATCGAGGCGCTCGCCGGCGCGACGACGGGGATCTCCAGCCGCGACCGGAGCGCCGACAGAGCGGAGTCGCTCATCGAGTTGATCGCGACGGCGTCGTAGCCCTGTTCCTGGGCGCGGGCGCCGGCCTCCAACACGAATGTCTCCGCGAGAAGCTGCTCGTACGGGCTGTCGATCACCCTGGCTCCTGCCCGCGCGGCCACGAAGTCGTTCTCGAAGTCCGGGTGCACCACCTCATCCGACAACTGGGCACGGAAGGCGTCGAGTGCGGCCGGCGGGACCGGGACAGGGACGATGTTCAGGATGCGTCTGGTCATGATGTCTATGACCTCAGCCGGCCACGGCGACGGCCGCCGGCCGACGGATGCCACGCTCTTCAAGGATGGGCAACACATTGTCACGGAAGTAGGGGAACTCCTCGACGTAGTCCACGAACGAGAGGGTCGTGCCGCCGAAGCCGGCCTCATGCAGAGCCGTGATGCCGTCGGCGACCTGCTCGGGCGTGCCGACGAGCTGGAAACCGCCGTGTCCGATCGCGAAGCTGTCGCGCAGCTGCTCCAGCAGATCATGCGGGAATGACTCGGCGTGGGCGATCTGCAGCCGCACCGTGTTGTCGAGCGCCTCGCGGACGTATGGGCCTGGAGCCTCGAGTTCCGTCGAGGGAAAGCTCATGCGCCACATGGGCACCGAATACGGGTTCATTCTCGAGGGGGAGCTCACGCTGTTGCTCGACTTCGACAAAATGACCCTTCGCGCCGGCGACTCGGTCTGCTTCGATTCGCAACGACCCCATCTCTACCGGAACGACTCCGGCCGATCGGCCCGCGGGCTGTGGTTCGTGACCGGGCATGTCGATGCTGAGGGCGGATCAGTGGTCGCACCGGATCGGTTCGAAGGCGCACCGCTGCGCTCCGCGGTGGATGTGTTGCGGACCGTCAGCTCTCGCTCACTGGACGCGTAACCCCTCTCCCGCCCTCGCCCTCCCGCCCTCAGTTTGAAGTGAAGTAGATACCCTCGTCTTGCCTCACGTCAAGATGTCCGGGAGTGAGTGATGCTTGCCTCACGTGAAATGTCCGCGTAGCTCAGGCGGCGGGGCGGGTGCCCTGGGTGCGGGCGGCGGCGAGTTCGATGAGTTGTTGCTGGATCTGGTTGATCCGTCGGGTGATCCGTGCCGGGTTCAGCTTCGCATGCTCGCGCTCCAGTCGGGCGCGGGTCTTCTCGTCGAGCACACCGGCGTCGAGCAACCGCTGGTAGGGGGTACGTGGCTTGTCGTAGACGCGCTTCTTCCGGCCGGCTGCGGTGTGGGTCCAGTCGATCGCTTTCACGCAGGGCAGCAGATGGTTCTTGCGGGCCATCACGAAATCCCAGAGCTCGTTGAGCAGGGTCATCTCCGCCTCGGTCTCGTAGCGGTAGCGGAACGCGTGTTTGCGGACCCAGTCGCCGTTGCGTTGCTCGACGTGCGCGTTGTCGTTGTGCTTGTAGGGACGCCCCCGGGTGACGGGGATCTCCTTCTTGTCCGCCCAGGCGATCACGCCCCAGTTCATGAACTCGGATCCGTTGTCGAAGTCGAGCCCGGCGACCGGGACGGGCGCGTTCTTCACCATCCATTCCAGGGCGCCGTGCACGTGCACGTAGGCGTTGTTGCGGATCGTGCGCAGCATCGTCC
This sequence comes from Microbacterium sp. HA-8, assembly GCF_046111165.1. NCBI lineage: Bacteria > Bacillati > Actinomycetota > Actinomycetes > Micrococcales > Microbacteriaceae > Microbacterium > Microbacterium sp. HA-8. The sequence goes on from NZ_CP162025.1 coordinate 394,193, forward strand.
ACCCCGCGACCGGGTCGGTGCCGGTCAGGGTGCGCAGGAACTCGCCTTTGAGGGAGTGGCCGCAGTGCGCGACGGTGTCCAGCTCCAGGAACCCCGGGACGGTCAGCGGGGCGTCCATGCTGGTGCGCGTCGGGATCGAAGAGCGCAGGATGTGGGACGGCTTCGTGCCCGAGACCGCGACCGGGTAGGCGGCGTCCTTGTGCGGTTTCAGGTACCGGTCGATCGTCGCGGCGCTCATCGATCGCAACTCGTCCAGCACCTCCGGTGTGACCCGCTGCTCGACCTTGCCGAGCTCACGGAAGCGGACGAGGCGTTCGAGGGTGTCGTCCATGATCGCCGCGAAGTACTTTCCCGACGGCTGCCCGGACAGCCGCCAGACTTCTTGCAGCACCACGAGCGCATCGTAGGAGTACTTCCGCTCACGCGGCTTACGCTGCTGATCGCGCGCGGCACCTTTGCGTGCGTTCGCGGCACGGATCGCGCGGCGCGCGTGATCACGCGTCCAGCCTGTCGCGTGCACAAGCTCGTCCAGCAGCCGGCCCTTCTCTTCCTTGCCTGCTTTCGCATACTCGCGGGCGAACTTCTTCGTGATCTCACGGCGCGCCGCCATCGACAACTCCCTGCTCATCACCCCAGGGAACTACGCGGACATTCCTACGTGAGGCACGCGCAGCCCTTCCCGGACCTTTTAGCTGAGTCTCGTCGACCCTTAGCATGACTTCACACCTTCAGCTATACTGAACAAATGTCACGGCTGATCGTTGCCACTCGGGTATCGATCAGCCTCACATCGACTGAAGAGGGAGAAAGACCACATGGCCAGCAACCGCATCACGCACAACCCGGCGCCGGTTATCCCGGGCATCTCTGACAGTGTGAAGGTCACGGCGGGCGATCTGCTCTTCGTATCCGGGGCAGTCGGCTTCGAAGTCGACGGCTCGGTCCCCACCGACTTCGCGCGGGCTATCGAACTCACCTATCGAGAGGTGGAGCGTGCGCTCACGGCCGGCGGCGCGACGTTCGACGATCTTGTGCGCGTCAATGTGTACATCACGCATCTTGACCAGGAGAAGCTCAAGATCTGGCGTGAGACGCGCGACAAGATCGTCAAGACCGACAAGCCGTCTGCTAGCACCGTGATCGGCGTGTACTCGCTCTTCAACGGCTCGACCATCGAGATCGACGCCATCGCCGCGATCTAGCGAGGTAGGCCGGAGGGTCATTCCACACCGCAGTCCAGGCTACGGAGGGCTCGCTTTCACGCGCGATCGGACGAAGCTACAGGCGAGGCCCTCCTGAGTCGAAGGTGACTACACCGGCGCGCGGGGCATGACGGTGTGCGTCGTCGCCGGATATGCGACCGCCGCGCGTGCTTTGACTCTCGCGCCCTCCGTTGCCCGCGCAGCGTATCCGGTGGATTCTCTGCCGAGTGTTCAATAAGACTGTACAATGCGTTGAGGCTCCGGCCGCAGATCGCAGAACGAGGAGGACTCGATGAAGAGCACGGGAACGTCTGGAACGAATGCCGTCGACTGGGAAGATCGTGTCGACTTCGATCGTCTTCGGGATGCGCGACTCGCGCGGTTGAAAGCGGAACTGGACCGTTCGTCGCTGGGCGCGGTGCTGGCCTTCGACTTTTCGAACATCCGGTACATGAGCGCGACGCACATCGGCACGTGGGCGATGGACAAGCTCATCCGTTTCGCGCTGCTGACGCGCCACACCGACCCGATCGTGTGGGACTTCGGCTCGGCGGCGAAACACCACGCCCTGTACAACCCGTGGCTGGACGTCACGACCTCGGAACTCGATGCGAATCCGCACGCTCCCCACGAGGGGGCCAAGCGCCCCCGGCTGGAGAGCGGCGCCCGCGCCGGTCTGTCGACGCTGCGCGGCGCCTTTCCTCCCGACGCCGAGATGGCCGCCGATCTCGCGAAGAAGATCAAGCGGGAGCTCGAGAAGTTCGGAGTCGCAAACGAGCCGCTCGGGGTGGACGTGATCGAGCTGCCCGTGCTGATCGCCCTGCAGAAGGAAGGCATCGAGGTCGTCGACGGCCAGCAGGTGTTCATGGAGGCGCGCCGTATCAAGACGCCCGACGAGATCCGTCTACTCACGCAAGCGGCGTCGATGGTGGACGCCGCCTACGAAGAGCTGCACCGCTTCCTGCGGCCGGGCGTGCGTGAGAACGAGGCCGTCGGCGTCGTCGCGAAGACGCTCTACGACCTCGGATCGGAATACGTCGAGGGGGTCAACGCGATCTCGGGGGAGCGTTGCTCGCCGCATCCGCATGTCTTCTCCGACAGGCTCATCCGGCCGGGCGACCCCGCCTTCTTCGACATCCTCCACAGCTGGAACGGATATCGGACCTGCTACTACCGCACCTTCGCCGTGGGGTCCGCGTCGAGCAAGCAACGCGACGCGTACACGCGCGCACGCGAGTACATGGACCGTGCCATCGCTCTGGTGAAGCCGGGTGCGACCACGGCCGACATCGTTAAGGTGTGGCCGACGGCGCAGGAGTTCGGCTTCGCCGACGAAATGGCGGCGTTCGCGCTGCAGTACGGCCATGGCGTCGGCCTGTCGATCTGGGAGAAGCCGATCTTCTCGCGTCTCACTTCGCTCGATCACCCCGAGACGATCGAGGAGGGCATGGTCTTCGCTCTGGAGACCTATTGGCCGTCCGCGGACGGCTGGGGTGCCGCACGGATCGAGGAAGAGCTCGTCGTGACCGCAGACGGCTGCGAAGTCATCACCAAGTTCCCCGCCGAAGAGCTCATCGTCGCCGGTCGTCAGTACTACACGATCGACGGCCCGCTCAACCTCAACCGTGACAGCCAGTCACACCTGAATACGACGTGGGGGCGAGGAGAGGTATGACTGACGTCGGATTCCTCGGGCTCGGTTCCATGGGCACCGCGATGGCAAGACGTCTGATCGGCGCCGGACACACTGTGCTGGTATGGAACCGTTCCAGCGGCCCCATGGAAGAGCTCCTGGCCGCCGGCGCCCGCCGCGCGGACTCCCCGGAAGAGGCGCTCGCTACCCGAGTGTCGTTCAGCATGCTGGCCAATGACGAGGCAGCCGAGGCCGTCCTCGGTGGCGGTGTGGCTGCGGCGGCCGGGTCCATACATGTCAACTCAGCTTCGATCGGCATGGCGGCCGCAGATCGGCTCGCGACCCTCTACGCCGATCATGGGGCCGGATACGTGGCCGCCCCCGTGCTTGGGCGTCCGCCGGTGGCCGCAGCCGGCCAGCTGCACATCCTTGCGGCGGGACCGAGCGACATCGTGGACGCCGTGGTGCCTTATCTCGAGCACCTGGGAAAGCGCGTCTGGCGGCTGGGGGAAAAGGCGTCCATGGCCAATGTCGTCAAGGTCGCCGTGAACTACAACATCATCCACGCGCTCCAGGCCCTCGGCGAGTCGCTCACGCTCGTCGAGCGACAAGGAGTGGACTCCGACACCTTCGTCGAGCTGCTCACGAGCAGCCTCTTCGGGGGCGTTGTGTACTCCGGGTACGGCGCAGAGATTGCTGCACGCAGCTACACCCCACCAGCATTCAGGATGTCCCTGGGCCACAAGGATCTCGCTCTCGCACGCGAGGTCGCAGAGGCGGGGGGTGTCAGGCCGGCGACGATGCCGGCGCTAGTCGCCGTGTTCGAGCGGGCTCTGGCCGACCCAGAGCTCGCAGAGTACGACTGGAGCGCCATCGCTGAGGTCACACGACGCGATCTCCTCTAGTCATGGGCTCCGGAACCCCCGAAGCACGCAATCACACACACGTCCGGGTCGGCATCGTGGTGCCTGACGCGGCAATCGAAGGAGGAGCAGTGGCAGACAAGACGATCGTCATCGTGGGCGGGACTTCGGGCATTGGACTCGAGCTCGCACGAGACGTCGCCGCGCGGGGCGATTCGGTGGTCATCACGGGACGCGACGAGGCTCGAACCCAGGAGATCGCGCGCTCGATCGGCAGCCGAGCAACGGGGATCGCTCTCGACATCTCAGAGCCCGAGACGATCGCCCAGGCGCTGCGAGCGATCCCGGGCCCGGTGCATGGCCTCGTGCTCTCAGCGATCGAAAGGGACTCGAACTCTGTTCGTGAATACAGTGTCGAACGCGCCCGCAGGCTCACGGTGCTGAAGCTCGTTGGATACACTGAAGTGGTACATACGCTTCTTGACCGCCTTGACCCAGGCCGCGGGACGGGGATCGTCCTTTTCGGTGGTGGGGCGAAGGATCTGCCGTACCCGGGGTCCACGACCGTGTCGACCATCAACGGCGGTGTTGACGGGCTCACTCGCACTCTCGCGTTGGAATTGGCGCCCATTCGGGTCAATGCTCTGCATCCCGGGATCATCGGAGACAGCCCCTTCTGGGCGTCGAAACCCGAGGGCGTCCTTGACACCTACACATCTCGCACCCCGGGAGGCGAGTTGGCTACGGTCGCAGACGTCGTGGGCGCGACGCGCTTCCTGTTGGAGAACCAGGGTGTCTCAGGAGTGAGTCTGCCGGTCAACAGAGGGTGGTTTCTCACCTGAGCAAGTTGAGCGGCCAATCGGATGGGTCGCCATGCGCCAGATGCGAATGTGCTGCGGGATGGTGCACGAGCGTGTTGAACGAGGCGGCCGCCCGATTCGCGCGGACGGCGACGGAGTGGAACTCGTTTATCGGTCGTTCCGACGGCGCATCGGGGCGCAGACCGCGGAGGCGATCATCGGTCTGTTCGAGTCGGTTCGATCGACCTAGAAGGAAGTGATTCGATGAGTGACCCCAAAGTCCCACTGACGATCCTGGGCAACGCTGACGCGGACGGTATCTGTGGGTCGGATGGATGTCTCCTCCCGATCGGCAGCTCCTCGAACGTGTCTCCTGATGAAGAGAGCCTCAGCTCGCAGCTTGACACCGGGCATGACTGATCAGAATGCAGCTGTTCCTGCTCGCCGCGAGGTCTTGGAGGCTCTGCTGACGGCCGAGCCGCTGAGGCTACGCCGGCGGAGCATCTCGCTCGGTGTGCATCCCGACGACGCCGACGACGTGGCCCAGACGATCGCGTTGCGTGCGTGGCGGTCGGTGGATACAGTCGCCTCTTCCGAACCGAAGTCACTGTGCGCGTGGATCGACGTGATCGCGCGTACAACGGCGGCCGACCTGTTTCGCCTGCGTTCTCGCCGGCCCGAGGAGCAACTCTCCGTCAGTCTCTCCGCTGCGCACGATGTCCTCAGCGCGGTCGACGATCGTGTGCGTCTCCGCCAGGCCGTGGATGCGATCCACGATCTGCCTGACACGTTGCGCGACCCATTCGTGCTCTCAGTAATGGAAGGCCGCAGCGCCGCCGAGACCGCCGCGATGCTCGGTATCAACCCATCAGCGGTGCGTCAGCGATTGACGCGTGCGCGCTCCATGCTGCGAGCCGAACTTCGGACCGAGGGAGGCGAGTCGGGCGTGTGAACGGTGGGCAGGAGGTTGAGCGGACTCCACCCCCTGCCCAGCGGCCGGGCTCAGGCCGTTCCGAACGGATTGTCGATGGTGTATCGCCAGCCCTTCGCTTCGTCAAGGGTCGCGACATCGGCGGTGCTGCCCGACAGCGACACCGCCGCGCCGTCAGGCCCCGTGCCTTCTATCTTCCAATCGGCGACGGCGAGGCCGGTCGCTCCGGCGACGAACGTGTGACGCACGGTCAGCGAGATCGGCAAGTCGATCCCGAGAAAGCTCTCAAGTGCAGCCCGCACTTGATCTGCGCCCTGCACCGGCTGCCCTGGAGCAGGCACAAAGACCGTCTCAGGCGTGGTGAGAGCAACGAGGCCGTCCAAGTCACGGGCATTGAAGCGATCGGCGAACGCCCGCGGCAGCTCAGCGAGGTCGAAGATGGCAGTTGTCATGACGGATCTCTTTCGTGTCATGGCCACGCCGACTTGCGCGGCCTCACAGAGAAAGACGTCCAGGCTCCGGATTTGTGACATGGTCGTCGACTCGCGCCGCTGAGGGAAGGGGCGGGAGCAGAACGAGTCGTTCCTGGGAATGCGGAGCGTCCTGCCGAATGGGAAACACCGGGCAGCAGGCCATGAACGCATCCGCGAGTCGAGACTACTTCGAACCCATCGTCCCTTTGCTCGGTCGATCGCGTTGCGGATCCAGGCGGGGAACCCTGCCGGAGTCGACCAACGATCCCGGAGATGCTGGACCTGCGGCTCCGCTCGCGGATACACCCTCAGCCGTGCAGGGCCGTCCCAGCCATAGGCTTCGCCCTGCTGCAGATCCCTGTCGAGCGAACTACGGTGGACGAAGCGGGATAATTAGCCATGCTGCACGAATGCATCGTAAGCTGGTACGAAGTGCATTCACACTTAACACAACGTTCGTAACGGGAGAGGGCGCTTCAATCCAAGGTGCGCCTGAGGAGAGAGACGTGTCCGCAGCCACCTACGATGCGCATCGTGATGCCTGGATCGCCCGCGAAGAACAGGCGGAGCAGCTTATACCGCGGATCGGCCGCCTGTACCGTGACCACGGGGTGGTGACGTCGATTCACGGGCATCGGCTCATCAATCTGTCCGCTGCCGGCGTCATTTCGGTGCACGAGCGCGCACGTGAACTCGGCCACGAGGAACTCCCCCTTGCCGAGACATCGGTCGTGATCGATGCGCTACTCAAGATCTCACCTAGCCCCGCGTCGATCGACGTGGCGCGGCTAGCGGCGTCGTTGCGCGACGCGGCAGCGTCGGACGTCGTGGATCACGTGCGCAGCATTCTCGCAGCAGCGCCGCGCGAGGCGCCCCCCGTCGCTGGCACGGACGTGGTGCTCTACGGATTCGGCCGAATTGGTCGGCTGCTTGCTCGAATCCTCGTCGCCCACGCGGGAAACGGTCGCGGGCTGCGGTTGCGCGCGATCGTGGTGCGTCGCGGGTCGGAGAATGATCTCGTCAAGCGGGCAAGTCTGCTCGCTCGCGACTCGGTCCACGGGCCATTCGCTGGCTCGGTGACGGTAGACGCCGCACACGACGTGCTGATTGCTAACGGCACCCGAATCCAAGTCATCTACTCCGATGACCCGGCTGGGATCGACTACACGGCGTACGGAATCCACGACGCGATCGTCGTTGATAACACGGGCCGCTGGCGTGATGAGTCTGGCCTGGCTCAGCATCTGCGAAGTTCGGGTGTGGCACGGGTGCTGCTGACCGCGCCTGGGAAGAAGCCGCTAAAGAACATCGTGCACGGCATCAACGATGAGACGATCACAGCAGCCGACCGGATGCTGTCGGCTGCGTCATGCACAACGAACGCGATCACTCCAGTGCTCAAGGCGATCGACGAGGCCTACGGGGTCGCTCGCGGCCACGTCGAGACCGTGCACTCATTCACGAATGACCAGAACCTCACCGACAACTTCCACAAAGGCGACCGGCGGGGAAGGTCCGCGGTGCTGAACATGGTCATCACCGAGACAGGGGCAGCAGAAGCGGTCGCAAAGGCGCTGCCGAAACTTGCCGGGAAGCTCACCGGCTCGGCCATTCGTGTACCAACCCCGGACGTTTCGCTCGCGATCCTCAATCTGACGCTCGACCGTCCGGCGACGAAGGACGACGTCAACGACTACCTCCGTCGCGTATCGCTGCATTCGCAACTGCGGCAGCAGATTGACTACGTCGAATCACCTGAGGTTGTCTCTACTGACTTCGTCGGTTCGCATCGCGCGGGGATCGTCGATGGGCTCGCCACGATTGTCGACGGTGTGAATCTTGTCCTCTATGTCTGGTACGACAACGAGTACGGCTATTCATGTCAAGTGATTCGCGTGCTCGAGCGGATGGCCGGTACACACCCGATTGTCATTCCGACGCGCCGTGACGTCCGCCTCGAGGCGGCGGCCATCTGATGGTTCTAGCCCATCCCTCGACGGCTCGTCGACGGAGGTGAGCCAGTGTCGGGGAAGAGTCGGCCCTCGGGGGACCCGTGCGATCATTGACGGCGACCCCGGTCGCTCCGGAGACTGCACTCCTTGCTGGGCCTCTCGTGGCAGGTTGTGAAGATCGCGGCGGGCCCGCTGTGCTACTTCAGTCCCACCGGACGCCTTCGCTGTTACGGGCGCCGTAGGGACCGTCTCCGATCGCAGTCTCGATCGCGGCGAAGTCATCGGCAGTAAGGCTCAGCCTAGCTGCCGCGAGGTTCTCTTCGACCCGCCTCGGGCTGCGGCTTCCTGGAATCGGCACGATGAAGTCACCCCGCGCGAGGAGCCAGGCAAGCGCGAGCTGTGAGACCGTCGCGGCCTTGCCCACAGCGATCGCTGTCAGCCTCTGGACGATCTCGTAGTTCTTGTCGAAGTTTTCCGGCTGCCACCACGGAAGGCCTGCGCCGGAGTTGCGACTGTCTGTGCCGTCGTAGTCCGCGGTCGACTTCTTCAGGCTGCCGGTGAGGAAACCGCGCGCCAGCGGCGAGTACGGAACGAACCCGATGCCCAGTTCGTTGAGAACGGGGAACAGTGTCTCGACTTCTCGCGTGAAGAGTGAATATTCACTCTGCACGACGGATACCGGCTGTACGGCATGTGCGCGGCGGATCGTGTTCGGTCCCGCTTCGCTCAGACCGAAGTACTTGACCTTGCCGGAATCGATGAACTCCTTTACGACTCCGGCGACGTCCTCGATGGGAACGTTCGGGTCCACTCTGTGCTGGTATATGACGTCGATGTAGTCGACGCCGAGGTACCCCAGGCTGTTGTCGATGACTTCACGGACGTGCTCCGGGCGGCTGTCGTAACCGAACTCGCGGGTGAAGCCGAACTTCGTCGCGATGGCGATCTCGTCACGGAAGTGCTTCACGGCGCGGCCGAGGAACTTCTCGCCCTCTCCCCACCCGTACAGCTCGGCGGTGTCGAAGAGAGTAACGCCCAGCTCGTGTGCCTTCTTGATCGCGGCCGTGGCCTCAGTCTCATCCGTCGGCCCGTAGGCCATGACGAGTCCCATTGAGCCGTAGCCCAGCTCCGAGACGGTCAGTCCCTGCTGACCGAGTGTGCGCTTCTTCATCACGTTGTCCTTCCTGGAGACTTACAACACCCTACGTCAAAACTGACACAGCATGACACAAACGGCGCGGTATGCTCGGAACATGAACCGTCCCCCGGCCCCGGCTAGCGGGTTGCGTGCGATAACTCGCGAAGCAGTGCGCGAACGCATCGCCGAGCACGCGCTCATCCTCTTCGATGAGAAGGGGTTCGAGCAGACCACCATCGAAGACATCGTGACCGCGGTCGGTATCTCGGTTCGCAGCTACTTCCGCTACTACGCCAGCAAAGAAGACGCCGTGATCGGCGACCTTGTCATCGCAGGCACCCAGCTCCGGGACAACGTCGCCCGGCGACTGGCAGACCAGACGCCCTGGCGGGCACTGCACCTCGGCATGCGCGATGGCGCGGAGCAAATCGACGCGCAGCCCGACAAGTGGCTTCGAACCATGCGTGTGATCTACAGTGCAGCATCACTCCGCGCACGAAACCTCGAAAAGCACCTCGCCTGGTCCGCCCTGCTCACACCTCTAATCAGGGAACGCCTCGAGGACGACCCTCTCTTCGTTGACCTCGAGGCTCGCACACTAGTCGGCAGCGCCTTCGCCTGCCTAGACGCAGCCCTTGCCTCGTGGACCGAGACCAACGCCGCCGTGCCGTTCGGTGACGCCCTAGATGCAGCATTCACCGTCCGCTACTAGGGGCCGCGTCTCCTGGTTGGGTGCGCAGGTGAGCGCTGCGTGGAAGGATGACTCCGGCGCTGCTGGCCCTGCTACGCTGACCGCCCTGACTGCAGCTAGGCTGTGGACATCTAGCACGCACGACGATCCGCCGTCATGAGTTTCGATCGGTCACCACCGTGTCATCACATGACTCCCGGAATCCTCCATGCTGATCCGATATACTTCGAGTTGTGCACAAAGCACATTCCTTGAGTATCCAACGATCTCCAGGAGTTCCAGACCTGTACTGCGCAGTGCGGGGAGCTATCGGATGCCTCCCCCCTACCGTGGGTTCAAATCCCACCGTCACCGCCATCGTCGAAGCCCCGCGAACCCTTGGAAACACTGGGATCGCGGGGCTTCTGTCTTTGTCGAGATCGCCAAGTGAGTAAAAAATGAGTAAAACCGGTTTACTCACGCCGCTTCACCGGACCCGCGGGATTGCTCCTCCGCAACGAGGACTTGGTCTTCCGGATCAGCGGGGCGGATCATCAGGCATGAGTGGCTGTGGCCCGCGCGCAGAGTTCCCTCGCCGTACGATCCACGGATGAGGATCCGGATCAAATGTTCGTGCGGCGTAGCGCGTGCTCCTTTGTGCCCCAGCTCCCGCGGGCCAATGTAACTGCTGGCTTATCCGGCGTGAACACTTCAGACAGGTGGCGAGGTCTCGGTGCGGCGCGCGACGTTCCGATGAACTCGCTAGCGCCACAGGCACCGGGTGTTTTCAGGTGGCGACCTCTCCTCGTCCATGTTCACCCGTGGGCATCAACTTGTGCGCGGCCCGCTACTCTTTCTCGAGACTCCGCCGCCTTCGCTTCGAGTTCCCGCGCTAGAGAGGACAGTAAAGTGCGATTCCCCAATGTCGACTGGTGGTGCGATGAATGCACGGCCTTCCTGGCGGACCAACAAGGCTTTACCGACGAGAGCGATGAGTGGATCTGCGCGATATGTGGGCATTCAACACCGATCGCCGCCGACAACGTGCTGAGTGACGAGCAGGTGGCAAGAGCCGAAGAGTGGCTAAGCAACTTCGACCCGAAGAACTATCTAAACCCTTAGGTCATTCGCCAACAATGAAGGCAAGTGATCCCGCTCTCGCCTGGGGCAAGCAACTACGCCATCCTCCTACCGAAGATCGATAGCTCGGCTGCCGGGCTGAATGGCTAGGGCATGTCTGACAATTGCCGGGTCCAGGCGATGACGGCGTTGAGGATGACAGCGGCCCGGTAGGTGATCGCGAGTTTGTCGTAGCGGGTGGCGAGTCCTCGCCATTGCTTGATGTGGCAGTAGCGGCGCTCGATGACGTTGCGGCCCTTGTAGTCGGCGGCGTCGAGGCAGACGGGGCGTCCGCCGCGTGAGCCGCGGCGCTTGCGGTGGCCTTGCTGGTCGGACGGCTCGGGGATCACGGCCTTGATCCCGCGGGCGCGTAGATGCCCGCGGATCGCGCGGGATGAGTACGCCTTGTCACCCCGGACCGCGTCCGGACGAGTGCGGGGCCGGCCGACGGGACGGGCGACACGCAGGTGTCCCATCAGCGGCAGGAACATCGGCGAGTCCCCGGCCTGGCCTGCTGTCAGCAGCGCGACCAGCGGGAGCCCGTTGCCGTCGACGAGCTGGTGGATCTTCGTCGACAGGCCGCCTCGGGAGCGGCCGACCGCGTGATCAGGCGGCTCGCGCGTCGTTCCATCCGACTTGCCGGGATGCATCGGCGATCGGCAGGTCGGTTTCCTCGATCAGTCGCGTGAACTCCGTCAGGCGGGTCTCGATGAGGAACCGCATGGGGGCGACACCGACCTGCTGGGTGAAAACGCGTGTGAGATGGGCGCGGGAGACGGCCACCTCCGCGGCGAGCCTGCCGACCGTCCACGGCTCGGTCATGCGCGAGCGCAGCAGGACGACCGAGCGGCGCACGGGGCGAGCGATTGGCGGCTGCGCGAGCCGGCCGCGCACCGGGAGGACGAACCTCTCGGGCACGGCGCCGTCGTCGGCGAGCAGCGTCGGTAGGGCAATCTCGACGGCGCGGGAGAACAGAGAGATCAGTCGGGTGGTCGCGACCTCCGGTGGCGCGGTCTCGTTCACGAGGCTGATCTGGCGCCACAGCGGTTCGATGCGGTGCAGGATGTCCACGCCAGGCTGCAGCACGAGTGCCGAGCCGTCCCAGGCGTCAGGATGCACGCCCGGACGGACGCGCGTGGTGTCGGCGAGCACCCATCGCATGTGGGAGCGGAGGAAGGACTCGTCGAAGTAGAGCGTCCATAGCCGCACAGTCGGGTCTGGGCGCACTGAGCACCACATGCCGGCCCCGAGAGCCATCGCGTAGCCCGGTGTCAACTCGTGGATGCCTGTGGCTGTCTCAATGTGTGCGGCGCCCTCGAGGACGTGGACGATCTTGGCGTGCCCAAACACGGCGCGGTGGATGCGTTCGGCGCGCACGCTCTCCACCGCCGACAACGGCGGACCGGCCGGCCGGCCAATAACGTAGCCGCGGCCGGTATCGTCACGATCCCGCAGGGGTGGGACCGCATCCCGTCCGATCAATGGCGCCGTCACGCGTTCATCGACACGACCAGTTCCGTGGCCTCCGGAAGGTTGCGCCGTGGTCACGCCCGATAGCCGATGACAGTGGTCATGCCGGTTTCGGCGTGGTAGATGTTGTGGCAGTGGGCGACCCAGAGACCTGGGTTGTCAGCGTCGAAGTCGACGGTGAGGGTCTGCTTGGGCAGGATGATCGACGTGTCTTTCCGCGGGCCGCCACCTTCATGCTGGTAGGTGTGACCGTGTAGATGGAATGGGTGCCACATCTCGGTGTCATTAGTGATCGTGAACCGGACGCGTTCGCCTTCGCGGATCTCGTGCGCGCCGTCGAGGGGCTGATTCATATCGAACCGTCGCCCGTCGATGCCCCAGTCGTATTCGGCCATACCTCCGGTGAGAGTGATCGCCACGGTCCGATCAGGCTGCCGTGAGGACAGCGCAACGCTGCTATCTGACGTCAGCAGCTGTGCGGTCCCGATCCGGCTGCTAGTGAGCTCCGGGATGCTCACATCGGCCGTCGGTGCTGCCGCGGCGCTGCCGGTGCGGATGACGGCGAAGCCGCGGTCGCGCTTGCCTTCGGCTTGCGCGACGAGGGGAAACACGCCGTCGCCGAGGGTGAGGGTCGCGTCGTAGCGTTCGCCCATACCGATGAGGATGCTGTCGACTTCGACCGGTTCCACGGGGAATCCGTCGGTATGGGTGATGGTGAGCGTGTGACCGCCGATGGCGAGGCGGAACGCGGTGTCGCTGCCGGCGTTGATGATCCGCAGCCGCACCTTCTCGCCGGCCCGCCCGGTGAACTGGGTCGGGTCGGCGGGGGGCTTCCCGTTGACGAGGTAGAGGGGATAGTAGACGTCGCCGGCGTCGCCGCCGAGCAGGTCGGAGGTGGCGCCCATGAGGGTGTTGCCCATCCGCATGAACATGTCGCCCATCCCGCCCATGTCGCCCATCCCGGCGGACAGCTCGTCAAGGACGTCGTCGGGGGTGGCGGTGACGCCGTCGAGCCAGTCGTCGAGGATGATGACCCACTCGTCCTCGTACCCGCCGGGCTCGGCGGGGTCCTCGACGATCAGCGCCCCGTACAGGCCACGGTCCAGCTGCACCCCGACGTGGGGGTGGAACCAGTAGGTGCCGGGATCGGGCGCGATGAACTCGTAGTCGAAACTGGCCCCGGCCTTGATGGGCTGCTGGGTGACCGGCGGGACGCCGTCCATGTCGTTGCGCAGCGCGAGCCCGTGCCAGTGCACGGAGGTGTCCGCCTCGAGCTGGTTCCGGACGGTGGCCTTCAGAGTGTCTCCGGCGCCGAGACGGATCACGGGCGCCGGAACAGACCCGAACGCCCAGGTCGGCGCGGTCGCCCCGGCTAGGTCCAGCACGGTCGGGGCGGCGGTGAGGGTCGCGGTGGTGACCTTCCCGGTGCCGCCGCGGCGCCGCTCGGCGCCTTGGACCTGGGCGCCGTCGGGCTGCACCCAGTTCGCCGCCGGCGCGCAGGATGCCAGCGCGACCGTCGCGACGGCGCCAATGCTGACGCCGAGGAACCCTCGCCGAGTTAGGAGGAAGCGGGGGCGTGGGGCGGGCGACGGGTTCATCGTTGTTTCCTTTCCGGCCGGGAGCGCGGGCCGTGGTTTTCGTCAGGGAGGCCGTCCGGGTCGGACGTCGCATGATCGGCGGAGGCTCGTGGGGCACGATTGCCGGTTGCCGTGACGGCCGAGGGCTCTGAGCGCCTGGATCCGATGGCGAGCAACGCCATTGCGATCAGCACGATCACGGTCCCGATCCAGCCCCACAGGCCCGGGTCCTCGCGCAGGATCAGCAGCGACAGCAGGATCCCGAAGACCGGCACGAGCAGCGTCCACGCGGCGAGGAGGTCGAGCCGGGCACGTCCGATCTCGGTGAACCAGGCGACCGTGGTGGCGGCGGTGCCGACCAGTGATAGGAACAGCAGGGTGAGGATGAACCGGATGTTCCAGTCGATCGTGGGCGGCCCTTCTGTGACGGCTGCGGTGCCGGCGAGGATCGCACCTCCGATGAGCAGCTGAGCTGCCGCCACGATTCGGACGTCTGCGTGCACGATCCGGCCGATGAGGGTGCCGGCGGTGATCGCGGCGGCGGAGGTCAGTGAGAGCCACGCTCCGGTGCCGAGCCCGGAGGGAAGGACGATGATGAGTAGGCCGGTGAAGCCCAGGCCGATCGCGGCGATCGCGGCGGGGGTGGGACGCTCGCGGTAGAGCCACCACGCGGGCAGCAGGATCAGGATTGGCTGCGCGTTGGCGAGCACCGAGGCGATCCCGGTCGACAGTCCGGTCGCGGCGACGACATCGTCGTGAATGCCAGGGCGATGTTCACCAGTCCGAGGCAGCCGATCAGTGCCCATGTCTTCGGGTCGCGGGGAAGAGGTGCCCGCTGGATGCCGGCGACGGTTGCGAGCGCGACCCCGGCGATGAGGGCTCTCAGTGCCGCGAGCCACAGCGGCGGGGCGTCTTGCAGGCCGACGGTGATCGCGACGAAGCACGACCCCCAGGCGAGCGTGACCCACAGCATCCGCAGCGGTCGGGGGTGCCCGTGCCGGCTGGCGTCCGCGAGGGGGCGGACGACGGTGTTCACGACGACTCTCGCGTGTCGGTCCCGCTGTCGCCCCCGTGGCGTCGATGATTCGAGTCGTGGGCGCCGGTGTGGTGGCGGTGGCCGAACAGGTGCATGGCGGCCATGCCGATGATCGCGACGTAGGGCAGCACTGCGACGACGTGGGGAAGGTGGTCGATGAACAGGTAGATCGCGATCCCGAGCACGGAGATCCCGATGATCAGCCACGCCGTCACAGGCATCCGTCGCCGCGGGTCGCCTTCGCCGGGATGGTCGGCGGGCGGTTGGTGGTCACCGGTCATGGTCGGGCTCCTCCGCCGGTGTGAGGAAGTCCTGGCGCATGCCGAGGCTCTCGTCGGTGAGGCGGATCGAGGTCGCGGCGTCGGGGACGGTGCCCGTCAGCGCGCGGATCGCGTCGATCGTCTCGGGCACGACGATGGCCTCGTTGTAGACCTGGTAGGCGAGGTAGGCCTCGCTGCCGTTCACGGTGACCAGGTCCTCCCACACGGCGACCTCCCACATGTCTCCCCGGGGGCGGCCGAGATCGCGCATCAGCTCGACGGTGGAGTTGAGGGCGACCAGGCCATCGGACATCCGGATGAACGCGATGCGGGGCGCGGCGCGCAGGGCGTCCAGCACCTCGTCGCGGGTTGCCTCCCGGGTCAGTTGTAGCGTCCAGTAGTGGCTGTGGGTCTGCGTGTGGGCGCCTTTGGCGGCGATGGTGACGACATCGAGTCCGGGGAGCACGGTCTGTGCGTCGGGGCCCTGATGAGAGGGGATGGTCGGTTCTGGGACCATCGTGTTCATGATCCCGCCGAGGTGCGATTCCCACGGGTCGGTGGCGCGGCGGATGAGCACCCCACGGGCGCGCAGCAGGAGTCCGGCCGCATCCAGCGCGCCGAGGATCCGCACGATGCTGGTGGTGTTGCAGGAGACCACCCGGGTGCTGTCCCTGCCGATGGCGCTGGCGTAGTTGGCTTGGGCGACGAAGGAGTGGCCGGTGGTGGAGTGGGACTCGCCGCCTTGGAGCACTGCCTTGACGCCGAGGGCGCGGTAGCGCTCCAGGTTTCCCGCTGCCACATGCTTGGGGGTGGTGTCGACGACGACGTCGCACTGCGCGAGAAGGTCGTCGAGCACTCCCTGTGCGGGCACGTCGGCGCCCCGCATGGCCTGCTGCGCCTCGATGGTGGAGGCGAACACGGGCAGGCGGTTCGCTGCGGACTTGATCCGCCAGTCGGTGGCGATGTCCGCGACGCCGACCAGGTCCATGTCCGACTGCAGCAGGACCGCGTCGGCGACGCGCTTGCCGATGACGCCGTAGCCGTTGACGCCGACTCGAATGGTGTTCATGTGCGTGCCTTTCTGATGAGGGATGGGAGCCGCGGCGGTCATCGCCGTCGCCGCGTGGTCCAGAGCAGGTAGCCGCCGAGTGCGGTGACCACGCTCGCGCCGGCGCCGATCATGACGCCTTCCCGCGAGCGCCATCTCGTGTTCCCGCTGACGAGTTCGCCGATGCCGTTGATCAGGGCGGCGGTGATCATGCCGGCGATCAGGCGATTGCCGATCCGTTCAGCCCGTCCCACGAGCGGTTCCAGTTCGGCCGCGCGCAGGTGCACCTCGAGGCCGCCGTTCTCCAGCACCCGCCGGAGCTGCTTGAGTGTTCCGGGCAGCTCGAGCAGCAGTGCTCCGGCATCCGCGGATGCCTGTGCCCAGCGTTTCGCCAGGGCGGGGAGGGAGAACTGTCGCTGCACGATCCGCTCCGAGAAGGGGGTGAGCGCCTGCAGCATCTCGAACTCGGGGTCGAGCCGTGCCGCCAGTGCCTCGCCCATCATCAGGACCTTGAACAGCAGAGCGATCTGCTGCGGCAGCTGGAGGTGGTGGTGTCGCAGCAGGGCGAGCAGCTCTCCGAGCAGGTGGCTGAGGTTAATGTCGGACAGGGGGCGTCCGAGATACCGCGACACGAAGACGTCCAGGGAGCGGCCTAGCTCGCCGCGGTCGGAGGTGTTCTTGGTGATCGAGAGCGCGAGCAGGGCGGTGGCGAGCGCGTTGGAGTCTCCGCGGGTGAAGGCGAGCAGCACGTCGGAGAGCTGCTCGGTGACCTCTTCGTCGAGTTGGCCGACCATGCCGAAGTCGATGAGGGCGATGGATCCGTCGGTTTGGATGAACAGGTTGCCCGGGTGCGGGTCGGCGTGGAAGAAGCGGTTCTCGAACACCATGGTGAGGATGAGGTCTGCGCCTCGCCTGGCCAGCTGGTTCCGGTCGATGCCGGCCGCGTCCAGGGCGGGCAGGTCGTCGACTCGGATGCCGTGCATCCGTTCCAGGGTCAGCACGCGTGACGTGGTCGTCTCCCAGAACACCTGGGGGACGGCGACGTCGGGTGAGTCGGCGAAGTCGGCGGCGAACCGCTCCGCGTTCCGGCCCTCCTGCAGATAGTCGAGCTCGGCGCGCAGCGTGCGGGAGAACTCCTCGACGATGCCCGGCAGGTTGTACTGGCGGGCGGCATCCCACCGCTTGTCGGCGCGCTCGGCGAGGTTCTGCAGGATCTCCAGGTCTTCGTGGATCTGGGCGACCGCGCCGGGTCGGCGGACCTTCACGACGACCTGGGTGCCGTCGTGAAGGGTCGCAGCGTATGCCTGCCCGATCGACGCGGCGGCCAGCGGTTGCGGGTCGAACTGTGCGAAGAGCTGTTCGGGGTCCGCGCCGAGCTCCTCGCGGATCACCGCCTTCATCGGCTCCCAGGCCTCGGGCGGCGCGGCGTCCTGAAGCTTGACCAACTCGGCGAGGTAAGCGGCGGGCAGCAGGTCGTTGCGGGTGGACAGCAGCTGGCCGAGTTTGATGAAGGTCGGTCCGAGCTCCTCGAGGGCGAGTCGGAGGTGTTCCGGACTGGTGTAGGGCTCGTCCCGGCGCGCATGCCCGAGAACGCCTTTGTTGAAGGGAATCCACTTCTCCAGCCCGAGCAGCCCGAGGCCGAGCCCGAGTCCGTGGTGCTCGAGGATGGTGGCGATGCGCCGATACCGGCTCCGATGCGTGCTCATCAGTCGAGGCCTCCTTCGCGGTTGGTCGCGTCGCGGGCCGAGGTGCCCGGGCCGATCGCGAACGTCTTGGTCTGTCCGGCCGAGAGCGGCACGGCGACCGCGCCGACGCGCACGTGGATCGCGGGTGCTGAGCCGGCGTGCACGCGAAGCTCCAGGCTGCGGTCACGGAGCATCACGTCGACGAGGTGGCCGCGGTATCGGATCTGGAACCCGACCCGGGTGAGGTTCGGCGGCAGTCGGGGGGCGAAGACGAGCTCGTCGTCACCGAGGGCCATGCCGGCGAAGGAGCGGACGGGCAGGTCGATGGTGCCGGCCATCGCGCCGAGGTGGATCCCTTCGCGGGTGGTGCCGCCCTGGGAGTCGTCGAGATCGGCGATCAGCGCCTCGCGGAACGCGATCCAGGAGCGGGACGGGTCGATGCCGGCCAGGACGGAGGCGTTCACGACTCGGCTGAGCGTCGACCCGTTGGCGGTGCGCGCGAGGTAGTACTCGACCGTGCGGGTCAGGTCCTGCTCGGAGAACGGGTAGCCGAGCGTGGCGAGTTGCGCCCGGAGCCCGTCGTGACCGAGCAGGTAGACCAGCATGACGACGTCGGGCTGCTTGGCGAGCTTGTACCGGTTGGTGCTGTCGTTCTCGGACTCGAGGATGAGATCGAGCCGGCCGATGTTCCCGTACTCCTCGCGGTAGTGGTCCCAGTCCAGCTCCTGCAGGCTCTCGTAGCCGTCGAACTGGGTGAGGATGCCGTCGCGGTGGAACCCCACCGCCAGTCGTGTGCTGAGCCGGGCCCACCCCGCGATCTCCTCGTCGGTGACGCGGAGCCGGTCGCGGAGGCCCTCGCCGCGGTGCCCGTGGAGCAGGGCGAGTGTCCGGGCCGCTCGCGTGGCGACCCACGAGGCGAGGACGTTGGTGTACGTGTTGTCGCGCAGGCCGCTGCCGGGAGCGTCCGGGGCGCCGTCGTGGAACTCGTCGGGTCCCATCACCCCGGCGATGTGGAAGCGGTCGGTGGCAGTGTCGTGCTCGGCGAGCGAGGCGAACAGGCGGGCGACCTCGATGATGAGCTCGCCGCCGCGTTCGGCGAGCCACTCGAGGTCGCCGGTGGCCTGGTAGTGCTGCCAGGCGTTGTAGGCGATGGCGAGGCCGACGTGGCGTTGACGGTGGGAGTTGTCCGGCATCCACCGACCGGAGCGCGGGTTGTAGAGCGCCTCGGGCGTCTCCTCGCGACCGTCGCTGCCGCTCTGCCAGGGGAAGAGGGCTCCGCGGAGTCCGGCGGCGGTCGCCGCGGCGCGGGCGGCGTCCAGTCGCCGCCAGCGGTAGTCGATCAGCGCCCGGCTGATCTCGGGCGTGCGCAGAGCGATCACGGGCAGGACGAACACCTCGTCCCAGAAGACGTGCCCCCGATACCCCTCGCCGTGCAGGCCGCGGGCGGGCACCCCGGCGTCGAGCTCGACGGTGTGCGGCGAGAGGGTCTGGAGCAGGTGGAAGACGTGCAGGTTCAGGATGAGTCGGCTGTGCGTGTCGGCGTCCAGGGTGACCGCGAAGCGTTCCCAGAGTCGCCGCCACGCCGCCGCGTGGCGTTCCCGCAGCGCCTCGACGTCGCCACCGCGTTCGGTGAGCAGGGTCAGGGCGGCACCACCCGGCTCGCTGATGGCCCGATCGTGGGAGGTGTAGATCGCGGCCGTCTTGGTGAGGGTGACCGGTCGACCCTGCTCCAGAGGGATGCGCAGCTCCCGGGTGTGCTGCGATGGCGTGTCGATGCGGTGATCGGTCGCGCTGTCGGTTCCGGTGAGGGTCGAGCGGACGGCGGTGGCGATGTGGACCCGGCTCTGCCGGGTCCGCACCTCGCAGAGGGTGGTGTCGCCGACCTGGCGGAACGTCGGCTGCGTGAGGTGGGTGGCGTCCGATCCGAGATACGCGGCCACGTTGCTGTTGCGCACCCCGGCGTCGATCCCGGCGCGGAGGGTGACCGTGCCGCTCCAGTCGGGGGCGGTGAGCGTGGTTTCCAGCACGGCCAGGTGAGGCTCGTCCAGGGAGGTGAACGTCGTCTGCACGAAGTCGAGTCGATCCCCGTTCGGACCGGTGAGGACCGCGCGGCGGACGACCAGGCCGCGGCGCAGGTCGAGCTCGCGTCGTTCGCTGTGCGTCACGACCTGGCCGGTGGACAGCCACGGCCCGTCTCCGAGGCGGAGGTCCACCGGAAGCCAGTTGGGAGTGTTGACGAGATGCTCCTCCTCGAGCTCGCGCCCGTGGATGGTGCTCGCCAGCCGGTTGTACACGCCGGCGAGGTAGGTGCCGGGATAGTGGATGCCGTCGTCGTGGTGCTCGGGCCGGGCGCCCCGGGTGGCCAGGTAGCCGTTGCCCAGCGCGGTGAGCGCCTCCCGGTGCCCTTCGTGCGCGGGGTCGAAGCCGTCGTAGACCAGCTGCCACGGATCCGTGGTGGAGACGCCCAGGTCGAGCTCGGCGACATCGGCCAGGACGAGGTCGGCGCCCGCGGCCTCGAGCTGCTCCCGCGCTCCGGCGCGGTCGATGCCGACGACGAAGCCGAAGCCTCCGCGCCTCCCGGCCGCCACACCGGCGACCGAGTCCTCGACGACCGCGGTGCGGGCCGCAGCGACACCCAGTCGCCGGGCTGCCTCGACGAACATGGCGGGATCCGGCTTGCCTTTCAGGTGATGCGAGAGCGCGATCCGGCCGTCCACCACGGTGTCGAAGCAGCCGGCCAGTCCTGCGGCGGCGAGCATCTGGTGCGCGTTCCGGCTCGCGGTGACCAGCCCGACCGGAACGGCCGCGCCCCGCAGGCGATGCAGCAGCGCCACGGTGCCCGGATAGACGCGCAGCCCGCGGGTGCCCAGCTCCGCCAGGAACAGCTCGTTCTTGCGCGCCGCGAGCCCCGCGATCGTCCACGCCGTTGGTGGGTCGTCGGGATCTCCGGCGTCCAGGGCGATCCCACGGGCCGTCAGGTACGCCGATACCCCGTCCTCGCGGGTTCGCCCATCCACATAGCGGCGGTAGTCGGCGACCGGGTCGAAGGTCGTCTCGGGGTCGTCCACCTGCACACGCGGGTCTCGCAGCACCTCGTCGAACAGCTGCTTCCACGCGGCGGCATGGATCGCGGCGGTGTTCGTGACCACGCCGTCCATGTCGAACAGCACCGCGTCGTAGACGGCATCGAGGTGGTGAGTCCCGCGCTCTGCCGACCGCGGAGTCATCGCGGCGCCTCGCGTCCGGTCATGAGGCGCCGCCGGGCGTCGACGCCGGGGCGAGGCTGCTCGCCTCTGCCGGGGCCGCGGGGGCCTGCTGGGCGGGCAGCCGGAGCCGCTTGAGCAGGAGCGCGTTGACGGCGACGATCACGCTGGAGCCGGACATGCTGATGGCGGCGATCTCCGGGGAGAGCATGATCCCGAACGCGGGGTAGAACACGCCGGCGGCGATCGGCAGCGCGATCGCGTTGTAGCCGATGGCCCAGCCGAGGTTCTGCCGCATCTTCCGCAGCGTGCCCTTCCCGATCTTCAGCGCGATCGCCACGTCCAGCGGGTCGGAGCGCATCAGGACGACATCGGCGGTCTCGATGGCGACGTCGGTGCCGGCGCCGATCGCGATGCCGAGGTCCGCCTGGGCGAGGGCGGGGGCGTCGTTGACGCCGTCGCCGACCATCGCGACCTTCTTGCCGGATGCCTGGAGCTCGGCGATCTTGGCGGACTTGTCCTCGGGGAGCACGTCGGCGATCACGGTGTCGATGCCCAGCAGCGAGGCGATGCGCTCGGCGGTGGCCTTGTTGTCGCCCGTGAGCATCGCCACCTCGATGCCCTGCTCGTGGAGTGCGTCGATCGCGGCTTTCGCGGTGTCGCGGGGGGCGTCGGCGAGGGCGATCACGCCGGCGATCTGCCCGTCGACGGCGAACATGATCGCGGTGCGGCCGCCGTCCGCGAGGGCCTGCTGCTGCGAGACGACCGGGCCGGTGTCGATGCCCTGCGCGGCCATCAGCCGGGCGTTGCCGAGCACCACCTGCTTCCCGTCCACGGTGGCGATCGCGCCCTGCCCGGTGACGTTGCGGAACGCGGACGCGGTGCGGCGCGGGATGTTCCGGCTGTCGGCGTAGGTGACGATCGCCTTGGCCAGCGGGTGCTCCGACTCCCGCTCGAGCGCGGCGGCGAGGGCGAGCAGCTCCAGGTCGTCCATGCCGATGGGGATGTAGTCGGTGACCTCCGGCTCGCCCTTGGTGAGCGTGCCGGTCTTGTCCAGCACGACGGTGTCGATGTGCGCGGCGGTCTCGATGCCGGTCGCGTTCTTGAACAGCACGCCGCGCTTGGCGCCCAGGCCCGTGCCGACCATGATCGCGGTCGGCGTGGCGAGCCCGAGGGCGTCGGGGCAGGTGATGACGACGACGGTGATCGCGAACAGGATCGCCATCGGCAGCTCCGCCCCGGCGAGGAACCACACCAGGAAGGTCAGGGTGCCGCCGACGAGGGCGAGCAGAACGAGCCAGAACGCGGCCCGGTCGGCGAGGCGCTGGCCGGGGGCCTTGGAGTTCTGCGCCTCCTGCACCAGCTTCACGATCTGCGCCAGCGCGGTGTCCGCGCCGACCTTCGTGGCACGCACCCGGAGCGTGCCGACGGTGTTCACGGTCGCCCCGATCACCTCCGAGCCGGGCGCCTTCTCGACCGGCATGGACTCGCCGGTGACCATCGACTCGTCGATCTCGGACTCGCCGTCCTCGACGACGCCGTCGGTGGGGACTTTCGCGCCGGGGCGGATGAGCATGAGGTCGCCGGGGACGACCTCGGAGGTGGGGATCTCGACCTCCTCTCCGTCGCGGAGGACGACCGCGCGGGCGGGCGCGAGCTCCAGCAGCCGGCGGATGGCGTCGTTCGCACCTCCCCGGGCGCGCATCTCGACCCAGTGGCCGAGCAGCACGAAGGTGGCCAGCACGGTGGCGGCTTCGTAGAACACCTCGCCGCCTCCGGTGAGGGTGATGACCAGGCTGTAGATCCAGCCGGCGCCGACACCGACCGCGACCAGCACCATCATGTCCAGGGTGCGGGCGCGCAGAGCCCGGTAGGCGCCGTCGAAGAAGATCCAGGCCGAGTAGAAGATCACCGGCAGCGACAGGATCAGCATGAACACGTCGTCGCGCAGCCCGAACGGGGCCGGCACCTCGAAGCCGAGCACCTCCCGGCCGATCGGGGACCACAAGGTGATCGGGATCGACAGGATCAACGCGACCAGGAACCGGTTGCGCATGTCGCGGATCATCGCCGCCATCGACATGCCGCCGTGATGCCCGCCGTGGCCCATCACATCCTGCGCGCTGCGGCCGGCCGGCTGAGCCCCGTGATCGTGCCCACCCTCGGTGGCCGGAGCGTGACCGGCATGCTCACCGGCGTCCACTGCGGAGTGGTCAGCGTGGTCCGCTGCCGGGTGCGGGTGCTCGTGCCCCGCCGGGGTGTCATGACCGGTGGAGACCGCGCGTCCCTCGTGCTCGGCGTGCTCCTGATAGCCGTCGTGCGCGTCATGCTCGGCGTGGGCATCGTGCTCGGCGTGGTCGTGGTGGTCGGCGTGCTCGTGGGGTTCGTGGGCGGGGTCGCAGATGTGGTCCGGGACGGACTGCCCGGCGCAGTGGTAGCCGCATTCGATCACCCACTGCTGCAGGTGCGCGACCGAGGTGGTCTGCGGGTCGTAGGTGACGGTCGCGGTCTGGGAGACCGGGTTCGCGTCGACGGACAGGACGCCCGGCTGGCGGGCGAGGTGGGCTTCGGTGACGTTCTTGGAGGTCGCGCGGACCATGCCGCTGACCTGCAGGGTCACGGTCTTGGTGTCGGTCATCGGATTTCCTTCGCGGTGGAGGGGCGGTTCGGGTCGGTGTCGGGGTGGGGCCAGCGCCAGTCGGCGACGGCGGGGATGTCGGTGCCGTGCTCGCGGGTGTGGGCGCGGGCGCGCAGGCGGGCGTCGACGAGTTCCTGCCGCAGCTGCGCGTGGGTCGCGGCAAGGCCCGGGACGTGGTCGAGGACGTCGATCGCGAGCCGGTAGCGGTCGAGGTCGTTGAGCATGACCATGTCGAACGGGGTCGTGGTGGTGCCCTTCTCCACGAAGCCGTGGACGTGCAGGTTCTGGTGCCCGGCGCGCTTGTAGGTGAGACGGTGGATCAGCCACGGGTAGCCGTGGTAGGCGAAGATCACCGGCTTGTCGGGGGTGAAGATCGCGTCGAACTCCCGGTCCGGCAGGCCGTGCGGGTGCTGGTCCTCGGATTGCAGACGGGTCAGGTCGACCACGTTCACGACCCGCACGGACAGGTCAGGGATGTGCTCGCGCAGCAACGCGGCCGCGGCGAGCACCTCGAGGGTGGGCACGTCGCCGGCGGCGGCGAGCACCACGTCCGGCTCGGCGCCCTCGGTCTCGGTGCCGGCCCAGGGCAGGATGCCCAGGCCCCGGGTGCAGTGCTCGATCGCCTCGTCCATGGTGAGCCACTGCGGGGCGGGCTGCTTTCCGGCGACGACGACGTTGATGTAGCCGGTGGAGCGCAGGCAGTGGTCGTAGGTGGACAGCAGCGTGTTCGCGTCGAACGGGAGGTAGACGCGGACGATGTCGGGGCTCTTGTTCAGGGCGAGGTCGATGAACCCGGGGTCCTGGTGGCTGAACCCGTTGTGGTCCTGCCGCCAGACGTGGCTGGAGAGCAGGTAGTTGAAGCTC
Organism: Microbacterium sp. HA-8; assembly: GCF_046111165.1. Lineage (NCBI taxonomy): Bacteria > Bacillati > Actinomycetota > Actinomycetes > Micrococcales > Microbacteriaceae > Microbacterium > Microbacterium sp. HA-8. Next base: position 418,755 of record NZ_CP162025.1, read on the forward strand.
GGCACCGGTTCCCGCCAGGGCACCTCGCTGGCGGCTTCGAGCCATTTGGCGTGCTGGTTGAACATCGAGTCGACGATGTGCGTGAACGCCTCGTAGCAGTTGAACAGGCCGTGCCGGCCGGTGAGGACGTACCCTTCGAGCCAGCCCTGGCACTGGTGCTCGCTGAGCACCTCCATCACCCGCCCGGTCGGCGCCAGATGCTCGTCCACCGGCAGCACGGTCGCGTTCCACTGCTTGCCGGTGGCCTCGAACACGGGCGGGGCGAGCCGGTTGGAGGCGGTCTCGTCGGGGCCGAAGATGCGGAAGTTGTCCGGGTTGCGCCGGATCACGTCGGCGAGCCATTCGCCGAGCATCCGGGTCGCCTCCGCCGTTCCCGTGCCTCGCGCCTCGGGGTCGACCGGGTGGGCGTGGTCGCGGAAGTCGCCCAGGCGCAGCGGGACGGTCAGCTGCCCGCCGTTCGCGACCGGGTTAGCGCTCATCCGCCGCGCTCCGGCCGGGGCGGCGGCGACCGTGGCGGGGAACGGGGCGCCGTCGGCGTCGAAGAGCTCGTCGGGCCGGTAGGAGGCCAGCCAGTCCTGGAGGAGCTGCAGGTGCTCGGGGGTGTCGCGGACCTCGGCGAGCGGCACCTGGTGGGACCGCCAGGTGCCCTCCACGGGGAGCCCGTCGATCACCGGCGGGCAGGTCCAGCCTTTCGGGCTGCGCAGCACGATCGCTGGCCACGCCGGCCGGCCTTCCAGGGTGCCGGCCGCCGCGGCGGTCTTGATGTCCGCGATCCGGTCCAGCACCTCGTCCAGCACGCCGGCGAACCGGGCGTGGGACTCCCGCGGGTCCTCGCCGTCGAAGCCGACGGTGACCACGAACGGCTCGTGGCCGTAGCCGCGCAGCAGCGCGACCAGCTCGTCCTCGGGGATGCGGGACAGCACCGTCGGGTTGGCGATCTTGTACCCGTTCAGGTGCAGGATCGGTAGCACCACCCCGTCCGCGGCTGGGTTGAGGAACTTGTTGCCGTGCCACGCGGTCGCCAGCGGCCCGGTCTCGGCCTCCCCGTCGCCGATCACGCACGCGACCAGCAGGTCCGGGTTGTCGAACGCGGCGCCGTAGGCGTGGACGAGGGAATAGCCGAGCTCGCCGCCCTCGTTGATCGACCCGGGCGTGTCCGGGGACGCGTGCGAGGGGATGCCGCCGGGGAAGGAGAACTGCCGGAACAGCGCCTTGAGCCCCTCCTCGGTGCGGTCGATCCGCGGGTACAGCTCCGTGTAGGTGCCGTCCAGGTAGGCGTTGGCGACCATGCCCGGCCCGCCGTGCCCCGGCCCGGTCACGTACAGGGTGTTCAGATCCCGGTCGGTGATCGCCCGGTTGAGGTGGGCGTACAGGAAGTTCAGGCCCGGGGTGGTGCCCCAGTGCCCCAGTAGTCGAGGCTTGATGTGCTCCGCGGTGAGCGGGTCGCGCAGCAGCGGGTTGTCGAGCAGGTAGATCTGCCCGATGCTCAGGTAGTTCGCCGCCCGCCACCACGCATCCACCTCCTCCAGTCGTTCCGGGGTGACGGCGATGGTGCGGTATGCCCAGCGGGCCGGTGCGGTGCTCATGGTCGGTCTCCTCGCGGTTCGCGGCCGAGGCCGCCGAATGTGGTCATGGTGATAGTGGTCATTGTGCGGTCCCTGCCGGGAGGACGACGGTGGTCTCGGTGCCGTGGATCCAGACGATGCCGCGGTCGTCGACGAGCACGACCGCCCCATCTGCGTTCCCGAGCGCCTGGACGGTGCCCGTGGCGGCACCGACGCTGTCCCAGGATCCGGTGCCGGTGAGTCGCCAGAGGGTGCCGTCGGTGTCGACGCCGACCAGCCCGCCCGTGGAGTCCGCCTCCACCAGGTAGAGCGGCGGCGCATCCGCGACGAGGTCGAAGGTGGCGCCCGCATCCCGGCTCTCCTGCAGGCCCTGCCGCGTCGCGGCGTAGAGGGTGCCGTCGGTGGTGACGGTGAGGTCGGCGGCGGGGAGCTCGGCGCCGTCGATCCAGGTGGTCCCGCCGTCGGTGCTGGTGCGGATGGTGATCGAGCTGGACCCGATCCCGTGGATCGCACCGTCTCCGGCGGTGAGGACGTGGAAGTCCTCCTGCCCGGTGAACGCGACCGGCTCCCAGGTGGTCCCGGCGTCGGTGCTTCGGATGAGTCCCAGGTTGTGCTCGCCGAGCTCCGCCGGGGTGTTCGGTCCCGGGTGCCCGGAGGCGTAGAGGACGTCGCCGTCGGCGGTCAGGCCCATCGCGTCGAAGTCCGCGCCTCCCAGGGGGCCGGAGAGGTCGCCGGTGTCGGTGAGGGTGTAGAGGCCTGCGTGGGCGCCCAGCAGCACGGTGCTCCCGCCGAGGTCGACGATGCCGTGCACATGACCGAGACCGGTATCCGGGGCGGGTGCCGAGGTGGCGGTCGGCGTGGAGGTGCAGCCGGTCAGCAGCAGGCCCGCAGCAGCGGCGACGGCAGCGGCCGTGATCGTGGTGGCGTTGCTGCTCATGCGATCGCCTGGATGAAGAGAATGGTCGCCGCGGACAGGATGATCAGGGCGAGGATGATGCCCACGAAGCACGCGGCCAGAGTCCGGGAAGTCATGACGGGCCTTTCGACGGGTCGACGCTGTCGGTCAGGACGGATGCGCCGGGCGGATCGCCGGGCCTCGGGCGGGGCCAGGTCAGGGGTGGTCGGCCCCGCCCGAGGGGTTCGGGTCAGAGGGTGGCGAGGATGTCCTGCATGGTGGTGATCTCGGCGGTCTGTCCGTCGATGATCTGCTGGGCGAGCGCGGCCACGTCCGGGTTCTCCCCGTTGTCCAGCACCATCTGGGCCATCGTGACGGCGCCCTGGTGGTGGCCGATCATGCCCTCGAGGAACAGCCGGGTCGCCTCGACCCCGGTGGCGGCGTCCAGGGCGGCCATGTCGTCGTCGGACATCATCCCGTTGCCGTGGTCCATGCCGCCCATCCCGCCCATGTCGGACATGGAGTCGTCGTAGGGGATTCCCCAGTCCTCGAGCCAGCCCTTCATGGTCTGGATCTCGGGGCCTTGGGCGGCTTTGATCTGCTCGGCGAGGGTCACGACCCGCTCGTCGATGCCGTCCTTGGCCAGAATCTGATCGGCCATCTCGATGGCCTGTTCGTGGTGCGGGATCATCATCGTGACGAACATCTCGTCAGCGGAGTTGAACGATGCCTGCCCGGAGGGGGCGGGGGTGCTGCTGGTCATGCCGCCGGGGCCGTGGTCCATGCCGGGCATGGATCCGTCGGTGGGGGCGCAGCCGGCGAGCACGAGCGCAGCGGCGAGCGCGCCGGTGCTCAGCGCGAGAATGCGGAAACGCATGGGTGGGTGTCCGTGTCTAGTCGGTCGAATGGTGAGTCGATTCCCGTGCCGTATGCGGGCACGGCGCAGCATCTCCCGGCACAGCGGTGACGGGAGGGCGGGGAATCAGGTTCGACTGATCGACAGGACGATGAGGGAAGGTGGTCGGGGGTGCGGTAACGCGGTGAGCACATTCCGCCCGTGCAGGCGCAGCAGGGCGAGGGCGGTGCCCAGGCGGGCCAGCAGCGCCGGGGCGAGCAGCACGATGGTGGCGGCCAACAGCGCCAGCACGCACGCCATCATCAGCATCGAATGGTCCGGCATTCCGCCCGAGCCGTCGCAGTCGCCCTCACAGTGCCCGCCCGAAGCCTCGGGGCCTGTCCCGATGGTGTCCTCGAGCATGCTCCCGGTCGCGACGGTGCCGCCCAGGTCAGAGGCAGGCGCGGCATGGGCGGCTTCGGAGGCCGCTGCGGGGGTGTCGGCGTGCCCGCTGGTGAGCGTGCCGGTGAGGGTGTGCATGGCCAGCAGGCCGGCGATCAGCAGGAGCGCGGTCGCGAAGGTCAGCAACAGCCGGTGCAGCCCGGATGGGGCGTGCACCAGGGTTCGGATGTGGTTCACCGCCGACCTCCTTCCCGCGTCCAGCGTACCCTGGTGTGCCTGGATCCCCACCGGCGCCGATCGGGCGCACGGCGGTCCTGCCCAGGCTGGTCGCCCGACCGATGCCTGGCCAGGGGCGATGGTCCCGGATGGGGACCGGTGCGCGGCAGCCGGCTCATCGGCGGCCCGTTCCGGCGCGGTGGGCCTTCTCCATCAGAGCCAGCAGCCCGAGGGTGTCGTCCTTGATCTGGGTGCGACCGACGACGGCCCAGTTGCGGGCGAGGTGATCGCGGAGGTAGTCGAGGATGTGCTCGAGGGGGACGGTGTGCCAGGAGCGGGACAGATTGGGGCGGGCGGTGTTGCCGAACGCGACCGTGCGGATCAGGTGGCCCTCCGGGGCGAGGACCTGCCCGGCCGTCAGCAGCTCCTGGACGAGCGCGGGCGCGTCGGCGGGGGTGCAACAGCCGAACCGGGCGAACGCGGCCTCCAGCACCGCGGGGTCGCGCATCGCGGGGTTCAGCTTCGGGGCGCCCTCCTTGACCTCGCCGACGATCATGTCCGGCGCCCCGGGGCGGGCGCCGAGGGCCGGGTCGGGGTCGTCGCCGCGGATGTGGTGCAGTCGGATCGCGAGGATGTCCAGGTCGGTGACGGTGCGCGGCCCGTCCGGACCGGTCGCGTCCAGCACCGGGTACTCGGCGACGGTGAAGTACCCGTTCACCCGCAGGTAGGCCTGCACCAGCCCGACCGCTGTATCCATCCCGCGCCCCCTTTCCCTGCCGTCGTGGGTCAGGCGGCGTTGGCGTAGCGGGCGGGGTCGGCGTCAAACAGCGGCCCGCACTCGGGGCAGCAGAACCAGTACCGGGTGCCTTCGTAGTCGCGGAACAGGCCGCGCTTCTCGGCCCATGCCGGGTCGACCTGGTTGCCGGGCATGACCGGGCAGGTGACGAGGTTGGTCGCTCCGGCCGGGGGCTCGTGGTGATGATGCTCGTGGGACCCGTGATCGTGCGCGGCGGCGTCGTGGCCGGTGTGGTCGCGGTCGTGCGTCATGGCGGTCTCCTTGCGTGGGTGTCAGGCGTGGACGGGGGTGGTGTCGCGGCTGGGCGTCAGGACGGTGGGCGTCGGGGCGGGCAGGAGGCGGAACCGGCGCAGTCGGAGGCTGTTGGTGACCACGAACACGCTGCTGAACGCCATCGCGGCGGCGGCGAGGATGGGGTTGAGCAGGGCGAGCATCGCGACCGGGATCGCGGCGACGTTGTACGCGAACGCCCAGAACAGGTTGCCCTTGATGGTGCCCAGGGTGCGGCGGGCGAGCCGGATCGCGTCCGGGACCAGGAGCAGGTCGCCGGAGACGATGGTCAGGTCCGCGGCGGTGATGGCCGCGTCGGTACCGGTGCCCATCGCGATGCCGAGGTCCGCTTGGGCGAGGGCGGCGGCGTCGTTCACGCCGTCGCCCACCATCGCGACCACCCGGCCGGATGCCTGCAGCTCCCGGATTGTGTCGAGCTTGCCCTGCGGGGTGACTCCGGCGCGGACGTCCTCGATGCCGGCGTCGTCGGCGATGGTGCGGGCGGCGCCGGGGTTGTCGCCGGTGAGCAGGATCGGGGTCAGCCCGAGCCCGCGCAGTCGGGCGATCGCCTCACGGCTGGTGGGCTTGATGGTGTCGGCGACGCTGATCGCGCCGCGCGCCTGCCCGTCCCACGCCACCACGGTCACGGTCGCGCCCGCGGCCTCGTCGGCCGCGATCGTCCCGGCGAGCTCGTCGGGGATCGCGATCGCCCATTGCCCGGTGATCCAGGTGGCGCGGCCGGCGGCGACCATGCGGCCGTCGACGATGCCCTGCACGCCCTGCCCTGACTCGGCGGCGAACGACTCCACCGCATCCACCGGGCCATCCGCGGCGGCGGTGATCGCGCGGCCGATGGGGTGCTCAGAGCCGTGCTCGAGCGCCGCGGCGAACCGGATCAGCTGCGCCTCATCGGTGCCGGGAGCGGGGTGGACGCCGGTGACGGTCATGGTGCCGGCCGTGATGGTGCCGGTCTTGTCGAGCACGACGGTGTCGATGCGGCGGGTCTGCTCCAGCACCTGGGGTCCGCGGATGAGGATGCCCAGCTGGGCGCCGCGGCCGGTGCCGACCAGCAGAGCGGTCGGCGTCGCCAGCCCCAGCGCGCACGGGCAGGCGATGATCAGAGTGGTCACCGCGGCGGTGAACGCGACCTCCGGCGGCGCTCCCGCGATCAGCCACCCGGCGAACGCGATCAGGGCGAGAGCGATGACGATGGGGACGAAGACGGCCGACACCCGGTCGGCGAGGCGCTGCACCTGGGCCTTGCCGGTCTGCGCCTCCTCGACCAGCCGCGCCATCCGGGCCAGCTCGGTGTCGGCGCCGACGCGGGTGATCTGCACGAGCAGGCGCCCGCCGGTGTTCACAGTCGCGCCGACCACGCGGGAGCCGGGGGCGACTTCGACCGGCACGGACTCGCCGGTCAGCATCGACTCGTCCACCGCGGACATTCCCTCGGTGACGAGGCCGTCGGCGGGGATCTTCTCACCCGGCCGCACCACCACGACATCACCCGGAACGAGCTGTGCGACGGGGACGCGCTGCTCAGTGCCTTCGCGGAGGATCACTGCGTCCTTGGCGCCGAGCTCCAGCAGGGCGCGCAGGGCCTCGCCGGACTGCCGCTTGGCACGAACCTCGAGGTAGCGGCCGAGGAGGATGAACACGGTCACCAGCGCGGCGACCTCCAGGTACACCTCGTGGCCACCGGCCTGCGGGGTGCCGACGAAGGTGACGCTCATCCGCATTCCCGGCATCCCCGCACCGCCGAAGAACAGCGCGTACAGCGACCAGCCGAACGCGGCCAGCACCCCGACGCTGATCAGAGTGTCCATCGTCGCCGCCCCGTGCCGGGCATTGATCGCCGCGGCGCGGTGGAACGGCCACGCCCCCCACACCACCACCGGCGCGGCCAGGGTGAGCGTGAGCCACTGCCAGTAGGTGAACTGCAGGGCGGGGATCATCGACAGCACCGCGACCGGCACCGCCAGCACCGCCGAGACGATCAGCCGCTGCCGCAGCGACGCCAGCTCATCGTCCCGCGGGATGGTCTGCTCAGCCGTGTCGGGCACAGGCGGGGCTGGGAGGCTCGCTCCGTACCCCGCCTGCTCGACCGCCGCGATCAGCTCCTCCACCGGCACCGGGGACTCCGAGTGCACGCGGGCCTTCTCGGTGGCGAAGTTGACCGTCGCCTCCACCCCGGGCAGCTTGTTCAGCTTCCGCTCGACCCGCGTCGCGCACGACGCGCAGGTCATCCCGGTGATGTCGAGATCGACGTCCAGCGTGCTCATGAGGCTGCGGCGAGGCTGTACCCGGCCTCCTCGACCGCCTCCCGCACCCGCTCCGCGTCCACCGGGGCGGTGCTGGACACGGTCACCGTGGACACGCCGCCGGCGTGCAGGTCGACCTCGACGCCGGAGACCCCGTCGATCGCGGAGACCTCCTCGGTGACGCTGCGCACGCAGTGCGAGCACGTCATCCCCTCCACCAGGAACTGCGCCGACACCTCGCCCGATGCCGGTTGCGCCGTCGCGGAGGCGGTGGTGTTGGCCGTGGCGGCGTGGGAGGTGGGGGCGCAACAGGCGCAGCCACCGCCGTTCGTCGCCTGCAGGCCGAGTTCCTGGAATCCTTGTCCGGTCATGTTGTGCTTCTTTCGTGAGCGTGTCGATGCGTGTGGTGTGAACGTTCTAGGAGCGGACCAGCCGCGCGATCGCGGCGTTCGCCTCGCGGAGCTTCTCCTCCGCGACCGGGCCGCCCTGCGCGGTCGCCTGCGCGACGCAATGCCCGAGATGGTCCTCCAGCAGCGTCAGCGCGACCGACTCCAGCGCCTTCGTCGCCGCCGAGACCTGGGTCAGGATGTCGATGCAGTACACGTCCTCGTCGACCATCCGCGCGATCCCGCGCACCTGCCCCTCCGCCCGACGCAACCGCGCCAGCAGCGCCTGCTTGTCATCCACGTATCCGTGTGCCATCTCAGCCACCTCCGACGTCGATCGTATACCCTCTAGCGGTATAAGGTACTTCGTGAAGAGGATATTCCCGGAGCGGGCAGAGCGAAAGGGCGAACGTGACCAACTGGTACGTCATCACCGGCGGGCCCAGCTCGGGCAAGACCACCACCGTGAACCTGCTGCGGGACCGCGGCTACACCACCACCATCGAGCATGCCCGGCACTATCTCGACCTGCAGCGCATCGCCGGCCGCACCGTCGAGGAGGTCCGGGCGAAGCAGCGGCAGTTCCAGCGCGGCGTCCTGGACATGCAGCTCGCGGAGGAAGCTGCCCTCGACCCGGACGCCACCGTGTTCCTCGACCGGGCCGTCCCCGACTCCCTCGCCTACTACCGCTTCCTCGATCTCGAGCCCGACCCCGCCCTGCTCACCGCGCTCGAGCACGTCGACTACCGCACGACGTTCATCCTCGACCTGCTGCCCCTGGCCGCCGACTACGCCCGCACCGAGGACACCGCCGCCCAGCAGCGCATCCACGAACTGCTGACCCAGGTGTACGAAGCGCTGCCCTTGCCGGTCGTGCGGGTTCCGGTCCTCAGCGCCGAGGAGCGGGTGCAGTTCATCCTGGACCGGCTCTGACCGCTCTCGCCCGATCGGGGTGTCCTGTGCAACGCTTGGCGCCCAGGGCATATCTCACCGGCACAGGTCCAGGCGAGAACGCGCCCCACGGTCGAACAGGACGGATGTCTCGGATGCCCACTCAGGAACGTCTCCGGAAGGACCTGCTTGGCGGCGCTCTCACGACCGCGCTCGGCGTCTTCACCCTCGGGATCGGGGTCTACTTCCTGTTCCTTCGACCCTCCCTCCTGCCAGAAGACATCCGGCATACGGGTATCGACGCCGCCACGCTGCCAGTGGCATTCGTGGACTGGCTCGGGATCGTCTTCTCGACCTGGGGCGGCTTCATCGCGGGGTTCGGGATCGTGCTGCTGGGCATCGGCGCGACCCTGCTGTCCCGCCGCACGCTGTGGCTCTACCTCGGCACGGCGGCCGGGGTGCTCGTCGCCTTCGGCCGCTTCGTCATCAGCAACATCCTGATCGGCTCGGACTTCCTGTGGTTCATCGCGACCATGTTCGTGCTGGCACTGGTGCTCGCAACCGTCCTCGTCTTGAACGTCATCCGACGGCATCGGACGAACGAGACCGCCTCCTCCGACGTCGACGGAACCGCTAGACGCTGACCGCTGCGAGCGACTGCCGGGCGATCTCGAGCTCCTCGTCCGTGGGAACGATCAGCACGGCGACCGGTGAGCTCGGGTCCGAGATCGCTCGCGCCCCGTCGGCCCTCGCCACGTTGCGTGCCGGGTCGATCAGGATGCCCAGGCCCGCCATGCCGGAGACCACCGCCGCGCGCGTCGCGGCGGCATTCTCGCCGACGCCGCCGGTGAAGACGATCGCGTCCGCTCCGCCGAGCTGGGCGAGGTAGGCGCCGAGATAGTGGCGCAGCCGGTGATGGTAGACGTCGAGCGCAGCGGCGGCTCTCGCATCCCCAGCGGCGGCCGCGGCGTGGATGTCGCGCATGTCCTCGGTGCCGGCCAGCGCCCGCAGGCCGCTCTCGCGCGTGAGCAGCGCCTCCAGCCGATCCCATGCGACGCCGGCGCGGCCGAGCGCGAGGAGCACCCCCGGATCCAGGTCGCCGGCGCGAGTGCCCATCACGAGCCCCTCCAGCGGCGTCATGCCCATCGAGGTTTCCACCGAGCGGCCGCCGGCCATTGCGCAAGCGGATGCCCCGTTGCCCAGGTGGAAGATGATCAGCCGAAGCTCCGACAGCGGGCGCCCGAGCAGTTCGGCGGTGCGGGCGGAGACGTGGTGGTAGGAGATGCCGTGGAAGCCGTATCGGCGGATCTGATGTCGCTGGACGAGGTCTGCGGGAAGCGCATACGATGCCGACGCAGCCGGCAGGGTGCGGTGGAACGCGGTGTCGAACACCGCGACGTTCGGGATGTCCGGGAAGGCGGCGCGCGCGGCGCGGATGCCGGTCAGGTTGACCGGGTTGTGCAACGGAGCCAGGGTGGCGAGCTCGTCGATCTGATGTTCAACCTCGTCAGTAATCAGCGCAGCCGCTGCGAATCGGTCGCCGCCGTGCACGACGCGGTGGCCGATGACCGCGATGCGCTCGTGCTCCAGTCCGGCCAGCAGCGTGCTGATCACGGCGCCGTGCTCACGCCCATCCGCACCGGCGTGGCCGAGCCGCTCCACGACGCCGCCCCGGATCGTCGTGCCCGTTTCCCCGTCGACCAGTCTCCACTTGACCGAGGATGAGGCCGCATTGAGGACGAAAACGACCGTCATCCGCGACCTCCCGAAGGCTCCACCACCGTAGTCGTCGGATTCTATGGTCTCCACCGCACCGACTTCCGGCCTGCAGCACAGCGCACCGCGAAACTCGGCATCAGACCCTCAACCGGCCTGGCCGGCGCATCTATGCTGGGCATCGCCTTCGGCCTCGGTTGGACGCCCCGTCTCGGCCCCACGCTCGCTGCGATCTCCGCACTCAGCCTCAGCGCCGCATCGGCACCACGGGGCGCACTGCTCGCCACCGTGTACTGTGTCGGCCTCGGCCTGCCGTTCCTGGCCCTCGCCGCCGGGCTGGGATGGGCGACCACAGCGACCGCGTTCCTGCGCCGGCACATCCGCGCGATCAACATCGCCAGCGGCGTCGCAGTGATCGGAATCGGCATCTTCCTGATCGGCGGGCTGTGGACAATGCTCGTCTACTCGCTCCAAGGACTCATCAGCGGGACGGTCTTGCCGATCTAGCTCATCACTAACTTCAGCCCTGTAGGCCGTCGCCGAACCAAAAGCTGGGTCAGGCGCCGTCGGACGGAAGAGGACGGCGTATCCAGGCCGAGTAAAATGCGGCTGGTTTGACGAGCTGGAATCGCCAGTGCGCCTTTTCCTCGCGGTCGAATCCTGGGGCACTCATCCCAACCGCTCCCCGCGGTTCCGCATGAACGAGACGGGTCGACGACTCAATCTTCTGGCCGAGCAGATGGTGGATTGATCGCCCGGGCGCGCGACTCTGCGACGACATCGGCGAGAAGCACAAGCAGCAAGGGCAAGGGCAAGAAAGAGCTAGGGCGTGTCTGACAAATAGTTCGGCGGCGCGCTGAGAGTCTGAGGTCGTGACGCGGTTTCAGGTGCTCTCGGATGCTCAGTGGTCGTTGCTCGAGGAGATGCTGCCGCGCCCGACCGGGCGCAGGGGACGGCCCTTCGCGGACGCGCGGTTGATGGTCGAGGGCATCGTCTACCGGTATCGGTGCGGGATCGCGTGGCGGGATCTGCCGGAGGTGTTCGGGCCGTGGCAGACGGTATGGACCTGGCATCACCGCATGGCCACGGAAGGCACCTGGGACAAGGTGCTCGCCACACTCACCGCCGCCGCGGACGAGGCGGGGCTGGTGGAGTGGTCGCTGTCGGTGGACTCCACGATCGCCCGCGCGCATCAGCACGCGACGAACACGAAGCGCCTCACAGGGGGCTGGATCGAATTACACGAATCCGGGCGTCGAGCCGCCTGATCACGCGGTCGGCCGCTCCCGAGGCGGCCTGTCGACGAAGATCCACCAGCTCGTCGACGGCAACGGGCTCCCGCTGGTCGCGCTGCTGACAGCAGGCCAGGCCGGGGACTCGCCGATGTTCCTGCCGCTGATGGGACACCTGCGTGTCGCCCGTCCCGTCGGCCGGCCCCGCACTCGTCCGGACGCGGTCCGGGGTGACAAGGCGTACTCATCCCGCGCGATCCGCGGGCATCTACGCGCCCGCGGGATCAAGGCCGTGATCCCCGAGCCGTCCGACCAGCAAGGCCACCGCAAGCGCCGCGGCTCACGCGGCGGACGCCCCGTCTGCCTCGACGCCGCCGACTACAAGGGCCGCAACGTCATCGAGCGCCGCTACTGCCACATCAAGCAATGGCGAGGACTCGCCACCCGCTACGACAAACTCGCGATCACCTACCGGGCCGCTGTCATCCTCAACGCCGTCATCGCCTGGACCCGGCAATTGTCAGACATACCCTAGCTGTGACACCGGCACGAACTGTTCAACGCCGTCGACGAGCCGGGTGGCGTGCTTCGCTCCGAGATGAAGGAGGGCGCGGAGCGCTTCGGAGGAGGATTTCTTCGCGCGGGCTTCGACAAATCGGCCGGCAAGGATGAATACCGTCACGAGGGCAGTGACTTCCAGGTAGATTTCGCCGCTGCCGGCTTCGGGGCTGCCGAACAGGGTGAAGGTCATGTGCATGCCCGGCATCCCGGCCATCCCGAAGAACAGCGCATACAGGGACCAACCGAATGAGGCGATCACTCCGACGCTGATCAGGGTATCCATGGTCGCCGCGCCGTGGCGGGCGTTAACGAATGCGGCGCGGTGGAACGGCCACGCGCCCCAGACCGCCACCGGTGCGGTGAGGGTCAACGCGAGCCACTGCCAGTAAGCGAATTGCAGCAGCGGGATCATCGACATCAGTGCGACCGGAACCGCCAGCGTTGTGCTAATCAGCAGACGAAGGCGCAGCGAGACCAGCTCGGGATCCTCGGGCTCAACGTCCGTCGATGCGGGTTCGGTGATGACCGGGGCAGGAAGCGCCGCGGAGTACCCGGCGGATTCGACCGCCGCGATCAGTTCCGCGGCCTCGACGCCGTCGGCACGCACACGCGCCTTCTCGGTCGCATAGTTTACGGTCGCTTCGACCCCGGGAAGCTTGTTTAGCTTGCGTTCGATCCTGGTCGCGCAGGACGCGCACGTCATCCCCGAGATCTCGAGCTCCACGTCGACGGTGCTCACGCGGGGTCACCGGCGAGGGTGTACCCCGCCTCTTCCACCGCAGCCCGCACCTGCGCCGCCTCGATTGGTGCGGCACTGTGGATCGTGACCCGCGAGGTGCCGCCGGCGTTCAGGTCGACCGAGACGGACTTGACGCCGTCAATCGCGGTGAGCTCTTCGGTCACGCTCATCACGCAGTGCGAGCAGGTCATCCCCTCCACCAACACATCCTCAGTGGTCGCAGATGCCGTGATCTGGGTGTCGGATGCGGATGGGGTCGAGCAGCAGCTGCATCCGGCAGCGGAGTCGGTCAGGCCCAGGTCGGCGCGGTCGTTGGTGGTGGTCATGATGAGTGCCTTTCGTTGGGGGGTGGGTCAGGAACGGACCAGACGGGCGATCGCCTCGTTGGCTTCACGGATCTTCTCGGTCGCAACGGCCCCGCCCTCAGCGGCCGCTTCCGCGACACAATGCGACAGGTGATCGGCCAGCAGCGAAAGCGCGACCGTCTCGAGGGCGCTGGTCGTGGCGGAAACCTGGGTGAGGACGTCGACGCAGTACTTATCGTTTTCAACCATCCGCGCGATTCCTCGCACCTGACCTTCCGCGCGACTGAGCCGCTTCAAGAGGTCGTCCTTGTTGCCCGCATATCCGCTCACAAGGACACACTATACCCCCCTAGGGTACTCGGAGTCACGCCTGAATACACCGAAGAGTCAACGGTGTGAGACGACGTCGAGACGTGCGGTCGCCCAGCGTGCACCTGCTCATCGGTTGCGAGCCATAGCGCGCTCCGCTCCGATTGTTGGCCGAGGGGTCCAGGCCAGGCGTTGAGGCGCCGGGAGCAGCAGGAGCCTCGTTGAAAAACTGCCGACTTTTGCGGTGTCAGTCACCAGCGGCCCGCTCAGTCCTCCGTCCCTTGCTGCCGAGGGGCCGACGGATTACGTCAGTCACGGCTGTATAGTCATCGTATGCTGACTATAGCGTCCCGTCTCGATGTGATGAACCGGCTCGGTCGGGCGATGGCTGATCCGACGCGCTCGCGTATTCTGTTGACCTTGTTGGACGGCCCGGGGTATCCCGCACAGCTCTCGCGAAATCTGGAACTGACGCGCACAAACGTCTCGAATCATTTGTCGTGTCTGCGGGGCTGTGGCCTGGTCGTGGCTACCCCGGAGGGTCGCCGCACCCGATACGAGATCTCTGACCCTCACCTGACACAAGGCGTTAGGCATCTGCTCGACGCGGTGGTCGCGGTCGACGAGGGCACGCCCTGCGCCGATGACGCGTGCGAGTGCTGTGAGAGCATCGGGTCACCCGACTCGGTGGTGACCGGGGTGACCCGGTGAGCGAGGAATGCTGCGGTCCAGACGAGCCGCGAAAGACCGACAAGGTGCGAAGAGTTGACCTGAGCCGACCCGCGGCGACGGGCGCTTGCTGTGCACCAAGCGAGCCGGTAGGCGCTGCTGCGAAGGTGCCTGCGGAGGAGGGTGACGCTTGCTGCGGGTCGGAACTTGCACATGCGGTGCTCCAACGCCACGGCGAGGAAACCCTCGCATGTTGCAGTGAATGCAACTGTCCGTGCTTGCAATCGATACCTATTCGGCTCCTTCGGTGTCGAAGTGTTCCGACCATAACAGCGTGATCTCGCGGATGCGGAGATCTGGGTTGACACAGTGATGCACTGTCCCATACTTTGTTGCATCTAATGCAAGATTTTGAGGCTTCTCCAGCGGCGCTTCGGCTGATCACGTCAGCATCGAACGTCGCACTGGCGAACCCGGAAGCGCAGGTTTTCAGTGCGATGATCGATGGTTGGCGGAACCAGCAGCTGTCGCGCGGGCTCCTGAGCAGACGATCCGGAACCGGACGGCGACGGTGACACGGTTCCGTGATTTCGTGGACAAACCGCCTTGGAGGTGGACTGTCGCGGATGTGGATGAGTTCACTGCTCAGTCTGGCGGTCGCACTCGGACGTTGTCGACGATGCGCGCCAACCATGGGTCTATCCGTGGGTTCTGTGACTACCTCACGAACCCGTTGTACGACTGGATGGAGATCTGCGATCGCGAGTTTGGGGAGGTCCCTTCGCAGGTGTGCCTGCCGTGGAACACGGTGGCGCACCGGTTCGAGTTCGAAGGCGATGGGAAGCGTCGCCCGTTCACGTACGACGAGATCGAGCGCCTGTTCGATACGGCCGACGCCCGCGTCGAGCTGCTCGTGAGTTCCGGGCGAAAGGGTGCGCTCGGCGCGTTGCGGGATGCCCAGTTGCTGAAGACGGTCTACGCGTTCGGTCTGCGCCGCACTGAGGCGGTGATGCTCGATACCGTCGATTTGCACCACAACGCGAAGATGCGCCAGTGGGGCCGCTACGGCGCGGTCCACGTGCGATGGGCGAAGGCGGCGGGCGGTGGCGCGCCACGACGTCGCACGGTGCTGCTGGTGCCGGAATTCGACTGGTGGGTCCCCGGCATGCAGCAATGGCTCGAGCAGGCCCGGGCCCGTTTCGCGCCCGGAGACGACCTCGACGCGCTCTGGGTGACCGAGCGCCGCACGCGTCTGTCTGCTGGGTATCTCGATCGGAGGTTCGCAGAGTTGCGTGATGAAGCCGGCCTGTCGAAGGACCTGACGTTGCACAGCCTCCGGCACTCCTATGTCACGCACCTTCTGGAGTTCGGGTACGCCGATCGATTCGTCCAAGAGCAGGTCGGGCATATGCATGCCTCGACGACCTCGATCTACGCCTCCGTCAGCTCGGACTACAAGAACCGTGTGCTCGCCGAAGCGCTGAAGGCCCTCATCGAAGGAGAAGCTGATGACCGTTGAGCTCGACACCGGCTGGAATCTGCGCAGCGTGATGGCGTCGCGCGGGATCTTCCAGACCTCCAAACTGAAACCCCTACTCGAAGAGCGCGGCATCGACCTGTCCCGGGAGCAGGTGTATCGGCTGGTGACTCAGCCGCCCCAGCGGGTGCGTCTCGACGTGTTGGCGGCGTTGTGCGATGCGCTGGAGTGCTCGCTCGACGATCTCGTGACGATCACTCGCCGGGAGGCCTCGACCCCGGTGGCGGTGGGTGAGGAGGCGACACGGGGGGCGATCGGTGATCTCCGTCCTGTTCGCGCGGCGATCCGTCGGCCGCGTACGAAGTAGCCGCGGTGGCCAAGCCTCCGCAGCTGCCGCGAGTCGCTGAAGTCGTCGCTCTCGTCCGCCCTCTCGTTCCCGAGATCTCTCCCGAGCGACTCACTGAGATCGTGCATACGGTCGCGCCAGTACCCCTCACGCAGCGGCTTCTTGAGCTCGCGCTGATCAAGCAGCCCGGAGTCCTGGAGGGGCAGCATGCGAACGTGCCAGCGACCGTTCAGAATCTGGCCCATGCGCTGGTCAAAGAAGGGGCGAGCCGGGTGGTGTTGCCGACGTGTGAGTCCTGCGGACGCGCGGTGAGAATGCCCCACAAGACGCCGGGCGGTGGTCGGCACTGCTCCCGATGCGAGCGGAAGGCCCGGTCCGTCTCCTGCGCGTCCTGTGGCCGGGTCCGGCCCGTGCAGCGCACCATCGACGGACAGCGTTTCTGCCGTGACTGTTGGCGAGCCGACCCTCGATCGTTCGGCGACTGCTCGCGGTGCGGTCAGCACGCGACCATCATCGTCCGTCGCCCGGAACTCGTCTGCCTGGCCTGCTACACCGCACCGATCAAGACCTGTGGTCTTTGCGGAGAACCTGGCCGCGTCGCCTCGCACCTCGACGGACGACGAGTATGCGCGCGCTGCTACTACGCGATGCGCAGACCCCAACCTTGTCCCGAGTGCGCGCGCAGAGTGTTCCTCACCGGGTTCATGAATGGCCAGAAGGTCTGCGCCGACTGCGCGGGCACTCCGATCACGATGGCCTGCCCTGGATGCGGCTCGATCGAGGAAATCCGCAAACATCACCTCTGCGTCGAGTGCCGCCGGCCCGTCGCGATCCAACAGCTGCTCGCCGACGATGCGGGAGAGATCCGTGAGGATCTCCACCCGCTTGCCGACTATCTGCTCACGCACCATGGCAAAGCGGCGTCGCTCGAACGCTGGCTGCACAAGAGCAAGTGCGCGATGGTGCTCCGCGAGCTCGCGGACGGGACCCTGCCGCTCACCGCCGAGGCGATCATCACCCGAGCACGGTCGGGACAGTCGGTCGCGTTCCTCCTCTCACTGCTGGTCCGTTCCGGCGTGCTGCCGGAGCTCGACGTCGAGGGCACGCGCTTCGACCACTGGCTCAACGACTGGCTCGGTGGCATCGACCATCCCGAGGACCGGCTGATCCTGCGCCGCTACTGCACCTGGGAGCTCCTCCGATCCACTCGGACACTGCGCAGCGCGTCCAGCCCTGCTTCCGGCTTCCAGAGGCAGAGGGCTGCACTGAAGTACTGCGCCGCGTTCCTCGGGGAGATCCGGGCGCAGCAGGAGACGCTGGCGACGTTCCCGCAGCGCCTACTCGACGCGTATCTGACCGATTCGCCTAGCCAACGCGACGCGCTGGCACCGTTCACTCGTTGGCTGCGAAAACACCGGCTGAGCACCCTTCGGGTCGAGTTTCGAGCCCATCGCCTCGAGGGGCGAGACTACGCCTCTGATCACCGATGGCAGATGGCCCGCAGGTTCCTGTCCGATGCCGACATGGACCCGAAGACCCGGGCCGCGGGTCTCCTCGTGCTGCTCTACGGGATCCAGCTGACCCGCATCGTCACGATCACCCGGGCACAGGTCGACACGAGCTCGCGGCCCGTGACGCTCACCGTCGGGGCCGAGCCGATCGAGGTCCCCGCGATCCTCGGCGACGCCATCGTCGAGCTCGTCGATGCCACAAAGGGCCATCCTGAAGGGTGGTTGTTCCCCGGCCGGAACCCGGGCCGTCACCTCACCCCGGGGCCGCTCAGCCGTCGCCTTCGCGCCGAAGGCCTGCTTGCCGGGAGCGCCCGCACGACAGCGCTCATCGAGCTCACCCGGCAACTGCATCCCCGGATCGTCTCGGATCTCCTCGGCATCACGACGGCATCCGCTGCCTCATGGTCGCGTCTCGCCGGTGGCGAGTGGTCCGATTACCCGGCTCTCCGCTCCACCCACCCCTGATCAAGCATCACCCGTCAGAGCCGGGCCGGAAATCGCTTCGCGCAGTTGCTCGACGGTCGGAGAGCCTCCCAGCCCGGCAGGGGTACGGAACACCCGGCAGGCGAGCCCGACCGGCGTGTGCTCGTCGGCGAAGGGATCGACGCCGTCGACGAGGACGGTCGGTGACCCGTGGAATCCGAGGCGCTCGGCGTGCTCGGCGGTCTCGACCAACTGTCGTGTGACGCGGATATCTGATCGACCGTCGAGCAGCTCAGCAAGCCGGCGGTCGAGTACTTCCCAGTTCGGGCAGCCGTCGAAGTACTGCAGGGTGATCTCCATGGTTGGCCCTCTCAGTTCTCGGTGCCGCGGAGCATCAGGAGCGCTCCGGCAATCGTAGCGGTGACGATCACGATGTCGGCGAGGTTCCCGATGAACCAGTTGCCGTAGGCGAGGAAGTCGACGACGTGCCCCCGGGCGAATCCTGGTTGGCGGAAAAGCCGGTCGCCGGCGTGCGAAGCAGCGGCCCCGCCGAGCGCACCGATCACGATCGCCCACCCGGGGCGTCGGACCCGGAACGCGAACACGATCGCGGTGGCCGTGGCCGCGACGGCGATGAGAGCGAACACCCAGGTGAAGCTCTCCCCGAAGGAGAACGCCGCGCCGGGGTTGTACGCGAGCTGCAGGCCCAACAGGTCGCCGATCAGCGGGATGCGCTCGTGCTCCGACAGGGTGGCCTCGGCCCACACTTTCGTTCCCTGATCGATCACGACGACGACCACGGCGATCAGAAGCGCCCAGGCAGTGAGCCGCCAGCGTCCTCTCTGCGGACGCTCTCCCGACGCCGATGCCGACTCAACGTCGGTATTCGTGTCCGGGGTCATGCGAGGGCCTCGAAGAGACGGACGATAACGCCGGATTCAATGAGGATGAACAGGCCCAGGCCGATGAACACGACGGGGACGAGCCAGTGCTCGACACGTTCGAGCGTTTCGGTGACGGCCTTGTGGGTGCCGATCAGTCGCCCGGCAGCGCACCAGACGGCGACGAGGATCAGGAACACGACGATCATGACCGCGACGTCGCCGGGCGAGCTGGTGCGGAAGATCGGCGTGTAGAGGGAGATGTTGTCGGCCCCGTTGGCGATCGTGATCCCGGCGACCCCCCATAGTCCGACCGCGGTGATCTTGGAGTCGTCATCATCGTCGTCGCCGTTACGGCGCAGGCCGCGAATGAGCGTCCAGATGCCGATGCCGAGCGGGATCAGACCCAGGAAGCCGACCCATTCGTCCGGGACGATCGTGAGACCGAGCGCGGCGATCACGCTGATCACGACGAGTGTGATGAACCCGAGGTACTGGCCTGCGACGATCTGCCACGGTCGCGGCTTTCCCCGGCTGGAGGCGAGGAACAGCACGGTGAGCACGACGATGTCGTCGATGTTGGTCGCCGCGAACAGGCCGATCGCCGACCCGATGGTTGCGAGCATCAGCTTTCCATTCGTGGTGTGCGGGTGCGTGCGGCGCGCAGGCCGTTGAGGATCACGATGACCTCCGCGACCTCGTGGACCAGGACGACAGCCGCGAGCCCCAGGACCCCGAAGAGCGCGAGCGGGAGCAGTGCGGTGATGATCAGCAGGGACAGGATGATGTTCTGGTTGATGATCCGCCGGCCCCGCCGCGCGTGATCGAACGCCCGCGGGATGAGCCGCAGATCATGACCCGTGAAGGCCACGTCCGCAGACTCGATCGCCGCATCGGAGCCGGTCGCTCCCATCGCGATGCCGATGTCCGCGGACGCCAGGGCCGGGGCGTCGTTGATGCCGTCACCGATCATCGCGACCGATCCCGCCTTCGACAACTCGCCGATCGCGGTCGCCTTGTCCTCAGGGCGCAGCTCCGCGCGCACATCAGCGATCCCGGCCTGCGCAGCCAGCGCACGAGCGGTGCGGGCGTTGTCCCCGGTGAGCATCGTCATGCCGACGCCCTGATCCGCAAGCGTGCGGACCACCTCGGGGACTTCCGGACGCAGCTCGTCGCGGACGCCGATCGCCGCGACCGGTGCCTCGTCGCGGTGCACGATCACGACAGTCATGCCCTGCTCCTCAAGCCCTGCAACCCGGTCGCCGAGCTCGCCGGCGTCGAGCCAGCGGGGGCTGCCGACCGTGATACGAGCGCCATCGACGGTGCCGTCGATGCCGTGCCCGGCCTGCTCGGTCACATCCGCGGCCACGGGAACACCCGGGGCTGCAGCGGTGATCGCCGCCGCAAGGGGATGCGTGCTGTGCTGCTCCAGAGCCGCCGCCCAAGCCAGCGCCTGCTCCTCGGCAATGCCGTTCGCAGTGAGGACCGCGGTGACCGCGGGCTCGTTACGGGTCAGGGTGCCGGTCTTGTCGACCGCGACGTGCCGGACCGTGCCGAAGCGCTCGAAGACCGCGCCGGACTTGATGATCACGCCGAACTTGCTCGCCGCGCCGATCGCGGCAACGACCGTCAACGGCACCGAGATCGCCAGCGCGCACGGAGAGGCCGCTACCAGCACGACGAGCGCACGAGTGATCCATACCTCCGGGTCGCCCAGCAGTGACCCAATGATCGCGACGAGCGCTGCGAGAATCAGCACACCGGGTACGAGCGGGCGGGCGATCCGGTCCGCGAGACGCGCACGCTCGCCCTTCTCCGTCTGCGCTTTCTCGACCAACTCCACGATCGTCGTAAGCGAGTTATCGGTACCGGCCGCGGTCGCCTCGACCTCCAGCACGCCGGAGCTGTTAATCGCGCCGGCCGACACCGCGTCCCCGGGCTCGACCTCGACGGGGATCGACTCCCCGGTGATCGCCGAGGTGTCCAGGCTTGAGCGGCCAGAGCGGACGATCCCGTCGGTTGCGATCCGTTCGCCCGGGCGGACCACCATGACCTGGCCGACCGTCAACTCCCTCGCCGGCACCTGCGCAGAGACGCCGCTCTGCAGCACGGTCGCCGTCTCCGGCACGAGCTTCAGCAGCGCCCGCAGGCCGCCACGGGCACGGTCCATCGCCTTGTCCTCAAGCGCCTCAGCAATCGAGTACAAGAACGCCAGAGCAGCGGCCTCCTCCACATAGCCGAGGATGACCGCGCCGATCGCGCTGATCGTCATCAGCAGCCCGATCCCGAGCTTGCCCTTGAACAGCTTCCGAATCGCGCCAGGAGTGAACGTCGACGCGCCCAGCAGCAGGCCGATCCAGAACAGTACGAGCGCCGGGATCTCGAGCCCGGACCATTCAAGGATCAGACCAGCCAGGAACGCGACACCGGAGAAGACCGGCACCATGATCCCACGGTCCCTCCACCAGGGCCGCTCCACCTCTTCGGTCTCATCCTCCGCCGCAGTGGCAGGCTCGTGCTCGCAGCTACACGCCGCGCTCACGCGTCCGCCCCTGTACCGCAGCAGCCCGGCACCGTGCACGACGAGTCCACACACGGCGCGTGCTCATCGACCGCCAGCGTCACATCCACGAGCGCGACGAGCGCAGCCGCAAGATGCGGGTCAGCGATCTCGTAGCGCGTCTGGCGACCCTCAGGCTCGGCGACCACGATCCCGCAGTCACGCAGGCACGTCAGGTGGTTCGAGACGTTCGAGCGGGTCAGCTCCAGCTCGCGCGAGAGCACGGCCGGATAGCTCGGGGCGTTCAGCAGAGTCATCAAGATCCGGGAGCGCGTCGGGTCCGCCATGGCCCGGCCGAGCCGGTTCATGACGTCGAGGCGCGAAGCAATAGTCAGCATGTACTGAACTATACAGCAAGCGCTGATCAATCATTGGTGATCAGTGCCCCACCATTCATTGGGAGAAGAGTCGGAAGCCGCTGAATACGCAACTCAGCAACAATCGGCGCTACCAGTATGAGGAGGTCCGCCCTGCCTGGTGGCGCGATCGTGCGCTGCTGCCCTCCGTGCTTTCTGGGGTGTTCCTGCTCGTCGGGTACATCTTCAAGTGGTCTGGGCTCGACATCCTCGCGTTGGCGTTGCAGTCGGCCGCGTTGGTGGCGGGCGCGTACACGTTCGTTCCCGGCGCTGTTCGGCGGCTTCTCCGCGGACGTCTCGGGGTGGGACTGCTGATGACGATCGCCGCGATCGGGGCTGTGCTGCTCGGCCACGTGGGCGAGGCAGCCACGCTTGCGTTCTTGTTCTCCCTCGCCGAAGCCCTTGAGGACCGTGCGATGGACCGCGCAAAGGAGGGCCTGCGCGCGCTACTATCCCTGATTCCAGAGACGGCGCGCGTCTCGCGCCTTGACAGCGATCTCACGATCCCCGCCTCGGAGGTGCGCGAACTCGACATCCTGGTTGTGGGTGCCGGCGAACGTGTCGCGACGGACGGTGTGGTCGTGGAGGGTCGCTCGAGTCTGGA
The DNA here is from genome assembly GCF_046111165.1 of Microbacterium sp. HA-8. Lineage (NCBI taxonomy): Bacteria > Bacillati > Actinomycetota > Actinomycetes > Micrococcales > Microbacteriaceae > Microbacterium > Microbacterium sp. HA-8. Next base: position 440,961 of record NZ_CP162025.1, read on the forward strand.
CACGTCTGCAGTGACGGGCGAGTCCATCCCGGTAGATGTCGCGCCTGGCGCGACGGTCGCCGCGGGTTCGGCTCGCAGATCGCATCGCGCGCCCCCTAGTGCCTGTAGTGCTGGTTGCCGCTGCCGCGATCGTCGTTTTCGGGTTCATCGTGGGGGATCCCGGGACGTGGGTCGAGCGCGCCCTGGTCGTCCTCGTCGCCGCGTCGCCCTGCGCTTTGGCGATCGCGGTTCCGGTGACGGTGATCAGCGCGATCGGCGCCGCATCAAAGTTCGGTGTGGTGATCAAGTCCGGCGAGGCGTTCGAGCAACTCGGCACCATTCGTACCGTGGCACTAGATAAGACGGGAACACTCACCCGCAACAGACCGATTGTCGCGGACGTGCGACCCGCCCCGGGCGTTACCCGCGAGGAGCTGTTGGACTGGGCTGCAGCGGTCGAGGCCACCAGCACACACCCACTGGCTGCGGCGATCAACCAAGCCGGAACGGGAGGCGCCTCCGCGACGAACGTGGTGGAGGACGCCGGCCACGGTGTCACCGGCCAGGTGGGCGACCGGGTCGTGCACGTCGGCAACGCCTGCTGGCTGGACCCCGGGGGGCTCCGCGTCGCCGCGGAAGAGATGGCAGCTCACGGCATGACCGTTGTTGTCGTCGAAGCAGACAGTCAGCTCGCCGGTCTGATTGGGGTGCGTGACGAGCTGCGGCCCGAGTCGGCAGAGACCGTTCGGATGCTGCACGCGCAGGGCATCGACACGATCATGCTCACCGGTGACAGCGATCGCACCGCGCGCGCGATCGCTGAGGAAGCCGGGATTACCGAAGTCCGGGCGGAGCAGCTGCCGAAAGATAAGGCCGACGCGATCGTGGAGCTCGTGGCGACGCATCCGACCGCGATGGTCGGTGACGGCATCAACGACGCCCCGGCGCTGGCTACCGCAACGGTTGGGATCGCCATGGGAGTGCGCGGTTCCGCGGCGGCGATCGAATCTGCTGACGTCGCCTTCACGGGCCACGATCTTCGCCTTATCCCTATTGCCTTGGCGCACGCGAGACGCGGTCGGCGGATCATGACGGCCGACATCGGCCTTGCGCTGGCGATTGTCGTTGTGCTTTTCCCCCTCGCGCTATTCGGGGTGATGGGGCTCGCTGGGGTCGTCCTGGTTCACGAGATAGCCGAGCTGATCGTCATCGCGAACGGCGTTCGCGCTGCGCGTCGCCCGGCTCTCGTTCGCAGCATGACTGAGTCAGCCGCCTCGCAGCCCGCACTCGCCTCGACGTCCTGAACCTGCCGATCAACTGAGGCCCGAGTATGAGTGCAGGCCCTTGAAGAAGATGTTGACGATGGTGAAGTTGAACAGCACGGTCATGAAACCGATGATGGACAGCCAGGCGGAACGCTTGCCCCGCCATCCGCGGGTCGCCCGGGCGTGGATGTAACCGGCGTAGAGCACCCAGATGACGAAAGTCCACACCTCTTTGGTGTCGAAGCCCCAATAGCGGCCCCACGAGTCGTTTGCCCAGATGGCGCCGGCGATGAGCGTGAATGTCCAGAACATGAAACCGACGATCGCAAACCGGTAGGACAGCGATTCCAGGGCGTCGGAACTGGGGAGTGCGCGCAGAAGTCCAGAGCGGGGAATGTCGGCATCGTCGGACGTAGCCAAGTCTCGCGTCTCGCGGCGCGCTTGCAGCAACTGCGTGACCGATATTCCGCATGCAATCGCGAAGAGTGCTGTGGCGAGGGACGCGACGAACACGTGGATCACCAGCCAGATGCTCTTGAGCGGGTCCATCAGCGGGACGACCTCCACGTAGAACGCGACCGCCGCCCCACCGAGAAGGAGCACGACCATTCCGAGGAGAAATGCACCCAGGAAACGCAGGTCGTACAACCGGAGGACGAGGAGGAAGACCGCCACGATCAGCAACGTCCCGGTGAGGGCGAATTCGTACATGTTCGCCCACGGAACCCGCTCGGCCGCGATGCCGCGTGAGACGGTGCCCGCCGCGTGGAAGAGAAACCCGAGGACGGTGAGCGCGGTGCCGATGCGCGCCCACAGCAGTCGGGGGCGCAGTCTTGGCGGCACCCGCAGGGCATCGATGACTGCTGGTTTCGCGGCGGCAGTGTTGGCGAAGTCTGCCACGCCGGAGTGGGGGGCGTTTGTGCCCACAGCGACGAGCGCGGGTAGGTGCTCCTGGAGGTGCGCTGTATCGGCGCGCGAGGCACGTTGCGCCAGGTCGATGGTGAAGGCGATGAAGGCTAGGGAGTAGGTGGCGATTGCCGTCCACACCAGCAGCAGTGAGATCCCATCGAGGGAAAGTGGGTCTGTTCCGGGCATTGAGTTGTTTCCAATCGTGAGGGCGAGGTCGGTTGCGAAGACGGTGAGTGAATCCGAAAAGGATCAATCCGGCTCCGGCGCTGATCGGCAGGAGGGTGGTGAGCCAGGCATCGACGATCGAGGCCGGAGTGAGCCGGGTTCGGGGCGGGACAGCGGTGACCCTGCCGTCGCCGGTGTCGGCGTCGGCGTCGGGTGAGAGGCGAAGGTGAGCGAGAGCATTCGTCAGGTGTCCCTCTTGCGGAGCGTTTCGAGGTAGGCGTTGTAGGCGTCGAGATCGGGGTCGCCGTGTGTGTCGGCGTATCGTGCGGCGGCTGCGTCGCGGGTGGTGTCGTCGCGGTACCAGCGATGCATGACGAAGAGGAGCATCAGCAGGGTGGGTGCTTCTCCGTACGACCAGGCCAGCCCTCCCGCGATTCTCTGGTCTACGAGGGGGTCAACGCCGAGGGCGAGGCTGGATGCGGCGAAGTTGTCGATAAGAAGGCTTGCCGCGATCATCAGGAACACCCCGAAGAATGCGTGCAGCGCGGCTTCCGCGAAGACGTCGAGTGCTCGTCCCGCGTGATTGAGGTGCACGGGCAACGGGTCTGAGGAAAGCACGGGGATGGTGAACAGGATCCCCGCGATGAGGAAGCCGACCTCGAGGCCGAGATGACCTCCGGGCAAAGCGAGGATGAGGTCGGCGAAGTCGGCCAGGTAGAGACCGTAGAACGCGAAGAGATAGAGCGGCAGCGCGATCCAGGGGCTGAGGAGCCACCGCGCGAACCGGCTGCGAAGCCCCGCGTGAGCTATCTGGAGGACAATGCGGCCGGCGCCGTGGTGAGGGGTGGCGCGCAAGAGCAGCGTGCCCGGCGAGCCGAGGACCAACAGCGGTGGGATCGCCATCATGAGCGTGAGTTGCTGGAACATGAACACCGAGAACAGCGCGTACCCGTAGGCCTCGACTCCCAGCCCGGTGATGGCGGCGAGGCTGACGCAGCCCAGCAGGAAGCTGACTGTTCGCCAGATCGGCCAGCGCCTGCCCCGCGTCCACATCCGGATCGCGCCTACGAGGTAGACGACCGCAAGAGCTGCCGCGATAAGCGGCAACAGCGGGAACGGCAGCGGGACAGGGGAAAGGAACCCCATCAACGTGGGCGGTGCGTCCGAGATCCATTCCGTCATGGGCGTGGGGCTGCGTTCGGCAGGTCGGTGTAAGCGGTGGAGTGTCGCGATGCGAAGTCGCTGACGGCGCGGGAAAGGGCCGGGTCCTCTCCCCGCGCGAGACCGGCATATTCGACGTGAACCCCGTCCGGCATCAGACGAGCTTTGACCCAGAGGCGTCGGCGCGGGACGAACAGTCCGGCGAACAGCCCCAGGAGGGCGAGGATCGAGAAGACGAGCACCCAGACGCCACTGGGATCCCTCTGGATCTGTAGGGACGCGAACCGTTTCACCGGCTCGCCGACCTGTTCCGTGTCGTCCTCCCAGGTGATGGTGCCCCACCCGTTCGGCAAATCAGCGGTGCCTCCAGGGGTGAGCTCGAGGGAGTCCAGGCCGGAGTCAGCGCCGGTGAGCTGGGTGAGCCCGCCGACATCCAGTGTGTAGACCGACCGGGGTATCCCGTCATCGATGCCGAGATCGCCGCTGAACACATTGAGGGTGAGGACCGGATTCGCGACATCGGGGTAGATCGAGGTGAACGCGCCTGAGGGAAGTACGCCTTGCGTGGGGTAGAAGAAGCCGACGAGGCCGACCTGCTCCGGCAGACCGTCCGGGATCTTGATGATCCCCAAAGAGGTCATCGCAGAGTCCTGCGGAAGGAACGGCTGCGACTCGCTGTAGACCAGCTCGCCGTCGGAGTTGCGGATGGAGAGGGTGGGAGCATAGCCGTTGCCGAGAAGGTAGACCCGATCGCCATCAACGGTGATCGGGTAGTTCACGAGCACGCTCTCGGCGCGGTCGTCGTCTCCCGGTGTGCGGACGGTGACGTCCGCAGAGAAGTCCCCCGCCTGCCCGGCCCCAGGCGCGCCGGGGAGTCGGTACGAGACCTGGAAATCGTCGAGGGTGAGTGAGTACGGTGCGAGCACGGTCCCGTCGACGAACCGGCCGGGATTGAACGAGGAATAGTCGCTGAGCGCGTTGACGAACGTGGTGCCTTCCACCACGACCCGCTGTCCGGTATAGGCGAACCCGGTGCCCACGGCGACCGAGGTGAGCACTCCAACCAGGGCGACGTGGAAAACCAGATTGCCGGTCTCACGCACATAGCCCCGTTCGGCCGACACCGACGCCCAGCCCGCACCTTCGTAGCGGTGCACGCGATAGCCGGCCCGACGCATCTGACGTTCCGCGAGGTCAACTGCGAGCCCCATGGCGTCTGTGTTTCCGCCGACGACAGGCAGGGTTGTTTCCTGATAGGCCGGGAGTCGGGCAAGCCGAGCAGGGGTCCGAGGCGGCTGGGCCCGCAGTGCGGATGCTCCTATTGCTGTCAAGCGGCCAGTGGTGGGCTGATCTGCTCCAGGATGGCGGTCGCTCGGGCCTCGAGTTCAGGGTCGGCGCGAGTGCCGATCTCGAGTCGTCGGAGCCGCTGGTAGGGGACGCCGAGAGTGGCGGCGAGAACGCTGATCGGGATGCCTTTCGCTTGTCGGCGTGCTCGGAGTTCGCGCCCGACGGGATTGTCGGTGGCGGGATTGAGCAGAGCGGCATAGATCTCGTTCGCGACGTGTCGTTTGAGGCAGCGCATGATGTCACGGTCGGTGAGTTGCTCCGAACGACGCCTCTCGAAGTAGGCCATCGTCCGAGGCTCGCGATGCCGCATGCGCAACAGCACAATCCGGTGCAGCGCGGCGTTCGCGTGCCGGTTCCCGCCGCGAGAGAGTCGATGCCGTGTGCGTTGTCCGGAGGAGGCGGGGATCGGGGCGACACCGGCGAGAGCGGCGAAGCTGGCGCGGGTTCCGAGCCGCTCGGGGTTGTCGCCCGCGGCGACCAGGAGCGTCGCTGCGGTGACAGGACCGACTCCGCTCAGGGACAGCAGCGTGGGGTTGACCTGCCGGACGAGCATCTCCAACTGTTGTTCTATCAGGTCGATCTCGGCTTGCATCGTGAGGTGTCGGACCGCGAACCGTCGCAGTGTCTGCCGGGCGACGACCGCGGGATCGGGGGACGTGATTGTTCCGGGCCGAGTCTTGGCGAGCGTGTTCACCAGACGCTGCCCGCTGAGAGCGCGGAACGCCTGTCGCACGAGCTCGGGTGCGGTGATCAGCAGCGCGTGGATCTGGTTCATCACTTGCGCTCTGGCCTTGGCCGCCGAGCGCCGCTCTGCGAGGAGGATCCGCATCGACTCGACCGCGCCATCACCAGACTTTGGGATCGCGGTGTCCGTTCCTGAGAGGACAGCGACCGCTGCCTGGTGGGCGTCGAGGGGGTCGGACTTGCCGCGACGACGGCGGGCTTGCCGGTCCTGTCGCGCGACTTCGATGACGGTCAGCCCCGCCGTGGTCAGCGCGCGTGCGAGGCCAGCCCCGTACGACCCCGTTCCCTCCACCCCGATACGGACGACATCACCGTGCGCGTGGAGGAACGCGACGATCTGCGCGTAACCGCGACCGTCGGCACGGAACTCTCGGTCCGCGACAGGTCGGCCCACGAGATCGAGGATCGCGACGTGATGCGTGTTCTTGTGCGTGTCGACCCCGGCGACCAACTCGGAGCCTGGTGGCAACGGGTTGGTCAGCGGCGGGTCGAGTGTCATGCTCGTCATTGACGGGATTCCCTTCCAATGGTGATGAACGTCACCGCGGGTCGGGTGAGTGCAGACAGCACAAAGGTGAGACGACTTTCCGGTCAGGCTCCTATCAAGTCATGTGCCCGCCCGGCCCGCAGCGACCCCGGCGTCGACGGACAGATCCACAAAAAGACAGCCGCGAACGGCGTCCGTGTAATTTCGGGTCACGCCGGCGCCGGAGCCGAATCCATCATCTCTGTGTAATGGTGCTTCGCGCGCGGGATCACGCAGCCGATGAGGGAGGCGAACAGCAGAAGGTAGATCGCGGAGAACCACGGCGACGAGTACACATCGAACAAGCCGACTGCGTCGGCCAGGGGGAAGACGTCGGGGTTGTTGCGCTCCCACTGGACCACCCCATTGGGGTCGGCGCTACGCTGCGGAAAAAGCGAACCCGGGACGGCGGCGATCGCGAGGAAGAGCAGCAGCACGAGGGCGGTGCGCATACTGGTCAGCTGACGCCACGCCCATCGAATCCACCCGACCAGCCCGAGAGAGGGGCCGACGATGTCGGTCCGATCGGTGTCGGCATGATCGGGCGGCCGCAGCGGATCGACCGCAGTATCGGTGTCAGAGCGGGGCGGGGACATTGATCACCACCTGTTGTAAAGCCGACATCAGCGCGGTCCAGAGCCCGGTCACCATCAGCAGCCCCAAGACAACCAGCAGCGCCCCGCCGACGATGTTCAGGACGCGGATGTGGCGGCGGAGGATCGACACCGAGCGTGACGCCCACCCCCACCCGAGCGCGAGGAGAAGGAAGGGAATGCCGAGCCCCATTGAGTATGCAAGCCCGAGGAGACCCGCGCGGGCGGGGTCGCCGAGGTTCCACGACATAGACAGGATCGCTGCCAGCGTGGGGCCAATGCAGGGAGTCCACCCGACACCGAGTGCGAACCCAAGTAGGGGTGCACCGATTAATCCGGCCCGGCCTTGGACGCGGGGCCGCAGGGTGCGTTGTGCGATCCCGAAGAAGCCGATGAACACCAGCCCCAGCGCGATCACCACCACGCCGAAAATGCGGGTCAGGACGTTCGCGTATTGCAGCAGCAGGTAACCGAATGTGCCGCCGAGGATCGTCACGGACACGAACACCACGGTGAACCCTGCAATGAACAAACCCACTCCCACGATCATGCGGGCACGGTCCGCAGTGGCCGTGCGCTGATTAGTATCAGCAGCTCCCCCATCACCTACCGAGGTGCCACCGAGGTAGCCGAGGTAGCCAGGCACGAGAGGTAGCACGCACGGCGAGACGAACGAGACGAGACCGGCGAGGACGGCGATGGGGATCGCTACCCACAGGGCGCCATCGAAGACCAGCTGACCGGGATTCACGGAGAGTCCTCCGCGAGAGCGTCATCGACGAGGGTGGACAGGATGGATGCGGTTGCCAACTGCCCGATTATCCGGGCGGCGACCCGCCCGTCCCGATCCAGAACGAGTGTGGTTGGGGTGGCCTGGATGGGAGTGACCTGCGCGAACGCAAGCTTGACGGTTCCATCGTTCACGTCGATGACGCTCGGGTAGGTGACGTTGTTGTCCCGGGCGAAGGACAGAGCGGTGGCAGGCTGATCGTAGGTGTTGACCCCGAGGAAGGCGACGCCCTCGCTCTGGTAGTTCTGCCATACCTCCTCGAGGAGCGGCGCTTCGACGATGCATGGGCCGCATGCCGCATACCAGAAGTTCACGACCAGAACGTCCCCCCTGTAGTCGCTGCTGGAGACCGGTTCTCCGGTCTCGATGACTCCTTCGAAATCGACCGGATCGCCGCGCTCGCCCTCCGGGATCTCCACGACCTGAAAGTCGCCGGAGATGTAGCCCTTCTCACTCCCGTCCCGGTACTGCTCCGCGAGAGCGTCGTTGGCGGCGCATCCCGAGAGCACTATGGCGATGGCGAGCACCGTGGAGGGCCAGCCGATTCGCTCGCGCAGGCTCATGTGCGCGGCACCTTGATCAGCACACCCGCGACGAGGAACGCCACCGCCGCGAAGAGCTGAGCGCCCGCCCAAACGGGACCGGCGAACGGCAGCGGGAACACGGGATTCCAGATTACGGCGACAGCGAGGAATACAGGCGTCCACCACCATTGGCGGGCTTGGATCGAGAACCATCCCACGATGGCAGCCAGGATGGCGGTGACGAACAGCACCAGGGTGAACCAGTCGTCTCCCATGAGGACGGGGGCAACGAACAGCACAGCCGCAGCTACGAGCCCGGGGGCGAACGCGTTCCGTTGAAAGGATGAAGCAACACGGGCTTTGTCGCTCACGGAACCACCTGCATGTTCGACTCGTCAGCAGCTGTGCTCGCGGGACGGCCTTCGCGGGTGCGCCGGGAGCGATTCAAGAGCGTCACGGCGAGAACGAGCGCGCCGGCGCCGAGGGCGATGTCGGCGAGATTGCCGATGAAAAGGTTCCCGTACGCGAGAAAGTCGGTTACCTCGCCGCGTGCGAATCCGGGGGGCGAGAACAATCGGTCGATAAGGTTTCCGAGCGCGCCCCCGAGGATCAGTCCGATTCCTGCCGCCCACCCGGCGCTGCGAGCACGCGTTGCGGCGACGACAAGGAACGCCATGGCGCTCGCGCCAAGCAGGGTGAGCAGCCAAGTTGCTTCGGAGCCGAGGGAGAGGATCGCCCCGGGGTTGAACGCCAGCTGCAGCCCGAGCAAGTCACCCAGGATGGGTATCCGCTCCGTCTCGCTCAGCCCGCCGATGGCAGCCGCCTTCGTTGCCTGATCGACCACCACTACGGCTGCGGCGACAATGCATGCCGTCGCGAACAATCGCACCTGGTTACTTTTCATGGGACGCGTCCTTACTTGTGCGCTCGGAATCCTGCTGCTCCTGTCGGTCGACCGCTTCCTCGTTGCGGAGTCGACGTTCGCGGGTGACCTTGAACACCACGATGAACCCCGCTCCGAGGATGATGACCCCGGTGAGTACTGCGAGGATCGGCAGGAGTGCTACACCTCCAAAGGGCTCGCTACCGCCGGTGTTGGTGGTTGTCTCGGCGGAGGTGATGGACGGTTCGGGCGCTTGTTCCGTCGCACCCGCGCCCGGGGTGCTCGCGTCGCTCTGAATCGGTTCGACCGTGTAGGTGTACTCGCCGCTGATCGGGTGGCCGTCGCCGGAAACAACCCGCCACAGAACGGTGAAGGCGCCATCCGGGGGGTTGGTTGGGTTCTAGGTGTTGCGTGATCGTGGTGCCACTGACAGTCGGGGCGTCAGTAGCGATGTTCTCGCCGCCGGGCGCGGTCACCTCGATGACCGCTGATTGCATGTCAGAGATGAGTTCGCCGCTGAATGACAGGGTGATCTCATCCGGCGAGACAGCGACCGTGGAATCTGCGTCCGGGAAGGAGCCCAGGAGGTCGTCGTGCGCCTGCGCCGGGCCTGCCGCCGCGAGCGTGATTCCAGACCCGAGAAGGACTGCAGCGATGACGGAAAAGAGGTAGCGGCGGGATTTACGCATGGGTGGTGTGCTCTCCGGGGTGTGATTGCGGTTCGATCTGGAAGGTGGCGTGCTCGATGCTGACTGGGAAGTGCTCGGCGACACATTCCTGGAGTGCTCGCAGGAGCCGGGCGGACTGCTCCCGGGGTGAGGGTGTCGTCGACCACGACGTGTGCGGTTAGCGTCGGGAGGTCGGTGGAGACTTGGGAGGCGTGCAGGTCGTGCACGGCGACCACCTGCGGGAGTTCGAGGATGTGTCGGCGTACCTCCGCCAGGTCAAGGGCGGGCGGGGTGGATTCGAGCAGGACGCTGCCGGAGGCGCGAAGCAGGATGAAGGTGCGTGGGATGATCAGGAGGGCGATCAGGATGCCGGCGATGGCGTCTGCCTGGTACCAGCCGAGGGTGGCGATCAGGATGGCGCTGGCGATGACACCGCCCGAGCCGAGTGCGTCATTGAGGACCTCGAGGAACGCGGCGCGCATGTTCAGGTTGCGTGTGCGACCGCTCATCAGTACCAGCAGGGACGCGATGTTCGCGACCAGGCCGACGATCCCGAAGAACAACAGGCTGCCGGATGCGATCTCGGGCGGCTCGAATAGACGTCGGATTCCTTCGACGAGAGCGAAGATCCCCACGCCCAAGAGAAGGGCGGCCTGGGCGAGTGCACTGAGAACCTCGGCGCGCCGGAGCCCCCAGGTGTGCCGGTCGGACGGGGGACGGTTCATGAGGTTAGCGGCGGTAACCGCCATCGCGAGGCCGATCACGTCGGTGAGCATGTGCCCCGCATCGACCAGCAGCGCGAGGCTGCCGGTGATGATCGATCCGATCACTTCGACCACGAACACCGCCAGGGTGATCGAGAATGCGATGAGCAATTTATTGCGGGGGGTCGCTTCGCTCATGTCGTGGCTGTGTCCTGCGCCCACGGTTCGCTCCTTTCAGGGGCGGTCGATGATCTGACGGGCCATCGCGATCGCTTCATTCCTCGCCCGCGTCGAGACGTGAGGTCGGTGGCGAGCGTCTACGATTGCCTGCGGCTCGGCTCACGCCGATTTCAGTCGGACGCTCCGTTGACTGCTTGATCGATCGTGTCTTCGAGGTCATTCCACTGCTGCAGCTCCAGAAGTGCCCCGTCTACGAAGAATGTGGGGGTGCTGCTGACGCCGAGCGCGCGTCCGTCGTCGAAGTCCGACTGCACCCGAGCCAGCGTGGCTGGGTCTGCGACTGCCGCGTCGTAGACGGCGAGGTCGAGCCCCAGTCCCTCGGCAAAGCCTCTGAACATATCCGCGCGGGATTCCTGCGACTCGCCCCATTCGGCTTGAGTCTCGAACAGTCGCTGATACATCGCCTCGAACTGGTCCTGCTGCGCAGCCGCTTCGGCCGCGAGCGCGGCGTTCGTGGAGTTGGTGTGCCCGGGCAGCGGGAAGTAGCGGATGACGTAGGTGATCTCGCCGTCGAACTTTTCCCGTATTTCTTCCACGATCGGGTAGAACGCGCCACACGCCTCGCACTCGAAGTCCAGGAACTCCACGACAATGACCGCGCCATCACCTCCGTCGTCGACGACATGCGAGTCGGGGCGCACCACCGAGACAACCCCGGCGTCGCCTGTGAGGGCCGAGGGCTCGCTCTGGTTCACGAGGGCATAGATAATTCCGGCAAGTACCAGAACGACAGCGACAGCAATGGCGATCAATGTCGCCTTTACGGGGGTTTTCACGAAGCAACTCCACACACTCAACACGCGAACGGCATAGAAACGGATGCCTCCGGCGGACGGCCGGAGCGAGACGCCATCACCAAGACGGCGCAGCGAGTATCAGGTTCGAGAAATGCTCAATTGCGTAAGTGAAAGTGCTACCTTGCGAGGCAGGGGCGGCGCGAGGAGGAGTACGCGGGTCATCGCGAGCGCGACGTTGGCGTGGGTTGGGCGCCCCCGCGAATGGAACCAATTGGTCGCCATCAGCACGAGAAGAAGCCCGCACAGCACTCCAAATGCGCACACCGCTATTCCCCATAGGGAATCGGTGCCCGAGTATGTGCTAACGATCGTCTGAACGGCCGGAGCGGGCGCTTCGACGTGTGAATCGATCAGCGCGACGCCGACAGGAACCGGCGCAGCGGCCTCCTGCTCGGAGTGAGTCGACACCCACGCGCCGAGGATGAGAAAGAACGCGAGCGCCACGCTCGTAATGATCTTCGTTATCAACAGGCGTTCGGACAAGATTGACGAGGGTCGGGACGACACCGGGGCGATCATGTCCTCCTCACCCTATCAACGTTCAATGGTGCGCTAAAGGTGCTCCGGCTTAGGCGCGCATTCACGACGCGATCAGGGTCACCCATGACACACCGAAATCCTCCGACGCGAGCACTCCTCGATCATCGGCCGCGAGAAGCATTCCGAACTCGTCCAGATAGCTGAACGCCTGCGCCGTACCCGAGAGAGCGCCCCCGGAAACCCATTCCGCGGAAGGTCCGTCCTGGTAGCGAACCGTGCCAGCGAGGTCGACTCCGACGAGGCCTCCGTCGTTCCGGGCGGCGATGACATACATCACGGGCGCCTGGGGGTCGGTGACGAAGCTCTCGCCGCCGTCAGAACTCACCGCCAGCCCCGCTTCCGTTGTCGCGTTTAGCGTGCCTCCGCTGCCGGGGGACACGACAATGTCGCGGGCCTGCACGGGGGGAAGGTCGACCCACGTCTGGCCGCCGTCGTCGCTGCGGCGCAGCGCCTCGCCCTGCAGCCCGTATATGGTTTCGGATTCCTCAGACGCGGCACTCAGGTCGTGAAAATCCGCTACCCCGGCAAGCGACACGCTCCGCCAGGTGAGGGCGCCGTCGTCCGATTGAACCAAGCCCACGTTCGGACTGCCGAAACCCTCCGGTGTCGCGGGCCCAGGATGCCCGGAGGCGTAGAGAGTATCGGCTGTCGAGGTGATGCCCATTGCATCGAATTCCCATCCGCCGACAAGCTTGGTCAGTTCTCCATTTCCGTCTACGGAGTCGAGACCATAAATGCCGGCGTGGGTCGCGATCAAGATGCCGTCTCCGTCGGGATTGTCGACTATGCCATGGACGTGTTGGAGCTCGGCGATGCCTTCCGGTGTTGTTGCGTCGGGTGAGTTGCTGCAGCCGACGAGCGTCAGCGTGGCGATGACGACTGTGACAGCGAGGCGGAGTTGTTGACTCCCGCCTCGCTGAGAGCGATGTTTGGACGTGCGGGTCATGAGCGCTTTCTGGCGAAGAGGGGTAAGCGAGGGGTCGCCAGTTTCACGGCGACCCCTCGTAATGGCAGGTGGCTACGGGCACGAAGCGCTTAGAGCTGCGTGAGCAGCTGCTCCATCTCTGCGATCTCCGCTGTCTGATCGTTGATGATCTTCTGCGCAAGTTCCACGGCGTCCGGGTTCTGCCCATCCGTCAACTGCGCTTGCGCCATCTCGATGGCTCCCTCGTGGTGCACGATCATCTGCTCGAGGAACAGCGAAGATGCCGCCGGTCCCGAGGCGTCTTCGAGAGCGGTCATATCCTCTTCCGACATCATCCCGCCCATGCTGTCCATGGAGCCCATGGAACCCATTGTCTCCCGGCCCCAAGACGCGAGCCAACCGTTCATGGTGTCGATTTCGGGTTGCTGCGAGGCTTTGATGCGTTCGGCGAGAGAGATGACCTCGGGCGCGACGTCGTCTTTCGCGAGGAGAACGTCGGACATTTCTATCGCCTGCTGGTGGTGCATGATCATTTCCATCGCAAAGGAAACGTCGGCGTCGTTGAAATCGACGTCCGTCGCCTCCGCCGACATGCCTGTCGATGGCTCGTTGCCATTCATGCCGTCCATGCCGTCCATGCTCGTGCCGGTGCAGCCGGCTAGAAAGAGTGCTGTGGCAAGCGTTCCTGCGGCGAGCAGGGTGGATCGAGTGCGCATTTCTTATCCTCAAGTTCAGTTTTAGTGTGGGTGAAGCCGCGCTCAGCGCGGGACTGCGTTGTGGCAGCTACCCGTTCACGTTCGACTGATGGAGAGGACGTTCAGGTCAGGAGGCGCGGGCGGCGCAATGTCTTCAACCCGGCGCTTGACCTCGGGAGCGACGAGGTGCCGCGGGAGCACGCTCATGGCCCTGGGGCGAACGCCGACGAGAAGAGCACCCACCAACAGGGCGAGCACGCACATGAGCATCGTCATCATGTCGCCTGATGGGCACGCTGGCGCGCAGTCTTCTGCGGCTTCTTCGTGATCTGTTGGCGCGGGATTGTCGTGCGGCAGAGATTCCGAGGCAGCAGCGTGTGCCTGAGTTGAGGCGGGCACCGAGTGGTCGGCGATTCCGCCCATCCCGTGCATGGACAGCAGTCCGACGATGATGAGCGCGACGCCTATGGTCGCGAGAAGAAGGGGACGGATATACCCGACACGGCGAGTGAGGGCGACGCGCAGACGCATAACGCTCATGTGCGAAACCTTTCCCGGGATCCGATTCGGCGGTTATACCGCTACGGGGTATCGTACATTCGATTTCTGATGAGTTGGCGGGTGTCGGCGCCTGGCTGCCAAGTCAGATAGAGATGCCGCGCTCGCTCATGAACGGTTCGGGGTTTATTCGTTGCCCGTTCCGCCACACTTCGAAGTGCAAATGGCAACCCCGCGACAATCCGGAGTTCCCTTCCCGCGCAACCAACTGGCCCGCTGCGACCTGTTGCCCGTAGCCCACCAATATCCCGCCCTGCTGAAGGTGCGAGTATGCCGTCAATATGCCACCGCCATGATCGATGCGGACGTGCTGCCCGAACGCTCCATATGTCCCGGCGTATGCAACACGACCCGCACTCGCCGCAAAAACGCCTGCCCCGCAGCCCGTCGCCATGTCAGTGCCGTAGTGATAGCCGGTGCAATAACCGTTCTCGCAAATTGTCGCGCGCGCTCCATAACGTGACGTTGGTCGCCCGCCGGACGGTCGCGCCCAACCCGACTGCCCGATCTGTCCGCCCCCGCCCCCGCCAGGCGCAGCCGCTGCCTCGGCTGCGCGCCGTGCCTCTTCCTCCGCGCGGCGTCTCGCTTCCTGCTCCGCGCGGCGTCGAGCTTCCACGCCGGCCTGGTAGTCCGCCACGGTGCGTGCAGTGGAATCCTGAAGTGCCGCCAGCTGAGCCTCCAGGACGACCAAGTTGGTGGACTGTTCGTCCAAAGCCTGCTGAGCGGCGTCGGCTGCGGCCTGCGACTCTTCCATTCGCTGCGAAGCGAGCTGCTTGAGTCGATCGCGTTCGTCTCGCGCGACCGCGGCTTGATCGCTGAGCGACTGTGCCGCCCCGCGCGCGAGGCTGGCATCGGCGAACGCATCTCGGTTTCGCTGCAGAAGTTTGTCAGCCCTGCCCAACCTGCTCAGCAGCTGGTCGGCGTCACCGGCATCGGAAAAGAACAATCGCAACGACGTGTCGTCGCCACCCGATCGATACATCTCCGCTGCAACGCGGCCCGCTCGTTCCGAGGCAGTCGCTGCGACGGCGGCCTGGGTATCAGCCTGGGACTGGAACTCATCCGCCCGCGCAACAGCAGCAAAGTACTCCTCCTCCGCGACGAAGAATTCTTGAGACGCTTCCTCTGCTGCTGCCTGCGTCCGTATGACGTTGGCGTTCAGTGTTGCGATGAACCCTTGAATGCGCGAGATCTCGGTGGCTTTCGCGGCTTCATTGTCGCGGGCGCGCTGCACATCGTCCCAGGACGGATACGTGGCAGCGAAGGCCGGAGCAGCCACCCCGAGCGACGCCGCGGCGAGCAGCCCGAGCGCGCCGATGCGCACGAAGCCCCGCCGCCCCAATGTGTGTCTGACGCCCGCATCGCGTCGCGGTCCTTCAAGTTTGCGTAGTTCCTCTGCGGATGGTGCACACCCGCAGTCGACAGCGGGAAGCGCCACCGGCGGAAGGTAGCGGGACATTGGACTCCTCGTGCGACGGGCGTCTTGCCTCACGTCAAGATGTCCGGGAGTGAGTGATGCTTGCCTCACGTGAAATGTCCGCGTAGCTCAGGCGGCGGGGCGGGTGCCCTGGGTGCGGGCGGCGGCGAGTTCGATGAGTTGTTGCTGGATCTGGTTGATCCGTCGGGTGATCCGTGCCGGGTTCAGCTTCGCATGCTCGCGCTCCAGTCGGGCGCGGGTCTTCTCGTCGAGCACACCGGCGTCGAGCAACCGCTGGTAGGGGGTACGTGGCTTGTCGTAGACGCGCTTCTTCCGGCCGGCTGCGGTGTGGGTCCAGTCGATCGCTTTCACGCAGGGCAGCAGATGGTTCTTGCGGGCCATCACGAAATCCCAGAGCTCGTTGAGCAGGGTCATCTCCGCCTCGGTCTCGTAGCGGTAGCGGAACGCGTGTTTGCGGACCCAGTCGCCGTTGCGTTGCTCGACGTGCGCGTTGTCGTTGTGCTTGTAGGGACGCCCCCGGGTGACGGGGATCTCCTTCTTGTCCGCCCAGGCGATCACGCCCCAGTTCATGAACTCGGATCCGTTGTCGAAGTCGAGCCCGGCGACCGGGACGGGCGCGTTCTTCACCATCCATTCCAGGGCGCCGTGCACGTGCACGTAGGCGTTGTTGCGGATCGTGCGCAGCATCGTCCACCCCGCGACCGGGTCGGTGCCGGTCAGGGTGCGCAGGAACTCGCCTTTGAGGGAGTGGCCGCAGTGCGCGACGGTGTCCAGCTCCAGGAACCCCGGGACGGTCAGCGGGGCGTCCATGCTGGTGCGCGTCGGGATCGAAGAGCGCAGGATGTGGGACGGCTTCGTGCCCGAGACCGCGACCGGGTAGGCGGCGTCCTTGTGCGGTTTCAGGTACCGGTCGATCGTCGCGGCGCTCATCGATCGCAACTCGTCCAGCACCTCCGGTGTGACCCGCTGCTCGACCTTGCCGAGCTCACGGAAGCGGACGAGGCGTTCGAGGGTGTCGTCCATGATCGCCGCGAAGTACTTTCCCGACGGCTGCCCGGACAGCCGCCAGACTTCTTGCAGCACCACGAGCGCATCGTAGGAGTACTTCCGCTCACGCGGCTTACGCTGCTGATCGCGCGCGGCACCTTTGCGTGCGTTCGCGGCACGGATCGCGCGGCGCGCGTGATCACGCGTCCAGCCTGTCGCGTGCACAAGCTCGTCCAGCAGCCGGCCCTTCTCTTCCTTGCCTGCTTTCGCATACTCGCGGGCGAACTTCTTCGTGATCTCACGGCGCGCCGCCATCGACAACTCCCTGCTCATCACCCCAGGGAACTACGCGGACATTCCTACGTGAGGCACGCGCAGCCCTTCCCGGACCTTTTAGCTGAGTCTCGTCGACGGGTGACGATAGCGGGAAACGTTCGCTACCCTTACACCGATCATCCAGCGCGCTTGTCCAGACACGCCGAGCAACTGCAGTTGGCGATACCTACCAGGTGTGGTTCACAGGAAAGTCTCGGATGCAGATCTTGTACTCTGTCCTGAAGTCATCACGATCACGTAACGAGCCCTGCGGCAGGAAGGCGCGAGTGAACATTCTTCGCGACGGCACACGCACGCAGGGCGCGACCCTCTGGCTCGTCACGCTCGTGTCGCTCTTCGTGCTCGCCCTTCTGGCGATGCATGCAGGGGGCGAGGGCGAGCACAACGTCGCAGGCTCGTCGGAAGTGTCCCTTTCGCAGAGCATTATGGAGAACCCGATATTGTCCTCCGCATCGGACGGTTCTTCTTCCGTTGCTGAACCCTGCGATTCAAATTGCTCATCCCACATGGGTGACCTGTTTGCGTGCATGGTTGTCGCGGTCTACGCGTTCGTCGCTGCCTTAGGCCTCGGGCTCGCACGGGCGTCGCGGCGATTCTGGCTGTCGACACGTCTGGTTCCCCCTTCAGGGACGGGTTTCCGTGCGCGGGTGCTCCTTCACAGCGCACCAGATCTTCACGTCCTCTCGATCAGTCGGACCTGAGCACACCCGTTTTCGTCACGGTGCTCGTTACCGCCCCACGCCGCGTATTTTCAGGCGGCGTGGCGGCGTGAGTCAAGACCGGTCTGCCTCATGATCCGCGACCGCGTCACGAGTGATCCGCTACCTGGATCCTCGCGCTTTTCTTCCGCGCCGGTGCGCGCGACATCTCTCCTCCCGGAATGCACAATGCCCTCATCCTCAGACCCGTCTATGCCCGCTACCTCGCCGACCCGCCGAAGCATCAGGGAGAGCGGAAAGGAGCGCCTGACACTGCCACCATCGGCGCCACCCAACCCTGCGCTCGCCGTGACACGTCGTTCGTCGTTCCGGCGACAAATTGTGTCGGCGACCGCGATGTCGTCCGCGGTGGCGCTAGCGCTAAGTTTCGCTCTTCCCGCCAGCGGCGCCTCATTCCCGGCATCGGTGTCGAGCGACACGGTGGAAGCAAGTGGCTCCGACGGCGAGGCCCAATCGCTTGACCTCGACATCCAGGTGACAGGCGCACCCCTCGATCGGGGAACGTACGTCAGTGCGAGCGCGATCACGACGGGAGTGTATGCGCAGACAGCATCCACATTCGTCAACTACAGCGGCGCGATACAGTGGCCCTTTCTGACCGGAGTTCCGATCAGCAGCGGGTTCGGATGGCGCGAATCACCGTGCCCTGGTTGCCCGCAGGATCACAACGGGATCGATATGAACCCGGGCGCCGGCTCGGCGATCCAAGCGGTCGCCGATGGCGTCGTACGGGAAGCGTCAGCCAGCGACAGCAGCCAGTGGGGCGTGTACGCGATCATCGACCACGTCGTCGACGGGGAGAAAATCAGCAGCCTGTACGCACACATGGCAGTCGGGACGCTGGCTCTCCGGGCCGGTGATTCGGTCAGTGTCGGTGACCTCGTCGGCAAAGTCGGCGATACCGGACTGAGCGGAGGCCCCCACCTACACCTCGGTATGATGCGAGCCGACGGTACCTACATCGACCCCTACGCGTGGCTGTCGGCAAAGGTGAATCCTTGAACGGCAGCGGCCTGATGTTCACGGCGGGTATTCCCAGCCCCTCCATCAATTCTGTCTATCTCGGCGGCTTCGAACTTCGCTTCTATGCGCTATTCATCATTTTGGGGATTGCGATCGCCACGTGGCTGGCTTCTCGGCGCCTCGAACGGCGAGGTGGCGCCCGCGGCGTTGTCGTCGACATCGCGCTGTGGGCGGTCCCTTTCGGGATCGCCGGTGGACGTTCTTACCATGTGATCACCCATCCCAACGACTATTTTTACCCGGGCGCTGATCTGTGGCGCGTGCTCTATGTCTGGGAGGGGGGACTCGCCATTTTCGGTGCCGTCCTCGTCGGGGGCGCTGCCGCGATGATCGGATGCCGCATCGCGGGAATCCGGTTCCTGTCCTTCGCCGACGCACTCGCACCGGCCATGCTCATCGCGCAAGCAGTAGGTCGGCTGGGGAACTACTTCAATCAAGAGCTCTACGGCCTTCCGACCACTCTTCCGTGGGGGCTTCAAATCGACCCGCAGAGCGCCGCTTTCCCGGAGGGCCTGCCGCCGGGCACGATTTTTCACCCGCTCTTTCTGTACGAGATGTTGTGGAATCTCGCAGGCGCCGCGACGATCCTTCTTCTGGAGCGTCGTTATGACCTGAGGTGGGGCAGGGCGCTCGGCGTCTACCTGCTTATCTACGGCACGGGCAGGGCGTGGTTCGAATCCATTCGTATCGACCCCACCGAGCTCGAAATCTGGGGCGTCAAGATAAACGTGCTCACAGCGCTCGTCGTCGCGATTGCCGGCGTGGTTCTCGTCGTTGTCCAAGCGGCCCGGCACCCGGAGCCCGAACTAAGCGTTTACCGACAGGGCCGCTCCCCGAAAACCGCTTCAAGCGACCAGGAGAGTGGCCGCACTCTCGGGAGTGAGAGGCAATCCCACCGCTCAACCTTCGTAGCGTCCGACTCCGACCCCCGCGTGGCGGGCGATAACCCCCCGGGACCGTGACCATCCCGGTCCCGCTCGACGCGGTTCGCCCCCGCCACACGAAGTCGGCGCGGCGACGGGCGCCCCGATATGCCTTCCTGCGGACTCTGGCTCTTGGCGCACTGGGGGGTTCTCTCACGACGCTCGCGTTTCCCCCAGTCGGGTCTTGGCCCTTCGCGCTCGTGGGCGTCGCGCTGCAGGTCTGCGTTCTGACGGCACCACGGATGACCCATGCGCTGGCGGGAGCTGCGGCGGGAGCGACATGTTTCTGGGGTATTCACATTGTCTGGTTGACGACCTATCTCGGTCCCGCACCCTGGGCAGCACTCGTCGCGTTGCAGGTACTCATGTCGGTGGGCGCCGCCGCAATCATGATCGCCGGCTGGCGGACGATTGAGGAGTGGATTCCGGGAGACTTCACCCGGATGGTGGTGGTTCCCGTGCTGGTGGGAGCGGCGTGGGTAGGACGCGATTTCGTTGCTGGGAACTGGCCGTATGGTGGCTTCGCGTGGGGTCGACTCGCCTACAGCCAGGTCGACGGCCCATTGCGCGACCTACTGCCGTGGGTCGGGGTAGCCGGAACTACTTTCGCTGTCGTCGTGATGAGCACGATGCTCGTGCAGGTCGCACGCTCGCTCGGACTGGGGCACGCATCCGCTCCACTCGTTCTTCTGGCCGCTCTCGTGGCCGTGCCCTCTTTTTCCTACAACGAAACAGGAACTATGCGAGTTGGTGCGGCGCAGGGCAACTCGGACGCCGGCATCTTTAACGCCAGTGCGCCGGGGAGAATTTTCGGCGATCATGTGCGTGCAACGCAATCGCTCTATGGCGAAGATCTCGATCTTCTGGTGTGGCCTGAGAATTCTGTTGATGTTGACGTCGCGCGAATCGCCGAAGTTCAAGCCTCGCTCGACGGGATCTCCGATCGGGTGAGCGCGCCTATCCTTTTCGGCACGCTCACGGTAGACGACGGTGAGGTCTTCAACAGCGCACTCGTCTGGCGCGCGGGCGTGGGAGTAGTCGAACAATATGACAAGAGGTACCCGGTCCCTTTCGCCGAATTCCTTCCGGACCGTGCACTTTGGTCAAGCCTCCTGCCGTTCGTTCCGTCACTGATTCCTGTCGATATGACCCCGGGCACGACAGGCGCCACCGTCCAGGTCGACGGCGTCCCGATCGGTGTGGCACTCTGCTTCGACATCGTCTCCGACCGGCTCGCTCGGGAAATCATCGCGGCGGGAGCCGAGATTCTGATCGTCCCATCCAATAATGCTGACTTCGGTGATTCAGCTCAGGGTGAGCAGCAGCTCTCCATCGCGCGCGCCCGCGCCATGGAGACAGCTCGATCCGTGGTCAACGCGTCCACTGTGGGATCATCCGCGATCATCGCGCCCGACGGTGCAGAGATCGCCACGATAGCGCCATTCACAAGTTCTGCCATGGTCGCCGAGGCGCCGCTATCCGACTCGGTCACCCCAGCGATGGCCGTAGCACCATGGCTCGACCAGATCGGTGTGGGCGCCCTCGTTGTCCTACTCGCGGCGGGTGCGGCGCCTCGACTCTCGTCGAAGTCATCCCGCCGCAGCACCGATCGCGCTTGGGGAATTTGTGATGCGTGACTCGCCACCACGAGGGGTGCGGCGATTGAACGCGCCGTGAACGTGAAGCACGTACCCAATGGCGAGGTCCGTACCGGCACAGGCGCTCGCGCTCGCCTAAACGTGGGCCCTGCAATGAACCGTCGGCGACGCGCCCCGACCTGGTCTCACTCACTGTCCGTGTCGGCACATTGAGTGCCGAAGTGCAGCACTTGTCGCCGCAGCACGTTGGTGCTGCACAAACCCATACAAGCAAGGAGAGTATATGGACACGCCGCGTAGAGAGCCCGCCCCTGAAGAACTCCAGAAGCGGTACCGCCGCCGCCGGATATATCTCCGCACTGGTCAAGTGATCATGATCGGTGGAGCAGCAGTTGGCATCATTCACTGGCTTGCGCATTTGGAAGCTTTCGGGCCGGCTCAGCCGGAAGGTTGGGTCGACCTCGTCGCAGGCTATCCTGCTGCCGCGCTACTGGTGATCGTCGGGGCAGTGGTGGCCAGCCGCAAACCGTCCTGATGCCTCGGGCGCCAGGTCATTCTCCTTGCGCGTGAAGGGTGCGTCTCGCGCTTGCGCCGCGCCTGCCGCGCGACAAACGGGCGGCAGTAAGCAGGGATCGGGAATTGTCGGTGCGCGGCGTATGAGGCCGGCCGCCGCGCTGCCTTCTTTTGGTGGGAATCAGGACCGCACGAGTCGCGCGATGGCGTCGGTGGCTTCCTTGATCTTGATGTCCGCCTCGTCGCCTCCCGCCCGCGCGGCGTCGACGACGCAGTGTTTGACCTGACTCGTGCCATTTTCTCGTGATTCTGGTTTCGGGGGCTTGGGATCGTTGATTTTCCGGGGGTGTTGGTGTCCGTGCGGGGCACTAACCGCGTCGATTTAGACTCGCTCGGTGGGGTTGTTTGTGCGGAAGGTGAGGACCGCGTCTGGCGCGACGGCGGTCCAGATCGTCCGCAAGCATCGTGGGGTCCGCACGATCGTGGAGCACATCGGCTCCGCGCACGACGACGCGCAACTGGCCGCGCTGGTGCAGATCGCGAAAGAACGGATCACCGTCGGGCAGCTCGCGTTCGACCTCGACGCGTTGACGCCGACCGCGCCGACTGGGGTGGTGAGTATTTGGACTCTTGAGAGCCACTGGATATTGAGGTTCAGGGCCATTCGATATTGGGATTCGGGGCCAGTGAGTATTGCCGGTGAGCGCCACCCGGGGTGGGTGGTGGCGCTCACCGGCTGGGCTCAGTTCGTCGTGGCGGTGTGTTCGCGCATGTTGACGTCGCCGGTCTCGATCCAGATGGTGTTGTGGACGATGCGGTCCATGATCGCGTCGGCGTGGACTCCGGAGCCGAGGCGCTGGTGCCAGTCCTTCTTCGCGTACTGGGTGCAGAACACCGTCGACGAGGCGTCGTAGCGGCGTTCGAGGAGCTCGAGCAGCATGCCGCGGACGCTGTCGTCGGGGCTGTCCAGGAGCCATTCGTCGATCACGAGGAGGGTGAAAGCGGCGTACTTGCGCAACCACTTCTCCTTCCCTGCCGGCTTGTCCTTCGCCGTGGCCCAGGATTCTTCAAGGTCGGGCATGCGGATGTAGTGCGCCCGGTAGCGGTGCTGACAGGCCTGCTTCGCCAGCGCGGATCCGAGGTAGCTCTTCCCGGAGCCGGTGAAGCCTTGGAACACGACGTTCTGCTGACGGGTGATGAACTGGCAGGTGCCGAGCTGGGCGATCACACCGCGGTCCAGGCCGCGTTGTTCGAGCAGGTCGAGGCGGCGCAGGTCCGCGTTCGGGTAGCGCAGTCCCGCCCGCCGGATCAGGCCTTCGACCTTGGCGTGGCTGAACGCGGCGTGGGCGTCGTCGACGGCCAGTTTCACGCGCTCCTCGAACACCATCCCCAGGGTGAGGGTGTCGTCCTGGACCTCGAGCGCGTCGACCAGCGACGCGACGCCCATCTCCCGGAGCTTCCGCTTCGTCTCGGAGTCGAGCCGGCTCATCGGGCGCCTCCCGCGTAGTAGTCCGCCCCGCGGACGTAGCCTGCGGGCTCCGCTATCGCCGGTTCCGACCAGGGGCTCCTGCCGTCGGGGTGATCCTGGTTCGATTCGAGGATGGGCCGCAGGTGCGCGTAGCGCGGCGAGCGGACCCGTGATGCGAGCGCGATGCCGGCGGCTGCTTCCACCCGGGCCGCGGAGTAGCGGCGCGTCAGCCGTAGCACCGCCAGGGCTGCGTCGAGGCCCTGCTCGTCGACGGGCACCGATTCGAAGATCCGGTTCACCACCGTCGTGGTGTCCTCGCCGATCCGGGCTGCCCATTCCCGAACCCGGTCGGCGTCCCACTGCCGGTAGCGGGGCCTGCCCGGCAGGTCCGCGTCGTGGGTGCGGTACTCGTTCGAGGCCCCCACCGGGGCGAGCAGATGACTGGTCAGGCGCTGATCGCCGTCGAAGATCTCCAGCGTGGTGTCGGTGATGCGCAGGTCGACGCTACGGCCGATGTTCACGTAGGGGACGGAGTAGAAGTTGCGCTCGAACACGACGTGCCCGTTCTTCTGCACCCGGCGGCCGTAGAACCACCGCGAGATCTCGAACGGCACCTGCGGCAGCGGCCGCAGCAGCGGCTTCTCCTCACCCTCGAACACGCCCAGCCGCGAGCCGGCGCGCTTCTGGAACGGCTCCGCGTTGAAAGCGGCCACCCGCTCATAGACCGCCGCCCGCAGCTCCGGCAGCGTCGCGAACTGCCGATCCCGGAGTCCGGCGATCACCCAAGTCGCGATGTTCCCGACGGTGTTCTCGACGCTCGCCTTGTCCTTCGGCTTCCTCACCCGGCCGGGCAGCACCGCCGCGGAGTAGTGCGCCGCGAGCTCTCGATAGGCGTCGTTGAGCACCACCTCGCCCTCCGCGGGATGCTTCAGCACCCCGGTCTTCAGGTTGTCTGGCACGATTCGCGGAACACTGCCGCCGAACCAGTCGAACATCGCGACGTGCGCGCGCAACCAGGTGTCCTGCTTCATGTCCAGCGTCGGCTCCACGAACGCGAACCTCGAGAACGGCAGCGTGCCGACGAACACGTAGACCCGCGCCTGCTTCCCGGTGACCGGGTCGGTCAGCTGCATCGTCTTGCCCGACCAGTCGACCTCGACCGTCTGCCCGGCCTTGTGACCGACCCGCGACGCGGCCCCGGCGATCAGCACGTGCTGCTGGTAGGTCTTGCAGAACCGGTCGTACCCCATCGCCGTCGATCCCGTGGTGCGGCAGGCGTCGACGTACTCGCCGTGCAACAGCTTCAGCGTCACCCCGACACGGGCGAGCTCACGATGCACCCGCTCCCAGTCCGGCTGCGCGTGAACACTGTCATGCTCACCCCGCCCCGGAAACAGCCGCGCATACACCTCGGCTTCGTCGAGATCAGCGACGTCGTCCCAGCCGATCCCTCCCCGGTCAGCGGCGTCGATGACTGCCGCCACGCTCGTGCGGGACATGCCCTGCGCGGCGATCTGCCGCCCCGTGAATCCTTCTGCGCGAAGCCTCAGCACCAGCTTCGCTTTGATCCTGCGTACCATCCGAACTACTCCTTCTGCCGCGCGATAGGTCCGCGCGGCAGAAGGAGCCTAGAAACGATGGCCCTGAACCCGAATATTTGGTGGCCTCCAACGAAGCGATCCCGTCACTGCGCGACCGGCCCTCGGCCGCAATATCGGTGGCCCTCAGAAGAGCGAATACTCAGGTGGCGCCGATCGTGACCGGTTCCCGGTCCCGAGTGATCTGGGAGGTGCTCGAGAGCGCATATCGACGCCTCGGGTTTCATGCTGTGGTCGACGACGACGTGTTCATGAAGCTCGTCCTCGCCCGTGTGGTCGAGCCGACAAGCAAGGCCGACACGATCCGGGTCCTGGACGAACTCGGGGTCGAGGCGCCGGGGCTGCGGACGATCTGGCGAACCCTCGCGAGGTGTGTTGAGCAGGATTGGAGGGGCAAGCTCGCCACCGCCGCCTTTGCACATGCGACCCGGCACGGCCAGCTGAAGCTGGTGCTCTACGACGTCACCACCCTTTACTTCGAAGCCGAAGACGAGGACGCGCTCCGCAAGGTGGGGATGAGCAAGGAACGCCGCGTCGACCCGCAGATCGTCGTGGGGATGCTCGTCACTCCGGACGGGTTCCCGCTCGAGGTCCACGAGTTCCCCGGCAACACCGGTGAGACCCTTACCCTGCTCCCGGTGCTGCGCGCGTTCCAGAACCGTCACCAGGTCGATGATGTCGTGGTCGTTGCGGACGCCGGCATGCTGTCTGCCAGCAACTTGAACCAGATCGAGGATGCCGGGTTCTCGTTCATCGTCGGGTCCAGGATCAGCAAGGCCCCCTACGACCTCGCCGAGCACTTCGATCGGCACGGGGGTGTCCTCTACGACGGCGGCACCCTGGAATCGAAACGGATCATGGGCGTCGGGCCGAACGCACGGGAGCGGCGGGTGGTCTATCACTACTCGGCCAAGCGTGACCGGCGTGACAACCACACCCTGGACAAGCAAGTCGAGCGGGCGCAGAAGATCGCCGACGGGAAGAGACCGCTGAAAAAGGACCGGTTCGTGAAACTCACCGGCACCCGCCCCGCGGTCGATCAAGCCCTTGTCGACCGGGCCCGCCAACTCGCCGGATTGAAGGGCTATGTGACCAACATCCCCGCGATCCGGCTCCCCGGCGGCGAGATCGTGGCGGCGTATCACGAGCTGTTCCAGGTCGAGGCGTCGTTCCGGATGGCGAAGACCGACCTCCGCGCACGACCGATGTTTCACCACGAAGCCGACTCGATCCACGCGCACCTCACGATCGTGTTCACCGCCCTCGCGATCTCACGCCACCTCCAAGCCGCCACCGGCGTGAGCATCCGCAAGATCGTCCGCACCCTGCGGCCGCTGCGCGACGTCACCATCCGCATCAACGGGAACGAACTGACCGCAACGATCCCGCCCGGAGCCGAAGCGCACGCCATCCTCGAGGCCACCGCGGGGCACTAACTTGGCACGACTCAGGGGCGCCAGGTCATTCTCCTTGCGCGTGAAGGGTGCGTCTCGCGCTTGCGCCGCGCCTGCCGCGCGACAAACGGGCGGCAGTAAGCAGGGATCGGGAATTGTCGGTGCGCGGCGTATGAGGCCGGCCGCCGCGCTGCCTTCTTTTGGTGGGAATCAGGACCGCACGAGTCGCGCGATGGCGTCGGTGGCTTCCTTGATCTTGATGTCCGCCTCGTCGCCTCCCGCCCGCGCGGCGTCGACGACGCAGTGTTTGAGGTGCTCATCGAGCAGCCCTACGGCAACGACCTGCAGCGCGCTGGTGAGCGCGCTGATCTGCGTCAGGATGTCAATGCAATACTTCTCGTCTTCGACCATCTTGTGCACGCCGCGCGCCTGCCCCTCGATGCGCTTCAGCCGGTTGAGGAACTTGGATTTGTCGGTGATGTAGCCGTGTCCGGCGGACCCGGATCCGGATTCGGTCTCCGACTCGTGGATGAGCTCGTCAACGGTGGATGACATGGCGCGACCTCCTGGCGGTTTAGGGCTAGCGATTTAGGACGGAGCGGACGGATGCCTCGGGCTGCAGATCGAGGCGTCGGAGCAGCTGGGCGTTGATTGCGACGACGATCGTCGACAGTGACATCAGGATCGCACCAATCGACATCGGCAGCACGAATCCGATCGGCGCGAGCACGCCGGCGGCTAGCGGGACCGAGATCAAGTTGTAACCGGCGGCCCACCACAGGTTCTGCTGCATCTTGCGGTAGCTCGCCCGCGAAAGCTCGATGACTGACACTACCGAGCGGGGGTCGGAGCTGGCGAGGATGACTCCGGCGGAGGCGATCGCGACGTCGGTGCCGGCGCCGATTGCGATGCCGACATCGGCCTGCGCGAGGGCGGGGGCATCGTTTACGCCATCGCCCACCATCGCGACCTTGCGTCCGCCGTGTTGTAGTTCGGCGACCTTCGCGGACTTGTCTTCGGGGCGGACGCCCGCGAAGTACCGGTCGATGCCGAGTTCGCCCGCGACTGTGCGCGCGACGGCATCTGCGTCGCCGGTGATCATGACGACTTCGACCCCGAGGGCGTGCAGCGCGTCGACGGCTTCGCGCGATTCGGGCCGGATCTCGTCCGCGAGCCGTAGCCCGCCGATGACCGCGCCGTTCTGCATGACGTGCAGGATGATCGCGCCCTCATCTCGCCACGCGTCGGCGGCGGGGATCTCGGATGCTGCGGCCTCGGCGAGCAGTGCCGGCCCGCCGACTCGGATCTCGGTGCCCTCGACCATCGCCGTGACGCCGACGGCGGGGGAGGAGCGAAAGCCGGATGCGCGCGGCACGTCCAGGCCCTGATCGTGTGCGGCGCGCACGATTGCCCTGGCCAGCGGATGCTCGCTGTCGGCTTCGGCCGCGGCGGCGAAGCGCAGCACGGTGTCGGGGTCGACATCCCCCACCGTCTGCACGTCGGTGACGGTCGGC
Source organism: Microbacterium sp. HA-8 (assembly GCF_046111165.1). Lineage (NCBI taxonomy): Bacteria > Bacillati > Actinomycetota > Actinomycetes > Micrococcales > Microbacteriaceae > Microbacterium > Microbacterium sp. HA-8. Next base: position 468,485 of record NZ_CP162025.1, read on the forward strand.
TCACCCTTGGTGAGCGTGCCGGTCTTGTCGAAGAGCACGGCATCGATCGTGCGCATGCTCTCGAGCGCCAGGCGGTCCTTGACGAGCACGCCCCCGCGCGCGGCGCGCTCGGTCGCAATCGACACCACGAGGGGGATCGCGAGCCCGAGCGCATGCGGGCACGCGATCACCAGCACCGTGATGGTTCGCACGACGGCGGCGTCCGGATTGCCGAGGACGCTCCAGACGAGCGCGGTGATCACGGCGGACGCGAGTGCAAACCAGAACAGCCACGCTGCGGCGCGGTCGGCGAGACGTTGCGCCCGCGACGACGAGGCCTGCGCCTCGGTGACGAGCCGCTGGATGCCGGCGAGGGTGGTGTCGTCACCCGTCGCGGTGATCCGCACGCGCAGTCCCGAATCGGTGGCGACGGTGCCCGCGACGACCGGGTCGCCCACACCGCGCGACACGGTGCGGGATTCCCCCGTGACCATGGACTCGTCCATGTCGGCGCTGCCATCGACGATGCGCCCATCGGCGGGAACACTGCCCCCGGGGCGGACGATCACGACGTCGTCGACCCGGAGGTCGGAGGGGGAGACAGTGACCACGTCGTCGTCTTCGACCCGTTCGGCCTCGTCGGGCAAGAGCGCCGCGAGCGAGTCGAGGGCCGAGGTGGTCTGTGCGAGCGAGCGCATTTCGATCCAGTGCCCGAGCAGCATGATCACGATCAGCAGCGCCAGCTCCCACCAGAACTCGAGCTCGTGATCCAACAGCCCGAGGCTCGCGCCCCAGGAGGCGAGGAACGCGACGGTGATGGCGAGGGCGATCAGCAGCATCATGCCGGGGGTGCGGGCACGCAATTCGGCGACCGCACCGGTGAGGAACGGGCGCCCGCCCCACACATACATGACGGTACCTAGCGCGGGGGCGATGAATGCGGCGCCCGGGAAGTCGGGCAGCTGGTATCCGACGAGCATCGCAAACATGCTCGAGAACGCCACGACGGGTACGGCAATGATCAGGTTGATCCAGAACAGCCGACGAAATTGCATTACGTGATCGGCCCCGTGGCCCGCATGTGCCCCGCCGTGTTCTGAGTGTGCGTCGTGCTCTGCCATCTGTCCGGTGTGCTGAACGTGCTCCCCGGGGTGCGTCCCCCCAGGGGCGTGGTCAGAGGTGTTTGAGGTCATGGGCCTTTCCTATCGACAACGTCGTCGCGATCATCGGGTGGAACAGAGTGAGCGAGCGATTCAGCGGGCTCCATCGAGCCCGCATGTCATATCCATACCCGAAACTCGTTCATCGACATGACAACTTCCCCTCCTGGGGGGTCGCCTTTGTTGGTATGGCGACAAGTTCACTGTATACCCCCATTGGGTATGGCGGCCGTGCGCGAGACGCTCTGGCTTGCTACGTACGTGTGACTTAGTACCGCAGCCCCCTACCGGTATGCAACCCCCTCCGTGGATGGGTATGCCCGTTGTAGCGTGCCGCTGGTCGGGCATCCGCCCGGCGGGAAAGGAGCAATGACGATGACCATTACGGGAGACATGCTGCGCACCCACCCGAAGGCCGATGCGAGCAATGCGCTGCTGACGTGTATCGAGGCGTGCGTGGAGTGCGCCCAGTCGTGTGCCGCGTGCGCTGACGCGTGCCTCAGCGAGGACATGGTCGCGGAGCTCACCGAATGCATCCGCAAGAACCTAGACTGCGCCGACGTCTGCGCCGCGACCGCTGCCGTACTGACCCGCCAGACGGGCAGCAACCCCGACACTATTCGTGCGGTCCTCGAGGCGTGCCGAGCCGCGTGCGCCGCTTGCGCGGAGGAGTGCGAGCAGCACGCCGAGATGCACGAGCACTGCAAGATCTGCGCAGAGGCGTGCCGCCACTGCGAGCAGGCCTGCGTCGAGATGCTCGCCGCCTGAGAGCGCGACCGATCGCGCCTCGACCGACGAGAGGCAATCGACGGTACGAATGAGTGAATGATTACGAATGAGTGAATGAGGAGATGATCCGTTTGTCGACGAATCAGAACAACGACCAACAGCGTGACCACAACGAGCACCAGACGGAGCAGAAGTCGCGGATGCAGATGCCGATGTATCTGCGATTCGCGGCGATGATCCTCACCGCGATGGTCGTCATGTATTGGGTGATGTTCGCCGGTTCGTGGGAGTGGGGCCACGTCCGCTTCAGCGAGAGCCGTGTGTTCATGGCGGTCACGATGGGCGGCACCATGGTGTTGGTCATGATCGCCTGGATGCTGAACATGTACAAGAACACGAAAGCGAACATCGCGATCGTCGCAGTCGGGGTTTTGCTGATCGGCGGCGGCATCGCTCTCGACCGCAGCCAGATCACGGTGGATGACACGGACTGGATGAGCGCAATGATCCCGCATCACTCGCTCGCCATCACCCGTTCCGAACGGGCGCAGATTCAGGATGTGCGCGTGTGCGAACTCGCGATCTCGATCAGCGAAGCTCAGCGAAACGAGATCCTCGAGATGGACTGGCTGATCAAGGACATCGAGGAGAACGGCATCGCCGCCACTGTCGCCGAGGCTGAGGCCCGCGAGGTACCCGAGTTCGATCGCGCCGCCGCGCGCCAGTGCCCCGCCGAGTAACTGGCGTAGGAGCCCGACGGGCATGTTACGCCGCATCGCCATCTGAGGCTGAAGCGGTGGTGCTTGCCTAGTCGAAGGAGAGAATGAAAGTCGAGGAACGACGCGATGCTGCCGGAGACTATGACGTGCTGTCCGTCGTAGTCGGTGTCGCACTGATTCTCGTTGGCCTTCGTGACGTATTCCACACGCTGTTTCACCCCGCCGGCCGCGGAGGGGTGAGCACGTGGGTGATGCGCGGAACCTGGCGGGTATCCCGGTGGCCGAGGGGGAGCCCGTCACCGCTTGCCGGGCCGGTGGGAATCGTCCTGGTCATCGTCGTCTGGGCAGCGCTGCAGGTTTTCGGGTGGACACTGATCTATCTGCCTCAGATGCCGGACGGCTTCAGCTTTGCCCCGGGTATCAACCCGGACCGCTATCCCGATCTCTTCTCGTCGATCTACCTCTCCCTCGTCACGCTTGGGACCCTCGGCTACGGAGACGTCGTCGCGACCACCCCCGCGCTGCGAATACTTGCCCCGCTCCACGCACTCACCGGCTTCATTCTCTTCACCGCCGCCGTATCGTGGATCATGCAGCTCTACCCCGCGCTGAACCGTCGCCGCACTACCACCTTGCGGACCCGGAGTCTCGTTGAAGGCGGGTTCGTGTCCCGCCTGGAACGCGACGAAGCGTACGAGACCGATGCGCTGGTGATGAACGAAATCGCCTCAGCCCTCGCGCAAACCCGCGTCGATCTCATGCAGAGCGCCGAAACCTACTACTTCGCCGAGAAGGATCGGTCCCTCGCGCTGCCCCAAGCGATGACCACCGGCTGGGGCATCGCGAAAACGGCCAAGAAGAGCCGCATCCCCATCGTGGTGGCCGCCGGAGAGGTGCTCACGGTCGCCGTTTCCGACCTCGCCACCCTGCTGCAGGACGAGTTCTTGCAGCAAGCCGGCGACGACATCCCCGCCATCATTGACGCAATAGCACGCGATCAAGGAGGAACCCGCTCCGCGGGCTGAAAGAAGGCACTTTCCTTGCCCCGCACGAGGCCCGAGCCCGTGGGAACGCCGTGAGAAAGATTGACGAAAGCTCAGGGCCTTCGCAGTACACGGCCGAAAGGTCAAGTCTCGCGGAATGACAGCGAAGCCGGCCTGTTGTGCACGTATGAAAGGTGTTCCTGCTTGGGTTCAAATCCCACCGTCACCGCCACTTTTGAGGCCGGTTTCAGTCGGATTCGATCAGCTGGGGCCGGTGTGATGTCTCAGGACATGGGTGACGGTTCTGCATCAGGACATCGGTGACACTTCTTGTATCAGGACATCGGTGGCAGTTCTTTGGGTTTGGGTCCGCGGGGCCTGCCGTTGCCGACGTAGCGGATGCCGGGTGGTGGCCAGAGGTGTTCGACGATGAGGGTGCCGCGTTCGTCGAAGACCATGATCCCGGCGGGCTCGTAGAGGACGAACACGTCCTGTCCGCGCATCGGGTAGCTGATGTTGAAGATGCAGCCGCGGACCTTGATTGATCCGTTCGGATGGACTGTCGCGACGCGGATCCCGTCGAGCACCCGACCGTTCGGCGAGGGTGCCGGCGGGAGCGGATCGTTCGGCTTGCGTTTGATGGTTCGAGGTCTGGGCGGGGTCGCTTTCTGTGTCGCTTCCCACGCCTGCAACGGTGTGATCCGGCCGGGCAACGCCTGATGCGGGCGTTCGGTGTTGTAGATGTGGTCGAACCGGTCGACCTGAGCCTGCAGTTCTCGGAGGTTGCCGGCGATGGGCTGCTTGTCGAGGTAGCGGAACAAGGTCTGGTGGAACCGCTCGTTCTTGCCTTGCGTGGTCGGCTTGTAGGGCTTCCCGGTGATCGGTTCGACGCCGAGCCGGGACACATACTCGACGAGCTGCCCGATGATTCCGCGGCGTGAGGGGTTCAGTGCGATGCCGTTGTCCGACAGCAGCCGCTGAGGAACACCGTGACGTTTGATCGCCTTGCGGACCACCCGGATCGCGTCTCTGGAGGTCTCGCCGACGGCGGCGTGGGACGCGACGGCGTAGCGGGAGTGGTCGTCTATGAGCTGGAAGATCACGCATTTGCGGCCGCCGGCGAGGACGTACTCGGTCGCGTCGAGCTGCCAGCATGCGTTGGGCGCCGGATACACGAACCGGCGATACGCGGCCCGCGGCTTCTTCCTCGGCTCGACTCGGGCGACACCGGCCTCCCGGAAGATCCGCGCCAGAGCAGCGATCGACGGCACCGGTGCCATCCCCAGGGCGATCATCTTGTCGTGCACGCTGATCGGCCCGTGATCCAGCCCGGACTCCTCCAGCGCGCGCCGCACCCCCACTGCCTGAACCTTGACGTCGTCGGCGATGGCCGTCGGGCTGGACTTCGGTCGCCGGCTCCGCGGCTCGAGCGCCGCGGCCTGCCCCTCGACGAGGGCGCGATTGCGGATCGCGTAGAACGTCTTCCGCGAGATCGAATGCTCCGCGCAGAACGTCGTCACTACCCCACGCGGCGCATCCGGCGGCCACTGCGCGATCGCGAGACGGACACGAGGATCGACAGGCTCAACACGGCTCATCCCTCACAAATAGAGGAGAAGTGTCACCACCAAACAGCCCCGAACTGTCACCGATGTCCTGATGCAGACTCGTCACCGATGTCGTGAGACATGACACCGGTCCGCAAGGGCGTCAAGGTCGTCATCGAAGAGGTCGCTGTAGACGTCCAGGGTCATGGCGGGGCTGGCGCGCTGACCTGGCGTTGACAATGAGCGGGCGCAGGATCAGCCGCGGAGTGGTGAGCCGGTGACGGTGAACTGATGTCCGCCGATGTGGCCCGACAGAAGCGGCATCGCCTCTTCGATCGCCGCACGAACGCTGTCGAGTTGCAGTGACGCACGATGTGCTTCGGCGGATGTCCACAACTCCGCGACGAACACGGTGTCGGGCTCGTCGTCGCTGATGCCGACCTCGTACAGGAGGCAGCCGGCCTCGTTGAGCTGGGGGTTGGGTCGCGTCAGAATCGCGACGACGTCATCACGTCTACCGGGCCGGACGCCGAGGGTGCCCACGTTTGCGAAGGTCATGAGCTTCACGGTACCCGGGGTGATCCGTCGGTCACCTCGGCCGCATCCCCGCTGACCGGGTCTCTGAGTATCGTGCGCAGGGTGCCCTGCGGGGTGGAGCGGGTGAAGGTGTCGAGATGGATCTCGTGGTGGGGGCCGGCTCGGTGCAGATTTCGGCGTCGCGCGTAGTCGCCGAGGCGTTCGAGGGTTGCGAATTCGTCCGCGAACGGTCCGTGGTGCATGACCTGGACGACGTCCTGCTCCGGGATCGAGAATGCCGTGACGTCGTCGCCGGCGGTGTCCGCGGTGCTCGCGGCGCGGGCGCGCGCGGCGGCGATGTCCGCTTCGGTCGTGCCTTCGGGTACGCGCGTGAGTACCCGATACCGCAGGGTCGGGATCGGGTTCACGCTGTAGAAGTCCGCGATCTCCACCGGAGCGGAGCCTCCCAGGTACCAGAACTGGAGCTCCACGACGGGAGTCTCGTCGCTCTCGGTGAGGGCGCGGGCGATGCCGGAGACGAGGATCTTCTTGCGGTAGAACTCGTCGCTGCCGGGGGCGCCGTTGCCGAGCACGGCGACGTAGTCCACGCGGGGTGTCCGTACGTGCTCGGGCGTGTCGGATGCGTGCAGGTGCTGGGTCAGCTCAGGGGTGGTCATGCGCGCGGCTCGGTGCGGGCGATGGTCGATTCCAGTCCGGCACGGATGCTGGACATCGTGTCGGCGTAAGCCTCGTCCAGATCGATATCGAGCTTGTCGGCGAGAACGAATGTCCACCAGATCGATTCGGCGAGTCTGTGTTCCAGCTCGGCTTTCGGATCACCGTCGATGGCCCAGGTCCCGTCGTGGGCGAGGAGGAGGCGGCCGATGGAGCCGACGTCGTTGGAGAATCCGATCATCAGTTCGTGCAATGACCAGGTTTTCCCGTTGATGCGCTCCTCGAGCACTTCGTACAGGGATCGGACCGCGAGAGCTTGCTCTCGCGCGACGGAGAGCGACGATGTCTGCTCAGGCATGGGTGTGATCCTTCGGGTCGGTGGCTTGATGCTCGGCGAAGCGTGAGGTGCTGAGCGGTGTGGGAAAGCCGGTCAGAGCGTGTCGCGCCATCGCCAGGAGGGATTCGCGGGTCACCCCATCGGCTGCGCGGATGGCGAACCCGCTGCTCACGGTGATCAAGAAGGCTGCGAGCTCGTCGGGGTCCTCGTCTTCTCGGAGGTCGCCCTCGTTGATTGCTCGGCGGAACCTGTCGGCGAAGAGGCACTGGATCCGCGCCCGGTTCTCAGTTAGGTGCGCGAGTTGCGTGGATCCCTCTGTGGCGACCGCAGCCTGCACGGAAAGGCAGCCCGCGGGGCGTCCGGGAGTTGTCACCGCGATCACGTTTCCGGTGAGGAAGGCCGCGGCGACGGCGAAGGCGGTCGGCTGGGCGAGGGCGTCGGTGATGTAGCCCATGTTGCGATCCACGTAACGGCGCAGTGCCGACTGGAACAGCCGTGCCTTGTCCCCGAACGTGGCGTAGAGACTGGGCGGCTTGATGCCCATCGCGGCGGTCAACTCCGACAGGCTCGCGCCTTCATAGCCACGCCGCCAGAAGACATCGATGGCAGCATCCAGGACAACGTCGGGATCGAATGCACGCGGGCGTCCCACACCAGCCATGGCGGCCATCTCCTATTGCATAGTGATTGATACAAAATAGATCATGTCACAGGACTCGCTTCGACGCCGGGGGCGCCCCGCCGGAATCCGTGCGCCCGCCCAGTGCCCGAAGCGCGTAGAGGATCGTCGCGAGGTCGACGAGCTCCTGAGTGAGCGCACCGACGACCGCCGGGATGACACCCGTCGTCGCGACGAGCATGAGCCCGATGCTGAGTCCGATGCCGATCCAGATCGCGGTCAGCGCGACGCGCAGGGTGTGCCGGCCGATGGCCACGGCCTCGACCACCTTCGTGAGCGAGTCGACCAGGATCACGATGCCGGCAGCATCCCCCGCCGCGGTGGCGCCCTTCGCACCCATGGCGACCCCGATGTCGGCGGCCGCGAGCACCGGCGCGTCGTTCACTCCGTCGCCGACCATCATCATCGGGCGAGGCTGCAGGCCCGCCGCGATCTTGACCTTCTGACCCGGCAACAGCTCGGCGTGCAACTCGTCGATGCCGACGGCGCCGCCGATCGACGCGGCGGTGGGAGCGGCGTCGCCGGTGAGCATCACGATCCGCTGCACCCCGTCGCGTCGCAGGCGGCCGATCACCTCGGCGGCCTCGGGGCGCGGGTCATCCGCGAGCACCAGGGCGCCCGCATACCGGCCGTCCACGGCGACGTATGCGGCCGCCTGACCCGGCCGGAGGGGCTCGGGGCGCGTGTCGGGTGCGACCGAAGCCACGTATGCGGGCTTGCCCACGACGACCCTGCGGTCTTCGATGACGGCTGTGACGCCGTGGGTGGCGACCTCGGTCGCCTCCGACGCCGAGTGCAGCATCACGCCGCGGTCGATGGCGGCGGTGCGGATGCTGTCTGCGAACACGTGCGACGAGTACTGCTCCGCGGACGCGGCCAGCATGAGTACTTCGAGCTCGTCGGCACCCGCGGCCGGCACGACCGCGACGAGGACGGGGCGGCCGCGGGTCAGCGTGCCGGTCTTGTCGAACGCCGCCGAGCGCACCCGCGCGAGCTGCTCGATGACCGCGCCGCCCTTGATGATCACGCCGGCCTTGGCCGCGCGGGAGAGGCCGCCCAGGAACGCGACGGGCGCCGCGATCAGCAGCGGACACGGGGTGGCGAGCACCAAGACCTCTGCGAATCGCGTCGGATCGCCCGAGAGGGCCCAGGCGACGGCGGCCAGGGCGAGGGCTGCCGCCGTGAAGGGGATCGCGAAGCGATCGGCGAGCCGCACGACGGGCGCACGCGACTGTTCCGCGGCGTGCACGAGGGCGATGATCTGCTGGTACTGGCTGTCGGCGCTCCGTCGGATCGCCCGGACGCGCACCGCGCGGGTGCCGTTCACGGCGCCCGAGAGCACCACCTCGCCCATCGAGCGCTCGGCCGGCATGCTCTCCCCGGTCAGGGAGGACTCGTCGAACGTCGCGGTGCGCGAGAGCAGGATGGCATCCACCGGCACGATCTCGCCCGGCCGCACGAGCAGGACGTCACCGATCTCGAGCTCGTCGACCGGTGCGTCTCGCGGCTCCTGCTCCAACCCGCCGGCGGGGGCGAGAACGTGGGCAATGCGCGGCGACCTGTCCAGCAGCGCGCTGAGGTCGCGGCGCGCGCGCCGCTGCGCGACGTCCTCGAGCGCCCTGCCGCCGGTGAGCATGAGCACCACGATCAGCGCCGCGACGTACTCGTCGACGGCAACCGTCGCCGCGACGGCCATGACCGCCAGGACGTCGAGGCCGACGTGCCCGCGAACGAGGTCGCGCACCATACCGACGAGGATCCAGGCGACGACGGCAGCGGCCCATGCGATGGCCGCACCCCGTGCCGGAGCGGCGGCCCCGGCCCCGGCCAGCACGAGCACGACGGCGAGCACGGCGACGGTCGCCACGACGGTGGGGTACGCGCGCACCAGCCGAAGAATCCTCATGTCGGCGACCAATCCCACGTCCGGGCGACGGCCCGGGACGAGCAGATTCTCGCACGGTGCGGCCCGCAGAGGACGAGTCCTCACTCTTGCGCCGGCGGGGATGTCGGGGCCAGGTTGTACGGTGACAGCATCCGACGGCGGCGCCTGCATGAGCGCTCCGCTCCGTCGTCCTCAGAGGAGTCCCGCATGGCCGAGTCGGTCGCCCCGTCGGGCGCGTCGCCGCAACCCGCGCAGCACACGCCCGGGCCCCGCACGATGCGCGCGTTTTATTAGGTGCTGGGCAACACCGCCGTCGCGAACGTGACCTCCAGCTATCTGTGGTGGGCGCTGACCTTCTGGGCCTACCTCGAGACGCGATCGGTGCTGGCCACCGCGATCATCGGCGGCTCCTACATGCTGCTGGTCGCGGTGTTCGGCGTCGTGTTCGGCGTCATCGTCGACCGCATGAAGAAGAAGGCGGTCATGGTGCTCTCGAGCCTCGTGACGCTCTCGACCTATCTGCTCGCCGGTGGCCTGTACCTATCTTTTCCCGAGAGCGTGCTCGTCGACTGGGGCGGGCCGTGGTTCTGGGTGTTCGCCGGCGTCATCCTCGTCGGCGGCGTGGTCGAGAACCTGCGCAACATCGCGCTGTCGACGACCGTGACGCTCCTCGTGCCGGCCGACCGCCGCGACAGGGCGAACGGCCTCGTCGGCGCCGTGCACGGCATCGCCTTCATGGTGACGAGCGTCTTCTCCGGGCTCTCCATCGGACTGCTCGGCATGGGGTGGACGGTGGTCATCGCGATCGTGGCGACCGCGCTCGCGTTGACCCACCTGCTCTTCGTCCCGATCCCGGAGCGCGGTGTCGTCCACGTCGAGGGGGCGGCGCCGCAGGGGTTCGGATTCCGAGAGGTCATCCCCGCCGTCATCGTCGTGCCGGGGCTGCTGGCACTTATCCTCTTCTCGACGTTCAACAACCTCGTCGGCGGTGTCTTCATGGCACTGATGGATCCCTACGGACTCACCCTGTTCTCGGTCGAGATGTGGGGCATCATCCTCGGTATCACGAGCGTCGGCTTCGTTCTGGGCGGCGGGCTGGTCGCGAGATTCGGCTTGGGCAAGAACCCCGTGCGCACCATGCTGCTGGTCAATGTCGGCATTGCGCTGCTCGGCATGACCTTCGCGATCCGCGAGGCGTGGTGGCTCTACGCGCTCGGCATCCTCGTGTTCATGTGTCTCATGCCGATCGCCGAGGCCTCCGAGCAGACGATCGTCCAGCGGGTCGTGCCCTTCGACAAACAGGGCAGGGTCTTCGGCTTCGCCGCGAGCGTCGAGTCGGCGGCGGCGCCGGTGTCGTCCTTCCTCATCGGGCCGCTCGCCCAGTTCTGGCTGATCCCCTTCATGAACTCCGCGGCCGGTCAGGAGTCGCTCGGCTGGCTGCTCGGACCCGGCGAGGCCCGCGGCATCGCCCTGGCCTTCGTCGGCGCGAGCGCGGTGCTGCTCGTCGTCGTCCTCCTCGCGTTCGTCTCTCGCCCCTATCGGCGCCTGTCCGCCGCCTACGCCGCCGCCCCGCCGCCCCTGTCGACCGACGATGACATCGTGCCCGACATGGAGGTCACGCACCTGCCTTCCACGCGCTGACCGCCCCGCCGCGTAGGCTCGGGCACTATGGCTGCCGGCGCGACGATCCACACATTCACGGTGCAATTGGCCGATGTGGATCGCGGCGTCTACGACGAGCTCTCGCTGAGGGTGGCGCGGCATCCCTCCGAAACCGATGCCCACATGCTCACCCGGGTCCTGGCGTACTGCCTCGAGTTCGAGGAGGGCATCGCCTTCAGCGAGGGCATCGCGGCGACCGACGAGCCCGCCGTGCTCGTGCGCGACCTGACCGGACGCATCACCGCGTGGATCGAGGTCGGGGCGCCGGATGCCGCACGGCTGCACTTCGGCAGCAAGCTGGCCGATCGCACCGCGGTCTACACCCACCGCGACGCGGCGAAGGTGCGCGCCGCGTGGGTCGGCAAGACGATCCACCGCGCCGACTCGATAGCGCTGTTCGCGTTCGACCCGGGCTTCGTCGAGACCGCGGCCGGGTTGATCGCGCGCCGCAGCTCGATGACGCTCTCCGTCACCGAACGCCAGCTCTACCTCGACCTCAACGGCACCGCGCTCAGTTCATCGATCCACGAGTTCACCGCCCAGTAGCCCCGCCACCACGCGGCGGCGGGGCTGCCCGACCTCACTCGGGGTCGAGGACGAAGTCATAGACGGCGACCTCCCCCGATCCGCCCTCGGCGGGCCGGGGGTCGAGCAGCAGCTCGGGCTTGACCGCGCCGGCGATGTCGTCCTCGTTGTGCGGGTCGCCCGGGAAGTACAGCTGCGTGGTGATCAGCTCGTATCCCGGGTGCGAGATCTTGAAGTGCAGGTGCGCGGGGCGCCAGGCGTGCCACCCGGCGGCGTCGATGAGCACTCCGCAGGCTCCCTCCGTGGGGATCTGGTAGGGAGCCGGCCGCACCGTGTGGATGGCGAAGTCGCCGTTCTCATCCGCGATGAAGGTGGCCCGCAGGTTCCATTCGGGCACCCCGGGGGCGAACTGCGAGTAGAAGCCGAGGTCGTCGGCGTGCCAGAGCTCGATCTTCGCCCCGCTCAGCGGAGTGCCGTCGACCGCACGCACCTGACCGGTGAACAGCAGCGGGGTGCCGGGCTCGTCGTCGCGCATCGGAATCGTGCCGTCGGAGGGGAGCACGGGGGCACCGGTGACGTAGTACGGGCCCTCGATGGTGCCCTTGCTGCCCTTGCGATGAGCGCTGGCGACCTCCTCGACCGAGTGCTCGAGCCACACATCGAGGAAGAGCGGCCACTCGCCGTCCTCGCCGACCTTGATCAGCCACGCTTTGAGGGCGTTGTACTCGGGATAGGTGAGCTTCTCCTCGACGATGATGTCGTTCAGCGCCTGGATGGCGCGGCCCGCGAGACGGCTGACCCGCGCGTGGTCGACGGTGCCGCCGGATGCGCCGTGCAGGCGCTCGAGGAACTGCTCGGTCGCGTTGGCGCCCGAGTCCGCGGCGCGCGCGCTGACCTCGGCATCGAAGCTGGTGTCGGTCATGGTCGAACTCCTTTGTTTCGTTGGGTGGGTGTCACAGCCGGGACGGGTGCGCCGCCAGCGGCGTGACGTCGATGGTCATGTAGGGGAAGAGCGGCAGATTCGAGAGGATCTCGTGCAGGTGGTCGTTGTCGCGCGCGTCGAAGACCGAGTAGTTGGCGTACTCGCCCACGACGCGCCACAGCTCGCGCCAGACGCCCTCGCGCTGCAGGCGGTGCGAGTAGGCCTTCTCCTGCGCCTTGATCTCGTCCGCCCGCTCGGCGGGCAGGTCGTGGGGGATGTGCACGTCCATGCGGACCAGGTAGAGCACGTCAGCGGTTCCTTTCGTCGAGGCGGTAGTACGCGAGCTTGTCGGGGTCGACGGTGACGCCCACGCCGGGCAGGGCGGGCGCGGCGACCGAGCCGTCCACGATGACGGGCGGCTCTGCGCTGAGGTCGTCGGCCATGTCGAGGAAGTTCGACAGCTCGGCGGCGTTGCGCGAGGAGTGCGCGAACGCCGCGCCGAAGACGACGGTGGCCGTGCTGCCGATCGCGGTGTCGATCTGGTTTCCCATGATCACCTCGACACCCACGGCCTCGGCGTAGGCCAGGACCTTCTGGGATTCGGTGAAGCCCGTGCGGGCCGTCTTGATCGACAGGGCGCTCGCGCCGCCGGTCTGGATCTCTCGCGCCGCATCGCCGAGGGACGGCGCGGACTCGTCGGCGACGATCGGTACGCGTGAGTGCTGCACGAGGCGTCGTCGGCCGAGCACCTCCTTGGCATCGTCCGGCTCCTCGAAGAACGTCAGCCCCAGGTCCGCGGTCGCATCCAGCACCCGCATGGCGTCGGCGGCGGTCCATCCCCGGTTCGCGTCGAGATAGAGCTCGACATCCGACCCGAGCTCGGCACGCAGCGCCGTGCAGAGCTCGATGTCCAGTGAGAGGGGATACCGGCCGACCTTGACCTTGAAGGCGGTGATCCCGTACTCGTCGCGATAGCGCCGGGCTTCGTCGACCATCTGTCCGACCGGCGCGAAGCCCACCATGTGCGACACGCGCACCGAGGGTGCGAAGCCTCCGAGAAGCCGGTGCACCGGGGTGCCGAGAGCGATCCCGATGATGTCCCAGAGCGCGATGTCGACGGCGCCCTTGGCGGCGTAGTTTCCGACCGTCCGGTGCAGGCGCGCATGGATCGCGCCCCGATCCATCGGATCCGCGCCGCGGAGGGCCTCGGTGAAGAGGCCGTGCAGCAGGGCGACGACGCCGGCCTGCGTCTCGCCTTAGGTGTAGGGGCGGGGAGGCACGTCGGCGACGCCGACGATGCCGGTGTCGGTGATCAGGCGCAGCAGCACGTTGTCCATGTGATGCACGGCGCCGCTGGCGAAGTGCAGGGGCTTTCGCATCGGGATGCGGTAAGGGATCGCCTCCACCCGTTCGATGATCACGCGCGTGCTCCTTCGGCGTCGACGAGTCGGGTGAGGAAGTCGATGAAGCGGCGCACGGCGGGCGAGGGGTCATCGCCCCGCCAGGCGACCGCCAGTCCCGTCGGCGGGGCGTCCTCGACGTCGCGGAAGACCGTGCCGCCGAGGTTGAGTGACGTCGCCGACGAGGGTACGAGGGCCGCGCCGATGCCTGCGGCGACGAGAGAGAGCAGCGTGGATGTCTCGGACACGCGTTGCGCGTGGCGGGGGCGCGCGCCCACCTCGACCCATCGCGCGGCGATCGTGCGCGACAGAGTCGACTCCTCGGGGTAGCCCACCAGCACCTGGCCGTCGAAATCCGCCATCCGCAGGTGGGGACGCGTCGTGAGGGGTGAGCCCGCCGGCAGCGCCGCGACGATCCGCTCGCTCACGCTCGGCAGATATCGGATCTCGTCCGAGGTGACGGGCGGGCGCAGCAGCGCCACGTCGATCCGGTGTTCCAGGAGCGCCGCCTCCAGCTGGGGGGTGAGTAGTTCGCCGCTGACCGAGAGGGCGATGCCCGGCAGCTCATCACTGGCCTCGCGCACCACGCGCGGCATCAGCCCGTACGTCGCCGAGCCCGTGAAGCCCACCCGGAGCACGCCCTGCAGCCCGTCGCCCACGCGCGCGACGTCGGCGCCGAGCGCGTCGAGGTCGTCGATGATGCGTCGTCCGCGCTCGAGCAGAAGCGAACCGGCCGCCGTCAGTTCGACTCGTCGCGTCGTGCGGGTGAGCAGGGTGGCGCCGAGGGTCGCCTCCAGCTGGCGGATCTGCTGGGACAGCGGGGGCTGGGCCATCATCAGCCGAGCGGCGGCCCGTCCGAAGTGCTGCTCTTCGGCCACGGCGATGAAGTAACGCAGCTGTCGCGTCTCGATCATCGCCCGCCTCCTCGCGTCCGGTCGCGCACGGCGACAGTTGCACGATACCCGCGCTCATTCATATTGAGAATGACCAGCATTGTCCTGATTCAGACTTCGTACATCTCAAACACGGCGGCTGCTCCGGTCGTATCACCGGGACCCGGCATCCCCTCTTCCCCGCAGGAGGAGACTCATGGACCTTGAGCGTTTTCGCGTCGCGACATTCAACCTCTACAACTTGCAGATGCCCGGCCTCGACATGAATCCCGGGCAGCGCCCCTGGACGGACGCCGAGTTCGACCGCAAGGCATCCTGGATCGGCGCGCAGCTGCGACAGATCGACGCCGACGTGGTCGGGCTCCAGGAGCTGTGGCACCGCGAGGCGATGGCGCGGGTGCTCGCCGCATCCGGGCTCGACGCCGAGTACGAGCTGCTGGCGGAGCCGGCGGGCGGCGGGCGCATCATCTGCGCGGCGCTCGTGCGCCACGGCCTGCGCGCGGGGGCGCCGCAGTGGATCGAGAACTTCCCCGACGGGCTGCGCCTCGAAACCGATGACCCCATGGATCCGCAGTCGCCCGGCATCCGGGTCGCGATCGGCAGGTTCGCGCGGCCGGTGCTGCGGGCGGGTGTGCGTCTGCGCGAGGATCACGCCGTCGTCCAGGTGTACGTCACGCACTTCAAATCCAAGCTGCCGACCCGCGTCGATACCGAACCGTGGTTCCGCGAGGATCCCGATCGATATCGGCCGCACACCACCGCCATCGGTGCCGCGCTCGCCACGATCCAGCGCACGGCCGAGGCGGCGGCGCTACGTGTCCTGCTCACCGCCGAGATGAAGGGCACCGTCACGCCGGTGATCGTGCTCGGCGACGTCAACGACGGTCAGCACAGCAACACCGTCAACATCCTCACCGAGCAGCCCCGATACCTGGTGGGCGACGGGCGTGGCGGCGCCGACATCGGGCTGTACACGGCGCAGACCCTGCAGGAGTACCGCGACACCCGCGACGTCTACTACACGCACGTGCACGAGGATCTACGCGAATCCCTCGATCACGTCCTCGTCAGCGAGCAGTTCTACGACAACAGCCGTCGTCGGCTGTGGCTGTTCGACGGGCTCGCGATCAACAACGACCATCTCGGTGACGAGGATCACCGCGCCACGGGCAGCGGCGACCACGGCATCGTCGTGGTGCGTTTCGCCTATCGGCCCTTCAGGGGGTGATGGGGGATGCTGCACACCCGTCGCCGCGGCGCGCGGGGCGCAGCATCCGCCCGTTCATCCGCCCGTTCATCCGCCCGGCGTCGGGGCGAAGGTCGTCACGCCCAGGCCGTGCCCGGCGAGGGTGATCAGGTCGGCCATCGTGAAGTCCCCGGCGACCGCGGAGGGCAGGGTCGGGGTCCAGTCGGGCTGCTGGTGCAGATACGACGAGGGGTCCTTCTCCATCAGTCCGAGGAAGACCTCGGCGACGATGCGCCCGCCGACCTCGCCCAAGTGCCGACCGCCGGCCTGCACCTCCGCCTCCTTGAGGATGTAGTACCACAGAGGAGCGGGGCCGCCCTCGGGAAGCCCGAGCGTCGTGTCGTCGAGCACGGTCGCACCCATGTGATGCGCCACGGCCTGACCGGAGGGCAGCATCAGTCGCGCGCCCCGGGTGAGGTTGCGGTCGATCAGGCTGGGGCGGCTGCCGCCGATCTCGGCCGGCAGGTCGTGCAGCGGATTGGCCAGCCGCGTGTCGATCGCGCGGGTCAGCTGTAGCGCGTCGCTGCCGGCGCCCGCGACCTCGAAGAAGCGCGCCCACTCGATCGTCCAGAACGCCGGGAGGACGCGGAAGCCGCCGAAGTGTCCGAGCGGGTCGTCGTTCACCGAGCCGGGCTTGAAGGTCGGCAGGCCGCCCTGCTGGGCGCCGACCAGAGTGTTCAGGCGGTAGCGCCCACGGATCTGGGAGTGCCCGAAGCGGTACGCGGCGACCGAGAACTCCACCGGCATGTAGGGCTCGTAGCGCCAGTGATACGCGCGGCGCACCACCCGGGGCACCGGGCCGGAGGTGTCGAGCACGTCGTCGAGCATCTGCGCCCCGACCGTGCGGCGCAGATAGTCGTGCACGACGAGCCACTGGTAGTGCCACCGCACGATGCGCTGCGCGGCCTCGAAGGGGCTCTCCAGACCCTGCAGGAGGGCGGGGTCGTCGTGCACGCGGGCGAGCACCGCGTTGTGGAACTTGAGCATCGTCAGCTGCAGCTGGCTGACGAAAACGTTCTCGTCGTTGCGCGGGTCGCCGATCAGCGCGGTGCCCTCCTCGTTGCGGGGGAGGTCGTCCTCGTCGTCGTGCCGACCGATCAGGAACGCCTCGCGTCCCGACGCCTTGCTGTACAGGAAGGGGTCGTCGGCCGGTCCCCGTCCGTAGAGGGAGTCGAGATCGAATCGCGGCGTGCGGAAGTTCGTCAGCGCGTCGGGGTCGTTCTGGCGGTCGAGACTCGACGCCGTGTCGAACGTCAGGTCGTGATCGATGAACTGACCGAGGTAGGTGAAACCGGCCGGGATGTCGGGGTTGTCGATGCTCGAATCTCGGGCGGAGTCCCCCTCGAGCATGAGCGCGGCCACCTCGAGGATGCGCTCGGGGGTCGGGGTGAACGGCGGCAGCCGGAACATCCGGCCGAACCGGCCCTCGTACGACCGCGACGCGGGCACGTAACCCAGGCCCCGCAGCTCGTAGCCGTGCCCGCGCGCACTGCGGGTCCCCCCTCCCATGCCGTGTCCCGATGCGGTGCGGGCGAGCACCTGCTCGGGCGTCGGCGGTGAGGTGACTTCGGTTTCGGCGGCGGCCGCCGGTGCGTCATTCACGATGGTGGTCACGATGAGCCCCTCTCTCCTCGCGGTGCGGGCGCCGGCGGGTGTCTCCCGCGCGTCCGGACCCGGTCTCCAGAGTCGCGCAGGATCGCGCGCGGATCTGTACGCACAAGTGCGTAGTCAGCTCGACATCGCCCGCTCGCGCGCCGGCGTCGACGGATGCTGCCGGGCAGGCGCCGGCGCGGCGAGCCGGTGCTCGATCACTTCCACACCGGGCGCAGGGCCGCGCATCCGCGTACGCGGCAGGATGCCGCGCTCGTGCGCGATCATCACCGCCGAGAGCCGGTCGTGCACGCCGAGCTTGGTGTACGCATGCTGCTGATGAAGGCTCACCGTGCGCGAGGAGATCGAGAGGCGATCGCCGATCGCGACGGCCGTCAGGCCCCGCGCGGTGAGTGCCAGGACGCTCAGTTCGCGCCCCGTCAGGTGCGCGTCGCGCGCGGCGGCGGCCGCGTCGGGATGGGGGCGGCTGCCCTCGAGCACGACACTCTGCGCGTCGATCGCCCGCAGCAGGGGTCGAAGCGTCTCGAGCAGCGCGCACGCCGCGCGGCCCATGCGCTCGGTCGTGCCGAGGCACAGCCACCGGTGCGACATGCCGGGGGCGTGCGCGAGGGGCACGAAGAGGGCGTCGATGAACCCGTCGCCGCGCGCGTGCGCGAGCAGCTCGCGCGCTCCCGGTTCGTCATGAAAGCGACGCGCATCCGCGAGGCAGCGCACGTGCGGGTCGTTCGTCGCCGCGTAGTGGCGGCTGAGCGGGTGCCGGGGGACGGCGCGCACGTAGTACGCCGTGTCGAGGTGGGGTGCCCGGTAGCGCGCGATGCGTGACGCGGTCGGGCCCGTGTCGACGATGCCGACCGCCGCATCGCCGAACTGCGCGCTCGCCGTCGCGCAGACATCCACCATCGGATCGTGCTCGGCGGGCAGCGTCATCAGATGAGCGGCGAGATCGATCCACCGCTCCAGATGCGGGGCTGCCACCACGGACGCCTTCTCCCTCGAGGCGCGGGCCGCGGCCCGGATGGCGGTGGCGTCGCGCAACTGCATCGAGTGTGCGGGCATCATCGCTGATACACGCACCCACCGTCGGACCGCGCTCGCGAAGCGAGGGGAGGTCGCGCGGTGTGCGCTCAGTATCCCGCGTGGCGCCGGCCCACGAAAGACCGCTCGTGCACCGCCGCGCTCACGGGGCGAGGATGCGCTCGCGCACCTCGCGGCGCTCACAGGGCGAGGATGCGCTCGCGCACCTCGCGGCGCAGCACTTTGCCGATGAGAGAGCGCGGCAGCTCGTCGAACTCGAAGATGCGACGCGGCACCTTGTAGGCGGCGAGGTGCCCGCGGCAGTAGTCGCGAAGTGCCTCGGCGTCGAACACCGCGCCGGGGCGCAGGACCACGGCGGCGGCGACCTCCTCGGAGCCGCCGGAGCGGGGCAGGGCGACGACCGCGGCGGACTCGACGTCCGGGTGAGCCGTGAGAGCCTGCTCGACCTCGGTCGGGGCGACGTTGAATCCCCCCGTGATGATCAGCTCCTTGAGCCGGTCCACGACGGTGACGAAGCCGTCCGCCGACACGCTCACGATGTCGCCCGTGCGCAGCCAGCCACCCGTCAGCAGCGCCGCGTCGGTCTCATCGCGCCGCCGCCAGTAGCCCTGGAACACCTGGGGCCCCCGCAGCAGCAGCTCTCCCTCGGTACCGGGCTCGACATCCCGCGTCGGATCGTCGACGTCGACCACGCGGATCTCGGTGCTCGGGAACGGCACACCCACGGTGCCCGGCCGGCGCGTCGGACCGATCGGGTTTCCGAGCGCGACGGGCGAGGTCTCGGTCATGCCGTAGCCCTCGACCAGGAGTCCACCCGTGGCGGATTCCCACTTCTCGACGGTGGGCACCGGCAGCGCCATCGCCCCGGAGATCGCGAACCGCACGGTCGACAGATCGAGCGTTCCGCGCGCCGCCGCGCGGGCGAGCTGGTCGTAGATGGGCGGCACGGCCGGGAGGAACGTCGGGGGGCTCTTGCGCGCCGCGGAGACGACAAGGTCGAGGTCGTACTTCGGGAAGAGCACGAGGCGCGCCCCGATGCTCATCGCGAACGTCAGGCACAGCGTCATCCCGTAGGCGTGGAACAGCGGCAGCACGCCGTAGAAGACCTCCTCGCCATCGTGCAGCCCGGGCACCCACGCTCGGCCCTGCATCGCGTTGGCGCGCAGATTGCGGTGGGTCAGGATCGCGCCTTTGGGGCTGCCGGTCGTGCCGCTGGTGTACTGCAGCACGGCCGTGTCATCGAGCAGCGGCCGGGGGTGCCTGTGCGAGAGGGCCCGGTGCCCGACCAGCTTCTCCCACCGGTACGGATGCCGCGCGGCGGGCTTCTGCGTCAGCTGGGCGCGCGCGGCCCGGGCGCGGGGGATCGGCAGGCGCAGGGCCAACCGTGTGCGCCTCGGCATCGCCTCGGTGATGTCGACCGAGACGATCTCGCGGACGGCGATGTCGGCGGGGAACGCGGCGACCGTGTCGTACACCTTGTCCCAGACGATCGCGAACGCGGCGGAGTGGTCTTCGAACTGGTGGCGCAACTCGCGAGCCGTGTAGAGCGGGTTGTGCTCGACGACGATCGCGCCCAGACGCAGCACCGCATAGAAGGCCACGACGTGCTGCGGGCAGTTGGGCAGCACCACCGCGACGCGGTCGCCCTTCTGCACACCGAGGCGGCGCAGCCCCTCGGCCGCGCGCGCGATCTGCTCGCCGAGCTCCCGGTATGTGGTCGTGGCGCCGAAGAACTCCAGTGCCACACCGCGCCGGTACCTCGTGACGCTCTCATCGATCATGTCGGTCAGCGTCTGCGTGACCTCGTCGATCGTGTCGGGCACGTCGGGCGCGTACGCCGCCAGCCAGGGCTTCGACGCATACGGGTACTCCTGCGACATCCGGCGACCTTCCGCTCACTCGTGCCTCAACAGTACGTGCCGTCTGCACGACGCCGGGGGAGGTTGCGCACACATCGCCCTCACGGGTACGCACCTGCACCGCCCGTCGTGCAGACGTCGGCTCCCGCGTCGCCCGCGGCACGCGACGCCGCGGGCCGCGGGCGCGGCGGGGTCAGCGTTCCGCGGGTTCCGTCGCGGCGGCGTCGCCCTCGATGGATGCCGCGCCCCGGGCCTCCTGCCGCTGCTCGGCCTCCAGCCGCTCGGCCTCCTCGCCGCCGACGGCCTCGCCGCGGGCGACGAGCCCGGCCACGTCCGACAGCGGAATCTGCTTCAGGAACAGCGAGAGCACGAAGGCGATCGCGATGAACGGCACGAGGTACCAGAACACGGGAGCGAGGGCGTCGGCGTAGGCCGTCACGATGCCCTCGCGCACCTCGTCGGGCAGAGTGGCCAGCGTCTGCGGATCGATCGTCGCGGTGGCCTCGGCCGCCTCCTCGCCCGAGGCGCCCGCGCCGGTGAACACCCCGGTCAGGTTCTCGGTGAGCCGATTGGTGAAGATCGTGCCGAACACGGCGATGCCCAGAGCCGCTCCCACCTCGCGGAAGTAGTTGTTGGTGCTGGTGGCCGTGCCGATCTGCGCGGCGGGCACGGCGTTCTGCACGACCAGCACGACCACCTGCATGATGAGGCCGAGCCCTGCGCCGAAGAAGAAGAGGAAGACGCAGATCAGCCAGATGGGGGTCTGCGCCGTCAGGGTCGTCATCGCGACCATCGCGACCCCGGTGAGCAGCGTGCCCACGATCGGGAAGATCTTGTACCGACCCGTCTTGGAGATGAGCACGCCCGAGGCGATCGCGGTGCCCATGAGGCCCGCCATCATGGGCAGCATCAGAAGCCCCGACGCCGCCGCCGAGGTGCCCGACGACATCTGCAGGAAGGTGGGCACGAACCCGATCGCCGCGAACATGCCGATGCCGAGGGCGAGCCCGATCGCCGTGGCGTTGACGAAGATCGGGTTGCGGAACAGGCTCAGCGGGATGATCGGGTCGGCCGCCCGCGCCTCGGTCATCACGAAGGCGACGGATGCTGCCAGCAGGCCCGCGCCCCATGCCCACGTCTCGAGCGCGCCCCACCCGTGGGCCGAGTCGCCGCCGAAGTCGGTGAAGAAGATCAGGCAGGTCGTCGCGATCGTCAGGAACACCACGCCCAGGATGTCGATGGGCGCACTGGCCCGCTTGCTCGGCAGCTTGAGGGCCACGAACGCGATGACGAATGCGGCGATGCCGACCGGGATGTTGATCCAGAACGCCCACTGCCAGGTGAGGTGGTCGACGAAGAATCCGCCGAGCAGGGGTCCGCCGACGGCCGAGAGGCCGAAGACCGCGCCGAGGGGGCCAAGATACTTGCCTCGCTCGTTGGCCGGGACGATGTCGGCGATGATCGCCTGCGAGAGGATCATCAGCCCGCCGCCGCCGAGACCCTGGATCGCCCGGAAGGTCACGAACGCCCAGAAGTCGGTCGCCAGGGCGCAGGCGACCGACGCGAGGGTGAACAGCGCGATGGCGAGCAGGAACAGGTTGCGGCGGCCGAGCACGTCGCCGAACTTTCCGTAGATCGGCATCACGATCGTCGTCGCGAGGATGTACGCCGTGGTGATCCACACCTGGTGCTCCACGCCCCCGAGCTCGCCGACGATCGTCGGCATCGCGGTCGAGACGATCGTCTGATCGAGGCTGGCCAGCAGCATCCCGGCGATCAGGGCGCCGAAGATGATCCAGATTCGGCGCTTGGTCAGCAGGAAGGGCGCGTCGGTGGCGGCGGTCATGGGGTCCGTTCGGGGTTCAGGGGAGGAAGAGGCGATGCGCCGCCTCGAGGCGGCGGAGGAAGAGGGTGCGGAAGTCCTCACCCTGGGTCGAGATGTACTCGGCGACGGTGGGGCGGATGAGCGCACCGAGGATGTGCGCGGCCACGGCCGCTCTGGGGTCGCCCGTCTGCCACGCCTGCCGCCGCTCGATGAGCGCGATGTCGGCCCGTTCGGCCTCCGCGGTCAGATCGAGCAGGTGACGCACGAGTCCGGGCTCGCGGTCCAGGGCGGCGGTGATCGCCGGCGCCTCGGCCCGTGTCATGTCGAGGCGCTCCCAGCGGGCGGTGTGCAGCTCGGCGAGCGCTTCGATCAGACCGACGTCCGAGGCGAGGAAGGCGTCGTCGAGGTCGGAGGTGTCGGCGCGCAGCGGCAGGCCGAGCACGGCGTTCTCCTTCGACGCGAAGTAGTTGAAGAACGTCCGACGCGACACACCCACCTCGGAGCAGAGCTCCTCGATCGTGAACCCCGAGAGTCCGTGCGCCGCAGTCAAGCGCCGCGCCTCGGCGCGCAGCGCGCGCGAGGTCTCGGCGATGCGCCGCTCGCGAAGCGACTCGGGTGCACTATCAATCACAGAGTGCATACTTGCACCGAAGCGCAAGAGATGCAAAAACTAGGTGAGCTCGCGCAGGCGCTCCAGAAGGGGGCCTGCCGCCTCGGCGAGGAACCTGTCCTGAGCCTCGTCTCCGATCTGGACGATCGCGATGTCGGTGAAGCCCGCCTCGAGGTACGGTCGCACGCTCTCGGCGAGACGATCGAGGTCGGGCCCGCAGGCGATGGAGCTCGCGACGTCCTCCGGGCGCACGAACTGCGTCGCCGCTTCGAAGCCGGCGGGGGTGGTCAGGTCGGCATTCACCGCCCATCCGCCGGCGAACCACCGGAACTGGTCGTGGGCCCGCTCGATCGCGGTCTCCTCATCGGGATCCCACGAGATCGGGATCTGGCCGATCTTGCGCGACGGTCCCTCGTGCACCGCGTCCCATCGCTCGACCAGGTCGGCATCGGGCTCGACGGCGATCAGGTGATCGCCGAGGGGCGCGAAGTGCTCGATCGATTTGGCACCCGAGACGGCGACGCCGATCGGCACACCGGCCTCCGGCGCATCCCAGATGCGGGCCGAGTCGATGCGGAAGTACTGTCCGTCGTACGTTGTGAGCTCTCCCGTGTGCAGTGCGCGGATGATCTCGATCGCCTCGACGAGCATGTCCTGGCGGGCATCGACCGCAGGCCAGCCCTCGCCCACGACGTGCTCGTTGAGGTTCTCGCCGGCCCCGAGCCCCAGGGTAAAGCGCCCGTCCGAGAGCACCTGCAGGGTCGCCGCCTTCTGTGCGACCACGGCGGGATGATACCGCATGGTGGGGCACGTCACGTACGTCATCAGTTCGACCCGCGATGTCGCCTGCGCGACCGCACCGAGCACGGTCCATGCGTAGGGCGCGTGTCCCTGGCTCGTCAGCCACGGCGAGTAGTGGTCGCTCGAGACCTCGAAATCGAAGCCCGCCGCTTCGGCTGCCGCCGCATACCGTACGAGCTCACGAGGTCCGCTCTGCTCGGTCATCAGGGTGTAGCCGAATCGCGCCATCGTCCTGTCCTCTCGTCGCACGTGCGGTCCTGCACGACGGTAAGCCCCCGCGCGGCGGCGGGCACAGGGGTTGCGTTCCCCGCGGCGATGCGGCAGGAATGCTGCGCCGCAGTAGCACGCGAGCGCGCGCGTCGCCAGGGCCTGACGCGGCATGTGGGGTCGTCGTACGCTCGCGGCATGAGCGATTCCACCGGCATGAGCGCCGACGACAAGCGCCACGACCAGCTGACCAGCGCCCCCGAGGCGACCGAGGCTGATGCTGCCGCTCGCATCGAGGTCACGAAGGTCGACGGCGTCACCCGCATCGACATCGCGTCCGACGCTGAGGTGCGCCCGGGGCTGGACCCCGCCGACGATCCCGAGGCGGCCGAGAACGAGGAGAGACGATGACCGAGAAGAACCGCGGCCAGCAAGACGAGCCGCAGGACCCCGAGGACTACCGCGCCGCCAGCGGAACCGGCGACCCCAACCGGGACCGCCCGGAGGGCGGACCCGTTCAGGTCGACGACGAGACCGACTGACAGCATCCCCCGATCGGGAATACCCGCCGACCCGCCGGCGTCGGCTTCACCAGGCGCGCTGTCGCGCCGCCCCCGCAACGACCCGAGGAGTGCTGTGCTCACCGTCAACGCCTACGCCGCCCCGTCCGCCACAGAACCGCTCATTCCGACGACGATCGAGCGCCGCGACCTCGGTCCGCGGGACGTGCTCATCGAGATCCGCTATGCCGGTATCTGTCACTCCGACATCCACACCGTCCGCGGCGAATGGGGCGAGGTGGCCTATCCGCTCACCGTCGGGCACGAGATCGTGGGCGTCGTCGCCGAGGTCGGGTCCGAGGTCACCCGCCACGCGGTCGGCGACCGGGTGGGAGTGGGCTGCATGGTCAACTCCTGCCGCGAGTGCGAGAACTGCCTCGCGGGCGAGGAGCAGTACTGCCTGAACGGCAACATCGGAACGTACGCCAACGTCGACGAGGACGGCACGATCACCCAGGGTGGCTACTCCACCCACGTCGTGGTCGTCGAGGACTTCGTGCTGCGCGTGCCCGAGTCGATTCCCTACGACAGGGTCGCGCCGCTGCTGTGCGCCGGCATCACGACCTACTCGCCGCTCAAGCACTGGAACGCGGGTCCCGGCGTCAAGGTCGCCGTGGTGGGCATGGGCGGGCTCGGGCACATGGCCGTGAAGATCGCGGCGGCGCTCGGTGCCGAGGTCACGGTGCTCTCGCAGACGCTGTCCAAGAAGGATGACGCCCTGCGCTTCGGCGCCGGGGCTCACTACGCGACGAGTGACCCCGCGACGCTCAAAGAACTGCGCGGGTCGTTCGACCTCATCATCAACACCGTCAGCGCGCCCCTCGATCTCGACGCGTACCTCAAGCTGCTCCGGCTCGACGGCACGATGGTCAACGTCGGAGCCCCGCCCGAGGCGCTGCCCCTGCACGTGTTCACACTCTTCGCGGGCCGGCGCTCCTTCGCGGGTTCGAGCATCGGCGGTATCCGCGAGACGCAGGAGATGCTCGACTTCTGCGCCGAGCACGGCATCGCGCCCGAGGTGGAGGTCATCGCCGCCGCGCAGATCAACGAGGCGTACGAGCGCGTGCTGCGCTCCGACGTGCGCTATCGGTTCGTGATCGACATCGACACGCTGCGATAGCCCCCGTGCGCAGGAGGCCGCGGAGGCGGCGAGCGGGCGGCGTAACACCCATGAAACGCGTCTCGGCGCATACTGGCAGGGCAGCGTAAGCCGTTGCGGGCCCACCGGGCCAAAAAACCCCGGTGGTGTGTGGAGGCGTCGTGCGCCCCGCCGTCCCGTACAGCGCGCGGTCGGCGACGTCTCCGGATTCCCTGTCAACCGGTACAGATGTGAGAAGTGAGATGTCGCTCAAAGTCACCATCGTCGTGGGCAACCCCAAGCCCCTCTCCCGCACCCGCAAGGTCGCCGAACTCCTCGTCGAGAAGCTTCTCGAGCCCGGCTCGTACACGCTCGACGTGATCGATCTGGCCGACCACACCGACCAGATCTTCGCGTGGCCCTCCGAGAAGATGGCGGGCCTGAACGCGCGCGTCGCCGAGAGCGACCTGGCGGTGTTCGCCTCGCCGACATACAAGGCCACCTACACGGGTCTGCTCAAGGCGTTCCTCGATCGTTATCCCGCCAACGGGCTGGCCGGCGTCACCGCCATCCCGGTGCACACCGGGGCCGACTTCAGCCACGCGATGGGTCCGACCTTCACCCTCTCGCCGCTTCTGGTCGAACTCGGCGCGACGGTGCCCGGACGAGGCTTCTACCTCGCCCTCAGCCAGATGGACCAGCTCGGTGAGGTCGTCGCCGCGGCGGCGGCGGAGTACGCCGCCAACCTGTCGCGGCTCTCGACCGTCGCGGGGGCTGTGGCCACCGCATCCACCCGCGCCTGACGATCCGCACGAGAGGAGCACCCGTCATGAGCGAATCCCCCATCCTCGCGCCGACGCCGATCGATGCGCGCCTGTTCCGCGACACCCTCGGCCACTACGCCTCGGGCATCACGGTCGTCAGCGGCCTCGAGAGCGGCGAACCGGTCGGCTTCACATGCCAGTCGTTCTACAGCGTCTCGATCGATCCGCCGCTGGTGTCGTTCAGCGTCATGCGCACCTCCACGACCTACCCGCGCATCGCCGCGAGCGGCCGGTTCGCGGTCAATGTGCTCGCCCATGATCAGCACCACGTGTCGAACCAGTTCGCGCGCAAGGGCACCGACAAGTGGGCGGACATCGAATGGAGCCCCGCGGTCTCGGGCAACCCCGTCATCCACGACACCCTGATGTGGGTCGATTGCGAGATGTGGGCCGAGCACGAGGCGGGCGATCACCTGATCGTGATCGGCAAGGTCGTCGAGATGAGTCCGGTCGAGTGGCACACGCGTGAGCCGCTGCTGTACTTCAAGGGCGCCTACCGGCACCTCCGCGAGATCGACCAGCTCGCGGGCTGACCGCGCTCAGGCGCCGATCGAGAGGTCGGGCAGCGCGGGCTCGCCGAGGTCGTGCCGCAGCCCGCTCAGCGCGGCATGCCATCCGGCGAGCCCGTGCACGCCCGGTCCTGGCGTCGTGGACGCCGAGCACAGGTACACCCCGGGCAGGGGGGTGCGCCACGGGTCGGGTCGCAGCACGGGTCGCCGCAGCAGCTGCGTGAGATTCGGGATGCCGGCGGCGATGTCGCCACCCGGATAGTTGGCGTTGTGGGCGGCCACGTCCTGGGCGGTGGTCGACGCGGTGGCGAGGATCGTATCGCGGAAGCCCGGGGCGAACCGCTCGATCTGGCGGACGACGGCTTCGGTGCGATCGACCGCGGAACCTGCGGGCACGTGCGTGTAGGTCCAGAGGGTGTGCCGACCCTCGGGGGCGCGGGCCGGGTCGAAGAGGCTCGGTTGTGAGACGAGCACGTAGGGGTCATCGACCAGGCGCCCCGCGGCAACGGCGTTCTCTGCTGCCGCGATCTGGGCGCGGGTGCCGCCCACGTGCACGGTTCCCGCGCGGCGCAGTTCGGGGTGGGTCCAGGGCACGGGCTCGGACAGGGCGAAATCGACCTTGGCGACGGCGCTCCCGTAGCGGAACCGCCGCATCGCCCGACGATAGGCGGCGGGAAGCCGGCCGCGGGCGAGGCGGAGGAGAGCTCTGGGCGTGACATCGAGCATCGTCAGCGCCGCCGACGGCAGCTCGTCGAGGCTGCCGATCTCGGCGTCCGTGATGATCTCGCCGCCGTGCGCGCGGATGTCATCGGCCATCGCGTCGGCGATGGCCTGACTGCCGCCGATCGGGATGGGCCAGCCGCGAGCGTGCGCGTAGGCGGTCAGGGCCAGTCCCGCCCCGGCCGATGCGAGGCTCGGCAGCGGCAGGATCGTGTGCGCGGCGGCTCCCGTGAGGAGTGCGGGGGCCGCCTCGCCGCGGAAGCGCGCGCCCCACAGGGGCGACCCCTGCTCGAGCGCGGCGAGTCCGAACCGCACCGGCGTGCGCAGGTGGGTCGGGATGCGCAGCAGCGTCGATCCGGTGAATTCCGCGACCTCGCGGGAGTGTTCCGCGAGGGGGCGCAGCAGTGCCGCGTATGCGCGCCCGTCGCGGCCGAGGGCGTCGCGGGTGCGGTCCACGTCGCGGTACGCCAGCCCCGCGCGGCCCCCGTCCAGGGGATGCGCGAACGACACCTCGGGCACGGCGAAGGCGACGCGCTCCCGTAGCCCGAACTCCCGGAAGAATCGCGATTCGAACGCGAGCGGGTGCACCGCCGAGCACACGTCGTGCGCGAAGCCCCGGAGGGTGAGTTCGCGCGTGGACGATCCGCCGCCGATCCGCTCGGCGGCCTCGTAGACCCGCACCCGGAGCCCTGCGCGGGCGAGCGTGACCCCCGCCGCCAGGCCGTTGGGGCCGGCTCCGACGACGACGGCGTCGCCGGAGCCCGCGCGTGCGCGGCGGGTCACGGCGCCTCGCCCTCGGCCCGCTCTCGTTCGGCGGTCGACAGTTCGGGGCGCGGTGTGCGTCCCTCGGCCAGATAGGCGAGACGCAGCAGCGTCTCGCGGTTGCGCAGCCAGAGCACGAGGTCGGCGAGCGGACGGGGGATGAGCGTGGCGGGGCCCTCGACGGCCTCCTCCTGGATGCGCACGAGGCAGCCGTCTCCGTGAGGCTTGACGTCGATGACCACCTGCGCCTCGCCGATCGGCCAGCCCTTGGCGCGCAGGACGGCGCGGTGCGGCGGCCGCCAGTGCACCGAGCGGGTCTGATCGTTCAGCAGCGTCGGCCATACCCCGACGGAGTGGTGCAGGCGCGAAGTCGGCTCAGGCCATGACTCATCGACGTCGCGCATGCGCGAGGCTCCCACGACCCAGGAGGCGTAGAGCCAGCCATCGGCCAGCACCTCGAAGATCCGCTCGGGCGGGCACTGCATCCTGCGCACGTTGGTCGACACGGTGTCAGAGTCCCATGCGTTCGGAGTAGGCGTTGCGGAACGCGCCGCGCGGATCGAGGGCCCGGGTGAGCTCGCGGAAGTCGTCCCAGCGCGGATACAGGCGCGGCATCCACTCGGCGTCGACGGTGAAGAGCTTGCCCCAGTGCGGGCGGGCGCCCAGCGGCAGAAGCTCGTCCTCGATCCGCGGCAGCAGCGCGCGCACCTCGGCCTCGCGCGGCTGCCACGTGAAGTGGATCCCCACCGTGTCGCGGCCGTAGGCCCCGCTGAGCCAGAGGGTGTCGGCCGCGATGGTGCGCACCTCCGTGATCATCGCGAGCGGCGCGATCTGCCCGGCAAGCGATCGCAGCCGCTCGAGCGCCTCGAGGGCGCGGCCACGGGGAACGAGATACTCGCTCTGCAGCTCGTCCCCCGCGGAGGGCGTGAACTCGAGTCGGAAGTGCGGCAGCCGCTCGAACCACCGGCCGCTCTCGCCGCCCTGCGCCGTGGCGGGCGCCGGATCGGCGCCGGGGATCGGATGCCGGGGCCCGCTCGCGCGCCGCGCGCCGGCCAGTTCGAGGGGCGCGGCGCCGCGGGTCTTCACCCAGGCCTGATCGAAAGTCTGCGGGTTGCGCCAGCTGGTGAACAGACTGACCGAGTCGCCCGCACCGGTGACGGCGTCGAAATCCGCGAGCACCGCGTCCCATCGCGGCGCGTCGTACACGGTCTGGGTCATCTCGTAGGCCGGCATGATGTCGAGCTCGACGCGGACGATGACGCCCAGCATCCCGAGCGAGACGACGGCGCCCTCGAATCCGGTGTCGCCGCGGCCCAGCCGGCGTAGGGCTCCCGCGGAATCGATCAGCTCGAGGCCCGCGACGGCGGTCGCGAGCGAGCCGACGGCATCGCCCGAGCCGTGCGTGCCGGTCGCGACCGCACCGGCGACGGAGATGTGGGGGAGCGAGGCCAGCGCCGACAGAGCCCAGCCCCGTTCGTCGAGTGCCCGGGCGAGGCGGCCGTACCGCCATCCGGCCGGCACGCGGGCGATGTGGGCGTCCGGGTCGATGACGAGATCGCCTGGCATCGTCTCGAGCGAGAGCGCGACGCCGTCGGTGTCGGCGACGTCGTTGAAGGAGTGCCGGCTGCCGAGGACCTTGACGTGGCCGGCGGTGCGCGCCACATGCGCGATCTCGTCGATCGACGTCGGCTGCTCGATCCGCGCGGCGGAGTAGGCGAGGTTTCCGGCCCAGTTCAGGCCCGCGGGGGTGCCGGTGTCCAGATCTTTCGGCACGGGGCCTCCTCGTCGTCTCGGCAGGGTCGGTGCGCGTGCGCTCGAGTGGTCAGTATGCCGCGTCGCCCGCGCTCTGCCGCAGAACCTCGATAACCGCGTCGCGCAGCTCGAGGGGAAGCACGATGTGCCGGCCGCCGAGGAACGCCTCGGCCTCGCGCAGCGCGACGGCCTCGATCTCGGACACCGTGCGGTCGGGACACGCGATGGCCACCTGGGAGACGAGTCGACTGTAGGCGAGCACCGTCTGCCCGTCGACGCAGAACGCCTCGGGGTCGCTGTTCGCGGTGTCTTCGGGGGTGACGTCGCCGAGAGAGCCCGCGGTCGATTCGATCGTCATACCCCCACTCTCCCAGGGGGTGACGGGTGAGTGGGCGCTTTGGGCAGGTGCGTAGGACGGCTAGTTGCTCACCTGTCGTGGCACAGGTCAGCGCGCCGCGGGCTGCGCGTGCGGCTGCACCTGGTCGACGGCGTCCTGCAGGCGCGTGAGGCAGGCGATGACCGTCGCGCTCTCTTCGGGGCTCATATCGATCACGGCGTCGAACATGCGGCTGTGCATCGCGCCGAGAGTCGCCCGCACCTCGGAGTCGGAGTCGACGGTGGCGATGACGTGGATGCTGCGCCGATCGGTCGGGTGCGCGGCACGGCTGACGTGACCGGACTTCTCGAGACGGTCGATGATGGCGGTCATCGACGCGGTCGAGACGCCCAGGTAGCGGGTGAGCTCGCCGGGGGACACGGAGCGCTGCTCGCGCTGGGCCTTGAGCAGGTAGCGCAGCACCAGCAGGTCGTTCTCTCCCATGGCCATGGATTCGCGCGTGCGGCGACGCATCGCGACCTCGGCCGCGCGGTAGAGGCGAAAGGCCTCGAGCACCTCGACCGCGCGGCGTCGGCGCGCGTCGGCGTCGTCGCCGTACCAGTACGAGCTCGTGGCAGGGGATCCGGTCGTCACAGGGAAGATCCTAAATCAGCGTTCGAGGGGTGGGCGCGGTCGCATGCCTGCCGCCCACCCGCGGCTCAGCTGGCGATGAGCTCAGCGCGGCGGGAGCCGTGCAGATCGCTCATCAGACGGGTGTGCTTGTGCTCGAAGTACTCGATCGACTCGGCCTCGGTCATGACGGTCATGGTGCCCGTCGAATCCTCGGTATCGCCCATCGCCTGCACCCAGGTGCGGTTGATCTGCGGGGTGCGGCTGCCGAAGGCGACGAACTGCAGCGGGATGGAGGGCGAGATCCACAGATTGCGGCGCAGGGAGTTGCCGTTGTCGTCGGTCGTGAGGTTGAGCATGAACGACTCGCCCCGGCGCAGGCGCTGACCCACGGCGAGTCGGATGTGTTCGAGAAGTCGGTCCTCGACCTGGATTCCGGCGGTGTCGGCGTACATCAGCATTCCCACGGCAGCTCCTTCCAAAGCCTGTGTCATATTCCTAGCACGCCTTGCTCATCTGTCAAGAATCTAGTTTGATGAGGTAACCGACACGGGAATCCGAGGCGAGCCATGGACGACAGCGAGGCGACAGAGCTCGCCGACGACGATGAGCTCATCGACGACCTCCTGCGCGCGCTGGGCGACAATCGCGACGCGGGACTCGAGAGCGACCGGCGGGCGCGGGAGAAGCTGGGAGTGGGACGCAACGACTTCGCCGTGGTGCGGTTCCTCGTCGAGGCCGACCGCCGCGGCGTCTCCCTCACGCCCGGAGAGATCGCGCTCGCGCTGGGCGTGTCCACCGCGGCCACGACGGCCCTCGTCGATCGGCTCGAGACCGTCGGGCTGGTGCGCCGCGAGCGCAATCCGACGGATCGTCGCAGCGTCATTGTGCGGGCCGCGCTCGCCGAAGGATCGCAAGAGCGCCGCATCGCGATGACCCGCGACGCGGCCGAACGGCGGGCGATCGCCGCGCTGCCCGTCCGCGACCGTCGCGTGGTGCTGCGCGCCCTCGAGCAGATCACGGACGCCGTGCGTCGCGACGGGCACTGAGCGGCAGCATCCCTCGTCGTGCGGTGCGGTGCGGCGCGGTGTCGTGCGGTGCGGTGCGGTGCGGTGCGGTGTCGTGTCGTGTCGTGTCGTGTCGTGTCGTGTCGTGTCGTGTCGTGTCGTGTCGTGTCGTGTCGTGTCGTGTCGTGAGGTCGTGTCGGCGGGGGCGCTGACACACTGAGCACATGACCCGGCTCGGCCATCGCGCGCGCGACGCGGTCGACGCCGGTCCGCCCGAGCATCGCTGGCCCCCCGATCGTGGCCGTCGTCGCGGCGATGGTGCTGTGGCTGCTGCTGCCCGGCTACTTCTTCGCGTCGTTCCGCTTTGCCGCCGTGATCGCGTGCGGCCTGCTCATCGTTCCCCTCGTGGTGCTGAACCCCCGCCATCTCACGCGGCAGACGAACTGGTCGCGATGGCTGTCGGTGGCACTCGCGCTCGTGCTGCTCGCGTTTAACCAGGTGCTGCTGGTCAGGCTGGTGCACGAGCTGCTCACGGCGCCCGAGACCGAGGGTGTGAGCGTCCTGATCGCGGCGCTGCAGCTCTGGTCGACGAACGCGATCGCGTTCGGGCTGCTCTACTGGGAACTCGATTCGGGCGGCCCGGTCGCCCGGGCGAGCGGACTGCCGCCGGTGCGCTCCGACTTCCAGTTTCCGCAGGAGGTCACTCGCCCGCTCGAGGCGTGGCGGCCGAGGTTCTTCGACTACCTCTACGTCTCGATCACGGCGGGCATCGCGTTCTCGCCGGCCGACGCCCTGCCCTTGACCCGCCGGGCCAAGGCCTTCATGGCGCTCGAGGCGCTGTCGGCGTACATCCTGTCGGTGCTGGTCATCGCGCGGGCGGTCTCTGCCGTCACCTGAGCCCGTTTGCGGTTGCCGTCGCGCGTCGCGCTCGCTGCACCTCGCGCCGCGTCGTTGGGGCGTCGTAGCGACGTTGGGGCGTGCTGCTCCGCGCCCCAACGGAGTTTCGACGCCCCAAGGCCGCGGGTGCCCCAGGCGGGGGGTGACCGAGGGGCACCTCGCGGAGCCGCAACGCGCGAGGCTGGACGCTGCACAACCGGTGCTCTCCGGACACGTTCGGGATCCAGCATCCACGCCGTCTTCGTGCGCTCGCTGCGAGCGCGCAGCGGAGCCTCCGGGTGAGAGCCGCCGCGGGGATCCACGCCGATCCCGCGGCGCTCGCCTGGCGCGTGCCGCGCTCGCCTGTCGCGATGTGCGGGTGTGTGGCGCGTTGACCCGCAGTTTGCGACAGCGGAGCCAGGCCGGGGGTGCGGGGTGCCGCGCTCGCCTGTCGCGATGTGCGGGTGTGTGGCGCGTTGACCCGCAGTTTGCGACAGCGGAGCCAGGGGCGAGCGGGAGCGGCGGGATGCTGGGGCGTCGACGCTGCGTTGGGGCGCGCTGCTCCACGCCCCAACGTGAGCTCGACGCCCCAACGCGACAAACCCAGCGCACCGAACCCAGGCGCGCGCCCCTTGCCCATCGGGGGCCGCGGCGCAACCCCCGCGCGACGAGCCGCCGGTAGGCCTAGCGTGGACAC
Source organism: Microbacterium sp. HA-8 (assembly GCF_046111165.1). Taxonomy (NCBI): domain Bacteria; kingdom Bacillati; phylum Actinomycetota; class Actinomycetes; order Micrococcales; family Microbacteriaceae; genus Microbacterium; species Microbacterium sp. HA-8. Next base: position 502,021 of record NZ_CP162025.1, read on the forward strand.
GATGCGAGATCAGCAGGAGCCCGCCGGCGAGGATCTGCGCTCCTACGCCGCGATCGGGGACGGACGCACGGTCGCCCTGATCGGCACCCGCGGGCAGATCGACTGGATGCCGATCCCCGACCTCGCCGCGGGGCCGGTGTTCGCCCGGCTCATCGATGATGAGTCCGGCGGATGCATCGAGCTCTACCCGATCGGCGAGTTCTCCGTGACGCGCAGGTACGTCGCGAACACGAACGTGCTGCAGACGACCTTCACCACCCCGACGGGCCGCGCGACGGTCACGGACGCGCTCGTGACCGGAGTCGCCGGACGACTGCCCTGGGCCGAGCTCGCCCGACGCGTCGATGGCGTCGAGGGCGAAGTCGGCTTCGCGTGGCGTGTGCGTCCCGGCACGGTGCTCGGCACGGCATCGCCCTGGATCGAGCAGAGCGCCGAGGGCGCGATCATCCGCTCGGGCGAGGCCACGATCGCGGTCGTGGGCTGCGAGCACGGACCGCACGAGCCCACCCCTGATGGGCCGTCGGGGCCCGAGCTGTCGGGCGGGTTCACGGCGACAGCATCCAGCCGTCATCTGCTCATCGTCGTGGCGACGCACGACGAGCCGCTGCACCTGCCGGATCCGGGCAACGTCGATCGCGGCATCGATCGCACCATCGAGAACTGGCGGCACTGGTCGCGCGAGTTCTCGTACGAGGGGCCGTGGGCGGCGCAGGTGCAGCGCAGCGCGCTGGCGCTGAAGCTGCTGATCTACAGCCCCACCGGCGCGATCGCCGCCGCCGCGACGACGTCGCTGCCCGAGAGCCCGCGCGGGGGCAAGAACTGGGACTACCGGTTCGCCTGGGTGCGCGACCTGGCGTACACAGCGCACGCTCTCGTGCTGTTCGGCCTGCGGGAGGAGACGCACGCGGCGATCTCGTGGCTGCTGCGCACGATCCGCGCGCACGGTCCCGATCTGCACATCTTCTACGCGCTCGACGGCGATCTTCCGCACGGGGTGCTCGAGCACGAGGGGCCGGGATGGCGCGGCATCGGCCCGGTCGTCAGTGGAAATCCGGCACAGGGACAGTTGCAACTCGGGGTCTACGGCGACCTCTTCGCGATCTGTCGCACGTACGTCGACGCCGGCAACGTGCTCGACGTCGAGACGGGCCGCATGCTCGCCGGCATCGCCGACCGCACCTGCGATCTGTGGCGCAGCCCCGACGCGGGCATGTGGGAGCTACCCGACGAGGAGCACTACACCTCGTCGAAGATGGGATGCTGGCAGGCGCTGAACGATGCCGTTCATCTGGCCGAGGCGGGGCAGGTCGCCGGCAGCGCCGACCGCTGGCGTGTGGAGCGCGACCGCATCCGCGAGTGGATCGAGCAGAACTGCTGGTCGGAGGAGATCGGCGCGTACGTGATATCCCCGGGGTCGTCGCGGCTCGACGCATCGGTGCTGCTGCACGCACCGAGCGGATTCGACCGGGGCGAGCGGATGTCGTCGACCATCGATGCGATCACCGCCGAGCTGGCTGCCGGCTCGCTCGTCTATCGCTACTCGGGCGCGCGCCGCGAGGAGCACACCTTCGTCGCCTGCGCCTACTGGAGGGCCACGGCCCTCGTCTGCGTGGGTCGGCACGCCGAGGCGATCGCGCTCATGGACGAGCTTGTGCAGCTTCCCAACGACGTGGGGTTGCTGGCCGAGATGATCGCCGAGGAGGACGGGGCCTTCTGGGGCAATCTGCCGCAGGCGCTGAGTCACCTGGCCTTGATCAATGCGGCGCTGACGATCCGCGACCTCACGGACGCGGCGGAGACCCGTGGGCACTGAACCGGCCCCGCGCCGATCCGTTTCCCGCAGGACGAAGGAGTAGACACATGGACCTCGGCATCGACGGACGCATCGCCCTCGTGACGGGCGCCGATTCGGGTATCGGATGGCACACCGCGCGGCTGCTGTTGGAGGAGGGCGCGACGGTCGTCGTGAGCGACCGGGACCAGGACGCCCTCGACGACGCAGCTGCGCAGCTGAAGGCGCCGAAGGGGCGTCTGCACGCGTTCGCCGCCGACATCACGAGCCTCGACTCGCTCGCGGAGCTGCACGAGCAGGTGACGGATGCTGTCGGCGACATCGACATCCTCGTCCAGTCGGCGGGGGTCACGGGCGCGCAGGGGCTGTTTCACGAGATCAGTGACGAGGGCTGGACGAAGACGATCGAGACCGACCTCATCGGTCCGGTGCGGCTAGTCCGTGAGTTCCTGCCGTCGCTGCGCAGGGGCGGGTGGGGGCGTCTCGTGCTGCTCGCGTCGGAGGACGCCGTGCAGCCCTACGACGACGAGCTTCCGTACTGCGCGGCGAAGGCCGGCATCCTGGCCCTCGCGAAAGGGCTCTCGCGGTCGTACGCGTCGGAGGGGCTGCTGGTGAACGCCGTGTCGCCGGCGTTCATCCATACGCCCATGACCGACGCGATGATGCAGAAGCGCGGCGCGGAGCTGGGCGTGTCGCCGAAGCAGGCGATCGAGTCGTTCCTCGCGGAGGAGCGGCCCTACATGGAGCTCGGCCGTCGCGGCGAACCTGAGGAGGTCGCGAGCGTCATCGCGTTCCTGTGCTCGGATCGGGCGTCGTTCGTCAACGGGTCGAACTATCGCGTCGATGCCGGCTCGGTCGCCACGATCTGACCCGCCGTGCGGCGTCGCTGTGCGCGGGGCGTTCCGCGACGTTGGGGCGTTGAAACGACGTTGGGGCGCGCTGCAGCACGCCCCAACGTCGCGCCGACGCCCCAACGCCGGTAGGCAACGTCGCGCCGACGCCCCAACGCCGGTAGGCAACGTCGCGCCGACGCCCCAACGCCGGTAGGCAACGTCGCGCCGACGCCCCAACGTCGCGCTGACGCCCCAACGCGGGTAGGTCACGGGGGCGGAGCGCAGCGCGCGTCAGCGCACGAGCCGGTCGAGCTCCGTCAGCGCCGCGGCGATCGCGCCCTCGAGCACCTGCTCGGGCGGCCCCGCGAGCATCACGAGCCGGCTGCCCGGGCCCGAGGCATCGCACCAGCCGACGTAGACGGTGCCGGGGTCGTGTCCGTCCTGCGGGTCGGGTCCGCCGACACCGGTCACGGCGATCGCGAGGTCGACGTCGAGCAGGCGATGCATGCCCGCGGCGAGCTGCTCGGCACACGCGGCCGACACGGGATCCAGCCCCTCGGCGACACCGAGCACCCTCTGTTTCGTCCGCGTCTGGTAGGCCACCACGCCGCCGGCGAACCATTCGCCTGCACGCTCCGCGCGTCCGATGCGCGAGGCGAGCAGTCCGCAGGTGAGCGACTCCGCGACGGCGACACGGATGCCGGCATCCCGTGCCCGCGCGCCGATCCGATCCATGTCGATCATGCGCCCATCCTCTCGCCCGCGGCCCGCGCGAGGGGGATCAGCTGCTCGCGCAGGTACCCGGCATACCCGCCGGCGGTGCGCCCGACGGGCCGTCCGCTCGTGCGCACCCACGCGAGATCGGATGCCGTCACCCGCCCGCCCACGGCGATCGCGCGCTCGACGAGCGAGACATCCTCGTGCTCGCAGACGGGTTCGAACCCACCCGCGGCCGTGAGGATCGACGCGCGCATCCCGAGATTGGCGCCGTGCACGTGCCCGTTGGCGACGCCCGGGGTGTGGGTCGCGCCCCAGGCGGCGACCTGCTCGGGGGTGAGGTCGCGGAAGTCGGGGCGCACGGTGCCCACGACGATGTCGGCGCCGGCGCGGGCGAGGTCGAGCTGGTGAGCAAGCCAGTGCGCGGGCACGACCGAGTCGGCGTCGGTGTGCGCCGTCCACAGGGAGGCGAGCGGTGTACCGGCGTGGCGTGCGAGGGCGGCTGCCACCCCGGCCGCGCGCGCGGCGCCCACGCAGCGCGCCTCGACCACCAGCACCTCGAGATCATCGGCGGCGTGCGCCCGCGCGAGAGCCGCCGATCTGTCGGTGCAGGCGTCCAGCACGAGGTGGATCGACGCGCACAGCCCCGCGCCGGCGACGGCGTCGACGGCGGCACGGATCGAGACGAGCGCGTTGTCGAGCAGCTGTTCCTCGTCGTGGGCGGGCACGATCACGGCGATCGCCTCGACGCGGTCGGATCTCACGCGATGACCCCGCTCTCGCGCGCGACCGAGCCGGTCCCCTCGCGGACGAGCACCTCCAGCACGAAGTCCTCCTCTTCGTGTCGCGCGAGTGTGCTCACGAATCCGGCCTCGAGGATGTCCTGGTGCACCTCGTCGCCGGTCGCCGGGTACTCCGCGACCGGGTGCCGCCAGTGACAGGTCACCAGCACGCCGTCACGGGTGAGCGAGCGGTCGATGCGCTCCAGGGCGGTGCGCCGGTCGCGCGGGCTCCAGTAGTAGCCGACCTCGGACAGCACGATCAGATCGAACGAGCCGGTCGGCCACTGCGCCGGCAGGGCTGCGCGCCGCACATCCACATGGGCGCGCTCGCCGAGCCGCTTCCGGGCACGTCGTACGGCCTCGTCGGCGACATCGACGGCGACGAGGGCGTCGCAGCGCTCGGCCAGGCGCGCGGTCAGGATGCCGGTGGCACAGCCGATCTCGAGGGCACGAACCGCGCGGGGTCGGGGCAGAGCCGCGATCAGCAGGTCGCGCTTACGCTGCTCGTACCAGCGCGTCTCGAATCCCCACGGGTCGTCGTGGCGGGCGTAGAAGTCGTCGAAGTGCGCGGCCGGGGTGCTCTCGCGGTCGCCGCCGGCGGGTTCGGCGACGGCCGCGCGCAGCGACCCGGAGGCGCCGCCCTCCGTCGGGGGACCGACGAAGACCTCGACGTCACGCTCGAAATGCGCGCGCATGCCCGGATGCAGCACGGCCTCGTCCCCCGGGGCCGGAGAGAGCGGCCGGATCTGCGTGGTGTGCACCGAGAGTGCGCGCCGTTTCAGCGCGGTCGTATGCGGGTCCAGGGGCAGTGTCAGCCAGCGGTCGGCGGCGATCGCCTCGGGCTCGTCCGGGTCGCCCCAGTGCCACATCCAGATCGGGTATTCCACAAACCTCGCGCCCCGATCGCGAGCCACCTCGGCGGCGACCTCGCCGAGCACGCGATGGTCCCGGTGGCCGTCTCCCCGCCAGGTTGCGGCGACGAGCACGCGGGCGGGGTCGTGATCGGCGGCGACGGCCCCCAGTATCCCGGCGAGCAGCGTCGACAGGCGCGAGCGTCTCTCGCGCAGGGCGCCGTCGGCCACCCCGAGAAAGATCAGCGCGGCGCCCGGGGCGAGCATGTCGAGGGCGGCGGCGACCTCGAGCCGGCGGGCACGGGCGAGCGCGCGTGCCGGAAAGGTGGGCGAGGCCGGGTGCGAGGCGTCGCCGTCCGTGGCGACGATGACGGTCACGGGAATGCCCCGCGCCGCCGCGAGCGCGATGAACCCCGCCGCGCCCAGCGTCTCGTCGTCGGGGTGGGCGGCGAGCACGACGAGGGCGTCGATGTCGGTGTCGAGCGGGGCCGCATCGCGCCAGGGTCGGATGCTGCGCCAGCGGTCCTCCGACGTTCCGGCATCGCGATGGTCGAAGGTGATCGTCACGCGCGTGTTCCGACCCCGTCGGGGGCGGCGGCCAGTGCCATGCCGAGCCGGGCGAGATCCCGCTCGCCGTGGTGCTGCCGGAGGTAGACGCGGAGATCTGCCACGCGGCGGGCGTGCGCCTCGTTCGTCGTGAGGGGACGGGGGCCGAGTGCGCGGTCGGTGAGATCCAGCACGCGCTCGACGGCGTCGGCGACGACCGCCCGCGTCCGTTCGACGAGGATGCGCCCCTGCGTCCGGGTGAGCGGCGAATGGTCCGCCGCGGCGTCGATCATCGCCGCCGCGCGGGCCAGGGCGGACTGCGCGGCCCAGAGGCGCGCGTCGGCGTCGCCGAGCGCGATCGCGGCGAACTGATCGGCCCGATCATCAGCAGCGGCCGCCGCCAATGCGTCGCGCAGGGGCAGGGCCCCGCCCCACCATGCCGCGGCGACCCCGATGCCGCCCCACGCGAATCCGGGACGCTCGAGGTACCAGCCCGGCTCGCCGATCGGTGCGGCCGGGACCTCGTCGAAGTCGACCGGCGCGCTGACGATCTGGGCGAGCCCCCGCGAGAACCAGGGCGCGCGCTGGGCGTGCACGCCCGCGTGCCGCAGCGGCACCGCGAACAGTGCCCGATCGCCGGGCGAGACCCACGCGGTCACGAGCGCGTGGGTGAGCCGCGCGGCGAGCGAGCACCACGGCTTGGTTCCCGACAGCATCCACCCACCCTCCGGCGCGGGCGATGCCTCGAGGCGGGTTCCCGGGCCCTCCGCGGCGAAGACGCCCCACGACGAATCCCGTCCGGCGCCCATCGTGTGCAGCGCCGCGTCGACGTCGACCCCGTGCGCGCGAGCCTCGCTGAGGATCGCGAGGGCGTCCAGGTGCGGCTCGATGACGCGGGCGCCGGCGACATCGGCCCGGGACGCGGTGGCGAGGGTCGACCACAGGTCGGCGGTGCGTCCCGCGGCGGGCGCGGGGGCGCGGCGCCCGAGTTCGACGGCGAGGTCGATCGTGGCGTCGACGTGCTCGCCGAACCAGATCAGGGTCTCGAGCTCGTGGGCGAACGCGGCGGCGAGCGGGTGCTCGCCGCCGGCATCGAGGACGACGGGTGAGACCCCCGGCGGCGCGCCCGCGGGCGCCTCCGCCGGGGGCATGGACACGGTCGTCACCGTGCGGGTGTGCGCTTCTCGGCGCTCACCATCCACGAGAACTGCTCGAGCCCCTCGAGCACCCCGTGCAGGATGTCGGCGGTCGTCGGGTCCTCGTCGTCGATGGGGTCGTGCACCTCGCGCACCGTCGAGATGACGGCATCCAGGCGCTCGGTGACCAGATCGATCGTCTCGGCGGTGGAGACCTCGCCGTGCGGGAACTCGGGCAGCGTCGTCGTCTCGGCGACGGTGTCGGAGCGGCCGTCCGGGAGCGCATGCAGCGCGCGCATGCGCTCGGCGACCTGATCGCTGTAGGTGCGGGCCGCCTCGATGATCTCGTCCAGCTGCAGATGCATGTCGCGGAAGTTCGCCCCGACGACGTTCCAGTGCGCCTGCTTGCCCTGCAGCGACAGCTCGATGAGGTCGACGAGCACCCTCTGCATGTTGTCGCTGAGCTCTTTCGACGCGCGGAAGCCGCTTTCGGCGTTCTGCTCCGTGGTCAGCGCGGCGCCGCGGCTCGGGCGACGCCGGCCCTTGGTGGATGCGCCGTTGGTGGGGGTCTTCGTGGTGGTGGCCATGTCTTGATCTCCTTCCGCGGCGCGCCGGAGCGGGCGCCGCATCGTGGTCGGCTCCACGGTATGACCGCACAGATTCTCGCTCCCGGGGATTGTCAGTCACGCCGCGGGGTGGTAGGACGGCAGCGTTCTACGCCCGGTGCGGGGTGGCTGTCAAGTGCCTCGGGAACCGGGACCGCGGCTCGTAACGTCGATGACCGATGACCTCGCAAGGAGACCCCATGTCGAACGACGACAACGCCGCCACCCACGACCCCACCGACAAGCACCGCAGCGACGGCTTTCCGCCGCAGGAGCAGGAGCAGCCCGGGCTCACCCGCGCGACCGATCCGATGCCCGATCACGGCGAGGCGTCGTACACGGGGCACGGACGTCTCGCGGGACGCCGCGCCCTGATCACGGGAGGCGACTCCGGCATCGGACGGGCCGTCGCGATCGCCTTCGCGCGCGAAGGCGCCGACGTCGCGATCGCCCACATGCCCGAAGAGGCCGAGGATGCGGCATCCACCGTCTCTCTGATCGAGGCCGCGGGAGTGCGGGGGGCGGCGTTCGCGGGCGATGTGCGCGAGGAGGTGTTCGCGACGTCGATCGTCGACGACACGATCGACCGTCTCGGCGGACTCGACATCGTCGTGCTCAACGCCGCCTACCAGAAGGACCGCGAGAGCTTCGAGAGCCTGCCCACCGACGAGTTCGACCGGGTGTTCCGCACGAACCTGTACGGACTGCTGTTCACCGCCCGAGCCGCCGTGCCGAGGCTGCGCGCGGGGGCGTCGATCATCGTGACCTCGTCGGTGCAGGCGTTCTCGCCTTCGCCGGGGCTGATCGACTACGCCATGACCAAGGCGGCGCAGGTCGCGTTCGTCAAGGCGCTGGCCGAGGAACTCGGCGAGAAGGGCGTCCGCGTGAACGCCGTGGCGCCGGGGCCGATCTGGACACCCCTGATCCCGGCGACGGGGTGGGACGCCGAGCGCCTCGCGACCTTCGGGCAGGACGCCCCGCTCGGCCGCGCCGGGCAGCCCGCCGAGCTCGCCGGCGCCTACGTCTACCTCGCCTCGGAGGCCGCCTCCTACGTCTCGGGCGCGGTGCTGCCGGTCACCGGCGGCAAGCCGCTGTAGGCGGCCCACGATGGCCGGGGTGCGGGCGGGGCGGGCGGGTGCGCGGCGTGCACGCCGGGTCCTCGCCGCTCTTCTCGCGGGGATGCTCGCGTTCGCCCTCGCCGCGTGCGGCCTCACCATCCCCGCCGATCCCGACGGCACGCTCGACCGCGTCTCGGGCGGCCTCCTGCGGGTGGGAGCCTCCCCGAGTGCGGGACTGATCGCCGAGGACGACGGGCGGATGTCGGGGCCCCTTGCCGACCTCGTCGGCTCGTTCGCGAGCGGCATCGACGCGGACCTCGAGTGGTTCACAGGGAGCGAAGAGGACCTCGTCGCCGATCTCGAGGCGGGACGGATCGACCTGGCCGTGGGCGGGATGACTGATGCGACTCCGTGGACCGATCGTGTCGGTGCGACCCGCGGGTACCCCCAGATCCCGGGAGCCTCGGGGCGTGCGATCGTGATGCTCGTTCCTCTCGGCGAGAACGCGTTGCTCTCTGCGCTCGAGCGGCACCTCGACGGGGAGCTCGGCTCGTGAAGACCCTGGGCCGCACCGACCTGCCGGCCGAGCAGCGCCAGGCGCTGCGCAAGGCCGTGCGCCTGGAGTGGTTCACGATCGCCTACACGACGGTGACGATCGCCCTCATCGCCCTCGTCGTGGGCAATTCGCAGGCGATGAAGACGGCCTGGATCGAGGACATGCTCTCGCTCGTCCCGCAGATCTCGTTCCTGGTCGCCCTTCTGCTGATCCGGCGCCGGCCGACGCGGGCCTTCCCGTACGGTCTGCACCGCGCCATGGGCGTCGGGCATCTCGTGGCGGGGGTCGCGCTCTTCGCGATCGGCGGGAGCCTCGCGGTCGAGTCGATTCTGGGACTCGTGCGGGCTGAGCATCCCACGATCGGCACGGTGCAGGTCTTCGGGGTCACCGTGTGGCTGGGTTGGTTCATGGTGGGAGTGATGGCTCTCATCGTCGTCGGCCCGCTCTTCTACGGCCCCGCCAAGGCGCGTATCGCGCCCGTGCTGCACAACAAGGTGCTCTTCGCCGACGCCGACATGGCCAAGGCGGACTGGACGACGAATGCCGCCTCGATCGTCGGAGTGCTGGGGATCGGCATCGGCTGGTGGTGGCTCGACGGCGTCGCGGCGCTGTTCATCTCGATCGGCATCGTGTGGGACGGCATCAAGAACTCGCGATCGGCGGTCGTCGACCTGATGGATCAGCGCGCCCGCACCTACGACGAAGGCGAGCCCGAACCCCTCATCGGTGAGATCCTCCGCGCGGTGAACACCCTGCCGTGGGTGCGCGAGTCCGCGCTGCGGATGCGCGACATGGGCCATGTCTTCCACGTCGAGGTCTTCGTCGTTCCGCGCTGGGCGCGCGTATCGGTGGCGCGGATCGAGCGCGCTCGACGCGGCGTGGTCGAGTTGGACTGGCGCGTGCAGGATGTCGTCATCATCGTCGTGCCGCGACTGCCCGACGAGGCCGCGCGAGAATGACGCCATGAGCGATGACTCCCTCGAGGCGGTGGCCGCACGGCTCTACGGGCTCCTGCCGGGGGAGTTCACCGCGGCGCGAACGGCGGCGGCGGCGGACGCGGGGCGCGGGCGGGCGGGCGAGATCCGCGCGCTGCGCAAGCCCTCGACGGCCGCCTGGGTGGTGAACGCACTGGCGCGCGAGAGCGGAGCGCGGCTGTCCGAGGCACTGGACCTCGCCGACCGGCTGCGCGAGGCGCAGGACGACCTCGACGCCGCCGCGCTGTCGCGACTGGGTCGGGAGCGTCGCGCGCTCGTCGCCGCCCTCGCCCGTGACGCCGCGGAGCTGGCCGAGGCGCGGGGCGTCACCGTGAGCGCCGCCGTCGCCGCCGCCGTCGAGCGCACCCTCAACGCGGCGATGCGGGATGCCGCGGCCGCGGCCGCGGTGAGCTCGGGCCGACTCGTCCGCGCTCTTGAGGCCTCGGGCCTCGACCCGGTCGACCTCGACGGCGCGGTCGGCGGCGGCCTCGATCTCCCCGCGTTGGGGCGTCAGGGCGACGTTGGGGCGCGCTGCAGCGCGCCCCAACGTGATTTCAACGCCCCAACGCCGGCGGGGGGCGGGGATGGGGGCGCGGGCCCAGCGGGGGCCGGGGCCGGCGCCGGGGCTGGGGGCGGGGCCGGGGCCGGCGCCGGGGCTGGGGGCGAGGGCCCAGCGGGGGCGGGGGGCGGGGCCGGGGGCGATGAGCTCGCCGAGCGGCGCGGCCGGCGCGAGGCCGAGCGTGCCGCGCGCGCCGCGGAGAAGGCGGCGCGAGAGGCGGAGCGTGCACGAAGGGATGCCGAACGCGAGCTCGCGCGCATCGATTCCCGCCTGCGGCACGCCCAGGAGCACGCCGAACGCCTGCTCGAACGGGTCGAGGGTGTGGAGCGCGACCTCGATCGGGCGCGCGCGGCCGCCGCCGACGCGGTGGCCGAGGTCGAACGACTCGCCGCGCAGCGCCGGGAGGCGGCATCCACGCTCCCAGTGACCTCGTAGGCGCGCGACCTACCGTGGCGGGCATGACGATCTCGTTCGATGAGTCCTCCTTCTCCGCGACCCTCGACGAGATGCGGGCTCTGCGCGACGAGTTCCAGCGCTTCCTGCTGGAATACCGATTCGGGCTCCAGGAGGTCGAGACCAAGATCGCGATCCTGCGGGACGAGTTCCAGCACATGCACGACTACAACCCGATCGAGCACGTCTCGAGCCGCGTGAAGACGCCCGACAGTCTCGCCGAGAAGGTCGCGCGCAAGGGCATCGATCCCGACTTCTCGGTGATCCGCGAGCAGATCACCGACGTCGCCGGCATCCGGGTGACCGTGAGCTTCGTCGCCGACGCGTACCGCCTGTTCGATCTGCTCACCGCGCAGGATGACATCACGGTGCGCACCGTGAAGGACTACATCGCGCATCCCAAGGCCAACGGCTACAAGAGTCTGCACGCGATCGTCGAGGTCCCCGTGTTCCTCTCGACCGGCCGGGTGGACGTGCCCGTCGAGGTGCAGTTCCGCACGATCGCGATGGATTTCTGGGCCAGCCTCGAGCACAAGATCTACTACAAGTTCGACCGGCAGGTGCCCGAGGGCCTGCTCGCATCGCTCAAGGACGCCGCCGACAGCGCCGCCGAGCTCGACACGCGGATGGAACGACTGCACCGCGAAGTCCACGGCGACACCGCGCCCGCGGATGCCGCCCCACGGCGGCCCCTCGCCGTCTAGGGCTGCAGACCCCGCACCCCCGCCCCCGCACCCCGCATCCCGCGTCGCCCCGCGATGGGACACGGTGACCGCGAGGGGGAGCGATGAGCCGACGCGCGGCGGGGCATCATGTGTGGCGCAGCATCCGACGGGGGCTCGCGACGGGGACGGCGGCCCTCCTGGCGCTGCTGGGCGGCGGCATCCTGGTGCTCGAGGCCCGAGCCATCGGCGATGCCCTCGAACGTCCCGGCCTCGCCGCGTTCTACGCGCTGCCCGATCCGGTGCCCTCGGGGTCGCCGGGCGAGATCCTGCGCGTCGAGGAGCTCATCGGCGTCCCCTTCGACTCGCGCGGGTGGCGCGTGCTCTATCACTCCACCGACCTCGACGGCGAGGATGTCGTCGTGTCGGCGATCGTCGTCACCCCGCTCGGGCCCGCCCCGACGGAGGGGCGGCCGGTGCTCGCGTGGGGGCACCCCACGACGGGCGTCGCGCGAGACTGCGCGCCCTCGCTCGGCGCCGATCCGTTCCTCGACATCGAGGGCCTGCGCCTCATGCTCGACCGCGGATATGTCGTCGTGGCCACCGACTATGCGGGGATGGGGGTCGAGGGGCCCGACTCATACCTGATCGGTGCCACGGAGGGCAACAACGTGCTCGATGCGGTGCGGGCGGCGCAGGCGATCCCCGGTTCGCGCGCGGGGTCGGACGTGGTGCTGTGGGGGCACTCCCAGGGCGGTCAGGCGGTGCTCTTCGCCGCCGAGCGTGCGGCGGACTACGCCCCCGAGCTCTCGATCGCCGCGGTCGCGGTCGCGGCCCCCGCCGCGGATCTCACCGCGCTGCTCGATGCCGACATCGGCGACATCTCCGGAGTGACGATCGGCTCCTACGCTTTCCCGGCCTTCGCGGCGGTCTACGGCGAGAGCGTCGAGGGTGCCCGGCTCGAGGACATCCTGACCCCCGCCGCGCTCGCCGCGGTGCCCGAGGTGCAGGAGCTGTGCCTGCTCACCCACACGGCTCAGCTGCACGAGATCACCGAGCCGCTCATCGGCGACTTCGTCGTGAGCGATCCGACGACGACGCAGCCCTGGAGCGATCTGCTCGCCGAGAACTCGGCCGGGTCCGTCGGTTTCGATGCGCCCCTGTTCATCGCCCAGGGCCTCGCCGACACCCTGATCCATCCGAGCGACACCGAGGCGTTCGCGCAGCACGAGGCTTCTCTGGGCATCGATGTCACCCTCGAGCGCATTCCGATGGCCACGCACGCCACGATCGCCTACCTGTCCCTGCCGGCCCTCGCGCAGTGGCTCGACATCCACGGACCGCGCTGACGCTCACTCTCGCAGCCGGGAGTGCGGGAGGATGGGGGGATGCCGAAACCCGCCGCCGTCCCCGAGACCACACGCCCCGCGTTCCTGCCCGGGATCCTCGCGGCCGCGGCCCTGCTCTCCGGCATCCCGCTGATCGGAGCGGACTGGTACCTGCTGATCCGATTCATCGTCGCGATCCTCGCGCTGATCGTGGCGTGGTTCGCCGTACAGGCGGGCCAATGGTGGTGGACGATCGTGTTCTTCGTCGTCGCCATGGCCTGGAACCCGCTGTTCCCGGTGCCCTTCGACGGCCCGTGGTGGATCGTCGCCCACATCGCCGCGGCGGGCCTGTTCGCCGCCGCGGGCGCCCTCATCCGGGTGCCGCTGCCCTCGGAGTCGTCGCCGAAGAAGCGACGCTGATCGCAGGCGGTGCGCGCGGAGGTGCCGACGGGCGCGAGACGGCGAAACACCCGGAAAGCTATGGTGAAGCGGTGAGCCTGAATCCTCCCTTCCGCGCCGACATCGTCGGCTCGTTCCTGCGTCCCGAAGCACTCAAGAAGGCCCGCGCCGACCGGGCCGCCGGCGTCATCGACGACGCCGCCGTCCGCGAGCTCGAGGACGAGCTCATCGGCGACCTCGTGCAGAAGGAGGCCGACAACGGCCTCCGGCTGGCGACCGACGGCGAGTTCCGCCGCTCCTGGTGGCATTTCGACTTCTTCGGCATGCTCGATGGCGTCGAGGTCGTCGAGCTCGACCACGGCATCCAGTTCCAGGGGGTGCAGACCAAGCCCCGAGGCCTGCACCTGAGCGGGGCGATCGGGTTCAGCGACACCCACCCGATGCTCGAGCACTACCGCTCGCTCGCGCAGATCGTCGGGCGCACCACGGGCGTGCTGCCCAAGTTCACGATCCCGTCGCCCACGGTGCTCGACTTCCGGCTCGAGCCCGACCACATCGACCCGCACACCTACTCGGGACGCGATGACTACATCGACGATCTCGTCGGCGCGTACCGCGCCGCGATCGACGCCTTCTACGCCGCAGGCTGCCGTTACCTCCAGTTCGACGACACCGCATGGGCGTACCTGTGCAGCGACGACGAGCTCGCCAAGGCCCGCGACCGCGGCATCCGCACCGATGGACTCGGCGAGCGCTACGCCGACCTGCTGAACCGCATCCTCGAGGGCAAGCCCGACGACCTCACGATCACGACGCACGTCTGCCGGGGCAACTTCCGCTCCACGTGGATCTCCTCGGGCGGGTACGAGCCCGTCGCCGAGCAGCTGCTCGGCCGGGTCGCGTACGACGGCTTCTTCCTCGAGTACGACAGCGATCGTGCGGGCGGCTTCGAGCCGCTGCGCTTCCTTCCCGAGGGCGACCAGACCGTCGTGCTGGGCCTGATCACCTCCAAGAGCGGCGAACTCGAAGACGTGGATGCCGTCATCCGGCGCATCGACGAAGCCGCGCAGTACGCCCCGCTCGGGCAGCTCGCGCTGAGCCCGCAGTGCGGGTTCGCCTCGACCGAGGAGGGCAACGTGCTCACGGAGGACGAGCAGTGGGCGAAGATCCGCGAGGTCGTCGCGATCGCCGACGACGTCTGGCGCTGATCGCGCCGCTGGTGAGCCCGGACCGATGGAGCTGAGCGAGATCGACTTCGTCGTCATCGCGCTCGTGGCGGTGGCGGCGCCGCTGATCGCGCGCGCCCTCGTGCGCTGGGTGCGCGTGCCGATCGTGGTGTTCGAGCTGTGCCTGGGCATCGTGATCGGACCGAGCCTGCTCGGCTGGGTGCAGCCGGGACTGATCAGCGAGCGTCTGGCCGACTTCGGCCTCGCGCTGCTGTTCTTCGTCGCCGGCAACGAGATCGACTTCGCCGTCGTGCGCGGCCGCTCGGGGCGGCGTGCCGCGACGGGGTGGATCGTGAGCCTCGCGGCGGGCATCGCCGCGGGGCTCCTGATCGCACCCGGCGAGGCCGCCGTCGTCGTCGGCATCGCCCTCAGCTCGACGGCGCTCGGCGCGCTGCTGCCGATCCTGCGTGACGCGCGGATGCTGCCCACCCCGTTCGGGCGCGCCGTGATGGCGGTCGGCGCGGCGGGGGAGTTCGGGCCCCTCGTGGCGATCTCCCTCTTTCTCGGCGGGCGCGACATCGGGCTGGCGAGCATCGTTCTGGCCCTCTTCGTCGCCGTCGCGGGCCTGGCGGTGTTCGCGGCCGTGCGAGTGCCGAACGGGCGCCTGCACGAGATCGTCACCTCGACGCTGCACACCTCGGGGCAGTTCGCGGTCAGGGTGATCATCCTGATCCTCGCGGCGCTCGTCGCGCTCAGCCTCGTGCTCGATCTCGACATGCTCCTCGGTGCCTTCGTGGCGGGGGTGGTCTGGCAGCTGATCATGCGCAACGCTCCCGAACCCGACCGCGCCCAGGTCGAATCGAAGGTCGAGGGTCTCGCGTTCGGGGTCTTCGTGCCGATGTTCTTCGTCTACACGGGCGTCACGTTCGATCTCCAGGCCCTCGTCGAGGACCCGCGTGACGCGCTGCTCGTGCCGGTCTTCCTGGTGCTGCTGCTCGTGGTGCGGGGTCTGCCGGCGCTGCTCTCGATCCCCGCGGGAGCGTCCGGGCGCGAACGCGGCGCGATGGTGTTCCTCGGCGCGACGGGGCTTCCGATCATCGTCGCCGTCACGGCCATCGGCGTCGATGCGGGCATCCTGCGCGAGGGACTCGGTGCCGCGCTGGTGGGGGCCGGGATGCTGTCGGTCCTGCTTTTCCCGCTCGTCGGGATGTCGCTGCGGGGCGTCCGGGAACGGGACCTGGCCCGTGAACCCGCCGACGACGACGCGGTGTGAGCGTGAGTATCCATCCGCGGCTACCCTGAGGCGGTGGACTTCTCCTTCGCCTTCACGCCGGATCTGATCGCCGTCTTCCTCACGCTCTTCGTGCTGGAGGTCGTGCTCGGTGTCGACAACGTCATCTTCATCTCGATCCTCGCGTCGAAGCTGCCCAAGGAGCAGCAGGCCAAGGCCCGCAACCTCGGCCTCACGCTCGCGATGCTCATGCGCGTGCTGCTCGTGCTCTTCGCCGGGTGGATCATCACCCTCAAGGACGACATCATCGAGATCGCCGGCATGGGCTTCTCGTGGAAGGACTTCATCCTCATCGCGGGTGGGCTCTTCCTCGTCTACAAGGCCGTCACCGAGATCCACCACAAGCTCGAGGGCTCCGAGGAGGAGCACGGCGGCGGGCGCAAGGCCGTGACCTTCGGATCGGTCATCGCGCAGATCCTCGTGCTCGACCTCGTGTTCTCCCTCGACTCGGTGATCACCGCGGTCGGCATGACCGAGAACCTCGTCGTCATCATCACGGTCGTCGTGCTCTCGTTCGGCATCATGCTGTTCGCGGCGCGCTTCATCTTCGAGTTCGTCAACAAGCACCCCACGGTCAAGATGCTGGCGCTGTCGTTCCTGCTGCTGATCGGCGTCTTCCTGATCGCCGAAGGCTTCGGCTTCCACATCGACAAGGCCTTCATCTACGGCCCGATGGTGTTCGCGATCCTCGTCGAGACGCTGAACCTCACCTATGCGGCGCGCAAGGCCAAGCGTGAGAAGGCGCGCAGCGAGGCCGTGCGGCTGCGGCCGCGCTACACCGACATCGATGAGCAGGTCGCCGTCTCGGCGGCACTGTCCAAGGGGCCTGACGCCGGGTCGGTAGGCCTGTCACGCAAGCCCGTCGAGGGCGCCGATCACTCGCACGAGACCCGGCACGGCCTGGGCTGAGCCCACGAGCCGCGCGCGACGAGGACACGATGACGGATCACGGGGCCTCAGCGCGCGTGGCGGCCGCGCGCATCTTCGACTCCGCGCGGGGCGCGCTCGCGGGGGCACCGCGGGAGCGGCTGGGCGAACTCGTCACGCCCCGTTTCTTCGCCGCCGCGCGGGGGCCGCGGATCGTGCCGCGAGCCCAGGCGTGGCGCCTGGGCGTGCTGCTGCTCGGCGAGGACGAGGTCTACGCCGTCGGCGAGGTGGTGACGGCCCGCGATCCGGGACGGCGCGGGTTCACCGCGCAGTCCTCGCGCGAGCGCGCGGAGCGGGGTTTCGCGGCTCTGCGAGGCGGCTTCGCCGCGGGCGAAGCCGTACACGTCGGCTGGCAGGTGATCGACCTGGACGCGATGGGCGCGCCGGCGGCATCCACACCCCTCGCGGTCGTCGACGGGGTGCCGAGCGTGCGCTGGAGCCCACGGGGCGGATTCGTCGCGCTCGAGGGCTATGTCGAGGAGCGGATCGAACTGCTGCGCCACCCGCCCGCGGGCGCCTCCTGACGCAGCCTTGCAGCCGCGCGCCCGCGGGTTATGCTCGGCCCATGGGCCGCTTCATCTACGACACGATCAACAACTCGGTCGACATCGAGGACCGCACGCTCGCCCACCTGCGCATCGTCATCATGAACAAGCTGCGCCGCAGTGAGTCGTTCATGTTCACGATCGACATGGACAGCGAGGGCATCTCGCGCCGCAGCTTCTGGGTGCACCCGTCGGTGCCCCTGCAGTTCGCGTTCCACGGCAGCCGTGAGCCTCGACTCAATCGCGCGTGGATCGATGCGCTGATGACCTCGGCCTCGAGCCCGAACGGGCTGTTCGTGGTGCCCGAGCCGCCCGAGGAGTCCGCAGCGCCCGCGGAGTGACTCAGTCGGCGTTCTGGGGCTGTCGATCGAGGCTCGAGGCATCGGAGTCGACGACCGCGATGGATCCCACCGTGGCCGAATCGACCTCGACCCGGTCGATCGCGACGACGTTGTCGTCCTCCTCGGAGGGTTCGACGTCGAAGTGCTCGGCGACGAGCATGATGCCGCCCGACGAGTTGGCCGACTGGGCCAGCTCCTCCATCCACTCGCGACTGAGCGAGGCCGGCTCGGGATCGTCGAAGACGAAGCGCAGCGGAATCGACGGATGCAGCCAGATCGTGCTGCGTCCCCGGGGCTGATCCTCCGGGTGGCGCCACGTCAGGGTGAAGCTCTCGCCGCGGCGCAGCTTGGTCGCGATGACCACTTTCAGGTGCGCCAGAGCGCGGTCGTCCACCTGGATAGGCGTGTCGGAACCGCCGTAGTAAATCGTGCCCACGTGCCCACTGTAGGCGCTCGCGGGCCGCCGGGTTCTACGCGACGCGATGTCCAGCGTCAAGGCCTCACTCCCCGGCGACGAGCGTCGGACGCGGGCGCTATGGTGAGCCCGTGCAGACCTGGCCTGGATCCACCTACCCGCTCGGTGCGACGTTCGATGGGAACGGCACCAACTTCGCACTCTTCAGCGAGGGGGCGGAGCGAGTCGAGCTCTGTCTCTTCAGCGAGCGGGGCAAGGAGACCCGCGTCGAGCTGATCGATGTCGACGCGTACGTCTGGCACGCGTACCTCCCGCAGATCGGCCCCGGCCAGCGGTACGGCTACCGGGTGCACGGGCCCAACGACGCGCAGAACGGCCAGCGCTTCAACCCGAGCAAGCTCCTGCTCGACCCCTACGCCAAGGCCGTCGCCGGTCAGGTCGACTGGGGACAGCCGGTGTTCGGCTACAACTTCGGCGACCCCGACTCGGTCAACGAAGAGGACTCCGCCAAGCACCAGATGATGGGTGTGGTCATCAACCCGTTCTTCGACTGGGCGGGGGATCGCCAGCCGAAGACCCCGTACGCGTCGTCGTTCATCTACGAGGGACACGTCAAGGGACTCACCAAGCTCCACCCCGGCATCCCCGACGAGATCCGCGGCACGTACAGCGGCATCGGCCACCCCGCCATGATCGACCACCTGAAGAAGCTCGGCGTCACCGCGATCGAGCTGATGCCGGTGCACCAGTTCGTCAACGACTCCACGCTGCAGGACAAGGGCCTCTCGAACTACTGGGGCTACAACACGATCGCCTTCTTCGCCCCGCAGAACACGTACGCCTCGACCGGCCATCTCGGCAACCAGGTGCAGGAGTTCAAAGCGATGGTGCGCTCGCTGCACGCCGCGGGCATCGAGGTCATCCTCGATGTCGTCTACAACCACACCGCGGAGGGCAACCATCTCGGCCCCACGCTCTCGATGCGCGGCATCGACAACGCCGCGTACTACCGGCTCGAGGACGACGACAAGCGGTACTACACCGATTACACCGGCACCGGCAACAGCCTCAACGTCGGCAACCCGCACACGCTGCAGCTGATCATGGACTCGCTGCGCTACTGGGTGCTCGAGATGCACGTCGACGGGTTCCGCTTCGACCTCGCCGCCACCCTCGCCCGCGAGTTCTACGACGTCGACCGCCTCGCGGCGTTCTTCGAGCTCGTCCAGCAGGACCCGGTGGTCTCCCAGGTCAAGCTCATCGCCGAGCCGTGGGACATCGGCCCGGGCGGCTATCAGGTGGGAAACTTCCCGCCTCAGTGGACGGAATGGAACGGCAAGTACCGTGACACCGTCCGCGACTTCTGGCGCGGCGAGCCGCAGGCCCTGGGCGAGTTCGCGTCGCGCCTGACCGGGTCCGCCGACCTCTACGAGCACTCGGGGCGCCGACCCGTGGCATCCATCAACTTCGTCACCGCCCACGACGGCTTCACGCTGCGCGACCTCGTCAGCTACAACGACAAGCACAACGACGCCAACGGCGAGGACGGCAACGACGGCGAGTCCCACAATCGGTCGTACAACTTCGGCGTCGAAGGGCCCACCGACGACCCCGAAGTGTTGACGATGCGGGCGCGCCAGC
Source organism: Microbacterium sp. HA-8 (assembly GCF_046111165.1). NCBI lineage: Bacteria > Bacillati > Actinomycetota > Actinomycetes > Micrococcales > Microbacteriaceae > Microbacterium > Microbacterium sp. HA-8. The sequence goes on from NZ_CP162025.1 coordinate 521,598, forward strand.
AGCGCAACTTCATCGCGACGCTGATGCTGTCGCAGGGCGTGCCGATGATGCTGCACGGCGACGAGCTCGGGCGCACGCAGCAGGGCAACAACAACGGCTACGCCCAGGACAATGAGCTGACGTGGGTGCACTGGGACGAGACCGACGACCCGCTCGTCGAGTTCACCGCCGCCCTCGCCCGGCTGCGCAAGGACCACCCGACCTTCCGCCGCAGCCGGTTCTTCGACGGCCGCCCCGTGCGGCGTGCGAAGGGGCAGAACCTGCCCGACATCGTGTGGCTGCGCGCCGACGGCACCGAGATGCAGCCCGAGGACTGGGACTCGGGCTTCGGCCGCTCGGTCGGGGTGTTCCTCAACGGCAACGGCATCCGTGAGCGCGACCGCCGCGGCGAGAAGATCATCGACAAGCACTTCGTGATCCTCTTCAACGCCGGCGACGAGATGATCGAGTTCCACCTGCCCGATCTCGAGTTCTCACCGAAATGGGACGTGATCATCGACACGGCGGGAGAGCTCGCCGACACCCGCCCGATCGAGCCCGGAGAGCACGTCGATCTGCAGCCCCGCTCGCTCATCGTCATGCGCGAGCACACCGTCCCCGAGCCCGAGGTCGATCACTCGGTCGCGGCGTCTCTCGCGATGCTGGCGGCGAGCCAGAGCGACGACATGCCGAGTGAGACGTCCAAACCCGAACTCGGCCGCTGAGCCGCATCCGCAGGAGGCTCCACATGCCCGCGCATCCCGTATCGACCTACCGGCTCCAGATCCGCGAAGCGTTCGACCTCGACGCGGCGGCCGGGGTCGTGCCCTACCTGCGTGACCTCGGCGTGTCCTGGGCCTACCTGTCGCCGCTCCTCGAGGCCACACCGGGGTCAGACCACGGGTACGACGTCGTCGACCCGACGCGGATCGACCCGGCCCGCGGGGGAGCCGAGGGTCTCGACCGGTTCGCCGCCGCGGCGCACGAGGCGGGGCTGGGCATCCTGATCGACACGGTGCCCAATCACATGGGCGTCTCCGAGCCCGCGCGCAACCCGTGGTGGTGGGATCTGCTTCTCCGGGGGCGGACGTCGCACTATGCGGAGGCTTTCGACGTCGACTGGGACTTCGGCGAGGCCCGGGTGCGCGTACCGGTCCTCGGCGGTGAACTCGACGATGTGCTCGCGAACGGCGAGCTGGTCGTGGACGCCGAGCCCGCCGATCGCGCGCCGTTCGGTCTGCTGCGCTATTACGATCACGCCTTTCCGCTGGCGGAGGAATCGGTCGCCGACGACGAGCGGGAGCGGCTCGGCGACGCCGAGGTCGTGCGTGCCGTCCATGATCGGCAGCACTACGCCCTGATGTTCTGGCGTCGTGAGGCGGGTGAGCTCAACTACCGGCGGTTCTTCGCCGTGACCACGCTCGCGGGGGTCCGGGTCGACGTGCCGCGCGTGTTCGACGAGAGCCACGTCGAGATCCTGCGCTGGGTGCGGGAGGGGCTCGCCGACGGCCTGCGCATCGATCACCCCGATGGGCTCGCCGACCCCGGCGGCTACCTCGAACGGCTCGCCGAGGCGACGGGCGGCCTGTACGTGCTGGTGGAGAAGATCCTCGAGCACGGTGAGACCCTGCCCGCGTGGTGGCACACCGAGGGCACGACGGGGTACGACGCGATGGCCGAGGTCGACCGGGTGCTCATCGATCCGGCCGGGGAGGCGGGGCTCGACGCGCTCGACGCGTGGTTGCGGGCCGACTCCGGCCTCGCGCCGCGGCAGTCCTGGGGCGATCTCATCCACGGCACCAAACGCACGATCGCCGACACGATCCAGGCCGCCGAGGTCGCTCGCCTCGTGCGGCTGCTCGACGAGCCGATCACGGGCGCGGCCGATGCCCTCGCCGAGCTGCTGGCGTGTTTTCCCGTCTACCGCTCCTATCTTCCGGCCGGCCGCGAGCACCTCGATCACGCGATCGCCGAGGCGCTGCGCCGACGCCCCGACCTCGCCGGGGCGATCGACCGCATCGCGCCGCAGCTGGCCGACCCCGAACGCGAGGTGGCCCGCCGCTTCGAGCAGACGACCGGCCCCGTGATGGCGAAGGGCGTCGAAGACACGGCGTTCTACCGCGACACGCGCCTGGGCACGCTCACCGAGGTGGGCGGGGACCCGTCGGTGTTCGCACTCGATGTGCCCGGATTCCACGCGGCACGCGCGACCCGCCAGGCGTCGTGGCCGCACGCGATGACGGCCGCGTCCACCCACGACACCAAACGCGGCGAGGACGTGCGTGCGCGCCTGACCGTGCTCGCCGAGATGCCCGAGCGGTGGGCGGAGGTGCTCGCTGACCTGCGCGGGGCGGCCTCCAGCGGCCACGGACCGTTCGACAACCTGCTCTGGCAGGCCATCGTCGGCGCGTGGCCCGCATCCCGCGAGCGTCTGCACGCCTACGCCGAGAAGGCGGCCCGCGAGGCAGCCGAGGCGACGGGCTGGTGGGATCCCGACGAGGCGTTCGAGGCACGTATGCACGCGGTCGTGGATGCCGCCTTCGATGTGTCGGCAGCATCCGCCGCTCTGTCGTCCTTCGTCGACGAGATCGCGGCCCACGGCTGGTCCAACTCGCTGTCGGCCAAGCTGCTGCAGCTGACGGGCCCGGGGGTGCCGGACGTGTACCAGGGGTCGGAGCTGTGGGAGATGAGTCTCGTCGACCCCGACAACCGCCGCGAGGTCGACTTCGTCGAACGCGCGCGTGCGCTGGCCGAGATCGATGAGGCGTTCGTGCGGGGAGAGACGCCGGGGGTGGATGCCGGGGGCCGGGCGAAGCTGCTGCTGACATCGCGCGCCCTGCGGCTGCGCCGCGACCGCGCACATCTGTTCACGCGGTACACGCCCATGACCGTGATCGGCGACGCCGCGGAGCACGCGATCGCGTACGACCGGGGAGGCGCCGTCGCGGTCGCGACGCGCCTGCCGGTGGGTCTTGCCGCCCGCGGCGGATGGGGCGACACGGTGCTGCTGCGACACGGTGGCGGCACGATCGACGCGCTCACAGGGCGACGCTTCGAGGCGGGGCGCGTACCGCTGCGCGAGCTGCTGTCGTTCTATCCGGTCGCGTTGCTCGTGCCTGAGACGGATCATTGAGCGCCGGGCGAAGCGAACCGGTCATCGAGCGACGAGCGAAGCGAGGAGACGACATGACGATCGACGTCTGGGCCCCGAAGGCCTCGCGGGTGCGACTGCGCCGCCCCGACACCGGCGACAGCGAGATGATCGCCTCGGGCGACGGCTGGTGGCGCGCGCCGATCGATCTCGCCGACGGCGCCGAGTACGGCTTCGTGCTCGGCGACTCCGAACAGCTGCGGCCCGACCCGCGCTCTCGGCGCCAGCCGCGGGGCGTCCACGAGGCGTCGGCGTTCTTCGATCCCGGCGCGTACGAGTGGAGCGACGGCACGTGGACCGGCCGTCAGCTGGCCGGAGGTCTGATCTACGAACTGCACATCGGCACCTTCACTCCCGAGGGAACCCTGGATTCGGCGGTCGCGAAGCTCGACCACCTCGCTGACCTCGGCGTCACGCACATCGAGCTGCTGCCCGTGAACGGGTTCAACGGGGTGCACAACTGGGGCTACGACGGCGTGCTCTGGTACACGGTGCACGAGGGGTACGGGGGGCCCGCGGCCTATCAGCGCTTCGTCGACGCCGCGCACGGCGCGGGGCTCGCGGTGATCCAGGACGTCGTCTACAACCACCTCGGTCCGAGCGGAAACTACCTGCCCGAGTTCGGCCCGTATCTGCGCGAGGGCAGCCGCAACACGTGGGGCGACTCCGTCAACCTCGACGCCGACCCGGTGCGGGACTACATCGTCGAGAACGCGATGATGTGGATGCGCGATTACCACGTCGACGGGCTGCGCCTGGACGCGGTGCACGCGCTGCTCGACGACCGCCCGGTGCACATCCTCCAGCAGCTGGCGACAGCATCCGACGCCCTCTCGGCGCACGTCGGTCGCCCCCTGACCCTCATCGCCGAGTCGGACATGAACGACCCGAAGCTGATCCTGCCGCGCGAGGCCGGCGGATACGGTCTGACCGCGCAGTGGAGCGACGACTACCATCACGCGGTGCACGTCGCGGTCAGCGGCGAGTCCGTCGGCTACTACGGGGACTTCGACGACCTGGGCGCGCTGCCCAAGGTCTGGACGCGCGGATTCTTCCACGACGGCACGTACTCCTCGTTCCGCGGGCGTGACCACGGCCACCCCATCCCCGATGAGGTGCCCCGCTGGCGGCTGGTCACGTTCGCGCAGGACCACGACCAGATCGGCAACCGCGCCGCAGGCGACCGGCTGTCGCAGACCCTCTCGCCCGCACGCCTGGCCGTGGCCGCGGTGCTGAACCTGACCACCCCCTATACGCCGATGCTCTTCATGGGCGAGGAGTGGGGGGCCACGACACCCTGGCAGTTCTTCACCTCGCACCCCGAGCCCGAGCTCGGCGAGGCGGTGCGCGCCGGTCGCACCGAGGAGTTCGCCCAGATGGGCTGGGACGAATCGGTCGTGCCCGACCCGCAGGATCCGGCGACCTTCGAGCGATCCAGGCTCGACTGGTCCGAGCCCGCCGAGGGTGAACACGCGCGCCTGCTCGCCCTGCACCGCGCCCTGGGCCGACTGCGGCGCGAGCGTCCCGAACTGACCGATCCGGCCTTCTCCCCGAGCGATGCCGAGTCGTGGGTCGCGGGAGAGGGCCGCGCCTATGCGCTCGAGCGCGGCGCCCTGCGCGTGCTGGTGAACCTCTCCGACGGCCCGGTCGGCTTCGCGGCGCACGGCGATGACACCGTGCTGCTGGCGACGGATGCCGGCGTCTCGGGCGAACCCGGAGGGGTCTTCACCCTGGGCCCGGACTCCGCGGCGGTGGTCGGTCCCGCGTCGGCGTAACGCGGGCGAAACCTCGCGACGGTATCGTCGCGCCCAGCGTTCATGTTAACGAAGGCTGTCGTGGGCGACGCGCTGCGCCGGACATCGCTGGGACACACGTGAAGTGGCTGCCCGTATTCACGGTCGCCCTTCGAGGCGACCTCTTCCTGCGAGGAGTTGCAATGAGTTTCCACGTCCCCACCGTCGACATCACCCCCTATGTGACCGGAGGCTCGCCCGAGGAGCGCGCCGACGTCGCTCGGCAGATCGATGAGGCCTGCCGCACCGTCGGCTTCATCCAGATCACCGGCCACGGCATCGCCGATGCCGTCATCTCCGGGCTCACCGATGCCATGGATCGCTTCTTCGCCCTCGATCTCGAGGCCAAGAAGGCGTATCGCACCCCGCCGTCGATCAACCGCGGGTACAGTCCGCCGAAGTCCGAATCGCTCTCCCTGTCGCTCGGCGTCGAGTCGGCGACGCGCATGAACGACTTCTTCGAGGCGTTCAACGTGGGGGCGGGGGAGGCCGACTATCCGCACATGCCCTCGCTGCCCCAGCCGGACTATGCCGAGAACGTCTGGCCGGACGTCGACGGCTTCGAGGCGCAGGTGCAGGCGTACTTCGCCGAGGCGGGGCGGGTGGCGCGCGTGATGACGCGCATCTTCGCGGATGCGCTCGGCCTCGACGCCGACTTCTTCGACCGCGTCACCGACCACTCCCTCGATGTGATGCGCATGAACAACTACGCCCTGCCGGCGGGAACCGACATCCGCCTGGACGGGGAGCTGATGGGTATGGGGGAGCACACCGACTACGGCATCGTCACGATCCTCTGGGCCGACCAGGTGCGGGGGCTGCAGGTGCTCGGCGCCGACGGTTCGTGGAACGACGTCTCGCCCGCCGACGACGCGCTGCTGATCAACCTCGGCGACGTGACCGCGCGGTGGACCAACGAACGGTGGATGTCGACCCTGCACCGCGTGAAGCCCCCGATCGTCGACGGGACGATCGAGCGTCGTCGCTCGGCGGCGTACTTCCACGACGGCAACGTCGACGCGCTGATCACGACGCTGCCCTCCTGCATCGACGCCCAGCATCCCGATCTCTACGAGCCGATCACGGTCGGCGAGCACATCGCGGCCAAGCTCGCGGGATCTCGCGCCGGCAGGGCCAACACGTCGGCAGCGCGCGAGTCGGCGCGCGTGCTGGCGAGCCAGCGCTACTGATGCGCCAGCCCGGCTGTGTCCCACTTTCTGTCGCTGCGCGACCGCCTGAGCGACAGAAAGTGGGACACGCAGGGCTGGCTGCTGCTTGCCTGGCCGGGGACACGCAGGGCTGGCTGCTGCTTGCCTGGCCGGGGTGTGTCCCGAATTCTGTCGCTGTGCGACCGCCTGAGCGACAGAAAGTGGGACACGCAGGCGCGCGCGGGTGATGGATGCTGTCAACCCCCGCCCAGGGTCGTCTGGCCGCCGTAGGGTGTGGGGATGACGACGCGCACGCACGCACCCCGGCCGCTCGATCTCGTGCGGCAGATCGCCGTGGTCTCGTCGCTCGGATTCACCCTCGTCGCCGTGCTGGTGGGGGTGGGCGGGCTCGGCGGCACCGCGGTGGAGAGCTCGCAGGGCGGAGCCCTGGACTCCGACGCCACCTACCTCGCGCCGGCGGGCCCCGCCTTCTCGATCTGGTCCGTCATCTATCTCGGACTCGTCGGATACGTCATCTGGCAGGCGCTGCCCTCGCAGCGCGTGTCGGCGCGCCAGCGCGCACTGGGGTGGTGGATCGCGCTCACGATCGTGCTCAACGGGATGTGGCTGGTCGCCGCCCAGCTCCTGCCGATCTGGACGACCGTGATCGTGATCTTCCTGCTGCTCGCGGCGCTGTGCGTCGCCTTCCAGCGCGCTGTCAGCACGCGGGTGCCGGGTGACGGGGTCCTCGACGCCGTCCTGATCGACGGGGTCACCGGCCTGCACCTCGGCTGGGTCACCCTGGCCTCCGCGGCCAACGTCGCCGCGTGGCTGACGGCGATCGGCCCGACGTCGTGGGCCGATCACGCCAGCGCGTGGGGTGTCGCCGTCGTCGTGGTGCTGGGCGTGATCGGGCTCGGGATCGCCTGGGCGAGCGGTTGGCGCGTCGCGCCCGGCCTCGCCATCGCGTGGGGTGCGGCGTGGCTGGCCGTGGGTCGTCTGCTCGATGAACCGCGCAGCGAGCCGATCGGCATCGCGGCGCTCATCGTCGCCGTCGTGGTCGGCGGCCTGCCCCTCCTGGTCGCGGGCCTGCGACTGCTGCGGCCCCAGGGCGACTGATCCCTGCGCGGCCGCGCAGATTCACGCCAGCGACGCGGCGAACGCGCGGAGCAGACGCGGTGGTTCGGTGAGGGAGGCCGCCCGCACGCGCGCCGCGACCTCGTCGAAGCGCTCGGCCTCGAAGTAGCCGTCGTTGCGATACACGGCCATGCGGTCGATGAAGGCGGCCGCGGTGGGCTCGGGGTGGAACTGGGTGGCATAGAGCGTGCTGCCCACACGATACGCCTGCACGGGACACGCCTCTCCCCGCGCGAGCAGCACCGCCCCCGGGGGCGCCTCGCCCGTGCCCTCCTTGTGCGCGGTCAACGCCTGGAAGCGGTGCGCGAGCCCCCCGAAGAGCGCGTCGCGCTCGCCGTCCTCGGTCAGCTCCACGGTCGTGGGCCCGGTGTCCTCGGGAAAGCCGCGCGTGACCTCGGCGCCCAGCATCCGCGACACGATGCCGATGCCGTAGCAGGTGAACAGAGCGGAGGTCCGCCCGGATGCCGCCTGCCGTGCGATCTTCTCGAGATCGGCCTCGAGGCGGCGCTGCACGTCGGTCTTGGTCGATTCGGGGTCGGCCACGTTGAACGGGCTTCCGCCGACGACGAACCCCGCGAAACGGTCGAAGACATCGTCGGGCAGCGGCTGGTGCACGAGGTCGTGGGCGTGCAGGCGTTCGGCTCCCGCGTGCATGGCCTCGCCGAACGAGCGATACTCGGCCTCGGCGGCACCCGACTGCGGCCGTACGCACACATAGAGCAGGGGCGCTCCGCCCGCCACCGCGCTGGTCATCCTGCGAGTCTAAGACGATCGCGCGCCGGATGTATCAGGCCGACCCTGGTGCGCTCCCCGATACGTGGACACAATGGGCACCATGACCGACGTCGAGCCCGAGGGTGTCGCGGACGGTGACTCGATCGGCGATCGCGACGCTCCCGCGGAACCGGAAGAGGCATCCACCCTCGCCGAGCCGTCGCGCTGGGAACGGGCGGCCGGATGCTTCACCCGCTGGCAGAAGGGTGATACACGGGCGATGGATGATCTCGTGCGCCTGATGACGCCCGTGCTGTGGCACGTCGTGCGCTCGTACGGCCTCGATCGCGCGCTTGCGGAGGACGTCGTGCAGACCACCTGGCTGACACTCGTGCGCGGTCACGCCGCCATCGCCGATCCCCGTGCCGTCTCGGGATGGCTGACCACCTGCGCCCGCCGCGAGGCGTGGCGGGTGAGCAGGCTGCAGCGGCGCGCCGATCCCACCGAGATCGAACAGCTGGAGCCTCGGCTGGCCTCGGCGCCCTCCGCGGAGCACGAGGCGTCCACGGCAGATGAATCCCACCGGCTCTGGCGCGCCGTCGCCCTGCTGAACGAGCGCTGTCAGCGGCTCCTTCGGATCGTCGCGTTCGATGAGCGGCCGGATTACGCACGTATCGCCCACGACCTCGCCATGCCGGTCGGATCGATCGGTCCCACCCGGCAGAGGTGTCTGGCCAAGCTGCGCGTCGCCCTCGAAGACGCGGGCTGGGGAGGAGGACCCCATGCCTGAGGAGGATTTCGCCGCGGACGCGGCCGTGTTCGCGACGTTGCGCGCGGTGTGGCAGCGGGTGGATCCGATGCCCGCTGAGCTCGTGGACCGCATGATCGCCGCCGTGGCGATCGAAGATCTCTCGCGCGAGTACGCCCAGCTGACTCTCGTCGAGCAGGCGCAGCTGGCCGCGGTGCGCGGTGACGCCGACACCCTGACGCTGCAGTTCAGCGACGGCACCACGACGGTGCTGCTGCATGTCTCGGCGGCGGAGGACGGCACCCGTCGTGTGGATGGATGGTGCGATGCGTCGGCGCTCGCGGTGCGGCTCGCGCAGGGGGATCGGGAGTGGGCCGCGGAGCCCGCCGAGCACGGGCGGTTCGCGTTCGAGGGCGTCGTTCCCGGCCTCACCCGGCTGCGCATGGTCGTGAAGACCGCCGAGGGGATGTCGGAGTTCATGACACCGCACTTCGAGGTGTGAGCGCCGCTCCGGGACAAGATCAGGGGCCGGCGCAGGGCGCGCCCGCCGGGAGGGGATGAACATGGCCGATGAGATCCGCGCGTCGCGTGAGCCGCAGGGCTGGAGCTGGCGGGACAGGGCGCGAGCCCTCGCGCGCGTGCCCGCGATCCTCGACCCCGTCGACGTGGGTGCCGATGTGATCGAGGGGGTCGACCCCGCCCCGACGGCGTACGTCCGCGACCAGCTGCTGATCTCCACCGCGCAGGGCCTCGACACCGAGGCCCGCTTCGTGGTGGAGGCGGCGCGGCAGTACGGCTGGGTCGCCTCGCCCGTCGCCGACGACGAGAAGGCGCCCGAGGCCGCCCGGTTCGCTCCGCCGCTCGCGCCGAGCGCCGTGCGCCTGGAGACGCAGGGCCGGCGACAGTCGCGGGTGACGCGCTTCGCCCTGCAGAACGCGCCCGAGTCCGAGACGGCGCCCGAACCTCCCGCACCCGGTGACGGGCCGTCGCCGTCACTCGAACCACGCCCGCTTCCCGACGCCTGGCGTGTGCTCCAGCGCGCGCGCCGATTGGCGCGCAGCATCCTGCCCTCGGTCGGGCTCGATCACGTCCTGACCCTCGACGCGATCGGAGCCAACCCGTTCACGAGCTCGAACCCGTTCACCCGCTCCAATCCGTTCACGAGTTCGAATCCGTTCACCCGCTCCAATCCGTTCACCCGCTCCAATCCCGCGGGCCCCGACAGCTACGCCCTCGTGGGCAGCGGCGGCCGCCAGCCGGTGGCCTTCGTCGGCGCCCGCCCGCCGCGGCGCACGGATGACCCGCCCGCACCGGGTCGCCGCCCGCGCGTCGCCGTGCTGGACACGGGATGCGGGGTGCACGACTGGTTGGACGACGTGGTCTCGTGCGGGCTGACGGTGGGCGGTGCGACCGTCGGCGAGGACGACACGCTCTCCGACCCCGAGAACTACCCCAGCCTGTTCGGCGTGCTCGATGGCACCCTGGATCCGGTCGCCGGACACGGCACGTTCATCGCGGGCATCGTGCACCAGGCGTGCCCGGATGCCGACATCCTCGCGATCCGGGTGGCCGACGGACTCGGCACGGTCGACGAGCAGGTGCTGATCGATGCGCTGGAAGGTCTGCTCGCGGCGGTGGAGAGCGGGTTCGAGATCGACGTCCTGAACCTCTCCCTCGGCTATTACCACGAGACGCCGCAGGACGGGCAGTACAGCATCGACCTGTTCGGCGTGCTCGCCGACCTGCGCGCCCGCGGCGTCGCGGTGGTCTGCTCGGCCGGAAACGACTCGACCGACCGGCCCGCGTTCCCGGCCGCGCTGTGGCCGTATCCGGGCGCGGAGGACGAACGTCTGGGTGCCGACGACGCCCTCGCCCCGCACCTCGCGATCGGCGCGCTCAACCCCAATGGCGCCAGCGTCGCGCTGTTCTCCAACATCGGTCCCTGGGTGCACGCGTACGCGCTCGGTGCGGGCGTGCTCAGCACCACCCCGGCCTTCCTCGGCGGCACGCAGGCGGGCACTCGCGACGATCGCCACGGCAGACGCCGGGAGACCATCGACCCCGATGACTTCCGGGGCGGGTTCGCCCTGTGGAGCGGCACGTCCTTCGCCGCGCCGCTCGTCGCGGGCAGGCTCGCCGCCCGTCTCACGCACGCTCTGCGGGAGGGAGGGCTGGCCGAGACCGGCGCGCGCGTGAAGGCCCTGCGCGCAGCATCCGCCGAGGTGCTCGCCGAGTTCGAGAAGCGCGTCGCGCCGGGCCTGCGACCGGAGGGATGAGCGGCGGGCCGGAGGGTCGCGGCGGGCGCACGATGTGCGCCATGCTGAGGCGGTGACGCTCACCGCGGACGAGCTCTACCGTCGCGGCCTCGACCACACCAATGAGGGCCGCAACGGCGCGGCCCGTCGCGCGCTCGCCGCGGCCGCCGCGCGTTGCGACGATGCCGACCTCCGCGCCCGGATCGCGGGCACGCTGGCCTACGTCGTGGACCGCACCGGTGACCCCGATGCTGCGCGACGACTCTGCCTCGACGCGCTCGATGACGCGCGGGTCTCCGCGCACACCGCCGCCATCGTGCGCGGCCAGCTCGGCGTGCTCGCCCTGCATCACGGAGCCGTCGACGAGGCGATCACCTGGCTCGACCGCGCGATCCACGACATCGGCGACGATCCCGAGCATCGCGCCTCGATGCTGATGAACCGCAGCGTCGCCCACATGCAGGAGCGGCGGCTCGTCGCGGCCCGCGCCGACCTGGAGCGCGCCGCCGGCGACTACGCCCGCACCGACCGTGCCGTCGACGCCGCGATGGCCGAGCACAACCGGGGATACGTCGCTCTGCTGGAGGGCGACCTCGTGCAGGCGCTCGCGCGGATGGCCCGCGCGCGACGCGCGTTCGAGCAGTCCCCGGTCAACTCCGCGATCGGCGACCTCGATCGCGCCGAGGTGCTGCGGGACGCGGGGCTCACGACCGAGGCCGAGAGTATCCTCGAGCGGGTCGCGGGGGTTTTCGGTGCCCACCGGATGCGCCAGGCCCGCGCCGAGGCCGAGGTGAGCCTCGCCCGCTCGATCCTTACCCATTCGCCCGGGCGTGCGGCCCGGGTGGCCCGTGCCGCCGCCCGCCGATTCGCGGCCCTCGGCAGCGAGAGCTGGACCGCGCGCGCCGACGCCGTGCGGCTGCGGGCGCTGCTGGCCGGCGCCGGGATCGACCGGACGGGTGCTCCGGTGCCCGCCGCGGGTCGGCCGCCCGCGGCGGCGGAGGTCGAGGCGACGGCGGCGATGCTCGACCGGCATGGTCTGCGGGCCGATGCCGCGGCGCTCCGGCTCGCGCAGGCGCTCAGCGTCGCCCGCCGCGGATCTGCGCTCCCGCGCCCGCCTCGCGTGCACGCATCCGCGCCGCTCGAGGTGCGGCTGCTCGCGCACGAGGTGGCGGCCGCGCGTTCCGCGCAGGCGGGACGGGATGCTGCGGCCCGTCGTGTCGCGGCGCGTGGGCTCGCGGTGCTCGAGGCCTCGCGCCGGGCGTTCGGCAGCCTCGACCTGCAGACGTCCATCGCGATGCAGGGCGCGGGTCTGCTGGGGGCGGGGCTGGCCGCGGCGCTCCGGTCAGGGCGCCCCGACGTCGTGTTCGCCTGGTCGGAACGCGCGCGGCACATGAGTCAGCAGGTGGTGCCGCTGCGGCCCCCGCCCGACCCGCGCCTGGCCGCCGAGCTCGCGCAGCTGCGTCAGCTCCGGGCCGAGAACCCCGCCGGCGATTGGCTGGAGGACCCCCGCGCCGCCGCGCTGCGCGATCGCGCCCGTGAGCGCCAGTGGGAGTCGGTGGGTGCCGCCGGCGTTCAGGCGCGGATCGGCCTGCCCGGCGCCCGCGCCATGCTCGCCGACGGCGAGAGCCTGCTGTCGTACGTCTTCGACGGGGTGCGACTGGTCGCCCTCACGGTCGGCCGCGAGGGCACGCGGATCGTCGAGCTGGACTGGACGCGCGTGCGGCCCGCCCTGACGGGACTGCGCGCAGACCTCGACATGTCGGCATCGGTGCAGGCCGGTCCGCTCGCCGGCGTCGTGGGGCGCGCTCTGCAGGATCGCCTCGCCCGGCTGTCGGCTCTGCTGGTCGATCCCGTGTTCGCGCAGCCGGACCCCGCGCGGGTGGTGATCACCGTGCCGGGCGTCCTCACCGGCGTGCCGTGGACGATGCTTCCCGCGATGCGCGGGCGCGTTCTCACCCTTGCCCCCTCCATCTCGCGGTGGGCGGCGCTGCGGGCGGAGGCCGACACCCGGCCCGCACCGAGACGCGCCGCTTTTGTCGTCGGCCCCCGTGTGGCCCGGGGGGACGAGGAGGCGCGGGTGGCAGCATCCGCCTGGGCGGGGGCGACGGTGGCGACGGGGGATGACGCCACCGTCGATCGGGTGGCGGGCGTCGCAGGCGTGGTCGAGGTGCTGCACCTGGCAGCCCACGGCAGACACGCGGTCGACAACCCGCTCTTCTCGGGCCTCGAGCTCGCGGACGGAGCCCTGTTCGGCTACGACATCGACCGCATGCCGCGCGTGCCCGATGTCGTCGTGCTCTCGGCGTGCGAGGGCGGTCGCTCGTCGGTGCGGTGGGGGGAGGAGGCGATCGGGATGACCCGCGCCTGGCTGCATGCCGGCAGCGCCTGCGTCGTCGCCGCCCCGGTCGTCGTGGCCGATGACATCGCCTGCGAACTGCTCGCCGGCGTGCACGAGGGCCTTGCCGCGGGCCTCGCACCCGCGGTCGCGCTCGCCGACGCGACCGCGAAGACGGGCCATATCGCGCCCTTCCTCTGCCACGGCGCGGGTTTCTGACGCGATGTATCAGCGCGTCCCGCGGCTGCTCCTGACGAGTGGACCTGCATCACGCACGGCGTTCCGGGGGGATCGCCGCTGGGGGCGGGCCGCCGCGGTACGGGGGCGTTCTCGCGGCGGAAGGGTCCCGGGGGATGTCGCAGAGACCCAGGTCGGCGACATCCCCCGCTCGGCGTTGGGGCGTTGAAATCACGTTGGGGCGCGCTGCAGCGCGCCCCAACGGAGATTCGACGCCCCAACGGCCCGCGAGCTCTCAGCCGCGGGAGGAGTTTGCCGAGCGGCCCCGGACGATGCCGACGAACGCCTCGACGTCGGGCGTCGTGCGCTCGGCCGGCCAGGCGAGCGCGACGGGCGAGGGCTCCGCGCCCGCAAGCGGTCGGTGCGCGACGTCGCGGCGATGATGCAGGCGCGCGAGCGACATCGGCACCACCACGATGCCCACACCGGTGGCGACGGTGGCGATGGCCTCGCCGGTGTCCACGGGCGCCGCGAACGACGGGGCCACGGTCGAGGGCAGAACGAGCGCCGGCAGCACGTCGTCCTGCGGCACGATGCGCACCTCGCCGTCCAGGTCCGCGGCCTCGAGCTCGTCAGCCGCCGCAAGATGGGAGTCGGCGGCGAAGACGACGACCGGCGTCTCCTCATAAAGGACGATGACGTGCAGCGCGTCGCGGTCGATCGGCAGCCGCACGAGGGCCGCGTCCACCGCCCCGTCCAGGAGCGCCGTGCGCTGGGCCGCGACGCTGAGCGGGGTCAGGACGAGATCGACCCCCGGCATCCGTTCACGCCACCGGTCGATCCATGTGCCCGGTGTCGCCCCCGGGATGGCGCCGAGCCGGAAAAGGCGCGGGATGCCGTCGGCCGGATGCGGCGCGTGAGGGTCGCCCGCCGGGGTGCTCGGTGTCGAGGCGCGGGCCGGCGCCCGCGTTCTGGCGGGCGCGCCCGGCGTCGCGCGTCGCCCGCGGGGGGATGATCCGCGCGGGGCTCGAGCGCCGCCCTTGCCCTTGGCCATTCCGACAGGTTATCCGGGTGCACGACGCGTGCCGACGAGACACGGGGCCAGGCACCACCCCGCGGCGTCGGGGGTCACGCCACGAGGTGGAATCCTCGGCGGTCGGTTGCCACCGCGCCGCCCTCGACGATCGCCTCGTCGTCTCCGATCAGGGCGCCGACGGCGACCCGGGCACGCGGCCCGACCGTGGTGCGCACGCCGATGCGTGCGCCCGCGCCGATCAGGGCGTGCGAGCCGATGTGCGCGTGCGCGTCGATGACGGCGTCGGGGCCGATCATGGCGTCACGCTCGATCCACGCGCCGCGCATGATGCGTGCACCCGCCGCGACCTGCGCGCCCGGTTCGACGTAGGCGCCGGATTCGACGAACGCGCTCGCGTGCACCTTCGCGCCGTGCGCGATGAGGCCTCGTCCGTTGACGTGCTTGCGGTAGCGCAGCACCTCGCCGCTGTCGCTTTCGATGTCGACGTAGTTCTTGCCCACTGTCTCCTCCTGCGGCTCTGGGTGTCAGCCGAGTACAGGAATAACCTTTCACGCCGCCGGATCATTCCCGCAGGGCTTGCTCGAAAGGGATTCGTTGTGCTCCGCCGGACGGATTGCCGGTCGCGCGAGAAGATTCGGGTCGGAACACCACCGCGCGCTGCACCTGGAAGCTGACGGCGAAGAGCGAGGCGTCCGTGAGCGCCTTCGCTGCGAGAAGCGGCACCCCCGCGTCGGTCAGCGCGGTCAGCATCCCGAAGTTCGCCGCGAGCAGCAGCACCGCGAGCGACGCGTATCGGGCCATGGCCGTGCGCAGGGCGACGTCGCGTCCTCGGGCGAAGACCGCGTGCCGGTTCGCCGCGAAGTTGACGCTCGCGCTGATCAGCCGTGCACCGACGACCGACAACAGCAGGGCTCCGGTGAGGGCCTGCAGCACGAGCAGGGCGACGGTGTCGACGGCGAAGGCCACCAGCGCCGACGCTGCGAAGCGCAGCAGCGGAACATACACCCGCACGGAATCCGCCACGGGCCGGAAGTGCGAGGACGCGTTGCCCTCCGTGTACACGGTGGCGATGGGGTGCTCCACCAGCGAGAAGCCCGCGGAGCGCGCATGCAGCAGCATCCGGAATTCGTACTCGAACCGCTCGCCCGTCACGGTGAGCAACCACGGCAGCGACGCGGGCGGCAGGCCGCGCAGACCCGTCTGGGTGTCGCCGATCGACTGTCCCGACACAGCGCGGAACAGGGCGCGGCTGATCGTGTTGCCGATGCGGCTGCGCGCGGGCACCCGGCCCGAGAACGCCCGGATCCCGAGCACGAGAGAAGACGTCGCGCTCTCGAGGACGGCGGCCACGCGGGCGACGTCGGCCGGTGCGTGCTGTCCGTCCCCGTCGGCGGTGACGACGCCGGCGCCCGGGTGGGCGACGAGCACGTGGCGGATGCCGGTCTTCAACGCCGCGCCCTTGCCGAGATTGCGGGGGTGGTGCAGGACAAGCGCCCCACGGCGCGCGACCTCGTCGAAGATCGGCGCGAATCGCGGCCCCGACCCGTCGTTCACGACGACGACGGCCGCCGACGGATCGTCGGTGCGCAGGGCGTGCACGAGTTCGATCAGGCGTGTGTCCGGTTCGTAGGAGGGAATCAGCACGACATGCACGGGTCAGCCCGCCGCCGCGATGTACAGGATGTCGCTCGTGGCCCGTTCGCCGCCGTTCGAGGGCTGGTTGATGACCGCGCCGCCGAAGTACATGGTGCTCGAGCCGCCGCCGTCGAGGTTGTAGGCGGTCGTCGCGCCGAGCTCGAGCATGATCTGCGCGAGCTCGGTCAGGTCGACGCCCGCGCTGTAGCCTTCGTCGCGACCGTCGACGACGACGAAGACGAGGTGATTGTCGTCGATGACGCCGACGGCGGTGCGCGGCTGGTCGCCCTGGATCGAGTGGTTGCCGACGTTCGTGTCGATCTCGACGTCGTCTATGCCGGCCACGACGGCACCGTCCTCGACGATCGCGGGGCCGAAGCTCAGGGTGTTCCAGGCGCCCTCGGCGAGAAGCTCGTCGGCCGAGGTGGTCGTCTCGTCGTAGATCTCGGCCGTGCCGTCGGTGTAGAAGACGATGCCCTCGCGGGCGGGATCGTCGCGATAGACCACGCCGTTGCGGATCACGATGCCCGTGTCGCGGAACCCGTAGTAGTCGCCGTTGATCGCGAAGATCGCATCGTGCTCGGCGGCGATCGAGCTGACAAGATCGGTGATGTTCTCGCCGAACTGGTTGTTCGCGAATGCGCTTCGCAGCACCGTCGCGTCGCCGAGTGTCACCTCGGCGACGTAGTACGTGACGGTCTCATCGCCCGTCCCGGTGACGACGGTCGAGATCTCGATGTCGGCGTCATCGGAGCTGTATCCCGTGTCGGTCGCGACCGCACCGCCGGCCGCCGTCGTCTGCGCGTCGTCCTCGGTCGTCGCGGCCGCCCCCTGTTCGGCTTCGTATGCCTCGACATCGGCGATCTCGACGTGCGGCACGACGAATCGATCGAGCGCCCACACGGCGCCGCCGCCGGCGGTCAGCACGATGACGAGGCCCGTCGCGATGAGCCCGAGGCGCAGACGTCGGAGGCGGCGGGCGCGGGGGGAGCGGCGGGAGCGGGGCGCGTGCGTCGGCGGGGCGCCGGGGGTCGGGTCTGAGACGTTCATGGATGCTGTTGTACGGGCCGTGCCGAAGAGCACGATAGGGCGCGGCTATGCGTGCGCTATCGGCGGCTTTGCGAGGATGGGACGGTGACACGCATGCCGGATGCCGAGGGTGAGCCGCCCGCCGAGACCTCAGCGACCCTGGTGTTTCCCGCGGACGACACGGCCCACAGCATCCCGGAAGACGTGCTCGGGCTGCTGGCGGGCACTTTCACGGCGTCGCTCGGACTGCACCTGCTGCAGGCGAGCGACGCGGTCACCGGTGGCACGGCCGGGCTCGCGCTGCTCGTGGGCTATGCGACGCCGTGGCCGTTCTGGCTGGTGTTCGCGGTCATCAACCTGCCCTTCGCGGCGCTGGCGCTGTGGAAGAAGGGCCTGGATTTCACGCTGCGCACCGCCCTGGCGATCGGCCTCGTCTCGGCGTTCTCGGTGGTGCACGACCGGCTGTTCCCCATTCTCGGGATGAACGCGATCTACGGCACGCTCGCCGGCAACCTCCTGGCCGGGATCGGTCTGCTGATCCTGTTCCGCCATCGCGCGAGCCTCGGCGGCATCAACATCATCGCGCTCGTCGCGCAGGAGCGCTTCGGCGTGCGCGCCGGATGGACGCAGATGGCCTTCGACGTGCTGATCATCGCGTCGGCGGTCTTCGTCGTGCCGTGGCCGAGCGTCATGATGTCGGCGGCCGGCGCGGTCCTGCTGAACCTCGTGCTGGCGCTGAACCATCGGCCGGGGCGCTACATCGGCCACTGAGCGGGGACCGCCGTCAGGTCGGCGGCTGGCAGCGCGGGCACCAGAAGACGTTGCGCCGACTCGTCTCGGACGCGCCGAGTGACATCGCGCGGATTCCCGTGCCGCACCGCCGGCAGGGTCTGCGCTCGCGGCCGTACACCCAGGTGGACCGGCCCGGGCGGGAGTCGCCCGTGAAGGTGCGACCGGGGCCGGGGAGGTTCTGGCGGATCATGCGGGCCCCGAGTTCGACGAGCGCGCGGGTGTCGACCTCGGCCGTGGGCGTCTCGGGATGGATGCCGCGCACGAAGAGCAGCTCGTTGGCGTACTCGTTGCCGAACCCGGCGACGTTGCGCTGATCGAGCAGCGCGACGTGCGCGGCGCGGGTGTCGGCGGCGAGCCGCCGCGCGGCCTCGGTGGGGTCCCAATCGTCGGCGAGGGGATCGGGTCCGAGGTGGCCGATGACGCGGTCCTCATCTCGGGTGGGGAGCACCTCGACCATGGCCAGGTCGAAGCCGACCGTGTCGTGATCCGCGGTCCCGACGATCACGCGAGCCTTGAAACCGGGAGCCCGCCACCGCGCGCCGGTCGGATAGACGTGCCACTCTCCCTCCATCTTCAGATGCGAGTGCAGCGTGAGCTCGTCGAAGCGGTGCAGGATGTGCTTGCCGCGGGGCACGACCTCGCGCACGGTCTGACCGGTGACGTCGGCCGTCGCGCTGCCGGGCACGCGGATGTCGAAGCGGGTCACGACGGCGCCCGCGAGCGCGGCGTGCAGATGGTGCGCGGTGCGCCAGACGGTGTCGCCCTCAGGCACGAGTGGCCTCGCGTGCGGCGTCGCCCGCGGTCACGCGGCGCAGCGTGAGGCCGCGCGGAGACTCGACGAACCCGGCCTCGCGCAACGCGCGGCCCACGTCCGTGCCGTACACGAAGGCGCCGTTGACCTGTTCGATCGTGAGCGTGTCGAGGCGGCGGGTGCGGGCGACGGTGGCGAGACTGCGGGTCGCCGCCTGCAGCACGCCCTCGTCGTCGGTGAAGGCGAGGGCCGACTTGCCCCCGCGCTCCAGGTAGAGGGCGAGGGCCCCGTCGACGATCGAGACGAGACCGCCCGCCTTGCGGCCGGGACGATGGGTCACGCCCTCGATCGCCGGCCACGGCAGCGCCGCGCCGTACGGGTTGGCGGGGTCGGTCGCGGCGAGGGTCAGGGCGCGGAGCGGGGCGGGGTCGGGCAGGGCTGCGAACTCGCGGAGGCGGTCGATGGTCGGCGATGTCGCGAACTGCGCCGCCCCGAGCCTCTCGATCAGGTAGCCGCGCCGGCAGTGGCCCGCCTGCTCGAAGCCCGCGAGGATGCGATAGACCTGAGCGAACCCGCCGGGCACCCCCTCCGCCTGCACCGAACCGCGCGTGACGACGCCGTAGCGGTCGAGTAGCAGGGATGCCGTGGCCGTGGCCCGCGCGGCCGCGTCGGGTTCGGGGCTCGGCAGCAGAGACCAGCGGCCACCGGTCGCGGACGCACGGGGCGGTGCCGCGCTCGGGCGCGACAGCGGCGTCCCGCGGAACATCCGCGAGCGCGGGGTGCGCCTGGCGGTGCGATGGGCCTGCGACCCTCCGCCGAGGAGGGTGCGCACGGGTGCGAAGGTGTCGTTGGTGACCCGGCCCGCCCACATCAGGGTGAAGAGCGCCTCGATGACGGACTGCTCGTTCGCGGCATCCACGGACTGACGCAGCTGCCCCGCGAACCACGCTCCGCCCGAGGACAGCTCGTCGATCAGGCGCTGTTCGAGCGAATCGGGCGCGAAGTCGACGTCGGAGGGCGCGAGAGTGTAGGGCGCGGCGTCGGCGGGATGCAGGGAGATCCAGCCGTCGCGCCCGGGCAGCGACCCGTTGCCCGACCACACGACCTCACCGGTGGCGGTCAGCTCGTCGAGCAGCGCCGGGGTGTAATCGCCCACGCGGGCGGGAAGGATGAGCGATTCCCAGGCGCTGGCGGGGATCGGCACGCCCGCGAGCTGCTCGATCGCCGCGGCGACGCCGTCGATGCCCTCGAGAGGTCTCGTGACGTGCTGCCACACTGGAGCGAAGCGCGCGAACGCCTCGGGCGCGACCGGTTCGACACTGCCCCGGATCGCGGCGAGTGACCGCATGCGCAGGCGGCGCAGCACCTCGGTGTCGCACCACTCGGTCTCGTCGCGGCTGTCTGCGGTGGCCGGCAGGAAGAAGCCGCTCGACACGCGCCCCTGCGACTCGAGCCGATGCAGCGTCTGACGCGCGACGGCCACGCCGACGCCGAGGCGTCGGGCGACGGCATCGGTCGTGAAGGGGCCGTGTGTGCGCGCGTGACGTGCGACCAGGTCGGCGAGGGGGTCGGCCACCGGCTCGAGGAAGGCGAGCGGGAGGCCCACGGGCAGGGCGACGCCGAGAGCGTCGCGGAGACGGCCGGCGTCCTCGATCGCGGCCACGCGCGCGGTGCCGGAGATCTGCACCGCGATCGCGCGGCGGGCGTCGACGAGCGCGTCGAGAAGCTGCTGCGCCTCGGCGATGCTCGCCCCGGAGTCGGAGCGCGGCCGGTCGCCGTCGAGCCGCAGCTCGCCTGCGGATGCGGACGCGCCCGGTGGTTCGAGCCGTGGCGCGACCTCGTCGGCATCGAGCGGGCCGAGCAGTCGCAGCAGATCGGCGACGCCCTCGACGCCCCGCACGCGGCGTTCGGGATCGAGGCGCTGCGCCTCGCGCTCGAACTGCGCGATCACGTCCGGGTCGAGCAGCTCGCGCATCTCGACCCGGCCCAGCAGCTCGGACAGCAGCGCGGGGTCGACCGACAGCGCCGCCGCCCGCCGCTCAGCGAGGGGCGAGTCGCCCTCGTACATGAACGCACCGACATATCCGAAGAGAAGGTCGCGGGCGAACGGCGAGGGCTGCGTGGTCGTCGTCTCGACGAGCCGGATGCGGCGATCGCCGATGCTGCGCAGCAGACCGAGAAGGGCGGGGAGATCGTAGACGTCCTGGAGCACCTCGCGCAGGGTCTCGAGGATGATCGGGAACGTGGGGTGGCGCTTGGCGACCTCGAGCAGCTGCGCCGATCGCTGCCGCTGCTGCCAGAGCGGGCTGCGCTTGCTGGGGTTGACGCGGGGCATCAGCAGGGCGCGCGCCGCGCACTCGCGGAACCGCGAGGCGAACAGCGCCGAGCCGCCGACCTCGTCGGTGACGATCTGCTCGAGCTCGTCGGGGTCGAACACGAACAGCTCGGCACCGGGTGGTTCGGCCGTGGTGTCGGGAATGCGCGCGATCACGCCGTCGTCGCTCGCGACCGCCGATCCCTCGACGCCGAGTCGCTCGCGGATGCGGGCGCCCACGGCGAGCGCCCACGGCGCGTGCACGCTCATGCCGTACGGGGAATGCAAGATGACCCGCCAGTCGCCGACCTCGTCGCGGGAGCGCTCGACGGTCAGCGTGCGGTCGGTCGGAAGGCTGCCCGTGGCCTCCTTCTGCTCGGCGAGGTACGCCAGCAGGTTGCCGATCGCGCGCTCGTCGAGCCCGGCATCCCGAAGTCGCCCCCGGGCCTTCTCGGCGGACGCCGACGACAGCTCGCGCGAGAGCCTGCCCAACGCTGCGCCCAGCTCGGCGGGCCGGCCGAGCCCGTCGCCGTGCCAGAACGGCAGCTTGCCCGGCTGGCCGTAGGCCGGCAGCACGTTGACCCTGTCGTGGGTGATCTCGACGATGCGCCAGCTGGTCGTGCCCAGCGTGAAGACGTCGTTGACCCGCGACTCGTAGACCATCTCCTCATCGAGTTCGCCGACGCGGGCGTTGCGGGTCTCGCCGGCCACGAACACACCGAAAAGCCCTCGATCGGGGATCGTGCCGCCGCTGGTCACCGCCAGCCGCTGCGCCCCGGGGCGCCCCGCGATCGTGCCCGCATCGCGGTCCCAGACGATGCGCGGGCGCAGCTCGGCGAACTCGTCGGACGGATAGCGTCCTGCAAGAAGGTCGAGCGTCGCCTCGAACGCCGATCGCGGCAGGGTGCGGAAGGGCGCGCTGCGCCGGACCTGTTCATACCACTCCTCGACGGCGAGCTCGCCGAGGGCGGATGCTGCCACCGTCTGCTGCGCGAGGATGTCGAGCGGGTTCTGCGGGATCGAGATCGCCTCGATGCTGCCCGACAGCATCCGCTCGGTCGTGATCGCCGTGTGCAGCACATCGGCACGGTGCTTCGGAAAGAGGTAGGCCCGGCTGACCTCGCCGACCTGGTGACCGGCGCGTCCGACGCGTTGCAGGCCGCTCGCGGCGGACGGGGGCGCCTCGACCTGGATGACCAGGTCGACCGCACCCATGTCGATGCCGAGCTCGAGGCTGCTGGTGGCGACCACGCAGCGCAGGCGCCCGGCCTTGAGGTCTTCTTCGACCTGCGCGCGCTGCTCTTTGGACACGGAGCCGTGATGAGCGCGGGCCAGCACGGGCGGGGCACCCGCGTCGGCACCGGCCTGGGCCATGATCGCCGCGGGCTGCGCCGGCTGCGCCGCGTCGGGCGGATCGAGACCGAGTCGCTCGGCGTAGATCTCATTCAGCCGCCCCGTCAGTCGCTCGGCGAGGCGTCGCGAATTGGAGAAGACGATGGTCGAGCGGTTCTCGAGGATGCGGTCGACGATCGCCTCCTCGACGTGGGGCCACACCGACCCCGTCATCTCGGTGCTCTCGGGGCGCAGCCGGCTGTCGGCGGCGAACCACTCGGGCGCGCCGTCGGGGTCGGTCGCGCCCGGCCCCGTGGCGGCGCCGTCAGCGGCGACCGTGCCCGCGCGGGCCCCGGGCGGTGGCGGGGGATTGAGCATGTCGTCGATCGGAACGACCACGCGCAGATCGAATGCCTTGCTCGCCTTGGGCACCACGATCTCGACGGGCGCGGAACCGCCCAGGAACCGCGCGACCTCGTCGATGGGACGGACGGTGGCCGAGAGCCCGATGCGCTGCGCGGGGCGCTCGAGCATCGCGTCGAGGCGCTCGAGACTGACCGCCAGATGAGCGCCGCGCTTGGTGGCCGCCACCGCGTGCACCTCGTCGACGATGACGGTGTGCACCTCCCGCAGGGTCTCGCCCGCCTGGCTCGTGAGCATGAGGTAGAGCGATTCCGGCGTCGTGATCAGGATGTCGGGCGGCTCCTGTACCAGGCGGCGGCGCTCGTTCGAGGGTGTGTCCCCCGAGCGCACGCCGACCGTGACCTCGGGCAGGGCGACGCCCAGCCGCCGCGCCGACTGCCCGATGCCGACGAGGGGCGAGCGCAGGTTGCGCTCGACGTCGACGCCGAGGGCCTTGAGCGGGGAGATGTAGAGGATGCCGGTGCGTGAGCGGGCCGCCCCGCGTCGGCGTCCGCGCGGCGCGGGGTCATGCGCGACGATCGGCTTCTCGCGGAAGACCCGGTCGATGGCCCAGAGGAAGGCGGAGAGCGTCTTGCCCGACCCTGTGGGGGCGACCACCAGGGCGTGCCGCCCCGCCGAGACGGCCTGCCACGCGCCGATCTGCGCAGGGGTGGGCGCGGCGAAAGCCCCGCGGAACCACTCCTGTGTCGCGGGGCCGAAACGCTCGAGCACGTCGCCCATCGCATCCATCTTGGCCCCGACCTCCGACATCGGGTCGGGGGTTGCGCATCTCCGAGACGGTTCGGACGTCCTCGCGCGGGATCAGCCCGAGGTGTCGGCGTCCAGCCGTGCCCGCAGGAACTCCCGGACATCCGCCAGTTCCGGCTCCGAGACGCTGTGGGTGAGCCCCGCGTAGACCCGACCCGACAGGTCGGCGTGGGAGGGCAGCCACTCGGTCGTGTGCGCGATCAGCGGCGGCGGGATCACCTCGTCGCGCGCCCCCCGCCCCCAGAAGACCGGCGGCCGGCGAGCGGCCAGCGCGGCGTCGCCCGGCAGCGGCCCCGGCGCGGCGTAGCCGCTCAGGTTGACGGCGAACGCGAACCGATCAGGCCGCAGCCGTAGGGCCTGCAGGGCGATCGCCCCGCCCTGCGAGAAGCCGAGAAGACCGATGGACGCCGCACCCGCGGCGTGCGCGTCGACCCATTCGATCAGTCGTTCCGCACCCCGCGTCACGCCCTCGGGGTCGCGTCCGCGGAGCCCCTCGATCGCGTACCAGGAGAATCCGGGCGCCGGAAAGGGCGGCGTGAGCGGAGCGCGGACCGCGGCGACGGCGAAATCGGGCGGCAGATGGGGAACCAGAGCGAAGAGGTCGCGCTCGTCGGCGCCGTACCCGTGCAGCAGCACCAGCAGGGGACGTCCGTCGGGATCACCCGACCACAGAGCGAGGCTCGGATCGAGCGCGGGCGTGAGCGCAGCATCCACCATGCGCCCCATCATGGCAAACACCGCCGACACCCGCCCGGCCGTGCCGGTGGGAGCCGGGTGCCGGGGTCGCGGGACGTGGATGCTGGGCGTCGCGAC
Organism: Microbacterium sp. HA-8; assembly: GCF_046111165.1. Taxonomy (NCBI): domain Bacteria; kingdom Bacillati; phylum Actinomycetota; class Actinomycetes; order Micrococcales; family Microbacteriaceae; genus Microbacterium; species Microbacterium sp. HA-8. The sequence goes on from NZ_CP162025.1 coordinate 545,907, forward strand.
AGCGGAAGTGACCCCGCGCCGCGCCCACCCCCCAGGGCGACCCACGCCGACGGCTGGGGTATACAGGAGGCATGCCGGTGCGCACACCTGACCCCGACCCCGACGAGCGCGACGATGACGGGAACCCCCGCGATCCGCTCGGCGGCATGACCTCGTTCGGCACGCCCTCGCAGGGCACATCCGCCAATCCGGGGTGGCTGAGCGACATCGAGCTCGCCGAGGCCCGCCGCCGCATGCCGATGCTGTACGTCGAGGCGGTGCCCGTGCGCACCGACGGCGTCGGCACCGTGACCGAGGTCGGCATCCTGCTGCGGGCGACCCCCGTCGGGGAGATCACCCGCACGATCGTCAGCGGGCGCGTGCGGTACGGCGAGACGGTGCGCGACGCGCTGTTCCGCCACCTCGAGAACGATCTCGGCCCGATGGCGTTCCCCCTGCTGCCCCCGCAGCCGACGCCCTTCACCGTCGCCGAGTACTTCCCGATGCCGGGACTCAGCGCCTTTCACGACGACCGGCAGCACGCGGTCTCGCTCGCCTTCGTCGTGCCCGTCACGGGCACGTGCGAGCCGCGTCAGGATGCCCTCGAGGTGACCTGGATGACACCGGCCGAGGCCTGTTCCGACTCGCTCGCCTCCGAGATGGAGGGCGGCCGCGGCACCCTCGTGCGGCTGGCACTGGCGAGCGTCGGCGCGCTGCGCTGAGGGGCGCGGGTCGGATGCCGCAGAGCCCTCTCCTGGTCGACTTCGCCGTCGCGCTGCCGATCGTCCTCGGCATCGCCTACGTCGTGGCCTGGGCGATGCGCCGCCTGTTCGGTCAGCGCCTGCGGCTGAGCTTGACGACCATGACGATCGTCTCGTTGCTCGGGATCAGCCTGGGCCTGCTCCTGTCGGGCCTTCTGTTCTACGGTCAGCGCCTCTGGATGCCGACGACCATCCTGCTCACCGTCGGCTCGAGCATCGGCCTTGCCTTCGTGACGGCGGCGGTCGCGGCGCTGGTGCGGCCAGGGTACGACGACGTGGATGCTGCCGCCGTGCTCGCTGCGGGAGAGTCCGACACCGTCGAGTTCAAGGAGACCGCGCGCTGGAACGTGCGGGAGCAGAAGAAGGACCCGCGCATGGAGCTCGCGATCGCGAAGACCGTCGCCGCGTTCCTGAACTCCCGCGGCGGTGTGCTCGTGATCGGCGCGAACGATGCGGGCGAGGCGATCGGGCTCGACCGCGATCTGGCGACCCTGCGCACACCCGACCACGACCGGTTCGAGCTGTGGCTGCGCGACCTGATGTCGACTCTGCTGGGTCGCAATGCCGCGGCGCTGCCGCACATCCAGTTTGCGGCGGCGCCGGGCGGGGCGACGGTGTGCGCTCTGAACTGCCCGCCCTCACCGAAGCCGGTATTCCTCACCCAGTCCAAGGACGGCGGCTCGACCGATCTGTGGGTGCGGGTGGGCAACTCCACGAGATCGCTCGGGGTCGACGAGGCCGTCGAATACGTCGCGCGGCACTGGCGGCCCACGCTCGCGAGCGTGCTGACCGGGCGGCCCCGGTCCGGCTGAGACGATCAGGTCAGGCGGGCGAGCTCCGCCGCGAAGGCGTCGACGTCGTCGACGGTGGTGTCGAACGAGCAGACCCAGCGCACCTCGTCGCGCGAGGCATCCCAGTCGTAGAAGCGGAACTTCTCGCGCAGCCGGTCGGCGACGCCGGCCGGGAGCGTCGCGAACAGCGCGTTGGCCTGCGTCGGCTGCGTGAACGCCACGCCCCGGATCTTGCCGTCGGCGATGCCCGCCTCGACGGCCTGGCGCAGTCGCGCCGCCATCGCGTTGGCGTGCGACGCGTTGCGCAGCCACAGGTCGCCCTCGACGAGCGCGAGCAGCTGGGCCGAGACGAAGCGCATCTTCGAGGACAGCTGCATATCGAGCTTGCGCAGATAGCGCAGTCCCTCGGATGCTGCCGCATCGAGCACGACGATCGCCTCGGCGAGCATCGCCCCGTTCTTGGTGCCGCCGAAGCTGAGCACGTCGACGCCCGCATCGCGTGTGAAGGCGCGCAGCGGCACGCCGAGGGAGGCGGCCGCGTTGGCGATGCGCGCGCCGTCCATATGCACGCGCATGCCCAGCCCGTGCGCGTGGTCGGCGATCGCGCGCACCTCGTCGGGGGTGTACACGGTGCCGAGCTCGGTGGACTGCGTGATCGAGACCGCGAGCGGCTGCGCCCGGTGCTCGTCGCCGAAGCCCCACGCCTCGCGGTCGATCAGCTCGGGCGTGAGCTTTCCATCGGGCGTGGGCACGGTGAGGATCTTGATGCCCGCGACGCGCTCGGGCGCGCCGCCCTCGTCGACGTTGATGTGCGCGGACGAGGCCGCCACGACCGCGCCCCAGCGCGGCAGCATCGACTGCAGGCCCACGACGTTGGCGCCGGTGCCGTTGAAGACCGGGAACGCCTCGACGCTCGCGCCGAAGTGCGCGGCGAACGCGAGCTGCAGGCGCTCCGTGTAGGCGTCCTCTCCGTACGCGACCTGGTGGCCGTCGTTCGCCGTCGCGATCGCGGCGAGGACGTCGGGATGGATGCCGGAGTAGTTGTCGGAGGCGAAGCCGCGCACGGCGCTGTCGTGGAGGGGTGTCACCCACCCAGCCTAGATTCGTCGTGCGCGGCTTCGGCCCCTGAGCCTGTCGAAGGGCGGTCCCTGAGCCTGTCGAAGGGTCAGTCCGAGCCGCGGATGCCCGCCGTCGACTCGATCACGGGACGCATCTTGCGATCGAGCGCCTCGTAGAACATCGACAGCGGGAACTCGTCGTCGAGCACCGCTCCGGTGTACCCCTTCGGCGGTCCGGCGAGCACCTCCCGCGGCAGCCCTGTCGCCCACACCGACGCCGGATGGGGTGCGAGGACCCCCCGGATCAGCTCGTAGGCCGCCAGCCAGTGCGCCGGCTTGGGCCGGTCGATCGAGCGCCAGTAGAGCTCGTCGATCGCGTCGCCGAGGGCAACAACGGCCGCGGGAACGCCGTCCCAATCGAAACTCAGCGAGGTGTCGGTCCAGTGCAGCACCCCGCGCTGATGCAGCCACGCGAACAGCAGCTGGCCGCCGAGCCCGTCGTAGTTGCGCACCCGGGTACCCGTGATCGCGAAGCGGAAGATGCGGTCGAACACCACGGCGTACTGCACGAGCCGCGCCCGATCGAGCATCTCCTCCTCGATCGGCGCCCTGCCCTCGGCCTGACGCAGGCGGCGCTCGATCGCGACGCACTCGCGATACGCCGTGAGGTCGCAGCGCAGCTCCTCGAGCGAGTAGAGGAAGTACGGCATCCGCTGCTTGATCATGAACGGGTCGAACGGCAGATCGCCGCGCATGTGCGTGCGGTCGTGGATGAGGTCCCACATCACGAACACCTGCTCGGCGAGCGCCTGATCCGACAGCATCCGCTCGGCGTCGTCGGGCAGCTCGAGTTTGGTGATGCGCGCGGCCGCCGACACGACGCGGCGATAGCGCGCCGCCTCGCGATCCTGGAAGATCGCGCCCCAGGTGAACGTCGGCACCTCGCGCACCGCCACCGTCTCGGGAAAGAGCACCGCCGAGTTCGTGTCGTATCCGGGGGTGAAATCGACGAGCCGCAGCGAGACGAACAGCCGGTTGCCGTAGTCGCCCGCCTCGAGCGCCGCGATGAACTCGGGCCAGATCGTCTCGACGATCAGGGCCTCGAACAGCCGATCGCGCGAGCCGTTCTGCGTGTACATCGGAAAGACGACGAGGTGGCGCAGTCCGTCGACGCGGTGCCGCTGCGGTTCGAACGCGACGAGCGCGTCGAAGAAGTCGGGCACGCCGAAGGCCCCCTCGGCCCAACGCTGCAGATCCTGTCGGCATGCCGCGAGATATCTCGCGTCGTGCGGAAAGAGCGGCGCGAGCTCCGCGATCGCGGCGCGGATGCGCGTGACGTGCGCACGGGCGACGTCGTGATCGGATGCTGCCGGCACAGACCCGTCGCCGATCTGCAGCGACTGCAGGGCCACGACCGAGCGCCGCAGGCTCACCCAGGCGGGGGAGTCCTCGACGTCGGCCGCGAGGGCGATGGCGGCGGCATCCGGAATCCGGTCCTCGACGACCTCGGGTTCGCCGATGATCGACTTCTGGGCACCGGGGGTGGTGTGCGCGGACATGGGGAACCTCCGATCGGAAGGCTCGGGGCGCGTCCCCGGCTGGGACGCGCGCTGGTGCTCACAGCGTACGCCCGTCCGCCCGTCAGTCGTGCTGCGGAAACCCCAGGTTCAGGCCGCCGTGCGAGGGGTCGAGCCAGCGCGAGGTGACGGCCTTCTCCTGCGTGAAGAATTCGAACCCGTGCGGACCGTACGCCTTCGCGTCGCCGAAGAGGGAGTCCTTCCACCCGCCGAACGAGTGATAGGCCACGGGCACGGGGATCGGCACGTTGATGCCGATCATGCCCACCTGCACCTCGCGCTGGAAGCGCCGCGCCGCGCCGCCGTCGTTCGTGAAGATCGCCGTGCCGTTGCCGTACGGGCTGCCGTTGATGATGCCGAGCCCGTCCGCGTAGCCCTCGACCCGCACTACCGAGAGCACGGGGCCGAAGATCTCGTCCCGATACACGGCGGACGAGGTCGGCACGCGGTCGATCAGCGTTGGCCCGAGCCAGAAGCCCCCGGCATCCCCGTCGACCTCGATACCGCGCCCGTCGACCACGACGGAGGCGCCGTCCGCCCGCGCCGTGTCGATGTAGCCGGCCACCCTGTCTCGGTGCGCCTCGGTGATCAGTGGGCCCATGTCGCATCCGCGCATGCCGTCGCCGGTGCGCAGCCGCCCCATGCGCTCGGCGATCTTCGCGACCAGCTCGTCGGCGATGGCATCGACGGCGAGCACGACCGAGATCGCCATGCAGCGCTCGCCGGCCGACCCGAACCCCGCGTTGACGGCGGCATCGGCGGCGAGGTCGAGGTCGGCGTCGGGCAGCACCAGCATGTGGTTCTTCGCCCCGCCCAGGGCCTGGACGCGCTTGCCGAACCGCGCGGCCTGCTCGTAGATGTAGCGGGCGATGGGTGTCGATCCGACGAACGAGATCGAGCGCACGTCGGGATGCTGCAGCAGGGCGTCGACCGCCTCTTTGTCTCCGTGCACGACGGTGAAGACGCCGTCGGGCAGGCCCGCCTCGCTCCACAGCGCGGCGAGCCAGTTCGCGGCGGACGGATCCTTCTCGCTGGGCTTGAGGACCACCGCGTTGCCGGCGGCGATCGCGATCGAGAAGAACCACAGCGGCACCATCGCCGGGAAGTTGAAGGGGCTGATGATGCCGACGACGCCGAGCGGCTGGCGCAGTGAGTAGACGTCGATGTCGGTCGAGACGTTCTCGGAGTATGCGCCCTTCATCTGCGAGGGCATGCCGCACGCGAACTCGACGACCTCGAGCCCGCGGGCGATCTCGCCGAGGGCGTCGGAGGTCACCTTGCCGTGTTCGGCCGTCAGGATGTCGGCGAGCTCGCCCTTGCGGGCGTTGAGCAGCTCGCGGAAGGCGAACAGCACCGCCTGACGTTTGGCGATCGAGGCGTCGCGCCACAGCGCGGCCCCTGCGGAGGCCGAGGTGACGGCCCGGTCGACGTCGGAGGCGGAAGCGAGGCGCACCTGCTTCTGCACGCTGCCGAGCGCGGGGTTGAACACCGGGGCGGTGCGGGTCGACGTGCCCGCCCAGGGTGCGCCGTCGACCCAATGGTCGAGGATCGTCGTCGCGCGGTCCGCGGACCGCTCGAGGGTACGTGCGTCGGTCATGGTGTGTCCCTTCCGATCTCGGCGAGCACGTCGTCGTAGATCTCGGCGGCCTCCGCGACCTCGTCGTCGGTGACGACGCACGGCGGCACGACGTGGATGCGGTTGTCCTGCACGAAAGGCAGCAGGCCGCGAGCGACGAGGCCCTTCTTGATCGCGCCCATCGCGGCGGCGGGCAGCGGCTCGCGCGACTCGCGATCGGCGACGAGTTCGAGTGCCCAGAAGACGCCCTCGCCCCGCACCTCGCCGATGAGGGCGTGCTTGTCGGCGAGTGCAGTCAGCGCGGGGCCGATCACATCGCTGCCCACGCGACGGGCGTTGTCGACGATCCCCTCGGACTCCATCGCGTCGAGCGCGCCGACGATGGAGGCGGCCGCCAGCGGGTGCCCGCTGTAGGTCAGGCCGCCCGGATAGACCCGGTCATCGAAGGTCGCCGCGATCTCGTCCGAGATGATGACGCCGCCCACGGGCACGTAGCCGGAGTTGACCCCCTTGGCGAAGGCGATCAAATCGGGCACGACGTCGTAGCCCTCGAAGGCGAACCAGCGGCCCGTGCGCCCGAACCCCGCCATCACCTCGTCGAGGATCAGCATGATGCCGTAGCGGTCCGCGAGCTCCCGCACGCCGGCGAGGTAGCCGGGCGGCGGGACCAGCACCCCGGCGGTGCCGGGCACCGACTCGAGCAGGATCGCGGCGATCCCGTCCGCGCCCTCGGACTGGATGACGCGCTCCAGGTGTCGCAGCGCCCGCTCGCTCTCCTGCTCGGGGCTCTCGGCCCAGAACTCGCTGCGGTACAGGTAGGGGCCGAAGAAGTGCACGTGTCCTCGGGCGAACTCGTTCGGCATCCGTCGCCAGTCGCCCGTCGCGACGATCGCCGCCCCCGTGTTGCCGTGGTACGAGCGATAGGTCGAGAGCACTTTGTCGCGGCCCGTGTGCAGGCGCGCCATGCGGATGGCGTTCTCGATCGCGTCGGCGCCGCCGTTGGTGAAGAACACCTTCGAGAATCCGGCGGGCGCTCGGCGGACGATGCGCGCCGCCGCCTCACCCCGAGCGAGGTTCGCGGTGGCGGGTCCGATCGTGGCCAGCAGCGACGCCTGATCGTGGATCGCCTGGATGACGGCGGGATGCTGGTGCCCGATGTTGACGTTGACCAGCTGGCTCGAGAAGTCCAGGTAGCGGTTGCCCGAGTGATCCCACACGGTCGTGCCCGAGCCGCCCGCGATCACGACGGGATCGAGGGCCCCCTGCGCCGACCAGGAGTGGAAGACGTGCGCGCGGTCGAGCTGCTTCGTCGTCAGGTCGAGGTCGGAAAGGATGTCTGTCGTCATACCGGTCACTCTCATCGTTCGCGATTCGTCTGGTCGCTACGCTCCTCGCTCAGCGGCCGGGGGTCAAGAGACCCCCGGCCGCTGAGCCCGTCGAAGCGACCGGGGTGATCAGTTGCCGCCCTCCAGCAGCTCGACCTCGATCGGCTCGAAGCCCTCTCCCGTGACGTCGACGCCCTCCTCGGCGAGCTCGTCCAGCGCCTGCTGGATGTACTCGTTCGAGTAGGCGCTCGCGGGCGGCTCCTCGGTGATCAGGCGGGCGCCGGTCTCGTTGACGGCGGCCAGCGCTCCCTCGACGGTCTGGTTCCAGGCCGCTTCGTCGATGATGCCGATCCCCGCGGGCGAGGGCCAGATGAGCTTGTTGGTCTCGTTCATCATCCACAGCTCGTGGCTCGGGCCCCAGCCGGAGCCGGAGGCGAGCGTGATCTCGGCCGCTTCCTCCGGGTTGTCCCGGGCGAAGACCCACCCCTTGATGACGGCCTTGAGGAACGACACCGCCGTCTCGGCGTACTCCTCATCGGTTTCGAGGCGTTCGGTGTCGGCCCAGATCGCGTCCTGCAGCATCGCGCCCACCGTGTCCTGGTAGCTGATGACGCTGAAGTCCTCGGGCGTGTACAGCTCGCCCGTCTCGGGGTCGACGGTCTCGAGCAGCTGCGCGTACTCGTTGTAGGTCATCGCCTGCGCCGCGTCGATGTCGCCCTGCAGGAAGGCGTTCATGTTGAAGTCCTGCGTGATGATCTCGACGGTCGTCGAGTCGAGCCCCTCCGCAGCCATTGCGGCGAAGATCTCCCACTCGTTGCCGAAGCCCCACGAGCCGATCCTCTTGCCCTCGAAGTCGGCCACCGATTCGATGCCGGAGTCCGCCCACGCCACCTGCAGCGTGCCCGAGGTCTGGAAGATCTGCGCGATGTCGGTCAGGTTGGCCCCCGCCTCGATCGAGCCGAGCACCTTGGGCACCCAGGCGATCGCGAAGTCCGCGTCGCCGTTCGCGAGCGCGTCCTGCGGCACGATGTCACCGCCCGAGGGGATGATCTCGACCTCGAGACCCTCCTCTTCGAAGAAGCCCTGCTCGGCGGCGGCGAAGTAGCCCGCGAACTGCGCCTGCGGCAGCCACTGCAGCTGCAGCACGACGGGGGTGAGCTCGCCGGCATCGGCATCGCCGGAATCGGTGTCGGTGTCGGTCGAGCCCCCCGCGCAGGCGGCCAGGACGAGCGTCGCCGAGAGGGCGATGCCTCCCGCGGTCAGCGATCGACGTGTGCTGTGTCTCATGTCGTTCCTTTCGGGTCAGGTGGTGCGTCGGTGCGGTGTCGCCTCGGTGCGAGGACGTGGGGGATGCGGGGTCAGGTGCGCGCGGGGTCCGGCACCCGACGCGCGACGAGCCGCTCGAGCAGCGCGGTCGCGGCATAGAACAGCAGCCCCAGCAGGATGCTGGCCGCGACGTAGGCCCACGCGCGGGCGTACGCGCTGGTCGCTGCCGACGTCGAGATCGCGCTGCCCAGGCCACCGCGCGGTCCGCCGAAGTACTCCGCGACGAGCGCGGAGATCACGGCGAGCGAGCTCGCGATCCGCACACCGGTGAGCAGGTAGGGCAGGGCGGTGGGCAGGGTCACGGCGCGGAAGGACTGTGCGCCCGTCGCGGCGTACGCCCGCATCAGGTCGCGGTGCACGGGCCTGGTCTGACGGAGCCCGCGCAGGGTGTTCAGGAACACGGGCACGAATGCTGCGAGCGCGGCGATCGCCTGTCGACCGAACTGGCTGTCGGCGCCGAACATCGAATTGAGCACGGGGGCGAGCGCGACGATCGGCACCACCGCGAGCGCCGCGACGATCGGCGCGGCCATGCCGTCCACGGGGCGCCAGCGCGCGGCCAGGGCGGCCAGGCCGACCCCGAGCAGACCGCCCGCGACGAGTCCCACGAGCGCGTTGGTGCCGGTGATCAGGGTCGCCGTCGCGATCGGCCCCGCGAACGCGACGAGCTCCTCCGCGATCGCCGCCGGTGAGGGCAGCAGGTAATCCGATACGCCCCCCACGGTCACGAGCAGCTGCCACGCGGTGAGCGCGACGGTTCCGACGGCGAGGGGTGCGATCACCCGCAGACGGCGCTCGGCGCGGGGGGAGAGGGTCGTGGTCATCGGTGCTCCCGGGCACCGGATGCGCTCGCGGGAGCGCCGTGCAGCGCCTCCCGCACCGCAGTGACCCGCTCGAAGAATGACGGATCCTCACGCAGGGCCTCGTCGCGCGCCACTCCCGCGCCGAACCCGGTCTCGACGACGTGGGTGATGCGTCCGGGCCGGGGCGACATCACCACGACGCGGTGGGAGAGGAACACCGCCTCGGGGATCGAGTGCGTCACGAACACCACGGCGGCGCCCGTCTCGGCGGCGATGCGCGAGAGCTCCGTCTGCATGCGCTCCCGGGTCATCTCATCCAGCGCGCCGAACGGCTCGTCCATCAGCAGCAGGCGCGGGCGCTCGGCGAGTGCCCGCGCGATCGCCACCCGCTGCTGCATCCCGCCCGAGAGCTGATCGGGATAGCGGTCGGCGAACTCGTCCAGGCCCACCATGGCCGCAAGCTCGCCGACGCGCGCGCGGCGGGCGGATGCCGGCATCCCGTGGATCTCGAGAGGCAGGGAGATGTTTCCCGCCACGGTGCGCCAGGGCAGCAGTCCCGCCTGCTGGAACGCGATCCCGTACTCCTGATCGCGGCGTGCGCGGTCGGCGCTCTTGCCGAAGACCTCGACCGATCCGGTGCTCACCGCGTCGAGGTCGGCGATGAGACGCAGGAGTGTGGATTTGCCGCATCCCGAGGGCCCGATCAGCGAGACGAATTCGCCCGCGGCCACCTCGAGGTGCACATCCTCGAGCGCGCGCACCTCGCCCGCGCGTCCGGCGAACACCTTGCCCGCCCCGCGCACGCTCACCGCGCTGACGGCGGCCTCACTGGTCGCCGTGGTCATCGGTCCGCCTCTCCGCGTCGGTAGTCCTTCAGGCCCGCGCCGAGGAGCGCGACGGAGCCCGCCGCGACGAGCCCCAGCACGATCGCCCCGAAGATCGGTCCCCACGGCTTCGCGGGGTCGCCGGATGCCTGTCCGGCGAACTGGATGAGCAGGCGCCCGATGCCGCCCTGCAGGCCGGTCGAGACTTCGGCCACGACGGCGCCGATCACGGCGGCCGCCGCCCCCAGTCGCATCGCGGGCAGCAGGTAGGGCACCGCGGCGGGCAGCCGGAGCTTGACGAGCGTCGGCCAGTAGCCGGCGGCGTACGTGCGCAGCAGCTCGGTGTGGATGCGGTCGGGTGATTGCAGCCCCTTCAGCGCTCCCACCGCGATGGGGAAGAACGCGAGGTACGAGGCGATGACAGCGACCGACATCCAGTCCTGCCACTCGAACGCGCCGATCTCGATGCGCGAGCCCCAGCTGCGCACGATCGGCGCGAAGGCGATGAGCGGCACGGTCTGGCTCAGGACGATCCAGGGCAGCAGCCCCCACTCCACGAGGCGCCAGCGCTGCATGAGCAGGGCGAGCCCGAGCCCCACGACGACGGCGAGGGCCCATCCGGCGGCCGCGATGCCGAGCGTCGTCACGGCGGCGAGCGCCACCGCGACCCAGAGCGGCGGCGAGCCGTCGGCGCGGGTGACGGGCTCGGCGAGCCGGATCAGCATGTCCCACACATGCGGCATCGCGAGATCCGTCGTGCGGGGGAGGACGCGGGTCTCGCCGACCAGCACACCGTCCTCCGGGGCGAGCAGCTTGTAGCCCTCCCAGAGGGCGACCAGGGCGAGCACGCCCAGCAGGCCCCAGCCCCACGCGGCGAAACCGCGGCGGCGGGTATGCCGGGCGGGCGAGGCGGTCGTCATGCCTTCGCCGTGATGTGCGGGGAGAGGGCCGGGATGACGGTCTCGCCGTACACCCGCAGGGTCTCCTCCTTGTTGTCGTGCTGCAGGTACCCCGCGAACTGCGTGACGCCCAGCGCGCGCAGCTGCTCGAGCTTGCCGATGTGCTCCTCGGCGGTGCCGAGCACGCAGAAGCGGTCGACGATCTCGTCGGGCACGAAGTCGACGTGGTCGTTCGAGGCCTGTCCGTGCGAGTTGTAGTCGTAGCCGGTCCGACCGGCGATGTAGTCGGTGAGAGCCTGGGGCACTGCGCTGCCCGACCCGGTCGACGGGCCGTACTTCGCCACGATGTCGGCGACGTGGTTGCCGACCATCCCGCCGAACCAGCGGCACTGGTCGCGCATGTGCGCGATGTCCGTGCCGATGTACATGGGGGCGGCGACGCAGAACTGCAGGCTCTCGGGGTCACGGCCGGCGCCCGCCGCGGCATCCTTCACCGTCTGGATCATCCAGGCCGCGATGTCGACGTCTGCCAGCTGCAGGATGAAGCCGTCGCCGACCTCGCCCGCGAGCTTCAGCGCGAGCGGGCCGTAGGCCGCGACCCACACATCGAGGCTCGAGCCGCGGCTCCACGGAAACTGCAGGGTCGCCCCGTTGTACTCCACGGGGCGGGAGTTGGCGAGCTCGCGGATGACGTGGATCGATTCGCGCAGTTCCTTCAGCGTCGTCGGCTTGCCTCCGGTGACGCGCACGGCCGAGTCGCCGCGGCCGATGCCGCAGATCGTGCGGTTGCCGTACATCTCGTTGAGCGTGGCGAAGACCGACGCGGTCACCGTCCAGTCGCGCGTGGCCGGGTTTGTCACGAACGGGCCGACGGTGACCCGACGGGTGGCGGCGAGGATCGCCGAGTAGATGACGTACGGCTCCTGCCAGAGCAGGTGCGAGTCGAAGGTCCACACGTGGCTGAAGCCGTGCGCCTCGGCGAGCGTGGCCAGCTGCACCGTGCGCGAGGCGGGCGGGTTGGTCTGCAGGACGACTCCGAAGTCCATCACGTGCCTCTCAGATCAGATACTGGCTCAGGCCGCGCTTGACGTAGCGGCCATCGCCCTTGGACCCCAGATAGCGGCCGCCGTCGACGATCACCCGGCCGCGCGCGATGACCGTGTCGACGTGGCCGTCGATCTCGAAGCCCTCCCAGGCCGAGTGGTCCATGTTCATGTGATGGGTCTTGTCGTACCCGATGGAGGTGTGTCCGTTCGGGTCGTACACGACGACGTCGCCGTCGGCGCCGGGCTGGATGACGCCCTTCGTGCCGTACAGACCGAACATGCGCGCGGGGGTCGTGGAGGTCAGCTCCACCCAGCGCTCGAGAGTGATCTCGCCCGTCACCACGCCCTGGTACATCAGGTCCATGCGGTGCTCGACCGAGCCGATGCCGTTGGGGATCTTGCGGAAGTCGCCGAGCCCGAGCTCCTTCTGATCCTTCATGCAGAACGGGCAGTGGTCGGTCGAGACCATCTGCAGGTCGTTGGTGCGCAGCGCCTGCCACATCGCGTTCTGATGCCCCTCGGCGCGCGAGCGCAGCGGCGTGGAGCACACCCATTTGGCGCCCTCGAACCCCGGCGCACCCAGCTGCTCCTCGAGCGAGAGGTAGAGGTACTGCGGGCACGTCTCGCCGAAGACGTTCTGCCCGCGGTCACGCGCCCCCGCGAGCTGCTCGACGGCCTGCTTGGCGCTCACGTGCACGACATACAATGGCGCGCCGGTCAGATCGGCCAGCATGATCGCCCGGTGCGTGGCCTCCTCCTCCATCTGCCAGGCGCGGGCGATGCCGTGATAGTACGGGTCGGTCTTGCCCGCATCGACCAGCTGCTGGGCGAGCACATCGATGGCGGGGCCGTTCTCGGCGTGCATCATCGTCAGCAGGCCCGTGTCGCGCGAGACCTGCATCGCCTTCAGGATCTGCGCGTCGTCGGAGTAGAAGACGCCCGGGTACGCCATGAAGAGCTTGAAGCTCGACACGCCCTCATCGAGCAGACCGCGCATCGCGCTCAGCGAGTCGTCGTCGACGCCGCCGATGATCTGGTGGAAGCCGTAGTCGATCGCGCAGTTGCCGGCGGCCTTCGCGTGCCATGCCGCGAGCCCGTCCTGCACGCGCTCGCCGTACTTCTGCACGGCGAAGTCGATGATCGTGGTGGTGCCGCCCCACGCCGCGGCGCGTGTGCCCGTCTCGAACGTGTCGCTTGCCGCCGTGCCTCCGAAGGGCAGCTCCATGTGCGTGTGCGCATCGATTCCGCCGGGGATCACGTACTTCCCCGCGGCGTCGACGACGGTGTCGACGGATGCTGTCAGGTCGTGCCCGAGCAGGGTCGATCCGGGTGCGAGCACGGCCCGGATCTTCTCGCCGTCGATCAGGACGTCGGCGGGGGCTCTGCCCGTGGCCGAGACGACGGTGCCCCCGGTGATGAGTGTCGTGGTCATGGTGCGACGATCTCCCCGTACGAGTCGGGACGGCGGTCTCGGTAGAACTGCCAGTCGTCGCGCATCTGACGCACCAGGTCCATGTCGAGATCGCGGATCAGCAGCTCCTCGTGCTCGCCCGAGCCCAGCGCGCCGACGTAGTTGCCGCGCGGGTCGACGATCTGGCTGGTGCCGTAGAAGTCCACCGCCTCATCGCCGTACTCGTTGTCCTCGAGCCCGACCCGATTGGGCGCGAGGACGAAGTACCCGTTCGCGACGGCGGCGGCGGGCTGCTCCACCTCCCACAGCCGGTTCGAAAGGCCGGGCTTCGTCGCGTTCGGGTTGAAAGCCAGGTGAGCCCCGTTGAGACCGAGTTCGCGCCAGGCCTCCGGGAAGTGCCGGTCGTAGCAGATGATGACGCCGATCCTGCCGACGGCGGTGTCGAAGACGGGATAGCCGAGGTTTCCCGGGCGGAAGTAGAACTTCTCCCAGAACTTCTCGACGTGGGGGATGTGGTGCTTGCGGTATTTGCCGAGGATCGTGCCGTCGGCGTCGACCACGACGGCGGTGTTGTAGTAGACCCCCGCCATCTCCTCCTCGTAGATCGGCAGGATCATCACGAGATTCAGTTCTTTGGCCAGGGCCGCGAAGCGCTGCACGATCGGGCCGTCGGCGGGCTCGGCGTAGGCGTAGTACTTCTTGTCCTGCGTGATGCCGAAGTAGGGCCCGTAGAAGAGCTCCTGGAAGCACATCACCTGCGCTCCCTGCGCCGCGGCATCGCGGGCGAACTGCTCGTGCCTGTCGAGCATGGATTCCTTGTCGCCGGTCCAGGTGGTCTGGGAGATCGCCGCCCGTACTGTCGCCATCACTGCCTCGCTCTCGCTTCGCGCGTCGCCCGTCGGGTTTCGCCCGCCGATGGGCTTCGATCTCGCCCGTGTCGGCACCGGGTCCGCTGGTGTCATCGTGCGGCCCCGACGTTTCCCCGCGGTTTCCGCGTGTGACGGGGCCGTAACAGCATCGTCGACCCCGGGCCCGCGCCCGTCAATGGCCGTGGCGGCGTAGCCTCGACCCATGCGACTGCCCCGGCTGCGGCATCCCGTCATCTCGTATCGTCGTGCCCGTCTGCTGCCGCGGCGTGTGCGGCGCTTCGATCGCGAGGCGAACCGCTGGGTCAACGCGCGACGGGATCGACGTGCGCGCGACGGCGGGCTGCGCCGGCTCTCGCGCGCGGCCGATCGCGGTCGCCTGTGGTTCGTGATCGCCGGTGCCCTCGTCGTCATCGGGCGGCCGCGTGCGGCGCTGCGCGGCGTGCTCTCGCTGGCGGCCGCGAGCCTTGTCGCCAACCTCGTCGGCAAGAAGATCTTCGGCGGGCCGCGTCCGGTGCTGGTGGACGTCCCCATCGGGCGCCGCCTTGCGGTGTACCCCACCTCGGCGTCGTTCCCCTCGGGACACTCGGCCAGCGCCGCGGCGTTCGCGACCGGTGTGGGTCTCGAGGCCCCCGTCGTGGGCGCGGCCATCGCCCCCGTCGCGGCCGGCGTCGCCTACTCGCGCCTGCACGTCGGCGCGCACTGGCTCTCGGACGTGATCGGCGGGGTCGCGATCGGCGCCGCAATCGCCCTCGCGGGCCGCGCGCTCGTTCCCGTACGGCGAGCACACGAGCATCCGCCCCGCGAACCCGGAGAGCGGATCGCGCTGCCGGCGCTCGTCGACGGTGCCGGCCTGCTGATGTTCGTCAATCCCTCCTCCGGAGCCGACGTCATCCGAGCCGACCCCCGGCGCACGATCGAGCGGGAGCTGCCCGCCGCGTCCCTGCACGAGCTCACCGGCGCCGAGGAGCCGGCGGCGCTCGTCCGCCGCGCGCTCGCCGGGCAGACGCCGCCGCGGGTGCTCGGGGTGTGCGGCGGAGACGGCTCGGTCGCCGCGCTCGCGCAGATCGCCCGCGACACGGGCCTGCCCCTGCTGGTGCTCCCGGGGGGCACCTTCAATCACTTCGCCCGGGCCGCGGGCGTCGACACGCTGGATGCCGGCATCCATGCCCTGCGGGAGGGGCGCGGACTGCGGGTCGCGGTGGCCGAACTGGACGCCGGCGATACACCGTTGACCGTGCTCAACACCGGTTCGGTCGGCATCTATCCCGACTTCGTCGCGCGGCGGGAGGTGTACCGGGAGCAGCTCGGCACATGGCTCGGCGGGGTCGTCGCCGCGTGGCGGGTGCTGCGGCATGCGGAGCCGATCGACATCGAGCTCGACGGTGAGTCCCTGCGCGTCTGGTCCGTGTTCACGAGCGTCGGGCGCAACGACCCCGCGCGTGTGGCGACGATGCAGCGGTGGAGCATGGACGACGATGTGCTCGACGTGCGCGTCCTGCACGCCCGCGGTCCGCGCCGGCACGCGATGGCCTCCCTGGCCTTCGGGCGGCGCACGGCGGCCCTCGCGAGGGTGCTGCGGCTCATGCCCCGCGCCTCCGACATCGAGCGCCGGCTCGTGCCCGAGATCGCTCTGGGGCTGCCGGATCGCGGCGGAGACGTGCCGGCGTTCGCGCACGACGGCGAGCTGGAGGCCCGCCCCCGCGCCGACGCGCACGGGCGGTACGGTGTGCGGCTGCGGATGATCCCCGGAGCGCTCGACGTCTACGGGTGAGACGCGTCGCCGGGCGATGTCGCGTCGGTCGGCGGATCGAAGGCCCACGTGGGGGCGAGCGCCCGGATGCGTGCCGCCCGCCACTGCCAGATCGTCCACAGCACGGGCCAGAACGCCGGCGCCGCGGCCCCGCCGATGACGAGCCGCTCGCGCCAGAGCGTGCGGGCAGGATCCTCGGATGCGGGAGCGACGGCCATCTGGTGATCCCAGACGTCGAGCGCCGACAGGGGCCCGGTCAGGGGGATCCCGCTGTCGCGGAGGATGCGCACGCGGCCGCGGGAGTCCTCGCGCACGCGGTCCGTGATCTGGATCAGCTGCCGACCCATCGGAAGGGCGCCGGCGAGCGAGAGCTGCACCGCGGCGTCGGACCCCGACTCCCACGCGGTCGGGAGGGCGCCCAGCGGCTGCATCTGCAGCAGCGGACCGTAGAGCTCAGCGACCACCGCGGGGGAGTGCAGCGCCCGCCACGCGGCGTCGGGGTCGCAGTCGATCTCGAACCGGAGCAGGATGCGCATGCCGCCAGTCTCGCACCGCGCAGCCGCGCGCGGTCTATCGCGGGGTCAGCGCCGCGCGTCGGGCGGCGCTGGTGATCTCGCGCCGCTCCCACCGGAAGAGGAACCGCTCGTCGAACCGCGGTGCGCACCGCACGCAGGACGCCGCCCTCGTCGGCCGCCGGTGCCGGTAGGCGACATGCCCCGCGGGACACACGCCCACCCACGGGGCCAGCTCCACCGCCGTCTCGCCGTGATGGGTCGTGCCGCCCGTGTATCCGAGCTCGCGGGCCGCCTTCTTCCACACGGGGCCGTGACCGGCGGCCGGCCCGGCGAGGGCGTGCGCGACCTCGTGCAGCAGCGTCTGATGATTGGTCTCGTCGTCGTAGCGGGCGCTGAGGTATCGCGAGACCGTGATGCGCCGGCGTGTGTAATCGCACAGGCCCGCACGGCGCTTGGCGTTGTCGAAACCGAAGGTCCACGACGAATCGAGATGGAGGGTGATCAGGGCCTCGCCCCAGGTGCGCACGCGCTGCAGATCCGACATGCGAACAACCTAGAACATACCTGCGACACTCGCGCCGGGGCCGGTCAGCTGGCGACCGAGTCGCGCGTGCGGCGTCGGTCGGCGGCATCCACTGCGAGCAGCGTCGACTCGAGTTCGGCGTCGGTCGCCCCCGACTCCTGCCGCAGGAACAGCGCGCGTTTGAAGTCGCGGCGGGCCTGGTCGAAGTCCTGCGCGTCGAAATGCACCTTGCCGCGATGCTGGCACGCGAAGGCCGCGATCGACGCCCATCCCTGGCCCTCGGACTCCTCGACGCACATCGTCAGCTCGTGCGCGGCCGCGGCGTACGCGCCGCGCCACTGCAGCACGGTGGCGTGCAGGATGCGCGCGCGCAGCAGATCTTTGCGGGTGCCGGCCATGCGGGCGACCCGCACGGACTCGTCCGAGATCACGAGGGCGTCGTCGAGGCGGTCGAGCACCTTCAGCAGCCACACCCGCTCGAGAAGGGCGGGCAGGCTGCGCTGGTCACCCAGCTCGAGCAGCCGCTCGCGGCACTCGGCGGGATCGACGACCTCGCGCAGGGTTTCGGGGTCGTACCCGTGGATGTAGCTCACCGTGACCTCCTCACCTGCGCCGCGTCCTGCCGGCGCCCTGACAGTCTGCCTCGGCGACCCGGCGAAGGCGGCCAGCCGCGCCGCGTGTGGTGAACGTCATCGCTCGAACAGCGACGAGTTCGGGCGGGGCGAGGCGACGGCATCCGCATCGGCGACCGGCGCCGCACCGCCCACGAACGCCGCGAGCTCGGCGCCCTCGGCGACCTTCGCGGGGTGGGGACCCGCGGCCATGAGGCGCGGCAGCCACGTGGTGGGAAGGGGGGCCCCGGATGCGGCGACGACGAGATTGCCGAAGCGCCGGCCCTTGAGCACCTGCACCTCGGCGAGCACCACGACATGCGGCAGCACCGACTGCACGGTCGCGACCTGACCGCGGGCGAAGCGCAGACCCGCGCCGTCGGCGACGTTGACCAGCAGCACCCCGTCGGGGGCCAGCAGCGCGGCGGCGGCGCGGTAGAACTCCAGCGAGGTCAGGTGCGCGGGGGTCTGCGCTCCCGAGTAGACGTCCGAGACGAGCAGGTCGACCGCTCCCGTGATCGCCGCCGGCAGGCGTCCGAGTGCCGCGCGTGCATCCTGGACGCGCGTGCGGATCGCCGCTCCCCGGGGCAGCGGCAGGTGCGCGCGCACGAGCTCGACCAGCGCGGGCTCGAGCTCGATCACCTGCTGGCGCGAGCCGGGACGGGTGTGCTCGACATATCGGGGCAGGGTCATGGCTCCCGCGCCCAGGTGCACCGCCGTGAGGGGCTGTCCGGGCAGTCGCAGCAGGTCGATGACCGCGCCCATCCGCGCGACGTACTCGAAGTGCAGATGCGCGGGATCGTCCAGGTCGACGTGGGACTGCGGGGTGCCGTCGACCTCGAGCTCCCAGCCGGAGGTGTAGGGCGAGGGCACGATGCGGGCGAGCGTGCCGTCCGAGAGTCGCGCCTGCGGGGGCGGGGCGTCCGCGGTCCCCCGACGTCTGCGCGCTCCGGCCATCCGCCCACGCTAGCGGGCGCGGGTCTACCGTGGAGCCGTGGGCTCGATCGACCTCAACAGCGACCTCGGCGAGACCGTCGACGGTGTGCCGACGGCCGACGACGTCGCCATGTTCGCGCTCGTCTCCAGCGCCAACGTCGCGTGCGGCGGTCACGCCGGCGATGCGTCATCCATGCGCGACGCCGTCGCCCGCGCCGCCGCGCACGGCGTCGTCATCGGCGCGCACCCCTCCTACCCCGATCGCGCCGGATTCGGGCGCGCCGCGATGAGCCTCGACGCGGACGCCCTCACCGACGTCGTCGCGCAGCAGCTGTCGGCCCTGCGCGCCGCGGGCGCCGACATCCGCTACGTCAAGCCGCACGGCGCGCTCTATCACGCGGTCTCGGCCGATGCGGGGCCGGCCGCCGCGGTCGCGAGTGCCGTGGCATCCCTGTCGGCGGACCTCGGCCGGGCCCTGCCGATCCTCGGGTTGGGCGGACAGATCGCGGCCGCCGCCGCCGCCGCGGGTCTGCCCTTCGTCCGCGAGGCGTTCCTCGATCGCGGATACGCGCCCGGCGGCGGGCTCGTGCCCCGGGGCTCGCCGCGCGCCCTCCTCACGGACCCCGGCGAGGTCGCCGACCGCGCCCTACGCCTCGTCCGCGAGGGCGTGGTGGCGGCGGTCGACGGGAGTCTCGTCGAGGCCGGCGCCGCCTCGCTCTGCGTCCACGGCGACACCCCGGCCGCCGTCGCGATGGCGCGCGCGGTGCGCGCCGCGCTCGATGCCGCCGGAATCGTCGTGCGGGCACCGTGGTGAGCCCCGAAGGTCGCGCGCCGGCGCAGGCCGCGCCGCCGCGCATCCTGCCGATGGGCGAGCGCGGCCTGCTCATCGAGCTCCGCTCGGTCGCCGAGGTGCATCGCGTGCACGCCGCGCTCGCCGACTCCGCCCCGTCCGGTCCGGTCGATCTCGTACCGGCCGCGCGGACGATCCTCGTGCGACTCGGCCCCGGGTCGCTCTCGCTGCACGCCGCGCGCGACTGGATCGCCGACACGGCGACGCGGGCGCGGGATGCCGTCATCGCACCACCGCCCGAGACTCCGGTCGTGCTCGAGCTCGTCTACGACGGCCCCGACCTCGCCGAGACGGCCGCGCTCGTCGGGCTCTCCGCCGACGCCCTCGCGGCACGGCACGAAGCGGCTCGGTGGCGGGTCGCGTTCACGGGGTTCGCCCCGGGATTCGCCTACCTGACGAGCGAGGACTGGGGACTCGACATCCCGCGCCTGGCCTCGCCGCGCACCCGCGTGCCGGCGGGTGCGGTGGGGCTGGCCGGCGAGTTCTCGGGTGCCTATCCGCGCGAGACGCCCGGCGGCTGGCGCCTGATCGGCACGACCTCTGCGCCGCTGTTCGATCCCGCGGCGGCGGAGCCCGTCCTGCTCGCTCCGGGCCGACAGGTGCGGTTCGCCCGCGTGCGCTCCGTGATCCGGGCATCCGTGCGACCCCGTCCCCCGGAGCCCTCCTCCGATCCGCTGCTGCGGGTGATCGAGCCGGGCCTGCTGACGACCGTGCAGGACCTCGGCCGACCCGGCCGCGCGGCGCAGGGGATCGCCCCCTCGGGTGCCCTCGATCGGGGCGCCCTGTGCCTCGCGCTGCGACTGGTGGGCACCGCCGAGGATGCGGCGGGGCTCGAAGTCACGATGGGCGGCCTGCGCGCGGTCGCACTGCGCGACACCTGGGTCGCCCAGACCGGCGCCGAGGCGTTCCTGACGATCGCGGGCCGCCCCGCACCCACCGGAGCGGCGGCGCGCTGGAGAGCCGGCGAGACGCTGGAGGTCGGCTGGGCGAGGGACGGCGCCCGGATCTATCTCGCCCTCCGCGGCGGCATCGACGCCCCGCGGGCGGCGGGATCACGCGCCACGGATCGCCTGGCGGGGCTCGGGCTCGCGCCGCTGGCAGCCGGGGACGTGCTGGGCGGTGCGGGGCAGGAGCGGGCGCCGATCCCGCCGGTCGACCAGGCGCCGCCTCGGCCGGTGAGTGCCGAAGCCGAGATCGCCCTGGCCCCCGGTCCGCGCGCCGACTGGTTCGCCCCCGCCGCCGCCCTCGCCCTCTACGGCAGCGTCTGGCGCGTGACGAACGACGCCGACCGGGTGGGCATGCGCCTGGAGGGACCCGAGCTGGAGCGCGCGGTGCACCGCGAACTGCCGAGCGAACCCATGGTGCCGGGTGCGCTCCAGGTTCCACCCTCCGGCCGGCCGACGATCCTCCTCGCCGACGGGCCCGTGACCGGCGGCTACCCCGTGATCGCCGTGGCGACGGAGGAGTCGCTCGACACCCTCGCCCAGCTCCGGCCCGGCAGCCGGATCAGGTTCCGGCACGCGCGGCCGGCCGGCTGACCGGCGGCGTCGTCGTCGCGCCCGCGGCGCGTTCGCGCACGCCGGCGAGCGCGTACTCCGCCGCCTCGCGTGCTCCGTACTCGCGCCCGCGGTCGATCGCCGCCTGGAGGGCCGCGCCCGTCGGCCCCGTCGCGAGCGGCTCGAGATCGCGGGTGTGGAAGACGAAGGCGGGAGCGTCGTACTGGCCCGTGCGCTTGCGGATCGCGGCCGCCGCCCCCGCCAGCACGCCCGCGCGCTCGACATCCCCGTCGAGTGCGGCGATGCTGCACAGCCCCTCCAGCGAGTAGGCGATGCCCTCGTCGTTGTCGAGCGCGACGGAGCCCGCCATGCCCTCGATGTACACGCGGAGGGCGTCCTCGACGCGCCCGCCCCGCAGCAGCGCCCGGGCCAGGTGGTGCGCCGCCACGGTCGCCGTGAACTCGTCAGCCGCCGCGAGCGACGCGTCGAGGGCCCGCTGGAACATCGCCAGCGCGTCGTCGTCGCGTCGGCGCAGCCACTCCAGGCGGCCGAGCGCGACGAGGATGAGCACTTCGCCCCAGCGGGCGCCCGCCGCGCGGAAGCCCTCGGCGCCCCGCCACAGCCGCTCGGCGGCGGTGTCGAAGTCGGCATCCCCGGCTGTGATCTGGGCGAGCCCCGCGGTGGCCAGCGCCATCGCCGACCCCATCGCCTCGCCCGCCTCCGCGAACAGGTCCGAGACCTCGCAGAACCCGTCCACCGCGGTCGGCGTCTGCGTGCCGAACATCTCCTTCCACAGCACGTAGTAGCGCGCGACCGCGCGGGCGAAGGGCGTGTCGCCGCCCCCGCGGTCGAGCATCTCCTGCATCCACAGGGCCATCTCGCTGAGGTACCCGCCGATCCACCAGTACAGATACAGCCGCCACGCCACGGTGGATGCCGTCGCGAAGTCCTCCATGAAGATCAGATGCCGCACGCCGCTGCGCAGGTTGCTGCGCTCGAGGTTGAGCCGGGCGACCGCCGCCCGCTGCTCGGGACCGCCCAGGCGCGGTGCCTCGCGCAGCGCCAGTGCGGCGTAGAGGCGCGCGTGCGCGGCGCGCATCCGCTGATCCTCGCCGCGGGCGCGCAGCTCGCCGACGGCGTACTCGCGCACCGTCGAGAGGAGCGAGAACACGGACTCCCCGTCGATGTCCTGCTGATCGACGAGCGAGGAGTCCACGAGCGCCGCGAGGCCGTCCATGGCGGTGCCCTCCCATGCGCGGCCCGCACCCAGCTCCTCGACGGATTCGAGGGTGAAGCCGTGCGAGAACACTCCGAGATCGAACAGCAGCTCGCGTTCGGACTCGCGCAGCAGCCCCGTCGACCACTCGATCGTCGACCGCAGCGTGCGCTGGCGCTCGGGCAGATCGCGGGAGGAGTCCACCAGCAGTGGCAGCTGCTTGTCGAGCCGCCGGAGGATCGACTCCGGTGTGAGCACCCGCATGCGGGCCGCCGCCAGCTCGATCGCGAGCGGCAGCCCCTGCAGCACGCGGCAGATGCCCACCACCGCGGCCCCGCCGCTCGCGCTCAGCTCGAAGTCGGGCTTGACCGCCCTCGCGCGCTCGACGAAGAGCTCGACGGCGGCCGAGGAGAGTGCGCGGCTGACCGACGCGGGCGAGGCGGGGTCGTGGGTGGCCAGCGGCGCGACGTCGTAGACGCGCTCGCCGCGGATGCGCAGGATCGAGCGGCTGGTGACGAGGAACGATGCGTCGGGAGCGATCGTGTACAGCTGCACGAGCACGGGAGCGGCCTGCACGAGCTGCTCGAAGTTGTCGAGCACGATCAGCATGCGCCGGCCCTCGAGCGCGAGCGCGAGCCGCCGCTCCAGAGGCACCTCGGCGGTGTCGCGGATGCCGAGGGCGTACCCGATCGTGGGCAGCAGCAGATCCGGCTCGAGGACGTTCTCCAGCATCACGAAGATCGTGCCGTCCGGATACATCTCCGAGGCCGCCTCGGCGACGGCGATCGCGAGCCGGCTCTTGCCGATCCCGCCCGGTCCCAGCAGCGTGACCAGACGGGTCTGCCCGCCGCCGAGCAGGTCGAGCACGTCGGCGACGGCCCGGTCGCGTCCGATCAGGCGGGTGAAGGGCGAAGGGATGCGGGCGGCCAGCGGATCCGTGGTCGCCGTCGTGCCCCCGGCATCCCGGCCCGCGTCGAATCGCTCGGCGAGGAGGGTCGCGAGATCCGCCTCGACCAGCTCGGCGAGCTCCTCGGTGCCCGTGAACGACCGGTACGACGCCGTGTCGTCGTCGCGGATGCGGTCGATGAGGGCGTCGAGCCGCGTGTCGCGCTGAGTGGAGTGGCGGATGTAGATCAGCTTGGGCATCTCGCGGGGCGCGAGGCGGTACTCGTCCTCCAGCCCCGAGATCTGCTCGCCCGGGGCGACCCAGCCGTAGCTGTCGGCGTAGACGCCCACGAACACGTCGCTCTGGGCCAGATAGGCGCGGTACAGCTCCCGCGGAGGGTGCGGGCGGGCGCCGAGCTCGAACATCACCGGTGCGAGTCGCAGGCGCTCGATCGAAGCCCGCGCGACGCGGCGCTCCGCCTCGAGTTCGCGCAGCGTGGACGACACGAACACGCGCAGGCGCTGATCCGGCGTGCGGATCGTGCCGGGTCGCGTCCCGTCGCCGGAGGTCATGCGCTCGTTCCGGGCCTTCGGGGGCCCCAGCATCCACCCATGGCGCGGTTATACCGCAGGAAAGATAGCGCGTCAAGAATCGACTGGACACGGAGGGCTGCGCGACGTATAGTTGTGGTTTGCGCTCCTAGGTTCCCCCTGCCTTCATATGGTGGTCGGCTGTGCCCCTGCGCCCCTCGTGAGAACGGGGAGCGGCGCCAGGGCAATTCGGGGAAAGGCGAGCATTCCACCTGACGACAAGGAATCACGAGCCCTACCCGGGCCCATGGAGGTTATTCCCTTGGCTGCTGCGCGCAACGCATCCACCACCCCCACCCTGAAGAACGGCCGCGGAGCATCCCGCCTCTCGTTCGCCAAGATCTCCGACACCCTCGAGGTCCCCGACCTCCTGGCGCTGCAGACCGAGTCGTTCGACTGGCTCGTCGGCAACGAGGCCTGGAAGGCGCGCGTCGCCGAGGCCCAGGCCGTCGGCCGCACCGACGTGCCCGAGATCAGCGGACTGGAGGAGATCTTCGAAGAGATCTCGCCGATCGAGGATCTCAGCGAGACGATGCAGCTCTCGTTCACGAACCCCTACCTCGAGCCCGAGAAGTACTCCATCGAGGAGTGCAAGGAGCGCGGCAAGACGTACGCGGCGCCCCTGTACGTCGAGGCCGAGTTCATGAATCACCAGACCGGTGAGATCAAGACCCAGACGGTCTTCATGGGCGATTTCCCCCTGCAGACGGGCAAGGGCACGTTCATCATCAACGGCACCGAGCGCGTCGTCGTCTCGCAGCTCGTGCGCTCGCCCGGCGTGTACTTCGACAAGACGCCCGACAAGACATCCGACAAGGACATCGTCTCGGCGCGCGTGATCCCGAGCCGCGGCGCGTGGCTCGAGTTCGAGATCGACAAGCGCGACCAGGTGGGCGTGCGCATCGACCGCAAGCGCAAGCAGTCGGTCACCGTGTTCCTCAAGGCCCTCGGCCTCTCGAGCGAAGACATCATGAACGAGTTCGCGGGCTTCGACTCCATCGAGGAGACGCTGTCGAAGGACACGATCCTCACGAAGGAAGACGCGCTCCGCGACATCTACCGCAAGCTCCGTCCGGGCGAGCAGGTCGCCGCTGAGGCCGCGCGCGCGCTGCTCGACAACTTCTACTTCAACCCCAAGCGCTACGACCTCGCCAAGGTCGGCCGCTACAAGATCAACCAGAAGCTCGGTCTCGACCAGCCCCTGTCCGACTCGGTGCTGACCGTCGACGACATCGTCGCGACGATCAAGTATCTGGTCCGCCTGCACCGCGGCGACGCGACGTTCGACGGCGTCCGCGCGGGCAAGCCCGCCGAGATCCGCCTCGACGTCGACGACATCGACAACTTCGGCAACCGCCGTATCCGCGCCGTCGGCGAGCTCATCCAGAACCAGGTGCGCACGGGCCTCTCGCGCATGGAGCGCGTCGTCCGCGAGCGCATGACCACGCAGGACATCGAGGCGATCACGCCGCAGACCCTGATCAACGTGCGCCCCGTCGTCGCCGCGATCAAGGAGTTCTTCGGCACCTCGCAGCTGTCGCAGTTCATGGACCAGAACAACCCGCTCGCGGGCCTGACCCACAAGCGCCGCCTCTCCGCGCTCGGCCCCGGAGGCCTCTCGCGCGAGCGCGCCGGCGTCGAGGTGCGCGACGTGCACCCCTCGCACTACGGCCGCATGTGCCCGATCGAGACCCCGGAAGGCCCGAACATCGGCCTGATCGGATCGCTCGCATCCTTCGCGCGCATCAACTCGTTCGGCTTCATCGAGACGCCCTACCGCCGCGTCGTGGATGGCCGCGTGACCGAGGACATCGACTACCTCAGCGCCAGCGAGGAGAACGACTTCATCGTCGCGCAGGCCAACGCGCCGCTCCAGGCCGACGGCCACTTCCAGGAGGAGCGCGTTCTCGCCCGCCGCGGAAAGGGTGGCGAGGTCGACCTGTTCCACCCCGAGGAGATCGGGTACATGGACGTCTCCCCGCGCCAGATGGTGTCGGTGGCGACCTCGCTCGTGCCCTTCCTCGAGCACGATGACGCGCAGCGCGCGCTCATGGGCGCCAACATGCAGCGCCAGGCGGTGCCGCTGCTGCGCAGCGACTCGCCCCTGGTGGGCACGGGCATGGAGGGCTACGCCGCGATCGACGCCGGCGATGTCATCACCGCCGAGAAGGCGGGTGTCGTCGCCGAGGTGTCGGCCGACGTCGTGACCGTGCAGCTCGACGAGGGCGGCACGCAGGACTACTACCTCCGCAAGTTCGACCGCTCCAACCAGGGCACGAGCTACAACCAGCGCGTCGTGGTCTCGGCCGGTGAGCGCGTCGAGGTCGGCGAGGTCATCGCCGACGGCCCCGCGACCGAGAACGGCGAGCTCGCGCTCGGCAAGAACCTCCTCGTCGCGTTCATGCCGTGGGAGGGTCACAACTTCGAGGACGCGATCATCCTCAACCAGGACCTGGTGAAGGAAGACACCCTCTCCTCGATCCACATCGAGGAGTACGAGGTCGACGCGCGCGACACCAAGCTCGGCAAGGAGGAGATCACCCGTGACCTCCCCAACGTCAGCCCCGAGCTGCTGAAGGACCTCGACGAGCGCGGCATCGTCCGCATCGGCGCCGAGGTGCGCCCCGGCGACATCCTGGTCGGCAAGGTCACGCCCAAGGGCGAGACCGAGCTGTCGGCGGAGGAGCGCCTGCTCCGCGCGATCTTCAACGAGAAGAGCCGCGAGGTGCGCGACACGTCGCTTAAGGTGCCCCACGGTGAGCAGGGCACGATCATCGCGGTCAAGGAGTTCAACGCCGAGGACGGCGACGACGAGCTCGGCTCGGGCGTCAACCGCCGCGTCGTGGTCTACATCGCCCAGAAGCGCAAGATCACCGAGGGCGACAAGCTCGCCGGCCGCCACGGCAACAAGGGCGTCATCGCCAAGATCCTCCCCGTCGAGGACATGCCCTTCCTCGCCGACGGCACCCCCGTCGACGTCGTGCTCAACCCGCTCGGCATCCCCGGCCGCATGAACTTCGGCCAGGTGCTCGAGACCCACCTCGGGTGGATCGCGAAGCAGGGCTGGAAGGTCGAGGGCACGCCCGAGTGGGCCGGCAACCTGCCCGAGCACGCCCGCGAGGCCGCGCCCGGCACCAAGGTCGCCACCCCGGTGTTCGACGGGGCGAGCGAGGCCGAGATCCAGGGTCTGCTCGATGTGACCACCCCGACCCGCGACGGCGAGCGTCTCATCGGCGGGTCCGGCAAGGCTCGCCTGTTCGACGGCCGCTCCGGCGACCCCTTCCCCGAGCCGGTCTCGGTCGGATACATGTACATCCTGAAGCTGCACCACCTCGTCGACGACAAGATCCACGCGCGTTCGACGGGCCCGTACTCGATGATCACGCAGCAGCCGCTGGGTGGTAAGGCGCAGTTCGGCGGTCAGCGTTTCGGTGAGATGGAGGTGTGGGCCCTCGAGGCCTACGGCGCCGCGTACGCGCTGCAGGAGCTCCTCACGATCAAGTCCGACGACATCCTCGGCCGCGTCAAGGTCTACGAGGCGATCGTCAAGGGTGAGAACATCCAGGAGCCCGGCATCCCCGAGTCCTTCAAGGTGCTCATCAAGGAGATGCAGTCGCTCTGCCTGAACGTCGAGGTGCTCTCGGCCGACGGCACGGCGGTCAACCTCCGCGACACCGACGACGAGGCCTTCCGCGCAGCAGAAGAGCTCGGCATCAACATCTCCAGCCGCTTCGAGTCCTCGTCCATCGACGAGATCTGATCCGGCCCCCTTCGACTCGCTCAGGGACCGTGTCCCGCAGAATTCCGACACAGGAGACACTCAGTGCTCGACGCAACAACATTCGATGAGCTTCGCATCGGCCTCGCGACCGCCGACGACATCCGTCGCTGGTCCTACGGTGAGGTCAAGAAGCCCGAGACCATCAACTACCGCACCCTCAAGCCCGAGAAGGACGGCCTCTTCGGAGAGCAGATCTTCGGACCCAGCCGTGACTGGGAGTGCGCGTGCGGCAAGTACAAGCGCGTGCGCTTCAAGGGCATCGTCTGCGAGCGCTGCGGCGTGGAGGTCACCAAGTCCTCCGTCCGTCGCGAGCGCATGGGCCACATCGAGCTCGCGGCGCCCGTCACCCACATCTGGTACTTCAAGGGCGTGCCCTCGCGCCTGGGCTACCTGCTGGACATGGCGCCGAAGGACCTCGAGAAGGTCATCTACTTCGCCGCGTACATGGTCATCTCGGTCGACGAGGACGCCCGTCACGCCGACATGCCCCAGCTCGAGAACGAGCTGCGTCTCGAGCTGAAGACGCTCGCCGATCAGCGTGACTCGCGCATCGCGGCCCGCCTGCGCAAGCTGGAGGAGGAGCTCGCCTCGCTCGAGGAGGAGGGCGCCAAGGCCGACCAGAAGAAGAAGGTCAAGGACGCCGCCGAGAAGGAGATGGGGCAGATCCGCAAGGGCTTCGACGAGCAGATCACTCGTCTGGAGCGCGTGTGGGAGGACTTCCGCAGCCTCAAGGTCGGCGACCTCAAGCCCGAGGACGACGTCTTCCAGGAGCTGCAGGACCGCTTCAGCCTCTACTTCGAGGCGCACATGGGCGCCGAGTCGATCCAGCGCCGCCTCGCCGCCTTCGACCTGGCCGCCGAGGCCGAGAACCTGCACCTGCAGATCTCCGAGGGCAAGGGCCAGCGCAAGATCCGCGCCATCAAGCGACTCAAGGTCGTCAACTCCTTCCTCTCGACGGGCATGAGCCCCGCCGCGATGGTTCTCGATGTCGTGCCGGTGATCCCGCCGGAGCTGCGCCCGATGGTGCAGCTCGACGGTGGCCGCTTCGCCACCTCCGACCTCAACGACCTCTACCGTCGCGTGATCAACCGCAACAACCGCCTGCGTCGTCTCATCGATCTCGGCGCCCCCGAGATCATCGTGAACAACGAGAAGCGGATGCTGCAGGAGGCCGTCGATGCTCTGTTCGACAACGGCCGCCGCGGTCGTCCCGTCACGGGCACCGGCAACCGCGCGCTGAAGTCGCTCTCCGACATGCTCAAGGGCAAGCAGGGCCGGTTCCGTCAGAACCTGCTCGGCAAGCGCGTGGACTACTCGGGCCGTTCGGTCATCGTCGTCGGTCCCCAGCTCAAGCTGCACCAGTGCGGCCTGCCCAAGCAGATGGCTCTCGAGCTGTTCAAGCCGTTCGTCATCAAGCGCCTGATCGATCTCGGTCACTCGCAGAACATCAAGGCCGCCAAGCGCGCCGTCGAGCGCACTCGTCCCGAGGTCTGGGACGTGCTCGAGGAGATCATCCGCGAGCGGCCCGTGCTGCTCAACCGTGCGCCCACGCTCCACCGTCTGGGTATCCAGGCGTTCGAGCCGCAGCTCGTGGAGGGCAAGGCGATCCAGCTGCACCCGCTCGTGTGCGCCGCGTTCAACGCGGACTTCGACGGCGACCAGATGGCCGTCCACCTGCCCCTGTCGGTCGAGGCTCAGGCCGAGGCGCGTCTGCTCATGCTGGCCTCGAACAACATCCTGAAGCCCTCCGACGGTCGCCCCGTCACCCTGCCCTCGCAGGACATGATCATCGGTCTGCACCACCTGACCACGGTCAAGCCGGGCGCCACCGGTGAGGGACGCGCATTCGGCTCGGTCTCGGAGGCGATCCTCGCCCGCGAGGAGGGCACGCTCGATCTGCAGGCCAAGGTGCGCATCCGCGTCCCGGGTCTGGCCTTCCTCGAGGGCGAAGCCCCCGAGGACTACGAGCGCCACGGCCTCGTCGAGGCATCCCTGGGCCAGGCGATCTTCAACGACGCCCTGCCCAAGGGATACCCGTTCGTGCGCGAGCAGGCCGACAAGGGCAAGCTGTCGCAGATCGTCAACAAGCTCGCCGAGGAGTACCCGGCCGAGGTCGCCGCGACCCTCGACCGCATCAAGGACGCCGGCTTCCACTGGGCCACGCGCTCGGGTGTCACGGTCGCCCTCTCCGACATCCTGACCCCGCCGAACAAGGCGGAGATCGTCTCGAAGTACGAGAAGGACGCCGCGAAGGTCCAGGACGACTTCGACATGGGCTTCATCGACGACGGTGCGCGCCGCAAGGAGCTCATCGACATCTGGACGAAGGCCACCGACGAGGTCCAGGCCGCGATGCGGGAGAACTTCCCGGTCGACAACACCATCAACCGCATGGTGTCCTCGGGTGCTCGCGGTAACTGGCTGCAGATCCGCAACATCGCGGGTATGCGCGGTCTCGTGAACAACCCCAAGGGTGAGATCATCCCCCGTCCGATCATCTCCTCGTACCGCGAGGGTCTGTCGGTGGCGGAGTACTTCATCGCGACGCACGGTACCCGCAAGGGTCTCGCCGACACCGCCCTGCGCACCGCCGACTCGGGTTACCTGACCCGTCGTCTGGTGGATGTCTCGCAGGACGTCATCATCCGCGAAGAAGACTGCGGCACGTCGAAGGGTCTCGAGTACGTCATCGCGGCCCCGGGGGCTTCGGGCGAGCTCGTCAAGGACAAGAACGTCGAGAACTCGGTGTTCGCCCGCACTCTCGCCTCGGATGTCGTCGACGCCCAGGGCGCGGTGCTCGCGGCCGCCGGTGAGGACGTCGGAGACGTGCTCATCGAGAAGCTGTTCCAGGCGGGTGTCGAGTCCATCAAGGTGCGCTCGGTCCTCACCTGCGACTCGGCGGTCGGCGTCTGCGCCAAGTGCTACGGCCGTTCGCTCGCGACGGGCAAGCTCGTCGACATCGGCGAGGCCGTCGGCATCATCGCGGCCCAGTCGATCGGCGAACCCGGCACGCAGCTGACGATGCGCACCTTCCACACGGGCGGTTCCGCGTCGGCAGACGACATCACGCAGGGTCTGCCCCGTGTGCAGGAACTGTTCGAGGCCCGCACGCCCAAGGGCGCGTCTCCCATCGCGGAGGCGGCGGGTCGCGTGACGATCGACGAGACCGACAAGTCGAAGAAGATCATCATCACGCCCGACAACGGCGACGAGCCCACCGTGTACCCGGTGCTCAAGCGCGCGACGCTGCTCGTCGAGGACGGCCAGCACGTCGAGGTCGGCGAGGCGCTGCAGGTGGGTACCCGCGACCCGAAGGACATCATGCGCGTGCAGGGTGCCCGCGAGGTGCAGAAGTACCTCGTCGGCGGCGTGCAGGGTGTCTACCGCTCGCAGGGTGTGCCGATCCACGACAAGCACATCGAGGTCATCGTCCGCCAGATGCTCCGCAAGGTCACCGTGGTCGACCACGGCGACACGACGCTGCTGCCCGGTGAGCTCGTCGACTCGCGTCGCTTCATCGACATCAACCGCCAGACGGTCGCCGAGGGCAAGCGTCCGGCGTCGGGTCGCCCTGAGCTGATGGGTATCACGAAGGCGTCGCTCGCGACCGAGTCGTGGCTCTCGGCCGCCTCCTTCCAGGAGACGACCCGCGTGCTCACCGAGGCCGCGATGCAGGGCAAGAGCGACCCGCTCGTCGGTCTCAAGGAGAACGTCATCATCGGAAAGCTCATCCCGGCGGGTACCGGCCTCGGCAAGTACCGCAACGTCGTGGTGGAGGCGACCGAAGAGGCCAAGAGCGAGCGCTACCCGAACCGCGTGTTCGCGTCGGACGGCGTCTACTCGGAGGCCGATCTCGGGTTCGTCGACTTCGACAGCTTCTCGACGGACGACTTCACGCCCGGCACGTACAACTGAGTCGAGCAACGCAGAAGGGGTCCCGGTTCGCCGGGGCCCCTTCGGCGTTCTCGGGACGCGTCGCGTGGCACCCGCTCGCACCGGGCGGCCTCGCCTAGGGTGGCCTCGTCAGTGCCGTGGGCGCGGTCGGGAGGAACGCAGGATGGCGAGGGTCGGCGGCCGCAGCACGTGGTTCGCGTGGTTCGCGGGCTTGGTGTCGGCGGCCGCGCTCGCCGCGCTGGTGTGGCTTGCGCTGCCGATGGCTCCGGTCGTCGCGGACTGGGCGGGCCAGGCCCTGCGCGGCGATCTCCTGCCGGCGCAGGCCCAGGGCGGTTCGGCAGCCCTCCCTTCTCCCTCCGCGACACCGGATCCCGCCGTCGCGGACGCTCCGGACCCGCCGACGTTCCCTTCCCGCTGCGAGGACCTCTACCCCGGCGGACTCTGGGAGCGGCTGAGCAGCGACTGGTCTCTCACGCTCGACGAGGCGGCCACGCCGCCCCCGTCCGCCGTTCCCGCGCTGCCCGAGGCCTTCGGGGCGCAGATCCTCATCGGATGCTCCTGGCAGGGCGATGCGGGGCGGGCGGTCCTGACGGTCGCGACGGTCTCCGATCGAGCGGCGGGGGAGGCGGCCCGGATCCTGGGTGCGTCGGGGTTCGCCTGTGCGCCGGACGCCGACGGCGTGCGCTGCGAGCGGGGCGCGGCAGAAGGGGTGGATGCCGAGACCCACATCGTGCGGGGCGGCCTCTGGCTCGCCAGCATCCGCTCATACCCCGGACCGCCCACCGAGCTCTCGAGCACCGTCGTCCGGGTGTGGCCGTAGCGCCGCGCCCGGGTCGCTGCGGACTCCGACACGCGTCGGCACGCCTCACGGAGCACCGACACCGCGGAGGGTACCCTGACGACGCGGGTCGGACGCCCGCGCGTGAGGAGTGCACCCATGAGCGACGCCAGCAAGGCCCCGGGAGATCCCGTCGAGGACCCGCGACCCGCGGATGAGGATGTCGTGGGGCGCGCCCACGAGGGGCTCGCCAGCGCCGAGGCCGCCCAGCGCGACATCGACCGCGCCCCCGCCGCCGACACCGCGCCGGCGGCCGGTGCGCAGACCGACGAGGACGACGCGGCGTTCGCCGCGCGCTACGCCGGATACGACACGCCCAGCGACACGAGCGACGAGCCCGCCACCGCGCACACGCCGCCCGCAGCCTCGAAGACCGACGCCGCGCCCGCCGCCGCGACGGCCGCCTACGCGTCGTCGCCGACGGCGTACGACGCACCCGCTCCGGTCACCTCCCCGGAACCGGCCGCCGAGACGGTCGCTGTCGCACCGGCGGCGTCACCCGCGAGCCCTCAGCCGATCTTCGTGCAGGCGCCCGAGGCGCCGCGCCCCCGCGGCAACCGCGCCGCCGCCGGACTCATCGGATTGCTCGCCGCGCTCTCGTTCGCGGTGCTCTATCTCGCCGTGGCCCTGGGCATCGGACTGCTCGATGGCACGTACACGTTCGATTCGGTGCTCGAGGGCGCCATCTCCGGGGCCACCTCCTGGTGGCTGTGGATCACCACGGCGACCTACTTCGTGGGCTTCTGGCTGCTCGGCGCGATCATCAACCGCGGACGATGGGGGCACTGGGTCGTCTGGGGGCTGCTCCTCGGATTCGTCGCCTACGGCGCGCACCTGGTGGGACAGCTCTTCGAGGCGCCGTTCTGGCAGCTCACCCGCAGCGAGGGCGCCGAGCTCGTCGAGGCGCAGCTGGTTGCTCCTCTGGCCTTCGCCGCCTTCGTCATCGGCCGCGAGCTGGCGATCTGGTACGGCGCGTGGATCTCCGCGCGCGGCAGGCGCGTCTCCGAGCTCAACAACGAGGCGCAGCGAGAGTACGAGCGCACGCTCGAAGCGGGGCCCACCCTGGTCCGGTCGTAGCGGAGTATCCGGTGGGCGCCGATGACGCGGGGGCGAATACTCGGCGCGCGTGGACGATCGTCGCCTTCGCGACGGCGGGCTTCTTCGCGCTGCTGGTCTTCGCTCTCGGCATGGCATCGCTGCTCACGGGCGATGCGGTCATCGACGAGCCGGGGCTCGGACCCGTGCCGGGCATCATCGGCACCATCGCGGCGCTCGTCGGCTTCGTCGCCGTGACCGCCCCCGCGCTGCTGCGCGGCGCGGCGGGCGTCGGGCAGGCGCTGGGCGGCGGCGCCGCGGCGGCGGCGGCCTACTGCGCCGGCGTGCTCGTCGGCGCAGTCGCCATCGGCGCGGACCCGCTGCGCGCGCTCGCGATCGCGGGGGCCGTCCTGCTGTCCTGGGTCTCGGTCACCATCGCCGGGGCGGGCGTCGTCGCCGGCGCGGGAGCGGCCGTCGCGGCGCGCTCCGGCCCCGGCGTCCCGCGCTGGCCCTGGGAACGCGACGACGAAGACCGCTGAGCCCGAGAAGCGCGCCGTTCCGGGCGTTCGGGGCTACGGTGGGGGCATGGAGCGCTCGCTCGAGACGCAGGTGAGCCAGGCGATCGACGCCTGGCTGCGCTGGCTTCCCCGCTGGGAGCCCGCGACGCACCGCGGGCGGCTCGCGCCGTGCCGTCGCTGCTTCGGATCTCCCGTCCTGTCGGCGGCGGGTCTCGGCTCCGATGTGCCGCACGGCGTGCAGCACGGCCTGTCGACCAGGGTCAAGACGATCGTCGACCATGCCGTCGCGGTCTACACCGCGCGCAATCTGCCCATGCTGCAGGGTGAGCTCGATCAGCAGGCTGCGCGCAACCGCGCTCGCACCTACCGGCCCGCTGAGGGCCTCGAGCCCGAGTACGAGGGGCTCCCCCTCGACCCCGAGCCGCAGCCGGGCGCCCCCTTCCTCTTCACGATCGCCGAGCTGGCGCAGCAGGTCGACGCCGACGTGCCGGAGCTGCCCGCGCTGAGCGACGATGCCAAGGCGGCCCTCCGGCAGGAGGTGGGACTCGCCGACGACTACGCCAACCTCGTCGGCCGCGAGGTGTGCACACTGCTCCTGCGCCACCGCCTGCGTATCCAGTCCGCGATCACGCAGTACGTCGAGCCGCAGATCGAGTCGATGCTCGAGGAGCTCTCACGCAGCCTCGATTCGCCCTTCGATCCGGGAGATCCGCCTCTCCACAGGGGCGAGCGCGATCAGTGATCCCCCAGCATCCCGCGACCACGGCGCTGTTAGCATGTGAGCCATCCTCGCGTGGGCGGGGAGGGTGCTCACCGTGACGGGGGCTGTGAGCGCTCCGGGAGAGTCATCGACGCCGACGTCGGGCGTCACTGGGGGGAAATGTGGCCAAGCGGCTGCCGTCCGATCCTCCCCTGCTGCCCGGGCTGACCTACATCCGCCCGCTCGGCTCGGGTGGATTCGCCGACGTGTTCCTGTACGAACAGGACATGCCGCGTCGTCACGTCGCGGTCAAGGTGCTGCCCAGCGACGTGCGCGACGCCGACCTGCTGCGCATGTTCAACGCCGAGGCCGATGTGCTCGCCCATCTCTCCGCGCACCCGTCGATCGTCACCGTGTACCAGGCCGGGATCTCGGCCGAGGGGCGGCCCTACATCGTCATGGAGTACTGCCCCGGTTCGCTCTCGCAGCGCTATCGGGTCGAGCGCATCCCCGTGGCGGAGGTGCTCGCGATCGGCGTCAAGATGGCGAGCGCGCTGGAGTCCGCGCACCGCGCGGGCCTCGTGCACCGCGACGTCAAGCCGAGCAACATCCTCGTGACGAGTTTCGGCGCGCCGGTGCTGGCCGACTTCGGCATCTCCTCCTCCCTCGCCCGCGGCAAGGCCGACGAGGTGCTGGCCATGAGCGTGCCCTGGAGCGCTCCCGAGGTGATCACCGAATCCACGAGCGGCACCGTCGCCAGCGAGGTGTGGGGGCTCGGGGCCACGGTCTACTCGCTGCTCGCGGGGCACAGTCCCTTCGAACGCCTCGAGCGGGGTCAGAACACCCGCGAGCATCTGCGCCGGCGCATCACGCGCGCGACCTACCCGCGGTTGACCCGGGCGGATGTGCCGGACTCGTTGCAGGAGGTGCTCGCGAAGGCGATGAGCCGCGAACCGCAGCGGCGTCACCCCGACGCGCTGTCGCTGGGCGAGGCCCTGCGTGGCGTGCAGACCGAGCTGGGCCTGCCGCAGACGCCACTCGAGGTCGCGACCGACGAGTGGGCTCCCACGCCCGCGGCCGTCGACTTCTCGGATGCCGCGCTGCGGGGCCCCGCGCGGACCTGGGTCGAGCAGGCCACGGTGCGCAAGGCCCCGGCCCGGGTGGGCGTGGCGGCGCTGGCCCGTGACGAAGACGCCGACATCTCGGGGCGCGTGGAGCCGGGCACCCGCCGCTGGGCCTGGATCCTCGGCGGGGTCGCGGTAGTGGCCTTCGGGGTCGTCGCCGGTATCCTCGGCGCGCTCATCGGATCGGGCGGACTGTGAAACGCGGGCGGCGCACGCTCATCGCGGGCCTGGCCGGGCTCGCCGCGGTCGGAGTCATCGCGGGGGTGAGTGTCGTGTGGCCGGGGCTCGATGCCCGCGAGACCCCCAGCAGCGATGCGTCCGTCTGGGCGCTGCAGACCGGTGACGGGCGACGCTACGCCCGCGTCAACACCGCCATCGGCGAGCTGGACACCGTCCGGGGCATCGGAAACCCGAGCATGGTGGCGCAGAGCGCGTCGGGGGCGTACCTCTTCTCCGAGAGCTTCGGAAAGGTGACCCGCATCGACGAGGCGCTGCCGGTCGACATCGACGACGACGCCCTGCGCGAATCGCCCTCCACTCCCGAGGGCACCGTCGACGTGGCGGTCGCGGGTGACTTCGCGGCCTACCTCACCGATTCGGGTGCGGTGTGGGCCGGGCGGCTCTCCGATCCGTCGCCCGCGCAGGTGGATCCGTTCTCGGGTGCCGACGATGACGCGCCGGCGTACGCGGCCGACGCGATCGCGGTCGACGAACGGGGGATGCTGTACAGCTACTCGGCCAGGGACGCCGCCGTGCTGCGCTACGACATCCCCACGGGCCAGGCGCGGGGCAGCGACGAGGCGCGGTTCGAGGTCGACGACCCGGGCATCACGGCGGCGGGGGACGTGTGGTTCGTCGTCGACCTCGACGACGGGCGCGCATGGCGCCGGGGCGACGACGTCGCGATCGATACCGAGACGGTCGGCGGGCGGGTGCTGGGGGTGGCGTCGGCGTCCGCGGACGCCGCGCTGATCGCCGATGAGACCAGTCTCGTGCGCCTGCCCGCCGACGGTTCCGCCCCCGTCCGGGCGGCGGGCACGGGCGAACAGCTGCTCGGCGCTCCCGCCGCCCCCGTGACCGTGGACGGGGTCGCCTACGCCGCCTGGCTGCCGCAGGGCGCGGGCGACGGAGTGCTCTGGAACTCGCAGACGCAGTCCTCGGCGCTGGAATACGGCGCAGGCACGCTCGGTGACGAACGTCGACCGGTCTTCGTCGTCGGCTCCGGCGCCGTCGTGCTCAACGAGACGCGGTCGGGCTGGGTCTGGAATCTGCCGTCGGGAAGGCTGCTGCCCTCCAGTCAGGACTGGACGCTCGGCGACCAGATCGACGCGCAGGCCCAGGAGAGCGAGGAGCAGGCGGCGGTCGTGCTCGACCCGAAGCCGCCGATCGCCCAGCCCGATGCCTTCGGGGTTCGCGGGGGCGCGCTGGCGAGCCTTCCGGTCCTGCTCAACGACCACGATCCCAACGAGGACGTCCTGAGCATCGACCCCGAGTCCGTCACGGGACTTGACCCCGGATTCGGCGTCGTGACCATCACCGACAACGGGCAGCGCCTCGCGGTGCGGGTGGATGCCGCGGCGCAGGGCTCGGCATCCTTCTCCTACCGCGTGACCGACGGCACGGCGGCGCCGGGGCTCGTCTCGGAGCCGACCACCGTGACGCTGTCCGTCGTCGGCGAGGCCGAGAACGCCGCTCCGCAGTGGTGCGGGACCACGGGCTGCCTCGCCGATCGTCCGTCGGCGGAGGTCGCCCCCGGCGGCACCGTCGTGGTGCCGGTGCTGCAGGGCTGGGTCGATCCCGACGGCGATCCCCTGCTGCTGGCGTCGGTGCAGAACCCCTCCGGGATCGGCACGGTCGCGGCGTCCCCGGCCGGCGAGGTCGTCTATCAGCACTCCGACGACGGATCGGGCGCCGCCCAGCAGGTGGAGCTGAGCGTCTCGGTCGCCGACACCCGCGGCGGAATCACCTCGATGGATGTGACGGTGCGCATCGGGCAGCAGCCGGCTCTGCAGGCCCAGTCCTTCGCCCTCATCGACACCCTGAGCGAGGGGGGCTTCACGGTCGACGTCGCCCCGCACGTGACGGGCACCGCCGGCCTCGTGTCGCTCACGTCGGTGCGCGTCCTCGATGACGCCCCGGCGACCGCCGTCGCAGCCCCCGGGGGCACGGCCTTCGACATCACCGCTCGCGAGAGCGGCGTGTACCGCGTGAGCTACACGGTGGGCGACGGGTCGAGCGAGGTGACCGCCACGGCACGCATCACGCTGCTCGACGAGGACGCCCAGGCCCAGCTGACGACGGCGCCGGTGGTGGCCTTCGTGCATCCGCGCGAGGACGCCACGGTGGATGTGTTCCGCACCGTGTCGAACCCCACCCGGCGGGTGCTGCTGCTCAGCGACGTGCGCGCGACGGCGCGCGACGGGTCGAGCCTGTCGGTCGACGTCGTCGCCCAGGACTCGCTGCGGGTCTCCGGAACCACCGCCTCCGGAGCCCCCGGTGTGCTCGGCACCGTGACCTACACGGTCAGCGACGGCACCGATGACACGGGATCACGCGTCGAGGGCGAGGCGACGATCTACCTCCTCCCGCCCGCCCCCGAGCTGGCGCCGATCGCGGTCGAGGACCGTGTGGTCGTGCGCCAGGGGGCTCAGATCGACATCCCCGTGCTCGAGAACGACGTCGCACCCGCCGGGTCCGCCCTCACCCTGAACCCCGAGTCGGTGCGCTCGAGCGCGCCCGGCGCCCTCGCCTTCGCAGCGGGCGATTCGCTGCGCTATCTCGCGCCGGATGAGCCGGGGGAGTACACGATCGACTACGGCGTGTTCGCCTCCGGGTCGCCCTCGCTCGCCGACACGGCGAGCGTACGGGTGCGGGTCACGTCCGACGACGCCAACCGCGCCCCGCTGCCCGAGACCCTCGAGGGTCGCGTCCTCAGCGGCCAGTCCACCACCGTGGACTTCGACGGGTTCGGGGTCGATCCGGATGGCGACGCGGTGGTGCTCGACGCCGTCCTCACACAGCCCGAGTCGGGGTCGGCGACCCTCGCTGCCGACGGTGCGTCGATCGTGTACTCCAGCGTGTCCGGATTCCAGGGCCAGGTCTCGTTCCGCTACCGGGTCGTCGACAGCCTCGGCGTGACGGGCACCGCGACCGCCCGGATCGGTGTGCTCGACGAGCAGACCAACCCCAGCCCCGTGACCTTCACGGACTACGTCCAGGTGCAGGCGGGTGCGGCGAGCGAGATCCGGATCAGCCCCCTCGCGAACGACGTCGACCCCACGCGGGGTGCCCTGACGCTGACGGATGTGCGACCCGACCTCGTCGCGACACTCGAGGACGGCACCTCGAGCCCCGAGTTCGTCCGCCAGGACGCGCTCATCCGCGCGGTCGACGACCAGTCCGTCACGATCGCGGCCGGCACGCAGCCCGCGACCATGTCGTTCCTCTACGACGTCGAGAGCGATTCCGGCAACACCGGGCGCGGTCTGATCGTGGTCA
The DNA here is from genome assembly GCF_046111165.1 of Microbacterium sp. HA-8. NCBI lineage: Bacteria > Bacillati > Actinomycetota > Actinomycetes > Micrococcales > Microbacteriaceae > Microbacterium > Microbacterium sp. HA-8. The sequence goes on from NZ_CP162025.1 coordinate 584,913, forward strand.
AGGTCGTGCGCGAAGCCGTGCCGAACTATCCCGTCGTGGCCGACACCGTGCTCACGGTCGAGACGAGGGAGCAGTTCACCCGCGGCGTCGACGTCGTCGCGGGCAAGGTGTCGTGGTCTGGCGGAAACGCATCCGATCTGACCCTGAGTCTGTGGGGCGAACCCGCGGGTGTCGAGGTGTCGGGCGATCGCGTCTCCGGACCGCTGCCGATGCAGTCGCGGCTGGTCGCCTTCCGCCTCCAGGGAGAGGGACCCGCGGGCCCCGTCGAGACGTACGGGTTCCTGCGCATCCCCGGTGAGCAGGATCTCACCCTGGCGCTGCGCAGCAGTGTGCGCGCGCTCGATGTCACGGAGGGGCAGTCCCGGACGTTCGACATGGATGCCCTCGTCGCGTCGCCGAGGGGAAGCGACATCGAACTCGGCCCCGACGTGAGCGCATCGGGCGCGCGCGCCGAAGGGTCCTGCACCGTCGAGGACGGCACGCGCATCCGCTACGACGCGGGATTCGGTGGACCGTGGGTGGATGCATGCCACGTCCCGGTGCGCATCGTGGGGACCGAGGAATGGACGTATCTGTCGGTTCCGGTGCACATCCTCGCCGTCGAGCCGCAACCCGAGCTGCGCAGCGGATCGCTCACCGTCGGTCCCGGAGAGAGTGCGACCTACGATCTGCGCACCCTCACGACGTGGCAGGGCACCGAGGACTGGGACCGCCTCGTCTACGCCACGCAGTACACCGGCTCGGCCTTCGACGTGACGGTGGAAGACGGCGTCGTGCAGATCACCGGCGCCGACCGCGCCGTGCCGGGGACCGAGGAGGCGGTGCAGGTCACCGTCACCAGCCATACGGGCGTCGCGCCCGCCCGGCTGATCCTGCGGGTGGGTACCGCTCCCGTGACCCTGCCCCGCGGCGGCACCCTCGCGCAGACCTGTTCCCAGGCCGCGGGCTCGTCCTGCACGATTCCGGTTCTCGGCGGCGCGGGCGAGGTCAACCCCCTGCCCCGGACTCCGCTCGAGCTCGTCGCCGTGCGCTCGACCGGCGAGTGCGCCGGGGTGTCCTTCTCGGTCGCGGGCCCCGCCTCGGTCGCCGCGAGCTGGACCGCCGACGCCCCCGGCGCGACATGCACCGCATCCTTCTCGGTGCGAGACGCGCAGGGCCGCGTGACCACTGCCGACCGCGACGGTTCGCTTCTGCTCGACCTGCAGGGATTCCCCCGCACCCCCGCGAGCGTCACGCAGGTCGCCTATGACGACGGCCTGGTGACCCTGCGCGTCGATCCCGGTGAGGCCCGTCAGGCGTACCCCGCACTGACGGGATTCGTCGTGCGGCATGCGGGTGCGGTCGTGGCGACGTGCGCGGCGGACGGCACGTGTCCCGTGATCTCCGCCCCCAACGGGGAGGAGCGCAGCTATGAGGCGGCCGCCGTCAACGCGGTGGGAGAGTCCGCCGGTGTCGTGCGCGTCGTCGCCTGGGCCTACGACCCTCCCTCGGCTCCGGCATCCCTCACGGCCTCCCCCGTGGTCACCGGCGGTGAAGGCGGCGTCGTGTCGCTGCGGGTCGACGGGGTCGACGCCGCGGGCACCGGCTACCTCGAGATCGTGAGTGCGGCCGGCGAGAGCGCGCGCGTGGATGTCGGTCGCGGCGAGACCGAGGTCACGCTGGCGCGGTTCCGGGTGGGGGCCAACACGGCCACGCCCGTCACCGTCACGCCCTATTCCCGATTCGCCGTTCCCCCGGGGCTCCCGGGGTCGACCTCCGGCGGCTCCGTGACGGTGCTGGCCAACGGCGTGGGGGCTCCCCGGGATGCCGAGCTGACGCTCGAGGCGGTGTCGGCCGGCGACGGCACGACGACGGTGCGCGCGCGGGCGTCGGCATCCAGCGGAGGCGACGGCTCGTCTCTGCTGTTCGGTATCGTGCGCGCGGGGTCGGACTGCGAACCGACGCACTCCGATCCGACCGAGGCGTTCGTCGGGCTCCCCGACGGCGATGAGTACGGCTTCACGGCGTGTGTCGCGTCGGTGATCGATGACCGGACGTTCGGAACGGCTTCGGCCGCGGCATCCGTGCGCGCCGTGCAGAGCGGCGACGCACCGCGCGGCTTCACCTACGTCGTCTCGTCGACCCCCGTCGTGACCGACCGTCAGGCGACCTGGGTCATCCGGGATCGACCCACCTCGTCCGAGCCCGTGCCCAACAACAACGTCGTCGAGTACCGCGGGGGTCCGCCCACCGGCGTCTTCGACCGCAACCCCGGCCTGGAGGTCCGCTACACGCACCGGCTGTGGGACACCTCGACCGGATGGGCGACCGCGACGCCGCGCGCCGGCAGCGCGCCCTACCAAGTCTGGGCGCGCTGGAGCGTCGCGTCCTGCATCGGCGGCAGCCCCCTCGCGGTCAACGGCGACTCGTCGGGGGATGCGGCCGCGATCTCGTTCGCGCTCGCGGGCGCGGTGTTCCGCGACGCCGGGGGAGCGGCGCTGCCCTTCGACGCCTCGACGGGCGTCGTGCCCATCGGCGCGGTGTCCGTGTCGAACATCGGCGTCACCGCCGATTGGAGCGCGCAGGGGTGGGGACTCGACGCCGCGTCCGCATCGTTCGGCGGCAGCTGCGACCCGAACAATCCCGTGCCGCCGCCCGAGCCGGAGCCCGACCCCGCCCCCGAGCCCGAGCCCGAGCCCGAGACCCCGGCCCTTCCGGAGGAGAGCACCCCGTGATCATGACCGCATCCGCCCCGCTTCCGAAGGACACGCTCCGATGACCCTCTCCCAGGAACAGGCCACCTGGTTCGCGCAGACCTTCTCGCAGATCGCCGACAACATCGAGCTCGCCATCCTCGGCAAGCGACACGTCATCGAGCTCGTGCTGACGGCCCTCCTCAGCGAGGGGCACGTGCTCCTCGAGGACGTGCCGGGCACCGGCAAGACGTCGCTCGCGCGTGCTCTGGCGCAGTCGGTGAAGGGCACCAACACGCGCATCCAGTTCACGCCCGACCTGCTGCCGGGTGACATCACCGGCATCACCGTGTACGACCAGAAGACCGGGGCGTTCGAGTTCCACGCCGGTCCCGTGTTCGCCAACATCGTCCTCGCGGACGAGATCAACCGGGCGAGCCCGAAGACGCAGTCCGCGCTCCTGGAAGTCATGGAAGAGGGCCGGGTCACCGTCGACGGCGTCAGCCGACCCGTCGGAGTGCCCTTCCTCGTGATCGCGACCCAGAACCCCGTGGAGCAGGCCGGGACCTACCGCCTGCCCGAGGCCCAGCTCGACCGGTTCCTGATGAAGGCCTCCCTCGGGTACCCCGACCACGCCGCCACGGTCCGCATCCTCGACGGCGCCGCCGTCCGCATCGACGACCTCGCGCCGGTGATCGCGCCGCAGGCTCTGGTGGGCATGCAGGATCTGGCACGGGATGTCTTCACCGATGCGCTCGTGCTCGACTACATCGCCCGGATCGTGGACTCGACCCGCTCGGCCGATCAGGTGCGGCTGGGTGTCAGCATCCGTGGCGCTCTCGCCCTCACGCACGCGGCGAAGACGCGGGCCGCGTCGCAGGGACGCACCTACGCCACGCCCGATGATGTGAAATCCCTCGCCGTGGCGGTGCTCGCCCATCGGCTCATCCTGCACCCCGAGGCCGAGTTCGACGGAGTGACCTCCGAGGCGGTCGTCGGACAGGTGCTGCTCGACGTGCCGCCTCCGACCAGACGCGACGCCGGATGACCCTGCCTCCCGATGTGCGCCTGACGCGCACCACGACCGCCTCGGCGTCGGCGACCCGCACCCGCGTGACCACCACGGCGCGCGGGCAGAAGCTCGTGGCCGCCGTCGTCTGGTGGGCGGGCGCCTGGCGCGGCGTCCGCGGCACCGTGGCCTCGGTGGCGGAGCGCACGGCGCAGACCATCACGCCGGCGGGATGGCTCGTCGTGACGGGTGCCACGATCGGGCTCGTCACCGGCGTCGTCTTCGGCTGGGTCGAGTGGATCGTCGCCGCGATCGTGTCGATCGCGCTCCTCGCGCTCTCCGTCCCGTTCCTCTTCGGCGCGCGTGCCTACGATGTCGTGGTCGAGCTCGAGCACGAGCGGATCGTGGCCGGCGATGCCGTCGAGGGGCAGATCGTCGTGCGCAACCGCGGGCGGCGGGCCACGCTGCCCGGGCGTCTCGATCTTCCGGTGGGCGACGGGCTCCTCGAGCTCGGGGTGCCGCTGATGCGTGCGGGACACGTGGTCGCGCAGCCGCTGACGATCCCGGCGCCCCGTCGCGGGATCATCCCGGTCGGCCCGCCCACCGCCGTGCGCACCGACCCCATCGGACTGATGCGTCGCGAGCACGCCTGGGACGACGTGCACCGGCTGTACGTCCACCCCCGGACCGCGGCCGTGCCCTCCACCAGCGCCGGACTCATCCGCGACCTCGAGGGTCACCCCACGCGGCGCCTGGTGGATGCCGACATGTCATTCCACGCGATCCGCGAATACGCCGCCGGCGACACCCGCCGTCAGATCCACTGGAAGTCCACCGCCAAGACAGGTCGCCTCATGGTGCGCCAGTTCGAGGAGTCCCGCCGATCGCGCATGGCGATCGTGCTGGGGGTGGACGTGCTGGAGTACGCCGACGAGGACGAGTTCGAGCTCGCCGTCAGCGCGGCGGCCTCGCTGGGGGCGCAGGCCGTCCGCGACGGACGCGACCTCGACGTCGTCACCGGCGCCGAGGTGCCGCGGGCGGTGAGCGGTCGGCTGCGGGCGATCCAGGACATCCAGGCGTCCTCGCCCCGCGCCCTTCTGGACGGGTTCTGCAGCGTGCGCACATACGCCGACACGATGAGCCTCGCCGGCGTGTGCCGCCTCACGGCCGAGTCCAAGCCGGCCCTGTCGATCGCGATCATCGTGTGCGGCTCGCGGGTCGCCGTGCCGGAGCGCCGCCGGGCCGCGCTCGCCTTCCCCGCCGACACCGCCGTGATCGAGGTGGTCTGCGACGAGCGCGCCCACCCCCGCGTGCAGACCAGCGGCGGCGCGACGGTGCTCACGATCGGCGTGCTCGAGGACCTCGCCGGCCTGATGCTGAGGGGAGCGGTCGCGTGAAGCACCCGCACTCCACCAGGCGCCTCATCGCCGGCAGCTGCTACATGGCGGTGGTCACGCTCCTGGCGGCCCTCGCTGCCTGGCCGATCTATCGCTCCTCGGCCTTCGTCCTGCTGGTGGTCGTCGCCGTCGTCGTCGGCGCGGCCATCGCGGGAACCGCACAGGCTCTGCGCTGGCCCGCGTGGATCGTCGCGGCGGCGATCGGGGGTGCGGTGCTCCTGCTCGGAGTTCCCCTCGCGGTGCCGGGCCGACGGGGTTCGCCGGGGGACTGGCCGGCGGGGCTGGCGGAGGTGCTGCGCGGCGCGATCACCGCGTGGAAGGACCTGCTGACCATCCCGCTGCCGGCGGGCGACTACCGCAACCTGCTGGTGCCGGCGCTGCTGGTGTTCCTGATCGGGGTGCCCACGGGCCTGCTGCTCGCGTGGCGGCGACCCCCGACATCCGGACTCGCCGTGCTCATCGCGATCGGGATGCTCGCCTTCGGGCTGCTCTTCGGCCGCACCGTGGTCAGCGCGCCGATCGAGCTCGCGGGCATCTCGATACCCGCGCCCCTCGAGACCGCGATCGGCGCGACCGGACTCGTCGCCAGCCTGATCTGGCTTGCATGGCAGTCCTCCGACGAGCGCGCGCGCAGCCTCCGCCGCGCGGCGACGGCGACGGGCGTGCGCCTCACCCGCCGCCGCGGGGGGTCCGAGACGCGACGTCTGGCGCTCGGCGGCGCGATGATCCTCGCTGCCGTGACCGTCGGCGCGCTCGTCACCCCCGCGATCGCCCAGGGGGTGGACCGCACCGTCCTGCGCAGCGGCGTCGGGCCCGACATCGCGCTCTCTCGGGCCACCAGCCCGCTCACGCTGTATCGGTCCAACTTCGACGCCGATCGCGTGGACCGCGAGCTCTTCCGGGTGGACGACCTCGAGGGGAGCGCGCAGCGCGTCCGCATCGCGACGCTGACCCACTACGACGGCGAGGTGTACCGCGTCGTCGACCCGGCGGGGCCGGTCGGGGGCGGTCGGTTCGTGCGCGTGCCGTCCGCTCTCGATGCCGGACCGGGTGAGCGGGTTCGCGCCGGCGTGCAGATCGCCGATCTCGAGGGCATCTGGCTGCCGACCGTCGGGGCCACAGCATCCGTCGACTTCGAGGGCGGGCGCTCGCTCGCCCTCGCCGACTCGTTCTACTACAGCGCCGACCTGCAGGCGGGAGTCCAGGTCGCGCAGGGCGGTGTCGCCGCCGGCGACGGGTACGTGCTGGATGCCGTCGAGCCGACGCCGCGGTCGCTGGCCGGTGTCGACGGGTCGGCGTCGGCGAGCGCGGGTGTCGAGGCGCCCGAGTCGCTCCGCGAGTGGGTGGCGACCCACGTCGAGGGGACGGGTGGGGCGGCGCTCGAGTCGCTCATCGCACTGCTGCGGGAGCGGGGGTACCTCAGTCACGCCGTGTCGATCGACCCCGCCGCCCCGCCGGCCTGGATGTCCGGCCTCGAGGGCTACGTGTTCCACCCGAGTGCCTCGGGCCACTCGCTCGCCCGGATCGACGCGATGTTCCGCGCTCTGCTGCAGCGAGAGGCGGACGCCGACGGCGGATCGCTCGTCGCAGCGATCGGCGACGACGAGCAGTTCGCCGTCGCCGCCTCGCTGATCGCGCGCGAGCTGGGGTTCGCCGCTCGCGTGGTCGTCGGGGCACGCCTCGGCCCCGATGCCGACGGTCTGGCCGCGTGCGAGGACGGGATCTGCCGCGGGTCCGACATCGCCGTGTGGACCGAGGTCGAAGCGGCCCGCGGCGAGTGGGTCGCCCTGGATGTGACCCCGCAGAGCACGGTCGCCCCCGACGCGGATCTGACCCGGCAGCGCGACCCGGAGAACGCGACCGAGGTGCGGCCCGAGACCGCCGACGAGGTCGTGCCTCCCGACCCGGTCCAGCAGGACGTCGCATCCCCCGAGGACACAGATGACACGGGTCCCCTCGATCTCACGGCACTTTGGCGCGTGCTGCGCACGATCGGGATCGTCGTCGCCGCGCTCGGACTGATCGCCGGTCCCCTCATCGTCATCCTCGTCGCCAAGGTGCTCCGCCGTCGTCGGCGGCGGCACGAGGCAGACGGCGCGCGGTCGATCATCGGCGGCTGGGACGAGTACGTCGATGCCGCCGTGGACCGGGGTCTCCCCGCGCCCGCGGCGCGGACGAGGAGTGAGCAGGCGGTGGTCTACGCGACGCCGCAGGCCACCGTGCTCGCGGAGCGCGCCGACCGCGCGGTCTTCGCGGGCGCCGCCGTGCCCGAGTCCGACGTCGACGAGTTCTGGCGGATCGTCGAGGATGAGCGCCGCGCGCTCGTCCTCGGACGAAGCCTGTGGCAGCGGGCGCGTGCGGCCGTATCGTTGAGATCCTTCACCCAGGCTCTCGCATCCCGGAACACAGACGCCCGACCGGGCGCCACACGACATCACGAGAGGAGGACGCGGCGCCCGAAGGGCGACACGCGCTCAACATGAACGACTCCCCGCTCCTGGTCACCGCACTTCCCTCCGTCCTGGTTTCTCTGGCGATCTACGTCTGGACCGCGCTGAGCCTGTCCGCCGTCTTCCGAAAGGCGGGGGAGGAGGGCTGGCAGGCGTGGGTGCCCTTCCTCAACACCGCGGTGGTGCTCCGGCTCGGCGGCTTCACGGCGTGGTTCGTGCTTCTCGCCCTCGTCCCCGTCCTCGGGTGGATCGCGTTGTACGCGATCATGGTGGTCTCTTGTCACCGCATCGGGCGGGCCTTCGGGTATGGGTCGGGCATGACCGTCGTGGCGGCGCTTGTGTTCCCCGTCTGGTCGAGCGTCCTCGGCTGGGGGGCCGCGAGATGGATCGGCTCCGATACGACGACCGTGGCCGGCCCGCTCCGCCGCGGCATCCCCGCGGAGCTCGACGAGCGGATCGCCACGCCCTACGCGAGCCGGCTGCCCGCCTCGTCGGTGTTCGGCGCGCACGGCGCGGCCGGCGGACCCGAGGTGCCGCCGCGTCCGCCGGCCCCGACCGGAGGCTTTCCTTCGGTGGTGCCCGCGACCAGCCCGCCCGGAGCCGAATCTGCGCCGGCCGCCCCCGCCCCGCCGACGGCGGCAGCTTTCCGCTCCACCATGCGGGAGACCGACGACGGCGCACGCGTGCCGGGATTCGAGAGCCGCGCTCCGTTCACCCAGACCTTCCCCGTGCAGGGTCGGAACGCCCCGCAGGCGCCGACACCCCCTGCCGCGCCCATCCGGGCGGTACCCGGCGTCGGTGAGGACGACATGGGTGACGGCGCGGGCGTCGCGCCGCTGCCCGCCGGCACTCCGCCCCCGCCCCCGGCCCCATCCCCGGCCTCCGATCCCTGGGCTCCGCCAGCCGTGACGACCGCCGGTCCGGGAGCCCTGCGGCTGACCGTGCCCGACGGCTCCGAGCCTCACTACGAGACGTCCGCGGAGGTCTCCGCCGTCGCAGGCGCTCCCACCCTCGGCTCGCCGAGATCGGCGCGCGCCTCGGTGTCGGCTCAGCATGCCGCGCCCGAGATCCCCGACGACGACGCGTTCGACGAGACCTTCGTCGCCGTGCGTCGTCGCACGGCCTGGACTCTCGTGCCGCCGCTCGGTGCGCCCGTTCCCCTCACGAGCGACACCGTGATCCTCGGTCGCCGTCCGACCCCGGATCAGGCGTTCCCCGACGCTCAGCTCGTCCCGATCTCGGATGAGACCCGGACGGTGTCCAAAACGCACGCGCGACTCGAGCTCGACGCCGAGGGATGGCGCGTTGTCGATCTCGACTCGACGAACGGGGTGATCCTCATCGGCGCCGATGGTGCCGAGGTCGACGCCGCGCCGGGGGTCTCGGAGCGGCTGAGCGCCCGGTTCCTCCTCGGGGACGCCGAACTGCAGGTGCGGCGGGAGGGCGAGTGAGCGGCGACGTCGGCCGGAGCGGAGGGACGCCGGACGACGTGCGGCTCGCAGAGTCCGCCGGGGAAGACCGCGAGACCGACGACACCACTCTCCGGGTCCCGCGAGGAGGCCGGCCGGGCCCCCGGCGGGCGACGGAGGACGAGGATGACGCACCGCCGACGAGCGACACGATCGCAGCACACCGCGCGGCCCGTCGCCGCGCGCAGGCAGGTCAGCCCGAGCCGCCGCGGGTCGAGCCCGCGAACGGGGCGGAACGGCCGACCGTGCGCGCCGCGCACGTGCCCGACCCTCCTGTCGTGGATCCGTTCGGCGCCCGCGCCGCCACCCCGGTCATGGCCGACCGCGGCGCGGTGGTCGCCCGGCACCCGCAGCCGCCCTTCGACGGACGACGGCAGGAGCAGGTGATGCGCGCGACGGCGAGAGCGCGGTTGTGGCTCGTCCTCGCCGCCGTGGGCGGGGCCGTCGTGCTCGCCGGCACCGTGCTCTTCGCGCTGCTCTACCTCTGGAGCCCCTAGAAGCCGGATCGGGCGACCACACGTCGTCTTGCCTCACGTCAAGATGTCCGGGAGTGAGTGATGCTTGCCTCACGTGAAATGTCCGCGTAGCTCAGGCGGCGGGGCGGGTGCCCTGGGTGCGGGCGGCGGCGAGTTCGATGAGTTGTTGCTGGATCTGGTTGATCCGTCGGGTGATCCGTGCCGGGTTCAGCTTCGCATGCTCGCGCTCCAGTCGGGCGCGGGTCTTCTCGTCGAGCACACCGGCGTCGAGCAACCGCTGGTAGGGGGTACGTGGCTTGTCGTAGACGCGCTTCTTCCGGCCGGCTGCGGTGTGGGTCCAGTCGATCGCTTTCACGCAGGGCAGCAGATGGTTCTTGCGGGCCATCACGAAATCCCAGAGCTCGTTGAGCAGGGTCATCTCCGCCTCGGTCTCGTAGCGGTAGCGGAACGCGTGTTTGCGGACCCAGTCGCCGTTGCGTTGCTCGACGTGCGCGTTGTCGTTGTGCTTGTAGGGACGCCCCCGGGTGACGGGGATCTCCTTCTTGTCCGCCCAGGCGATCACGCCCCAGTTCATGAACTCGGATCCGTTGTCGAAGTCGAGCCCGGCGACCGGGACGGGCGCGTTCTTCACCATCCATTCCAGGGCGCCGTGCACGTGCACGTAGGCGTTGTTGCGGATCGTGCGCAGCATCGTCCACCCCGCGACCGGGTCGGTGCCGGTCAGGGTGCGCAGGAACTCGCCTTTGAGGGAGTGGCCGCAGTGCGCGACGGTGTCCAGCTCCAGGAACCCCGGGACGGTCAGCGGGGCGTCCATGCTGGTGCGCGTCGGGATCGAAGAGCGCAGGATGTGGGACGGCTTCGTGCCCGAGACCGCGACCGGGTAGGCGGCGTCCTTGTGCGGTTTCAGGTACCGGTCGATCGTCGCGGCGCTCATCGATCGCAACTCGTCCAGCACCTCCGGTGTGACCCGCTGCTCGACCTTGCCGAGCTCACGGAAGCGGACGAGGCGTTCGAGGGTGTCGTCCATGATCGCCGCGAAGTACTTTCCCGACGGCTGCCCGGACAGCCGCCAGACTTCTTGCAGCACCACGAGCGCATCGTAGGAGTACTTCCGCTCACGCGGCTTACGCTGCTGATCGCGCGCGGCACCTTTGCGTGCGTTCGCGGCACGGATCGCGCGGCGCGCGTGATCACGCGTCCAGCCTGTCGCGTGCACAAGCTCGTCCAGCAGCCGGCCCTTCTCTTCCTTGCCTGCTTTCGCATACTCGCGGGCGAACTTCTTCGTGATCTCACGGCGCGCCGCCATCGACAACTCCCTGCTCATCACCCCAGGGAACTACGCGGACATTCCTACGTGAGGCACGCGCAGCCCTTCCCGGACCTTTTAGCTGAGTCTCGTCGCACGTTTGACCGCCTCGCCCGGCGCGCGTATCATGACAGAGTGTGCGCTCACGCGTGCCTGCTGACGCGCCCCGGCGCTGACGCCGGGTGCGAGCGGCACATCTTCGGGAAAGGGCCTGCGAACAGGCCACCCCCACGGCATACCCACCACAACACGCGTCACTCATCCTTTCGCGTGGGCGGGTCTACGTGAACTCGATGCGACACGGATCGACATGATCCGCGGCCATCGGGGGGAGAACACGAACGCTGTCACCGTGCAGCACAACAAGGAGAATCTGTGCCAACCATTCAGCAGTTGGTTCGCAAGGGTCGCTCGCCCAAGGTCACCAAGACCAAGGCGCCCGCCCTCAAGGCGAACCCGCAGCAGCGCGGCGTCTGCACGCGCGTCTACACCACCACGCCCAGGAAGCCCAACTCGGCGATGCGCAAGGTCGCCCGTGTCAAGCTTTCCAACGGCACCGAGGTCACCGCCTACATCCCCGGTGAGGGCCACAACCTGCAGGAGCACTCGATGGTGCTCGTCCGCGGCGGTCGTGTGAAAGACCTGCCCGGTGTCCGCTACAAGATCGTCCGCGGTGCGCTCGACACCCAGGCCGTCAAGAACCGTAAGCAGGCTCGTAGCCGCTACGGCGCGAAGAAGGGTTAAGCACCATGCCTCGCAAGGGTCCCGCCCCGAAGCGCCCCGTCGTCAACGACCCGGTCTACGGCGCCCCCATCGTCACCCAGCTCGTGAACAAGATCCTCGTCGACGGCAAGAAGTCGCTCGCCGAGTCGATCGTGTACGACGCGCTGCGCGGCGTGGAGGCCAAGAACAGCCAGGACGCCGTCGCCACCTTGAAGAAGGCTCTCGACAACGTCCGTCCCACCCTCGAGGTGCGCAGCCGCCGCGTCGGCGGTTCGACCTACCAGGTGCCGGTCGAGGTCAAGCCGCACCGCGCGAACACGCTCGCGCTGCGCTGGCTCGTCAGCTACGCGAAGGGCCGTCGTGAGAAGACGATGACCGAGCGTCTGCAGAACGAGATCCTCGACGCCTCGAACGGCCTGGGTGCCGCGGTCAAGCGCCGCGAAGACACCCACAAGATGGCCGAGTCGAACCGCGCCTTCGCGCACTACCGCTGGTAAACCGTCTCGTCTCGCTTCGCTCGCTCAACGACCGGGTCATGTTCCCGGTCGTTGAGCGAGGCCGAAGCCCAGAGACGGAACGACCTCTCCCTATCGACAGCTAAGGAAAACATCCCGTGGCACAAGACGTGCTCACCGACCTGAGCAAGGTCCGCAACTTCGGCATCATGGCGCACATCGATGCCGGCAAGACCACCACCACCGAGCGCATCCTGTTCTACACCGGCATCACCCACAAGATCGGCGAGGTGCACGACGGTGCCGCGACGATGGACTGGATGGCGCAGGAGCAGGAGCGCGGCATCACGATCACGTCCGCCGCCACGACGTGCTTCTGGGGCGGAACCCAGCTCAACATCATCGACACGCCGGGTCACGTGGACTTCACCGTCGAGGTGGAGCGCAACCTCCGCGTCCTCGACGGTGCCGTCGCGGTCTTCGACGGCAAGGAGGGCGTCGAGCCCCAATCCGAGACCGTCTGGCGTCAGGCCGACAAGTACGACGTGCCCCGCATCTGCTTCGTCAACAAGATGGACAAGCTCGGCGCCGACTTCTACTTCACGGTCGACACCATCGTCAAGCGCCTGGGGGCCAAGCCGCTCGTGCTGCAGCTCCCCATCGGCGCCGAGAACGACTTCCTCGGTGTGATCGACCTGGTCGAGATGCGCGCGCTCGTGTGGCCGGGTGACTCCAAGGGTGACGTGACCATGGGCGCCAAGTACGAGGTGCAGGAGATCCCCGCAGACCTCGCCGAGCGCGCCGCGGAGTACCGCGAGAAGCTCATGGAGACGGTCGCCGAGACCGACGAGGCGCTTCTGGAGAAGTACTTCGGCGGCGAGGAGCTGACGGTCGCCGAGATCAAGGGCGCGATCCGCAAGCTCACGATCAACAGCGAGATCTACCCCGTGCTGTGCGGCTCGGCGTTCAAGAACCGCGGTGTCCAGCCCATGCTGGACGCGGTCGTGGACTACCTGCCCAGCCCGCTGGACATGCCCGCCGTCGAGGCGCACGACCCGAAGGACGAGGAGAAGGTCATCCTTCGCCACGCCGACGCGTCCGAGCCGTTCGCCGCCCTCGCGTTCAAGATCATGACCCACCCGTTCTTCGGGCGTCTGACCTACATCCGGGTGTACTCGGGCGGTCTCGACTCCGGTGCGCAGGTCATCAACTCGACCAAGCAGCGCAAGGAGCGCATCGGAAAGATCTTCCAGATGCACGCCAACAAGGAGAACCCGGTCGACTCGGTCACCGCGGGACACATCTACGCGGTCATCGGCCTGAAGGACACCACCACGGGCGACACCCTGAGCGACCCGGGCAACCAGGTCGTCCTCGAGTCGATGACGTTCCCCGAGCCCGTCATCGAGGTCGCCATCGAGCCCAAGACGAAGGCCGACCAGGAGAAGCTCGGTCTCGCGATCCAGAAGCTCGCCGAAGAGGACCCGACCTTCCGCGTCGAGCAGAACGCCGAAACCGCTCAGACCGTGATCAAGGGCATGGGCGAGCTGCACCTCGACATCCTCGTCGACCGCATGAAGCGTGAGTTCAAGGTCGAGGCCAACGTCGGAAAGCCGCAGGTGGCGTACCGCGAGACGATCAAGAAGGCCGTCGAGCGTCACGACTACACGCACAAGAAGCAGACCGGTGGATCGGGTCAGTTCGCCAAGATCCAGTTCGCGCTCGAGCCTCTCGAGGTCACGGCCGAGAAGACCTACGAGTTCGAGAACAAGGTCACCGGTGGTCGCATCCCGCGCGAGTACATCGCGCCCGTCGACCAGGGCTTCCAGGACGCCATGAACGTCGGCGTCCTCGCGGGCTATCCGATGGTCGGCGTCAAGGCGACGTTGATGGACGGCGCATCGCACGACGTCGACTCTTCCGAGATGGCGTTCAAGATCGCGGGCTCCATGGGCTTCAAGGAGGCCGTGCGCAAGGCGAGCCCCGTCCTGCTCGAGCCGCTCATGGCCGTCGAGGTGCGCACGCCCGAGGAGTACATGGGCGACGTGATCGGCGACCTCAACTCCCGTCGCGGTCAGATCCAGTCGATGGAGGACGCCTCCGGCGTCAAGGTCGTGCGCGCCAATGTGCCGCTGTCCGAGATGTTCGGCTACATCGGCGACCTGCGGTCGAAGACCTCGGGACGCGCCGTGTACTCGATGGTGTTCGACAGCTACGCCGAGGTCCCTCGTGCGGTCGCTGACGAGATCGTCCAGAAGAACAAGGGCGAGTAGCGTCGTCGGCGTCGGTCGGTTTCACGCCGACCGGCGTCCGGGGCCGCCGGGCCCCGAGTTCGCCGAGGGGCCCGGCCCACACAACTTCACACAGATTCAGAACAACTCTCTCTACTAAGCTGAGAACCATCCCCGTAGAGAACCGGTCGCAATCCAGCGCCCGGAGCTTCTACTCGACGTCCTGAGGAGGACCCAGTGGCTAAGGCCAAGTTCGAGCGGACCAAGCCGCACGTGAACATCGGAACGATCGGTCACGTCGACCACGGCAAGACCACGCTCACCGCCGCGATCTCGAAGGTGCTCGCCGACACGTACCCGTCGGCCACCAACGTGCAGCGCGACTTCGCGTCGATCGACTCGGCTCCGGAGGAGCGTCAGCGCGGCATCACGATCAACATCTCGCACGTCGAGTACGAGACCCCGAAGCGTCACTACGCGCACGTCGACGCCCCGGGTCACGCCGACTACATCAAGAACATGATCACCGGTGCCGCTCAGATGGACGGCGCGATCCTCGTGGTCGCCGCCACCGACGGCCCGATGGCGCAGACGCGCGAGCACGTTCTGCTGGCCAAGCAGGTCGGCGTGCCGTACCTGATGGTGGCCCTGAACAAGGCCGACATGGTCGACGACGAGGAGATCCTCGAGCTCGTCGAGCTCGAGGTCCGCGAGCTGCTCTCGAGCCAGGGCTTCCCCGGCGACGACGCTCCGGTCATCCGTGTCTCGGGCCTGAAGGCTCTCGAGGGAGACGCCGAGTGGACCAAGTCGATCCTCGAGCTGATGGACGCCGCCGACGAGTCGATCCCCGACCCCGTGCGCGACAAGGACAAGCCGTTCCTGATGCCGATCGAGGACGTCTTCACGATCACCGGTCGCGGCACCGTCGTCACGGGTCGCGCCGAGCGTGGCACGCTGGGCATCAACTCCGAGGTCGAGATCGTCGGCATCCGCCCGACGCAGAAGACCACGGTCACCGGTATCGAGATGTTCCACAAGCAGCTCGACGAGGCGTGGGCCGGCGAGAACTGCGGTCTGCTGCTCCGTGGCCTCAAGCGCGACGATGTCGAGCGCGGCCAGGTCGTCGTGAAGCCGGGTTCTGTCACGCCCCACACCAACTTCGAGGGCACGGCGTACATCCTGTCCAAGGAGGAGGGTGGCCGTCACAACCCCTTCTACACGAACTACCGCCCGCAGTTCTACTTCCGCACCACCGACGTCACCGGCGTCATCACGCTGCCCGAGGGCACCGAGATGGTCATGCCCGGCGACACCACCGACATGACGGTCGAGCTGATCCAGCCCATCGCCATGGAAGAGGGCCTCGGCTACGCGATCCGTGAGGGTGGCCGCACCGTCGGCGCCGGAACGGTCACGAAGATCATCAAGTAAGTCCTCGAGACTCACCGACAAGGGGTCGGGCCTTCGGGCCCGGCCCCTTCGTCGTGCGTGGGTGACTACGGCCCCGTGTTGTCGGCGACCTGTGCGCCGGCGGGAGCGTCGACGGCAGCATCCGCACCGGAGATCGTGTTCCCGGTGATCCGCCCGGGGCCGGCATCCCCTCCGACGCGAATGCCGACCTCGGCGGCCGTCCCTCGCAGCTCATTGCGGTCGACGAGGTACGACGCGAGGTCGCCGAGAGCGATACCCGCGGCGTCGAAGCCGCGGAAGCGGTTGTCGGTGATACGGAGGCCGTCCACGCGTCCGACGGTGGTGAGTCCGTCTTCCACGGCAGCGCCCTCGTTGTAACCCGTGTTGCCGTCGATCGTGATGTCGGTGGGGACCTGGTCGCCCTCACCCTGGACGACGACGAAGGCGCGCGCCGAAGCACCGGGTTTGACCACGAGCGAGTTGTCGGTGACCTGTGCGCGCTCCACGCCGCCGTAGATCATGATCGGAGCGCGTCGTGGATCATAATTCTGCCCCTGGTTGTCGTCCGCCGTGCGAGTGTAGAGGACGGTGTTGCCGCTGACGACGCTGTCGTGGGACTGGAGGATCACTGCGATGCTCCACCAGGTTGCGTCCGCGACCGTGTTTCCCGTGATCGTGGTGTGGGCGACGTTCTCGCTGACGATCGAGCGGCGGAAGGTCCCGTAGACGACGTTGCCCGAGATCGTCACCATCGATGCGGAGTGCGGGGCATCGACCTCGTTGCCGAGGGTGATGCTCTCGGTGTGGATGCCCACCCGGGCATCGGTGCCCTCCTTGGCGTTGACGATATTGCCCGTGATCGTCGCCTGAGCGCCCCAAACGACGATCCCATCACCGCGGTCTTCGCCGAGGTTCTCGGGGGACGTCGGGCCACCACCGACGCCGATGACGTCCTTGACCCTGTTGTTGGCGATGACGATGTCGTGGAACTCGCCGCCGTATCGCACCGCGATGCCGTTCTGGAAGAGCTCGATGTGGTTGCCGAGGACCCGCACATCGGACGCCTTGATCTCGATGCCGTAGTTGCGGTCGCCTTCGGCGGTGCCCAGCTCGTTCGGATTCGTCAGGGTCACCCCGGAGATCTCGACGTTGTCTCCGATGACGCTGAGGGCGGCCGCGTTCTCGATACCGGCCGTGAAGCGCAGCTCGCCGCCGCCGCGCAGGACGGTGTCGCCTGGGATCTCGATCGTCCCGTCCAGCTGGATGACGCTGCCGGCGGGCACCTCGATCGCCCGCACACCCTCTGCCGGCAGGCTGGCGATGAACGCGCGGACACCGTCCGTGGAGACGGTCTGGCCCGTGGGATCGATACCGGGACCGGCCAGCACGGCCGACGTTCCGGCGGGGACGGTCGAGGTGATCATGGGCACGATCGACGTGACGGTGGGCGCCGGGTCCGACTGGGCGCGCACCGCCAGAGGTGAGAGCGTCCAGATGCCGGCGGCGACGAGCGAGACTCCGCCCACGGTCGCGGCGAGGGGGAGAAGCCATCGAGGCGGTTTCGGCCGTCGGGACTCCGCCCGCTCGGTCGTGTCGCTCGTTCGGTCGTCCATGTCCCCAGATGCCCCCCGCATGGGCACATGCTACAAGGTTCACGTATCGGAAGGGTTTCGGCTGGGCTCACGCACCGGGCTCGAGGGATCCACACGGTGCCCGAGCCGCTCGGGGTGTGGCGCTACGTACCCGATGCGCGACACTCCGACTGGGCGGCGCGATTTGCGACACGCCCGGGCTGCACGTAGACTATTCAGGTTCCACATTCCGGCGTGCCCGTACTGCGCGCGCCGGATCACTGCCAGGGCAGTGCATAGGCCGCGTCAGCGCAGAGCCTAGGCCGCAGGCAGCAGAACACCACAATCCGACGCACTTCCCTCGCGGGAGGCTCGCACGCGTGCGAGGGCGACGGAAACCGGATGCTCCGGCATGCGGCGTGACATCAGAACAGTGGTGCAGCAGAACCCGCGAGAGCGGGAGATGTGCCCGGCGCAGGAGAACTGCGCCGCCGTGCGTCCGATGCCCGAAGAGGTATGACGCGGAAAGAGAGTGAGCAGACAATGGCGGGACAGAAGATCCGCATTCGCCTGAAGTCGTATGACCACGAGGTCATCGACACGTCGGCGCGCAAGATCGTCGACACCGTGACCCGTGCGGGCGCGACCGTCGTGGGCCCCGTGCCCCTTCCGACCGAGAAGAACGTCGTGTGCGTCATCCGGTCGCCCCACAAGTACAAGGACAGCCGCGAGCACTTCGAGATGCGCACCCACAAGCGTCTGATCGACATCGTCGACCCGACGCCCAAGGCCGTCGACTCGCTGATGCGCCTCGACCTTCCGGCCGACGTCAACATCGAGATCAAGCTCTGAGGATCGACATGGCCGACATCAACAACAAGATTTCGAAGGGGATGCTGGGCACCAAGCTCGGCATGACCCAGGTCTGGAACGAGCAGGGCAAGCTCGTCCCCGTCACCGTCATCGAGCTCGCGCCGAACGTGGTCACCCAGGTTCGCACGCCCGAGCGCGACGGCTACAACGCGGTTCAGATCGCCTACGGGCAGATCGACCCCCGCAAGGTGAACAAGCCCCTCACCGCGCACTTCGAGGCCGCCGGCGTCACGCCGCGCCGCCACCTCACCGAGATCCGCACCGCGGACGCATCTGACTACTCACTCGGTCAGGAGCTCACGGTCGACGGTGTCTTCGAGGCGGGCCAGCTGGTCGACGTCGTCGGAACCAGCAAGGGCAAGGGCACCGCGGGTGTCATGAAGCGCCACAACTTCAAGGGCGTCTCGGCTTCCCACGGTGCGCACCGCAACCACCGCAAGCCCGGCTCGATCGGCGCATCGTCGACCCCGAGCCGCGTCTTCAAGGGCATGCGCATGGCCGGCCGTATGGGTGGCGAGCGCGTGACCGTCCAGAACCTGACCGTGCACGCCATCGACGCCGAGAAGGGTCTGCTGCTCGTCAAGGGCGCCGTGCCCGGTGCGCGTGGCCGCATGGTCTACGTCCGCAACGCAGTGAAGGGGGCCTGAGCGCATGGCTGACTCGACTCTCGCGCTCGATGTCCAGGGCACCGACGGCAAGAAGGCAGGCTCCGTCGAGCTGCCCGCCGCGGTCTTCGACGTCAAGACGAACATCCCGCTGATCCACCAGGTCGTCGTCGCGCAGCGCGCGGCGGCTCGCCAGGGCACCCACTCGACCAAGCGTCGCGGTGAGGTCTCGGGTGCCGGCCGCAAGCCCTTCAAGCAGAAGGGCACGGGTAACGCCCGTCAGGGGTCGATCCGCGCGCCGCACATGACCGGCGGTGGCATCGTGCACGGCCCCAAACCGCGCGACTACTCGCAGCGCACGCCCAAGAAGATGATCGCCGCAGCACTGCTGGGAGCGCTCAGCGACCGTGCGCGGGGCAACCGCCTGCACGTCGTCGAGTCGTTCGGCATCGAGGGCGCCCCCTCGACGAAGGCGGCCGCGACCTACCTCGCCGGCGTCGCGCCGACGAAGAACGTGCTCGTGGTCATCGACCGCGCCGACGAGGTCACCGTGAAGAGCGTCCGCAATCTCGCGTACGTGCACGTGCTGCCCTTCGATCAGCTCAACGCCTACGACGTGCTCGTCTCGGACGACATCGTCTTCACCAAGGCCGCCTACGACGCCTTCGTCGCCTCGAAGACGGCCGACACCTCGGAGGTCTCGGCATGACCGCTGTGAACAAGGACCCGCGCGACGTCATCCTCGGACCGGTCGTCTCGGAGAAGAGCTACGGGCTCATCGACGAGGGCAAGTACACCTTCCTGGTGGACCCGCGTTCGGACAAGACGGAGATCAAGCTCGCCATCGAGAAGATCTTCGGCGTCAAGGTCGCCTCGGTCAACACGATCAACCGCGTGGGCAAGGCCCGCCGCACCCGCTTCGGCATCGGCAAGCGCAAGGACACCAAGCGCGCCATCGTCACGCTGCGCTCGGGCACCATCGACATCTTCACGGCCGTCGGCTGACGATCGGGATAGAGGACTAGAGAACAATGGCTATTCGCAAGTACAAGCCGACGACCCCCGGTCGCCGAGGCTCGTCGGTCGCAGACTTCGCCGAGATCACGCGTTCGACGCCCGAGAAGTCGCTGCTGCGCCCGCTGAGCAAGACCGGCGGCCGCAACAACCAGGGGCGCATCACGACGCGCCACATCGGCGGCGGACACAAGCGTCAGTACCGCGTCATCGACTTCCGTCGCAATGACAAGGACGGCATCGACGCGAAGGTCGCTCACATCGAGTACGACCCCAACCGCACCGCCCGCATCGCCCTGCTGCACTACGCCGACGGCGAGAAGCGCTACATCCTCGCGCCGAACAAGCTCTCCCAGGGTGACGTCGTCGAGTCGGGTGCCGGCGCCGACATCAAGCCCGGCAACAACCTGCCGCTGCGCAACATCCCGACCGGTACCGTCGTGCACGCCATCGAGCTGCGCCCGGGTGGCGGCGCGAAGATGGCGCGCTCCGCGGGAGCTGCCGTCCGTCTGGTCGCGAAGGATGGGCCCTACGCCCAGCTGCGTCTGCCCTCGGGCGAGATCCGCAACGTCGACGCGCGCTGCCGCGCGACCGTCGGCGAGGTCGGAAACGCCGAGCAGTCCAACATCAACTGGGGCAAGGCCGGCCGCAAGCGCTGGAAGGGCGTCCGCCCGACCGTGCGCGGTGTCGCGATGAACCCCGTCGACCACCCTCACGGTGGTGGTGAGGGCAAGACGTCCGGTGGTCGCCACCCCGTCTCGCCGTGGGGCAAGCAGGAGGGTCGCACCCGCCACGCCAACAAGGAAAGCGACCAGCTGATCGTCCGCCGTCGCAACGCCGGCAAGAAGCGCAAGTAGGTAGGAACAGAAGATGCCACGCAGTCTCAAGAAGGGCCCCTTCGTCGACGAGCACCTGCTTCGCAAGGTCGCCGCTCAGAACGAATCGGGTTCGAAGAACGTCATCAAGACCTGGTCCCGTCGCTCGATGATCGTGCCGGCCATGCTCGGCCACACGATCGCCGTGCACGACGGTCGCAAGCACATCCCCGTGTTCGTGACCGAGACCATGGTCGGCCACAAGCTGGGCGAATTCGCGCCCACCCGCACCTTCCGCGGCCACGAGAAGGACGACAAGAAGGGCCGCCGCCGCTGACGCGGTGGCGCTCTGCAGAGAAACGGAGGAGGAGAACACATGGTGGATTCCATCGCACGCGTCAAGCACATCCGCGTGACCCCTCAGAAGGCTCGTCGTGTCGTCGCCCTCATCAAGGGCAAGCAGGCCGAGGAAGCCCTCGCCATCCTTAAGTTCGCGCCCCAGAGCGCGAGCGAGCCGATCTACAAGCTGGTTGCGTCGGCCATGGCCAACGCCCGCGTGAAGGCCGACAAGGACGGGGAATACCTGGACGAGCAGGACCTGTACGTGGCCAACGCGTACGTCGACGAGGGCACGACGCTCAAGCGCTTCCAGCCCCGCGCGCAAGGTCGGGCCTTCCAGATCAAGAAGCGCACGAGCCACATCACCGTGGTGCTTTCGACCCCCGAGGTCGCAGACGCCGCCGGCTCGTCGACCGAGACCAAGAGCAAGAAGGCGAGCAAGTAATGGGACAGAAGGTAAACCCGTACGGCTTCCGCCTCGGCATCACCACCGACCACGTGTCGCGCTGGTTCTCCGACTCGACGAAGCCCGGACAGCGCTACGCCGACTACGTGGCCGAGGACATCAAGATCCGCAAGATGCTGCAGACCTCCCTCGATCGAGCGGGCGTCAGCAACATCGAGATCGAGCGCACCCGCGATCGCGTGCGCGTCGACATTCACACCGCCCGCCCGGGCATCGTGATCGGCCGCCGCGGCGCCGAGGCCGAGCGCATCCGCGCCGATCTCGAGAAGCTCACCGGCAAGCAGATCCAGCTCAACATCCTCGAGGTGAAGAACCCCGAGGCCGACGCGCAGCTCGTCGCCCAGGGCATCGCCGAGCAGCTCTCCGCCCGCGTGGCATTCCGTCGCGCGATGCGCAAGGGCCTGCAGGGTGCACAGCGCGCCGGCGCCAAGGGTGTCCGCATCCAGGTCTCCGGCCGCCTCGGCGGCGCGGAGATGAGCCGTTCGGAGTTCTACCGCGAGGGCCGCGTGCCCCTGCACACCCTCCGCGCGAACATCGACTACGGCTTCTACGAGGCCAAGACGACGTTCGGCCGTATCGGCGTGAAGGTGTGGATCTACAAGGGCGACCTCACCAACAAGGAGCTCGCTCGCGAGCAGGCCAACGCGCCGAAGCAGTCCCGCGGTCGTGACGACCGCGGCGGCGATCGTCGCCGTGGCCCCCGCAACGAGGCCCCCGTCGCAGAAGGAGCATCGGCGTAATGCTTATCCCTCGCAAGGTCAAGTACCGCAAGCAGCACCACCCGGGCCGATCCGGTCAGGCGACCGGTGGCACGAAGGTCAGCTTCGGTGAGTTCGGCATCCAGGCACTCACGCCCGCTTACGTGACCAACCGGCAGATCGAGTCCGCTCGTATCGCGATGACCCGTCACATCAAGCGCGGCGGAAAGGTGTGGATCAACATCTACCCCGACCGTCCGCTCACGAAGAAGCCCGCCGAAACCCGCATGGGTTCGGGTAAGGGCTCGCCCGAGTGGTGGGTCGCAAACGTCAAGCCGGGTCGCGTCCTCTTCGAGGTCGCCGGAGTCAACGAGGAGCTCGCTCGCGAGGCCCTGACCCGTGCCATCCACAAGCTGCCCTTGAAGGCACGCATCATCAAGCGCGAGGAGGGCGACGCGTAATGGCGATCGGCACCAAGGAGCTCGCTTCCACCGAGCTCGACACGTTCGAAGACCAGCGCCTCGTCGAGGAGCTGCGCAAGGCCAAGGAAGAGCTGTTCAACCTGCGCTTCCAGTCGGCCACCGGCCAGCTCGAGAGCCACGGCCGCATCCGCGCCGTCAAGCGCGACATCGCGCGGCTCTACACCGTGATCCGTGAGCGCGAGCTCGGCATCCGTGCCACGCCCGCCCCCGCGGAGGTCGCGACGAAGGCCAAGAAGACGAAGGCGAAGAAGACCGAGGACACCTCGGCCGACGCCGAAGGAGAGGCTGAGTGATGGCCACCACGAAGAAGGCCGCTGAGGCCGAGACCGCCGAGGTGCGCGGCCACGAGAGCGCCGCGCACGATGTGCGCGACGCCGACGCCCGCGGGTACCGCAAGGCCCGTCGCGGCTACGTCGTCAGCGACAAGATGGACAAGACGATCGTCGTCGAGGTCGAGGACCGCGTGAAGCACCCCCTCTACGGCAAGGTCATCCGTCGCACGTCGAAGGTCAAGGCGCACGACGAGGGCAATACCGCCGGGATCGGCGACCTCGTTCTCATCAACGAGACCCGCCCGCTGAGCGCGACCAAGCGCTGGCGCCTGGTCGAGATCCTGGAGAAGGCGAAGTGATCCAGCAGGAATCCCGTCTCAAGGTCGCCGACAACACCGGCGCCAAGGAGTTGCTCACCATCCGCGTGCTCGGTGGTTCGCACCGTCGCTACGCCGGTCTCGGCGACACGATCGTCGCGACCGTCAAGGACGCGATCCCGGGCGGCAACGTCAAGAAGGGCGATGTGGTCAAGGCCGTCATCGTCCGCACCGTCAAGCAGACCCGTCGTGCCGACGGTTCCTACATCAAGTTCGACGAGAACGCCGCCGTCATCCTGAAGAACGACGGGGAGCCCCGCGGCACCCGCATCTTCGGGCCGGTCGGTCGTGAGCTTCGCGACAAGAAGTTCATGAAGATCGTCTCGCTCGCGCCGGAGGTCATTTAGTCATGGCGAAGATCAAGAAGGGTGACCTCGTCCAGGTCATCTCGGGGGCCAAGCCCGAGCGCGGCGGTGACCGCGGCAAGCAGGGCAAGGTCCTCGAGGTCCTCTCCGAGCGCAACCGCGTGATCGTCGAGGGCGTCAACTACGTCACCAAGCACACGCGCGTCGGCCAGACGCAGCGTGGGACGAAGACGGGCGGCATCGAGACGATCGAGGCCCCCATCCACATCTCGAATGTCGCCCTGGTCGACCCCGAGACGAAGAAGCCGACCCGTGTCGGCCACCGCGTCGAGGAGCAGACCAAGGACGGCGTCAAGCGCACGGTCCGCGTGCGCTACGCGAAGAAGTCAGGTAAGGACCTCTGATGAGCACCACCACTGCCGCGCCGGCTGGCAAGATCCAGCCGCGCCTGAAGCAGAAGTACCGTGCCGAGATCCAGCAGAAGCTGCAGGAGGAGTTCGGCTACGCCAACGTCAACCAGATCCCCGGTCTGGTCAAGGTCGTGGTGAACACCGGTGTCGGCGAAGCCGCTCGCGACAGCAAGGTGATCGAGGGTGCGGTCGATGACCTCACCAAGATCACGGGTCAGAAGCCCGTCGTCACGAAGGCGCGCAAGTCGATCGCGCAGTTCAAGCTGCGCGAAGGCCAGGCCATCGGCGCGCACGTCACCCTTCGTGGCGACCGCGCCTGGGAGTTCCTGGACCGCCTCACGTCGCTGGCGCTTCCGCGCATCCGCGACTTCCGCGGACTCTCGCCCAAGCAGTTCGACGGCAACGGCAACTACACGTTCGGTCTGCAGGAGCAGTCGGTGTTCCACGAGATCGATCAGGACAAGATCGACCGCGTCCGCGGCTTCGACATCACGGTCGTGACCTCGGCGAAGACGGATGCCGAGGGCCGGGCGCTCCTGCGTCACCTGGGCTTCCCGTTCCGCGACGAGAACGCACAGCAGTAATCCACCCACCACAGGTCGTCTGCCTTGAACAGGCAGCCGAAACCTGGTGAACGAAGGAATCACACCTCATGACAATGACAGACCCGGTCGCAGACATGCTGACCCGTCTGCGCAACGCGAACTCGGCGCACCACGATTCCGTGAGCCTGCCGAGCTCGAAGCTCAAGACGCACATCGCCGAGATCCTCCAGCGCGAGGGCTACATCCAGTCCTGGGAGGTGTCGGACGCGCGCGTCGGGCAGACCCTGACGATGACCCTCAAGTACGGGCCCAACCGCGAGCGTTCGATCGCGGGCATCAAGCGCGTGTCGAAGCCCGGCCTGCGCGTCTACGCGCGCTCGACCGAGATCCCCAAGGTCCTCGGCGGTCTGGGCGTGGCCATCCTGTCCACTTCCTCCGGTCTTCTCACCGACCGTCAGGCCGAGCAGAAGGGCGTGGGTGGGGAAGTCCTCGCCTACGTGTGGTGATCCGCGATGTCACGTATCGGACGTCTCCCCATCGACATTCCTGCCGGTGTCACCGTGGCGGTGGACGGGCAGCAGGTTCAGGTCAAGGGCCCCAAGGGTGAGCTGAACCTCGTCGTCTCGCGCCCCATCGAGGTCAAAGTCGAGGAGAACCAGGTTCTCGTCACCCGCCCCGACGACGAGCGGGAGTCCCGCTCGCTGCACGGTCTGACCCGCACGCTGATCAGTAACAACATCATCGGCGTCACCCAGGGCTACACCAAGGGCCTCGAAGTCGTCGGCACGGGTTACCGTGTCGCTCAGAAGGGCAGCAACATCGAGTTCGCCCTGGGCTTCTCGCACCCGGTGCTCGTCGAGCCGCCCGCCGGCATCGCGTTCACCGTCGAGGGCAACAACAAGGTGACCGTCAGCGGAATCGACAAGCAGGCCGTCGGCGAGGCGGCCGCCAACATCCGCAAGATCCGCAAGCCCGAGCCCTACAAGGGCAAGGGTGTGCGGTACGCCGGCGAGGTCGTGCGTCGCAAGGCCGGAAAGAGTGGTAAGTAGCCATGGCTGTCAAGACAAAGTCCGACGCCCGCGCGCGTCGTCATGCCCGCCTTCGCAAGAAGGTCGTCGGCACCCCCGATCGTCCGCGTCTGGTCGTGACCCGCTCTGCGCGTCACGTCTTCGTCCAGCTCGTGGATGACAGCAAGGGCCACACCGTGGCCTCCGCTTCGACCCTCGAGGTCGACCTTCGTTCGCACGACGGTGACAAGACCGCCAAGGCCCGCAAGGTCGGCGAGCTCGTCGCCGAGCGCGCGAAGGCCGCCGGGGTCTCCGCCGCCGTGTTCGACCGCGGCGGCAACCGCTACGCAGGCCGCGTCGCCGCCATCGCCGATGGCGCGCGAGAGGGCGGGCTGAACCTGTGAGCACCGACAACAAGGAGAACAACGTGTCCGCCACCACCGAGGCGCCCGCCGAAGGCGTCGCCACGGAGGCCCCCGCAGAGCGCGAGCCCCGCGAGGCCCGTCGCGGCGGCCGTGAGCGCAACCCCAACCGCGACCGCGGTTCGCGTGACGCCGACAAGAGTCAGTTCCTGGAGCGCGTCGTCACCATCAACCGTGTGTCGAAGGTCGTCAAGGGTGGTCGTCGCTTCAGCTTCACGGCGCTCGTCGTCGTGGGCGATGGCAACGGTCTCGTCGGCGTCGGCTACGGCAAGGCCCGCGAGGTGCCCCTGGCGATCTCGAAGGGTGTCGAAGAGGCCAAGCGCAACTTCTTCCGCGTCCCCCGTGTCGGCGTGACGATCCCGCACCCCGTGCAGGGTGAGGCCGCAGCCGGCGTCGTCCTGCTCCGTCCCGCCGCGGCCGGTACCGGTGTCATCGCCGGTGGCCCGGTGCGTGCCGTGCTCGAGTGCGCCGGCATCCACGACGTCCTTTCGAAGTCGCTCGGGTCATCGAACACGATCAACATCGTGCACGCCACCGTGGCGGCTCTCAAGCAGCTCGAAGAGCCGCGCGCCGTTGCCGCCCGTCGTGGCCTCGACTTCGACCAGGTCGCGCCCGCGCGTCTGATCCGGGCAGAGGCCGAGCAGGTTGCGAACGCGAAGGCAGGTGTCTGATGGCCGCCCGTCTGAAGGTGACCCAGGTCAAGTCCAAGGTGAGCGAGAAGCAGAACCAGCGCGACACGCTGCGGAGCCTCGGCCTCAAGCGGATCGGCGACTCGGTCGTCCGTCCCGATGACGCCCAGACCCGCGGCTATGTCAACACGGTCGCTCACCTCGTCAAGGTTGAGGAGATCGACTGATGGCTGAGAACGAGAAGGTCCAGGCCGCCGAGGCCGAGGCCAAGGCTCCCGCCAAGAAGCCGGCGGCCAAGAAGCCGGCAGCGGACAAGGCCGCCAAGGCCCCCGCGAAGAAGGATGCCGCGGGCACCGACGCTCCCGCGTCGCGGCCCGGCGTGCTGAAGGTGCACCACCTGCGCCCCGTTCCGGGTGCCAACAAGCCCAAGACCCGCGTGGGTCGCGGTGAGGGCTCGAAGGGCAAGACGGCAGGTCGCGGCACCAAGGGCACGAAGGCCCGCAACACCGTTCGCGTCGGCTTCGAGGGTGGGCAGATGCCGCTGCACATGCGCACCCCGAAGCTGCGCGGGTTCAAGAACCCGTTCCGCGTCGAGTACCAGGTCGTGAACCTGGCCAAGCTCGCGGAGCTCTACCCCTCGGGCGGAGACGTCACCGTCGCCGACCTCGTGGCCAAGGGCGCGGTTCGCAAGAACGAGAAGGTCAAGGTGCTGGGTGACGGCGACATCGCCGTCAAGCTCACCGTCGCGGTCGACAAGGTCTCGGGTTCCGCCGAGCAGAAGATCGTGGCCGCGGGCGGCAGCGTCAAGTAACACGCATGAAGGGGTCGGAGGAATCCTCCGGCCCCTTCGTCGTCACCTGGCGAGCGCGAGCATCCGCCCGGGGCACAGCCCACCACACCGCTCTTCGGCGGCCTGGGCTACCCTGGTGGTTGGTCGCCCCTCGGGTGCCGTCATTCCCTTTCAGGAGGCCCCTTCTTGTTCAGCGCAATCGCGCGCATCTTCCGCACTCCCGATCTGCGCCGGAAGATCGCCTTCACTCTGGGCATCATCATGCTCTACCGCCTGGGCGCCCACGTGCCGACGCCGTTCGTCGACTTCGTCAACGTGCAGTCGTGCATCGGCCAGAACGCGGGCATGGAGGGTCTCCTCTCCCTGGTCAATCTCTTCTCGGGCGGGGCACTGCTCCAGCTGTCGATCTTCGCCCTCGGCGTCATGCCGTACATCACGGCGACGATCATCACGCAGCTGCTGCGCGTCGTCATCCCGCACTTCGAGACCCTCTACAAAGAGGGGCAGGCGGGTCAGGCGCGACTGACGCAGTACACGCGCTACCTCACGATCGCGCTCGCGCTGCTGCAGTCGACGACGCTCGTCACCGTGGCCCGCAGCGGTCAGCTCTTCGGCAACACCGGCGTCGCCGCGTGTGAGCAGCTGCTGACGAACGAGGCATGGTGGGCGCAGCTGCTCATGATCATCACGATGACCGCCGGTACGGGCCTGATCATGTGGTTCGCCGAGCTCGTCACCGAGCGGGGCATCGGCAACGGCATGTCGCTGCTGATCTTCACCTCGATCGCCGCGACCTTCCCGGCCGCGATGTGGTCGATCTGGCAGGCGCGCGGCTTCGAGACCTTCCTCCTGGTGCTCGCGGTCGGCATCGTGGTGGTGGCGCTCGTGGTGTTCGTGGAACAGTCCCAGCGACGGATCCCCGTGCAGTACGCCAAGCGCATGGTCGGTCGTCGCACGTACGGCGGAACGAACACCTACATCCCGATCAAGGTCAACATGGCGGGTGTGGTGCCTGTGATCTTCGCCTCGTCGCTGCTGTACATCCCGGCCCTGCTGGCGCAGTTCAATCAGCCCGCCGCGGGGGAGGAGCCGGCCGGGTGGGTGGTCTGGATCTCGCAGTACTTCACCACGGGCGATCACCCGCTCTACATGCTGGTCTACTTCCTCCTGATCATCGGCTTCACCTACTTCTACGTCGCGATCACGTTCAATCCGGTCGAGGTCGCCGACAACATGAAGCGCTACGGCGGCTTCATCCCGGGCATCCGAGCAGGCCGGCCCACGGCCGAGTACCTCGACTACGTGCTCACCCGCATCACTCTGCCCGGGTCGATCTACCTGGGCCTCATCGCCCTCCTGCCCCTGATCGCCCTGGCGACGGTCGGCGCCAACCAGAACTTCCCGTTCGGCGGCGCGTCCATCCTGATCATCGTCGGCGTGGGTCTCGAGACCGTCAAGCAGATCGACGCGCAGCTGCAGCAGCGCCACTACGAAGGGCTTCTTCGATGACCCAGACCTCCGCTCGCCTTCTGATCGTCGGCCCGCAGGGCTCGGGCAAGGGCACACAGGGTGTGCGCATCGGCGACGCATACGGCGTGCCGGTGGTCTCGACCGGCGACGTCTTCCGCGCCAACATCACGGAGGGCACCGAGCTCGGGCGCCGAGTGCAGCAGATCGTCGAGGCGGGCAATCTGGTCCCCGACGAGCTCACCAGCGAGATCGTGCGCGACCGCCTGGCAGAGGACGATGCCGCACGCGGCTTCCTTCTCGACGGCTACCCGCGCAACCTCGGTCAGGTGTCGCACCTCGACGAATTCCTCACCGGTCGGGGCGAAGAGCTCGATGCCGTCATCGAGCTCGACGTGCCCCGTGCCGAGAGCATCGAGCGGCTCAGCCTGCGGGCTCAGCAGCAGGGACGCACCGACGACACCGCGGAGGTGATCGCCAAACGTCTCGACATCTATGAGAACGAGACCGCCCCGATCCTCGGCGTCTACCGCGAGCGGGGGATCGTCGACCGGATCGACGGCGTCGGTTCGCTCGACGAGATCACCGAGCGCATCTTCGCGGCCCTCGAGGCGCGGGGACTGGCGCGTCGGGCCGCGGCCTGACGTGGCCCTGCGCCGCTCGCTCTACAAATCCCCCGCACAGCTGCGGGCGATGATCCGCCCGGGAACGATCACAGCCGACGCGCTCGCGGCGGTTCGGGCCATCGTCGCTCCTGGAGTCACGACTCTCGAGCTCGACGCGGAGGCGTCACGCGTGATCCGCTCCGCCGGAGCCCGCTCGAACTTCCAACTCGTCCGCGGCTACCGCCATACGGTGTGCACTTCGGTCAACGAGCAGGTGGTGCACGGCATCCCCGGCCCCCGGGTGCTGCAGGCGGGCGACATCCTCTCGGTGGATGCCGGAGCGGAGTTCGAGGGCTGGAACGGCGACAGCGCTTTCACGATCGTGCTTCCCGACCCTGCGCGCCCCGACGTCGTGACCGAGCGCGAAGAGCTTTCCCGCGTGACCGAGGGGTCGCTGTGGGCGGGCATCGCCGCCCTGGCGACCGCCCGGCACCTCGGCGAGGTGGGGGCGGCGATCGAGGGCCACATCGAGCAGGCGAGCGCGCAGAGCGGCCGCAGTTACGGAATCCTGCAGGACTACGTCGGGCACGGCATCGGCCGCAAGATGCACGAGGCCCC
Organism: Microbacterium sp. HA-8; assembly: GCF_046111165.1. Lineage (NCBI taxonomy): Bacteria > Bacillati > Actinomycetota > Actinomycetes > Micrococcales > Microbacteriaceae > Microbacterium > Microbacterium sp. HA-8. The sequence goes on from NZ_CP162025.1 coordinate 614,821, forward strand.
GCCCGTGTTCAATTACCGCGTCTCCGATCGCGGACCCGAGGTGCGACCGGGGCTGGTCGTGGCCATCGAGCCGATGGTGGTCTCCGGAGACCCGGCAACGCTCGTGGAGGACGACGAGTGGACCGTCTCGACGCTCGACGGTTCCGCGGGTTCTCATTGGGAGCACAGCGTCGCGGTGCATGATGGGGGTCTCTGGGTGCTCACGGCGCCCGACGGCGGGGCCGCAGGCCTCGCGCCCTTCGGTGTGACACCCGCGCCGATCTCCTGAGTCGCGAGGGGACGACACCGATGGCCGCAGCTGCAGGCAAGCGCACGAACTGGTTCGCAATCTGGATCTCCATTGCCGTCGTCGCCGTTCTCGTGGTCGCCGCGGTGGCTGTGGTCTGGATCAACAACAGCGCGACGTCGGCGGGCCCTGCGCCCGACTCGGGCATCGTGAACGCGGACACCGGCGCCATCTCGGTGGGAGATGGCGGCGACGTCGTCGCGACCTACATCGATTTCATGTGCCCGATCTGCAACCAGTTCGAGCAGATCTACGGTCAGACGCTCCAGGATCTCGTGGACGACGGATCGATCACGCTCGAGTACCACCCCGTGGCGATCCTGGATCGCTACTCGCAGGGGACCGAGTTCTCCACGCGCGCCGCGAATGCGCTGTACTGCGTCGCGGAGTCCGCTCCCGAGGCGGTCACGCCGTTCGTCGTGTCGATGTACGAGAACCAGCCTGCAGAGGGCACGGCTGGACTGACGGATGAGCAGATCATCGGCATCGCCGCCGAAGCGGGAGCGGAGGATGCCGCCGCGTGCATCACCGATCGCACCTACGATCGCTTCGTCGCGGCGATGACCGGCGACATGCCCGCCGACGAGAACGGCAGTCGCGGGACTCCGACGGTGACGGTGAACGGTGAGCGCATCGAGCTGACGGGCGACCCGCAGCTCGACATCGTCGACCGGATCGGGTGAGGGGTGCACGGCATTTGCCGGGTTGTGCGATATCACGTACACTAGATCTTTGGTGCCTTGCGCCTTCTTCGGCGTGTCTCTCTCGAGATGCCGGCACCATCCACCTATCCACCGCAGACCGGCCGGTCTGCCAGGCGTAAGCGAGTGTATGGCCAAGAAAGACGGTGTCATCGAGATCGAAGGTGTGATCTCCGAGGCGCTTCCCAACGCGATGTTCCGCGTTGAGCTGAGCAACGGGCACAAGGTCCTCGCCACGATCTCGGGAAAGATGCGGCAGAACTACATCCGCATCATCCCCGAGGACCGCGTCGTCGTAGAGCTCAGCCCCTACGACCTCACGCGCGGCCGTATCGTCTATCGCTATCGCTAGACCGGTCGAGAAGTAACGGTCTCCGGCGGGCTCACGCCCGCGCGAGGCACGAAGACAGCGAAACAGGAAAATCATGAAGGTCAACCCGAGCGTCAAGCCCATCTGCGAGCACTGCAAGGTGATCCGCCGCCACGGGCGCGTGATGGTCATCTGCAAGTCCAACCCGCGCCACAAGCAGCGTCAGGGCTGAGTCGGCCGCGGCCCTTGAAGGCTGCGCAGACGAACAACTCAACACACAGAACGGCAGTTTCAGATCCCGCTCTCGAGCGGGGGACACCCCGGGGCGGAGGCCCGGGCACCGATCCTGCTCCACACCTCCTCGAACTCCTCTGGAGATGACATGGCACGTCTGGCCGGCGTCGACATCCCGCGCGACAAGCGCGTGGTGATCGCCCTCACTTACATCTACGGCGTGGGACGCACTCGCTCGAGCGAGATCCTCGCCGCCACGGGCATCAGCCCCGACATCCGGGTCAAGGACCTGAGCGACGAGCAGCTCGTCTCGCTCCGCGATCACATCGAAGGCACCTACAAGGTGGAGGGTGACCTTCGCCGCGAGGTGGCCGCCGACATCCGCCGCAAGGTCGAGATCGGATCCTACGAGGGCCTGCGGCACCGTCGCGGCCTGCCCGTGCGCGGTCAGCGCACCAAGACCAACGCCCGCACGCGCAAGGGCCCCAAGCGCACCGTCGCCGGCAAGAAGAAGGCCGGCCGCAAGTAAGCGCGCCGCAGGTTTAGGAGAAGAGAACTCATGGCACAGGCCAAGACCGCCGCGCGCAAGCCGCGCCGCAAGGAGAAGAAGAACATCGCGCTGGGCCACGCCCACATCAAGTCGACGTTCAACAACACGATCGTCTCGATCACCGACCCGACGGGCGCTGTCATCAGCTGGGCCTCCTCGGGTGGCGTGGGCTTCAAGGGCTCCCGCAAGTCGACGCCCTACGCCGCGGGCATGGCGGCCGAGTCTGCCGCCCGCCAGGCGCAGGAGCACGGCGTGAAGAAGGTCGACGTCTTCGTGAAGGGCCCGGGTTCGGGCCGCGAGACCGCGATCCGCTCGCTCACCGCCGCGGGCCTCGAGGTCGGATCCATTCAGGATGTGACGCCCCAGGCGCACAACGGCTGCCGCCCGCCCAAGCGCCGTCGCGTCTGATCGCGAACTGTCGGGGCGCCCTCGGGCGTCCCGACATTCCGGTCCCCGCTGACCGGAGCCAGGATTTTCGCGGATGCTGCACGTCGGCGCCTCGCCGCCCGCCGGCATCCGCCCGAGAAAAACTCAACACCTCACCCATGCAAGTGTCATATAGCGGGCACTTAGCCGAAAGGAACACACAGTGCTCATCGCACAGCGTCCCACTCTGACCGAGGAAAAGATCGCGGAGTTCCGCAGCCGTTTTGTCATCGAGCCGCTGGAGCCCGGTTTCGGATACACGATCGGCAACGCCCTTCGCCGCAGCCTCCTGTCATCGATCCCCGGCGCGGCCGTCACGAGCATCCGCATCGACGGCGTCCTCCACGAGTTCACCACCATTCCCGGGGTCAAGGAGGATGTCACCGAGATCATCCTGAACCTCAAGCAGCTCGTCGTCTCGAGCGAGCGCGATGAGCCGATCACCGCGTACCTGCGCAAGACGGGCGCGGGCGAAGTCACCGCTGCCGACATCTCCGCCCCCGCCGGCGTCGAGGTGCACAACCCCGAGCTGGTCATCGCGACCCTCAACGACACCGCCAAGTTCGAGCTCGAGCTGACGATCGAGCGCGGCCGCGGCTACGTGTCGGCGACCCAGAACCGCAACGAGTACGCCGAGGCCGGCCAGATTCCGATCGACTCGATCTACTCGCCCGTGCTCAAGGTCAGCTACCGCGTGGACGCGACCCGTGCCGGTGAGCGCACCGACTTCGACAAGCTGGTGCTGGACGTCGAATCCAAGCCCTCGATCGCGCCCCGTGACGCCGTGGCCTCCGCCGGGCGCACCCTCACCGAGCTGTTCGGCCTCGCGCGCGAGCTGAACGTCGAGGCCGAGGGCATCGAGATCGGTCCCGCGCCGGTCGAGACCGTGCTCTCGAACGAGCTGTCGATGCCGATCGAGGATCTCGATCTGTCGGTGCGTTCGTACAACTGCCTCAAGCGCGAGGGCATCAACACGGTGTCGGAGCTCGTCGCCCTCTCCGAGACGCAGCTCATGAACATCCGCAATTTCGGTCAGAAGTCGGTCGACGAGGTACGCGACAAGCTCGTCTCGCTCGGCCTGTCGCTGAAGGACTCGGTGCCCGGTTTCGACGGCGCCCACTTCTACGGCGGCTACGACGACGAGACCGTTTGACCCTTCGCTTCATCTTCTACACGGGAGTAACGACACATCATGCCCAAGCCCACGAAGGGTCCCCGCCTCGGAGGCGGCCCCGCTCACGAGCGTCTGCTTCTTGCGAACCTCGCCGCGGCCCTGTTCACGCACCGCTCGATCAAGACGACCGAGACCAAGGCCAAGCGCCTGCGTCCGCTCGCCGAGCGCCTGATCACTTTCGCCAAGCGCGGCGACCTGCACGCTCGTCGGCGTGTGCTCTCGGTGATCGGCGACCGTGAGGTCGTGCACGTGCTGTTCACCGAGATCGCCCCGCTGGTTGCGGATCGCGAAGGCGGCTACACGCGCATCACCAAGGTCGGCAACCGCAAGGGCGACAACGCGCCCATGGCCGTGATCGAGCTCGTCCTCGAGCCCGTCACGCCCAAGGCGAAGTCGTCGAAGAAGAAGGACGCCGCAGCGTCCGCCCCCGTGGTTGAGGAGACTCCCGCCGAGGAGGAGGCCGCCGAGGCTCCCGCCGAGGGCGAGGCCGCGGACGGCGAGACCGCCGCGGATCAGGCCGCAGCCGGAGAGGCCGAGATCGCCGAGGCCGACGCCGAGAAGGCAACCGAAGAGAAGTAGGCGCCACGCCGACCGTCTTCGCGAATCGAAGCCCGCGCATCCCGTCGAGGGGTGCGCGGGCTTCGTCGTCAGGAGCCGGTGAGGAGCCGGGTGACGAGGGCGGAGCGCTGCTGCGAGCGTTCGAACTCGGCCTGCGCTCGCGCGTCCTCGACGGACTGCACGGCGCTCGCGACGGTGTCGGCGAACAGGCGCCCGCCCGCCGAACCAGGGTGGATGTGGTCTCCCGCGAGGGTGTCGGTGTGGGCGCCCGCGACGCCGGACCAATCCGCGACGACCACCCCGGGCCGCGACGCGGCGAACGCGGCCAGGTCTGCGTTGACGCCCTCGATCCAGTCGCGCGGCGCGAAGGCGTTCACCAGGATGAGGCTGCGGTCGGGGCCGACGATATCCGCCACTCTCGTCAGGGCGTCGGCGTTCACCGGGCCGTTCGTTCCGAGCGCGACGACGACATAGGGTCGGAGCTGTTCCGCATTCGACAACGACTCGAGGATGCCGGGCCCGGCATACATCGAGCGCGAGACCGCCGCGTCGACATGGATGCCCGGAAGTCGCTCGACCAGCCCTCCGGCCGAGGCGAGCATGACCGAGTCGCCGACAGCGGTGATCTGGTCTCCGGTCACCGTGGCGGGTTGCGGGGCGAGGGAGGGTTCTCCTGCCTCCGCGGGCGCCCTCGGCGGCGCCGGGTAGGTCGGCTTCGGTGTCGGTGTGGGTGCGACGCCGGACGAGATCTCGGCAGCGCGCGAGCGCTCCAGCGCGCGTGCGCCGGCTTCCACCGCGGACTCGGCGCTGGTTTCGCGCGGCGCGGCCGCGATCGCGCCCGTGGTGGCGCAGGCTGCGAGAGCGAATGCCGTCACCGACGTGACGGCGACAAAACGCATACGTGGCGTGCCATGCATGCGGCGGGCCCACAGCTTCGCGGAACCGCGGAAACCGAGGCGCCGCACGGGTTGTTCGACGAACCGGTAGGACAGTGTGGCCGCGCCCAGGGTGATCGCGAGGGCTGCGGCGCCCACAGCCGGCGGGATGGGCGCGCCCGGGCCCTCGAAGGCGGCCATGAGTAGGATCACGACGGGCCAGTGCCACAGGTAGATCCCATACGAACGCGCGCCCACCCACCGCAGCGGCGACACATCGATCGCTCGGCCGAACCATGACCCCGGCCAGGCGCCGGCGAGGATCGCGCCGAGCGTCAGCGCCGAGGCCGCGAGCAGGACCCCGGGAAAAGTCTGCGTCCCATCGGTGGGCACAAGCGACGCGAGCAGTACCAGAGCGGCGACGGCCGCGAAACCGCCCAGGGAGCTGATCGAACGAGCGAGAGGATGCAGCATCCATCTCGCCGGTGACTCCAGCGTGCTCTGCAGAGCGAACGCGAGCGCGACGCCGAGAAGGATGCCGAAGGCATGCGTATCGGTGCCGAAGTACGCCCGTGTCAGGTCGCCTCCGCCCGCGACGATCGCAGCCATCCAGGCAGCGGATGCGCCCGCCGCGGCGAGGGCGAGCACGGCTCGTGCCCAGACGGAGGGCACGAGCAGGACGAGGGGCAGAAGCAGGGGCCAGAGGACGTAGAACTGCTCTTCGACGGCAAGGGACCACAGATTGCGGAAGACCTCGGGGGTCGCGGCCTCGAAGTAACCGGCGCCGGCGGCGACGGACGCCCAGTTGTAGCTGAAGGTCAGGGCCCCGAGCACCTGTCTGCCCAGGCCGACCAGGACGTCGCCGCCGACGAACCACGCCCACAGTCCGCAGACGGCGATGAGCGTGACGAGCGCCGGCAGGAGCCGGCGCGCGCGTCGTCGCCAGAAGTCCAGGAGATCGATCCGGTGGGCCCGGGGGACGCCCGCGGCCGCCGCACGGGCGCTTTCGCGCAGAAGGAGCGAGGTGATGAGAAAGCCGCTGATGACGAAGAAGACGTCGACGCCGATGAAACCCTGGCGCAGCCACCACGCCGGAAACAGGTGATAGAGCACGACGAGCGCGACCGCGACCGCGCGCAGGCCGTCGAGGCCGGCGTAGCGGGGGCGGGGGGCGATGGTGGTCATGGCGGCGAAGGCAGACGAAGGCAGGCGAAGGACGGCGCGGGGGCGGCGCGAGCCCGGAGCGGGTGGTCCCCGAAGTCCCCGTCGGAGTGCGTCCCCAGTGTACGTCGGTGCCGGTCGACACGCCCGCCGCCGGGGGCCGATCCGATGAGAATCCGCGCCTTACGCTGGACCGCCCTCCTCCCCTGGCGGTAGTCTGAGGCTGTCGGCGTGCACGGGGGATGCCGACGGTTTCTGGGGGAACCGATGCTGACTTTCGCGCTGGCCGAATCTGCTGTCACCAACTCGATCGGGCGCGCCATCAGCCTGAGTCTCGTCGCCGCGGAGTTCGGCGACGTCGAACTCTGGGCCGTCGACGACGGACCCACCTGGACGGGCGCGCGGCACTTCGATCTGACGGTGCACCGTTTCTCGGCGCACCGCCTCGACACGGTCATCGACCGCATCCGCGACGCCGCGCGCACGCAGCCGGTGCTGGTCTGGATCTCGAAGGGGCTCTCGCCCCTCGACCGCATCGCCCGGGCGGTGGCCGGAACCCGAGGCGTGACCATCGTGGCCGACTTCGATGACGATGACGTGAGCCTCATGCAGGAGCAGGTGCGCAAGTCGGTGAAGACCGCCCTGCATCTGAACATCCTGCACCGGAAGTCCCCCCTGCAGGTCGCGCGTGCGCAGCGTCGCACGGCCGCCGCCGCGTCCTCCTACACGTTCTCGAGCGACGCACTGCGGCGCACCTACCGCGAACGCGAGCTCCCGGCACGTCCCTCCGCCGTGGTGGCCCATGCCCGCCCCACGTCCTGGCTCGCCCCGGCGCGTTCCACGCGTCGCCCGGGTCCGCTGCGGCTGGCCTACCTGGGCACGGTCCGTCCCCACAAGGGTGCGGACCGCATCCTCGCCCTCGTCGAGGCGATGCCCGACATCGAGTTCTCGAGCTTCTCGGGTTCCTTCCGGCCCGCCGGCGGCGGCGCCACGTGGCACGCGATCGGACCGGAGGCGTCGCTCCCGGATGTGTACGCCGACATCGACTTCACCCTGGTGCCGCAGGATCCTCGGTCCAGTGCGGCGCAGAACCAGCTGCCGTCCAAGATCGTGGAGGCGGCGGCGTTCGGCGTCGCCGTCGTGGCGACGCCCACACCCGTGATCGAGGAGTACTGCGCCGGGTCGTACATTCCGGTGCACGACTGGAGCGATCCGCGGGCCGTCGCCGCCAGCATCCGTGAGGCGGACCCGGTGGCGCTGGGCGCGGCGATGCGCCGGGTGTTCGTGGATCGGTTCGCGACCGAAGTCTCGGGCGTGGCAGTGGAGCAGCTGCTGCAGAGCACCCGTACGCGCCGGTCTCAGCCGGCCTGAGCACACGCCGAAAGAGCCGGTGCGCACCCGAGGGTGTGACACCGGCTCTTTCGTTTCTCGGGCGGGTCATCCGCAAGCGGTCCCCAAGCACCCGCCCGACGTTCTATACGCGCTGCAGCACGGGCAGTTCCGCGGCCTGTTCGGTGCGCAACCGGTCGACCAGCCGCCCCTCGGGCAGCTCGACGTCGGCGTAGGTCAGCACCTCGTCTTTGGCGATGTCGCGCACGGTGCGCGCGCCCTCGGCGACGCCGATGGGCAGCAGAGCCTCGGACGCCGTCGTATCGGCCCTCTCGGCCACGCCATAGGTGTGGTAACCACCCAAGCCGTCGATGACGGTGCCCGCGGGCAGGTCGGCCTTGGCGACGGCGATGACCTCGACGGTCGGAGCGCCGAGCGGCTCGAGCGCCGCGTCGCGGAAGATCACCGCGCGCGCCACCGTGTTGGGCACCTCGAAGTGACAGAGGTGATACGGCGTGTAGAAGCTGTAGAGCGGCCCCTCTCCCAGCTTGTACAGGTTGAGATAGTGCCGCTGTTTCGGGTCGTCGTGGGTTGCGAGCACATACACGCCGGGACCGGGCTTGGCGCCCACGACGTAGTCCACCACGCCGCCCAGCCGCTTCAGCTCGTCGACGTCGAACGTCGAGGTGAGCTCGTCGACGTGTCCCGCGTGGTCCGCTCCGCGCATCCCACGCTTCTCGACGGTCATTCCCGTGGCATTGGCGACGATCGCCTGCTCGAACGAGACCTTGGTGCCGTCCGCGAAGCTCGTGACCATGTAGGGATCCTGACCCCACTTCGCCGCGAACCCCGCCTGCGTCGTGGGCGTGCGGTACTCGTCCTGAAGCCCCTTGATATTGCCGCACACGAGTGGCGTCAGCCCGAGCCCCCGCACGAAGCGCACGAGGTTCATCTCCACGCCCGGCTGGTCTCCGTCGCATCCGGTCAGGATGACGCCGGCAGCCTTCGCGCGCTTGCTCAGGATCGGCCCGACGGTGCCGTCCACCTCGGCGTTCATCAGCACGATGTCCTTGCCGGCTGCGATCGCGTCCACGACCACGTGGCAGCCGTACTCCACGGCGCCCGTCGCCTCGACGAGGGCGTCGACGGATGCTGCGCCCACGGCCGCGCGATGGTCCGTGGTGATCGCCACGGCACCCGCCGCGACCGCCGCGTCGACTCCCGCGGCGTCGTGTACGACGCGCACGTCGGTGACACCCGCATCCACCAGCGCCTTCTCGGCCTTCTCGAGGGTGCGATTGACGACGACCGCCACACGCATGCCGGGCACGCTGTTGACGATCTGATTGATCAGTCCACGACCCATGAAACCGGCGCCGACGAGCGCCACCCCGATCGGGCGGCCCTCGTTCTCGCGCGCCTGCAGAGCTTTGTCGATGAGGATCACGGGGTGCCGCCCGTCACCGCGGCGAACTGTTCGTCGGTCCACTCCGAGATCAGCGGCCAGGACGCATCCTTGGCCGAGATGTCGGCGACGGGCAGAGGCCAGGTCAGACCCAGGGCCGGGTCGTCGTGTCGCAGGCCGCGCTCGGCGGTCGGTGCGTACCCGCCCGAGACCATGTAGGTGACCTCGGTGTCGTCGACGAGCGTCTGGTAGCCGTGCGCGAAGTAAGCCGGCACGTACAGTGCGCGCCTGTTGTCGGCACTGAGTTCGACAGAGACGTGCTGCAAGCGGGTGGGGGAGCCCCAGCGCATATCGACGATCGTGTCGACGATCGCGCCCCGCGTGCAGCGGATCAGCTTGGTCTCGGGACTCGGCGAGATCTGGAAGTGCATGCCGCGCAGAGTGCCGGCGCGGTAGTTGTACGAGATGTTCGCCTGCTCGATGTGCGGGTCCAGGCCCGCCGCGACGAACTCCGCGCGGTCGAAGGATCGGGCGAAGAAGCCACGGTCATCGCCGCGCTCCTCGAGGTCGATGATCGCGACGCCCTCGATGGGAGTGGTTCGGAAGATCACGGCTGCCTCCAGAAGAGGTTCTCGTCGACCTGGCCCGTGCGGATCAGGTACTCCAGCTGCTTGAGGCGCGTGAACCCGCGCCCCGTGAAGGATGCTTCGTCCAGGTCGATCGACTGGAAGATGGCGAGCAGCTGCTCCGCACCCTTGCGTGCGTTCCAGTCGCACTCGTACCCGGGCAGCACCTCGCGGATCCGGTCGAAGTTGACCTTGTAGCTGCGATTGTCGCCGCCCGCGGGACCGAACGAGACCTCGCAGCCGGGGAAGACATCACCGATGACCTCGGCGATCTCGCGCACCTGGTAGTTCTGCTCGTCCGAGCCCACATTGAAGATCTCGCCGTGCACGGATTCGCGCGGGGCGTTCAGCGACATGCGGATCGCCTTGGCGATGTCGAGCGCGTGCACGAGCGGACGCCACGGGGTGCCGTCGCTGGTCATCACGATCTTCTTCGTCGTCCAGGCCAACCCGGCGAGGTTGTTCAGGACGATGTCGAACCGCATGCGCGGCGACGCTCCGAACGCCGTGGCGTTGCGCAGGAAGGTGGGGGAGAACGAGTCATCCGCCATCGGGAGGACATCGCGCTCGACCATCGCCTTGCACTCCGCGTAGATCGTCTGAGGGTCGACGGGGGAGGACTCATCCACCACGCCATCGGCCACGCCGTAGACGCTGCAGGAGGACATGTAGATGAAACGCGACACCCCGGCGTTCTTCGCGAGCGTCGCGAGTCGCACAGAGCCCTCGTGGTTGATCGCCCTGGTGAGTCCGGGATTGAACTGCCCGAGCGGGTCGTTCGAGAGCTCCGCCATGTGCACGATCGCCTCGACACCCTCGAGGTCTGCCTCATCCACCTCTCGGATGTCCTTCGCGAGCGTCTTCGGGGTCGCGTCGACGCCGTTGTACAGCCAGCCGGCCTTGTAGAAGCCCGTGTCCACCGCGACGAGATCGTGCCCGTCGCGCAGGAGTTCGGGCGCGAGCACGGAGCCGAGGTATCCCTCGGTGCCAGTGACGAGAACCTTCATGATCAGGCCCACACCTTCCATGCCGCGTCGCCGGAGTCCCAGAGGCCGTTCAGCTCGGTCCAGTCCCGGAAGGTGTCCATGCCCATCCAGAAGCCCTCGTGCGTGAACACGCCGAGCTCGCCGTCGCTGGCAAGCGTCTGCATCGGCTTCTTCTCCAGGAGCAGGTCGGGGTCGTCGTCGAGGTAGCGGTCGACCATCTCGCGCTTGTGCGCGAAGAAGCCGCCCGAAACCCAGCCATCGGCCATGGTCGGCTTCTCGTTGAACTCGGTGACGCGTTCGCCCGAGACGTGCATCTCACCGAACCGGCTCGTCGGGTGCACACCCGTCACGGTCGAGACCAGACCGCTCGCCACGTGCTGGGTGTAGAGCGCGCCGATGTCGACGTTGCCGATCCCATCGCCGTAGGTCTGCAGGAAGTAGGGCTGATCGAGGTACTCCGCAACGCGCTTGATCCGCGCGCCGGTGCCGGTCTCGATGCCGGTCTCGACGAGCGTGACCTCCCAATCCTCGGTCTGAGGATCCCCGTACCACTGGGGCGAGCCTCCGCTGGCGAGGTTGACAGTGACATCGCGGCCCTGGTCACCGTAGGTGAGGAAGAAGTCGCGGATCTGGTCACCCTTGTAGCCCAGCGGCAGCACGAAGCGGCGGAAGCCGTTGGCCGCGTAGATCTTCATGATGTGCCAGAGGATCGGCTTGCCGCCGATCTCGATGAGCGGCTTGGGCAGCTTCTCGCTGGCTTCGCGGATGCGTGTGCCCATGCCCCCGCACAGGATCACGACGGGGATGTCGGCCTTATCGGGCACGACGGTACTGACGTCGGACATGACGACGGTGTTCCTCTCTGAAGGTGGTCGGAGCCCCCAGGCGACGACCTTGTTTATGAGTGTTCAGTTGTCTCGGAAAGTCGGTGCTCAGTGCGCGGTCTCGCCGGGAGCGAGCACGGCCTTGAACGTGCGGAAGAGGATGCTGATGTCTCCCAGGAGCGACCAGTTCTCCACGTAATACAGATCGAGACGAAGAGCCTCGTCCCACGACAGCGCGGAACGCCCGCTGACCTGCCAGAGGCCGCTCATCCCGGGCTTGACGATGAGCCGGCGCTCGGCGGAGGAATCGTAGAACGCGACCTCGCTCTCGCGCTGCGGCCGGGGCCCCACGAGGCTCATGTCGCCCTTGAAGACGTTGATCAGCTGCGGGAACTCGTCGAGCGAGTACTTGCGCAGGATGCGACCGATCTTGGTGATGCGCGGGTCGTTGTCGATCTTGTGCAGTGGCTGATCTGCGGTGCCCTGGGCAGCGAGGAGCTGCTGAAGCATGTCGTCGGCGCCGGTGATCATGGAGCGGAACTTGATCATCTGGAAGGGCTGCCCCTCTTTCCCGATGCGCTCCTGCGTGTAGAAGACAGGCCCGGCGCTGGAGGTCTTCACCAGAAGGGCCAGCACGGCGAAGAGGGGCGCCAGGATCAGCAGCAGCGCACCGGAACCGAGGATGTCGAAGGACCGCTTGAGAACCCGCTGACGGCCGGTGTAGCGCGGTGTCTCGACATGCACGAGAGGCAGGCCGGCGACGGGCCGGGTGTGGATGCGCGGGCCGCCGATGTCGGTCAGGCTCGGCACCATGATCAGATGCTGGCGTCCCGACTCGAGCTGCCAGCTGATCTCGCGCACCCGCTCGACGGGAAGGGCCGCGTCGCTGGCGACGATGACGGTGTCGGCGCCGGTCATCCGCAGCATCCGGTCGACGTCCTCGACGGGACCGAGGAAGGGCACCTCGATGCCCGCCGACATGAAGTCGGACCGGCTGCCGGGTCCGCTCACACCGACGACGCGGTAGCCCGCCTCGGGCATGCTGTCGAGCTCGCGCACGATGCGTGCGCTCTCCTCGTCATCGCCGATGACGAGGACTCGGGACATCGCCTCTCCCGAGCGGCGCGCGGCCCACAGACGACGACGCCAGAGCGCGCGGCTGATCAGCAGGAGCGCCATCCCCACCGGGAAACTCAGCAGGAGGTAGCCACGCGAGACATCCGTCGTCGTCAGATACGACACGATCGCCAGGACCGCAAAAAGGTACAGCGCCGAGGCGATGACCTTGCGATACTCGCCTGTTCCGATACCCACCGTGCGCGGGCTGCGCGACCCCGAGATCGACAGGGCGGCGAGCCAGGCGACGACGAGCGCCACCGACAGCCACGTGTACGTGATCGGCTCGACGTTGTCGACCGGTCGTGTCACGGGCTCGCCCGTGAGCGTGAACCAGACGAACTGCGTCAGGAACACGACGCCGGCGACGATGATCGCGTCGGACACCCAGAGTGTGCGTTGATATGTCGCGTGCCAGTCCATCGGCACGGCCGTGCGTACGGCCGAATGTGACAGCGATTCGGTGACCATGATCTCCCCAGATCGATTTCCCCAGTAGTCAGTGCACCCGCCGAGCGGGTCAGGGCTGCGTGTCGCTGCCCCGGTATCCGCGGCGGCTCGAGCCGCGCTTTCGCGTGGGCTGCGCGGTGCGGTCGCCCACTTCATCGGCGGCCTCCGTCGCCGCGCCCCCCGGCGCGCGCAGGAACTCGTCGAACTTGCCCGTATCGCCGTCTTCTGCCGGCGCCTCGTAGGAGTGATAGGCCTCGGCCAGGTACGACGTGGAACCCCGGCCCGAAAGGCGGTTGACGACGATGCCGGCGATGCGCGCGTTCACACGCTGAAGCGAGGAGATCGCACTGCGGATCTCGTCGCGACGAGTGCGGTCGTTCGCCGTGACGAGCAGCACGCCGCCCACATTGCGTGAAAGGATCGCGGCGTCCGGGACCGGCAGCACCGGCGGAGTGTCGTAGAGGACCACGTCGTACCGCTCCTGAAGCTGCACCATCAGCTCGCGCATCTGCTGCGAGCCGAGAAGTTCGCTCGGGTTCGGCGGGATCCGGCCGGCGGCCAGGATGCTGAGGTTCGGTGACCGCCACGACTGCACGACGTCGGCGAGCTCGGCGCGCCCGATGAGGATGTCGGTGAGGCCCGCGCCCCCCTCGAGTCCGAAGTTGCGGTGCACGCCCGGGCGACGCAGGTCGGCCTCGACGATGAGGACGCGCACGCCGTTGGCGGCGATGGAGGTGGCGAGGTTGGTCGACACGGTGGACTTGCCCTCGCCGCTGCTGGGCGAGGTGATGACGAAGGTCGCGGGGCCGTCGATGTCGAGGAACTGGAGGTTGGTGCGCAGGATGCGGAAGGACTCGGCGGTCGGGCTGCCGGGGTCGTCTTCTGCGATCAGCGCCCCCCCGCGGCTCTTCGGGCTCTGCGGGATCGCCCCGACGATCGGCGCGCTCGTGACGGCCTCGACATCTTCCACGGACCGGATGCGCGTGTCGATGAGGTCGCGGAGGATCGCGGCGAGCACACCGAGCGCGAGACCCGCGGCGAAACCGATCGCCAGGTTGAGCATCAGGTTGGGGCTGACCGGGGTCGTCGGCGCATCGGCGAAGCGCACCTGCGTGATCTTGACGGGAGGCGTCGGCTCGGAGGTGACCGGGTTGCCCGCGGCATCCAGAACGGGGTTGCCATTCGCGTCGAGGGTGACCTGCGCGCCGGTGACGGCCGTGGTCTCGATCTCTGCGACGACCTCGGCGAGGCTCGTGATCAGGGCGTTGGCGATGCTCGCGGCGACGCTGGGCGAGGAATCGGTGACCGTGACCTCGAGCATCGTCGTCTGCACGGGAATGGAGACGGAGATCTTGCCCGCGAAGGCACCCGTGCTCATGTCGAGATCGAACGCGTCGATGACGGGCTCGGTGACGATCGGCTCGGTCAGGAGGTTGGCGTAGGTGTTCACGCGGCGCTCGGTGAACGCGTTGCCCTGCGTCAGTTCGTTCAGCGAGCCGCCGGTCTCGCTCGCGACGAACGCGGCGCTGGTGGCCGAATAGGTCGGCGCGGTGGTGGCCGTCACGGCCCATGCACCCAGCGCGCCCAAGACGGTCGCCAAGACGATCAGTAGCCAAGAACGGCGGAAGATCCGCGCGTAATCCCGAGTCCCCACGTTGTTTCCCCCAGAAACGTTGATGTGATGTGCGCCCGGACGATCTGCGGACGGGGCCCCAATTCCCCGTCGGCGCTGCGTGCGATTCGATCGCCGGTGCACCTATGTATATCGCGATCCACGCCGTGCCCACCACCCCGGGGGCAGAAATGTTCCTGTCCGTAACCCAGGGTTTACAGTCCGCCCGCGTCTTGCCTCACGTCAAGATGTCCGGGAGTGAGTGATGCTTGCCTCACGTGAAATGTCCGCGTAGCTCAGGCGGCGGGGCGGGTGCCCTGGGTGCGGGCGGCGGCGAGTTCGATGAGTTGTTGCTGGATCTGGTTGATCCGTCGGGTGATCCGTGCCGGGTTCAGCTTCGCATGCTCGCGCTCCAGTCGGGCGCGGGTCTTCTCGTCGAGCACACCGGCGTCGAGCAACCGCTGGTAGGGGGTACGTGGCTTGTCGTAGACGCGCTTCTTCCGGCCGGCTGCGGTGTGGGTCCAGTCGATCGCTTTCACGCAGGGCAGCAGATGGTTCTTGCGGGCCATCACGAAATCCCAGAGCTCGTTGAGCAGGGTCATCTCCGCCTCGGTCTCGTAGCGGTAGCGGAACGCGTGTTTGCGGACCCAGTCGCCGTTGCGTTGCTCGACGTGCGCGTTGTCGTTGTGCTTGTAGGGACGCCCCCGGGTGACGGGGATCTCCTTCTTGTCCGCCCAGGCGATCACGCCCCAGTTCATGAACTCGGATCCGTTGTCGAAGTCGAGCCCGGCGACCGGGACGGGCGCGTTCTTCACCATCCATTCCAGGGCGCCGTGCACGTGCACGTAGGCGTTGTTGCGGATCGTGCGCAGCATCGTCCACCCCGCGACCGGGTCGGTGCCGGTCAGGGTGCGCAGGAACTCGCCTTTGAGGGAGTGGCCGCAGTGCGCGACGGTGTCCAGCTCCAGGAACCCCGGGACGGTCAGCGGGGCGTCCATGCTGGTGCGCGTCGGGATCGAAGAGCGCAGGATGTGGGACGGCTTCGTGCCCGAGACCGCGACCGGGTAGGCGGCGTCCTTGTGCGGTTTCAGGTACCGGTCGATCGTCGCGGCGCTCATCGATCGCAACTCGTCCAGCACCTCCGGTGTGACCCGCTGCTCGACCTTGCCGAGCTCACGGAAGCGGACGAGGCGTTCGAGGGTGTCGTCCATGATCGCCGCGAAGTACTTTCCCGACGGCTGCCCGGACAGCCGCCAGACTTCTTGCAGCACCACGAGCGCATCGTAGGAGTACTTCCGCTCACGCGGCTTACGCTGCTGATCGCGCGCGGCACCTTTGCGTGCGTTCGCGGCACGGATCGCGCGGCGCGCGTGATCACGCGTCCAGCCTGTCGCGTGCACAAGCTCGTCCAGCAGCCGGCCCTTCTCTTCCTTGCCTGCTTTCGCATACTCGCGGGCGAACTTCTTCGTGATCTCACGGCGCGCCGCCATCGACAACTCCCTGCTCATCACCCCAGGGAACTACGCGGACATTCCTACGTGAGGCACGCGCAGCCCTTCCCGGACCTTTTAGCTGAGTCTCGTCGGCCCGTTGCGGCGGAGGGGGTCCGCGCCGCTAGCATGGGCGCTACGCAACTCATGATGGGGGATGAGCCATGCGATCGTTGGGGACGATCCAGGGCGGAGTCGAAGAGGGTGAGATTCCGCTGACGCTGGTCTGGGTGGAGCTCACGTCGGATTCGACGGCCGCCGGAGCGCACGTGCGGGGAACTCTGCAGCGCTTGAATGACGCACGGTTCCGCCCGAGCGTCATCACGCAGTGGGAGGACCGGCCGACGTGGCTGCCGCGGCCTGCCCGCAAGATGTGGCGTATCGCCTCGGTCGTGGCGAGGGCTCGTCTGGCGCCCGCACGGGGCGTCCTCCTCGCGCGGTGGAGCCCGTTCATCGCGCTCATCAGCGGGCGATGGACCAAGCGTGGACGCCCGTTCGTGCTGTTCGTCCAGGGCAACCTCGACGACATGTACGACTCGAACCCCTGGACGCGCAGAGCGCGCTGGCTGACCGATCTCGCCCTGTCCTCGATCCGCGAGGCCACGCAGGTGGTCACGCCCAGCGAGGGCCTCGCCGAATGGGTGGGCACGCTGCGGCCGGATGGCCGGACGGATGTGACGGTGATCCCGAACGGCGCGGACGTGGCGTTGTTCGAGCAGGAGCGTGCGAAGGCTGCGCGGGAGACCGCGGGTCCGGCACATGCCCTGTTCTTCGGAAACATGGCGCGGTGGCAGGGTATCGACACGATCCTCGACGCCCTCGCCGACCCCCAGTGGCCCGAGGACCTCGGTCTGCGCGTCATCGGAGACGGGCAGATGGCCGACGCGGTCCGCGCGTGCGGCGATCCCCGGCTCACCTATCTCGGCCGTCGCACCAAGCCCGAGGTGGCCGCCGCCGCCGCGCGGGCCGAGATCTCGCTCGCGACACGCCACGACATCGCCGCGAGCGCGACGGGGGTCTCGCCGTTCAAGATCATCGAGTCGGCCGCCGCGGGCACACCGACGGTCGTGACCCGCGTTCCTGGCCAGACAGAGCTCGCCGAGGACATCGGCGGGTCGGTGCTGATCGACGCCGGCGATGCTCCGGCGCTCGCGGGCGCGGTGGCGCGTCTGCACGCCGACGCCGATGCGCGGGCGGCCCTCGCCGAACGCGGCCTGGCCGGCGCGGCACGCTACGACTGGGCGGCGCGCGCCGACGAGCTGACGGAAGTCGTGCACGCGGCTGCGGGCCTGGCCCAACCGGGTGACGGCGCCGCCGGCGATGACCGGCGTGCGGCGGTCGCATCGTGACCCTTCTGCTCGAGCGCACGCGGCGCTCGCATCGCGACATCCGCAGTGGCGCTCCGCTCGACGCGGTCAAGTACTGGATGGTCTGTGTCGCTCTGGCGGCCGGCGCGTTCATCGCCTGGCGCAGCCACGCGATGCTCCCGGCGAGGCTCTTCCTCGACGAGCACATCATCAAGCGCTTCATCTCGGGCGAGCTGCAGTCCGACGGGCCCAGCTCCTACGGCACCACCGGGTGGCTGTACCAGGTGACGGGTCTGGGGTCGATCCCCGAGGTGTTCCCGATCCTCGCCTACCTCGTCTTCGCGGCGGCGGTGCTCATGGCGACGGGATGGACGCGCATCCCGCGGATGTCGTTCGCCGCGATCGGCCTGATGGCGGGCTCCCTGCTCCTCGGCGGCGTCTACCTCTCGCAGTACTCCAAGGAGTTCTTCGTCATCCCGCTCGCGATGCTGATGCTGCTGGCGCGACGCTCGTGGAAGTTCGAGGTCGCGTGGATCGCCATCGCGCTGCTGTATGCGCAGTACGTGCGGCAGTACTGGTTCCTCGTCGTCGCGCTGTATCTCGCGTTCCGGTTCTTGCTTCCGCGATTGAAGTCCGCATGGATGCTGATCCCGATCATCCTCGTGGGATTCGCCGTGATGGTGCTCGTGTTCAACCTCGTGCTCGGGGCACCGCTGACCTTCTACCGCACCGACATCAACAACACGCTCGACTACGACAGGTCCACCCAGCTGGATGACATCCTGCCGGGCACGGCGCTGCCGGTTCAGTGGCTGAACGCGATCCTGATGATGCTGTCCATGGCGTTCCCGGTCTGGATGGTCCTCTCGGGCGATGTCGTCCAGCTCCTGGCCGGGGTCTTCATGGCAGTCTGCTGGACGCTCGTGATCCTGCGCGCCCGCTTCGTCGTGGGCGGCCGCAGCGAAGGCATGTTGCCCCTGGCCTTCCTGCTCGCGTTCTTGATGGTGCAGACGGCGTTCGAGCCGGACTACGGCTCGTATCTGCGACACATCACGCCGCAGCTGCCGTTGTTCCTCGCCCTGTTCGCGACGACGACCCGGCGCTGGCGAGGCGAGCTGTGATGCCGTCGATGAGGATCGTCCACGCCACGGAGACTCTGGTCGGCGGGGTGCTCGCGGCCGTCGCGGCCCTGGCGAACAAGCAGGCCGAGCTCGGTCACGAGGTCGTGGTGGTGTACCCCCGCAAGCAGACGGTGCCCGCCCGAGCCGAGCTCGAATCGCGCTTTTCGGCGGGGGTGCGGCGCGTCGAGGTCTCCTATCGGGGGCGGATGGCGACGGTGCCCGATCTGCGCCGGGCTCTCGTCGGCGTCACCCGTGAGGGCGCCGACGTGCTGCACCTGCACTCGACGTTCGCGGGGATGGCGGGGAGGATCTCACCCGCCCTGCGCCGCCGCGCGCGCACCATCGTCTACTCTCCGCACGGATGGGCGTTCCTGCGTGGTCAGTCCTCGGCGCTGTCCAACCGTGTGGCGCTGGGTGTCGAGCGGGCGCTCAAGGCGCGGTGCGATGGGATCGTGCTGGTCTCGGACTCCGAGGCCGAGGTCGCGCGGGCACGCCTGGGTGGCGACCGCTGCGAGGTGCTCCGCAACGGCATTCCCGTCGACCACCTGCCCGCATCGACGGGCGGTGATCCGGACCGGCCGGTCGTCGTGGCGTCGGGTCGGCTGATGGAGCAGAAAGCTCCCGATCGCTTTGCGGACGTGGCCCGTGCGCTCGGCGATCGGGCCGAGTTCGTGTGGATCGGGGATGGCAGCGCGGAGGAGCGCGAGCGCTGGATCGGCGACGCCCCCGTGCGGGTGACGGGCTGGCTGGCGCACCCGGACGTCATCGCCCAGCTCGCCAGCTCCGACATCTTCCTCTTTCCCACTCGCTGGGAGGGGATGCCGATCTCGCTGATGGAGGCCCAGGCGATGGGTCTGCCGACCGTCGCCACCGACATCGTCGGAAACCGGGACGTCGTCCTGCACGGGCAGACCGGCGTGCTCTGCGATGACGTGCCCGCTCTGATCTCCGCCGTCGGTGCGCTCGTCGACGACGCGTCGGCGCGCGAGCGCATGCGCGCGACGGCCCTCGAAGTGCAGCGTGCCCGACTCTCGGATGCCGACCTGGGCACAGCATCCCTCGCGGTCTACGCGCGGCTCGCCGGTGGAGACCGTACGGCGCTCGCCTCGGCCTGATACCGAGGGATGAGGCCGCCGTGGGCCTGCGCATCCCTCGACGTCAGCGGCGGATGACCAGGACGGCGTCGCTCCATGTCGAGGGCCACCCGACCGAGACGTCGTCTCCTGTGCGATCGTCCGCGACGAAGAACTCCTCGCCCGTCGCCGGGTTGATCCAACGGATGCCGAACGAGGCCGTCGGGTGCAGGGCCGTGGTGTCGACGGTGATCTGTGACCGCGGTTCGTTGACGTAGACGAGCGCGCCGCGTCCGTCGCTGAGTGTCACCGCACCGACCGAAGATGTCGTGCCGGGCGTTCCGTAGCCATCCGGAAGCAGGGCACTCGTGCCCGCGGCGTCGGAGACCGGCACGAGGGGCTCGGACGCTTCGTCGGCGATGATCGCGGAGAGGACACCCATGTCACCGGATGACTCGGAGGCGAGGGCCTCGACCCAGCCGTCCGCGACGGCGTAGACGAGCTCGTGCCCGTAGACGATGCCCGCGGCGCCCGCCATGAGCGCGTGGTAGGCCTGCGCCCGCACGGCCCTGCGATCCAGCATCGGTTCGGTGTCGCGCGCCTCGTAGTACGACTCCCACAGCACGACGGGACGCACCGTCGGGCGGGCGTACTCGGCGGCCACGTAAGGCGCCGAGTCCTCTCCGCTGTAGGCGGCGGAGATGTCGTACCAGTCCTCGCCGCCGAAGTACTCCTCGACAGTCATGCGTCTCGCCGTGTGATACGACATCAGCTGGGTGACGGCGGCCCCCTCGCGCAGCGCGCGTCCCATCGCGATGGTCTCTTCGATGACCGGGCCGCGGTTCAGGCCGCCCGGCACGCCCGATGTCGCGTCGCCCTCGTCGCTCGGGTCGTTGTCGCCGCCGAGCAGCCACCACACGTTGGCCCGGTCGCCGAAGCGGTCGGCGAGGAAGGCCCCGTACGCGCCGGCGTTGTCGGCGGTCACGTAGCCGCGCCACGAGTCGCCCCATCCGCCGTACCACGAGGGGACGAGACAGGCGACGAGCCCGAGTTCGGCGCAGGTGTCGATGCACCACGCGACGTGGCTCCAGTAGTCGTCGCCGTCGTCCTCGGCCAGCAGGGGATCATCGAGGGCGCCGCGCTCGGCGAAGGGCGCGTGACCGTAGGCGTTCTCGGCGCGCGGATCGAAGTCGAGGACCGACATCTGCAGTCCCGTGAAGCCGCTGTCGCGGCGGGCGGTGGCGAGGGTCGTGAACGACTCCCGCGTCATTCGGCTGATGGCGTTCCACGGGGTGTCGGCGAGATAGAAGAACGGGCTGCCTTCCGCGTCCACGAAGCCGCGGGCGTCGGCGCTCAGCGAGATGGGGAATGCGGCCGCCGCCAGCGGTGCCGCGGTGGGGGCGTCGGCGATGGGGTGGGGTGCGTCGGCGGACGGCGCCGTGGAACGGCCGATCGCGAAGCCGCCCAGCCCGCCGACAGCGAGACCGCCGACACCGATCAGGCCCCAGCGGATCACCTCTCTGCGGCTCACGCCGCGCCGCGCGGGGCGGGCGGCTCGCGCCGGATCGATCACCGGCTCGACTCGTTCGGCAGCGGGCTGACCGCCCGGCATCGGCGGCACGGAGCCGCTCCAATTTCCCCCAGACACCACGAAGCATCCCCCCAGATTCTCGGGGCGGTCCTTCCTCCCAAAGAAGGGCCGCCACAGACCATCGTAGGCGCGCCGCCGCATCGCTCGCCAGACTCTTCCGAAGCGTTACAGTGAGTTCACACGAGGGAAACGCCGGTACGGCAGATTTCCCACAGGCCGCGACGCTCTGGGGGGCGTCGCGCGCCGGGCGTGGGGGCGCGTCGACGAGCATCTGGGGAGCCATGCGCGGAGCGGATTCAGCGAGCGGGACGGATCGATCAGGCCTTCCTGCGCCGAGGCGAAGGCGCGCGCTGTGGATGCTGGGCGCCGGCGTTGCGATCGTCTTCGTCGCGGCGGTCGCCTGGGTGGGCGTGCGCGCGATCGTCGCAGCGTCGGCGCTGCAGACGATCGACGCGGAGGTCTCCGCGGTCACCGACGAGAAGACCCCGTCGGAGGGTCCGTCGACCGACACCGGGCTCGCCGAGGGTGACGACGACATCTCCTGGTCAGCGCTCGGCGCACTGGTGCCGCGTCTGCCGTCCCTGGCGGCAGACGCCGGCCGCGCCGCGAGCGCAGCCGACGACCCGATCTGGCGTGCCGCGGAGGCGATCCCGGGGGTCGGGGCGAATCTGCGTACCCTGCGCGTCGTGGCGGAGGAGTCCGACACCCTTCTGAGCGACACGGCACTGCCCCTCCTCGAGGCCGTCGACGTCGAGCGCGCGGGCCTCACGACGGCCGAGGGAGTGGACCTCGGCGCCGTCGACCGCCTCGCCGGCCGAGTGTCGATGGCCGCAGAGACCGCGGAAGGATCGCTCGTCCGTCTCGAGGCTCTCGAGGCGGACGCGCCGGCGGGGGTGCTCCCCGCCACGACGGATGCCGCGGCGCGGCTCACCCGACTCGCCGCCGCGGCGGCGAGGGCGCTCGCACCCGCCGCAGACCTGGCGGGTGCGGCGTCATCGGTCCTGGGGGGTGCCGGCGAGCGTCAGTACCTCGCGATGTTCCTGACCCCGGCCGAGCTGCGCTCGTCGGGGGGCCTGCCCGGTGCGGCCGCTGTCTTCCGCGCCGAGGGGGGCGCCGTGGAACGCGGTGAGATCTATTCCACGCGCGACTTCTCGCCCGCGCCTGCGCAGCCGGTTCTCGCGCTCACCGAGACGGAGCTCGCGCTCTACGGCAACCGACCGGCGCGCCTGATCCAGGACACGACGGCCACCGAGGACTTTGGCAGAGCCGCCTTGTTCGCCAGCGCCTTGACGCGATTGCACCACGGGTTCACTCCGGACGGCGTGCTGGCCGTGGATGTCGTCGCGCTGGCGTATCTGCTCGACGCGATCGGGCCCGTGTCCCTCGCCTCGGGCGAGATCCTGGATGCGGAGAACGCGCCCGCCCTCCTGATGAACGAGGTGTATCTGCGGCACCCTGATCCGCGCGATCAGGACGCCTTCTTCGCGGATGTCGCCGAGCGGGTCTTCGATGCCGTCCTCGGCGGCGGCCTCGATCCGCTCGACGTTCTGGGAGCAGTCGCCCGCGCGGCCGGGGAAGGGCGCGTTCTGGTGTGGAGCGCGGACCCGTCGGTGCAGTCCGCCCTCGATCGGCTCACGACGGTCGGCGACGGGGAGCCCGGAGCGGCGGCGCTGGGCGTGTACCTGAACGATCGCACCAGCGCCAAGATGGACTTCTACCTGGAGCCCGAGGCCTCAGTGGTCTGGACGGCGTGCGAAGACACCCGGCTGGATCAGGTGCGTGTCGGCCTCGTGAATGCCGTCGATCCGGGCGTGGTGCCGAGTCTGCCGTGGTACATCACGGGGGGTGGGCAGAACGTGCCCGAGGGGGTCATCTCCACGCAGATCATCGCCATCGGGCCGCCGGGCGGCAGCGTGCGCAGCACGGAGGGACCCGAGCCCGATGCCGTCATCGTGGGAGAGGACCGCCGCTCGCGCGTGGCGTGGGTGGTCGATCTGGCGCCCGGCGAAGAGGCCTCACGGACGGTCGTCTTCACCTCCCCGCTCACATCCGCCGACGTCCCGGATGTCGATTCGACGCCCGCCGTGGAGCCGACCGTCGACGAATCCGTGGGCGCCTTGTCGGAATCCTGCAGGTTGGGTGGATAATATTGCGTCGCTGATCCATCCGGGTCCGCTGGATCTCGAGGACGGTGCGCATGGACGTCGCGATGCTGATCCTCGTCATCGTGCTCGGGTGGCTGGCGCTTTCCGTGGGCGTCGCCCTCGTGATCGGTCGCGTCGTGCGCCGCGGGGATGAGGACGCGAGGATTCTCGGGTCCGTCGCCGCGTCGGCGGGATCCCGGGTGAGCACGAGCCGCGCGGCGGAGTCCGGCCCGGCGGGCGCCCCCACCGTCGAGACCTGACCCCGGAAGCCCGCGGCTATCGCCGCATCGCACGAGCGAGCGCGGCGGACTGCACCGTCGCGGCGGTCGCCTCGGCGACGATCTCACCGATCGTCGCGCCGACCGCCCCCCAGAGCACCGCGAACACGCAGATCGCCGGGACCCCCACCGCCGCCGCGACGATCGCCGAGACCGTGACCATGTGCACGCGCCCGTACCGCACGAGCCCCAGAGGGCCGAGCGCACGCGTGAGGCAGACCAGCGCCATCACGCCGCCCGCCGCCGCCGCGAGCAGGGGATCGATCGTGACCGCGCCGGTGAACAGGATCGTCGAGACCCACGGGGCGAGCAGGGCGAATCCGATTCCGCTGACGACCCCGAGAGCGACGTTGAGCTTGATCACCGTTCCCACGCGTCTGCGCGTCTCGGTGCGCGTCGGAGCGGAGCCGAGCCAGTTCTGCAGGGCGTTGGGTACCGCCTGAAGCACCGTGAGCGCCATCCGCATCAGCCTCTCGGCGGCCGCGAAGGCCGCGAGCGCAGCGGGTGCGAAGATGCCGACGAGAGTGATCGGCAACGCGGCGTACAGGGCCGCCACCGAGCGACCGCTCATCGCAGTGAACTGCTCGCGCATGATTCTGACGTCGTCGCGGAGCGTCAGTCTGACCTTGCCCTCCCGCTCATGCCTCGCCAGAAGAAGGCTGGCAACCGGGCTGAACAGGACGGCGATCAGGAAGCCCGCCGGAATCACCTGAAGGGGAGCTCCGGCCACGACCGCGAGAGACGTCGCGGTGACCACGAGGGCGCGGGGAAGCGCGTCGGACCACAGGATCCGCAGCGGCCGACCCACCCCGGTGAAGTACCAGTTGCCCGACAGGCCCGTGGCCGCGCTCGCGAGGGCCATCAGAGCGGCCGTGATCGTGTACGAGGCACCGGTCAATCGCGTGAGCGCCACCGCCACCAGGACGGCGAGAGGGCCGAGCACGAGGAGCACGAGCAGACGCGAGCGCACCGACGCCACGAGGGTCTCCCAGCGTCGACCGGGCGCTTCGGCGGCGACGCGCTGCGGACCGGTCAGGGGCCAGCCGAGTTCGACGATGACGCACGCCGCGGATCCGATCGAGAGTCCGAGCGCATACGCTTCCCAGCCCCGCACCCCCGCCGTACTGGTGATGGCGGGTATCGCGATCAGCGGTGTGACCGCGCTCAGGGCGGGCACCATGAGGAACGTCGCCAGGTAGATGATGCGTCTGGCTGCCATCAGCGATCTCGCTCCGGCATCCGTGAACTCTCGAGCGCACGCACGATATCCCCCATCGTTCCCCGCGGTCGCGCGTGGCCTCCCAACCCCGCGCGCCGATTCCCCAGTCTGGCACGCTACCGCGTCGCCGGAAGTGCCCGTGCGGCGCGATGACCAACCCTCACCTTGCCGGAGAGTCGGTCGTCGAAGCAAGCCCCGCTCGGCGCGCCGCCGGCATCAGCGATCGCGTCGGCGCATCCGGGGCGCTCCGGCATCGGTCACGGGCGCGGCCCCGCCGTGTGCACGGCGGACGATTCGCTCGACCGCATCGAGCGCCGGGATCAGCTGCAGCGCGCACTGCCGGTAGGTTTCGTCGTCCTTGCCGTACGGGTCCACGACGTCGTCGTGCTCGGGCGCACCGGGCGCGGGTGCCGCTGTGCGCTGCTGGGCGACGAATCGCACGAGACTCGCAAATCTCTCGGGTGGCGTGTCACCCGTCGCGGCTGTCTCCAGAAACGTGTCGGGAAGCGAATCGACGACCCGCGCGAACTCTCGCAGCGTGAACGTCGCTCGAAGACGCCGGGGCGCAAGTTCGACGGCCGCTCGCCGGTGCCGGCGGCTCATGCCGAGCACGAGGTCGCTCGACTCGACCGTCGGCGGGATGACGAGCCGTGCGTGGTGATGGGCGGCATCGCTGCCGCGGGCGCCGAACTCGCGCGCGAGGATGAGCGCTTCGGGGGTCATCGGGTGGCCGATCGGGGGATGGGTGCCCGCGCTGTCGATCTCGACCCCCGGTTCGTCCGAGAGCCGCGAACGCAGCACGTGCGTGGCGATCGGCGAGCGACAGATATTGCCGGTGCAGACGAACAGGATGCGGATCATGCGGTGTGCTGCGCGCCATGCGGCACGGCGCAGGCCAGAGAGCATCCGAGGGCGCGGGGCATGTCCAGAGGATACCGGCGCCCGGGGGCGAGCGAGGCCGGAACTAGGCTGGGAGTGTGCGGATCCGCCTCGACATCGCCTACGACGGGACGCACTTCGCCGGGTGGGCACGTCAAACCGCGCTCCGCACCGTGCAGGGGGTGCTCGAGGAGGCGCTGCATCGGGTGGTGCGCAGTGCCGCCGCACCGAGGCTCGTGGTCGCCGGCCGCACGGATGCGGGCGTACACGCACGCGGGCAGGTCGCTCACGTCGACATCGACGACGGTGTTCTCGCCGATCTGGAGGCGGCCCGTCCCCGTGCCGGTGCCGCTCCGGGCCAGATCGCCCACCGGATGCGTGGAATCCTCGGCTCTTACGCCGACGTGACCGTGTCATCGGCGGAGCCCGCGCCCGCCGGGTTCGATGCCCGATTCTCGGCGATCTGGCGCCGCTACGAATACCGCATCGCCGATCGTCTCTCGGGGTACGACCCTCTAGAGAGACACCGCACGACCACCGTGCGCGGCGCGCTCGACGTCGAGGCGATGGATGCCGCGGCCTCGACCCTCATCGGGCTGCACGACTTCGCCGCCTACTGCCGACCGCGCGAGGGCGCGACGACGATCCGCACCCTGCAGGAGTTCGCATGGTGGCGCGACGCCGATGGCGCGCTCGTGGCTCGTGTGCGCGCGGACGCGTTCTGCCACAGCATGGTGCGGGCGCTCGTCGGCGCGTGCGCCGCGGTCGGCGAGGGTCGGCTCGACGTCGCCGACGTCGCTCGGCTGCGCGACGAGGCGACCCGCTCGAGCGCGTTCCCGGTGCTGGCCGCGCGGGGGCTCACACTTGCCGAAGTCGGCTACCCGGCCGACGATCTCCTCGCCGCGCGCGCGGCGCAGACGCGTGCCCGGCGCGACGCAGACGGCAGCATCCCGTCATGAGAACCAACCCTTCCCAAACGGAAGGGTTGGTCTAGAGTTGCACACATGGGGGCACGCTTTGCGTGGATGGACCAGGCGCGGGGGGTCGCGATCATCCTGGTCATCGTCCACCACTCGATGACATGGACGGGGCTGTTCGGCCTCGAGGTACCGGTGGCGCTCGTCGCGTTCGACGACATCGTCTCGCCGTTTCGAATGCCGCTGCTGATGTTCCTCTCGGGGATGCTGGTGACGCGGTCGCTCGCGAAGGCGCCCGGGGTCTATTTCGCCGGCAAGGCGCGCGCGATCGCGTGGCCGTATCTGCTCTGGTCGGTGATCTTCCTCGCGGGGACCGGCACTCTCACGATCGTGCTCGTGCCCAACGTCCTTCTTTTTCCGCCGACCTACCTGTGGTACCTGTGGTTCCTCTTCGCCTACTACGTCGCAGCCTGGGTGATCGCCCGGCTTCGGATCCCGTTGCTTCCGGTGGCCGTGCTCTCGCTTGCGGCGTCGGCCTTCGCGCCCGAGGACTACCGCATCTCCCGGTTCTTCTTCCTGTTCACCTTCTTCGCCTTCGGCTGGTGGTGGTCATCGTCGGGCATCGTGACGCGCGGCTCACCCCGCACGCGCGCGATGGCGATCGCCACGGGTCTCGCGGCGGGCGTCGTCGTGGCGGGGATCTCGGTGGCAGGACACCCCACTCGCTACGAGGCGGGATACGCGTGGGGCGTGCTCGCACTGATCGCCGCCCTCGCCCTCATGCTCCCGCGGGTGGGATCGGGCCGGCGGAGCGCCGCGCTCGAGTTCGTCGGGCGCAACTCCGTCGTCTACTACGTGACGCACTACACCCTGATCTGGGCGCTCGATGTCCTTCTCGTCGATACCTGGGGATGGTCGGAGCCCTGGGTGGTGTGGGCCGCGGGCGTGGTCGTCGCGGTGATCTGCGCGAGCGCACTCTGCCTGCTCAGGCAGCGGTGGGCTCCGATCGGATGGCTCTTCGTATGGCCCGCGGGTACGGCACGCGTGCGCGCATCCGCGTAGTCGAGAGCCCTTCGCCGATCTCCCGCGGGCACATCGCGGCGACACATGCGCTGCGCGGGATGCGGACTGTGCCAGAATGAGGGCGCTGGCTGGGGTCGTGGGGACCGGGGTGGGAGAGGGACTTGGGACTACGCCGTCGTCTGGCGTTCGCGTCGTCGGCATTTGTGTTGGCTGTGACGCTGGCGGGATGCGACTCGCCCCCTCCGTGGACTGAGCCCACCGGAGCAACGACACCGACACCGACCGCCACCGTCGCGGCGCCGATCCCGAACGATCTGTCGGCGGGGTCGACGGAGCGCGTGCTGACCGCAGGCGCGGTCACCGCGACGATCGATTACTGGTCGACGCTGATGATGGACCGATGGACGGCGGGGGCGCTCAAGCCCGTCAGCGTCTCGATGATGACGACGATCGTGCCCGACGACGGCCAGAAGGTCTATCTCCAGAAGGCGTCGATGATCGCGATCCCCGGCACCGTCTCGCAGACCTTCGACGCGCTGCCCGCGCAGGTCGATCAGTCGACCGTCGCCCCGGGCTACCTCGTGCTCGATCCGTACAGCTACTCGCAGACGTTCAACATCGGGGCCGTGCCCGCGGAGGCGACGCTCGTCACGCTGCAGTTCACGTACGACTTCCTCGTGCAGACGACGCCGACTTCGACCGAGTACGCCAAACAGAGCGCGTCCGACACGATGACGATCGCGATCGCCCCCTCGGCGGCGACGGAGTAGTCATGGCCCCGGCATCCACTGCAGTTCTTCGGGAAATTGAGGCAATCCTGCGCTCGGATTCGGTGAATACCGACCGTCGCGTTGACGTGGAAGGACCACACTGATCATGCCCAGCGACCACACCGTGCCCCAGACGAACGAGGTCTTCCGCATGTCCCCGACTGCCACACCCACCCGCACCGCGAGCCGCGCCGTGGAGCGCTTCGAGGAGCCCGCTCCCGTCGACACCTCGCACGCGTTCCCCGACGACTTCCAGGCGGTGCTCGATGTCGCCAGCACCGCGCGCTCGACGATCGGCTGCATCATCCCCGCCTACAACGAGGAGGAGTCGATCGAGGACGTCATCCTCGCCCTCCTCGCGCAGACCCGGGTGCCCGACGTCATCCATGTCGTCGTCAACAACACCTCCGACGCGACCGTGAAGATCGCCTCCCGTCATGCGGGCCCGCACGAGATCGTGACCGAACTCGGCGAGCAGTTCACCGAGGTGTTCGTGCACGACATCGGAAAGAACCCCGACAAGAAGGTCGGAGCGCTCAACTACGGCTTCACCCTCGTCGAGGGGTACGACTACCTGCTGGGCGTCGACGGAGACACCGTGGCCGACGCCAAGGCCGTCGAGTACCTTGAGACCGAGATCATGAACGACACCCGCATCGGCGGCATCTCGGCGATCTACTCGATCGATGACAAGCCCTTCAAGGGCATCGCGTCCTTCCTGATCACGGGTCAGCGCTCGCAGTTCGCCGCGTTCAACCTGCAGAACCTGCTGCGGGGCCGCAACATGGCGGTGCTCGGCGGGCAGTTCTCGATCTTCTCGACGCAGGCGCTGCGCGACGTGATGCGCGAGAACCACCAGTCGACGCCGTGGGTCAAGGACTCTGAGGTCGAAGACTCGCTGCTGTCGCTGCAGATCAAGAGCGCCGGCTACCTGACCAAGATCAGCCCGTTCGCGCGGGCGGATGTCGGCGGCATGACGACCCTGCGTGCGCTCGACGCGCAGCAGGTGAAGTGGACCTACGGTGCCATCGAGCTGATGTGGCCCGGGCAGCGCGGCGACACGAAGGGACAGCCCTTCCACCCGAACCTGCGCCTGCGCTGGCTCGAGAACTTCGGAATGCTGACGAACCTCTTCGTGCGCGTGGCGTTCCTGACGCTCCTCGCGGCATCGCTGTCGATCAACGCCTTCATCTTCTCGCCGTTGTGGCTCGTGCCGATCGCCATGGCGGTCGCCCTGAACCTGCGCATGGCGCTGACGATGAAGAACCGCGATCACAAGGACGTGCTCTTCGCCCTGCTGATCCTCCCCGCCGAGACCTACATGTGGATACGCATCGCGCACTTCCTGCGCGCGTGGACCCGCTTCCTCTCGCGCAAGAAGGTCGACAACTGGGCGATGCAGGCGAAGGCCGAGCGCGGGGCGGGGCTCGGGCACTGGACGCCCCTCATCATCGGTGTGGCCGTCGTCGTCGCCCTCGTCGTGATCTGGAACCTGCTCTCGACGACGGTCCAGTCCACGATCCTCTGGATCGGGTGGCCCATCGTCGGTGTCGTCACCGTGCTGCAGACGCTGCTGATGTTCTCCAAGCTGGTGCGCCGCCAGCACGGCTTCAAGGTCTGAGAGTCAGGCTTCAGCCGTCAGGCGCCAGCCGACTCCGCGCACGGACTCGATGTAGCGAGGATTCTGCGGGTTGGTGTCGCCGAGCTTGCGGCGCAGATTCGTCATGTGGGCCTCGATGGCCTGCTTGTCGGCCTCGCCGACGAAGTACGACGTGACGTAGGACTCGCCCCGGAGCACCAGAGTCAGGTCTGCCTTGCTGCGGATGCGGCGCTGCGACGACATCAGCGTCGCGAGCAGTTCGAACTCGGTGCGCGTCAGATCCAGCTCCTCGTCGCCGATCACGGCGCCGCGTCCCTCCGGATCCACGCGAAGGTCTCGGTGCGTGAGCCACCCGGCGTGCGGGTCCACCCGGGCGATGTCCGATCCCGGCTGGTCGATCTCGGCGATGATCGCCTCGTCGTAGGCGTCCTCGGCGGCGCTCGATCGCGCCGCGGACTCCTCAGCGGCCGGATCGGAGGGCGGCACGACCTGCCACTCGGGTGGCGTGGCCTGAGCGGGTGGTGCGTACCCGGGATGCTGCTGCGGCGGCACCGCGTAGCCCTGGGGCGGCGGATAGGCCGCCGGAGACTGAGCCTGGTGAGGCTGCGGAGGAGGGTAGGACTGGCCGGGCGGGGGATAACCCTGCGGAGGGTAACCGCCACCCTGGGGCACCGTGGGGATCATTCCCGTCGCGGGGCGGGCACCGGGGAAGGACGGGCCGACGTTTTCGCGTGGACGCGGCGCGGGCGCCTGCGGTGTGCGGGGCCGGCGAAGGTATGCGTCGAGCCGCGCGCGGAACTCCCGCGGTCGGAACGGCTTGGTGATGTATTCGTCGGCGCCGGCGCTCAGCCCCAGCACGACGTCGGACTCCTCGCCCATCGCCGTGACCATGATGATGTAGGTGTCGCTCTGGCCGGACCGGATTCGGCGGGCGGCCTCGATGCCGTCGATGCCGGGCATGCTGACATCGAGCGTGGTGATCATGGGCTGGTAGGCCAGCACCGCACGCACGCCGTCGATCCCGTTGCCCGCGGAGACGGTTGAGAACCCCGCGGACTCGAACACGGCGACCAGGAGATGACGCACATCGGGGTCGTCCTCGACGATCACCGCGGTCTTGAGCGATTCGGGGGAATCGGGCATCGGTGAGCTCCTCACCCGTCAGGGGGCGTCGTGGGGTGTGCGGGGCGGGGTAGGGCGGCGGCAGGCGGGGAGGCGCCCTGGGGGAATTGTGCCACACCGCGACGGCGGGGTGACGCCGACGTCCCGCCCCTCATCCGATGCGCTCCCTCGTCAGCTCGATCGCAGCGTGGGGCCACCATGCACCCGCCGCCGGGCCGCCGTTGCAGGGGCCGTCGCTCTCCCCTGGGGGTTTGATCCAGAGGTTGACGTCGACGACGTCATCGCCCAGAGTCCCGGGGTCATCACCGATGAGGCGACCCGCGGGATTGCACCACTGGCCGTCCGAGCCGGCACCGCTGCGCCCGCTGTCGACGACCGCGTGCAAACCGTCGAGCAGGGCGGACAATTCGTGCGCATAGGCGAACTCGGCGACGAGATCGTTGTAGTTGGACGTATTCGTCGCGAATCCGCGGATGCGCGACCCATCATCGACCTGCCGGATGAGATCGGCCATCTGCGCGGCCGGCAGCCAGTTCGAGTGCCCACCGTCGACATAGAGCCATGTCGACGGTGCGGAGAGATCCTCGACGGCGGCGCCGAGCTGGATGACGCGCTCCGAGACGTTTCCGCACTCGGGGGCGAGCGCGAGGGAGTCCGGCTCGACGATGACGATCGCCCGGACGTCGTCCGCGGCGCGCAGCGCGTCGCCGATCTCCGTCGTCCAGGTCTCGTAGTCGGCGGGCGCGAGGCCGCCGGCGGAGTAGTTGCCGCAATCGCGCTCGGGAAGTCCGTAGACGACGATGGCGAGGGTGCTCTCCTGTATGCGGCTCTGCGCGGCCAGCTCGGCGATACGCGCGCCGACCGTACCGATCGGCTCCTGCTCCGGCGTGAGCCACACAGCCGTCGGCTGAGCGGCGAGGAAGCCCGCGGCCGCGGCCTCCTCGCTGCCGGCGGTCGCCGAGCCGGCAGCCTCAGCCGCCTTGCTCTCGGCCACGACCGTGAGCGGGATGCCCGGCGAGGGGTGAGGTGCCAGCACCGACTGTACGAAGCGGACACCGAAGACGACCGCGACGCCGAGAGCGACGATGCCGGCGGCGATCAGCAGCGCGGGCATGAGGCCGCGCCGTCGGGATCGCGTCTGTCGTGGGGGCGCGGTGGTCACACATAAGAATCTAGGTGATCCGCCGCGATTCTCAGGACCGCGCCGGCCGTCGTGGAGCCGAAGAGAAGAGCGGCCCCCTCGAGATGCGCTCTTGGGGTACGGTCATCTCGAGAGGGCCCGGAAAGCCAGGGTCTGCGCGAGAGTTGGGGACCTCATCGCGCGCGTTGCTGGGGACAACACTGACCGAGTGAACGGCCTCCGTGCGACCAGATTACGACCTTCGCGAGCCTTGCGTCGACTCGAGACGCGCCGAGCTCTGTGATATACCAGGCAGATCGCCCGAGACTTCGTTCCGCGGCGGAGGAAGCTCCGGGCGACGAACCGCGAAATGTCGCGAAGAACCGCCCCTGCCGCACGCCCACCCGCGGCGCGACGGTCCTAGGCTGAGACCGTCATGAAGGTCATCTCGTACAACCTGCGCAAGCACCGCGCCGCCGGCGAGCTCGCCTCGCTGGCGGACCGTCACGATCCGGACGTCCTGTGCCTGCAGGAGTGCGATTCGTCGGATATGCCCAGTCAGATCCACGGCCTGCGGCTGGCTGAGGCCACCGCCCGCAACAGGCTCGGTCTGGCTGTCTACTATCGCGAGAACACGTACCGCGCCCTCGACGTCCGTGCCATGCGTCTCAAGAAGTCGCTGCACGACCGCGTGCTCAAGCCTGCGGAGGAGAGATTGCTGGGTGTTGTGCTTCGAGACATCGACCACGGTCGGGAGCTGATCGTGGCATCCTTTCACGCGGCTCCGCTCACTGCCCTGAATTCGCTGCGTCGGCATCAGATCCGCACGGCGCTCGTGGAACTCGAGCAGATGGGGCCGGGTCTGCCCGCGCTCATGGTCGGCGACTACAACTACCCCGTCTTCAAGGAGGCACTGGGGCAGAAGGTGCGCGAGCAGGGATACGAGCTCAACCTCAGCGATGCACGCACGTACACGCGCTACCGCTTCTTCCGTGGTCATTACGACTTCGCGACCTCGGTCGGGTTCGACATCGAACGCGTCCGCACCCTTCCGCAGGGGCGATCGGATCACAAGCCGATTCTCGTCACGGCGACGCCGAGCGCTGTGCCCATGTCGCCGACGCTGCCCGCCCCGGCCTGATCCGAGGAAAACGGAGAGCGCCCCGGGACGACATCCGTCCCGGGGCGCTCTCCGTCAGAACTGTGTGCGTCAGGCGGCGTTCTGACGCTGGCGACGCACCGTCGTGGCGACGACGATCGCACCGCCGGCGAGCAGGAGCGCTCCGCCACCGACCCAGAGGCCGAGCATCAGCGCACTGTCGGTGCCGGTGTCGGGCAGAGCCGAGCCGTCGGAACCGCCGGCCGCCGCTGCCGCGGTGATGGAGATGGGCGAGGCAGTGGTCGACGCCGAGAACACGTTGAGCGTGTAGGTGCCGGTGGCAGCCGGGTGCAGCGTGACGGCGACCGAGGTGGAGCCGTCCGCGTTCGCGGGCTTGGCGAAGCTCTTCGTCTCGACGGCCGTCTTGACGACGGTCGCGAGCGTGGCAGCCGACGCGCCCTCACCCGTCAGGGTGAAGGTGACGGTCTCGCCGGGCTCGAAGACGCCGGCGGCGAAGGAGAAGGTTCCGGTCGTGCCAGGGGCGATGGTGCCGGGACCGGTGATCGATCCGTCGGGCACATAGGCGTTTGCGGCGAGGGGGGCGCCGAACGCGAGCGCGCCGGCGAGCGCGACGGCGGCGGCCGCCTTCGTAAGGCTCTTCTTCATGTTCGTTCGTTCCCTTGGTCTACGTTCCGTATGGACGATGTCATCGATCATGGGGGACCTCCCATCCCACACGACCCCAGGGAACAGGCACGAAACAGCCGTCGAGCGACCCCCAGTGACCACCCCCACGTCCAGTATTCAGCAATATCCCAGAATCCGCCAACCCTGCATGTTTCGTTTGCGTAAAGAGTCGGTGTACGGCACGGAACGCGCGCCAGTTGGGGACGCCGCGTTCTTTCGGCCGCACACGCCTGACAAAAAGACCTGGTCGCGGGCATCGCGGGCCGCTTTCCTGAAAAGTCTTGATGAATCTGCATAGAGTCGGCTAGCCTCCCCGGAGGGCACGAATCTGTGTCTCTGGGCAAGATCGGTGATGGGACCGATCTGGCATGTATCGCCTTGATGAAGAGGCTTTGCGTGTGCGCAATCTTGGGGAAGAACCATGCGCCGTTGGTCATCGACGACTGTCCGCACCGAGCAGAACCGTACGTCCAGGCGCATGCGTCTGGGCGCCGTCGTCTCCAGCTTCGCGATGATCGCCTCCGGGCTCGTCGTCGCGGCGCCCGTGGCGGCTCTCCCCTTGGCGGACGTTCCGCCGGATCCCGCGACGTGGGCGGCAACCCCGTACTCGCCACTGGCGCCGAACGCGGTCGCCGTGGCGGAGAACACGGCGGTGATCGAATTCGACGCGTCCGAGGGTGGTCTGCACGGGGCCGGTGACGTCGACACCGGTTTCACCATGGTGCAGCCCTCGACGTCCGACCCTGCGTACTACCTTCCCCAGAACATCACCGTCGCCGGAGGCGCGCTGACGATCGCGCCGACGAACGGCATCGCGTATCTCGTCAACGGACCGACCGGCGGCGATGTCAACAAGAACAAGCAGGACAACACGCTGGGCGTGGGTGTCGATTCGGCGGGCAAGGCGCTGCGTTTCTCCACGGTCGTCACCGTGCCCGGACATGCCGAGGGCTCCGCGCAGGGCGGGCTGTGGTTCGGACCGGACGACGACAACTACCTGAAGCTCGTCGTCGCCGGCAACAGCGCGGCCGGGCGGCAGATCCAGCTCTCTCGCGAGATCGCGGGTGCCACGGACACGACGTCGCCGACGGCCGACCAGGTCACCTTCCAGTCCAACACCGCAACGATCACCGGAACGACCAAGGTCACGCTCAACCTCGACGTCGACGCCGTCGCCGGCCAGGCACGGGCTTCGTACCAGATCGGTACGGGAGCGGTCACGAACCTCGGCCAGGTGGCGCTGCCCGCGAACTTCGCCGATGGCACGCTGGTCGATGACAGCGTGCCCGTCACCGGCTTTGGCGGCATCTTCGCCACCAAGCGCAACATGGCGGAGTCCGCCATCGTCCCCTTCGTCTTCGACCGGTTCACGGTCGGCGAGCTCGACACCACGGCTCCGGCAGCGCCCGCGGCGCTCGGTGCGAACGCGTCGACGGGTGAGAACGGGCTGGCCTGGACCGCACCCGGCGACGGCGATGTCGCCGGTTACCGCGTGTATCGGCACCCGATCGAGAACCCCGTGTCCCAGAGCGCGGCGAACCTCATCAGCGGGGCGGCGCCGATCTCGGCGACGGCTCTCACGGATTCGGCGGTCTTCGTAGGCCAGAGCTGGAACTACTCGGTCGTCGCGGTAGACACATCCGGCAACGTCTCGTCGCCGGCGACAGTCCAGGCGACGACCCCGCCGCCGTCGGGGAGCGCCGTTGCGAAAATCGACTTCACGACCGCGCAGGCCGCGGCGCAGCCCGGCTACACCAAGGATGCGGGGGCGCCCTACTCCGAGGGTGCCGGGTTCGGCTGGATCACCGCCGACGACGGTGCACCGTTCGACTTCGCGCTCAACACGCGTGTGCGTGCGGCGGCCGACGGGATCTCCGATCCCCGCCTTCTGTCCCTCATCCACATGCAGTACGGGCTCTCGAGCGGTACACCGAATCCCGCGGTCGGCATCGTCACCGAGCAGGGTGTCTGGGAGTACGACCTCCCCGACGGCCGGTACAACGTCGTCGTGGCCGTCGGCGACACCAGCCTGGGTAACTTCGACAGCACGCACGCGGTGACGGTGGAA
Organism: Microbacterium sp. HA-8; assembly: GCF_046111165.1. NCBI lineage: Bacteria > Bacillati > Actinomycetota > Actinomycetes > Micrococcales > Microbacteriaceae > Microbacterium > Microbacterium sp. HA-8. The sequence continues at coordinate 650,952 of NZ_CP162025.1, forward strand.
GGCGAAACGGCCGTCTCGGCGTTCGTCGGCTCGCCCGCGCTGCCCTTCGAGCAGGGCGTGGCCGAGGTGGAGATCACGGACGGTCGTCTGACGCTTGCGCCCACGGGCGGCACCAACACCAAGATCTCGTTCATCGAGATCTACGAGCTCGAGCTCTTCGGCCCCGATGCGCCCGCCGACCTGACGGCGACGCTGTCGACCGAGGCGGACAGCGTCGAACTGGCATGGGAGAGCGTCGACGGCGCCACCGGCTACAACGTCTATCGCGCGGACGCGTCACCGGTGCCCACCGACGGGGCGCCCCTGAACGCCGCGCCGCTGGCGACGACGGAGTTCGTCGATGACACCGTGGTGCCCGGCCACACGTATCACTACACCGTGACCGCGCTCGCCGACGGCGTGCCCGCATCCGCGCCTGCGACGGAGGCTTCGGTGACGACGCCGTCCGAGGCGACGGCACCCCCCGCGCCGGTCGGCGTGACCGCCACTCCGGGGGAGACCGGCATCGCGATCGCGTGGGACGCCGTCGAGGGCGCGCTGGGATACAAGGTCTACCGCGGGGCGGCGAGCGACGTCGCGACGACGGGCACCGCGCTGAGCGGCGAGACGGCCCTGACCGCGACGTCGTTCGTCGACGCCACGGCCGTCCCCGGGCTCGAGTACTTCTACGTGGTCGTCGCGATCGGCGCGGAGGAGCTCGTCTCGGAAGCATCCGCAGCGGTGTCGACGACGATCGAGGAGGACCTGCCGCCCACGCAGTGCTCCGCCACGGAGTGGTCTGCGGATTACTTCGGTGGTCGTGAGCTGGCGGGTGCGGTGATCGCGAGCGAGTGTCTGGCGGAGTTGGATGAGACGCACGCGGCGGGCTCTGCGCCGCTCGCGGGTGTTCCCGCCGACAATTACTCTGCGCGCTTCACGCGAGTCATCGACGACGGGGCGGGGAGCTACACGTTCACCATCGCATCCGATGATGGCGTGCGACTCCTCGTCGACGATGTGGAGATTGTCGCTCGTTGGACGGGCGGATCAGCGACATCGACGGCGACGGTCTCTCTCACCGAAGGTCCGCACGAGCTCGTGGTCGAGTATTTCCAGGGCTACGGCGGTCACCGCCTGATCCTGGACTATGAGGTCGCTCCCAACGTGTGCGCCGCCTCCGAGTGGTCTGGTGACTATTTTCAAGGCAGGGATCTGCAGGGTTCGCCCGTCGCGTCGGAGTGTCTGCAGACCCTCGAGAAGGTACATGCAGCGGGCTCCGGTCCGATCGCGGGTGTGTCCGCCGACAACTACTCTGCGCGCTTCGTGAAGACCATCGATGATGGCGCTGGCAGCTATACCTTCACCGCAACATCCGATGACGGAGTGCGGGTGTTCGTCGACGGCATCCTCATCATCGAACGCTGGTCCGGTGGGTCGGCGACACGAACCGTCACAGTGCCATTGGCTGACGGGACTCACGATGTCGTCGTGGAGTACTACCAGGGCTACGGCGGCCACCGTCTCGCTGTCGATTATGACGTGATCCCCTCGACGTGCGGTGCGTCCCAATGGGCCGTGGACTACTTCGAAGGGCGCGCGCTCGGTGGCGCTCCGCTGGATACCTTCTGCCTGGACCAGATCGACCAGGCGTTCGCGGCCAACACGAGCCCGTCGTCGCAAGTGCCCGCAGACAACTACTCCGCTCGCTTCGTGCGCACGATCGATGATGGAGCGGGAAGCTACACGTTCACCGTGCGCGCCGACGATGGGGTTCGCGTCTGGTTGGACGGCGTCTCGATTGTGGACCGTTGGTACTATTCCGCCGCGCCGATCGTGGTGACGACTCCTCTCACAAAGGGGCCGCACGAGATCGTCGTGGAGTATTTCCAGGGATACGGTTCGGCGCAGATCGCTCTGAACTATGTAGTCGTGGCTAACGCATGTACCCCAACGGAATGGTCGGGAGAGTACTTCGCCGGTCGTGCGCTGGAAGGTGCACCGGTGGCGAGCGAGTGCATCGACGAACTTGATCTGACGTACGCGGCCGGCGCGGCCCCGCTCGCAGGTGTGCCCGCCGACAACTACTCCGCACGATTCACCAAGAGCATCGACGAGGGCGCCGGCGCCTACACGTTCACCGCGATCTCCGACGACGGCGTCCGGGTACTCGTGGACGGAATCCCCGTCATCGAGCGATGGGCGGGCGGCGCGGCCACCCGTGTCGCCGAGATTTCGCTCGCGGCAGGGCCGCATCTCGTGGTCGTCGAGTACTTCCAAGGGTACGGCGGACACCGCATCACCCTCGACTACGAGAAGGAAGGCGCGGACACCGATGCGCCGGAGGCTCCGGCCGACCTGCTCGCGTGGCAGCTCGACCTGGGTATTGCAACCTCGTGGACGGCGTCACCTTCCACCGATGTCGAGGGCTACAACATCTACCGCGGCACCGAGCCGGGTGTCACCGCCGAGACCGGGACCAAGCTCAACACCGGACTGGTGTCGACGACCGGCTTCCAGGATGACGCCGTGACGCCGGACACCACCTACTACTACGTCGTCACGGCGGTGGATGCCGCGGGCAACGAATCCGAGCCCTCGAACGAGTCGGTCGGCATCTGGGATTCGGTGCCGGACACGGAGGCGCCGGATGCCCCGACGGGCGTGGTCGCTGTTCCGGGTGACGGTGAGGTCGCACTGACCTGGTCGGCGTCCGCTGCCGTGGACACCGTCGGATACACGGTGTACCGCTCGATCGTGCCGGGCGCCGTCCAGGACGGCGAGATCGTGTCGGGCGCAGTGCCGCTTGTCGACACGTCCTTCGTCGACGCAGGCGTGACGAACGGAACCACATACTTCTACGCGGTCGTCGCCGTCGACCTGTCGGGCAATGCGTCGGCAGCCTCGAACGAGGCCATCACCGTGCCGCGCGTGCCCAACACGGCGGATCTGAAGGTGGACTTCACCGCGACCAACGGTGTACCGGCCGCCGGCTACGCGGCCGACTGGGGCCAGGCCTACGGCCCGCGATCGAGCGCCGGCCAGGGAACCGGACTGACCTACGGGTGGGTCGACGCCGACGGCCACGAGCTCTCGCTCGTCGGAAACGGTCGGGACCGGGGGCGTGCGGGCGTCGATGAACGACTCGACTCCGTGATCCACATGCAGTACGGCGACGTCGACGGCGGCACGGGCACGAACGGCATCAAGACCGAAGGCATCTGGGAGATCGCCGTGCCCGACGGTCTCTACGAGGTGACCGTCGGTGTCGGCGATGAGATGGGCGGCACGGGGTACGACTCGCTGCACGTGATCAACGTCGAGGGCTCCCTCGCGATCAACGGATTCCAGGGTTCGGCCGCGCAGGAGTACACCACGCTCACGACGACCGTCGGTGTCTGGGACGGCCGCCTCACGATCGATCCGGTCGGCGGGACCAACACCAAGCCCGGCTACGTCGAGATCCTGGGGGTCCCCTTCGATCGGCCGCACGTCGAGACCGTCTTCCCCCAGAACCGGGTGGTGGATGCCGACGTGAACGGAGGCGTGGCAGCCGCGATCAAGGTGCCCTACGCGGGCTTCGGCGTCGACGACACCACGATGCCCGGCAATGTCAAGGTCTACCGCGTGGCGGACGGAGCCGAGATCGCCGGCTCGACGAACACCTCGGGCGGCAACGACACGGTCAACTTCGCGCCGGATGTGCCCTTCGCCCCTGCTACGCAGTACCGCTTCGAGGTCACCGGCGGGGTCGCCGACCTGCTCGGCAACCCGTGGGTGCCCTTCTCCTCGGTCTTCACGACCGGTGCGGGCCAGGTGGACCCGGGTACGGGGGAGTTCGACCCGCTCACCAACATCGCCTTCGAGAAGGTCGAGCTGCCCATCGGAGCCGGCAAGTACTGGGCATCGTTCGCCTTCGGTCCCGACGGCAAGCTGTACGGCTCGACGATCGGACAGGGCCTGTTCCGCTACACGGTGGCAGCGGATGGCACACTCTCCAACGAGGAGAACCTCGGCTACCAGGGCATCGCGATCATCGGGCTGCTCTTCGACGAGTCCTCGACCGCGGGCAGCCTCAAGCTGTGGATCACCAACACCTCGGCGAACGTCGGAAACGAGCTGAACCAGTGGGCGAGCGGCATCAGCCTGCTCACCGGTCCGAACCTCGAGAACCGCAAGCAGGTCTTCCACGAGATGCCCCGCTCGCTCTCCGACCACCTCACCAACTCGATGGTCTACGGACCCGGCGGCGACATCTATGTCCTCCAGGGATCCAATCAGGCCGCGGGCGACCTGGACAACTCGTGGGGCCAGCGGGGCGAGCAGCTGCTGACCGCGGCGCTGCTGCATTTCGACCCGGAGCACGCACGCGTGCAGCAGTCGATCGCCGACGCCCAGGGTGATGACCCGCTCTCGGTGAAGACGGCGCAGGGCGGCACCTACAACCCGTATGGCGCGGGCGCACCGCTGAAGATCTACGCATCGGGCATCCGCAACGCGTACGACCTGGTGTTCCACTCGAACGGTCACATCTACGTTCCGACGAACGGAACGGCCGGCGGCGGCAACTCCCCGGGTGTCACGTACAACGCGGCGACGGGGACGTTCACGCGGGTGGCGGCTGCGGGTATCCCCGGGTTCAGCACGGTCAACGGCCAGGATCTGACCGCGGCGTGCCAGGCGCGGGACGCGCGCGACCCGAGCTACACGCCGCGCTCCGTGCCGGCGATCAGCAACCACCCGACGCAGCGCGACCACCTCTACGACGTGGTGCAGGGCGGCTACTACGGCCACCCCAACCCGACCCGCTGCGAGTTCGTCCTGCACGAGGGCAACGACCCGGCCAACCCGCCGCAGTGGGCGGGGCAGGGCGGCTCGAAGTACGCGTCCGGCGTGCTGCCCGAGTCGCACTACGAAGGGGTCGCCTACGACTTCGAGTTCAACAAGAGCCCCAACGGCGCGCTCGAGTACCAGAGCAACACCTTCGACGGTCAGCTCCAGGGCCGCATCGTCGTGGCGCGGTTCTCGAACAACAACGACCTGATCTTCCTGCAGGCGGACCCGGTCACGGGTGAGATCCTGGGCGGGCAGACAGAGGTCGGCATCACGGGCGTCCCCGACACCACCATGCAGGGAGTGGGCGGCTTCAACGACCCGCTCGAGGTCGTCGAGGACATCCGCAATGGCAACATGTACGTCAACCAGTACGACCGGAGCGGATCGCAGCAGAAGCTGTTCCTGCTGCGTGTGCCCGCCAGCCAGCAGGCGGAGAAGATCACGTCGTCGGTCGACGAGCTCGTCTTCTCTGCGGCCAAGAGCAACGCGGGCAATGCGACGGCGGCGCAGAAGAGCGATGTCGAGAGCATCACCGTGACCAACCAGGGCACGGAGAGCACGACATTCAGCGCGACCATAGGTGGCACCCACGCGGCCGAGTTCGCGGTCGAGGGCAGCCTGCCCTCGACGCTGGCTGCCGGTGCATCGGCGACGTTCCAGGTGCGCTTCACCCCCGGGACGACGGTCGGCCAGCGCAGCGCACAGCTGACTCTCGCCGGTGGCGACGGCTCCGTGACGGTCGGGCTCTACGGACTTTCGACCAACGGCATCGAGGGCGGCAACGAACCGACACTGCAGAACGTCCTCGGCACTCTCGGCTTCGACGTGGATGCCGGCTGGACGGCGCTCGCGGGAGGGATGGAGCCCACCGCCAAGGGCGACGAGATCCTCGAGCCGCTGTTCGTGAAGTCCGGGACGGCCGCGGTCACGTGGAAGCCGCTGGCGCACTACGCGCCGAATGAGAGCATCCCGTTCGGGTGGTACACCGGTGACGGAACTCCCGCCGAGCGCAATCAGGTCGGGGCGATCTCGTCGGCCGGGTACCAGTCGCTCCTGCCGCCGATGACCTCGGCCTCGACGCCGACCTTCGATCCGGGATCCGCGACCTTCGGCTTCTACTATTTCTCGCAGATCTTCAATCGCTACGGCTTCACCGAGGATCGGCTGAACAGCCCGGCCCAGGACGCCCACCGCGCGCGGATCTACCCCGCGGCCAACCGCAACGGGGTGGCCATCCCGAACAGCTACATCGTGGCGTTCGAGGATGCCTCCAACGGCGACTACCAGGACTACATGTTCCTCGTCTCGGGGATCAAGCCGGTCACGGACACGGGGTCGGGTGGCGACGAGATCAAGGTGGACTTCACCACTGCCGCCGGTGACCTGGCCGCGGGATACATCCGTGATCACGGCCAGGCCTACGGTCCCCGCACGGCTGCGGATCAGGGCAGCGGTCTGACCTACGGCTGGAAGAACCAGACGACGGAAGTCGATCTCGACATCTCGGTCGGCGGGAGCACTCCGGGCAACGGACGCGACCGTCAGTCGTCCCAGCCGGACACGCGCCTGGACAGCATCATGCACATGCAGCCCACCGATGTCGCCGGCACGTTCAACGGCACCAGTGTGGACGCCTTCTGGGAGATCGCTCTGCCCGATGGCACCTACGAGATCACCGTCGGCGTCGGAGACCCGGCCGTGGGGACGGATCCCGAGGTGCACGTCATCAATGCGGAGAACGCGCCGCTCGTGACACCCTTCATCCCCACCGGGGTGGCGGGATCGGCGACCCGGCACACGATCGTCAGCGGGACGGTCGAGGTCACCGACGGCGCACTCACCCTCGATGCGCTGGGGGGCACGAACACCAAGATCGCGTTCGTGGACGTCGTGCCGACCGAGATCGTCGACCCCGGCGGCGACGACCCTTCCGACGGCGCGCAGGTCAAGGTGACGTTCCAGCCCTCCGGCACGCCCGTGCCCGCGGGATGGACGGCCGAGACCGGCGGTGCCTTCTCGGAGGCACGCGGCTTCGGCTGGCTCGACGCGGCGAACTCGCAGCCCGTCGATCGCACGATCGCGACGCGCTACCGCACCGCACCGCTGGGCGGGATCGCCTTCCCCTCGGACCCGCGACAGCTGGGTCTCGCCTTCCTCGACAACGCGACACAGCCCACCTACACCAGCGGTGTGTGGGAGTACGCGGTGCCGAACGGCGAGTACGAGGTCGGCGTCTCGGTCGGCGATGCGAACTACACCGACTCGACCCACGGCGTGCAGGTCGAGGGACAGCCGATCATCGAGTCGTTCGTGCCGACAGCATCCACGCCCTTCCAGCTCGGTGTGCGCGATGTGACGGTCACCGACGGGCGCCTGACGATCACCAACAGCGGAACCAACACCAAGATCAACTGGCTCTCGATCAAGGGCGACGGCCTCGAGCCGGGCGGCCCGGTCGTGCCGCTCGCGAAGATCGACTTCCGCCCCGGCGGCACGACGGTGCCGAGCGGTTGGACGGCCGACACGGGTTCGGCGTACAGCGACGCGCAAGGATTCGGGTGGCTCGTCGGCGGGGTCCCGACCGACCGCGGGATCATGACGCGGAACCGGCTCACCCCGACGGCGGGCATCGCCTTCCCGACCGGTGATCCCACACGCCAGTCGCTGATCCTCATGCAGGCCACGACGACCTCCGGCAGCCCCATCACGGGCGGCACCGTCGGGGTGTGGGAGCACGCGTTGGCGAATGGCACCTACACGGTCAGCGCATCGGTCGGTGACGCGGGGTTCCTCGACTCGGTCCACGGCGTCTCGGCCGAGGGCTCTTCGCTGGTGTCGAACTTCACCCCGAGCGGTGCCACTCCTTTCGCGAGCGGCACGGCGACGGTGCTCGTGACCGACGGCAAGCTCACGCTCACCGCGACGGGCGTCAACACGAAGCTCAACTGGGTCACCATCGAGGGGCAAGGGATCACGAACCCGACGATCGGAGTCTCGGCGAACGGCGGCCCGGTCTCGGCGACCTACTCCGGCGGCACGGCGATCGTGACCGCGAATGCCGTGGCGGCATCCGGCGCCACGATCGAGTCCTTCACCTACTCCATCAATGACGGACCCGACACGGCATACAGCGGTCCGATCACCCTCGATGACGCCGGCACCCAGTCGGTCCAGTTCACCGCGACCGACTCCGAGGAGCGCACCACCACGCGCACCGTGACATTCGAGATCCTCGATATCGGCGGCACCGTCGCGCTCGCGAACCAGCAGGTCGTGCGACAGGCGGATGGCACCCCGATGCCCGGCCTCTACGAGGACCTGCTCGTCACACACCGGATCAACTCGGGAACGACGACGCACACGACCACCGAGCAGGCGACCGTGAACGTCACGAACACCGGCGCGAAGGATCTGCGGATCGCCTCCCTCTCCCTGGGCGGCACCCACGGTGCGCAGTTCCAGGTCATCGCACCGACGGGGGAGTTCCCGGTCTTCCTGGAGCCGGGTCAGACGCTGCCTGTCACGGTGCAGTTCATCGGCAACAGCGGGAGCAAGGGTGTGCGCTTCGGCACCCTGACGATCGCCTCGAGCGATCCGCAGTCGCCGAGCACCGTCGTGCAGCTGCGCGGCGGATACATGGGCGCGCCCGAGGGCGGAAGCGAGCTGACGCTGCAGCAGATCTTCACGCTGTTCGGCTCGACCACCTCGACCGGATCCAGCGGCGACTCGCTCGGCAACGGCTCGGAGATGCCGGGCGCTCCGATGGACGGCGACGAGGTGCGCTCCTACCAGTGGAAGAAGCTCGACACGTCCAAGCCCGTGCAGGCGGTGCAATTGGGAGCGTTCCATGGATGCTGCGGCCAGAGCGAGACGATCACGATCAACGGCACGTCCGCCACACATGCCGTCGCCTACGGGCAGGCGATCTACCCGCTGACCTCGGGCGGCGCGAAGGTCGCCCTCACCACCAACCCGGGCGGCAACTTCGGCATCACGATCTCGGGACAGTCGACGACGCAGACGGCGTATATGGCGGTCAAGATGTGGCCCGTCGAGGACGCGACCGGCAAGCCCATCCCGGGTGCGTGGTTCGCAGGGCACGACTACATCTCCTCGCCGAACCAGTGCGGCGTCGGTGCGACCAACTGCGACTACCAGGACAACGTGTACCTCATCACGAACATCCTGCCGGTGTCCTCGTCCGACACGACCGCTCCCGCGGCTCCCGCGGCGCCCGAGGGCGACGCGGACTCCACCGGCGTCGAGTTGACCTGGACCGCGTCGGCTGAGGCCGATCTCATCGGCTATCGAGTCGAGCGATCGAGTGCCGCTGCGGGTCCCTGGGCCCTCGCGAGCGGCACGGGGCTGGTCACGCGCACATCCTTCCGCGACAACGGTGCCGCGGCCGGCCCGACGACCTACTACCGCGTGGTGGCGGTCGACGCATCGGGCAACCAGACCGCGGGAGCCGCGGCATCCGTCGACACGTCGTCGATCACGGCTGCGCCGATCCGCATCAACGCCGGTGGGCCCGCATTGACGCTCGGAGGTGTCTCGTGGGCCGCCGACACCAACTTCTCGGGAGGAAAGTCGTTCAGCAACACCGCCATCGCCGACATCCTCGGCACGACCAGCGATCAGTTGTATCGCACCGAGCGCAGCGCGCTGACGGGCCCGGGCAGCTTCTCCTATGCCATCCCGGTGCCGAGCTCGGGCCAGTATCAGGTGACACTGCACTTCGCCGAGATCTGGCACGGCGCGACGAACGGCGGGCCCGGCGGCACCGGCAAGCGCGTCTTCTCCGTGAACATGGAGGGGGGACCGGTCGAGATCTCGAACCTCGACCTCAATGCGCAGGTTGCGCCCATGACCGCCTACCTCACCAACCACACCATCGGGGTGACCGACGGCACGCTGAACATCGGCTTCAGCTCCACCGTCGACCAGCCGAAGGTGTCGGCCATCGAGATCGTCAAGGTCGGTTAGGGGCGACCGATGACCGGCTTGATCGCGCACGAATGGATCGCGCCGCACGGGGGCGCCGAGGAGGTGCTGTCGCAGATGATGGCCGCCTTCCCGGAAGCGCGGGTGTCATGCCTCTGGAACGACAATCCCGGGCGGTTCGGGGCGACGCGGCTGAACCAGAGCTGGATGAGCAGGACGCCGCTGAGGATGTGCAAGGCCGCGGCGCTGCCCCTCATGCCCGCGACCTGGCGAGCCGTCGACACGCGCGACGCCGAGTGGGTTCTGACGAGCTCGCACGCTTTCGCGCACCACGCGGGCGGCCGCGCGCTGCGCGAGGCGGGGAGGCACTTCTCCTACGTCCACACCCCCGCCCGCTATCTCTGGGAACCCGGCCTGGATCGCCGGGGCGCGGGAGTCCTGGCCGCCGCCGTGCGTGGGCCGCTGCAGCGGATCGATCGTGCGCGCGCGCGGGAGGGCAGCATGTACGCCGCCAACAGCGAGTACGTGCGGCAGCGTCTGCACAGGTTCTGGGGCGTGGACGCGGCGGTCATCCCGCCGCCCGTGCGCGTCAAACTGATCACGTCACGGGTCGACTGGCGCGACGAGCTGGTCGGGCAGGAGCGCGGCGTCGCCCAGCGTCTGCCCGAGGGCTTCGTGCTCGGGGCGTCACGCTTCGTGTCGTACAAGCGGCTGGACCTGGTCATCCGCGCCGCCGAGATCGTCGGACTGCCCGCTGTCATCGCGGGTGCCGGCCCCGAGGAGGCGCATCTGCGGGCCATCGCGGCGTCGGCCACGGTGCCGGTCGTCTTCGTGATCTCGCCCTCGGACGAGTTGCTGTTCTCCCTGTACCAGCGGGCTGCCGTCTACGTGTTCCCCGCCGTCGAGGACTTCGGCATCATGCCGGTCGAGGCCATGTCGGTGGGCACCCCGGCCGTCGTCAACATCGCCGGAGGCGCGCGCGAGAGCGTGGAAGCCCTCGATTCGGGTGAGCTGGCCGACTTCGACTCGCCGTTGTCCATCGAGCGCGCCGTGACGGCGGCACTGCGTCGTGATCGGCACCTCGTCGGGCGCGGAGCAGAGCACTACTCTGAGGCCAGCTTCCGTCGTACATTGCGAAGCTGGATGGGGGTGGACAGTGTCGGAGCGGGAGCGGATCGCAGTCTTGGGGACCGCGGAGTGGGATCACCCGATCGCGACGAACCAGCACTTCGTCGTCACGCAGCTGTCGCGTGAGTTCGATGTCACCTACGTGCAGTCTCTCGGGCTGCGCCGACCGAGGCTCAGCGGCACGGATCTCGCCCGAGCCGCGGGGCGTCTGCGGGGAGGGCGACGAGACGGGTTTCGGCGTCCGCGCCCACAATCCCTCACGGTGTTGTCGCCCCGTGCCGTGCCGTGGCACTCCGGGCTCGGGTCGCGGCTGAACTCGGCGCTGCTGGATTCGCGAGGGGGCACCTGGGCCAGGGTGCGCCCGTTCGATCTGCTGTGGACGTTCAGTCCCGTGACCTACGGACTGGCGGGCGACGCGCCCATCATCTATCACTGCGTCGATCTTCTCGCCGAGGTACCGGGAATCGATCGCCGTGCCATCGCGGAGGGTGAGCGCCAGCTCGCGGGTGCCGGAGCGCCCGCGATCGCGACCTCCCAGGTCGTCGCCGATCATCTGAGCGGGTGCGGCTTCGGCGACCTCCGCATCTGGCAGAGCACCGCACATGTCGGGCCGTTCCTCGAAGCGGGGGTCCGGCCCGCGGCGAGCAGGAATGCCGCGGCGCTGTATGCCGGCAGCATCCGCACGGACAAGGTCGATGTGTCACTGCTGGTTGCGCTCGCCGAGTCCGGGGTCGAGGTCCACCTGGCCGGCCCCCTGTCCGAAGGCGGTGCAGACGGTCGAGCGGCGCTGGCGCGCGTCACCGCCGCCGGAGGCGTGTACCACGGCACACTCGGAGCCGGTGAGCTTGCTCAGCTCGCATCGCAGTGCACCGTCGGGCTGATCCCGTATGCGCTGAACGCGTACACCCGCGGCGTCAGCCCGCTGAAGACCTACGAGTATCTTGCCGCCGGGCTCGCCGTCGTCTCGACGGCGCTGCCCGGGGTCGGCGCTGTTCCTGGACATGTGTGGCGGGAGGGCTCGGTGGCCGGCTTCGTCGCACGAGTGCGTACGACGCTGGCGCTCACGGATTCCGAACGCACGGCGCGGCGCGCGCTGGCCGCGCAGGAATCATGGGACGAACGGCTTCCCGAGATCCTGGCGGTCGCCCGGGCGGAGATCGCCCGGCGACCCGCTAGGGTCGCACCGTGAGGGAGAGGGTCACCGGGGTCCCGAGCGGCGGAGCGTCGCTGATCGCCGTCGTGTTCGTCGTCGTGGCGGTTGCCGCTGCGGGACTGACCTCGTGGCGTGATGATCTCGCCGTGCCCATCGCCGCAGCGGTGGTCGTCGCCGTGATGGCCGTGCTGGATTGGCGCATCCCGGTAGTGCTCGCGGCGCTGGTGCTGCCCACCTCGGTCTCCCTCACGACGCCCGTCGGCTTCGTCGCGGTCTCGGATGCGCTGCTGCTCGCGGGCCTGCTGGGCGCCCTGGTGCGTGGCGACCTGCTGCACGCACTGCGCATCCGGGCGGTTCGCCTCGTCGCCGGGGCATTGGGGGTCTACCTCGGCCTCGCCCTTGCTCTCGGGTTGGCTTCCGGGGCCGAGGGTGTCGTGGTCGAGGTCGCCGTGCGCACGATGTTCTGGATTCCGCCGCTGCTTGCGGGCGCGGCACTCGCCGTCCGGGACGGCGTTCAAGGCGTGCGGTGGATGCTGTCGGCCTACCTCGCCGGTTCGGTCGCCGTCGCCGTCAGCTGGCTGCTGTCGCCGTTCGCGGGCACCGTGTTGTTCACGCACAAGAACGGCGCGGGACAGACCCTCGCCCTCGCCGTTCTGATCATCGCGTCCTCGCTGCGCCCGCGCTCGCGGCCACTCGCCGTGGCGATCGCGATCATCTGCGGGGCCGGCCTGATCGCCACGGGGTCGCGCGGCGCTCTTCTGTCCCTCGCCCTGGGTCTCGTGGTTCTGGCGGTGCTATCGGTGCTGCGGCAGGCGACGCCGGGTCGGATCGTGACGTCGCTGGGTGTGATCATCGTCTCGGTAGCCGTGCTGACAGTGCTCTCGGAAACGATCCTCGCCCGTGTCGCCGCGTTCTCGACGGACTACACGGTGCAGATCCGGTTGACGTTCTGGGCGGATGCGATCGGGCAGACGGTCGGTCGCGAATGGATCGGCAATGGGGTGGGGGCCTACGCGCAGCAATCCTCGTCGCTGCAGCGCGTACTGACGCTCGATCCGCACAACGTCTACGTGCTGACGTACTTCGAAGGCGGCATCCTTCTCCTGATCGCCTTCGCGGCCGCGATGGTGACGATCCTGGTCGTGCTCCTGCGCCTGAGGCGCACGGGCGGCGCGGCGGTGCTGGCTGCGACCATGCAGATCGTCCTGCTCGCCCACACCCTCATCGACGTGTATTGGAGCAGAGGATCACTGACGCTGCCGATGATCGTGACCGGGTGTGCGGTAGCGCTGGGCGCGCTTGAGAGACCTCGGAGCACCGATCGAGGGACAACGGCTGTTCCTCCGCGGAGCCAGCTCCTCACCGCTGAAGAGATGGGTTCCGTTGGCTGACATGCTGAAGGTGGCCCATGTCGTTCGCCGTGCAGGAATCGGGACCGGTGTCGGTTCAGTGGCCGATGCCGTGTGTGTTCAGATGCGCCGCGACGGCATCGACGCCGTCCTTTTCACCCTCAGGGAGACAGGATGGCGCTGGGGGGAGCCGAAGGGCAAGCTGGCGCCTCTGCTTCGGGTCCTGGAGATTGTGTGGTTCACGGCGGCGGGGTCGGTGATCGCGCGCCTTCGCTACCCGTCGAAGGATGGCTGGGTCGTGTTCAGCCACAACGATGCCCTGGTCGGACAGGTGTACGTGAATCACGGTGTGCTCAGAGAAGCCCTGAGAATGCGTCCGGACACGTCCTGGCGGTGGAATCCGCTGCATCGGTTCCTTCTCGCGCGGGAGTGGTTGCGCCACCGGAGTCGTGGATACCGACGCATCGTCTGCATCTCCAAGAGTGAGGAAGAAGTGCTCGCGCGACACTATCCGCGCACCCAGGCGATGACGACGGTCATTTCGAACGGCGTGGACACAACCCGGTTCACCGTCCCCAGCGAAGCCGAGCGGAGAGATGCCCGATCGGCCATCGGCGTCGGCGACCAGGATCCGCTGGCCCTCTTCGTCGGACACGAGTTCGACCGGAAAGGTCTGTTCGTCGTGCTCGCCGCTCTCGATGAGCTTCAGGATCTGCGCCTGCATGTCGTCGGGGGTTCCCCCGCTGCGATCGACCGTGCGCGAACGCAGACCCGCGATCGCGGTCTGTCGGGCAGGGTCTCCTTCGCGGGTGTGGGCGACCCGCGAAGCGCCTACGTCGCAGCCGACGTCCTCGTTGTTCCGAGCCGCTACGAGGCTGCTCCGCTCGTCTTGATCGAAGCACTATCCACCGGTGTTCCCTTCGTGTCGGGGACGAGCGGAATCGGCGCCGATCTCATCGCGCAGGGTGCGCCCGGAGTGGCCTGCGACATCGAGTACGAAAGCGTTGCGCGCGCCGTGCGTGCAATGATCTCTCGCCGCTCCGAGGAGGGACGCCCACTTTCTCAAGAGCGATGCCGTGCGGTCGCCTCCCGCTACGACTGGACCCCGATCGCGCGCCAGTATGTCGACCTGGCGCGAGATGTGATGCGCCGGTGATAGACGGCTTCAGGAAGTTGTTCATGGGCGGGGCGCTGGGGAAAGTGCTCGGCATCGTTCGAGAGATGCTTCTGGCAGCGCTGCTGGGTACGAGCGCGGGTGTCGCCTCCTACCGTGTCAGCCAGACGGCCGCGCTGGCACCGATGAACCTCCTGAATGCCGAGCTGCTTGCAGTGGGCTTTCTGCCCCAGCATGCGAGGTTGGCCGACGACCCCCGCCTTGCTTGGGCGCTCTACCGCATGGTGCGAAATTGGGTGCTGATCGCTTGCAGCGTCATCGCGGTCGGTCTGGTGATGTTCGGTCGGCTCTGGGCGGGCATTCTCGCGCCTGGATTCTCCGGTGATGCCGTCACCCTCACCGTGGCCATGATCGCGATCACGGGATCGGCGCTGCCGTTCTACGGCTACGTGAGCGTGGCCTCCTATCTGGCGATGGCGCGCGGCGAGTACCGCATCGCAGCGCTTCGACCCAGCATTCAGAGTCTGGGGCTGATCGCCGCGACCATTGTCGCGTTCGCCACGGGTAGCCCCGCATGGCTCGCTGTCGGATTCCTCGCGGCCTACGTGGGGATGAGCGGGTGGTCCTGGTTTGTGGTTCACAGATTGCAGAGCGGGGCGGCCGCCCTGGCGGCCGCGGAACCGGGGGAGCGTCGAGCCGTTCGCATCGCTCTTTGGCATGCCATGCGACCGTACCTGGTCGTCCCGATCGTCGTGCAGGCGGTCTGGGTTCTCGAGAGGGCGCTGACGAGTTTGATCAGCGTCAGCGCGGTCGCCGCGCTGGACTATGCCCGGGTCATCTCTGAGACCATCATCGTTCTGGTCGCTGCGCCGCTCGGGTTGTCGGTCCTGGCCTCCTCCGTGCGAGGCGCGCACACCGTGAAAGAGGTCGCTCGAATCCTGCTGATCTTCGGGGTCATGGTTTCGGGGGTGATCGTCGTCGCCACTCCCACATTGGTCACCGTCGTCTTCGGTCGCGGTGCATTCGGACCTGAATCGGTTGCGGTCACGTCGGCATTTCTCCTCGGCCTGGCGCTCGGATTGTGGGCGCAGCTCGTCGCCTACGTGCTCACGCGATTCCTGAACGCGGAAGGCAAGAACAGGATGGCCGCGCTGGCCGTGGGGATCGGATCCGGGGTCACGGTTGTCGCCGACATCATCCTCTTCGTACCGCTGGGACCGCTCGGTATCGGGCTGGGATCGTCGCTGGGCGGCATGGCGCAGATGATTGTCGTGGTTGTCGTCCTCCGTGTGAGCAGAATGCTTCTGTCGACGGCGGCGATGCTGGCTCCGCCCTTTGTGGCCTGTGTCGCTATCGCGTTCACGGTGGACGGATCGCCGGCCGCGCGCGCGCTGTGGGCCGCCGGTGTCTTGGCCTTGTGGGCGGTGTGGGTGGTCGGGATCGCACCCCTGCGTAGGGCGACACTCGACGCGTGCCGACGGCTGCTCGGACGGCATGTTTCACACACTCGTTCGGTGAAGGGTTCAGCTGGTGGATGACGTCCGGCTGCGCGTAGCGCTTGTGTGCGCGAGCGAGACCTATGGCGGAGCGGAGCTGTACCTGCAGCGCGCCGCAGATGCTCTCGTGAGGCGTGGGCACGAGGTCGTCTTGATCGGACGGGTGCCGGGGTTCGAAGGTGCGCGCATCGACGTGGGGCTAGGTGACAAATGGTCACGACGGACGCTTCCGTGGGCATGGATCCAGCTGCCGGCGGAGCGACGGCGAGTTCTCAGTGCAGTGCGGGCTGTCCGGCCTGACGTCATTCATCTGCAGTTCAAGCGAGAGCAGATCGGGATGACTCGCGCGCTCTCGCGGTTCGCGCCGGTTGTCTGGACTGAGCACGGCCGGATGGAACGGGGCGTCGCTCAGATCGTGCTGGGCATGGCGTACAGACGCGCTGCCTCGCATGTCCGGGCCATCAGCGCGGTCGCCGCAGGCGTGGCCGACGATGTCATCGCCCGCACCGGACGCACGAACGGGTTGAGCGTTCTGGAGAACGGCGTCGATACGACCAGGATGGATGTGCCTTCGGCACGTCGACGTGCGGAGGCGCGAAGGCAGCTCGGAATCGATGATGACCGACCGGTCGCGGTATGGGTCGGTCGTATGCACCCGGCGAAGCGGCCAGGGCTTGCGGTGGACATCGCGCGGGACTGGTGGGGACACGTGGTGATGGCAGGCTCAGGTGTCGCGCTGCCCGCCCTTGAGGTGTCCGCACGAACGATTCCGAGTGTCACGATCTTGGGGCACGTCGAAGAGCTGTCGGCGGTGTATTCCGCTGCGGATGTGCTGCTGGTCACCTCGGCGTCCGCGGCGAGGGAGGGGCTCCCGACGACCATCCTCGAGGCGGCCGCATTCGGGGTTCCGACGCTTGCCTCCCGCGATGCGGGCGTGGATGACGGCGTCCTCGCCGCGGGAGGGCGACTTGTCGAATCAGGCGCCGACGCCGCCCGGTGGCGCACAGAGCTGGACGAGCTTGTTGCCAGCTCGTCTAGCGGTCGCCCACGTGCCTGGGCGGAGGCTCACTCTCTCCCGGTGTGGGAGGACGCGATCTGCCGGTTCTTCGAGGCCGCAGGCTACGAGAAGGGCGCTTCGCGGTGAGGCGTGCCCTCACGACCTGCCGTTGACTCCGTCCTGGCAGCGCCCGCCACTCCCGCCGACGCCTCCGCAGCGGCGTGGGAGACGGACCAACCGGTATCGGGCACCGAGGCGCTGTACGTGCCGTAGGAGCCGTAGCCGTAGCCGTAGGCATCGGGTCCGCGAGTGGGGGCCATCGAGAGGACGACGCCCGCGACGGTGGCGCCGACCGCGCGCAGTCCCTCGAGCGACTCCTGCAGCTGGTTGCGCGTCACGCGACCGGCGCCCACGAGCACGAGCGCTCCTCGCGTCTGCTTCGCGAGGACGGCGGCGTCCGAGACGGGCAGGAGCGGCGGTGCGTCGATGATGACGACGTCGTAGGCGAGCGAGAGCTGTGCGATGAGCTGCTTCATCCGCGGGGAACTCAGCAGCTCGCTGGGGTTCGGGGGAATCCGGCCGGCGGGCAGGACCGAGAAGCCGCGCGGTGCCATGTCGATGACGACATCCTCCACGCGGGCTCGCCCGATGAGGACGTCGGTCAGCCCGAGGCCACCCTCGATGCCGAGATAGACATCCGTCTTCGGGCGCCGCAGGTCGGCGTCGACGAGCAGGGTGTGGGTCCCGACGTCGGCAAGGGCTCTGGCGATGTTGATGCCGCTCGAGGTCTTGCCTTCGCCGGGAACGCTGCTGGTGATGACGAATGTCGTCGGGCCGTCGAAGAGCTCGAGGTACTGCAGGTTCGTCCGGAGCGTGCGAAAGGACTCCGCCCGCCGGCTGAGCCGGTCGTCGTGGCGGACAAGCGGGTGCTTCTTCGCGGCCGGATCGAAGGGGATGGACCCCACGATCGGTATGGCGGTCACCCGCTGGATGTCGGAGGGTCGCCGCACTCGTGTGTCCAGGCTCTCGCGCGCGACGACGGCTGCCGCGGCGAGAGCGAGGCCGATGACCAGGGCGAGCCCGACGTTGAGGGGCACGTTCGGCACGACGGGGGCGATCGGAACGCTCGCGCTCTCGACCTGGGTCAGCCGCACGGGGGACGTGGACCTATCGAGCGGCGTCTCGATACGCTGCACGGTGTTGCGCAGGCTGTCGCCGAGCGCGTCGGCGATGACCGCGGCATCGGCGGCGTCGGGGTCGCGCACCTGGATCTCGATGAGCGAGGTGTTGAGAGGGTTGTTGGCCGTGATGTTCTCGGCGAGCTGCGCGGGAGTGGTGTCGAGGTCGAGCTCGTCGATCACGGGCTGGAGCACGCTGGGGGTCGTGACCAGGCGAGTGTAGGTCGTCACGCGGCTCTGCGTGAAGCTGGATCCCTGCTGCACCTCGGCGATGGTGCCTCCGGCCTGAGACGAGACGAAGACCGTCGCCTTGGCTTCGTAGAGTGGCGTCCGCAGCGCCGAGAACACGACCGCGGCGATGAGGGATGCCGCCACGAGAGCCACGATGATCCACACGTTCTTGCGAACGACGCGCAGGAAGTCACGCAGGCCCATCGACCGAGCTCCCCCCAGAGTCGCACGCTCGCCGGCGATGGCGGGTCGTGTGCGTCCATAGTGCCACAGCGGGTGGATGTCGATGCCAGCCCGGCTGGTGTCAGGGAGCGATGCTGCAGCTCGCACCGGCATCCTGCGTCTGCGTGGCGAAGAGGGTCGGCGTGCGCACGACCTCGAGGGAGGGTGTGAGGGGAGTCTGCACGACGATGTCGAAGGTCCCGGACTCGCCGGGCTGCAGGTCGGTGACCCAGGTGATGACCTGCAGCCCGTCGTGCGTTCCCGGGCCGACGGTGCCTGGCGACGCAGCCTCGGCGACGAGGGTCGAACCCCGCGGCAGATAGATATAGGTGTAGGTGCGGATGAGGCCCGCGGGCGCGAAGTACCCGCCCCCGGTGATGTAGCCGGGCAGTGCGGTGGCGGCGTCGGGGGGTGCTTCGCTGCGCAGGGTGACGCGGAGGGCGGCGGTGGCGGTGCCCTCGTCGACGCTGCACCAGCCGGTCGCGGTCTCGAGGCGCGCGTAGTAGTCCATCTTGGAGCCGGTGCCGTCGTTGACGTAGACGCCGAATCTCGTCGACTCGTCATCGGTGACGGGCAGGGCGCCCTGCAGCGTGGTGCCCGCGAGCACGTCCTGGTCGTCCTCGCGCGCGTTCCAGACGAGCAGCCTGTCTTCGGCGCCGGCCCGCGCGAGCGCCTCGAGCAGGGCGGTGGGCTGGATGGCCGAGGTGGTGAGGGCGTCGAAGATGGCGACGGCGGCCTGCGCGAAGAACGCGTCCTGAGCCGCGGGCGCAGCGTAGCGGTAGTAGACCTCGTTGAGCAGCAGCTGCACGGCGTTCTCGCTCGTGAGGACGTCGCCGGTGGGCAGGGTGACGGGTCCTGTCGCGGCGAGCAGATAGGAGAGGGCGACGGGGTCGAGGGCGATGACGCCGTCGACCTGCTGGCCGTGTCCCTGGTACCAGATCTCGCGGGCGAGCTGCGCCGAGACGGTGAAGTCGGGCACCTGGGTGACGTTGTGCATGAACCTGCCGGGGTCGTCGCCGTAGAGGCTCTGGACGTCCGCGGGCAGGGGCAGGATCGACTGCGGCGGCTGCGGCAGGTTGCCGGCGGTGTCCTGCCCGGTGAGGGTGAGGGTGCCGTTGTCGGTGTGGACGACGACGACGGCGCCGGGGATGCCGCCGAGGGAGCGCCATTCGGCGTTGTTCTGGAACAGGATGAGGTAGTCGCGGGGTTCGTTCTGGCCGAGGACGCGGGGCAGCAGAACGGTGGCGCGGTGCAGGGCGTCGGTGCCGTCGGCGACGGTGTCGAGCAGCGTCTGGGCCTGGGTGACGGGGGCGGCGAGCGCGCCGATGAGGGTGGTCGTGTCGAGGGTGTGCAGGGATGCTGCGGCCTCAGCGGCGGCGGTGGCCGCGGTCGCGGCGGGGTCCTGCATCCGGGTGAGGGGTTCGAGGTCGATGCGGCCGTCCCGGGGGGCGAAGGCCGAGACGTCGAGGTTCGCGGCGACGTCGAGGAGGGGGGTGAGGCCGGTGCCGGTGAGGTCGTCGAGGGCGGTGGTGATGGTGGCGAGAGCGTGGAGCTGGGGGCCGATCCAGGGCAGGTGGGTGGCGGTGGTGTAGAGGGGGTCGTCGGTGGCGGCGCGGGCGGCGGCGGTGTGCTCGGTGAGGCGTGTGGCGGTGGTGGTGGCTGCGGTGGGGTCGGTGGTGAGGGTGTTCTGGATGTCGCCGGCGAGGGTCTGTGCGGTGGTGAGGTGTTCGGTGGCTGCCAGGGCGCGGGAGGCGATCCAGGCGGTGGTGGCGATGGCGGCGATGAGGAGGGTGCCGAGGGTGATCGCGGTGATGCGTCCGGCGCGGGCTCTGCGCGCGCGCGACCCGCCGCGCCTCGCGCGACGCGAGGAAGCGGCCTGCGAAGTCACCGTCTCACCCTAAGCGAGATGCTGGGCTAGGATCACGGAAACCGACTGGGGCACCGGTGCCTTCGTCATCGCGCGTCGCCCGGATCGGGCGCACCCGACCGCCCACGGAGGACCGCTTGCCCACGGACGCACCCGCACCGCGCCCGGGCGCGGCTCGGGGCCTGGGCGGGCCGTGGACCTCGCGACACGCGTGGATGCTGTTCGCGGCGTACGCCGTGGCGCTCGCGCTGATCGCGCTCTGGCCCACGCACGTGGACGCGCCGGCTGCGCCGCTGGTCGGCTGGTTCATCGATCGGATCCCCGGGCTGACCTACAACCGGCTCGAGTTCGCCGCCAACGTGGCGCTGTTCGTGCCGTTCGGCCTGCTGGCAGCCCTCGCTCTGCGGCGTTCACGGTATCTCGTGCTGCCCGCCGCGATCGTGGTGACGGTCACCATCGAGGCGTGGCAGTCGCTCGGCGACGGCCGCACGGCGAGCCTGCTCGATGTCGTGGCCAACACCACGGGGGCGGCCCTCGGCATCCTGATCGCCGCCTACATCACACGTCCGCGGCGACGCTGATCACTCGAGATCCCGCGTCGCATGCTCGATGGAGCAGTACACCGCACGCACCGACGAGCGGTACGCGTCGGCGGGGGCGACCTCGACCCCGCACTCCGCGCAGTGCTCGAGCGTCACTCCCCACAGCATCCTGCTCACCGGCGAGCCTCGGCTCGGCTCGAAGGGCGCTGCGGCCCTGCTGGTGTGACCGGCTGCGCTCCCCAGCGCGTGCCCGGCGTCGACGATGAATCCCACCATGGCGGCTTCCCCAAACCCCAGTACGTCACCCACGACCGTGTGGATGTGGGGAGCCTACTCCCGCTCGGGCACAATGGGAACCCGAGAGAGGTGGGGCGATGACCGACACGAATCCCGGGGCGCACCTGAGCGAAGAGGTCGTCGAGGGCACCTTCGCGCTCGCGCGAGAGGGTCGCACCGGCCCCCTCGGCGAGATGATCGACGCGGGGGTGCCGATCGACACGCGCAATGCGCGGGGCGACACGCTGCTGATCGTCGCGACATACGCCCAGCAGGCCGAGACCGTCGCCGAGCTGCTGCGCCGCGGCGCCGATGTCGACGTCGTCAACAGCGCCGGTCAGACGGCTGTGGCGTGCGCGGTCTTCCGTCGCGACGAGCCGGTGCTGCGGGCGCTGCTCGACGCCGGCGCCGACCCCGACCGCGGTTCGCACACGGCGGCCGAGATCGCGGTGCAGTTCGGCATGCCCGAGATGGTGGCCGCGCTGGAGGACCACTCGGCCTGAGTCCGGGGGCACGAGAGGGGCGGCGCAACGAACCTGTTACATCGGTGTCACCGGCGAGCAACACGCGTCGACGCATACTGGTGGGGCAGCGTGAGCCGCTGTGCAACCCATCCGAGACACAACACCTCGGGGGCATCTTCACCCGGTCGGGGTGCAAGCTGCGCGGCTCGTGTTCTCGTGGCTTCTCCGACGGGCTCGCCAGAGCCGCCCTCCCTGGGCGGCCCCCGCAGAAGGAGCCGACCTATGACCCTCATCTCCGACCTCGAGCGCGACGTCGATCTCGCCATGGTTCCCGCCCTCGCACGGGCGCTCTCTCCCGTCAGCGCCGAACCCGCCCACGTGCGCGGGGCGTTCGGACGCTTCCCCTCCGGCGTGGCCGCGATCTGCGCGACCGTCGACGGCGCCCCCGTCGGAATGGTGGCCTCCTCCTTCTCCGTGGGGGTGTCGTACAGCCCGGCCATGGTGATGTTCTCGGTGCAGAACTCCTCGACGACCTGGCCGGTGCTCGAGGGCGCGCAGCGCATCGGGGTCAGCATCCTGGGTGCCGATCACGCCGACGCGTGCATGCAGCTGGCCAGCCGCAGTCGCGACCGCTTCGCCGGGCTGGCCGTGACGACGACGGATGCCGGGGCGCTGTTCATCGACGGATCCACGATGTGGTTGGAGTGCGAGATCGTCTCGACGACACCGGCAGGAGACCACCGGATCATCGTGATGCAGGTGCACGGCATGAGCGTGGATCACGACACCGTGCCGCTGGTGTACCAGCAGCAGCGATTCCACCAGCTGACCGGCCTCTGAGGTCCGCGCGCACAGGGCTGTGCGCGCGTGCGGGCGAGACGGCGCCGAGAACGTAACACGGTGCGCATGATCACGTCACGTGGGCGAAACAGGACGTTCCTACGGTTGAACTAACCAATTCACTCGGGTGGAGCAGCAAGCGTCCGGGTGATCGAGACAAGGACCGCCCGACCGAAACGGAGCCCTCCGATGGCGTCTGCTGCAACACTCACCGCACCCACCGCGACCACCGGGTCGCCGGGCGTCGCGAGCGACCCGGGTCTGCGCACGGCGGTCTCCATTCGGGGCGCCGACAAGGTCTTCTCGCTCGGACGCGGCAAGCAGCTGCAGGCGCTTGCGAAGGTCGACATCGAGATCGAGGAGGGCGAGTTCGTCGCCATCATCGGTCCCTCCGGATGCGGAAAGTCGACCGTGCTCCGCCTCGCCGCCGGTCTCGACGAGGCCACGAGCGGAACCGTGGAGGTCTTCGGCGCGGATCCTCGGCAGCTCGCGAAGCAGCACCGTCTCGGCGTCGCCTTCCAGGAGCATGCCTTGCTGCCCTGGGCGTCCGTCCGATCCAACATCGCGCTGCCCTACAAGGTCGCCGGACGCAAGGTCGACGATGCTCGCGTGGACGGCCTGATCGAACTGGTCGGCCTCACCGGATTCGAGAAGGCGCGCCCCAAGCAGCTGTCGGGCGGCATGCGGCAGCGCGTGTCGATCGCACGCGCCCTCGTGCTCAGCCCTGATCTTCTGCTTCTCGACGAGCCGTTCGGCGCCCTCGATGCCGTGACCCGCCGGCGCATGAACGCCGAGCTTGCGCGTATCTGGGGCGAGGAGAAGATCACCTCGATCCTCGTCACGCACGACGTCGACGAGGCCCTCATCCTGGCCGACCGCATCTTCGTCATGACGGGCCGCCCCGGGCAGGTCCGCGAGGTCAAGAACATCGACTTCCCGCGTCCGCGCGGCGCCGAGACGACGCGCTCACCGGAGTTCCACACGCTCGTGGACGAGTTGACGTCGCTGCTCGATGCCAGCGAAGGCGCCGCGGCGTGAAGGCCGCCCCCCGCGCGTCGATGAAGGTCGTCTACGGCGTGATCGGCAGTGTGCTGCTGATTCTCGCCGCCGAACTCATCGGGCAGTTCCAGCTCGCCGGCCGGGCATGGCCGCCTCTCACGGACGTCCTCCAGTACGTCGCGACGCCCGCCGGCGCGAGCCTGGTCTGGCGCAACAGCCTCGTCACCCTCGCCGCCGCCGCGCAGGGATTCGTCCTGGGCGTCGCGGTGGCGGTCATCGGAGCGGCCCTCGCGCTCGTGGTTCCGCTGCTCAGGCCCGGGTTCGACCGATTCGCGGCCATCCTGCACGCGGTGCCCACGATCGCTCTCGCGCCGCTGCTGATCACGACGGTCGGACGGGAGGACACTCCCATGGTGATCGCGGCGCTCAGCGTCGGATTCGTCATGTTCGTCACGATGACCTCGGGCTTCGCGCAGACGAGTACCGCGCACGAGGACGTCTTCACCGTGCTCGGCTCGGGTCGGGTGCAGCGACTCGCGCGGCTCGAGCTTCCCCAGGCCGTGCCCGCCTTCTTCGACGGTCTCACCCTCGCCGCCCCCGCCGCCGTCCTCGGCGCGACGATCGGCGAGTGGTTCGGCGCTCCGATGGGACTCGGGCTCGTGCTCGTGAGCGCCATGCAGAACTATCAGATGGCCCTGCTCTGGGCGGCGGCGCTCGCCGCGACGATCATGTCGCTCGCGGCCTACCTCGTCTTCGTGCAGCTGCAGCGACTGGCCGTTCGGAGGTTCGCGTGAACCGTCTGCGCTCGTTCGGAATCGGTCTGCTGCACCTGTGGCCGATCGCCCTCATCCTGATCGCCTGGGATCTGTGGATCGTGGCCAACGATTACACCTCCACCGTCGCCCCGCGTCCGTGGTCGGTCATCTCCGATGTCACGGCGGGCTTCGGCGACTACCTCCCCTCGCTCATGTACACACTCGGTGTCTCGCTGGGTGGCCTCATCGGCGGAACGCTCATCGGGTTCGTCGCCGGCATCGCGGTGTGGTGGTCGGCGGCGCTCTCGGGAGTCGTGACCCCCACGGCCCTCGTGATCCGTTCCGTGCCGATCACCGCGATGATCCCGATCATCGCCCGCGTCGTCGGGTACGGCGACGCGGCGGTCATCACCTCGACCGCATTGATCTGCTTCTTCCCGGCCTTCGTGTTCACCCTGTCAGGGCTCGCGTCCATCCCCGATGCGGGACGAGACCTCTTCCGGGTGATGGGCGCGAACAAGCTGCAGGTCCTCGGCCGACTCGGCGTGCTGCACGCCCTGCCCAACCTCATGATCTCCGTGCGCATCACCGCGCCCAGCGCCGTGCTCGCCGCGATGCTCGCCGAATTCCTGATGGGCACCGACGGGCTGGGTGCCCTGTTCTCGCACTCACGCAGCTATATGGACATGGAACGCGCGTGGGGCACCGCTCTTGTGGCCACCGTCGCGTCGGTCCTCGTCTTCGTCGGTGCGCGCGCCCTCGAGCGTCGCGTCGACGCCCGCGTGACCTGATCCTGATCCCTTCCCGATCCGCCTCGCACCACCCACCCCCACCCCCACCCCACCCATCCAAGGAGTCCCATGCCCACCATCAGCGCACGCGGCCGCACCCGGCTGCTGACAGCATCCTCTCTCGCCCTCGTCACCTCGCTCGCGCTCGCCGGCTGCGCCGGTGGGGCGGGGGATGCCGAATCCACCGAGGTTGCCGATGACCTGACCACCGTGCGGGTCTCGCTCGGCTGGATCAAGAACGTCGAGTGGGCGGGCTTCTGGATCGCCGACGCCGAGGGCTACTACGCCGAGGAGGGGCTGGAGATCGAGTGGATCGGCGGTGGGCCCAACGCCCCGACCACCATGGCGACGGTCGCGGCCGGCGACGCCGACCTCGGAATCGTGCCCAGCACCCAGCAGTGGCTGCAGACCTTCGCCGACGGCAACGACTGGACCGCCGTCGGGGCGCTGTTCCAGGAGAGCCCCGGCGCCCTCGTCTCGCTGGCCGAGAACCCCGTCTACTCGGCGGAGGACCTCGTCGGTGAGACGGTGCTGGGTCAGGAGGGCACGCAGATCAACTACGACGCGGCCTTCGCGCTCGCGGGCCTCGAGCCCGACTACGACTTCATCCCCGTCGGCTTCGACATCGCGCCCCTGGTCGAGGGCCAGGGTGTCGCCTACACCGCCTACGCGACCAACCAGCCCATCATGCTCGAGGAGCAGTACGGCCTCGCGCCCGACGACTACGTCGTCACGCTCTACGCCGAGCTCGGCATGCCCCTGTACGGAAACATCGTCTACGGCGACTCCGCGTACGTCGAGGAGAACGGCGATGTGATGGAGGCGTTCCTGCGGGCGTCGATCCGCGGCTGGGAGGAGAACGGCGAGGACTTCGCCGTCGGCGCTCAGCTCTCGGTCGACGAGTTCGGCGCCGACCTCGGCCTCGACATCGTCCAGCAGACCCGCGAGAACGAGCTGCAGCAGCCGCTCGTGGTGGGCGAGTACGGCGACCCGCTCTTCTGGATGGATCCCGAGCTCATGCTCGAGGTGATGTATCCCGGGCTCGAGGCCGCTGGATACACCGATCTTCCCGACCCGAACGAGTACGTCGACATGAGCTACCTGGAAGCGGCGCACGCCAGCCTCCAGGAGTGATCGAGGCGGGGCCGGGCACCATCACCCGGCCCCGCCCCTGCTTCCCGAACCGAGACCGCGAGAGAGACCGACATGACTCTGACCGAGACCTTCACCACCACTGCCGCCACCCGTGACCTGCGGGCCCTGCCGAAGGGGCACCTGCACTTGCACATGGAGGCGGCCATGCGACCGGCCACCCTGGTGGCGCTGTCGGAGAAGCTCGGCATCGAGCCGGTGCCCACGAGCGGCTTCAGCGGATTCACCGCCTTCAGCTCCACGTACCGCGGGCTGCTCGCGGCCATGGACCACGACGACCACCTGGGAATCCTGATGGATCAGATCTTCGAGGATCAGGCGGCCGAGGGCGTCGCCTACCTCGAGCTGAGCGTCAGCCCGCGATTCTACGCCACCCGCTACGGCTCGCTCGATGCGGCCCTCGCCGAGATGCTCGACCTCGCGCGCTCGGCGTCGGCGGCCCACGGCATCGCGTTCGGCTTCATGCCCACGATCGACCGCACCGCGGGTCTCGACAACGCGATCGAGGTCGCGCGCACCGCCGCCCGTTTCGCGGGGGAGGGTGTCGTCTCGCTCGGCCTCGCCGCCGACGAGCGCGGTTTCCCGTGCGCCGACTTCGGCGAGCCCTTCGCGATCGCCCGCGCCGCGGGGCTGCAGGCCACTCCGCACGCCGGAGAGCTGGTCGGCCCCGAATCCGTGCGCGAAGCACTCGACGTCCTGGGCGCCGATCGCATCCTGCACGGCGTGCGATCGGTCGAGGACCCCGCCCTCGTCGCCGAACTGGCCGAGCGCGGCATCCCCCTCGATGTCTGCCCCACCTCCAACGTGCTGCTGGATGTCGTCGCCGAGATCGGCGAGCACCCGCTGACCCGGCTGCTCGATGCCGGTGTGCGCTGCTCGATCAACGCGGACGACCCGATCCTGTTCGGTCCCGACATCCTCGCCGAGTACGAGCTGTGCCGGACGAGCCTGGGGATGAGCGACGAGCAGCTCGCCGCGTGCGCCTGGACGTCGATCGAGACGACGCTGGCGGCCGAGGACGTCAAGGCCACGGCGAGGGCCGACATCGACGCATGGCTCGCCGCGGCGCGCGCCGAGGACACCGCCGCATGAGCAAGACTCTGCACTTCGGCGTCTTCGAGGTCATGGGGCCGCAGGTCGGCGGCACGTACAGCTGGGCCCACCCGCGCAGCGAGGGGCTCTCCTACCTCGACCCGGCGTACTGGATCCGCATGGCGAAGATCCTGGAGGACTCGGGGTTCGACTTCCTCTTCTTCGCGGGCGGGTACGGGTACCCGCTCATCGACGGCGACCTGCCGCGGGTCGCGGTCGAGAAGGGCATCAACTTCCCCGGTGCCGATCCCGACTACCTCATCCCGATCCTCGCGCAGCACACCGATCGGCTCGGATTCGTCGTGACGCAGTCGACCGGGCTCGATCACCCGGTCCAGCTCGCCCGGCGGTTCTCCACGCTCGATCACCTGACCCGCGGGCGGATCGGGTGGAACATCGTCACCGGTGCGTCGCAGAACGCGATCGCCGACGTCTTCGGTCACGACGGCATGGTGCCCCACGACACCCGGTACGAGATGGCGGGGGAGTACGTCGAGCTCGCGGCACGATTCTGGGAGACCGCGTGGGACGACGACGCGTTCGTCGGTGATCCCTCGGCGGGCATATTCGCCCGCCGCGAGGGCGTGCACCGCGTCGAGTTCGACGGAGACCACTACCGCTCGCGGGGATACTACGGCGCCCCGCCCTCGCCGCAGCGCACCCCGGTGCTCTTTCAGGCGGGGACGTCGCCCGCCGGCCGCGCATTCGCCGCGGCGAACGCGGAGTGCGTCTTCGTGCAGGCCACGACGCCCGCCCGCACCGCGGCGGCGGTCGCCGACATCCGCCGGCGCGCCGGTGAGGCGGGGCGCGATCCGGAGGCGCTCAAGCTCATGTCGGGCCTGACGGTGTTCGTCGGCGAGACCGCGGCCGACGCGCGCCGCTACGAGGCCGAGTTCGACGCCCTGCAGACCGATGAGATCGTCGCCTCGCTCTACGCGGGCAACACGGGGATCGACCTGCTGGCGCTGGATCCCGACAAGACGCTGCATCAGGTGGTGGATGCCGGCGGCCCCATCGGACAGATGGGCACGAGCAACATCGAGCGCTTCCTCGGCGACGACGCCCCGACCGTGCGCCAGATCCTCGATCAGCTGCGGGGGCGCGGCACCCGCGGATTCCGCATCGTCGGCGACCCCGTGCAGGTCGCCGACCAGATCGAGCAGCTGATCGCCGAGACGGACCTCGACGGCTTCCTCATCGAACCCGTCTTCGAGCCGCACGACCTGGCGGACTTCGGCGACCTCGTGATGCCGATCCTGCGCGAGCGCGGCCGGCTCCGCGAAGGCGCACCGGGCAACACCCTCCGCGCCCGGCTCACCGAGACGCCGGCCAACGACCGGCTGGGGGCGGCGCATCCCGTGCTGCGTTCCACCCTGCCCGTGCGCTGATCCCGCGCATGCCGGTCGCCCGCCGCCGCCCCTCTACAATGAGCCGGGTGGAGGGCACACCGGAGCGTCAGCGACTGATGGGTCTGGTCGTGGACCTCATTCTGCGCGACGGGGTGATCGATACGAGCCTCAGCGCGATCGCGCGGGCGATCGGCTCGAACAATCGGATGCTGCTGTACTACTTCGGGTCGAAGCAGGATCTGATCGACGAGGCCTCGCTCGTGGCCTTCGAGAGCTTCCCCCGTCTTCGGGACATGTTCGCGCGCCTGCACGCGCCGGGCGATCTCGAGGAGCGGCTGCTGACGGCGTGGGACGATCTCGCCGATCCCGACAGCAGGCCGTACGTGCGCCTGTTCTTCCAGCGTTTCGGCATCGCGATGCGCGATCCCGACGAGTGGGAGGACTTCACGGAGCGCGTCGGTCGCGAGTGGATCGAAGAGGTGGAGACGGCCCTGCTCGGTGAGGGCTTCACGCCCGCGGACGCACTCACCGCGGCCACGCAGGTCATCGCGCTGTGGCGGGGACTCCAGTTCCTCCTCCTGGCCGGTGTGTCTCCCGAGCAGGTACGCGCGTCGTATCGCGCAGCCGTCGTCGACCTCCTGCGGCGAGAGGGCGCGGCGGGATTCCCCGCGCGCTGAACCCACCGGGTGCGCCGGCTCCCGACACGCCGGCGTAACATCGGCCGCCTAGTGTGAACTGAACAGTTCATCTGGAGGGACCATGCCCCGTCGTATGTCTTTCGTGCGCACGATGCCGTTCATCAGTGAGAGCCGATCCTGGCGAGAGGATCCCGATCGCCGTCTTCCCGAGGTCGTCTCGCTCGAGCGCCACATCGAACGCGCGCGCGAGGCCGAGGCGGCCGGTCTGGATGCGCTGTTCTACGTCGATTTCATCGGTCTCGACCGCACGGCGCTCGCGCGCAACCCACAACCGCCGTTCGAGCCGCTCACGATCCTCGCGGCGATCGCCGCCCACACCACACGGATCGGCCTGGTGGGGACGGCCTCGACGCTCTTCACCTACCCCTACGGGCTCGCACGCCAGTTCGCGTCTCTCGAGCAGATCTCCCGCGGACGCGCGGGCTGGAACGCCGTCACGGGGTTCTCCGCGGCTGAGGCATTCGGGATCGCGCAGCTGCCCGCCCCCGAACAGCGCTACCGGCACGCGCAGGAGGCCGTCGACGCCGTGACGCAGCTGTGGGAGAGCTGGTCCGAGGATGCGGTGATCGCCGATGCGGGACGGGGGGTGTACGCGGATGTCGACCGGATCCGCGACGTGGCCTTCGCGGGTGATCACGTGCGGGTGCGCGGCGGGCTCGACATCCCGCGCTCGCCGCAGGGGCGGCCGGTGCTCTTCCAGGCCGGCGCATCGACGGATGGGATCGCCTTCGCGGGCCGAAACGCCGAGGCCGTCTTCGCGGCGACGCCCAACCTCGGCCTCGCGATCGAGTACTCCCAGCAGCTCGCGGGCGCGGCGCGCGCGGCCGGTCGGGAGCGCGACGACATCCGGGTGCTGCCGGGCCTTCATCTCTACGTGCGCGAGAGCGTGCAGGAGGCGTGGCGGGCCGCGCGGGCGGCGGCGGTCACACCCCACCGGATCGACAGCATCCTGGCCGATCTGGACGTCGAGCTGCCCGGCCTCGCGCTGCGCGGACTGGATCCTGATCGTCCGATTCCCGCCGATGTCTTCCCCTCGCCCGCGCAGATCGAGGGACTGGGAGCACGCCGCAGCCGGATCGCCACCTATCGCCGGCTCGCGTACGACGGGCGGCCGACCTACCGCGAGTTCCTCGAGCGCTCGGCGATCGCCGGGCCTCATGCGGCCATGATCGGCACGCCGCAGACGGTCGCCGACGAGATGGAGCAGTGGCTCGACGCGCGCGCGGCGGACGGTTTCACGCTGCTCGGGGGCGACGACATCGCCCACCTGGATCGCACCCTGCTGCCCGAGCTGCGCCGGCGGGGGCTCTTCCGCGTCGGCTACGAAGGGACCACCCTGCGGGAGCACCTTCGGCTGGCCGCCGCGATGCGCCAGCGTTCTCCGGTCGGTGACACGGGTGTAACAAAGGGTCGCTAGCCTTGAACTGTTCAGTTCAGTATGCGCGAGAGGCGACGCGATGACGGCACCGTGGAAGATCGGCATGTTCCAGTGCGCGGGACTCATGGGGGCGTGGAAGCTCCCCGAGAACACCGCCGTGGACTTCCTCGATCTCGATCACTGGCTGACGATGGCCAGGCGCTGCGAGGCGGCGGGAGTCGACTTCCTCTTCTTCGCCGACGACTACGGCTACCCGGTTGTCGGCGACGGCATCCCCGCGGTCGCCCTGCGCGGCGGAGTGCAGTTCCCCAAAGCCGATCCCACGATGATCCTGCCCGCGCTCGCCGCCGTCACCGAGAAGCTCGGTCTCGTCACGACGCTGTCCACGACGATCGAGAAGCCGCCGATGGTGGCCCGCAAGATGGCCACGCTCGACCACATGACGAACGGGCGCATCGGGTGGAACATCGTCACGGGCGCGGGGCAGAACGCATCGGCGCGCCTGTTCGGCCTGCCGATGACAGAGCACGACCTGCGGTACGAGATCGCCGCCGATCACGTCGACCTCTCGCTGAAGCTCTGGGAGGGATGCTGGGATGCCGACGGCCTCGTGATCGATCGTGAGGCGGGCGTCTTCGCCGACCCGCAGAAGGTGCGGGAGATCGTCCACGACGGACCGCACTTCTCCTCGCGCGGCATCCTCACCGTCCCGCCCGGGCCCCAGCGCACG
The DNA here is from genome assembly GCF_046111165.1 of Microbacterium sp. HA-8. Classification (NCBI taxonomy): domain Bacteria; kingdom Bacillati; phylum Actinomycetota; class Actinomycetes; order Micrococcales; family Microbacteriaceae; genus Microbacterium; species Microbacterium sp. HA-8. The sequence continues at coordinate 682,509 of NZ_CP162025.1, forward strand.
CCGATGCTGTTTCAGGCGGGCACCTCCGGTCCGGGACGCGACCTGGCGGCGAAGTATGCCGAGGCGGTCTTCCTCGCCGCCGAAGTGCCGGCGCTGACGGAGCAGATCGCCGACATCCGCCGCCGCGCCGAAGAGTACGGGCGCGACCCGCGATCGATCAAGTGCCTGATCGCGGGGACGTTCGTCGTCGCCGAGACGGAGGGCGAGGCGCGGGCGCTGCGCGAACGCCAGACGGCGACGCGCACCCTCGAGGACGCCGCCGCGTCGTACGCGTTCTTCACCGGGCTCGATCTCTCGTCGATGGATCCCGACAAGCCGCTCGACCCCGAGGCCGCTCTCACGCAGACGGGGCGCACGAACGTCGAGCGCTTCCTCGGACCCGATGCCCCGACGGTGCGCGAGATCCTCGAGGAGTTCCAGCGCAACAGTGTCATGGGCGCGCCCTTCATCGGCGATGCGGCGCAGGTCGTCGATCAGGCGCAGCAGGTCATCGACGCCACCGACGCCGACGGATTCCTCGTGCAGCCCGATCACACGGGCACATTCGACAGCTTCATCGACCTGGTGATGCCCGTGCTCCGCGCCCGCGGCCTCGTCGACGCCGATCAGGCCGCCACGACGTTGCGCGAACGCCTGCTCGGCACGGGCACTGCGCATCTTGCACCCGAACACCCGGGCGCGGCTTACCGCCGAGACCTCGCAGACAGGAGCATCGCATGACGAAGAAGCTGGCCATCGGAATGTTCCAGAACGGCCGCGCCCGCGGCACCTGGAGAATGCCCGGACGCGCGGGCGAGCCGAATTTCACCGACCTCGAATACTGGGTCGACCTCGCTCGCCGGTGCGAGGCGGCCGGGGCGGACTTCCTCTTCCTCGCCGACTCGTACGGGTACCCCACGCTCGATGGCGCGGTGATCCCGACCGCGATCGAGCGCGACGTGCAGTTCTCCACAGTGGACTCGCAGATGCTCATGTCGGCGCTGGCCGCCGCCACCTCGACCCTCGGACTCGTCACGACGGTGTCGACGATGGCCGAGAAGCCGCCGATCGTCGCGCGGCAGTACCGTTCGCTCGATCACTTCTCCAAGGGCCGGATGGGCTGGAACGTGGTCACGGGTTCCGCGCAGGCGGGCTCCGCCCTGCTGTTCGGCGAGCCGCTCATGCCGCACGATGACCGGTACGCGCTCGCCGACGACCACGTGCAGCTGTCGCTGAAGCTCTGGGAGGGATGCTGGGCCGACGACGCCCTCGTGAAGGATGCCGACACCGGCATCTGGGCCGATCCCGGGAAGGTCCAGGAGGTCGTCCACGATGGCCCGTACTTCTCATCGCGGGGCGTGCTCGTGACCCCGCCCAGCCCTCAGGTGACACCGACGCTGTTCCAGGCGGGAGCCTCGAGCGCGGGGCGGGAGCTTGCCGCGACATATGCCGAGGCCGTGTTCCTCGCGGCCGAGTCCAAGGCGCTGGCCGAGCAGATCTCCGACATCCGCCGTCGCGCCGAGGAGAAGGGCCGCGGACGCGACGCGGTCAAGTGCCTTATCGCCGGCACGTTCCGCATCGCGGACACGGAGGAGGAGGCGCGCCGGGCGCACGCGGAGCAGATCGCCGGCATCTCGCTGGAGTTCGCCGCCACCACCTACGCCTACTTCACGGGCATCGACCTGCTCTCCCTCGATCTCGACAAGCCGATGCCCGCCGCCGCCGCGAACACCGATAACGGACGCACGAACGTCGAGCGGTTCCTCGGACCCGATGCCCCGACGGTGCGCGAGATCATCGAGGAGTTCCGCGCGAACGGCGTGATGGGCAAGCCGTTCCTCGGAACCGTGGAGCAGGCCGTCGATCAGGCGGTCGCGCTGATCGAGGAGACCGACGCCGACGGCTTCCTGGTGCAGCCCGACCCCGATGGTGGACACGACATCTTCTTCGACAAGGTCATGCCCGAGCTGCGTCGTCGCGGCCTGATCAAGGACGAACTGCCCGGCACCACGCTGCGCGAGCATCTCTTCGGCGAGGGCTGTGTGCGGCTGCCCGACACCCACCCGGGCGCGGCGTTCCGGCAGAGCGCGATGGCGGCCGCCGCGCGCTGACGTCGACGGGCGCCCGCGACGGCGCGGCGCCCGTGTCCGCGCATTCCCCGCACTCCCGCACGAGACCCCCTCGGGACGCTCTCTTGGGGAGACCGTGCGACCCGAGGGGGCCCGTAAACGAGAAGGGGACGCCGTGTGCCCCCGTTGGGGACCGGCGGCACCCGCTGCTGGGGACAGCGGTGACGTGGAAGGCCCCTCCCCACCGCCAGGCTAGGCGAGCGCGGGGTCGGCGTCGAGAGTGTATGCCGAGACGTTCACGGACGGATCTGGTCGGGCACCAGCACGCATGAATTCCAGCGCCAGACTGAACGCGCACGCTCGCGGTCATTCCCTTGTCCGGCGTGGGCGCAATCTCCGCCGCGCGGGGGCGCGGCGAAAGGGGTGTCGTCGACGTACCCCGCGGGCCTCCGCGGCAGGCATGATGGGCAGTGGGCAGTGGGCAGTGGGCATCAGGCCCGGACGTGGCAGAGGAAGAGGCCGAATGAGCGCGCACATCGCGATCGTGTGGAACCCGTCGAAGACCGAGAAGCAGGTGCTCGAAGAGGGTCTCGCAGCCGCGGCCGGCGAAACCGAGATCTCGTGGTGGGAGACGACCCCCGAGGATCCGGGGCAGGGCGCCACGCGCCGGGCGCTCGAGGCGGGCGCCGACCTCGTCATCGTCGCGGGCGGCGACGGCACCGTGCGCGCCGTCGCCGAGGCGCTCGCCGATGCGTCATCGGATGCCGAGCTCGGCATCGTGCCGCTGGGCACCGGCAACCTGCTCGCCCGCAATCTGGGAGTGCCGATCAACGACGTCTCCGCCGCGCTCGCCCGTGTGTTCGAGGGCGGGGCGACCCCGGTCGACGTCGGCTGGGTGGATGTCGAGCTCGAGCGCGGCTCGGAGCGCCATGCGTTCGTCGTCATGATCGGCTTCGGCATCGACGCCCACATGATCGCCGAGACCAACGACGACCTCAAAGACAAGGCGGGGTGGCTCGCCTACGTCGAATCCCTCGGCCGCGCGCTGCAGGCGAGTGACATCGTTCCGTTCCATCTGACAGCCGATGACCAGCCGGGCCGCGACGAAGAGGGTCACACCCTGCTGATCGCCAACTGCGGCACGCTCCAGGGCGGTCTGACCCTGCTGCCCGATGCCGACCCCTCGGACGGCGAGCTGGACTACCTCCTGCTCAGCGCCGAGGGGTTGGGGGAGTGGGCGGGCACGCTCAAGACCATGGTGTGGGACAACGGTCTCAAACGTCTGATCAGCGACAAGAGCGAGACCACGAGCACGGATGCCGTCACCCACGCTCGCGCGAAGAAGATCAGCGTGAGCCTGCCCGAGGTGCGCGCCTTCGAGATCGACGGCGAAGAGATCGGCGAGACCCGCGAGTTCGCGGTGACGGTGCAGCCGGCCGCGATCCGGGTGCGGTGAGCACGCCGCCCTCCTAACGGGCGCCCGCGGCGGCGCGTGAGATCGCGAGCGCCGCGGTGCGCAGCGAGCCCGCGTGCTCCTCGACCTGGCGGCGGGTGGTCGCGCCGGTGACCGAGATGGCGGCGATCGGCCGGGCCCCGGCATCCAGGATCGGCGCGGCGACGCAGAACAGGCCGGGGGAGGACTCCTCGAGATCGAAAGCGACCCGGCGCGCCCGGATCTCGGCGAGCTCGGCGCGCAGGGCGACGGGATCGACGAGGGTGTGGGGGGTCAGCGCGCGCAGCGGCGCCGCGAGCACATCGTCGATCTCGTGCTCGGGGCTGAACGCGAGCAGGGCCTTGCCGAGACCCGTGGCGTGCACGTCGCCACGACCGCCGAGGCGCGTGTGCGGGATGCGGTGCGCGGCCTGGGAGATCTTCTCGAGATACACGATCTGGCTGCCCTCGCGCACCGCGAGATTGACGGTGAGGCGGGTGAACTCGCTGAGGTGATGCGCGAAGGGCAGCGCGGCGTCGCGCAGGGTCGCCTGCGTCGGCGCGAGGGTGCCGAGCTCGAACAGTCGGACTCCGACCTGCACCCCCGCGCCGCGTCGCTCGAGAGCCCCGTGGGCCAGCAGCTGCCCGACCGTGCGGTGGACGGATGACTTCGGGATGCCGGCGCGCCGCGAGATCTCGCGCACGCCCATGACGCGGTGGTGCTCGTCGAAGCTGCCGAGGATCGCCATGACGGTGTCGACGGCGCTGCGGCCGGCATCCGTGTCCGGCTGAGGGGGACGGGTCATCACCGCCGATCCTATGCGCCTGCGACGATCGGCGGGTCCCCGAAACGAGGAGATCCGCCGTGACCGAGTACGACGACATCGCCGGCATCCGCGTCGCGCCCGAACTGCGCACGTTCATCGAGCACGAGGCGCTGCCGCACTCGAGCCTCACGCCCCGCGCCTTCTGGGAGGGCGTCGCGACCCTCGCCGCGGAGTTCGGACCCCGCACGCGGGCGCTCCTGGCCGAGCGTGATCGCCTGCAGTCCGAGGTCGACGACTGGCACCGCGCCCACCCCGGTCCGATCGAGGACCCGGCGGCCTACCGCTGGTTCCTCCGGCGCATCGGGTATCTCGTCGATGCGCCGGCGACGGATCCGATCGTCACGACGACGGGCGTCGATGACGAGATCGCCGTGCTCGCCGGGCCCCAACTGGTCGTGCCCGTCACGAACGCGCGCTATGCGCTGAACGCCGTGAACGCGCGCTGGGGCTCGCTCTACGATGCGCTGTACGGCACCGACGCGATTCCCGGCGCCGCGGACGGACCCGGCTACGACGGCGCGCGCGGAGCCCTCGTCGTCGAGTGGGTGCGTGATCTGCTGGATCGTGCGGTTCCGCTCGCGTCGGGGAGCCACCGCGACACGGTCCGTTACCGCGTGGTGCGCGGCCGGCTCGAGGCGTCCCTGCTCGACGGTGCTCACGCCGGGCTCGCGGACGCGGGTGCGCTGCGCGGGTACATCGGCGACCCCGATCGCCCCGATGCGGTGCTGCTGCGCCACCACGGCCTGCACATCGACATCCGCTTCGACCCGCAGAGCATCGTCGGCGCCGCCGATCCGGCGGGCATCGCCGACGTCGTGCTCGAGTCGGCCCTCTCGACGATCGTCGATTTCGAGGACTCCGTCGCGACCGTGGACGCGTCCGACAAGGTCGCGGCGTACCGCAACTGGCTGGGCCTGAACCGCGGAGATCTCTCCGAGCGACTCGCCAAGGGTGGTCGCGAGATCACCCGGACCCTGGCCGATGACCGCCACTACACCGCGCCGGACGGGACGGGGCTGACGGTGCCCGGTCGCGCGGTGATGTTCGTACGCAACGTCGGGCATCTCATGACGACGGACGCCGTGAGGGATGCCGGGGGTGAAGAGATCGGCGAAGGTCTGCTCGACGCGATCGTGACGTCGCTGTGCGCGCTTCCGGGCCGAGACGAGGCGAACCCGCGTCGAAACGGCGACCGCGGGTCGATCTACATCGTCAAGCCCAAGATGCACGGCCCCGCCGAGGCGGCGCTGGCGCGCGACATCCTGATCGCCGTCGAGCGGATGCTGGAGCTGCCCGTCGGAACGATCAAGATCGGCGTGATGGACGAGGAGCGGCGCACGAGCGTGAACCTCGAAGCCGTGATCGCCGAGGTCGCCGATCGCATCGTCTTCATCAACACGGGGTTCCTGGATCGCTCGGGTGACGAGATCCACACGGCGATGCTGGCGGGCCCGGTCGTGCCCAAGGCGCAGCTGAAGACCCAGGTGTGGATCGCCGCCTACGAGGACCGCAACGTCGACGTCGGGCTTGCGACGGGGCTCGTCGGACACGGTCAGATCGGCAAGGGGATGTGGGCGATGCCGGACCTCATGGCCGACATGCTTGCCCAGAAGGCGGCGCACCCGCGGTCCGGGGCGAGCACCGCGTGGGTGCCCTCGCCGACGGCCGCGACACTGCACGCCGTGCACTATCACGAGGTGGATGTCGCAGCCCGGCAGGCGGAGATCTCGACGAGGCCGCGAGCATCGCTCGACCGGGTGTTGACGCCCCCGGTCGGCGACCCGGCTGCCTGGAGCGCCGAGGAGCGCCGGCGGGAGGTCGAGAACAACGTGCAGTCCCTGCTCGGGTACGTCGTGCGCTGGGTCGATCTCGGTGTCGGGTGTTCGAAGGTGCCCGACATCTCCGACGTCGGGCTCATGGAGGATCGCGCAACCCTGCGCATCTCGAGCCAGCTCCTGGCGAACTGGCTCCACCACGGCGTCGTCGAGGCGGACGTCGTGCGAGAGAGCATGCGCCGCATGGCGGCGGTCGTCGACGCCCAGAACGCCGCCGATCCTGCATACCGACCGATGTGCGACGACCTCGAGGGCAGTATCGCGTTCGCCGCGGCCACCGAGCTGGTCTTCGAGGGGGCCCGGCAGCCGAACGGCTACACCGAGCCGATCCTGCACCGTCGCCGTCGAGAGGCGAAAGCTGCAGCATCCGTCGCCTGCGTCTGAGGGGGATCAGGTGGTGACGCGGTTGCGGATGGGGTCGAGCATCGCTTCGGCCGCCCACCCGGCGGCATCCGCGATGTCGCGGCCGTCCATGCCGAACTCGCGCCGCATGGTCACCCAGGTCGCCGCCGAGTCGAGATGCGACAGCGCCGCGACAAGCGCGCGACGCTCGGCCGTGGACATATCAGGCACTTCGCCACGGAGCCTCTGATCGAGCTGCTCGCGACGAGGCGACGGGGCCGCGCCGCTCACGCCGCGCATCTGAGTCTCGGCGACGACGTGCGCCAGCTCGGGGCGCCGGTCATACGCCTCCATCGCCTCGCGGATCGCGAGCGGCACATCGAAGACGGACCGCATCGGCTCGCGCGCGAAGACGCTCTGCTCGAGCCACGCCGCTGTCGCCAGCAACAGATCGATGCGTGCGGCGTAATTACGGAACACCGTGCGCTCGCCGACTCCTGCGCGCCGCGCGATGAGCCGGAACGACACGTCGTCGGTGCCGATCTCCTCGATGAGTTCGGCGTACGCCGCGAGGATCGCCGCCTGCGTGCGGCCCAGGTCCCCGGGCGCTGCGGCGAGGTCGTCGTCGGGTGTGATCATCCCGCGCTCACCCACGTCTGCGACGGCCGACCGCCCATCGCGAGATCAAGAGTCCCGTCGAAGATGTCGCCGATCTCTTCGGCGTCCATGTCGAATCCTGCGCGGCACCGCGCCCAGAACTGCGCCGAGGCGAAGTAACGAAGCGTCGCGGCGACCCGCTGGAGATCGCGTGCATTGAGCGTGGGTGCGCGGGTCGCGAGCAACGCCTCGATCGCCCGCGTGAGGTAGCTGGTCTCCACGTCATCGGTCGGCGAGATCGTTGCCGCGCGCGCGCAGACGAAGGCGAACGCGGGGGCTTCATCGAACCTTCGGAATCGCGCACGAATGGCTGTCCGGAACTCTTCGATCGTCACGAACGGGGGCACCGCGAAGTGCGTCTGCTCCACCCACGTCGCGAGAGCGGCCAGGAGATGCGAGCGCGTCGGGTACTGGCGGTAGACCGTCCGCTCCGACACCCCCACCGCGTCGCCGAGGGCACGGTACGAGATGTCGTCGAAGGTCTGCTCCCGCAGCATCGCCGCGGCGCTGGCGAGGATGGCGGTCGCGGTGTCGACCGGCTCTGCCATCACGGACCTCACTTTTCTCGACTCATCCGCCTCGCCGCGGGGTTCGCGGCCCGCTGGGGAACCGGGGGCGGGAGAGCGCTCGCCGCGGTCTCGGGGGGCAGCATGTACTGATCCGTGCCGTCCAGGGTGAGAGCCAGTGAGGAGACGTACTGCGTCTCGCCGTGTGGTCCGCGCTCCGCCGATGCCAGCATATCCGGGCGCTCGAACGTATAGCCCGTGACGTGGCAGCGCAACCGCTCGCCCGACGGATTGCCGTCCGCGTCGAGCAGAGGGGAGGGGATGCCGTCGGTGCGGCGCCGGAGGTAGTACCGGCCCCGCGTGGCCAGCGCCATCGCCGGGGTCGTCACGAACGCGACGACGATCGCGATGAGCACCGAGAACGGGCGGACGCCCTCGCCGAACAGACCGCCGAATGCCGACAGTGACAGGAGGGAAGCGAGCCCCACGGAGACGAGGCCGACGGGATTCCAGTCGTGCAGCATCCCGCGGCGGAACTCGGGGAAGCTCGGCGAGACCCGGAGCAGCTTCTTGTTGACGACGATGTCCGTGGCGATGGTCACCAACCACGCCATCACGACATTCGCGTACAGGCTGAGTACGAATGCGATGAGGCTGAACACATCCATCCACATCAGCGCGAGGGCGATCGCGAGATTGAAGTACATGAAGACCGAGCGGCCCGGGTACGTCTTGGTGAGCCTGGTGTAGACGTTGGACCAGGCGAGGGACCCCGAGTACGCGTTCGTGACGTTGATCTTCACCTGGGCGACCACGACGAGGATCAGCGCGAGCCCCATCGCCAGCCACTCCGGCATCACCGAGGAGTACAGCCCGACGAACTGTCGCACGGGCTCGGTCGCCTTGGCGCCCAGCTCGGCGTCGATCCGCGTGAAGAGGTAGACCGCCAGGAAGACGCCGACCACCTGCTTGACACCGCTGAAGAGCACCCAGCCGGGGCCGGCGAACAGCAACGACGTCCACCAGGATTGAGTGTTGGCGCGCGAGCGGGGCGGCATCGCGCGGATGACGTCGATCTGCTCGGCGAGCTGCGGCGTCAGCGCGAAACACACCGCCGCGCTTGCGACGATGGCGCCGAAGTCGACGCTGCCATCCGAATTGCCGGTGAAGGAGACGAACGCCTGCACGGCGTCGGGATCCGACACGATCACCCACAGCAGGGGAAGCAGCGCCAGGGCGAGCCAGAGCGGCGTCGTCCAGAACTGCAGGCGCTCGAGCGCGCGCATGCCGTAGATCACGATCGGGATCACGACGACCGTCGAGATGAGGTAGCCGATCGGCAGGGGGATTCCCGCGGCGACCTGCAGTCCCTGTGCCATGATCGCGCCCTCGAGCGCGAAGAAGATGCACGTGAACACGGCGAAGATCACGGTCGTGATCGACGAGCCGTAGTAGCCGAACCCCGATCCGCGGGCGATCAGATCGAGGTCGAGGTTGTAGCGGGCGGCGTAGTAGGCGATCGGCGTGCCGACGATGAAGATCACGACCGATGCCAGCAGGATGCCGAGCACGGCGTTGTGGGTGCCGTGCTCGATGCCGATGCTCGCGCCGATGGAGAAGTCGGCCAGGAAGGCGATCGACCCGAGTGCCGTGACGCCGACGGCCCCGGCGCTCCAGCGGCGGAAGGAGCGCGGCACATACCGGAAGGCATAGTCCTCGAGGCTGTCCTCGGCGGCCGCCCGCGCGTTGTCTGCCCTCGTCACCGTCGCGACCCCCTGCGTCTCGCACGTGGGGCTCATTGTCTCGATTCTCGTGTTTCAGCCGCATTGCGGTGCGCACGAGGGCACCGACTCAGATCGCCATCGCGGCGCGCACGCCCTCCGCCGCGGCCGCGCCGCCCTCGCCGGTGCTCGATGCGAAGCCGCTCGCCAGGACCAGATACTTGTCCGCTGCCTCGAGCGCGAACCCGATGTGCTGCTCCACGAGCAGCACCGACAGGCCTTCGCCCGCCAGCTGCATCACCGTGTGCTCGATCTCGGCGACGATCGTGGGTTGGATTCCCTCGGTCGGTTCGTCGAGGATCAGCAGCTTGGGCTCGGTGATGAGTGCCCTGGCGATCGCGAGCTGCTGACGCTGCCCGCCCGAGAGCAGTCCCGCCTTGCGGGTCGCGAACTTCTCGAGAGCAGGAAAGCGGGCGAGCTGCTGCTCGATGAGGGCCTTGCCGCCCCGGCGGCCGTCGGCGACGAGCTGCAGGTTCTCCATCGTCGTCAGCTGCGCGAAGGACTGCTGACCCTGCGGCACGTACGCCATCCCACGCGCGACGCGCTTGTTCGGAGAAAGCGCCGTCACGTCCTCGCCGTCGAAGATGACCTGCCCGCTGCGGGGCTTGATGAGCCCGATCGCGACACGCAGCAGCGTCGACTTGCCGGCGCCGTTGTGGCCCAGCACGGCCACGACCGTGTCGGAGCGCGGCAGCGTGACGCCGTGCAGCACGAGCGTGCGGCCGTAGCCCGCGCGGATGTCGTTCAGTTCGAGCATGTCAGGCTCCCTCTTCTCGCGCGGCGGCGTCGGGTCCGGCGGACGCGGCATCGGGCACGACCAGCATCCCGGTCGTCGTCGCTGCGCCGGCGGTGCCGAGGTAGACCTCCTGCACCTTCGGGTCGGCCTGCACCTGCGCCACCGTGCCCTCCGAGAGCAGGGTGCCCTGATGCAGCACCGTCACCCGCGAGGCGTAACGGCGCATGAAGTCCATGTCGTGCTCGACCACCAGCACGATGCGTTTCTCGGCGATGCGCTGCAGCAGTTCGCCCGTGGCCGTGCGTTCGTCCTGGCTCATGCCGGCGACGGGCTCGTCGAGCAGGAGCGCGCGGGGCTGCTGCACGAGCATCATCCCGATCTCGAGCCACTGCTTCTGACCGTGCGAGAGGATCCCCGCGGGCGTCTCGCGCTCTTTCGTCAGACCGGTCTCCTCCAGGGCCTGTTCGATCGACGGATCGACGCCGCGCCGCGCGCGCAGCAGCGAGAACGGCGATCGATGCAGCCCTGCCGCGATGTCGAGGTTCTGCAGCACCGTCAGCTGCTCGAACACGCTCGCGGTCTGGAACGTGCGCCCGACTCCGAGCCGCACGATCTTGTTGACGGGGGTTCCGAGAAGTTCCTGCCCGGCGAGCGTGACCGATCCGGAGCCCTTGGACAGGCCGGTGATGGCGTCGATGCACGTGGTCTTGCCGGCGCCGTTCGGTCCGATGAGGAATCGCACCTCACCCGGATGGGCGTCGAAGGACACCCCTCCGACGGCGACTAATCCGTCGAACTCCACGCGCAGGTCGGTGACGACGAGCGATTCTGTCGCGGGGGTCATTTCTTCGCCTCCTCGAGAGCGGGGGTCGCCGTGTCGGTGGATGCCGGGGGCTTCGACCGGGAGCGCCACAGGGCGTCCTTCGCCCGACCCACGAGCGAGGACAGGCCCATCGGCAGGAAGAGCGTGACCAGGATGAAGATGAGGCCGAGGACGTAGATCCATCCGCTCGGCCAGGTCGAGCCGAGACTCGATTGGCCCCAGCCGATCGCCATGGCCCCGAGTGCCGGCCCGAACAGCGACGCACGGCCCCCCAGCGCGACCCCCGCGATCATCAGGATGGAGGCCGCGGCGCCGATCTCGGCCGGCGTGATGATCCCGACGATCGGCACGAACATCGCTCCCGCGATGCTGGCCATCACGGCCGCGACGACGAAGGCGAGAAGCTTGATGTTGGCGGGATCGTAGCCGAGGAAGCGCACGCGCTCCTCGGCGTCGCGCGTGGCGATCAGCAGCTCGCCGTATCGGCTGCGGTTGAGCTGCCAGACGGCGAGCAGGCAGACGATGAGCAGGGACGCGGCGATCATGAACACCATCACCTTGTTGGCGTCGTCGTCGAGGACGAATCCGAAGAAGTACTCGAAATCGCTCAGTCCGGTGTCGCCGCCCGTCTCGCGAATCGTCGAGCTGATCAGCACCGCAAGAGCGACAGCGAGGGCCTGCGTCAGGATCGCGAAGTACGCCCCCTTCACGCGGCGCTTGAAGAGCGCGTAGCCGAGAATCGATGCCACGATGACCGGCAATGCGATGATCGCCACCAGCGTGAACACGGGGCTGCGGAACGGCTCCCAGAAGGCGGGCAGGGGCGCTTGCGGATCGTAGAGGATCATGAAGATCGGCAGGCTGTCGGGCCCGGCCGTCTCGAGCGTCATGTGCATCGCCATCGCGTAGGCGCCGAGCCCGAAGAACACACCTTGACCGAGCACCAGCATCCCGCCCCGTCCCCAGGCCAGCCCGATGCCGACGGCCGCGATCGCCCAGCACGCGTATTTGCCGAGGTTGTTGAGCCAGTGCATGGAGAGCACAGCGGGGGCGATGACCAGGAGCAGGACGGCGAACACGCCGATGCCGATGAGCGGAAGCCACGGTTTGATCTTTGTCATGTCAGCCCCCTGGTGCGAACGGTGAACAGGCCCTGCGGGCGGAACTGCAGGAAGACCACGACGAGCACGAAGGCGAGCACCTGCGCCATGCTGCCGGTCGTCCAGTCGGCGAAGAACGCCAGGGCGACGCCCACGACCCACGCGGCGATCACGGTGCCCTTGATCTGGCCGACCCCGCCGGCGACGACGACGAGGAATGCCGGAATGATGTACTGAGTGCCCATCTGGGAGTTGGTGCCGCCGATGAGCGAGGCGGCGACTCCGGCGACTCCGGCAAGACCGGAGCCGACGAAGAACGTGATGCGGTCGACGTTGCGGGTGCGGATGCCGCTGGTCTCGGCGAGGTCCCGGTTCTGCACCGTCGCCCTGATCCGGCGCCCGAAGGCCGAGTACTTCAGCCAGGCGGCGAGCGCGGCGAGGCAGAGCGCCGCCAGCACGATCGTGAACACCTGGCGCAGCGGCCAGCCGTAGCCGAAGACATCGAGCTGGCCGTCGAGCCACGCGGGGCTCTCGACGGGTACGCCCTGTGCGGGGAAGATCTGCAGGGCGATCTGCTGCAGGATCAGGCTCACGCCGACGGTGACGAGCAGCGTGTCGAGTGGTCGTCGATACATCCACTGGATGATGCCGACTTCGAGCAGCAGACCGAGCATGCCGGCGCCGATGAAGGCGAGCGGCAGCGCGGCGAGGATCGAGAGGTTGCTGGAGACGACGACCAGCTGGGTGAGGTAGGCGATGAAGGCGCCGGCCATGATGAACTCGCCGTGCGCCATATTGATCACCCCCATCTGGCCGAATGTCAGGGTGAGCCCAAGCGCGGCGAGCAGCAGCAGGGCGCCCTGTGCGCTGCCGTTCAGCAGGGGCGGGATGAGTGCATCCACGTGCGGTCGCTCTCTGTCGAAGTGGCGATGGTCAAGGAGCGGTGCGCGGGAGCCGGTGGGACACCGACCCCCGCGCACCGCTGGCGCGGTCAGCCTGCGGCGGCGACGAGCGCCTCGCGGACGTCCTCGGGGAACCAGTCGTATCCCTCGAGGTACGGGTCGGGATCGATGAAGCCCTCGGATGACCAGACGATGTCGAACTGGTTCTCGGCATTGATGCGACCGATGTTGCCGGGCTTGGAGATGTGGTGGTTCTCGCCGTCCAGCGTCACCACACCCTCGGGCGCGTCGACGGTGATCTCGTTCTCGAGGGCCGCGGCGTTGATGGCGTCGACGTCGAATGAGCCGGCCGCCTCGACCAGCGCCTTGTAGAGATAGAGCGAGATGTACGCCGCCTCCATCGGGTCGCTGGTCACCCCGCTGCTGCCGGGGTACGCCTGCCAGCGCTCGATGAATGCCGGGTTGTTCGGGGTGTCCATCGACTGGAAGTAGTTCCACGACGCGTAGTTGCCCGTGACCTCGTGTCCCATGGCCGGTGCCTCTTCCTCGGCGATCGACACCGAGATGATCGGGTTGGTCTCGGGGGTGAGGCCGGCGTCGTAGTAGGCCTTGATGAAGCCGACGTTCGACGAGCCGTTGATCGTGTTGAAGATGAAGTCGGGGTCGGCCTCGACGATCTTCGCCACCTGAGTGGTCCAGTCGTCACGATCGAGCGGAACGTACTCCTCGCCGACGATCTCGATGCCGAGCTCCTCGGCGTACAGCTTGATGATGGCGTTGGCCGTGCGCGGGAAGACGTAGTCGGATCCGGCGAGGAACAGGGTCTCGACGCCCTCGGCGGCGAGGAAGTCCAGTGCCGGGATGATCTGCTGGTTGGTCGTCGCACCCGTGTAGTAGATGTTCGGCGAAGACTCCAGGCCCTCGTACTGAACGGGGTAGAAGAAGAGTCCGTTGTGCTCTTCGACGACGGGCTTCACGGCCTTGCGGGACGACGAGGTCCAGCCGCCGAAGATCGCGCCTACGCAGTCCTGCGTGAGCAGCTTCTCGGTCTTCTCGGCGAAGGTCGGCCAATCGGTTGCGCCGTCCTCCTGGATGTATTCGATCTGCTTGCCGAGGATGCCGCCGTCGGCATTGATCTCGTCGGCGGCCATGTGCAGCACGTTCGAGACGGTCTGCTCCGAGATCGCCATGCCGCCGGTGAGGGAGTTGAGGAAGCCGAGTTTGATGGTCTCGCCGGAGGTGTCGAGACAGCTCTCCGATGCTCCGACGGCCGACTCCTCGGGATCCGCGGAGTCGCTGGCGCGGGCGCCGCAGCCTGCCAGGACGAGGGCTGCGGTGGCGAGCATCGCCGGGACCGCCAACGCGGTCTTGAGCCGCCGTGTGCGAATGGTGCTCATGAAGGGAACTCCGTTTCTCTGTGCTGCAGGTGTGGTGCGTTTCGGGTGGGTGGTGCCCACGAACGGTTGCCGAGGCGCGCCGAAGGACGGCGTGGGCGGCGGCGTCCGGGTACGCCGTTCGTCGGCGGTACCGGCCCGTGGGGCCGGCCGGACTGACGCGGGGTCAGGTGGGGTGGAGCAGGAGATGTCGGTACTGCGGAAGTGCCCGCCGACTGCTGCGGTCTTTTGTCAGCATGGAGCCGTGTCATTACTCTGACATTTCTCGATTGTTCCGATCATGTAAACCGTCTCGGGTGCGTTTCGCCGTCAGGCCTGAAATCACGCGGGTCGATGCGGCCTTGCAGTTATTTCGCCGAGCTTGGTCCCCGCTGAGGGTGCACCTGTGTGGCACACTTCTGACATCGATCCGACGTCGGAGGAGAGCGATGCACTTTACGCCCGCCGAGACCGAGAAGCTGCTTCTCTCGGTCGCCGCGATGGTTGCGCGCGACAGGCTCTCTCGAGGGGTCGCGCTGAACCACCCCGAGACGATCGCGCTCCTGTCGTGCTGGGTCATCGAGGGCGCGCGGGAGGGGCGCGGTGTCGCCGAGCTGATGGAGGCCGGCAGGCAGGTGCTCACCCGCGACCAAGTCATGGCGGGCGTGCCCGAGATGATCGCCGACGTGCAGATCGAGGCGACCTTCCCCGACGGGCGCAAGCTCGTCACCATCCACCATCCGATCGACTGAGGGAGCGCCATGGAATCCGTCTCGAACGAAGGGCCCGGCGCTTTTCGCATCCGCCCCGGGCGGATCGAGCTCAACGCCGACCATTCAAGGGCCGAACGCATCGCTCTCGTGTTCGTGAACACCGGCGACCGGCCCATCCAGATCGGGTCGCATCTGCACCTGCCCGATGCCAACGCCGCATTGCAGTTCGACCGGGTCGCCGCGCACGGCTTCCGGCTCGACATCCCCTCGGGTACGTCCCAGCGCTTCGAACCCGGCGCGTCGCGTGAGCTGGACGCGGTCGCGATGCGCGGAGGGCGGCGTGTGCCCGGCATCCAGATCAAGACAGAAGAAGAGGGGATGCTCGATGGTCTGGCTTGATCGATCGCGGTACGCCGCGATCTACGGACCGACGGTCGGCGACGAAGTGCGCCTCGGCGACACCGACCTGTGGATCCAGATCGAGCAGGACCTCACGGTCGGAGGCGAGGAGGCGATCTTCGGCGGAGGCAAGTCCATCCGGGAGTCGATGGCACAGGCGACGACCACACGCGCCGACGGCGCGCTCGACACGGTGATCACGAACGCGATCATCCTCGACTGGTGGGGGATCGTGCGGGCCGACATCGGCATCCGCGACGGTCGCATCGTCGGCATCGGCCACGCGGGCAACCCCGACATCAGCGACGGCATCGACATGATCATCGGCCCCTCCACCGACGTGATCGCGGGGGAGGGGCGGATCGTGACTGCCGGAGCGATCGACTCGCACGTGCATCTGCTCTCGCCGTCGCAGGTCCATGAGGCGCTCGCGACCGGCATCACCACGATTGTCGGCGGAGGCACGGGCCCATCCGAAGGGTCCAAGGCCACGACCGTCACCCCGGGCGCGTGGCACCTGACGAACATGCATCGCGCGCTCGATCCCCTGCCGGTCAACGTGCTGCTGCTGGGCAAGGGCAACACCGTGTCGGCGGCCGCGCTGAAGGAGCAGGCGCTCGCCGGGGCCGCCGGCTACAAGGTGCACGAGGACTGGGGATCCACCCCGGCGGCGATCGATGCGGCGCTGCGGGCGGCGGAGGACTGGGGTCTGCAGGTCGCCCTGCACTCCGACTCGCTCAACGAGGCAGGCTTCGTCGAGTCGACGATCGCCGCGATGGCCGGGCGGTCCATCCACGCGTTCCACGTGGAAGGCGCGGGCGGCGGCCACGCGCCCGACATCCTCTCGATCGCCGGCCTGCCCCACGTGATCCCCGGCTCGACCAATCCGACCCTGCCGCACACGGTCAACACCGTCGCCGAGCACCTGGACATGCTGATGGTCTGCCACCACCTGAACCCGGCCGTGCCGGAGGACCTCGCGTTCGCCGAGTCCCGCATCCGGGCGACGACGATCGCGGCCGAGGACATCCTGCACGACATCGGGGCCCTCTCGATCACGTCGTCCGATGCGCAGGCGATGGGACGCATCGGCGAAGTCATCACCCGCACGTGGCAGGTTGCGCACGTCATGAAGCACCGACGCGGTCCTCTCGAGGGCGGGTTGCCGGCCGACAACGAGCGCGCGCGTCGGTACGTGGCGAAGTACACCGTGAACCCCGCGATCGCCCACGGCATCGCGTACGACGTCGGCTCCGTCGAGGTCGGCCGACTCGCCGACCTCGTCGTCTGGGATCCCAAGTTCTTCGGCGTACGCCCCTCGGTGGTCGTCAAGGGCGGCGCGATCGCCTGGGCAGCGCTCGGCGATCCGAACGCCTCGATCCCCACGCCGCAGCCGGTCATGATGCGGCCGTCGTTCGGCGACACGATCGGCGCCGATCTGTCGGTCAGCTACGTCTCGCCGGCCGCCCTCGACTCCGGGCTCGCAGGGGCGCTGGGGCTGCGTCGTCGGCTCGCCGCCGTGCAGCCGACGCGGCACATCGGCAAGGCCGACATGAAGAACAACGACGCGCTGCCCTCGATCGTCATCCAGCCCGACACGTTCGAGATCGCGATCGACGGCAACGCCGTGCTGCCCGCCCCCGCCTCCTCCCTTCCGCTCGCTCAGCTGTACTCGATGTTCTGACACGTGCGCCGATGACCCCCTCCGCCCACACCGTCACCATGCTGCTGGCCGATGCGCGCCTGCCCTCAGGCGGGTACGCCTTCTCGTCGGGACTGGAGCCGGCCCTGCAGGGCGGGATGCCCCCGGGTCAGATCGCGGCGTTCCTCCGTGCGCGCGCCCGCACGACGACGATCGTGGATGCTGCGACCGCTGTCGCGGCGCGGGCCGCGGGCATCCGGAGCGATCGCTATGCGCCGATCGAACGCGCGTGGGCCGCCCGCACACCGAGTCGTGCCGCGCGCAATTCCTCACGCGAGCTCGGACGAGGACTGCTGCGCCTGGCGTCGAATCTGTGGCCGGACTCGCCGCCCATCGCCGGCCTCGCGCGTGAGGGATGGTCGCGCCCCGTCGTGCTCGGCGGCGTCGCCGCCCACGCCGGGATCGATGCCGAGGCCCTCGTGCGGATCGCGATCTACGACGACATGGCGTGCGCCGTCGCCGCGCTGCTCAAGCTCGAGCCGGGCGATCCGGTCGACGGCGTGCGGCTCGTCATCGACGCGTGCGCCGCGGTCGAATCGCTCGTGCCCATCCTCGCGCAGATCACTTCGCCCGACGCGATCCCCGCCTCGAGCGCCCCTCAATCCGAAGCGTGGGCCGAAGCCCATGCGACCATCACCAGGAGGCTCTTCCGTGCCTGAATCACTCGCATCCGTCCGCGCCCTCCGTCTCGGCGTCGCCGGGCCCGTCGGCACGGGCAAGTCATCGCTCATCGCCACCGTCTGCCGGGCGCTGGGTGAGGAGCTGCGGCTCGGGGTGATCACGAACGACATCTATACGGATGAGGACGCCAGGTTCCTGCGCTCGGCGGGGGTCCTCGCTCCCGAGCGCATCCGCGCGGTCGAGACGGGAGCGTGTCCGCACACCGCGATCCGCGACGACATCACGACCAATCTGATCGCGGCCGAAGACCTCGAACGAGACTTCGCGCCCCTCGACGTGGTGCTCATCGAGTCGGGCGGAGACAACCTGACCGCGACCTTCTCGCCCGCGCTCGTGGACGCGCAGATCTTCGTCCTGGACGTCGCCGGCGGCGGAGACGTCGCTCGTAAGGGCGGGCCGGGAATCGGCCGTGCCGACCTGCTCGTGGTCAACAAGACCGACCTGGCTCCCTACGTCGGCGTCGACGTCGCGCTGATGGTCTCGGACGCCGAAACCGCCCGCGACGGACGCGCCGTGCTGGCGCTCTCCAAGCACGACCCGTCCTCGATCTCGACCCTGCGCGCATGGGTGCTGGGCATGCTCGCCGCGCACCGGTCGGGCAGTCATGTCCCGCAGGATCCGGGGCCGATGGCGCCGCACTTCCACGCTGACGAGGAGCACCCGGAGGGCGGGTTCGTGCATGCGCATGACGACCCGCACGCGCATTCCCATGACCACGCGCGCACGAACGCAGGGGCGCACGCGCACGAGTGACTCCCACTCGCATCGCCGTCCGCCGGGGCGCCTCGAGGGCCGGGGTCGACCTCGCCGTCGGCGCGCTCGCCCCGCGACTGATCTCGCGCGATGACGCGCGAGCGCACATCGCGCTCGCGGCGGCCGGGATGATCCTCCTCGGCGGCGACCATGTGCACCTCGAGGTCGACGTGGGCGAAGGCTGCGTCCTCGAGCTCGAGGACGTCGGGGGCACGATCGCCTATCGCGCCGACGGCCGGCCCTCCGCGTGGACCATGAATGCTCGCATCGAGACGGGGGGCATGCTGCTCTGGCGCGGACTGCCGTTCGTCGTCACCGATGGAGCGGACGTCGAGCGCCGGTCGAGGGTCCAGCTGGCGCGCGGCGCAACGGCCCTCATCCGCGAGACCCTCGTCCTCGGCAGGCACGGGGAGCCGGGCGGCCGGATCTCATCGTCGTTCGCCGCGGCAGACCCCGACGGTCCCGTGCTCGTCGAACGGCTCGACCTCGATGGTCCCGTCCCCGAGCCCGGCGTGCTCGGCGACCATCGCGTGCTCGATACCGTGATCGCTCTCGGGGTTCGGCCTCCCGTGTCGATCGGAGACCTCGAGCTCGAGCATCCCGGTGCGATCGCCCGGCATCTGGGCGTCGAGACGCACACGTCGCGCCTCGACCGGGTCTGGGAGGAATGGTCCGCGCTCCTGCGCGAGAGAGCGCCGCTGTCGCTCGACTAGCCGCTCGGACACGACTCAGCCCCGCGTCGTGCCTCGCGCCCGCAGCGGATCGAAGCCCCACGGCAGCTCGAGGCGGTGACGACGCAGCAGCTCGACATCGCCGAGCAGGGTGGAGGTCGGGCCGTCGGCGACGATGCGCCCACCGTCGAGGATCACCGAGCGGGCGCACAGCTCGAGGGCATACGGCAGGTCGTGCGTGACGACGACGATCGTCGCCGGAAGGGAGTCGAGGGTCTGCGTGAGCTCCCTTCGCGCTGTCGGATCGAGGTTGGAGGTCGGTTCGTCGAGCACGATGACGTCGACGTCCATCGAGAGGATCGTGGCGATCGCGGCGCGACGCCGTTCTCCCAGAGAGAGGCGCTGAGGGGGGCGGTCCTCGGCTCCGGCGAGGCCCACCTGACCGAGCGAGGCGGCGACGCGCCGTGCGAGTTCCTGGCCGCGCAGCCCGTAGTTCGCTGGTCCGAAGGCGACGTCCTCGCCGATCGTCGGGCTGAAGAGCTGGTCGTCGGGATCCTGGAAGACGAGGCCCACACGACGTCGGATCGCGCGGACGGTCGCGGGTGTGACATCCGTCCCGTCGACGGAAACCGATCCCTCCTGGGGGGCGAGGATCCCGTTGACGTGCAGCATCAGCGTGGTCTTGCCGGCGCCGTTCGGGCCGAGCACCGCGACCCGCTCGCCCGCGGCGACGTCGAGACTCACGCCGTCCAGAACCTGTCTGCCGTCGGGATAGGCGAACCGCAGATCCCGGATGGCGAGGGCGGCCGCGCTCACACGCTGCCCGGCTCGCGGTGGCCGCGCGCGAGCATCGCCAGGTGGATCCGCTCACCGCGGCCGTGCGCGCGGATGAGCACGCCGGCGACGGATGCCGCGAGCACCCGCCACGCGCGCGGACCGCGCAGATCGAACCCGCGCGACTCCCGCGCGACACGCGCCCGCTCGAGCTCGTCGGCGATGACCTCGATGTAGCGCAGCATCAGCGCCATGATCGCGGTCAGCTGTCCGGGCAGCCCGAGTCGCTCGAATGCCTGGACAAGGCGGCCCGGCGGAGTGGTCGCCACGACGATGAGCGTCGCCGTGAGGGCGAGCGTTGCCTTGGCGAGCATCGCCCATGCTCCCCAGATGCCGGCGATCGAGAGCGAGACCGGGCCGATGTCGGCGCGCGGACCGATCGCGACGAACGGCAGCACGACGGCGAAGACGAGTAGAGGCAGTTCGAGCGTCAGCCGCTTCGCGATCCACGAGGGCCGGATTCCGGCGGAGACGATGAAGGCGACGAGCAGCCCCAGGGCGAGCGCATAGACGCCGAACCACTCGCGCGGGGTCGCCACGATCCCGACGGCGAAGACGATCAGGCCGATGAGTTTCGTGCGCGCCGGCACGCGGTCCAGTGCCGTGTTCCCGGCGCGCGAGAGAGTCACCTCGTGCGCCGCCGGCCACGTGCCACGAGGCCGACGCTTGCGGCGAGGCCGAAGATCACGACGCACCCGATGGCCCCCGCGATCGCCGTCGAGAGCCACGTGTGCGACACGCCCTGTGTCGCGTAGTCGGCCAGAGGAGTGCCGGCTGCCGCGCTGTCGGTCGCGGTGTCGAGGAATCCGGTCGCCCCGGCCACGAACTCCAGCCCGTCGGGATTGCTCGAGGCCATGACACTCACCACGCAGGCGATCAGGAGAGCGACCGTGAGCGCGATGATGGTGAAAGCGCGCGTCGACAGGCGGCCGCGGGCGCGGGTGGCGTCGGCCGGTTCGGTCATGCGAAGGCCCTCTTCTCGGTTGCGGCACGCGCGCCGCGGCGCACGAAACGCGCGCCGTAGACGAGGTCGGGTCGCGCGGCGAGGACGGCCGAGACGATGAGCCCGGTGATCACGGCCTCGCCGATGCCGATGAGGCTGTGCCAGCCCAGCATCGCGGCCAGGAGGGCGCCCACAGGCACGGGCGCCTGCCCGCCGATCGCGAACAGCAGGACGAAGATCACGGATGCCGCAGGCACTGACAGCAGCGCCGCGAAGACGGCGGCCGTCACCACAGCCCCGCTGCGGGCGGGCAGAGCGCGGAGGATGGCACGGAAGACGATCCAGCCGACGAGGACGCCCACCAGCGCCAGAAGCGTGATGTTCGTGCCCAGCGCGGTGATCCCGCCGTCGGCGAAGAGGAAGGCCTGCACGATGAGCACGACGCTCAGACACAGCACGGCCGTCGCCGGCCCCACCAGGACGGCGGCGAGTGCACCGCCCATCAGGTGTCCGCTCGTGCCGAGACCCACGGGAAAGTTGACCATCTGCGCAGCGAAGATGACGGTCGCGACGATCCCGACCATCGGCGCCTTGCGGTCGTCGACGAATTCCGCGGGCGCCCGCTTCAGTGCGACGGCGATACCCGTCGCGGCGACGATGCCGGTCCCGATGGATGTGGGCAGATCCAGGAATCCGTCGGGGACGTGCATCAGATCCTCCTTGCGTGCGCCCGCGCGGCGCATCGGTGCGGAGGTACCAATCTACGACCGCCATGTTTCAGGCGATGTCACGCGTTGCCACACAGCGAAAGGCCCCGGAGTGATCTCCGGGGCCTTCACCGTACGCGCCGAGCCCCCCGGCACGGCACATGTCCATCACTCGAGAGAAAGGCGCTCCTTCGCAGCACCGTCCATCTTGACGGAGTCACCGTGTGACATGTCCAACGCTAGGCGAGGCGACGGATTCGTGCCGAGGGTTGCTTTCGGCGCGACGATTTGATACTCAGCGGGATGCTGTCTCCGGCATCCCGCTCGAGGTTCAGGCGCGTCCGGCGCCCGAGCGCGGGCGTCCGCCGCGCGAGCCTCGTCGGCGTCCGCCGCCCGATCCTTCCGTGCGCGGTGCGCCGGTGCGGCCGGACTCGCCGCGCGACGCCGCCGCCGCCGGGCGAGCGGGGCGGCCGGAGCCGCCGGAGCGGCCTGCAGCGCCCGAGCGTCCGCCGCCTGAGCGTTGCGCGGGCTGGGCCTGGACGGGAGCCGGGGTCACGTGCGGCGCGGGGTCGCCGACGAGCGCGGCGATCGCGGGGTGCACGGCCGACACGGGCTCCAGCGGTGCGGTGATCTGCGCCTTGCGCAGCAGGTCGTTCACGTCGCGCCGCTGCGCGTCGAGGGCGACCGTGACCACCGTTCCGGAGGCGCCGGCGCGGGCGGTGCGGCCGGAGCGGTGCAGGTACGCCTTGTGCTCGACGGGCGGGTCGACGTGCACGACCAGCTCGACGTCGTCGACGTGCACACCGCGCGCCGCGACGTCGGTGGCCACGAGCACGCGCACTCCGCCGGCCTCGACGCCCGCGCCGAACGCGGCGAGGTTGCGCTCGCGCGCGGCCTGCGAGAGGTTGCCGTGCAGGTCGACGGCGGGGATGCCCGACGCGGTGAGCTGCTTGGCCAGCTTCTTCGCCTGGTGCTTGGTGCGGGTGAAGAGGATGCGGCGGCCGCGGCCCGAGGCCAGGTGGCGCACGAGGGAGGTCTTGTCGGCGTCTGAGACGACGAACACGCGGTGGGTCATCTCGCCCTGCGGCACGCTTTCCTCGTCGACCTCGTGACGCACCTCGTCGCGGAGGAATCGGCGCACGAGGGCATCGACGCCGCGGTCGAGCGTGGCGCTGAACAGCATCCGCTGCCCGCCCTGAGGCGTGGCGGCGAGGATGCGCGTGACGCCCGGCAGGAAGCCGAGGTCCGCCATGTGGTCGGCCTCGTCGAGCACGGTGATCTCGACGCGGTCCAGTCGTACGACGCCCTGCTTCATGAGGTCTTCGAGCCGGCCGGGGCACGCGACGATGATGTCGACGCCGCCGCGCATGGCTTGCTCCTGGGGGCGCTGGCTGACGCCGCCGAAGATCGTCGTCACCTTCAGGCCGACGGCGTCGGCGAGGGGAGTGAGGGTCGCGGCGATCTGCGTCGCGAGCTCACGGGTGGGTGCGAGCACGAGACCGCGGGCGTGACCGGCGGTGCGGCGGGCGGCGTGCGCCCCGCTCAGGCGGGCGATCAGCGGAAGCGAGAAGGCGATGGTCTTGCCGCTGCCGGTGCGGCCGCGGCCGAGCACGTCGCGGCCCGCGAGCGAGTCGGGCAGCGTGTCGCGCTGGATGGCGAAGGGCTCGGTCTTGCCCTGCGCGGCGAGCACCGAGGCGAGGGGCGCGGGCACGCCGAGGTCGAGGAAAGTAGGCATAGGGATGCTTTCGGGATGAGCGCACGGGATCGGATGATCGGTGAGGCGCGGAGTGGGCGACGGCGCGGGATCGCGCATCGGTTCGCCGTTCGAGAAGAGCCACGAGCCGCGGGGCGGGCCGGGAAGCGTGTCGACGACGCAGGCGATCGGAACCGCCAGGGGCGAGCCTAGCAGTGGTTGCTGCATGAACGCCCCGTGTCGGATGCCTGAGAACCCCCCGTGCATCCGCGTCCAGGCATATGCACCCCCGTAGTGTGGGCCACAGCGATCGGCACCTGCCTTTGGCTTCCGCCCGAACCCGCATCGCGGGACGCCGATCGAGAAGGTGCGACATCTCCTCCACCGCCGTTGTGACAGCATCCGCCGCCTCGACGATGGGTCCGGTCCGCCAGACCTACGCGTCGTCCGACACCTACCCGCACCTGACCCGCGCCTACACCGAGGTGTCTCAGATCGTGCGCGAGACCGGTCTGCTGCAGCGGGCTCGACGCTTCTACGCCCTCGTGGGCGGTGCGCTGCTGCTCGCCTTCGGTGGGCTCGTCACGGGATTCATTCTGCTCGGCGACAGCTGGTTCCAGCTGCTCATCGCCGGGGGTCTCGGCATTCTGCTCACGCAGGCCGCGTTCCTCTCCCATGAGGCGGCGCACAAGCAGATCCTCGCGTCGGGTCCCGCCAACGATCGGCTGGCGAAATTCCTCGGCAACGGAATCGTGGGCATGAGCTTTTCGTGGTGGGGCTCCAAGCACACCCGTCACCACGCCAACCCCAACCGCGTCAGCCGCGACCCCGACATCGAGATCGACACGATCTCCTTCGTCGAGGAGGACGCGGCCAAGGCCTCCGGTCTGCTCGGCTTCATCACCCGGCGCCAGGGCTACCTCTTCTTTCCGCTGCTGCTGCTCGAGGGCCTGAACCTGCACTACCTCAGCATCCGCCACCTCGTCACCACGCCGGGGCTCAAGGGCCGCTGGGTCGAGCTGGGTCTGATCGCGCTGCGCTTCGCGATCCTTCTGACCGCCGTGTTCTGGATGCTGCCGCTCGGTATGGCCTTCGCCTTCCTCGGTGTGCAGCTCGCGGTCTTCGGTGTCTACATGGGCGCGTCTTTCGCGCCGAACCACAAGGGCATGCCGATCATCGCCAAGGACGCGAAGCTGGACTTCTTCAGCAAGCAGGTGCGCACCTCGCGCAACGTCTCGGGCGGTTGGTGGGCCACCTGGCTCATGGGTGGCCTGAACTACCAGGTCGAGCACCACCTGTTCCCCAACATGCCGCGCCCGCACCTGGCCAAGGCCCGAGAGATCGTGCGCGAAGCCTGCGTGAGCTTCGACGTGCCCTACACCGAGACCACTCTGTGGCGCTCGTACGGCATCGTCATCGCCTACCTCAACCGAGTCGGCCTCGCGGCGCGCGATCCGTTCGAGTGCCACATCGTGTCGCGCTTCCGCAAGGCCTGACCCGGCTTCAGGGGCGGCCGGGGCCACCCTGACCGCCGCCGCCCATTCCGCCGCCCATCGTTCCGGTGAGCTCACCGGCGGTCGCGGTGGCGGCCGTGCCGCCCGCGCTCAGGGTGTAGGTCGATCCGGATGCGACGCCCGCCGCCGAGACGATGACCGACGCGGCGGATGCCGGAGCCACGACGCTTGCGAGCGTGGTGCCCGCGGTATCCGTCAGGACGAGCTCGTCTCCCTCGGCGGCCGCCAGTGAGAACTGCGCCGCGCTCTGCCCCGCGTCGGTGGGCACGCTGGGGCTGCCGCCGAGCGCGACCAGCGTCCCTCCCGAGATCTGGATGCCGCCGTCGGCATCGATCGCGCCGTCCCCGCCGGCGGCGGGCCCGGCGGCCACGACGGTTCCACCGGTCATCGTCCAGGTTCCGTTGACGTCGATGCCGTCGCCGCCCCCGGTCGCCGTGAGGGTGCCGCCGCTGATCAGCAGAGTCATCGCGGCGCTGCCGGTGTCGGGTGACGAGACGTTCAGCGCGTCGTCGTCGGCGACCACCGACGTCTCCCCGCCCGAGATCTCGATCTCGCCCGATTCGAGTCCCTCGACAGCGCGCGCGACGGTGTTCACGCCCGCCGAGATCACGAGCTGGAGCTCGGCGTGCACCGCGTCGTCACCGGCCGAGGCCGTGAGCGTCGCACCCGCGAGGTGCGCGTAGGCGTCGGTGTTGATCGCGTCGGCCGCGGCGTCGATGTCGATCGTCCCGCCCTCCAACACTGCGATAGCGCCCGCCTTCAGGCCGTTGGCGGTGCCCTCCGATGTCGCCGCGTCGGCGCCGCCACCGGCGACGACCGTGATCGTGCCGGCGGTCGTGACGACGTCGGTGAACGCGTCCAGGCCGTCGTCGCCCGCGTCGACGGCGATGGTCCCGCCCTCGATGAGGATGTATCCGCGCTCGGCGTCCTCCTCGTTGTCGGATTTCAGACCGTCTCCGCCTGCCGTGACCTCGAGGTCGCCGTCGCGGATCACGAGGTAGTCCTTGCCGCGGACACCGTCATCGACAGCATCCACCTCGATCGTTCCCGACTGGATGACCAGGCCGTCGGCGCTCGCGATGCCGTCATTGCCGTTGCCGTGCACCGAGAGCGCACCGGTGCCGGTGATGGTGAGGTCGGCGGCGCTGTACAGCGCGGCGTTCGCCTCGGCGTCGTCGGCGTAGGACGAGGCGTCGCTGAGCGTGTTGGTGGAGCCCTCGGCGAGGACGATGACGGCCTCGCCGGCCGCGACGACGTTGATGGCCGCGCCGGCGGCGTTGGTGATGTCGACACCGTCGAGGACGAGGGTCACCGTGCCCTCGGCCGCGCTGTCGACCACGAGCGAGCCCGTGAGCGAGCCCGTGAGCAGGTAGGTGCCGGCACCGGTGATCGTCACGGTCGACCCGTCGACGCCGACACCCTCGCCGTCGGCGCTCGCGCCGTCGCCCTCGAGCGCGATCTCGATCGCGTCGGCGGTGTCGTACTCGGCGTCGCCCGCGTCGTCGTGCGTCTCCTGGTTCGCGGCGATCACGTCGGCGGCGCTCTGGTGCGCGTCGCTCGATCCGGTCAGGGCGCTCGCCGCGCTCGAGCTCTCGGCGGCCTGCGTCGAGCTGTCGTCGCTGACGACGACGGCCGGCTCCGCGGCGGTGGCGCATCCGGCGAGCACGATCGCGGCGGCCACCGGCAGCGCGAGTGCGGCGGCGAAGCGGGCGCGGCGCCGTGCCTGAGCGGACGGGGCGGTGCGGGGTGCGGCAAGGGGGCGGGGGGTGAGCATGGTGTGTACCTCTGTTCGGTCGAATCGAGAATCGGGTGAGGGTGGCGGATGCCGTCAGGCGTTGCGGAAGTGGGAGTCGAGCACGCGTCGCCACTTGTTGGCGGGCAGGTCGGAGCGCAGCGCGGCGAGCCCGGTGCCGTACTTCGAGAGCGTTGCGGGACGGATGCCGTGGGCCCAGAGGGCGCGGTCGGCCGGTCCCGCGGACCTGCCCGACTTCGTCTCGACGATCACGGCGTCGGGCAGATTCAGCGTCGACCCGGATGCGGCATCCACCCATCCCAGGTCGATGTCGATCGTCATGCGGGAGGCGTCGCGCCCGCCCGCGGTCGATGCGTCGGGGACGTGGGCCGGCAGCAGCAGGGTGACTCGGCGGTACCGGGTGGTCAGCTCACGGCGCAGACGCGGGGCGATGGCCGCCCCGGCGATTCCGGCCTCGGTGAGCACCCCTTCCGCGTACGCCGTGCCCTCGGGATCGAGGTGACGGGCGTCGGAATCCGACACGTCGACGCGGTCCTTGACCGTGAGAGAACGCCCGCCGCGGGTCTTGACCTCGAGGAACGCGACCTGGGAATCGACGTATCGCCGCGCGCGGACCTTGAACTGGCGCCGCCGGCCCCGCGCGGCGCCGAAGAAGCTCTGCAGATCCGGGGTGTCGAAGTAGTGCGAGAGGTAGCGGGGGGCGTGTTCGCCGAGGTGCTCGAGCACGCGGGTGTCGGAGGGCAGCGCCCGCAGGACGGACGCCAGAGCGCACGCGGGGAGGATGTACTTGCGGTCGACGCGGGTCTGCAGCTCGGCGTGCGCGTTCAACTCGGCCAGGTCGATCGTCCGGAATCGCTCGAGCGAGTGCAGGGCATGCGCGGGGCTCACGCGTTCACCTGCTCGCGCATACGGTGCCAGTCCTGCGCCGGCGTTGACACGCCCGGGGTGGCCGCGTGTTCGCCGGGGAGGCCCGGGCGCGCAAGGGCGTAACGCACCGAGACGGTCGTGGTGTCATCGACGAGGTCGATCGCGCGCACGTCGAGGACGAGGATCCGAGAGCCCAGCAGGTGTTCGACGTGAGCCCGAAGCGCCGCCTCATCGGTATAGGCACGATCGATCGTGAGCGTCTGCTCCCGGTAGCGCTGCAGCATCCATCGGCTGTCGACGATCGCCAGCACCCCGACCACGAGGGCCATGAGGCCCGCGGCGCTCGTCAGTGACGCCACCGCCGTCTCGGCGGTCGCCGCCGCGGCGGTCAGTCCCGAGATCAGACCCAGCGCGAGCGCGGCGAAGTAGTAGGCCACCTCGGTCTGCTCGATCTCGCGCGAGCGCAGGCGGATGATCGAGAGCACGCCGAAAAGACCCAGCCCGAGGCCCGCGCCGACGGTGCCGGTGCCGAGCACGAGCGAGACCGCGAGCACGCCGACGTTGACGCCGACGAATGCGACCGCGAGGTCGCGGCGCCGGTTGCGGGGAAAGTAGATCGCGAACGCGAGCACGCCGATGGCGACGAGGTCGAGCGCGATGACGATGAGCTGAAGCATGGGTCCTCCTGGGGTGATGGATCCACGGTGCGGCGCGACGCTATGTGGCGGCTATGCGTGCCCGCAGCGCCACTGACGAATGACGCGGGATGCCGTCGCCCGGAGCCCGCGCGTGTGGGTCGCGCACCCGGGCGCTAATCTCGAGGGAGGGGGTGCAGTGAGCCCGAAAGCCTCGTCCGATGCTCCGGAAGCGGTCGATTCCGCGTCCGGGGCCGCGGCGCGCGCGAAGCGACCCAAGGTCGCCGACGTCGTGGCGGAGGGTCTGTACATCGCGGTCGCGACGACGCGGCTGTCGCTGAAGAACCGCATCCTGATGGACACGATCGCCGGCGGCGAGGGGTACGACGTCGATCGCTTCCTCCCTGATGCCCGGGCGGCCCTGCTCTCGCTCGCCGACGAGGCCGATGAAGCCGCCGATCGTGTGCGGCGCGAGGCGCGCGACGCGTGGCGCCGGTTCGCCGACCCGGACGGCACGCACGACTACGGCAGCCGCGATGTGCGCAACCTCCGCCGCCGCCGCCGCCAGTCGCGCAAGGTCGCGAAGGAGCTGCGGGCTCGCGCCGACGACGAGGACGCCCTGCGGCAGATCGTCGTCGCCGCACGTGATGCGGCGTGGCAGGAGCTTGCGGCGAACATCGACCGGACGCTGCGGGTGGAGGCGGCGCGGCCCGACCTCGAGCCCGACTACGCGAGGATGCGCGAGGCGCGCATGCAGTCGCTGCGCCTCGTGGATCTCGCTGCTCTCTCCTCGCAGCAGCGCCAGCGCGCCAAGGTCCGCGGTGACCAGAGGGCGCCGGACGACGCGCCCGGCGAGAGCGACTGACGCCTCGATTTCGTCGCGGCGCCGGGCGTGGGGTATTCTGGTCGCTGGCCTGCGCAGGATTCTGCGGCGGCCATGCGCCCGTAGCTCAATGGATAGAGCATCTGACTACGGATCAGAAGGTTAGGGGTTCGAGTCCCTTCGGGCGCACACTGTGTTGAGACAGTGACCACGAAAGCCCCCGGTTCGCCGGGGGCTTTCGTGGTCACCGTGATCGGCGCGCGCTGCGGCGCTGAATGGGAGGTATCTCCAGATGCGGCACTGCCCGCAGCATGAACTTGTCGAAATCGGGGACCGTGAATGCGGCGTAGCCATGCTCCGGCGTGTAGAGCAGACCCATCTCGATGAGTTCGGCCCGCGTGGGGCCAAGTTGCGTCGAATCGCGTTCTAGAAGTCGCGCGACATCGGCGGCCTTCTGCGGTTCAGGACCCAGCTGTGCCATCGCCCTCATGTAGGCGGTCTGCAGCGGGGTGGCGCGGTCGAGGCGGACGCGAAAGAAGGAACTGTCGAGCTTGGCTTCGTATGCTTCACGCGCGAGCGCGACATCTTCCCGCGAGACCCGGTTGCCGCGTGCAACGGTCCAGACCTGATAGCCCAGTTCCTGGATGAAGTAGGGATAGCCTCGCGTGATCTCCATCGCGAGATCGACCGCGTCGCCGTCGAACAAGGCGCCTTCGGCGGCGGCGGGTTCGGTCAGCGCCCGTCGGGCATCGTCGCCGTGCAACGAGTCGATCTTCGGGAACTTGAAGAGTCGCTCGGCGTAGGACTTAGCATCGCCGGCGAGTTCGGCGATCTGGGGGAGTCCGGCTCCGACGAAGGTCACCGGCACGCTTCGCTCCACCGTCTTGTGAATCGCTTGGATCAATGCCTCGAGTTGTGGGGCCGCGAGAAACTGAACCTCATCGATCAGAACGACGACACCCTTATTCACCTCTGCAGCGGCCTCTCCGATGGCGACGAGTACGTCGGTGAGGTCCATGCCGAGGTCTCCGTGATCCCCCAGACCTTCGGCTGGGGGGATGTCCCACGACATCGACCACATCCCTTGCTGATCAACGGAGACGGCGAATGCGCTGAGCACCTCGGCGGCGCGTTGGGCCCGAGATGTCCAGCGAGCACGTGGAGAAAGGCGAAGCAACGCAGCCTTCAATTGAGAGAACATCGTCTGACGGAATCGGGCATCGTCGTGTTTGCTCGCTTCGAATTCGACAACTTCCCAGCCGACGCCCGTCGCGATCTGTTCGAAACGATTGAGGAGGACCGTCTTGCCTACACCGCGCAGGCCGGTGATGATCATCGACTGCTCGGAGCGTCCTCGCTGCAGGCGCCGGAGGAGGATCTCGAATGATGCGGTCTGATCATCACGCCCGATCAGGACCTCGGGGCTGGCACCTGCATTCGGGGTGTACGGATTATCGAGGTTGTCCACCGCAAGATCTTAGCATTCTTAGTTCGTTTTATTGAGATACGAAAAAGCAGAATAAAGGCTCGAACATGTTCCGGCTCAGCGATCGAGCGTGGCGAAGCGCCGGATCGACAACGGCACGAAGATCAGCAGCAGCACGACGATGCCGGCGATGACGGTGGGGATCGGATGCTGCGCCGGCCAGGCGTCGCCGACCGGTGTCCCCTCGGGCACGTTGCCGAAGAGCTGTCGCGCCGAGGTGACGAGCGCGGTCACCGGGTTCCACTCGGCGAAGATCCGCAGGGGAGTGGGCAGGCCTTCGCTGGGCACGAACGCGTTCGAGAGGAACGTGAGCGGAAAGAGGATGAGGAACGAGGCGTTGTTGATCACCTCCGGGCTGCGCACGATCATGCCGAGGTAGGCCATCAGCCACGAGAAGGCGTAGGAGAACAGCAGCAGCAGGAGCACGCCCGCCGCGAACTCGAGCGGCGAGGAGGTCACCCGCCAGCCGACGACGAGACCCGTGAGCATCATCACGGCGAGCGAGAGCAGGTTGATGACGAGGTCGCCGGTGGTGCGCCCGATCAGCACGGCGGCGCCGTTCATCGGCAGTGTGCGGAAGCGGTCGATGATGCCGTCCTTGAGATCCTGCGCCATCGCAGAGCCCGAGTAGGTCGAGCCGAACACGATCGTCTGCGCGAAGATCCCCGCCATCAGGAAGGACGTGTAGTCGCCGCCGGGCACCGGAATCGCCGAGCCGAAGACGAAGGTGAACAGGAGCACGAACATGATCGGCTGGATCAGGGTGAACAGCAGGATGTCGGGCACCCGCACGATCTTCTTGAGGTTCCGCCACGTCGCGATCGCACCGTCGGAGAGGAATCGGCGCAGCGCGCTGCCCTCGGGAGCGCGGAGTAGACCTGGAGCGGTGCGCTCCGTGCGGGTCGACGCGCCGGTATCGGTCATGCGGCACCCTCCGTCTCGTCGTCCGTGCCGGTGGCGTGACCGGTGAGCTGCAGGAACACATCGTCGAGCGTGGGCCGGCGCATCCCGGCATCGTGCAGCGCGATGCCCTGCGCCGTGATGTCGGCGACGATCGCGCCGAGCCCCGATGCCCCTTCGGTGACGGGGACGACCCACGTGCGTTCGCCGCCGGCCGCGACCGGCCCGGACCCGTGCCGCGCGAGGACCTCTCGAGCGCGCTCGGCATCGGCGTCATCGACCAGGGTGATGGCCACGCGCTGGCCGCCGACGGATGACTTCAGCTCGTCGGCGGTGCCCTCGGCGATGACTCTTCCGCTGTCGACGATAGAGATCGAATCGGCGAGACGATCGGCCTCTTCGAGATACTGCGTCGTCAGCAGCACGGTGGTTCCTCCGGCGACGAGCGATTCGATGACCTCCCAGAGGGCGAGTCGGCTGCGCGGGTCGAGGCCCGTCGTGGGCTCGTCGAGAAAGAGCACGGGCGGGTTGATCACGAGCGCGCCGGCGAGGTCGATGCGCCGGCGCATTCCCCCCGAGAACCCCTTGACGGGGCGATTCTGCGCCTCGACGAGATCGAAGACCTCGATGAGCTCTCGCGCACGCTGGGCCGAGACGCGATGGCCCAGGTGGTAGAGCCGTCCGACCATGTAGAGGTTCTCGTATCCGGTGAGATTCTCATCCACCGCCGCGTACTGCCCGCTCGCACCGATCATGCGGCGGATGGCGGCGGGATCGGCGAAGACGTCGACACCGGCGATGCTCGCCTCCCCGGAATCCGGGCGGATGAGGGTGGTCAGCACCTTGACGGCGGTGGTCTTGCCGGCACCGTTGGGGCCGAGGAGCGCGGTCACGCTCCCCTCCGCCACAGCGAGGTCGAGCCCGTCGAGCGCACGCACGACGGCGGCGCCTTTCGGCCGGTAGGTCTTCACGATCTGGTGCGTCTCGATGAACGCCATGCGTGGATGCTACCGCCGCTCGCACGTCAGGGGGTCGATGTGTAGCAAACGAGCCTCGCCGTGGCAACCCCGCACCTCATATAAGCCTCGGGAAGGTAGGACAGAGTCGTGAAGAGAATCATGTACGCGGGCAGTGAGCTCCTCACAGGAGACGCGATCGCGGCCGCGGTGATGCGATACAGCAAGGCGCTTGCCGACGCCGACGCCGCCGAGACGGTCGAGATCCCCGTCGTGAAGGCTGACGGATCCCGAGGCGCTGCCACGATCCTCGTGGGGCCGGCAAGTCAGATCGTCGCTGTGGACGGCGAAGAGAGCGGTGACGAGATGGAGGATCCCGAGGTCGTGGCCGGGCTCGACGAGAAGACGCGCCGACTACACCCGGTCGCGAGGACGGAGGAGGACCCGGACACTGTGGATGACTGGATCTCCGAGTACTGAGCGAGTGATCGTCATCCCCCCAGCGCTTCCCGCAGTGCCCAGGCGTCGCGGACGGCGTTTCCTCCGCCGTCGTTGTTGAAGTACGCGTAGACGTCCTTTCCTTGCTGCTGCCACTCGCGGATCCGATCTGCCCACCACGCCATGTCCTCCGCCGAGTACGAGCCGGCATAGAGCGCATCCGGATCCGGGCCGTGCAGTCGGACGTACACGACCTGCGCGGTCGCCCGCAGCACGCACGGCAGACGCGCCCCGCTCATCACGCAGTACGCGCTGTGATGACGCTCCAGAATCGCGAAGACCTCATCGTCGATCCATGAAGGATGCCGGAATTCGAGCACGGGGCGCATCCATGCCGGCACCCGCGCCAGGAACCATGTGAGCCTGTCGTCATCGCGCTGCATCGTCGGGGGCAGTTGGACGAGCAGCGGCCCGCGGCGGCCCGCCAGCTCGTGCAGGCCCGCCGCCATACGGTCGAGCCACGCCTCGGGCTGCAACAATCGCCGCGCGTGCGTGAGGCCGCGCGGGGCCTTCACCGCGAGCTCGAATCCCGCCGGGAGTCTCGTGCGCCAGGATGCGAAAGCGGAAGGTCGCGGCCAGCGGTAGAAGCTGGCATTCAACTCCACGGTGTCGAACGAGCCGACGTATCGCGAGAGGCGCTCGTGGGACTTCGTCTCGGGGGGATAGAGGACGCCATGCCAGTGCGCGTAGCTCCAGCCGGACGTGCCGATTCGGGGTTGCACGTCACATCTTCCGCGCCGGCTGGGCCAGAGCGGCGATGGCGGCGTCGAAGAGGAGGGTCTGAGCCACCTCGACTGCGCGGTCGTATCGTTCGCCCTCCAGAACGACGTACACGGCTCCGACCACGTCGATGAAGCCGACGGTGTCGCAGGAATCGAAGACCCGATAACGCAGGATGTCGACGAGCTCCCAGCTGAGCGCACCGGGGTTGGTGGCGTCATCGACGGGGCGGCGCGGCGGCAGCGACTTCAGCGTCTCGGCCGCCGCGAATCGCGGCGACGCCTGCCGTCGTCGATGCGATTGCCGCGTGTCGATGGTCATGCTGGTCCTCCTCGGGCACCTCTCACTGTGCCGGGAGCGAGTCCCACGTCATCGGGGCTTGAATTCCCCGGCGCGCTCGGCTAGAGGCAGACCGAGACCGGTATCGGCTAGCGGAGCGCGAGAAGGCGCCTCAGCCAGCGCAGCGCGGGAAACTGAGCCGGCCAGTGCAGCCAGACGCTGTGAAAGCCTCGTCGAATCCGCAGCAGCAGTGCGCGGACGCCACGGAACGGACGCCACGCGATCCCGATCTCCGCTCTCGGCGCAACGATGATGCGGTGTCGCGCGCCGAGGTGAAACGACAGGTCAAGGTCGTCGTGGACGTATATGTCATCTCGGTGAACCTCGGCGGATACGGCGGCCCAGGCGCTGCTGCGCATCGCCATGTTGGAGCCGAACAGCGGGACGTGGCCGAGCGCCGGGGTGAGGACGGCGCGATAGGCCCCGAGGTACAGGAACGCGGCGACGCGCTGCCACTCGACAGGCCCGCCGATGTATCTGGCGCCGCCCGTCACCGCGCCGACATCCGGCCTTCCGTCGAGTGCCTCCAGAAGAGATCGAATCCACGTGGACGACGGGACGCAGTCCGCATCGAGACGCGCGATCACCTCGCCGGAGGCAGCGGCGTAGCCGGCGGCGCTCGCGGCCGCAATCCCCCCGCTCGGATGCGAGATGACTCGCGCACCGGCTTCCTTCGCGATCCGCGCGGACTCATCGCTCGAGCCATTGTCGACCACGATCACTTCCGAGGGTCGTGTCGTCTGCTGCGCCAGGGCGCGCAGGCATCTGCGAAGAAGCTCGCCGTCGTCTTTGACAGAAATGGCGACGGTGACAGCCGGGTGTCTTCGGCTGTCGGCGGGCTCACTCCTCGGAGATCTCGGCAACGGTCTCCCCGGTCTCGACGGGGGACAGTGCGAGCGCGATGTCGGCCTGGCTGATGATGCCGACAAGATCGTGCCCGTCGATGACGGGCAGGCGGCGGATCTGGTGCTCCTGCATCGTCTGCAGCGCCTCCCGGATGTCGTCGTCTGCACCGATCGTGATCGGCTTTCCCGTCGCGAGACTGCCTGCGGTGGTCGTCCGCGGATCACCGTCATCCGCGACGCATCGGACGACGATGTCGCGATCCGTCAGCATTCCCTTCAACCGGTTGTCATTGCCGCAGATGGGCAGAGCCCCGGCATCCAGCTCCCGCATCAGACGCGCAGCCTCGGCCAGGGTGTCGTCCTCCCCGACACAGCGCGGGTCCGGAGTCATGATCTCTCGTGCGGTCGTCATTGCTCTTCCTTTCTTCGTGGCTTCCAGAGAGGGGGCGGCGCCCGCGAGCCCCGCCCCCTCCGTCTCAGGACTGCGACAGGTTCGAGCGAGCTTCTCCCGCGCGGTCGGCGACATCGTTCTTGGCCTCGGCGGCGTCCTCGCGCACATGGGCCACGGCATCGGCGGCTTTGTCCTTGATTGCTGTGGCTGCATCCTGCGCCGGGTCCTTCAGATGTGCACCGACTTCCTTCGCGGCGTCCGTGACCTGGTCCACGAGGGGGGAGGCCTTGTCCTTCACCTCGGAGGCCAAGTTCTTCTCCTTGGCGGACGCGGGGATCAGCGACGAGATGAGCAAGCCCGCGCCGAATGCCATGAGACCGACCGCCAGGGGATTGCCCTCCGCTTTGGTGTGCGCCCGATGGGCCGCCTCGGACACGCTGTCGGAAACGGCTCCGCCCGCGGACGACACGGAGGACGCGGCGTCGTCCGCCACTCCCATCACTCGCTCTCGCACGGCGCCGAACGCGCCGCGCAGCTTGTCGGTCTGGCGGTGGACGATCTTCGACGGGGTGACCTTGTCGGCCAATGCGTCCACATCCTCGCCCAGACCCGCCCTCGTCCGCTCGATGTCGGCACGGATCGCGTCGGTTGATTCACTCATCGGTTCTCCTCGTTTCTCTTGAGTGCATCGGGAATCTTCTTCAGGGTGTCGACGGTGTCGGGCGTTCCCCGGATCTCAGCCACCTGCGCACGCCCGACGCCGAACAGGATCAGCGCGACGACGGCCCACAGTGCGGCGACGATGACACCGGACCATCCGCCGCCGACCAGGGTTCCGAGCGCCCACCACAGAGCGAGCGAGAGGAAGAAGATGGTCATGAGTCCTGCGTATCCCGCGCCGCTGAGAAGCCCCGCAGCCTTGCCAGCTCTGGAGGCGGACTCTTTCGCCTCGGCCTTGGCGAGCTGAAGCTCCTGACGCATCAGCTGGGAGAGATCGCGAGTGACCTCGCCCAGGAGCTCCCCCAGACTGCTCGAGGCCGCCTTCTCCTCGGAGGGAGTGGAATCCGACATCGTCTAC
This sequence comes from Microbacterium sp. HA-8, assembly GCF_046111165.1. Taxonomy (NCBI): domain Bacteria; kingdom Bacillati; phylum Actinomycetota; class Actinomycetes; order Micrococcales; family Microbacteriaceae; genus Microbacterium; species Microbacterium sp. HA-8. The sequence continues at coordinate 718,771 of NZ_CP162025.1, forward strand.
CGGCCTTCCCTGCGCTGAGCCTCGGCGGCGGCGCTGTACACCGGGGTGTCGGGCACCGTCGGGTCATGTGAAGACAGGTCTGACGTCGACGGCGCGGACGACTCGTCCGCGGCGTTCGCGGCGAGTGCGCGTGTCAACCGACCCGCTGCGGCACCGGCGATCGCCGCGATGGCGATGAAGGTCCCCGGGTTTCGACGCGCGTAGTTCTTGACCTCGCGCACGAGGGAGCCCGGGTCGCGCTCTCCGAGCCACTCCGCGGCGCCCGTGATCCGCGACGATGCCTGTCGGACGAGGTCCGCGGCGACTCCGGATGACGACGACGACGTCGCCATCGTCTCGAGCTCGTCACCGAGCGCCCTCAATCCCTGGGCGGCCTTCTTCTGCTGAGCCGCGGCCTGCTCGCCGAGCTCTTGTTTCGTCTGCGCGTACAGATCGCGCGCCTGGGTCTTGGTCTCTCGCGCAACGGAGACGGCCTCCTCCTTCGCGCTCGCCGCGACGTGGCCGGCGTCGTCTGCCGCGACCTCCGCCACTGCGCGCGCCTCACCCGACACCGCGTTCGCCTTCTCCGCGGCCGCGGAACGATGAGATGAATGGTCCTCCGGAACCTGACTCTGCGACATGGTCGCTCCTTCCTGCGCCGTTCACGACGACCGGCGTGAGACGTGTGTAGTCCCGCATCGAGGAGGTCGGGCGGGGGTTGCATTCTCCGCCGCGCTGTGGGATACGCGGGCGGGATAGGGAGAGGTCACTCGGAGGGGTAGGGATCTCCCGACAGCAGACGGGCGAGATGGGCCGTGTTGCGGGCGGGGGTCGCGGTCGCGCCTGCCGTGGCGTCGGGCACCCGATCGAGATCCTTGTAGTCGACGGTGTGCATCGCTTCGCCGCTCCAGTAGGTTCCCGCCTGCGAGGCGACGCTGAAGCCCACATCGACGAGCGCCTGGTAGAGATCGGCGGTGATCTTATGGGCGCCGTCCTCGTTGCCGACGACCGCTGTCGCGGCGACCTTGCCGCTGAGGGTGGGACGCCCCTCGTCGTCGGTCTCGGAGAGCTCGGCGTCGAGGCGCTCGAGAACTCGTTGCGCAACGCTCGACATGTGCCCCACCCAGGTGGGCGCGCCGATGAGGACGATGTCGGATGCGATGATCTGCGAGCGAAGCCGCGGCCACTGGTCGCCGTTGCCCATATCGGTCTCGACGCCGGGTCTGATGTCCATGTCGACCACGCGCACCTGCCTGCCGGTCACGCCGTGAGGATGTAGCGCCTCGAGTACCTGATCCAGCAGGATGCCGGTGCTGGACACCGCGGGGGAGGGCTTGAGCGTGCAGTTGAGAGCGAGTGCGTTGATCATGGCGGTCTGCCTTTCCGTGTGGGTGCCTGCGGGGAACCGTAGGCGCACTCCATCGATCCGACACGGGTCTTGACAGACGAGAAGGTCGACCGCGGATCGGTCTCGGATGCGGCGGGTCCGCGACCCCTTGACTGCACGGGTTCGGCAGTGCACGGTTGATACTGGTGCAAGGTCCCGCCCGTCAGGTCCGCATCGACGTCGCCCGGAGCGCGCGGCGCGGCCCTCGCGAACCCCGGTCGGGCCGCGTGATTCTGGAGAAGACGATGGGCAAGCTCTTGTACGAATCGCACATCAAGGTCGACTTCGAGGATCGGTTGCTGGCGCATCTGCAGGTCGTCATCGGAGCCAAGATGCGGCGTGGAGAGTCGTTCCACTTCACGTGGAAGGACGACCTGACGATCGGCGACGGCCGCACGACCGTGTGGATCCATCCGCAGTGCTCCATGGTCTACAAGTTCTACGGCAGCCGCCGTCCCGAGATAAATCCCGCATGGATCACGGCGCTGATGTACGTGGCGAACTCCCCGCCAGGCCTCCACATCGTGCCGGAACCGGACAGTCGCGAACAGGTCGCGGAGCGACTCCCCGTCCTATTCAGCAGCCTCGCTTTCTAGCGTGTGCGAACGGACGATCGCGCCTGGCGGAAGGATCTACATGGGCAAGTTCATCTACGACTCCCTCGTCAGAGTCGACTTCGACGACCGGCTGCTGGCCCATCTGCAGCTCGTGATCGGGGCCAAGATGCGCCGCGGCGAGTCCTTCCACTTCACGTGGAAGGACGACTCGAGCATCGGTGTCGGGCGCACCACGGTGTGGATTCATCCTCGATGCTCGGTGGTCTACAAGTTCTACGGCAGTCGCAAGCCGAACATCAACCGGGCGTGGGTGGACGCCCTGGTCTATGCGGCGAACTCACCGACGGGCCTGTACGCGGTGCCGGAGCCGGCCGAGTACGAGGCGGGCGCCCACGGCCTCAGCATCCACGGGATTCCTCATGAAGCGCATTGACGTCCACTACGCCGGCCATCTCTACAGCATCGGCGGCCGCGAGTTCGACGACGTGCGGCGGGAGGTGTCCGAGGCCCAGGCGGGGGGCGCCTGGATGGTGGTCAATGACGGCGAGGGGTCCCGGCGAGATGCATATATCTGGCTCAGCGGCGGTACGCCGATCGCCTTGATTCCCATCCCTTCCGACGACTGATCGGCTAAGCGACGGCGACGTGCCCTGTCAACCCCCTTCGGGTGGCGCGGCGCAGCAGCGACAATCGAAGGGCACCCAGAGGACGCAGGCTTCCCGAAGTCCGCGACCTCGGTCGACCGCGTCGGTTCCGACGGCGGACGCGGTGCACATCAACCAGTCGAGGAGGTCTGGGGCGATGGCTGAGGCTGCACCCGCACGAATCGAGCTCACCCGGGTGGGTGAGGGATGCTGGCGCCTGTGTGATCCGGCGCTGCACGAAAGCGACCCGCGCCGACTGGTTGCGTTCGTCGAATGCGCAGAGGATCATGTCACCGTCCTATGGCTGCGCGACACGCATGCCGACACGCGTTTCGACACTCTCGAAGACGCGCTGGCCGTCGCCGATTCCCTGCTCGCGCCGCGCGCGCGACGGGCAGTGCGCGCGCAACGTCCGGTGCCCATTCCGCACTTCCCGCCGCGCGCGCGATGATGCCATCGCCCCATCGGCGCGTCAAGCCCCGCGGATGTATGAACCGCCGGACATACCGTAGGCGGAGAACGGCCGCAGGCGCTCCGGAGAGCAGACCCTGAGACGACGAGTCCGGGAGGCGGGGGGCGGTACCTCCCGGACTCGTCACCCTGCTGTCACCCCGCAGAACGAAGGTCCAGATGAGTACTTCCGTCCTCGCCGATATCGACCGCTTGCGCGCTCCGTTCGAGGCCCGAGGCCCGCTCAGCGCGTCGCTGCTTGAGACGCTCGCCGCATCGCCCGCCGACGGAGCGCCGCACCTCGCCGCACTCACCGAGGACGTGCTGACGGGCATCGCCGATCCCCTGCGCGACGACGACGTGCAGCTCACACTGTTCCTGCTCTACGCAGGTCACTACGGCTCCCTGTCCTTCATCGACCCGGCCTGGGAGTGGAGCACGGATCTGATCGCGGCACGGGCCGCGCTCGAGAGACGATTCGAGGACACGCTGCGTCGCGACATCCAGGTGCCGCACCTGCCCCCGGCAGACGCCGAGTCGGTGGCCGCTGCGCTCTTCGCGATGACGTCCCCGGTCCCGGGCCCCAGCCTGTCGCGGCATGTGGCGAAGAAGGCGACTGCGGATCAGCTCAGGGAGTTCCTGATCCATCGCAGCGTCTACACCCTGCGCGAAGCCGACCCCCACTCGTGGGCGATCCCGCGTCTGACCGGCGGCGCGAAGGCCGCTCTGGTGGAGATCCAGTCCGACGAGTACGGTGCGGGCGACCTCCCGCGGATGCATGCCGAGATCTTCGCCCGCACCCTGCGCGGCGCCGGTCTCGACGACGCCTACGGTCGGTACATCGATTCGGTTCCCGCGCTGACGCTCGCGTCCATGAACCTGATGTCGATGTTCGGCCTCAATCGGCGCCTTCTGGGTGCCGTCGTCGGCCACCTCGCCGCGTTCGAGATGACATCATCCCTGCCCAATCGACTGTACGGCGATGGCTTCCGCCGGCTGGGGTTCGGTCCGGATGTCACCCGGTACTTCGACGAGCACGTCGAAGCCGACGCCGTGCACGAGCAGATCGCGGGTCGTGATCTCGCCGGCGGGCTGGCCGAGGATCGCCCCGAGCTTCTGAGTGACATCTTCTTCGGCGCCGCGGCGTGCCTGGCCGTCGACGGATGGGTGGCCGACGGCATCCTGGCCGCGTGGCAGCGGGGCGCTTCGTCATTGCGCGCCCCCGCGCGCGGATGAACGGCGAGGCCCCGCCCTGGCCCGTCGAGTACGTCCTGCCGCTGCGGTGGGAGGACGATCGTGGCTCCGGCGAGATGTCGCGTTATCTCCGAGAGATCGCGGGCCTGGTCGAGGTGACCGTCGTCGACGGTTCGGATGACCCGCTCTTCACGGCGCATGAGAGCGCCTGGCCCTGGGTGCGTCACATCCGACCGGAATGGCCGGGACGCAACGGCAAGGCGCGGGGTGCGATGACCGGCCTGTCGAGGGCACGCCACGAGACGGTGATCATCGCCGATGACGATGTGCGGTACGACGTGGCAGCGCTGCAGGCGATCATCCAGCGGCTCGCGGTGTTCGACCTCGTGCGCCCGCAGAACTACTTCTCGCCGTTGCCGTGGCACGCGCGATGGGACAGCGGGCGCATCCTGCTCAATCGCGCCCTCGGCGGCGACTACTCGGGCACGGTGGCCCTGCGCCGCGGCGCCCTGCCGGATCGTGGATACGACACGGATGTGCTGTTCGAGAACTTCCAGCTTGAGCGCACCGTGCGCGCACACGGAGGGAACGTCGACGTGGCGCGAGACATCCTCGTGCGGCGGATTCCCCCCTCAACGGGGCGATTCTGGGACCAACGGGTGAGGCAGGCCTACGACGGCTTCGCGCAGCCCGTGCGCCTGATCCGGGAACTCGCGCTGCTTCCGCTCTGCGTCTTCGCGTTCGCTCGGCGTCGGTGGGGCGTGCTCGCCGGAGCCGCGTGCGCGATCATCGCGACCGCCGAGATCGGCCGCCGCCGCGGAGACGGGACCGCGCACTTCCCGATGAGCGGGGATCTCTGGGCACTCGTCTGGACGGCGGAACGGTCGATCACGATCTGGATCGCCCTGATCCAGCGGCTGCGGGGCGGCGTCCCGTACCGCGGCGAGCGCTTCATCAGGGCGGCATCGCCCACGCCCCGGCAAGGGAGAAGACGACCATGACAGAGCCCGGCGAGAGGCCGGCCCGAATCCGGGCCTACCCGGATGGGCCGCTCATCGTGCGCGGACGCGTCGAGATCATCGACGAGAACGGTCGCAGCGTGGCGCAACCACGGCGCACGGTGGCGCTCTGCCGATGCGGCGCGTCGCTCATCAAGCCGTGGTGCGACGGCAGCCACAAGCTGACGGGATTTCGTACATCCGCCACTCCCGAGCCTTGACGCTCTGCCGGTGAAGGCTCCGGCGTCGGGGGTAGCACAAGGCGCCGCTATGCGCCTCCCCCTGGAGCCCGTCACGCCGGAGTGCGACGGTGGGCGTATGCAGAGTGAACATATCCTCCGGACCGCGGCGGTATCCCTTCGGCATCGCGCGGGGCGAGTGGGCGCGCTGGTCCGGGATGACTCACTCGCCGTCCTCACCCGCGGGTATGGATTCGGCGCCCACATCTGGCAACGCGCACGGTCCGGGGCGCGTGCCGCGCCGATGAGACTGCTGGGGGATGAAGCCGTCCTCGTCCGCGGGCGCGAGGGCGTTCGCCTCTTCTACGACGAGTCCAGGATCGCCCGGCACGGCGCGCTGCCGGCGCTTGTCCAGGAGACCCTGTTCGGCCACGGCTCGGTGCACAGCCTCGACGGGGCAGACCACCGCCGCCGCAAGTCGGCCTTCCTCGGTGTGGCCTACGAGGATGCCCAGGTCACGCGCCTTTCGCCCCTTCTGGAGGCCGAGTGGCGCATCGAGCGCGCCGATTGGCTCGCCGGCGGCGATCGCTCCGCATACGACGCCGCGGTCGGCGCGATCGGCCGGGCCGTCATGCTGTGGGCGGGGCTGCCGGGCACCCGTGCCGCACAGACGCGCTGGTCAGCGCGGCTGGCGCAGATCGTCGACGGATTCGGAGTGCCCTACTCGCCCCAATTCGCCCTCGCCGCGGTGAATCGCTGGTGGTCTGACCGACATGCCCAGCGCCTCATCGAGGCAGTGCGAGCGGGGCAGCTGTCGCCGCCGAACGAGACCGCCCTGCACACCTGGGCATGGCACCGCGACTTGAGCGGTGACCTGCTCCCCGCCCGTACCGCGGGGATCGAGCTGCAGAACACCATCCGGCCCACGATCGCGGTTGCGCGATTCGTCGCCTTCGCCGCGAAGGAGCTCCACGATCAGCCCGACTGGCGCGATCGGATCGCCGCCCAAACGGCGCAGCGCGGAACCCTCGCGGGCGGTGCTCTCGCGACGGCTTTCGCACAGGAGGTGCGGCGAACCGCACCGTTCGTGCCGATGCTGCCGGGACAGGCGATCGTCGATGTCACCCTCGACGGTCAGGGGGTTCCCGCCGGCGGCCGGGTCGTGCTCGATATCCTCGGCACCAACACCGACACGGAGTCCTGGGAGGATCCCGACCGGTTCGCGCCGGAGCGGTTCGAGGGAGCTGACGACTACGAAGGCATCGAGGCCTTCGTGCCCCACGGGGGTGGGGACCCGGCGCGCGGGCACCGCTGCCCCGGCGAGAAGCTCGCGATCGCCGCCCTCGCGACGGCCATCGCGACGTTGAGCGATCCGGGGTTGAGCATCAACGGCGAAGGGCTGAGGGTGAACAGGCGCCGGCTGCCGACCAAGCCCGCGTCCGGCGGCCGGGTGCGCGCGGTGGGCACCGGGTCGCGCTGTCCTTTCCCCCACGGGTGACGGCCCCCTCTCTCCTGTCAACCCCTGTGCGCGCACGCCCCCGCCCCCGCAGGATCGGACGAGGAGTGAACGGATGCCGGCGCCCGGCGCCCCGCATCCACCGACGATCTCGAGACGAAGGACGTGGAACGCATGAAGGCACTCACCTGGCAGGGCAAGCGCACGCTCACCGTGGAGGAGGTGCCGGACCCCGTCATCGAGCACCCGACGGACGCGATTGTGCGGATCACATCGACGGCCATCTGCGGCTCGGACCTGCACCTGTACGAACTGCTCGCGCCGTTCCTCGACGCGGGAGACATCCTGGGCCACGAGCCGATGGGCGTGGTCGTCGAGGTCGGCTCGGATGTGACGCAGCTGGCCGTCGGCGACCGCGTCGTCGTGCCCTTCAACATCTCGTGCGGCCATTGCTTCATGTGCCGCCGGGGGCTGCAGTCGCAGTGCGAGACCACGCAGGTGCGCGAATACGGCAGCGGCGCCGCCCTGTTCGGCTACACCAAGCTGTACGGACAGGTTCCCGGTGGGCAGGCGGAGTACCTCCGCGTGCCCCTCGCCGACTACAACCACATCCGCGTCGGTGCCGAGTTGCCCGATGACCGCTACCTGTTCCTCAGCGACATCCTGCCCACCGCCTGGCAGGGGGTGCAGTACGCGGACGTGCCCGAGGGGGGCACGTTGGCGGTCATGGGGCTCGGCCCGGTCGGCCAGTTCGTCTCCCGGGTGGGAGTGCATCGCGGCTACCGGGTGCTCGGGGTCGACCCCGAGCCCGAGCGGCGTGCGATGGCCGAGCGCCACGGTGTGCTGACCTACGACCTCACCGACACCGTCGTGGACGAGCTGGTCGATCTGACTGAGGGGCGCGGCGCCGACTCCGTCGTCGACGCCGTAGGGCTCGAGGCGCACGGCAACCCTGGCATCAAATTCGCCCAGGACGCGATCGGGATGCTGCCGGACGCCATCGCCGAGAAGCTCATGGACCGCGCGGGCATTGATCGCCTCGCCGCGCTGCACGCCTCGATCGACGTGGTGCGCCGTGGCGGCACGGTGTCACTGAGCGGGGTGTACGCGGGAGACGCCGACATCCTGCCGATGAAGACGATGTTCGACAAGCAGATCAGCATGCGGATGGGCCAGTGCAACGTGAAGCGGTGGATCGATGACCTCGTCCCGCTCGTCGAGGACCCCGCCGACCCGCTGGGCGTCACGGATCTGACGACCCACCGCGTGCCGCTGCACCGGGCGCCCGAGCTCTACGAGACGTTCCAGAAGAAGCAGGACGGCTGCATCAAGGTCGTGCTCGAGCCCTGACGGGAGCCCGCGCGGCGCCCATCCGCACCGCCACCCGACCGCCGCCGCGGCGCCGGGGCCGTACGATATTCGAGGCGGTCCCGGCGCCGCTCCCGTCCGGGCGGCCGGGCGGCCCGGGATGTGGAGGTGGCGCGGATGCTGCGCACGATGCTGAAATCGAAGATCCACCGCGCGACGATCACCGGCAGCGATCTGAACTACGTCGGGTCGATCACGATCGATGCGGACCTGCTGGACGCGGCCGACATCCGCGCGAACGAGCAGGTGCACGTGCTCGACGTCGACAACGGGGCGCGTTTCGAGACCTACGCGCTGATCGGCGAGCGCGGCAGCGGCGTGGTCCAGGTCAATGGAGCAGCCGCGCGCCTCGTGCACAGCGGCGACACCGTGATCGTCATCACCTACGGGCAGTACTCCCGCGATGAGCTGGGGGACTACGAGCCGGTCGTCGTCCATGTCGACAGGACCAACACGATCATCGAGGTCGACGACGACGTCGCCACCCTGCGCACCGGCGACTAGCGGCGACCCGCAACCCCGGACCCCACTGCCCGACCATCCACCGACGACGCCAGGAGCCCCATGGACCGCGCCCTCTTCTCCCCGTTCACCCTGCGGGGGATGACGACCCGCAACCGCATCTGGGTGCCGCCGATGTGCCAGTACTCGTCCGAGGGCCGGGACGGGATGCCCGCCGCCTGGCACCTCGTGCACCTGGGATCGCTCGCCAAGGGCGGGGTCGGCGCCATCATCCTCGAGGCGACCGCGGTCGTGCCGGAGGGACGCATCAGCCCCGAGGACCTGGGGCTGTGGAACGACGCGCAGCGCGACGCACTCGCGCCGATCGTGTCCTTCCTGCACGATCAGGGCGCGGCGGCGGGGATCCAGCTCGCCCACGCGGGTCGCAAGGCGTCCACCTACCGTGCGTGGGGCGAGACCCGGCGCGGCTCGGTGCCGCTCGCGGAGGGCGGGTGGCCGACGGCCGCGCCGAGCGCTGTGGCCTTCGAGGGGCTCGAGACTCCGCGCGAACTCGACGTCGACGGCATCCAGGCGATCGTGGCGGCCTTCGCGGCGGCCGCGCGGCGGGCCGTCGACGCGGGTTTCGACATGGTCGAGATCCACGCCGCGCACGGGTACCTGCTGCACGAGTTCCTCTCGCCGCTGAGCAACCGCCGCACCGACGCCTACGGCGGCTCGCTCGAGAACCGGGCGCGGATCGTCCTCGAGACCGTCGAGGCCGTCCGCGCCGAGATCGGCCCGGGCGTGGCGCTCCTCGTGCGCTTCTCGGCGACCGACTGGACGCCCGGCGGGTGGACGCCCCAGGAGACCGAACAGGTCGTGCGATGGGTGGCCGAGCGCGGCGCCGACATGATCGATGTCTCGACGGGCGGCAACGTCGCCACGGCGACGATCCCCGCGGGGCCCGGGTACCAGGTGCCGTTCGCCGCGGCGATCCGGGCGGCGACCGGCGTGCCCACGGCCGCCGTCGGCATGATCGATCAGGCGTATCAGGCCGAGCAGGTGCTCATCACCGGGCAGGCCGATGTCGTGCTCGTCGGACGCGAGATGATGCGCGACCCGCACTTCGCGTTGCGTGCGGCACGCCAGCTGGGCGTCGAGCTCGACTACGCTCCGGGACCTTACGCCCGCGCCTTCGCCTGAGCCGGCGCGGTCGCGGTTCCGGTCATCGCCGCCGCGGGCGGTCCTCGCGTTTGGCCGAGCCGCCGAAGCGGTCGGGCCGCAACTCGATGAGCTTGCCGCTGATGCGGGTGCCTTCGAGGCGCTGAAGCGTCTCTCGGGAGAGGTCGGCGGGCAGCTCGACGAGCGAGAACTCGGGGCGGATCTGGATGGCGCCGAAGTCCTCCCGCCGCAGCCCGCCCTCGTTGGCCAGCGCGCCGACGATCTGCCGGGGCTCGACCTTGTGCCGGCGCCCGACGGCGATGCGGTAGGTGGTCAGGGAGCCGCCGCCTCCCCGCGCACGTCGCTCGCCGCGCTCGGGGCGCTCGCCGCGTTCGGGCCGATCGCGTTCGTAGCGGGGCTCGGGTGCCGCGTCGGGTTCGAGCAGCAGGGGGGTGTCTCCCTGCGCGACCACAGCGAGGGCGGCCGCGACATCGGCCTCGGGAACGTCGTGGTGCTCGACGTAGTGCGCGACGATGTCGCGGAAGACGCCGATCTGGGCGGGGTCGGCGAGCGCCGCAGTGATCGCATCGTCGAAACGCGTGAGACGTGTGGCGTTGACGTCGTCGACGCTCGGAAGCTTCATCTCGGTCAGCGGCTGGCGGGTGGCCTTCTCGATCGCGGTCAGCATGCGACGCTCACGCGGGGTCACGAAACTGATCGCCGCGCCCGTGCGTCCGGCGCGCCCGGTGCGGCCCACCCTGTGCACGTACGACTCGGTGTCGATCGGCAGGTCGTAGTTGACGACGTGGCTGATGCGGTCGACGTCGAGTCCGCGGGCGGCGACGTCGGTGGCGACCAGGATGTCGAGCTTGCCGCTCTTGAGCTGATTCACGGTGCGCTCGCGCTGGGCCTGCGCGACATCGCCGCTGATCGCCGCGGCCGTGTAGCCGCGGGCCCGCAGCTTCTCGGCGAGCGTCTCGGTCTCGTTCTTCGTGCGCGTGAACACGATCATCCCCTCGAAGTTCTCGACTTCGAGGATGCGGGTGAGCGCGTCGACCTTCTGCGGGTACGAGACCACGAGATAGCGCTGGGTGATGTTGGCCGAGGTCGTCGTCTTCGTCTTGACGGTGATCTCTTCGGGGTCGTTGAGGTACTGCGCCGAGATGCGCCGGATCTGCGCCGGCATCGTCGCGGAGAAGAGCGCGACCTGCTTGTCGGCGGGTGTGTCGGCGAGGATCGTCTCGACATCCTCGGCGAATCCCATCTTGAGCATCTCGTCGGCCTCGTCGAGCACGAGGAAGCGCAGCTCCGACAGGTCGAGGGTGCCCTTGTCGAGGTGGTCCATGATGCGGCCCGGCGTGCCCACCACGATGTGCACCCCGCGCCGCAGCGCCGAGAGCTGCTGACCGTAGCCCTGCCCGCCGTAGACCGGCAGCACGTGCACTCCGCGCAGGTGCGCCGCGTACTTCTCGAACGCCTCGCAGACCTGGAGCGCGAGCTCGCGGGTCGGGGCGAGCACCAGGGCCTGAGGCGTCTTCTGCGCAAGATCGAGCTGGGAGAGGATCGGCAGCGCGAAGGCGGCGGTCTTGCCCGTGCCGGTCTGCGCGAGCCCCACGACGTCGCGACCCGACAGCAGCGGCGGGATCGTGGCGGCCTGGATGGCGGACGGGGTCTCGTAGCCCACATCCTTCAGCGCGCGGAGCACGGCGTCGTCGAGTCCGAGCTCGGTGAAGGTGGGTTCGACGCGGGCAGGCTCTGCCTCGACGGGAACGTTCTCGGTGGAGGGGCCCATCCTGCGACGGTAGTCCCCCGGACGGTGCCGCCGCGACTTGTACAGTGGGCACATCATGGATCGGCCGTTCAACATCGTCGTGGGTGTCGCGGGCGGCATCGCCGCGTACAAGGCGGTGCTCCTCGTCCGCGAGCTCGTTCTCGCCGGTCACGACGTGCGCGTGATCGCGACCGAGTCCGCGCTCCGGTTCGTCGGCGCTCCCACGTGGGAGGCGATCAGCCGACACCCCGTGAACACCTCGATCTTCGACGACGTCGCCGCCGTCCGCCATGTCGCGCTCGGACAGCAGGCGGATGTCGTCGTCATCGCCCCCGCGACGGCGAACACCATCGCGAAGCTCGCGACGGGCCTCGCCGACGATCTGCTCGGTACGACGGTGCTCGCCAGCCGCGCGCCGCTCGTCATCGCCCCGGCGATGCACACCGAGATGTGGCAGCATCCCGCCACCGTCGCCAACATCCGCACCCTCGCCGGGCGGGGAGTCACGATCGTCGGTCCCGGCTCCGGTCGCCTCACCGGCGCCGACGTGGGGCCGGGGCGCATGAGCGAACCGGAAGAGATCGCCGCCGCAGCTCTCGCCGCCGCCTCGGCCCGCGAGCCCGCACCCGTGCTCGATCTCGATGGGCGCCGCATCGTGGTGACGGCGGGCGGCACTCGCGAGCCGATCGATCCCGTCCGCTTTCTCGGCAACCGCTCGAGCGGCAAGCAGGGTGCGGCGTTCGCGCTGGCCGCTCGCGCCCGCGGCGCCGACGTGACGGTGCTCGCGGCCAACATGGATGCCGCGCCCGCCGCGGCCTTGGACGCCGCCGGCATCGCGCGGATCGACATCGAGACGGCGGCTGAACTCGCCGCCGAGGTCGCCCGGCTCGCGCCCGCCGCCTCCGTGGTCGTGATGACCGCCGCCGTCGCCGACTTCGCGCCGGCCGAGCCGGCGACGCGCAAGCTCAAGAAGCTCGCCCTCGGCGAGCGCACCGAGCTGGTGCTCACGCGCACCCCCGACATCCTGGGCGATCTTCTCGCGCACCCCGTGCCGGGACGCACGGTCGTCGGCTTCGCGGCCGAGACCGCGGCCGACCGCGAGGAGCTGCTGGCGCTCGCGCGGGAGAAAATCGCGCGCAAGCCCGCCGACCTGCTGGTCGCCAACGCCGTCGGTGGCGGGCGCGGCTTCGGCACCGAAGACAACTCCGCGGTGGTGCTGGATTCTGCGGGCGCGGTCGTGGCCGAGGTCTCGGGCAGCAAGCGCGCCGTCGCCGACGCGGTGCTCGATCTGGTCCTGCGGCGACCCGCGTGAGCCGGCCCGCCCCCTCGACCTCTCGAGAGATCACCCGCGCCGAATGGGCGCGACTCGCCGCCGACATGGAGCAGCCGCTCACCGCCGAGGAGGTTTCACACATCCGTGGCCTCGCGGATCGGCTCGATCTGCGCGAGGTGCGCGAGGTGTACCTCCCACTGAGCCGGCTGCTCAGCCACTACGCCGCATCGGCGAAGTCGCTGGGCGCCGCGACCAGTCGCTTCCTGCACGAGGCCGACACCACGACGCCCTTCGTGATCGGCATCGCGGGCTCGGTCGCGGTGGGCAAATCCACGATCGCGCGTCTGCTGCGCGAGCTCGTGGGACGCTGGCCCGACACGCCTCGCGTGCAGCTGGTGACCACCGACGGATTTCTGCTGCCCAACGCCGAGCTGCTGCGGCGCGGCCTGATGCGGCGCAAGGGCTTTCCCGAGTCCTACGACCGGCGCGCCCTGGTCGAGTTCGTGCGGGCGGTCAAGAGCGGCGCCGACGAGGTGCGCGCGCCCGTGTACTCGCACCGCAGCTACGACATCGTGCCGGGGGAGCAGGTCATCGTGCGCCGACCGGACGTGCTGATCGTCGAGGGACTGAACGTGCTGCAACCGCCGCCGCGCCCCAACGACGTCTCGGTGTCGGAGTTCTTCGACTTCTCGATCTATGTCGACGCCGACTCCGACGACATCTCCCGGTGGTACACCGAGCGGTTCCTGGCGCTTCGCGATGCCGCCTTCCGGGACCCCGCGTCGTACTTCAACACATACGCCGATCTGACGGATGCCGAGGCCTCCGAGACGGCAGCCGGGTTCTGGAACGGCGTCAACCTGCCGAACCTGCTCGAGAACGTGCTGCCCACACGGCACCGCGCCGATCTTGTGCTGCAGAAGGCGGCCAATCACACCGTGGAGGGCGTGCTGCTCCGCAAGCTCTGAGGTGTGGATATTCTGGACGCGGTCCAGAACGACGTCGGATGCGCAGATGCACGTCGTCCCCCGGGCGAGAAAACATGAACTCCAACCCGCAGCACTACTTTGCACGCACCGTCGTGGTGGTCGGCGCCGGACGCCTCGGCCGGGCGATCGCCCGAGCCTTTGCGACCGCCGGCATCGATGTCACCGGTCCGCTGGGACGCGGCGAGATCGCCATCGCCGACATCGTGCTGCTGTGCGTGCCCGACGCCGAGATCGCACCCGCCGCCGCGGCGGCCCGTGCCCGAGGGGGCTCCCGCGTCCTCATCGGGCACACCTCGGGAGCGACCCCCCTCGAGGGACTCGACGTCGACTTCGGTCTGCATCCCCTGCAGAGCTTCACGGGGGACGAGGGGTCCGAAGCTTTCGCAGGCATCGGCTGTGCGATCGCGGGGCGCACTGCCGATGCCCGCGAGGCGGCGCTCGCGCTGGCCACGAGTCTCGGCGCGCACCCCTTCGACATCGCCGACGAGCAGCGCGCGGCCTATCACGCCGCCGCCTCGATCGCATCGAACTACGTCGTCACGCTGCTCGATGCGGCCGAGCAGCTCGGGGCCGCCGCGGGACTGAGCGCGCAGGATGCCCGCGCACGGCTTGCGCCGCTCGTGCGCTCCACGATCGAGAATTGGCAGCGGCAGGGGCCTGAGATCGCGCTCACGGGCCCGGTCGCGCGCGGCGACGAGGTGACGGTCGGCCGTCAGCGCGCTGCGGTCGCCTCCGGCGCCCCCGATCTGCTGCCCGTGTTCGATGTGCTGCGCACCGCGACCCGTGCGCTCGCCACGAGAGGACAGGACGCCCGATGAGGATCATGCGCAGTGTGGCCGAGGTGCGGGGCGCGGTGCGCGACGCTCGGGCGGCGGGGCGGCGAGTGGGTCTCGTGCCCACGATGGGGGCGCTGCACGAGGGGCACCTCTCGCTGATCCGGCGCGCGCGTGCCGACACCGATCTCGTCATCGTCTCGCTGTTCGTCAACCCCACGCAGTTCAACGCGCAGGACGACCTCGCGGCCTACCCTCGCGACGAGGCGCGCGATGCCGCGCTCGCGGAGGGGGAGGGCGCCGACATCCTCTTCGCCCCGCCCGTCGACGAGGTCTATCCCGACGGTTTCGCCACGACGATCCACATCGCGGGCCTCACCGAGGTGCTCTGCGGCGCCTACCGCGGCCCCGCGCACTTCGACGGTGTCACGACGGTCGTGACGAAGCTGTTCCAGATGACGACACCCGATGTCGCCTTCTTCGGCCAGAAGGACGCGCAGCAGGTGCTCGTGGTGCGCCGGCTCGTGCGCGACCTCGACATCACCGTGCGCATCGAGGCGTGCCCCACCGTGCGCGAACCCGACGGCCTGGCCATGAGCTCTCGGAACGCGTATCTCGACGCTGACGCCCGGCAGCAGGCCGGCGCCATCAACCGTGCCCTCGAAGCCGCGGATCGCGCCCTCGCGGGCGGTGAGACCGATGCGGCGGCCCTGCTCGCGATCGCGCGGGAGGTGCTCGCCGGCGCGCGTATCGAACCCGAATACCTCGAGTTGCGGCATCCCGAAGACCTTCGCCCGCTGGAGGCGGTCGAAGGCGACGCGCTGCTCGCCGTCGCCGCCCACGTCGGCCGCGCCCGTCTGATCGACAACAGGATGCTGTCGCATCCGGCGAAGGAGCACGCATGAGCGCCCGTCCCACCCCCGCCGAAGACGGTGCCGCGCCGGTGCCCGTGACCTTCGCCGAGATCGCCCGGCGCAGGGCGGCGGGCGAGCCGATCGTCATGGTGACCGCCTACGACTACCCGGGCGCTCAGGTCGCGGAGGCCGCCGGGGTCGATATCGTGCTGGTCGGAGATTCGGGCGCCATGACGGTGCTCGGCTACGACAGCACCGTGCCCGTGACGGTGGACGAGATGCTGATGCTGACCAAGGCCGTGCGGCGGGGAATGACCGTGCCCCTCCTCGTAGCCGACCTGCCCTTCGGCTCGTACGAGGTCTCGGACGAGCAGGCGATCCGTACGGCGCTGCGCTTCGTCAAGGAGGCGGGCGCCGATGCGGTCAAGATCGAGCGCGGCGGCACGTCGGTGGACCGGGCGCGGGCGCTCGTGGCGGCGGGCATCCCCGTGATGGGACACGTCGGGCTGACGCCCCAGACCGCCGCGACCCTCGGCGGGTACCGCTCGCAGGGCCGCACGGCCGACGACGCCGCGCGGGTGTGCCACGAGGCGATCGAGCTGCAGGACGCGGGATGCTTCGCCCTGGTCTTCGAAGCCATCCCGAGCGCCGCGACCACGGCCATGCGCCCCTACCTGCGCGTGCCGGTGATCGGCATCGGCGCGGGCCCCGACGTCGACGGTCAGGTGCTCGTGTTCCACGACCTGCTCGGCATCTACGGCGGGCCGACCGCCCGCTTCGTCAAGCGGTACGCGCACCTGCGCGGCGAGATGATCGATGCCGTCGCGGCGTACGCCGGCGAAGTGCGGGCGCGGCAGTACCCCGGCCCCGAGCACGGCTACGGCATGCCCGACGCCGAGGCCGAGCGGCTGCGCGTGCTGCTGGCGGACTCCGGTCGCTGAGGGCCCCTCGACAGGCTCAGGGCGCGACAGGCTCAGGGTGCGACAGGCTCAGGGCGCGGCGTCACGCGCAGCCACGCGATGCCGTGGGCGGGCAGCATCCATCCGCCGGCGAGATCCACCGCACCGCCCTCGATGAGATCCTCGGCGCCCGCGCGAAACCCCGACAGGGTCTCTGCGGACACGTGTGCGGCGTCGTCGCCGACATTGACGAGCGCGAGCACGCGGGTCGCGACCTCGTCCACCGTCCGCTGGTAGCCCAGCACCTTCGGATGCCCGGCATCGAACCCGATCAGTCTGTTGCCCGCGAACTCGGGGGTCGCGCGGCGCACCTCGAGAAGCCGCATCATGCGTGCGAAGACGCGGCCGGCCGGCGTGGCGGCATCCATGCGCTGCGCGTAGCGCTCGGCGGGCCGGTGCGGCCGGTGCACCCAGCGGCTGTCGCCGGCCCGGTCGGGGTCGTCGGCGTAGCTGTGGTCGTTGAGTTGCGCGACCTCGTCGCCGAGATACAGCAGCGGGATGCCGCCCGTCGATAGCGCGATGGCGTGCGCGAGCACGACGCGGTCCTCGCCGCCGGGGTCGCCGGCCTCGATTCCGGCGAGGGATGCCGTCGTGCCGGTCACGCGCGCATCTCCGGTCTTCGGGTTCTCCTGGAACGGCACGCCGCGCGCGAAGGTGGCGGGGAAACGGCCGACGTAGAAGTCGTTGAGGAAGCGCCGGTGCGGGTAGCCGTGGATGCCGAACTCGGCGGCGTCCTCGTCCGCGAAGGTCCAGCCGATGTCGTCGTGACTGCGCACGTAGTTGACCCACGCCGTGCCGGGCGGCAGGTCGTGCCGGCGCTCGAGGGCTTGGCGCAGCATCCGCGGGTCGCGTGTCGCGAGCGCCTCCCACGTCAGTGCCATCTGCAGCGGGTTGTACGAGAGCCGGCATTCGTCCGGCGAGATGTATTCGATGACCTCGTCGGGGTGCACGATCGCCTCGGACTTGAACAGCAGGCTCGGCGCGGCCATCGCGAGCACCGCGTTGAAGGCCTGCAGCAGCAGGTGCGCCTCGGGCAGCGACTCGCACGGGGTGCCCAGGCGCTTCCAGATGAAGGCGACGGCATCCATGCGCAGGACCTCGACGCCCCGGTTGGCGAGGAAGAGCATCTCGCCCGCCATCGCCCGGAACACCGCCGGATTGGCGTAGTTGAGGTCCCACTGGAAGTGGTAGAACGTCGCCCAGATCCACCGCCCCTCGTTGCCGGCGCCGGGCATCGGCACGAAGGCGCCCGGGTGGTCGTCGGGGAAGATCTCGCGCACGGTGCGCTCGTAGGCGTCGGGCATCTCGCGGTCGGGGTAGATCAGGTAGAAGTCCTCGAAGTCCGGTTCGCGCGCGATGGCTCTCTGCGCCCACTCGTGCTCGTTGCTCGTGTGGTTGAAGATGAAGTCGACGACGAGCGAGATGCCCGCCAGCCGCAGATCGGCGGCGAGGCTCGCGAGCTGTTCCATGGTGCCCAGGGCGGGATTCACCTTCCGGTAGCTCGAGACCGCGTATCCGCCGTCGCTGTTGCCCTCGGGGCTCTCGAACAGGGGCATGAGGTGCAGATAGGTCAGCCCGAGTTCCTCGAAGTAGGGGATCTGCGCGCGAATGCCCTCGAAGTCGCCGCCATAGCGGTCGACGTAGGCGACGGCCCCCAGCATCCGTTCGCTCTCGAACCAGGTGGGCTCTTGCTCGCGCTGTGCGTCGCGGGCTCTGAGTTCGAGAGGGCGGGCGTTCCAGGATGCCGCGGCCTCTCCGATCACGGCCGCCAGCTGCTCGAGTCCGTCGGGGCGTTCGCCGTACAGCCGACGGAAGAGTGCGTGCAGGCGCGGCGCGTGCGCGCCGAAGCGGGAGAGGAAGGCGTCGTCGAGCCGTCCGGCATGGGATTCGGCGAGCGAGAGGATCGGGCCGCGCTGGATGTCGAACTCGTCGTCGAGCCGTGTCATCGCCCCACTCTAGGGTTCGCGAGCGGCGAACGAAACAGCTGGCACTCTCGGGTCGAGAGTGCTAATCTGATCGCAGTTGAGTCGAGTGGACTCAACTCTAGACATTCAGAACAGAAGGAGAGAATCATGGCCACCTATGACCCGTTCCGTGACCTCGACCGCCTCGCGACGAGCCTGTTCGACACCCGCCGCGGTCCGCGGCGCATGCCGATGGACCTCTACCGTGACGGCGACCACTACGTGCTGACGGCCGACCTGCCGGGCATCGACCCGGGTTCGGTCGACATCGACGTCGACGGTCAGCTGCTCACGATCCGTGCCGAGCGCACGCTCGCCGCGGGCGAGGGTGTCAAGTGGATCACGCGCGAGCGCGAGGCTGCGAGCTTCCTGCGTCAGCTCAACCTCGGTCAGGGCATCGACACCGAGAACATCTCGGCGACCTACAGCAACGGCGTGCTCAGCGTGACGATCCCCGTCAGCGAAAAGGCCAAGCCGCGCAAGGTCGAGGTCAAGACCGACGCCGAGACCCCGGTGCTGACGGCGCACGAGAGTCACGCCGGAGCCGGAGCCGGAGCCGGAGCCGGTGCCGGTGCGGCCGACGCTCCGCGCCCCGTCGAGCAGTAATCCGGTCGTGGGCGCGCCCCGCGGGCCCGCACCCGGTCGTGGGCGCCCCGCGGGCCGCGCCCACGACCGAACCCACATATTTGCAGCGAGCCACCACGCGACGAGTGGTGGCTCGCTGCAAATGTGTGGGTTCGGCGATGCGGGGGCCAGGACGCAGCGGAGACCCGGCCCGGGCGGGTCAGTGGCCCGCGGGTCAGTCGCGCGGGCCGCGCAGCTTGGCCGTCAGGTCGCGCAGGGTGCGCAGCTCGTCGTCGTCGAGTCGCGACATCCGCTCGCTGATCGTGCGCGCGTGCTGCGTCGCGATCCGGCGAAACGCCGCCGCGCCCTCTTCGGTCGCGCGCACGAGGGCGCCGCGCCCGTCGTCGGGGTCGGGGCACTTCGTGACGAGGCCACGGGTGACCATGCGATCGACGAGGCGCGAGACCGAGGGCTGGCTGACCAGCATCAGCGACGTGACATCGCGCAGCCGGGCGGTCATCTCGGGTGCCCGGGTGACGGTGAGAAGCACGTCGTATTCGGCCTGCTCGAGTCCCGTGCCGCGGAAGTCGGTGCTGATCTCGGAGAACACCTCGTGCTGCGCGCGGAAGAGACTCTCCCACGCGTCGACGGCGAGGTGACGGTTGGCCATGGGCAAGAGAATACGCCCTCGCCGGTTCCCCGGCGGGTCGGTTCGCGGCGTCCGTAGGCTGGCGTCATGCGCACGATGATCAGGATGCTGGCGGTAACGATCGCCCTCGCGTTCGGTGGGGTGGGGGTCGGTGCGCTCGCACCCCCGCAACCCGTTCACGCGGCGACAGCCCTCGCCGCGGTCGGCGATGTCGACGACTTCGTGTTCGACAGCCTCGACGTCGACTACACGCTCACCCGAGCGGATGACGGCACCTCGCGCATGCGGGTGGTCGAGACGTTCGTGGCCGTGTTTCCCGAGACCGACCAGAACCGGGGGATGAGGCGCAGCATCCCGGATTCGTACCTCGGCAGCCCGCTCTTTCCGGCGCTCGTGTCGGTGACGGATGAGACGGGAGCGCCGCGGGCGGCCGAGACGGACAGCGAAGACGGGCGGTTGGTGATCACGTCGCGCGCCGACGACTTCGTGCACGGCGCGCAGACCTACGTGTTCACCTACGACCTGGAGAACGTGACGCGGGCGTTCGCCGACACCGATTCGGACGAGCTGTACTGGAACGTCAACGGCCTGGAATGGGCGCAGCGCTTCGGTTCGGTGAGCGTGACGCTCACGATGGATGCCGAGCTCGGTGACGCGCTCACCGGAGCCCAGGCCTGCTACGTCGGCGCGGCGGGCGCGACCGATCGCTGCGAGATCTCCGCTGCAGCGGATACCGACGAGCGAGCCGGCGCGCGGATCGAGGCGTCGACGGGGGACCTCGCGCCGTACGAGACGATGACGATCGCGGTCGGGTTCGCGCCGGGAACGTTCATGCCCTTCGATTCGTCGCCGCTCGCGTCGCCGTTCGGCTGGCTGCAGGGAATCTCACTGCTGGGCGGCATCGCGGCGCTGGTCGCGGCCATCGTCGTGCGCGCGCGACGACTGCGCGATGACCCCGGCCGGCCGACGATCATCGCCGAGTACACCCCGCCCCGCGAGCTGGACGCGCTGGAGTCGGCGGTGCTTCTGGGCAAGACGGCCAAGGGGATTCCGGCCGAAGTGCTCGAGCAGGCGATCGCGGGCTCGCTGCGCGTGGTCGAGGGGCCGCGGAAGTGGGGCAGTACGACCTATGAGCTGCACCTCGTCGACCGCTCGCGCGGCGATGAGAACGGGCGGGAGCTGCTGGATGGCATGTTCCACGGCGGCGCGACGACCTACACCCTCGGCAAGAGCGACAGCAGGCTCTCGCGCACGGCGCAGAGGATCCTCGCGGACGCCGACAAGGCGCTGAAGCGGAAGGGGATGCGTCGCGTCGTGCCCGCGCGCGTGCGCGTGTGGCCGATCCTTACGGCGGTGCTCGCGGCCGTGGGTGCCACAGTCTTCGGAATCGCGGCGCTCGGGGCCGGGGTGTTCGCGGCGGTTCCGATCGTTCTGCTGATCGTGGGGGCGCTGCTGGTGTTCGTCGTCGCGGGGCTGCTCTCGCGCAGGCCGCTGACGGCGCACGGCGCCGAGGTGCGTGATCATCTGAAGGGGCTCGAGCTCTTCATCGACTGGGCGGAGGCGGATCGCATCCGCATGCTGCAGTCGCCGCAGGGTGCCGAGCGGCAGTCTGTCTCGGCCGATGATTCGCGGCGGATGCTGGAGCTCTACGAGCGGCTGCTGCCGTACGCGGTGGTGTTCGGGCAGGAGAAGAAGTGGGCGTCGGAGCTGGCGGTGCGCTACGGGGACAGTGCGCCGGGCTGGTACTACGGCAACGCGCCGTTCCACGCCGCGGCGTTCTCGGCGAGCGTGTCGTCGCTGACCTCCAGTGCGTCGACGGCGACCGCCTCGTCGTCGGGCGGGTCGAGTGGGGGCGGTTCTGCCGGTGGTGGGGGTGGCGGCGGCGGGGGTGGCGGTGTGTGACGCGACGCCGCGATCACGGCGTGCGGGCGCACAGAAAGGGCCGGTCGGAGAGGCTTCCGACCGGCCCTTGTCCCTGCACCAAGAGTGTCCTGCAATCACATGTCGGTAGCTGCCACAGCAAAACAACTACCGTGCGAGCACTCTATAACGACGAGGTAACGGTGAGCAAGGATCTCCGTTACCTTTTTGTGATTTCGCCCGGCGTTGTCGTGTCTCACTCCAGTTGTCCGATTCTCACGGACCTGTCGAGTCGTCTCACTCCAGTTGTCGGATTCTCACTCCAGTTGTCGGGAGAGCGGCGCGCCGCGTAGCGCTGCTCCGAGGCGGGAGTAGCTTGCGGTTCAAGCCGGGAGGTTCCACAGGAGCGCTCTGATCGGGTGCGGGATTCTCCGGAAGGGAGAGTTCTCCGTGACCTTGACCCAAGACTGGCTCGCCGCGATCGACGGGACGAACGCACTCGCGGCCACGATCGAGTTTTCCAGACACGGCCTCCTCCAGCACGCAGACCCCGTCGACGCGGCGCGCGTGATGTTCGAGGATGCGGATCCGGTTCGCGAGTTCCCGTCGTGGCCGGGCAAGCGCAACTTCGAGGGCAAGCTGTGGATGGCCTCGACGGGCCGGCACGTTCCGTTCGAGTCGTTCTGGGAGCGCTCGTTCCTAACCTCGCTGGACCGGACGGGGGATGTCGTCGGGGTGGCGAGCCAGCCGATGTGGATCCGCTGGCGGTCACCGAAGCGCTCACACGCGCCCGACTACTTCGCGCGCCGCTCCGATGGGAGTGCGCTGCTTGTCGACGTGAGGCCGGTCGAGCTGATCAAGCCAGAGGACAGCATGAAGTTCGAACTCACTCGTCGCCTTGCTGCCGCACTGGGATGGTCTTATCTCGTCTTCGATCAGCTTCCCGGCGCCACCCAGGCGAACCTGCGCTTCCTGCTCCGGTACCGCGACCCGGCGTGGCTGGACGGCGTCGATATCGCCGCGCTCGGGCTGACCGGCCGGATGACTCTGGGCTCGCTCGCTGCGGTCCTCGGTGGTTCCGCTCGCTCAGGTGTCGGCGCCGCGTACGCACTCGTGTGGAGCGGGGTGGCGCAGGCGGATCTACACCGTCCCTTGTCGATGGCGACCGTTGTCGATCTGGAGGGCGGGTCATGAGCGTTCATCCTGGCGACATCATCCGGTGGCAGGGCGGAAGTCACCAGGTCGTTGCGATCCGGCCCACCTACATAACCCTGCGTGCCGTCGACGGGGATGGAGGCGACGTGGAGGTGCTCGCCGCGGACCTGCGGCACCAAGCGGAACCTGCCGCTCCCGCATCGCTCCGCTCACTGCTGGACCTGCGCAGCCTGCAGGACCTCGACGCGCGTGACCGCAGGATCGTCGACGTGTGGCTGGAGGAGCTCTCGCGGTTCGACGATCTCGTGGTGGCAGGCGGGACGAAGCCCGAGGTGCGGCAGCAAGTCATCGACAACGTCAACCGTCGTCTCGGAACCGACTACAGCTCCGTCAAGGTCTCGCGCCAGCAACGCGCTCTCGAGGAGTTCGGGGTGAGCGGTCTTCTCGATCGACGTCGCCACGGCCTGGCTGACATGCCCGGTCGCTCCTACGACGAGCGCCTCATCGACGCGATCCTGACTGTCCAGGCCGGCCAGGAACGGAAATCCACGGGCACCGGAACGCGACTGATCTGGCTCGTCCGCAGAGAGCTGGACGACCGCTTCGGTGAGGGCGTGGTGCCGATGCCGAGCCGCGCGACGATGTACCGGCTCCTGAGCGAGCTCGACGCCGGCAAGCACACGCTCGGGACGGCCCGTACCCGGCGCACCACGGCGAATCAGCCTGATCACATGCACGGGGTGCGGTCGGGGGTTCGACCAGGTGAGCAGGTGCTGATCGACACGACGCCGATGGAGATCCTCGTCGAGTGCGACGGTGAACCTGTCCGCCCCGACCTCACCCTGTTGCTGTGTGAGGCGTCGAGGTCGGTGCTCTCCGGGATTGTCACCGTCGGCTCTCGCAGCATCGACCTGGTGGTGGTCCTTGCCCGCGCTCTCGTGCCGTACGCGTCCCGCCCGGATGGTGTGCGTGCGAACCGGCGTCAGGTGTCGGAAGCGTGGACCGGCGCGGACGGGCTCATGGTTGAGAGGTTCGAGGCGATGCGTGACGCGCAGCCGTACGTCTTCCCGGAGTCGATCACGACCGACCGTGGTGCGTCCTACGTGTCTCGGCACTTCTCGGATGCGTGCCGGACGTTGGGGATCTCGTTGACGGTCAACGCGGAGTACTCGCCGACGCAGAAGGCGAAGATCGAGCGGATGTTCCGCACCGTCAAAGACCAGTTCACCCAGTACGCGATCGCCTTCCTCGGGCAGAGCCCCGATATGCGAGGTGACGAGGTAATCGCGACGAGCCAGCTGCTCACCCTCGAGCAGCTGCAGGAGCTCTTCGAGGACTGGGTCGCGGTGACCTGGCAGAACCGGCCCCACAAGTCGCTGCGCGACCCCCGCAACCCTCGGCTGATGCTGACCCCGAACCAGATGGTCGCCGCGTACCGGGAAGTCGCACCGGAACTGCAGGTGCCGCTGACGGCCGAGAAGTACATCGCGCTTCTCCCGACCGAGTGGCGTGTGATCAACCACTACGGCGTCGACATCGACCTGCGTGTATACGACTCCGCGGAACTCGGCCCGCTGCGCAAGAAGCGGTCCCCGCACCACCGGCGGCAAGGCAAGTGGCCGTTCCACGTCGACCCCTACAACCCGATGACGGTGTGGCTGGAACTCGGCGACCAGTTCCTCCCGCTGGACTGGCGGTCCCCGTACAGCGGCGCTCCAATGGCTGACGAGGTGTGGCGGGTCGCGCGCGCTCAGGCCGCTGCCCGCGGCGAGAACGAGCCGAGTACCGACGACCTCAACGAGGTGATGCGCCGGTTCATGTACAAGGGCAACGCGCTGCCGACGGCGCGTCAGAAGAAGCGTGCTGTAAGCGCACGGACGGACCCGCTGGCGATCACCAACCAACTCCCACACATCGCACCCACAGCACCGCCGGGCGGCGAGCATTCGGCAACTGGTGACGTCGGCGACAAAGAACTCCATGTTGTCGCGGCGAAGCCAGCATGGCCGGTCGCCGCACCGTTCGGGATGACCCGGTCGCCGGATGAGGCGTGAGCGCGATGTTCGATGACCTGCTGGGGGACTTCGACTTCGACGCCCCATCGACCGACTTCGACTACGCCACAAAGGAAGGGTGGCGCGAGTTTGTCGAGTTCGTCGCCCAACGGCCGCTCCCGCTCACGCTCGCCGAGTACGACGCGATGGACTCCTCGGAGCGAGCGCTGTTCAACATCGCCCGCGAACGGTACATGACCCTCGGCGCCCGGGTGGCGACCCCATCACTCCGACAGGTCGCGGTCGCCATCCGCCACGCGATAACCGACAACCGCTCCCCAGACGCCAGCAAGTCCGGCGTGATCATCTCTGGCAGGCCAGGTCTCGGGAAGACCACCGCGGTCCAGGAGTTCGGCAGGGCGTTCGAGCGAGCCCGACGCCAGCGCACCACGGCCTCGCAACGCAACTTGATCCCCGTCGCATACGTGCCCGTGCCGACCCACGCGACGGCGAAGACCATGATCACCAAGCTCGCCGACTTCTACGCCATCCCGTACTCCCGCAACGCGAACTACGAAGTTCTCCTCAGCCGCGTGAGCCATGTGATGCGCGAATGCCGCACCGAACTCGTGATCATCGACGACATCCACCGGCTGGACCTGCACTACCGCGGCAACGAGCAAGTCGCCGACGCGCTCAAAGAACTGTCCGAGAGGTGTCCCGGCACGATGGTCTACGCCGGTGTCGATGTCGCCCGCAACGGCCTGTTCTGGGGCTCGCGCGGCGAACAGATCATGGCCCGATTCGAGCTGGTCAAGTTCGACACCTACGGGACTGGCGAGACCGCTGACGCCGCGGTGTGGGGGCGCATCCTCGTCGACCTCGAAGACTCACTGTGCTTGATCTCGCAACCTGACGCGGAGATCCTCACCGTCGCTGCGGAACTCCGCGACCTATCCCGCGGCTCCATCGGCCGCGTCGCCCGAGCCGTCCGCCGAGGCGCGCGCCGCGCCATCGAGCAGCACACTGAACGCCTCGACCTCGACGACGTGCTCGCGTCGCTGGCGAAAATCCGTGAGTCAGAAGGCTGGATCGAGGAAGAAGAGAACCGGCCATCACCACGGCCCAAACGAGGCCGCCCCGCGCGAGCGAAATGATGAGGAAGCTCCCCGTGCTCATCGAACCCTTCACGGGAGAAACCGTCAGCAGCGTCTACCGCAGACTTACCACCCGCAACGCCGTGCCGGCCGGGGAACTGTGGACGATCCTCCGTCACGAGCGCCCGCGGCTGCCTCTGCGCACGACACCAGAACTCGTGCCGCGACTGGTCGAACAACTCGCCGACCTCCCTCCCGGGTACTTCGACGGTAGCCGCTCTGACCGCCTGTTCGTCCGCTGCATTCACGCCGACTGGCGACACAACAACTGCCCGATTTGCGCGCCCCTGCCGTCTGCCGGCACGAAATGCAGGCGATGCACCGGCGGTGAACTCGTCGAGGTGCGCACCCGGATCGGAGCGGTGTGTGCGCGACACCGCAGGTGGCACTACGCGGGAGCGGACCGCGACCTCGCGCGAAGCGCCGACTTCTATCGCGCCGAACGATGCCTCACCGGCACGCTCTGGGAACGCGGCATCGGCCCCGACACCGGCGAACTGGAACTCGCCACGACCCTCATCCGCGCCACCGAGCTCGGACAGGAGGACGAATCTCATCGAACGGCGCTTGCGCGCCACTATCCCGAAGCGGTGCGTCTCGTCGCACTGACAACAGAGCCGTGGGCGGAGCGATTCCTCGCAAACACGAACGTCGGCCTCATTCAGGTCGCCGCGCTCGTCGAAGCAGCGGTGAACGCGGTCACCGTGGGCGCGTCGCACAACGTCGACGCCGTCCGCACTTCCTTTCACGCCGAAGGCCGCGAAGCGGTCATCGGCCTTGACCGACCCGTGCGCCTTCGGCACGGGCGGTCCCCGGGCCTCGATGAACTCGGTAAGAGAATCCTGAAGTTCGCCCCGCGGGTCCGCTCCACACTCCTGCGTCACACCGACGCCCGCAAGCCTCCCACACGGCGACCGCGCCTCTCATCGAGGCATGCACAGGTGTGAACACCCAGCTCCGCACGCTACCAATTCGACTCGAACTCATCGAAGGTGAGACCGTCGAGGGGTTCACGAAACGGCTCGCTCAAGCTCACCAGTGCGAGGAACGCGATATCCGCCGGATCGTGCTGGACCGTCTGGGTCGCAACTGGTGGCCCGCGGCGGATCAGCGCGTGGTCGACGTCATCGAGCATCTCGCAGACCTTCCGCGCGACGCGCTACGCCCCAACTTCGAGACAGATGGCATGTGGGTCAGGTGTGGCCACCGCAGCTGGCGTCCCGAGAAGTGCGCTCGATGCGCACGGTTCACCGAACCCCGCATTGCATGCCTGGAATGTTCCTGCGGTTTGGGCACCACCACGATCGCCCGCGGCGGTGCGCTCTGCCTCACCCATCAGCATTGGGCGTACCGCGCCCTGCACGCCGACGTAGCCGGCATGCCCGGCTACGAGAGTGCGGAACTGCTGCTGCGATCACAGCTCTGGAAGCGCGGCGTCGCCCTCCACACCGGCGAAGTAAACCTCGCCGCAGCTTTCGTCGAAGCCTGGCACGAAGGCTCAGATGATTCGTCCCCGATCGGCGACCGCATGGTGATTTTCGGCATCCCGCACCTCGACACCTATGAAAACGTGCTGCTGTGCGCGTACCCCGAGATCATTCGTTTGACCTGCGTGCTCACATCGCCGCGCACGATCACTCCGATCCTGGACGTGACGACTTCCGCGCTCGCTCAGGCCGATCGCCTGCTACCTGCCGTCGCGAAGGCGATCGGTGACGAACCCAACGACGCATTGCGCACCTTCACCGTCAGCGTCGTCGGGCACGCCCACCGGGCGATGTTGTACATGTACGGACTGCGCAGTTCGAAGCAGGTCAAGTATCAGCGGTGCCCACTCAACCGCGCCCTCATTGCTGCAGCGCACCGGCAGCGCGCCTGCCTCCTCCGCCACGCCAACCCAAGGATTCTTCCCCACATCGCGGGGAAGACAGGTCAAGCCGCACCGCGCAGCCGGGTCATCCGCAACTGGCCACCCCGTTCCGACGAGTTGGCTATGTCCTAACCTGCGGTCCTCGTGAGTACTCGCACAGAGTTCCACGGCGCCGTCGGCCACTCGCGCGAAGGCTTGCCGGGGACGCGTCAGAACGATTCGGGAATCGGGCGCTCGGGCCGCGCGCGGTGTTATACACGGCCGACGTATTCGAGAGATTGCGGCAGGCAGGGCGGATCAGCGCGCGCTGCACTGCGACGTGACCTGCATGTGGATCAGTCCGTCGATACTCGTCGAGTCGCGGATACTCATCTTCTCCACCGGCAGCGCGTCGCTGTAGCGGATGTCTTCCTGCATTGCCCGATCCGCGGAGTATCCTGCGGCATCCCAAACCTTGAGGATTCGCGCGAGCGTGGCGCCATTGTCCGCGGTCTCGAACGTGAGCCCGAGTCCGATTCGTGTGCCGTTCTCACCGCACGCGGTCGATACCGGTGACAGCTCGTCGGCGTCGAGGAGCTGTCCAGCGGAATCGTGCACCGGCCCGACGGCTGCGTCCAGCGACGCCGCGACCATATTCTCGAGCCCTGCTCGGGCCTCGTCCGCGCCGTAGGTGGGCGCGGCGGGCGCTGAGGGAATCGGCGTTCGTGCTCCGGTGCTGACACCACATGCGAGCGTACGGTCGGTGAGCTTCGGAAGGGTGAAGTCCGGGTCACGGTCGGTAGTCACCGGCGCAGCCGAGTAGTCAAAGCTGAAATTCCGCCAGACCCGGAGTGACGCGCCGTCCTCCGCCACCGTGTAGGCGCCGTCCGCGAAGGGGTGGTAGCCATCATCGCTGAGGGTTCGCTCGACGGCCGTGACAAGTACGCCATCCTGTCGATAGATCGTGCCCCAACCCGCAAGAAGGAACGACTTCTCTTTGACCACATACCCGGTTTCGCAGCCGTTGGCGACGAGCGGAACAACCGTCGAGGACGAGGTGAGGAAACACACGATCCCTGCCAATGCGGTGGCCGCGATGGCTACCGCGCGCGCCGGGATCATCAGGATGAGCCAAAGCCTGGGCACGGGGATGACGCACAGTCCCGTCGCAAGGGCTGCCAGTGCCGCGATGAGCGCGAGACCAGAGAGCAACTCCGAGTCAACCGTGCCGATCAACACGGAGGTCGCACCGTCCGATGCTGTGGAGACAATGAGCAGTGCCACAAGAACGGTTGTCGAGCAGAACAGGATGGCGCCAGCGAGAAGCAGGGCAATCCGACGCCAGCTCCGTGAAGGAGTGGGCGATTCATCATCGCTCTCGGTCGTCACGGGTGCAGTAGACACGTGGCAAGCCTAAGAGGAGCAACCTGGGGCCCCGCCGCACCATCGTCCACGTCCGTCGCGCGCATAAGTGACAAGTGATTGCGACGGCATCCGCCGACTACGGTGGATGGCATGCGGCACCGCTCGGCTTTCATACTCAGTTCCGTGCTCGCGCTCACTCTGACCGGGTGCGCGACGCCCGCGATGGTGGCAGGCGGCGCCGATGCTGCGGGTGAGCCACTGCCTGCGCAGTCCTCCGAGGCGAGCGACTCGTCGGCGATCGCTACGCCGGGGAGCACCGACCCGGAGGCGCAGGCACAAGCGCACGCATGGCTCGATGCCGCAGCACTCCCGCCGGGCGCGATTCCCGCCGACGCGAGTGTCGCAACGTTCAACTCATATACGGGGTGGCCCTGTGGTCCCGTCGCAGAGTTGGAGGGGTTCTGGTCGATCCCTGACGCAACCGTGAGCGCGACCGCGAACTGGCTTAGGGATAATCCGACCGCCGATCTCATCTCGACTTCAGTGGGGGCGGTCCCAGATGATCCCGCCATTCAATCGGCCATCGTGGGGTACATTCCGGCAGAGGGCGCGCAGGAGGGAGTCGTTTACACCGTGGAGAAAACGACAGACGGCGTCGCGGTGCGCGCCGAAGTCGCAGCGCAGACCGCCGAGGCATCGTGCCCCGTGTTGCCGGACGGCGGGGGGTACGGTGCACCGGGTCAGGGATGACGTCAGGGCACGATCAGCGACTGGGACTCAGACCACCCGGACACGCAAAACTCCGAGGGTCGCGCGCCCGCGGTGACTCGACTCCTGACAGCGATCGGGGGCGCCTCACATAGAATTCGAGAGTGAACCGGAGATGGCTGCTGGGAGTTACCGTGGGCATCGCTGTCCTGCTCGCGGGGTGCACCGCAGCGCCGGCGCTCCCGGACGCTCAACCGACACGCAGTAGCCCACCTGTCTCGTCAGTGCCGACGCCGACTGCTACCGTCACGCCAGAAGCAGAACCGGTGAGCGATCCTGGTCCCTGTGAGGCGGCCACGCCCGCCTATCCCATCGCCGACGACACCGAGGTGGAACAGCTCGGAGGAGCGAGGTTGGCGGTGCCCTTTGATCGGGGTTCGATGCCGCACGCGACAGGAGAGGCTGTTCTCGATGAACATGGTGTTCCGGTCGCCTACAAGGTGGCCGACAATGATGTCATCTCAATGATTGGTGCGAGATTCTGCGTAGGCGAGCAGTGGATCTACTGGGTCAATTACGTCCGCCGCGATGGCGACACGCTGTACTCCGGTGACACCCTCAACCTCGACGCACACACCATCCTGAGCGTGGGCGACCAGAACGGCATCGTTCACAACAATGCTCTACCAGAGGGCTTCGTGATCCCGCCTCAGCGGTGACGGGCGGTCAGTTCGCGTCCACTGTCACTTCTGACTGCAGACCGGTCTCGGTGTCGTAGGTCGTTATCCGCCACGCCGGCCGCCCGTCCTGCATGATCAGCGCCAACTCGATGAGGCGCGGACTGGGGTAGACCTCGCCGGACAGTTGGGCGGCGGCGTACGCACTGACCCCGAGGTCAGCCAGTTCGGCCTCCGTGAGCGTCACGTGGCGTTTCTGCTTCACGGCGAGGGTGCTGGCATCGTAGAGCGCCTCCTGGCCTCGGTCGGGTTCGGTGACGGACTCGCCCCACTCGTCACGACCGGGATCGAGACTCCGTACCCGCCAGACCCACTGGTCGTCGACATACTCCAGCCGCAGCCCGACAAGAGGGCCAGGAGGAGAGTTCGCCTCCCCGAAGAATCCCTCCAGCCAATCTGACGGCCACGCCACGCTGACAGGGACACCGCTGGTGGGGTACTCCTCGCCGACAGAATCCGGAGCGTCCGGGAACGACGCGTCGCACCCGGACAGGACAAGCGTTCCGGCGATCACGATCGCCCCGACGAACATCGTCATCATCCGCTTCATCGGATCACTCCATTCCCGAGGACCAGCCTAGACAAGGCCGTCGCGCATGAGTTGGCTCAGTTCCGCCTCAGGTGGGCGATGATGGGCCGGTGGTCGCTGCCTCTGTCATCGAACGAGCTGTCCACGGTGACCTCGTGCACAGCCCACGCAGACCCGACCAGTACATGGTCGATCGGCGACGCGAGCCACACCGGCAGTGACGTCGGCCAACTGCCTGCTGCCGCAGAACCCGATCCGCTCGCCGCGTCTCGGCAATCCCCGATCAGCGACTCTCCGCGACCGAATGCCGACAGGTGATCGATCGTCGCGTTCAAGTCCCCGGCCACGATCACGTCGGGCTCGCCGCATTGGGTGGCGACCCACTCCAACCCCGCCCGCCAGCCAGCCATGTCTTCCAACAACGGCGGCAGCGGGTGTGCGGCGACAATCGTCGGCCCGATCCCATTGACGGGGCGCCAGACCCCACTTGGCAACCCGGGCGTCGAACCGGCTGCCTCGTCAACGCGGTACTCGCCGAGATCGGTTGCGATGAGCACGGACGTCGGGATCCACGAGTCACCCGCTTCGCCGTACGCGGTGTCGGCCCACATTTCGCGGCCCGACAGTGAAACGATCCGCGCAGTCTCTGCCACGGCAACCGCGTCCGTCTCCGGGAGCGTGACGATGTCGGCGTCGGTCTCGACAATGAGCTCCGCGATGCTCTCGGGCGATACCGCCCCGCCGAGAGTGTTCCACGAAACGACCACGAGATCACCGTTGGGCACGGTCTCACCGGCACTGCGTGAGGCCAGTATCGCGCCGTTTGTGAGGGATGTCGCGCCGAGGATGATGGCAATTCCGGCGGCAATACTCCAGCGCCGCCGGAGCACGGCGACAACTGCGGCGCCGCCGGCGAGAACAAGGAGGGCGATTGCCACCAGTCCGCGGAACGCAAGAAGCTGAGCGATGATCGGAGTCATTTGCGCGCCGAATGCTTGCGGCCACGCGATGAGTACCCCGACGGGCGCACCCACGAGTAGCGTCGCGAAGAGCGGGATTCTGCGGGAACGTCGAGTTGGCATCATCCTCAGTCAACCGTCCTTGAGGCTAGAGTCAAGCCCGTGGAGACGGACGAGTTCGCGAACCTGCTGCAACGCGCGTACGGTCCCGATCAGGTGCCGCTGACGCAAGTCGAATTGGATCAGCTGCGAGCACTCCAGACACTCCCGCAGGACGGGCGCGGAATCGACCAGATTGAAGACGTGCCGCGAACGCGCGCCTCACGACGCTTGGGGTGGCCGGTCGCTGTGGTCGTCATCGGAGTCGTAGCCGGGTTCACCGGATACGCGTACGGCGCGGGAGCGTTCGACCCGGCAGCGCCCGCACAAACGGATAACGAGCAGGTGTCGGGGATCCCGCTCCCCGATGGACGATTGGGCTCGCTCTCAGATGCTGACTGTGCGGTGAATCTGAGCGCGACCAGCGGTGCACGCGAGTCAGTGACATGCACGTGGAGCGAACTGGGCGGTGACACGCGTCGCTGACGTGCTTCCTGGAAAGAGTGTGCGCGAGTGATCCAGGTCAACCGCTCGGGCGACGGGATAGGGCTACGAGCGGCGCAGGGCATCGATCAAATGACCGCGATTCCATTCCTTGGCTGGCGGGGGGTCATAGGGGTGATGTCGTCCACATGCAGTCCGTTCGAGTTGGATTCGAGACATCTGTCGTGAGACCGATCGGATTGTCGGTGCGTTGGTTCGGTCGAGAAAAGCCCTGGTCGGATAGCCGTGACCTAACAACTCTCGTGAGATCCGACAGGCGTCACTCCGTGTTGACCGTATTGAACGGTTGTTCAATACTGATGCGGTGACCATCGAAGACGACAAGCGGCCGGGCAGTCGTGAGCGCATCCTCTCCGCCGCGCTGACCTGCTTCGGCAGGGACGGGTTGGGTGCGACGGTGCGCACCATCGCCGCCGAGGCCGGTGTCAGCGCCGCCCTCGTGATCCATCACTTCGCCGACAAAGCGGGACTGCGCCGCGCGTGCGATGAGGTGGCGCTGCACGCGCTGGCGCACAAACCGGCGGCCGTCGACGCTGCGCAGCGCGAGGAGGTCGCGGAGCACCTGGTCGCGCCGGTGCGCTACGCGGCCCGCGTCCTGGTGGGGGGTGGCGACGATGCCCAGGCGTACTTCGACACGCTCCTTGCCGCGGCACGGCGAGAGACCGAACGTATCGAGCCGGCCGACACCCCGGCATCCCATGCCGATGCCGCCGCCGTCGCTCTCACGACCTACTCCCTCGCCCCTCTGCTGCTGGCGCCGGTGCTCGCGCGTCACTACGGGCGGGCGCACGTGGATGCCGACATCCTGCTGCGACTTCGCGATGGCCTTCAGGCGGTGGCGCCGCTGCTGCTGCTGGGGAGCGAACCTCGATGAGGATGCTGCTGCTCACCGCCGGATCTCGGGGCGATGTCGAACCGTTCGCGGTGCTCGCCCGCCGCGCCCGCGACCGCGGTCATGAGGTCATCCTGGCACTGCCCGACAACTCGGGTGTCGATATCGCGGGCATCACCGTGCGAAGCCTCGGCGCCGACTTCAACCGGCTCGTCACGGACCAGGGCGTGTCGCCGGTCGCCGCGATGCGCAAGCTCAGCACCGTCGTGCGTCCGACGATGCGTGCCGTGATCGTCGAGTCCGCGCGCATCGGGCTGGAGTACGCGCCCGAGGTGATCCTCGCGCACCCCAAGGTGCTCTCCGCTCCGCTCATCGCGGGGCGTGTGGGCGCGACGCTGTGGAACGTCGAGATGGTGCCTGCTTCCATCCCGACGCGGGCCTTTCCCGCCCCCGGGACGGTGGGCGGGAGTCTCGGCGCCCTGAATGCGCTGACCTATCGCGCCGCGGCCGGTGCCGCGGCGATCTTCCGCGGCGAGGTGCGCGAGGCGGCCGCGCTTCTGGGCGACCCGGTCGACGTCGAGCCTCGCGGGCATCTGCTGCCGATCAGCGCGCACATCCTGCCCCGGCCGGCGGATTGGCCATCGTCGGTCGTGATGACCGGCGCCTGGACCGACGAGCGCGACCGGGCGGGGGATGCTGGACTCACCCGCTTCCTCGAAGCAGGTGATGCGGTGTCGGTGGGCTTCGGCTCCATGGTGCGGGGAGATGCGGCGGCGCGTGGCGCGGCGTTCGTGCGGGCGGCGCGCGAGCGGGGGCTCAGGACCCTCGTGCTGCGCGGCTGGGGCGGGGCCGACGTGCCGCCCGATCTCACGGGCGACGACGTGCTCGTTCTGGACGCGGCGTCGCACGCCGCCGTGTTCTCGCGCGTGCGCGCCGCCGTGCATCATGGCGGCGCCGGGACGACGCACGCCGCCGTGCGTGCCAGTGCACCCTCCGTCGTCGTGCCCTTCCTCGCCGATCAGCCGTTCTGGGCCCGGCTGCTGCAGAAACAGGGGTTGGCGGCCGCGCCGCTCTGGCGACGCCGGGTCACGACGGCGCGCGCAGGGATTGCGCTCGATGGGGCCCTGGCGTGCGCCGCGCGTGCGGTCGAAGTGGGGGCCGCCGTCGCCGCGGAAGACGGCGCGCTCCGCGCGATCGAGATCATCGAGCGGGCCGACTGACCGGTCCGCCGCAGGCAGGACCGCCGCGATCTCGGGCCAGACAGAGTAAGGGCCGGTCGGAGAGGCTTCCGACCGGCCCTTGTCCCTGCACCAAGAGTGTCCTGCAATCACATGTCGGTAGCTGCCACAGCAAAACAACTACCGTGCGAGCACTCTATAACGACGAGGTAACGGGGAGCAAGGACTTTCCGTTACCTCTTCGTGACTTTGTGGTCGGGCGCTGACCCGCCGGTTCATCATGCGATGCTGTCCGATGACAACCCATCTGTAGTTCCTGCCATCGATTCTGTGGTTGTGACAACCGACCTGTAGTTTTCGCCAACCGAACTGTAGTTCGAGATGTCCTGAGCCGCCCCCTTCATTCGGTCCGGACGTTCTGTGAGTCGTCGGTTTCCATTTGATGGGTGCACTGTCGAGCGTACTCGGCTGGGGGTAGGTAGCCGAGCGAGGAGTGCCGGCGGTGGTGGTTGTACTCGTCCTTCCAGTCGCCGATGATGACCTGCGCGTGCAGCAGCGAGTAGAAGCTGTTGATGTTGAGGCACTCGTCGCGGATCCGGCTGTTGAACGACTCGACGTACCCGTTGCGCCACGGCGAGCCCGGAGGGATGTAGGACAGGCCGGTGCGGGTGCCGGCCCAGTCGGCCATCGCCTCGCTGATGAACTCCGGCCCGTTGTCCGACCTGAGCACCGCCGGGGCGCCCCGGGCGGCGACGAGGTCCTCGAGGTGGGCGGTGAGTCGGTCGGCGGTAATCGAGCGCTCCACGAGGCCGCCGATGCACTCCCGGGTGTGTTCGTCGACGATCGAGCAGATCTTGATCGGTCGGCCGTGCTCGTCGGCGTCGAACTGAAAGTCCACTGCCCACACCACGTTCGGCGCGTCCGCCGTCGGCGCGTCGACGGTCGAGGACCCGACGCGCTTGCGTCGACGCCGCTGCGGGACCCGGAGCCCTTCGTCACGCCACAGGCGTTGGATCTTCTTGTGGTTCACCACCCACCCCTCGGCGCGGGCGTCGTGATACGCCCGCCGGTACCCGTAGCGGGGATGGTCCTTCGCCCAGGCGCGCAGCCACTCCCTGAACGCCCGATCCGGGTCCGCGACCGTGTCGCCCTTGAGCGGTCGCCGATACGCGGAGCGGCTCAGCCCGACCAGACGGCACGCCATCCGTTCGCTCACCCGCAGCTTGCGCTTGAGGTGATCGACGGCGGCGCGGCGCCTGTCCGGGCTTAGAAGTTTCCCTCAGCCAGCTCCTTGAGCGCGGCCTTCTCCAGCTCCGCTTCCGCGAGCAGACGCTTCAGGGTCGCATTCTGCTTCTCCAGCTCCTTCAGGCGCTTTGCGTCGTCGGCCTTGAGGCCGCCGTACTGGTTCCGCCACCGGTAGTACGTCTGCTCGGACACCACGAGCTCCCGGCACACCGCCGCGACGTCCTGACCGTCGGCGAGCATCCTGTCGGCCTGCCCGAGCTTACGGACGACCTGCTCCGGGGTGTGACGCTTCCTGCTGTTCGTCATGATCTGACCAGTCTCCCTGCCCGCGACCGCGGACAACAGGACGACTCTCATAACGACTGGACCTACGAAACGGGGTCAGCCCACAGCAGCGGCGGCAGGATGCCAGAGCCCGACACGACCGCCACGAGGCACAGAAGGCCCGCGTGCGGTTCATACCAACCGAAAAGCTCGAGGACGATTCATGAGCGACGACAACGACGTCTGGGCCGTCGACGACTGGGTGCCGGCAGATGTGAAACGCCGCAGCACCCGCGCTCTCGCCACAGTGCTGACGCTGACTATCATCGGCGGCGGGCTCTACCTCGCCGGCATCGTGACGATCCGGTCAGCTCTCGGGTGGCCGCTGTTCGTGAGCGGGCTGCTGGTGCTGCTCGCCGTCATCGTCCTCGTGACCGCAGCAAACCCATATCGGAGGGTCAGCGGCGACGCGGAACTACCCCGACACATCTTCCACCTCTCGCCCGAGCGATGGGACGAAGGAGCCACCGTCACGCTCGCAGTGCAACGGTGCCGCAAGAAGCAGTTCATCGCTGAGAACCGCTGGGGCAAGCGATCCCGGCTCGTCTACTTCTTCCCGCAGCGCCCGACGCGCCAGCAAGCGCTAGGGCAGACGCTCTCCGGTCGACGACGCCCCCGATATCTTTACGAGCTTGAAGTGCTGTCACCCTTCGACGCGGTGTACGAGCGCGTAGCCGCCAGAGCCACCACGGAGGACCTCACCGCGCGCGTGGTGCGCAGACAGCCCGCGCCCGCGTGGTCGCGGCGCCGTCTTTGACACGTAGGTGTCAATTGACTCTCACGACAGCGCCCCAAATCCTGCATCGAAGGGCTTGGGGTTGCGCTCCCCAGGTTCGCGGTCGACGCTGCCGACGGCGTCCAGTGCCTCGCCGAGTCGGGTGCGGTCCTCGCCACGGAGTGTGATGAGCCGCCACGTCGGCATTCGCGAACCATCCGAAGAACCTGTCGGCGCCGGCCGCGTCGAGAAAGATGTTGGCCCCGGGCCGAACTGGTTCGCAGTTCGCCCTTGGGTATGGTCCTCCCTTGGACGTCCTTGGAGGCGATCGAGCACAGGCACCGCCCCAGCGCGAACGCCGCCAGCCCGACCAGGATCACGACCCCGGCGACCAGGCCCTGCCCGAGCGCGGCGGTTCCGGCGATCACTCCCGCCGAGGCGGCCTGCACCAGAGCGCCGGAGATGAACACCCACTTGCGGAACCGCACACGGACGATGAGTGGCGTGAGGAACGCCTGCGGGAGCATCGAGAGCGACACGCGGATCGGCACCAGTAGGCCCGTCAGCGCCACGGGAACGCCGAGGGCGTTGAACAGCCACGGCAGGACGGTCGAGGCGTTGACGATCTGATCGCCCGAGGACTGGAGCGCGTTGGCGGCCACCAGTCGAAGTCCATTGGGCGCGAGATTGCGTCGCACCTCAGGATCGAGCTCCTGCTCGGCCCGCTTGTCCCGGTGCAACACCGCCGAGTAGATCCGCTCCCCAGCGCTCATACCCGGGAATCTAGACCGCGCCCGCGACATCCGCGAGACCTCTGTTCGACGCTCGCGTCTGCGCGCGGAACTCCATCCGTTATGCCCGTGTGCGCATAGTCCCACGACACGTCGGGCGGGCTGGTAGCGTGTATCGCATGGCCGCCGCGCAGCGCATGCCTCTGACGCCGTTCGTCGACGTTCTGCCGTTGCCCGAGCGCCTGCTCGCGCGCGATCACAACGGCCGTCTGACGGTGCGGATCCGTACCGGCTCACACAGCTTCCATCGCGATCTGCCCCGGTCGCGTGTGTGGGGCTACGACGGCACGCTCCCAGGCCCGACGATCGAGGCTGAGCGCGGCCACCCGGTCCGCGTCGAGTGGCGCAACGAGCTTGACGGCGGGCTGCCCGTCATCGAAACGATGGCCGGCGACGAGGTCGACGCCGACGGTGTGCCTGTGCAGTGCAGTCCCGGTCTGAGCGGCGGCACGCCGGACCCGCACGCCGCGGCGCTGACGGGACACTCGGTCGTGCACCTGCACGGTGGCCTGACACCGGCCGTGTACGACGGCTGGACCGAGAACCTCTTCGCACCCGGCCAGCTCGCCGTATTTGACTACCCGATGGACCAACGCGCGACGCTGCTCTGGTACCACGACCACGTGATGGGCGTCACTCGGTTCGACGTATACGCCGGGCTGGCGGGACTGTGGATCATCCGCGACCAGCGCGAACGTGACCTCGGGCTGCCCGAGGGACCACCGTACGAGGTGCCGCTGCTGCTGCAGGACCGTAACTTCGGACTCGACGAGGGCGGTCGGCTGACCGGCCAGCTGGTGCACAAGACCGACCCTGGGGTGATGGAGGCCTTCGCGCCGTTCACGGTCGTCAACGGCAAAGTCTGGCCTATCCTCGACGTCCAGCCCGCCACGTACCGCTTCCGCGTGCTCAACGGCTCCAACGCCCGCACCTTCCGGCTCGTGCTGCTGCGAGACGGCGTGCCCGAATTCGATCGCATCACTCAGATCGGCACCGACTCGGGCCTACTCCGCGAGCCCGTCGCGCTGCCACCCGACGGGCTGGTCCTCGCCTCAGCCGAGCGCGCCGACCTGCTCGTCGACTTCTCGGACCTTCAACCGGGCACCGAGCTCACGCTCTACAACACCGCCGGCGCTCCGTTCGATGGCGCGCCCTTTCCCGCCGCTGATGCCGCCGATGCCGCGGATCTCGACGCGCTGCTGCCGTACCCCCAGGTCATGCGTTTCCGTGTCGTCCCGGGCCCGGTCGCGCACCGTCCGGTGCCCCGCGAACTGGCGACCGACTCGCCCTGCCAAAACCCGAGGAGCTGGACGCGGCGCCGCGGCGTGCCATCGCGCTTGTCGAGCGCGAGTTCGAGGACGTACCCAACATGCTGACCATGCGTGAGCTCGCCGTTGTCGACGACGAGGACGAGACGACCGGTCCGCTGATCACCCTCACCGACGGCGACCACACGACGCGCTACCGCGCGGTTGCCGCCCACTTCGAGGACACCGCCACGTTCTTCCCGATGCTCGGCCAGTACGAGATCTGGCAGCTCATCAACCTCACCGATGACACGCACCCCATCCACATCCACCTCGATCCCTTCCAGGTCCTCGCGCGCCGGCCCATCGGCTGGGAGATCCCCGACGACGGCATCGGCGATCTCGACCTCAGCGCGCGGATCACTCTCGGTCGCGACCCCGACGACGAGCTCGACCACGTCATCGACGCCAACGAGCGCGGGCTCAAAGACACAGTCCGCGTCAACCCCCACGAAATCGTCGAGATCGCCGTCCGGTTCCACGCCTACAGCGGCCGCTACATGTACCACTGCCACATCCTCGAGCACGAGGATCGCGATATGATGCGGCCCTTTGTGACCATGCCTCCCGAACTCATGCCGTTCATGGCGTGACCCTGGCACGTCAGGAGCGCCAGGGAATACAAATCGATTCGCCATGTTGAAGTGGGAGACGGGCAGCCACTTCTGCTGGCCCTGCACTGTACGACGCGCCAGGCCCGCGAACATCGAATCTGCTGGGCGCCCGTTCGCGTTTGAGAAGGAGTACGAGAATGGCTATTCAGGATAAGGTCGCATTGGTCACCGGAGCCGGGCAGGGGATCGGGCGCGGCATCGCGCTTCGTCTCGCCGCCGACGGTTTTGACATCGCCGTCGCGGACATCGAGCCGCAGCGCGAGAAGGGTGATTCGGTCGTCGCCGAGATCGAGCAGCTGGGCCGAAAAGCGGTCTTCGTCGCTGCGGACGTGTCGAAGCGCGACCAGGTCGTTGCCGCTGTCGACGCAGCCGCCGAACAGCTCGGCGGGTTCGATGTGATCGTCAACAACGCCGGCATCGCCCAGATCAAGCCCGTACTCGAGATCACCGCCGAAGAGCTCGATCAGATCTTCCGGATCAACGTCGACAGCGTGGTCTGGGGCATCCAGGCGGCCGCAGCGAAGTTCGAACAGCTCGGTCACGGTGGAAAGATCATCTCCGCGGCATCCATCGCGTCGATCCAGGGGTTCCCCATCCTCAGCGCGTATTCGGCCTCGAAGTTCGCCGTTCGCGGCTTCACCCAGGCGGCCGCGCAGGAGCTCGCTCCGAAGGGCATCACGGTGAACGCTTACGCGCCCGGCATCGTCGGCACCGGCATGTGGGAACTCATCGACGCCGAGCTCAGCAAGATCAACGGCAAGCCACTCGGCCAGAACCTCAAGGAAAACGTGGAGGGCATCGCGCTCGGCCGCATCGAGACCCCCGAGGACGTCGCGAAGGTCGTGTCGTTCTTCGCCGGCCCCGACTCGGACTACGTCACCGGCCAGGTGCTTCTCGTCGACGGCGGCATGCTTTACAACTGAGTCATCACTGACCGTCTCACCACCCGCCGCGCGTCGGCGTGTGACCCTCCCGGGCGCCCTCCGGTATCGGCAGCTCAGCCCGCAGACCGAGCAGTCGGAAAGGCCTCGTGAAGATCAGACGAAGTCACGACCGGATCGTACTCACCTGCCCCTCGACGCGACCTGCGTCGGGGGGCTTTTTCGCGCCCACAAATCGGCGCCCAGTGGTGCAGCCACCTCG
This sequence comes from Microbacterium sp. HA-8, assembly GCF_046111165.1. NCBI lineage: Bacteria > Bacillati > Actinomycetota > Actinomycetes > Micrococcales > Microbacteriaceae > Microbacterium > Microbacterium sp. HA-8. Next base: position 759,446 of record NZ_CP162025.1, read on the forward strand.
ATACGCCTGTACTGAATTACGTATCGAACGCGTCAGCCGCAACCTCCGCGAGCTCGAGGTCAGGGCGCGCACGCACGTCCGGCGGGTTCTGCCTGCCGGGACGCTCACCGCGCGTCGAGGGCTCCCGGCGAATGTGGTGTTCGCAGCCGCCTTGTCCATGGCGTTCTTCACCGCAGACCTGTTCATTCCGCTCGCCCTTACCAGCGTGCGAGGGATCAGCGCTACACTCGCCGGGATCGTCCTGACCGCAGGCATCATCGGGTGGACCGCCGGCGCCTATGCCCCCGCCCGGCTCCTGAAGTGGGGCATGACCAAGGGGGGCATCGCGCGCCTCGGAGCGATTCTCGTCATCGCGGGTTTGACGGTGATCGGTGCCGTGATCCTCACCACCGTCCCCGTCCCCGTCCCCGTCCCCGTCGCCGCCGTGGGCTGGATCATCGCCGGGCTCGGCGCCGGTCTCGGTTTCACGATCAACTCCATCGCCGTCCTCGATGATGCCGCTGGCACGGTCGGGCGCGCCTCATCGCAGATGGAGCTCGGCAACCAGGCCGGCATCGCCATCGGCACCGGGCTCGCCGGTGCCCTGGTCGCCACCATGGGCGCCACTGCAGCCGGACTAAGCGGCGTCCTCGTCGTCGCTGGGGCCGGCGTCGTACTCGCTCTCCTCGCCTCCACGAGGTTCGCCGAAACCCACCCACCCTTGACTCCCCCCGAAAGATGATGCTGACTTGGACTCGAAGTCCGAGCACGAAAGGAGAACACAATGACCATCAACGACATCGGGCCCCGCCCGAACGCGTTCGACATCGAAGAGGCCACCCGGCGGAACGAGAACTACCGCAGCGTGGCGTGGACCGGGAAGTATTTGCAGGTCACGCTGATGTCTATCCCGGTCGGGGAGTCCATCGGCCTGGAGGTCCACCAGAACACCGATCAGTTCCTGCGCCTCGATGCCGGACAGGGCAGGGCCGTCATGGGCCCGGCCAAGGACCGGCTCGACTTCGAGCAAAACGTCTCGGATGGGTGGTCTGTCCAGGTCCCCGCCGGCACCTGGCATGACGTGATCAACACTGGCGACGAACCGCTGCGCCTCTACGCGATTTATGCCCCGGTGCACCACGCACCTGGCATCACCCAGAGAACCAGCGACAAGGCAGAACAAGACGAAGCGACCGGTAAGGACGAGCCTCCCGCATGGACCGTCCAGCCCGAGGACAGCGCGCCGGACGAGCACGCCAACTGACGTCTACTTGTGTCACCGCTCCGTAAGGATGTTGCGGACGAGGATCGTCTTGGTCCACCCCGGGCAGCGCGCCCCGCCGCCGCGTGAAGACATCGGCCGGTCTCGACCGGCCGATGTCTTCACGCTCCCGCCCCTCACGCTGGTAGGTCTGAGGCTGACCCCGAATCCCGGACAGGTGGTTGGTTGGTCAGGCTGCCAGCGTGAGCTGGCGGCGTTCGTACTCTAGCGGGCTGATGTAGCCGATCGCGGAGTGGCGTCTGCGCGCGTTGTACCAGCCGTCGATCCAGGTGTAGGCGCCGCGTCGAGCGGCGTCGATCGTGGCGAACACGTGCCGGTGGTAGTACTCGTTCTTGAACGTGGACCAGAACGATTCTGCGGCGGCGTTGTCCCAGCAGACCCCGGTGCGACCCATCGATCGGAGCACCCCGAGCTCGGCCGCGGCTTCCGCGAGTTGAGCGCTGGTGTACTGGGTGCCCCTATCCGCGTGGAAGACCACCTTCCGTGGCAGGTGACCGCGCAGCGCGACCGCTTGCCGGAGGGCATCCTCGACGAGGTCGGTGTGCAGGCTGTCGCCGACGGTGCGACCGAGCACCCGGCGGGTGTTCCCGTCCCGGACGACACACAGGTATGCCCAGCCCTCACCGGTATGCAGATACGTGATGTCACTGAACCAGGCGAGATCACGCGCGCCCTGATCGAACTGCCGCTCGACGAGGTCGGGGACGGGGAACGGGTCCGCACCTCGGATCGTGGTCGGCGGGTGCCAGGTCCGCGGACTGATCCCGGTGATCCCGTCGGCCTGCATGAGTTTCGCGACCGTCTTACGTGAGACGGCCACCCCAGCATCATGCAGATCTGCATGGATTCGGGGCGCCCCGTATGTCCCGTCGGACGCGGCATGAAACTCGCGGATCTGCGCGGTCAGGACCACCGCCCGCTGCTGCCGGGCCGAGGGCCCCGCGACCTGCCGGGCGCGCCACTCGTAGAACCGGCGCCGGTCGACCCCGAGCAGCAGGCACATGCGCGTAATCGTCATATTCGCCTTCTCCGCCTCGATCACCGCGAACCGCTCCTCGGGTTCTGCTTCGATGCGAAGAAGGCCGCCGCTTTTCCCAGGAACTCGTTGTCCATCCGCAGCTCCGCGACCTCGCGCCGCAACCGTTCCAGCTCGGCACGCTCCGATACCTCCAGCGGCCCGTCCGGCCCACCACCAGCCCGCGCGTGCTCCTGCTGCACCCACCGGCCCAGCAGCTGCGCCCCGACACCGATCTCGCCCGCCACAGCGACGATCGTGCGCCCCGTGTCGATCACCAGCCGCGCGGCCTCACGCCGATACTCCGGCGTATACGTCTTCCTCTTGCTCGTGCCCATCACGGACATCCTCCCCGACAGGCACGCAAACACGCGGATCCCGCCTGGTCAGTGTCCGGAATCCGGGGGCAACCTCAGTCTGACGATCACGGATGTCGAGGACCTCGACTGGGCCTCGTGTCAGAGTGTCGGCAAGGCCGCATGGTTCCTCGGGCAGGCCAACACTGTGCCCTGTCTGCGACACCGTGCGATCACAGAACGCCGCCACAAAGCGTCAAACTCCACACGCATGGGAACGATGCATCTGGCGGCGGAGAAAGCGGGTGCCCAGAAGCCGCTGGCAAAAATTTCACCGAGCTAAGAGGACGCCCGCCGAAAACGATCGTTTTCGGTGACCAGCGTGCTGAACGAGTGGCAGGCTCGGAGAGTAAGCCGAACGGGGACAGATAATAGGTACGAGCTTGAACCAAGCTGTGTCGGCCAGCTTGGTTCCCGTAAGGCCGAGCAACCCCACGCACGATGACATTCGAACATCGGAAATGCTATGCAAAAGACCTCACTCATCGCCCTCGCGCGACACGAACTCTCTCAGGCGAAGGAAGCGTCCAGTGGTAGAAGCGCGAAGACCGTCTTCGGAGGACACGAGCATCAACTCCGACAAACGCTTATTGCTCTCAAGGCCGGCGAAAGCCTGGCTGAGCACGAAAGCTCCGGAGAGGCAACCCTGCAAGTCCTCGAGGGCCGCGTCCTGCTCAGATTCGGAGACCTGTCGTGGAACGGATCTCCCGGTGACCTCCTCATCATCCCGGACGGGCTCCACTCACTCGACGCCATCGAGGACTCAGTCATCCTCCTGACCGTCGTTAAGAAGCACTGAAGCAGGTTGCGTACGGATCGTGGGAACTCCGCAGTACGGTGCACTTGATCCTCTCGCGCTCATCCATGATGAGCTGATACACGATTCCACCAACAACGCGCTGCGAGAGCAGGGCATGGACCCCATTTACACGGTGGGTGCCGCTGCGCGCGTGGCCGTCTGTCGGTGGCCATGGAAAACTGCCCGTAGGCGGTCACGAGACCTGCCCGTAGGTGGCCAGGAGAACTGCCCGTTGGTGGCCATGAGTTCTGCCCACGTCTGATGGTTCCGCCCCGCGCGTCGTCGCGATGGTGGGGCCCCTTCCCGGTTCGATGACGGGTGCTTAGGTCGTCGTCGCCCGGGAAGGGGCTGTGTTGAAGTCTGACGGAGAAGTCATGGAGATTCTGGAAGCGTTCGATGCGACGGGGTCGTATCGGGCTGCGGGGCAGCTCGCGGGTTGCTCTCATCACACGGTCGCCGCGTATGTCGCGGCGCGGGACGCGGGCCGGCCTGTCGGCGCTGCGGCGCGCAGGCCGCGCGTCATCGACGAGTTCCTGCCGAAGGTCGAGGAGTTGGTCGAGAAGACGAAGGGCAAGGTTCGGGCCGACAAGGTCCACGAGGTGCTGACCTCGATCGGGTTCGAAGGGTCGGAGCGGTCGACCAGGCGGGCGGTCGCTGCGGTGAAGGCGTCGTGGCGGGCGGGGAACCGTCGGGTGCATCGGCCGTGGGTCACCGAGCCGGGGCTGTGGTTGCAGTACGACTTCGGCGACGGGCCCGTGGTCGGCGGGGTGAAGACGGTGCTGTTCGTCGCCTGGCTCGCGTTCAGTCGGTTCCGGGTGGTGATCCCGATCCGCGACAAGACCCTCCCGAGCGTGTTCGCCGCGTTGGATCGGACGTTCCGGGCGGTCGGGGGCGCGCCGACGTATGTCCTCACCGACAACGAGAAGACGGTCACCACGATGCATATCGCGGGGGTCCCGGTCCGCAACGCGCAGACGGTGTCGTTCGCCGCGCATTACGGGGTCACGGTGCTGACCTGTCAGCCCGCGGACCCGGCCTCGAAGGGTGGCGCGGAAGCGTCGGTGAAGCTCGCGAAAGCGGACCTGGTGCCCACCGATGCGAACCTCCGCGACCAGTACGCCTCATTCGGCGAACTCGAGGCGGCCTGCGACGCGTTCATGGACGACGTCAACGGGCGGGAGCACCGGGTGACCAAGCGGCGCCCGGTCGAGATGCTCGCTGAGGAGCAGCAGCGGCTGCACCCGGTCCCGGGTCGTGCTCACACCATCGCGTTCGGAGTGTCCCGGCGGGTCGGGGAGAACACGCCGATGGTCGCGTTCGAGAACGGGCAGTATTCCGTCCCGCACCTGCTGATGGGCGCGGAGGTGTTCGTCCGTGTCCAGGGCGCCGCTGACTCCGAGCGGGTCGTGATCGTCCACCACGGCATCGACGGGCCCGTCGAGGTCGCCCGACACGACCGCGCCCGCCCCGGGACCCCCAGGATCGACGACGCCCACTTCCCCGCCCAGCCGGGGGTGAAGGTTCCCGGCGACTACACGATCAAGGCCCGCAGCACCGAGGAGGCGGAGTTCCTCGGTATCGGTCACGGCGCCGCGGCCTGGCTGCTCGAGGCCGCAGCGGCCGGGACGCAGCGGATGAACCAGAAGATGCGGGAAGCCGTCCAGCTCGCCCGGATCCACGGGATCGAGGTCGTCGACGAAACCCTCGGCACCGCAGCCGCGTATGGCCGGTTCGATACCGGTGATCTCACGTCGATCCTCGGCAGCCGGATCACCGCGACGCCGGCGAGAGCGGCGTCGGAGACCCGGTCGCTCGCGCAGGGCACGTCCGGGTGGGCCGCGATCGGCCAGCCGCGGGGTGTGATCGTCCCCGTCGTCGAGATCATCGCGACGGACGAGGAGGACGAGCTGTGAGCGTCGCGACCCCTGCCGCCCCGCCGATCCCGGCCGAGTTGGAGCAGACCATGCGGCAGCTGAAGATGCCCTACGCCCGCGGCATCGCACCCGACGTGTTCGCGACCGCAAGGGCACAACGCTGGGAACCCGCGGAGGTTGTCAAAGCACTCCTCGACGCCGAGATCGCCGGCCGGTCCCGGTCCATGCTCGCCGCCCGCCGCAAGGCCGCCGGGTTCCCCACCGGGAAGACCTTCGACTCCTGGGACCAGTCCCTGTCGACGATCCCGGCGCCGACCCAGCAGGCGTTGCGGACCCTGGAATGGGTGCACCGGCGGGAGAACCTCGTGATCTGCGGGCCCGCCGGGACAGGGAAGACGTTCTTCCTCGAAGCGCTCGGCCAGCACGCCGTCGAACAAGGCCTCCGCGTCGCGTGGTTCCGGCTCGAGGACCTCGGCGCGCTGATCCGCGCGCACCGCGTCGACGACACCGTCACCCGCACCGTCGCCCGGATCCTCCGCGCCGACCTCGTCGTCGTTGACGACATCGGTCTACTCGGCGTCGGCGACGACGCCGCGGAAGGCCTCTACCGGCTCGTCGACGCCGCCTACGAGAAACGATCGATCGCGATCAGCTCGAACCTGCACCCCTCCGGGTTCGACGAGCTCATGCCCAAGACCCTCGCGACCGCGACCGTCGACCGGCTCCTCCACCATGCCCACCTCGCGCAGACCACCGGCGAGTCCATCCGCCTCGCGCAGGCCCTCGCCGGCACGGGGGTGACCCCCATGACCTGACCCGGCGGGACTGCCTCACGCGGCCAGGGCCACCACAACCCGGTGGGCAGAACTCCTGGCCGCGAATGGGCAGTTCCACTGGCCACCAGCGGGCACTTCCGCTGGCCGCCTATGGGCAATTCCTACTGGCCGTTGACAGCCGTCATTGGCCAGGCGCCGGGACGCCGCGCGCAGGCAAGCGGGGTGCCGTGGGACGACGCCAGTGGTGCCACCCTCATGCAGTGGCTTGGTGTCACCGAAGGACAGTTCCGAGACCCGGACAATTTCGCTCTCTTGCCGATGGACTTCTACTACCCCGGCCCCGGTCGCAGCGGGTCGGGAGATGCGCCGCCGCGTCGAGGCTTCGCGGCCAGGTGGCATCCGCCGCTCTTCGCGTTGATGCCTGATATTCGTTTGACTTTGTTGATCGGACGCTACGCACAGCAGGCGTACTTGCCGATTGCGAAGACCGCGACGCTGACCGCGACGGTACGGAATTATCAGCAGTTTCTTCCTGAGCTGTTCCCTCTAGTGCACCCGTCGCCGCTCAACTTTCGTTGGCACGCGAGGAACCCGTGGTTCGCCGCAGACGTCGTGGAAGATCTCCGTTGGCACATCGAGACCGCGTTGCGGTGAAACCGTTTCTGGGGGTGAATCAATCGCTGATGCCCGCGCACTACATCGGGTCGCGCCGGCCCGTGATGTCCTCCGTTTGGGGGACACCCAGTGGTAATGTCTGTGTGGTAGCTGGGGCTACGCGCGGGGCGTCTGGGGCGCTGCGCCAAACGCAATGAGGCGATGTCACATTCCGTGTGACGAGCCCTCTCCGAGCCACGATTCTGGGGAACTCGACGTTCTGAGAGGGCTACTCGCTCGGCTCACGAGGTTCTCCTGGCATGAGCCGTCCGTCCTCGTGATGCCGACGCTCCCGGCAGGCCTCCGAGCACCGACCAATGCCGGCGGCGGTCATCCTGTCGGAGCTTCGAGCACTTCATCGAGAAGCGTGATGCCTCCGGAACTGTTGGCCGATTGCATGAGCGCGTGGATCCATTGCATGTTGAGGTGCGGGGGCTCGAACTCGTCGAAGGTGAATCGTAGATGAGCCGCCCCCTTCATTCGGTCCGGACGTTCTGTGAGTCGTCGGTTTCCATTTGATGGGTGCACTGTCGAGCGTACTCGGCTGGGGGTAGGTAGCCGAGCGAGGAGTGCCGGCGGTGGTGGTTGTACTCGTCCTTCCAGTCGCCGATGATGACCTGCGCGTGCAGCAGCGAGTAGAAGCTGTTGATGTTGAGGCACTCGTCGCGGATCCGGCTGTTGAACGACTCGACGTACCCGTTGCGCCACGGCGAGCCCGGAGGGATGTAGGACAGGCCGGTGCGGGTGCCGGCCCAGTCGGCCATCGCCTCGCTGATGAACTCCGGCCCGTTGTCCGACCTGAGCACTGAATCGCCCTGGGTTTCGTTCCTATCGGTTTCCCTGTCCAGCGATCGCTAGTTGGGCTGATTCTTGGCCAGCGTAGTACGCGGCCTCGACCTCGGCGGGGGTGCGGTAGCCGAGCTCGCCGTGGAGGCGGGAGTTGTTCCACCACCACACGTATTCGAGGGTCGCGAGTTCGACCTGCTCGATGGTCCGCCAGGGTCCGCGACGGCGGATCAGTTCGGTCTTGTAGAGCCCGTTGACCGCTTCGGCGAGGGCGTTGATGCTCCTATAGTCGTCAACTCCCGATTTCGCCGGTTCTGGGGTTCGCTTTCACGAGGTGATAGACCTCTCGGATGACGTAGCGTTTGAGGCAGCGGATGATGTCGCGCTTGCTCTTGCCCTCGGCGGTGCGGCGGGCGACGTAAGCGATCGTGGGCTCATGGAAGCGCATCCGGACGATCACGGTGCGATAGATCGCAGCGTTGAGCTGCCGATGGCCGCCGTGATTGATCCGATGCCGCCCGCTGGTCATCCCGGAGCCGGTCGGCACGGGGCTGATACCGGCAAGCTTGGCGAACGCGGCCTCAGACCGGATCCGCTCCGGGTTGTCGCCGACGACGATCAGGATCTCCGCGGCCGTGTCGACGCCGATGCCGAACTGGTCAAGCAGTTGCGGCGCGATGCGTCGGACGAGGTCGCCGATCATCGCCTGCAGAACTGCGGCTTCCTCATCGAGCGTGAGCCAGCGCCGTGCGAGGGTGCGCAGCGTGTGCCGGAGCGCGTCGTCGGGGGTGTCCAGGCGTCGTGGTCGTAGCGCGGCGAGGTGGCGGGCAAGGGTGCGCTGCGTCATCCGGGCGGTGTCGCGGCGCAGCTCATCGGAGCCGTGTATCAGCATTGCCTTGAGCGTGACCATGGTGGCCGCTCGGTCGCTCACCGCGGTGTCGTTCGCGACTTTGAGGCGCCGAATCATTTCGACCTCGCCATCTGCGGTCTTCGGCGTCGCCGTCGCGAAACCGGCGAGCACCGCCCGGGCGGCGTTTTCTGCGTCGAGCGTGTCCGATTTCCCGTTCAGCCGCCGGAGGCGCCGGTCTGGCCGGCTCACCTCGACGACCTTGTGCCCGTGACGCCTGGCGAAGGAGGTGAGCGCGGCGCCGTAGGAGCCGGTGCCCTCGATCCCGAACGCGATGATCTGCCCGAACAGTGCCGCCCACTCCAGCAACTGCCGGAACCCGCCGGCATCCGTCGGGATCGTAAGGGTCGCGAGGATCCCGCCGATGGTGTCCATGACCGCCGCAACGTGGATGTGTTTGTGCGTGTCGACGCCGACGACGACATGCCTGGACCTGGTGAGCGCGATCTCCGCCATGGTGCTCCTGTTCTGCTGCCGATTACCGTGGGAACACGCTGTCGCCGGCGGGTGGACAGGACTGTCACGGGGACGCTTCCGAATGCTTGCTCCAGGCTCCTATCAGGTCACGCCCGACCGGCGGCAGCGCTTGCTGCGCGCCCGGCCGGACGGTCGACAGATCAACGCAAAGACACCTTGCGGGTCATTCGTAAGAAGGGTCAGACCGCCGCGGCCAGGACTTCCGGAACGAGTCTCGAACCAGCGGAAACAGAATGACAGTCGTAACTGTCGCCCGCGGTCCCTGTGGAGGGCTTCGCGCCGATCTCGACGATCCGGTCTGTGTAGACCACGGAGAGGTAGTTCGACCCGTGATCGGCGTGATGGACGAGGTCGTCGAGGGGGCCGGTCGCGGTGAACGCAGCCATGTTCAGCGCTTGCAGCGGCAGCACGTCGGCCTTCAGCGTCGACGCGACGTTCCAGCCGACGATCTTCCGGGAGAACACGTCGACCACGAACGCGACGTACGCGAATCCCGCCCACGTCGCGACATACGTGATGTCCGCGACCCACAACCTGCGCGGCGCGGGCGCGGTGAAGTTCCGTTTCACGAGGTCCTGCGGCTGCGGGATCGTCGGATCGGGCTTCGTCGTGAACACCTTCTTCGACCGCTTCACCCCACGCACTCCCGCCAGCCGCATCAGGCGGGCGGTCTGGTCGCGGCCGACGTCCCAGCCCTGCCGGCGCAGCAGCGCATGCATCTTCCGCACGCCATAGACGCCGTAGTTCTCCGCGTGCAGCCGCGCGACCTCGGGCACGAGCGACTCGTCTTTCAGTTGCCGCGCCGACGCCGGGCGGGCTTTCGCGGCCCGATACCCGCGGGACGTGAGGAACCCTCGCACCGCGTCCTTGAGGACGCGGCAGATGAGCTCGACCCCGAACTGATCCCGGTGCATGTCGATGAACCGGATCATCTCGTCGAGGGGCGGTCGAGCTCCTTCGCGAAAAACACGCTCGCAGCCTTGAGCACCTCGTTCGCCTTCCGCAGCTCCGCGTTCTCCCGCCGCAGCCGCTTGTTCTCCTCGGCGACATCGGTCGGCACGCCCGGACGCTCGCCGGCGTCGACCTCCCGGCGACGGTGCCAGACCCGCAGCGTCTCGGCGCTCATCCCGAGCAGGTCCGCAACATGCCGTACCGCGGCCATCAGGTTCGGGTGGTCGGGCTTGGCCTCATCCAGCATCCGCAGCGCACGCTCACGCATCTCCGGTGAATACTTCTGGTTCATCAGGTTCCATCCTTACTTCAAGAACGGAACGAAACCCAGCGCGATTCACACCGCCGGGGCGCCCCGGGCGGCGACGAGGTCCTCGAGGTGGGCGGTGAGTCGGTCGGCGGTAATCGAGCGCTCCACGAGGCCGCCGATGCACTCCCGGGTGTGTTCGTCGACGATCGAGCAGATCTTGATCGGTCGGCCGTGCTCGTCGGCGTCGAACTGAAAGTCCACTGCCCACACCACGTTCGGCGCGTCCGCCGTCGGCGCGTCGACGGTCGAGGACCCGACGCGCTTGCGTCGACGCCGCTGCGGGACCCGGAGCCCTTCGTCACGCCACAGGCGTTGGATCTTCTTGTGGTTCACCACCCACCCCTCGGCGCGGGCGTCGTGATACGCCCGCCGGTACCCGTAGCGGGGATGGTCCTTCGCCCAGGCGCGCAGCCACTCCCTGAACGCCCGATCCGGGTCCGCGACCGTGTCGCCCTTGAGCGGTCGCCGATACGCGGAGCGGCTCAGCCCGACCAGACGGCACGCCATCCGTTCGCTCACCCGCAGCTTGCGCTTGAGGTGATCGACGGCGGCGCGGCGCCTGTCCGGGCTTAGAAGTTTCCCTCAGCCAGCTCCTTGAGCGCGGCCTTCTCCAGCTCCGCTTCCGCGAGCAGACGCTTCAGGGTCGCATTCTGCTTCTCCAGCTCCTTCAGGCGCTTTGCGTCGTCGGCCTTGAGGCCGCCGTACTGGTTCCGCCACCGGTAGTACGTCTGCTCGGACACCACGAGCTCCCGGCACACCGCCGCGACGTCCTGACCGTCGGCGAGCATCCTGTCGGCCTGCCCGAGCTTACGGACGACCTGCTCCGGGGTGTGACGCTTCCTGCTGTTCGTCATGATCTGACCAGTCTCCCTGCCCGCGACCGCGGACAACAGGACGACTCTCATAACGACTGGACCTACGAAACGGGGTCAGCCCAGTCCGACCCCGCTCGTATGGTTTGCGCATGCAGGTCAGATCAGAGACGGCGCGGGTGCTCATCACCGTGAAGGCATCGCCTCAGCCGTCGGCGAAGTACGGCGACACGGTGTGCGTCGCCGGCATTCGGGTCGACGGGGGACGGGCCGAGTGGATCCGTCTCTATCCGCTCGCGTTCCGCTGGATGGGTGTCGAGCAGCAGTTCAAGAAGTTCGACCTGATCGACGTCGAGGTGCGGCGGGAGACCAAAGACAGCCGGCCTGAGAGCTACAGGCCAGACATCGACAGCATCAGAATCGTTAGGCACCTCGACGACTGGAAGGACCGTCAGCCGTTCATGGAGCGAGTCGCGCGCACGTCGACGTGCGCGTTGAGCGCCGCGGCTTCCGAGCACCATGACGCACCGTCACTCGGAATGGTCACCGTGAAGTCGGTCTATCGACTGAAGGTTGAACCGTTCGGAGATTGGGCCGAGGCGCAGAAGGAGCGCATCGCCGCGGCAGCCAACCTTGCACCGTTGTCCCTCTTCGGAGATGCGGCGAAGACGCCCGCTGAGTTGAAGGCGCCGCGTTTCATCGCCCGTTACGAGTACTTCTGCACCGCTGATGGCTGCCCGCGGCATGTCGGTCAGATCCTGGACTGGGAACTCACGGCGTTGCAGGGTCGGTTACGTCGCGAGAACGACGCCGATGCTATTGCCCAGATAGAGCGGAGGTTCCACGCTCAGATGTTCGCTCCGGGCCGGCAGACCTCGTTCTTCATGGGCAATTTCGAGGATGCGCGCAAGCGCCACAGCTTCAGCGTGCTCGGGGTGTATTACCCGCCGGAAGGCATCGGCACCAGCGTCGGCTTGTTCGACCTAGACGAGGACTGATGCGTCCGTCACGGCGGCGATGACTTGCTCACGGTGGCAGTGAGCTTCGTCGGCTTCGAAGCACAGAACGGCGACGGACTGCTTCTCCGCGAGGGCTGCCAGTTCACGCACAGCATCGGCGCCGTCACCGCTCGTGATGAGAGCGCGATAGCTGGCTCGGGCTGCGGCGCCAGCGTCCGACGTAGCGTCGGCGTATGCGGCCCGATTGTCCTTCGGGTTGCCGAGGCGACGGTCGTGAATGTAGCGGATGCCCGCAGCCGACAAAGCTTCGGACAGCGCCCGCTTCGACAGGCCCGGCTTGCGGGAGAGGGGAGTCAGCCTGACGTCAACGAGCGTCTCGATTCCTTTCAGCTTCAGGCGCGCAACCACTTGGTCGAGGCTGAGCCCTTCGTATCCGATACCGATCACTCCATGCTCCTTCTGGCTCGCGTTGGTTCGCGCCCGTTGCGCCCGAACTCGACAGGTTGTCGAGCAGGTTCTCGCACCCGCGCGGGCGACGAACTCGGTCCCGCAGACGGTGCAGACGTGTGTGCTGCCGCGACGGCGCAGTTGTTCCTGCCGCACCTGATGGGCGAGCGCTAGGAGTGACTCATCACTCCGTGCGGCGAGCTCCATGCAACGAATATATCTGTTACATCGCACGCGCGGGCGTGTCTTGACGCGAACGTAGCGCCGCAGTCGTACTCTGGCGGCGTCAGAGGACTCTCCAACTGAACATCTCGTCGAGATCGGAGAGCAGATGTCGTTGAAGCGCTGGGAACCCGCGACTAGGGTGAACGCGCCGCAAGCTCAGATCGAGTACGTGCTTCGGGGCGTGGATCATCGTCGTGACTCCGCTGACGTGGTCGATGTGGCTTTCGAGGCCGTCGACAAGGTTCGAACCCCAAAGTCGTGGAAGCACAAGAAGAACTACACGGGCCAGTACTGGGCTGCCGCGACGGGCGGGCATGTCTGGTTCGAGTCGTTGTACGAACGGGTCGCCCTCATGCAGATGGACCGTGACCCTGCTGTCGCTGCGATCGCGTCTCAGCCGATGTGGATTGACTGGGCGGGAATACCTCGACGCCACGCGCCCGACTTCTTCGTCCGTTTCCGCGACGGATCGGCCGCGGTGATCGATGTGAAGCCTCTGCTGCGCATCAAGCCGGATGACGTCGAAGTATTCGACTGGACCTCGACGCTCTGCGGTGAACTGGGATGGGACTACTTCGTCGTGCACGACATCACTGAGAGCGAAGGCCGCAACCTCCGCTTCCTGTCCGGCTACCGGTATAACCGGTGGCGCGACCCGGCGAGCCTGGATGTGATGCGTGCCCACTCCGGCGAGTCCGCGCGGTTGTCGGAGTGGGCGAGCCTGCTGGAGGGTGTAGTCCCTCAGCCGCTGGGTGCGGTCTACTCGGCGCTGTGGTGGCGTGATCTGATCTTCGACCCGTCGCGGCGTTTGTCGTTGACGACGGTCGCGAAGGCGGCGTGATCGTGCGGGTCGGCATCGGTGTGACGCTGACCTGGGACGAGCAGCGGTTCGTGATCATCGCCGCTGACTACCGGCATGTCACTCTCCGCTCTCTGGAGGCTGACTTCACGCGAATGGTCGACGCCGATGAGCTGGTCAGGTTGCCGAATGTCACCTGGCATGCGGACCGCACGGATTCGGCGACAGGCTCAGCGGCCCGCATTCTCGACGGACTCGACGATGAGGAGAGACGCGTTGTCGATGCGTGGGCCGAGCACTTGGCTGTGGTCAAAGCCGCGGTCGACAACGGGCAACCGGCGAAGGTGTACTTCGAGGACGTGCGCACGGCGATGTCGAAACTGACTTCCGTGACCTCGTTGGAGACGGTCCGCCGCAAGTTCCACAGATACTGCGCGGAAGGTGTCCTCGGGCTTGTGGACGCGCGGCACCTCAACCGCGGCAAGCGAGACATCGACGTCCGTATTGGCATGGCGCTGAGCGAGCTCGGCGAGAAGGGGACGACGCGATCATCGGGGACGACGAGCCGGACACTCGACCGACTGCGATGGACTCTCGAGGAGGACTACGGCGATGCGATCGACATTCCCAGTCAGCGCACGCTGTACCGGATGGTCGCGGCGCATCCCACGGCACGGAAGCTGAACGGCTCCGCGAAGTCACGTCAGACCTCGGCCAACAAACCCGGTAGAGCGTTCGGGGTGCACGGTTCGTTGCGACCTGGGGAACATGTGCAGATCGATTCCACGGTCATCGACGTGCCATCGCGACTGCTGGACGGTCGGCTGAACCGTGCGGAGCTGACGGTCATCCACGATGTCTCGTGCCGTTCCATCCTCGCGGGAGTCGTGCGGGCAGTCGCAACGAACTCCGCGGACCTCGCGGGAGTGCTCGCCCGGGCGCTGACACCCTACGAGCTGCGGCCGCCGGGCGCGCGGGAGCAGCGGGAGCGTGTCGCGGCTACATGGACTGGGCGGTTCATGATCGACCAGGAGCGACTGGACCACCACCGGCTCGCGCAGCCGTACATTTTCCCCGAGACAATCACGACCGACAACGGCAAGATCTGCCGTTCAGAGGCATTCCGCCGGGGCTGCGAGCGAGCCGGCATCTCACTCATCCACGCGGCACACGAGACCGGCACCGACAAACCCCATGTAGAGAGCGGCTTCGACGCGATCAAGGACGGCTTCGTCCAGTACTTGGAGGGCTTCACCGGCGGCAGCGTCGATCGCCGCGGCCGAGACGAACCCACCGACAGGGCACTTGCCCTCAACCAACTGCAGGAGCTGCTCGAAGACTGGATCGCCATCGAGTGGCAGAACCGACCGCACGCTGGTCTGTCCGATCCGATGCTCCCGGGTCGGGCGCTCACACCGAACGAGATGTTCCGCGCCTACCGACGCATCGCACCCGAGCTGCACGTCCCCTTCGGCCTGGACGAGTTCATCGGGTTCCTTCCCGCCAAGCGCTGCACGCTGCAGGACTACGGCATCAACCATGCGCGGCGCGTCTACCGCTCGAACCGCCTCACAGAGCTCCGTGCCGCAGGTGCGGGCGGAGAGGGCGCCACCCGACCTTGCGTGATCCGCTACGACCCGCACAATCCACTATTCGTCTGGGTCGAGCACGGTGACGAGTTCGTGCCATTCCGTTGCGTCGGCGACCTCCTCGACGAGCCGATGGGAGGCGAAATCTGGCAAGCGGCCCACGCTGTCGACACGGCCACGGACACAGCGATCCGCGAAGAGGCCGCGTACCTGGCCGACCGAATGAAACGCGCCCAATGGGTCAGGCCCGGCAAAGAGCGCAACCGCGCCGTCCGCACGGCCGAGGTCAACCGCGACCCCATGCACATGACAGGTGTCTCGAAGACGATCGCCCGAGAGACGCCAACGACCGAGCCTGACGGAGATGAGGTCATCTGGGAACGCGGTGGCGGCTTCTCACTGCTCACCGATGACGACGGGGTGTGGGAGCGGCTGACATGACTCAGGCCATCAGTACGCGCGAGGGTTGGTCCGCGTTCGTCAGCGAGTCCTTGGACAAGCCACTCCCCATCACGCGCGCTGAGCTGGACGCGATGTCGCCGGGCGACCGCGCGATGAACCGTGAAGCTCGCAAGCAGTTCATGATTCGCGGCCCGGTGGTGAACACGGCGCAGTTCGCGGCGATCGAGACGGAGATTCTGCGACGCCTGATGCTGAACCAGTACAAGTCGCACGGCAAGCTCGGTGTGATCGTGTCGGGGGAGCCGAATATCGGCAAGACCACCACGGTCTCGCATATTGCTCGCAGGTTTGAGCGTCGCCGACGTGACATCGGGCGGGCCAGCGGCGGCAACTCGATCCCGGTGATCTACGTGTCGGTGCCGCCCTCGTGCACCCCGAAACTGATGCTCGGAGAGTTCGCCCACTTCCTCGGCCTCCCGGTGCGTGCGCACTACAACACGGGAGAGCTGATGAACACCGTCGCCAGCGTGATCGCCGCCTGCGGAACCGAGCTGATCATCGTCGACGAGATCCACAACATCAACCAGAAGTACAAGCAGATGGGTGAAGCGTCCGACACGCTCAAGCAGCTGTCGGAGAAGTGCCCCGGCACGTTCGTCTACGCCGGAGTCGACGTCGAAGCCAGTGGACTGCTCGACGGTACCCGCGGACGGCAGATCAGCAGCCGATTCGACATCCTGAACCTGCACAAGTTCGAGAACACCGGAAGGGGCAAAGCGGGATGGGCAGACCTGCTCGTCGCGGTCGAGGACTCCCTCGGACTCATCGACCAGCATCCCGAGGTGATTCTGCGCCACGCGAGCCATCTACACGCCGCGACTGGTGGTGTGATCGGAGACCTGACCGGGATGGTGCACATGCTCGCGATGGAGGCCATCGACAGTGGCACCGAACGCCTCGATTTGGACACGGTCTTCGGCACCGTCCCGGCTGCCGCCCCTGACCGGGTGCCCGCGACGACATGAGGGTGACGACGCCGGCGGGGAGCGTGCGCCGGCTACCAGTGATGGTGCAGCCCCTGGCCGCCGAAACAATTACGGGATTCCTCGGCAGGCTGGCCACCGCGAACGCCCTCACTCCCCGCGATCTTCGGCTCCACGTCACAGACCTCGCTGGAATGTCGCCCTCGCATCCCAACCTCGAGCGCGCTGCAGCGTGGGCGGAGCGCCTCGGCGGTCTCAGGCCCGGGCACTTCGCGGACGATGCCCGCAGGAACGCGATGTATGTGCGCTGCCAGCACTACGCCTGGCAGCCGACGCTCTGCAAACGCTGCGGGTACATGCAGGCTGCCCGAACCGCGTGCCGACGATGCGCGAAAGGCGAGCAGACCTCTGTCCAAAGCCGGGGAGGCGCGGTCTGTAACCGCCACCGGCGCTGGCATTTCGACGGTGCCGACATCGACCTGACGCGGCTTCCGGAGTTCGCCCACGCTGAGCGTTGCCTGTCCGGAACCCTTTGGAAGCGCGGCGTCGGACTCACCACCGGCGAACTCCAACTGTCGGCCTCACTCATTCGGTGTTGGGCGGTCGACGAGCGACTTGAGGGGAGGATCGTCGATCGGATGGGGGTGATCGGGATCGACTCGCTCGACGCGGACAGCGTCTTCCTCGCGGCCTACCCCGAGATCGTGCGCCTGACCACGATCCTCACCGACCTGTCCTTCGCGAGCCACCTCCTGAGCCCGCGGTTCAGCCTTGCGGAGCAGGTCTGGGCACTCGAAGCCGCGGTCATCACGGTCATGCACGGCAGCACGAACCCACGGCTCCACCAGGTCGCCGAACAGATCGTGGCACGAGGGAAGATGGCTGTGGAGACCGCGTTCGGCATGCGCCAGAACGCGAACAACAAGCGCCCAGCCACGCTCGAGAAGGCACTTATTGCTTCGTCCCAGCGGCACCGAAGCTGCCTGCTCCGGCACCTCAGCACCGTCCGGCTTCAGATCGTCCCTTATGAGGCCGGAATCGCTGTTCCAAGGAGCCGCGTGCTGGACCGCCGGAGGCCTTTGCCAGACCTCGTCGTAGCAGAGACATTGAGTATTTGGACTCTTGAGAGCCACTGGATATTGAGGTTCAGGGCCATTCGATATTGGGATTCGGGGCCAGTGAGTATTGCCGGTGAGCGCCACCCGGGGTGGGTGGTGGCGCTCACCGGCTGGGCTCAGTTCGTCGTGGCGGTGTGTTCGCGCATGTTGACGTCGCCGGTCTCGATCCAGATGGTGTTGTGGACGATGCGGTCCATGATCGCGTCGGCGTGGACTCCGGAGCCGAGGCGCTGGTGCCAGTCCTTCTTCGCGTACTGGGTGCAGAACACCGTCGACGAGGCGTCGTAGCGGCGTTCGAGGAGCTCGAGCAGCATGCCGCGGACGCTGTCGTCGGGGCTGTCCAGGAGCCATTCGTCGATCACGAGGAGGGTGAAAGCGGCGTACTTGCGCAACCACTTCTCCTTCCCTGCCGGCTTGTCCTTCGCCGTGGCCCAGGATTCTTCAAGGTCGGGCATGCGGATGTAGTGCGCCCGGTAGCGGTGCTGACAGGCCTGCTTCGCCAGCGCGGATCCGAGGTAGCTCTTCCCGGAGCCGGTGAAGCCTTGGAACACGACGTTCTGCTGACGGGTGATGAACTGGCAGGTGCCGAGCTGGGCGATCACACCGCGGTCCAGGCCGCGTTGTTCGAGCAGGTCGAGGCGGCGCAGGTCCGCGTTCGGGTAGCGCAGTCCCGCCCGCCGGATCAGGCCTTCGACCTTGGCGTGGCTGAACGCGGCGTGGGCGTCGTCGACGGCCAGTTTCACGCGCTCCTCGAACACCATCCCCAGGGTGAGGGTGTCGTCCTGGACCTCGAGCGCGTCGACCAGCGACGCGACGCCCATCTCCCGGAGCTTCCGCTTCGTCTCGGAGTCGAGCCGGCTCATCGGGCGCCTCCCGCGTAGTAGTCCGCCCCGCGGACGTAGCCTGCGGGCTCCGCTATCGCCGGTTCCGACCAGGGGCTCCTGCCGTCGGGGTGATCCTGGTTCGATTCGAGGATGGGCCGCAGGTGCGCGTAGCGCGGCGAGCGGACCCGTGATGCGAGCGCGATGCCGGCGGCTGCTTCCACCCGGGCCGCGGAGTAGCGGCGCGTCAGCCGTAGCACCGCCAGGGCTGCGTCGAGGCCCTGCTCGTCGACGGGCACCGATTCGAAGATCCGGTTCACCACCGTCGTGGTGTCCTCGCCGATCCGGGCTGCCCATTCCCGAACCCGGTCGGCGTCCCACTGCCGGTAGCGGGGCCTGCCCGGCAGGTCCGCGTCGTGGGTGCGGTACTCGTTCGAGGCCCCCACCGGGGCGAGCAGATGACTGGTCAGGCGCTGATCGCCGTCGAAGATCTCCAGCGTGGTGTCGGTGATGCGCAGGTCGACGCTACGGCCGATGTTCACGTAGGGGACGGAGTAGAAGTTGCGCTCGAACACGACGTGCCCGTTCTTCTGCACCCGGCGGCCGTAGAACCACCGCGAGATCTCGAACGGCACCTGCGGCAGCGGCCGCAGCAGCGGCTTCTCCTCACCCTCGAACACGCCCAGCCGCGAGCCGGCGCGCTTCTGGAACGGCTCCGCGTTGAAAGCGGCCACCCGCTCATAGACCGCCGCCCGCAGCTCCGGCAGCGTCGCGAACTGCCGATCCCGGAGTCCGGCGATCACCCAAGTCGCGATGTTCCCGACGGTGTTCTCGACGCTCGCCTTGTCCTTCGGCTTCCTCACCCGGCCGGGCAGCACCGCCGCGGAGTAGTGCGCCGCGAGCTCTCGATAGGCGTCGTTGAGCACCACCTCGCCCTCCGCGGGATGCTTCAGCACCCCGGTCTTCAGGTTGTCTGGCACGATTCGCGGAACACTGCCGCCGAACCAGTCGAACATCGCGACGTGCGCGCGCAACCAGGTGTCCTGCTTCATGTCCAGCGTCGGCTCCACGAACGCGAACCTCGAGAACGGCAGCGTGCCGACGAACACGTAGACCCGCGCCTGCTTCCCGGTGACCGGGTCGGTCAGCTGCATCGTCTTGCCCGACCAGTCGACCTCGACCGTCTGCCCGGCCTTGTGACCGACCCGCGACGCGGCCCCGGCGATCAGCACGTGCTGCTGGTAGGTCTTGCAGAACCGGTCGTACCCCATCGCCGTCGATCCCGTGGTGCGGCAGGCGTCGACGTACTCGCCGTGCAACAGCTTCAGCGTCACCCCGACACGGGCGAGCTCACGATGCACCCGCTCCCAGTCCGGCTGCGCGTGAACACTGTCATGCTCACCCCGCCCCGGAAACAGCCGCGCATACACCTCGGCTTCGTCGAGATCAGCGACGTCGTCCCAGCCGATCCCTCCCCGGTCAGCGGCGTCGATGACTGCCGCCACGCTCGTGCGGGACATGCCCTGCGCGGCGATCTGCCGCCCCGTGAATCCTTCTGCGCGAAGCCTCAGCACCAGCTTCGCTTTGATCCTGCGTACCATCCGAACTACTCCTTCTGCCGCGCGATAGGTCCGCGCGGCAGAAGGAGCCTAGAAACGATGGCCCTGAACCCGAATATTTGGTGGCCTCCAACGAAGCGATCCCGTCACTGCGCGACCGGCCCTCGGCCGCAATATCGGTGGCCCTCAGAAGAGCGAATACTCACCGAGCCATCTTGCGGCGTCCCTCTTTTGTGATCTTCGACGAGCCTTCCGCCTCGCTTGGCCAGAACGAGACCAAGCGTGTTCTCGAGCAGATCGAGGTGCTGCGGTCGCGCGGTACTGGCGTGGTCTACATCAGTCACCGCTTGGATGAGATCTCCGCCATCGCCGACCGCGTGTTCTGCTTGCGCGACGGTCGAAAAGTCGGTGAATGGCCGGCGAAGGAAATCGACCGCAATGGCATGATCCGAGCAATGGTCGGCCGGGAGCTTTCACAGCGGGACGTCGCACCCCCACCTCACGATGAGGAAGTAGTAGCTGCCGTGGAAGGACTGTGCTCCGACCGCTTCGACAACATCACCTTCGAACTCCGTCGCGGAGAGATCTTCGGGATGTCGGGTCTCGTCGGTGCCGGCCGGACAGAGATCGTGCGGTCACTTGCGGGCGCGGACCGCTTCTTCTCGGGCACGGTCGCGGTGAATGGTCGCGTCGTGAAGATCCGATCGGTGTCTGATGCCGTGTCCGCGGGTATCTACATGGTCCCCGAAGACCGGAAGACGCAGGGGTTGAACCTCAACCGAACCAGCGCTGAAAACATGGCGCTGCCCTGGGAGTCCCGGCTCGTCCCGCGGGGATTCGTCACCATCCGTTTCCTGAATCGGCTCAAGAAGCGGATGACGAAGGAGCTCGACATCCGAGGCAATCTCGACAAGCCGGTCGGGTTGCTGTCTGGTGGGAACCAGCAGAAAGTGCTTCTCGCTAAGTGGCTGGTCCGCACCCCGAAGGTGCTCATTCTGGACGAGCCGACCCGAGGAGTGGATGTCGGCGCCAAGGAAGCGATCTACGAGATCATTCGCGACCTCGCCTCCCAGGGCGTAGCGGTCATCGTCGTCTCTTCCGAGCTAGAGGAAGTCCTCATGCTCTCCCACCGCGTGATGGTCGTGGCAGGCGGACGCCAGCGAGCCGTCCTGTCCCGCGAAGAAGCAACCCCTGAGCGCGTCATGCAGTTGTCAGTGTCCTGACTCGCCTCGCCAACATTCCTTAGGAGTTCTCATGTCTACCCCAGTCACCGACGACACGGCCACCAGAGCAAATACCGGCACCACGCCGAGTACCTCCGCGATTCGCGTCGCGCAGGTGAGGAATCGCCTGAAGGTCCTCTCGGGACCGCTCATCGGACTGATCCTGCTCATCGTTGCGATGTCGTTCTTGTCGCCGGTGTTCCTGACCCCGAACAACCTGGTGAACATCATGGTTCAGGTGTCCTACATCGGCATCATGGCGGCCGGTGCGACCCTGGTCATCATCCTTGGCGGGATCGACCTGTCCGTCGCAGCCGTGCTCGGGTTCAGCTTCATGGTCGTTGCTGTGACCTATCAGAACCTCGGTTGGCCGTTCTGGCTCTCCATCATCGTTGGTCTCGCCGTCGGTGCCGGCATCGGCCTTCTCAACGGCATACTCATCGCCTACGGAGACATCCAGCCCTTCATTGCGACCCTCGCCACGATGTTCGCCGCGACCGGTTTGTCGCTCTACCTCACCAACGGCACCCCCATTCTTGGACTGCCTGACTGGTTCCAGGGGCTGTCGCAGTTCCGCCTGGCGGGGATCTCGCTGCAGGTTTACCTCATGCTCGCTGTATTCATCGTCGCTGGATTGTGGCTGCGCTACCGTCCCGCGGGTCGCTCGCTTTACGCCATCGGCAGCAACGAAGAGGTCGCCCGCCTGTCGGGCATTCGAGTCAAGCGGATGCAGCTGCGCGTCTACGCGATCGCCGGGTTGCTTGCCGCTGTGGCAGGCCTTGTGGTGGGCGCCCGTCTGAACGCGGCACAGCCTGGTGCTGGCAACTCCAGCGACTTGCTCAGCGTGATCGCCGCGGTTGTCATCGGTGGGGCGAGCCTCGCCGGTGGTATCGGGTCGATGTGGGGAACGTTCGTTGGACTTCTCATCATCGGTGTCCTCAACAACGGGCTCACGCTGCTGAACGTGTCCCCACATCTGCAGCCGGTCGTCATCGGTGCGGTCATCATCCTCGCGGTGCTGAGCGACGGTCGCCTCATCTCGATGATCCGATCCCGCGGCCGATCCACCGCGCACTGACGAAAGGGCAGCTAGGAATGTGGGCACTTGATCTCTTCGCAGGCAAAGTTGTCGCCGTCACCGGCGCTGCATCTGGCATCGGTGCGGCTATCGCCCGACGCTTCCTGGAGGCGGGCGCAACGGTGGCGGCGGGAGACCTGCAGATTGAGCTCTTCGCTCGCCTGGAGCAGGAGCTGGGCTCCGATCTCAGTCGTCGGCTCGTCCCGTTTTCGATCGACGTTTCTGATCCTCAGTCCGCAGACGCGTACATCACCGCCATAGTGAGCAAGCTCGGTCGGCTGGACGTACTGGTCAACAACGCCGGCATCGCCCCAGTCGGATCGGTGACCGAGACCACAGATGATCTGTGGCGGAAGGTGATGTCCGTAGATGTGGACGGCGTCTTCTACGTCTCACGGGCAGCGCTGCCGCACCTCGAGACCGCTGGCGGAGCCATCATCAACACCGCGTCGGTGTCCGGGCTCGGTGCTGACTTCAACTACGCCGCCTATAACGCCGCGAAAGGCGCCATTGTCAACTTCACCCGCAGCATGGCGATCGACTACGGCAAAGCGGGTGTGCGCGTAAACGCCATAGCTCCCGGTCCCGTGCGCACACCGCTCCTGGTGAGGAACCTCGAAGCACTGCCCGGTCTCGAGCAGGCATTCGGCAAATTCATCCCGCTCGGGAGAATCGCAGACGCCGTAGAGATCGCAGACGCTGCCGTGTTCCTCGCATCGCCCGGCGCCTCGTTCATCACGGGTGCCATTGTGCCTGTTGACGGCGGCGTCACCGCTTGGAACGGTCAACCCAACGGCGACTTTGTTCAGTAACTGGAAGGTCTAAGGAGATACAGATGAAAGACGGAATGTTCGTGTTCGACTGTGCGGTGCACACTCAGGACTTCACGGATCGTCAGATCGCCCCTGGTACGGACGGAAAGAACGTCGTAGCTCATCGCGTCAATCAGGCCGGATTCAATGAGCTGATGGCCAGCAAGGGTGGCCCAGCGCCTAAGGCGGACTTCTACGACCCGGTCGACCCCGACTGGGCCAACGATCAGCTGTTCAAGCGCTCTGACACGGACATCGCGATGGTGCAGACCGTGCCGCTGTTCGGGCCTTGGAAGGACTCGCTCGGCCCCGCACAGTTGTGTTACGACCTGACGCGCAAGAATCCGAAGCGTCTTCTGTTCACTGGGGGCGTCGACCCGAGTTGGCAGGGACTTGACTTCGCTCTGCATGAGATGGAGCGCCAAGTTCACGAGATGGGCGCAATCAGCTTCAAGTTCTACACGTACCAGGACCGCGATCACTATTGGCGGGCAGACGACCGCGAGGTTGCCTATCCCTTGTATGAGAAGGCGCTCGAACTCGGTATCAAAATGGTGCAGTTCCACAAGGGGTATCCCCTCGGTATGCATCCGGTAGAGGCATTCATGCCGAACGACCTCCAGATGGCGGCCTACGACTTTCCGGATCTCAACTTCGGGATCCATCACATGGGCGATCCCTACGTGGACGAGATGATCTCAATCGCCGGTCGGTTCCAGAACATGCATCTGCTGCTGCCGCTGTGGTTCAACCAGTACTTCCTCCAGCCCTACCCGATGCTCCACCGCATCGGTCAGGCACTCTTGTTCGTCGGTCCTGATCGCCTCGCGTATGGGTCGGAGGGCTTCATCTGGCCCGATATCCAGTCGTACATCGACATGTGGGCGAACTTGGAGATGCCGGAAGAACTCCAGGAGCGATATGGCTATCCCGAGCTCACGCGAGAGATCAAGGAGAAGGTCTTCGGGCTGAGCTTCGCGCGGGGTCTTGGCTATGACATCCCGCCCGAGTATCAGAGCGGGGCTTGATCGTGGCCGTCGACCCAGACGAGCTTCAGCGTGCCCTCCAGTTTGTCCGTCCGCGCCTCCGCGGCCACGCGGGAGATATGACGGCTGTGGTGGACGACGAAGGAAACGTGACGATCGAGTTCTACGGCGCGTGCGAGCGTTGCCCTGCGATGGCGGTTACCTACGCCGGACTGGTCCAGACCTATGTGGAGGCGGTGCCGGGGGTTCGGTCTGTCCGTGCACCTCAGATCAGCGCGTCGCCCCAGACTCTGGCGAGCATTCGTCGGCGTCTCGGTGTTCGAGCAAACTCAGCGGTACCACTCGGACTGCCCACATCGCGGACGGCTCAGGCGCCGGGTGAAAGTGCCCCCACGTGACCGGGCACGGGTGCCTCGTCGTCGGCGCGAGTGGCGTGACCGGTGGCGCGATTGCGCGTTACCTCGAGGCTGCGGGTCGGCAGGTCATTGGGCTCTCAAGAACTGGATGTAGGGCCAATGCCGCCGCACCAGAGCACAACATCCGAGGAGATCTCTCAATAGCCAATGGTGTGGAGAAGGGTGCCCTGGGGGACATCCGCCATGTGGTCTACGCGGCGTATGTCGAAGGTTCCTCGCATCGTGAGACCACGGCTCTGAATGCCGCGATGGTCAAGAACTTGCTGGAGGCGCTCGACCGAGATCGCGCGTCCGTCGAGCAGATCGTGCTCATCGGTGGTGGCAAGTCATACGGTGAGCATCTCGGACCGTACCGAACTCCTGCTCGCGAATCAGATCCGCGGCTTCTCGGACCGATCTTGTACAACCCTCAAGAGGACGCAATCTGGGATTGGTCATCCCGGAGAGGATCGTCCTGGACTGTTCTGCGACCCGACGGCGTGATCGGATTCGCGCCCCGTTCACCGATGAACATCCTTGCCGGGGTGGCTGCTTTCGCGATGCTCAGCAAGCAGGAACGGGTCCCTCTCCGCTTTCCGGGAAGCCCGGGGGCGTGGGACGCGCTGCACCAGGCGACGGATGCTCGAATCCTGGCCAAGGCCGTCGAGTGGGCGTTTGACAGCACAAGCGCGCGAGGGCAGATCTTCAACGTCACGAATGGTGACCTCTTCAGATGGTCGCAACTGTGGCCCGCTATCGCTGAGTTCTTCGCCATGCCGTATGACGTACCGCAGCCGCTCTCCCTAGAGGCTCACATGGCCAACCGCGACGACGAGTGGGACGAACTGGTAGTCCGTGACGGGCTTCGGAGCGTGGGGTTTGCTGACTTCGTTTCCTGGCCGTTTATCGAAGGTTGGTGGCAGACGGATTTCAGCATGATCCAGAGCACCATCAAGATTCGCCAAGCCGGGTTTGGAGAGTGCATTGACACGCACGACAGCTTCATCGAGCACCTCACTGCGTTGAGGAAAGCCAGGATCATCAACTGAACTAGAAGGCCGTTCGGTGGGCCGAAGCCCCCGTCAAGGGCATCAGTCATCTTTATTGGCGACAAAATATGGACCAACTGTCCGAAAATGATAGGATCGACGCATGAGCAAGGATGCTGCAGCTGACGTAAGCGTCGCACTGCCCCACAGCCCGGATCTCGAAGAGCTAGCGCGGCTCTCTCAATTGGTCCGATGGCACATCGTCAACACGGTGGCCCAGAGCAAGGCCGGCCACATCGGTGGGCCGATGTCGATGACCGATCTGCTCGTGGCCCTCTACTTCGCCGAGTTGCGCATCGACCCCGCGAACCCACTGGATCCCGCGCGCGATCGCTTTGTGCTCTCGAAGGGTCACTCAGCCATCGGGCTCTACGGCGTTCTGGCCTTGCGTGGCTACTTCCCGGTGGACGAGTTGGCCACCTTCGACCGCGGCAACTCGAGGCTTCAAGGGCACCCGGACATGAAGCTCACCCCGGGAATCGACGTGTCGACTGGGTCGCTCGGTCAAGGCCTATCGGCCGCGGTCGGGATCGCTCTCGCTGCGCGCAAGCAGCAGTCCGACCACCGCACTTGGGTGGTTCTGGGGGATGGTGAGCTTCAAGAGGGAATGGTGTGGGAGGCAGTCAACTCCGCCAGCCGCTACGAGCTGAGCAACCTGATTGCGATCGTGGACCTCAACGGCCTTCAACAGTTCGGCTGGCCGGCAGATGCCTCGCGCGACCGATTTGATCGGAGCGACCCCTGGGCTCATGTGAACCTGCGCGGGGTCTTCGAGGGATTCGGATGGAACGTGCTGGATGCGGATGGACACGACTTCTCATCGATTCTCGAGGCCTATTCGGCCGCCTCGGACAACGTGGTCAGAACCTCGCGGCCGACCGTCATCCTTGCCCGAACTGTGAAAGGTCATGGCCTTTCATTCACTCAGGGCACATACAAGTGGCACAACGGCGTCGCAACAGACGAGCAGTTGCAGATTGCGCGGAACGAACTTCAGATCGAGGAGACAAACCGATGAAGGCACAGAGAGATGTCTGGGGCGACACGATCGTCGACATCGGACATCACGATCCGACCATCGTCGTCGTCGATGGCGACCTCGCCAACTCCACAAAGGCGGACAAGTTCGCCGAAGCCTTCCCGGACCGATTCATCGAAGTCGGGATTGCCGAACAGAACATGGTTGGAATCGCGTTCGGGCTGTCGACGGCGGGCTATCGTCCCTGGCTTTCGACCTTCGGCGTCTTCATGACGCATCGCGCGCTTGACCCGATTCGGATGCTTGTATCGCAGACCGAGGCGCCCGTACGCATTGCCGGCGCGTACAGCGGCTTGCTCAATGGCAGCAGCGGCAAGACTCATCAGGACATTGAAGATCTGGCCATCATGCGAGCGATGCCCAACATGACCGTGCTCGCGCCCGTCGATGAATTCGAAGCGGAGGCAGCTACACGATGGGCCGCCGAACACAATGGGCCGGTGTACATGCGAATCGCTCGAGACGCGGTCCGTCCAGTGCTCGACGACAGCTACGAGTTCAAACTTGGAAGCGTGGTCCAGCTCCGTACCGGGGGAGTCATCTCCCTCGTCTCAACAGGCGTGCAGAGCTCCCGCGTTCTTGAGGCTGCCGAGCTTCTGAGCCAGGCAGGGATTCACACGAGAGTCATCCACGTTCCAACTATCAAGCCGCTGGACGTCGGATCCCTGATCGCCGCGCTCGAGGGTTCCCGCATCGTCATCACCGTCGAGGAGCACAGCGTCATCGGTGGCCTGGGAGGGCTCGTCAGCGAGGTCCTCAGCGAACTGCCCAACGCGCCGCGAGTCACGCGAATGGGACTGGCAGACAGTTGGTCCGAGTCTGGGCCCAACGACTTCCTTCTCGAAAAGTACGGCCTGTCTCCGTCGCGAGTGGCCGAACAGGTGCGGGCGTGGCTCAACAGCCCCGTTGCGGGCACCGGGACCGTTGAGCAGGTTGTGGCATGACGATCCTGACAAACGTTGAGTCTGGCCTGTTCATCGCGGGAGAGTGGCGGTCAGCGACCGGCGGTGCAACTTTTCCCGTGCGAGACCCCGCAACCTGCGAGATCCTCACGGAGGTGGCGGACG
Organism: Microbacterium sp. HA-8; assembly: GCF_046111165.1. Lineage (NCBI taxonomy): Bacteria > Bacillati > Actinomycetota > Actinomycetes > Micrococcales > Microbacteriaceae > Microbacterium > Microbacterium sp. HA-8. The sequence goes on from NZ_CP162025.1 coordinate 786,975, forward strand.
CGACGCCAGAGGACGCACTGTCCGCACTCGATGCCGCCGTCGACGCTGGAGCCACGTGGGCAGCCTTGAGCGCACGCGCGAGGTCAGATGTACTCTCCCGCACCTTCGATCTGGTCAAGGAGAACGCCGACGAGATCGCGCGACTCATCACGCTCGAAATGGGGAAACCACTGAAGGAATCTGCCGCGGAGGTCAACTACGGCGCCGAGTTCCTGCGATGGTTCGCGGAGGAGGGCCCGCGCGTAGGCGGTCGAACGGGCGCAACGCCGGAAGGCACCGGCTCGATGATCATTTCCCACCGACCTGTCGGGCCCTGCTATCTGATCACCCCGTGGAACTTTCCACTCGCGATGGCAACGCGCAAGCTGGCGCCAGCCCTGGCAGCTGGATGCACGGTGGTCATCAAACCAGCGGCGCTCACTCCGTTGACGACGCTGTACCTCGTCGGCCTCTTCGAGAGAGCGGGACTTCCAGCGGGTGTCATCAACGTGGTGACTTCCTCCCGCTCGTCTGATATTTCGAAGGCACTCATGGACGATCCACGGTTGAGAAAGGTGAGCTTCACCGGTTCTACGGAAGTTGGACAGACTCTGCTCCGACAGGCTGCCAACAACGTCCTTCGTACTTCGATGGAACTCGGCGGCAACGCGCCGTTCCTCGTCTTCGACGATGCGGACATCGACGCCGCCGTCGACGGCGCGATGGTCGCGAAGTTCCGCAATGTCGGACAAGCCTGCACCGCCGCAAACCGGTTCCTGGTGCACGCGGCCGTTCACGACGAGTTCGTTGAGAAGTTGGCGGAGCGAGTCCGCGAGCTTCGCGTCGGGCCTGGATCTGACGAAGGCATCGACATCGGCCCGCTGATCAACGAGAGTGCCTCACGCCGAATTCGTGCGCTCATTGACGACGCCATCGAACTCGGCGCCTATGAGCTCGTCGGCGGAGTCGACGAGCGAGGAGGCAGCTACTTCAGCCCGGCGTTGATCACAGATGTTCCTGTGACTTCGCGTCTGTACACCGAGGAGATCTTTGGGCCAGTGGTGGCTGTGACGAAGTTCGAGACTGAGCAGGAGGCCATTGAGTTGGCCAACGGCACACCCTACGGCCTGGCTGCGTACGTCTACACCACGGACCTTTCGCGGGCGCATCGGGTCATGGCTGCGGTGGACTCCGGGATGCTCGGCGTGAACGCGGGGGCGATTTCGAATGCAGCCGCCCCGTTCGGTGGCACCAAGCACTCTGGAATGGGGCGAGAAGGGGGAGGAGAGGGGATCTTCGAGTATCTCGACACCAAGTACGCATTCGTCCCCGAATCAGCATGAGCTCCCGCACTGAGCAGCTGTCCGCGGCGGGCGTCAGCATCTGGCTCGACGACCTCTCGCGCTCGCGCATCACCTCCGGCAACCTCGCCGAGCTGATCGCCACCCGCAACGTCGTGGGCGTCACGACGAACCCGAGCATCTTCCAGGCCGCGGTCGGCGGCGGCGCCGAGGCCTACACGGCGCAGATCGCGGAGCTCGCGGCATCCGGAGCCTCCGTCGACGAGACGATCTTCGCCGCGACGACCGACGACGTCCGCGACGCGGCCGACATCTTCACTCCCGTGTTCGAAACCTCGAACGGCGTCGACGGGCGCGTGTCGATCGAGGTCTCCCCCGACCTCGCCCACGACACCGACGCGACCATCGCGCAGGCCAAGGAGCTGTCGGCCACCGTCGACCGTGCGAACGTGCTCATCAAGATCCCCGCGACCAAGGCCGGCCTGCCCGCAATCACCCAGGTGATCGGCGAGGGCATCTCGGTCAACGTGACCCTGATCTTCAGCCTCGACCGGTACGCCGAGGTCATCGACGCGTACCTCGCGGGCCTCGAACTCGCGCAGGCGAACGGGCACGACATCTCGAAGATCCACTCCGTCGCGTCGTTCTTCGTCTCGCGCGTCGATACCGAGGTCGACAAGCGCCTCGCCGCGATCGGCACCGACGAGGCGGCCGGCCTCAAGTCGCTCGCGGGCGTCGCGAACGCGCGCCTCGCGTACGAGCTGTACGAGCAGAAGTTCGCCGAGCCCCGCGCCGTCGCCCTCCTCGACGCCGGAGGAACACTGCAGCGGCCGCTGTGGGCATCGACCGGGGTCAAGGACCCGGCCCTCCCCGACACGCTCTACGTCACCGAGCTCGTCGCCCCCGGCACGGTCAACACGATGCCCGAGAAGACGCTCGAGGCGACCTTCGACCACGGCGTCGTGGCGGGTGACACGATCTCGGGCACCTACGAAGCCGCGCACAAGGTCTTCGCCGACCTCGCAGCAGTCGGCATCGACTTCGCCGACGTCACCCAGGTGCTCGAAGACGAAGGCGTCGACAAGTTCATCGCCTCGTGGCACGACCTGCAGAACACCGTCCGCGAGGCACTCGCCGGCGCGGTGATGGCCAAATGGCCTAGTCGTCTGTGAAGGTGCGCAAGTGCGGCGAGGAGCAGGTTCGCCCAACGGTTCGGTCGACCTCGCGTCTAGGTACGAACAGTAGGACGGGGAGCCCGCCATGATCACATCCGTTTCCCCGCAGGTAGCGCGATCTTGGCTGCTTCTGTCGGCATGGGGACGCGACTTCGATGCCGCGGCTCAATCACAGCCTGACCAGATCGTCCTGGACCTCGAAGATGGTGTGGACCCTCGGCATAAGGCCGCCGCACGGGACGATGTCGTGGACTGGCTCAGGGAGAGTTCCGCTTGGATCAGGATCAATGAGCGTTCGTCTGAGGAATGGCAGCGAGACATCGATGCTCTACGTGGCTGCAAAGGTCTGAAGGGTGTCGTCCTCGCGAAGACAGAGTCAGCCGACGAAGTGAGCGAGACCTTCGACCGGTTGGGAAGGAAGAGCCCAGTGCTACCTCTCATCGAATCGGCTATCGGCATCGAATCGGCATCGTCGATAGCCGCCTCGCGCGGGACCATTCGTCTGGCCTTCGGAAGTGGCGACTATCGCCGAGACACTGGAACCGCTGCTGACGATCTCGCGATGGCGTACCCGCGCTCAAGACTGGTGATCGCTAGCCGCGTCGCTGGTCTGCCTGGACCGATCGATGGGCCGACGGTGAGCGCGAGCCATCCCGTGGTGCGCCGCCAGTCCGAGGTCGCAGTCTCGCTCGGAATGACTGGACGATTGTGTCTCAGTGTGGAACAGGTGCCGCTGGTTAACGAGGTCATGAGCCCGGCTCCGTCTGACGTTTCCTGGGCGAGAGAGTTCCTCAACGATTTCGAGCTTCGCGGCCGCGTGGTTCGAGATGGAAGCGACCCTCCGCGGCTCAAGCGCGCGGAGAAGATCGCGCATCTCGCGGAAGTATTCGGTGTGGGGCAGATGTGACGATTCGCCTCGCTGCTGGCCGTGCGCGGTGGGTACGCCGCTCACGCGCCTGTCGAAGCGTCCCACTTGTTCATTTCCTTTGAATGGTCGACGGTTCGATGCTGAGGCCAGCGACTCGAATCAGGTATGCGCCGATCGCGCTTAACCTCGCCGAAGTGACCTCAACGTCCAGTTGTCGAGATCGGGCAGATCGACGAAGAGCCTGCGCGGATTGCGGAACGCCAAAGCGAAGATTGCGCAGTTGGACTCTGCGCCGTGTCCCGCGCCCACAGATGAGCCTAGACAGGCGTACTCTCGCGACCACCCGGACCACGCGAACAGTCCGTGGCCCCAGGCTTCGAACGACACCGACTTCCGTGGTCGTGGCCGGTTGCATGAATAGCAGCCGGCCACGACCACTCACGAACTCAGAGCGGCGGTTGGCGATGTACGAGCAGCGCGCATTGCCGGGAGCGAGCCAGCGATTGCCCCGACGAGCATCGTCACGATCACGCCCCCGACCAATACATACGGCGGAATGGAAACGAGCCATCCGTTTGCGGTGGCGACCAGCCAGATGATCAACCAGCCGATCAACGACCCCCCTAGCCCACCAAGAGAAGCGAGCAGCACAGCCTCCACGAGGAACTGGGAACGGATGTGCCCCCGGGTAGCCCCAATCGCTCGGCGCAGTCCGATCTCGCGTCGTCGTTCAAGTACCGTGATGACCATCGTGTTCGCCACGCCGATACCGCCCACCAGGAGCGCGATCGATCCCACTCCTACGAGGAGGCCTGTGAAAGCTTGGTCGATAGTGTTCTTCGCCGCGAGTGCATCCGATGGACGGCTCACCTTCACCTCGTTGGGTGACTCAGGGTTCACTGTCCGCGGGAGGAGCTCGCGTACGACCGCAACCGACTCGTCGCTGGAGCGCTCATAGATAGTCGTGGGTGATCCATCGAAGACGAACAGCTCTCCGGCGATCTCGCCGCCGATGAGTGCGGCGACATCAAGTTCAGGGGCGAGCGGAGCTGGTTCCAAGATGCCTACTACAGTGAACAGCCGACCCCCGAGCGATACTTGGCTCCCGATCGTGCGGATGCCGAGGCGCTCGGCTGCTTTCGCCCCCAAGACTGTGGTCGGCAGGTTTGCGGTCGCAGGGTTTAGCCACACACCGGCGCGCAAGCTGGATCCGGTCGCCGGCAGGAGTTCGTCTCCTGCGGCAAGAACTGTCAAACCTCCCGTTGCCTCCGCGTCGATCGAGGGGTTCCGGTAGACGTTGACCTCGGCGAGGGCCGCGGTCCAAGTTGCCGTTTCGACGCCGGACAGATTGCGGACTCGCTGAATGCCGTCTGCAGGCAGCTTCGAATCGGAGCCGAACAGGTCTGATCCGGCGGTCACGGTCAAGAGATTGGTGCCGAGGGACGAAAGTCGTTCCTTGACGAGCGCCTCGCTGGATGTCGAGATGCCGATCACCGCGACCATCGCCGCAATCCCTATCGCAATGCCGAGGGCTGACAACGCCGCGCGAAGGGGATTGGCCCTGAGCCCATGGAAACCGAGCTTGAGCAGGTCGGAAGTACGCAGGCGGGACTGCAGGAATCTGCTCATGTGAGCACCTCCAGATCCGGGGGAACCTCGAGCTTACGTAACGCCGAACCGGAGTCACTGACGACTTCTCCATCCCTGATGCGCACCTGTCGAGGCATCCTGTCGGCGAGGTCTTGATCGTGGGTGATGACCACCACGGTGGTTCCTGCCTCGTTCAGTTCCCTCAGGATCTCCACCACTGCTGCCCCTGACCGGCTGTCGAGACTTCCTGTGGGCTCATCCGCAAGCAGCAGGTCAGGTTTCCCGACGACCGCTCGCGCTATAGCTACACGCTGGCGTTCACCTCCCGACAGGTGGCGGGGCTGGTGGCGCAGGCGATGCTTCAGCCCTACGCGCTCCAGCGCAAGCGCTGCACGCCGTCTTCGCTCCGCGACGGGACCACCGGTGTACATCAGCCCGGTGGCGACGTTGTCCAAGGCTGTGACGCCGTCAGCGAGGTGGAACTGCTGGAATATGAACCCGATCGTATATGCGCGCAGCGCAGACAGCTCAGCGTCTCCAAGCTCCGCCACGTCATGGCCCGCGATACATGTGCGTCCCGACGTCGCACGGTCAAGAGTGCCCATCAGGTTCAGCAGAGTGGACTTTCCCGAGCCGCTCGGGCCCACAATGGCCACCATCTCTCCCCTGTCGATGCGGAGGTCTACACCGCGCAAGGCGAGGGTGGGGGGCGACCCGTACGAACGGGTCACCCTGGCAAGATCGATCACGGCGTTCACTTTGCGACCGCCACTGCATCGCCCTCAGCGACATCGCCACCTACGATCTCCACCATTCCGTCGGCGAACTTTCCGAGCTCGACGGGCACGACCTCGCTCTTGTTCTTTCCGACGCGTTCAACCGCCGACACTCCGCCGACGTCGGCGAGAAGCGCCGTGACCGGCACGAGGAGCACATCCTCGGCGATCACGTCGCGCAAGGTGACACTGATCGTCACGGTATCGAAAGCTGCCGCCACAGAAGGGTCATCGAGCACGAGTGTCAGTGGAAGCTTCAGCGAGGTGCCACCGTTCGGGCTATCACGTTCGACTGGCGAGCCAACTGCAGTGATGGTTCCTTCGGCCGACGTTCCGTTCGGGAGCTGGACAACTACCTTCGCACCCAGCGGAGCGTTGGCTGCCATGCTCGGATCGAGGTCGATGCTGGCCTGCTTGCTCGTGTCTGAAACCTTCAGAACTACGCCGCCCGCTCCACTTCCGACGCCCGCCACCACGTCCTGTATTCGCAGGTCCGCAGGCGCGAACACAATTCGACCTTGCTCGATCCTTCCCGTTCGTTCGAGCCCACGGGCGTTCTGCCACTTCCTGATGGCGACGATGGTTGACCACCTGAACTTTTCATCGGGTGTTTCGCCGAAGAATCCGAGGGCAGCAAGGTTCTCTTCAAGCTGTCGAACGTCGGGGCCGTCGCTCATCCCTTCAGCGAACTCGCGCCAGGCAGGAAGCCCTCCCAGCATCAGGATCACCGGGGTGTTGTCCACTCGAAACAGCTCCCCCCCCGCGTCCAACCACTGTTCCCGGAGTTGGGACGGCCGTCACGGTGCCCTGAAGAAGGGAACCCAGATCACGGATGTTTCCGAACTCGAGTTTGCCCGTAAGCCGGACCTGCTCCACAAGATCCCCCCGACTGACTTCAGTGGTATCGGTCGGCGGCGCACCGCGTTCGTCGTTCGCTTCCGCTGGCGGCCTGGCTAGGAGGAAGGCCGCAACAACTGCGATGACCACTGCAGCGCTCGTCGCCGCGACTATCCATCCGCGGCGAGCACCCCGTGAATGGGATCTGTTCTCTGAATCGTCCTCCTTCACGGAATCAGAGGATTCAAGGCTTGGAAGCGCATCCGGGGATTCGTTTGGATGCTGAGGGCGCTTGAGGTGGGTCACTCGCCGCTTCATCCTTCCGCTCCTGGATATCCGGCTTCTTCGATGCACTTGTCCAGATCCTCGGGTGCGTAATCACCGGAAGGCATCGCCGCGACAGTGCCGCCGGGACCGATCTCAGGGTCCGGGAAGTCGTATCCTGCTTCACGCATGCATGCCGCGAGGAGGAGTCCCATCTCATTCATCTCTTCGCTAGACGGGAGGTCGTCCCGAGTGGGAGCCTGCCCGAGTTCCTCGTCACAGAACTCCATCGCCTTTTCCATCGCGACCCGATCGGCTTCAGTCGGCTTAGGCGGCGGAGCCGAGCCCTCATCGCCAGCCTCGCCGGCCTTGACCATGAACTGTGAGAGGTCGACTCCCTGATCCCCGACGCACTTCTCCCAGGCGAGCTGCCACTCCTCGTAATCCTGTTGCTGACTTGAAGAGTCCAGTTCGCCGGGTTTCTCGGTGGCGGGCGAGGGCGCGCAGGCGACGAGTCCGGTCAGCAACACGACGCCCGCAAGGGCGTGCAAGCCACGGTTACGTATGTTTCGCATGAAGATGTCCTTTCGAGTGGGCCCGTTTGTGGGCACAGCCAAGTAGGCGGTGAGCCCGGTCGCAGGGGAGTAAAGGGATCTCTTTACGATCAGCGAACCCGTGCAGTGGTTGCATAGGAATACGAGTTGAGGAGTATCACCGTGAGGGTTTTGGTTGTTGAGGATGAGGTGTACCTCGCCGAAGCTATTCGCGCGCGGCTGGCGCTCGACGCGATTTCAGCGGACGTCACCTACGACGGCGAGGCCGCGCTTCAGGCAGTGTCGGATACCAACTATGAGGTTGTCCTGCTTGACAGGGATATCCCCGTGGTGGATGGCGACGAGGTATGCCATCGGCTCGCGGTGAACCCAGATCGACCCGCGATCCTGATGCTCACAGCAGCTCGCCGCCTCGACGACAAGGTCGAGGGACTGGCGCTGGGTGCGGACGACTATCTGTCGAAGCCGTTCGAATTTGCTGAGCTGATTGCCCGCATCCGCGCGCTCGCCCGACGCCGGTTTACGGCGCTGCCGCCAACCCTGGAATTAAACGACCTCCGCCTCAACTCGGTGCGTCGGGAGGTGACACGGTCGGGAAGGTTCGTCCAGCTCACTCGCAAGGAATTCGCCGTCCTCGAAGTGCTGATGCGTGACCCCGGGGCCGTCGTCAGCGCCGAGCAACTTCTCGAGCGGGCATGGGACGAGAATGCAAACCCGTTCACCAACTCCGTCAAGGTCACGATCAGCACTCTACGTCGCAAGCTCGGGGAGCCGCGACTAATCGATACGGTTCAGGGCGGCTACGTGATCGGAAGGTCGGGCTAAACGTGATCGGAGGTCGGGCTAAATGAGGACTGAACAAGAGACGGTCAAGCGACGAAACGCGCCGAGTCACGAAGATGCCTCATGCGCGTGAGGCCCCGGATGCGCATGGAGCGCTTCCGGCTGACGCTTCGTGCTCGCCTGGCCTACACCTACGCGGGGCTGCTCACCCTGGCGGGCGCGCTCATGATGCTCGTGGTGTATTTGGTGGTTGGCTTCTTGCCCACATACACGTTCGCAGTGCCCTCAGTCAGGACGACTGGCCCGCCCGCCGTCGGTGAGGTCGACCCGGGGATCGCGAGCACGGCTCTGACTCCGGGCTACGTCGTGTCATCTCGCGACGATGTGCTACGACTCATCCTCGTCATCGCATGCATCCTCCTCGTGCTCCTCGCGGTAGGAGGCGGTTGGGTAGGGTGGGTTGTTTCCGGACGCATGCTGCGACCGTTGCAAGAGGTGAATGCAGCGGCTCATCGGGCAGCCCGAGGGCACCTTGACCATCGCATCTCGCTACGAGGTCCACGAGACGAGATCTCTGATCTTGCAGACACCTTTGACGAGATGCTGGAGGGACTCGAGCGCTCGTTCGCAACTTATCGTCGATTCGCGGCAAACGCATCTCATGAACTGAGGACGCCCCTCGCGACGACTCGCGCGATGCTCGACGTCGCGCTCGCGGGCGCGGAGGACGCCGAACGTCCCCTTCTTCAGCGCCTGCGAGAAACTAACGAGCGGAGCATTCAAACGGTTGAATCGCTCCTTGACCTCAGTGAGGTCGAGGCTGCCCGCCCAGTGCAACAGCCTGTCGAGCTGGAGCAGATCGTATCCTTCGTCCTCGCCGATGTCGCACAGGAGGCGGACGAAGCCTGCATCCGGATTGATTACCGGCTCTCGGCGGCGACGGTCAACGCTGACCCGACCCTCCTCCGTCAGCTGGTGCTGAACCTGATTCAAAACGCAATCCGGCACAACTCGGAGGGCGGGTGGATAGTGGTCACTACTTCCCTCGAACGCAGGGGCTGCCCGGTTCTCCAGGTGAAGAACAGCGGGGCCCACGTTCCCGAGTCCGCAATCGATTCGCTGACGTCACCTTTCTTTCGACTGCAGGGTCGCTCGACGGCATCCACGTCGAAAGGACGTGGGCTCGGGCTCTCGATAATCGAGGCTATTGCCGACCGTCACGACGCCCACTTGGGGCTCGAGCCAGGACGAGAAGGAGGGCTTGTCGCCACCGTCACGTTCCCTTCAGGCGAAAACCGCCAATCGGAACGTTCGCGTGGGGCGCCAGCCCTAACTCCGTCTGAGCTCGAACTACCTCGAGCACGCGACGGAGCTTCTCGAGCCCCGTCGCGTAGATAAGGCTAACCGGCCCATTCGATCCTGGTGGAAGTGCTTAGTGGCACGTCGACGTTGCGCCAGGACGCGGTCTTCAGTCAGGTCGGCACCAGCCGATCTGCGCGCGTGGTTGGCACGGCTGACGGATGCTCGAATCTATGTATTGCGCTCCGCGGGCTCGCATCAGTCTCACGCGCGGCAGAGAGGCGCGACTGGGCGGCCGGATCAGTTGCTCAAATCCTTGACCCACGGTCACCGCACCTTGTCCCAACAGGACCGAGCGCTCGGACACGAGACTGCTCTCGGGCAGACCTCAATGACAGGGGCTCCTTCACTATCGACGCGCGCTTCCACCTCTCGTCATAAGCCAAGTCAGAAAACGTCCCAGTCGCGCGCACGTTCAACAAGGCCGTCAATCACCCTCGTCGTGGGGGCCGTCAACGGCGTGGCAGCCGCGATCGCGAGGTGGAGGGTGTTTATCGGTCTCTCTCCCGGGCGGTGAAGCACCTCCACGCTCCCGGCGCCAATCGCCGCGTCGGCGAGGTATCGCGGCAGCGCAGAGATTCCCGCGCCCGCCACAACGGCGGTGAGAACGCCGCGCAGATCGGGAACGATCAATGCAAGACTGTTAGTTGGTCTGTGACCGAACTGGCTACGCCAGTACCGCCGCACGATTGACAAGTCGGCGTCGTACGCTACCAAGGGGAGATGCTGTAACGCTGTCGCCGGATCGGTCGCGAGGTGGTCTCGATCGATGCTGCGAGCAAGTGACGGAGCACCGACCAGAACGAATTCCTCGTCCACGAGCCCGCGATATCGGATGCCCTTCATCGGTTTCCGCACTGACGACACGACGATATCGAGAGCGCCCTGAGCGAGCTGGTTCAGCAGGTCCTCTGCCAGGCCCAGGGTGAACTCGAGCCGTATGCCATCGGCGGTGAGGGGCGCGAGCGTCGGTATCACCCGAGCAGCCACGACGTCGCTCGCCCCGCCAACACGCACCGTTGAGTCGAGACCTGACGGCGGCGCAGTCCAGGCATCTTGCAGTCGGTCGACGGCCGCCGCCACCTTCAGCACTAATGCTTCCCCCGCGGAGGTCGCCACCGATCCACTGACCGAGCGGATGAAGAGCGACGTGCCGAGGTCCGCTTCCAGACGGGCGATCCGGTCGCTGACCGCAGGCTGGCTAAGGCCAAGGCGGGTCGCTGCAGCGGTGAATGAACCTGCGCGGTGCACGACGACGAACGTATGCAGCAGATCGAGGTCGGGCATCGATTGCTCCCATCAGAAAAGTGATCTTCACCGAGGATCATAAGAAATTTACGTGATGTATACCTCGTTTCCAACCTCAACGGCCCAAGCATGCCGTCGAAAAGGAGAAGACATGGCACACACACTTTTGGTGGTTACCGGCGCGAACTCCATCGCGCTCGCAGACTCCACGGCGCACCCGACCGGATTCTGGGCAGAGGAACTTGTCGAACTGCATCGGGGCCTCGTTAGTGCCGGTCACGACGTGGACCTTGCAACGCCAGGCGGTGTGCATCCGGTGGTCGACCCTGGCAGCCTCGTCGGGGAACACGCCGAGGACTTAAAGGCGTACCTCGCCTCGATCGACGGATTCCTCGCGCGCCCGCGTGCTCTCGCGGACATTCGCTCAGGGCAGTACGACGCGATCATTCTGCCGGGCGGCCACGGGCCAATGGTCGACCTTGCGTTCGATGCATACCTCGGGCGCCTCCTCATAGACGCGATTGACCGCGATGCGGTCGTGGGGGTGCTGTGTCATGGACCGGCTGGGCTGCTCAGCGCGGTGCGCCAAGACGGGTCGCTCGCGTTCGCAGGTCGCCGATTGGCCGTGTTCACCGATGACGAAGAGCGCCAGGGGGGACTCGGCGACGCGTCGCCATATCTGGTGGAGTCCCGGCTGAGGGCACTCGGTGTTCTTGTCGAGTCTGGCAAGCCCTGGTCGGTAACCGTCGTCACCGACGGATCACTCGTAAGCGGTCAGAATCCGCAGTCCAGCATCGCGACTGCTCGGGCGCTAGTCGAGGTGCTTTCGGGTCGCTGATCGACGGTCGGCGCAACCTGATCGTCAGCATCGAGTCACCCGAAGTCGAGGTTGATTTGTGGACGCCGGTCTATCAGCAGGTGCGGTCCACGATTGAGATTTCTAGGGGACGGGACGTACCTGTCGTCCTCGAGCTGACCGTCGAACTGAGAACAACTTGAGAAACATTGAGCGGAAACGAGTACAAGCGAAGAGGGCGTCCAGTCGACCTGTGCCGCGTCAGTTGGGTCCGAACCCGCTCATCTGATCGAGTAGGGCCGCTGCGCAAGGAGTTCAAATCCCTCCGTCTCCGCTCGAAAAAGTCCTGATCAGAAGCTTTTTTGTCACCACCTGCCACGAAATCTGCCATTTCTGCCACGTTCCTAACGGGGTTGGTGTTGAGCATTCTGGCGATCATGTGCGATCGCACGTAGCTTTCTGCTCGCCGCGCGGTCGTTCGACTTGCCGCTTCGGCCGCTTCGGCGCGGGACCGAGAGCGCGAATCCCTCCGTCTCCTTGTGTGCTTGCGTGCCATCGCTTGAGCGGCACGGCGGGCTCGGTCGCGAACGCGCCGAAGATGCGAGCGACCGCAGTGGCGGTGAATCACGCCGCGGAGAATGCGTGCCCAACTCTCCGTGACCGCGTCGCCGGACTCCGCTCGGTCGGAATGGGCGCTCGTTCATCCCGAGGCGCTACGCAGGATTGGGTTGCTGGCGGCAGCGGATCCCGCGCGAGCTGACGAGCTGAAGAGCCCGCAATTTCCGTCAACCAAGTGGCAGGGGAGGGGCGGCGCGAAGTCGGTGAACGTGATCAATGGGTGGACGACTTAGCCTCGATCCACCGATGTAGTGAGGTGTTGAGCGGGTGCCGTGACACGGAAATGCCCCTCTGACCGGGAAGAATAGTGATTGTCTAGGCCACTGTTCGACCGATCCGAGAGGCATCTCGTAGATGCAATTCAAGCATGCCCCTGCCGCGGTGTCAGCGGTCTTCGATGACCCGAATCTCGTGTCGGCCGCCGGGCTGGTCCCGATGCTGCGACTCGCGCAGCACGCAGGGCTGATGGAACTGGCTCAAGAGCGGCTGAGCGTCCCGACTGACAAGGGCTCGAACGCCGGCGCGAAGGTCTCCGCACTGGTCGCGGGGATGCTCGCGGGGGCGGACTCGATCGACGACATGAACGTGCTCCGCCACGGTGGGATGGGCCGACTGTTCGACAGGACGTATGCGCCGTCGACGCTGGGATCGTTCCTGCGTGAGTTCCGGTTCGGCCACGTCCGGCAGCTCGACGCCGTCGCAACCCGCGTCGTCCAGAACCTCGCCGTCAACGCGCCACTTCTGCAGATCTCCGCCGGCGAGCGGGTGATGGTGGATCTGGACGACACGATCATCGAGGTCCACGGATACCAGAAGCAGGGCGCCGGGTTCGGGTACTCCGGCGTCCGCGGCCTGAATGCCCTTCTCGCCACGGCATCAACGTCGGCGTCGGCGCCGGTGATCCTCGGCCAGCGGCTGCGGCAGGGCAAGACCGGGTCCCCGAAAGGAGCTGCACGGATCGTCGGCGACGCCCTCGCCACTCTCCGCCGGATGAATCTCGGGAACGGAGCGCGGCCACTGCTGCGGGCGGACTCCGCGTTCTACGGCTATGCGACCGTCGGCACCGCGATCAAGGCCGGCGCGGACGTGTCGGTCACGGTCCGGATGGACCCCGCGGTGAAAGCGGCGATCGCGACCATAGGCGAGGACGCGTGGGAGACGATCGAGTACCCGAACGCGATCCGCGACGAGTCCACCGGCCGGTGGATCTCGAAAGCCGAGGTCGCCGAGGTGCCGTTCACCGCGTTCCGCTCCCGGAAGAAGGCCGAACGCATCGATGGTCGGCTCGTGGTCCGGCGCATCCCCGACCTCAATCCGACGCGGGTGGAGCAGCCGACGCTGTTCGATGTCTTCCGGCATCACGCGTTCTTCACCACCACAGCGAAAGAAGCGCTGGGCACGGTGGTCGCGGACAAGACCCACCGCGCTCACGCGATCATCGAGCAAGTCCACGCCGACCTCAAACAAGGGCCCCTCGCTCACCTCCCGTCCGGGGTGTTCGCCGCGAACAGCGCCTGGCTCGTGCTCGCCGTGATCGCGTTCAACCTCACCCGTGCCGCCGGAATCCTCGCCGACCGCGGCGGCCGACTCGCGAAAGCGACGACCGCGACGATCCGACGCACCCTCATCTCAGTGCCGGCACGACTGGCACGTTCCGCACGGAGGATCACGCTGCACCTGCCCGAAGCGTGGCCCTGGCAGATCGCATTCGACAGGCTCTTCACGAGCACGCACGCACCACCACCGGCAACGGCCAGCTGACCATCGCCGCGACCGCGGCATGACCGAGGACAACGTGGACGACCGGGATGCGACGCCCGGAACTCCGCCATGCCCAAGACGCGTCACCGCACACCGATCACGCCAGCCCAGCCACCCCGAGGCTCATCGGTGGATCGGGGCTTAGCATCCCGCCAATGAATGCGTCTAGCTGGACTTGACGGCAGTGGGGCGGCGTGTGCATAATCATCCTGACCGATTGGTCAATCGATTTAGCAGATTCCTCTAGCGGGATATCGCCACCATCGACTCAACGAGGAGCAGGAGTGGGCAGGGTTCGCATTTCCGACGTCGCAGCGGCGGCGGGCGTGTCGGTATCGACCGTCTCGCTCGTCATGAACGACGTCGAATCGCGTATCCCCGAAGCCACGCGTGAGCGGGTGCGTGCCGCCGCGGAGCAGGTCGGCTACCAGCCCAGCTCCGTCGCCCGCAGCCTGCGCACGCAGCGCACCCGCACCGTCGGGCTCATCTCCGACCAGATCGCGACGACGCCGTTCGCCGGACGCATGCTCGCCGGTGCGCAGGACGTCGCCCGCGAGCACTCGCACCTGCTGTTTCTCGTCGACACCGGCGGTGACGTCGACATCGAGCGCGACGCGATCCGTGCCCTCGGCGCGCAGTGGGTCGACGCCATGATTTACGCCGCGATGTGGCATCGCGTGCTCTCGACCCCGGCCGGCCTTCCCGACGACGCCGTCTTCCTCGACTGCCGCCCCGCGGCCGGCGGCTACCGATCCGTCGTGCCGGCCGACCGCGAAGGCGGTCGTGCGGCGGTGCGTGCGCTCACCGAAGCCGGGCACCGGCGCATCGCATACATCGACACCAACGAAGATGCGCCGATCGCCGCGAGCCTGCGTCACGAGGGCTACCTGGAGGCGCTCGCCGAGGCGGGCATCGAGCCCGACCCCGCATGGCACGTCGCCGCGCAGACCTCGCCCCAGGGTGGTCGCATCGCGGCCGAGAGGCTGCTCGACCTGCCCGAAGCGATCCGCCCCACAGCGTTCTTCTGCTTCAACGACCGGATGGCGACCGGCGTCTACCGCGCGGCGCACGCCCGCGGCCTCGACATCCCCCGCGACCTCTCGGTCGTCGGCTTCGACGACCAGCAGTTCGTCGCGGCCGAACAGGACCCACCCCTCACCACCGTTGCCCTGCCCCACTACGAGATGGGTCGCTGGGCGATGGAGGCCGCGCTCGGCATCCGCGCGGAGGGTGAAAAGGATGCCGTGCACCACATGGAGTGTCCCGTCGTGCGACGAGACTCCGTGGGCCCGCCGCCGGCGCACGTCGGCAAACAGAACCGGCGACGGGCTTCACACACAACCGAACGGTCGCGAACCGCGACCACCGATCGGTGATCGACGCGGGCGTCGATCACAAGAAAAGGAAAGCACAATGAAGCGCACTCCCGTGCGGGTCGCCGCGGCAGCGGGGCTCGTGAGCGTTCTGGCACTGGCCGGCTGCGGACAGGCCGGTCAGGGCGACACCACCACCGAGGACGGTCGCACCCAGCTCACCATGTGGACCCACTCGGCCGGAAACGAGGCCGAGCTCGAGGTCTACGAGCAGATCATCTCCGACTTCAACGCGTCGCAGGACGAGTACGAGGTCGTGCACGAGTCGTTCCCGCAGGGCGCGTACAACGACGCGATCGTCGCGGCGGCAGCCTCGAACGACCTGCCCTGCCTGCTCGACCTCGACGGTCCGATCATGCCCAACTGGGCCTGGGCGGGCTACCTGCAGCCGCTCGAGCTGCCCACCGAGCTCACCGACTCGCTGCTGCCCACCGCGGTGGGTGTCTGGGACGACGAGATCTACTCGGCCGGCTACTGGGACGCCGCACTCGGCATCTTCGCTCGCCAGTCGGTGCTCGATGAGAACGGCATCCGCATTCCCACGGTCGACGAGCCCTGGACGGCAGACGAGTTCGCCGACGTCCTGTCGACGCTGAAGGATGCCGGCTACGAGACGCCCATCGACATCGGCGCCGAAGACACCGGCGAGTGGTGGCCGTACGCGTACTCGCCGTTCCTGCAGAGCTTCGGCGGCGACCTCATCGACCGCGACACGATGCTCTCCGCAGGCGGCGCGCTCAACGGCGCGGATGCCGTCGCGTGGGGCGAGTGGTTCCAGGGGCTGTTCGCCGACGGTTACGCGAACGCGAGCGGCACGATCGGCAACCAGGAGTTCATCGACGACCAGGTGGCGCTCAGCTACACCGGCGTGTGGAACGCGCTGACGGCGCTCGAGGAGGTCGGCGACGACCTGCTCATCCTGCCGGCGCCCGACCTCGGCAATGGCCCCAAGATCGGCGGCGGCTCGTGGCAGTGGGGCATCTCGTCCAGCTGCGAGCAGGCAGACGGTGCACGCGCGTACCTGGAGTTCAGCTTCCAGGACGAGTACATCACCGCCTTCGCCGACAAGCAGATCGTGATCCCGGCCACCGAGTCGGCAGCCGCGGCATCCGAGTACTTCGGTGAAGACGGCGCCCTGCGCGACTTCGTCGAGTTCTCGCAGCAGTATGCCGTGCTGCGTCCCGAGACGCCCGCCTACGCGGTCATCTCGACCACGTTCGAGACCGCTGCGAAAGACATCATGAACGGCGCCGACGTGCAAGAGACCCTCGACCGCGCCGTCTCCGAGATCGACGCCAACATCGCGTCGAACGACGGGTACGGATTCCAGTGATCGCCTGACCGGTGGGGGCGCTCGCCCCCACCGGTCCCCACGGAAGCACTCCCATGACTGTCACACCCCCGACGGTCGCGGCCGAGACGCCTCGGCGCGCGACCCGCCGCATCCGCAGCGCACGCGGACGCGAGACCTGGGCCGGCCTCGGCATGATCGCCCCCGCGGCGCTCCTGCTGCTGCTCTTCCTCGTGATCCCGGTGATCCTCGCCTTCACGCTCTCGTTCACCAACGCGCGACTGATCTCGCCGAACCCGCCGCGGTTCGTCGGCTTCGACAACTTCATCCGGGTCTTCACGACCGACCCCGTCTTCTTGCAGTCGGCGTGGAACACCTTCGTCTTCGCCCTGGTCGTCGTGCCGGTGCAGGCGGGCCTCGGCCTGCTGCTGGCCGTACTCGTGAACCGGCGGATGCGGGGGACGACGTTCTTCCGCGTCGTCTTCTTCATCCCCGTCGTCACCTCGATCGTCGTGGTGTCGATCCTCTGGAAGTTCATGTACCAGAAGGACGGCCTCATCAACTCGATGATCGACACGCTCACCTTCGGAGCGTGGGCGGGCGTCGATTGGCTCAACAACCCCGACACGGCCCTCGGCGCCATCATCGTGCTGTCGATCTGGCAGGCCGTCGGGTTCCACATGATCATCTGGCTCTCGGGCCTGCAGACCATTCCCGAAGAGCTCTACGAGGCGGCCAAGATGGACGGCGCGAGCCCGTGGCGCCAGTTCACGAACGTCACCTGGCCGGGCCTGCGCCCGACGATGGTGTTCGTCCTGGTGACCATCACGATCGCGGCCCTCGGCCTGTTCGTGCAGGTCGATGTCATGACGCAGGGCGGTCCCGTCAACTCGACCTCCACGATCGTCTTCCACGCCGTGCGCAAGGGCTACGAGCAGCAGGAGATCGGCTACGCGGCGGCGATCTCGCTGATCTTCTTCGTCGCCGTGCTGATCATCGCGCTCATCCAGCGCTGGCTGACGCGAGAGAAGGACTGACATGGCCATCGATACGACCTCGACCCGTGCCGTCACCACGCGCGGCAGCGGCCAGCGCCGCGCGGCGACGCCCGCCAGCGAGCACCGTGTGCGCCTGCGGGGCCGCATCTTCACCTACATCGCGATGAGCGTGTTCGGGATCATCTTCATGTTCCCGCTCGTGTTCATGTTCGTCTCGAGCCTCAAGCCCGACGCGCAGATCCTGCAGGACGTCGACTCGCCGATGGCGTTCGTGCCGGCAGGTGACATCAGCCTCGACAACTACTTCGGGGTCTTCGACCGGGTGCCGGTGGCGCAGTTCCTGTTCAACTCGATCTTCATCACGGTGCTCACCGTGGGACTCGGGCTCATCGTCAACTCGATGGCCGGCTTCGCACTGTCGCGTCTGCGGTGGAAGGGTCGCGCCGTCGTCATGGCGATGGTGATCGCGACGCTCATCGTGCCCTTCGAGACGATCGCGGTGCCGATGGTCTACTGGGTCGCCCAGCTGCCCACCCTCGTGATGGAGGGCGGACTGCTCAAGTACGACTTCGGCTGGCTCAACACCTACGAGGTGCAGATCGTGCCGTTCGTCGCGAACGCGTTCTCGATCTTCCTGTTCGCGCAGTACTTCTCGACGATCCCGACCTCGCTCGACGAGGCGGCGCGCATCGACGGGGCGAGCTGGTTCACGATCTACCGTCGCATCCTGGTGCCGCTGTCGGGTCCCGCGTTCGCGACGGTCGCGATCCTCACGTTCCTGCCCGCGTGGAACCAGTACCTGTGGCCGCTCATGGTGGTGCAGAAGGAGGAGCTGCGGCCGGTCATGGTCGGCATGCAGTACTTCTTCCAGCTCAACACCGCGTGGGGCGAGGTCATGGCGTACACGTCGCTGATCACGCTGCCCGTGCTCATCGTGTTCTTGATCTTCCAGCGGGCGTTCGTCAGCTCGATCGCCGCGAGCGGGGTGAAGGGATGACGCCGCCTGCGCGCGTGGCCGTCGTCGGCGAAGCGCTCGTCGACGTGGTGCACCGCATCGACGGGAGCGTCGATCGCGCCCCTGGTGGCAGTCCTGCGAACGTCGCCCTGACCCTCGGCAGACTGGGGCTCGACGTGGCGCTGCACACGCGCCTCGGCGACGACCCCGATGGACGCGCGGTGCGGCGGTGGCTCTCCGACTCGGGGGTGCGGATCGAAGCCGCTGCTGCACCGCGCACCTCGACGGCGACCGCCCGGCTCGATGAGGCGGGAGCTGCCGAGTACACGTTCGACATCGACGGCGAGCCCGTCGACGCGGCGCTCGCGCCGGCCGACGTGCTGCACGTCGGCTCGGTCGCTGCGCTGCTGACGCCGGGTGCGGATCTGGTCGTCGAACTGGCCGAGCACCGGATGCCGGGGACCCTCCTCAGCTACGACCCGAACATCCGCCCCGCACTCGTCGACGACCCCGCCGACGTGCGTCATCGCGTGCAGCGCCTGGTCGCCGCGGCCGACATCGTGAAGGCCAGCGATGAGGACGTGCGGTGGTTGCACCCCGACCGCGACATCGACGACGTCGCACGGGAATGGCTGGCGAGCGGGCCGACGCTGGTGGTGGTCACGGCAGGCTCGGGCGGCGCCACCGCCTATCGGACGGACGGACGCCACCGTGTCGTGGCGGCCGACACCACCGTCGTCGACACCGTCGGCGCAGGCGACACGTTCATGGGCACCCTCGTCGCCGCGCTGCTCGCGGCGACATCGGGTGCCGAAGACAGGAGGGCCGCGATCGCGGCGCTCACGCCCGGCGTGCTCGAGCATGTGCTGCTCGCGTGCGCCGAAGCAGCCGCGATCACCGTGTCGCGGCCCGGTGCCGACCCGCCGGTCGCCGCCGAACTCAATTTCCTCAACTCCGTGGGCCTCGCCCACACCACGAAAGGCTGATGCGTGTTCGATCTTCCCGGTTCCTGGGTCTGGGACTACTGGTTCGCCGACGACGGCGAGCGCTACCACCTCTTCTACCTGTACGCCTCGCGCGCGCTGCAGGACCCCGATGCGCGCCACTACCGCGCGTCGATCGGTCACGCCGTCTCGACCGACCTTGAGACGTGGACGCAGGTGCCCGACGCACTCGTGCGCAGCGATGCCCCCGCGTTCGACGACCTCGCCACGTGGACCGGCTCGACCGTGCGCCACCCCGACGGCACCTGGTTCATGTTCTACACGGGGTCGACGCTCGCCGAGGGCGGCAAGAACGTGCAGCGCATCGGGTATGCGACCTCACCCGACCTCGAGGTGTGGACGAAGCACCCCGGTGCCGTGCTCGAAGCATCGGGCCCGTGGTACGAGACCCTCGCCGACGACGCCTGGCACGACGAGGCGTTCCGCGACCCGTGGGTCTTCGCCGACCCGAACGGCGACGGCTGGCACATGTACATCACCGCCCGCGCCCCGCACGGTGACCCCGCAGGGCGGGGCGTCATCGGGCATGCGACCTCGCCGAACCTGCGGGAATGGACCCTGCAGCCGCCGCTGTCGACGCCGAGCGAGACCGGGTTCGGGCAGCTCGAAGTGATGCAGGTCGAGGTCGTCGACGGCACACCCGTGTTGCTGTTCTCGTGCCTGGGTGATCACGCCACGGCATCCCGCAGCGATGCCCGCGGCGGCACCTGGGCGGTGCCCGCGGACAGCCTCACCGGGCCGTTCCACCTCGACGACGCCTACCCGCTCACCGACGAGACGCTCTACGTCGGGCGTCTGCTGCAGCGTCGCGACGACGGCCAGTGGCTGCTGTTCGCATTCCGCCACCAAGATGCCGACGGCCGCTTCGTCGGCGGTGTGACCGACCCGATGCCCGTCTCGTGGGTGGGTGGCCGCCTGACCGCCGCAGGGGTGACAGTCTCCGCCTGACCTCAATGAAAGGAGACGCCGATGACGTCATCTCCCCACCACTCCGACACCCGAGCCCGCCGGTGGGCTCGGGTGGGCGGGGCGTCGGCAGCAGCAGCCGTCGCCGCGTCGCTCGCGCTCGCAGCCCCCGCGGCGCCGGCTGAGGCCGCGCCCGGCGACACGTACCGCAACATACGCCTCGAGCAGGAGCGCATTCCGTGGAGCTACGCGCTCGCACGACTCGGGGTGTCCTGACGAGGATCTGATCGTTGCTCCAGCGCGCTCCTATTGACCTGTCGGTGACGCGTGGTACCTTAATCGCAACAAACGCAACCACCTGCGTTTACGTTTATTGAGGTGATCTCCGTGTCTCGCGCTGCAGTTGTTGAAGAGACGTACCTTCCCAGCAGGGGAGTCGAGCTTGCCCCTGTGCTGGACTTCCTCACCGCCCATGAGGCCGCCGGTCGGGCTCTTCCCGAGCCAAGGTACTTTCTTGCGGGGGCGCGTCCAGGTGACCAGGTGGAGCTTCCGGAAGAGGTCTACCTCGCTCTCCGCAAGATCGTGGACGCGATGCAGAGCGGGCTTGCCGTGTCAGTTGTACCCCAGACAACACGGCTCACCACCCAGCAGGCAGCGGATCTCCTGAACGTGAGCCGCCCGACCATTGTGAAGCTCCTCGACGAGGGCGAGATCCCGTTCGAGAAGGCGGGAACACACCGGCGCGTTCTCCTCGCGGATCTGCTCGAATACCGCGAACGCCGCCGTGAGCGCCAGTACGACATGCTCGCCGCCACGCGCGACCCCGTCGACGAAGACAACATCGAGCAGACGCTCGAGGCCCTGAAAGCGGCTAGGAAGGCAGTGGCAGCGAGGCGGGCTGCCCGACTCTGACTTCGCAGGCTGACAGGATGGGGTCGTGTTCACGGCGACCCTCGACACCAGCGTGCTGTGGCCAAGCCTGCAACGCGACTTCCTCCTTTCCCTCGCGGTCGAGGGCGCGTATCGACCGACCTGGAGTTCGGCGATCCTCGAAGAACTCGAGTTCCACGAGGAGGCCAAGCTCGTGAAGCGGGGGATACCCATAGTGGAGGCGGCCAGCCGCGCAGCGACCCTCATCGCCGCGATGCGGCGAGAGTTCGCCGACGCGGAGGTCGAAGGCTGGGAGCCGCTGGAAGGTACGTTCGGGCTTCCCGATCCGGATGACGAGCATGTGGTCGCTGCGGCCGTCATCGCGGGAGCCGGAGCGATCGTCACCGAGAACCTGAAGGACTTCCCTGCAGGCAAGATTCCGCCGGGCATTCAGGTGCTCAGCGCCAGGGAGTTCGCGAAGAACACTGTCGCGCTCAACCCAAGGCATGCACTTGCCGCGGTGCAGGAGATCGCGAGTCGTTCTGGCCGCTACGGTGCAGCGCTCACCGTCGAGGAGATTCTCGACATCTTGCGAGATCGATACGGCATGATCGAAGCCGCCGAGATGATGGTCGAAGCTGCGTCCGCGTAGTCTCCAGATCGCGTGACTAAAGGGCGAGTGCGGCCACCTGATTTCGCGCCGAACACTCGCCACGTTTCTGCCACGAATCGAACCCGGTCGACCTGATCCAGGAGTACGTCGGCGACGTCAGAATCCGCGGAATCATGCGGTTTGAGTTGGGTTCGATTGTCATTGGCGTGATTTCAAATCCCTCCGTCTCCGCTCTAAAAAGCCCTGATCAATTCGTATTTCTGATCGCTCCTGCCACGCGAGCTGTCACTTCTGCCATGTTTGCGGCGTCGCGATTACTGATCAGGTAGTGCAGCTCGGCGCCCGACGCCCAGGCGATGTGCGAAGCTCCGACGGTACTGTTGGCCAGTTCGGCAGAGCTGAACGGGCGACCGTGAGCGCGAATCCCTCGGTCTCCGTGCCGGCGTCGTTGGGGCGCTCGAAATGAAGACGATGTCTTCTCATTTGACCTCGGCGCTGCCATTCCTCCACAAAGCGACGCCTGTTCGCGTTGTCCCCATCCGCCCGATGCTGGGCGATCGGCCCTCTCTGCGAACGGGATCATCGGCGCATGGGAATCAGATACTACGCATACGCGTTCGACGCCGACCTCGCGCAGCAGGCGGTCGACGACCCGCACAGCGTCCTCTCCAGCGACCCGCTCGCTGACGCGTGGGGTATGGAACCGCATGCGAGCGTCAGCGTCGCGACGTTCGAGCAGACCTCGCCCAAGCACGAGATGCTCTACCTCGACAAGGCCTGGTCGGCTCTGCAGTCGCTCACGCAACCGCACTCGGGTGGGCCCGAAGTCGGTTCCTCGTATCGCATGTTCGAAGGCAACGTGACGATGCACGAGATGGGCTGGGACCCGTGGGTGAGGACGATCCTGCCGGAAGAGGTGCCGGCGATCCGCGACCACCTCTGCGCGGTCGACGAGTCCCGGGTGCGGACGTGGGCGCAGACCTGGCGCAGCCGGCACGGAGCCGACGATGAGGATGAACTCCGGTACGTCCTCAGTTTTCTACGACGGGCGCAGGAGTTCGTCGAATCGCTCGCGGCGGACGGCCGTGGAATGGTCTACCTCATCGGGTGACTCCGTTCGAGCGAACCCTCTCCGGATCAGCTGATGTCGGTGCCGTCCTTCAGAATGGACCCGTGCCCGCCGTCGCCCGCGTCCTCGAGCTCGCCCAGCTTGTTGAACGCGATGCTGCGTGGAAGCTTCTCCGTGCGGACAGTGCGCCGGTGATCGCCGGTCTCCTCGGCGTCCATCTTGGTGGAGACGAGCGCCGGGTCGACGCCGAGGAACTGTATGAACGGATCGATGCCGATCTCGAGCGGCTCCGCGCGCAAGGGGTGTCCTTGCCGCTGAATGCGAAGGGCTATTGCGGGGAGTGGCGCTACGCGGGGTTTCTGGTGCGTCGGCCGTCCTCGGAAGCCCGCGGTGAGACGCTCGAGCTGTCCCCTGACGCGATCGCCGGAATCCGCTTTCTGCAGGGCCGCGCTGCCCCGCGATCGAGCGCTACCGAGTCGCGTCTCGCGAGTCTCGCAGCTCAAGTACATCGCCTCGCGATCGACACCGATCCCGACGTGTCAGCGCGCATTGCGCTGCTCGAGGAAGAGATCGAGGGGATTGAGCGGCGGATCGAAAACCTGCGCTCGGGTGACGAAGCCACGATTGACGAGGACCGGGCGCTCGAACGCGTCCGAGACGTGCTGGGGCAAGCAGCGGACGTACCCGACGATTTTGCACGGGTCCGCGCCGAGTTCGAGGCGCTCAACACTTCGCTGAGGACGAAGATCGTCGAGTCCGACGTGTCTCAGGCTTCGGTCGTCGATGAGGTGTTCCGTGGAATCGACCACATCTCCGACTCGGATGCCGGGCGCAGCTTCGCTGCTTTCGCACAGCTCGTGCTGGACCCCGCGCTTGGTGCCGCGTTCGAGGCCGATATCCGTCGCATTCTCGACCGCGGATTCGCTCGCAACCTCACGTCGGACGAGCGCCGGGCGCTGCGCTCGTTCCTTTCGACGCTCAAGGGTCGAAGCGCTGAAATTCATGACGTCATCACGTTGTTCGCCCGGGCACTGCGCCGCTACGTGCAGTCGCAGGACTACCAGCGAGACCGGGTGCTACGGACTCTACTGCGCGAGGCTCAGCACGCGGGGGTCGAAGCCGCCGCGCACACGCGTCCGTGGCACCCGACGTCGCTTTCTCTAGATCTGTCGGCCGTGACACTATCGAGCGTCGGTGCCATCGACCTTCACGATCCGGCCGAGTTCGCCGCTACGGAGGAGGTCGTCACGCAGACGATGTCCCTCGCGAGCCTCAAGGAGTTGCGGGCGATCGCTCGGGAGACCGAGATCGACTTCGACGAACTGACCCGCAACGTGAACGATCTGCTTGCCGAGGCTCCGTCGTGCACCGTCGCGGACGTCCTCGCTCGCTACCCCGCGACGCAGGGGGTCGGCAGCGTGATCGGGCTGCTCTCGATCGCAGCCGAGCAGGGCACCGTCGACGATGAGCCGGAGGTGCTCTCGTGGCAGGGCGCCGACGGAGTTGCGCGCGCGGCGATCATCGCCGCGCACCGATTCACAGGAGCGGTGACATGATCGAATCGACGACAGCGGATGCCGCAACCGACGAACACGCCGGCCTCTGGCGCGGCGACTCGGGTGAACTTCCGGATCGCACCAGACGTGTGCTGCTGCGTCTGGTGCGCGGCCCGTATCTCTCCGGCGCACGGGAGGCGCAACTGTGGGCAGTGCTCCTCACCGACGAGGGTCTGATCCGCTCCCGTCTCGCTGACCTCTTCCTCGAACTGGTGATCGATCGTGACAACGAGTTCGCGTTCGTCCGCAACGCACCGTCCGACGATGCACCGAAGGCGGTGAGGTCGGAGGCGCTGACATTTCTGGATACCGCGATGCTGCTTGTCTTGCGGCAGACACTGCTGAGCGAGGAGGGCCGGGGGCGCGTGATCGTCGGGCAGGCGGAAGTGTTCGAGCAGCTTGCTGTGTTCCGCACCGCTGATCGGGACGAGAAGGACTTCGCCAGTCGAGTCAACTCGTCGTGGAACAAGATGCAAAACAAACTCCGCGTGCTGCACGCGGTCGGCGACGATCGCGCGGAGATCTCGCCCGTGCTCCGCCTTCTCGTCGATGCTGACCAGATCCGCGCGATCACCGCGGAGTACCAGCGAATCGCCCGCGAGGGCGAAGGAGAACGTGCCGAGCTACCTATGGACACCGAGGGTCAGGCCGAATGACAATGCTGACTTTCCCTTCCGATGAGCCTGAGATCGATCAGACCAGGCCCGGCCAGTGGCGGCTTGCCCAGATCGAACTGGTCAACTGGGGCACGTTCGCAGGACACATCGCGATCGACGTCGCACGCGCCGGGCACCTCTTCACCGGGGCGTCCGGATCGGGCAAGTCGTCGCTGCTCGATGCGATCGCCGCAGTCCTCACCCCCGATCGGTGGCTTCGACTCAACGCGGCAGCCCAGGATGGCACTTCCCGGCAGAGCGATCGGACGCTGATGAGCTATGTGCGTGGGGCATGGAGCAAAGAAGCGGACGAGAACGCCGATCGGGCCACGACGACATATCTTCGGTCGAAGGCGACCTGGGGCGGCATCCTGCTGCGCTATGAGAACCTCCGCGACGAACCGGTCGTCCTGTTGCGTGTGTTCCACGCGCCTGGATCGCGCACCGACCCGTCGGCATTGAAGGACGCGCGAATCTTCGTGCGCGGTCAAGTGGAGCTTCTCGACGTGAAGCCGCACGTCGAAGGCGGCATCGATGCACGCCGCATGTCGAAGGCCTTCCCCGATGCGCTCATCACGACCGGAGGGCGGCACGGTCGCTTCCATGAGCGCGTCGTCCGACACTTCGGCTTCCGCGGGGAGGCGACGCTCCAGCTTCTTCACAAGACGCAGTCCGCTAAGAACCTCGGAACCCTCGACGCACTGTTTCGAGGGTTCATGCTCGATCAGCCGCTGACATTCTCACGCGCCGAGACCGCAGTCGAACAGTTCACGGAGCTGGATGCCGCGCACAAGCACGTGGTCGACTTGCGCAAACAGGTCGACGCGCTTCGCAAGGTCGACGAGGCGATCACGGCGTTCGACCTGGCGGGCGTCGAGATGGCGGGGATCTCGGGGCTGCACGATGCGGTCGAGCCCTTCACCGCGACGCTCAAACTTCGGCTGGCGCGAGAGGCGGCCGGCCCCGCACGGGCCGCACTGGCGCGCGCAGAAGGCGAGCTGAGCGATGCCGCGCGAGAGCAGCGATTGGCGGGCGAAGCGTTGGAGAACGCGAAGGCGCGGGTGCGGGACGAGGGCGGTGCGCGCGTGGAGCTGTTGCAGGAGCGGATCGAGAGTGCGCAGCGCGACGAGGACGTCGCCAGGAAGTACCGGGCACAGCTCGCCGCCGAGCTGGCGCGCATCGGAGCGCCGATGCCCGAGGACTCGGCTCAGTTCGCGGAGCTCCTCGCGGCGGCTGTCGGGGAGGCTGCTCACGACATCCCCGCGGTGCCATTTGACGTGCGCGACGCCGCGAGTCGGTCGCGCAAGGCGCTGGACGATGTGACGAAGCAGATTCAGTCGCTGAGGGATCACCGGAGCAACCTCGACGAGAAGCTTCTGCGAGTTCGGCGATTCGTCGCGGACGCCATCGGCGTGCCTGTCTCGGCACTGCCGTTCGCCGGCGAACTCATCTCGGTCGTCGAGCAGCACTCCGCTTGGCGCGGCGCAGCTGAGCGAGTGCTTGCCCCGTTCGCAACGACCCTCCTCGTACGCGACGAGCACCTTGCGCCGGCCCGGCGTGCCGCCGAGTCGCGGTCACTTGGCGTTCGGCTCGTCATCGAGGCGGTTCCGCACTCAGTCGAGGAGCCGCGTCGCCCGAAGGATTCCCGGTCCTTGGTGCATCGTCTCGTGGTGAGCGACGGGCCCTTCGCGGCGTATGTTCGCAAGCGCATCGCCACCGAGTTCGACTATGCCTGCGTCTCGCACCCCGACGAGCTGGACGACGTCGAACGTGGGGTCACGATCGGTGGTCTCGTCAAGCGCAACTCGCGCAGGTACGAGAAAGACGACCGCCACGACGTCGAAGACGCGACTCGATGGGTGCTGGGCGGTGATACAGAAGCCCGGCTCGAGGCGTTGCTGGAGCGTCGTCGCCAAGCCATGGCGGCGATGGATGAGGCGGCCGCACGGGATGCCGAGGCAGACGCAGCCCATCAGGATGCGGTGACGCGGCGCGACGTCTTCGCACGCGTTTCGCAGTTCACCTGGGACCGAGTGGATGTCGCGTCCGCGGCCGCGGTCAAGGCGGCTCGGCTTGACGAGCTCCGGGAGCTCACCAATGAGTCGGGATCCCTCCGTGACGCCCAGGACGTCGCTGAACGTGCAACGCAGCGGCTGATGGACACCAATCAGCACCATTTGCGCGCTCTGGAGGGCCGTGCGGTGGCTCGCAGCTACGTCGACGGAATCGCTGCGCAGATCGCGGAACTCGATGCCGCCCCACACGATCCGGTGGATGAGCGGGTTGCCGATTCTCTCGAAGGTCGGTTCCGTGCCGAGCGGCGCTCCATCAGCTTGGAGACGGTGGACGAGGTCGCACGAAGAGTGCAGTCGGCGCTCTCGAAGGATAAGGATGCTGCCGCCAGCCGTGCTGCGGACGCTGAAGCCCGTTTCGCCGGGCATGCGGCGGAATTCCGGCTCGGATGGCCTGCGGCAGCCGCTGAGCTGACTGCCGAGATCGGCGACCGCTACGGGTACCGGGAACTTCGGGAGGGGATTCTTGCCCGCGGCCTGCCCGAGAAGGAGACCGAGTTCCGCAAGCTGTTGCGGGAGCGATCGCAGGATGTCGTCGCCCACTTGCTCAGTGACCTCCGCGACGCCCCTGGGCTCATCCGAGAACGCGTCCTCCCCGTCAACGCCTCACTGGGAAGATCCCCGTTCGAGGGAGTGGATCGTTTCCTCGAGATCGATGTGAAGACGACACGGACCCCCGAGGTCGACGAGTTCCTCTCCGACCTGCGTCGCATCGTCGAAGGTAACTGGGCCGACGAGTCGGCTGCCGGCGCGGAGCAGCGCTTTGCCGTGCTGCAGCGCGTGATCGGACGGTTAGGCTCCAAGGATCGCGTCGATCTCGACTGGCGCAACCGTGTGCTCGACACAAGGCTTCATGTGAGCTTCCTCGCGCGCGAGAAGGACGTGACCGGCAGGGTCATGCGGGTGTACGACTCATCCGAGGGGTTGTCAGGCGGGCAGAGGCAGAAGCTCGTCATCTTCTGCCTCGCCGCCGCGCTGCGCTACCAGCTCACCGAGGAAGAGGACGAGGTCCCGCGGTTCGGTTCGATCGTGCTTGACGAGGCGTTCGACAAAGCTGACAGCCGATACACGCGCAACGCCATGGAGGTCTTCCGAGAGTTCGGGTTCCACATGATCCTCGCGACACCTCAGAAGCTGCTCCAGACCCTCGAGCCCTACGTCGGAGCGATCACGTCGGTCTCGAACCCCGACCGCCGCGCGTCAGGGCTGGCAAACGTGGTCTTCTCCGTCGATCAGCCAGAGGTCACCGCAACGCCACGCGCGGAGTCTCGCGCGTGACCACACTCGTCACCCCAGCCGATCTGCGCGCGCGAGCGAAGAAGCTCTTCGACCGCGACGCGCGCACGTGGGCGGCCGAGCAACAGACCGCTATCGTGCTCGACGTCCCACTGCGTCCGCCAACGGAGCGGGAGGCGCTCAGCGACCTCAATCTCGTTCGAGAGTGGGTCGACGCCTGGCGCGGCGTCGGCGAAGGCTCGGGAATCGAACTCGAGTGGGTCGTCCGAAGTTGGTCGCGCATCGGAACGCAGGAGGTGCCGGTTCGCGCGGTCCTACACGGTCCGGACGTGATCGCTCAAGTTGCGGGCGAGGCGGATCGGTGGAGACTTCTGGTGGCGCGACTCGACAAGTTGAGAGGGATGACCGGTCCCGACGCCGGCGACGTGCTCCGCACCCATGCCCGCGCGGTCGCCGACCTCGATGGTGTCGATTTCGACAGGCTCGTCGATGTGCTGACTTGGGTGCGCAAGAACCCGGCATCTGGTCTCCTGATCCGAGAACTGCCGATCCGCGGCATCCACACCAAATGGATCGAAGCCCGCAGGGGACTTGTGGAGGCACTGCATCGAGCGGGAACCGGCGCATCCGGTCTGGGCCTTCGCGAGCCGTCACCGCTGGTGCGGATCCGCGTGCTTGACCCATCGCTCTCGTTCCGAGGGCTCAGCGACATGTCGGCGCCCGTCGACGACCTTGCAGGGATCCCGTTGCAGCCTCAGCGAGTCTTCGTCTTCGAGAACCTCGCCACAGTGCTCGCAATGCCGAATGTGCCCGGCGCGATCGCCGTGCACGGCGGAGGCCATCGCGTCGATCTCGTCGCTCGCCTCCCCTGGGCGCGGACAGTCACCTACTGGGGCGACCTCGACTCCCATGGATTCGCCATTCTCAACAGACTCCGGGCTAGGGGAGTCGAAGCAACCTCAGCGTTGATGGAGTCTGTGACACTGTTCGATCATCGAGACCTTTGGGGAATCGATCCCGAACCGAACGTCGGCGTGTGCGAGTTCCTTACGTCAGGTGAACGCGCGACGCTGCAGACGCTGAGCGCAGAGGGGAACATCCGCCTCGAGCAGGAACGCATCCCCTGGAGCTATGCGCTCGCGAGGCTGGGGTGTGCTGAGTCGTGCTCTGATCCCGAGGTCGAAATCGTCGATCTCGACGCAAAGAATAAGGGGCCTCGGCTTGCGCCGGGCCCCTTATGAGTAAGCACCGATCCGCAGAGCGTCCGGTGTTTGTACGTCTAGTCTAGCGTGTGTGTCGCCGCTCGAGCCTGTGAGTTCCCGATTCATCGGGGGTCCACGGTTGCGGCGGCTTCTCGTCGACACCGGCGGTGATCTTGCACGAGCGCACGAGCTGTTCGAATGGAACGTGCACGCTGCGGGCGCGGCGATGGAGGCGATTCACGTCTTCGAGCTCATCCTGCGCAATGCCATCGATCGTGAGCTTCGCATCTGGAACGACGCGATGGCCGGCACGCCTGACTGGGCGCTGAGACCCCACCCGTACCTTCTGCGCGCGCTCAACCAGACGGAACTGGCGAACGCGGTCACCCGGGCGCGACGGATCGCCGCTGAGCACGGGCGTCCGCTCTGTCATGATGACGTCCTCGCACAGATGTCGCTCGGGACATGGCGGTACATTCTTCCGTCGAAAGCGAACAAGTCGAAGCAGAAGCTGTGGGCTGTGGCCATCAGGAACGCGTTCCCCGCGTGGCCGGGTACCTGGTCAGCAGACAGCGTCGTGAGCCGAGTGGCGAACGTGCATGGACTCCGAAACCGTGTCGCCCATCTCGAGCCATTGCATCGGTACGACCTCCGCAGAGTGAGGCGGGACATGCGCAGCGTGTGTCACGCGATCGGTCCCGACGCTGCCCGCTTCTTCGTGCAGACTGAGCGACTGCTTGCCATCATCGAGTCGAACCCGGCAGGCCAGGACTGATCCATGCCAGCCGCCACGTTTCTGCCACGAATCAAGCCCAACCCACCTGATCGAGAAGACCTATCGCGAGGTCAGAAACCGCGGGATCACGCGGTTTCGGTTCGACTCGGTTGCCATCGGCGCGATTTCAAATCCCTCCGTCTCCGCCAAGCTAGGCCCCCGAGATTCCTGTGATTCCGGGGGCTTTCGCGTGGTTCCCGCGGATCGCCCCCCGCAGATCCCCCATACGCTCACGCGAACGAGCCTCATCGAGACGCGTTGCGAGGGCATCGAGGTGAGCCAACCCCGCTGCTCGCGGTGTCGGTGTGCTCGACTCTCTCCTCAGAGTTGGTGGCCAGGTCGGGTGAGGACGTCGGTCACTCTGCGGGTCTGCGTGTACGTGGTGTGCGGGTAGAGCGCGACGGCGGGGAGATCTTTGAAGCGATGGGGGAGCGATTCGGTGACGACGGCGACGGGGAACTATGCCCTCGAACGGCTCGAAGTGTCCTCAGCCCGGTGCGCGTACGGGCCGCAGAAGTCTGAGAGTATCGATCCCATGTCAGACGTTGCCGCACGCCGCTCGAACTCGACTGCCTGGTTTGCATTCTGGGTCGCCTTGGCGGGCCTGATCCTCATGCCCATTCCGCTGTTCATCGGGCTGATTCTAGGCGGCGGTCTGTCGATCATCGCGGCGATCCTGGCCGTCATCGCCCTGCTCAAGGGGCTCGCGCGCAGCGGCAAGGGCATCGCGCCCGTCGTCTTCGCCGGCATCTTCATCGCTCTGACGTGGGGCGGGATCTCCATCGGCGGCGGCGTCATCTGGTGACCACGCCGGGGGCGTGCGCTCGTCACACGCCGACGGTGCGGAATCCGGCGTTGCCCATCGAGGAGTCGGGCGTGTTCTGCGAGCGCGCCGAGTTGCGGTAGCGGTTGCAGTACGAGATGTGGCAGAGGTAGCTGCCGCCGCGCAGGATGCGGGATTCGCCGTGCGCGGGGCCCCGCGGATCGGTACCGGGCGAGGATGCGTAGTAGTTCGGGTCGAACCAGTCGGCGCACCATTCCCACACGTTGCCCACGCTCTGCCACAGCCCGTAGCCGTTGGGGGCGAACGAGCGCACCGGCGCGGTGGTGAGGAAGCCGTCCTCGAGCGTGTTCGTGCGGGGGAACTCGCCCTGCCAGATGTTCGCGCGCCATGTGCCCCCGGCATCCGGTTCGTCGTCTCCCCACGGATAGGTCGCCGAGGTGATTCCGCCGCGCGCCGCGTACTCCCACTCGGCCTCGGTGGGCAGGCGCCGGCCGGCCCACGCGCAGTAGGCGAGGGCATCGGTGTGCGAGACGTGCACGACGGGGTGATCGCCCAGGCCCTCGATCGAGGACTTCCGCCCACCCGGGTGGGCCCAGTCGGCGCCGCGGACACCGAACCACCACGGCGTGCCGGGCGGCTGGCCGAGGATGTCGTCCTGCGGGGCGGCGAGGGCGAGGTGGAAGACCGCGGAGTATCCGAACGTCTCAGCCTCCGTGCGGTATCCGGTGTCGGCGACGAACCGCGCGAAGTCGTCGTTGGTGACGGTCGTGGCGTCGATCTCGAACGCCGCGAGCGTGACCTCGTGCAGCGGCACCTCGCCGTCGCCGGGGTTGCGGTGGCCCGACGAGTCGCCCATCACGAAGGTTCCGGCGGGCACCTGCGCCTGGGCGATCGTGTGGCGTCCCGCGCCGGGGATGGATGCCGGTGCCCGGCTCGTGCGCGTCGTGTCGATGTTCAGCAGGCCCGACCGTGACGGTGCCCCGCAGCCGCACGCTCCGGGCTCCGACCCGCAGGCGGGAGCGGCGATCGAGGGACCGGAGTGCGCTTCGGAGGACACGACTTCACCCTATGGTCCCGCTAGGGTCGGGGGTGAGCCCATGACGAACCGCTTCCCCAGATCGCTGTATTCGCGCGGATCCGAGCCGGATCCGCGGTTCAGTCTTGCCAACGAGCGCACCTTCCTGGCGTGGGTGCGCACATCGCTCGCGCTGCTCGCGGCGGGGGTGGCGCTGGAGGCGCTGCAGGTTCCGATCTCGCCCGGGTTCCGGCTCGCATCGGCGGTCGTCTTCGTGCTGCTGGGGGTGCTGGCCGCCGTCCAGGCGTGGGTCGGGTGGCTGCGCACCGAGCGTGCCCTCCGTGAGAACCAGGCGCTTCCCGCACCTAGCACGGGGCTCGTCATCATCGTCGGCGTCGTGCTCGGGGTCGTGCTGTTGACGCTCGGATTCTTCTGGTGAGGGGGCGGCGCAGGTGACCACGCCCTCGCGGATCCCGTTCGACCCCGGGCTGCAGCCCGAGCGGACCCTGCTGGCGTGGCGTCGCACCTGTCTTGCGCTCGCGGTGGCCAGCGCCGTGGTGGTGCGCTTCGCGGGCGAGGCGATCGGCGTCGTCGCGGCGGTGCTCGGTGTCGCCGGCGTGGCGGCCGCGGCCGCGGGATACATCCGCGCCTCGGCGCGCTACCGGCGGGCGCACGAGGGGTTGACCGGCACGGGCGAGCTGCCGATCGACGGCCTCGCGCTCGCGTTCGTGACGCTCACGCTGCTGCTGATCGGGGCCGGCGCGGCGATCTACGTCATCGGAATCGGCATCCAGCACCTGACATCATGAGCACATTCAGAGAGCGGGTGCGCGAGGCCGGAGGCTGGTACGCCTGGTTCAACTCCCGCCTGATCCGGGTCGCGGGTCCCGCCGCGGTCGGCCCCTACGAGAGTGAACCCGAGCCCTCGCGCACCGACCGTGCGTGTCCGCTGTGCGGGGCGCCGATGAGCGAGCACACGTTCGACCGGTCGGGGCCGAAGCCCCTCATGACCTGCCCGCGCTGATCCGGTCGCTCGACTCTCGCGAAGCTAGGGCGCGAGGGCTTCGGCGACGCGCTCCCACCAGTCGGCTGCGGCGGCGCGCGCGCCCGGCCGGAGTCGGGCGGCGGCGGCGCGCGTCTGCGCCGACGACGAGTGGATGCCGCGCAGGGCGTCGGCGGCAGCATCCATGCCCGCGCCTGCCGCGCCCGTGCCGGCGTCCGCGATCTCGTCGAGGTCTCGGACGCCATGCTGGCCCCAGCGGCCGAGGGCGCCGTCGAGTTTGACGCGCGTGTAGTCGTCGGCCGAGAGCGCGAGCACCGGGACCCCTGCGGGCGCGGCGAAGACGACGGGGTGGTAGCGGCTGGAGACGAGCAGCGAGGCGCCGCGGGCCAGGCGCGCGGCTGCGCGCGGATCACCCGTCGGCACGACATCGGACGGCGTGCGCATCTGCGCGCGCACCTCGTTGTGCAGGATCGCATCGCCGCGGCTCTCGCCCGACCGGAGCGAACCCCAATGCGCGTGGAATCGCGTCGATTGCCCCGTCTCATCGGCGTGCCGATCGAGCAGGTGCGCAAGGCCGCGGACGATCGCGCGGCGGTCGCGTCCGCCGAGGTGCGTCGAGAGGCTCACGAGCGTGTACCCCGCCGCGCCCGCGCCGCCCGCCGAATCACCCGACGGGTCGTCCCACCCGAGGAACGACGCGTCGTCGAGTGTGACCAGCGCCCGATCGCCCGGCACGCCGAGCTCGGCGGCCAGGCGGCCCGACGCCTCCTCGCGCAGCCCGACGACTCTCGCCGAACGCAGTGCCTCGCCGAGCACGACGCGGTCCGGCGGCGTGAGCTCGGGGCCGAGCGTCTGACCCGTGACGACGAGCGGAACCCCCGCCGCCGCGGCGATACGCGCGAGGGCCGCGCGTTCGAAGATGTGCAGCGGCCAGGTGGAGGCCATGTTGCCGCCACCCGCGATCACGACGCCGGTGGCCGAGGCGACAGCATCCCGCACCGCCCAGAACGGATCGTCGGCGCTCAGCCCGCCGCCGGCGTCGATGGCGCGCACGACCGCCGCGAACCGCTCCGCGCCGGCGGCCCGCGCGGGCGCGAACCCGATACGCGGCAGGGCGTCGATGCCGTACCGCACAGCGGATTCGCGCGGTGCCGCGCTGAGCCCCGTGATCGCGGTGGCGCCCCGAGCGCGCATCTCGTCGACCAGGGCCTCGAACATCGCCTCGTCGCCGATGTGCATCATCTGATCCGTGACGCCGATGTCGCCGATGGCGATGATGTGCATACAAGGACTCCCGGTGAGAAAACCCGATGTCAAGGCCGGGCCCTTCACCGTATAACGGCCATATGGTCGGACTATCATCATGCCGCGCGCCCGGGAGACCACCCCGTATCGCGCCCGGCGACAAGGAGCGAACGTGGGCATCCAGACCTCTCTCGACGCGGTGGCGCAGGCGCCCACCATCGTCGACGCCCTGCGCCTGGCCGACGACCTCGCCTTCGAGGCGGGCCGCGATCCCGGCATGCGCACCCTGCGGGTGCTCGATCGCGCGATGCACGGCGACGATCAGCTCGTCGTCATCGCCGCCGTCCACGCGCTCGCCGAGATCAACGACGGCGAGGCGGCCCGCTCGCTCGTGCGCCTGCTCGATGACCCCCGCACCTTCGTGCGCGAGCACACCGCGTGGGCGCTGGGCGCGGGGCTTCCGAGGCCCGAGGCGATCGGGCGGATGCTGTCGCTCGTCGCCGCGGGCGGCTTCACCGGCATGCTCGCCCAGCGCTCGCTCGAGCAGTGGTCGGCAGCCGTGCCCGAGCTGCTCGTGGTCGGCGTCGAGGGTGCGCTGCTGGGTGTGGCGGAGCCGGGCGCGCGCGGACGGCTCGTCGAAACCCTGGGACTCGTTCGCGCCGCGATCGCGACCGCGCCGCTGCTGCGCGTCGCCGTCGACGACGGCGAGCACGACGCCGCGCGCATCGCGGCGATCGCGGCGCTCGGCCAGCGCGCCCGCGCCCGGAGCCTTGTCACCGCCCTCGAGGGGCTGGTCGAGGAGGGTGGCGTCATCGGTGATGTCGCGGGTCTCGCCCTGCGCGACCTCGAGGTGCCCGCGCCCGCCGAGGCCGTGCGCACCGAGGGGCTCACGATCGCGCAGCTGTTCCTGCACGCCGACATCGACCCGCGCCTGAGCGCCGCCGGCGCGGGCGACAACGGCGGCATCGCGACGCTGCTCGTGCGTCTGGGCGACGCGCTCTCGGCCGACCCCTCGCCCACCGTGCGCCGCGTGATCACGCTCTCCCGCGGCGCGATCGTCACCGCGACCTCGGATCTGTCCGCTCTGCGCGACGCCGACGAGGGGCACGTGTACGGCCGGATCCCGCTGCTGCGCGACCCCGTGCCCTCGGCCGCGGCGTGGCCCCTGCGCGTGACTGTGCGCCGCGGCATCCGCCGGGTGCTCCGAGCCGCGGGCGGGGTCGACCTGCTGCACCTGCGCATGGCCGATGTCGGCAGCCTCGCCGCCGCGGACGTCGCGCGCGAGCTCGGCATCCCGGTGGTCTTCACCGTCGCCCCCGATCCGCACGGCGTGATCGAGTCGCTCGACCGGGCCGGCCGCATCACGCGTGCCGATTTCGGCGACATCGATCTTCTCGAGCACTTCTGGTTCCGCACGCGTCTCGTGCAGAGCCTGGCGGCCAATGCCGCGCACACGGTGTTCTTTCCGCGGCCCCGACTCGAGGACGACATCCGCCGCCTCGTCGGCATCGACATGGCGGCGCACGCCGAACGGCACTCGATCGTGCCCGAGGGTGTGGATCTCGTCACGATCGAGGCGGCGCTCGCCGATGCGACCGCCGCCGCCGGCGGCGCGCCCGCCGTGCCCGCGATCGCGGAACTGCAGGCGCGCGTGGCGGATCTTGCGCCGCATCGCCGGGGGCTGCCGCTCGTCGTCAGCGTCGGGCGGCTGCACCGGGTCAAGGGGATGGCGGCGCTGGTGGAGGCCTGGTCCCGCGCGGGCTGCGCCGAGCGGGCCAACCTACTCATCGTCGGCGGGGACCTCGAGCATCCCTCGCTCGACGAGCGCGAGCAGCTCGAGCGCATCGAGAAGCTCGTGCCCGCTCACCGTCGCGCCGAAGCGGGCCTGATCCTTCCCGGACACCGACCCAACGACATCACCGCGCGCTGGCTCGCCGCCGCGCGCACGGGCCTGCCGGGGTTCGTCGCCCCGCGCGGCGTCTACGCCTGCGCGAGCATCAAGGAGGAGTTCGGCATCGCGCTGCTCGAGGCGATGGCCGCGGGGCTCTACGTCGTCGCCCCCGACGGCGGCGGGCCGGCGACGTACGTCGAGCACGCGGTCACGGGCGAGCTGACCGAGACGTGGGATGTCGAAGCGCTCTCGGCGGCTCTGGATGCCGCCCTCGGCACCGCGGACGCCGAGACCGACGACGCGCGTGCCGAGCGGGCGCGGGCGATGGTGCGCGAGCGGTTCACGATCCAGCGGATGGCGACGGCACTGGACGGTGTCTACGGACGAGTCGCCCGCGACGAGGCCGAGCTGCGCGCGGTCGTGGAGACGACCTCGTGAAGGAGGCGAGACGGTGACTCTTCTGGTCATCAGCCCCGATTACGCATCGCACCTGCTGCCGCTGGTCACCCTCGCAACGGCGTGGCGCGAGCGCGGCGAGCGGGTCGTCGTCGCGACCGGCCCCTCGACGGATGCGATCGTCGCCTCGTTCGGGTTCGAGCGGGTGCACCTGCAGCTGGGCCGCGGATCCAACCCCGGCGTCATCCGTGCTGACGATCAGCCCGATGAGGAGGCGGACTCGCTGCGCGGATTCTTCGATGCGACCCGCGAGGGGATGGTGCCGACGCTGCTCTATCAGGCGAACGAGCGCCTGACCGACCTCATGTGGGACCCCGTGACGGCGGGCCGGGCGACGCTGCGGATCATCGACGACGTGCGACCCGACAGCATCCTGATCGACCACCTCGCCTTCAGCGCCCGCCTCGCGCTCGACGTCGCCGGGCACGATTACGCCGACGTCGTGCTCGGGCATCCGAGCGCGCTGCCGGTGGGAGATGAGCTGTACGGATACCCGCCCGCGTGGCCCGCCGCGTTCGCGCCGCGCCCCGATGAGCTCGCGGCGCTGCGCGCGGTCTGCGAACGGGTGTCGGCGAACTTCACGGCCGGATGGAACCGCACGGCGACGGCCCTCGACCCCCGGGCCGCCGGGTCGCCGTCGGCGTTCGCCGAGCATGGGCCGCGGGTGCTCTACAACTATCCGCGGGAGCTGGCCCCGGCATCCACCGCGGCGGGGGCCGATTTCCTCGGCTCGACCAGGCGCGAGGAGCCCGCCGATGCCGACGTCGACGGGTGGCTGGCCGCGGGCGAGCCGTTCGTCTACGTCAGCTTCGGCAGCTTCCTCTCGGTGCGCGGCGATGTGCTGCGCCGCGTCTGCGACGCGCTGCGCGGCCTCGGCGTGCGCGCCGCCGTCGCCACGGGATCGACCGCGCCGTCGGATATCGGACCCGTGCCCGCGGACTGGCTCGTGCGCGCGTATCTGCCGCAGGTGCGCCTGCTCGGCGCGGCCGCGGCGGCCGTGACGCACGGCGGCAACAACTCGGTCACCGAGGCGCTCGGGGCGGGTGTGCCGTTGCTCGTGCTGCCCTTCTCGACCGATCAGTTCGCCGGCGCCGCCGCGATCGAGCGCACCCGTGTGGGGGTCTCCCTCGCCCCCAACGACGCCACCGTTGCGCAGCTCACCGTCGCGCTCGACGCGCTGCTGACGCGCGAGGGTATCGATACGCGGATGCTGTCGGCCATCGCTGCCGATCAGCGCGATGTGCCCGGGCCCGAGCGCGCCTACCGCTCGCTGACGAGCGAGGCCATCGCGGCGGCATCCCCCGACGCCGCCTCGTAGCGTCGCATCAGCGCCGCGTTGGCGTCGAACAGGGTGCCGGCGCGGGTCTCGGCGACGTGGTGGAGGGCGTAGACGCGTCCCTCGTGCCGCTGCGGCGCAGCGCCGAGGATCGTGGTGTGGGCGAGGTTCCAGGCGGCGTCCTCGTAGCCCCAGCCGCGGAAGCGGGGATCCTGCCCGCCGTGGCGCTCCCACGTGCGGCGGGTCGTGACGTAGACGCCCGAGCAGGCCCCGCGCACGAGCTCGTGGTCGCACCGATCGGGCGCGACGCCGGCGGCGAACTGCGCCGATCCCGCGGCGCCCAGCCAGTGGTACGCGGTGTAGGGCAGGTGCACGAGTCCCGACGTGCGCGCGGCGGCGATGGCTTGGCGGAGCGGCTCGGGTTCGGGGAGGGTGTCGGCGTCGCCGAGCACGACCACGTCGTCGGGGTCGGCCTGAGCCGCGACCGCCAGATTGCGGCACAGCGCCAGGTTGAAGACGGGGTCGGGGGAGTCGAGGGTGAGCACCCGCAGTTCGGGCAGTTGGCGCGCGTACCAGGCGATCACGGACTCGAAGGCCGCGATGCGCGAGGACGCCGGGCGCCAGGGGAGGACGACGGTCGCGGCAGGCACCCGGTGATTCTAAGCGCGCTACGGTGGGCGACGTGCCCACTCTCCGTGCCCTGACCCCGGACGGCGAGAGCTTCGCCGCCGAACGCCATCTTGCGACGCTGTCGACGATCGCGCCGTCGGGTCTGATCCACGCCGTGGCGGTGGGCTTCACCCTGTCCGATGGCGTCGTGCGCATCATCACGAGCGACGGCAATCAGAAGGTGCGGAACATCGAACGCGATCCGCGGGCCACGGTGGCGCAGGTCGAGGGCGCGCGCTGGCTGAGCATCGCGGGGCACGCCGTGATCGAGCGGGAGCCGGATGCCGTCGCCCACGCCGTTGCGCTGTACACGATGAGGTATCGCGCTCCGCGTGTGAATCCGCGGCGCGTCGTGATCCGGCTCGAGCCCGCCCGGTTTCTCGCCTCCGCCGGTCTCCTCGTGCCTTGATCGCGAGACCCTCGGCGTCGAGTGCACGAGGTGTCGTCGAGCGCACGACAAATCTCGCGCGTGTAGGTCGTGCATTGGGCGACAGGTCGTGCACTCGGTGCCGCAATCGCGCGTTACGGTCGATTCATGGGTTCCGGCGCGCGTGACGACGAGGTCGATCTGATCATCGACGCGTGGTCGCAGCTGCTGCCCGAGGTCGACCTCACCCCCCTCGATGTCATGTCGCGCCTGCGTCGCGCCTCCCACCGTCTGACGCGCCTGCGTGCCGCGGCGTTCGGCTCGGCGGGGCTGGCCGTCTGGGAGTTCGACGTGCTCGCCGCCCTCCGCCGTGCGGGCACGGAGCTGAGTGCGGCGCAGCTGATCGAGGCGACGATGATCGGCAGCGCTGCCATGACGACCCGCCTGGGCAAGCTGTCGACCCGCGGCCTGGTCGAGCGCAGACCCAATCCGCTCGATGGTCGGGGTGTCCTCGTGCGCATCACCGCCGAGGGCGAGTCGAGGGTGGATGCGGCCATGACCGAACTGGCGCGTCTCGAGGCCCTCGCCCTGGAGGGCATCAGCCGCGAAGATCAGGCGACCCTCGCGCGAGTGCTGCGGCTGCTCAGCTGACCTTCGCCGGGTCGAGATAGTGCTCGATGACGTACTGGGCGATGGCGATCGAACTGGTCGCTGCCGGCGAGGGCGCGTTGCGCAGAAGGGTCACGGGGCCC
The DNA here is from genome assembly GCF_046111165.1 of Microbacterium sp. HA-8. Taxonomy (NCBI): domain Bacteria; kingdom Bacillati; phylum Actinomycetota; class Actinomycetes; order Micrococcales; family Microbacteriaceae; genus Microbacterium; species Microbacterium sp. HA-8. The sequence continues at coordinate 826,918 of NZ_CP162025.1, forward strand.
ACCTGATCGACGGCGAAGTCATCGAGCAGCTCGCCGCCTCGCCCCCAGGCCTGCGCGCGCACGCCCGCGGAGGTCTTCGCGGTGAGGTCGCTCATCCTCAGTTCGGGGATGAAGCGCCGCGCCTTGCGGTAGTAAAGCGGCTTGATCAGCGATCCGCTGATCTCATCGACTCCCATGCGCCAGTGCTGCTTGGCCAGCGGCCAGGCCCCGGGCCAGCGCAGCGACTCGATCGTGTCCTTCGGTGAGACACGCAGCCAGCCGTAGCCCTCGCGGGCGAGGGCGGGGACGGCGTTGGGGCCGATGTGGATGTCGTCGTAGACGCCGCGGGTGAAGTGCACTCCGAGGAACGGGAACCGCGGGTCGGGCACCGGGTAGATCATGCCGCGCACGAGGTCGCCGCGTTCGGGAGCGAGCTCCCAGTACTCCCCGCGGAAGGGCAGGATCTTCGGCGACGGATCGGCGCCGACGAGTCTGGCGACGACGTCGGACTGCAGGCCCGAGCACGCGATGACCCGGTCGAAGACGTGTTCCCCCGAGGGGGTGATCACCCGCACGGTGCCGTTCTCGAGATGGATGCCGGTGACCTCGCTGTGCAGGAGGATGTGTCCTCCGGCGGCGCGGACGTCCTGCGCCATGGCCTCGGTGATGGCCGCGTAGTCGACGGCGGCCGTGTGCGGAGAGTGGACGGCGGCGACGCCGGCGACATGCGGCTCGATCTCTCGGAGGCGTTCGACGTCGTCGATGCGCACGAGGTCGGGCACCTTGTTCTCGATCGAGCGGCGCTCGATCTCGGCGAGGGCGCCCAGCTCGCTCTCGTCGACGGCGACGACCAGCTTGCCGACCTCGCGGTAGGGCAGGCCCTTCTCCTCGCAGAATTCGCGGATGGAGACACGGCCCGCGGCGCAGAGGGTCGCCTTGAGCGATCCGGGCTTGTAGTAGAGGCCGGCGTGCACGACGCCGGAGTTGTGACCGGTCTGGTGCGCGGCGAGCCGCGCCTCCTTCTCGAGCACCGTCACCTCGCCGGCGCCCGCCTGCGCGAGTTCGCGCGCGAGTGCGATGCCGACGATTCCCCCGCCGATGATTCCGATTCGTTCCCCGGACATGCAGATCCCCCTCTGCGGCGTCCCCCTGACGCCCGAGCAAAACCGTAGCGCGTCCGGGGCCCGTTGCCGAACCGCGGCCTAAAGGCACATGGGTTCGCCGAGGTCGATCGTGCGGCCGTCGATCGTGATCGCGCCGACCGCGCAGATCTTCGTGTCCGGGGTGGGGCGTACGAGCAGCGTCGTGTAGGCGCCCTGGGCTTCGGGCTCGGAGGTGCTCTGACGGTCGTCGGCGCCCGGGGCGAGCTGCCGGTAGATGCTCGCCGAGACGACGTTGCCCGCGGCCAGACCGTCGTATCGGGTGATGCGCGCCCAGCCTGCCTGGCAGGCATCCGACCAGATGATCTCGAGCAGGGTGTTCTCGGCGCGGGTCTCGGCTGCGGCGACGGCGGCGTCGTCGACGCACTCCGTGAAGGCGGGGTCCGAGCCCGTCTTCACCGCGATGCGCGGAGCGGAGGCGCCGTGCGTTCCGGGCGTCGCGCTGTCGGTCGGCGCCGCGGCCGTCGCCCCCTGCCCGCGCGGCTGCAGCAGTTCGAGGGTGCCGACGGTGCCCGCGACGCCCAGGATCAGGCAGGTGAACGCGGCGGCGATCGCGACGCTCAGGCGCACGCGGCGTGGCTCGCGGCCGCGGGTGGGGGCGGGGACGGCCGTGCCGACGGGCGCGTCCGTCGTGGGCGCGGCGTCGAGGGTGGATGCTGCGGCCCGGCCGTTCTGCGCCGCGGCCAGGCGGTCGCGACGCGCCACCCACGCTGCGGACTCACCGCCGCACGCGTCGACGATGCCGTCGACGGTGCGCGCGGAGGGCAGTCGCCGCCCGGCGAACGCCTCCGACAGCACCGTCTTGGAGATGCCCGTCTGGTGCGCGAGTGCCGACAGGGTGGGGTTGCCCGCTTTCAAGCGCAGCGCGCGCAGGTCGGCGGAGAGGGTCGCGAGCGTGTCGTCGATGGCCTCGTGCGAACCCGAACCGTCGAGTGAATCTGACATGGCGGTTGAGCCCCCCGGTCGATCAGCGTCATGTGCATGTATTCATACCAGTTCGGGCATGCCCGTTTTTTCCGGATCGGACGAACGGAACGCCGGTCCGGGGCGGGGGCCGCTTCACTGGGACGGGGAGATCGACGCGGCGCGAACACCGGGGGGCTGAGCGTCGCCGACGATCTGCGCGCGGAGAGCGGCCTTCGGGTGGTCCGCTCTCCGCGCGCTCGCCTCAGCCGATGACGGCCTGGGGCCGCAGGTCGAGCCGGCGCAGCAGCTGCGCGTTGAGGGCGACGACGATCGTCGACAGCGACATCAGGATGGCGCCCACCGACATCGGCAGGACAAATCCGATCGGCGCCAGGACGCCCGCCGCCAGGGGTACCGACAGCAGGTTGTAGCCCGCCGCCCACCAGAGGTTCTGCCGCATCTTGCGGTAGCTCGCGCGTGAGAGCTCGATGACCGAGACCACGGCCCGGGGGTCGGATCCGGCGAGGATCACCCCGGCCGAGGCGATCGCGACGTCGGTGCCCGCGCCGATCGCGATGCCCACATCGGCCTGCGCGAGCGCGGGCGCGTCGTTGACGCCGTCGCCGATCATGGCGACTCTCCGGCCCTCGGCCTGCAGCGCCGCGACCTTCGCCGCCTTGTCCTCGGGGCGCACGCCCGCGAACACGCGGTCGATGCCGAGCTCGTCGCCGACCGACTCGGCGACGGCGCGGGCATCGCCCGTGATCATGACGACCTCGATCCCGCGGCGGTGCAGCGCATCCACCGCCTCGCGCGACTCGGGACGCACCTCGTCGGCCAGTCGCAGGGCTCCGATCACGACGCCGTCGCGCACGACGTGCAGCACGATCGACCCCTCTGCGTGCCAGCGGGCGGCGGCATCCATCTCGTGCGCGTCGATCTCGGCGAGCAGTCGTGGCCCGCCCACCCGGATCTCGTGGCGGTCGACCGTCGCGGTGACGCCGACGGCGGGGGAGGAGGTGAAGGCCGAGGCACGGGGCACGGAGACCTCACGATCCGTCGCGGCTCGCACGATCGCCCGGGCGAGGGGGTGCTCGCTGTCGGCCTCGGCGGCGGCAGCCAGTGCGAGCACGAGGTCGACGTTGCTGCCCGGGACCGCCTGCGTCGCCGTCACGGTCGGCTCGCCGCGGGTGAGGGTGCCGGTCTTGTCGAAGAGCACCGTGTCGACGGTGCGCATGCTCTCGAGAGCGAGGCGGTCCTTGACGAGCACGCCGGCGCGGGCCGCGCGCTCGGTGGCGATCGAGACGACGAGGGGGATGGCAAGTCCCAGGGCGTGCGGGCACGCGATGACGAGGACGGTGATCGTGCGGATGACGGCGGCGTCGGGATCGCCGACGAGGGTCCACACCACCGCCGTCAGGGCGGCCGCGGTCAGCGCAAACCAGAACAGCCACGCGGCGGCGCGATCCGCCAGGCGCTGGGCGCGCGAGGTCGAGTTCTGCGCCTCGGTGACCAGTCGCTGGATGCCGGCGAGGGCGGTGTCGTCGCCGGTGGCGGTGACCTCGACGCGCAGGCCGGAATCCGTGGCGACGGTGCCCGCCGTGACGGTGTCGCCCACCTCGCGTGTCACGGGACGGGACTCTCCCGTCACCATGGACTCGTCCATGTCGGCGCGTCCGTCGACGACGCGGCCGTCCGCCGGCACGCTGCCGCCGGGGCGGACCACGACGACGTCGCCCACTCTCAGATCGGCGGGGTGGACCGTGACGACCGCGTCGCCCTCGACGCGCTCGGCCTCGTCGGGCAGGAGGGCGGCGAGCGAATCCAGCGCCGAGGTGGTCTGGGCGAGGGAGCGCATCTCGAGCCAGTGGCCGAGAAGCATGATGATGATGAGCAGCGCGAGCTCCCACCAGAACTCGAGTTCGTGATGGAGGATGCCGAGGCTCGCTCCCCAGGACGCGATGAAGGCGACCGTGATGGCCAGGCCGATCAGGAGCATCATGCCGGGGGTGCGCTCACGCAGCTCGGCGATCGCGCCGACGAGGAACGGGCGTCCGCCCCACAGGTACATCACGGTGCCGAGCACGGGAGCGATCCACTGAGTGCCGAAGAAATCGGGCAGGTCGTAGCCGATCAGCGTCGCGAACATGCCCGAGAAGGCGACGACGGGGATGCCGAGGGCCAGGTTGGCCCAGAACAGCCGTCGGAACACGGCGACGTGGTCGGCGCGGTGGTGCTGGTGCTGGTGCTGGTGCTCGGGGGTGCCGTCGTGCGCCCCGTGCGTGTGCGAGCCGGTGTGCGTGTGATTTGCGCTGTCGTTCATCATTCGCCTCCTCGAGTTATACCCCCTAGGGGTATATGCGGTTAGCGGTCTGGACCCCCGACCTATTCCCTAAAGGTCGGCGAGAATCTCGCGCATGAGGGTGATCTCCTCGGTCTGTGTGGCGACGATCGTGCGAGCGAGCTCGAGCACGTCGGGGTCGGTGCCGTTCTCCAGCTCCTGTTCTGCCATGTCGATCGCTCCCTCGTGATGCGCGATCATCTGCTCGAGGAAGAGTCGGGCGGCGGTCGGGCCCGATGCCTCGCCGAGTGCCTCCAACTCCTCCTGCGACAGCATCCCGTCGCCCATCCCTGGCATGTCATCCGTGTCGGGCATCCCGCCCATGCCCCAGTCCTCCAGCCAGCTCTGCATCAGCGTGATCTCGGGTGCCTGCGCATCCTTGATGCGTTGCGCGAGATCTCGTACGCGGTCGTCGATGTCGGGGTCGTCGAGGATGAAGTCGCTCATCTCGATCGCCTGCTCGTGGTGGGGGATCATCATCATCACGAACATCCGGTCGGCCATGTCGGCGTCGGACGCCGAGGCGGCGGGTGTCGGGTCGATTTGGCTCATTCCGGGCATCCCCGGCATTCCGGGGTCCGCCGGATCCGCGACGCATCCGGCGAGCCCGCCGATGAGGGTGAGGCTCAGCGCCAGGGCGGCGAAGGGTCGTGTCCTGCGTGTGGTGTTCATGTCGATACCTCATTCGCTCTTGGTACCCCATGGGGGTATCATCTAGCGACCATGGTACCCCTCAGGGGTATCCGGCGCGAGGGGCCGAACCGCTAATGTGTGCGCGGGGGAGTGAGGATCGATTGGGGTCGGCCATGCCCGAAAACTTCGCCACGACGCCCCCGGGCTGGTACCCGGAGCACGACGGCGCGCAGGCGTTGCGCTGGTGGGACGGCGATGCCTGGACCGCGCACACCACACCGTACGATCCGTCGGCGCACCTGATTCCGCAGGGCGCGCTCCCGGAGGGTTCCGACGCCGAGCTCGAGCGCCGCATCGAGCGCATCGTGGCGGCGGCCCTCGCCCGCGACATCCCGGGCGAGGCGGCGCTCATCGACGACCTCGATCGGTTCGCCACCTCCCGCGGCGGACGCAAGGCGGTCGAGAGTGCGCGGATGCGGCTGGCCACAGCCCGGCGCGCCGCGGGAGTGGTCGAGCCACGCAAGCTCGGTGTGGTCTCCCTCGAGGGGTGGCGCCGGTCCGAGCCGCTGCGCTCGGATCCTTCGGTGACGCACCCGATCGAGGTGTACGAGGATCGTGTATGGCAGGCCGCGGCCGCGCACCCGATAGACGCGTACACGCGCGCCCGCGTCTACCTCGACGGTGAGCAGCTCGTGAGTGCGGGCACGATCTTCGGCGACGGCACCGACGAGGTCGGCGCTCAGGTCAAGAAGGAGTACACCGACCTGCGCACGGCGGTGTTCCACGTGGCAAGCACGGACTGGGCGCTCTGGTGCGCTGTGAACCCCGCGGCGGTCGATGAGCCGCGGGCGCTTGCGCACCGCATCGAGGCGATCGCCGCCCGTCGCCGCGACGAGGCCCTTCGCTCGGTCTGAGGCCCGCTACCCCGCGACGACCTCCGCCGCGCGGTGCACAAAACGCAGGTAGGCGTCCGGGGTGTCGTCGGCGACGATGGCGCGCAGCACCACCTCGTCGACGGCGGCGCGATAACGCTGCACGCGGCGCGGAGCCGCAGCATCCCCGCCCCGGATCACCGTGTCGAGTGCGGTGATGCCGAGCCGGCCGAAGTGGGCGGCGTAGGAGGGGATCGCCGCGTAACGGTGGGCCTCGTCGTCGAGCCGATCGTTCGCGTCGGCGTCCCACGCGGTACGCACGTAGAGGGCGGATCGGGAGCCCGCCGCGGCGAGCGGTTCGGCCTGTTCGCGTGCGGCCTCGGGGGTCAGCCAGCTCAGCAGGGCGCCGTGTGCGGCCCGTGCCGCGAGTCCGCGCATGCGGGGGCCGAGGGCACCGACGTAGACCTCGGCCACAGTCGCTGATCGCAGCGCCCGCGCGGCATCGTCGACGGACTCGAGCGCGCCGCGGCGCAGGGCGCCCGAGCCGATGCCGAGCACGAGTCGATCCTCGGGCAGGCCCAGGTCGCGCACCGTGCGCAGGATCGAGGCGGGTGGGCGTCGATCCACCGGCACGACGCCTGTCGCGAGCACCAGGTGCTTCGTGACGGTGGCGGCCGCGGCGAGCACCTCGAGGGCGTCGTGTCCGGGGGTGTCGTTGACCCACAGCGCACGGAATCCGGCGTCCTGCGCGGCGGGCGCGATCCGGGCGGCGACCTCCGGGCCCGCCGCGGCCGCGATCCCGATCGAGACGGCTCCGAGAGCCGGGTCGTGCGCGCGCGTGTCCGTCATTCGTGATCTCCCTGCATCGCTGCGGCGCCCTACCTACGCCGCACCATACCCTCCCACGCCACCTCGAACCCGGCGCGGCATCGGTCTCGCATCGCCGGGTCGCTGAAGCTGTCGCCGCGCACGACGATCTGGTAGTAGACCACGCCCGCGAGCAGATCGAAGCAGGCGGCGGGATCGAGCTCGGGACGCAGGATGCCGCGCTCGATCGCCGTGCGCAGGGCTGCTTCGAGGCTGACCCGGCGCCGGGATACGTGGCTGGTCCAGTAGGCGCGCTGCAGTCCGCGGTCCGCCATCGCGAGCGCGATCCGCTGGCGGAAGCGCTGCTCCGGGTAGCCGGCGAGCGCGGTCTCGGGATCGCCGAAGAGCGCCCCGAGGACCGCCGCCTTGACGCTCGCCTCGTCGTCGCCGAGGTCGAGCGGGCCGGGCACGACGCGGCCCTGGTCGAGTGCGGCGGCGATCAGCTGCGTGAGCGAGGGCCAGCGCCGGTACAGGGCGGCGCGGCTGACACCGGAGCCGGCGACGACACGGCTCACCGTAACGGGCTCGCCGGCGTCGATGAGCGCCAGTGCGGCGTCGAGGATCTGTCCGTCGATGTCTTCGTCGCGGGGACGACCGGGGCGGCGCGGGGCGATCGCCGCGCCCGCGCTCATGCGCCGACCGCCCGCGCCCGCAGGCGCGCGATCGTCTCGTCGCCGAGGCCGGCAGCGCGCACGGGCGCGAGCGGGTCGCCGTGGCGTTCGCGCAGCTCGCCGAGCAGGACGCGCATCGAGATCGCCATCGCCGCCTCGCCCAGGCCGGACTGCAGCGCGGTCATCTCGTCGAGGTCGAATCCGAGCCGCCCGAGCAGCACGCCCATGACGGGGCGCATGCGCTCGTTGATGGCCGACATGTTCGGCTCGGTGCGGGCGTAGTCCTCGACGATGTCGTCGTCGGTGGCGCCGAGGGCGAGCAGCAGGAGCGCGGCCACGACGCCGGTGCGGTCGCGTCCGGCGGCGCAGTGGAACGCGGTCGCGCCGGGCGCGAGCGCGATGACGGTGAGAGCGGTCGCGAGCTGCGGCGCCGCGCCCTCGACCATGCGCACGTACATCCGGCCCATCGCCTCGTGGGTGAAGGCGCGCAGGCCCTCGCGCGGCATCCCCTCGCCGATGTCGGCCATGAGCGGCAGGTGGTGGTAGGCGACGGGAAGCCCCGCGAGCGGCCCGCGGCCGGTGAGGGCGACCTCGCCGCTCGAGCGGAGGTCGATGACGCTCGAGAGTCCGCGCTCGGTGAGGGTGACGGCATCCGCCTCGGTGATCATCGAGAGGTCGTCGGCGCGCACGGCCAGCCCCGGGCGCAGGGTGCCGCCGGCGACGGGGATGCCGCCGAGGTCGCGCAGGTTGACGGGAGCGCTCAGGGTGATGTCGATGGTGGTCATGTGATTCGCTTTCTGATGAGGGCGCTGCCCTGGTCGATGGCCGTGACGAGCACGATGATGCAGATGATGATGGCGCTCAGGTGCCCGTAGTCGTACATGCGCATGGCGGTGGTCAGCTCGAGGCCGATGCCGCCGGCGCCGACGAGGCCGAGGATCGTCGCCCCGCGCACGTTGCCCTCGAACAGCAGCAGCGTGTACGACACGAGCAGGGGTGCCGCCTGCGGCAGCACGCCGTACTGGATCACCTGGCGTTTGGAGGCGCCGACCGCCTCCATCGCGGTCAGAGGGCCGGGGTCGACGGATTCCATGGCCTCGGCGAAGACCTTGCCGATCGAGCCGATCGAACCGAGGGTCATGGCGAGGATTCCGGCGAAGGGGCCGAGGCCGACGGCCGAGACGAACATGAGCGCGAAGACCAGGTCGGGCACCGCGCGGATGATGTTCATGACCCACCGGGAGCAGTAGTAGAGCCAGGTGGGCGCGAGATTCGACGACGCGCCGAACGCGACCACGAGCGAGAGGACCGCGCCGAGCACGGTACCCACGATCGCCATCTGGAGGGTCTCGATGAGCAGCGCCACGATGGTGCCGAAGTCGCTGAAATCCGGCGGGAAGAGCCGGCTCATGAACTCCGACATGTTGACGGCGCCCTCGGCGAGCTTGCCGACGTTGAACTCCGCGCCCTGGAACGACCACAGCAGCACGAGGATCGCGATCGGGATGCCGAGGAGGAACCGGGTGCGCGGCAGCCGCATCGCGCGCTCGAGGCGGTGGCGCTCGGCCGGGTCGAGGGTCGCGGGCGTGCGCTCGCGGGTGCGCGGCGGGCGCTCAGAAGATGTGGTCGTCATGGTCGTGTCCCCCTTCGGTGTCGTCGTACAGCACCGCGAGGCTCTCGGCGTCGAGTTCGGTCGTGGGGGCTGCGACCCGCACCTCGCCGTGGCGCAGGCCCACGATGCGGTCGCTGTGGCCAAGCGCGAGCGGCAGCACGTGCAGGCTGACCAGCACCGGGATGCCGTCGTTTTCGGCGATCTCGCGCAGCAGAGCGAGCACCGAGTCGGCCAGTCTGGGATCGAGCGACGCGACGGGTTCGTCGGCGAGGATCACGCGCGGCCGCTGCATGAGGGCGCGGGCGATCGCGACGCGCTGCTGCTGCCCGCCGCTGAGCGAGCGGGCGGGTGCGGTCGCCTTGTGGGCGATGCCGACCCGGTCGAGCAGCTCCAGGGCTCGGGTGCGCTGCTCGCGCCCGAAGCCGCCGACCAGGTTGTACGGCCCGGCGCGGTGAAGGCCCCCGGTCAGCACGTTCGTGAGCATGCTCATGCGGGGGATGAGGTTGAACTGCTGGAAGATCTGTCCGACGTCGGAGCGCAGGGTCCGCATCTCTCGCGGGCGGAGGGAGGCGACATCACGGCCGGCGACCGTGATGCGGCCGGCCGTGATGGGTGCGAATCCGGTGAGGCTGCGCATCAGGGTGGACTTTCCCGAGCCGGAGGCGCCGAGGAGGGCGACCATCTCGCCCGGGTGCAGCTGGAGGTCCACTCCCTCGAGCACGCTCGTGTCGGCGTAGGCGACAGAGAGGTCCTGCACGTCCACGACGGGACCGGTCGAGGGCGGGCCTTGGGGCGCGCGCACCGCCGGGGCGAGCGCCGTCATCAGCGCAGGTCCTCGAGCTGGACGCCCGCGACGGCGGCGATGTCGACGAACCCGTCGAAGATGCTCGCGTCGGGGGCGATCATGATCTCCTGGCCGATGAAGCCCTCACCGTACGCGCCCAGCGCCTCGGCGTTCTCCTCGGAGAAGACGGCGGGGATCGCCTCCTCGAGCAGCGTGCGGGTCTCGGCGTCGAGCGAGGGGCGCACGAGGACGCTCCCCGAGACCGGCATCGAGGCGCTCTCGCCGACCCCGCGCCACTCGCCGTCCGCGAACGGGAAGTAGGGTGCACCCAGCTCGGTGAGCATGACGGCGGTGCATGCAGCATCCACCTGTCCCTGCTGCAGCGCGATGAAGCTGCCCTCGTGGCCGCCCGAGAAGACGCCCTCGTAGTCGACGCCGTTCTCGAGGCCGGCCTCGTGCAGCATGTGCACGGGCATGAAATAGCCCGAGCTCGAGGCTTGATCGGCGAAGGCGACCGTGGTGCCCTCGAGGTCTTCGAGGGTCTCGATGGGGGAGTCGGCGAGCACGACGCAGGTCGAGACGGGGGTGTCGTCGGCCGCCCAGGCGACGAGCGCGTCGACCTCGCCCGTGTTCACGGCGAGGGCCGAGGGAAAGCCGCTCATGATGCCGATGTCGACGTGGTCGGCGCGAATCGCCTCGACGACGCTGAGGTAGTCGGGCACGTCGGTGACCTCGACCTCGCGTCCGGTCTCCTCGGCGATCAGCCGCGCGAGCGCGTCGGCGGGGTTCTCGACGCTCGGGTCGTCGCCGAGCGGGATGGTCGCGATCGTGATGGGGGCGTCGGATGCTGCGGCCTCACCGGATGCGTCGCCGGATGCGTCGGCGGTGGCGGCCTGGCAGCCGGTGAGGGCGATGGCGGCGGCGCCGGTGAGGGCGAGCAGGCGGAGGGAGGAGCGGGTGGAGCGGGACATGACACGGGACATGGCGGGGGTCCTTTCCGATGATTTCAAGACCATCGGTATGCAAACCCGCGCGGGTGACGTGCAATTACGAGACTGCTGGACTCGTAAGCGAACGCGAGGTGAACAGTCAGCTGAGCCGCCCTAGCCGACGCCGGCCCCGATGACGGCGAGCATGCGCAGCTTCTCGTGGCTCTCGCTGCCGGGGGCGGCGGTGTAGACCAGGAGTGAGTGCGACTCGGCGGGGTCGACGAGTCGCTGACAGCTCAGTTCGAGTGCACCGACCTCGGGGTGCACGAATCTCTTGATGTCGTGCGGGCGCACGCCCACCTCGTGCTCGCGCCAGTACCGCTCGAACTCGGGGCTCTGTTCGAGCAGCAGATCGACGTAGTGCGCCGCGCGTGATCCGGGCCCTCGCAGGGTCGAGATCTCGCGCAGTCCAGACGCGTACAGGCGCGACATGAAGTCGTGATCCTCCGCCGGGTACAGCCGGCGCACGTCCGCGTCGGTGAACCACCGGTATCCGACGCTGCGCGCCGCGCCTTCGTAGCGGGTCAGGTCGCCGGTGAGCGCGACGCCGAGGGGGCTCTGGCGCAGCGTCTCGCCGAGTTCCGTGACGATCTCGGCGGGCGTGTCGGTCAGTCGGTCGAGGATGCGCAGCATCCCGGGCGGAACGTGGGCGCTGAACGCGCCGCGGGCGGGCGGGTTGTGCCCCGCCAGGCGGAAGAGGTGGTCGCGTTCGTCGAGCGTGAGGTGCAGGCCCTGCGCGATCGAGGCGATCATCTGGGGGGAGGGCTGGGGTCCGCGCTCGCGTTCGAGACGCGAGTAGTAGTCGGCGGACATGTGGCTGAGAGCTGCGACCTCCTCGCGACGCAGTCCGTCGGTGCGGCGGCGCGGGCCGCGGTGAAGTCCCACGTCCTCGGGTTGCAGCGCCTCGCGCCGGCTGCGCAGGAATTCGGCGAGTCCCGCTCGATCGATCACAGCATCCCCCGTCGTCTCGGTTCTACCCTGCCCCACGCCCGCTCACCCGTGGCCGCGCGAGCCTGGGATCAACAGGCCGTGGATGCTGCGGGATCGAGCGCGCAGGATCGATCGGGCACCGCGAAGCCACCGACCCGCACCCCGCCCCCCGACACACCAGGAGCACACCATGGCCCGCACTTCGATCGATCACCCCGTTCCCGACCTCACCGGAAAGCGCGCCGTCGTGACCGGCGCCAGCGATGGCATGGGATCGGTGATCGCGGCCCGCCTGGCGGCGGCGGGCGCTGAGGTCGTTCTGCCCGTGCGCAATGTGCGCAAGGGTGAGGCAGCGATTGAGCGGATCCGGGGCGCGCAGCCGCACGCGAATGTGTCGCTGCGTGCGCTCGATCTCTCGTCGCTCGACTCGGTCGCAGCCCTCGGCGAGACGCTGCGCGCCGAGGGGGATCCCATCCACATCCTGATCAACAACGCGGGTGTCATGACGCCGCCCGAGCGCCAGGTCACGGCCGACGGGTTCGAGCTGCAGTTCGGCACGAATTACCTCGGGCATTTTGCGCTGGTCTCGCACCTGCTGCCGCTGCTGCGCGCGGGCCGTGCGCGGGTCACGTCGCAGGTGAGCATCGCGGCGCGGCGCGGTTCGATCAACTGGGACGACACGAACTGGGAGCGCAGCTACAACGGTCAGCGGGCGTATGTGCAGTCCAAGATCGCGTTCGGGCTGTTCGGGCTCGAGCTCGAGCGCGTCAGCCGTGCGCAGGGGTGGGGCATCACGAGCAATCTGTCGCACCCCGGTGTGGCGCCGACGAGCCTGCTGGCGGCGCGCCCGGAGCTGGGGCGTGGTGGCGACACCCCGCAGGTGCGGATCATCCGGGCGATGTCGGCGCGCGGCATCCTTGCCGGCACCGTCGAGACGGCGGCCCTGCCGGCGCTGATGGCCGCGACCGATCCGACGGCGAAGCCCGGTGTGCTGTACGGTCCGCGCGGGCTCGGTCATCTGGGCGGTGCCCCCGCCGAGCACACGACGTATGCGCCTCTGCGCAGCGAGACCGACGCGAAGCGGGTGTGGCGTCTGTCGGAGGAGCTGACGCGCACGGCGATCCCGGCGCGCTGATCGAGCGGGCTGCGGGAGACGTCTGCGGGTCAGCGCGGTTGCGCGAGCGCCGCGCCGATGCGCGTGATCGCCTCGCGCAGCAGCGGGCGCGGCATCGCGAAGACGAATCGCACGTGGCCGATGGCTGCTTCGCCGCAGGCGGCGCCGTCGGTCATCGCGACGCCCGCGTGCTCGCGGAACCACGCGCCGAGATCGCCCTCCAGCCCGTAGTCGCGCATGTCGATCAGGGTGATGTAGGTGCCCTCCGGCATCGTCACGCGAGCGCGGGGTGCGTGTTCGGCGAGCAGGGTGATGAGTTCGCGGCGGTTCGCATCGAGGTAGTCGATCACCTGATCGAGCCACGGGCCGCCGGCGGTGTAGGCGGCGACGCCGGCGACGACGCCGAGTGTCGAGGTGCCGTGTCCTGCCCACATGCCGAGTTTGGCCCAGACCGTCACGTCGGCGTCGTTCGAGAGGATGACCTGCGCACACTTCAGGCCCGCCAGGTTCCAGGCCTTGGATGCGGAGGTCGCGGTGATCGTGTGTGCGGCCGCGGCGTCCGAGATCGAGGCGTAGGGGATGTGCCGGGCGGGAGCGTAGACGAGGGGCGCGTGGATCTCGTCCGAGAACACGCGTCCGTTCTTGGCGTCGACGAGGCGGGCGACGGCGTCGAGCTCGTCGCGGGTGAAGACGGTGCCGAGCGGGTTGTGCGGATTGCAGAGCACCAGCATCCCGGCGCCGTCGTCGAAGGCGGTCGCGATCGCGTCGAGGTCCATCGTCATGCGGCCCTCGATCATGGTGCTGGGCACCTCGATCACCCGACGCCCGAGGCGCTGAGGCACCAGGAGGAACGGCATGTAGGCGGGGGTGGGCACGATGATCGCCGAGCCGGGTGCCGTGTAGTGCTCGATGGCGGTCTCGAAGGCCGCGATCACGTCGGGCACGTGATGGATGCTGTCGGCCGGCACCTGCCATCCGTAGCGGTCCTGGTACCAGGCGGAGGTGGCGGCGGCGAGCTGGTCGCTGAGGTGCTGCGGCAGGTAGCCGGTGAGGCCGCGCGCGAGGGCGTCGGCCACCGCCTGCTGGATGGCGGGGGCGACGCCGAAGTCCATTTCGGCCACCCACGCGCCGATCGTGTCGGGGAACATCGTCCATTTCACGCTTCCCGCGATGCGCAGGTCGGCCTCGGTGATCGTGTCGAACTGGGGGGCGGTCATGGGTCCCATCCTCGCGTGAGAATGGACCTTGTGATTCGTCCTGCCCCGCGTGCCTCCGGTGTCCGCGCCGTCACGGTTGCTCTGGCGACCGACGTCGTTCTTGTCGTCGTGTTCGCGGCGGTGGGGCGCGCGAGTCACGATGAGACGCTGACTGTCGCGGGTGTGCTGCAGACGTCGTGGCCGTTTCTCGTCGGTCTCGTCGCCGGGTGGCTTGTGACGCTCGGGCGGCGACGGCCCTTCGCGCCGTTGCGCACGGGCGTGGGCGTGTGGGCGGTGACCGTGGCGGGCGGGATGCTGCTGCGCATGGTTTCGGGCGAGGGCACCGCGGTGGCGTTCGTCATCGTGGCGGCGGTGACCCTTCTCGTGTTCCTCGTCGGGTGGCGGCTGATCGTGGCCGCGGTGCGGGGACGTCAGAAGGGTGCGTCGTCGGGGTCGGGCACGAATCCGATGGTGACGGGTGGTGGTGTGTCGGTGTAGTGGAGTCCGCCGGGGGAGATCCATTCGATCACCCCGCCGGGGTGGTGTTTGACCCGCCAGGGTGTCTCGCCCTTCAGAACATGATGTCGTCGGCAGAGGGCGCAGAGATTCCTGTGATCGGTGGCCCCGCCGAGGGCGAAGTCCTCACCGTGATCGATATCGCAGCGGTGGGTGGGCATGCGGCATCCGGGGAATCTGCAGTGCGGGTCCCGCACCCTCAAATGTCGAGTGAGGTCGGCGGATCTTGTGTATCTGTCGACGGCGAGAACGCCGCCGGTGATCGGGTCGGCGAGCACTCGTTCCCATCCGGGTACCGAGGAGGCGAGGATCCTTGCGGTGTCGAGGTCGATGGGTGCCCTCCCGACGAGTTCTGCGGGGTCATCGGTCACTCCGGCGAGTGCGAGGGCCGGAACGGTGACGTTGACGGTCGCCCGGATCGACGCCAGTCCGCCGTGCCCGTCGCCGAGTCCTTCACCGGTCTGAGTGTCGATCCGATGCGTGAGGACCATCTCCATGAGCACGTCCGCACGCACCTGATCCAGGGTCCGAGAATCGACCGGGACCCCGTCACCCTCACCCTCACCCGCAGCCGCGTCCGCGTCCGCGTTCTCGGCGTGTGCGGTGTTGAGGACGTCGCGGGCGATGTGGGTGATCATGTCGTGGATGCCGTGCACGGGTACCGCAGGGCCTCGCAGCAGGAGTTCGGTCATCCCGTCTTCGACGTCCCGCACCCACACCCCGCCGCTCTTTCGCGCGACCTTGTGCCGCTCCGCAAAAGTGGTCGGCTGCACCTGCTCGACCAGCCGTGCGAGCTGTGGTCCGAGCCGCCCCGGTGTGGTGGACGCGGCCCGCTCCAACGCCTCGACCTCGAACGCCGCGCGAATCTCCGGGTCGGTGAGTTTCACCCCGTGTTCGACGATCGCCCGCACATGCCCGACCGACACGACACCTGCCGCCAGCGCCTCAAACGACGCCGCGAACCGGTTCACCAGGGTGTGGGCGTCGTTCATCCGCCGCTGCACGGACCGATCCGGTTGCCGCGCGCACGCACCCAGCTCCGCGGCCAGGGCCCGCAACGGAAGTTCCGCTTCGCGGCCGGCGGTGCGGGGGATCTCCGCGACCCGTTCCAATCCGACCGCCTGTGCCCGCGCCAGCACGGCCATCGCCTGCGCCTCGGCCGCAGCGATCGCTACCACCGCGGCCGCGTACTCTGCCGCAAGGTCCGCCGCGACAGCATCCACACCGTCGACGCCATCGACGTTGTTGTCGTGTGTGCCGTCACCGGGCCATGTCTTCATGTTCGAGACTCTACGCCGGGCCACCGACATTGAGATTCGAAGTTATGTCGTTCTGACGCCCCACGGCGATTCTCTTGGTGAGACTTCTCTCATCCAGTGTCAGAATGCATGCGCGACCGCCCTTCGACAGGCTCAGGGCGCGACAGGCCACCGCCCGTCGACAGGCTCAGGGCGCGACAGGCTCACGCCCCGCGCGACTCGCGCTCCATCAGGGTGCGGGTGATCTCGGCCTCGGCGGCGACCTGGAGTCGGGGTGAATCGTCGTCGGCAGCATCCATCTCGACGTCGCCCGTGTCGTCCGGTCCGCCCGTGCCCGGGACCACGCGCACCGCGTCGGTGTCGATGTCGTCGTCGAGGGTGTCGGGCAGCGGGTCGGCCTGCTTGTGCTGCGTCTCGGTCTCGCTGGCGGGGCTGTAGGCCACGTCCTTGCGCACGTCGTCTTGCATGAGTCCATCCCATCTCTCGTCGGGTCTGCGACGGTACGCCTCTCGCCCCTCCCGACCGAGGGGCTTGACAGTCGCCCTGGCAGGATGGGCCGGTGACCTTCCTTCCGGAT
Organism: Microbacterium sp. HA-8; assembly: GCF_046111165.1. Lineage (NCBI taxonomy): Bacteria > Bacillati > Actinomycetota > Actinomycetes > Micrococcales > Microbacteriaceae > Microbacterium > Microbacterium sp. HA-8. The sequence goes on from NZ_CP162025.1 coordinate 843,264, forward strand.
GACCTGTACGCCACGATCGAAGGCTCGATCCCGATCGCGTGTGTCGACTTCGTGCCCGTGCGCACGACGGTGGACGGGGATCTGGAGGTGGGGCTGATCCTGCGGGAGTCGCCCTATGGCCGGGTCTGGTGTCACCTCGGCGGCCGGGTGCGGTACGGCGAGACGCTGGCGGCCGCGATCCGCCGCCACAGCCGGGACGCGCTGGGTGTCGAGCCCGTTCTCGGCGACGATCCGCAGCCGGCCTACGTCTATCAGTGGTTTCCGGATGCTGTCCGGCCCGAATCGCCCGAGACCGGCCACGACGAGCGCAAGCATGCGATCGGGCTGTCGTACACGGTGCAGCTCGGGAGCGACGCACCCGCGCCGCGCGATGAAGCTCTGGATTTCTCGTTCTTCGCGCTCGCGGCGCTGCCGGATCCGCTATGGCCCGGGTGCGAGAGGCTGATCGAGCGGATGCTGCGGTAGACCGGCCCGAGACCTCCGGGCATATCCTCGCCCGCCGGCGTCCGCAACCCCCGCCCGTGACGCGCCGCCGGCGCCTATCGTCGCCCCATGCCCAACCCCGGCCCCATGCCCAACCCCGGCCCCATGCCCGACCCCGGCCCCAACCCCAACCCCGACCCCAACCCCGGCCCCAACCCCAACTCCGACCGCGCGCCCGAGGGTGCGGCGACCCATCACGACGTCCTCGTCATCGGGGGCGGCAATGCCGGGCTTTCGGTCGCGGGTCGGCTGCGCCGCCTGCTCGGTCGCACCCGCGGTGTCACAGTGATCGAGCCGCGCGGCACGCATCTCTACAAGCCGCTCTTCTCCCACATCGCGGGCGGCACCGCCCCCGCCCACCTCGCCCAGCGACCCCAGGCGGCGATCACGCCGCGAGGGGTCGCGTGGATCCAGGATGCCGTCACCTCCATCGATCCTGAGGGCGGCGCCGTGCACCTCGCCTCGGGCGCGACCCACACGTACGACCAGCTGATCGTGTGCCCCGGCATCCAGAAGAACTGGGACGGCATCCCGGGTCTGCGAGAGGCCATGCGCTCGCCCTCGGGTGTGTCGAACTACGAGTTCGATCTGGCCGCGAAGGCGTCGGGCGCTCTGTGCGACCTCGCGCGGGGCACGGTCGTCTTCACGCAGCCGCCGGGCGATGCCTCGTGTGCGGGTGCGGCGCAGAAGCCGATGTACCTCGCCTGCGACTTCTGGCGCGCGCGGGGCGTGCTCGACGACATCCGGGTCGTGCTCGTCGTGCCGACCGAGACGATCTTCGGCATGCCCCTGATCGATCGCGAGCTGGAGCGCAAGATCGCCGAGTACGGCATCGAGGTGCGATACGGCAGCACGCTCGCCGATGTCGACGCCGGTGCGCGTGTCGCGACGATCGAGCGGCCGGACGGCGGGCGCGAGCGGCTGACGTACGACGTGCTGCACGCGGTGCCGCCGCAGTCGGCTCCCGACTGGATCGCACGGGGGCCGCTCACAGGCCCCGGCATCCCGGGCGGTTTCGTCGATGTGGATCCCGAGACGCTCCGGCACGCCCGTCATCCGAACGTGTGGGCGCTGGGGGATGCTGCCGCCACGCGCGCGTCGAAATCGGGCGGTGCGCTGCGCCCGCAGGCGAAGGCGGTCGCGAAGAACGTCGTCGCCGCCCTGCGCGGCAAGCCCGCGCGCGCCCGCTACAACGGGTATTCGGTGTGCCCGTTCACGGTGTCTCGGCACAGCGTCGTCTTCGCCGAGTTCGATGCCTCGTACCGACCCAAGCCCACGATCCCGTTCTGGCGGGGCCTTGCCCGGGAGCGTCGCCTGACGTGGGTCTTCGATCGCCGGATCCTGCCGTGGGTGTACTGGCACCTGATCCTGCAGGGGCGGGCCTGACGCTCAGGCTGCGAGCAGGCGCGCCACCTCGCCCGCGCGCTGGGCGAAGCCGGCGAGGTCGGGCTCGTCGGCGCGCGGCTGCAGCACGACCGTCGTGGCTCCGGCATCCATCAGCTGCTCGACCGCCCGCGCGACGGCTCGGGCGTCGCCGACCGCCGCGAAGCGATCCGAGCCGGGCGAGGCGCCCGCGAACTCGCCGGTCAGGTCGGCGTCGTCGCCGAAGACGGTGAGCAGATACACGACGACGGCATGCGGGGCGTCGCGGCCGGCCCGCCCCGAGCGCACCCGCTCGAGCGCGCGCGTGAGTCCGTCGGGACCCCACCCGCCCGGCAGCACGGTGCCATCGGCCAGCGCACCGCTGCGCGCGAGGGTCTTGGGGCCCTCCGCGGCCGCGACGACGGGCACCGGCACGGTCGGCGGCCAGTCGAGTGCGACGTCGTCGAGCTGCACGTAGCGCCCGGCGGTGCTCACGCGCTCGCCGGCGAGCAGCGCCCGCAGCGCGGGGATGTACTCGTCCATGAGCGTCAGCATCGACGCGGGTCGCGCACCGACCTGCGCCATCCAGTCCTGCACGCCGTGCCCGACGCCGCCGATGATGCGCCCGGGGTGGAGCCGCCCGAGGGTCGCGAGCTCCATCGCCGTCAGGGCGACGTTGCGCAGCGGCATCGGCATCACCCCGATGCCCACGCGCAGCCGCGTCGTGACGGCCAGGGCCGTGGATGCTGTCGCCACACCGCTCTCGCGGAAGCAGTCCTCCCAGAGCCACAGCTCGGGGACTCCCGCGTCTTCGACGGCGCGCGCCACCTCGACGAGGCGTTCGGGGGGAAAGGAGGGCTGGAAGATCACACCGAGGGATCGCACCCGGACAGGCTACTCCGGGCCCTGCTCCGGGCTCTCCCAGCGCAGCAGGTCCCCCGGCTGGCACTGCAGTGCCTCGCAGAGCGCGTCGAGGGTCGAGAAGCGCACCGCGCGCGCGCGGCCGTTCTTGAGGACGGCGAGGTTGGCGGGCGTCACGCCCACGAGGTCGGCGAGGGCGCCCACCGACATCTTGCGGCGCGCGAGCATCACGTCGATATCGACGACGATCGGCATCAGATGACCTCGTCGAGCTCGGAACGCAGGGCTCGGGTCTCGGCCTCGCGCTCGATGGCCTGACGCAGGAGGGTGCGCATGACGAGTACCAGGAGCGCCATGCCGGCGAGGACGAGGCCGAATCCTCCGATGACGGCGACGAGCCCGGGCGCGGCGCCGCCGGGGGCGAGGATGGCGGCGAGCCAGAACACGATGGCGGCGGCCGCGGCGACGGTGCCGATGATGACATCGACCCAGCGGAAGGCCGCGGGCGTGAACACCGATCCGCGGCGCACCATCGTCAGCAGGCGCCACACGCAGATCGCGAAGACCTGCATGCTCAGCACCCCGAGCACCACGATGGTGACGACATTGATCCGCGCCCACAGCGGGATGCCCGCCATGTCCACCCAGAGTGCGGGCACGATGCCGATCTGCACCACGAGCGATCCGGCGAGCGACAGCGCGATGACGACGCGCAGCACGAGCACCAGCAGTTTCCCCATGACGACCCATTCTCTCGAAGAACGAGAGGAATCTATCGAATATCGATGGGTGGTGCAAGCATGTACCTCGCGGCGGACTCCGCGGCGGCCGCGACGTAGCGCGTGGGGTCCCGGAGGGCGTCGTCGGGCGTGGGCGCGTGCGCCACGGCCGAGAAGATGCCGCCGATGCCGTCGTCGGCGAGCGCGTGCGGCGCGAGGTCGGTCGTGCCCACCACGGCGACGACCGGGATGCCCAGGCGCTGCGCGCGGCGGGCGATGCCGACGGGGGTCTTGCCAAATCGTGACTGCTCGTCGAGTGAGCCTTCGCCGACGATGACCGCGTCGGCCGCGAGGATGCGCTCGTCGAGTCCGAGCAGCTGGGCGAGCACCTCGACTCCGCTCTCGATGTGCGCGCCGAGTACGGCGATCATCCCGGCGGCGAGGCCCCCGGCGGCACCGCCCCGCGTGCGCGCCGCGTCCGCGTCCGCGCCCGCAAGGCCGTCGTAGAGGGCGCCCAGGTGCTCGAGGCGTCGCTGCAGACGTGCGACCGTGACGGTGTCTGCGCCTTTCTGCGGGCCGAAGACGGATGCTGCGCCGTCGGGGCCGTGCAGCGGTGAGAGCACGTCCGAGCACAGCCGGATGTCGACCTCGCCCAGTCGCGGATGCGCTCGCGTCGTATCGATGCGATCGGTGCGATCGGCGTCTTCGACCCGGGTGAGGTCGGTGCCGTCCACATCGACGAACCGTATGCCCAGGGCGCGGAGGGCCCCGAACCCGCCGTCGGTCGTCGCGGATCCACCCAGGCCGATCACGATGCGGTCGACGCCGTCGTCGAGCGCGTGGGCGATCAGCTCCCCGGTGCCGCGCGTGTCGGCGCGCAGGGCCGAGGCGGGAGTGGGGCGGACGTGCCGGAGGCCGCTCGATTCGGCCATCTCGATGAAAGCCGTGCCCTCGTACATCGCCCACGAGGCGTCGACGTCCCCGCCCAGGGGCCCGGTGACCCGGTTCACTCTCCGTTCGCCGCCGGCGAGCACGACGGCCTCGACGGTGCCTTCGCCGCCGTCGGCGAAGGGGAACAGCATCAGTTGCGCCCCCGGGTCCGCTCGCAGGATGCCCTCCGCGATGGCCGCGGCCGCCTCCGCTCCGGTAAGGGTGCCCTTGAACTTGTCGGGCGCCACGAGGTAGCGGCGGCTGGCTGCGCTCCGGGGCGGTGGGCTCATGGAACAAAGCTAGGGCTCCTGATCGCCCCGACCCCGCACCCCCGTAAACTCACGACCGGAGCGCATCGGCCTCCGCTTCGGAGGTGCACAACGCATGAACGCTCCCGCAACGCCCCGCACGACGTGGCTGCTCGTCGACGGCGAGAACATCGATGCGACGCTCGGGTCGGCCATCCTCGATCGCCGGCCGCAGCCGGGGGAGCGGCCGCGTTGGGATCGGCTGACCGACTTCGCCGAGGATGTCTGGGGTCAGCCCGTGCGCGGGGTGTTCTTCTTGAACGCCTCGGCATTCATGCCTATGCCCTTCATCCAGGCGCTGAAGGCGATGGACTACATCGTGCTGCCCCTCGCGGGCGCCGCCGATCAGAAGGTCGTCGACATCGGCATCCAGCGCACGATGCAGGAGCTGGCCCGTCGCGCGGACGACGTGATGCTGGTCAGCCACGACGGCGATTTCCTGCACGACATGGCGGGCCTCATCGACGGAGAGCGCCGGGTCGGCGTGGTCAGTTTCACGGAGTTCCGCAGCCAGGGATTCAGCCGGCTGGACGGCGTCGAGCGGTTCGACCTCGAGTACGACGCGGGCGTCTTCGACGAGCCGCTGCCGCGGATCCGCGCGATCCCGATCGACGAGTTCGATCCCGCCGCGTTCCTGTTCTGAGGTGCCGGCGCGTCCTCAGCGCGCTGCCCCCGCCCGATCCGCGCCCGCACCCGACATGGCCTCCGCACCGGCCCCGCCCCGGGTCTTCGTCAGCACGTACCAGACCGTCACCGAGACACCGGCGTAGATGGCGAAGAGCACGATCCACACCCAGAACGGTGCCGAGGTCTGCTCCCAGCTGCCGGGGAAAGGCAGCAGGACCAGCATGAACAGCGAGGCGCCGATCGCGTAGACGATCATCCACATGCCGCGACCTGCGGCGAAGATCGCCTCCCCCGCCATGCCGCGGATGGGCAGCAGCACGATCGGCAGGGCCGAGAGCCCGAGCACCGTGATGGCCGCGAGTGACTCGATGGCGAAGCGGTCGAGGATGCCACCCGATGTCGTGAGAGGGTCGGCGAGGATGCCGTACAAGAACCATGCGGCCATGCCGGCGCCGACGATGTACGCGACTTCGGCGACGGCGAGGCGCAGTCCGTCGCGTCTGCTGAGGGCCGAAGGCAGGGTCGCCGCGATGATCAGGCCGAAGACGACGCCGGGCACGAATCCGGTGAGCCGGGACAGCAGCACCGAGACCAGCAGGATTCCGATCGAGCCGGCGACGAGCCCGATGCGCGCGGTGGGCGCGATGGCCCAGCGCCGGGCGAGCGCCGCGACCAGCGCCGCGCCGAGGATCGCCTCGACGCCGAACGAGACGAGGTTCGACGCGACCATGCGCACCGATCCCGCATTCCATCCGAACGAGGGGTCGACGAAGCCCGCGATGATCGCCGCCGCGATGACCCCGATCGCCAGCGGTGCCGAGCGGGGAAGTCGACCCGACGCGGCACGCCCCGCACGGGCGAGGGGTGCGCCGATGCGTCGGGCCACTCCCGCGAGCGGTGCCCACAGACGTGACACCCGGTCGTAGTTCTCGCTGATCGCCGTCTCCATGAGCTTGCCCGGAAAGGCCAGGATCGCGGCGAAGACGAGGGTCAGGGCGAGCGTGCAGCCCAGGATCACCGGGCTGAGGTCGACCTCGCCCGGTGTGCGCAGTCCGCTCAGGGTCGAGGGCGCCGCCGCCGAGTCGTCGAGACGTGTGGATGCTGCCGCCGGCACGCTCGCGTCGGCTCCGACGGCGTCCGACGCGGTCTCGTCGGTCACGGTCTCGTCGGCCCCGTCCGCCTCGGCCTCGATGACGACGGGATCCGGCAGATCGAGGAGGGGCAGGATGCGGGCGCGGATGACCGCCAGCGCGCTCGAGGTCAGGCCCCGCGCGGCCATGACGACGCCCGCGCCCTCGTCGTTCTCGGGCAGCAGCACCTCGCGCGCGGGGAACGAGAGGACGACGGTGGAGTCGGGTCCGGCGATCAGGGTGTAGACGGGTCCGTCGGGCGACTCGGTGCGGCTGTATCCGTTCTGCGCGAGGTCGGCTTCGAGCGCGTCGCGGTCGTCGACGACGGCGTATCCGACGGCGACCGCGTCGGGATCCTGCTCACGCAGCCACCAGCAGGTCAGCCCCTGTTCTTCGAAGATGTACGACCATGCGCTCCATTGCGCGTCGTCGTCGTGCATCGTCGGCTCGTCGCTCATCTGCATCGTCTCGGCTGCGCGGTAGCCCGACGAGGCGAGCTCTGCCTGCAGCGGTTGATCGATGAGGTCTTCGCAGCCGACCGGCGCCACATCAGGCACCGTCGCGGACGCCGCCGCGGTCGCTCCGCCCCACATCGCGACCGCGAGCGCGATCGCCGCGAGTAACTTGCGCGCCATGACCATCTCCCCAGATTTCGGCTGTACGCGTTGTGCTCGTGCCCGTCCTTCCTATCCCAGCCCACGTCGCGGACACAAGGTTCACCCCAGCACCCCGCCCCACCGGGCACCTCCCGGGGCGCGTCTGGGAGACCATGCGCCCCGAGAGGTCAGGCTCGGAACCGCCCCCGGAGTGCGGCGGCGGTGGAAGGTCCTCCCCCACGATCACGGTATGAGCACCGCTGCCGTCGGCACAGGGATGCCAGGGCAAGTCACCCGCGATTCACCCGATGAAGAAAGGGCGGCCCTCTCGAAGCGCGCTCTTGGGGAACGGTCGCTTCGAGAGGGCCTGGTGAGAGTGTCGGCCTGCGGCGGAGCACTTGGGGTTGCGTCCGACGCGCGCTGCTGGGGACAACGGTGCCGACAAGGATCGATCCCTCCCGCGTTCCAGGCTAGTCAGGGCCCGCGCGCCGCGTCGATCCCTGACGCCGCGCCACGGACACGTCACCCGCACGTCACCCTCTGCGGGGGCGGCGGGGGCGCTCGTCAGCGGGCGCTCGCCAGCGGGCGCTCAGATCAGCCCGCGACGGCGGGCCTCGGCGATCGCCGCGGTGCGGGACTGCACACCCAGCCGGCGGTAGAGGCGATGGCAGCGCGTCTTGATCGTGTTGATCGAGAGGTAGAGCTCGTCGGCGATCTCCTGCCGCGTCATGGTGGTGGCCAGCAGCACCAGCAGGTGCTCCTCGCCGCGAGTGAGCGCACCGTCACCGGGGGCCGCATCGCCCGGGGCGCCGCCGCCCTCGTGCCGGAGCGCGCGCAGCAGGAGGGCGGCGTCGGTGGGCATCGCGGCGAGCTCGTCGTCGGAGGGCGGCCGGGTATGGGCGAGGCATCTGCGCAGCAGGTCGGTTGCTCCCGTGCCATCGCCTCGGCGCAGCAGGGCGGCGGCGATCACTCCGGTGCTCGAGATGCGCAGGCGCCGCAGCTCGCCCGCGCGGGCGATGACCTGCTCGGCAGTCTGGATCGCGGCGTCGTAGAGACCGCTCTCGAGCAGCACGAGGGCGCGTCCCGAGAGGGTGAGGTCGCAGTCGGGGTCGGCGGCTTCCAGCGCCGCGCGTGCGGCGGTGTGCTCGCCGCGCAGGCGGTGTGCCATCGCACGCGCGATCGGGATGATCGAGCGTGCGACGCCGTCCCCGCGCAGACCGGGCGGTTCGGCGTGCTCCACCTGTGTCAGCAGCCCGAGGGCGTCGTCGAGGTGCCCGCGCCGGTAGATCGGCCGTAACACGGCCCACAGCCCGAATGGCCAGAGCTCGCGGGCGTCGGCGGCCAGCAGGGGGTCGCGGGCGTCGCCCGCGGGATCGGGGGCGACGAGGTGACCGGCGAGCCGGGCGGCGTAGCCGATCTCGGGCTCGGTCCACGATGCCGATCGCGGCAGTCGGTCGAGAGCGATCAGCACGCGGCGCGCGATCTCCGTGTCGCCGACAAGGGCGTGCAGCAGCGCGTACTTGGCGTGCGCCTCCCGCTCGAGGGTGCGCACCTCGTCGGGCAATCGCCAGAGGGTCGCGGTCGCCAGCCGGCCCGCGCTGCGTGAGAAATCGCCGGCGAGCAGGGCGGTGACCCCGGATTGCAGGGTGACGAACGGACGCCACCCGCGCGAGGTGTCGAAGAGCGCGGATGCCGGGGGCAGCGACGCCTCGATCTGTCCGGTGTGCACGCGCTCGAGCGCCGCGCGCGGGTGTCCTGCCAGGCGCAGGCGGGCGGACTGGATGAGGTGCGAGACGGGCGAGTCATCGGGCGGGGTCGACTCGTCGATCGCGGCCGTGTCGCCGGCGGTCAGCGCGTGCATCATCTGGACCAGCGGGTGATCGGCGCGCACGCAGGCGGGCAGCTGCGACAGCGCGTGGTGCAGGCGGTCGGGCGCCACCAGGTACCAGTAGGCGACGGGATGCTGCTGCACGGCCTCGGCGAGCTCGCCGGGCGAAAGATCCAGGCGCGGGGGAGAGACCCCGGTCGTGCCGGCGGAATCGGCGGGGGTCTGCGAGGAAGGAGGGTACGAGGTCATGCCTCTGATCGGTGAGGGGCGGAGTTCCAGTGTTGCGATACAGCGAAAAAAATGTCAAACGATATCGTGTTTCAACCGTGTGAACATCAAACATGAGAGCGTTCTCATTCAATTTTCCTTCATGCTGCACGGTGTATCAGGGAGCGTCCTCGGCCCCTCCTCGTCGTATTGCGCAGGGCGCGCAGGCGGAGGTGCATGGTGCTCGAATACCGGATGCTGATGGCGGCGCTGCACGATTTCGAAGACGCGCTCGCCGCGCAGACCATCACGCAGCCTGAGATCTCGGGCGCTCGCGCACGCCATCTCGGCCGCCTCCAGGCGGAGCCGGCGCACGCGGCGCTCGGGGCCCTCGCCACGCCGCTCGCGTGGTTCGCGACGGTCGGTGGCACCGAGGCCGACCTGGTTGCCGATGTCGCCGCCCTCTGGACCCGAGGACTTGCGCTCTACGACGCCCTCGGGCGGTTCCGGCTCTCGCTCCAGGCCGTGCTCGATCAGCCCGGCGCCCCCGATCCCGCGTCGCTCGCCGAGCTCAACGACGCTGGCAACGCGCTGCGGCTGCTCGCGCCTCAGGTGCAGAGTCTGCTCGCCGACCTCGACAAGATCCGCACACGCGTGGCGTCGCACGATCACCTGCCGCCGCATCCGCGTCAGGAGGATCGGCCGATCGAGGACTGGAACGCGAGCGATCTGCTGCTGGCCCGACGCACCGACGCGCTCGTCCGGACGCTCCTGTCCCGCGCGGGCACTCCGCGCACGGAGGCGTTCGCCCTCGGGGCCTGCGCCGCGTACGGCGCGCAGGCATCGGGGTCGATGTATCTCGGCCAGGTGGTGGGCGGGCCGCGCCGCGCGCACCGGATCCGCGACCGCCTCGGGCGCAACGCGATCGGCGCGTGGATCGCGGGCGCGCGTCCCGACGTCCCGACCTTCGCGGCGCTCGCGGATCTGCTCGAGGGTGCCATGCCGGCGGGTATCGACGTCGAGGCGGCGACCCTGCTGTCAGAGGCGCTCGCCGAGGTGCTGCCCGGCGGCATCCCGCCTGTGCCGCTCGATGCCGGGACGGGTTTCACGCGCATGATCGCGCATCTGCGCGCGCTCGCCGTGATCCGCACGCCCGCGCCGCCGGCTCCGCTCTCGGATGCGCTGGCGGCGACGCTGTTCGGCGATCCGGCCGCGCCGTTCACCCCCACCCTCGAGGATCAGAGCGCCCTCACGCAGTCGGGCGGCACGCCCGGGGTGGCGGGCAGCGGCGGGGGAGTGCAGATCCTGTCGGCGGGGGATGATGGGCCCACGCACCAGGAGGAGCCCGACTCGACCGAGGTGAAGTGCGGCGCGTTCTGGGAGGCGCTGGGTCTGAGCCTGCTGTTCGTGCTCGGGGGCTGGTTCGCGTGCGTCCTGCGCTGGGCGGGTGGCGATCGCTGCCCCCTGTGGGATGACGCGGGGGCCAACTGGGCGGCCGCGTTCGACAATGGCGTCTATGTCGGCGGCGAGGTCGACACGGACTGGGGTTCGCAGATGCTCACCGCGGGCGATGCCGCGGCCCTCGCCCAGCGACCGGAGGTGATTCAGCTCGCGGGCGATCTCTTCACGGCGCAGTCGTCGCTGTGGGAGGGGTTCGAGCGCGCGGCGGAGTTCCTCGCGCTGCACGGGGTCATCTATCCCGACGGCTTCCTCGGGCGCCATCGCTACCGGCAGTTCACGGCGATCCCGCGCACCGAGCAGGGGCTGTGGCCGCGGCAGGCGTTCGACGGGCCGCGCTTCGACCTCTATCCCGACACCGAGGTCGAGGAGCCCGCGGGCCTTGCGCCGTTTGTTCCCGGCACGCCGCCGTCGGCGATCCTGAGCGGCATCGGCGGGGGCGGGCAGCTCTCGGCGCCGGCGATCAGCGTCCCGCTGTGGGCGGATGCTGTCGCGGCGATCGATCCGGTCGTGAACCTCGATCTCGACGCCGATCGCGGGTGGCGGCACGAATGCTGGCAGACCGGGGGATCGATCGCCGATCAGCCGGTCGATGCGCAGATCCTGGGTTACGACGACGTCTGAGCATGCGGCGACGAGACATGCTGCGAGAGACAGAGAGCAGAAGAGACCATGCCTGAGCGTGAGATCGACGATTCCCGTCCGTTTCTGACGATTCCGTACGGGCCGGCCGACACGGGCGAGGTTCGGCCCCTGCCCGGTTCGGTGACGTGGTGGCTGTGCGGCGGCATCCGCACGTCGACGTATCAGCCCGGTGAGGTGCTCGAGGTCGCCGTCGATGTACGCAACAGTGGCGGTGCCAACGCGGCGTCGCTGGCGCAGGTGACGGTGTGGTGGTCGGATCCGGCGCTGGGGTTCGTGATCGTGCCCGAGAACCTGATCGGCTTTCGCCAGGTGGCGGTGCCGCCGCGTGGGGGGACTGCGACGACGGCGACGATGACGCGGCGGATGCCGCCGAATGCGCCGAATCACATCTGCCTGATCGCGAGGATCTCGCATCCGCTCGATCCGGCGGCGCAGACGCCCGATCCGGTGAATGATCGGCACTGGGCGCAGCGCAATCTGTCGGTGCTGGCGACGCCCGTGGGGGTGCCGGCGGTGGTGACGTTCACGGCGGCGAATCCCACGATGGATGCTGCCGACTGGCTCGTGCGCATCGCTCCGGTGCGCGATGCCGGGCGCTTCGTCGGTCTGGATCAGGTCGTGGGTGAGCCGCAGGATGATGTGTTCGCCGTGATGCGCGTGGACGGCGAGGTGGGCGAGGGCGCGTTGGAATTCTCGATCGCGCTGGAGCCCGGCGAGCGTCGTACCTTCGATGCGGAGCTCGAGGTTCAGGGTCTGGAGCCCGGCCGGTTCGCGGTGTTCGAGGTGTCGCAGTCGCAGCCCGAGCGCGAGCAGGTGTTCGGCGGCATCGGCGTGGTGGTGGTCGCGACCCGCGACTGATTTCGAGCATTCCCTCCGCGCATCGGTGACTAGCCTGAACCCATGCCGATCGAGACATCAGCCATTCTCTCCTGGACGCTCCAGCAGGAGATCCCGATCCCGAACGATGTTCACGGGCTCCTCGTCGAGGGCGAGCAGCCGGTCGCGTCGTTCAAGACGTTCCGCGACTCCGCGACGTTCACCACGAAGCGGCTCATCGTGCGCGATGCGCAGGGCATCACCGGCAAGAAGGTCGAGATCTATTCGCTGCCGTACAGTGCGATCAACATGTGGTCCACCGAGAATGCCGGCGGATTCCTCGATCGAGACGCCGAACTCGAGTTGTGGACGCGAGCGGGACACATCAAGGTGAAGATCACCAAGGGCGCCGACATCCGTCGCATCGACAGCCTGATCGCCTGGGCCGTGCTACAGCCGCACTGACGCGGCACGACCGCCGTTTGGCGGGAACTCACCCTCACTCCGGTGATGTCACCCGTCAATCACCCGCGTCGCGGGTTGCGTGTCGCGGGGTTCGCGGACGCGATCGCGGACAGTACGGTGCGTCCGCGAGGTCGGGATCAGAAGGGTGCGTCCTCAAGGTCGGGCACGAATCCGATGGTGACGGGTGGTGGGGTGTCGGTGTAGTGGAGTCCGCCGGGTGATATCCACTCGATCACCCCGCCCGGGTGATGTTTCACCCGCCAGGGCGTTTCGCCCTTCAGCACATGATGTCGTCGACAGAGTGCGCAGAGGTTTCGATGATCGGTTGCTCCGCCGAGGGCGAAGTCTTGGCCGTGGTCGATGTCGCACCGGTGGGTGGGCATGCGGCATCCGGGGAATCTGCAGTGCGGGTCCCGCACCCTCAGATATCGGGTCAGATCCGCCGAACGCGTGTATCTGTCGACGGCGAGGACCCCGCCGGTGATCGGATCGGCCAACACCCGTTCCCATCCCGGGACGGATTTCGCAAGGATCCTCGCGGTGTCGAGGTCGATGGGGGTGCGTCCGACGAGTTCTGCGGGGTCATCGGTCACCCCGGCGAGTGCGAGGGCGGGGACGGTGACGTTGACGGTTGCGCGGATGGAGGCGAGTCCGCCGTGTCCGTCGCCGAGTCCTTCGCCGGTCTCGGTGTCGATGCGGTGGGTGAGGACCATTTCCATGAGCACGTCAGCGCGCACCTGATCCAGCGTCCGAGAATCCACCGGGACTCCGTCACCCTCGGCCTCGGCGGCGTCCTCGCCCTCGACCTCGGCGGCGTCCGCGGCTTCGGCCGCGTCCGCGGTTTGGGCGGCGTGTGCGGTGTTGAGGACGTCGCGGGCGATGTGGGTGATCATGTCGTGGATGCCGTGCACCGGTACCGCCGGGCCCCGGAGGAGGAGTTCGGTCATTCCGTCTTCGACGTCTCGTACCCATACCCCGCGGCTTTCCCTTGCCACCTTGTGCCGCTCCGCGAACGTCGTGGGCTGCACCTGCTCCACGAGTCGCGCGAGTTGCGGTCCGAGCCGCCCGGGTGTGGTGGACGCGGCCCGCTCCAATGCTTCGGTCTCGAACGCGGCCCGAACCTCCGGGTCGGTGAGTTTCACCCCGTGCTCGACGATCGCCCGCACATGCCCCACCGACACCGCCCCTGCCGCCAGCGCCTCAAACGACGCCGCGAAGCGCGTCACCAAAGTGTGGGCGTCGTTCATCCGCCGCTGCACCGACCGGTCCGGTTGCCGCGCACACGCACCCAGCTCCGCAGCGAGGGCCCGCAACGGGAGTTCGGCTTCGCGGCCGGCGCTGCGGGGGATCTCCGCGACCCGCTCCAACCCGACCGCCTGCGCTCGCGCCAGCACGCTCATCGCCTGCGCCTCGGCGGCAGCGATAGCGGCCACCGCGGCGGCGTACTCCGCCGCCAACCCTGCCGCCACGGCGTCGACGCCGTCGACGTCGTCGTCGTGTGCGTCACCGCCGTGCTTCGTCTTCATGTTCGAAACTCTACGCGGGGCCTCCGACATTGACCCCCGGAAATCGACCCTCAAGAGCCCCGATCCGAGAAGTTTCTGGGTTAGACCTTTCTCATCTTCACCGGCCCTTCGACAGGCTCAGGAACGGCTCTCGGCCACGCTCCATCCGGGCCGCGCGCCTGCCCTCCGTTCGGGATGCCGTACCCACCCCAGCCTCGCAGCCCCCACCCAAGCCCCGGCCCCTACCGCCCCCACGCCTCCAGCCCCACGACAAGGCTCTCCACGACCCGTTCGTAACTAGATTCGATGGAGACCGGCAACCGAAACGCGCCCGACGTCTCCAGGCTGACGAACCCGTGGATGGTCGCACGAAGGAACCGCGTCGCGTCCACGGCGTCTTCTCCCTCCAGTCCGTAGCCGGCGAGCACGGTGTAGATCACCCGCAGCGCGGTCTCGCCGGCGGCAGTGTCCTCGGCATCCCCCTCGATGGCGGCCGCGATCGTCAGTGGGTACTGCGCGGGGTTCGCCAGCGCCCACTGCCGGTACGCGACGCTGATGCCGCGCACGGCCTCGGCGCCCGACCGCCCGATCGTGGCCTGCGCCAGCGCGTCGCCTAAGGAGCGCTTCGCCCGCAGCATGATGCCCCGCCGCAGCCCCGGCAGCCCGTCGACGTGTTTGTACAGCGACGGCGCCCGCACCCCGAGGCTGCCCGCGACCGCCGCGAGCGTCAGCTCCGCCCCCGGCGCCCGCTCGAGCAGCTCAGCCGCTCGCTCGATCACCACGTCGGTCGTGAGTCCCGCCCTAGGCACTCGGCGCACCCGCCCCGGAGGTGCCCGAACCCGCCACGCTCCCCGCCAGAAACGCGAGCACCGCGCGACTGCTCGACTCCGGCTGCTGCGCCTGCGGGTAGTGTCCCGCATCCGGCACCATCACAACCCGGCCACCGAGCGCGTCCGCGACCCAGTGCGCCTCGACGGCGGGTTCCGGGAAGTCCGGATCCCGCTCGCCCATCACCACCAGCACGGGCGCCTGCACCTCGGCCAGTCGCGCCGCGGCCGGTGCGTGGTCGGTTTGCCGTGTCGTGAGAGAGAACGCCTTGCGATACGCGGGTCGTCGCATGCTCGCGTGCACGGCCGCGCGGTAGGCGTCGAAGTCGTCGGGTTTGCGCCCCGCGTAGAGCATCGGCATGTACGCCCGCCACGCGGCCGCGGCCCACAGTGGCATCGTCATCGCTCGGAAGATCGCCGTCATCACCGCGTTTCCGGGCGGGTTCCGCACGAACGGCCCCACCAGCACGAGCCCCGACACCCGCTCCGAATGTCGCGCCGCCACGATCACTGCCGCTCCCGCCGCGAGCGAGTTGCCGACGATGACGGCGGGCGCGCGTCGCTGTCCGACCTCGTCGATCAGGGCGGAGATGTCGGATGCTGTCGCCTCGTCGCCGTACGAGGGGAACCCGGCATCGCTCTCCCCGTGACCCCGCAGGTCCGTGGTCACGACGCGGTAGCCCGCGGCGGCGATCGCGGGCGCGAGGAAGCGGTAGGACGAGCGCAGTTCGCCCATACCCGGGACCATCACGACGAGCGGGCCGGACCCCTGCACGTCGTACGCGATCCTGCCGTCGGCAGTCTCGAGATATCTCGTCACCGGCGCTCCGGCGTCATCCTGTGGGGTCATGGGGCTACTGTACATAGCTAAAAAGCTAATGACAATAGCCAAACTCACGACAGCCGAATTGCCCGCAGGGCTGTGTTACCGTCTTCGCCGCCGTATTCGCGGCGCACACGACGGACGCAGGAGTCCCATGGGCAACGACAATCCACACCCGACCACGATCACCGACCGCGCCGATCTCATCCCTTCGAGGACGGGTATCACCGGGCGCGTCCTGCGCCGCGGGGGAGAGGCGTACGAGACGCTGCGGCGCGGTGCGGTGTGGCATGCGGGGGTGCCCGACAGGTTTCCCGAGATCATCGTGCTGGCAAGCTCCGAAGAGGATGTCGTCGCCGCGGTGCGTCTGGCCAAGGTCGAGGGTCTGCAGGTCGCGATCCGCTCCGGCGGCCACAGCTGGTCGGGGTCGCATCTGCGCGACGATTCGCTGCTCATCGACATGTCGAACCTTCGCGGGGTCGAGATCGACAAGGAGTCGATGACCGCGACGGTGCAGCCCGGCATCCGCGGATCCGAGGTGCTCGCGATGCTGCGCGAGCAGGACCTCTTCTTTCCCGTCGGCCACAACTATGCGGTCGGCATCGGCGGGTATCTGCTGCAGGGCGGCTTCGGGTGGGCGGGGCGCGAGTTCGGACCGGCGTGCATGTCGGTGATCGGCATCGATGCGGTCACCGCCGACGGCGAGCTGGTCCATGCCGACGAGAACGAGAACGCCGATCTGCTCTGGGCCGCGCGCGGGGCGGGCCCCGGCTTTTTCGCCGCGGTCACGAAGTTCCATCTCCGCGTGTACCCGCATCGGGCGGTGACGATGAACAGCCGCTACATCTTTCCGGCGTCCGCGGCCGAAGAGGTCTTCCGCTTCGCGAACGAGCGCGGTCGCGACACCCCCGTCGAACTCGGCGTCATCGTGCAGCGGCACGAGATCGCCGATTGGGAGCCCGTCGTGCTGCTGGGCGGATTCGCCTACGCCGAGACGGAGGAGGAGGCCCGCGCGCAGCTGGCCTTTCTCGAGGAGTGTCCCGCTCGGTCGCGGGCGCTCGCGGCGATGCCCTTCCAGTTGACCCAGCACGGCGCCGACGAGCTCGACGAGAGCACTGCGGTGCCCAACGAGAGTCGTCGCTGGATCGCCGACAACATCGTGAGCGATGCCGGTGCGGACGAGCTGCTGCCCAACCTCGAGCACCTCATCCAGACGATTCCGGCGGCGCCGACCTATCTGCTGATGTTCAACTGGGATGGCTATCCCGGTGCGCCCGAGCGTCCGTCGATGGCGTTCTCGCTCAAGGGTGACTTCTGTTACGCGCTCTACACCGCGTGGGATGATCCCGCCGACGACGCGTCGATGAAGGGCTGGACCACCGATGTCATGCGCGCGTGGGAGCCGCACGCGGCGTTCACGATGCTGGCCGACGAGAATCTGATCAATCGGCCGATGCCCTTCATGGCGCCGGAGAACCTCGCCCGCCTCGATGAGATCCGCAGCGAGCGCGATCCCGAGGGTCGTTTCGTGGCGTGGCTCGGTCGCCCCGCCTGAGAACCCGGGCGCAGCGTCCTAGGCGTCGACGGTCATCGTCTTCGACTTCACCGGGGTGATGACGAGCTCATTGACGCAGGCGCTCGCGGGACTGGTGGCGACGAAGCGCACAGCTGCCGCGACGTCTTCGGGACTCAACATCTGCCGACGTGCGTCCTCGTCGGGCACGGAGGGTCACGCGGATGTGGAGTCGCGGAGAAGCGCGAGCACCCCGCCTGTGGAGGCTGTCGACGAGTCCGATTCGACCACGCGCACGTGAAGTGGTTCGTCGATTTCGCCCTCCAGCGTCCGCCCGGCGGTGCCTTGAGGGGAGGACTCGGGGCGGTCCAGCGTGTCGTCACGGTGTTCGCTGACGACGGCGTCCGTGATGCTTTGTTGGTTATCGCCGCGCGGGATGAGGGGAAATCCCTCCCCTGTGCTCCGCCTCCCGCCGTCTCGCATGCCCGTGAGCATAACGTCACCGGATCACTGCATCGCGGCCTGTCGCCAAGAAAGGTCCGGCCCCCCCGCCCCTTGCCCCGCAGGCCAGACGTTGCGATCCTTGCTCCAGGCGGCCCCGCCCACACGTCAGTGGCAGGCCCGGCAGTTCTCCGCAGCGTCGCAAGGACAGAGCATGAGTGACCTCTCACCCGGTACCCGCGTCGGCGAGAAGCGCACGATCTCGGGTGTGCTGCACGAGTGGACCGGCGCGGTCTGGCGCCCGATCATCGGGTATCCGACGCGGGATGACTCGAACGTCCCGTACAAGCGACTGCCTCCGCTCGACGCAGACAGTCGGCTCGAGTGACGACGCCCGCGCCGCCCGCGTCAGCGGCGGCTCCGACCTCGGCCCCGAGCCCCACGGCAGGCACACCGTCCGTCGACAGGTGGACGGCGGCGATCAAGGCCAGTCGCGACGCCGCGACGTGGGTTGCGACGGCGCTCGGTGTGGTCGCGGCAGCGATCTTCGGCGGCATCCCGGCGCTGAAGGGTCTGCCCTTCACCTGGGGAGACCCGAGCGACAACGCGCAGTCGATCCTGGCGGCCATCGCGGCGGTCGTCGGCCTGGGCGGGATCATCGTCGTGATCCTGATGGTCACTCGAGCGACGCTGCCGATCTATGTGACGTTGTCGACGCTCAGTTCGCGCACGCAGGCGGCGATCGCCAAGACGCCGGGCGAGTATCTGCCCGAGGGGATCTCCTCGCTCGCCGAGCTTCGCACGCAGCTGAAGAACTGGGAGGCGCTGATTCCGCTCCTCGAGGAGCAGGAGCGCGTCGCCGATGCGGCATCCCGCGGTCCCGCCGCCGAGGCGCTCGCGGATGGCATCGCGCAGCGTGACAATCTGCGGCAGTGGGCCGCGTCGATCCGGCAGCTGGATGTGCTCTCGCAGACGCAGGCGCGACTGCACAATCCCGCGTTGTGGGCGGCGGTCGCGGTGGCGACGCTGGGCGCGGTGGCGTTCATGTTCACCACCGTCGCGCGGGCGGAGAGCGATCCGCCCGCCGAGATCGGGCAGGTGGCGTTCGTCACGCCGACCGATGAGCAGGCGTGGGCGGCGATCGCCGGTTCGGCTGATCTGAGCGGTTGTGCCGACGAGGAGGGGCGGTATCTCGTTCTCGTCTCGGATGTCGTCGACGATGCCTATGTCGTGCAGACTCTCCCGAACGCCGATGGATGCCGCGCCTGGCGCCTGAACATTCGTCCCGAGATCGCCGATGTCATTGTGCTCGCCGAGCCGATGCGGGTGACGGTGACGTACTCGCCGGCTCCGCAGCCGTCACCAACACCGGCCGGCTGATCTGCGCCGCGCCCGCGCCCACCAGAATGGACACATCCTGCTTCCTTAGGGGGTGAATCAATGGACGGCCAGATCGAGGTCGATTTCCGCACGAGCGATACCGACGCCGCGGTGGAGCATCTGCGTCAGAGCTACGGGCGGCTCAGTATCCGGGGCCCCGTGGACTACGGCGTCTCGACGGTCGGCGACCGGCGATTCTCCATCGGTTCGGTCCTGCTCGGCGGTGAGCTGTCTGTCAGCGGCATCGTCGACGGGTTCACGGTGGTTACGGGACCGGATCGATATCACTGGCAGGTCGATGACGAACGGGGCTACCTGGGACGCGACCCGATCCTGTTCCATCCCCATGTTCCGCTGCAGGTGCACGTCGATCGGGTTCAGGTGAGCGCCGTTCGCTTCGACACCCGCGAACTCGAGCGCCTGGCCAGGCGGGCGTTCGACAATCCCGATCTGCACCTGGGGTTCGATGGTCCTCGCCCGATCTCCACGCCCCGTCGTTCCGTGACCTCGCGCGGCGCCGCGGTCTCGTATCGGGTGGCGGTGGCGTTCATCGAGGAGAATGCCGGGCTTCCGATCACGGTCGAGGATGTCGCCGTCGCAGCGGGCGTCTCGTCCATGCGACTCGGGCAGATCTTCTCGCAGCACGCCTCACCCGCGGAGAGCCCGCGCGCCTGCATCCGGCGCATGCGGCTGGAGGCTGCGCGCCGGCAGATGTCGAAGGCGGCGCCAGGGGAGATGACGTTGGGGGATGTCGCGGCCCGGTGGGGCTTCACGCAGCAGGGTCTCGTGCGCCACTATCGGCGAGCCTTCGGTGTCGATCCGCGGCCGGATCCCGCTGGAGACCTGGAGCAGTAGGCACCGTCACCGCGCGGGCCGACTCCTGCGGTGTTTCGCGAACGACGTCGCCGACGTCATTCAGCATGGCGAATCGCTCCGACCTCGCCTGAAGCCGCGACATAGTGGGCATCCTCGGGCACAACAGCCAGCGCCGATACGCTGACGCCATGACGGATGACGGAGACTTCCTGTCTGCCGACGACGCCCGCATCCTCGCTCTGGAGTCATCTGTCCTCACGGGCCACACGCTGAAGCTCATGGTTCTGAGTCCCGGGACCCCGATCGATTTGGAGGCGCTGCGCGCGTCGGTGCAAGCTCGACTCGTGGATGCACCTCGCGGGCTCGAGCGGGTGGTGGCGGGAGCCGCGGGCGAGCGGCCGCGCTGGGAGGCGGTGGACGGGGTAGACGTCGCCGCACACGTGCGGCGACGCGCTGGCACCGAGTGCACCACGTCCGAGGATCTGTGTCGCGTCGTGAGCGAACTCATGTCGGAGCATCTCGACCGATCCCGTCCGCTCTGGACGCTGGATGTCATCGGGCCGCTCGCCGATGGTAGGGAGGCGATCGCGGCGAGGATGCACCATGCCATGGTCGACGGGATCGCGGGGATGCGGTTCCTCGAGGCGATCCTGCTCGACCCGCATGACACCCCCGCACGCGCCGGTATCTCCCGTTCCGTGGCGTCCGACTCCCGGCCCGCGCCGTCGCCGACGCTCGGGGCAGGGGACTGGGCGCGATTCGCCGCCGCGATCGCCCGAGAGCTGGGTCATCCCGGTTCGCGCTCGCCGTTCGATCGGCCGGTCACGGGTGCGCGCGAGCTGGCGTTCGCGACGATGCCGCTCGACGCCCTCCGGGCGATTGGCGCGTCTCGACCCGAGCACGCGACCGTCAACGATGTGCTGCTCGCGGCCGTCGCCGGGGGGCTGCGGACCTGGCTCGGCGATGGCGCGAGCGGGCTCGATCTGCACGCGCAGGTTCCGGTGAGCATGCATCGCCGCGACGAAGACCCTGGGACCGCGGGCAACCGGGACTCGTTCCTCAATGTGGATCTCCAGATCGGGGCACACGATCCGCTGCAGCGCCTCGATCTCATCAGTGCGCGGACCCGTGTGGAGAAGCAGGCGGATGATGCGGCGCTGCTGTACGACCTGTTCCACGCCCTCGGAGCGGTGCCGCTGGTGGATGCTGTCGCCCACAGGATCGCCGACACGTCCCGCGAGTTCAGCGTCGCGATCTCGAACGTGCCTGGTTCGCGCGTGCCGGTCGCCGTGAGTGGGCGCCGCGTAGAGGGCTTGTTCTCCTCGTCGGAGCCCGCACCGCATCATGCCCTGCGCATTGCTGCGATCTCGCATTCCGATCAGATGGGCATCGGGTTCTGCACGGATCCGACAGTGACCCCGGGGGTGCGAGAGCTCGCCGAAGCAGTAGCCGAGGCGTATCGCGAACTGCAGCGGGCGGCGCTGGGCGAAGTTCTGTGACACCGCAACATCTGCCAGACACGCTCGTGACCGGCTACTGCGGTGTTTCATGGACGACGTCGCCGTCGTCATCCAGCATGGGCGTTTCGTGCTGTCCGGTGCCGTGTCGTTCGTCGGTGTCATCGGGCACCCCGGCGCCTGAGGTGTCGGGTTCGGGTCCGGGCTCGATCGGAGGCTTTTCTCTGTCCATACCGATCAAGTCAACAAAGTCGGCTGTGCAGGCGCAACCGCGTCCGCCGTGCACCGGGGGTCGTGATGGATGCTGGCAGCAATGTCAAGGCGGGTGACGATCGGTCTGGACTTTGATCCGATGGGGCTCATGAATGAAAAGAAGCCGATTCCCGATCCCGAATCCCAGCATTCCGACGCGGACGACACGTCCTTCACCCCCGACATGTCTGCCGATCCCGTCGAGAAGGAGAAGAAGCGCACGGAGGGCTTCGGCCCGAATCGCCCCGACCTCGCTTGAAGCCGCGACATTGAGTCGGAGCGTCTCGCGCTGCACACCGTGGGCGAACTCGCGCCGAGTTCGGACCCGGCCCGAGGCGATTAGTGCGGCGCGTCCTCGAGGTCGCGATCAGAAGGGCGCATCCTCGACGTCGCGATCAGAACGGCGCGTCCGTGAGGCCGCGATTCAGAAGGGTGCGTCCTCGAGGCCGCGATCAGAAGGGCGCATCCTCAACGTCGGGAACGAATCCGACGGTGACCGGGGGTGGCGTGTCGACGTAGTGGAGTCCGCCGGGGGATATCCACTCGATCACCCCGCCCGGATGATGCTTCACGCGCCAGGGCGTCTCGCCCTTCAGCACATGATGTCGTCGACACAGCGCGCAGAGATTTCGATGATCGGTGGCCCCGCCGAGGGCGAAGTCCTGCCCGTGGTCGACGTCACAGCGGTGCGTGGGCATACGGCATCCGGGGAATCTGCAGTGCGGATCCCGCACCCTCAAGTGCCTGGTCAGATCCGCGGATCTTGTGTACCTGTCGACGGCGAGGACCCCGCCGGTGATCGGATCGGCGAGTACCCGTTCCCATCCGGGGACGGATTTCGCGAGGATCCTTGCGGTGTCGAGGTCGATGGGTGCCCGCCCGACGAGTTCTGCGGGGTCGTCGGTCACCCCCGCGAGTGCGAGGGCCGGGACGGTGACGTTGACCGTCGCCCGGATCGACGCGAGCCCGCCGTGTCCGTCGCCGAGTCCTTCACCGGTCTCGGTGTCGATCCGGTGGGTGAGGACCATCTCCATGAGCACGTCCGCACGCACCTGATCCAGGGTCCGAGAATCCACCGGGACCTCGTCACCTTCACCTTCACCCTCGGCGTCGGACTCCTCATGAGCCCCGGCCTCCGCGGCTTCAGCCGCGTCCGCGGTTTCGGCGGCGTGTGCGGTGTTGAGGACGTCGCGGGCGATGTGGGTGATCATGTCGTGGATGCCGTGCACCGGCACCGCGGGTCCCCGCAGCAGGAGCTCGGTCATCCCGTCTTCGACGTCCCGCACCCACACCCCGCCGCTCTTGCGCGCGACCTTGTGCCGCTCCGCGAACGTCGTCGGCTGCACCTGCTCCACGAGTCGTGCGAGTTGCGGTCCGAGCCGCCCCGGCGTGGTCGACGCCGCCCGCTCTAACGCCTCGACCTCGAACGCGGCCCGAACCTCCGGGTCGGTGAGCTTGACCCCGTGTTCCACGATCGACCGCACATGCCCGACCGACACGACACCCGCGGCCAGCGCCTCAAACGACGCCGCGAAGCGCGTCACCAATGTATGTGCGTCGTTCATCCGCCGCTGCACCGACCGGTCCGGTTGCCGCGCACACGCCCCCAGCTCCGCGGCGAGGGCCCGCAACGGGAGTTCGGCTTCACGGCCCGCGGAGCGGGGGATCTCCGCGACCCGTTCTAACCCGACCGCCTGCGCCCGCGCCAGCACGCTCATCGCGTGGGCTTCTGCCGTAGCAATAGCGGACACCGCGGCCGCGTACTCCGCGGCCAACCCCGCCGCCACGGCGTCGACGCCGTCGACGTTGTCGTCGTGTGCGTCACCGCCGGGCTTCGTATTCATGTTCGAGACTCTACGCCGGGCCTCCGACATTGACCCCGGGAAATCGACCCTCGACAGCCCCGATCCGAGAACTTTCTGGGTTAGACATCTCTCATTTTCGAAAGCCGCCTCAGCCCAGCCGCGCACCGGTCCGGTGTTCCATCGCCAACTCTCGCGCCACCCTACTCGGCACCCCACCCCGCCCGTCCGCTCGCCCACCCCGCCCGCTCGCCCATCCCGCCCGCTGTCCCCGCTCTCCTACCCGACCCGACCCGACCCGCTCGCCGAGGGCAAGGGATCGCGCGCGATCCCGCGGCAGCCCTCGCCACCCACGGCCCAAGTCGCCACCACTGCTACGTTTCGCAGGTGACCGCCGCCATGCCCGCAGCCGCAGCCGCAGCCGCAGCAGTCGCCGCCGTCGCAACCACCGCAACCACCGCCACCGCAGCCACCGCCACGGCAACGCCAACCACAACCCTCGCCGCGATCGCGCTCACCGCGATCCTCGGCGCGCTCGCCCTCTTCGAGCTTGCGCTCGTCCTCGGCGCTCCGCTCGGTGAATTCGCCTGGGGCGGTGCCGACCGCGTGCTGCCGCGCCGCAAACGCATCGGCAGCGCGGTCTCGATCCTCGTCTACGCGCTCATCGGCTGGATCATCCTCGCCCGCGCCGGCGCAGCCCCCGCACCGATCCCGCAACCCGCGGTCGCCATCGCCGCCTGGATCGTCACGGCCTACTTCGCGCTCGGCATCCTGATGAACGCCCTCTCCCGCAGCCGCAAGGAGCGCTTCACCATGACCCCGGTCGCCGCCCTGCTTGCTGTTCTATCGCTCATCGTCGCGCTCGGCTGACGCACAGCCCACGCCCCACAGCCCACGCCCACCGCAACCGCGAAGTGGCATTCGCAGAGTGGATGCTGTCACCCTGCACCGCGCGACGCCAACGCAGACGCGCTTGTGCCCGCCAACCCGCCCCGCCCCGCAACCCAACCCGCCAACCCGCAGGCCCTAAGAATCCACCCCGCCCGCCCGCAGATCCGCGAGCAGTGCGTCGACCCCCGTGACCTCGACATCAGCGCCGAGAATCTCCCGGTTGGCGGCGCGCACGGTCGCCCAGCGGTCGCGGTCCAGGCGATATCGGGTCTGAGTTGCTGCAGCACCCTCCCGTACAACCCGCTGGATTCCGTCGACCTCATAGCCGGTGCGGCGCGATACCGCATTCGACGCCGCATTGTCGGTGAATGCCGTCGACACGACGCTCTCGGCGCCCAGCGCGTCGAAGCAGAAGTGCAGCATCAGAGCGCGCATGCGTCGGCCGATGCCCATCCCCTGGTGGGTGCGACCCAGCCAGGATCCGGTCTCCACCTCCCGCAGCACAGACCAGTTGTCACCGGACGCGCTCTGAATCCCGACGGCCTCGCCGCCGACGAGCACCCCGAGCTCCAGGGTCAGCCCCTCAGCTCCCACTCGCGAGCGAGCTGCCCACTGATAGGTGAGCATGTTTCGAGCGACCTCGCGTTCGGTGCCTCGAGTCCAGGGGTGGCCGAAGGGCATCGAGCTTCGGTCGTGGACGCCCTTGCCCGCAAGCAACGCAAGATCCACCGCGAGCTCGTCGTCGATCCAGCGCATCTCCAGGTCGCCCGCGCGCACGCGCACACCTGCGGCGGGCCAAAGGTCAACGAGTCGGCTCGAGGTCATCCTTCGATTCTGCCGCGGCATTCGCAACGGCCAACGACGTGGATGCTGTCACCCGGCCCCGCGATCCGCACGACAACATTCCGCAGTGGTCCGTGCCGCCCGCCAACGCGCGGGTTCAGCCGCGCGCGGCGACCGCCCGAGCCGTCGATGGCCCCAGCCGCACGCGGTGGACGATTCCGGGATGTGTGAGTGAGCGGATCTCTGCGTACCCGTGTTCGTGGTCGACCTCGACGGTGAATCCGCGCTCGGCTTCGTCGGTCGAGACTGGTTCGTTCATGTCAATCCGTCCGGGGTGAAGTGGGGGCCGTCAGCAGCGGCCACACGATGTAGAGCATCCGCGCAATGATCTCGGCGACAGCAAGGTCATGAGCTCGGTCGAACACGTCAGCGTCCACACTGTCGACGCACAAGAAGCCCACCGTATCGAATGGACCTTGTGATGTGGCTCCATTCTCCACCCTCGCGTTGACCGGGAGCACAATGGTTGAGCGGTACGGGTATTCGCCGTTCGCGGTCCACTCTCGCATCTTCGCAGAGGTCCAATGACTGTTGCGGTAGCCGCTCTGGATGTCGGCGACCAAGTCGTTCGAAAAGAAGTTGGTTGCGCCCTCGACGATTTCTGCGAAGTCGGTGTTGTCACGCACCAGATCCGCATCACGGGGATCAGGCGATGACAGCGTCGTCGGATAGACGAGGGTGCGAACAGCCGGTTCGTTGCCCAGTCCTTCGGCCACGTACAACTCCTTGACCGAGACTCGGCATTGGCTGCCGGTGACGGCGGTGAATGCCGTACCGAGTGCCGCGCAGGCCTTGCCCGCTCGAACGAGAGGGGTTTCGCCATCGGCGTTCTCGCTTGCGCGGATGTCAGCGATTGTTAGCGCGATGTCTGAGACGTGCCGCATCGCGCGAGACCATCGCGCATTGGCGCGTGCGGCGCGCTTTTCTCGCTCATGAGCGACGACCAGCAGCGCACTCCCTGTGAGAGATGCGAGCGCGATCACGACGAGTCCGGCGGAGAGGATGATGAGCGCGACATTGCCCGACGTGAATAGACCCACGACGCCGAGTACCACGCCGGCGAGCACCGTCGCGAACTCACCCACCCTCAGCCGCAGTGATGGATCCATTGTGGACACTCCCTCCAATCGGTAGAAGCGTCTCAGCCGCCCCCGACATCCGCAGACCCGCCCGCAGCGCGGCGAAACTCTCAAGTGGCATTCGCAACGGCATGGATGCTGTCACCCAGCGCCCCGCGCTGCATCGAGCTCCGCTCGCCCAACGTACGAGCCCGCAGCCCTACCCCCGCAATTCCCCCACGTGCTCGCGATACCAAGCCACGGTCCGCTCCAGCCCCTGTTCCAGCGAGATCGAAGACCGCCACCCCGCCGACGCCAGCAGCGACACGTCCAGCAGCTTCTGTGGCGTCCCGTCCGGCTTAGACGTATCCCATTCGGTAGCCCCCGAGAAACCCACCACCGAGGCGATCACAGAAGCGATCTCCGCGATCGTCACGTCCGAGCCGGTGCCGACGTTGACCTGCGCGGGACCGTCGTAGTGCTCGAGCAGGTGCAGGCACGCGTCGGCCATGTCGTCGGCGTGCAAGAACTCGCGGCGCGGCGTCCCGGTGCCCCAGTTGGTCACCGTCCCCAAACCAGCAGCGCGCGCCTCGTCATACCGCCGAATCAGAGCCGGCAACACGTGCGACCCCTGAGGCGAGAAGTTGTCGTTCGGCCCGTACAGGTTGGTGGGCATGGCCGAGATCCACGGCAGCCCGTACTGGCGGCGCACCGATTGCACGTGCAGGATGCCGGCGATCTTCGCGATCGCATACGCGTCGTTGGTCTCCTCGAGGTGACCGGTCAGCAGCGAGTCCTCACGGATCGGCTGTTCGGCGAACTTCGGGTAGATGCACGACGACCCGAGAAACAGCAGGCGCTCCACCCCGACCGACAGGGCAGCATCCAGCACGTTCACCTGGATGCGCATGTTGTCGCTCAGAAAGTCGACGGGGTAGGTCGAGTTCGCCAGGATGCCGCCGACCTTCGCCGCCGCCAACACCACATACCGCGGACGCACACGCTCGAAGTACTCGAAAACAGCGTCGCGATCCTTCAGATCCAGCGCCGACGACGGCTCACCCACCAGCCGCGTGAAGCCGGCCGCCGACAGCCGCCGCCAGATCGCCGACCCCACGAGCCCGCGGTGTCCCGCGACGTAGAAGACGGCGTCGCGATCCAGCTCACCGGGTTCGAATGCCATCAGCGGGCCCCCCACGACGCGAGCGACACGGTGTCGGTCCACGGGCGGCCCTCGTGCGACAGGGCTTCGACATCGGCATCCACCATCAGGCGAGCCAGCTGCAGCCCGTCGACGGTCGGCACCCACCCCAGCTCAGCTGCCGCCTTCGACGGGTCGCCGATCAGCGCGTCGACCTCGGTGGGCCGCAGGTAGCGCTCGTCGAACTTCACAAACTTCTCCCAATCCAGCCCGACGTGTCCGAACGACGCGGCAAGGAAGTCCTTGATCGTGTACCCGACGCCGGTGGCCAGCACGTAGTCGTCGGGGGTGTCGGCCTGCAGCATGCGCCACATGCCCTCGACATACTCGGCGGCGTAGCCCCAGTCGCGGATCGACTCGAGGTTGCCGAGGTACAGATCCTTCTGCACGCCCGCCGCGATGCGCGCCACGGCCCGCGTGATCTTGCGCGTCACGAAGGTCTCACCGCGGCGCGGCGACTCGTGGTTGAACAGGATGCCGTTGACCGCGAACATGTCGTACGCCTCGCGGTAGTTCTTGGTGATCCAGAAGCTGTAGAGCTTGGCGGCGGCGTAGGGCGAGCGCGGATAGAACGGCGTGGTTTCGCTCTGCGGCGGGGGAGTGGCGCCGTAGAGCTCCGACGACGACGCCTGGTAGAAGCGCGTCTTGATGCCCGACAGGCGCACGGCCTCGAGCAGGCGAATGGTGCCGGTGCCGGTCGTGTCGGCCGTGTGCTCGGGCTCGTCGAACGAGACGCGCACGTGCGACTGGGCGGCCAGGTTGTAGACCTCGTCGGGGTTGATCTCCGCCATCAGGGTCACCAGGCGCGCGCCGTCCGACAGGTCGCCGTAGTGCAGAAAGAGCTTGGCCGCGGGGTCGTGCGGGTCGACGTACAGGTGGTCGATCCGCGACGTGTTGAAGGTCGAGGCGCGGCGGATCAGGCCGTGCACCTCGTAGCCCTTCGACAGCAGCAGTTCGGTCAGGTAAGACCCGTCCTGTCCGGTGATTCCGGTGATGAGTGCGCGCTTGGTCAAGTGGTACTCCCTGTTTTCTGCGAGGTGGCGAAGGGCGTCAAGAGGGGGATGCTGCAGCCACCGGTTCGCGAGCCGTCAGGCTCGTGAGCAGGTCGCTGAACTTGTCGATGGCAGCCTCTTCGTCGAGCACTGTTTCGCGGTACCGGCGGCCGCTTGCGCCCAGCCGCGTGCAGCGGTCGGCGTCGCCTCCCAGCTCGACGATGGTGTCGAGCAGAGAGGCGGGTTTGCCGGCCGGCACGACGACGCCCGCGCCGGCGGCGCGCACCTCGTCGGCGGTGATGCCGGTCGGGTCGGTCGCGGCGACGACGGGCCGCCCGGCCGAGAAGTACGAGGTCAGCTTGCTCGGCACGGCCATCTCCGACACGCCGGCCTTCTCGTTCACGAGCAGCACATCGGCCGACCCGAGCGCCGCGGCGAACTGGGCGTCGTCGAGCGACGACATGAACTGCAGATTGGGGACGCCGGCGCCCATGCCCTGCAGGCGCTCACGTTCGGCGCCCCCGCCGAGCAGCACGAACCGCACGTCGGCGCCGCGCTGCGAGGCGAGCTCGGCCGCGTTCACGACGTTGTCGAGCCCCTGCTTGACGCCCATGTTGCCGGCGTGGAGCACGACGGTCTCGTCGCCCCACCCGAACTGGCTGCGCGCAGCATCCACGTCGATAGCGGGCGCCGGCGGCAGGTGCGTCCAGTTGCGGATGACCTCGATGCGTTCGCGGGGCACGCCGAAGTCCTCGTGCACGCGGGTGGCGAACCGGTCGTGGATGACGACGACCCGATCGGCGTTGCGTAGCAGCCAGCCCTCGAGCTTCTGCATCATCGCGAGCACCGCGCCGCCTCCCTGGCCGGTCTCGGAGAGACCCAGGCTGTAGAGGTCTTGCACCCAGACGATCAGTGGCACGTTGCGGTGCAGCATCTTCGCGCGCTGAGCGGCGATCGCCGACGAGATGAGCGCCGGCGAGACGGCGACGATCGCGTCGGGGGCGTGCCATCTGGTGGCGTGCAGGCGCGCGCCGAACGAGATCTCGGAGGCCAGCCGGCGCAGCCCGATGGGCCGGTTCGGTACGTAATGACGCAGACGATGCAGCTCGACTCCGTCGACGCGTTCCCTGCGCGACCACTGCCCGTAACCTGGGCGAACTTTCCAGTCTGGATAATGTGGGTGCGCCGTGAGGACGCGTGTCGCGTAGCCACGGCGAGCCAACCCTCTGGCCATCGCACCGGTGTATGGGGAGATTCCGGTGTGCTCAGGGGGGTAGTTCAGTCCGAGGACCGTGACGCGTGGGGAAGATCGCGGCATATCAGTGACACTATCGTGGGACTGGTTTCGTAGAGGTAAACGGTCAGAGGAGTCGTGTGAATCCGCAAGCGTCAACCCTCAAAGCGCAATCGTCTCCACGGGCGAACTTGCGGCTGCCACCAAGAGGCGCGTGATGTCGCGGGAGCGAAGCGCACTCACAGTAGGGCCGCATGGCGGCGAGAACCTGGGAGATGAGCTCATCTTGAGCACTGTGCTGGAGGTGCTTTCTGACGCGGGCTGGAGTCCGAGCGCCATGTCCAGTCACCCTAGCCTGACGGCTGAGGTGCACGGAGTCCGCGCAGTGGAGCAAATCAATGTAAAGCATCGAAGATTCAGCGCCCTTCGCAGACTTGATCGATTCGATCTATTGGTGTTGGCGGGAGGCGAGCAGTTGGCCGAGGGGAGGTTTCACAATCCTCTATGGGGGCATCTTGCAAACGCGTGGCTAACAATGCGGCATGCACGGAAGAACGGGATCGACTACTGCATCTATTCGGTCGGTGCGGAGGAGATAAAGTCGACAGTCGGGCGTAGAATGCTGCGTTCTTTACTGAACGGCGCCCGCTTTGTCGCAATACGAGATCCACGCTCGTACGAGTACCTCAGGAAATTAGCGCCGGATGCGCCGCTGTTCTTGACTGCTGATCCCGTTTATGACCTCGAACGGGTCAGTCACCTCGAGGCTCGCGCAGCGCTACTGAAACGAGAGAATCTCCCTGACGGTCCGCTTTTGCTCTTTGCGCCGGCCGATGACCATCGTGTCTCAACCGACTATGTCGACACGATAGCCGCGGCGCTCATCGGGGTAGCTGAGCGTATTGGGGGGACGCTTCTCGTGCAGGCGATGGAGCATCAAGAGAGCTACGATCCGCGTCTCCTGCAAAAAGCAGTATTTCACCATGGTCGAGTTCACGTGATGCCATTGAGGCAATTCGATAAACGCGAACTCATCGAAACCTTTGCGGGTGTCGACCATGTCACGAGCGCTCGCATGCATCCTTTGATATTGGCTGCCACCCAGGGCACACCATGGCTGTGCCTGAATCGCAACCGCAAACTTGAGACATTTTCTGCCGAACTTGGGCGTCCGGGCTTACCGCTCGACGTGAGTGCCGACAGGGTGCAGAAGCGGGTGGCGCAGTCCATTCGGCAAGGCCGAGCGGAGTGGCAGGACGCGAATGACAATGCCCTCGCGCCTCTAGTCGAGCGCGCCCGCTACGCAAGGGCTCTACTCAATGCCATATAGGCCTCTCGCCCCCGATTCGAGAATGCGCGAT
This sequence comes from Microbacterium sp. HA-8, assembly GCF_046111165.1. Taxonomy (NCBI): domain Bacteria; kingdom Bacillati; phylum Actinomycetota; class Actinomycetes; order Micrococcales; family Microbacteriaceae; genus Microbacterium; species Microbacterium sp. HA-8. Next base: position 874,095 of record NZ_CP162025.1, read on the forward strand.
CTCAGTTTGTCAAGCTCGAAAAGCGGCCGCGCCATGACGACGACGCTGTGGTCCTTCGCAGCGTTCGCAGGCATCCTGCTCGTGGGAGTCATCATCGACCCTTCCGCGGGGGCGTTCACACTAAGTGTACTAATTGCAGCGACAGGGGCATTGCTCGTGGGGATGGCTGCGCAGGCGGCTACCGACGCTTCCAGACTGGGGTTGTTCAATCCTTCCGTTTTGCTGTTTGGCTATTTGGGTCTGGTATATGTGGGTCGACCATTGTATATAATGGGAAGCGGCGAGCTTGGAACCCATCAAATGGGCAGGTACGAAATAGGCTTCGGCTACTCTGGCATGATCACGACCTCGCTTATCGTGCTCATTGCCCTCGCTACTTTCTCCATTTTGTATTCGACTGCACCTACACTGGGCATGTCGCGAGTCTATTGTCGACTGCTACGCGGGCGCAGAACGTACGGTCTGCGCCTATTGGTGCTATTCTTCATATCGTTCGCTGGAGCAGCATATGTTGTACTAAAGTCGATGCAGGATTTCGGGGACTTGCGAATCGCCCTGAGCCTGCGTGCGGATTTGTATGCGGGCGAACAGTATCTTATTTTTGTCCTGCAGGCTTACAAGTTTGGCTTCCTCTTCTGGCTAGCGGATCGCCTTAGCGCGAAAGTGAGGTCACCTCGGAAGCTCGCTTTGATGGCTGTCATTCTGTGGTTGCCAGCGTTCGGATTTGATTTCCTAACAGGCAGCAGGGCTGACCTAATTTACCGAAACCTCCTCCCGGTCGCAGCAATACTATGTACTAGTGCTGCGTTGCGCCGGCCACTACTCAGGTATGCTCTAGTGCCGGTGTTGGTTGCGGTCATAGCATTTGTTGGTATTCGCGTGGGAGTCCGGGATGCGGCGGCCGCTGAAGCCACCGGAACGGTATCTCAGTCGGACTTCTGGGATACAATTGTGTCACTGCCCGAGTTCGTACTATCGGGCGACGAGGCGGCTGTTTTTGACGCATTCAGCATAATCCTGATGCAGAATACTTCCGCTCTTCCTCCCCGAGGGATGGAGGGAGTCGCCGCGTTCCTTCTGGCGCCTGTGCCGTCCGGCTTGCTGGATGAGAAGCCGGTTCGCTCCACAACATATTTCACTGAGATCGTGCGCCCGTCCCTTGCTGCCAGTGGGGGAAACATTGCAATATCGTCGCTCGGCGATCTCTACTTGGTTGGCGGAGCAGCCGTCGCGGTTGTTGGGTACGGAGCGGTAGGCTTCATCGCGGGCTTGCTAGTGCGAGGCGTGAGCGTAGCTGCTACACGAATAGGTGCGCGTAAACAGCTTGTTGTGCTCGGTTTCGCTGCCGTCGCTGGACTCATGTCAGTGATCCGTGCAGACACCACAGAGCTAGCACTGCTGCCGCTAAGACTCGGTCTGCCGATTCTCGTGATTCTGTTTCTAGCGCTGGACATCAGGCCTAGTTCGCGACGAGCTACGAGCGTCTCGCGGTCTCGGTGGCGGGTGTGAAATACCTCGTCACGATCGCTGACCAGATGGCTCTAAGCCTCACCGTCTTGGTGACTACTGTGTCTGTCGCTCGTATCGCCACTCCTTCCGAGTTCGGCGAGTACTCAGTCGCCATTGGAATCTTTCTTGTCTGCCAGGGTGTAGTAAGGGCGGGATCAGGCGAGGTTGTAATCGTCTTTTCGAAGGACTGGGCTGAGCGCGCGCTCGCGTACGCGCGCAGTAGTCTCTTGGTGGCTCTACTGCTGGGCTCGATATGCTCCACCATGATCCTTGTTGTCGCGGCGCTCCTGCAGGGGTCCGTCGCCAAGTTTCTCCTGGTGCTCGCAGTCACCTACCCGCTGATCGCAGCGCTGGACGCGACTCGATACTTTAGGCTGGCGCGAGATCGCCCTTGGGGGGCTCTTGTCCTGGACTCCTCATGGCTTCTTGGCTCCTTGGTGGTTCTCACCGCTGGAGTCATGTGGCCGCACTATCTCTCGCCGCTCGGAATATATGCCTGTTGGGGGGCTGTGGGTGCGTGCCTAGGAGTCGCATCATTGGTGGCGTGCAAAGCATGGCGCGCCATAAGCGATGTGCGGGCTTATCTCATCGCAAATAGGCGTTTCGGCGCGCACTATGTTGCTGACTATTTGCTGATGAGTGGTGCCTCCCAGCTAACAATTCTTGTTCTTTCCGCCGCATCATCGTTGCCGCAGGCGGGCGGTGTGCGTGGGAGTCAGACAATGCTGGGTGTTGTGAACGTTCTGCTAATGGCCGGGAGCGTCGTGCTGCTGAAAGAACTGTCGATACTGAGGGGTGCGGCCAATTTCGAGAAGCGGGCGAGGTGGTACGCGTTGACCTTCGGAGCTGTAGGAGCAGCACTGATGGTGGCGGTTCTGCTGGTTGTAGTACTGATTCCATCTGAGCTGGGCGAACTATTCTTTGGGAGGTCGTGGACACAGATCGTCGACCTCGTGCCAGCATTGGCGTTGGCGGCGGCTGCGGCCGCTGTAGCGATGGGGGCAACCACAGGCCTTCGAGCGATGGGGGCGTCAGATGTCGCGCTGAGGGTGCGGATGTTTGTCGCACCCCTGACGGTTGCAGCGGTCGTCTTGGGCTTTGCAGTCGGCGGACTATCCGCAGCCCTGTGGAGCTTCTTCGCCGCCAGCGCACTGTCGGCCGGCGGTTGGTGGGTCGCGTACGTTGGAAGAATACGACGAGCTTCATGAGAGACTCAGAAGGGCATGGGGGGCTGACTTGCGGATACTGCATGTGAAGGCGTCAGTGGACCGTCGAATGGGAGGATCGGTGACGGCCATGGTCAATAACGCCAGTGGGACCGCCTATTCCGGTCATTCGACTTCTATTGTCGCGACTACGACGCCGGGCGAGGACCTGACGTTTGTCGGCGAACGCGCCCCCGGCGTGGAACTGCATCTTTTGCCACGCACGTTTCCCGGCGTTTATGGCTACTCGCGTCCATTGTCGGCATGGCTGCGCGCCAGTTTGTCCAATTTTGATCTGGTGGTTATCCACGAGGTCTTCTCTTATCCAGCGATCGAGGCTGCCCGTATGGCGGCGGCCCTGGGTGTGCCCTATGTTGTGAGACCCCACGGCTCCCTGGATCCCTATGACCTTCGAAAGCATGGGAAAACAAAGCGTTTGCTCAGCCCCTTGTTTCGAAAGATGCTTAGTCGATCAAACGGGATCTGGCTAACCGCGGAGATGGAGGCGGATCGGGTCGATACGTTCGGGGCTAAGCCGTCCAAGGCTGTGACGCCTTTGGCTGTGCCCAGAGTTGATCCAGTCGGTAGTCGTTCACGCTTCAGAGCAACGTACGGATTCGCTGATGATGATCTTGTTTTTCTGTTTCTAGGGCGACTCGACGCAAAGAAGGGCATCGAGAGAATCATGAATGCCTTCGCCCATGCTACTTTTCATCGGCGCGCATTTCTGGTCCTGGCTGGCTCGGGCGAGGCTGAGTTCGAGCGAGTGATCGACGAGCGTCTCCGATCTTTGCCGCGCAATGAAGCTGTAATTCGTACGGGCTTCCTAATAGGCGCTGAGCGCAGTGACGCCTTCGCGGGGTCCGACGTATTTCTACTTCACAGCGACAACGAGAATTTTGGACTTGCGCCGGTTGAGGCACTTCATCATTCACTTCCGTCGATTCTGTCTGACGAGGTCTACATCTCCGCAGACTTGCATCGTGAGGGGGTTGCGTTTGTCGTTGCGGTGGATGACGTCGAAGCCCTCGGTGATCTCATGGGCACGTTGTCGGACAGCGCCGGAGCGGCCGCCCTGGCCGAGGCGGGCGCGCGGTCCGCCGCCGCGGCGGCGCTCTACGATCCGGAACGTGTCGCTCGGTTAGATGATGACGTACTTGCGTCGCTGCTGAAAGGAAGCGCTACGTGATGGGTAAGCCGTTTGACGATTCTCGAAGAATAGCAATCACGGGTGGGTCTGGTTTCATTGGCACTAACCTCGTGGCTGTTCTCAGCCTTGACCCGAATACGGAAGTGGTCAACCTTGATGCCACGCCGCCGCGGAATGAAGGTCACACGAGATTCTGGAGGCAGGTTGATGTTCGCGATCGCGAGACTCTCACCCGAGAACTCGCTGACTTCGCGCCCCATTACTTGATCCATTTGGGAGCGAGAACCGACCTTCACGGGCTTAAGATCGAGGATTACGACGTTAACACTTCTGGCGTAAAGCATGTAGTGGAGGTCGCGAATCAGATTGACTCTATTCGACGTGTGATTTTCGCATCCAGCAGGCTAGTCTGCGAGATCGGGTACCAGCCATCCTCCGACACGGACTACTGCCCGCCCAACCTGTATGGGCAGAGCAAGGTGGAGGGTGAGCGTATTGTGCGTGCTCACTGTCGAAAGCCCTGGGTGATCTTAAGGCCGACGTCCATATGGGGTCCATGGTTTGGTGTCCCTTACCGCGACTTCTTCGACAATGTACTACGAGGGACTTACGTTCATATTTCTAAGAAGCCCGTAGAGAAGTCGTTCGGCTACGTCGGCAACGCTGTCCATCAGATTATCGCGCTCCTCACTGCGCCGCTCTCGCAAGTGGAGGGGCGAACTTTCTACTTAAGCGATTATGAGCCGATTGAAGTGCGCGCGTTCGCTGAGATGATTCGTCAGAAGGCTGGCCTGGCTCCTTTGCGGGCCGTGCCGTACCCCCTGATGCGAGCTGTCGCAGGGGCGGGAGATATCGCAGCTCGGTGTGGGGTGAAACACGTGCCCCTGACGAGCTTCAGATTGGCTAATCTCTTGACACCTATGATTCATGATTCCTCAGAGTTGAGTGAAATTGCGGGTGACCTTCCCTATTCTTCGGATGAGGGAATCGAGGCGACGCTTGCATGGTTGAGGACTCAGTGATGCGGTCGAAGAGAATCAGGACTGCTCGAAGCATGCGGTGACGATCACGGATTATCTCTAACTCGGTGCGATTCTGTGCGCGACTACGACAACGATGTGACTGCGCGGCTACGATCTCTTCCTGGGAGCAGACCCCTTAATGTCCTCCTCCGAACGAATCTGAGCAGACGTCGAGATGCTGCGCTCATGTGGCGCCAGTGCTTGGGCGCGTTGCTCGAGTGGCCCGCTCTTAGCCGCATTTCGCTTCTGGTTGGGTCGAGCTGGTGCCGAGAGTGGGTGTGGCCACAACTTCGAGTTCCTCTGTCAATGGCGCCTGCACGAGGAGATCTAGAGTCGCCTTCTCTCCGGGCCAGAGGTCGGTTATCCATGTGACCACCTGCAAGCCGTCGTGGGACCCAGGGCCCAGGGTGCCGACAGTGACCGCTTCCGAGATTAGTGTCGAACCCCTGGGGAGGTAGACATATGTGAATACGCGCGTGAGGCCCATGGGATAGTAGGTGCCGTACCCCGTGATGTGCCCTGGCAAGGATGTGGCCGCGTCAGCAGGAGCGTCGCTGCGGAGGGTCACTCGCAAAGCAGCCGCAGCTTGTCCGGGGGCGTATACGCGGCACCACGCCGTCGATGTTTCCAGACGTGCGTAGTAGTCCATTTTGGAACTGGTGCCGTCATTCACGTAGACGCCGAATCGAGTTGCGCTTTCGTCTGTGACGGGCAGGCGCCCTTGAAGGGAGGTGTTATCGAGTACAGACTGTTCATCGTCAGCGTCACTCCAGATCAGCAAACGATTTTCTGTCCCCGCGCGTGCCAGTCCCCCGACCAACGAAACGGGATCAGCCTGCGCGGTGGTCAGGGCGCCGAATACCGCTGAAGCCGCAGAAGCGAAGAATGCATCTTGCTCGGCAGGAAGCTCGTAGCGGTAGTAGACCTCGTTGAGCAGCAGCTGCACGGCGTTCTCGCTCGTGAGGACGTCGCCGGTGGGCAGGGTGACGGGTCCTGTCGCGGCGAGCAGATAGGAGAGGGCGACGGGGTCGAGGGCGATGACGCCGTCGACCTGCTGGCCGTGTCCCTGGTACCAGATCTCGCGGGCGAGCTGCGCCGAGACGGTGAAGTCGGGCACCTGGGTCACGTTCTGCATGAACCTGCCGGGGTCGTCGCCGTAGAGGCTCTGGACGTCCGCGGGCAGGGGCAGGATCGACTGCGGCGGCTGCGGCAGGTTGCCGGCGGTGTCCTGCCCGGTGAGGGTGAGGGTGCCGTTGTCGGTGTGGACGACGACGACGGCGCCGGGGATGCCGCCGAGGGAGCGCCATTCGGCGTTGTTCTGGAACAGGATGAGGTAGTCGCGGGGTTCGTTCTGGCCGAGGACGCGGGGCAGCAGAACGGTGGCGCGGTGCAGGGCGTCGGTGCCGTCGGCGACGGTGTCGAGCAGCGTCTGGGCCTGGGTGACGGGGGCGGCGAGCGCGCCGATGAGGGTGGTCGTGTCGAGGGTGTGCAGGGATGCTGCGGCCTCAGCGGCGGCGGTGGCCGCGGTCGCGGCGGGGTCCTGCATCCGGGTGAGGGGTTCGAGGTCGATGCGACCCTCCCGCGGGGCGAAGGCTGCGGGGTCGAGGTCTGCGGCGACATCGAGGAGGGGGGTGAGCCCGTCGGCTGTGAGGTCGTCGAGGGAGGTGGTGATGGTGGCGAGGGCGTGGAGTTGGGGGCCGATCCAGGGCAGGCGTGTGGCGGCGGTGTAGAGGGGGTCGTCGGTGGCGGCGCGGGCGGCGGCGGTGTGCTCGGTGAGGCGGGTGGCGGTGGTGGTGGCTGCGGTGGGGTCGGTGGTGAGGGTGTTCTGGATGTCGCCGGCGAGGGTCTGTGCGGTGGTGAGGTGTTCGGTGGCTGCCAGGGCGCGGGAGGCGATCCAGGCGGTGGCGGCGATGGCGGCGATGAGGAGGGTGCCGAGGGTGATCGCGGTGATGCGTCCGGCGCGGGCTCTGCGCGCGCGCGACCCGCCGCGCCTCGCGCGACGCGAGGAAGCGGCCTGCGAAGTCACCGTCTCACCCTAAGACGGACAAGGTGGAGGCTACGAATCGATACTGTCGAGCGGTTGCGAAGCGAACTCGAATCATCCACGCTCTTGTCCCTAGCAGGCGTCCTGGCCGCGCAACTAGTGCGCGGTGGAACCTGGCACCAGCACGGCCTTACCTGTCTTTGCCAGAATGAGCACGTCGTTCAACAGAGACCAGTTCTCTACGTAAGAAAGATCGAGCCGGACTGACTCATCCCAAGACAGGGCGGAACGGCCGCTTACCTGCCACAGCCCGGTGACGCCTGGCTTCACCAAGAAACGGCGGTGGACATGGTCGGCGTATTGCTCGACTTCCGATTCAAGTGGCGGGCGGGGGCCCACGAGCGACATCGACCCTGCGAAGACGTTGAGCAGCTGGGGCAGTTCGTCGAGACTGTACTTGCGCATGAAGCGACCCACGCGCGTGATCCGCGGGTCGTTGGTCATTTTGAAGAGAATCTCGTTTCCGGCGTCACGCTGCTCTTGAAGTTCCGGGAGTAGCGCTTCGGCGTTCTGCACCATGGAGCGGAACTTGAGCATGGTGAACGTGGTGCCGGCGTAGCCCACGCGCGTCTGGCGGAACAGGACCTCGCCCGGGCTCGTCGTCTTGACAATGATCGCCAGGGCGACGAGGAGAGGGCTCAGAACGATGAGGCCGACGCTGCTGAGGATGAGGTCGGTCGCGCGCTTGACGACGCGCTGACCCTTGCTGAAGCGCGGGGTCTCGACGTGGATGAGGGGCAGGCCCGAAACCGGGCGCGTGTGGATGCGCGGGCCTGCGATATCCGCGATGCTCGGGGCGAGCACGAGGTGCTGGCGGCCGGCCTCGAGGCTCCACGAGATCTGCTTGACCTTGTCGGGCGGCAGATCGTCAGTGCTCGTCACGACGACCGTGTCGGCCTGGGTCACGTTGAGAGCCCGGTCGATGGCGTTCACGCTGCCCATGATGGGAATGTCGGTTCCCTCGATCGTTGCGGCGATGCGACCGGTCGGTACGCAGCATCCCACTACGGCGTAGCCGGCGCTCCACGAGCGCTCGAGCTCTCGAGCGACCTGGGCCACGGAATCCTCGGACCCGACGAGCAGCACCCGGGCGGCGTACTGACCCTGCGCGCGCTTGACCATCAGCCACTGGCGCCACAGCCAGCGCTCGAAGAAGAGGAAGAGGATGCCCAGTGGCAGGGAGATGAGCAGGAAGCCGCGCGCCACGTCGATCTGGAAGAGGAACGCGACGATCGCGATCGCGCCGAACAGCACGAAGCTGGCGTCGAAGATGCGCTTGTACTCCTGCGAACCGTTGCCGATGACGCGGTGGCTGCGGGTGTCGTTGAGGGCGAGCACGGTCATCCACAGCACGATGAGGGCGCTGGAGAAGATCCAGTAGGCGAGGTCGCCGATGACCGAGCTTTCGCGGGTGACGACGTCGGCGTCGAGACCGAGCCAGGCTAGCTGCGTGCCGAAGACCACCCAGATGAGCACGAGCGCGTCGCTGATCGCGAGGAAGCGGGCGTAGCGGCGGCGCCAGTTCTTCTGCTTCGGGGCGATCTTGATGGGGCCGGTGAGCGACTGGCGGCCCTTGGGGGGTGTGTCGGCGGGGGTTTCGCGCTTCGACGGGCTCAGGGCGCGGTCATCGGTCTCGCCCTTCGACAGGCTCAGGGCGCCGTCGTCAGGGAGCTCGATGGGTGCGGTGCGGTGGTAGCGGGGCTCGGGGCCGAAGCCGAGATCGTGTGCGGTGGCGTCGGTGCGCGGAGCCGCGATGGGCTCCGTCTCCGTACCGATGTCTCGTGCGCTCACGTGGCTGGGGGCTTCCGCGTTCTGTGCCTGGGATGCGTCCTGGTATATGAGGACCTTCTCATTCGACGGTAGCACCCGTATATGACGCGGCTGTGAACGCGAGTGGCGTTCGGGGTTCGGAAACGTGTGGTTAGTTCTGATCCTGCTCGGGCGGACGGGGCGGTCTGGGGGCGCTCTTTGAAGGCGAGCTGCGGCGCGACCCACGCGGCCACGCTCAACGCGAGCGCCCACAGCGGTGCCCACTTCCACGGCGCCCGGACGACACCGGCCCGCGCGATCTGCGTCGCGGCAGTCAGGCTGCGCCGAACGGGAGAACGAGTGCGAGGTAGCCGTTGCGAGCCCGATCGCGAGCGTCGCGACCCCGAGCGCGTAGAGGATGTCGCACGTCAGACCCAGGATCTGGCCGGCGCCGGGCGTGCCCAGCAGGCTGTAGCGCAGCATCCCGATCACGCCGCACGCGATCAGCCCGATGCCGCCGGTGAACGTCAATCCTCTCGCCCGTGGGTGCGGCCCGCGGCGGGCGCGGCCACCGGCGGTCGTGCTCCGCGGCGCGAGGACTTCGGCGCGGTGCGAGGACTCGTCCGGCGCAGAAGTCCTCGCCTCGCGCCACAGTCCTCGCGCGGGGCGGGTGGGCGTGTTCGGGCCGGGTGTGTCCGGACTCGTATGGATCGGCGCTAACCCGTGCGCTCGGTGCGCGCGGGGCGCGCGTCAGCCCTCGGGCGTGCGCCCGAGCGACAGGTGCACGGTGTATCTTCCCGAGCCCGGTTCGAGTGTGATCGTGCGATCCTCGGCGGGGGAGTCGGGCGGCAGCGGCGCCACGGCGGTGGCATCGGTGTCGTCGCCGACATCCTCGTTCTCGATGATGTGCAGCCGCAGCAGATCGGTGAAGCCGAGATCGCTCGGGCGCCACGGGCCCAGGGGAGCGGCGGTCACGATCTGGGCCTCGCCCGTGTGCATGCGGGTCTCGCTCAACAGGGGCAGGCGGTCGGGCGCGCCGTCGATCGTCGCGATCAGCGAGATCTCGTCGGCGCCGAGCGCGTCGATGCCCGTTTCGTCCTCGCAGATCAGGCGCGGCGAATGCATCGTCGCCTGCACGAAAGTCAGCGGTGACCGAAACGACACCTCGACCGGATCGACGGCGGGATTCGCCCGGTCGATCCGCCACCGCACCGTGCCGCCCTCGGCCGAGCGCACGACGTGCGCGTGCGAGCCACGCCCCCACGTGACGGGCGGTTCGGCGAACGCGTCGTGCGTCAGGGTGAGCGTCACCGGGTTGTCGCTGGTGTTGTGTACCTCGAACGTCCAGTCGACGACCCGGCGCTGCGCCTGCCGGTGCAGCTCGCTCGCAAACCACAGGGTCGACGGCACGGCCGCGGGCCCCAGCATCCGCTCTATCGTGGCGGTATCGACCGACACCGGCCCGCGCTGCGGGTGCACGTGGATCGCCGATGCCGGCGATGTGCCCAGGTGTCGTATGAAGACGATCGCCGAGCTCTCGGCGCCCGGAGCGTCGGGTCTGCGTCGCACGCACACGAAGAACTCGTCGGCGGGCACGGCGTAGGTGCGCACTCTTGTGTGCGCCACACCGTACTCGCGCAGCACGTCGTGCGCGTACTCGATCTCGCGCGTCTCGGTCTCAAAGACCGGGCGCCGCGGCGTGCTCATGTCCTCGGGCACGAATACGTCGTATTCCAGATCGGATGTCGGGGCCACCGACCACGTGCCCCCGCCCTGCACGCGATACCAGCGCAGACGGCCACCCGGCAGATCGAAGGCGTCGCCGTCGAGCGGCAGCTCGACATCGCGCGCCCGGGCGGGGGAGTGATGCGGCGAGGGCTCGTTGATGTCGGCGAACACGCCGATGTGGTCGGAGGCCCCGGGGTACACCAGGCGCATCTGATGCACGACCGCGGGCGCCTGCGAGTCTTCGTTGCGCACCAGCACGTAGTCGAGCCGGCTGTTGCGTTTGTTCGGGGCGTCGATGTTGGTGATGCCCTCGTCGTGCGCATCGTGGCCCGCGCAGGCCATCTCGCTCGCCCACCCGTCGACGAACTCGCGCGTGAAGTAGGCGCCCGGCGTCTCGAAGACCGAGCGCCACTCCGCGGGAAAGGCCCGGTCGCCGATGATGTTGAGATCTCCGCACACGATCGTGTGCAGCTGGTCGGTGGTCGCTCGCGACAGCTCGATCATCGACTCCTCGATCAGCTGCGCGATCGTCCGCAGCTGCGCGGCGCGCACCGGCACGCCCTCGGCGATCGAGTCGTAGCTGGCCTGCGTGTGCGTCGAGAACACCACATAGCTCGTCGACGGGCCCGTCTTGACCCGCACCCGGAGCACCCCCTTGTCGGCCAGCCGGTCGGGACCCTCGGCGTCGTCGCCGAACGAGACGAACTTCGCGTTCTCGAGCGGGTAGCGGCTGAGCACCAGCAGACCGCTGTCCTGCGGAACCGAGAACACTCCCGCCGCCACCTGAGAGAGCACGAACTCCACGAGCGCCGCGACGGCGACCGTGCCCGGCATCCAGAACGCCGCCTGGGCGACGGCGGACGTGACGATACGTTCCTTCTCGGTCGCCGAGAGCTGGCGGGTGGGGCCCGCGACCGGGGTCGCGTGCGGGTACCGGTCGTGCAGTCGCGCGATCAGGTCGACGCGGGCGCGGTGCGAGAACACCTCCTGCAGGCAGACGACATCGTGCGCGGGGCCCGTCGCGAGCAGGTCGCCGATGCGACGCGCGCGGGCCATGATCGCCTCCTCGCTCGCCACCCCCGGCAGGTACATCAGCTTGGTGTTGAACGTGACGAGCCGCAGCCGCGCGGCCGGCTCGGGCTCGGGTGCGGCCCACCAGGCGTGCGTGAAGCGCCCGTCGTTCTCGGGAACGAACGCATCGAGCCGCCGCGGCCCGCGCGCGACAAGACCGATCGGGATGCCGGGGCTCACCCGCCGCGCCAGGATCGAGGATTGCATCCAGGTCGGGGAGGCATCGGCCCACGACACCGAGATCGCCGAGCCCGTCGTGTCGACGAACGCGATGTCGAGCCGGTCGGCGGCTCGGGTGACGGCCGAGATGGGCGCGCCGGGGATGGTTCGTGTGTCGGTGATGTCGTTGCGGGTGTGCCACAGGTTGTTGCTCGCGTGATTCCACCAGGCCGAGACGATGCGCCCGGTGGCGTCGGCGAAGAAGATGTCGAGCTGGTCGGGCCGGCGGGCGACGGCTGTGACCGGGGCGCCGGGTGTTGTGCGCACGGTGGTGATGTCGGTGCGGGTGCGCCACGTGTTGTCGGCCGGGTCGTACCAGGCCGAGACGATGCGTCCGGTGGTGTCGGCGAAGAAGATGTCGATGCTGTGCGGTGTGCGGGCGACGGCGGTGATGGGGGCGCCGGGTGTGGTTCGGATGTCGGTGATGTCGGCGCGGGTGCGCCAGGTGTTGTCGGCCGGGTCGTACCAGGCCGACACGACGCGCCCCGTGGTGTCGGCGAAGAAGATGTCGATGCTGTGCGGTGTGCGGGCGACGGCGGCGATCGGGGCGCCGGGTGTGGTTCGCGTGTCGGTGATGTCGGTGCGGGTGCGCCAGGTGTTGTCGGGAAACCGCGACCACCATGCCGACACGATGCGCCCCGTGGCGTCGGCGACGAAGATGTCGAGCTGGTCGGAGTGTCGCGACACCGCCGCGATGCGCGTGGCTCCCAGCATCCCGGGTGGTGAAAGCGGTTCGTGCAGGCCGTACCCGTCGGCGGGGGTGAACCATGCGGTGCGCACGCGCCCCTCGGCGTCGACGAAGAACATATCGAGGTGGTGCGGGCGGCGCGACACCGCCGAGATCGGTGCGCTGACGGGCCCGATCGGGCGTGGGCGGTCGATCGTGATGAGTGTGCGCTGCCAGTCCAACGACAATCCCCTCGCCCGTGGGTGCGGCCCGCGGCGGGCGCGGGGCGGTCTTATGGTGGCGCCTCGGCGCGGTGCGGCGAAAGCCTGTTGAGAGCTTTCTCATGTGGGCGGGGCTCGGCGCTCCGCGGCGCGAGGACTTTGGCGCGGCGCGAGGACTCATTCGCTGCATGAGTCCGCGCCCCGCGCGAAAGTCCTCGCGCGGATGACGGCGAGGAACCGTGCCTGCCCGGCGCGGTCGTGCGCTCTGAGGTCGCGGATCGCCATGGAATCGAAGACCAGACCGAAGTATTCGGGGCTGAGCGCGAGCCGGTCTGCGCTGATCCCCAGGTCGTACACTCGCGGCTAACCCGTGCACTCGGCGCGTGGGAGCCCGTTCGGAGGACCTCTTCGCCCCTCGTCGCGTGCTCGGGCGCGCTCGCTTACGCTCGACGAGTGCTCGCGCGAACGGTGAGCTCTGTCGGCAGGACGGTGGCGCCGGCCGGGTTCATGCCAACGCCCGAGATCTCCGCGATGAGGCGCCGCGCCGTCGCTGCGCCGATCTCTTCGAAGGGGACGCTGATGGTGCTCAGTTCAAGCAGCGCCGAGGTCTCGTGGCCGTCGAAGCCGATGATGGCCACGTCGCGCCCCGGGATCAAGTCTCGATCGCGCAGGACGCGAAGGGCGCCGTAGGCCATCTCATCGGAGAAGGCGAAGACGGCGGACGGAGGAGCATCGGCGTCGAGGAGCTGCTCCATCGCCCGTGATCCGCCGGCGATCGTGAAGTCGCCGGGCGCGATCAGGTTCGGGTCCGCCTCTCTGCCCGAGCGCGACATCGCGTCGTGAAAGCCTAGATGGCGCTGATACTCCAGCACCGCCGGATCCTGCGCCTCGCGACCGTAGATCACCCCGATGCGCGTGTGACCCAGGTCGAGGAGATGCTCGGTGGCTGTTGCCGCGCTCGCGCGGTCGTCGATCTGCACGTTCGAGCCCCACGGGCCCTGCTCCCCGAACGAGACGACCGGCATGTTCAGCTTGGCGATCTCTTCGACATCGGGGCTGTGCAGCGACAGCGAGAGGACGAGAAACCCGTCGACCCGGCGCGCGAGGCGCTTGCGCGGCGGCACGGGATGAGGATCGCTCGGATCGCCGGTGCAGTAGAGGAGCAGATCCATCTCGGTGCCCCGCATGGCGCTCTCGATGCCCGCCAGCATTCGCTGGAACGCCATCCGATTCACGAACGGCGTGATGACTCCGATGCTGCCGGCCCGACCCGTCGAGAGGGCAGCGGCCGCGGGCGAAGCGACGTAGTTGAGACGATCGGCAACCTGCTGCACGTGCTGCCGGATCGCGGGGTCGACGGTATCGAAACCGCGAAGCGCGCGGGAGACCGTCGCTGTCGACACGCCCGCCACGCGGGCGACGTCTTTGACGGTGACGCTCAACGATCCTCCTCGGTGCTTCCGAGGCTCATCTTATCCGTCGCCTTCGTAGGCGCAAGTAAGCGATTACGCAGCGTATCCAACTCGTTACATCATGACGGGTTCCCTGATTTGGTGCAGTTATCCGGGGTGATCCGAGCGCGCTCTCAAGAAGCCGAGTAATCGGTTACTTGACAGGAGCGGCGAATCTCAGCATCCTGAATCGCGGCGCACAGCATGAGCGCCACCGACCGGTCGGTGCGGCCAGGCCGGAGGAACGGCTCAAAGGAGAGAGAAATGCACACCAAGAAGCGGCTGATCATCACCGCGTCGGCGACGGCGGCCCTGCTGACCGTCCTGACGGCATGTGGCGGTAGCGCGTCCGACGAAGGTGGCGACGACGGCATCGGTCCGATTACGTTCGCGTCCGGCAAGGACCTCACGGGTGCCATGCCCCAGCTGATCGAGATGTGGAACGAGCAGAACCCCGACCAGGAGGTCACGTTCCTTGAGCTGTCGGCATCGCCGGATGACCAGCGCACGTCGTTCGTGCAGGACTTCCAGGCCAAGAGCGGCAACTACGACGTGGTGTGGGGCGACGTGGTCTGGACCTCGGAGTTCGCCGCGTACGGCTGGCTCGAAGAACTCGACCCGGAGAAGGTCGCGGGTCCCGACATCCTGCCCGCCGCCGTCGCATCGGCCACCTACGACGGCAAGGTCTGGGCCGCGCCCTTCATGACGAACGCCGGGCTGCTCTACTACCGGTCCGACCTCATCGAGACGCCGCCCACGACATGGGCGGAGATGGATGCCGCGTGCGAGATCGCGGCCGCGAACGACATGGACTGCTACGCCGGGCAGTTCGCCCAGTACGAGGGCCTGACGGTCAACGTCGCCGAGGCGATCAACTCGGCGGGCGGCGCATTCTTGAGCGAAGACGGCCAGTCGGTCGCCGTCGACTCACCGGAGGCGCGCGAGGGGCTGCAGCACCTGGTCGACATGTTCGAGAGCGGCCAGATCAACGCCGCCGGCATCACCTACCAGGAGCAGGAGAGCGCCAACGCCTTCCTCGACGGCGACGTGATGTTCCTGCGTAACTGGCCCTACGTGTACACGGCGGCCAGCGAAGAGGGCTCGGCGATCGCCGGCAAGTTCGGCATCACCACCCTGCCGGGTCTCGACGGCCCCGGAGTCTCGTCGCTCGGCGGCATCAACCTGGGTGTCTCGGCTTTCTCGAAGAACAAGGAGACCGCCAAGGCGTGGGTCGAGTGGATGCAGTCGGACGAAGCGCAGCGCGTGCTGGTCAGTGTCATGAACCAGGCCTCGGTGCGCAGCGACCTGTACACCGACCCCGAGCTCGTCGAAGTGTCGCCCTACCTGCCCACGCTGCAGGAGTCGCTCGAGAACGCCAACCCCCGCCCCCGCACGCCCAACTACAACGCCGTGAGCCTGGCGATCCAGGAGAACGCCTACGCGGCGCTGCAGGGCTCGATGTCGGTCGATGAGGCCATCACGCAGATGGCGGCCGACCTCGAACAGGCGATTCAGTAAAGCGACCCAGAAGGCGAGTCATGTCGACCTCACTCCGGCCCGCCACACGCGGCCCTCAGAAGAAGTCCCGGCCTGGCCGGGAGAGAGACGGCGGACTCGCCTTCTGGCTCGTCATCCCCTCCATCGTCGTCCTGACCCTGGTGATCGCCTTTCCGGTGATCTCCTCGATCATCCGCTCGCTCTTCGGCGACGGCATCGGCGAGGCGCCCTTCGTGGGTCTCGACAACTACGCGCAGGCGCTCTGGGGCTACAACGCCCCCGACTTCTGGGCGGCCACCGGCGTGACCTATCTGTTCGCCGCCGTGACCATCGTGCTCGAAACGCTCATCGGCCTGGGCATGGCGCTCGTCGCCAACAGAGCGTTCCGCGGCCGCGGGCTCATCCGTGCGAGCGTGCTCATCCCGTGGGCCGTTCCCACGGCCGTGGCCGCTGTGCTCTGGAAGTGGGCCTTCGACCCGCAGGGCATCATCAACGCGCTGATCGGGTCCGACATCATCTGGACGGGCTCGACGATCCCGTCGATGATCGCGATCATCGTGGCCGACACGTGGAAGACCGCACCGTTCATCGCGCTGCTCGTGCTCGCGGGACTGCAGGTCATCCCCGAAGAGGTGTACGAGGCGGCGAAGATCGACGGCGCGGGCGCCTGGAAGCGCTTCGTCTTCATCACGCTGCCGCTCGTGAAGCCCGCGCTGCTCGTGGCAGTGCTCTTCCGCCTCCTCGATGCCCTCCGCATGTACGACCTGCCCGAGATCATGACCAACGGTGCGAACGGAACCGCCACCCTGTCGGTGCTCGTCGTGCAGTCCACCCTGAGCCAGCTCAAACCGGGATACGGGGGCGCGCTCTCGACCCTCACCTTCCTCTTCATCTTCGTGACGGCCTACCTGTTCGTGCGCCTGCTGGGCGTCAACGCGGTCGAGCAGGCCGGCGGCCGGAAAGGCAAGAAGTCATGACCGTTCGCTGGGGCACCGTCGGCACCTACGTCGCGCTCGCCGCCATCACGTTCTTCTGCCTGGCGCCCTTCTACTGGATGCTGGTGACCAGTCTCAAGGGGCCCGACGAGATCTTCGACAACACTTTGTGGCCGATCGTGCCGACACTCGAGAATTACGCCGCCGTGTTCGGCGCGCAGAACACCTTCGTGTTCGCCCTGCGCAACTCGGTCATCATCGCCGGCAGCGTCACGATCATCGCCCTCTTCTTCGGGGTGACCGCCGCATACGCGATCGCACGGCTGGAGTTTCGTGGCAAGAACATCGTGCTGGGGCTCTTTCTTGCGACATCCATGTTTCCCGGCGTCGCCATCCTGACGCCGCTCTTCCAGCTCTTCGCCGACTTCGGATGGATCGACACGTACCAGGCCATGATCATCCCCGACGTGAGCTTCGCGCTCCCGCTCGGCGTCTACATCCTCGTCAGCTTCTTCCGGGCGATGCCCTGGGAGCTCGAGGCCGCGGCGCGCGTCGACGGGTGCACGCGCGGGCAGGCGTTCCGCAAGATCATCCTTCCCCTCGCGGTGCCCGGCGTCTTCACCACGGCGATCCTCGTCTTCATCTCGGCGTGGAACGAGTTCATGATCGCCAACGCGATGTCGCAGACGCCGGCCGCACAACCGGTCACCGTCGCGATCGCGCAGTTCACCGGCATCTCGCAGTACGACAAGCCCTACGGCACGCAGATGGCGGCGGGCGTCATCGTCACGATCCCGCTCATCATCCTCGTGCTCATCTTCCAGCGCCGCATCGTCAGCGGCCTCACCGCAGGAGGCGTCAAATGAGCGTGCTACGGATTCTCGTCGTCGGCGGGACCGGCATCATCAGCGGCGCCGTCGTCGCCGAGGCGGTGGCCTGCGGGCACGACGTGCACACGCTCAGCCGATCGGGTGCGGGCGCCGAAGGCGTGCGAGCCCATCGCGCCGACGTGCGCGACGCAGACTCGGTGGCGCGGGCGCTCGAAGGCCTGCGCTTCGACGTCGTCGTGCAGTTCGTCGCCTTCGCGGAGGCGCATGTGAGGGCCGACATCGCGATGTTCGCCGGTCGCACGAACCAGTACATCTTCATCAGCTCGGCGTCGGCGTATCAGACGCCGCCGAGTCGGCTGCCGGTGACGGAGTCGACCCCCCTGCGCAACCCGCACTGGGAGTACTCGCGCAAGAAGATCGCCTGCGAGGACGCGCTCGTCGAGGCGTATCGGTCGAGCGGATTTCCGGTGACGATCGTGCGCCCCTCGCACACCTACAACCCGACCATGGTGCCCTTCGACGGCGGCTGGACCGTGGTCGAGCGGATGCGCCAAGGGCGGGAGGTGGTCGTACCCGGCGACGGCACGTCGCTCTGGACCATCACCCACCACACCGATTTCGCCCGTGCGTTCGTCGGGCTCTTCGGTCGCGACGAGGCCATCGGCGAGGCCTTCCACATCACCTCCGACGAGGCGCTGACGTGGAACGCGATCTACGGGCACATCGCCCGGGCCGCGGGCGTCGAACCTCGCCTCGTGCATGTGGCCTCGGCATCCATCGCCCTGGCCGACCCCGAATGGGGTGCCGCGCTGCTCGGTGACAAGGCGAACTCGATGGTGTTCGACAACACCAAGATCAAGGCGCTCGTACCCGACTTCGTGTGCCGCGTGCCCTTCGCTCGCGGCGCCGAAGAGATCATCGCGTGGCACGACGCCCACCCAGAGTCGCGCCGCGTCGACCGGCGGATGGATGCTGTCATGGACGCGCTCGTCGACACCTACCGGCCGCGACCGATCGCCGGCTTCTGACCCCCTCTCGAAAGGCTTACGAGAATGAAGTACACCACCCTCGGCCGGTCCGGCCTCGCCGTCTCGACACTCGCGCTCGGCACGATGACGTTCGGTGCGGAGGCCGACGCCGAGCAATCGCACGCGCAGCTCGATGTCTACGTCGATGCGGGCGGGACCGTCATCGAAACCGCAGACGTGTACAGCGGCGGCCGCTCGGAGGAGATCGTCGGCGAGTGGCTGCGGCAGCAGAGCTCGACCTCCCGCGACCGTCTCGTGCTGGCCGGCAAGGGCCGCTTTCCCGTCGACGTCGACCCCCGGGATGCCGGCACCTCGCGCCGCCACCTGCGCCGCGCGCTCGATCGCACGCTCGGCCGCCTGGGCGTGGATCACATCGACCTGTACCAGGTGCACTCGTGGGATCCGGTGACGCCGCTGGAAGAGACGCTCGGGTTCCTCGAAGACGCCGTGCGGGTCGGCAAGATCAGCTACGCGGGCCTGTCGAACTACCTCGGCTGGCAGATCGCGCAGGCGGCGACCATGGCCCGCGGGCGATTCCCGCTCATCTCGATGCAGCCGCAGTACAACCTGCTGGCGCGAGAGGTGGAGTGGGAGATCCTCCCGGCTTGCGAGGCGAACGGCCTCGGCGTGCTGCCGTGGTCACCGCTCGGCGGTGGCTGGCTGGCGGGCAAGTATTCGCAGGATCAGCGGCCGGCCGGAGCGACGCGTCTCGGGGAGGACCCCGAGCGCGGGGTCGAGGCCTACGACCTGCGGTCGTCTCAGGCGCGCACCTGGCGGGTGCTGGATGCTGTGCGTGAGGTCGCGCAGGTGCACGGTCAGTCGATGTCGCGCATCGCGCTCGCGTGGCTGGGCGCACAGCCTGCCGTCAGCTCGGTGATCCTCGGGGCGCGGACCGTGTCGCAGCTCGAGGACAACCTCGGCAGCGCCGACGTCTTGCTCTCGACCGAGGATCTGGCGGCATTGGATGCGGCGAGCGACCCGGAGCCGTCGGCCTGGCCGTACGGCGCCGCGGGACGCGAGCAGCGCAGCCGCGGGCTGGCGTAGGGCTCGGGCGCGGCGCGAGCGTGCGGCTGCGTGCGGCGACCGCGTGGCGCGGCGCGGCGCGGCGCGAGGAGTGTGGCGCGGCGCGAGCGTGCGGCTGCGTGCGGCTACCGCGTGGCGCGGCGCGAGGAGTGTGGCGCGGCGCGAGGACTTTGACGCCGCAGAAGTCCTCACCCCGCGTCATTGTCCTCGCGCCGGTCGCGGGCTCGGGTTTGTGAGGCTAGTTCTGATCCCGTTCGGCAGCGCGGGGTTCGCCGCGCTCGTCGAGGTGGTCGCGCCACGAGCGGGACGGGGCCCAGCCGAACAGGCGTGTCGCCTTCGACGAGTCGATGCCGCTCGCGTCGACGCGGGGAACGGGGCGCAGCTCGACCTCGGGGTGCAGGCGCGCGACACTCGCGAGCAGGTCGCGACCTGCGATGTTGTCGGCCGCGGCGGCGTAGACGACCTCGTGACCCGGGGTCTGGGTGCGCAGGCAGGCGACGACGAGGTCGGCGAGATCGCGCACGTCGATGTAGGCCCAGAACACCGCGCTCGGCAGGTCGGGGTCATCGAAGAAGGGGCGCAGGTTCGCGGCGTAGGTGTCGGGCGTCAGCACCCAGGTCGGGCGGATCGACACGGCGGACGCGTCGGTGCGCGCGACGAACGCGTCGCACAGCATCTCGGTCACGCGCTTGGACAGGCCGTACGCGTCGTGCGCGCGGTCGGGGTGCGTCTCGTCGATCGGGCAGAAGGCGCCGACCATCGGTCGGTGCGCCCAGGTCATGCCCGAGACCGAGTCGCTCGACATGTTGATCAGACGGCGGATGCTGCGAGCCTCCATCGCCTCGATCACGTTCATTGTCGACTGCGTGTTCGTCGCGAACACCTCGTGCGCCACGTTCTTGGTCGGCTCGGGGATTCCCGCCGTGTGCACGACGGCGTCGACATCGCGGACGACCGCAAAAGCGGCTCCGGCATCCGTCAGATCCGCCTGCACGTACGGCACGGCGTTGGAGTCGTCGGCGTCGTACACCGGCCTCCCGATATCGGTCGCCCGCACCTCGAACCCCGCGGCGACCAGCGCCGCGACGACGTGCCGGCCGACCTTTCCGCGCGATCCGGTCACGAGCACGCGTTGGACAGCGGTCATGTTCACGGCGTCCACGCTATCCGGGCCGGTCACGCGTCGAGAAAGGCCCGGTGGCCGGCCTCGATCACGTCGGTGTCGACGTCGATGCCGAGCCCTGGATGCGTCGGCACGGCGACGAAGCCGTCGACGATCGAGGGGATGCCGAACCCGGCCGTCGGCGCGACCCGATCGAGCATCGGCGAGAGATGGAAGGGGTACTCGATCAGATCGACGCCCGGCGTCGCGGCGGCCACGAGCGCGTTCGCGGCGAATGTGATCGGGCTGCCGTGCGTGTGCATGACCACGCGCGCGCCGCGCCCCTGCGCCGTCTGCGCCATCAGCTGCGCGTCGGCGAACCCGCCGCAGATCGACGCATCGGGTTGCACGACCGAGATGGCCGCAGCATCCATTGTGTCGAGCATGTGCTCGACGCTGAACAGATGCTCGCCGTAGGCGATGGGCACGGGCGAGGCCGCGGCGATGCGGGCGATCGCGGGCAGGCGCGCGGCCGAGACCGGCTCCTCGAACCAGCTGATGCGGAGGTCTGCCAGGCGCTGAGCCATCTCGAGGGCCTCGGCCACCGAGAACAGCTCGCTGCCATCGACCATGAGGTCGATGTCGGGCAGCTCGGCGCGCAGATCGGTCAGCACGCGCATCGCGGTGCGCCAGTCGGCGCCGATGCGCATCTTGACCATCGACACCCCGCACTCGAGCAGCGGCCGAAGCAGCTCGAGGTGCCCGCCGACCTCCCGGGACTCGAGAAAGTGGCTGTTGCCGGCGTAAACCCGCAGGCGCTCGCTCGCTCGCGAGCCCAAGGGAGCCAGCGACTGCCCGGCCGAGCGCGCCTGCGCGTCGCGGATCGCGATGTCGACGGCACTCATCGACTGGGCGGCCGAATAGCCGAACCCGAGCGTGCGGCCCACGGCCCGCCGCTTCTCGGCGAGCGCGTGCAGGGCCGCGTCGAACGAGAGCCCCGTCGCGACCGGACCCCACACGTCGTCGACGAATCGCGAGAGAACGGTGGGGTACGAGATACCGAAGCTGTCGCAGCTCTCGCCCCACCCCACGACGCCGTCGGTGGTTTCGGCCCGCACGACGAACAGCGACATCTCGGCGTAGTCGGTCGCAAGCCGCAGGGGCATGGCGGTGAGGGAGGCGATGGTCATGAGCTGAAGCTGATGCTCGGGTCGAGGAACTCGTTGGTGTAGATGTCTTCGGCGGTCAGACCCTCGGCGACGTCGACGCCCGACTCGGCGTAGATCTCGGCGAGGAGCGTCGTCATCCGCTCCATGCGCTCGGCATCGAACGACCCGAAGACGCCGTCGGTACCGTCGGTGACGAGGCCCTCCTCCTGCATCACACGGTGGATCTCGGCGCCCAGCTCGGGGCTGACCTGGAAGAACTGGTCGATCTCGACGAGGTAGTCCGAGATCGCCTGGTTGATCGGCTCGGGGTCCTCCATGTAGTCGAGCTGCGACTGCTGCATGGCGGGAACCAGCTGGGCCAGGCACTCGGACTGGGCTTCGACGACCTCGGGCTTGCCCGACCACGCGGCCGCGTAGATGTCGTAGCCCGAATCGGCGATCAGGAACGAGTCGACGTCGCGCCCGTAGTCGGGAAAGTCGACCTTGAGGCGGTACGGCTCCTGCGTGATGTAGCCCTGCATGACGACCGGCTCGTCGGCGACGAGGCGCGTGACCGAGCCGTCGAACGACCCGTCGACCTGGTCGGCGCGCACATCGCCCTGGGCGATGAGGTAGTCCATGTACGTCGCGCCCTGGAAGTAGAGCACCGTGGCATCGCTCTGCCCGATGTCGGCGAGGTCGTCGAACGAGTACCGCTCGGGATCCCAGAACAGGATCTGCGGGTTGACCTGCAGCGGCGTGTACACGGCCTTCGTGGGCTGGTCGGCCGAGAGTTTGACCGACTCGTCGGTGTCGATCATGGCGAGCATGATCGAGTCGTCCGAGTAGAGCAGGGCCGTGGACTGCTGGAATCCGATGAACGGCCCACCCGAGCGCACCTCGATGGTGATGTTCGGGTCGACGATCGCGGGGCCCGAGTAGATTCCCGCGTCGGGGTCGGTCGTCGCCTCAGCCGGGTCGATGAGGGCGTAGGCGGCGGAGTGCTCCGGCTCCGGAAACCAGTTCGTCTGCAGCACGACCGTGGCCGGGCAGGCGCTGAGCGCTCCGTCACCGCCTGCGGCTGCAGCATCCTGCGCGGTCGGTTCGGTGCCCCCGCAGCCGGTCAGCGCGACCGAGAGGGCCGCGCCGATCGCGGCGGTGGAGACGAGAAGGCGGGTGCGGTTCATGTGATCTCTCCAGGGGTGAATGGTGCGTGTCGGGTGATGCGGGTGCGGGTGCGGGTGGTGCGGGGGATGCTGCGCTCAGCGGCCGTCGGGCTGGTACCACCGGCCGATGACCAGGCGCGAGAGCAGGCCGAAGAGCCAGAAGACGACGAGCCCGAAGAGCGAGGCCAGGATGATGGCGCCGTACAACATCTCGCCGTCGAGGCGGTTTCGGTACGTGTCGATCGCGAGGCCGATGCCCGAGTTGCCCTGGCGGAAGAAGAAGTCGGCGACGATGGATCCGACGACCGCCATGCCCGCCGAGATGCGCAGCCCCGTGAAGAGGGCCGGCAGGGCCGCCGGAAACTGCAGGCGCCAGAGGATCGTCCAGCGGCTGGCACGCTTGAGGCGGAAGAGGTCTTTCATCTGGGCGTTGGCGGAGTGCAAGCCGAAGAGGGTGTTCGTGATGATCGGAAACAGCGAGATCAGGATCACGACGAGGATGCGGCTGCCGAAGCCGTACCCCAGGGCGAAGGCGATCAGCGGCACGAGGGCGAGGATCGGCACACTCTGCAGCGCGACGGCGTAGGGGTAGAGCGTCGTCTCGACCCACTTCGCCTGGCTCATCAGGATCGCCGTGGTGATGCCGATCACCGTCGCGATCGCGAGCCCCGTCATCGCGACGATCGCCGTCGTGCCCAGCTGCTCGAGCAGATCGCCGAGGTTGCCGGGATCGAGAAAGGCGACGACGAGGATCTCGTGCGGCATCGGCAGGATGAAGCGCTTGGAAGGGGCAAGCAGCACGGCGCTCGTGAGGTACCAGAGCGCGAGCACACCGGTCGCGAAGGCGATCGGCAGCAGGATGGACCGCAGGCGTGCACGGGTCATGACATCGCCGCCTTGAGGACGTCGGCGATCTCGGCCGACAGTTCGGCGAACTCGGGGGAGTAGCGGGTGTGCTCGTCGCGGTCGTCGCCGAACGGCACCGCGAATTCGCCGATGATGCGCCCCGGCGAGGCGCCCATGACGACCACCCGCGTCGCCATGAAGACGGCCTCGGCGATCGAGTGCGTCACGAACACGCCCGTGAATCCCTCGTCGCGCCACAGGGCCCGTACGTCGTCGTTGAGCTTCTCGCGGGTGAACTCATCGAGCGCGCCGAACGGCTCGTCGAAGAGGAAGAGCGCGGGGTTGTTGACCAGCGACCGCGCGAGCGAGGTGCGCATGCGCATGCCGCCCGAGAGCTGGTGGGGCAGATGTTTGGCGAAGGGCGCGAGGCCCACCATGTCGAGCGCGTGGGCGACGCGGCGCTCGATCTCGGGTCGGGGCAGGCGGTCGAGCTCGCCGAACAGGGCGACGTTGCGCTCCACACTCAGCCACGGGAGGAGCGTCGCATCCTGGAAGACGTAGCCGATGCGGTCGGTGTCGCTCGCGGTGCGCCCGGACGTGGCCGTGTCGAGACCCGATGCGAGGCGCAGCAGCGTCGACTTGCCGCATCCCGACGGTCCCAGAAGGGAGACGAACTCGCCGGGTCGGATCGAGAGATCAACGCCGCCGAGCGCGACGGTTCCGTTGGGGAACCTCATCGCGACATCGGTGAAGTCGAGCGTGGCGCCGGACATCGGCCCTCCCTGAGTGAATATTGACTAGATCAATATCCGCTGAGGATGTTTCGCGGGCGTTTCCCGATAGTTGCGGCGCCGTGAAGGTGGGCGCGCTTACCTAAATATGCTCGACGGTAATATTCTCGTCGCTCGCCCGCGGTGCACTCGTGCCGGACTGCGTGACGAGCAGGCGGGCCGGCCAGAGCCCGACGACACGCCACCGGTGCGACACGCCTCCCGCGAAGTAGAGCGTGTCGCCGGGGCCGATGCGGTGGATGCCCTTCTCGGCGAGGTCGACCTCGAGGTGCCCCGAAATGACGAAGATGAACTCCGCGCCGGGATGCTGGTAGTAATCCTCGAACTCGGTCACGTTCGTGACGAACTCGAGCGGATACATCTCGCGCTCGCCCACCACGAGAGCCTTCGCCTGCCCGTTCGACTGCGTGACCATCGAGCCCTGGTCGACGCGCACGAGGCTGACGGCGTCGTCGTCGATCTCGGCGGCCGAGCCCACCCCGCGCTCGCCGCCCGACAGCAGTGCGGGCGTCGTCGTGCCGAGCGCGGACGCCAGCCGGTGCAGCGACGGCATGCTCGGCCGGGCTCTGCCCCGCTCGATCTGGCTCAGAAAGGGCTGCGAGAGCTCGGTGCGCGCCGCGAGGGCGACCATGGTCAGCCCGCGCTCTTTGCGCAGGGCGGAGATGCGCCGCCCGAGCTCGAGCGTCATCCGCGCCTCGGTCTCGTCGCCGGGGGTCGCTGCCATGCGATTCACCCTAGAGGCTGGCGCGGGTCGGGCTTGCGCGCGCGGGTCGGGCTTGCGTGGGGTCGGGGGTTGCGCCCGGGGGTTCGTCGACCCCGACCTGGCACGAAGTGTCGGGTGCGCGTGGCGGTTTCGACCATTCGTGCCGACTCGCGGCCCGCCGGCGGTGGCGCCCGCGTGCGCGAAGTATCCGCGAGTGCCACGTGGTGCTACCGAGCGGTACGCCGCGATCGAGTACAACCTCTGGAACATGTCGTACACCTCCGGAGGTCGCATCGACTTCGGGGCGATCGACCCCGACACGCGCGTCGACGACATCGATCTGTCGAAGCAGAACGGCGAGCACAGCTCCATCGCGAACCTGTTCCAGGACACGGAGGGGCGGACGCTGCGCGACGTCGTCGCGTCGTCTTTTCAGATCACCGACCTGGGCCTCGTCGGCAGCCCCGACACCGTCGCGGCGAAGATGGGCGAGATCATGGACGAGGTCGGCGGCGACGGCTTTCTGCTGTATCTGCCCTCGACGCGGCGCAACTTCGCCGAGGTCGCGGATGGGCTGGCGCCCGCGCTGCGCAGGCGGGGGCTCATCCGGGACGGATACGCCGGCACCACGCTGCGCGACCATCTGCTCGAGTTCTGACGATTCGATGATCACGGTATTCGAGGAGATCGAGAGATGAAGTGCGGCGTCTTCCTTCCGACAACCAACAACGGGTACATCTACTCGGTGAACTCGCCCCAGTACATGCCGACCTACGCCCTGCAGCGCGAGATCACCACCACCGCCGAGGAGTGCGGATACGACTTCTCGCTGTCGATGGTGAAGTATCGCGGCTTCGGAGGCGAGACCGACTACTGGAACTGGGCGCAGGAGTCCACTGCGGTGATGGCGGCGCTCGTCGAGGCCACGAGCACGATCAAGCTCTGGGCGTCAGTGGCCATTCCCACGACGAACCCCGCGATGCTCGCTCGCACAGTGGCAACCCTCGACGACGCGTCCGGTGGCCGGTTCGGCGTGAATATCGTGGGCGGCTGGAACCGGTACGAATACGAACAGATGGGGCTCTGGCCCTCCGACGATCACTACCGGGATCGGTACGCGCGCACGGGTGAGTTCATCGACATCATGCGGGGGCTCTGGCGCGAGGGGCGTCTGACCCACCGCGGCGATTTCTACACGATGGATGACTGCATCGTGCAGCCCGTGCCCCAGCATCCGATCACCGTCATCATGCCCGGGCAATCGGCTGCGAGTCTTCAGATCGCCGCGCGATGCGCCGACGTCAACTTCGTGCTCGGCCCGCTCGACGAACTCGCCCAGGCTCGACGGTCGCTCGAGGAGCAATTGCGCGAGACCGGTCGGACATGCGAGAGCGCCGTGCTTCTCGGCATCATCATGGCGGAGACGGACGAAGAGGCCGCGGCACAGGCTACCCACTACATGGAAGGCGTCGACCTGGGCGCGCAGGCGGGCATTCTCGCCGCGGCGAGCAATGACCGCAGCGGCACCGCGGCCGGTGTGGGATTGGAGCGGCAACGGGGGCCGGTGCCACCTGTCGTCTTCGAGCATCCCGAGCGCGCGGCTTTTCTCCAGGGATCGTGTTGGTACTCGCCCGTCATCGTCGGCTCCTACGCGCGGATCGCCCGGTACTTGGACGACCTCGAGCGCGAGGCCGGGATGTCGAGCGCTGTGCTCACATTCGCCGATTACACGACGGATGTTCGCCGCTTCGCGGCGGAGGTGATGCCCTTGATGGAGACGCTCGAGACGCCGTAATCCGCAACGCGTTCACATGGTGTTTCGCAATCGGAACTCGCGGCCCCGTGCGCTCACCGCCCGGACAACCCGAGCGCGTGCATCACATCGACGAGCGTCTCGGAGTCGCCGACGTTGCCCGGGACAACGACGTAGAGCACCGGCTTGTGTTCGAAGGACTCGAGTTGCCACACCGACACCCCGGGCGACACCTGACCCAGAACCGTCGCGCGCGTCGCCCCGACACCGGCGTGCGCGAGCTCGGCTGAGGTGATGCCGCCCTTCGCGACCACGACGTCCACGTGCGGCACCAGTTCGCGAACGGCCGTTGTCAGGGCCGTCATCACGGCTTCGCCATGTGAGAGCGTATTGTGTTCGGCTTGGCGCGTACGCTCTGTCGACACGCTGGTCACCCGGCCGCTCTCGAGGCGCACGGCTGCCTCTGCTGCCGCGGACCGCCCCGCGGCAGCAGGTGCAGTGAGGGCGGCATCCGTCGAGATGACTACGGGCGCGCCGAAGTCGTCCCCGAAACGCGCGAGCTGCGACGTCGCGCCCGCCGTATGCGATCCGCACGCGAGCAGAACCCGCACCGGGCCGCTCACGAGCGGTCGATCGAGCAAGCCCTCGCTCTGCACCCCCGCGAGTGCCGCTGCCAGGGGAGCCGCGCATCGCACCACGACCGTGCGCCCCTCCGCTTCGGCCGCCACGATGCCTGCGGCGATCATGCGTACGTCGTCGTCGTTCACGGCGTCCGGTACTACAACGGCGCCCGGAGCGGCGTTGCGAATCGCCTCGAAGACGCTCCCGGCGCGCACGTTCAGCAGCGAGACAGCGAGCGGGGCGCGCGACGACTTCTCACGCACGTAGTCGTTGAGCACCCCCGTGCGGAAAGGGAAAACCGGGTCATCGGCATATTCGGTCTCGTGAGCCGGTAGGGTGCGCCCGCCCGCCTGCACGAGGTGGATGTTGTCACGCGTCGTGCGACCGCCAGCAGGAAATGCCGGGACGAATACCATCACGGCATCGTCGTTGAGGAAGACCTCGGTCTCGGCGAAGACATGTCCGCGCAGCGTTGAGTCCCCGCGCAACACGAAGCGAACTCGCTCGCCCAACGCCTCACCCGCGGCCACTCCCATGTCGCGAATCGACGTGACCAGCGCGACGGCCGCGGCCTCGTCGATCGCGCGCGAGTTGGTCTGCACGTACACGGCGTCGTCATGGCGGAGCACATCGACGAGCTCATCGACGCTGCATTCGAGCACAACAGTCACGTGTGAAGCGGACTGGGTGCCGGTGGGGTCATCGTCGAGAATGATCGTCTTCATGGTCGGTTGCTCCTTGTCAGAGGGTGGACCGACCCGTCGCTGCCTACAGCGGCGTTGCGAAGTCTCCGAGTCGGTCGTTGGAATAGAAGGATCGGATGTGCTCCTGCACCCGCGCGCTGGCCGCGGCAGCATCCCGTGCGATCAGCGCGTCGAGGATTGCTCGGTGCTCGGAGCGGACTGAATCGGCGACCGCACGCCAGTCGTCGAGCCGTGCGTACGCGTCGATCATCTGGCGCTGAATTGCCAGGCGCATCGCGGACATCAACTGCGACATGAATGCGTTGCCGGTCGACGCGGCGATCGCCACATGGAACTCGGTATCGAGCGAGTTCCACTCGGTGGTACTGATGCCGGCAGCATCCATCTTGGCGAGGATCTCGTCGAGGTGATCGAGATCCTCCTTCGACGCCCTGGATGCTGCTTCGGCACACGACCAGGTCTCGAGCGCGATGCGCGTCTCGAGCAGATCGCGATGCGTGAAGTGGCCGATCGCGAACTGCAGTCGCAGAAGATTGACCAGCCCGTCGCCGGGCTGGCTGAGCAACACCGCGCCACCGTCGGGGCCGCCCCCGCGACGAATGTCCAGCACCCCCAGCGCTTCGAGCACGCGCAGACTCTCGCGCAGTGAAGGCCGGGAAACGCCCAGCAGAAGCGCTAAGTCGCGCTCGCTCGGAAGGTGATCCCCCGCCGACAGTTCGCCGGAGAGGATCCTCTCCTCGATCTGGTGCATCACCTGTTCGTACGTGCGCAAGCGCTGCACGGGGGACCAGCCCTCGGACGAAGCCACATTGCCCTCGATTCGCTCTGCCGATGCGGCCGGCGGTGACGCCGGGTTGATCCAGCATATGGGTGCGGGTGCGCTCGGATGGGTCAGCGCGAAGCGAGCAGCTCGGCGCGGAACTCTGTCTCGAGCGCCTGGCGGAGCTGAACGGCAGACAGGGTTTCGTTCACTTCGACATCGTCCCACGTAACCGTCTGGTCCTTCGCCACGTCGCGGATCATCTTCGCTCCGTGGGCAAGACCCAGGGGCAGTGCGCGCTGGCTGAGCGAGCGCTCAGCGGGCGCGAGCTTGCCGAACACGGTGTAACCGCCCTCGCCGTCGAGCAGGTCGCCCGCGCGGAGGTCTTTCTTGGCGGTTGTCACGACGTCTCCGCGGAACCCGGTCGGCGAACCCGTCGCCTCCCCGCGCAGCACGGCCGAGGCAACGCTCACCCCCAGCTCGAGACCGATCATGTGGTATGGGCGGTACAGCGATCCGTAGCGGCCAGACGAGTCGGTGTGCACGCCGTACTCGGCAAAACACTGGACGGCGTAGTCGGTTCGGGCCTCGAATGTCACGAAGACACCCCAACGGATGTCGCGCTCAACGTTGCTGCCGTCGCGATTGAGGCTCGAAGCGATCTCGACCGTGCCGCGTTTGCTGAGCGAGCCGCCGACCGCGCTCGCGCGGAAGACGGAGGGCAGGTCATCGACTCCGGCCGGCGGAAAGTTCAGGCCTTCTTCCTGCGGCGTCAGGCCCGTGCCGTTGGCAACGGCGGCCATCTCGATCGCCGACTTCGTGCCGTCGAGGAACGAGTTGAACATCTTGGGGTTGTAGTCGCCGCTCTCGAGCTGCTCGGCGGTGAATCCGTAGTAGTCCCAGACGGTGTCGGGCGTCGAGTAGTTGTACTCGGGCAGGTACTTGGTGCCCTTGCCTGTGGCGACGACGTCGAAGCCGACCGTGCGGCACCAGTCGACGAGCTCGCAGATGAGGGCCGGCTGGTCGCCGTAAGCCATCGAGTAAACCACGCCCGCCTCGGCCGCACGGCGCTGAAGCAAGGGCCCGACCATGCAGTCGGCCTCGACGTTGACCATGATGACGTGCTTGCCGGCGTTGATCGATGCGAGCGCGTGGTCGGTGCCGACCAGAGGGTTGCCGGTGATCTCGAGGATCACTTCGACCGCGGGGTGCGCGATCAGCGCCGCGGAGTCATCGATCACTGCCGTGCTGCCGCTTCGTGCTGCAGCATCGAGATTCGTCGCCGCATAGCGCTCGGGCGTCCACCCCGTTCGTGCGAGCGCACCGCGAGCCTTGGTCACATCGATGTCGGCGACTCCGACCACGTGGATGTTTGGGCTCGTTGCGGCCTGGGTGAGGAACATCGAGGCGAACTTGCCCGCCCCGACGACGCCGACGCGGATGGGGCCGGCCGATTCGGTGCGCTGCTGCAGAAGGGCGTAGAGGTTCACTGCGGGACTCCTTCGTCGAGGTGCTCTGGAAAGTTCAGATGGTCAGACCATACACTAGTCAGGCCAATGGTCGAACGGCTACCGTCGAGGTTATGAATGTGAATGATCCCGTCGTCGTGACCGCTACTTTCCATCCGCTCGCTGGACATCGCGAGGTGGTGCTGGAGGCCCTCCGTGTGGCGATCCCTCGGGTGCATGAGGAGCGAGGCTGCGAGATCTATGCGATAACAGCCGCACCCGGTGGGGACATCTTCATGATCGAAAAATGGACGAGTGTCGCTGATCTCGATGCCCACGCCGAGGGGGCTCCCGTCGTGGACCTGAACCGCGCGCTCGAGGGTCACCTGCGTGAACCTGTGGAGGTGGTCCGCTACGCGCCCCTCCCGCTCGGTCAGGCGGCGAAGGGACAGTTGTAGCCCGTTTTCGCCGCCTCTGTTTGACATGGCGCGGGATCATGGCCCATGATCTCGTTGGATAGATGGTCTGACCAATACTTGGCGGACGCCCCGCACAATCCCGCGGGCCCCGAATGATCGCAAAGGAGCGGCCGACATGGCAGCACGGTTGCTGGATAGGGCACTCAGTCGTGTCGATCAGGCTCTACAGGTTGCGGCGATGGTGATGCTGGCGATCATCGTGATCGCCGTGGCGTGGCAGGTGCTGGCTCGCTATGTCGTCGAAACCTCTTCGGGGTGGACGACGGAGGCTGCAACGTACAGCTTCGTCTGGCTCGCGATGATTGCCATCGCCCTCGGTGTCAGGCGTGGACGGCACATGGTGCTCGACATCTGGGAGTACCTGCCCTATCGCCGCTGGCTGCACATCCTCGTCGTCAGCGTGTCGAGCTTGGCAGTGATCGCCGTTCTTGCCGTTCTGATCTGGTTCGGGGTCTCCATGCTTCCTGCATCCTTCAGCCGGTCGCTGCCCGGCCTTGGCGTCTCCTATGGCTGGGTAGCGCTCGCTGTGCCGGTCGGATGCTTCTTCTCGCTGCTCTTCGCGCTCGAAGCCTGGTGGCGCCTGCTTGCGGCACCCCGAGGCGCCGAAGCGCTGCCGCAGGCACTGCTCGGCCAGCCGGCCGACGCGATCGTCGTCAAGGGAGAGTACTGATCATGGGGCCGTTCCTGCTCGGCAACTTCGCCGTCGCCATGCTGGCGCGCGTACCCATCGGGTTCGCGCTCGCGGCCGCATCCCTGCTGACCCTTTGGCTCGTCACCGACGTGCCGCTGACGATCGGCGGGCAGCGAATCCTCGCGGGCATGACCTCGTTCCCCCTGTTGGCTATTCCTCTGTTCGTGCTTGCGGGGGCCATCATGAACGCCGGCGGCATCACACGCCGACTGCTCGACCTCGCGGATGCGCTGGTAGGAGGGATGCGCGGCGGCCTCGCGCAGGCCAACGTGATGTCGTCGCTGTTCTTCGGTGGCATCTCCGGATCTGCGATCGCCGACATCTCGAGCCTCGGTCGTATCCTCATTCCCGCGATGAAGGAGCGCAACTACCGTGCCGCGTACGCGGCCGTTGTGACCGCCGCCAGCCCCGTGGTGTCGCCCATCATGCCCCCGAGCATCACGCTCATCGTCTACGGTGTGGCCAGCGGCACATCTATCGGAGCGCTCTTCTTCGCCGGCATCCTGCCCGCCTTCCTCTACATCGCGCTGCTCATGATCACTGTTCACCTCACGGTGCAGAAGCAGGGATTCACCGCCGAGGCGATGCAGGCCGCGCCCGACATGCGGAACATTGGCAAGGTGGCGCGGGAGGACCGGCCGAAGTTCTGGATCTCGCTCTACCGTGCACTGCCCGCGCTCTTGTTGCCGGTGCTGATTCTCGCCGGCATCCGATTCGGCTGGTTCACCGCGACCGAGGCGGCTGCCATGGCCGTGGTCTATGCGCTCGTTGTCGGTCTCCTCATCTACCGCGAGATCACGCTGAAGAAGATCGTGTACGCCCTCACAGACTCGGCACTCGTGGTCGGATTGATCATGCTCGTCCTTGCGGCGGCCCAGCTGTACTCATGGGCGCTCACGTCGGGCCGCGTG
Source organism: Microbacterium sp. HA-8 (assembly GCF_046111165.1). NCBI lineage: Bacteria > Bacillati > Actinomycetota > Actinomycetes > Micrococcales > Microbacteriaceae > Microbacterium > Microbacterium sp. HA-8. The sequence goes on from NZ_CP162025.1 coordinate 906,567, forward strand.
CCTGAGGCCATGGCCGACGCCATCTTCGCCGTGAGCGAAAACCCCGTCATCCTGCTTTTGCTGATGAATCTGCTGCTGATCGTGATCGGCATGTTCATCGAGGCCAACGCCGCGCTGATCATCCTCACGCCGATCCTCCTGCCGCTCGCCGTGTCGATCGGAGTGGATCCCGTCCATCTCGGGATCATCATCATCGCGAACCTCGGCATCGGCCTCCTCACACCGCCCGTCGGAATCGCCCTCATGCTCTCGGCAGAGCTGGGCAAGGTCAGCATGGTGTCCGCCATCCGCGCGGCCTGGCCCTTCCTGCTTGCCGGGCTCGCGTTCATTCTCGTCGTCACCTTCGTTCCGGAGGTTTCGATGTGGCTCCCCACGCTCCTCATGCCCTGATGGGCGTGAGTCCTCGCGCGGTCCCCGCGCACTCGTCCCACAACACAAGGAAGTGATCTCATGAAGAAGACCACAGCACGCGGCCTTCCCATCATCGCCGTGTCCGCCGCGCTCGTTCTGAGCGGATGCGCAGGCGGAGCCGGAGAGGGCGAGGGGGCGCCGGCGGAAGGCGAGACTCTCACTCTCACGCTCGGCCACGCCGGCAGTGAGGAAGACACCCGCCAGATCGCGTCGCTGCGCTTCGAGGAACTCGTCGAAGAAATGTCGGGCGGCGACATCCAAGTCGAGGTTTACCCTTCCGCGACACTCGGCACCTGGGAAGAGATGATCGAGGGACTCCAGCTCGGCACGACCGACGTCGTCGTCGAAAGCCTCCTCTCTCTCGAGACCTACACGGACCTTGCCGGGATCGAGACCGCCCCGTTCCTCTACGAGGACGAGGAGCAGTTCTTCGAAGTCTGGGATGGCGAGCTCGGTGCCGAGATCAAAGGTGCGATCGCAGAGGCGAGCGGCTACGACGCGCTCGGCAACATGTACCGAGGCGCGCGCCAGCTCACCACGAAAGAGGCCGTCGAAACGATCGATGACGTGCAGGGTCTGACGATTCGCACGCCCTCGGCGGCAACGATGATGGCGACGTGGGATGCGCTCGGTGCTCGGGCGGAGGCGCTCGCCTTCAACGAGGTCTACTCGGCGCTGGAGAGTGGCGTGATCGACGGCCAGGAGAACCCGCTCGACACGATCCTGCACAACAGTTTCGCCGAGGTTGCGCCGTACATCGCCGAGACCAGCCACGTCTACGCGAACTACCACTTCCTGATGTGGGAGGACACACTCGCGGGCTACCCGGAGGAGTACCAGGACATCATTCGTGAGGCCGCGCAGCAGGTCGGCGAAGAGTACACTGCGGCGACGATCGAGAGCGAGGCGGAGTATCGCCAGGAGCTGACCGATGGCGGCGCGACTTTCACCGAGTTGACCGACCGCGAAGCCTGGGTGGACGCGACTCAGCCGGTGATCGATTCGTTTCCCGAGCAGGTCAAGGAGTGGGTGTCGCAGATCCGCGGCTGAGTTCAGCGCGAGGAGACATGGCCGGGGCGGATCATCCGCCCCGGCCATGCCGTGGTTCCCAACCGTGTCGGGGGACGATCGCACGATCGCGAAGGGATGCTGCGCCCCATCTTTCTCATGGGTGCACATCCGTTCCGGCGCTCGTGCGGATGAGCAGGCGGCGGCATCGAGGTTTCGCGCCCTGAAGCTATCGAACGGCGCCCGGGCATTTTCTCGCTGTGCTCGCTCAACCCAGGGGTGCGCCCGCCACCGCAACCCGATGTTCAGCTTCGGGTCACCGGGGGCTCACCGGGCGCCGAAAGCCTGGGAACCCCCCGATGAATCGACGTGGCCTCGGCCGGTCTTCGGTCGTGCGCGCGTCTGCGACCGAAGAGAAGAGATATGCGCAACCGAACGACCGCCCTCGCGACGGGAGCCGCCATGTGCCTCGCTCTCACCGCGACCCTTCTGCCCGCCTCGGCGATCGGCGTCACGCCCGCCGCGTCGGCAGCGACCGCCGCCAGCACCGACCCGAGCGGCACCCTGCCCCTGCTCAGCGACCCCTACCTGCAGCTGCCCGGCGCCGACGATGTCCGCGTCGTGTGGAACACCGAGTTCGCCGGCACGGCGAACGTCGCGCTCGTCGGCCCGGGCGTCGCGGCCTTGACGGATGCCGAGGCGATGAGCGCAGCATCCGGTCAGCCGTTCACGGGGGTGCAGGCGTTCGCCGCCGACACCACGAGCTACTCGCGCTTCGCCGAAGACAGCGGCTCGCGCCTCGCGACCCCGCCGACACCCGAAGAGGGCATCGTCGCCCGCGACGTGTGGCGGCACGAGGCACACGTGACCGGACTCGCCCCGGGCGAGCGTGCCGCCTATCGCGTCGTCTCGGTTGACGGCGACGAGGCCGCGGTCTCGGGGACCTTCTCGCTCGCGCCCCTGCCGCAGCCCGGCGACCCGCTCAAGGTGCTGCTCACGAGCGACCACCAGGCCATGGCCAACACCGCCGCGAACCTGCAGAAGGCCGCCGAGACCATCGGGCAGATCGACGCGGTGTTCCTCGCGGGCGACCTCGTCAACCAGCCCGACCGGGCGTCGGAGTGGTTCGACGACACCCGCGGCAGCGCCTTTTTCGCGGCGCTCCAGGGCAACGGTGGACGCGCCGACAACAACAACATCGCCGTCTACTCGGGCGGCGAGATCGTGCAGAACGCGCCTCTGTTCCCGGCGGTCGGCAACCACGAGGTGCAGGGCCGCATCGACGGCATGGCGAGCATCGGCGCAAGCTACAACGCCGCCGTGCCGCGCGCGATCGCCGAGCAGGAGTACGAGAAGGTCGCCGCCTCGGTCAACCCGACGGGGGATGCTGCCATCACAGCGCAGTGGATCGAGGACAACTCCTTCAGCACAACCAGCTACGAAGAGGTCTTCACCCTGCCCGAGGGGTCGCCGGGCGGCGAGACCTACTACGCCACGACGTTCGGCGACATCCGGCTCGTCTCGCTCTACTCGACGCGCATCTGGCGCGGCACGACCGCGAACGCCGACCCCGCGGAGCGCACGGGATCGTCGCGGTATCAGGAGGCGGCATCCACCCTCGACGACGCGCTCGCGCAGGGGTACGGCGAGCACGTCTTCGAATCGCTCGCCGTCGGCAGCGAACAGTACGAGTGGCTGCAGGACGAGCTGGCGAGCGACGATTTTCAGGACGCGCGCTACCGCATCGTGATGCTGCACGAGGGCCCGCAGGGGCTCGGCGACAATGTCATGCCGCAGTTCGCCGACCCCGTGCGCATCGAGGAGCGCGACGACTCGGGGGCACTGATCGGCGTGCGGTACGAGTACCCGGCCTCGGGCAACATGCTGCTGAACGACCTGACCCCGCTGCTCGAGCAGTCGGGCGTCGACCTCGTGCACAACGGGCACTCGCACCTGTGGAACCGGTTCGTGTCGCAGAACGGCGTCAACTATCTCGAGACCTCGAACACCGGCAACAGCTACGGCGCCTATCACGAGCTGAGCGGGCGATCGCGGCCCCTTCCTCCCGAGCCGTGGGATGCCGCCAACTACCTCGCGCAAGGAAACCCGGGCGGCCTCGACCCGATCGTGCCGAACGTCGCGCCGTTCTCGACCGCGGGTGGCGAACCGCAGCCGTTCGTGCAGAGCAACGACCTCGCGGTGTTCGCGATGCTCGACACCGGCGCCGGCGAGGTCGTCTCGTACGCCTACGACGTGCGTACGCCGGATGTCGAGCCGTGGATCATCGACCGGTTCGAGCTCGGTCGGGCCGGGACTGAGCAGCCTTCGGAACCGGGCGACCCGGGCGAGGAGCCCTCGCCGTCGCCGACTGATCCCGAGCTGCCCGGCACGGGTGAGCCGGGTGTCGATCTGACCGATGCGACCGTGTCGCTGTCGGCGGGCACGATCGCTGCGGGCGGATCGCTTCGCGTGTCGGGCTCCGCCTTCGAGGCCGGTGAGACGCTGATGATCGAGCTGCGCTCGACGCCCGTTGTGCTGGCGACCGTGGCGGCGGACGCTGCCGGCGCGCTGTCAGCGCGGGTGACGGTGCCGGGTGACACGATGCCGGGGGCTCATCGGATCGTGCTGACGGCAGCATCCGGCGAGTCGGTGTCGGCGGCGCTCACGGTGACGGCCGCGTCGTCGGCGTCGGATGGTTCGCTCGCCTCGACGGGTTCGAACGGCGCGGCCGCGTGGTGGGCGGCGGGTGGCGCGCTGGTCGCGCTGGGGCTCGGCAGCGCGCTGCTGTGGGTGCGTCGGATGCGCTCGCGTCGCGAGGCCTGATCGGGTCGGGCCTGGGTCGGTCGAGGAACGCCTCGAGCCCTGAGCCTGTCGAAGGGCGTCTGTGGCGGCGCTTCGACAGGCTCAGCGGCCGTGGGCTCGACGGTTTCGTCTCGCTTCGCTCGCGCAATGCCCGGGTTGCGGCCGGGGCTATACGCGGCGAAGTGCTGCGATGAGTCGCTCGGCCGCTTTGCGTGAGTCGGTGATCCGCTGCGAAGACATAGAGATAGCCCCATAGCCTGCGGCGCTCTTCACGCTGATCAGCCGTTGCAGAGCGGGTGCCAGAGTCGCGTCGGCGCGCGTGAGCAAGGCGACGGCGTCGCTGTGATTGCCCGACGTCGAGTACTCACCCAACCGTGCGCAGCAGATGGCGTCGGCGGCCGCGATTCCCGCGTGCACATAAAGCGTCACCAGCGTGTTGGGGCTGCCGGTTGCGAGCGCCGCGAGGTCCTCGGCGTCGCGCCAGAAACCCTCGGCCTGAGCTCGGCGCCCGTCGCGGTCCGAGGGGGCGCATGCCCGCGTGCGGGTCGGACGGGGTGTCATGAACGCATGTCGGCCTGCTGTGCGCGGAGTACGCGCGTCAACCAGCCAGAGTCGTCTGTGAATGCGATCCCGTCGGCCAGCACCTCGTCGAGAAGCGGGCGTATCGAGGGATCGTCGATGTCATCCTCAGTGACATCAACGATGCGCGCGTCATTTCCCGTCCACGCGGTAGCGGACGCAGAGAGGCGCACCACGTGAGAAAGCCACGACTCGTCGCTCATGCCTGCCTCTCGCACGAGCAGGATGTCGAGGTCGCTCTGCGCCCGCATGTCCCCCCGCGCGGCCGATCCGAACATCGCGCCGAAAACGGGCGGGTTCGGCCAGTCGGCGACGGCCGCACGCAGGCGGTCCAGAAGCGAGCTCTTCATCGCGGCGAGCGCGCGGATCGGCACGGCGGCGAGGTGCTCATCGTTGAGTTCGTAGGTCGCAGAGCGCCCGATCCGATGCTCGAGCACGATCCCCTGTTCGACCAGCCGTCTCATGGCCTGGCGGATGCCTGCGGGTGATCGATGTGCGATGAGTCGTGAGCTCTGCGCCACCGTGAATGTCGAATGCGCCGCCGCGAGCACGCCGAGCACATCGCCGTCGACGGTCGGGGTGATCACCGCGAATGGATGCTGCAGCTCCATGTGGAAATTATACGTCGTCGCGTACAATTCTGCGCAATATTGCACAATTGTGTCTGTCCGGAGCGGATGCGCCGCCGCCGTCGCCAACGCCGATGCGGCGATACGACCGGCCCGCGACCCCGCCCCCACCGCACCCGACCTGGCACGAAATGTCCTGCCGAGCGACGATCGCCGACACATCGTGCCGACTCGCGGGGCATCGCGCGGCGCGCGGCGCCGAAATCCGTCGCGCGGCGGATCCGCGGCCGCATCGAGCTTCGTAACCTCATGCGAAGGCACCGCAGAGAAGGACAGCATCCATCATGCAGAACGGCCGGTGGAGCATCGACCTCGAGGCTCTCGAAGCGGCCTTCGCCGCGGGCGGCCGGCTGCTCCTGCTCTGCAATCCGCACAACCCGCTCGGCCAGGTCATGACGCCGGAGGAGCAACGCGCCGTGGCCGCCGTCGTCGAGCGGCACGGTGCCCGGGTCTTCTCGGACGAGATCCACGCGCCCGTCGTCTACCCCGGCGCTCGGCACCACCCGTACGCGGCCTTCTCGCCCGAGACCGCCGCGCACACCGTGACCGCCACGGCCACATCGAAGGGCTGGAACATCCCGGGCCTGAAGTCCGCGCAGCTCATCCTCACCTCGGACGTCGATCAGCGACGCTGGATCGAGCGTGACATCGTGCCACGACTGGAAGGCAGCATCCTGGGCGCCGTTGCCGCGAGGGTGGCCTACAACAGCTCGGTCGACTGGCTCGACGACACGATCGCGATGTTCGACGCCAACCGGCACCTGCTCGGCCGCCTCCTCGCCGAGCACGCGCCCACCGTGCGCTACGTCGTGCCCGAGGCGACATACCTGGCGTGGCTCGATTTCCGGGACTGCGGTCTGGATGTCGATCCCGCTGGATTCCTCCGTGTGCACGCCGGCGTCATGGCCTCGAGCGGACGCGACACCGGCCCCGGCGGGGAGGGGCACGTGAGGTTCAATTTCGCGATGCCGCCCGAACTCTTGGAGCGATCGGTGCGCGCCGTCGGCGCGGCCCTCGCGGGCGCTGCGGCGGGGCGCGCCACGGGAGTGCGCGGCGCGGTCGCGTAGGCGTCGCCGCGCGCACTTCGGGTACGCGCCGCGGTCGGCCTGCGGATGCATGCGGTCGTGGAGGCGCAGATGCACGATCCGACGAAGACGGGGTGCCTCATCCGTCCCGGAAATGAACTTCCGTACCGCCGGTCGTGCCGATGTCGCCGCGCGCCGCGGATGCGCCTCGCTACGGTCGAGGACTTTTGCGCCGCGCGAGGACTCTCGTGTCGCGTGTGTCCTCGCACGGCGCCGAAGTCCTCGTGTCGCTCACATGCGGCGGGCCACGCGTCCCGGAGATCGAGGAAGTCGCCGGCCCAGACCCTGCGAAAGCGCAGCACTCGGAGGAGGCGCGCCCAGAGGGTGGTGAGCGGACGTGCCGCACGGCGGGCCCGAGAATCGATTGCCACGTGGCCCTCACGCCTGGGACGGCTCGTGAGGCCAGGCTCTGTGCGGATGAAGTGGCATTCCCGAAATCGACGGCGTCGGCGTCGTCACCGTTGTCACCGCACCCGACCTGGCATGAAATGTCCTGCCGGGCAACGATCGCCCACACAACGTGCCGACTCGCGGGGGCATCGCCCGGGCGCACGGCGCCGAAATCCGTCGCGCGGCGGATCCGCGGCCGCATCGAGCTTCGTAACCTCGTGCGAAGGCACCGCAGAGAGGGGACAGCATCCATCATGCAGAGCATCTGGTCGGCAAAGATCTTCGGCGACCGCGAAGACCCCCGCGCGCGGCTGCACGCGCTGTTCGGCGGCGCGAAGCCGGCCGCGGGGCAGCCGCCGGAGGCCGCGTTGATGTGGGCGCGCGAGGTGCTCGCCGAGATGGATGCTGCCGCCGCGGCCGATTCTGTCGCTGTGACGCGGCGCTTGCGCGCCGCTGAACCGCGGCTCACGCTGCGTGCCGCGACGTTCCTGGCGGCGCACGTCCGCTGAGCCGCCCGGCCTTGAGCCTGCTCGGGAGCCCCGCTCGAGCCCTGAGCCTGTCGAAGGGCCCCGTCCGCCGCGGCCCCGATCTCACAGGCCGAGCGACGAGAGATCCTCCGGCGACCCCGGGTCGAGGTGAACGAGGCCGTCGACCGCCGCGAACGCCCGATCCGCAGAGACGAGTCCTGTGATGTGCTCGCGCCGGAGGGCGGCGGCCACGAGCACCGCATCGAAGGCGCCGAGCTCTTCGTGCGCGCGGAACACGCGCAGCGCGCCCGCAAGATCATCGGCGTCGACGGTCACAAGCGGCGCGAGCAGGATCGCATAGTTCGCGGTCAAGGCGGCGGCGTCCTCACGTCCGCGACGACGCGCCCGCACATGCGCGAACTCCTGCAGCACCTCCACCGTCGTCGTCGCCGCGACACGGCCGTCGCCGACCGCGGCGACGAGGGCGCGGCACGGCTCCCGCTGGGGATGCTGCGCGCCGACGGCATACAGCAGCACGGTGGTGTCGAGCAGGATCACGCGCGCCGACCACGCAGCTCATCGAGCTCTGCGACCAGCTCATCGACCACGGGCGCGGGCATCGGATCAGCCGCGAGCACGGCCGCTGCCGCCTTGGCCCGAGATGTCGCCTGCGGCGGGTAGACGACGTCGATCGCCGCGCGCACGAGCGACGCGACCGATACTCCCCGCTCCGCCGCCGCGCGCTCGAGTCGCTCCCGCTGCGTGACGTCGACGAGCACCTGGAGTCGCTCTGTCTTCATGTGCATACATTAGCATGCGGAGGTTCACGCGCCCGCACGCCCCTGGGCGCCCGCGAACGCACGACATGTCGTCGAGTGCACGGGATGCTGGTGGCAGATACCTCGTGCACTCGACGAGACGTCGTGCATTCGGCGGCAGAACCCGTGCTACCCCGGGAGGTACCGCCGCGCCCAGCCCGACCCTGCGCGCGTGAACTCCACGCGCCGGCTCGCGGCCTCGGGATGCGACACCCAGAACATGACTCGGTGCGGCGTCACGGCGTATCCGACCCACCCCTCCGGCTGCGCCGGCTCGGGATGCTGCTCCGCAAACGCCGCCCACCGCGCCTCGCGCTCCGCGAGCGGCAGCGCGGCGAACTCGGCCGTGTTCATCCACGCCAGCTGCTGCAGATACGGCGAGCGCCGGGCGTACGCGTGAGCGACCTCCTCGGCGGGCGCGACCTCGGCGGTGCCCTGCACGATGATCTGCCGCGAGAATCCCGGCCACAGCATCGCGAGCGATACGCGCGGGTTCGCGGCGAGGTCCACGACCTTGCGGCTCGCCGCGTCGGTGTGGAAGAAGAAGCGCTCCCCGTCGAACTCGCTGAGCATGACGGTCCGCGACCGCGGGAATCCCTCGGCATCCACCGTCGTGAGGGTCATGAGCATGCGCTCCTCGCCCTCGCCCGGCAGCCACGCGGCGGCGAGCGCGGCGGGGTCCTCCCACGGCACATCGGATTGCACCGGGTCGACCCGGCGATCGATCTGCGGCACGTCGACGACGAGCCGACCGGCAAGCGTATCCATGAAGAGCCCCTACCCGAACTCGAAGCCGTCGATCTCGACCAACGCCTCGGCGACGAAGTCGACGCCGCTCTCGAAGATCATCCGCCCCACCTCGGCGTTCGCCCCGGTCGGATCGCCGATCACGCCCGTGGGACCGAAATCGTCGCTCGTCCAGCCGAACATCACCGGCTTGCGGTTGAACCCGATGTGCGTCATGCCCGCGATCTTCTCGGGCACGTTGCGCGGCGGCATCTCGGGCGCGACGAGGTGCGGCGCGAGGTGCATGACGACGGAGGTCTCGCCGAAGCCTGCGTGGATGCCCTGGCCGAGTTCGTCCGGCCGCCCGTCCAGGCCGTCGCCCGCCACCCCGGCTCCCGCGGGCATCGAGAACGAGCGCAGCCCGAACCGGCGCCGCAGCTCGCGGTTGGCCCAGCCGAGCAGCATGACGTTGCCGCCGTGCCCGTTCACGAACGCGACCGTGCGCACCGGCGTCATCGCGATCGAACGGCCGATCTCGACCAGCTGATCGAGCAGCGTCGTGCCCTCGACCCACAGCGTGCCCGGGGCCCAGTAGTGCTCGTCGGATTTGGCGTACTCGATCGTCGGCAGCAGCCAGGCATCGATTCCGGATGCTGCCACCCGCTCCACCGCGGCCGAGGCCACCGCTTCGGCGACCAGGGCGTCGGTGCGCAGCGGCAGGTGCGGACCGTGGTGCTCGATCGCCCCGATCGGCACGACGGCGATCGAGCGCTCCGACGTCGCGGCCACGAGCGCGGGACCCGACAGGTCGGCCCAGCGCCGCGTCACCGGCACGAAGGGCGCGCTCACCGGATCGCGCCCTTGGTGGGTCCCGCGTAGGCGGGGTTGAGCTTGCCGGGGTTCAGCAGCCCGGCCGGGTCGGTCACGGCGGCGAGCTCGACCGTCTGCGCGAGCCGGAAGTCCACGTTCCACTGGTGCGGGTTGTGCACCCCGACCCCCAGATCATTGAGTCTGTGGATGCCGTCGTAGACAGCATCCGGGCTCTCGTAGATGCCCGCGAGCATGCCGATCGGCACGGTGTGACCGGCCTCGATGTGCAGCATGCCGCCGGGGTAGACGGCGTGCACCTCGTCGATGCGGTCCACGAGCGCGTCGCCCGAGACCTCGACGTGGAAGTAGACGCCCGGCTCGGACTTCTGCAGCCACTCGATGGGGTGGTTGTAGCTGAGCACCGAGATCGCCGACGAGACCCCGGGGCCCTCGCGCACGTCCTCGATGCGGCCGCCCGCGGCCTCGATGATCGCCGTGGCTTCGGCCACGAGCGACGCGTCGACGATCATGCGCAGCGAGCTGCGTCCCGCCGGGAAGGCGTCGTCGGGCGGCAGCTGCGCCGTGATGTGCGGGGTGTCGGCCGACACCAGGCGCGGGGCCGGCTGCAGGCGCCCGAGCGTGCGCAGCACCGAGAGGGAGCCGGCGAAGCCCGGGAACGAGGCGTAGAGGCCGCGCCAATCCTGCAGCGGCTCGAGCCGCACGGTCGCCCGCGCGATGATGCCCGCGGTGCCGTAGTTGTGCACGTACCCGAGCGCCTCGTCGCCCTCGACGTGCTGCAGCACTCCGCCCGAGGTGGGCGTGACGACATCGAGCGCCGCGACGAAGCCCATGTCGTTGCTGCCGTGCGCGATCGTTCCCGTGCCGCCCGACCCGCCGCCGAGAAACCCGCCGATCGAGGAGTGCACGGTCGAGGGGTAGATCCACAGCTGCTTACCCTCGGCGCGCGCGGCCTGTTCGAGCGCGTTCATCGGGGCCCCGGCATCCGCCGTGATCGTGTCGCCGTCGATGCCGACGATCGTGCGCGCCCGCGACGTGTCGACGACGAGTCCGCCCGACATCGGGATCGCCTGCCCGTAGTTGCCGGTGCCCTTGCCGCGCGGGGTGACCGGCACCCCGTGCCGCACGGCGAGGGCGACGACCGCCGCGATCTCGTCGGCGGTCGTCGGAAAAGCGACGAGGTCGGCGACTCCCAGCGGCAGCAGCTCGGCGATGATCGGCGACATGCGCGCGCCGTCGACGGATGCCTTCTCCCGCTGCCGCATGTCGCTGCTGACTCCGCGGGGGCCGAGCAGATCGTTCAGGTCCGCCTCGAGGGCGGCGTAGTCGGGGTGGTTCATTCGTTTCCTTTCCTGACGGCGTGGGGCACCCGGCGCCGGCGCTCGCCGCGGCTCGGGGGGTGGCCCGGTACTCTGCATCCATGACGGATGGCATCGATCGCGCCGGCGCGGAGCCCGCGGACGTCGACGCGTCCGCGCGGGCGCTGGGTGCCCGCATCCGAGAGCTGCGCAAACGGCGCGGCATGACGCTGACGCAGGCGGCGCGTGAGGCGGGGCTGTCGCATTCGTTCCTCAGCCAGGTCGAGCGCGGCCTCGAGCGGCTGAGCATGGTCTCGCTGTTCCGCGTCGCGAACGCTCTCGGCACCACGCAGCAGGATCTGCTCACCGAGGACCCGCCGGAGCGGCCCGCCGGCAGTTACCACGTCTACCGTCAGTCGTCCGAGTCGCCGGTCGACGCCGGGTCGGGGCGCGTCGCGGTGCTCGCTGAGCAGCGCGCGCGGTTCCTTCCGATGATCTTCTCGGGTTCGTACGGCGACGACATGTGGTGGGAGCACGCCGAGGAGGAGTTCGTCTATGTGCTGGAGGGCGAGCTGATCGTCGTCTTTCCCGATGCCGAGGTCGCCCTGCGCGCCGGTGACGCGACGTATTACGAAAGCGGCATACGCCACCGCTGGCGCACCCCCGAGGGCGCGACGTGCCGGGTGCTCGTGGTCAAGGAGCAGCAGCACAACTGAGGAGGGTCGCGTGCGACCTCTGGTGCGCGGCATCCGCATCGCCGGCGGCCCGGGACGAGGAGTGTGACGCGCCGCGAGGACTCTCACGGGGCAATGGTCCTCGTGTCGCGCGGATGTCCTCGTGTCGCGCGGCGCCGCGCAGGTCACGAGCTGCCCCCGCCGAGTTCGGCGGCCACCGTTGCCAGTGCCCGCGCATAGGCCTGCTCATCGCCCGGCTGCACTCCGCCCGCCACGACCACCCCGCTCACGCCGGGCACCGCGAGCAGCGAGCGGCCGTATTCGATCGCGAGGCGAATCCCCTCGCGACGCACATCGCGAGCCGCGAACAGAGCGTGCACATAGCCGGTCGGCAGCGTCGCGGCGTGGAACGAGGCCAGCAGTTCCGCTCCCGCGCGGTCCACCACGAGCGGCACGCCGGGCAGCACAGGGGCGACGGTGCCTGCCTGCCTGCCCCGCTCGATGAAGGAGGCAACGTGCTCGGCGTCGCCGCAATACTGCGTGAGACACAGCATCCCGCCCGCTTGCTCCTTCTCGCGCACTCGCTGTCCCCTCAGGGCGGCCGGAGGCGCGTCCGGTGATTCGGCGAACGATGTTGCGAGGCCCTGTGCGCGTGCCAGGGGGAGAAGTGTCGTGCCCTCGAGATCGAAGACGGGCTGAGCGTCGGGCCGGTCGCCCGTGCGCGTGTGATCGCCTGTGACGCAGTGCACCCCGGCCACGCCGATGTCCTGCAGCGCCGCAAGCTCCCCCTCGAGCGCCACGCGATTGCGATCGCGGGCGTTGATGCCCATCCACGCGCGCATTCCGGCGTTCGTCATCAGTACGGCCCGATAGGCGGGCGGATACTGCGTGCGCGAGCCGGCCGCGTCGCCCGAGAGCACGGCGTCGGCACGGCCCCGCAACTCGTCCGCCGTGCGCGCGATGTCGTCGCGCACCATCGCCCGTGCGGGAAACCCGGTCATGATCAGCGGGCGACGGGCCAGGATGTCGAGGACGTCACGGCCGGCAGTCGTCGCGACCGCGGGGTGCGGTCTGCCGGTGCCGGTGCCGGTCACAAGGGCCGCGGCGGCCTCGGTGTTGCGCGAGGGGGCGCCGCCACCGGTACCGTCCCCGTCCCAACGGACGGGCAGGGCGTCGCCGAGAAAGACGCAGGGCGTCGGTGCGACTTCGCACGTGCCGTCGGCGTTGACGCCGCCGCAGGGTCCGTAGGTCATGGTCTTCGGGCAGTCCGCGTGTCGGACGGCGGCAGGTGTCAGCATGCGCTCGCACCTAGACTGCGCCCATGAGCGAAACCGAGTCGAATGCCGAGACCTTCGCCGTCTGGCTCGAGCGCCTCGCCGCGCCCGTTCCCTCGCCCGGCGGCGGAGCCGCCGCGGCCGCGACCCTCGCGATCGGCGCGGCCGTGACCCAGATGGCCGCAGGCTATGCGCCGGAGGGGGACGAACGCGACGCGGCCGTCGCGGCGGCGGCGTCGGGTCGCGCGGAGGCTCTCGCCGCGGGCGAGCGCGATGCCGCAGCATCCGAGGCCCTTGTCGCCGCGTTCCGACTGCCCGAGGACGCGCGCTCCGAGATGGTTCTGGCCGAAGCACTGCGCGAAGCCACCGAGGCGAGCCTCGCGATCGCCGGCATCGCGGCGCCCCTGCAGCAGGTGCTGGTCGCGCTCGCCGACCGGGGCGACCCGCGGCTGCTTCCCGATGTGATCGTCGCCGCGCGGACGATCGCTGCGGCTGTCCGCGCCGCGGCCGCGACCGCCCGCGCGAATCTCACGAGCGGGTCGGCGGCCGGCGACCCCGCGGACTCCGCGCGCCGCGAACGCGAGGCTGTCGCGCTCGGCGACCGGCTCGACGCCTTCGCCGCGAGCCGCACCGACGTGCTCTGATCCGGGCACACCCGGCGGGTCCGGTGCATGGCGCGGCGTGCGCGTGCCCGCGCGAGGACTTCGTGCCCGCGCGAGGAGGATTGCGCGACAAGAGTCCTCACGCGGATGCAAAGTCCTCGCGCCGATCCGCGGATCGACGCACACGCCGATGCATGGGCGGATGCTGGGGCGCGAGGCCGTGGACGCGGGCGCAGACGCGGGCGCAGACGCGGGCGCAGACGCGGGCGCAGGCGCAGACGCCGCCCCGCCCGACAGCGCGGTGCGGTGGATGCTGCGCCGCACTGCCGGGGAGACGCTCGTCATGGTGCCCTCCGCTCAGTCCATCGAGATCGACGTGTCGAGCAGCTCGTTCGTGTAGAGCGAGTCGATCTCGATGGCGTCGGCGTCGGACTGGGTGATCGAGCCCGAGTCGATCAGGAACGGCACGAAGTCATCGAGGATCGACTGCATGCGCTCGGGATCGAACTGGCCGAAGACCCCCGATGCCGGATCGTTCTGCACGATGCCCAGCTCGACCTGCTGCTCGACCGAGTACTCCGCGACGCCGGCCGAGTAGGTCCAGCCCGTGTCGTACTGCTCGACGAGGTCGACGATCAGATCGATCGTGTCGGCGGGATCCTCGAGAAAGTCGATCTGCGACTGCTGCATGATCGGCACGAGCTTGGCGAGGCAGTCGCCGTACTCCTCCAGGGCCTCCGGGCGCACCGCGAGCGGCTCGGGGTAGATCGAGTAGCCGATGTCCGACAGCAGCTGGAAGCCGACCGGCTTGCCCCACTCGGCGATCTCGTTCTCGTAGATGTAGGGCTCAGCGGTGGCGAAGCCCTGCTGCAGGATCGTCGGGTCCGACACGAAACGCTGCGGCGTGCCCTCGTAGCTGAGGTCGATCTGCGACTGGTCGATCATGCCCTGTGATTCGAGCAGCGCCGGGATCACATCGCCCGAGGTGACGACGATGGCACCGTCGGCGGTCGCCTCCTCGATCGTCTCGGCGCCGTTCTGGCTCTCCGGGTCCCACATCAGGATCTGGGGGCTCCAGGTCATCTGCGAGGTCACCGCGACGGTCGGCTGATCCGCTGCGGCCACGATGGCAGCATCCGTGTTGACGGCACCGAGCAGGATGTCGGTGTCGAGGTACATCAGCGCCGGAACCGGCTGGAAGTTGACGTTCGGCCCGCCGGGGCGCACCTCGATGTCGACACCGGTGTCGACGCCCTGGGCGACCAGGGTGCCCGTGACGGTCTTCATCTCTGTGTCGACCGTATAGTCGTCGCCGACGAGGGCGTACATGGCGCCGTGCTCGGCCTCGGGCTGCCAGTCCTGCTGCATGACGACCGTGGCGGGGCACGATTCCGACAGATCGAGCGGACCGCCGGCCTCGGCGGCGGGGGCGGCCTCGGTGGGCGCGCTGCTGGCATCGCTCGCGGGTTCGCTCGAGCACGCGGCGAGGGTCACCGCGAGCGAGATCACGGCGCCGGCGGCGAAGACGGGCCGCAGGCGGGCGGCGGGGGATGGTGTCGACACGGGATTCCTCCAGAGATGGTGGTGCGGGCAGGGTGCGGTGCGGTGCAGGTATGAGGGGCGGGATGCTGCTGCGGTGTGCGCCGCGGTGACGGCTCGGTCGCCGGCGGGCTCAGCGACCCTTCCAGCCGAAGAGGCGGCCCACGACGGCGCGATCGAGTGCGGCGAAGATCGAGAAGACGATGACGCCGAACAGGGCGGTGAAGATAATGGCGAGGAACAGCGACTCCATGTTGAGCCGCAGGGTGTAGGTGCGCAGGAGCCCGCCGATGCCCTGCGAGCCCTGCTGGAAGAAGAAGTCGCCGACGATCGCGCCGATCACCGCGAGGCCGGCGGCATTGCGCAAGCCGGTGAAGATCGACGGAATCGCGGCGGGCAACTGCAGCTTGGTCAGACGCTGCCATCTGCTCGCCTTGTTCAGGGTGAAGAGGTCGTGCGCGCTCGCCTCGGCGGACTGCAACCCGAACAGGGTGTTCGAGATCATCGGGAACACCGCGATGATGACGCACACGACGATGCGAGCGGGGATGCCGTAGCCCATCCAGATGCCGATGAGTGGCGTCAGTGCGAGAATCGGGATCGTCTGCAGGATCACGGCGTACGGGTACAGCACGCGCTCGGCGATGCGCCACTGCGACATGAGGATCGCCCAGCCCATCCCGATCACGACGGCCAGCGCCAGCCCGATGAGGGCGACCGAGGTCGTTTGCCCGAGCGCGACGAGCATGGGCCCGATGATCTGCGGGTTGCCGAGCGTCTCGGCGAATACCTGGTGCGGCGGAGGCAGTAGGAAGCGGCGGTCCTCGCTGAGCAGGAGGTACGACACCGCGTACCAGATCGCGAGGATGCCGAAGATCGCGAGCACGATCGGCAGGGCCCGCGAACTCGCCGCTCCCGCGGTGCGGGACAGTGAGCGGGCGGCGCCCGGTGCCGGTGGAGCAGACTCGGCGGCCGGGGCGGGTGCGACCGCGGCAGAAGGCGCGGTCAGGGTCTTCTCGCTCACGAGTGCTCCTCCAGGGTCTTCGAGAGGTGCCCGGCGATGCGGCCGAACTCGGGGTCGTAGCGCAGCTCGGGCGGCCGGGGATACGACCAGGGCAGTTCGATGTCCTCGACGATCCGGCCGGGCCGTCCGCTCATGACCAGCACGCGGCTCGAGAGGTACACGGCCTCCGAGATCGAGTGGGTGATGAACATCGCCGCGAACGACTTCATCTGGAAGATGCGCTGCAGCTCCGTCTGCATCTTCAGGCGGGTGATCTCATCCAGCGCGCCGAAGGGCTCGTCGAAGAGCGCGAGCTGGGGCTCCGCGACGAGAGCGCGGGCGATCGACACGCGCATTCGCATACCTCCCGAGAGGGCGCGGGGATGCTGCTTCTCGAAGCCCGTGAGACCGACCAGTGCCAGGGCCTCCCTCGCCCGCTCCGCGCGCTCCGCGGCAGGGACCCCCGCCAGCTCGCCGACGAGTTCGACGTTCTTCTGCGCGGAGCGCCACTCGAGCAGGGTCGCGTCCTGGAACACGAAGCTCGTGACGGCAGCATCCACGTCGAGGGTGCCCGCGCTGATCGAATCAAGGCCCGACGCCAGTCGAAGCAGCGTGGACTTTCCGCACCCCGAGGGCCCGACGACCGAGACGAACTCTCCCCGCGACACCGACAGCGAGACATCGGCGAGGGCACGCGTGCCGGTGTCGAAGTCCTTCGTGACGCCGTCCAGACGCAGCGTCGGTGCAGTCGTTGTGAGACTCATGCGGTGATCTCGCTTCTCTCGCGCACGGCCACGGCGGCCGAACTCGTGATTCGGGTGGCGACGACATGGCCCGCGCGCACGACGATCCGGTCGGGCGCCCGCTCGGCGAGTGCCTCGGCCACCGAACTCGCGCGCACGAGCAGCATGTCGGCGGCATCGCCCGCGGCGCCGGTTGCGCGCGGGAGCCCGAGTAGGTCGCGTCCCGCGGCGACGACCCGCCACGCTGTGCGGGGGGTGAGGTGCCCGGCGAGCACGAGCGCGGCGGTGACGTCGATCATGTCGCCATTGCCGAGCGGGTTGAACGGGTCCTGCACGTTGTCGCCGCCGGCGGCGAGCGCCACGCCCGCGTCGAGGATCGCAGCGAGGGGCGGCAGCGCGCGCGGCGTCGCGACCGGGTGCTGCCAGCCCTGCAGATAGAGGTTCGTGAGCGGGTTGGTGATGATGCTCACGCGTGCCTCGGCCGCGAGATCGAGCACGGCCGCGAGGACGTTGGCGGGCTGCACCGCGAGACTCACGCAGTGGCCCGCCGACCGAGTCATGTGTTCCGGCCAGTCAGCCGTGCGGCGGGCGAGGTCGGCGAGGTCGAGCGACGCAGGGTTGAGGGTCTCGTCCGTGTGCAGATCGATGCCGATGCCGGCGGCCTCGGCATGAGTGGCCGCGCGGTCGATTTCAGCGCGCGGGTCGTCGCTGAGGTGCGGCGCGGCGCCGATGAGGTCGACGCCGAGGGCGATGGCCTCCCGAACCAAGCCATCATCGATGAGCTGTCCGTGCATGGCGACAACCTGCAGGTCGACCAGACCGCGGTAGTCCTCGCGGGCATCGATCACGGCGCGGATCCCGCGTAGGGGATCGGCCCCCTCGTGATAGTTGACGTGGGTGCGGATGGCGGTCACGCCCGCCCGGAGCGCAGCATCGAGCTGGCGGCGGGCGTGGGCTGCGATCTGTTCCTCGCGCAGGGATGCCCCGTGCTCCTGCCAGCACGCCACAGCATCCTCGAGCGATCCCTCGGGCTCGCCGAACAGCCGCCAGGTGTAGGCCTTGTCGATGTGGGCGTGCAGGTCCGCGGCGGGCGGCAGCAGCATCCACCCCTCGGCATTCACGTCGGCGCCGCGCGCCGAGGCGATGTCGCGGAGTCCGCTGTTGTCGCCGAGGGGTGTGTCACCGATGACGCCGTCGACGATGCCGAGTGTCGTTGTCGTGCCGTCGGGCAGGGTGACGCCGCGGAGCCGCGCGATCTGCTGGCCGAGCGCCAGGTCTGCGGGGCGGGTGGGGAGCATGGAGCGCCTTTCGCGTCGGTGTCGAGTCCGTGGCACTGTTGTTGGCGTGGCCAACAACAGTCATTCAACGCGTGGTGTGTTTCGGCCGCGGGCGACACGTGTTGCGGGTTCGTTAATCGTGCGGCGGCTGTCGGTTGAGGTCGCTGTCATCGCTCTACCGTGAGTGCGGTGTCGACAGAGGAGTGTGCGTGAGTTATTTCAGCGACGTCGAGCGCGACTTGGTCGTCTCCGGGCGCACCGAACTGGCCGAGGGCGTGCTCGCGATCGATCTGGTCTCACCCAACGGGCGCGATCTGCCGGCGTGGACGCCCGGATCGCACATCGATGTGATGCTGCCCGCCCGGCCGGGTGTGGGGCCGCTCGGGCCGGGTGCGGCATCGGCCGGCCCGGGTGGCGAGCCGCTCGAGCGGCAGTACTCCCTCTGCGGCGACGGCGATGACCGTTCGACGTGGCGGGTCGCCGTGCTGCGCGAGGACGCGGGCCGCGGCGGTTCGGTCGGACTGCACGAGCGGATCGAGGTCGGCGGGCGCCTGCGCGTGCGCGGGCCGCGCAACCACTTTCCGTTCACTCCCGCGGCGGGCGCGCGCTACCTTTTCGTCGCGGGCGGCATCGGCATCACCCCGCTGCGCTCGATGGTGGCCGCCGCCGAGGCTTCGGGCGCCGACTGGACCCTCGATTACGCCGGCCGCTCCCGCGCGAGCATGGCCTTCGTCGACGAGCTGACCGCGCTCTACCCGACGCGCGTGCGGGTGCACGCCGCCGACGAGGGTGCGCGGCTCGACGTCGCGGCGCTCGCCGGGTCTATCGGGTCTGCTGGGTCTGTCGGATCTGTCGGGGCTGCCGGATCCGCTGGGTCTGCCGGATCTGCTGATGCTGCCGGGACTGCCGGGGTGGATGCTGCCGTCTACGCGTGCGGACCCGCCCGGCTCCTCGAGGCACTGGAGGCGGCGTTCTGCGGTGCCCCGGACGTGCTGCACCTCGAGCGGTTCGAGGCGAAGGAGTTCGGCGACCCCGTGTGGACGGAGCCGTTCGAGGTTGAACTCGCCATGACAGGAACCGTCGTCACCGTCGACCCCGACACCTCCGTGCTGGATGCGATCCGCGCGCAGTCGCCCGAGACGCCCGTGCTCTCGAGCTGCCGCCGCGGCACGTGCGGCACCTGCGAGGCGCCCGTGCTCGAGGGCGAGATCGAGCACCGCGACTCGATCCTGACCCCGCTCGAGCGCGAGGAATCGGCCGTGATGATGGTCTGCGTCTCGCGCGCGGCGTGCCCGCGCATCGTCCTCGACCTCTGAGCCCGGCGACGCCCTCCCGCGACGTTGGGGCGTCAGCGCGACGTTGGGGCGCGCTGCTCCGCGCCCCAACGTGATTTCGACGCCCCAACGCCGCTGCGCGCGCGGTTTCGACGCCCCGACATCCGGCATCCCGGCATCCCGCGATGTCTTCTGTATCGAGCCCCTCCGATGGCGTTGGGGCGTCAGCGCGACGTTGGGGCGTGCTGCTCCGCGCCCCAACGTGATTTCGACGCCCCAACGTCGCTGCGCGCGCGGTTTCGACGCCCCGACATCCGGCATCCCGGCATCCCGACGCCCCGACGCCCCGACGCCCCGACACCGAGCACGGGCCCGGCTGCGCTACCGCCCGACGCGGGCGCGCAGCGCGGCGACAAGCTCGGGCTCGTCGGCCGTGACGAGGCGATAGTCGCGCACGACAACCCGACCCCCGACGACCACGTGGCGGGGGCGACGACCCGGGGATGCCCAGAGCAGCCCCGCGACGGGATCGGCCACGCCCGCATCGGCCACACCCGAGACGTCCCACACGCACGCGTCGCCGCGCGCGCCGGGGCGCAGGTGCCCGATGTCGTCGCGCCCGAGTCCCGCCGCCCCGCCCGCCGTCGCCATCTCGAGCACGACCCGCGCAGGCAGCGGCGGACCCACCAAGCCCGAAACCTGCATTGCGAGTCGCGCATCCGCGAGCAGGTGTCCGGCGTCGTTCGAGCCGCCCCCCGACGTGCCGAGGCCGATGGTGATTCCCGCCTCGCGCAGACGAGCGACGGGCGCGATGCCCCAGCCCATCGGCACGTCGCAGCCGGGAGCGTGGGTCGCCGACACACCGTGGCGAGCGAGGATGCCGATCTCGGCATCCGTCACATCGCACAGGTGCGCGATCGTGACGTCGGGAGCAAGCCATCCCCATTCCTCGAGCAGCTCGAGCGGGCGCCGACCGTAGCGGGCGAGCGCGATCTCGGTGTCGACCTGCTCGTTGGCCTGCGTGCGCCGGCGCAGGCCGTGCGTGCGTGCGACCTCGCCGAGCGCGCGGAACGTCGCCTCGGGGTCCGAGTGCACACCCGCGGGCCCCACTGCCACCTGCAGCGCCCCATCGGCCGAGACACCCCCCGTGTGGTCCTCGCCGAGCAGTCCGGCCACGATCGCGTCGGCGCTGGCCGCCGCGAGGTGTGCGTCATCACGCGCCGTGCCGCGTACGAAGACGAGCCGCCCTCCGAGCCGCGCGGCGGCGTCCGCGATGGCGCGCGCAATCGCGACGGAATCGGCGACGGGGTCGGCGCTCGTGCCGGGGTCGGGCCAGTTGAGCTGGTGGTCGGCAACGGTCGTCACGCCCGCCAGCAATGACTCCGCGATTCCGATCGAGGCCGTCGCGCCCGTCAGCGAGGCGTCGATGCCCGCGGCGGCATACGCGGCGGCCATGGCGGGCAGCCATTCGCGCATCGCGACGCCGCGCGTACCCGGCAGGGTGCGGAAACCCGACTGCAGCAGATGATGGTGCGCGTTCACGAGCCCGGGCGTGATGACGCATCCGGTTGCATCGAGAGTCTGCGTCAGGGTCGCCGCGGTCGGCGCCGCGTCGACCACCTGGCCGTCGGCGATCACAAGGTCGCCGTCGCGCTCGGTGGCCCCATCGATCATGAGGCGCTCGGCGCCCGTGAGGATCAGCATCCTTCGTTGATACCACCCCGCCGCCCTGCCTAGCTGCCCGCCAGTGCACGACATGTCGTCGAGTGCACGGGATGTCGTCGGCGCCACGTCGTGCACTCGGCGACATCCCGTGCGCTCGGCGCCACCCCGGCGCCACCCCGGCGCACTCACCCCACGGTCGTGAGCAGCTCGCCGTTCCAGATCCACACCCGCGCGCCGTCCGAGGCCAGCGCTGTCGGCGCCGCCGGATCCGCACCTTCCACGCAGGTACCGCCGACCGTCACGCCCGCGCACGTCGCGCTCGTCTGCGCCGCAACGACCGAGGTCCCGGCGACGGCGAGGGCGACAGCATCCCGCAGCCCCGTGTCGACCCAGGCCGAGCCGTCGAGGGTGTGCACGGCGCCGTCGCAGATCAGGGCGACCACGTCGTCCTCACGCAGCGAGCGGGCATTCGCGCACGGAGCCGCAACAGCTCCCGCCGGCGTCACGACAACCCCGGCATCGAGCGGGTCGATGAAGGTCATCGTGCCCAGCTCGTCGGGGTAGGGCTCCCAGAAGCGTCCCTGCGTGAAGGTGCGCAGTGCCTCCGTCGTGCACTCGGCGGTGAGCGTCGCGACAGCCTGCGCCTGCGTGCCGGCGAGCGGATCGATGCGCGCGACCTGCGTGATGTCGCGATACAGCGGCGTCACGTCGTTCCAGGAGTCCCCGCCGGTGTTCGACCGCTCGATCACCGGCGTCGTGCCCGCGACGCAGTCGCCCGCGGTGGCCCGCCACATCACGCCCTCCGTACCGAGCGTGAGAAAACGCTCGTCGGCCCGCGCGACGACCGGCGCGGGCACGGGCGACGGGGTCGGGATGCTGTCATCCGCGCTGGGCGACGCACTCGGCACCGCGTCGCTTGCGCTCGGCGAGGGCGAGGCGGTGACCGATGCGCCGGCGCCCGTGTCGATCGGATCGGGCCGGCCACGGTCGAGAGCGAGGAGGGCGAGCGCGATCACGCCGATCGCGAGCACCGCGACGATGACGACGCTGATCCACTGGGCGCGGCGCGTCCTGGCGCGCGCGCGGGCGCTGCTGCGGTGACGGGGCATCGCGTCCCCTACGGCGTCTGCGAGCGCTGCCCGGCCGTGGCAGCCGCGCCGTCGCGGCCCTGGGATCCCGACGCACCCGGCGCCCCCGGCGCACCGGACGCACCCGGCGCCCCCGGCGCACCGGACGCACCCGGCGCCCCCGGCGCCCCCGACTGCCCGCGGCGCGTCCGCGGCCCGGGCGACTTCGGCGTCTTCGGTGCCTTGCCGGTCTTGGCCGGCTCCTGCGAGTACCCGTAGCCGCCGTATCCGTAGCCGTACCCATAGCCGTAGCCGTAGGCATCCGGTCCGCGCGTCGGGACCATCGTGAGCACGAGGCCCGCGACCTTCGCGTCGACGGTCTCGAGCGCGTCGATCGCGCCCTCGAGCTGGTGGCGGTTGGTCTCACCCGCGGCGACGATCACGATCGCGCCGCTCGTGCGCTTGGCGAGCACGGCCGCGTCGGTGACGGGCAGCAGCGGGGGAGCGTCGAGGATCACGACGTCGACGTCGCGCGAGAAGGACTCCAGCAGTGCGTGCATCTGCTGCGAGCCCAGCAGCTCGCTCGGGTTGGGCGGGATCTTGCCGGCCGGCAGCACGAACAGCGAGCGGTTGCCCCACTGCTGCACGACATCGGTCAGCTGCACGCGGCCGATCAGCACATCGGTCAGGCCCGCGCCGCCCTCGAGGCCGAGGTACTCATGCACCTTGGGTTTGCGCAGATCGGCGTCGACGAGCACGACGCGCTTGCCGGCGTCGGCGAGGGCGATGGCGAGGTTGACGGATGTCGTCGACTTGCCCTCGCTGGGCACGCTCGAGGTGACGACGAAGCTGTGTCCGCCGTCCATGTCGAGGAACTGCAGGTTCGTGCGCAGGGCGCGGAAGGCCTCGCTGCGCGGATTCTGCGGGTCCTCCTTGAGGATGATCGGCCGCTCCTTCGCGCGCGGGTCGAAGGGGATCGCGCCGATGATCGGACGGTCGGTGACGAGCTCGACATCCCGGGTGCCGCGGATGCGGGTGTCGAGCACCGTGCGCAGCACCGCGAATCCGATGCCCAGCGCCAGACCCACGAGGGCGCCGAGGGCGAGGTTGAGCGGCACGTTCGGGCTGACGGGCACGAACGGCGCCTCGGCGTCCTTGACGCGCGTGAGCTTGATGGGGCTCGTGTCGGAGTCGGGAAGCGTCTCGAGGTCCTCGACCTGGCTGGTCAGGCTCGCCGCGATCGCGTTGGCGAGGTCGGCGGCCAGTACGGGGTCGGGGTCGGCCACCGAAACCTGGATGATCGTGGTGTTCAGCGGGCTGGTCGCGCTGACCTGGGCGCCGAGGGATGCTGCGGTCGTGTCTTCGAGGTCGAGCTCGGTGATGACGGGGTTGAGCACGATGGGCGTGTTCACGAGGTTGACGTACGTCGTCACGCGCGCCTGCGTGAAGGTGTTGCCCTGCTGCAGCTCGGCGACCGTCGACCCGGCCTGGCTCGAGACGAACACCTGGCTGGAGGCCTCGTACACGGGTTCGCGGGTCAGGCTGTATGCCGCGGCGGCCCCGATCCCGAGCAGGGTCAGGGCTACGATCACGAGCCAGTTCTTGCGCAGGATGCGGATGTAGTCGCTGAGCTCCACGGGGTCCCTTCGGGCGTCGCCTGCTGCTCCGGTGGGGGGAGTTGTGGGGAAGAGCGGTGCGTGCGATGCGGCGTCGTTCGGTTGCCTTTTGCGGCGTTGCCTATCCTGCCACACGGGTGTTTCGGCGAAGGGTCGCGCGCGGCGCGGATCCGCGAGCCCCTACCAGCCGCTCGATCCCGTCGCAACGGGGATGATCCGGCGGCCGCGACGGGCGTACCGTGGCGTGCTTCGAGAAGGGAGACATCATGTCCGACAGCACCGCCGACCGGGGGTCGGCATCCGATCACTCGAAGGCGCCGCGCATCAACAGCTACGGCAAGCTCGCCATCTCGCTCGCGATCAGCCTCCTCGTGATGTGGGTGCTCACGATGTCGATGATCTGGGTGATCGATGACTACTACTGGAACCTGTCCAACTTCTACATGGCCCTGATCATGGTCGCCCCGATGGGGATCATCATGGTGCTTGTCATGTGGTCGATGTTCCCGCGCCTGTGGATCAACATCGCGCTCCTGGCCGGCTTCGTCGCGCTGTTCGTCACGGCGCTGCTCCTCGGTCGGGGCGGCGTGTTCGTCGGAGACGAGCAGTTTCTGAAGTCGATGATCCCGCATCATTCGCGCGCCGTGCTCGTGTGCGAGCAGTCCGACATCACCGATCCCGAGATCATCGCGCTCTGCGACACGATCGTCCAGACGCAGCTGGAGGAGATCGATCAGATGAAGGACATCCTCGACCGCTACTGACCCGCCCCCGGCCGCAGCGACGCGACGAAGTCGAGCTTGTCGAGCACGGGCGCAGGGATGACGAAGGGGTACAGGTCGTCCTTGCCCATGGAGCGGTTGACCATGTTCAAGGCGATCGAGAGGGGGATCCACACGCGCGTCACGACGTCGCGGAAGGCGACGACATCCTCGAGCGCCACCGGCTCGGCGAGCCCGTAGGCGGTCGACGTCTCGATCGTGTCGCAGATGTGCAGGTAGTGCGCCCAGGTCTCGGCGAAGTCCTCGTACGGGTGCATCGTCGCGTAGGCGCTGATGAATGAGCCCGGCCATCCGGCCGGCGCACCGTCGGCGTAGTGCCGGTTCACCGCCTCTTCGTAGTCGGCGCGCTCGTCGCCGAAGAGCGCGCGGGCGCGATCCAGGATGCTGCCACCCGCCGCCTCGACGAGCCGCCACTGGATGTAGTGGCCGATCTCGTGACGGAAGTGCCCGAGCATCGTCCGGTAGGGCTCGTCGAGTCGCACCCGCACCCGTTCGCGATACGCGTCGTCGCCCTCGGCGAGGTTGATGGTGATGACGCCCTGGTCGTGACCGGTGACGACGTCCTCGTGCGTGTCCGAGAGCAGATCGAAGCACAGGCCGGTCGTCGGATTCGTGCGGCGCGACTCGATCTCGAAGCCCAGCCGGTCGAGGTCGACGATCAGGCGGCGCTTGGCGCGCTCGGCGATCTGGAAGCTGCGCATGCCGCGCGCGTCGGCGTCGTTCGGGCGGGTGCGGGTGAGGTCGCAGCTGACGCACTGCCCGCCCGGCGTCGCGGCGAGCCAGGTGCATCCCGACAGGCCGAGGTTGCGGCAGATGTGCCAGGTCGCACCGTCGGCGTCGGTGTACCGACCGGCCACGATCGGCACGATGTCGACCTCGGTGCGCGAGAAGGCGAGGTCGGAGCCGCACGAGACGCACACCGAGTTCTCGAAGTGCAGCGGGTTGGCGCACACGCGGCAGCGGAAGGCTCTCATGCCGTCATGCTGTCACGCCCCACGCGCGGCGAGGGCGGGGTTGACGCGGCCACGGTGGAACCCGGCGGCGGCGACCACGGAGTGCGGGCGGTGGGGGCGGACGCGGTGGCGGCTAGGCTCGCGGCATGGAGGAATGGGTCGGCGAGGCCGCGGAACAGCTCGAGCGCATCACGCGCGACCCGATGGCGGATGCCGCGCACGGCGCGATCCGCGTCGTGTCGGTCTCCGCGCCCACGGGGCACGCCCGGTATCAGGAGCTCACGGTGCAGGCGCAGGTGTCGGCCCTCGGCATCGAGGAGAAGACCCAGCCCCTCGTGGTCGTGCTCGACACCCGTCGCCTCCCTCCCGTCGGCGCGGTGCTGCCGGCACGCATCTCGCGCACCCACGAGGGCATGATCGAGGTCGACTGGGAGTCGCTCGCCCGCTGAGCCCGGCATCGGGCGGCCCGGCCGCTCAGCGAACATCGAGGTGCGTGCGGTGGGGTGGGTCGATGGGTAGGCGCAGGTCCGGTGCGGCACGCACCAACGTCGGCATCGCGGTGGCCCTCGTGGCCGCCGGGGCGCTGGCGCTCGGCACGGCCGAGATCGTGTCGTCGACCCGGAGCTCGGCGGCGTCGTGCGTCGCGGGCGAGGGGGCGGCAGCATCCATCGCCGGGTACCGGGGCGTGCAGCTCGAGAACGCCGCCGCGATCATGGATGCCGCCACCGCTGTCGGCTTCGGCGCCGATGCGCAGGTGCTCGGTGTGATGGCGGCGATGGGGGAGTCGGGTCTGCGCAACATCGACTACGGCGACTGGGAGACCTCGGGCGTGCGCAATCCCGACGGCTCGCGCACGACCTCGATCGGGCTGTTCCAGCAGCAGGAGGGCTGGGGTTCGGTCGATGAGCGGATGGATCCGTCGCGCTCGGCGACCCTCTTCTTCGCGCGTCTCGCCGAGGTCGAGGGGTGGCAGGACATGAAGCCCACGCGGGCGATCCACGCGGTGCAGATCAACGCCGACCCCCACCACTACGCGCGCTGGGAGCGATCCGCGCGCGCCGTCGTCGAGGGCCTGTCGCCGGGCGGCTGCGGGGCGCGCTGATCCCGCGGCCAGGCCGCCGCCGCCGACCCGCGGCCGGGCCCACGACCGCGACCCGGGTCAGCGCGAGGACACGCGTGTCGGCGCGGTGGCGCCCGTCGCGAGCGGCGACATCAGTGCCCGAGCCCGGGCGCGCACGTGCCGCACCTCGGCCCGCGCGCCGGTGAGGGCCGCGGTGAGTTCGTACGGGGAGCGCGAAGCGGCCGACTCGATCGCGGCGGCGACCGCGACAGCATCCATGCCGGTGGCCTCGACCGACACCTCGTGCACGCCGACCCACGCGAAGTGCGCGCGCACCTTGCCGCTCGGCCCGGCGACCAGCTCGAGCGGGATCGCCCCGCAGGAGGCCGCGAGGATCAGCACGTGAAGACGGTCGGAGAGCACGACAGTCGCGCGCTCGTAGAGGCTCAGCAGTCGGCGCTCCTGCACGAGATCGGGCACGGATCCCCAGCCGAACGCCTCCGCATCCAGGGCCGCGGCGAGCTCGTCGGCGCGCGCCTCGTCTCCGCGCACCTGGGCGCTCACGACGATCCGCAGGCCGCGGGACCCGGCGAAGGACCGCACGCCCGCGAGCCATGCGTCGGGCGGGAAGGCGCGGGCGCCGCGCAGGCTGATCACGAGGGTGTCGCGAGCCGCCCCCGAGGGGCCGGGCTCGCCGGTGGGGATCGCGTCGCGCGCGAACGCGATGTCGGGGCTGCGCACCGCGCCGGGGACGAGCTCGAACGACGCCTGTTCGCGCATGGGCGAGAAGTCGGCCAGTCGTGCCGACATCCGATACACCCAGAGCGAGGGTGCGCTGATGCGGGCGAGCGCGCGCGGCGCGTAGACGATCGTGCCGCGTCGGGCCTTGACGGCGAGACCGAGCGCCAGGAAGACGAGCTCGCGCACGACGTGGCGCGACTCGAGCTGCACCTCGCCGGGCTCGAACAGCAGCACCGGCCGGGGCGTGGTCAGCAGCGCGCGGATCCACGCCTGGGCGCCGGGGCGCCGCCGGTACACGGGGCCCAGCGGCGCCGCACCGATCTGGTCGATCCAGGCGTCGGGCGCGCGTCCGACGTAGGTGTGCACCGGGCCGATGCCGTGCACCCACTCGAGCGTCTCGCGCCGGATGATCGCGTCGCCGATGTTGGGGTAGTCGCCCGTCATCGCCGCGAAGACCGTGCGCTCGCCGGGCTCGGCGGGCCGGCTCTCGCCCGTCACGCCGGCGCGGGATGCTGTCGCCTCGGTGGACGCGGGCTCGCCCGTTGCCGCGCCCGGCGACGCGTCGGCCGCGGCAGTGACCGGGGGAGCCGCGTTCGCGCGGTGTTCGCGGTCGAAGGTGCGCGCCGCGCGGAAGACGAAGACGAGCGAGAGGGCGTAGGCGAGCGCCCACGCGATCGAGAAGCTCAGCACGACGACGCCGATGTCGCCGGTGAGCGCGGCGGCGACGAGCCCCGTCGTCCAGGTGAGAGCTGCCCGCGTGAACTGCAACGCGAACAGGCGGCGCTCGCGGCCGAGCATCACGAAGAGGAAGTCGGTCGGCGAGACGGCGACCTGCAGCGTGGCGGGGATCGCGAGCATCGCGATCAGGACGCCGGCCGGCGCCCACTCCTCGCCGAGGACGGGACCGGCCAGCAGCGGGCCGCCGATCGCGAGCGCCGCGCCGACGAGGACGCCGAGCGCGAGGAATGCGCGCACGTGGGAGCCGAGGGACGCCGTCAGGCTCGGGCGCTGCTCGCGGATGATGCGGCTGAAGCTCAACTGCGTGACCTGGGCGAGGGCCTGGCCCGCGAGCGATATCGGCGTCGACGCGATGCGCTGGGCGACGCCCACCTGTCCGGCCGCGGCCGGTCCGACGGTCGCGCCCGCGATCACGGTGAGTCCCTGGATCGTGAGCCCCGACATCGCCCCCGCACCGATCGTGGGCAGAGCCCGGGCGAGTGTGTAGGGGGTGTCGCGGGCCGGTTCGAGCTCGGGGTCCGCGGTCTCGGCCGAACCGTCGGACCGGGCCGCGGCATCCATGGATCGTTCGCCCGTCGCGGGCTCTTTGACCAGGCGCGAGGCGGCGATGCCGATGAGTCGGCCCGCGAGCAGGGCGACGGGCAGCAGCGTGACATCGCCCCCCGAGAGGGCGAACACCGCCTGCAGAGACGCCCCCGCGACGCCGCCGACGAGGTTGCGCACCGCGAGGGCGCGCCGCGCGCCCTGCCGCACGAGGCGCGCGCCGTCGAGCAGCGGCAGCCCGAGCGCGGGCACGAGCAGGCCCGTCATGATCAGGATGCCCGACACGTCGGTGAGGCCCGAGAGGTGATCGATGACGCCCACGGCGATCAGCAGGAGGCTGAGCCCGAGCGCCACCGCGGTGCCGAGCCGCAGGCGCCGGCGAACCAGCTCGGCCGCGTGCGTGGTCGGCACGATGTACTCGAGACGCAGCGTCGCGAGCGGCAGAAGGATGAACGCGATCGCGAAGGCGAACTGGTACACGCCGAACTCGGCCGGCGGGTAGACCCGCGTGAGCACGGGCAGCACGGCGACGAGGGCGAGTTGGCCGACGACCTGACTGCCGATCAATGCGAGGGGCGCGCGTGCGCGTCCCGGTCGAAATTTCCCCACGGTAGCTCCCCAGCTTGCGCGTCGGGGAGCGCCATCGATCCCGCCTGGATGTCCATGCTGACACGGGCATGCATCGGGCGGCAGGGTATTGACGTGAGAGTTCTCTCACGCTACGGCAGGGTTCGCCTCATCCGGCGGGGCGCCGTTGCGTCCGGAGCGTCGCGGGGGACGGTCGCGACACGTCGGGCGGATGCTGTCCGCCGTGACGTGCCGCGACCGGTCGGACCCGCGATCGGCGCGGATCCGTGTCAGTTGCAGGTGATGGTCACGCCGCTGGAGACCTCGTGCGTGCCGGGGCCGTACTCCGAGCACAGGCGCGCGTACTCTTCGGCGGCACCGATCGCGAGGCCGATGAGGGCGATGCCGACGATGATCCCGATGATCATCAGGATCACGCTGATGATGATCGCCGCGAGCGCCCAGCCGTTCTTGGCACCGGCCTTGCGGCTCTGCACGAGCGCGATGATGCCGAGGATCAGGGCGACGAGCTGCACGAAGAACGACAGGATGAAGGCGACGATGCCGAGCGTCTTACCGGGCACGGGTGCTCCCGGGGCGGGCGAGGACGTGGCGTAGGCGGGCGGCGGGGCCGCACCGTACGCCGGCGGCTGGTTCGGAGCGGGGTAGCCGGCGGGGTTCTGGTTCGGGGGTGTGCTGCCCGGGGGCGGCGGTGTGGTGTCAGACATGTGCGGGTTCCCTCCCTGATCGCGCGGCACTGATGCGCGCGCAGAGCCGACGTTAGCGAGCGCGCGGGGCGCGACACAACGGGGCGCGCGGCGCGGGCCTCAGCCCGCGACGACCCGCAGCACGCGCGCGACCTCGTCGACCGCGGGGACGAGCTGCGCCGCCGCGAGGGCATAGGTGCGCTCCGATCGCCGGAAGGGGTCGATCACGTCGTCGTCGGCCGGGTCGTGCGGGGGCTCGACGGCGGAACGCAGGCTCGCGACATGGGCGACCGCGCGTCGCGCCCGCTCGGCGGGATCGGACGCGTCGCCGATCGCGGTGGCCAGGTCGGCGGCGCTCGCGTGGACCGACAGCCGGGCGAACTCCCGCACCGTGAAGGTCGAGCGAAGCCGCGCCGGCGCGAGCTCGACGATCGCCCGGCGGTGTTCGCGCGCCATGGCGAGGATCAGGTCGGGGGAGCGCAGCATCCCCTCGGTCAGTCGCCGCCCGCGGTGGGCCTGCGCCTCGGCGGGCGGGGCGCCGTGGGCGACGGCGAGGGATCCGGCCTCGGCGGGCATCGGATAGTCGATCAGGGCCCGCGTGCCGGCGCTGTGCACCTGGATGCTGCCGCCTGTGCGCGCGCGCAGCACCAGTTCGGCGAGGGGTGAACGGGCGACGTTGCCGGTGCACACCGTGAGTACCTCGAGCATGGGCGGGGCCTCCCGGTAGGTTGGCATCGTGCCCCCCGAGTCTAACGACGCTCCAGGCGGCGCCCCGGCCGCGGGCGCAGCCCCTGCCGCGGGTCCCGTCTCCGCCGCGGACACCGTCGACACCCGCGCGACGCGGGCGGCCGCACGCGCCGCCTCCGCGCCCGCGGGCGCAGCGCCCCTCTCGAGGGCCGGCTCCGACCGTCGTCCCGTCGCTCCGCGCTCGTGGACCGCCGGCGGATCGACTGTGCAGGACTGGGGCTACGACCTGCTCGGCTGGGCGATGATCTCCTTCGCCGCCGGCATCCTGCTCTCGGCCGGCATCCCGTCGGTCGTGCCGGGCGCGACCGGCGTGCTGATCGCGGGCATCGCCCTCTGGCTCGGCATGGCCGTGCCCGTGGCGCTCGCCTTCGCGCGGTCGCGGCCGCGGGGGCTGCTGCGCTTCCGCCCGGTCGATCTGCTGTACGGCGTCGTGCTGGGCGGCGTCCTGCGCCTCGCGCAGGGCTGGTTCGAACAGGCCGCGGCCGGAGGCCCCGTGCCCTTCCCCTCCTACCCCACGATCGACGGGCAGCTGTCGTCGTCGTGGTGGTTCGCCGACGCGCTCGCGCCCGTCGTCATCTCGCCGGTGATCGAGGAGTTCTTCTTCCGCGGCGTGCTGCTCGTCGTCATCTACACGGTCGTGCGCCGCGCGCTGGGCGCGCGGGTCGCGGCGTTCGTTGCGGTCGTCGTGACGACCGGTGTCTTCGTCGCCGCACACACGCTCAACGGCGCGCTCGGCTGGGACGACGTCGTCAGCTACGCCCTCGTCGGCATCGTGTGCGGGATGCTGGTGCTCCTCACCCGGCGCATCTGGGGCGCCGTGCTCGTGCACATCGTCTTCAACGCGACCTGGGTGGCGCTCGCGACGGCGGGCACGCTCCTCTCCTGAGCCCGCATTGCCGCCCTGCCCCTGTCGGGGTGTCCCACTTTTCGTCGGTTCCGGTGCCGCTGGGCGACAGATTTCGGGACATGCCGAATGAGTGCGGCGCGGCATCCGCCCTGCCCTTGTCGGGGTGTCCCACTTTTCGTCGGTTCCGGTGCCGCTGGGCGACAGATTTCGGGACATCTTCAGGGGAGTGCGGCACCCGTTTTGCACGGCCGCTGACCCCGCGCGCCGCCCCGCGCAGGCGTAGCGTCGAAACCGACAAAGGGGTTCATCATGAACGAACGCATCATCGTCGGAATCACGGATGCCCAGGCCTCGCGTCGCGCACTGGACTGGGCCACGCGGCGGGCCGCTGATCGGCACCAGAGCCTGCTGCTCGTCTCCATCGTCGGGGGCGCGGTCGGTGCCGTGGGCGAGGGAAGAGTGGTGGATGCCGCCCTCGAGCGCACCCAGGAGATGCTCGATCGCGAGGCCGCTCGCATCGCCGAGTTCCGCATCCCCGTCGAGACCCGCATCGGACGCGGCGATCCGGTCGAGCAGCTGATCCGCGCGGCGGAGAACTCGGCGCTGCTCGTCATCGGCAGCGACTACCGCGGCCACGGGCTCGGTCCTGTGCGCGGTCATCGCGGTATCCGCATCGTCGCGGGCGCCCACTGCCCCGTCGTCGTGGTGCCCGACATCGACGTGTCGGAGCGCCGCGGTGTGATCGTGGGTGTCGACGGCTCCGAGATCTCCGAGGCCGCGATCGCCTTCGCCGCCGCCGAGGCCGATCGCCGCGGCGAGAGTCTCACGGCGATCGGCACGTGGTCGCCGCTGGCCGTCCCGATGGGGGGACTCGCGTACCCCGACGACTACGTCGAGAACATGCAGAAGCTCACCGCCGAGAACCTCGGCATCTCGGTCGCAGGGCTGCGCCAGGACTATCCCGACCTGCACATCGAACAGGTCGTCGAGTCGGGGCTGCCCGGCGCGATCCTCTCGCGCCACGGCGCCACCGCGAGCCTCGTCGTCGTGGGCAGCCACGGGCGCGGCGCGTTCCGCCGGTTCCTGCTCGGCTCGGTGAGCGAAGAGGTGCTCGCCAAGCTCACGACGGTCACGGCCGTCGTGAGGTGACACGCACGACGGGGATGCTGTGGCCCGCATGACCCGCGGGGGCGCGGGGATTTGGGTCACAGCATCCCTTCGGGGTAGTCTTTCCCTTTGGTGCCTGCGTCCTGCTGACCGGGTACCGCGAACGTGAGCCCTCCACCGGCCCGTTGCCCCGGCATCCGCCGTCGACAACAGCCCCGGAGCGGGATTCACGAACCTCTCCGTTCGATCAAGAAAGCAGCACCACTGTGACGCGCACCTACACCCCCAAGGCTGGCGAAGCCCAGCGCGAGTGGCTCATCATCGACGCGACCGACGTCGTGCTCGGCCGCCTCGCGAGCCACGCCGCCGTCCTGCTCCGCGGCAAGCACAAGGCCACCTTCTCCAACCACATGGACATGGGCGACTTCGTGATCATCATCAACGCCGAGAAGGTGGCGCTGACGGGTCAGAAGCTGCAGAAGAAGATGGCCTACCGCCACTCGGGCTACCCGGGCGGCCTCAAGTCCGTCTCGTACGAGGAGCTTCTCGAGAAGAACCCCGTGCGCGCCGTCGAGAAGGCCGTGCGCGGCATGCTCCCGAAGAACAGCCTGGGCGCGCAGCAGCTGCGCAAGCTCAAGGTCTACCGCGGCGCCGAGCACCCCCACGGTGCGCAGCAGCCCACCACGTACACCCTCGACCAGGTCGCCCAGTAAGCGCCGCCGACTTTCCAGGACTTAAGGACACACTCGTGGCGAAGATCTCCGACTCCATCGAAACCCCTCAGAACTACTCGACCGAGACGCCCGCCGAGCAGGCCCAGGCCGTCGCCGAGCGCCCCGTGCTCTCGGTCCCCGGTGCGGCCGTCGGCCGCCGCAAGCAGGCCATCGCCCGCGTGCGCCTCGTTCCCGGCTCGGGCACCATCACGGTGAACGGCCGCACGCTCGAGGACTACTTCCCCAACAAGCTGCACCAGCAGCTCATCAACGACCCCTTCACGGTCCTCAACCTCACCGGCGCGTACGACGTCATCGCACGCATCTCGGGTGGTGGCCCCTCGGGCCAGGCCGGTGCGCTGCGCCTGGGCATCGCCCGCGCGCTCAACGAGATCGACGCCGAGCACAACCGCCCGACGCTGAAGAAGGCCGGCTTCCTCTCGCGCGACGCGCGCGTGAAGGAGCGCAAGAAGGCCGGTCTCAAGAAGGCCCGCAAGGCTCCCCAGTACTCGAAGCGTTGATCCCCGGTTCTTCCGGGATCACCGTTCACGGGTAGGGATCCGATGCCGCTCTTCGGCACGGACGGCGTGCGGGGGCTGGCCAACGGCCCCCTCACCGCCGACCTCGCTCTCACTCTGGCCCAGGCGACCGCCGTCGTCCTGGGCCAGGGTCGTACCGCCGACGCGCGCCGCGCCGCGGGCAAACGCCTCACGGCCGTCGTCGCCCGCGATCCGCGCGTATCGGGGGAGTTCCTCACGGCCGCCGTCGCGGCGGGCCTGGCATCGTCGGGCGTCGACGTGCTCGAGGCGGGCGTGCTGCCCACGCCCGCGCTCGCCTTCCTCGTCGGCGACCGCGATGCCGATTTCGGTGTGATGGTCTCGGCATCCCACAATCCGGCCCCCGACAACGGCATCAAGATCTTCGCGCGCGGCGGTGTCAAGCTGCCCGACGAGGTCGAGCAGCGCATCGAAGCCGCCATGACCGCACCCAAGCTGCAGCCGACGGGCGAGAAGGTCGGGCGCATCATCCGCTTCTCCGACGCCGAGGACCGCTACGTCGTGCATCTGCTCGGCTCGCTCGATGTGCGCCTCGACGGGCTGCGGGTCGTGCTCGACTGCGCGCACGGCGCCGCCGCGGGCGTCTCGCCCGAGACGTTCCGGGATGTCGGAGCCGAGGTCATCGTGATCGGCGCCGATCCCGATGGGCTCAACATCAACGACGGCGTGGGTTCGACCCACCTCGATCAGCTCGCGCGCGCGGTCATCGCGCACGGCGCCGACATCGGCATCGCCCACGACGGCGACGCCGACCGCTGCCTCGCCGTGGACGCTGCCGGTCGGGTCGTCGACGGCGATCAGATCATGGCGATCCTCGCCGTCTCGATGCGCGAGCGCGGCCTGCTCGCCAACAACACGCTCGTGGCGACCGTCATGAGCAACCTCGGTCTGCATCGTGCGATGTCGGCCCACGGCATCCGCGTGCTGCAGACCGCGGTCGGCGACCGGTACGTGCTCGAGGAGATGAACGCGGGCGGTCACTCGCTCGGCGGCGAGCAGTCCGGCCACGTGATCATGAGCGAGTATGCGACGACGGGTGACGGCATCCTGACCGGACTGCATCTGGCGGCCGAGATGGCGCGCACGGGTCGCACCCTCGCCGAGCTCGCATCGATCATGACGGTGTATCCGCAGGTGCTCGTCAACGTCAAGGACGTCGACCGCACGCGCGCCTCCACCGACGAGGGCGTGGCCGTCGCGGTGGCGGCGGTCAAGGCCGAGCTCGGTGACTCGGGGCGCGTCCTGCTGCGCCCGTCCGGGACCGAGCCGCTCGTGCGTGTGATGGTGGAGGCGGCATCCGAAGACGATGCCCACCGACACGCCGACGCGCTCGCGACTGTCGTGCGGGAGCGCCTCGCTCTCTAGCGTTGCGCCGCGTGCCCGCCGCATGCCCGCCGCGGGTCGGTCGCTCCGTCACCTGGCGCGCGGGGGTGTCCCACTTTCTGTCGCCAAGCGGCGCTCAAGGCGACAGATTTTGGGACATGCCCGGCGGGCTGAGCGACGTCGGCCCGGGCTGCCTCGGGGGTGTCCCACTTTCTGTCGCCAAGCGGCGCTCAAGGCGACAGATTTTGGGACATGCCCGGCGGGCTGAGCGACGTCGGCCCGGGCTGCCTCGGGGGTGTCCCACTTTCTGTCGCCAAGCGCCGCCCGAGGCGACAGATATTGGGACATGCCCGGTGGGCTGAGCGACGTCGGCCCGGGCTGCCTCGGGGGTGTCCCACTTTCTGTCGCCAAGCGCCGCCCGAGGCGACAGATATTGGGACATGCCCGGCGGGGCGGAGGATGCTGTGGGTCGGCGCTACGCCAGCGGCACAGAGGTGGCGCCGGGGCCGGCCGCGGGATGCCGCGGTCCGCGCGCCGCGGCGACCGGCATGATCGCCGCGAGTCGGGTGCCCCCGCCGGGTTGCGTGCCGAGGTAGACGCGCCCACCGGCCAGCTCGATGCGCGTGCGCAGCTTGCCGAGCGAACGCAGATCGGCGGGCAGACGCACGCCGATACCGCGGTCGGCGACGATCATCCGCACACGCGAGTTCTCGAGGCTCAGCGACACCTCGATCTGCTGCGCGTAGCCGTGCCGCAGCGCGTTCGAGATGCCCTCGTCGGCCAGCCGCATCAGCAGGAGGCGTTTCTCGAGGCCGAGGGGGCCGTTGCCGGTGCCCTCGGTGGCGCTGATGGCGGCATCCATCCGCAGCGTCACCTCAATGGGTGCGGGAACCCGCGCGACCAGCGCCCGGAGCGCGGGCACGAGGCCGTTGCCGATCTCGCGCGGATAGATCGCCGCCTCGAGGCCGCGCCTGCCCGCGCGACGCAGGGCGTCGAGCTCGTCGAGCACCGACGCCAGGCGCACGCGATCGGAGGCGTCGGCGCGCGCCGCCAGATCCTCCAGATCGGCGCGGATCGCCTCGATGCGACCGCGCTCGCTCGATCGCAGCGCATCGGCCTCGACCTGACGGTCGCGCAGCTCGGCGCGCTGCATCCGCAGCAGGGCGTCGGCCGCGATCGCCGCCGGCAGGATCGTGCGCCGCTCCGCCGCGCGCAGGCGCTGTTGCGAGCGGGTCACCGACAGAGCGAAAGCGAAGATCAGGCTGATCATGATCGACGCCATTGCGGCGTCGATGAGCACCGAGCCCCACTGCTCCTGGCTGTAGATGCCGGTGCTCAGCTGCATGATGGCCCGCACACCACCCACCGTGGCGCCCGCGGCGGCGACGAGCCACAGGGATGCCGGGGGCCGGTGCTGCTCGATGCGCAGCCGTTCGGCGAGCAGCACGGAGACGACCACAACCGCCAGGTTGATCAGCACGCGGCGGCCGACGTCCATCAGCGGCGCGGCATCGATCCCGCGCATCGTCTCGGACTGCACACCCAGCACGAGCACCGCCTGCAGGCTCGCCGAGATCGCAAGTGCCGCCCCGAGGATCGCGACGATACGCATCATCGTGCGGGAGTCGTGCTCACGATCGCGGGGGGTCGGAGCGGGTCCGGTCACCGGCGCACGGTCCGCCGCGGGCGGGTCGCCGGGGCGCCCCGAATGCGGCTCGGACACCGGGCGACGGGCGCGACTGGGGCCGTAAGCGGGAGACACGATCGCACCTCCTGGGCACCGCGGGACAACATGGAACTCTCGTCGGCGCTCCCCAGCCACCGCCAATAGCATAACCCGGGGGCTGGTCGGCGCTGTTCGCAGGGTATTTTCAGGCGGTCAGCCCCAGCTGAGCGACTCGATGTAGCGCAGCAGCACACCCTCCCGCAGCGCCCACGGGCTCACCTCGAGCTCGTCGACATCCATCGCCCTCATCGCCTCGTGCAGCACGACGGCGCCCGCGACGATCTGGAACGTCCGGTCGGCCGTGATCCCGGGCAGCTCCTGACGGGCGGATGCCGGCAGCCGGGCCAGTCGCGGAATCCACGAGCCGAGCGCGGCGCGGGGCAGCAGCATCCGCGGGCTGCCCGACCAGCCCGAGACGGGATAGCCCGCGAGCTTGGCGAGGGAGCGGATGGCCTTGGAGGAGCCGACGACGTGTTCGGGACGCGGCTGGTCGCCGAACGCGCCCGCGACCGCCGCGAGCTCCGCGCGCGCGTGGCGGCGCAGGGCCTCGACGGCGTCCTCGCCGGGCGGGTCCTCCGGGAGGAACTGGATCGTCATGCGTCCCGCCCCGAGCGGCACGGAGGTCGCGACATCGGGCAGCTCGTCGGCACCGGAGGCGATCTCGAGCGAGCCGCCGCCGATGTCGAACAGCAGGATCTGCCCCGCCGACCAGCCGAACCAGCGCCGCACCGCGAGAAACGTGAAGCGGGCCTCGGTCTCGCCGCCGAGCACCTGCAGCGGCTGCCCGAGCGCGGCCTCGATGCGGGCGATCACCTCGGCGCCGTTGAGTGCCTCGCGCACCGCCGAGGTGGCGGTGGCCAGCAACTCCTCAACCTTCTCGGCCGCGGCGACCTCGCGCGCGGTGGTCACGGCCTGCTCGAGGGCGCGGACGCCCTCCTCGGTGATCGCACCCTCGGGGCTGAGGTAGCGCATGAGGCGCAGCACGGTGCGTTGGCTGGTGGTCGCCAGCGGCCGCCCGCCCGGTCTCGCGTCGGCGACGAGCAGGTGGACGGTGTTCGAGCCGATGTCGAGGACTCCCAGGCGCACCCGCCTCAGCGTAGTGGGGCGCACCCCTCCGCGGGCCCCGCCCGACGCCCCCGCTAGCATGGCCGGGTGCCCGCCGACGACACCGTGCCGAGTCCCTATCGCGAGATCGCGCGCAGCGAGTGGGCCCGGCTCGCCGCCGACATGGACCAGCCGCTCACCGAGCCCGAGGTCGTGCAGCTGCGGGGGCTCGGCGATCGCCTCGACATCACCGAGGTGCGAGAGGTCTACCTTCCGCTCAGCCGGCTGCTGAGCCTCTACGCGAGCGCGACGAAGAATCTCGGGGCCGACACGGCGGCCTTTCTGCAGGAGCCCGACACCACGACCCCGTTCGTCGTCGGCGTGGCGGGTTCGGTCGCGGTCGGCAAATCGACGATCGCGCGCCTGCTGCGCGAGCTGATGAGTCGCTGGCCCGGCACCCCGCGGGTCGAGCTCGTCACGACCGACGGGTTCCTCTTCCCCAACGCCGAGCTCGAGCGGCGGGGTCTGATGGAGCGCAAGGGCTTTCCCGAGTCCTACGATCGCCGGGCGCTCGTGCGGTTCCTCACCGAGGTCAAATCGGGCGCCACCGAGGTGCGCGCCCCGTTCTACTCGCACATGCGGTACGACATCGTGCCCGACGCGAGCGTCGTCGTGCGCCGCCCCGACGTCGTCATCGTCGAGGGCCTGAACGTGCTCCAGCCTCCGCCCTCGCCCAACGACGTCGCCGTGTCCGACCTGTTCGACTTCTCGGTCTACGTCGACGCCGACACCGATCACATCGCCCGCTGGTTCACCGACCGCTTCCTCGCCCTCAAGGCCGGGGCGTTCGCCAACCCCACGTCGTACTTCAACGTCTTCGCCCACCTCAGCGACGACGAGGCCGTCGAGACCGCGATGCGGTACTGGAACGACATCAACATGCCGAACCTCGTCGAGAACGTCCTGCCCACGCGCCACCGCGCGACCCTCGTGCTGCAGAAAGATGCCCGGCACAGCGTCGACCGCGTGCTGCTGCGCAAGCTCTAGGCAGGCGACGACGCGGGATGCTGTCGCCCCGCCGCGCCCGGATGCGCCGCACACGGTGGCCACAGCATCCGCCGCTTACACTCGATCGCATGTGTGGAATCGTCGGATACGTGGGCCCGCGGCCCAGCCAGGGCATCCTTCTGTCGGGCTTGGCACGCCTCGAGTATCGGGGATACGACTCCGCGGGCATCGCCGTGATCGATGCCGAAGGCGACCTCGGCATGCGCAAGCGCGCGGGCAAGCTCAGCGTGCTGCGCGGCGACCTCGAGAGCACCCCGCTCGCCGACGGCACGACCGGCATCGGACACACCCGCTGGGCCACCCACGGCGGCCCGACCGACGGCAACGCGCACCCGCACCTGGCCGACGACGACAAGCTGGCCGTGATCCACAACGGGATCATCGAGAACTTCGGCGAGCTGAAGGCCGAGATGGTGGCGGCGGGCTACACCTTCCGCAGCGAGACCGACACCGAGGTCGCGGCGGTGCTGCTCGGGCACGAGTACCGTGCTCACGGCGGCGACCTCGTCGCGGCGTTCCGCACCATCGCCGGTCGTCTCGAGGGAGCCTTCACGCTTCTCGCGATGCACCGCGACCACCCCGGGCTCGTCGTGGGCGCCCGCCGCAACTCGCCGCTGGTGATCGGGCTCGGCGAGGGCGAGAACTTCCTCGGCTCCGATGTCGCGGCCTTCGTCGAGCACACCCGTCGCGCGCTCGCGATCGGTCAGGATCAGATCGTCGCGATCACCCCCGACGGTGTGACGGTGACCGACTTCTTCGGCGGCGCCGTCGAGGTCGAGCCCTTCGAGGTGACGTGGGATGCTGCCGCCGCCGACAAGGGCGGATGGTCCTCGTTCATGGCGAAAGAGGTGTCGGAGGAGCCCGAGGCGGTCGCCAACACCATTCGCGGTCGCGTCCGCGACGGCCAGGTCGTCATTCCCGAGCTGGACGGGCTCGACGAGCTCTTCGCCGGCGTCTCGCGCATCGTCGTCATCGCATGCGGCACGGCCGCCTACGCGGGGCTTGTCGGCAAGTACGCGCTCGAGCAGTGGACGCGCATCCCCGTCGACGTCGAGCTCGCGCACGAATTCCGCTACCGCGATCCCGTGCTCGACCCCGGCACGCTCGTCGTCTCGATCAGTCAGTCCGGTGAGACGATGGACACGCTCATGGCCGTGAAGTACGCCCGCGAGCGCGGAGCCAAGACGCTGTCGATCTGCAACACGCAGGGCGCGACGATTCCCCGCGAATCCGACGCGATCGTCTACACCCACGCCGGTCCCGAGGTCGCGGTCGCCTCGACCAAGGCCTTCGTCGCGCAGATCACCGCGCTGTACCTGCTGGGTCTGCACATCGCCCGCGTGCGCGGCTGGGCGCACAGCGGCACCGAGGCCTCGCTCCTGGTTCTCGAGCTCGAGGCGATCCCGGGCAAGATCAGCCGCATCCTCGAGACCGAGAAGGAGCGCATCGAGCAGCTCGCGCACTGGATGGCCGACACCCGCTCCGTGCTCTTCCTCGGCCGCCACGTCGGGTATCCGATCGCCCTCGAGGGCGCGCTCAAGCTCAAGGAGCTCGCCTACATCCACGCCGAGGGCTTCGCGGCGGGCGAGCTCAAGCACGGACCCATCGCCCTCATCGAGCCGGGCCAGCCCGTGTTCGTCATCGTGCCCTCACCCCGCGCGTCGGCCGACATGCACAAGAAGGTCGTCTCCAGCATCCAGGAGATCCGCGCCCGCGGCGCCCGCGTCATCGCGATCGCCGAGGAGGGGGATGTCGCGGTGCTGCCCTTCGCTGACGAGGTGCTGCGCATTCCGCTCGCCGAGCCGCTCTTCGAACCGCTGCTCGCGGTCGTGCCGCTGCACATCTTCGCGATGGCGCTCGCCGAGGCCAAGGGACTCGATGTCGACCAGCCCCGCAACCTGGCCAAGTCCGTCACGGTCGAGTAGCGTCCGATGATCGTCGGCATCGGCGTCGACCTCGTCGACATCCCGCGCTTCGAGCGCACGATCGAGCGCACCCCACGCCTGCTCGAGCGGCTCTTCTCGCCCGCCGAGCGGGCGCTGCGCCCGCGGTCCCTGGCCGCGCGGTACGCCGCCAAAGAGGCGCTCATCAAGGCACTGGGCGGATCCGACGGCGTGCACTGGACCGAGATCGAAGTCACCCCCGAGGAGTCCGGTCGCCCCTGGTTCACGCTCGCGGGCTCGACCGCCGAGGTCGTGGCGGCACGCGGCATCACCACGATCCATCTCTCGATGAGCCACGACGCGGGATTCGCCACGGCCTACGTCGTCGCCGAGGCCGCGCCGGTGCTCGGCGCGGAGCCCGCCGATCGCCGCTTCCAGGTGCGGTTCGCGGGAGCGGACTGGGAGGAGCGCTCGTGAGCCGGCTGCCCGCCGGAGTCATGCGCGAGGCGACGATCGACGTCGGGTCGATCACCGCCAACACCCGGCACCTGCGACGCCTCACCGGCGTCGACGAGATCATCGCCGTCGTCAAGGCCGACGGGTACGGCCACGGCGCCGCGCGCGCGGCGATCGCTGCCCTCGAGGGCGGCGCGACCCGCCTGGGTGTCGCCGACATCGCCGAGGCGCTCGCGCTGCGCCGCGCGGGCATCTACGCTCCCATCCTCGCGTGGCTGCACGCCCCCGGCGCGTCGTTCGCCGAGGCCGCCTCGCTGGGTATCGAGCTCGGCATCTCCAACATCGACCAGCTGCTGCAAGCCGGTGCGGCAGCATCCGCCGACCGCCCCGTGGGCGTGCACCTCAAGCTCGAGACCGGTCTCGCGCGCAACGGCATCGCGCCGGCCGACTGGGCCATGGTGTGCGCCGAGGCCGCCCGGCTCGAGCGCATCGGGCGGGTGCGGGTCGTGGGGCTGTTCAGTCATCTCTCGAACGCCTCCGAGGCCGAGGATCTCGCCGCCGTCGAGGCGTTCGAGCGGGGAGTGGTCGCCGCCGCGGCCGCGGGACTCACCCCGCCGCTGCGGCACATCGCGGCCACGAACGCGGCGATCGCTCTGCCTGCGGCGCGCATGAACTGCGTGCGCATCGGCATCGGCCTGTACGGGCTCTCGCCGTTCGCCGGTCGCTCGTCGGCCTCGCTGGGGCTGCGGCCCGCGATGACGCTGCGCGCGTCGGTCGCCGCGGTGCGCCGGGTGCCGGCCGGCCAGGGCGTGTCGTACGGGTACGACTACCGCACCTCCGCGGCGACGACGCTCGCCCTCGTGCCCCTCGGGTACGCCGACGGCGTGCCGCGGCAGGCGTCGGGGCGGGGGCCCGTGTCGATCGCGGGGCACCGCTTCGTCGTGGCCGGCCGCATCGCGATGGACCAGTTCGTCGTCGACGTCGGCGACACCCCCGTCGCGGTCGGCGACGAGGTCGTGCTGTTCGGCGATCCGACGCTCGGGGTGCCCGCCGCCGACGACTGGGCGGATGCCGCCGGCACCATCAATTACGAGATCGTCACGCGCATCGGGGCGCGGGTCGGGCGGCGGCAGGTGTCGTCGTGAGCGTCGCGGACGACCTGCTCGGCACGCACGACGTGGTCGATGCCCAGGCGATGGAGAACCTCGGCCGCCGGCTCGGTGCGGGACTCGCGGCGGGCGACCTGCTCGAGCTGACGGGTCCGCTGGGGGCGGGAAAGACGACGCTCACACGGGGCATCGCCGCGGGTCTCGGCGTGCGCGGGCCCATCCAGAGTCCGACGTTCGTGATCGCGCGCACGCATCCCTCGCTCATCGGCGGGGCGCCGCTCGTGCACGCGGATGCGTATCGCCTCGGCTCGGCGCTCGAGCTCGACGACCTCGACATCGATGCCGACGGCTCGGTCGTCGTCGTGGAGTGGGGGCGCGGCATGGCCGAGGGGCTGCGCGAGGTGTGGTGGGAGATCGAGATCGAGCGTCCCGTCGGCGGCCGGGGTGCCGACACGATGTGCGGCGACCTCTCGCGCGCGACCATCGAACTCGACGCCGACGCGCCGCGGGTCGTGACGATCGCGCGGCGGCCGTAGCGCAGCATCCCGCGCGTGTTCGGCCCGGCCCTGCTTCTGCGGGCGTTGGGGCGTTGATCCTGCCCGCCGGGGCGTCGGGGGGTTCCGGCCGCTGGGGCGCGTCGTTCCCGGCCGTTGGGGCGCGTGGGTTCCGGCCGTTGGGGCGCGTCGGTTCCGGCCGTTGGGGCGTTGAAATCACCGTGGGGCGTGCTGCAGCGCGCCCCACGGTGATTCTGACGCCCCAACGCGGGATTCCGTCGGCCGCGAGGTGATTCTGACGCCCCACCGTCGGCTCTGCGGGGCGTGGGCTGGCGTTGGATGCTGGGTCTCGATGTTCTCCGGCCGTTGGGGCGTTGAAATCACCGTGGGGCGTGCTGCAGCGCGCCCCACGGTGATTCTGACGCCCCAACGCCCCCGCACCGCCCCCGCACCGCCCCCGCGGCGCCGCGACTACCCTGGAGGGCGTGATCCTCGCCATCGACACCTCGCTCGGCACCGCCGTCGCGGTCGTCACCCTCGACGGGGAGGTGCGGGGCGAGGCATCCACCCCGAACGCCCTCGGCCACGCCGAGATCATCGGCGATCTGCTCGAGCGCGCGCTCGACGCCGCCGCCGCGACCCCGGCCGACATCACGCACGTCGCCGCCGGCATGGGCCCCGGACCCTTCACCGGCCTGCGCATCGGCATCGCGGCCGCGCGAGCCTTCGCCCTCGGTCGTCGGATCCCGATCGTCCCGGTCGCCAGTCACGACGCCGCGGCCCTCACCCACTTCGACCGGCCCGGCATTCGAGGCCTCATCGCGATCACGACCGACGCGCGGCGCCGCGAATTCGCGTACACGATCTACGCCGGTATCGACGAGCGCGGCCTGCCCATCCGCGCGGCCGAGCCCGACCTCGCCCCCCGCGA
Organism: Microbacterium sp. HA-8; assembly: GCF_046111165.1. Lineage (NCBI taxonomy): Bacteria > Bacillati > Actinomycetota > Actinomycetes > Micrococcales > Microbacteriaceae > Microbacterium > Microbacterium sp. HA-8. The sequence continues at coordinate 950,438 of NZ_CP162025.1, forward strand.
CGAGCTCGACGCACGGCTCGCCGGGGCGGGGGCCACCACGGGGGACGCCACCGACGCCACCGCCACCGACGCCGCCTCCGCCAGCCCCACCCGCATCGACGTCACCGAGATCTCGGCGGCCGCCCTCGGCCGGGTCGCCGCGCGACAGATCGCGTCGGATGCTGTCGCCACAGCATCCGAGCCCCTCTATCTGCGCTCACCCGACGTCACCGTCGGCGGGCCGCGCAAGCGGGTCGGCACGTGAGCGTGCGCGCGGCGACGGGCGCCGACCTCGGCGCGATCATGGCCCTGGAGCGCGCATCGTTCCCGACCGACGCGTGGTCCGACGCGATGATGCGCGAAGAGCTCGCCTCGCCCCACGGCCGTTACCTCGTGCTCGAAGAAGCGGGCCGGCTGATCGGGTACGGGGGCGTACGGGCGTCCCGCGGGGCCTCGGATGCCGACATCCAGACGATCGCTCTCGCCGAGTCCGCCCGGGGTCGAGGACGCGGGCGGGCCCTGCTGCGGGCGCTGCTCGCCGAGGCGGCGGGGCTGGGGGCGCGCGAGGTGTTCCTCGAGGTGCGCGCCGACAATCCGGTCGCGCAGCAGCTGTACACGTCGGAGGGGTTCGCCGAGATCGGTCGCAGGCCCCGGTACTACCAGCCCGACGGGGTCGACGCCGTCGTGATGCGCCTCGATCTGCGGGGGTGGGCCGCGCAGTGGGCGGCCCAGCGTCCGGCCCGGGAGCCCGCGACGACAACCCGCGCCCTCCACCCGGCGCAGGGCGCGCAGATCACCACCGAGGCAGGAGCCTGCACGTGAACCGCACCGCGCCCCTCGTGCTCGGCATCGAGACCAGCTGCGACGAGACCGGCATCGGCATCGTCCGCGGCCGCATGCTGCTCTCGAACACGATCGCCAGCAGCATGGACGAGCACGCCCGCTACGGCGGCGTCGTGCCCGAGGTCGCCGCCCGCGCACACCTCGAGGCGCTGCAGCCGGCGATCGAGGCGGCGCTCGCCGAATCCGGCGTCGCCCTCGCCGACGTGGATGCTGTCGCCGTGACATCCGGACCCGGCCTTGCCGGCGCGCTCATGGTGGGAGTCGGCGCCGCGAAGGCGCTCGCCGTCGCCCTCGGCAAGCCTCTGTACGCCGTCAACCACCTCGTCGGACACATCGCGGCAGACATCCTCGACGATGCTGCCGAGCCGCTCGAGTACCCGACGGTCGCCCTGCTCGTCAGCGGCGGACACACCTCCCTGCTCCTCGTGCGCGACCTGACGAGCGACGTCGAACTGCTCGGCGAGACCGTCGACGACGCCGCGGGCGAGGCCTTCGACAAGGTCGCGCGCCTGCTCGGACTGCCCTACCCCGGGGGTCCCGAGATCGACCGTGCGGCAGCATCCGGCGACCCGAGCGCGATCCGCTTTCCGCGGGGGCTGTCTCGGGCCAGCGACATGGCGGCGCATCGCTACGACTTCTCGTTCTCGGGTCTGAAGACCGCCGTCGCCCGGTGGGTCGAGCAGGCCGAGGCCGCGGGTGTCGAGGTGCCGATCGCCGATGTCGCGGCATCCTTCCGCGAGGCGGTGATCGACGTGCTCGTGACCAAGGCCCTCGACGCGTGTGCGCAGCACGGCGTGCCGCGCCTGCTGCTCGGCGGGGGAGTGATCGCCAACCGCCGCCTGCGCGAGGTCGCTCTCGAGCGGGCCGAGGCCGCCGGCGTCACGGTGCGCATCCCCCCGCTGTCGCTGTGCACCGACAACGGCGCGATGATCGCGGCGCTGGCCTCCGAGCTGATCATGTCGGGGCGCCCCGCGTCGACCCTCGCGTTCGGCGCGGACTCGACCCTGCCGGTGACCGAGATCCAGGTCGCGGCGGCCGAGACGGTGGATGCCGGGGCCCGGGCATGACCGACCCTTCGCCGCCGCGCGCGCCCGAGGGCATGACGCCGCGCGCGCCCGAGGGCATGACGCCGCGCGCGCCCGAGGGCATGACGTCGCGCGCGACTGAGGGCGCGGCGCCGCGCCAAACCGACGGCGTGACGCCACGCGCGCCCGAGACGGGGCTCGCGGCTCCCGCCGCGGTACCCCCGCCCGCCCTCGTGCCCGAGACGGGTCCGGTGCCGTTCCCGCAGAATCCCGATACGGAGGCCGTGCCGGCACCGCCGCGCACCCGCGGCATCGCGGGGTGGGCGCTCGCTGTGGCGATCGTCGGCCTTGCCGCATCTCTGTTCGTGGGCTGGGGCTTTCCGCTCGGTATCGTCGCGGTCGTGGCCGCGGGAATGGCTCTCCGGCGCGCGGGTGAGAGTCGGCAGATCGCGGGGTGGGCGCTCGCGCTCGGCATCCTGTCGCTGATCTACAGCATGATCTGGATCGCGTGGGCGGCGTCTCAGGCGACGCTGTTCGCCTGAGGCACGGGCGTCAGACGCGATCGGCGAGGATCGCCAGTCGCGTGGCGCCCACCCGCGTGAGCAGCAGCGTCGCGGACTCGGGTCCCGCGAGTCGCAAACGCGTGCGCAGGACGGCGGGATCGACATCCACCCCGCGCTTCTTGATCTCGAGGGTGCCGATGTCGCGCTCGCGCAGGGCGCGGGCGAGCTTCTTGACGTCGGTGGGCAGCACCTCGCGCACGCGGAACGACGACACGAACGGACTCGTCAGCGCCGCGTCGCCCGTCAGGTAGGCCACGCCGAGCGCGAGCGGACCCGCCTCGAGCGCCCGCGCGACCTCGCCGATCAGCCGAGCGCGGATGACCGATCCCGCCGGCTCGTGCACGAAGGCACCGAGCGCGCGCACGGGCTCGTCGTCGGCGTCGCCGGGCGCGGTCAGCTCGTGCGCCCCGCCGCCGGTGAGCACGAGCGCCGAGCGCCGCACGCCCGGCCGGGCAAGGGCCCCGGACCACAGCACGAGTTCGATCGTCGATCCATCGGCGGTGATCCACTGCGCCTCGACGTCGTCGGGGATCTCGCCGCGATCGAACGCCGGACCGAGCTTGATGCCCGCGGGCATCCGAGCCGCGAGGCCGAAGGCCCATGCGAGGCTCGGCGTGTACTCCGACGCCCCAACGGCCCGGGTCTCGCTGTGCCCCGCGGTGCGACGGGCGGGGTCGAGCCAGACCGCGTCGACGCCGGCGAGGTCGGCATCTTCGGCGCGCCCGCAGACGACGGATGCCGCGCCCTGGAACGGCGCGAGGTTGTAGGCCGCGAGGGCCGCTGTGACATCGTCGGACTCGACGGCGCGCACGTCGAGTCCGAGGCCCGCGAGCCCGAGGGCGTCGCCGCCGATGCCGCAGCCCAGGTCTGCGACGACCGAGGGGCCCGCATCGCGGAAGCGACGCGCGTGCAGCGTCGCGACCTGCAACCGCGTGGACTGCTCGAGGCCCGCGCGCGTGAACAGCATGCGCTCGGCCAGGTCGCCGAACTTGGCCCGCGCGCGTGCCCGCAGCCGCGCCTGCCCGACGACGGCCGACACCAGGTCGGGGGAGTGCCCCGCCGCGCGCAGCCGCGTGACCTCGCGGGCGACGTCGTCTGTCGACTCCAGCGCCGGGGTCGCGTCGAGCAGCCGCAGACCCTCGGGGGTCAGCAGCGCGGTGAGCTCGGACATCAGCACCGGACCAGCCTAGGTGCAGCCCCCGACACGGCCGGATGACGGCATCCGTCACCCGGATTGGCACTCGCGTTGCATGAGTGCCAGCGGATGCCTACACTGTGATTAGCACTCTCACCACGAGGTTGCTAACAAGTCTTGGATCAAGAAAGAGGTAGACCGTGACGGTTTCCACTCAGGTTTCCATCAAGCCGCTCGAGGACCGCATCGTCATCCGCCAGGTCGACGCGGAGCAGACGACGGCTTCTGGCCTGGTCATCCCCGACACCGCGAAGGAGAAGCCCCAGGAGGGCGAGGTCATCGCGGTGGGCCCGGGTCGCATCGATGACAACGGCAACCGCGTTCCGCTCGACGTCGCCGTGGGCGACCGCGTGATCTACAGCAAGTACGGCGGCACCGAGGTCAAGTTCGGCGCCGATGAGTTCCTCGTGCTCTCGGCCCGCGACGTGCTCGCGGTCGTCGTCCGCTGAGCGACTGATCGATCGGAAGGGCTCGGGTGCTTCGGCATCCGGGCCCTTCTGCATGTCTCCGCGGCTTCGTGTCTCGTGCCCTGAGCCCGTCGAAGGGCCGCGCCCGCGTTTCGCGCCCTGAGCCCGTCGAAGGGCCGCGCCCGCGCCTCTGGCAGAATTCCACGCACACTCGGCAGGCTCGGGATGCTGTCGTGTCGGTGACCGGGCGTAGGCTGAGCCGGTGAGCCCCACCCCCGCGCCCGATGCTGCGCGGTCGGTCACATCCGCGGGGGTTTCCGCCACGCCCGACCCGGCGCGCGAGCGCGCCGTCGGCGGCATATATGCCTTCACCGCCTACCTGCTGTGGGGATTCCTCCCTCTCTACTTCCTGCTGCTGGCCCCGACCGGTCCGTGGGAGATCGTGGCCTGGCGCATCCTGCTCTCGCTCGTCTTCTGCGTGCTGCTGCTGTCGGTCACCCGCTCGTGGGGCGCGTTCGCGCGCATCATCCGGCAACCGCGGCTGCTGTTGTGGACCGCCCTCGCGGGAGCCGTGATCTACGTGAACTGGCAGGTCTTCCTCATCGCGACGCTCACGGGCCACGTGATCGAGACGAGCCTCGGCTACTTCATCAACCCGATCTTCACCGTCATCCTCGGTGTGCTCGTGCTGCGCGAACGCCTGCGCCCGACGCAGTGGATCGCGATCGCCATCAGTGCGCTCGCCGTCATCGTGATCATGGTGGGTTACGGCTCGTTCCCGTGGATCGCGTTGACCCTCGCCGCCACATTCGGTGTCTACGGGCTGATCAAGAAGCAGATCGGTCCGGCCGTCGATGCGGTCGGCGGTCTGACGCTCGAGTCCTTCTGGCTCATGCCGGTCGCGATCGGGCAGCTGATCGTCGTCTCGCTCACGACGGGCCTCACCCTCGGCAGCGCCGGCATCGGGCACGCCGCGCTGCTCCTGCTCGCGGGTGTCGCCACGGCCACCCCGCTGCTGTTCTTCGCCGCGGGTGCGCGGCGCGTGCCCCTGACCGTGATGGGACTGCTGCAGTTCATCGCGCCGATCATGCAGTTCGTCACGGGGGCGTTCCTCCTCGGCGAGCCGATGCCCCTCGAGAGATGGATCGGGTTCGCGCTCGTCTGGGTCTCGCTCACGGTGCTGACGGTCGACTCGCTGCTCTTCGCGCGGCGGGCGCGAGGCGCCTCCGACCTGGGCGCGATCACCTGACGCGGAACCGGGTTCTTCGCCAGGTGGTACCGGGTCGATGGGGGAACAGTGGCTGCAGCATCCCGTCGGTGGGGGAAACTGTCCCGTTCGGGCGGCAAAACCGGCCCGTTATCGGGTCGTGACTTTACTGTGACACATCGTTAACGCACCGCAACATTGGTGGGCGGGTCCCGCGCTTAGGGTGAATCCACTGGGCAGGCTTCCCGAGCCGTGCCTCACGTTCATTCACAGCAAGGAGCAACATGAACGGCTTCACCCGCTCGCGCGGCAAGGTCCTCGGCGGTATCGCCGCGGTCGGCGTCAGCGCGCTCTTCCTCGCAGGCTGTGCCGGCAGCGGCGGCGACACCGAGTCGTCCGAGCCCGCCGCCGAGGCCGGCGAGGAGATGACCCTCACGATCGGCACCGCGCTGCCCCAGACCGGAAACCTCGCCTTCCTCGGCCCGCCCGAGGAGGCCGGTGTGGCATACGCCGCATCGCAGATCAACGAGGCCACCGCCGACACCGGCCTGACCATCGAGGTCGAGTACGGCGACTCGGGCGACACCGACAACAAGGCTTACGAGACCGAGATCCCGCGCCTTCTGGGCATGGACGTCTCGGCCATCATCGGTGCCGCGTCGTCCGGTGTCTCTCTGCAGTTCATCGACCAGGTCGTCGGCGCCGGCACGATCCTGTTCTCCCCGGCGAACACGTCCGACGCGTTCACGACGTACGACGACAACGGTCTGTACTTCCGCACCGCTCCCTCCGACGTGCTGCAGGGCGAGGTTCTCGGCAACCTGATCGCCGAGGACGGCAACCAGACGCTCGGCATGATCGTGCTCAACGACTCGTACGGCACCGGACTCGCGGGCTACGTCACCGAGGCTTTCGAGGCCGCCGGTGGCGAGGTCGTCGCGGCGCCCACGTACAACACGGGTGACACGTCGTTCGACGCGCAGATCAGCGAGGTCCTCGCGGCCGACCCCGACGCGATCGCCCTGATCACGTTCGAGGAGGTCACGACGATCCTGCCGAGCCTGTTCGGCCAGATCCCCGCCGACAAGCTGTACTTCGTCGACGGCAACCTGTCGAACTTCGGCGACGAGTTCCCCGCCGGATCACTCACGGGCGCCAAGGGCACGCTGCCGGGTCTGACGATCGATTCGCTCGCTGACTTCACGGGCGAGCTCGACGCCTTCCTTGAGGCCGAGGGCACCGCCCCGCTCGAGGAGTACAGCTACGCGGCCGAGTCCTACGACGCCACGATCCTGCTCGCGCTCGCGTCGCTCACCGCTGGCTCGACCGACAGCGCGGCGATCGCCGAGGCGCTCATCGAGGTCTCCGGTGGCTCCGGCGAGGGCGAGACCTGCTCGACCTACGCCGAGTGTGCCGACATCATCCTCGGTGGCGGCGTGGCCGACTACGACGGCATCTCGGGTCCGATCACGTTCGACGAGGTCGGCGACCCGACCGAGGCGTCGATCGGCATCTACGAGTTCGTCGAAGACAACACCTACGTGGCCTACGAGGGCTGAGCTCTCCACACCACGCGTCGGGGCCCCGGTTCTTCGGAACCGGGGCCCCTTCGCATGTCGGCGTGGCGGCGCCGCTTGCGCCGTCGTCTGCGGCGTCCACACCGCCTGTGGCCGTCGTCCGCGTCGCCGGTGCCGTCGTCCGCCCGCACCGTCGTCCGCCTTCCGGACCACGCGCCGATCCGTCGACCCGTCGAGCGGGCGCTCGGATCCGTCGAGCGGGCGCTCGGATCCGTCGAACCCACATTTTTGCAGCGAGCCACCACACGACGTCTGGTGGCTCGCTGCAAAAATGTCGGCTCGGCGCGGCTCGGCGCGGCTCGGCGCGGCTCGGCGCGGCTCAGATCGGGTCGACCAAAAGGGGTCGGGCTGGGCGGCCGCGCCCAGAGGGGGCCGCCCCCTCGGCCGAAACCGGTCAACACTCCGGACCCGTGCTGCGCCCCGGGCCCGATCCGGGCCGATTCGGGCTGAGCGGCCCCGATTCTCCGGATCTTTGGCACGCGACCGGTCCTCCCCACCGCTCCGCGGAAGCGCGGTGTCCCCGAGCGCACCGCATTCGGCCGGCCGCCCTCGGCGCGGAGTCCGATGCTGCATGCATGTTCGACATGCACCCCGATCGCCTCTACGTCCACGCCGACCTCAAGTCCGCCGGCCTCTCGCAGCGCCGGATCACGGGCATGGTGCGCGGGGGAGGTGTCGCTCGGCCCCGGCAAGGCGTGTACGTACATCCGGACTCCTCCCTTGCCTCATTGAGCGCCGCCCACGTCGGAGGACTTGTCACGTGCATCACCCTGCTGAGCGAGCTCGGCGTCTTCGTGCTCGAACGTGAGGGCGTTCACGTCCAGGTGCCACCGCATGCGACCCGGTTGCGCACGAAGGCGGGGGTGCGACTGCACTGGACACCGCTGCACAGGACACCACCCCCTTCCTCGCTCCGGGTCGAGGTCTTCGACGCGCTTCTGCAAGCGACGCTGTGCCAGCCGCCACGGGCCGCGCTCGCGACCCTCGACAGCGCGCTGCATCTGGGGCTCATCGACGAGGACGACCTGGACGAGCTGTTCCGGCACATTCCACGGCGGCGCCGCGCCCTGCGCGCGCTGGTGGACGGGCGCTGCGAGTCGGGCCCCGAGACCTTCGTCCGCCTGCTCCTGCGTGCCTTGGGGTTGACCTTCGAGTGCCAGGTCGAGATCCCGGGTGTCGGTCGCGTCGACTTCGTCGTCGAGGGGTGGCTCATCATCGAATGCGACAGTCGTGCGCACCACAGCGGGTGGGAGGCACAGGCCGCGGATCGACGGCGGGACCTGGCGGCGGCGGCGCTCGGCTACGCCACCATTCGTCCCGTGGCGGCCGACATCCTTGCCGATACACCGGCGCTCGGCCGGGTGATCGTCGGGATGGCCCAGCGGATCGGGCTTCGCGTGCACAACACTCCGGAGGCATCGGTGCCTCGGCCCCGATCACGTCGGATACGGGCCTGATCTGCCGTGTGGCTCCGGAATGTTGGCACGCCGGGCATGGCGCCAGCACGCCGGGCATGGTGCCAGCACGCCGGGTGTGGCGCCAGAACAGCGGGCGTTGCCGCCGCACCGCGGCGCCCCGGACGCGCCACGCCAAGAACGACGGGGTGGATGCTGTCGCTGCATCCACCCCGCCGGAACAAGCGGACTGAGGCTCAGGTGCCGAGCGTGCCCAGGTACAGCTCCGTGACCTTGGGGTCGCTGAGCAGCTCGCGTCCCGTGCCGGTGTAGGCGTCGCGGCCCTGGTCGAGGACGTAGCCGCGGTCGCAGATCTGCAGGCACCGACGCGCGTTCTGCTCGACCATGATGCAGGTGACGCCGGCCTTGTTGATCTCGGAGACGCGGATGAACGCCTCGTCCTGCCGGACGGGGGAGAGCCCGGCGGACGGCTCGTCGAGCAGCAGAACCTTGGGGTCCATCATCAGCGCCCGACTCATGGCGACCATCTGCCGCTCGCCGCCCGAGAGCGAGCCCGCCCGCTGCTTGAGGCGCTTGCCCAGCTCGGCGAAGATGCCGGTGACGAACTCGAGTCGCTCCTTGTAGGCCGACGGGCGCTGGTACAGGCCCATCTGCAGGTTCTCTTCGATCGTCAGGCTCGGGAAGACGTTGTTGGTCTGCGGGATGAAGCCCACCCCGCGGGCGACCAGCTTGTTGGCCCGCAGCCCCGTGATGTCGTCGCCGGCAAGGGTGACCGTGCCGCTGCGGATGTTGACCTGGCCGAAGATCGCCTTGAGCAGGGTCGATTTTCCGGCGCCGTTGGGTCCGATGATGCCGATCAGCTCGCCCTGGTGGGCGGTGAGCGAACAGCCGTTGAGGATGTTGACCCCGGGCAGGTAGCCGGCGTGCACGTCGTCGACGTGCACCACCACCTGGCCGGTGAGAAGGTCGGTGCTCACTTCTGCTCCTTCGTGTCGGCCTGTGTATCGGCCTCCGGCTCGCCCGATCCGCCCGACTCGCCCGATCCGCCCGATCCGCCCGAATCGCCCGGCGCGCCCGAAGCGCCCGGCCGGCCCGCGCCGCCCGCGGGTCCCTCGTCCTCGGCGATCCCGTCGGCGACCAGCGCGTCGGCGCTGGCGGAGGCGGATGCTGCGGCATCCGTCGTCGGATCGGCCTCGATCGCCGTGATCCGGCCCGTGACGACACCGAGGTCGAGCTCCTGGTGTGCGCCGAGGTAGGCGTCGATGACGGCGGGGTTGCGCATGACCGTGTACGGGTCGCCCTCGGCGACGACGCGACCCTCCGCCATCACGACCACCCAGTCGGCGATGTGGCGCACCATGTGCATGTCGTGCTCGACGAACAGGACCGTCATGCCCTCGTCCTTGAGGTCGAGGATGTGATCGAGCAGCGACTGCGTCAGCGCCGGGTTCACCCCGGCCATCGGCTCATCGAGCATGACGAGGGTCGGCTGGGTCATCAGCGAGCGCGCCATCTCGAGCAGCTTGCGCTGGCCGCCCGAGAGGCTCGCGGCGAAGTCGGCCGATTTGGTGTCGAGCTTGAACTTGGCGAGGATGCGCATCGCGCGCTCCTCGATCTCGGCATCCTGCCTGCGCCAGATCGCCGGGATCAGGCTCTGCCAGAACTTCTCGCCCCGCTGGCCGGTGGCGCCGAGCTTCATGTTCTCGAGCACCGTGAGCAAGCCGAGCGCCTTGGTCAGCTGGAAGGTGCGCACGAGGCCCATCCGGGCGACACGGTAGGCCGAGACACCCGAGAGCGACCTGCCCTCGAACGACCAGGTGCCCGTGTTGGGCTTGTCGAAGCCCGTCAGCAGATTGAACAGCGTGGTCTTGCCGGCCCCGTTCGGACCGATCAGCGCCGTGATCGCGCCGCGCGGGATCTCGAGGTGATCGACGTCGACCGCCGTGACACCGCCGAACGTGCGCCGCACGTTGTCGGCGACGAGGATCGGGTCGACCTTGGCGACGCCGGGCGCCGCCTCGCCGACGTGCAGGCCGGTGGTCTTGGGGCGCGCGACGGGGGCGGTGGTCGCCGCGCCCTGGGCATCATTTGACAAAGGTCAGCTCCTTCTTGTTGCCGAGGATTCCCTGCGGCATGAAGATCACGAGCAGCATGAGCGCGACGCCCACGAGGATGAAGCGCAGCGTGCCCGCCTGGATCTGGCTCATGAACGGCAGGACACCGGCCTGCACGAGCGCGGGGAGCACGTTGGAGAGGAACGTCTGGAGCACCCAGAAGATCAGCGACCCGAGGATCGGACCGAAGACCGTCGCCGCGCCGCCGAGGAGCAGCGCCGTCCAGACGAAGAAGGTCAGCGAGGTGACGTAGACGCCGGGGCTGACCGCCGAGGGCAGCGCGTAGACGATGCCGCCCGCTGCGGCGAGCACACCGCCCAGCACGAGGGACTGCATCTTGTAGGCGTAGACGTTCTTGCCGAGCGAGCGCACGGCGTCCTCGTCTTCGCGCACGCCCTTGAGCACACGTCCCCAGGGGCTGCGCATCAGCATCCACACCACCAGCGCGGCGATTGCGAGCGTGACGATGCCCATGATGCGCACCCACCACTGCGTCTCGTTGTAGGTCCAGGGGCCGAAGCCGTAGGTGCCCGTCGGGATGGGGTTGGCCGCCCGGAAGCTCGAGTGATAGCCGCTGAGGCCGTCGGCCGAGCCGGTGAACTCGTCGAACGCCGTCGTGAGGAACAGCAGGCGCACCACCTCGGCGGCGGCGATCGTGACGATCGCGAGATAGTCGCCGCGCAGCCGCAGGGTCGGGATGCCGAGGATCACCGCGAAGATCGCGGACGCCACGAGGCCGAGGATCGCCGCGAGCCACCACTCGAGCCCGAAGGTGAGCACCGAGATGGCGTACCCGTACGCGCCGATGGCCATGAAGCCGGCGATGCCCATGTTGATCAGGCCCGTGTAGCCGAAGTGCACGGCCAGGCCCAGGGCGGCGAGGGCGTAGCCCAGCGTGGCGGGGCTGATGATCGACGACGCCGAGTTGGAGAGGATCTGGAGCCAGTCCATGGTGCGCTTAACCTATTCTCTCGCGGCGGCCGAGGATGCCCTGCGGTCGGAACAGCAGGATCACGATCAGGATGAACAGCGCGCTGGCGTACTTCAGGTCGGCGGGGATCCACAGGCTCGACACCTCGACCAGGATGCCGACGATGAGGGCGCCGACGAGGGCGCCGTAGGCCGTGCCGAGTCCGCCGAGGATGACGGCGGCGAACATCAGCAGCAGCACCTGCGCACCCATGTCCCAGCGGATGCCGGGGCGGAAGTACGCGTAGAGGATTCCGGCGAGTCCGGCCAGGCCACCCGCCACGACCCAGACCACCCGCACCACGAAGTCCACGTCGATGCCGGAGGCGGCCGCGAGCGAGGGGTTGTCGGAGATCGCCCGGGTCGCCTTGCCGAGCCGCGAGCGGGTCAGCCAGAGGGCGAAGGCGACGATGACGACGATCGAGATCGCGATCGAGATCATGTCGATCACGCTCATCTGCACCGAACCGAACAGGTTGATGCGCGGCGTCGAGGAGTACGGCAGCTGCAGTGTGCCGCCGCCGATGAAGAACTGGAAGACGTATCGCAGCGCGAGCGAGAGGCCGATCGAGACGATCATGAGCTGCACGACGCCGACTCTGCGCCTTCGCAGCGGTCGCCACAGGATCATGTCGAGCACGAGCCCGAGCCCGGCGCTGAGGATGATGGCGAGAGGGAACCCGAGCCAGAGGGGCAGCGCGAGGCTTGCCGGCCCGACCAGCACGAGGGCCGCGATCGCGCCGAAGGTGACCATTTCGCCGTGGGCGAAGTTGGAGATGCCGGTGGTGCCGAACACGAGCGAGAGGCCCACGGCGGCCAGGCCCAGCATGAGACCGAAGCTCAGCCCCTGCACGATGCGCTCCACGAGCTGGTCGGCGAACGAAGTGACGTTGCGCTCACCCTCGCCGATGAAGAAGTTGACGGTCACGCGCCCTCCGGCCCCGACCTCCACCTCCTTCTCGTTCGGGGTGTCGCTCTCCTCGTCGACGACGGCGATGCCCTCCGGCAGGGTGTCCTCATCGAGGGTGACGGTGTAGGTCTCGCCGCGTTCGGGGACGCCGACGCGCCATTGGCCCTCGGCATCCGTCTCGACCTCCTGCTCGCCGCCGGGTCCGTCGATGACGAGCCGGACGCCCTCGAGGGGTTCGCCGTCGAGCTGCACGTTGCCGCTGATGCGGTACGGGTCGTCTTCGGCGGCCGACGCCGGAGCAGCGGCCAGGGTCAAGATCATCGCGAGGAAGACGCCGAGCAGCGCACCTAAGGCAAGGATCGATCCCACCCGGGAACGCCTTGCCATCGCGGTCGTGGGACTCACAGATCCTCCAGTCCGGGCGCCATCCGCGGATGGTCGCGTCGCATCCGCCTTGATGGACGACGGTACGAGCGTAATGTGTCGGCGGTGTTTCGGTGCCAGATCGGTCTGCGCACGTCGGCACGTGATACCGAATCGCAACCGAGCTGACACGGGATGCCGTGGCCTCTCAGGCCGCGGGATCACGGGCTCGCGCGCGGGAATGCGACGGGCTCGCGCGCGGGAATGCGAGAGGTCGTGCAGACGTAGAATCTAGGGACGGATCGGACCCTGCCCAGCCGACCCGGTTCGCCCCCCACCCGCAGGAGGAGCCCCCATGGACCAGCACGACCCGTTCGGATTCGTCGGCCTCACCTACGACGACGTGCTGCTGCTCCCGGGCCACACCGACGTCATCCCGAGCGAGGCCGACACCTCCTCCCGGGTCACGCGACGCATCACCGTCGCCACCCCCCTGCTTTCCAGTGCGATGGACACCGTCACCGAGGCCCGCATGGCGATCGCCATCGCGCGCGAGGGCGGGATCGGCATCCTGCACCGCAACCTCTCGATCGAGGAACAGGCCTCGCAGGTCGACCGGGTCAAGCGCAGCGAGTCGGGCATGATCACCGACCCGATCACGACGACACCCGACGCCACCGTCGAAGAGGTCGACGCGCTGTGCGCCCAGTACCGCATCTCGGGGCTGCCGGTCGTCGATGACGACGGGCGGCTGGTCGGCATCATCACCAACCGCGACATGCGCTTCGTCTCAGGCTTCGAGCGCCAGACGACGCGCGTGCGCGACGTCATGACCAGCGACGGCCTCATCACCGCCCCCGTCGGCATCGGCGCGAACGACGTGATCGCGACCTTCGCCAAGCACCGCGTCGAGAAACTGCCGCTCATCGACGACGAGGGCAAGCTCGCGGGCCTGATCACGATCAAGGACTTCGACAAGAGCGAGAAGTACCCCCTCGCCACCAAGGACGACCAGGGGCGCCTGCGCGTCGGCGCGGCGATCGGATTCTTCGGCGACGCGTGGCAGCGCGCCGAGGCCCTGCGCGACGCGGGTGTCGACGTCATCGTCGTCGACACCGCCAACGGGCAGTCGGCAGGGGTCATCGACATCGTGCGCCGGCTGAAGTCCGACGCCTCCTTCTCCCACATCGACGTCATCGGCGGCAACGTCGCCACGCGCGAGGGTGCCCAGGCGCTCATCGACGCGGGCGCCGATGCGATCAAGGTCGGCGTCGGGCCGGGGTCGATCTGTACGACCCGCGTCGTCGCAGGCGTCGGTGTGCCGCAGGTCACCGCGGTCTACGAGGCGTCGCTCGCCGCCCGGCCGGCGGGCGTTCCCGTCATCGCCGACGGCGGCCTGCAGTACTCGGGCGACATCGCCAAGGCCCTCGTCGCGGGCGCCGACACCGTCATGCTCGGCTCGCTCCTGGCGGGCACCGACGAGTCGCCGGGCGAGATCGTCTTCCAGGGCGGCAAGCAGTTCAAGCAGTACCGCGGCATGGGATCGCTCGGGGCGATGCAGACGCGAGGCAAGAAGACCTCGTACTCGAAGGACCGCTACTTCCAGGCCGACGTGCCCTCCGACGACAAGCTCATCCCCGAGGGCATCGAGGGCCAGGTCGCCTATCGCGGTCCGGTGTCGGCCGTGGCCTACCAGCTCATCGGCGGGCTGCGACAGTCGATGTTCTACGTCGGTGCGCGCACGATCGACGAGCTGAAGGCGAAGGGCCGCTTCGTGCGGATCACCGCCGCGGGTCTGAAGGAGTCGCACCCGCACGACGTGCAGATCGTCGTCGAGGCGCCCAACTACAAGAAGTAGCCGGGGCGCTCGGCAGGCTCACCCGTCCGGGACGCGGGCTCGCTAATCTGACCCCATGGCCGAAGAGCGCAGACGAGACCGGACGGTCATGTCGACGACGCGTACCGAGGCCTACACCGATGCCGTGTTCGCGATCGCGGCCACCCTGCTGGTGCTGGATCTGACAGCATCCACCATCGGCGAGGTGACCACCGACGCCGAACTGTGGGCGGCGCTCGGGGCGATGATGCCGAGCTTCGTCGCGTTCGCGGTCAGCTTCGGGCTGCTGAGCATGCTGTGGGTGATCCACGCGCGGCAGTTCCGCGACATCTCGCGGGTCGATGCCACGCTGCTGTGGATCAACAACGCGCGGCTGCTGTTCATCGTGCTGATCCCGTTCACGACGTCGCTCACGGCCGACTACTCCGACTTCTACGCCGGGCGGATGCTGTTTCCGATCAACGTCTTCCTCGCGACGCTGCTGGGCTATCTGTCGTGGGTCTGGGCGTCGGCGCGCGGCGGTCACCTGCTGCGCGAGGACGTCACCGATGCGCGCGCTCAGGGCATCGGAGGGCTCGCGGCCGTGCTGATCGGTGGGGTCGTCGCCGCGATCTCGCCGTGGCTGGGCTCGTACGCGTTCTTCCTCTACTTCCTCAACGGGCCGCTCTCCGCCCTGCTGGCCCGCCGTCAGCACTCGCGCGCCGCGTAGGGGCCGGGTCTGGACCGGCCCCGCAGGGCGGCGTACCCTCGGCGGCATGTGCCGCAGCATCCACACTCTCCACAATTTCGAACCGGCAGCCTCCGCCGACGAGGTCAACGCCGCCGCCCTGCAGTACGTGCGCAAGATCGCAGGAACCACGAAGCCCTCGAAGGCCAACCAGGAGGCCTTCGATCGCGCCGTGCACGAGATCGCGCACATCACGCAGCACCTGCTCGATGACCTGGTCGCCACGGTGCCGCCGAAGAACCGCGAGGAGGAGGCCGCGAAGGCCCGTGCCCGCGCGGTCGCGTCGGGGCGGTACTCAGCCGCCTGACCGCGCGCCGAGGGCGCTGTCGGGGGCGACCGGTAGGCTGGGCGGGTGAGCATGGAGATCGAGATCGGGCGTGCCAAGCGCGCGCGGCGCGCGTACACGTTCGACGACATCGCCGTGGTGCCCTCGCGCCGCACCCGCAACCCCGAAGACGTCTCGACCGGCTGGTCGATCGACGCCTACCAGTTCGGCATCCCCGTGCTCGGCGCCCCGATGGACTCCGTCGTCAGCCCCCGCACCGCGATCATGCTCGGCCAGCTCGGCGGACTGGGCGTGCTCGACCTCGAGGGCCTGTGGACCCGGTACGACGACCCCGAGCCGCACCTCGCCGAGATCGCGGCGCTCGAAGACGCCGACGCGACGCGGCGCATGCAGGAGCTGTACGCCGAGCCCATCAAGCCCGAGCTGGTGAGCCAGCGCCTGGCCGAGATCCGCGCGGGTGGGGTCACCGTCGCGGGCTCCCTGACGCCGCAGCGCACGCAGGAGCTCTACGAGACCGTCGTCGCGGCGGGCGTCGACCTCTTCGTCATCCGCGGCACCACCGTCTCGGCAGAGCACGTGTCCTCGGCGCAGGCTCCCCTCAACCTCAAGAAGTTCATCTACGACCTCGACGTGCCCGTCATCGTGGGCGGCGCCGCGACCTACACGGCCGCGCTGCACCTCATGCGCACGGGCGCCGCCGGCGTGCTCGTCGGCTTCGGCGGGGGAGCGGCGTCGACGACCCGTGCGACCCTCGGCATCCACGCTCCGATGGCCACGGCCGTCGCCGACGTCGCGGGTGCGCGCCGCGACTACCTCGACGAGTCGGGCGGGCGTTACGTGCACGTCATCGCCGACGGCGGCGTGGGCACCTCGGGCGACATCGTCAAGGCGCTCGCGATGGGCGCCGACGCCGTCATGCTGGGCGTCGCGCTCGCGCGCGCGACCGACGCGCCCGGCCACGGGTTCCACTGGGGCCCCGAGGCGCACCACTCCAAGCTGCCGCGCGGGCGTCGCGTGCACGTCAAGCAGGTCGGCCCTCTCGAAGAGATCCTGTACGGGCCCGCGCCGGTGGCCGACGGCACCGCCAACCTCATCGGGGCGCTGCGCAAGTCGATGGCCACGACCGGCTACTCCGACCTCAAGGAGTTCCAGCGCGTCGAGGTCGTCGTCGCCCCCTACGGGCAGGGATGACCACGACCGGCACCGTGACCGACCCCGCACCCGCGCCGGATCCCGACGAGCAGATCTTTCCGCCGACGCTGCGCGAGGTCATGCTGCGACCGCGGTGGCTGGCGATGCTCGCCCTGTGCCTCGCCGTCGCGGGAGTGTTCGCCTGGCTCGGGCAGTGGCAGCTCGCGCGCGCGATCGACAGCGATCCGCCGCCGCCCGGCCAGACCGAGCAGGTGCGAGAGCTCGCCGACGTCGTCGCCCCGGGCGAGTACCTCGCCGAGCCGCTCGTCGGTCAGCTGACGGATGCTGTCGGCACATGGGTCCCGGGCGACTTCCTCGTCGTCTCGTCCCGCTTCAACGACGACGTCGAGGGGTTCTGGGTCACCGGTCAGCTGCGCCTCGCGGGCACGGCGGCCCCGACATCCCTCGCCGTCGCCATCGGATGGGTTCCCACGCGCGACGCCGCGGACGCCGCGGCCGGTGCGCTCGAGGACGCCGTGGCCGAGACCCCCGACGCCGCCGTCGAGGTACGCGGCCGACTCATCTCCGACGAGGGCCCGGGCCTGCCCCCCGCCGGTGCGGACCCGCAGGAGATGACCCGGATGTCGCCCGCCGCGTTGCTCGCCCGCTGGCACGACATCGACGGGCTCGAGGTGTACCGCCCGTATCTCGCCGCCATCTCGCCGGAGTCGTCGGGCGACGTGGGGCTCGACGCGATCACCTCATCCGCCCCCGAAGAGCTGTCGCCGGTCAACTGGCTCAACATCTTCTACGCGATCGAGTGGGCGGTGTTCGCGGGGTTCGCGTTCTACCTCTGGTACCGCCTCGCGCGCGACGCGTGGGAGAAGGAGCTCGAGGCTCTCGAGGACGCCGCCGCCGCAGCATCCTGAGCCGGTGCGACCGCCGCGGTCGGGGGTCGCACCGCGGGTAGACTGGGCATCATGCCCGCCCCCCGCCTCGCATCGTTTCCGAAGATCCGCGGGGCGCTGAGGTTCTACCAGATCGCCTCGATCATCACGGGCGTCGGGCTGCTGCTGCTCGTGGCCGAGATGGTTCTGAAATACACCCCGCTGCACGTCGAGCTGTTCGCCGGAGGCTCGGGGGGCCTGCTCTGGTTCGCCACCGCGATCCCCGGCCCCGAATGCCAGTGGTACTCGCTGTTTTTGCCCGGCAGCGCGTGCGAGATGATCTCGACCGGTGACGGGTTCAACCTCTCGCTGTTCATCCTCGTGGCCCACGGCTGGTTCTACGTCGTCTACCTCTTCGCGTGCTTCCGCGTCTGGAGCCTGATGCGCTGGCCTTTCCCGCGCTTCCTGCTGCTCGCGCTCGGCGGCATCGTGCCCCTGCTGTCGTTCTTCCTCGAGGTGCGTGTCGCCCGCGAGGTCAAGTCCTATCTCGCCGAGCGCGAAGCGGCCGCGGCCGCCGAGGCGACGGCATCCACCCCCGCCCCTTCGTCCGAGAGCATCCGGTGACCGAAGCCACAGAGACCTCCCAGCGGCCCGTCCTCGTCGTCGACTTCGGTGCGCAGTACGCGCAGCTGATCGCGCGGCGCGTACGCGAGGCCGGCGTGTACAGCGAGATCGTGCCGCACACCGCCAGCGCGGCCGAGATCGCCGCGAAGAACCCCGTCGGTCTGATTCTGTCGGGCGGCCCCTCGTCGGTGTACGAGCCGGGGGCGCCCACGCTCGACCCCGGCGTGTTCGAGCTCGACGTGCCGACCCTCGGCATCTGCTACGGCTTCCAGGTCATGGCGCAGGCGCTCGGCGGCGAGGTCGCCAACACGGGGCTGCGCGAGTACGGAGCGACGGATGCTGCCGTCGTGGGCTCCGGGGGAGTGCTGCTCGAGGGCCAGCCCGCCGCTCAGAACGTGTGGATGAGTCACGGCGATCAGGTCTCGCGCGCACCCGAGGGATTCGATGTGCTCGCCGCGACCGTCGCGACCCCCGTCGCCGCGTTCGGCAGCGACGCGCGCCGCATGTACGGGGTGCAGTGGCACCCCGAGGTCAAACACACCGATCACGGTCAGCGCGTGATCGAGAACTTCCTGCACCGCGCGGCAGGTCTGCCGGCCGACTGGAACAGCGGAAACGTCATCGCCGAGCAGGTCGCCCGCATCCGTGACCAGGTCGGCTCGGCTCGTGTCATCTGCGGTCTGTCGGGCGGAGTCGACTCCGCAGTTGCGGCGGCTCTCGTCCACGAGGCCGTCGGCGACCAGCTCGTGTGCATCTTCGTCGACCACGGTCTGCTGCGAAAGAACGAGCGCGAGCAGGTCGAGACCGACTACGTCGCCTCGACGGGTGTGCGCCTGGTGACCGTCGACGCGCGCGAGCAGTTTCTGTCGGCGCTTGCGGGCGTCTCGGATCCCGAGAAGAAGCGCAAGATCATCGGACGCGAGTTCATCCGTGCCTTCGAGGCGGCCGAGCGCGATCTGGTGCTCGAGGCCGCGGCCGACGGCGAGCCGATCCGCTTCCTCGTGCAGGGCACGCTCTACCCTGACGTCGTCGAATCGGGCGGCGGTTCGGGCACGGCCAACATCAAGTCCCACCACAACGTCGGCGGTCTCCCCGAGGATCTGCAGTTCGAGCTCGTCGAGCCGCTGCGCACCCTGTTCAAGGATGAGGTGCGGGCCATCGGCCGCGAGCTCGGGCTGCCCGAGGTGATCGTCGCCCGTCAGCCGTTTCCGGGGCCGGGCCTCGGGATCCGCATCGTCGGTGAGGTTACCGCCGACCGCCTCGAGATCCTGCGTGACGCCGACGCCATCGCCCGCGAAGAGCTGACGCGCGCCGGACTCGACAGCGAGATCTGGCAGTGCCCCGTCGTGCTGCTCGCCGACGTACGCTCGGTCGGTGTGCAGGGCGATGGGCGCACCTATGGTCACCCGATCGTGCTGCGGCCCGTCTCGTCCGAAGACGCGATGACTGCCGACTGGACCCGCCTGCCGTACGACGTGCTCTCGAAGATCTCGAACCGCATCACCAACGAGGTGCGCGAGGTCAACCGGGTCGTGCTCGACGTGACGTCGAAGCCGCCGGGAACCATCGAGTGGGAGTGACGCGCCGTTAGGCGGCGCGCGGGTCCGGCGCTGCGCGCTGGTCGACGGACGTTGCGCGCGCGTCGACCAGCGTTGCGCGCCGTTCGACGGGCTTTGGGTGCGCTTGGCGGCCAACATTCCGGAACGATGGGGCGTGCACGCCCCGCGCGCCTTGTGTTTCCGCGGTTCGGTTGTGTGCTGCGGTCCGTTTCTCCGGAATGCTGTCCGCCGTGCCGTGCCGTGCCGTGCCGTGCCGTGCCGTGCCGCGCCGCGCCGCGCCGCGCCGTGCCGCGCCTGCCGCGTGGTGAACCGATCGGCGCCGGGGTCATCGGCGGTCAACATTCCGGAACGAAGGGGCGTTCACGCCGCGCTCGCCGCGTGTTTTCGCGGTTCGGGTGTGCGTTGCCGGCCGTTTCTCCGGAATGTTGTCCGCTGTGCCGTGCCGTGCCGTGCCGTGCCGTGCCGCGCCGGCGCCGCCGCGGCGCCCGCCGCAGCCCGAGCCACGCGAAGAGGGGGCCGTCCCGAAGGACGACCCCCTCTCGAGGTACGAAACCGCGGGTCAGTCGCTGCCGCGCACGATAGCGATGATGCGCAGGATCTCGATGTAGAGCCACACGACGGTCACCATAATGCCGAAGGCGCCGAGCCAGGCGTACTGCCGGGGAGCGCCGTTGCGCACGCCCTGCTGGATGGAGTCGAAGTCGAGCACCAGCGAGTACGCCGCCATGATGACGACCAGCACACCGATGATCAGCCCGAGGGGGATGCCGAAGACCTCCTGGCTGAGCAGGCCGAAGGCCTGGCCCTGGGGTAGGACGCCCGTCCACATGAGGATCACGTTCAGGAGCGAGAAGACCAGGTATCCGATCATCGCGATCATGAAGATCTTGGTGGCCTTCTTCGACGCGCGCACCTTGCCGCTGGCGAACAGGGCGAGGGTCACGCCGACGACGGCGAGGGTGGCGAGCGTGGCCTGCATCACGATGCCGGGCCACTGCACCTCGAAGAACGCCGAGATGCCGCCGACGAAGAGTCCCTCGAACGCGGCATAGGCGAAGATCAGGGCCGGGCGGACCTTCTTGCGCGACGTGAAGATCACGACGAGCGAGAGGACGAAGCCGCCGAGGGCGCCGATGATCCACGGCAGGATGTTGACGGGCTGGTTGGCGTCACCGGTGATGGTGAGGCCGCCGAGGGTCCACACCCAGCCGATCGCGGCGGTGACGAGCAGGATCGCGAAGAGGGCCACCGTCTTGACGGCGGTGTCCTCCACGGTCATGCGGTCGGTCTGGTGCGCACCGGCGGCGGGGGCGGCGTACATGCCCTCCATCTGCGCCTGCGCTCCAGCGTCCACCGTCGCGTGCGAGGCGGAGGCGAACTGCGACGAGCGGCCGAGGTTCGCGGCCTGCGATCCGCCGGGGTAGGTCTGCACGGCGCGCGGGTCCTGGAACGCCGGGTTGTTGAACGCGGGGTTGTTGAGGGCCATGGCCTGGCTCACACTCCAAGTGCTGTCGGGGTCACAGCGATGTGCTGTTGAACAACGATATCCGCTCGAGCGCCCCGAAGCACGGTCTTGCGCTGTGAGAGGACTATGAGGCATCGATCGGTGGGCCGCCCTGGCCGGGAGCGCGCGCCGGCCGCGGATACCCTGGAGCGCATGGCCCCCCGGCATCCGCTCGTCATCGGCCACCGCGGAGCGCCCGGGTATCGCCCCGAGCACAGCCGCTCGTCCTACGATCTCGCGCTGGCGATGGGCGTGGATGCTGTCGAGCCCGACATCGTGGTCAGCCGCGACGGCGTGCTCGTCGTGCGGCACGAGAACGAGATCTCGGGAACGACGGATGTCGCGACGCGGCCGGAGTTCGCCGATCGGCGGACGACGAAGGTCGTCGACGGGCAGGCGCTGACCGGGTGGTTCACCGAGGACTTCACGTGGGACGAATTGCGCACCCTGCGCTGCCGCGAGCGGCTGCCGAAGATCCGTCGCACGAGTGCGAGCTTCGACGATCGGCAGCCCGTTCTGAGGCTTCGCGACGTGCTCGACCTCGTCCGCGCGGCCTGCGCCGAGCAGAGCCGACCCATCGGGGTCGTGCTCGAGATCAAGCACGCAACGTACTTCGCCGGAATCGGGCTGGATCCGGTCCCCCTCATCGCCACGGAGCTCGCCGAGAGCGGGTGGATCGCGCCGCCCGGTCCCGTCGTCTTCGAGGCCTTCGAATCGACCGCGCTGACGCGGCTGCGCGCGCTCGGCATCCCCGGCACGTACATCTATCTGATCGAGGCGTCGGGCCGGCCCTTCGACCTGGTCGCGGCGCGCGGTGCATCCGCGCCGACGTATCGCGAGAGCGTCGACCCCGCAGGTCTGGACGCGCTCGCGGGCGACGTCGACGGCGTGAGCGTCGATCGCCGGATGATCCTCGAGACCGCCCGCACGGGTCATGGCTTCTCCGTCGCCGACGCGCATGCCCGCGGTCTTCAGGTGTACACGTGGACATGCCGCCCCGAGAATACGTTCCTCACGACGGGGTTCACGGGTCGGGGCGGGGGTGCGGCCTTCGGCGACTATGAGGGCGAGTGGGCGCTCATCCGGGATGCTGGCGTCGACGGCGTCTTCGTCGACCACGCCGATCTCGGGGTCGAGTTCTTCCGCCGTGAGGCGCGGGGTGCGAGGGCGGCGGGCGCACGTGCATAGGCTGGCCGCATGACCCCCGGCATCGAGGCCACCGCCGTGCGCCGCTCATTCGCCGACGTGCATGCGGTGCGCGACGCGACGCTGCAGGCGCTGCCGGGACGCGTGACGGCGCTCGTCGGGCCCAACGGCTCGGGCAAGACGACGCTGCTGCTCATGCTCGCCTCGCTCCTCCGGCCCGATGGCGGCACGATCCGCATCGACGGCGTCGATCCCGTCGCCGATCCGGGCGGGGCGCGGGCGCGCCTCGGATGGATGCCCGACGCGCTCGGCGCGTGGCCCTCCCTCACCGTGCGGGAGACGCTCGTGACCACCGGGCGGCTGTACCGGATGCCGCGCGAGGCCGCAGCATCCCGCGCCGCGGCGCTCATCGGGCAGGTGGGGCTCGACGAGCTCGCCGATGCGCCGGCCCGGGTGCTCTCGCGCGGGCAGAAGCAGCGGTTGGGACTTGCCCGAGCCCTCGTGCACGACCCGCGCGTGCTGCTGCTGGACGAACCCGCGTCGGGACTGGACCCCCGTGCCCGCATCGAGCTGCGGCACCTGTTGCGCCGGCTCGCGGCTGACGGGCGCACGATCCTCGTGTCGAGCCATGTGCTCGCCGAGCTCGAGGAGATCGCCGACGACGCGGTGTTCATGCTGCGCGGTGAAACCGTGGGCGCCGAGCGGGTCGCCGCCGCCGCGACCCGCTCGCGCGATTGGCGGGTGCGCCTGCTCGATGGGCCCGGCGAGACGTTCGGCGCCGAGACGTCCGCGGCGCTCGCGCGGGTCGCCGCCGCGCTGCCGGACCTGGATCCGGCAGTGGTGCGCGTCGACCGGCGCGACATCCTGATGCCGTTCGCCTCCGAGGACGAGGCGGCGTCGGCCCTCTCGCGACTGATCGCCGCGGGGGAGCGGATCGTCGAGTTCGCCCCGGCGACCGGCGAGCTCGAACGCACGTTCCTCGATCTCGGCGACGAGGGGAGCGCGCCATGATGCCGTTTCTGACCGGGGTGGCGACCGTGGCGGGCCTCGAGCTGCGGCAGCGGGTGCGAAGCGTGGCCTGGTACGTGCTGCTCGGCGTCTTCGCCGTGCTGCTGTTCTTCGTCGCCGTGCTGGCGGGGATGGTGTTCTCGTCATCGCCCGAGCAGTTCCGCGGCGCGTACTCGGTGCTCGTCTATGTGGTTCTGCTGCTGGCGACCCTCGTCAGCCCGGCGCTCTCGGGCAACGCGATCAACGGCGACCGCGAACAGGCCACCCTCGCCCCCGTCCAGGTCACGCTCGTCTCGACGCCGCAGATCGTGATCGGCAAGTTCGTCGCCGCGTGGGTGACGGGTCTCGCCTTCGCGCTCGTCGCCGTGCCGTTCATCGCCTTCATGGCGATCGCCGGAGAGGTGCCGATCGGTGTGGTGGCAGCATCCGTCGCAGTGCTCGTCGCCGAGATCGGCGTGATCGCGGCGCTCGGCGTGGGCCTGTCGGGCGTGCTGAACCGGCCGCTGTTCTCGGTGGCGACGACCTATCTGGTGGTCGCGGCGCTCACGATCGGCACGCTCATCGCCTTCGGGCTGGGTGGCGCCGCAGTGCGCACCGAGGTCACGGACCGTTACCGGTCGTACGTCTACGACTTCCAGGGCATGCCGACGACGGATCCGCCCACCTGCGGTGAGTGGGAGGAGACGACGCGCGAGGTGCCGCGCTTCGACGGCGTCTGGTGGATGCTGGCGGCCAATCCCTTCGTGATCCTCGCCGACGCGACACCCATCGCCTTCTCGCCCCAGGGTTACCCGGTCGACACCTTCGGGCAGATCTCGGTGGCGGTGCGGGTCATGCAGCTGCCTCCCGAGGGGAACGAGTGGGACGAGTGCGCCGGCGCGTCGTGGGACCAGGGTGAGACGGCCGAAGAGATCCACGCGCGGACGGTGCCGAGCTGGTTCGCGGGGCTCGCCATCCAGATCGTCCTCGCCGCGGGCGTGCTCCTATGGGCGGGGCGGCGCACGCGCACGCCGGCCGGTCGCCTGCCGAGGGGCAGCCGCATCGCCTGACGGCGGGGATCAGAGCGCGGCGAGTGCGATGCCGCCCGCCGCGCCGACGAGTACGACGATCCAGGGCGGGGTGCGCCACGCGACCAGCAGCACGAAGCAGACCAGGGCGAGGCCGAACGTCGCGGAGTCGACGATCGCCGTGACGAAGACGGGATCGTAGAGGGCGGCGGCGAGGATACCGACGACGGCTGCGTTCGCGCCCCGCATCGCCGCCTGCGCCGCGGGCCGGGCGCGCAGGGCGTTCCAGAATGGCAGGACCCCGATCAGCAGCAGCATGCCGGGCACGAAGATGGCGACCAGCGCGAGCGCGGCGTAGGCGAGACCCGCGGCGCCGGGGGCCGCGAGGGCGCCGAGGTAGGCGGCGAACGTGAACAGCGGGCCCGGCATCGCCTGCGCCGCGCCGTACCCCGCGAGGAACTCCTCGGGCGAGACCCATCCGCCGGTGACGACCTCGGCCTCGAGCAGGGGCAGGACGACGTGGCCGCCCCCGAACACGAGCGCCCCGGCGCGGAAGAACGCGTCCGCCACGTCCAGGGCCGGGCTCGAGAGGAGAGCGGCCGCGACGGGCAGACCGATCAGGAGCGCGACGAACAGGCCGAGGGCGATGAGACCCGCGCGCCGTGAGACGCGCAGGGGCAGGGCGACAGCATCCCCCGTCGCGTCGGCGCGGCAGAGCCAGAGACCGGCGCACGCGCCCAGCACGATGGCGGCGACCTGGCCGAGGGATCCGGCGGCGAGCAGCGCGATGACGGCGGCGACGACCGCGATGCCGGCGCGGCGCGCGTCGGGCGTGAGGCTGCGAGCCATGCCCCACACCGCCTGCGCCACGATGGCGACGGCGACGATCTTGAGGCCCGTGAGGATGCCGGAGCCGACCACTCCGCCGAACATGCCGGCGCCGGCGGCGAACGCGACCATGAGGATCGCCGAGGGGAGCGTGAAGGCGAGCCAGGCGGCGAGCGCGCCCGCCGGCCCGGCGCGGAGGAGCCCGAGCGCGAACCCGACCTGGCTCGATGCGGGGCCGGGCAGGAACTGACAGAGCGCGACGAGGTCGGCGTATCCGCGGTCATCGACCCAGCGGCGGCGGGTGACCAGTTCGTCGCGGAAGTACCCGAGGTGCGCGATCGGCCCGCCGAAGGACGTGACTCCGAGCTTCGCGAAGGCCCGGAACACCTCGCCGGGGGTGCCCGAGGGGCGAGGGGTCTCGGCGATCGGTGCGGGCGCGTCAGTCACGGGGTCACCCTAGCTTTCGGGGGTGTCCATCGGCGGGCGGGCGTGGTGTGGCGGGCCGGGGTGCGACACTGTCCGGATGGTCGAGATCGAGATGGCGCCGATCGCCGCCGGTTCGGTGACGTTGCACGACGCGCGGCGCAAGGCTCGTCGCACCGTCACGCTCGAGGCCTTCGAGCTGGGTGTGTATCCCGTCACGCAGGAGCAGGTCGCCGAGATCCTCGGCGAGGGCGCATCACACCCGCGCCGCCCCGCGACCGATGTGAGCTGGCTGCGGGCGATCCGCTTCTGCAATGCCGCGTCGGAGTGGGAAGGGCTGGATGCTGCCTACTCGTTCGAGGGCGAGGAGGTCACCTGGCACGTCGATGCCGATGGTTTCCGGCTGCCGACCGAGGCTGAGTGGGAGTTCGCGTGCCGCGCCGGCTCGATCGGCGCGCACTACGGCCCCCTCGCCGAGGTCGCATGGACGGCTGCCGATGGGCTGCGCGCCCCCGCCGACATCGGGGGCAAGATGCCCAACCTGAACGGGCTCTTCGACACGCTCGGCAACGTCTGGGAGTGGTGCTGGGATCTGCTCGATCCCGCGCGTTACGGCGAGTACCGGGTGTTTCGGGGCGGCGGTTTCGCCGACGACGTGCACAGCGTGCGGGCGGGCGTCCGCCGCGGAGGCCATCCGCGCATGCATCACGACGACGTCGGCTTCCGCGTGGCACGCGGTGGCTTCGAGACGGTGGATGCCGCTCAGGGCTGGTCGGCGGTCCTCGATCGTGAGCGCGCCTCGGTCGACGGTCCGCTGCCGCCGGGATGGACCCCGCTCGGACGGTGATGCGGTCGGTGCGGACTCGGTGGCCCGCCGCTCCTGCTCGGTGCTGAGTTCGAGAGGAAGAGCACGCTGATGAGCATCGCGATGATGAAGGTTCTGAACGCGAACGCGATGTAGGTCTGGCCGGTCACGATCGCGCGGGCGCGGGGGGCGGTGATGGTGACGTCGGAGGAGGAGATGGTCGTCGCGATCTGCGCCGACAGGTGGTAGTAGTCCGTGAAGACCGGTCCCTCGCCCGTCTTGCCGGCCCATTGCGCAGCGGATGTGGGGATGGCGGCACTGCGGCGCGGACTGTTCGTCGCGGCCAGCCACACGTGCAGAGTCCGGGCATCGCCGCGGCCCAGCATCGGGCGTGATCGTACTCGCCCGGATCGCGGGCCGGAGATCCGTCAGCACTGTTCGTGATGTGTAGACGCGACGGCGGGAGTCGAACTCAGGCGGGCGGTTTTGGCCGCGTCGCGAGATTCGGGGAAAACCGCGTCATTATGCGGAATTTTCGCTTGCCTCGGCGGGGCTGAAACCGGTTCGATCGGGTGTGATGTCTCAGGACATGGGTGACGGTTCTGCATCAGGACATCGGTGACACTTCTTGTATCAGGACATCGGTGGCAGTTCTTTGGGTTTGGGTCCGCGGGGCCTGCCGTTGCCGACGTAGCGGATGCCGGGTGGTGGCCAGAGGTGTTCGACGATGAGGGTGCCGCGTTCGTCGAAGACCATGATCCCGGCGGGCTCGTAGAGGACGAACACGTCCTGTCCGCGCATCGGGTAGCTGATGTTGAAGATGCAGCCGCGGACCTTGATTGATCCGTTCGGATGGACTGTCGCGACGCGGATCCCGTCGAGCACCCGACCGTTCGGCGAGGGTGCCGGCGGGAGCGGATCGTTCGGCTTGCGTTTGATGGTTCGAGGTCTGGGCGGGGTCGCTTTCTGTGTCGCTTCCCACGCCTGCAACGGTGTGATCCGGCCGGGCAACGCCTGATGCGGGCGTTCGGTGTTGTAGATGTGGTCGAACCGGTCGACCTGAGCCTGCAGTTCTCGGAGGTTGCCGGCGATGGGCTGCTTGTCGAGGTAGCGGAACAAGGTCTGGTGGAACCGCTCGTTCTTGCCTTGCGTGGTCGGCTTGTAGGGCTTCCCGGTGATCGGTTCGACGCCGAGCCGGGACACATACTCGACGAGCTGCCCGATGATTCCGCGGCGTGAGGGGTTCAGTGCGATGCCGTTGTCCGACAGCAGCCGCTGAGGAACACCGTGACGTTTGATCGCCTTGCGGACCACCCGGATCGCGTCTCTGGAGGTCTCGCCGACGGCGGCGTGGGACGCGACGGCGTAGCGGGAGTGGTCGTCTATGAGCTGGAAGATCACGCATTTGCGGCCGCCGGCGAGGACGTACTCGGTCGCGTCGAGCTGCCAGCATGCGTTGGGCGCCGGATACACGAACCGGCGATACGCGGCCCGCGGCTTCTTCCTCGGCTCGACTCGGGCGACACCGGCCTCCCGGAAGATCCGCGCCAGAGCAGCGATCGACGGCACCGGTGCCATCCCCAGGGCGATCATCTTGTCGTGCACGCTGATCGGCCCGTGATCCAGCCCGGACTCCTCCAGCGCGCGCCGCACCCCCACTGCCTGAACCTTGACGTCGTCGGCGATGGCCGTCGGGCTGGACTTCGGTCGCCGGCTCCGCGGCTCGAGCGCCGCGGCCTGCCCCTCGACGAGGGCGCGATTGCGGATCGCGTAGAACGTCTTCCGCGAGATCGAATGCTCCGCGCAGAACGTCGTCACTACCCCACGCGGCGCATCCGGCGGCCACTGCGCGATCGCGAGACGGACACGAGGATCGACAGGCTCAACACGGCTCATCCCTCACAAATAGAGGAGAAGTGTCACCACCAAACAGCCCCGAACTGTCACCGATGTCCTGATGCAGACTCGTCACCGATGTCGTGAGACATGACAACCGGTTCGATCGGGGTGAATCTCGATCAAGTGTGGGCAAAATGTGGGCAAACCGTCACCGATGTCCTGATAGATCACAGTCCCGAGACATCACAGCCGTGGCGAAGACGTGGACGGCGTCTCCGCTGAGGGATCCCTATCCGGGCGATGCACGCTGAGGGCACGGCGGCGTGCGTCTTCGATCGCTGTTCGTGCAGGGCGCGGAAGCGGTCCATTGCTGTCGCGGCGGTGCCCTCGGTTACGCTCGTGCCCGTGACGAAACAGCTGGCCGCGACGATCTGCTGGGCGGCGGCATCAGTGTGCGGCGCGGTCTACCTTGTTGTGCTGCCGTTCCAGGACTGGGCGAAGAACGGCTTCTCGTTCATCCCTTACCCGTGGACGTGGTGGCTGATCGCCGGCGCCGTCATCTTCTTCGTGGCATGGGTAGTCCTGTCCTGGAAGCCCAAGCCCGCCTCGGCGCCGACTCCGGCTCCGCGCTCCGGTGTCCGTAGCTCAGTCCCGGGGCGCCACGTCTACGGGCGGCTCGCTGTCGAGAAGAAGATTGGGACTGATGCGCTCCACGTGAAGTGGGCGGACAACGGCGTCATCGTGGGATACCTCGTCCCCTCCACCAACCGAGGCGGCTGGCAAGTGCTGGATCACGAGGAGAATGAGCTCACGTGGGCCGGGAGCCCGGAGGAGGGCGCAGCGTACCTCGAGCGCCACGCCCCATAGGGAGACGAGCGGTCGAAGATAGGGGAATGATCTTGCTGGATGGATCGCTGGAATTCCAGCTCCCCCACCTGTGCGATGAACGCAGGGGTCGGTTATAGCGATATCCAGACCGGTGGGAAAATCACCGTGCACACCTCGAAGAGCTCCCTGAATGGCCCCGCCCAACCTATTCCCACACGAGCGTAGGAAGTGGCGCGCGTAGCGACCGACAGAAACCACAACTGCGGCGAGTCTGAAGAGCAATCCCGTCGGACGAGACAAGAGAGGAACGGCTCGCGTGGGGATGCCCTTCGACCACTACATCAGCCGGGCGCACATGCGCCAATGGGCCACGAACCATCGGGTCAGCATGCTGCAGCGCGGTAGGAAACCCAAAGTGATCGAGGTGGGCAAAAAGGTTGCCGCCGAACAAGGGCTCAACGACCCGGCGCTCGAGGCGGCCTATGGGAAAGTGGAGGACGCCTTCAGTCGGGCGCTGCGACGACTGCTCGACTTCTCGAGCGCTCCGACAGACGACGAGTGGCGCGCCGTCCGGGAGTACACCGTACTCATGCACGACCGGTACCCCGCGCTTCGCGGCTCAGCAGTTGACGAGCATGGTGTCTACGGCGGGAACGCCATAATGGCGCCAAACCCTGCCAACTGGGGCAACGCGGACGGCGCAACCGCGCCCCTGGCGCAACTCGCAACGTTAATGGACCGTGAGCAACTCAAGGACGCGCGGCGGCAGCTCTTGTCGGTCAACGCGCAGCTGTTGCCTCGCATCACACAGGTCTTCCGCGTCGGGCCGATGTTGCTCGGCGATGCCGGCGTCCACGCGCTCACGCTGCGCCCCGATGCGGACACAGAGCGGACGTATGTCGCGATGCCGTTGTCGCCGGACGCGATGGTCGTTTTCGGCAACCAGAATGCCGACGACGATGAGGTGCGCGACATTGGGCGCCTCCTCACAACGAAAGTTGCGATGGAGTCGACCGTGGTCATCGACACCCCGGAAGCCCCCGTCATCACCAGCTTCGTTACAGAGATGTGGTCGCACCAGCCGGAGCCCACCGGCGCCGGACTGCCCAAAACAGTTCGCGTCTTCAATCGAATCGATGACATCTCCGCCAGCTGATCAGTATCGGCGGAGGTCGACGGGACGGGCACAACGCGTATCCGTGAGACCTACAAATCGGCCCGAGCCGGGCGTCCGGTCCTCAATTCTGACTCTCGACCTTGAACCTGGCCTGCTGCTCCGCCTGGGTCGCACGGATCCCTCAGCGGGCGGGATGAGTTGGTGCCGCGACTCATGGCGATGTGTCCGATCGCCTCGACTGATCGGGTCCCAAACCTTCTGACTCGACGGTGATGGTCAAGGGGTTGGGGCCTCTTTGCACCGGCGCAGCGGTGAGCAGGGCCTTAACTTTCGCGCCTTAAGGTCGGAGCATGACCGACGATCACGATGCAGCCGATCACGATGCAACCCGCAAGCAATTCGAGGCGTTGTTGTCCCTGCACAAGTACTTCCTCAACGCGGACTTCCAGCGCGACGTGTTCATGAAGCGGGTCACGCGTGAACGGTCGCCAGGTGAAGTTGACTTCGTCACCGCGCTGGACGACCAAATCGCCATGAGCTTTTGGTACGCGACCGTTTACATCGTGATCGAAGGCTGGCGAAAAGCTGGGCTCGCCGACTCGGACGTCGACTTGCTGCTCAGCGACGACCGCGTCGATCGCCTTCGCCGCTTTCGCAATCAGGTCTTTCACTACCAGCGCGAGTATGACAATCCCAGACTGCTTGAGTTCCTCGGGACCGGCGATGACGATGCCCAGGCCGCGACGCAATGGATTCGACGCATACACATAGCTCTCGGGAGATCCATCCGACAGGCGCTGCAGGAGATGCTGGACGAGCAACGCGCAGGAGCATGATCGGCGACCATGATCGCCAGGAGTAAGAGCAGGCGTTAACCCTTGGGGTGCGTGTGCGGCAGGTGCTTCGCCCAAGACCGTGCGCAGTTAGAGCCACCCTCGAAGGCTGCCCATGAACAGGGCGCCTCCGAGAGAACTCCGGGATTGATGATCTGTCGGCGAAAGGGGGTCGATGCGGCGGGAATCGTAGCTTCGCTACAGGTATTGAGACAGGTCGTCGGACCGCCGAGCCATCTGGGCTGAAGGCTCTCTAGGATTGCGCTGAAGCGCTGGGCACGCCGACCGGTAACGCCGTCTGACCCTGGGGTATGTGTCAACGGCCAGTAGGAATTGCCCATAGGCGGCCAGCGGAAGTGCCCGCTGGTGGCCAGTGGAACTGCCCATTCGCGGCCAGGAGTTCTGCCCACCGGGTTGTGGTGGCCCTGGCCGCGTGAGGCAGTCCCGCCGGGTCAGGTCATGGGGGTCACCCCCGTGCCGGCGAGGGCCTGCGCGAGGCGGATGGACTCGCCGGTGGTCTGCGCGAGGTGGGCATGGTGGAGGAGCCGGTCGACGGTCGCGGTCGCGAGGGTCTTGGGCATGAGCTCGTCGAACCCGGAGGGGTGCAGGTTCGAGCTGATCGCGATCGATCGTTTCTCGTAGGCGGCGTCGACGAGCCGGTAGAGGCCTTCCGCGGCGTCGTCGCCGACGCCGAGTAGACCGATGTCGTCAACGACGACGAGGTCGGCGCGGAGGATCCGGGCGACGGTGCGGGTGACGGTGTCGTCGACGCGGTGCGCGCGGATCAGCGCGCCGAGGTCCTCGAGCCGGAACCACGCGACGCGGAGGCCTTGTTCGACGGCGTGCTGGCCGAGCGCTTCGAGGAAGAACGTCTTCCCTGTCCCGGCGGGCCCGCAGATCACGAGGTTCTCCCGCCGGTGCACCCATTCCAGGGTCCGCAACGCCTGCTGGGTCGGCGCCGGGATCGTCGACAGGGACTGGTCCCAGGAGTCGAAGGTCTTCCCGGTGGGGAACCCGGCGGCCTTGCGGCGGGCGGCGAGCATGGACCGGGACCGGCCGGCGATCTCGGCGTCGAGGAGTGCTTTGACAACCTCCGCGGGTTCCCAGCGTTGTGCCCTTGCGGTCGCGAACACGTCGGGTGCGATGCCGCGGGCGTAGGGCATCTTCAGCTGCCGCATGGTCTGCTCCAACTCGGCCGGGATCGGCGGGGCGGCAGGGGTCGCGACGCTCACAGCTCGTCCTCCTCGTCCGTCGCGATGATCTCGACGACGGGGACGATCACACCCCGCGGCTGGCCGATCGCGGCCCACCCGGACGTGCCCTGCGCGAGCGACCGGGTCTCCGACGCCGCTCTCGCCGGCGTCGCGGTGATCCGGCTGCCGAGGATCGACGTGAGATCACCGGTATCGAACCGGCCATACGCGGCTGCGGTGCCGAGGGTTTCGTCGACGACCTCGATCCCGTGGATCCGGGCGAGCTGGACGGCTTCCCGCATCTTCTGGTTCATCCGCTGCGTCCCGGCCGCTGCGGCCTCGAGCAGCCAGGCCGCGGCGCCGTGACCGATACCGAGGAACTCCGCCTCCTCGGTGCTGCGGGCCTTGATCGTGTAGTCGCCGGGAACCTTCACCCCCGGCTGGGCGGGGAAGTGGGCGTCGTCGATCCTGGGGGTCCCGGGGCGGGCGCGGTCGTGTCGGGCGACCTCGACGGGCCCGTCGATGCCGTGGTGGACGATCACGACCCGCTCGGAGTCAGCGGCGCCCTGGACACGGACGAACACCTCCGCGCCCATCAGCAGGTGCGGGACGGAATACTGCCCGTTCTCGAACGCGACCATCGGCGTGTTCTCCCCGACCCGCCGGGACACTCCGAACGCGATGGTGTGAGCACGACCCGGGACCGGGTGCAGCCGCTGCTGCTCCTCAGCGAGCATCTCGACCGGGCGCCGCTTGGTCACCCGGTGCTCCCGCCCGTTGACGTCGTCCATGAACGCGTCGCAGGCCGCCTCGAGTTCGCCGAATGAGGCGTACTGGTCGCGGAGGTTCGCATCGGTGGGCACCAGGTCCGCTTTCGCGAGCTTCACCGACGCTTCCGCGCCACCCTTCGAGGCCGGGTCCGCGGGCTGACAGGTCAGCACCGTGACCCCGTAATGCGCGGCGAACGACACCGTCTGCGCGTTGCGGACCGGGACCCCCGCGATATGCATCGTGGTGACCGTCTTCTCGTTGTCGGTGAGGACATACGTCGGCGCGCCCCCGACCGCCCGGAACGTCCGATCCAACGCGGCGAACACGCTCGGGAGGGTCTTGTCGCGGATCGGGATCACCACCCGGAACCGACTGAACGCGAGCCAGGCGACGAACAGCACCGTCTTCACCCCGCCGACCACGGGCCCGTCGCCGAAGTCGTACTGCAACCACAGCCCCGGCTCGGTGACCCACGGCCGATGCACCCGACGGTTCCCCGCCCGCCACGACGCCTTCACCGCAGCGACCGCCCGCCTGGTCGACCGCTCCGACCCTTCGAACCCGATCGAGGTCAGCACCTCGTGGACCTTGTCGGCCCGAACCTTGCCCTTCGTCTTCTCGACCAACTCCTCGACCTTCGGCAGGAACTCGTCGATGACGCGCGGCCTGCGCGCCGCAGCGCCGACAGGCCGGCCCGCGTCCCGCGCCGCGACATACGCGGCGACCGTGTGATGAGAGCAACCCGCGAGCTGCCCCGCAGCCCGATACGACCCCGTCGCATCGAACGCTTCCAGAATCTCCATGACTTCTCCGTCAGACTTCAACACAGCCCCTTCCCGGGCGACGACGACCTAAGCACCCGTCATCGAACCGGGAAGGGGCCCCACCATCGCGACGACGCGCGGGGCGGAACCATCAGACGTGGGCAGAACTCATGGCCACCAACGGGCAGTTCTCCTGGCCACCTACGGGCAGGTCTCGTGACCGCCTACGGGCAGTTTTCCATGGCCACCGACAGGTATGCGATGACATTGAACTCGATCTGGCATTACACGGACGGTCGCGGGCTGGAGGGGATCGTCACGCACGACAAGCTCCGAGCAACGTCGTTTCGGCATCTCAACGACTCCAGAGAAGCTGACTATGCGACCGGCCTACTGAAAGCCGCAGCCGAGAAGCGCCGTGACTCCGTTCCAGCCCCTTATCAGGCGCGCTTCGATGAGCTCATGGAGTACGCCGAACGGCGAGGACTTGACCTCTTCCTTCTCTGTGCGGCCCGAAAGCCGGACTTACTGACTGTTTGGCGAGGCTATGGCGGCAGGGTCTCATACGCCATCGAGCTGGACGCCACTGTTGACCTTCTCCCCGTTGAGCGAAGCAAGGAGAAAACCCACCCGCACCCTCCAGCCGGACACGAGATCGAGCGCGACGAAGACGGCTACATCGTTCAGGACCCTGACCAGCTGCACATCGAAGCGGTCCCGTGGCGGAAAGTTCGTTACGACACGGCCGGTGTGGATCAGCGGGTGGACAGGATCGCCAAGCTGGCGGAGAAGCCCAAGCACGCGCTCACCGACATGTTCCTGCCATGGCACGAACTCGCTGACATCAAGATGCTCGAGCTGAAACACCCTGCCTTCAAAGATGAGCGGGAAGCGAGGATGATCCTCGAAGTGGCTCCCCGCTGGAAGTTCGTTTACCACTACGAAGGACGATTCGGGGTCACGCCATTCATTGAACTCTCCGCCCTCAATGGTGAGAATCAGCGGTACGCGAACGACAGATACCTCACGAAGGCTGGCCCGCTTCCCATCCGCTCCGTGACGATTGGACCTACGCCGCTCGGTGATGAGGTCATCGATGCGACACGGGAATTCCTAGAAGTGAACGGCTACCCGGATGTCGACGTTTCTCGAAGCACTATCCCGTTCCGATCCTAAGCTCGTGGTGACAACGCAGGCATGGGACGCTGTCCGCTCCGAGGCGGCTTGACGATTCCGAGGTCGCTGCTCGTCGCTGCGGGTCGCGAGAGGTACACCGAGAGACTCGCGCATGACGTCGTCGGCTCGCTGCGCGGCGTCTCGCTTCCGAGCAGTCCAGCTTTCGGCGATGGGTTCACCTGAGACCCTCACCGGTTGAAACCTCGACGTGTCCGTACGCCCAGCTAGGGTCAGAGGCGTTGATCTTCGAGGCGTGAGGGGGGCGCGATGCAGCTGTCATCGTTTCAGGTGTACAAGTACAAGAATGTGCTGGACTCGAGTGAGGTGTCCGCCGAGGAGGACATCACGACCCTCGTGGGAATGAACGAGTCCGGTAAGTCCACGATGCTGGACGCGCTTTACCGGCTCAATCCCGTCTACGGCGACGGCTTCGTAGAGCTTGAGGACTACCCGCGCTGGAGGCGGAGTCGCGACAGCCGCAGCGAGGACCTCCTGCAGGTCTCGCCGATCCAGGCGACCTTCCGCCTCGACAAGGCCGATCTCGACACGCTGACGGCGACCCTTGGCGACGGGCGTCGTGGCTGCCGACAGTGCGCTGGTCGGTCGCCGCTACAGCGGTGAGACGTGGGCACAGGTCGAGCTCGACGAGGCACGGTTCCTCCAGAACGTTCTCGAAGGGCACCCTGACGCACAGGCTTTCGCTGAGCAATACAACACCGTCGCCGCACTACGCGCTGCGCTTCAGGCGGTGGCTCAGGAGGAGGCCGATGGCGTTGCCCGTGCCGCTGCCGAAGCCGCGGATGCAGCAGCGGGGGTCGAGGACGCGGGCGAGACTGTCAGATCGTCGGCTCCCACTTCTGCGCCTGGCACGTCCACCCAGGAGGTGCTCGCACGCATCTCTGCGGTCGTCGGTACCGGCGATCTCGGGGCCGTCGCAAACTCGATCATCCTGGCTCGCATGCCCAAGTTCTTCCTCTTCTCGGACTACCAGAGTCTAGAGGGACGGGTTGATGTGGCGACGCTCAGGGAGGATGCGGACGAGCAGCCTGGTGCATCTCCCCGGCAGACCGCTCGTGCTCTCCTGAAGCTCGCGAATACCGACGTCAACGCGATGGCAAATTCAAACTTCGAGTCGAGCACGGCGGAACTCGAGTCGGTCTCCAACGACCTGTCCAGGGAGATGAAGGCGTACTGGAGCACCAACCCCGAGCTCCGCATCAAGATCATGACGGAGCCCGAGACGGTCGCGGACGCTCGCGGAGAGCGCAGCGTCATCCGCTATCTCAACTTTCGCGTCGAGGACCGCAAGCACGACTTCACCAACAACTTCTCCCGCCGGTCGTCGGGCTATAGGTGGTTCTTCTCGTTCCTCGCGGCATTCAGCGAGTTCGAGAGCCGCGGCGAGGACGTCGTCATCCTGCTCGACGAACCCGGCCTCACGCTCCACGCCAAGGCCCAGAGGGACTTCCTGCGATTCATCAACGAGCGCCTCGCGCCGGCCGGGCAGGTCATCTACACGACACACTCGCCGTTCATGGTCGACCAGATCGAGCGCGTCCGTGTGGTCGAGGATCGCGGCGAGGACATCGGGTCGGTCACCTCCTCCGACGCGTTGGAGGTGGGCGAGGACAGCGCGTTCCCGCTGCAGGCCGCGCTGGGCTACGACCTTAGTCAGAACCTCTTCATCGGCGAGCGGAACCTGCTCGTCGAGGGCCCGTCGGACCTTGCCTATCTCGACCTGATCAGTCGTGCCCTCCGCAAGGTCGGAAGGGTGGGGCTCGACGAACGCTGGCGCATCCTTCCCGCTGGCGGTTCCTCGAACGTACCCACCTTCGTGTCACTCCTCGGCCGGAAGGTCTCGGTCACCGTCCTGCTCGACTCGGGTGTCGAGGGCGCGGGCAAGGTCGAAGCAGCGATGAACGCGAACAAGATCGACAGCGATCGGGTGATTCTCGTCAGCTCGGTGCTTCAGCAGAATCACGCCGATATCGAGGACCTGTTCTCGGTGGACGATTACCTCGCGCTCTACAACGAGGCGCTGGGCAGGAGCGTCACGGCTGAGAGGCTGTCGGAGCACCACGATCGCATCCTGAAGCGGCTGGAGTCCGCGGGAGAGCCCAAGTTCGACCACTGGCGGCCCGCCGAGATGCTGCTGCGCGACCCCGCCCGCGTGGACGCGTTGTCCGCAACGACGCTCGACAACTTCGAGGCCCTCGCCAAGAAGATCAACGCGACCCACCCCTGACGACTCCTCCACCCCACCCCGGTCGCGAGTGGCGACATGAGGACGTCACACGCACATGCACGATCCGTCGGCGGTGTACTCGGTGAAGCAGACTGGGCAAGTTCGCGCTTGCTGCTCCGCGAGTCGGCGCTCTGCGGACAAGGTCGCGGGCTTCTCGCCGCCGACAAGGCGCTCGTAAGAGAGTCTGCAACGTTCGGTTACCCGATCAGAGTCGCGCTCGTAGTCACGAAGGAGTCTCGTCTGTCGGGAACTCAAGCCCAGTGGTTTCTCATTCGGCGTCCGGAACTGCTCGAGGTTGGACGCCATACTGTCGATTTTCCAGTCGACACCGTCGACCGTGCGGCCCAAGGCTTCGGCTAGAAGAGCCTGAAGATCCTGGTCACGACGACTCCCGATGAGGAGGATGTGGAGCGCAGCCTCTTCGCCCTCGAGCGTCCAGTCCTCGCCGAAATTGCTCGCGCCAGTCTGAAACTTCATGTCGTCGTCTGTGGGCATGAAGCCATTCTTCCCGCTTCGCTCCTCGGGTGGGTGATCGAGAGCGGGTCCTGCCTCGAGCGATACGCCGGGCCATGCTGGGGAATCGACGAGGCCGCAGGCTGAGGAGTGGACCGATTCTCGTAAGATCCGCCCGCGAAGGTGGCCGATGAAGGTCGCTCATGCGAACACGTCGAGACGCCTTGGGACGATCGACGGAACGCGATCGCCGACGATACGAGCCGCGACGCAAGAGCGACAAGAGTGACGAAACGACAATGCACGTAGGCACCATTCCTGGTGGTGACACAACTACGCATGTATCCTGCTGTCATGCGAGGCGGATTGCGGAGTTGGAAGCGCGGGGCTGAATCCCGCGGCATCCGCAATGCGATCTCGTACGCGTTCGACGGCACATGTGATGCGCACCGTGCTCCGACAGGAGTTGAATCTGCACGGCACTACGGTGCGACCGACGAGGCCACCGTCACACGATTCGTGGCGGTAGCGGGGGAGCTGGCTCGCGACGAGCTGGATGCGTCCGCGCTGCGGCGGTGGATCCAAGGGGAGGACCCCAAGACGGGTGAACCACGCGGACTCATGCACCGATCAGATAACACTGACCTGCTCCTAGACGGGACGATCAACTTCCCGAAGTCCTACAGCGTCGCAGCGCTCCTTGACCCGGAGCTCGCCCACGAGTTCGAGTTGCTGCAGGACCGGATGCGCGACCGCACCATCCTGCTCTGGCAGCGCGAGTTGAACGCGCGTCGTGGCCGGGGCGGACGCATCCGTGAAGACATCGCTCGGCTCGAAGTCGTCGAGTTGCAGCATCGGCGGTCGCGGGCGCTCGACCCGCACATCCATCGACACCTGTGGCTGAACATGAAGGTGCAGGGGACCGACGGCAAATGGTCGAGCCTCGACTCACGGGTTGCGCTCAAGCTCCACAACGTGGTCAACGCGGAGGGTGAGTTGGCGGCTCGCAGCGACCCACGATGGGTAGCCGCACTCGCCGCCCACGGCTACACGCTCGACGCGAATGGCGAGATCGCGCAGCTTGTCCATGTCGTGCGCCCGCTCTCGCGACGCTCGAACCAGATCGAGGCCAACCGTGTTCGGCTGATTGCGGAGTGGCGCGAGGAGCACCTTGGGCGGCAACCTGGCGTCGACGATCTTCACCACATCGACGAGCTGGCTTGGGCGCAGCGACGCCCGGGAAAACCTGCACATCTTGATGAAGCCGAGTGGGAAGAACGGGTGCGCAGTGAACTCGCCAATATCGATCCCATCCTTCTTTGGCGGCGGAATCCTGCCCGGCTCGACCCCACGTCGATCGCCGACCTCGATCGCGATTTGCTCGCGCGGATGGCGCTCGTCGAGGCCGACGCTCGTTCGGTCTCGAGCAGTGGGCGGTTCTCGTCATGGGATCTGCGTGCCAGCGCCATCCGGGCCATCTCCCGAACCGGGGTCGTCGCCGAGAGAGACACGCTCGACGAACTGGTCGACGACGTCGCGTCTCGGGCGACCGAGCACACGATCGACCTGGTGCCCGACGATCCGGCCAAGCCTGCGCACATCAAGGCGCTCATGGCCCAAGCGACGGTGCTGCTCAAGCTGCGCGTCGCGAATAGGTTTGCAGCACTCGCCACACCCGGGCAGCTGCCCGACGAACGACAGATGCGTACCGTCGCACGGCGTTTTGTGGGGGAGAGCGCGGAGCTCGTTGGTGCGCAGATCGCTGCGGCCTCCGCCATCGCCGGGACCGGGCGCCTCGTGTCGGTGACCGGTCCTGCCGGGTCGGGCAAGACGACGCTGTTGCGCGTCGCACTCCACGCCCTGCGACTGCAGCGGCGACGCATGATCGTGGTCGCGCCGACCAAGAAGGCGGCTGCCGTGGCCGAGCGCGAGATCGGGGCCACGGCATCCAGCCTGCACGCGTTGCTCGCCGACCACGGTTGGCGCTGGGGAATCGACGAAGCGGGAGCGGCTGTGTGGACCCGCCTGCAGATCGGTCGGACGGATGCGGCGACCGGCCGCACGTACCGCGGCCCGCGTGACTTCCGACTCAGCCGAGGCGATCGCATCGTGGTGGACGAGGCCGGGATGGTGGACCTCCACACCGCGGACGCGCTCGCGATCGTCGCGGGGGAGACCGGCGCCGGCATTGCCATGATCGGCGACCCGCGCCAGGCTGCGCCCGTTGGCCACGCGGGCGCGATGGCCGCGATGACCCAAGTAGCCGACAACGTCGTCGAGCTGAGTGAAATTCATCGCTTCACCGACCGCGCCTATGGGGATCTCACGCTGAGGTTGCGCGAGGTCACGACGGCAGAAGATGCGGCCGAAGTCGCCGCGGCCCTCGGTGACGGAGGGCACGTCGCGCGGGTCGCAAGCACGGATGCGGCGCACGATCTTATGGTGGACGCCTGGTTCGACTGGGCTGACCGCGGCAAGCGCGTCGCGCTCGTGACGGCCACCAACGACGATGCCGCCGCAATCAGCGAAGCAATCCAGCGGCGTCGCGTCGAGACCGGCGCACTCCGCGCGGATGCCGTCGCTCACGGTCGTGACGGTCAGCAGCTGCTCGTCGGCGATGTCGTGCAGACTCGGCGGAATGACCGGAGCACCGGAGTGCAGAATCGGGCGACCTGGGTAATCACCGCGATCCGGCCGGAGCGCATCGAACTCCGGAATCTTGCCGACACCACCGAGCGCCGACACGTCTCGGCCGAGTACGCATCCGACCAGGTGCAGCTCGCTTACGCGTCGACGGTGCACGGGATTCAAGGCGACACCTCGGATGCGTCTGTCGTGGGCCCGGGCGTCGATGCGGCGGGACTCTACGTCGGGCTGACCCGCGGGCGAGCCTGGAATCAGGCCGTAGTTGTCGCGGGCTCTCAGGATGCGGCGCTGGGCGAACTCGCCGAAGCGATGCGCCGCGGCAGCCCAGAGTCGACCCTTGAGGACTCGCGACATGCCGCACGGCTGGATTTGTCGCGTGCGGCGAGGGACGCAACTCGGTCGCCTGTCGGTGAGGCCCCGTCGTGGTTGCGAGAGGCGCCGCACGGCGCGGGTCTGAGTCGGTGATGGCGCCGCGTTGACTGATGTTCCATATATTGCTATGTTCCACTTTATGCGGAACGTATACTTTTCTGGAACGGACTCGCTCGTAGATGGGTTCAGCTCCGCGCTGGAATCGGTTGGAGCGCGTTCGGTGATCGTCGAGCGCCAAACCGGCAGCAGTGGGGTCGACGCGGAAGTGCGCGCGCAGTTCGGATCAGTTCCGCTCGTGCTGGACGCCGACGTAAAGCTGACCCCGCCACGAACCCGTTCCGAGGTCGGAGCGCTGCCGAGCGTTCGACCCGGGAGCGTGCCGGTGATCGTCGCGCCCTTCCTTTCGCCCGCGGTGCGTGACGAACTCATCCGAGCCGGGTGGTCGTACTGGGATGCGACCGGAAATATGCGCATCTCGAGCGACGACCCGGCTGTCTGGATCGATCGGGTCGGCGCATCGCGGGACCCGGAACCTCGCGACGACGGGCCGCAGCGACTTCGATCACTGAAGGCCAAAGCGGTGTCGCAAGTCATCGTTCAACTTCTAAGCGCCGGGCGAACGGCATCGGTGCGGGAGCTCTCCCGTGAGACCGGCACCGGTCTGGGTACTGCTAGTCGCGTGGTCGATCTGCTTCGCGAAGAGGGCCTGTTTAAGAACACCACCGGGGGTCCCATCGTCGTTGCTGATCGACTGGCTCTTGCACAACGTTGGGCCCGCGACTACGGATTCGCCAACACGTTCAAGCCGACCCGATACTTCTCGCTCCTGGGCGAAGAAGTGGCGCTTGACCGACTGCAGCGATCTGGACTTACGTACGCGCTGACGGGTGTTCGTGGTGCCGCGATCGAGTTCGAGTCTCGCGAGCTGGTCGCGCCGCTGCCCGCTTCGGGTATCTGGCTCTATACCGACGACATCCCGAGCGTCGAGCGTGCGATGGACCTGGCTCCGGACCGAGGCGGCAACATTCTTGTCGCTCGGACTGATTTTCTGGCTCCATTTAAGGAAGGGACGCAGGGTACCGAGCCGCGGCTAGCGGTCCCATGGCGAATCGTCGGCGACCTGTTGGGAGCGGGCGGGCGCCTGGCTTCAGTCGGTGAAGAGCTTGCGGCAATCCACTCCCCGGGAATGGCCGGCTG
The DNA here is from genome assembly GCF_046111165.1 of Microbacterium sp. HA-8. NCBI lineage: Bacteria > Bacillati > Actinomycetota > Actinomycetes > Micrococcales > Microbacteriaceae > Microbacterium > Microbacterium sp. HA-8. The sequence goes on from NZ_CP162025.1 coordinate 992,211, forward strand.
ATGCCCGCAGAGAACGTCAGTCCCGAGTACGTCGCCGCGCGACGAGTCCTGCTGGACGCGCTCGAAGCATTGGGCCCGCACCTCGACGCAATCGTGCTCGTCGGTGCACAAGCGGTCTACGTCCATGCCCCGCTTGGTGACCCTCGACCGATCTACACAACCGACGCCGATTTGGCGCTCGATCCCGAGCTACTCGCCACGCATCCCGACATTGCGCGGTCGCTTGCCGACGCTGGCTTCGCTCCGAACGCGACGGGCAATCCCGGAAGTTGGGTGTCCGTCGACGGCATCGTCGTAGACCTGATGGTGCCGCTCGGCGCGATGCCGCCGAGTTCGCGCCGCACCGCGCCGCTCGAGGGGCACGGTTCCCTGACCGCCCGTCGCACCCGCGGGCTTGAGCTCGCACTCTTCGACAGCGCCCCCGTCACGCTCACGGCGCTGGAGCCTCAGGACTCCCGGGCAATAGCGGTTCGCGTGGCTGGGCCGGCCGCTCTCGTGATCGCCAAAGCGATCAAGATTCAGGAACGAGTCGAGGGTGCTCGCGAGGATCGTGTGACATCGAAGGATGCCGGTGACCTGCTGCGATTGCTTCGAAACGTCCCCGCGGAATCGATCGGCGCATCTTTGCGTGATCTGGAGGCGACGAATCCGGTCGTGCAGCCCGTCGTGTCGGCGGCGGTCGACTGGCTGGACGATCAGCTGACTGGTCGTTCACCTCTCATCGACCTCGCTGTAGCCGACAGGACAGGCATCGAGGCGCCCGCCCAGGTCAGCGCGGCCGTGCGGCAACTCTTGCGTCGGATGCTCGACGCCTACCGCGACGCTGACGGATGATTTCGGGCCCGCGAAGCGCGTTGAGTGGTCAATGACAGCCGATCGTCATCGGCGCCGTGGCTCGCTGGAGTTTCGTATTACATTAATGACATGGCTGCGGACGAGACGATCAACGGCGCGCCGGTCACCGAAGCGCTGATCGCCGAGTGGGCGGCCGACGCCGAGGTCGGCTATGACCTCCCGGCCTTGAGGAAGCGCGGTCGGGGGCGGCCGGGGCGGGGCGCGGAGCCGTCGCAGGTAGTTGCCCTGCGTCTGACGGCCGAGGAGCTTGCCGCCCTCGACGCAGCTGCTGCTCGTGAGCACAAGTCTCGCTCGGATCTCATCCGCGAGGCCCTCGCGATGTACGCGGCGTGAGGGTTCGCGAGACCGGCCTCAAGCAGGGGTTCCCGTGGACGATGCCGTTCAGGCCGCGTTCTGCCCTAACTCAGCGACCCGTGAGTACGTCGTCGGTGCGTGTGCACGCCCGACTCTCCATCCAGTCGAGGACGCCGGAGCGCTTATACAGGATCGTCTTCGCAGAAATGCGGTAGAAGGTCGGGCCGCCACCGCGGTATCGCAGCTGCGCGAGAGCCGCGCGCGTCATGTGCATCATCTGGGCGGCGTCATCGAGATCGAGCCATTCATCCGCGGCATCCACTTCCTGTCCCCTCTGCGTAACCATGTCATCAATACGCACAAGCTAGAACCACTTGCGTAGCTATGTCAATAGCGCGCACCGTGTGGCATCATGTCGATGTGAGCAAGACGATCAGACTCTCGGGCCGCAGCATTCTCGTGCCGCCAGGCCTGTCGTTGAAGCCGATCATCGAAGCCGACATGCTCGTCGGAAGAGATGACATCGTCGGGCTCGAAGACGACGAGCGGGCCCGTGTTCGCCTGCGACTCGAATACTCCTCGGATGCGGGCAGGTACGAGATCGCCGAGTTCGCACTCGATCGGGGCCAGCTGCCGCTCGAGATCGGTGGGGCGCTGCTCCGCACAGTTCGCGTCCACACCATCGCGCGACGCGCCATCGCCTACTCGCTGCCGCTGTGGACTATCGGCATCATCATGCTCCGCGACAAACAGCGCCAAGGAATGCTCGACGACTTCGCGCCGTTCGAGCCCACGCATCCGGAGACCCTTCACCTAACGGCGCTGGTCTATCGCATCGCAGAGATCTCGAACGAAAATCCGGCGCTCGCCGTAGCCGAAACGATGGGGCTGAAGCAGCGGACAGCGACGAACTGGATCGCGCGGGCCCGGTCTGGGGGCTACATGACGACGGTCGTCGATCAGCCCGGAGCGCGACTCATCGCAATGGGCCTGATGGAGAAGATGGGTATTGAGCCCGACATCTCCGACGAGGAGCACCAGGCATTTCTCGACTCACTGATCGGTCGCCATGGGAACGATTGAGGCCTACGAGACAGGCGCGGGCAAGCGGTATCGCGTCCGCTACCGAACGCCAGATCACCGCCAGACCGACAAGCGCGGCTTCCGCACCAAGCGCGACGCCGACCTCTTCCTCGCCACCGTCGAAGTCTCGAAGGCAACGGGGGAGTACATCGAACCAGCTCGGGCGCGCACCACGATCGCCGAACTCGGAGTCGGATGGCTCGAGGCAAAGCGTTCGCGACTGAAGCCGTCGAGCTACAAGGCGCTCGAAGACGCATGGCGCGTCTACGTCATGCCGCGGTGGGGAACCACTCAGGTCTCGGCAATTGCGCACAGCGACGTGCGAACGTGGGTCTCGCAGCTGTCCGCGGGCACCGCGAAGACGAACCGGCGAGACCATCCGCGCACTCGTGCGCAAGGCGCGAGACCCAAGAGCGCAACGGTCGTGATTCGCGCACACGGGGTGCTCGCATCCGTCCTCGACATCGCGGTCAAGGATCGCCGCATCCCGCACAACCCTGCGCGCGGTGTCGATAACCTGCCTCGGAAGGGCAGAAAGGCGCACCGATACCTCAGCCACCAGGAGATCGAGCGCCTCGCCGTCGCATCCGGAGATCACTCGACCGTCGTGTACCTCGCGGCGTACACAGGGCTTCGTTGGGGCGAGTTAACCGCGCTGCGCGTCCGCGATGTTGATGCCTTGCGCCGGCGGCTCGCGGTGAACGAGAACGCCGTGCGTGTGGGCGCGCAGATCCACGTAGGGACGCCGAAGACCCACGAACTGCGGTCGGTGCCGTACCCCGAGTTTCTCGAACTGCCGATCGCGCAGTTGTGCGAGGGGAAGTCGCGCGATGCGATCCTGTTCGGCGACGGCCTCGACTATCTGCCGCGCCCGCGGGCCTCGGGGAAGTCACGTTCGTGGTTCACGACCGCGATGGACATGGCCGGCCTTGAGCGGATGACGGTGCACGACCTGCGTCACACGGCCGCATCGCTCGCGATCAGTTCGGGCGCGAATGTGAAGGCGGTGCAGCGGATGCTCGGCCACGCGTCCGCGGCCATGACGCTAGATGTCTACGCCGACCTGTTCGACGACGACCTGGACACGGTGTCGGCGTCGCTTAATGCTGCGCGGACGCGTGCCGTCGCCGCGACTTAGTCAATTGACTGACGGAAAGTGCTCGTCGATGAAACCGTGGGCAGCTGGGCTAGGCGGTGTGGTGTCACTGCCAAGCGGTCGATTGGTGCGCGGGCGCGGGCTGAGAAGCGGCCCGATCGACGTTGGCTGACGCGCCGGATTTCGGGGTGTATCTCAGGGCCCGCATGCACCAGGCGAGTTGGCAATCGCAGTGGATTGCGTGGCCGGACTTCCGTCTGCCTCGAGAGCCGTCGAGCGCGCTATCCGCACTACGTGAGGCTTAGGACCGGTCGGCCACCGAGAGGGTGGAGATTGCTTGCGGTGGCGGGACAGGGCGAACGGGAACCGCTCTCGCCATCCTCGCACGGTACGACGGGGTACCGGCCGATGACGCCGTCGCATGGGTGCGCGCCGCCTATCGGCGCAACGCCGTCGAAACCCCCTGGCAGCGCAAGTTCGTGCGTGAGGCACAGCTACCGCTCTGACCCGAAAACGATCGTTTCCGGGACTATGATCCGCTGTTGGCCGCGAGCGGTCCGCAAACGGGGGCCGTATCGAAACCGGCTTTCGGGACAGGCGGTTTCGGTACACAGTTTCGGGCCAGCCGGGTCCGAGTTAGGTGGTCATGGTTTAGCGGTCGTCGTCGTCAGAAAGGTCTTCGAGCACTTCGAACGGCGACTCTACGTCGCCGCGCCATGCCTCGATGCCTTCACGGATTGCGAGAACGGCAACCACGAGAGCAGCCACGGAGTCGGCCCACCACCATCCGAACAGGGTGTTGAGAATGAGGCCGATGAACACGGCCCCCGAGAGGTAGACGCACAGGATGAGCTGCTTTGCGTCGGCCATGACGCTCTTAGAGTCCAGTTCGCGACCGGTGCGCACTTCAAACCACGCCAGAAGCGGCATGATGACCAAGCTCAATGCGGTGATACCCAGGCCGAGCAGGCTGTGTTCCGGTCCCTCCTGGGTGATCAGACTCGTTACCGCGTCGACGGTCACGTAGGCGGCGAGGGCAAAGAACGCGAGGCCGATTGCGCGAACGGTGACCTTCTCCCAACGCTCGGGGTCTTTCCTCGTGAACTGCCAGGCGATTGCTGCGGCTGACAGCACTTCCACGATGGAGTCGAGCCCGAAGCCGATCAGTGCTGCGGACGACGCCAGCGTGCCGGCCCAAATCGCGACGATCGCCTCGATGACGTTGTAGGAGATCGTGAAGCCCACGATGAAGCGCACTCGGCGGTGCAGCTTCGCGCGACGTTCGCCGCTCAGAACCGCGCTCATGCGCTCGCCCCCGTTCCGCAGCAACCCGGCACGGTGCAGGAGGAGTCGATGCAAGGTGCGCTCTCATCGACTGCCAACGTCACGTCTACGAGCGTCTTCAACGCTGCTGCAAGGTGAGGGTCGGCGATTTCGTAGCGGGTCTGTCGACCCTCGGGCTCGGCGACGACAATCCCACAGTCCCGAAGGCATGTGAGGTGGTTCGACACGTTTGACCGTGACAGGCCAAGATCGCGGGAAAGGACAGCCGGATAGCTCGGCTCGTCGAGCAACCTCATCAGGATGCGAGAGCGGGTCGGATCAGCCATGGCCCGGCCGAGCCGGTTCATGACGTCAAGTCGCGAGGTAATAGTCAGCATGCGATGACTATACATCGGATGCTGACTTATTGAGAGGTGGCCAATCGTCTGTGGTCATTGAGAGAGCTACTGGCCCGCCTTTGTGGGTTTCCGCAAACGTTCAAAACTGATCGATTGCGGCACGACGACCAGGTGCAGCGCCGCGATGTCGGCACGCCGTGCCGAAACCGTGTGCCGAAACCCCCAGGCCCCGAAACTGAAATTCGTCGTTTGCGGTACCCATCGCCGGCGGAGACAGGCCGGTGACAACCGCAGCTGAGGCAGCTCCCGCCCGCGATACATGCGTCCATTCTCGTCGCGGGCCGGGCACAGCACCGAGCTCCCTCAAAGGATTCTTCAGTGGTGACCCGCATCAGAGCGATGATCGAAGCAATCACCACTGGGACATGTCTCACGGGAATTCGAGTGATGAGCCTGGGACATCTACCACCGCACACCGGGGCTGATCTGGACATCTGTTGGTGGAATTCACCATCTCCACCGAAGGGCTGGCCCATGCTGTCGCTGACGGCGCTCAATGCTCTGCCTCCGAGGTGCGCATCTGCTCCGGGGGTCCCCACGCCGGGTGCGCCCGGCATCCAAGCTGCGACGCCGTGCGATGCCTTCGATTCCCATGCAGCGTATTGAATCGGCGTCGAGCGATTGTCATAACTCCCGTTACCAGTTACCCACGGCATCCACAATCCGCGACCGGCATCCTCCCGGGAGACAGGGCGGCGACACCTTGATCGTGTGTGTCATGTCTCACGACATCGGTGACGAGTCTGCATCAGGACATCGGTGACAGTTCGGGGCTGTTTGGTGGTGACACTTCTCCTCTATTTGTGAGGGATGAGCCGTGTTGAGCCTGTCGATCCTCGTGTCCGTCTCGCGATCGCGCAGTGGCCGCCGGATGCGCCGCGTGGGGTAGTGACGACGTTCTGCGCGGAGCATTCGATCTCGCGGAAGACGTTCTACGCGATCCGCAATCGCGCCCTCGTCGAGGGGCAGGCCGCGGCGCTCGAGCCGCGGAGCCGGCGACCGAAGTCCAGCCCGACGGCCATCGCCGACGACGTCAAGGTTCAGGCAGTGGGGGTGCGGCGCGCGCTGGAGGAGTCCGGGCTGGATCACGGGCCGATCAGCGTGCACGACAAGATGATCGCCCTGGGGATGGCACCGGTGCCGTCGATCGCTGCTCTGGCGCGGATCTTCCGGGAGGCCGGTGTCGCCCGAGTCGAGCCGAGGAAGAAGCCGCGGGCCGCGTATCGCCGGTTCGTGTATCCGGCGCCCAACGCATGCTGGCAGCTCGACGCGACCGAGTACGTCCTCGCCGGCGGCCGCAAATGCGTGATCTTCCAGCTCATAGACGACCACTCCCGCTACGCCGTCGCGTCCCACGCCGCCGTCGGCGAGACCTCCAGAGACGCGATCCGGGTGGTCCGCAAGGCGATCAAACGTCACGGTGTTCCTCAGCGGCTGCTGTCGGACAACGGCATCGCACTGAACCCCTCACGCCGCGGAATCATCGGGCAGCTCGTCGAGTATGTGTCCCGGCTCGGCGTCGAACCGATCACCGGGAAGCCCTACAAGCCGACCACGCAAGGCAAGAACGAGCGGTTCCACCAGACCTTGTTCCGCTACCTCGACAAGCAGCCCATCGCCGGCAACCTCCGAGAACTGCAGGCTCAGGTCGACCGGTTCGACCACATCTACAACACCGAACGCCCGCATCAGGCGTTGCCCGGCCGGATCACACCGTTGCAGGCGTGGGAAGCGACACAGAAAGCGACCCCGCCCAGACCTCGAACCATCAAACGCAAGCCGAACGATCCGCTCCCGCCGGCACCCTCGCCGAACGGTCGGGTGCTCGACGGGATCCGCGTCGCGACAGTCCATCCGAACGGATCAATCAAGGTCCGCGGCTGCATCTTCAACATCAGCTACCCGATGCGCGGACAGGACGTGTTCGTCCTCTACGAGCCCGCCGGGATCATGGTCTTCGACGAACGCGGCACCCTCATCGTCGAACACCTCTGGCCACCACCCGGCATCCGCTACGTCGGCAACGGCAGGCCCCGCGGACCCAAACCCAAAGAACTGCCACCGATGTCCTGATACAAGAAGTGTCACCGATGTCCTGATGCAGAACCGTCACCCATGTCCTGAGACATCACAACCTTGATCGTGTGTTTCCTGCTCACAAAATGTGGGCAAAATGTGGGCAAAACGCGTTTCGACGAGAATGCGAGGGCCCGAGATCCGCGTAATTGCGGGGATCTCGGGCCCTTCAAACTAGACGCGACGGCGGGAGTCGAACCCGCAACGCGACCGGGTATGAGCCGGTGTCCGGGACCACCCGGGTCGCCGCGATGATTCGACGCTAACCCGGGGCCGACTGTTCTGTCGAGGGGGTTGCGCCGGATTTCTTCGCATGTCGCGCGATGACGTATCACCGCGCGGCGGGAGGCGGTGGCGCCGGGGCGTCGAGCGCCACCGCCATCCGCCTGACGATCTCACGAAGCTCCGAACGGGCCGGTTCGGCGAGGTCGGTCGTGTACCCCACCCCGGCCGGGATCCAAGACAGCCCGTACATCGTCTCGCGCACGTCGCGCCCGCCGACGGGCCAACGGGTGCGGTCCGCACCCTCGGGCTCTGCGCCCTGCGCCCATTGACCGAACGCCGCGCGCATCCGTTCGATCGGCATCTCGAGCACCGCGTTCGCCTCGACGGCCGTGCGCACCCACGACGTCGCAACGGTGATGTACTCATCCACCTGCTCGGCCGAGAGCTCACGCGGCACGAACAGCACCCGGGTGTGCTCGAGGCCCGCGAGCCTGTCCACGCGGAACGTGCGCCAGTCGTCGCGGTCGAGGTCCCAGCACAGCAGATACCAGTGCCGGTCGGCGGGCGCGAGATAGTGCGGCTCGACACGACGCACCGTGACGGCGTCCGAAGCCGATGTGTAGGTGAAGCGCACTCTCTCGTGGTCGCGGCAGGCCAACGCAAGCTCGCCCAGCATCTCGGGCGACACGCTCGATCCCGCACCGATCCCCGTCGGCTGCACAGCCTTTGCCAGCGCGGAGACGCGCCTGCGCAGCGGCGCCGGCAGCACCTGCTCGAGCTTGGCCAGCGCGGTCAGCGTCGTCTCGGCGCCTCCTGCGAGCCGCTGCGTCGCCGCGAGACGCAGGCCGATCGCCATCGCCACGGCCTCTTCGTCGGTGAGCAGCAGCGGGGGAACCGCGCTGCCCGCTTCGAGGCGATAGCCGCCCGCGGTTCCGGGGGATGACTCGATCCGATAGCCCAATTCGCGCAGGCGCTCCACATCCCGCCGGACGGTGCGCTCCGTCACCCCCAAGCGCGCCGCGAGCTCCGAACCCGGCCAGTGCCGGTGCGTCTGGAGCAGGTTGAGCATCGACAGCGCACGTGACGTGGTACCGGACATGTGCCCAGATTGCCCCACGATGCGGACTGGATGTGTCCGCTATGTCTTCTACCGTCGATCCCATGGTGCACGAACCGATCATCGAGGCCCAGGGCCTGACCAAGAGATTCGCCGTCAAGAAGAAGACGGTGGATGCTGTCACCGATCTCTCCTTCTCCGTCGACCGAGGCGAGCTCGTCGCGTTCCTCGGACCCAACGGTGCAGGAAAATCCACGAGCCTGCGCATGCTGACGACGCTGCTGCCGCCGACGAGCGGGTCGGCGCGCGTGGTCGGCCACGACATCCTCACCGACAGTGCGGCGGTGCGAGCCCGCATCGGATACGTCGGGCAGCTCACGAGCGGCAGCTTCGCGCAGCGCACGCGCGACGAACTGCTCAGTCAGGGTGCGTTCTACGGGATGTCGCGCGGCGATGCCGTGCGTCGAGCCGATGAACTGATCGACTCGCTCGACCTCGGCGCCTTCGCGACGCGGTCCGTCCAGCAGCTCAGCGGCGGGCAGAAGCGCCGGCTCGACATCGCGCTCGGGCTCATGCACGCCCCGCCGCTGCTCTTCCTCGACGAGCCGTCCACCGGCCTCGATCCGCAGAGCCGCGCGAACCTCTGGCAGCACATCCTGACCCTTCGCCGCGAGCACGGCACCACGATCTTCCTGACGACGCACTACCTGGAAGAGGCCGACCGCTATGCCGAGCGCGTCATGGTGATGGACCGGGGGCGCGTGATCGCCGACGACACCGCGTCGGCTCTCAAGGCGACTCTGGCGGGTGACGTGCTGACGTTCGGATTCGCGTCCGCCGACGCGGCGTCCTCGGCCGGGCCGGTCCTCGAGCAGCTCGTCGCACGTGCCGGACTCGCGGGTCGCGAGGTACGCCACGAGGCCGAGACGTCCCTCGGTGTCACGGTGCCCGAAGGTGACGCGCTCCTGCCCGAGGCTCTGCGCGCGTTCGAGGCCGCCGGCCTCCGTGTCCTGCGAGCGACCGGCGTGCCGCCGACCCTCGACGACGTGTTCCTCGCCCTGACTGGCCGCACCCTCCGGGAGGCCGGCGAGGGCTCCGGAGCAGAGGACGACGACAAGAAGGATGCCGCGACGTCCGAGACGATGGGAGCGAACCGATGACCGCCCAGACCCCCGCACGGCCCGACACGGCCGTGCGCCCGAACATCGCGCGCGACACGTGGAACGTGCTGACCCGAGAACTCAAACCGCTGCTGCGCGACCCGTTCTCGCTCATCTTCAGTCTGTTGCAGCCGCTCGTGTTCCTCGGTCTTTTTGCCCCCCTCTTGATCGGACAGTCGGGCATGCCGGCGGCCGAGACTCTGCAATGGTTCGTGCCGGGCGTGCTCGTCATGATCGTGCTCTTCGGCACGGGGATCACCGGCTCGAACCTGCAGTACGAGATGATGACGGGCTCTCACGAGCGCACGCTCGTCGCGCCGCTGGCGCGGTCGTCGCTGCTCGTCGGGCGGGCGCTGAAGGAGATCGCGCCGATCGTCGTGCAGGCGCTCATCATCGTGGCCATCGCGTGGCCGTTCGGTTTCGTCGTGAACGCGCCCGGACTCGTGATCGGTGTCGCGCTGCTGGCGGTCTTCGGTGTCGGGCTCGGTTCGCTCTCCTACTCGCTCGCATTGGCGACGAAGGATCGAGAGTGGCTCTTCTGGGGCGTGCAGCAGACTCTGATCTTTCCGCTTCTGATCCTGTCCGGGATGCTGTTGCCGCTCGACGCGGCGCCGCCGTGGATGCGGGCGGTCGCGACCGTCAACCCGGTGAACTGGGTAGTGCAGGCCGAGCGGGCATTGCTGTCGGGCGACCTCGCCGACATCACCGTGCTGTGGGGTTGGGTGGCGGCGCTCGCGCTCGCGGCGGTCGGGCTGACGGTCGGCATCCGCGCGATGCGTCGCACGGGATAGTCCTCGCGATGGGTCGAGATCGGCGGCGGGGGACCAAGTGCCCTACCGGAGTGCGGTGACGCGGCGAAGGATGAAGCCAAAGGAAAGGGGTCAGATCATGACCGACCGAAATTGCACACCCACGGTGATGCCGGTCCCGAAGTCGCGCCGGCGGCACTGCTCGCAGAGTACTGCGGGCGGTCCGTGACGCGTCCCGCCTCGTGCGTGCACCGAGACCACGGCACCTGGCAACGTCTGCGCTCATCTGCACGACCGTCGAAACGGATGTGCACTCGCGTGACGGATGGGGCGCAGCATCCCTCGTCCGTCGTGCATTCGTCGTCAGCACTCGATCTCGGCGCAGGCGCAACGGCAGGAGTCGATCGCGGGATCTGCCGCACGGGATAGTCGGCGACGTAGGGTGAGCTCGTGAGCGATGACGCCCGACCGCCGATCGGCGATGTCGTGCGCGAGATCGTTCGGGCGTCCGCCGCGACCGTCGTCGACACCCGCGGCGCCGCGCTCGCCGACGAAACCGACGGCGTGCATCGGCATCGGACCGCCGTGCGCCGTGTGCGCAGTGTGCTGGCGGCTTTCGCACCGCCGCTCGATCCCGCAGCCGCGCGACGGGTGCGCGTGGTGTTCGCGGAGTGGGGCGGCCAGCTCGGCGTCGTCCGCGACGCGGAGGTGCGGGCGGATGCCGCGGCGCAGGCGCTCGAGAAGCAGCAGATCGCGGATGACGGCATCCGGCGCCGTCTCGTCGACGACGAGCTCATGCAGTACCAGCGCCTCCACGCCCGGCTGGTTGAGCTCGCGGAGGGTGAGCGGCTGGCCGAGGCGGACGCCCTGCTGCGCGATCTCGCCGCGGACCCCGTCCTCGAGGGTGCAGAGGAGTCGGCGCGCCGGGCGCTGCGCCGCATTCTGCGTCGGGAGGTGCGGCGCGTACGCCGCGCGGCCAAGAGGCAGGACGGCAGCGTCGAACGACTGCACGAAGTGCGTAAGGCCGGTCGGCGCCTCCGTTACGTCGGCGAGGCGATCGGGGCCGCGACGCCCCTGTTCGCCGACATCGTCGCCGACCTGGCCGCGGCGGGCGAGGCCGTGCACGATCTGCTCGGCGACCACCGCGACCTCGTGATCTTCGCCGAGCGGGTCGAACGCGAGCGGGCGCGCGCCGCGCGGGCGGGCGAGCCGGTCGCTGCCTACGATGCTCTCGCGGCCGAGGCGCGCGCCACGGCCGACCGCCGGCTCGAAGGACTCGACGACGCGCTCGCCCGCATCCGGACCGCCGGACGTCCCCTCCGCTGAGCGCTCGCGGGCGGGGGCGGATGTCGGGGCCCCCGCCTACACTTGACAGGCCATGACCGATGCCTCCACGCCCCTCGTCGTCGGCAGCGATCGCGGACCCCGCGACTCTGCCGGTGCGACAGCATCCCCACCCGACGACGACCTGCTCGCGGGTCTGAACCCGCCCCAGCGCGAGGCCGTGGAGTATCGCGGCGAGGCCCTGCTGATCGTGGCCGGAGCGGGGTCGGGCAAGACGAGCGTGCTCACCCGGCGCATCGCGCTGCTGCTGCGCCGGCGCGAGGCGTGGCCGAGCCAGATCCTCGCGATCACGTTCACCAACAAGGCCGCGGCCGAGATGCGTGAGCGCGTGCACGCCCTCGTCGGCGACGTGTCGCGCGGCATGTGGATCTCGACGTTCCACTCCGCCTGTGTGCGGATCCTGCGGCGCGAGGCCGAGAACTTCGGTTTCACGGCGTCGTTCACGATCTACGACTCCGGCGACTCGCGGGCGCTCGTCAAGCGCCTGGTCAAGGAGCACGAGGCCGACCGCTACGGCCTGACCCCCGCGGCGGTGCAGGGCAAGATCTCCAAGCTCAAGAACGAGCTCGCCGACGCCGAGTCGTACGCGCGCACGGCCAACATGTCCGATCCCGCCGAGCGCGTCTTCGTCGAGGTCTTCGCCGACTACCAGCGCGCGCTCACCAGGGCCAACGCGTTCGACTTCGACGACCTCATCGCCCAGACGGTCTATCTCTTCCGCGCGTTCCCGACCATCGCCGACACCTACCGCCGTCGATTCCGGCACATCCTGGTCGACGAGTACCAGGACACCAATCACGCGCAGTACGCCCTCATCCACGAGCTGACCCGCGCGCCGGGTTCCGGCGCCGAGCCCGAGGGGTTCGACGGCGGCGGGGGCATGATGATCTTCGAGCCGGCCGCACGGCGCGACGAACCCGACCAGGCGGCAGCATCCCTCACCGTCGTCGGCGACTCCGACCAGTCGATATACGCCTTCCGCGGGGCCGACATCCGCAACATCAGCGAGTTCGAACGCGACTACCCGGGCGCCAAGGTCGTGCTGCTCGAACAGAACTACCGCTCGACGCAGAACATCCTCAGCGCTGCCAACGCGGTGATCAGCCACAACTTCGATCGCAAAGACAAGAAGCTCTGGACCGATGTGGGTGCGGGCGACGCGATCATCGGCTTCACCGGCTACTCGCAGCACGACGAGGCGCAGTTCGTCGCCGACGAGATCGAGGCGCTGCACCGGCGGGGCACGGCCTACGGCGACATCGCGGTGTTCTATCGCACCAACTCGCAGTCGCGCGCGCTCGAAGAGATCTTCATCCGCTCTGCGCTTCCGTACAAGATCATGGGCGGCACCAAGTTCTACGAGCGTGCCGAGATCAAGGACGCGATGGCCTACCTCATCGCGGTCGCCAACCCCGCCGACGAGATGGCCCTGCGGCGCATCCTGAACAGGCCGCGACGCGGCATCGGCGATGTCACGCAGGCGACGATCGCCCGGTACGCCGCCGATGAGGGCATCACGTTCCGCGACGCGCTGGCCAACGCGTCGGCGCTGGGCGTCGGGCCCAAGATCCAGGCCGCGGTCGCGCAGCTCGACGCGGTGCTGGTCGAGGCGTCCGCCGTCATGCTCCCGCCCTCGGGTGAGCTGGCGCCGGCGACCTCGGTGGCCGAAGGGCTCGCGATCCTCCTGAACAAGAGCGGATACATGGACGCGCTGCGTGCGAGCCGCGACCCGCAGGACGAGGCGCGCCTCGAGAACCTCGACGAGCTGATCTCGGTGACCAAGGAGTTCGCCCGCAACAACCCCGAGGGCACGGTGATCGACTTCCTCGCCGAGGTCGCGCTCGTCTCGGACGCCGACGACCTCGACGATGCCTCCGGATCGGTCTCGCTCATGACGATGCACACCGCGAAGGGGCTCGAGTTCGACGCGGTGTTCGTCACGGGTGTCGAGGAGGATCTGATCCCGCACCGCATCTCGGCGAACGAGCCGGGCGGCCCGGCCGAGGAGCGACGCCTGTTCTACGTCGGCATCACCCGCGCCCGCAAGAAGCTGCACCTCTCGCTCGCGATGACCCGGGCGCAGTTCGGCGAGGTCACCGTCGCGATGCCCAGTCGTTTTCTGCAGGAGATCCCCGCCGACCTCATCGACTGGCGTCAGTCGCCCGGCGATGTCAACTCCCGCGGCGGCATGCAGTCGCGCGCGCTCAACGCCAGGCGCCCCGGGGGGTCCGGCGGTGCGTCCAACTGGGGCGCGCGTGCCCTGCCCGAGGGGGCGTCGGCGGGCCGCCGCTACGGCGACGACCTCGTGCCGAAGGCCTCCTCGATCGATCGATTCCCCAACCGCGTGCCCGCTCGCGTGCGCGACAACGGTGACCTCGAGCTCGCCTCGGGCGACCGCATCCGTCACGAGGACTTCGGCGAGGGGCGTGTCGATGCCGTCACGGGAGAGGGCGCCAAGCGGGTCGCGCACGTGCGATTCGACAGCGCCGGGCCCAAGAAACTGCTGATCAAGATCGCGCCCATCGAGAAGCTGTAGGGTCCGTGCAGGCCCGCCGACAGCATCCCGATCGTTCGGGCCCTGCGATTAGGCTGGAAGGATGGCTCTGTTCTCACGTCGCCCGAAGGCGACGGATGCGTCCACGTCCGACGACACGCCCGCCGACGACACGGCGGCCGAAGACACGGCGGCTGGCGGTTCGGAAGAGCGGGCGGATGCTGTCGCCGATGAGGGTGCCGAGCCCACACCTCAGGTGAACATCTCACTGTCGACCTTCCGTGGCGTGGGTGCCCTGGGGCCGCAGGATCGCGCCCGCGCGGACGCGGCGACGCCCGCGAGGACCACTCCGGCGTCGCCCGCGACGATGTCGTCGGCTGAGACGGCCCCGCCGAACGCCTCGCGCGTGCAGGGTCCCGCCGAGGCGCCTCCGCCCCGCGAGAGCGTGCCCGGCCTCAAGGACAACGCGCTGCTGCACGCCGCTCTCGCCCGCCTCAGCGAGAAGCCGACCGCCCGCGAACTGCTCGACGTCGCCCGCCAGCTGCTGCAGAACCACGTCTTCCTGCGGGTGCGGGGCGATGCCCGCGCCCTGCTGGCGGAGGGCAAAGAGCTCCCACTGGCGGTGGCGAAGCGCGGCGACGAGCAGTTCATGCTCGTCTACAGCTCGGGCGAGGCCCTGCAGGCGGCGGTGCAGGCCGACGGCCAGGCCGACACGTCTGCCGTCGCGCAGCCCGCCCTCGCGGTTTTTCGTCACATGATGGCCGGCCCGTACGCCGGGCTGCTGATCGACGGCGCCGCCGCGCAGGCGCGCGCGGTGTTGCCGCGCGCTGTGCTCGAACCGGCGCTCGCGCAGGCCGACCCGCAGCTGCGCGTGAAGACCGCGCTCGCCGCCGAACGCACACCCGAGACCGCCGTGTCTCTGGCGCAGACCCTCACCGAGACGCCGATCTGGGTCGCCGTGCGCGAGAACACCCCCGCCGGCGGGCAGGCTCCGCGCATGGGCATCGCCGAGGCGCGCACCGCCGACGGTCGTCGGTTGCTCGAGGTCTATTCGCACCCCCTCGAGATCGTGGCGATGGCCCGCGGCGACCGGCCGATGCCGTTCACGCCGGCGCAGTTGGGCAAGGCGCTGCGCGATCACCCCGAACTCTCCGGCGTGCTCGTCGATGCCGCCGGGCCCTGGTTGATCGTCGACCGCGACACCCTCGCGCCCGTGCTCGCACTGCCCGAGCCGCCCGCCGCTGCACCCGAGGCGCCCGCCGCTGCACCCGAGCCCGACCACACCGACCCCGCCGACGCAACCGGGTGACGGATGCCGGGACCCGGGCCTAGGGTCGAGTCCATGGCGTCCGAGCGCATCACCCTGACCGTCCCCGGTCCCGCGGGCGACCGCGAGGTCGGGCTCTCGAGCCCCAATCGCGTGATCTGGCCCGAACTGGGCATCACCAAGCACGAGCTCGCCGAGTACATGATCGCCGTGTCCGGTCCCTTCCTCGCGGCCAACGGTGATCGGCCGGTGTCGCTCGAGCGGTTTCCCGACGCGGTCGGCGGCGAGAGCTTCTTCTCGAAGAACCCGCCCAAGGGGGCGCCCGACTACGTCGAGTCCGTGACGGTGACCTACAACAGCGGGCGACGGCATCCACAGCTCGTGCTCACCGAGACCGCCGCGACCCTGTGGGCGGTGCAGATGAACACGATCGTCTTCCACCCGTGGGCGTCGCTGACGGCGAACACCGACAACCCGGTCGAGCTGCGCATCGACCTCGACCCGCAGCCGGGCACGGGTTTCGCGCAGGCCGTGTCGGCTGCGCACGGCCTGCGCGAGGTGCTCCGCGAGGCCGGTCTCGAGCCCTGGGTCAAGACCAGCGGCAACCGCGGTCTGCACGTGTTCTGCCCCATCGAGCCCACCCACGAGTTCCTCGACGTGCGGCACGCCGTGATCGCCGCGGCCCGCGAGCTCGAGCGCCGCATGCCCGATCGCGTGACGACGAAGTGGTGGAAAGAAGAGCGCGGCGAGCGCATCTTCGTCGACTTCAACCAGGCCAACCGCGACCGCACGATGGCGGGCGCCTACTCGCCCCGAGCCCTCGCGGGGGCGAGCGTGTCGACCCCGATCGAATGGGACGAGTTGGATGCCGTCGATCCG
Source organism: Microbacterium sp. HA-8 (assembly GCF_046111165.1). Taxonomy (NCBI): domain Bacteria; kingdom Bacillati; phylum Actinomycetota; class Actinomycetes; order Micrococcales; family Microbacteriaceae; genus Microbacterium; species Microbacterium sp. HA-8. The sequence goes on from NZ_CP162025.1 coordinate 1,008,472, forward strand.
GCCTCCTTCACCGTCCGGTCGATTCCTGCCCGCCTCGCCGAGCGCGGGGACCCGTGGGCGGGTCTGCTCGAGCGGTCCGGCCGCATCGACACCCTGCTCCAGTGGTGGGAGCGAGACCTTGCGGCGGGGCTGGGGGAGCTGCCGTTCCCGCCCGAGTTCCCGAAGATGCCCGGAGAGCCGCCGCGCGTCCAGCCCAGCCGCGCCCGCAAACCCGACGCGTGACCGCCGGGCGTTTCGTCTCGTCGCTGCGCTCCTCGCTCAACGACCGGCGGTCGAAACGCAGCCCCGGTTATTGAGCGAGCGCAGTGAGTCGAGACGCAGCCCGTCGCCGTGGAGTCAGTACAGCACGCGGCCGAGGTCGTAGGCCGACACCTGCTCGAGCTGGTCGAACCGGCAGGACGCAGCATCCCGGTCGGGGCGCCACCGCTCGAACTGCACGGTGTGCCGGAAACGCCGGCCCTCGAGCTGGTCGTAGCGCACCTCGAGCACGCGCTCGGGACGCAGCCGCACGAACGAGACGTCCTTCGACCCCGAGAAGCGCGACCGGTCGCCCTCGCCCGTCACCGCATCGCCGGACTCGTCGCGCTCGACGAGGGGGGCGAGTTCGTCGACCAGCTCGAGCCGGCGCTTGTCGCTCCACGCCGCGACCCCGCCGACGCCGCGCAGCACACCGTCGTCGTAGAGGCCGACCAGCAGCGATCCCACGCCCTGGCCGCTCTTGTGCACGCGGTACCCGATCGCGACGACGTCGGCCGTGCGCGCGTGCTTGATCTTGAGCATCGTGCGCTTGCCCGGCGCGTAGGGCTGATCGATCGGTTTCGCGACGACACCGTCCAGACCCGCCCCCTCGAACTCCGCGAGCCAGTGGCGGGCGAGGGCGGCATCCGTCGTCGTGCGGGTCAGGTGCAGGGGATGCTGCACCCCGGCCAGCAGAGACTCCAGGCGTGCGCGGCGCTCGGCGAAGGGCAGCGCCGCGACATCCTCATCGCCGTCGACGAGCAGGTCGAAGGCGATGATCATCGCGGGGGTCTCGGCCGCCAGTCGCTGCACCCGAGAGGCCGCTGGATGGATGCGCTGCGACAGCGCCTCCCAGTCCAGGCGCTGCGCACCGGGTTCGCCGATCGCGACGACGATCTCTCCGTCGATCAGCGCGGGGCGGGGGAGTAGGTGCGGAAGAGCCTCGACGAGCTCGGGGAAGTACCGGGTCAGAGGTTTCGCCCCGCGGGATCCGAGTTCGACGCTCTCGCCGTCCCATGACACGAGCACGCGGAACCCATCCCACTTGGGTTCGAAGCTCAGCCCTGTGCGGTCGGGGACCTCGGGCACGGCCTTGGCCAGCATCGGTGCGGGGATCTCATGCGGCATGGTGCGTGCTCCTGTGGCGGCGTCGGGCCTAGGCGATCTCTTCCTTGCGCTTGCGTCGTGCCCAGCGGGCGGGGGCGTTCGGGCCGTCCCAGACCTGTACGACGCCCCACACGACCGCGGTGATCGGCACGGCCAGCACGGCGCCGAGCACACCGCCGAGCACGGTGCCGATCGTCAGCGCGATCAGCACGACGAAGGCGTGCAGCTTGAGCGTGCGCCCCATGAGCACCGGCTGGAGGAAGTTTCCCTCGAGCTGGTTGACGAGCACCACGACGCCGACGACGAAGAGCGCGTTGACGAGCCCGTTCGAGACGAGCGCGACGAGCGCGGCGAGGATGCCCGCGAGCGTCGCCCCCACGATCGGGATGAACGCGAGCAGGAACACGAGCACGGCCAGGGGCAGCCACAGCGGCACACCGAGGATCGCGAGTCCGATGCCGATGCCGACAGCATCCACGAAGGCGACCGCGGCGGTGCCGCGGATGTACGAGCCGAGGGTCGACACCGTCTTGTCGCCGATGCGCTGCGCGCGGGCGTAGTGCTCGCCGCGGAAGGGGCGCAGCAGGAACTCCCACAGCTGCGGGCCGTCCTTGAGGAAGAAGAAGAGCACGACCACGAGGAGCACGAACCCCGTGATGAAGTTGGCGACGGCGCTGACGCCGGCGAGCGCGCCGGAGCCGAACTGGGCGCTCGTGACGAAGTCGGTCGCGGTCGCGATCCACTCGTCGATCTGCGCCTGATCGATCTCGAACGGCAGGGTGCCGACCCAGTCGATCACCTGCTGCACGCCCTCCTCGGCCTGCGCGTACAGCTCGTCCCACTGGTTGCGCACGGCCCACACGATGAGCCAGCCCACGAGACCCAGCAGAATCACGATCGTGAACAGGGTGATCAGCGTCGCCAGGAGTGAGGGCACACCGCGCGAGCGCATCCAGCGCATGACGGGCGCGAACGCCGACGCGAGGATCAGTGCGATGACGACCGGGATCGTCACGACGGTGATCTGCTGCATGCCGAGGAAGAGCACCGCCGCCACGATCAGCACGACGATGACCTGCACTGCGCGGATCGAGAGCCGGCCGAATCCGTCGGCCCACAGGCTCCACGGGGCGCGTTTGGCCTCGAGATCGACGCGCGATCCCTCGAGTCGGACGGTGCGGGGCTTGTCGCCGAGGAGTCCCATGCCTCGACGCTAACGTGCCGGGGCCCCGGCATCCCACCCCTTGCGTGCGCCGGTGCCGCCGTGCGAGCGCCGGGCCGGGTGTTGCCTCCGCCACGTGGGGGCGTCAGCGCTGCGTGGGGTCGGGCGTTGGGGCGTCAGCGCTGCTCCGGGTCGGGCGTGGGGGGGCGTCAGCGCTGCGTGGGTTGGGCGTTGGGGCGTCAGCGCTACCGTGGGGCGTGGAGCAGCGCGCCCCACGGTGATTCTGACGCCCCAACATCGGGGTCGGGCCCGGGGTATACCCCAGGGGGTATGATGATCCCATGGCGACGAAAGAGATCACCCTCGAGAACATCACCGAGACCGTGTCTGGCGAGGGCATCGTGCTGCTCGACTTCTGGGCCGCGTGGTGCGGCCCGTGCCGCATGTTCGCCCCCGTCTTCGAGCAGGCGGCAGGCGAGCACCCCGACATCGTCTTCGGCAAGATCGACACCGAGGCCCAGCAGCAGCTCGCGGCGGGATTCAATATCGCGTCCATCCCCACCCTCATGGCGTTCCGCGACGGCATCATCGTGTTCGCGCAGCCCGGCGCGCTCCCCGCCGCGGGACTCCAGCAGGTCATCGACGGCGTACGGGGCCTCGACATGGACGACGTCCGCCGGCAGATCGCCGCGCAGCAGGCAAGTGCGCAGAGCGCCGAATGATGGGGGATGCTGTGGCCACAGCATCCCGTGCCGCGCCGCGCTGCGCGGCCACTCGCGGTGAGCGCATCGGCCGCGGTTTCGCCTCCGTGTTCGTCGGTGCGTTCGCGGTGAGCACGCTCGACAATCCGTGGTGCGCGGTGCCGGCCGCGATCTGCAGTGTGCTGCTGATGGTCGGCGCGGTCACGGGCTGGTGCCCGACCGACCTGCTGCGGGCGGGGTCGGGATGGAGGTCTGGGTCTGGGGCGCCGTCGTCCGATCCGGCGGCCGGCACACCGACATTCGACTACCCGGTCGCGCCCGAACCTGTGCGGGTGCCCTCGCGCTGACGCCGGCGGCCTCTCAGCACGTTGGGGCGTCAGCGGCGCGTTGGGGCGCGGAGCAGCGCGCCCCAACGTGATCCTGACGCCCCAACGCCGCTACGTTGTCGCGTCAGCGCGGAGCCGCGTCGAGCCGCTCCCAGTCGAGTCGCCGCTCAGGCGAAGGCGCTCATGCCTGTGATGTCGCGGCCGATCAGCAGGGCCTGGATCGACTCCGTGCCCTCATATGTGTGGATCGCCTCGATGTCGGCCATGTGCTGCATGACGCCGTTCTCGAGCAGGATGCCGTTGCCGCCGAGCAGGTCGCGCGCGACCGCGGCGATGCGGCGGGCGGCCCGGGTGTTGTGGAACTTGGCCAGCGACGCCTGCGTCGGCCGCAGTCCTCCCGAGGCCTCGAGGTCGGCGAGATGCCGGCAGTAGAGCTGCATCGCCGTCAGTTCCTCCAGCATCTGCGCGAGGCGTTCCTGCACCATCTGGAACTTCGCGAGCGGCTTGCCGAACTGCATGCGCTGCTGGGCATATGTCAGTGCCGCCTCGTAGCACGCGGTGGCGTGCCCGAGCGCCGACCACGCCACTCCCGACCTCGTCGCATAGAGCACGGTCGAGGCATCCTTGAAGGTGCGAGCGCCCGGCAGCAGCGCCTCGGCGGGAACCCGAACGTCATCGAGGGTGATGTGGGCCTGATGGATGCCGCGCAGCGACCCCTTGCCCGCGATCGGTGTTCCCGTATACCCGGCGCGGGTCTGCTCCACGAGCAGGCAGCGCACGGCGCCGTGGTGCTCGGCCCCCTCGTCGTCGATGCGCGCCCAGACGAACGTGACGCCGCCGGAAGCGCCGTTGCCGATCCACTTCTTCGCGCCGCGGATGACCCACTCGCCCGTTGCGGGGTCGCGTCGTGCCGTCGTCTCGAGCGACACCGAGTCGGAGCCGTGGTCGGGTTCGGTGAGGGCGAAGGCGCCGAGGACCTCGGCCGTGGCGAGGGGTCGGAGCCACTGCTCCTGCTGCGCGGTGGATCCGAAGAGGGCGAGCGTGCGCAGCGCCAGGCCGCCCTGCACGGCCAGCATCGTGCCGAGTGATCCGTCGCCGCGGGAGACCTCCATGTTGACCAGGCCCGCGGCCAGCGGCGAGAAGCGGGTGAGGTCGGGATGCTCGATGCCGTCGTTGACGAGGTCGAGCTCGCCCATGCGCCGCGCGACCTCGAGCGGGTACTCGGCGCGGTCCCACGCCTCGCGCATTCGCGGCGCGACCTCATCGACATACGCCCTGGCGCGTTCCCACACGGCGCGATCCTCCGCCGGGATGTCGGTGAACAGTGCGTAGTAGTCGGTGTCGAGTCGGCCCGTCACGTCGTAACGGCTCAGGTGCTCGCCGGGGAATGCTGTGGGGGCAACCGTCGTGGTCATGCCGGAAGGCTACTCCCGGCATCCGGTGTCAGCAAATGTGGAACGCGGTGCCAGCGCGTGTTCCGGGCGGGGTGCAACGCGGTCCTGGGCGCTGCGCGGCGTGGTCCCGGGCGTTGGGCGGCGTGGTCCCGGGCGTTGGGCGGCGTGGTCCCGGGCGTTGGGGCGTCGAGACCACGTTGGGGCGCGCTGCTCCACGCCCCAACGCGGTTCCGACGCCCCAACGTGGTCTCGACGCCCCAACGTAATCTCGACGCCCCGACGCTGACCACGGCGGCCGATGAGTGCGGGCGCGGCCGGGCGCGCGCCGCACCGAACCCACATTTTTGCAGCGAGCCACCACGCGTCGAGTGTGGGTTCGCTGCAAAAATGTGGGTTCGCCGCGGCCGCGACCGCGCGAGCGCCGCGACCGCGCGAGCGCCGCGACCGCGCAAGCGCCGCGACCGCCCCGAAGGACAGACCCGCGAGTCAGCGGTCGAGTTCGCTCCGCACGCGGCGGGCGATCTCGGCCGCGGGCATCGCGCGCGGGAACACCGCGACCACGACGTCGTCGGCGGCAGGCGCCTCGGCCTGGGGTTGCACGCCGTAGCGGCGCAGCGCGCCATCCAGCGCCGCGCGCAGCACGGACGCCGGCACGCGCTTGGTGCCCCGAAGCAGGCGGCGCAGCACGTGATTGTGCAGGGCCGTGACCAGCGCGGCGAATCCGACGGCGTCGAGCGGATCGATCCCGGGCAGCGCCTCGCGCAGGTACTCGTCGAAGAGGCGCTCGTAGCGGAAGACCGTGACGATCTCGCGCTCGCGCAGGGCCGGCACCTGCCGCACGATCTCGTAGCGTCGGCGGGCGACCTGGGGGTCGCGGGCGAAGTGCGCGAACACCCGCTCCGAGGCCTGGCAGACGGCAACCCACGGGTTCTCGTGCCCGCGCTCGAGCCAGGCGCGCACGTCGGCGAGCAGGATCTCGTGGTCGGCGAAGACGACGTCCTCTTTGCCGCCGAACTGGCGGAAGAACGTCGATCGGGAGACCCCGGCGGCCTGCGCGATCTGTTCGACGGAGGTCGCCTCGAATCCCTGCCGGGCGAACAGGTCGAGGGCCGCGGCGACGACGGTGGTGCGCGCGGCGGACGGGGACGGTGTCTCGCTCATGTCGACTCAGAGCCTATCGGCGCGCGTGTCGACGGCGATATCGAATCCGCATCGATCCGGCACTCGGTGCCGTCCTCGCTCGCACCCGCGCTGTCAAGACCGTTGCCCCGTCGACTCCCCGCCCCTTCACTGGCCAGCATGACATCGCTGTGGAAATCCGACCGGCACCCGCCGGAGGCCTCCGTCCCGTCCGAGCCAGGCGCGCACCACGACGTCGTGATCGTCGGTGCGGGCATCACGGGGCTCGTCACGGGGGTGATGCTGGCGCGCGAGGGGCGGGATGTCGCCATCCTCGAGTCGGGTGGCATCGCTCAGCTCGCCTCCGGGGCGAACACCGGCAAGGTCTCCCTCCTGCAGGGCAGCGTGCTCTCGACCCTGCGACGGCATCACCCGGCCTCGCTCGTGCGCGCGTACGTCGACGCGAATCGCGCGGGCATGGAATGGCTGCGCGCCTTCGCCGACGAGGCAGGGGTGCCCACGACGACGCAGACGGCGTACTCCTACGTGCAGGGTCGCGCGGGTCTGTATCTCGTCGACGCGGAGGTGGCGGCGGCGCGCGAGGCGGGGCTGTCGGTGCGACGGGTGGATCCCGCCGACATCCCCGCGCCACCGTTTCCGCTGGCCGGGGCGGCCGCGCTCGAGGGTCAGCTGGCGATCGACCCCGTGCGGCTCGCCGACGCCCTCGCCCGCGCGTTCGTCGCCGCGGGCGGCGTCCTGCATACCGGTGTGCGTGTCCGGAAGGTGCGGGTGCTGCCGCGCCCTCGTGTGTTGACGGATGCTGTCGAGGTCGCCGCCGGCCGGATCATCCTGGCCACCGGCACGCCGATCGACGATCGGGGCCTCTACTTCGCCAAGACGCAGGGGCTGCGCTCCTCCTGCGTCGCGTTCGAGACGGACGCCGAGATCCCGCCCGGGATGTTCCTCTCGATCGACGACCCCTCGCGGTCGGTGCGCGCGGTGAGCGCCGCGGACGGTCCGGCCGGGCCGGCGCGCCTCATCGTGGGCGGCAACGGACACCCCGTCGGCCGGGCCGAGTCCGAACGCGCGCTCATCGACGACCTCGTCGCGTGGACCCGCGAGCACTTCCCCGATGCGCGCGAGACGCACCGCTGGTGGGCGCAGGACTACGAATCCCACAACCTCGTGCCCTTCGTGGGGGGCATGCCGCGCTCGCTCGGCCGCGTGAGGTTCGCGACCGGGTACGGCAAGTGGGGCCTGACGAACGGACCCGCGGCCGCGCTGCGCCTCGCCGACGACATCCGCGGCACGCGCTGGCGCGATCGCCCCCGCTTCACGCAGCGCCTCTCCACGCGCCTGACCGTGCCCTCCGACATCGCACGCGGTCTTGCGGAAAACGCGCGCGTGGGACGCGCGGCACTGACCCGGTGGGCGGGCGCGCAGGCGCACGCGGTGCCCGTGGCCCGCCCGCCGGAGGGCGAGGGAGTGGTCGCGAACCGCGCCGGCATGCCGGTCGCGATCTCGACGGTGAACGGCCACACGCGGGCCGTCGGTGCGATCTGCCCCCACCTGGGCGGTGTGCTGGAGTGGAACGACGCGGCCTGCACGTGGGACTGCCCGCTGCACGCGTCGCGGTTCACGGCGGAGGGCGTCCGCATCGAGGGACCCGCGACGAGCGATCTGAAGCCGATCCGCTGAACCCGGCGCGTGCGGGCCGCCGTGCGCGCGGGTAGTACGCTGGATGACCGGTAGATCTCTCGATATCGAGACTTTTCTCCGTCCGCACCCGTCGCCCCATTGAAGGATTAGCAACGTGGATCTCTACGAGTACCAGGCCCGTGATCTGTTCGAGAAATACGAGGTGCCGGTGCTCCCGGGCATCATCGCCGACACCCCCGAGGAGGCGAAGGCCGCAGCCGAGAAGATCGGCGGGGTCGTCGTCGTGAAGGCGCAGGTCAAGACCGGCGGCCGCGGCAAGGCCGGCGGCGTCAAGGTCGCCAAGACCGCCGACGAGGCCTACGAAGCCGCGAAGGCCATCCTCGGCCTCGACATCAAGGGCCACGTCGTCAAGCGCGTCATGGTCGCCGCGGGCGCCCGCATCGACAAGGAGTACTACTTCTCGCTGCTGCTCGACCGGGCCAACCGCTCCTACCTCTCGCTCGCCAGCGTCGAGGGGGGCATGGAGATCGAAGAGCTCGCCGTCGAGCGACCCGAGGCGCTCGCCCGCGTCGAGGTCGACCCGCTGACCGGCATCGACGAGGCCAAGGCCCGCGAGATCGCGCAGGCCGCGGGCTTCGCCCCCGAACTGGTGGATGCTGTCGCCGACGTGTTCGTCAAGCTCGGCACCGTCTACAAGAGCGAAGACGCGACGCTCGTCGAGGTCAACCCGCTCGTGCTCACAGAAGAGGGCGACATCGTCGCGCTCGATGGCAAGGTCTCGCTCGACGAGAACGCCGGCTTCCGTCACGCCGGGCACGCGCTGCTCGAAGACAAGGACGCGGCCGACCCGCTCGAGGCCAAGGCGAAGGCGAACGACCTCAACTACGTCAAGCTCGACGGCGAGGTGGGCGTGATCGGCAACGGTGCGGGCCTCGTGATGTCGACCCTCGACGTCGTCGCCTACGCCGGCGAGAGCCACGGCGGAGTCAAGCCCGCCAACTTCCTCGACATCGGCGGCGGCGCCTCGGCCGAGGTCATGGCCGCGGGGCTCGACGTCATCCTCGGCGACCCGCAGGTCAAGAGCGTATTCGTCAACGTGTTCGGCGGCATCACCGCGTGCGACGCGGTGGCCAAGGGCATCGTCGGCGCGCTCGCCGAGCTGGGCTCCAGCGCCTCCAAGCCGCTCGTCGTGCGCCTGGACGGCAACAAGGTCGAGGAGGGGCGCGCGATCCTCCGCGACGCCGCCCACCCCCTCGTCACACTCGCCGAGACCATGGACGAAGGCGCCGACAAGGCCGCCGAACTCGCGAACGCATAAGGACTGAAGCAATGTCGATCTTTCTTGACAAGGACTCCAAGGTCATCGTCCAGGGCATCACGGGCGGCGAGGGCACCAAGCACACCGCGCTGATGCTCAAGGCCGGAACGCAGGTCGTCGGCGGCGTCAACGCCCGCAAGGCCGGCACGACCGTGCTGCACACCGACAAGGACGGCAACCCCGTCGAGTTGCCCGTGTTCGCCTCCGTGGCCGAGGCGATGGCGGCCACCGGCGCCGACGTGTCGATCGCGTTCGTGCCCCCCGCCTTCACCAAGGATGCGATGGTCGAGGCCATCGACGCCGAGATCCCGCTGCTGGTCGTGATCACCGAGGGCGTGCCCGTCGGAGACACCGCCGCGGCGTGGTCCTACGCGCAGTCCAAGGGCAACACGACCCGCATCATCGGCCCGAACTGCCCCGGCATCATCACCCCGGGCGAGTCGCTGGTCGGCATCACGCCCGCCAACATCACCGGCAAGGGCCCGATCGGCCTCGTCTCGAAGTCGGGCACCCTGACCTACCAGATGATGTACGAGCTGCGCGAGATCGGCTTCTCGACCGCCATCGGAATCGGCGGCGACCCCATCATCGGCACCACCCACATCGACGCGCTCGCCGCGTTCGAGGCCGACCCCGAGACGAAGGCGATCGTCATGATCGGCGAGATCGGCGGTGACGCCGAAGAGCGCGCGGCCGACTTCATCAAGGCCAACCTCACCAAGCCCGTCGTCGGCTACGTCGCGGGCTTCACCGCGCCCGAGGGTAAGACGATGGGCCACGCCGGTGCCATCGTCTCGGGCTCGGCGGGTACCGCGCAGGCCAAGAAGGAGGCCCTCGAGGCCGCCGGCGTCAAGGTCGGCAAGACGCCCTCCGAGACGGCCGATCTCATGCGCGCGGTGATCGCCGCGCTGTAGTCGTCTCGCACAGAGGGGTGGATGCCGGGGCCTGTGCCCTCGGCATCCACCCTCTTCGTGTGCACCCGCGGCTAGGCTGGGCACCATGCCACTGACCGGAGAATATCTGCCGAGCACCGCCGACTGGGCCCGCACTCAGGCCGAGAAGTACGAGGCCTCGAACGGTACCGAGGCCAACCTGCTGCGCGGGGTCCCGATCATCGTCCTCACCACCGTGGGGGCCAAGTCGGGCGGACTGCGCAAGACCGCTCTGATGCGCGTCGAGCACGAGGGCGTGTACGCCGTCGTCGCGTCCAAGGGCGGCGCCCCGAAGCCGCCGCAGTGGTACTACAACATCCTCGCCAACCCGCACGTCGAGCTGCAGGATGGCGCCGTCAAGCGCGACTATGTCGCGCGCGCGGTCGAGGGCGACGAGTACGAGCAGTGGTGGGCCCGCGCCGCCTCGGTGTGGCCCGACTACGACGAGTACCAGACCAGGACCGATCGCCGCATCGCGCTGTTCGTGCTCGAGCCCGCCGAGGCCTGAGCGCCCGCCGAGGCCTGAGAGCCCGGCGAGGCAGGCCGGCCCCGTCCGCGCTCGCGGGTAGGGTCGTTCGGGCATGTACCGCGTTCTCGTCGCCCTCCTCTGCGCCCTCGACGCCGCCATCGCGGCGGCGGTCGGGCTGGCGATGGTCGCCGCACCCCTGACGCTGCTCTGGGTGTTCGGGATGGGGTCGGCCGCAGACTGGGCGGCGCTCTGGCCGGCAACGGGCGCGATCTGGCAGCTCGGTCACCTCGTGCCGATGCAGATCACGCTGCCCGCCGAACTGATCGCGGCGGGCATCCCGGTCGATGCGGCGTCGTTCCCCCTCTCCGTGGCGCCTCTCGCCCTCGCGGTGTTCAGCGCCGTGTTCGGGCTGCGCTCCGGGGCGCGCGCCGCGCGCGCGGGCGCGTGGCTGACCGGTGCCGCATCCGCGCTCGCGGTGTCGGCCGCGGCATCCACGCTCGTCGCGCTCACCTCGGCGAACCCCGTTGCGGCACCGGTGCTCTGGCAGGCGATCCTCTACCCCGCGGCGGTGTACACGATCGCCGTGCTGGCCGGCGGCATCGCCTGCGCATGGAACGAGGGCGATGACGGCATCGTCGACGCCGTGCGCGACGCCCTCGCGGCGCACGGCCGGCCTTGGGCGCACGTCGTCGAGGCGACGGTCCGCGCGTCGATCATCGCCGCGGCGGTGCTCGTGGGCGCCGGCGCGATCGCGTTCGCCGTTGCCGTGTTCGCCGGAGCGGGTGAGATCATCGCCCTCTTCCAGGCCGGCAACATCGACGGGGTCGGCGCCACGATCATCACGCTCGGTCAGCTCGCCTACCTGCCGACGCTCGTGATCTGGGCGGTGGCCTGGATCGCAGGCCCCGGGTTCGCGTTCGGCGCGGGCACCGCGGTCTCGCCCGTCGGAACCGAGATCGGTCCGGTTCCGGGCATCCCGGTGCTGGGCGCGCTGCCCGAGGTGCAGAGCATGTGGTTGCTGCTGGTCGTGCTGATCCCCGTCGCCGCCGGCGCCCTCGCGGGCTGGGTCGCCCGGTCCGACCTCGTCGCGGCCGCAGACGCCGCGGCGTCGCCCGCGTCAGCATCGACCGATCGGATGCTGCCGCGCCTGGTCACCGCGCTCGCCACGGCGTTGGTCGTGGCCGGGATCGTGGCCGGGCTCGCGGTGGCGGCCTCGGGTTCCCTCGGCCCGGGGGCGCTCGTCGACGTCGGACCGCACGCGGGCATGGTCGCGCTGGCCGTGGGGGCGGAGGTGCTCGTCGGAGCGGCGATCCTGCTCCTCGCGCCCCTGCGCAGCGGCGGGGCGCTGGCCGCCGCGACCCACGGCGCGGGAGCGTGGGCGCCCGGACGGCACAGCCACGACGACACCCTGCGCCGGGCCGAGCGGTGGGGTCGCGCGCACGACGAGCCCGATCGCTGGCATCACCTCGACGAGACCGCGCCGATCGAGCGGGTCGCGGCGCCCGCCGCCACCGGGGCTGGGCCCACCACCGCAGCCGCGCCCGCGTCCGTTGAGGGCGAGCCCGGCGGCGACACAGACGAGACGGCGCCCATCGAGCGCCTGCCCCCGCACCCCGGCAGCGCGCACCCCGCGGACTAGACTGGGCGGGTGCTCACGGTCGCCGTCCTCATCTCGGGCACGGGATCCAACCTTCGTGCCCTGCTCGAGGCCGCCGCGCACCCCGATTACCCCGCGCGGGTCGTCGTGATCGGCGCCGATCGCGAGGCCGACGGATTCGGGCACGCCGAAGAGTTCGGCATCCCCTCGTTCATGGTCGCATTCGATCACTTCGACACCCGCGAGCAGTGGGGCGAGGAGCTTCGCCGGCAGCTCGATGTCTGGACGCCCGATCTGATCGTGCTCAGCGGCCTGATGCGTCTGCTGCCGCACGACGTCGTCGCCGCCTACGCGCCGCGCATCATCAACACCCATCCGGCATACCTGCCCGAGTTCCCGGGCGCCCACGGCGTGCGCGACGCGCTCGCGGCGGGGGTGACCGAGACCGGGGCCAGTGTCATCGTCGTCGACGACGGCGTCGACACCGGTCCGATCCTCGCGCAGGAGCGCGTTCCCGTGCTCCCCGGCGACACTCCGCACTCCCTGCACGACCGCATCAAGCCCGTCGAACGGCGGCTGCTGATCGATGTCGTGCGACGCATCGCCACCGGCGAGCTCGATCTCGCGGCACCGTCCGCGCACGCCTGAGCTCAGCATCCGCCGCCCGCCCCCACCGCAAAGGAGCCGCCCATGGCAGGACCCAGCCACGACCCCTCTCTCTACCGCGATCGCGATGCCGTGCCGATCCGCAGGGCGTTGGTGTCGGTCAGCGACAAGACCAACCTGCTCGTGCTCGCGGGCGCGCTCGCCGAGGCCGGTGTCGAGATCGTCTCGACCGGCTCGACCGCCGCGGCGATCCGCGATGCGGGGCACGCCGTCACCGACGTCGCGAGCGTCACCGGATTCCCCGAATCGCTCGACGGGCGTGTGAAGACCCTCCATCCCGGCGTGCACGCGGGCCTGTTGGCCGATCTGCGACTCGAAGACCACGAGCGTCAGCTCGCCGACCTCGGCATCTCGCCGTTCGAGCTCGTCGTGGTGAACCTCTACCCGTTCGTCGAGACGGTCGCCTCGGGCGCGCAGGGCGACGACGTCGTCGAGCAGATCGACATCGGCGGCCCCGCGATGGTGCGCGCATCGGCGAAGAACCACGCCAACGTCGCGATCGTCGTCTCGCCCGAGTCCTACCCCGCGATCATCGACGCGGTGCGCTCCGGCGGCACGACGCTGACGCAGCGGCGCGAGCTCGCCGCACGCGCCTTTGCGCACACCGCCGCCTACGACACCGCCGTCGCCGCCTGGTTCGCCGAGGGCACGCTCTCGGATGACCTCGACCTGCCCGCGCACCTGACGATCAAGGCCGAGCGCCTCGCGACCCTGCGCTACGGCGAGAACTCGCACCAGCGCGCAGCGATCTACACCCGCCTCGGCGGCCACGGCATCGCGCAGGCGCGTCAGCTGCAGGGCAAAGAGATGTCGTACAACAACTACGTCGACGCGGATGCCGCGCTTCGGGCCGCCTTCGACATGGTCAAGCCCGCGGTGGCCATCATCAAGCACGCCAACCCGTGCGGCATCGCCGTCGGGGCGCCGAGCGCGCTCGACCCGATCGCCAGCGCCCACCTGCGCGCGCACGAGTGCGATCCGGTCTCGGCATTCGGTGGTGTCATCGCCGCGAACCGCACCGTGACGCTGAAGATGGCCGAGAACCTCCGCGACATCTTCACCGAGGTCATCGTCGCGCCCGACTTCGAGCCCGCGGCGCTCGCCGTCTTCGCCGAGAAGAAGAACCTGCGCCTGCTGCAGCTGCCGCCGGACTGGAAGCAGGAGCCGATGGATGTGCGCCTGGTCTCCGGTGGGCTGCTCCTGCAGGACGCCGATCGGTTCCCCGACGACATCGAATCGGTGGCGAAGCACTGGGAGCTCGTCTCTGGGGAGCGTCCCTCCGAGGACGACATGACCGGTCTCATCTTCGCGTGGAAGGCATGCCGCGCGGTGAAGTCCAACGCGATCGTCCTGGCCAAGAACTCGGCCACCGTCGGCATCGGCATGGGGCAGGTCAACCGGGTCGATTCGTGCCGACTGGCCGTCGAGCGCGCGGGTGCCCGCGCGGCCGGCTCGGTGGCGGCATCCGACGCGTTCTTCCCGTTCGCCGACGGACCCGCCGTGCTGATCGACGCCGGCATCTCGGCGATCATCCAGCCCGGGGGCTCGGTGCGCGACGAAGAGGTCATCAACGCGGCGCGCTCTGCCGGCATCCCGATGTTCTTCACGGGCGAGCGCCACTTCTTCCACTGATCCGGGGCTCCGGCCCCGACGTGGGCGGACAACATTCCGGAGTGATGGCCGGTCCGGGTCACTATCCGTGTGATCAATGCGCCCGGTCGTAAGTTCATCCGGAATGTTGTCCGTTTGGGCCGGCCAAGCCCGGCGCGCGCACTGCCGCCGCCGTGTCCGATTTCCGCGAGCGGGTGCGGTGCGGCCGTGTCAGGCTGGGGACATGACATCGCCACCGAACGCCATTCCGGGTCATCCGGCGATGACGTTCGACGAGCGCTACCGGGCGATATCGTCGCGCGACACGCGCTTCGACGGACAGTTCGTGACCGCCGTCCGCACGACGGGCATCTACTGCCGCCCGAGCTGTCCCGCGCGCACGCCGAAGCCTGGCAACGTGTCGTTCTTCGCCACGAGCGCTGCGGCGCACGAGGCCGGGTACCGCGCCTGCAAACGCTGCCTGCCCGAGGCGGCGCCGGGCTCGCCCGCGTGGGATCTGCGCGCGGACGCCGCCGGACGGGCGATGCGCCTCATCGCCGACGGCGTCATCGAGCGCGAGGGTGTGCCGGGGCTCGCCCGCCGGCTGGGGTATTCGACACGCCACCTCACACGGATGCTCACCGCCGAGCTCGGCGCCGGGCCGCTCGCTCTGGCCAGGGCTCACCGGGCACAGACGGCACGGATGCTGCTGGTCGGCACCGATATGCCCGCCGCCGATGTGGCGTTCTCCGCTGGTTTCGCGAGCGTGAGGCAGTTCAACGACACCGTGCGGGAGGTGTTCGGCCTCACCCCGACGCAGCTCCGCGCGCGGCGCCGTGCGGCCTCCGCTCCGCCCGGTTTTGCGCCCGGCCTGATCCAGCTCGCCCTTCCCATGCGCGCGCCGTTCGATGCGGCGGGACTCTTCGCCTGGATGGCAGCGCGCGCGATCCCGGGTGTCGAGGCGGCGACATCCCACTGTTTCGCGCGGACCTTGCAGATGCCGGGCGGACCCGCGGTGCTCCGGCTGCGCGCCGACGGCGATCGGGTGCGCCTCGAGGCCCGCCTCGCCCACCTCGGCGGATTGGCCAGCGTGGTCGCGCGGGCGCGGCGCCTGTTCGACCTCGACGCCGATCCCGTTGCGATCGATGCGGCGCTGGCGGCTCACCCGGCCGTGGCGCCCCTCGTCGCTCGGACCCCGGGCCTGCGGGTGCCGGGTGCCGCCGATCCGCACGAGATGCTCGTGCGCGCGATGATCGGCCAGCAGATATCGGTCGCGGCCGCCCGCACCGCGCTCGCCCGTCTGACCGACGCGCTCGGCGAGCGCCTGCCCGACGGCCTCGACGGCGCGCCGGATACAGGAGATGCTGCGAGAACAGGATTTTTGGCGCGTGATTCGTCCTGTTCTGACGCCGACTCCTGTTCCGGCGACGCGGCTCGGGCGCGGGATGCCGCCACCACGCGGGATGCTGTCGCCACAAGCGCGCGTGCAGGCACAGGCGCGCTTGCAGGCTCGGGCGCCCGTGCAGGCACAGGCGCGCGTGCAGGCACAGGCACAAGCCCAGGCACAACCCCGGACACAGGCGCAGGCGCAGGCACAAGCACAACCGCGGCGGCCCCGATCGACCGGTTCTTCCCGACGATGGCGGCAATCGCCGAGCACGGCGCGGACGTGCTGCGGGGCCCCGCCGCGCGGATCCGGGCGATCGTCGGGACCGCCGCCGCGATCGCGGCCGGGGATCTCGAGCTGAGCCCGGGCGACGACGCGCGCGATCAGCGCGCCGCGTTGCTCGCGATGCCCGGGATCGGACCCTGGACCGCCGACTACGTGCGCATGCGCGTCACGGGTGACCCCGATGTGTTCCTGCCGGCGGACGTCGCCGCGCGCGCCGGGGCGGTGCGCGCGGGCCTCCCCGGCGATCCGCGCGCCCTCGACGCCTGGGCGTCACGGGTTGCGCCGTGGCGGTCCTACCTCACCGGGCACCTCTGGCGCACAGCCCTTGCGGCCCCCGTGCCGCCCACGGCACTCGATGCCGACCGACCGACCGAGAGGATCCCGGCATGACCGGCACACGCACTCCCTCCGCACCGACCGCGCTCGCGGCACACGCCGCACCGGCCGCGCTCGTCGAGACGATCGCCACGCCGGACGGCGCCTTCACGATCATCGCGGCCGAGGACGGCAGCGTCCTGGCCTCGGGATGGACGGCGGATCCCGCGGCGCTCACCGCCCGCATCCACCCCTCCCTGCGTCCGACCGAACTGCGTGCGGGCCCGACGCCTGCCGCGGAGGCGGCGCGGAGCTACTACGCCGGCGAGATCGCCGCGATCGACGGCGTCGTCGTGCGCCAGCGGGGCACGGATCTGCAAGAGCGCGGGTGGAGCGCGCTGCGCCGGATCGATCCCGGCGCGCCGCTGACGTACACGTCGTTCGCCGCGGCATTCGGGTCCCCGGCGGCGGTTCGAGCCGCGGCATCCGTCTGTGCGCGCAACGCGCCCGCGCTGTTCGTGCCGTGCCACCGCGTGCTGCGCGCGGACGGCACGCTCGGCGGCTTCGCGTGGGGGCTCGATGTCAAGCGGTCGCTGCTCGCGCGCGAGGCGGCGCGCTGACCGGGAGGTGATTGTTGCCAGCGGTGACATTCCGGGCATAGGCTGAAAGGCTCTTTTGCCGACGTCTTGCACGATCGCTCCTGCCCCACCGCTGGAACTCCTCGCGTCGCGCACACCCCTCGCCAGATCCCGGCGCCACCGCACGACCTCCCACAAGGATCATGACCCGCACCGCCACGCCCCCGCCCCGCGCCGAATCGTCGACGCTCGGATCCCTCGCCCGGCTCATTCCGTTCGCGCGTCCGGTGCTGCCGCGACTCGCCCTCGGTGCTGCGAGCGCGCTGGTCGCGGCGCTGCTCGCGCTGACGATCCCGCTCGTGCTCGAAGTGGTCGTGGGCGGTCCCGTCGCCTCGGGCGACCTCGTGCAGATGGCGTGGGGTGCCGCCGCGATCCTGGGGCTGGGCCTGGCGGAGGCGGCCATGGTGTGGCTGCGCCGCTGGTTCGTGCTCGGGCCCGCGACCATGGTCGAGTACGACCTGCGTCGCACCTTCTACGGCCGGCTGCAGCGTCTGCCCGTCGCATTCCACGATCGCTGGCAGTCGGGGCAGCTGCTCAGCCGGATGATGCAGGACATCTCGATGCTGCGCCGCTGGCTCGCCTTCGGCCTCGTGCTGCTCGTCGTGAACGTGCTGACGATCGTCGTGGGCCTCGTGCTGCTGTTCCGGTGGCACTGGCTGCTGGGTGTCATCTTTCTGGTCACCTCGGCGCCCCTCTGGTACGCCGGCTACCGCTTCGAGAAGACCTACGGCACGCTCGCGCGGCAGAGCCAGGATCAGGCCGGCGACCTCGCCACCTCGGTGGAGGAGAGCGTGCACGGCATCCGCGTGCTCAAGGCGTTCGGGCGTGGAAAGTACGCGCTCGGCAAGTTCGCCCGCCAGGCCGAGACGCTGCGCGAGACCGAGCTGAGTAAGGCCCGGGCGATCGGCTGGATCTGGTTCTGGCTCGTGCTCCTGCCCGACATCGCCTTCGCGCTGTGCCTGGGCGCGGGCATCTACCTCACCGCGCTCGGTCAGCTGCAGGCATCCGAACTCGTCGCGTTCTTCGCGATGGCGACCGTGCTGCGCTGGCCGATGGAGTCCATCGGATTCCTGTTCTCGTTCATGCTCGACGCGCGCACCGCCACCGATCGCCTGTTCGAGGTCTTCGACGAGCAGAACACGATCACCGACCCCGAGCATCCCCGCACCCTCGACAGCCCGCGGGGCGAGCTCGTCTTCGAGGGCGTGCACTTCAGGTATCAGGATGCCGTCGCCGGCGACCGCGATCTGCTCGATGGCATCGACCTTGTGCTGCGGCCGGGCGAGACGATGGCGCTGGTGGGGCTCACCGGGTCGGGAAAGACGACGCTCACCACCTTGCCGGGGCGGCTGTATGACGTCACCGGCGGACGCGTTGTGCTCGACGGCGTCGACGTGCGCGATCTCTCGCTGCGCGAGCTGCGCACGCACGTGGGTATGGCGTTCGAGGATGCGACGCTGTTCTCGCAGTCGGTGCGCGAGAACGTGCTGCTGGGCCGCGAGGATCTGGAGCCCGGCTCCGCCGAGGCCGAACGGGTTCTGCGTGAGGCGCTCGGGGTGGCGCAGGCCGGTTTCGTCGAGGACCTGCCGAACGGAGTCGACACGATCATCGGCGAGGAGGGGCTCTCGCTCTCGGGGGGTCAGCGCCAGCGTCTCGCGCTCGCCCGGGCCGTCGCCGCGCGTCCGGCGGTGCTCGTGCTCGACGACCCGCTCTCGGCGCTCGACGTCGACACAGAGGCTCTCGTCGAGGACGCCCTGCGCGAGGTGCTGCACGCCACGACCGCGCTCGTGATCGCCCACCGGCCCTCGACCGTCACGCTCGCCGACCGCGTCGCGCTGCTCGAGGAGGGCCGGATCTCCGCGGTGGGCACACATTCCGAGCTGCTGCGCACGAGCGCGCACTACCGGCACGTCATCTCGAGCCTC
This sequence comes from Microbacterium sp. HA-8, assembly GCF_046111165.1. NCBI lineage: Bacteria > Bacillati > Actinomycetota > Actinomycetes > Micrococcales > Microbacteriaceae > Microbacterium > Microbacterium sp. HA-8. The sequence goes on from NZ_CP162025.1 coordinate 1,027,299, forward strand.
GAGGACGCCGCCCGGAACGCCCAAGACCCGGAGGCCCGCATGCGGGCGGGGGAGGTGAACCCGTGAGCACGACCGTGACCGGCACGAGCGGCGAGGACCGCTCCGATTACACGCGCGCCGAGAGCCGCGAGATCCGTCGACGCTCGCTGCGCCTGCTCGGATCGCTCATGTCGGCGGTGCGCTGGCAGCTGGTGCTCGCGGGCGCGCTGCTGGTCGTCTCGACGGCGTTCCGCGTCGCGGGACCCGCGCTCATCGCCTACGGCATCGACACCGCACTGCCCGCGGTGGTCGACCGCATGGACTGGATGCCGACGGTCGGCGTCGTCGCGGTGTACCTGCTCACCGCGATCGCGGGGGCCGCGCTCATCGCCTGGTACGTCGTCGTCGCCGCGCGGCTCACGCAGGCGATCATGCTCGATCTGCGCAAGCGCATCTTCCTGCACACGCAGCGGCTGAGCCTCGAGTTCCACGAGTCGTACACGTCGGGTCGCATCATCTCGCGGCAGACGAGCGATCTCGACACGATCCGCGAGCTGCTCGACGGCGGCCTCAACGAGCTGGTCTCGGGCATCCTCTACGGCGGGTTCACCCTCATCGCGCTGCTGCTGATCGACTGGCAGTCGGGTCTGATCCTCGTCGTCATGGGCATCCCGCTCATGCTGCTGATGCGGTGGTTCTACATGCGGTCGCAGCTGGTGTACCGCGAGTCGCGTGTGATCAGCGCGCAGGTCATCGTGAAGTTCGTCGAGACGATGACCGGGATCCGGGCCGTCAAGGCGTTCCGCAAGGAGACCCGCAACGACGAGGAGTTCGGCGACCTCTCGCTGAAGTACCGGGGCGTGAACATGCGCTCGATCCAGCTCTTCGGGACCTTCGAGCCGGGGCTCATGGCGATCGCCTCGGTGTCGTTGGCGCTCGTGGTCTTCTGGGGTGGGGTGCGGGTCGCCGAGGGCGGCATCGCGGTGGGCGTGCTCATCGCCGCCGTGCTGTACGTGCGCAACTTCTTCTCGCCCCTGCAGGAGGTCGCCTTCTTCCTCAACTCCTACCAGTCCGCCACGGCGGCACTCGAGAAAGTCTCGGGTGTGCTCGAGGAGGAGCCGACGGTGCCCGACCCCACCCAGCCGGTCGACCTGTGGAGCGCCCGCGGTCATGTGCGCTTCGACGACGTGCTGTTCGGCTATTCCGACGACCGCGTGATCCTCCCGGGCTTCTCGCTCGACATCCCCGCCGGCCAGACCGTCGCCCTCGTGGGGACGACGGGCGCGGGCAAGTCGACCCTCGCGAAGCTCGTCTCCCGCTTCTACGACCCCACGCGCGGCGAGGTGTCGCTCGACGGCGTCGATCTGCGCAGTCTGCACCCCAAGGACCTGCGCCGCGCGATCGTCATGGTGACGCAGGAGGCGTATCTGTTCAGCGGCACCGTCGCCGACAACATCGCGCTGGGCAAGCCCGATGCGACGCTCGACGAGATCCAGGCCGCGGCACGGGCTGTGGGGGCGGATGCTTTCATCCAGCGCCTGCCCGATGGCTACGGCACCGACGTGAACAAGCGCGGCGGACGCGTGTCGGCGGGTCAGCGGCAGCTGATCTCGTTCGCGCGCGCGTTCCTCGCCGATCCCGCCGTGCTGATCCTCGACGAGGCGACGGCGTCGCTCGACATCCCGAGCGAGCGTCAGATCCAGGACGCGCTGCAGACGCTGCTCGCCGATCGCACGGCGATCATCATCGCGCACCGCCTGTCGACGGTCGCGATCGCCGACCGGGTGCTCGTCATGGAACATGGCCGCATCATCGAGGACGGCACGCCGGAGGACCTCATCTCGGGCACGGGGAAGTTCGCGCAGCTGCACGCGGCGTGGCGGGAATCCCTCGTCTGACGCGCGGCGACGCGGAGGAACGATGGGGGGCGACGAGGCCTCGGTGGGGGAGGGGAATCCGAGGCCCCGCCGCCGGTCTCGAGCGTCGTGGCCTCTCCCCAGCCGCCACGACGAAACCGCGAGATCCTACAGTCGGATCTCGGCGATGACCTCACCGTACTCGGTCTCACCGGTGGGTGTGAAGCCCACGCGGCGGAAGAAAGCCTCGGGACCCTCTTCGCCCGCCTCGTAGATCACGGTGACGACGTCGAGGCCCCGGGCGCGCGCCTCTTCGAGCAGCCCCTCGACGGCGAACCGGCCGACACCGCGGCCCTGATCGTCGGCGTCGACGTTGATGCGCCACAGCACCGAGCGGAAGTATTCCTCGGGGGCATCGGGGTCGAATCCCGCGCTGACGAAGCCGACGACCTCGTCACCGTCGACGACGACGCGCTGCCATGTCGTGGCCGGATCGGCGACGGTGGCGGCGATGCCGTACGACACCGGGGCGAGGAACTGTTCCTGCCCCGGCTTGAGCGAGAGATTGTTCACGGCGACGATCGTCGTCGCGGACAGTTCCACCAGTCGCAGCTCAGCCATACGCACAGGGTAGTGGGGTCCGGGTGCCCCCGTCACGGACGCTCGACCCGGTCACCTGCTGTTCACGGAGCGAAGTATCTCGACGTCAAGAGAAAAGATGCCTTGCGATAGGCTGGAATGACGACCCGAACGGAGACGACACCGGTGACCGACTCGACCATCATCTACACCTACACCGACGAGGCACCGGCTCTGGCGACGGCGTCGTTCCTGCCGATCGTCAAGGCGGTCGCCGGCCAGGCCGGGGTCGACATCGAGACCCGCGACATCTCGCTCGCGGGTCGCATCCTCGCCGCCTTCCCGCAGAAGCTCGCGCCCGAACAGCAGGTGGGCGACGCGCTCGCCGAACTCGGCGGGCTCGCCACGCTGCCCGAGGCCAACATCATCAAGCTGCCCAACATCTCGGCGTCGATTCCGCAGCTCAAGGCCGCGATCGCCGAGTTGCAGGCGCAGGGATTCGACATCCCCGACTACCCCGACGAGGCCGCTTCGATCGAAGACAAAGACATCCGTGCCCGGTACGACCGCATCAAGGGTTCGGCGGTCAACCCCGTGCTGCGCGAGGGCAACAGCGACCGCCGCGCGCCGCTGTCGGTGAAGAACTACGCGCGCAAGCACCCGCACCGCAACAAGGCCTTCCCCGCCGGTTCCCAGACCCGGGTGGCGACCATGGGCCACGACGACTTCAAGAGCAACGAGAAGTCGTGGGTGGCGGCGCACGACGACGTGCTGACCGTGCGCCATGTCGCCGCCGACGGCACGACGACCGTGCTCAAAGACAACCTCAAGGTGCTGCCGCGCGAGATCATCGACGCGACCTTCCTCTCCGCGTCGGCGCTCGACGCTTTCCTCGCCGAGACGCTGGATGCCGCTGCCGCCGATGACGTGCTCTACTCGGTGCACCTGAAGGCCACGATGATGAAGGTCAGCGACCCGATCATCTTCGGTCACGTCGTCACGACGTACTTCGCCGACGTGTTCGCCCGGTACGGCGACCGCATCCGGGCCGCGGGCCTGAACCCGAACAACGGACTCGGCGCGATCCTCGCGGGGCTGCCGAAGGTCGAGGGCGGCGACGAGATCCTCGAGGCCTTCACCGCGGCGATGGCCGCAGGTCCCCGTCTGTCCTACGTCAACACCGACCGGGGCATCACCAATCTGCACGTGCCCTCCGATGTCATCGTCGACGCCTCGATGCCCGCACTCGTGCGCAACGGCGGCAAGCTCTGGGGCGCCGACGGCGGCGAGGACGACACGATCGCCGTGATCCCCGACTCTTCGTATGCCGGCGTGTACCAGGCCGTGATCGACGATGTGATCGCCCACGGCCCGCTCGATCCCGCGACCATCGGCACCGTGCCGAACGTCGGACTCATGGCCCAGGCGGCCGAGGAGTACGGCAGTCACGACAAGACGTTCGAGATCGCCACCGACGGCGTCGTGCAGATCCTCGACGGCGAGGGCGAGCTGCTCATCGAGCACGCCGTCGGCGCCGGCGACATCTGGCGGGCGACGCAGACCAAGCACATCGCCGTCATCGACTGGGTGCGCCTGGCGGTCGGGCGCGCCCGTGCGACGGGGTCGCCCGCCGTCTTCTGGCTCGACGTCAACCGCTCGCACGACGCGCAGCTGATTGCGAAGGTGCACCAGGCCCTCGCCACCCTCGACGTGCACGGGCTCGAGATCCTGATCCTCGCGCCCGAAGAGGCGACCAGCTACACGCTGGCGCGCATGCGGCAGGGTCTCGACACGATCTCGGTCACCGGAAACGTGCTGCGCGACTACCTCACCGATCTCTTCCCGATCCTCGAGGTCGGCACGAGCGCCAAGATGCTCTCGATCGTTCCGCTGCTCGCCGGCGGAGGGCTCTTCGAGACCGGCGCGGGCGGCTCCGCCCCCAAGCACGTGCAGCAGCTCGTCGCAGAGAACTACCTGCGGTGGGACTCGCTCGGCGAGTTCTTCGCGCTCGCGGCGTCCTTCGAGCATCTCGCCGAACGCACCGGCAACGCCAAGGCGAAGGTGCTCGCCGACACGCTCGACGCGGCGACGGGCACCTTCCTCGAGCAGGACAAGTCGCCCGGCCGCGCCCTCGGCACGATCGACAACCGCGGCAGCCACTTCTATCTGGCCCTGTACTGGGCGCAGGAGCTGGCGGCGCAGAAGGCCGACGCCGACCTCGCGGCCGCGTTCGCGCCGGTGGCCACCGCGCTCGCCGAGAACGAGCAGAAGATCGTCGACGAGCTCGTCGCCGTGCAGGGCTCGCCGGTCGAGATCGGTGGCTACTACCGTCCGGACGAGCGGCTCGTGACCGAGGCGATGCGTCCCTCGCAGACCTTGAACGGCATCATCGACGCGCTCTGACCGTGAACGACGAAGGGGGTGGATGCTGCAGCATCCACCCCCTTCGTCGTTCGCTCAGGCGTGCACCCACACGTCGGTGCCGACGTCGGCCCACTCGTAGATCTGCTTGGCAAGGCCCGTCGGCATGCCGACGCAGCCGTGCGAGAGGGGCGTGCCCCAGATGTTGCGCCAGTACACCGCGTGGAACGCCTGGTCGCCGCTGAAGTACATGACCCACTCGACGTCGGGCTGCAGGTAGCCGACCTCGGTGTTGCCCATGTCCTGCATGCGCACCTTGGCGTTGACGGTGAAGCGCCCCTGGTTGGTCTCCCAGCCAGGCCCGCCGCTGGAGATGAGCCAGGTGTGGATCGTGACGCCGTTCTCCTTGACGTAGAGTCGCTGCTCCGAGAGATCGACCTCGAGCAGCCGGACGACGCTGGTCCTCTCGGCCGGGGTGACCTCGACATCGAGGGCGTAGGCGGCGTCTCCGGCCGAGAGCTGCGTCGCGAACGCGGCCGCGATCCCCGCGGTCGCACCGAGCACCCGTCCGTCGGCGCCCTGCTGCTCGGTGCGCAGCTCGCGTCCCGCGTTGTTGACGACGACGACACCGTTGGTGGCGGGTCGGTCGACGGCCGCCGGCAGCGTGTCGACGACGGCCTGGATGGCGGCCTCGTCGGCGGCGATGTCGATCGTGCCCTCTTCGGGATCGGGGGTGATGCTCAGCCACGACGCGGTCGTGTCGGGCGCGATCGGAACCGTGCGCTCGTCGCCGACGTAGAAGCCCGCCGAAGCGAGCATCGCGTTCAGCTCGCCGGCACGCTCGGTCGCGACGGTGGTCGTGATGTCGGCCTCGAGCTCGGTGAGCGCGTCGTCCATGCTCGCGGGGGCCGACGGGTCGAGGAGCAGCGCCGTGTAGGCGGCTTCGGCCTCGGCGTGATCGACGCCCAGACCGGGCTGGTCGGGGGTGACGACGTAGGTGTCGCCGGTGTCGTCATACGCGATGGAGGCATCGATCGGAGCCACCCACTCGGCGGCGAACGCCTGCGAGAGGGAGGAGAGCGCGAGCTCGGAGTCGAGCGTGGGTGTCAGACGATCGGGGTCGGGGAACCAGCCGCCGACCTGCCACAGCGGGTTGGTCTCGAGGGCGGCGGCGGCGAGATCCTCCGCCGGGATCTGCGCGCCGAGGTCGGCACCCGTGATCGTCGCGGTGACATTGCCGGCGGTGATCTCGACCCCCGTCTCGGCGATGGTCCGTGAGACGGTGTCGGCCGCAGCATCCACCGTCATTCCGCCGACGGGCACACCCGAGATCGTGACGCCCGGGGCGATGAGGGTCGTTCCGAAGTACCAGCCCGCGGCCCCCAGGGCGAGGGCGGGGATGCCGATCCACAACGCGATCGGCCAGCGTCGCCGGCGCACGGGGTCGGGTGCGGGCGCCCACTCGACGCGCGGCTCGCCCTCGGGCTCGGCACCGCTCGTCGGCGACGGCGAGGTCACCAGATCCGTCATCACGCCCCCCTGTCGCGTGCCGGTGCACGCGTCAGGTCGATTGTAGGCGACGGTATATCACGTTCCGGCAACGGTTGCGGCGCGCGCGCCGCGACGACGGTACGGACGGGTCTACGAGAGGCAGAGTTCCTGGAACTCGGTGAAGCTCTCCTGCAGCTCGGTGCCGACGCTCTGCAGCTCTTCGGCTTCGGCGAGATCCCCCTCGGCGACCGCGGACATGGCATCGGCGATCGTCGAGAAGCCCGACTCGAGATCCGGCAGGAGGGCGGCGACGTCGGCGTTTCCGACCTCGGTCGATGCCTCGCCGATCGCGTCGGCTGCGGCGCGCAGCGCCTCGGCTGCGCCGGCCGGGTCTTCGGCCGAGACGTCTTGGAACTCCGAGGCCGCGGCCTCGATGGTGTCGTTGACCACCGCACACGCGTCGGCGACGCTCTGGTCGGGGGAGGCCTGCGACCCGCCGCCGGTCGAGCCGTCGGCGCCGCCCGCGCCCCCCGCTGAACAGCCGGCCAGGCCCAGCACGGCGATGCCCGCGAGGGCGATCGCGGTCAGGTTCTTGTTCATGTGGTGTTCCCCCTTCACCCGTCCACCCTAGGTGCCACGGTGGCGCGGACGGCGCCGAGGGGTTTGGAAGGCGTCTGAACGAAAGTGGGGGAAACTCTTGCGCAATCTTTGTTCGTAAGGTCTACTAACAAACATGCCTGCCCCGAAGACACCCCGCACGAGCGTTCTCGACACCGCGCCGAACACGCGTTCGTTCGGCCGCGGCCGCGCCCTGCGCTCGGCGGGCAAGGTGCTGCCCGAGCAGGCGCGCGGTCACAATCGCGCCCTCGTGCTCCAGACCCTGTTCCACGACGGCGCGATGAGCCGCGCGGACCTCTCGCGGCAGACGGGTCTCACACGCGTGACGATCAGCGACCTCGTCGCCGAGCTCATCGTCGACGGCTTCGTGATCGAGAAGGGTCCCCGCGAGGGCTCGCGCCCGGGCAAGCCGGCGATCCTGCTCGACATCGATCGCGCGGCGCACCGCATCGTGGGGGTCGACCTGTCGGGCCCCGATGCGTTCCTCGGGGCCGTGCTCACTCTCGACGGCGAGATCGTCGCGCGCCGCGAGGTCGCTCGCCCCGCGACGGAGAGCACGGTGGATGCCGTCCTCGACCTCGCGCGACGCCTCATCGCCGACTCGCACGCGCCCGTGCTCGGCATCGGTGTCGGGACGCCCGGCATCGTCGACGACGAGGGGGTGGTGCTGAGCGCGCCGAACCTCGGGTGGACGGCGTTCGACCTGCGGGGCGCTCTGGAGCGGGCGCTCGATCTGCCGGTGCTGGTCGCCAACGACGCCAACGCCGCCGTGCTCGCCGAGTACACCTTCGGCCGCGCGGAGGGCGACATGATGCTGATCAAGGTCGGAGCCGGCGTCGGCTCCGGCCTGCTCACCGGCGGCCAGCTCACCCGCGGCAGCCGCTATGCCGCGGGTGAGATCGGGCACGTCACGATCGGCACGGACGGCGGACCGCGCTGCGCATGCGGCAAGGTCGGCTGCCTCGAGGCGTGGCTGTCGGTGCCGTCGCTGTCGGACGCGCTCGCCGAGACGGCCGACGACGCCGCGCGCGAGCGGGTGCTGCGCGACGCGGGCGAGCGGCTCGGTATCGCCGTCGCGCCGATCGTCGGTGCGCTCGATCTGTCGGAGATCGTGCTCTCCGGCCCCGAGGAACTGCTCGACGGACCCCTGATGCGTCAGACCGTCGAGACGCTCCGAGCCCGCACGCTCGCCGAGTTCCACGACGAGGTGCGCGTGCGACTGACCGCCTACGGCCAGGACATCGTGCTGCGCGGCACCGCCGTCATGGTGCTGCAGGGTCGCCTCGGCGTCTCCTGAGCCTGCCCCGACAGCATCCGGACCCCCCACCCCATCCATCACCCATCCACACCCCCACCGAGAGAACACGAGGGATCACCATGAAGAAGACGCTCGGAGCGCTGGCCTTGCTGGGCGGCAGCGCGCTCGTGCTGGCCGGTTGCGCGGCCGGCGGCTCCTCGGAGTCCGATGGCGCGGAGATCCGCGTCTGGCTGGTCGGCACCGACACCCCCGATGCCGCGCGAGAGTATCTGGTCGACACGTTCGAGGAGGAGAACCCGGGATCGACGCTCGTCATCGAAGAGCAGTCCTGGGAGGGCCTGGTCGACAAACTGACGACGAGCCTGTCGAGCTCGGACAGCCCCGACATCGTCGAGTTCGGCAACACCCAGGCGCCTGCCTTCACCTCGGTCGGCGCCCTGCTGGACATCTCCGACGAATACGAAGCCCTCGGCGGCGACGACCTGCTGCCTGGCTTCGTGGAGGCGGGATCCTACGACGGCGCGTTCTACGCGGCGCCGCTGTACTCCGGAGCGCGGGTGGTCTTCGCCGACCCGGCGCTGGTCACCGCCGCCCCCGCGACGCTCGACGAGTACGTCGCCACGGCCAAGAGCCTGGCCGCGGCCAACCCCGGAAAGTCGGGCGTCTACTTCGCGGGCCAGGACTGGTACAACGCGCTGCCCTTCATCTGGGAGAACGGCGGCGAGGTCGCCGTCGCCGACGGGGAGGGCTGGGATGCGCAGTTGAGCTCGGACGCCTCGATCGCCGGACTGCTGCAGGTGCAGGACCTGATGATGAACGCCTCGCTCGCGCCCAAGGACGGCGACAACGCCGAGCCGTGGACGCCGTACTGCGAGAACCAGGCCGTGCAGTTCTCGGCGCCCAACTGGGCGCTGGGCCTTGCGAGCGCGTGCGAGACCGAGGCCCCTCCCGCCGCGCCGATGGTCTACGCGCTGCCGGGCATCGACGGCGGCGCCGCACAGGTCTTCGCCGGCGGATCGAACATCGGCATCTCGGCGCGATCGGAGAACCCCGAGCTGGCCAAAGCCGCGCTCGAGATCATCCTGAGCGACGGATTCCAGACGATCTACGGCGAGAACGGCCTCATCCCCGCCAAGCTCTCGCTCGCCTCGACACTGGGATCGAGCCCCGAGGCCGAGGCGTTCACCGCGGCCGCCGGCAACGCCAAGCTCACCCCCGCCTCCCCGAACTGGGCGGAGGTCGAGGCGAGCCGCGTGCTCGAGGACTTCTTCGTGCAGATCGCTCAGGGCGGCGACGTGGCGGCGCTCGCCGCCGAGGTCGACATCCAGATCGAGGAGATCCTGAACGGCTGATCCGCCTCGGGCGGGCGGGTGCGTGGCGCATGGCGCCCCGCCCGCCCGAAGCACCCGTCATCCGAACACAAGGAGTCCCCATGGCGAGCGTCCGCAGCGATGCCGCTCCCGCGGTCAGCGCGATCGACGGCGAGCGGCTGATCTCCCCGGCACCCCCCGGAAGGGCGCCCCGGCGCCGGCGACGCGGCGGGTTCACCCCGTACGCGCTCCTCCTGCCCGCCCTGATCGTGCTCGCCGCGATCACGGCCTGGCCGCTCGTGCAGCTGGTCATCATGTCGTTCCAGCGCTTCGGCCGCGAGCAGGTCTTCGGCGCCCCGCCCGAGTTCGTCGGCTTCGACAACTACCTCGCGGTGCTCACCGACGACGCGTTCTGGGCGGTGCTGGGGCGCTCGCTCGCCTTCGCCGCCGTGTGCGTCGTCGTCACGATGGTGCTGGGCGTGCTGGTCGCGCTGCTCATGAAGCGGCTCGGCACGGCCCTGCGCACCCTGGTCTCGATCGGCCTGCTGCTGGCCTGGGCGATGCCGCCGCTGTCGGCGACCATCGTCTGGGGGTGGATCTTCGACACCCAGTACGGCGTGCTCAACCACGTGCTGAGCTCGTGGTTCGGGTTGCCCTTCGAGGGGCACTCGTGGCTCATCGAGCCGCTCAGCTTCTTCTTCGTCGCCGCGATCATCATCGTCTGGGGTGCGGTGCCCTTCGTCGCCTTCACGGTGTACGCCGGACTCACGCAGGTGCCCGACGAGGTCATGGAGGCCGCCCAGCTCGATGGAGCGGGCGGCGCGAAGCGGTTCTTCTTCGTGATCGTGCCCTACATCCGATCGATCCTCATCGTCGTCACGATCCTGCAGGTCATCTGGGACCTGCGCGTGTTCACCCAGATCTACGCGCTGCAGTCCATCGGCGGGCTTGCGGAGCAGACGAACACGCTGGGTGTCTACATCTACCGTGTCTCGCTCGGCTCGGGCGATTTCGGAATGGGCGGTGCGATCTCCGTGATCGTCGTGCTGCTCCTGGTGGCGATCTCGATCTTCTACGTCCGCCGCAGCATCAAGGAGGACGCGGAGTGACCACGACAGCATCCCTCGTCACGGCGCGGCGCGACGCGCGCGCCCCCCGCCGACGCCGTCGCCTGGGCGGGTTCCTGGCCGCGGTCGCCGCGGTCATCGTGTTCGTCGCGTCCGTCTTTCCGGTCTACTGGATGCTCAACACATCGCTGCAGCCGAACTCGCAGGTGCGCGGCACCGACGTCAACTTCTGGCCCGAGCAGTTCACGCTCGACAACTACGCCGGGATCCTCGCGGGCGACGGGCGCGCGCCGTTCCTGCCGGCGCTGCTGAACTCGCTGCAGGTGACTCTCGTGACGATCGTCGTCGCGCTCGTCTTCGCCTTCCTCGCCGCGCTGGCGGTGTCGCGTTTCCGTTTCCGCAGCCGCGGCGGGTTCATCATCGCGATCCTGGTCATCCAGATGATCCCCGCGGAGGCGATGATCATCTCGATCTTCCGGCTCGTCGACGGCTGGCAGATGCTCAACACGATCATCGGGCTCTCGGCCGTCTACATCGCCACCGTCCTGCCCTTCACGATCTGGACGCTGCGCGGGTTCGTGGCCGGAGTGCCCATCGAACTCGAGGAAGCCGCGATGATCGATGGACTCAGCCGCGCCCAGGCGTTCTGGCGCATCACGTTCCCGCTGCTGGCGCCGGGTCTGGTCGCGACCGGTGTGTTCGGCTTCATCCAGGCCTGGAACGAGTTCATCTTCGCGCTCGTGCTCAACCCGCGCCCCGAGGCCATGACGCTGCCGGTGTGGCTGCGCACCTTCCTCGATCCCAACGGCGGCATCGACTGGGCGCAGCTGATGGCGGGCTCGACGCTCGTGGCGGTTCCCGTCGTGATCTTCTTCCTCATCGTGCAGAGCCGCATGACCAGCGGCCTCGTCTCGGGGGCGGTCAAAGGCTGATGTCCGACACACCTCCCGCCGGCCCGCCTCCGCGGCACCGGCCGATCACCCTCGGGCTCGACGTCGGCGGCTCCAAGACCGATGCGGTCGCCGTCCGCGACGGCGAGATCCTCGCGCGCGTGCGACTGACCACAGGCTGGGGGCCGGATGCCGTCGTGGCGACCATCCTCGACGCTGTCACCGCCCTGCGGGGCCAGGCGGGCATCGCACCCGGTGATCCGACGACGATCGGCATCGGCATCCCGGGCCAGATCGTGCCCGGAACGACGCGCGTCGAGCACGCGGTGAACCTCGGCCTCGACTCGTTCGATCTCGGGGCGGCGCTCGCCGACGCGTCGGGATCGGCGGTGCGGATCGAGAACGACGTCAAGGCCGCGACCCTGGGCGCCGCCTTCCTGCGCGGCGGCGCCGCATCGATGGCGTATCTCAACCTCGGCACGGGCGTCGCCGCGGGAGTGCTCACGGGCGGCGCGCTGTGGCGCGGGACGCGCGGGGCAGCGGGCGAGATCGGACACATCTCGATCGACCCCGCCGGGCCCGACTGCCGCTGCGGTCAGGTGGGCTGCATCGAGGCGCTCGCCGGCGGCGCCGCGATCGCGCGCCGCTGGGGGCATCCCGGGACGCTGCCGGTGCGGGACGTGTTCGACGCCGCCGACGCGGGCGACACGCGGGCGATCGCGCTGCGGGCGGGACTGGCCCACGGGGTTTCCGCCGCGGTGCGCGTGCTCGTGCTCACGGCGGACGTCGATGTCGTGACGATCGGCGGCGGGCTGGCAGCTCTCGGCGACCGTCTCCTGGCAGACGTGCGGCGGGAGCTGCGGCGCTCGGCCGCAGCATCCTCGTTTCTCGGTTCGCTGCGCCTCGACGAGCGCATCGAGACCCTGCCCGAGGGCTCGGCCGCGGCGGCGCTCGGCGCGGCGCTCGCGGGCGCCGACCGCCCGGCGTCGCAGCTGAGGGGGGTGCTCGCGCGTGGCTGAGGTGATCATCGTGCGCGATGCAGCGGCGGGCGGCGCGCTCGTGGCCGATCACATCGCCGCGCTCGTGCGCCGCCGGCCCGAGACGGTGCTGGGACTTGCGACGGGATCGACCCCGCTGCCCGTTTACGCGGCGCTGCGCACGCGCCTCGCGGGCGTGGATGTCTCGCACGTGCGCGCCTTCGCGCTCGACGAGTATGTCGGGCTCGACCCCGCCCACCCCGAGTCCTACGCGCGGGTGATCGAGCGCGAGGTCGTGCGCCCGCTCGGGCTCGATCCGGCGCGGGTGCGGGTGCCGCGGGGAACGCTGCCGGGCATCGAGCACGCGGGTGAGGACTACGAGCACGAGATCGCGGATGCCGGGGGCATCGATCTGCAGATCCTCGGCATCGGCAGCGACGGTCACATCGGGTTCAACGAGCCCGGGTCCTCGTTCGCGTCGCGCACCCGCGTCAAGACGCTCACGCGGCAGACGCGCGAGGACAACGCGCGGTTCTTCGCCGGCCCCGACGAGGTGCCGAGGCACTGCATCACGCAGGGGCTCGGGACGATCCTCGACGCGCGCCACCTCGTCCTCCTCGCGTTCGGCGAGGGCAAGGCCGCCGCGGTCGCGGGCGCCGTCGAGGGCCCGCTCACCGCATCCCTGCCGGCGTCGGCGATTCAGTTGCACGAGCGTGTGAGCGTCGTGGTCGATGAGGCTGCAGCATCCACCCTGGGGTTCGCGGACTACTACCGCGAGGCGTGGGCGCACAAGCCGGCCTGGCAGGGCCTCTGACGCGCCGCGCTCTGCCGCGCGCCCGCGCGCTGCCGCCGCGCTCTGCCGCGTGCCCGCGCGCTGCCGCCGCGCTCTGTCCCCGAACCCACATTTTTGCAGCGAGCCACCACGCGTCTGATGGTGGTTCGCTGCAAAAATGTGGGTTCGCGGGTGGGAGGCGCGCGCAAAGCGCGGACGCGGGCATCGGCGCGGAGCGAAGTGTGGGCGCGGGCGCGCGCCCAACGCCGGCACGCCCGGCAGCGCTCAGAACACCTTGCCGGGGTTCAGGATGCCGAGCGGATCGAACGCGCGCGTGATCCTGCGCTGCAGCTCCCACTGCGCGTCGCCGAGCTCGTCGGCCAGCCACCGCCGCTTGAGCACGCCGATGCCGTGTTCGCCGGTGAGGGTGCCGCCCAGGCGCAGCGCAGCACGGAAGAGCTCGTCGGCGGCGGCCCAGATGTGCTCGGGCACGGCGGGCACACCCTCGGCCACGGGCGCCGTGAAGACGAAATTCGGGTGCAGGTTGCCGTCGCCCGCATGCGCGACGGTGGGGATCGCGATGTCGTAGGACCGCTCGATGCGGGCGATCTCGTCAAACATCGCCGCGAGGGCGCTGCGCGGAACGGAGACGTCCTCGATCAGCGTGGTGCCGAGCGCCTCCATCGCGGCGTGGAACGAGCGGCGGATGCCGAGCAGCCGCTCGCCCTCGGCGGGATCGTGCGAGAGAGCCACGGTTCCGCCGTGCGCGGTGAGCACGCGCGCGATCTCGTCGGCCTCGGCATCCGCCGCGGGGCCGTCGGTCTGCACCGTCAACTGCGTGGCGCCGGGCGTCGGGGGCTGAAGGCCCAGCAGGTCGTGCACGGCGGACAGGCTTGCAGCATCCATAAACTCCATGAGGGCGGGCTGGATGCCGGCGGCCGTGACCGCGGCGGAGGCCCGTGCCGCGCGCCCTACATCGGCGAAGGTCGCCGCGATCGTGCACACCGTGCCGGGTGTGCGGCGGCGCAGCTTCAGCGTCGCGCCGACGATGACGCCCAGCGTGCCCTCGGATCCGATCACGAGTGAGGTCAGATCGAGCCCCGTCACACCCTTGACGCTGCGATGACCCAGTCGCAGCAGCTCTCCATCGGCGGTGACCAGGTCGACGCCGAGTACCGCGTCGCGCACGACGCCGTACTTCGCGCACAGCAGGCCGCCGGCGCCGGTGGCGATGTTGCCGCCCACCGTCGAGATCGCGCGACTGGCGGGATCGGGTGCCCACCACAGGCCGTGAAGGGCGAGTGCGTCGCCGAGCTCGGCGTTGAGGATTCCGGGCTCGACGACCGCGAGCAGGTCGTCGGCGTTGATCTCGAGGATCCGCGTCATGGCGCGCGTCGAGAGGACGATCTCGCCGGGTCCGGCCATCGCCGCCCCCGCGAGACCGGTGCCCGCGCCGCGGGTGACGACCGGGGTGCGCGTCGCGCTCGCGATGCGCAGGGTCTCTTGCACGTCGGCGGCCGAGGCGGCGTGCACGACCGCGAGCGGAGCACCCGCGGAACGGTGCCCGGACTTGTCGACACGGGCGCCCTCGAGGCTCGCCTCGGTGGTGTCGACACGATCGCCGAGTGCGCCGCGGAGGCGGGTGACGACATCCCCGTGGTCGATCATGGACGCGCGGCGCTCACGCGAACCGGCGTCTGCCGACGAGCATCCCCGTCACCACGGCGACGAGGCCGAACGCGACGCCGACCCACGGCTGCCCCATGCTCCACCAGGCGAGCGTCACCGACACGAAGATGAGCAGCTCGACGACGGCCGCGACGAACGGATGCACGGCCACGACCGCGCGGGGGGAGACGAACAGCGCCCACAGCAGGATTGCGAACGCGGGTGCGCCGAGTCCGGCGACGATGTTCCACGGCACGGGGAACGAGACGAAACCCCACAGCACGAGGGTTCCGACGGCGACGATCTCGGTGAGCAGGCGGACGATGTCGAGCGCGCCCGGTCGTGCCACGACGCCCGCGGGGCGGGGCTGCTCGGGCGTGGAGGGTCCGACGTGGGGGGTGTTGCTCATCGTTCGATTCTACGAGCGGTGTGCGCGGGGGCGGTGCGGCGTGGCTGGTGGCCGTTCGCGGCCGGGGATGCTCAGGGGGCGGCCGGTGGGGGAGTGAAGAGCTGATCGAGGAGGTCGGCGATCGGCGTTGTCGGCTCGGGCTGCGGTGCGGGTTCGGGGTCGGGCTGGGGCTCGGGCTCCGGTTCGGGCTCCGGCTCTACCGGGGGAGTGGTGGGCGGGTTCGTCGGCGGCGTGGTGACGGGTGGGGTCGTCGGTTCGGGATCGGTCGGCGGGGTCGTCGGCTGCACGGGATCAGGAGTGGGCGTGGGTCGCACGGGATCCGGCGTCGTCGGGGGCGTGGGGCCGGTGGGTGTCGTCGGTGTGCTGGGCGCGGTGGGCGCGGTCGGTGTCGTCGGTGTCGTCGGGCGGACCGGGGCCGGCGTGGGTGCGGACGGGCTGGGCGCCGGCGACTGGAAGACATCGCGCAGCGCGAATGGCGCGGACGGTGTGCGGGGGATCGTGCGCGGCGCTGTACCCACCCGATCGGTGCCACCGGAGGCCGGTGGTGCCGCCTCGGGCAGCAGAGGGGCGGGCGGGTCCTCTGTCGTGCTCGGCGCGGTGGTGGCCGACCGGGTGGGGCGTGGCGTGGGCGTCGTCTCGGACGCGGTGAGCCGCGTGTCGGCGTCGATGGTCCGGGTCGTATCCTGCGTGCCGAGCGTCGGCAGCACCGAAACGGCGACGGCGCCGGTGGCGACGACAGCCCCGGTCACGAGCACCGCGGTGATGGCGACGCCGGAGAACGCGCGGCGGCCCGCACGCGGTCGGCGGGTCGAGGCGGCGCGCCCCGCCGCGCGCCCCGCGGGTGTCAGCGCGGCCGGAGCGGCGAGAGCGCGTGCGGCGACCTCGGCGGGTGTGCCCGCATCGAAGACGTCGCCCGGCGCGGGGGAGGTCACGGTCGCGGAGGCGATGACGGCCGAACCGGCTGCCGCCGCTGCCGCCGTCGCGCCAGGCGCGAGCGCGGCCGCCGCGCCAGGCACGGGCGGGATGTCGGCGGTTCGCACACCGGTGTCGAGAACGGTCGTGCGGTAGGCGGCGGCGCCGGCTGCACCGAGCACGCCCGGCAGCACGCCGGCGGCGAGCCGCGAGGGCAGGCGATCGACCTCGGTCGCCAGGGCGGCGCACGCGCGGCACTCGGCGAGATGCTCCTGTGCGCGCTCGGCGTCGGCGGTGTTCAGCGACGCCTCGGCGAGGGCCGGCAGCTGGGTGCGCGTCCACGCGCACTCCGCCGCGATCTCGGGCTCGGCGGGGCGCGCCTTCAGCCAGATGCGACGCAGTTCGCGGCGGGCACCCGCGCTGAGTTTGGTGACGGCCGTGGGCGCGGCGTGCACGAGCGGCGTGATCGCGTCGGGGGTCATCCCCTCGATCTCGGAGTACCAGAGCAGCTCCTGCTGGTCGGAGAAGAGCTCGCCGTACGCATCGGCCGCGGACCGGTCCCGCGGGGCCACCCGGGCGCGGGCGCCCGAGGCCGAACCCGCCGCGACGGCGATGGCGCGCACCTTCGCGAGCAGATGGGCGCGGAAGGCTCCGCGAGGCCGCTCCCCGCGCACGATGCCCTCCTCGACGCGGCGGAACGCGTCGGCGACGAGCGCCGGATCCTCCGTGTCGCCGATCGCCTCGGTCGCTGCGAGCGCGTGGCGGTAGTGGCGACGCCAGAGCTCCGCGGAGGCGGCGGGATCGCGCCGGTGCACGCGCTGGATCAGTTCGACATCGGCAGCTGCGCCGACGTCATCCGCGTCGGCGACAGGCAGAAAAGTCCCCATCATGCTCCCCAGACGCCGGTGATCCGCGGATCACATTCCCCAATGCCGCCCGCGCGGCGCCGAACACACGGACGTCTCCCCATTGTGCCGCACTCGGCGCGTCGTGCCCGACCCAGGCACATGAGAGTTGTATGAGGCTTCCGCCCGCACGGGGTTCGTGCCGCCCCGGGCGCCCGTCCGGCGCGCGCTGCCGCGCCTCCCCCCGGACGTTGGGGCGTCGGAATCACGTTGGGGCGCGGAGCAGCACGCCCCAACGTCGCCCTGACGCCCCAGCCCCACCGTCGCCCTGACGCCCCAACGTCGCGCTGACGCCCCAACGCCGAGAAACGGGATGCTGCGCCCCGGGCGCCGCGGTCAGCTCAGCCGCGTGCCCGCCCGCCATACGCCCCGCACCGCGAGATCGGCGCTCCAGAGCACCGCGTCGGCCGCCGCGGCGGGCTGCAGCATCCCGAGGTCGCCCCGGCCCAGCAGGCGGGCGGGAGCCGCCGTGGCCGCGTGCACCGCGTCGGGAAGGGGCACGCCCGCGGCGACCGCGACCCGCACGGCGCGGTCCTGCGTGAGCGTGGAGCCGGCGATCGTCGTGGTGCCGCGGACGTGCGCGATGCCGCCCTCCACCGAGACGTCGAGGACGCCGAGGCGGTAGTCGCCGTCGCCCGCGCACGTCGCCGCCATCGCGTCGGTCACGAGCGCGACGCGCCCCGGTGCCATGCGCGTGAGCAGCGTGAGCACGACGGGGTCGAGGTGCACGCCGTCGGCGATCGCCTCGAGCGTGACGCGATCGTCGGCGGCGGCCGCCGCGACGGGGCCCGGCGCGCGGTGGTGCAGGCCCGGCATCGCGTTGAAGGCGTGGGTGAGTATGCGCGCCCCCGCATCGAAGGCCCGCGCCGCGATCTCGGCCGATGCGCCGGTGTGTCCGACCGCGGCGATCGCGCCCGCGTCGACCACAGCCCTGACGGCGTCGAATCCGCCCGGCAGCTCGGGTGCCAGAGTGATCTGCCGGACGGTTCCCCGGCCGGCGCGCAGCAGCGCGGCGACGGCATCGGGGAGGGGTGGGCGCAGCAGGTCGCCCGCGTGCGCGCCGCGGTGGGCCGCGTCGAGAAAGGGTCCCTCGAGGTGCGACCCGAGCACGCCGGTCTCATCACCGACGAGATCGGCGATGCGCGCTGCCGCGGCCTGCATCGCGGCAGCCTCGGCCGTGGCGAGAGAGAGGATCGCGCGGGTCGTGCCGTGCCGTGCGTGGGCGGCAACCGCGCGCAGCACCGCATCGGCATCGGGATCGTCGTACGAGACCCCCGCCGCCCCGTGCCCGTGCAGATCGATCATGCCCGGGGTGAGCAGAGCGCCGGGCCCGGCATCCACCCGCCCGTCGATCACCCGCGCCGCAACGCGCGCACGCCACTCGTCGCCCGTGCCGAGCGCGGCGACGCGGCCGCGCTCGAACAGCACCCACGCGTCGTCCGTGTCGGTCATCTCTCCCGCGGTGGATGCTGTCATCAGCCGCACCGAGTGGATGAGCGTGCTCATCTCGTCACCCGCGCGATCTCGGGCGAGGCGAAGAACCCGATGCCGAGCGCGTGCCACAGCGGCTCGAGGGCGGCCACGCGCACGCGGAACGACTCCCACGTCCGCTCCGCGGCGAGGGCCGACGAGGGGGACCACGCGATCTCCGCGGCGGTGGCGATGCGCGGGAAGACCATCTCGTCGATATCGGCGGGGGTGGCGATCGTCTCGGTCCACAGCGCCGCCTCGACGCCCCGCACACGGGCCTCGTCGAGGCCGTCGATCACCGTCGCCGGATCCCAGTCGTAGGCGCGCTCGACGCTCGTGGGGCCATCGGCCCACGTCAGCCCCAGCCGGGTGCCGCCGTCGTACTTCATGTCGAGGTAGACCGCGTCGGCCGGCGAGAGGATCACGCCGCCGTCGAAGGCGCGCGCCGCGTCGTCCTGGCCGTCGACGGGGGAGCGCAGACCCCAGTACTGCCCGACCGTCCCGGCCGGCAGGCCCCCGACAAGGCCCGCCTCGTGCCAGGCGATCGGCGTCTTGCCGGCCGCCGCGACCGCCTCGGCCGCGTGGCGCACGAAGGCCGCGTAGTCCGACGGGTCCGTGCCGTGCGCCTCGTCGCCGCCGATGTGCACGTACGGGCCGGGCGTGAGCGCGGCGACCTCCGCGACGACATCCCTCACGAAGCCCTCGACCCGTGGGTCGCCGATGCGCAGCGACGAGAACCCGACCGCCCACCCCGCGTACGGCTCGCCGGCCGCCGGCAGTTCCTGGTCGAGCTCCGTGGCCTGCGCGCGCAGGTCGTCGGTGAGCACTGGCGCGGCGGCGAGGTGGGGGTAGGCGACGCCGACGGCGTGCGTGTGCCCCGGCATGTCGATCTCGGGCACCACGGTCATGTGCCGGGCGGCGGCGTGCGCGACGATCCCGCGGTAGTCCTCGCGGGTGAAGAACCCGCCGGGGTCGCCGTTCGCCGAGCCCGATGCCGCGACCTCCGTCAGGCGCGGCCAGGCATCGATGTGGAGCCGCCACCCCTGGTCGTCCGTCAGATGCAGGTGCAGCGTGTTGAGCTTGAGCGCTGCGGCCCGGTCAATCAGCGCACAGACGGTCTCGACGCCGAAGAAGTGCCGCGCGACATCCAGCATCAGGCCGCGGTGCGCGAACCGCGGCGCGTCCTCGATATCGATCGCCGGCACCCGCCATCCGTCACCGGGCGCGGGGCGCAGCAGCTGCACGAGCGTCTGCGCGCCGTAGAAGAGCCCGGCCTCGGTCGGAGCGGCGATGTCGATCCGATCCCCGTCCGCGCGGAGGCGGTATCCCTCGGGATGCTCGCTCGCCTCTTCCGCCAGGCGCAGGCTCACGGTCGCCGCGTCGTGGGCGACCGAGTGGATGCCGTCGTCCCATCCCGCGCGTGCGCCGATCGCCGCGCGCAGCCATGCGGTGTCGAACGTCGCCAGGGCATCGATGACGAACCCGGGCGCGAGGCGCACGGCCAGCCCTCCCGGCACGTCGTCGAGTCGAGCCGGGTACGGGATCATGTAAGGAACCCTAACAAACTGGCGACAGCATCCACCAGGGCTTCGTGTCGCCGCCATCCGGTATGCTCGACCCGTCGCGACTGGCGTTTGGGTGGGTCACCACCGGGGAGCGGCTGACAACGGCATTCGACCGTACGCCTGGGTCGATGTAGAACCCTGCTGCAAGCCGTCGTCCAGGAGGCCGCTATGACCGATCCGCTCTTCTCCGCCCCCCTCTCCGAGGTCGATCCCGAGATCGCGCAGGTGCTCCAGCGCGAACTCGACCGCCAGCGCGGGTACCTCGAGATGATCGCGTCCGAGAACTTCGTGCCGGTCTCGGTGCTGCAGTCGCAGGGCTCGGTGCTCACCAACAAGTACGCCGAGGGCTACCCCGGCCGCCGCTACTACGGCGGCTGCGAAGAGGTGGACGTGGCCGAAGAGCTCGCCATCGAACGGGCCAAGAGCCTGTTCGGCGCGCAGTTCGCCAACGTGCAGCCGCACTCGGGAGCGACGGCCAACGCTGCGGTGCTCCACGCGATCGCGCGTCCCGGCGACACGCTGCTGGGTCTTTCGCTCGATCACGGCGGGCACCTCACGCACGGCATGAAGATCAACTTCTCGGGCCGCCTGTACGACATCGTCGCGTACGGCGTCGACCCCGAGACCTCGCTCGTCGACATGGCCGAGGTGCGCCGCCTCGCGCTCGAGCACAAGCCGAAGGTGATCATCGCGGGTTGGTCGGCCTACCCCCGCCGGCTCGACTTCGCCGCCTTCCGCGCCATCGCCGACGAGGTGGGCGCCTACCTCTGGGTCGACATGGCGCACTTCGCCGGGCTCGTCGCCGCAGGCCTCCACCCCTCGCCCGTGCCGCATGCGCACGTCGTCTCCTCCACGGTGCACAAGACCATCGGCGGCCCGCGGTCGGGCTTCATCCTGACCGACGACGCCGACCTGGCCAAGAAGATCAACACGGCGGTCTTCCCGGGCCAGCAGGGCGGCCCGCTGATGCACGTGATCGCGGCGAAGGCGACGGCGTTCAAGATCGCCGCCTCCGACGCGTTCAAAGACCGCCAGGCCCGTACGGTGCGGGGCGCCGCGATCCTCGCCGAGCGGCTGACGCAGCAGGATGTCGCGGATGCCGGCATCACCCTGCGCTCGGGCGGTACCGATGTGCACCTCGTGCTCGTCGACCTGCGCGACGCGGCGATCGACGGCAAGCAGGCCGAAGATCTGCTGCACGAGATCCACATCACCGTCAACCGCAACTCGGTGCCGAACGACCCGCGCCCCCCGATGGTCACGTCGGGTCTGCGCATCGGCACGCCCGCGCTCGCGACGCGCGGCTTCGGCGAGGCCGAGTTCGCCGAGGTGGCCGACATCATCGCGCTCGCGCTGTTGCCGGGCTCCGACGTGCAGGCGCTGCGCGCGCGGGTGGCCGCTCTGACGGCCGCGTTCCCGCTGTACCCCGGCCTCGAGCAGTAGTCGGGGCTGGTGGGGCGCGTCCGCCGCACCTAAGATCGGTGTCGGCGGATCACTATGGACATAGGTATTCTGCGATGCCGCGACGCGACGATGCGTCGTGTACCTCGAGACGGGAGATTCGGATGACGGCGAACAAGCTCGACGGAACGGCTACGGCCGCGGCCATCAAGGAGGAGCTGCGCACGCGCGTGGCGGCGCTGGCCGAGCGGGGCATCGTCCCGGGTCTGGGCACGCTCCTCGTGGGCGATGACCCGGGATCGCGGTCGTACGTGACGGGCAAGCATCGCGACTGTGCCGAGGTCGGCGTGGCCTCGATCCAGGTCGAGCTTCCGGCGTCGGCGAGCTTCGAGGAGATCGCCGACGCGGTGCGCGCGCTCAACGACGACCCGGCCGTCACGGGCTTCATCACGCAGCTGCCGCTTCCGGCCGGCATCGATGAGAACACGATCATCGAGATGATCGACCCGGCGAAGGATGCCGACGGCCTGCACCCGACGAATCTCGGTCGCCTCGTGCTCGGCGTCGACCCCGCGACGGCCGTCGCCGGGCCCCTGCCCTGCACGCCGCGCGGCGTCATCGAGCTGCTCGAGCGCCACGGCGTGGGCTTGGCCGGAAAGCACGTGGTCGTCATCGGGCGCGGTATCACCGTCGGCCGCCCCCTGGGACTGCTGCTCACCCGACGCGGCACCGACGCGACAGTGACCCTGACGCACTCGCGCACACCCGACCTCGCCGAGCACGTCCGCCGCGCCGACGTCGTCGTCGCCGCGGTGGGCGTTCCGCACCTGGTCAAGGCCGATTGGATCAAGCCCGGCGCCGCCGTGCTCGACGTCGGGGTGACGCGCACCGGCACGACCGCATCGGGCAAGGCGAAGCTCTCGGGCGACATCGATCCGGCCGTCGCCGAGGTCGCGGGGTGGCTCTCGCCCAACCCCGGCGGGGTGGGGCCGATGACCCGCGCGCTGCTCGTGGCGAACGTCGTCGAATCCGCCGAGCGCCTCGCCGGCTGAGTCGCGAGAACAGGCGACGCGGCGAGAACAGGACGATTCGGGCCCGATGCTCCTGTTCTCGACCCCACTTCCGCGCGAGCCGCGGCTCAGGCGGTGAAGCGGGCCAGGAACGCCCGCGTGCGCGCCTCGCGCGGTGCGCCGAAGACCTCGGCGGGGGTGCCCTCCTCGAGCACGCGGCCCTGATCGAGGAACAGCACACGGTGGGCGACGTCGCGCGCGAACGCCATCTCGTGCGTCGCCATCAGGATCGTGGTGCCGTCCTCGGCGAGTGAGCGCACAAGCTCCAGCACCTCGCCCACGAGCTCCGGGTCGAGGGCGGAGGTGACCTCGTCCAGCAGCAGCACCTCGGGGTCGGTCGCGATCGCCCGCGCGATCGCCACGCGCTGCTGCTGGCCGCCCGAGAGCCGGTCGGGGTGTTCGCGCGCCTTGTCGGCGAGTCCGACCCGTTCGAGGATCGCAAGGCCGCGGGACTCGGCATCCCGTCGCCTCTCCCGCCGCACCACTCGCGAGGCGAGGGTGACGTTGTCGAGCGCCGAGAGGTGCGGAAAGAGGTTGTACGCCTGGAAGACGATGCCCAGGCGCGCGCGCACCCGGTTCGCGTCGATGCGCGGGTCGGAGATGTCGGTGTCGCCGAGCAGGATCTGGCCGTCGTCGATCGGCTCGAGCAGATCGAGGCAGCGCAGCAGCGTCGACTTGCCCGATCCGCTCGCACCGATGACCGCGACGACCTCGTGGGCGGCGAGGTCGAGCGAGACGCCGCGCAGCACGGGGCGCTCGCCGAAGGACTTGTGCAGATCGAAGGCCCGCAGCAGCACGGTCACAGCAGCGCTCCCGACTGCTCGCGGCGACGCAGCCTCGCCGCGTACCAGTCCGTCAGGCGGATCGTCGGGATCGCGAGCAGGATGAACAGGATGCCGGCGACGACGTACGGGGTGAAGTTGTAGGTCTGCGACGACTCGATGCGCGCCGCGAGCACGGCGTCGGTGGCCCCCAGGATCGAGATGAGTCCGACATCCTTCTGCATGGCGACGAAGTCGTTCATGAGCGGAGGCGTGATGCGGCGGAACGCCTGCGGCAGCACCACGCGCCGCAGCGTCTGGGCGTATCCGAGACCGAGAGCCCGGGCGGCGAGGCGCTGGGAGGGATGCACCGACTCGATGCCCGCGCGGATCACCTCGGCGACGTACGCCGAGTAGGTGAGGGTCACGGCGATCGTGCCGAGCACGATCACGGGGATGCGCTCACCCGACAGGGTCGGCAGGCCGAAGCCGACGAGGTAGAGCACGATGATGAACGGCAGGCCCCGGAAGATGTCGGTGTAGGCGGCGGCGAGGGCCCGCAGGGGAACGAAGACGGGCCCCTGCAGCGTGCGCAGCAGCGCGATCGCCAGCGCGACCACACCGACCGTCACGACCGACAGCCCGAGAACCTGCAGATTGAGCAGGAACCCGGCCCACACCGCGGGAAGCGCATCCCACGCGATGGCGGGGTCGAAGAACGCCTGCTGTACCCCCGCCCAGCCGGGGGTGTTGATCACGGTGACCCAGACGATCAGCGCGAAGGCGAGCGATGACGCGATCGCGACCAGCACCGAGCGCTGCGACTGGCGTGCGCGGTACGCGCGCCGGTCGAGCTCGAGCTCGCTGGGGGAGTGATCGCTCACGGCTCGACGCTACCGGGCCGGCGGTGATCGGCGCCGCGCCGGGTCACTGCAGCAGCGTCACGCCCTGGCCGGCGCCCAGCCATTCGTCGGTGATCTCGGCGAGGGTGCCTCTCTCGCGCAGCTCGTCGATCGCTGCGGTGACGTCGTCGGTGAGGGGCGAGTCCTTCGACAGCACCACGCCCCACTCGTCGGGGATGCCGCCCGCCGGCAGCTCGCCGACGATGAAGGAGTCCTCGATGTACATCGCGGTCGCGAGGTACGCGGTGGGCAGGTCGATCACGAATGCGTCGATCTGGCCCGCGTTGAGGGCGGCGACGACGTCTTCGTTGGAGCCGAACAGCTGCGGGGCGGTGGTCGGCTGCACGACCTCTTCGAGCGTCTGGGCGCTCGTGGACCCCGCCATCGCGCCGATCACGATGTCTTTCAGCCCGTCGATCGAGTCGACGCCGTCGGCGGGTCCGCCCTCGACGGCGACGATGGCCTGGCTCGCCGCGTAGTAAGGCGATGAGAAGTCGACGGCCTGCGCCCGCTCCTCGGTGATCGTGTACTGCTGGATGTTGAAGTCGAAGTTCTTCGGACCCGGCGCGATCGCCGCCTCGAAGCTCGTGCGCACCCACTCGACCTCGTCGGCGGCGAAGCCCAGCTCGTCGGCGATCGCGTACGCGACGGCGGCTTCGAACCCCTCACCCGAGGTCGGGTCGTCGTCGATCACATAGGGGTAGTAGGCGATGTCGCCGGTCGCGATCGTGAGCGTGCCGGGGGTGACGTAGCCGGCGTCCTCCCCGTCGCCCGATCCGGCGTCCGAGGCGCAGCCGGCGAGAGCGAGGGCTGCGAGGGCGGCGCCCGCGGCGAGGGTGGCGAGGCGGGTGCGGGGCATGAGGGACTCCAAGGCGAGGGGTGCGGGGCGGCGGCTGCGGTGATCGCGAGAGCGCTCGACGGTGCGCGAGATCCCATTCTCCCCGCTCGCCGCCTCGGCGGGACGCGCGCGCGACGGATTGTTACCGGGCCGGCGGGCAGCGGCGCCGTTCAGAGCTCGTCGAGGTTCAGAGCTCGTCGAGCATGCGGCGCTGTTCGTCGGTCAGGCCGTCCTTCAGTTCACGACGACCCGCGGATGCTGCCGGCGAATCGGGTGCCTGGGCCACAGCATCCACGGTGCTCCGCCCGCCCCGGACGCGAGCGGTTGCGGAGTCGTACAGGGCGCCTGCCCGTGCCTCGATACGGTCGTCGATGAGGTCGTAGATCGCCCACGCGATGAGGAGGGCGACCGGAGGCAGGACGTAGCCCCAGAACCAGCCGCTCACGTTCACCCGGGTCAGGACGACGACGAGCACCCAGACGATCAGGGCGACGACGAAGACGAGCCCGTACTGCACGAGCTTCTCGCCGATCTTGGTGCGCCGGTTCTGCGATTTCGCCGCCATGCCGCGGAACCAACGGTGGATGAGGGGCTTGAGCCAGATCGTCGCGGCGGTGAGGATGACGGCGGCCCAGAACGCCGCCCAACCCACGCTCACGCCCGGCGTGAGCCAGCCGATGAGCAGCAGCACGACGAGATCGAAGATGTACAGCGACGCGAAGCGCACGATCCAGGCCCTCATGTCTCCAGGGTGCCACCGCGGCGGGGGTATGCGCACCCCGGCGCACGGTCCGGGAGCGTCACGCCCTCTCGGGCGTCGTCACGGGGGTTCTTGCCGCGTTCTCCCCCGCACCCTGGCCGGTGGATGAGCCGAGCCGTGCGTGTCGGCGGTCGGCGGAGACCGCTGCCGCGCCGTCGAGTCCGCCCAGGCGTGCGGCCTGGTCGACCCATCCGCGCCGCGTGTCGTCGGTGCGGTGCCGCACCTCTGCGAAGCGCGTCACGCCGCGCGTGCGGATTCCGCAGTAGCCGAGGATCGCCCGCGTGAGGCTCGTCTCGGCCGCCGCACGGTACACGAACGCGTTCCAGGCGCGGGGGGAGTCCATCGTCATGACGATGCGCGCCGTGCGTCCGGTCAGCAGGCGGTCCCACAGCTTGCCCGCCGGGCGGTACCGGAACGCGAAGCCCGACAGCAGCACGCGGTCGATGAACGCCTTCATCGCTGCCGGGTATGTGCCCCACCACTGCGGGTAGAACACTGCGATGTGGTCGGCCCAGCGCACGTCTTCGATGTAGGAGGCGACCTGCGGGTCGAGCGGGTCGTCGGCGTCGGTGCGGGGCATGCGCAGTTCGTCGCGGGTGCGTGGATGCTCGGGCACGGGGTCGTGGGCGAGATCGATCACGCGCACCTCGGCGCCGCTCGCTCCGGCGGACCGCGCATAGGCGCCGGCGAGCGCGTGCGTGAGGGTGTCGGGCAGCGGTGTGCCGATCAGGACGAGGATGCGGGGGTTCACGAGGGGGTTCCCTTCTCGAGGACGAGGTCGGTGAGGACGGCGAGGTGGGTGTTGAGGGTGGGTACGTCGACCGCTCCGGCCGTTCGGCGGGGGTCGAGCCGCGGGTCGGCGAACAGCGCCGTGAACTCCGCGTCGAGTGCGCCGCCGGCGTCGTGGACGAGGCGCTCGGCACGCGGGGTGAGCGCGAGCATGACGCGGCGGGCGTGGCTCGGGTCGGTGCCCGTGGTTATCCACCCCTCGGCGACGAGGCCCGGGACGCGCTTGCTCACGGCGGCCTTGCTCACCCGGAGGCAGTGCGCAAGCCCGGTGATGTCGGTCGGTGCCTGCTCATGGACGGCGACGAGGAACTCGAACTGGTTGTAGGTCACGCCGTAGCGAGACTGCAGCACCGCGTCGGCGTAGGTGTCGAGGGCCGAGACCAGTTCGTGCAGAGTGACGGTGATGCGTTCGGCCATGCGTTCAGTAAACCTGTTGACACCTACGATGTCAACAGGTTTACATGCTGATGGCTCAGCCCAGCCGGTCGAGCTTGGTCACATCGTCGTCGGGCAGCACGTCGGCGACCGCGGTCACGGTCATCGCGCCGAGCTCGATCGCCCCCGAAAGGGTCGTGAGGAACGCCGTGTCGGACGCGTCGCGACCCGTCGAGATCCGCAGCATGGTGCCCCGCGGGGCGAGGGTGGTCGCATCGACGACGTGCCAGTCGTCGTCCACGTACGCCTCGGCGACCGCGTGGAAGTCCATCGGGTACAGCCCCGGCGCGTAGACGGCGGCGAGGCGGGCGGGCACGTTCATCGCACGCAGAAGAGCGACGCACAGGTGGGCGTAGTCGCGGCAGACGCCCTGGCGTGCGAGCATCGTGCGCACCGCGCCGTCGGTGGGCAGGCTCGATCCGCTCACGTACGCCAGACGGGTGCCCACCCAGGAGCTGACGGCGCCGAGCAGCTCGACGCCGGTGACGCCCGAGAACTCGGCGACCGCCGTGGGTACGAGGGTGTCGGACTCGCAGTAGCGGCTGGGTCGCAGGTAGCGGATCAGATCGGTCGCATCGAGCTCTTCGGGTACCGCACGGCCGACGACGCTCGCGGAGTAGCTCGCCTCGAAGGAGCCGGCGCCGACGGCGAGGCGTTGCAGGCGTGTGCCGTGCGCGTCGGTGAGCTCCTCGTACTCGACGGGGGCGCCGTCGAGGGTGAAGGAGAGGTTCTCGGTTGCCGGGGTCACCCCCGCCGCGACGGCGATGGAGAACACGAGTTCGGCGGGTTCGAGGACGGACAGGCTGATGAGTGCTCCCACATCGCGCTTCATCGCCCCATCGTGGCAGAGGGGTGTGTCGGCCGCGTGAACTTCGGCCGCCCCTTGTGCCCGAGCGCGCGGCACGACACAATCCCGACAGTGGGGGTCGATGCCGACGACACGAAATGGAGCGGATCATGCCCGGCAAGTTCGAACTCTTCGAGGATGCGAACGGCAAGTACCGCTTCCGGCTGACCGCTCCCGATGGTGCGGTGATCGCGCACTCCGAGGCCTACTCCTCGAAGTCCGCGGCCAAGAAGGGTGTCGCGGCGGTGCAGCAGCACGCGGGTGATGCGAGCGTGATCGATCTGACGGCGTAGCGCGATGCGGCGAAGGGATGCGGCATCCATCGCCGGTAGGCTGGAGGTCACGGGCCTCTAGCTCAGTCGGTAGAGCATCGGACTTTTAATCCGCGGGTCGTGGGTTCGAGCCCCACGGGGCCCACCAGTCAGGCGGCGATCCCCGCTAACGGAGGAGATCTCCACTTCGGAGGATCACAACGCGCCCCAGCATCCTCCGAACCGGGGATCTCCTCCGTTAGCGTGACGCGAGGGTCGGCAAGCCCGAACCGCTCAAGCACGTTCTGTCTGGGGCGTGGTCACGCCGTCACCGATAGCCACGTCGTCTTTCTCCAAACCCGCGAAGCGCGCCCGGTCAGGCGGCGGCGAGCTCGTCGCGGACGATGGCCGCGCCCGCGCTGAGCGCGCTCAGTTTGCCGAGTGCAACATCCCGAGGAAGCGGCGCCATGCCGCAGTTCGTGCTGGGGAGCAGGTTGGCGGCATCGACGAACGCGAGCGCGCGGCGGAGGGTGTCGGCGACCTCCTCCGGCGTCTCGACCGCATCGCTCGCGACGTCGATCGCCCCGAGCATGACCTTCTTGCCGCGGATGAGCTCGATGAGCTCCATCGGCACGTGGGAGTGCTGGCACTCCAGAGAGACGATGTCGATGGCGGAGCGCTGCAGAAGGGGGAACGTCTGCTCGTACTGCCGCCACTCCGATCCGAGCGTCGCCTTCCACTGCGTGTTGGCCGCGATCCCGTAGCCGTAGCAGATGTGCACGGCCGTCTGGGCGCGCAGGCCCTCGGTCGCCCGCTCCAGCGCCGCCACACCCCAGTCCCGGACCTCGTCGAAGAAGACGTTGAAGGCGGGCTCGTCGAACTGGATGATGTCGACCCCGGCCGCCTCGAGTTCTCTCGCCTCCTGATTGAGGATCGTCGCGAACTCCCACGCCAGCTTCTCGCGGCTGCGGTAGTGACGGTCGGCGAGCGTGTCGATCATCGTCATCGGGCCGGGCAGTGCCCACTTGATGGGCTGATCGGTCTGCTCGCGGAGGAATCTCGCGTCGTCGACGAACACCGGCTTCTCGCGGCTCACGGCGCCGACGACGGTCGGCACGCTCGCGTCGTACCGATCTCGGATCCGCACCGTCTCGCGCCGTTCGAAGTCGACGCCGCTCAGGTGCTCGATGAACGTCGTGACGAAGTGCTGGCGGGTCTGTTCGCCGTCACTGATGATGTGGATGCCGCGGCGACGCTGCTCCTGGACGGCGATGCGCAGTGCATCCTGCTTTCCCTCGACCAGCGCGTCGCCCTCCATCTTCCAGGGTGACCACAGGGTCTCAGGCTGCGCGAGCCACGACGGCTTCGGGAGGCTGCCGACGGTGGAGGTGGGCAGAAGTGTGTGCACGATCGGCGGTTCTCCGGTCGTCATCCGATGGGAGCGAGTTCGCGGGCCGCCCACCGCTCCAGGACGTGACCGTGCGGTTTCACAAAATGCTCCTCCGTGTACGTGCCCTGCTTCGCCGCGAGTTGACTGCGCTCGACGCGGTCGTAGGCGATCTGCGTGGGCGAGTAGTCCTGCTGCTCCAGGCTCGGGCGGTAGAGCGCACCCGCGGCCGAGTGGGCGTTGTAGATCTCGGGTCGATAGATCTTCTGAAAGGTCTCCATCGTGCTGATCGTGCCGATGAGCTGCAGATCGGTGTAGTCCGCCACCAGGTCGCCGCGAAAGTAGAACGCGAGCGGGGCGACGCCGCCGGGAGGCATGAAGTATCGGACCTGCAGGCCCATCCGAGCGAAGTACTCGTCGGTCAGCGAGTAATCGTCCTGCCGATACTCGACGCCGAGAACGGGATGCCGGTAGTCGGTGCTCCGATACGTTCTGCTCGTCGAGACACTGATGCAGATCACGGGCGGCAGCGGGAATCGATCCCGATAGCCGTCGGAGTCGAGGAAGTGCCGGAACAGCTTGCCGTGCAGATCGCCGAAGTCCTCGGGAACGGTGAACGCGGCCGCGCCCTCGTTGACCGCCGGCAGCCGCACGCTGAAGTCGTAGTCGCGCAGATACGACGAGAAGTTGTTGCCCACGATCCCGTGGCTGCGGCGCCCCGTGCGTCGATCGACGATCTGGATGTCGAGCACCTCGAGCAGCGGGAACTCCCGATCCGCGCCCTCCGTCGTGAACTGCATTCCCACGGAGACGATCTCGAGTTCGACCGTGTACCGGTCCCGGGTCGGGTTGTCGGCGGCCGCGAGCTCGTTGAAGCGCTGATCGATCATCGCGAGGGCATTGCGCAGGTTCTGTCGGCGGTGCTGACCTCGGGCGAGGTTCGCGAAGTTCGTCGTGATCCGGGAACTCTCCGACGGGGAGTAGTCCTCGTCGAAGCGGGTGGTGGTGATGCTGAACGTGAACTCGCTGTCCATGGTCGGCCAATCCGGTCGGTGATCGGCCGGGGTCGGCCGTGCGGAAGTCGCTACGCACATCGTGCAGGCATCCGACGCCTATCGGGTAACTCGCCCTGACTATCGATGCCTATAGTCTTCACCTATGGCTCGGGCGACAGCATCCATCACCCTGCAGCAGCTGCACTACTTCATCGAGGTCGCCGCCGAGGGCTCGATCAGCGCCGCGGCCGATCTGCTCTACGTCTCGCAGCCGACCATGTCGGCGGCGATGAAGGACCTCGAGGCCCGCGTGGGCCGCGCCCTCCTGCTCCGCTCCGCGCGCGGGGTGACGCTGACCGCGGACGGCGCGGAGTTCCTCGGCTATGCCAGGCAGGTCACCGAGCAGGTCGCGCTGCTCGAGCAGCGCTACCTCGGACGGCCGCCGTCTCGACGCCTGCTCGGGGTGTCGGCGCAGCACTACTCGTTCGTCGTCGAGGCGTTCGTGCGGATGGTCAAGAGCAGCGAGGCGGCAGAGTACGAGTTCTCGCTGCGCGAGACGCGCACCTGGGACATCATCGAGGACGTCCGGACGCTGCGCAGCGAGCTCGGCATCCTCTATCGCAACGACTTCAACAAGAACGTCATCGACAAGCTGCTCCGGGACTCCGGACTCGCCTTCCATCCGCTCTTCCGCGCCGAACCGCACATCTTCATCTCGCGGAAGAACCCGCTCGCCTCCCGCGATCACGTCACCCTCGACGATCTCGCCGGACTGCCGCGGCTCACCTTCGATCAGGGGGCGAACAACTCTTTCTATTTCGCCGAGGAGATCCTCTCGACCCTCTCGAGTGCGCAGGAGATCCGGGTCTCCGACCGTGCGACCATCTTCAACCTCATGATCGGCCTCGACGGATACACGATCTCGACGGGCATCATCAGCGACGACCTCGACCCGGAGATCGTCGCGATCCCGCTCGATGTCGATGAGCGCATCGAGATCGGCTGGATCGGCCACTCCGCGATCCCTCTCACCGAGCAGGCTCGGCGTTACCTCGCCGAGCTGCGGACCGTCGTCGCGGGCTTCGGCGTGGCGCTGCTCGGCTGACCGCCCCGCCCCGCGCCGGGCCGCACCCGCACGACGACGCGGCCGCCGGCACCACCTCGCAACGGGTGCCGACGGCCGCGGCCGTTCCTCTGATCCGTGCCCCCCGGATCGGATCAGAGATCTAGGGTGATCACATCGGGGGCATCAGCACCGTGTCGATCAGGTACACCGTGGCGTTGGCGGTCTGGACGCCACCGCAGATGACGGCGGACTCGCCGTTGACGACCAGGTCGTCGCCGCTGCCGGTGACCTCGAGGTCGGCACCCTGCACGGTGGTGTGCGTGCCGGGGATCTCGTCAGGGGCGACCTGGCCGGGCACCACGTGGTAGGTGAGGATCGAGGTCAGCAGGGCCGAGTCGGTCTGCAGGGTCTCGATCGTGGCGGGGTCGATCTTCGCGAACGCGTCGTCGACGGGCGCGAAGACGGTGAACTCGTCGCCGTTGAGCGTGTCGACCAGGTCGACCTCGGGGTTGAGCTGTCCGCTGACCGCGGAGACGAGCGTGGTCAGCAGCGGGTTGTTCGACGCGGCGACCGCGACGGGGTCCTGGGCCATGCCCTCGACCGAGCCGGCGCCGTCGGGAACGGCGGCCGCGTAGTCCGCGCAGCCCGCGCCGACGAGGTTGGCGGCCGGGTCCATCTCCATCTCCTCCGACATCGAGGGGGTGCTTTCGGGCTCGGTCGTCTCGTCCTCGGTGGCGGTCGTGGCGCCCATCGAACAGGCGCTGAGCGCGAACGTCGCCGCCACGGCGAGCGACAGTCCGGTGGTGAGGCGCAGCTTCGTACGTGACATGGTTTCCTCCTGTGTGTCCGGGGCGGCAGGCCCCTGCTGTGGCACACCCCCGGTGCGGGGGTTGTCCTTGCCGCTGAGCGGCTTCACAGGCTGTTCGGATCGCCCCCGATATCGGATTGAAGTTTCTTCGAAACGGGGGATGCTGCCCCTCAAGGCCGCGGGAGTGTAACGGTTGGCTCTCGCGGGCGCGATCCCGCGCGCGCGACAGGGACGACGGGCGAACGTGCGGCATGCTGGGGTACATGGTTATCGACGGACTCGACGTGCCCGAGGGCGGCGCCGACCCGGTCGATCACGCCGGCGAACTCCTCGTGCGCATCGCGCAGGGCGACAGGGACGCGTTCGCAAGGCTCTACGACCTGCTCTCGTCGCGGGTGTTCGGTTTGATCCTTCGAGTGCTCGTCGACCGCTCGCAGAGCGAAGAGGTGCTCCAGGAGGTCTTCCTCGAAGTGTGGCAATCCGCCGACCGCTTCGCTCCGAACAAGGGTCAAGGAAGATCCTGGGTGCTCACGATGGCGCACCGCCGGGCTGTCGATCGTGTGCGTTCTTCGCAGGCGAGCGTGGACCGGGACGTGCGGGTGGGCTTCCGGGACATGGAAGTCGCACATGACGGGGTCGCTGAGCACGTGGAGCTTCGGATCGAGGGACAACGGGTCGCAACGGCCCTGAAGACCCTGCCCGACGCTCAGCGGGAGGCGATCACCCTCGCGTACTACGGGGGTTACAGTCAGAGCGAGATCGCGGCGCTCGTGGGGGCGCCGCTGGGAACGATCAAGACACGCATGCGGGACGGTCTGACCCGCCTGAGGGCAGAGATGGGGGTGACGTCATGACGGAGCACGATTTCGCAGAACTCGCCGCGGGGCACGCGCTGCACGCGCTCGACCCTGACGACGAGCGCGCCTTCGTCGCCGCCCTCGCTCAGCATCCCGAATGGCGCCACCACCTCGACGCGGACCGCGTCACGGTCTCGGCCCTCGCCGACGGTGTGCCCGAGGTCGCGCCGCCCGCGGCGCTGCGCGCGGGATTGCTCGACAGCATCCTGACCACGCCTCAGAAGCGGGTGGATGCCGAGCCCGCCGCTGCGGCTGCGGCCTCGGTTCCGGTCACGCAGGCGCCGACACGTCGCGCCGGATGGGGGGCGAGGGCGTGGTTCGCGCTCGCAGCCTCGATCGCCTTGCTGCTGGGTGTGGGTGCGGGTGCGACGATCGTCGCGCAGCAGCTGAACCGCCCCGCGGCCGTGGTGGCGCTCGATCGCATCGAAGCGGCGCCGGATGCGCAGAGCGCATCGACGACGCTGGCCGATGGGGGAGAGGCGACGGTGCACTGGTCGGAATCTCTCGGTGAGACGGTGTTCGTCTCGGCGGGTCTTCCGCCGATCGAGGCCGATCAGAGCTACGAGCTGTGGTTCGTGCGGGGTGAAGAGCCGATCGCCGCCGGGGTGTTCACCGCCGACGATTCGGGCACCGCGACCGCGCTGCTGGCGGGGCAGATGGCGCCCGGCGACACCATCGCCGTGACGGTGGAGCCCGCGGGGGGATCCCCCACGGGGCAGCCCACATCGACGCCGATCGTCGCGATCCCCACCGCGTGAGGCGCGCTCGCGCTCGCCGCGGCCGCGGGTAGCCTGGAGTGATGAGCGACGAGAATCCCGGCTTCCACAAGCCCGTGCGTCGTCCCTCCGAGACCTTCGATCGGCTCTTCGCGGCCGATGATCCGGCCGAGGTCTCGCGTGTCGCGCACACCACCGCCGCGGCACTGCTCTCGCGGGTGCGTGACGAGCCCGATGCGGGCGTGATCGACCGCCTGATCGGCTTCACCGATCGGCACGGCATCGACGACATCGCCGAGCTGTGGTCGCGGTCGCCGGCGCGGACGCTGCCCGGCGCGCTGTGGCGCATCTATCTGCTGCAGTTGATGATCCACGACGACCCGCGCACGGCGGCGCTGCTGTACGAGCGCGGGCGCGACGCGCTGCCCTCCGTCGACCCGGTGATCGCGGGCGCGCCCGCCCCTGCCGGACCGGACGAGCTGATCGAACTCTCCGACGCGATCCTGCGCGGGGTCTTCGACGGCGATTTCGGGGTCGCGCTCGATCGCGCGGCCGCGTTCTGCCGGGTGCAGGCATCCGGTGCCACGCATCTCGCGGACGATTACGAGCCGACCGAACCGGGGCGCTCGAGCGAGCTGACGACCCGCGCGCTGCGCCTGTCGACGTTCGCCGTCGACCTCACGGCGGCGGCGGCGCTGTGGCGGCGCGACGCCCTCACCTGAGTTGCCGCGGTCGTGCCGGATGCGGACACAGTAGTGCCGGGCCGCAGAACGCCTCTCGGCGCATGGCCGCTCATAGCGGCAGAAGATGGAGCCCGGGGTTACTGCGGCCCGGCTATGACAGTCTAACCGAGGTCGTGGGCAGGCTGTTCCGAGCTGCCGGATCGGCGGTCCCGAGCGGCGTGGCGACGCGCGCGTAGGCTCGGGGGATGAGCTGGCGTCACGCGCTTCTGATCGACCCGGCGGCATCCGATGATGCCCGTAGCGACTTCGGGTCGACCTTCGCCGAACACGATCCCGGCGCACCCGCCCTGCTGCTCGGCGACCTCAGCGCCCAGCGCGGCGACGGCGTCTTCGAGACTCTGGGCGCCCTCGATGGAATCCCGCACCAGGTCGAGGCGCACCTCGAGCGGCTCGCGCGGTCGGCCGCCCTCATGGATCTTCCCGCCCCGCACCTCGGGCAGTGGCGGCAGGCGATCGCGCGCGCCGCCTCCGCCTGCCCTCCGGGCGAGGCGACGATCAAGCTCGTCCTCAGTCGTGGCCTCGACGACGGACGCACAGCGACCGCGTGGATCTCGGTCGCGCAGGCACCGGATTTCACCGCGGCGCGGACCGGCGGCATCCGTCTCGTCACCCTCGACCGCGGGGTCGACCGCGACGCCGCGGCCCGCGCGCCGTGGCTGATGCTCGGCGCCAAGACGCTCTCGTACGCCGTCAACATGGCGGCGCTGCGCGAGGCCCGACGCCGGGGAGCCGATGATGCGCTCTTCGTCTCCTCCGACGGCTACGTGCTCGAGGCGCCGACCGCGACGGCGCTGCTGCGCATCGACGGGATCTACGTCACGCCACCGGCCAGTTCCGGCATCCTGCACGGCACGACGCAGCTGAGCGCTTTCGCCTGGCTCGACGGGCAGGGGATATCGGTGCAGTACCGTGACGTGCCCGTGTCCGAGCTCGACCGGGTCGACGCGATGTGGCTGCTCTCGAGCGTGCGTCTGGCCGCGCCGGTGCGTGAGCTCGATGCGCGTCCCGTGGTCGTGGATGCTGCCCTCACCGCGGCGCTCAACGCCGCACTTCTGGCCCGCACGTCCTGAGCCCCCCTCTGCCTCCCTCTGCCCTCTGCCCCCCGGCGTCCCCGCGGGCACAGCTGCGGACGCGACGGCCGACACGCCGTGCTGCAGGCCGCGCCAGCGGCGTGTCGCGGCACCCCGTCCGCAGCTGTGCACGGCCCTCATCGCAGATGGCGTCCGGCGGCGACACGAGACAGGATGGCGCGCTCGACGAGATCCCAGTCGTGCACCACCATCGCGTAGTCGAACCGCAGCGTGTCGTAATCCCACATCGCCGCGTGCGCGTCGCGCACGAGATCCTTGTGTCGGCTGGTCGCGTCCGCGTGCCCGGCCTTGCCGTCCACCTCGATCAGCAGTCGCTCCCCGATGATCAGATCGATTCTTCCCACACCGGGCACGCGCACCTGCGTGCGCACGCTCAGGCCGTGGCGCCGCAGTCGCAGCCGCACGAGCGACTCCAGCCCGCTGTCGGCGTCGTTGCGTGCGAAGTCGACGATGGGCTGCACGGCCGCGGGCACCGCGGTACGGAGCGCCGCGCGGCGATGAGACGGCAGCATCCGCTTCCTGAGGGCCGATTCGAGGGCGACGAACATCGCCTCGATGCCGCGGCACTGCAGGATCTGAACCAGGATCCGCTCCACCGCCGGCAGGCCGAAGGCATCGGTCGCGCCGCCGCGGTCCCAGTGCTCGATGCACCGGCATCCGTCGTGGGCATAGCGGTGGCCGCCGCGATGCAGACGGACATGCACCCGATCCGGGTCATCGAGCACCCAGAGCCCCAGGTGTCGGGCTGCGCTCTCGCACGTGAGTGCGCCCCCGTGGGCCGCCGCCGCGAGGGTGGGGGTGCAGGTTCCCGCGGTCGCGTAGATACCGCGCCGCACGTGCCGCAGATCGCCGGATGCTGTCTGAGCGGCGACGCTGCGACGACTCGATCCGTCGCTCCTCAGCGCCGCGTACGTCCGGACGAAGGGGGAGGGACCTGTGCACATCCCTCGAGGGTGGAGCCTCCGGCATCCCGCTCCCGGCTCTGGCCGCGCCGCCCGGGGACGTCCCCTCTCACCCCATTCCTGTGGAGGGCTCACCCCCACCCCCACACCCGACCCGCCGCGAGGCATGCACAGCTGCGGACATCTCGGCCGACACGCCGTCTCTCGGGCCGCCCACCCGGCGTGTCGCGGCATCCGGTCCGCAGCTGTGCACAGCCCGCGCAGGCGCGGCACAGACCGCCCGGCCCCCGTGGCACAAAGAAAGACGGGATGCCTCACCCCGAGGCATCCCGTCTGTGCGGCCGCGTCCGCCCCCGAATGGCGGGCGCGTCCCGAAGGGCCTTACCCGAAACGGC
Organism: Microbacterium sp. HA-8; assembly: GCF_046111165.1. Taxonomy (NCBI): domain Bacteria; kingdom Bacillati; phylum Actinomycetota; class Actinomycetes; order Micrococcales; family Microbacteriaceae; genus Microbacterium; species Microbacterium sp. HA-8. The sequence goes on from NZ_CP162025.1 coordinate 1,064,400, forward strand.
CCGAGACGTAGTCCTCGGTGGCCTGCACCGTGGGGGTGGTGAAGATCGACGTCGTGTCGTCGTATTCGATGAGCTTGCCGGGCTTGCCCGTACCCGCGATGTTGAAGAACGCGGTCTTGTCGGACACGCGCGACGCCTGCTGCATGTTGTGCGTGACGATCACGATCGTGTACTCGCTCTTGAGCTCGCCGATCAGCTCTTCGATCGCGTAGGTCGAGATCGGGTCGAGCGCCGAGCAGGGCTCGTCCATCAGCAGCACCTCGGGCGAGACCGCGATCGCGCGGGCGATGCACAGTCGCTGCTGCTGGCCACCCGAGAGACCCGAGCCGGGGCGGTCGAGGCGGTCCTTGACCTCGTTCCAGAGGTTGGCGCCCTGAAGGGACTTCTCGACGAGAGCGTCGGCGTCGCCCTTGGAGATGCGCTTGTTGTTGAGCTTCACGCCCGCGAGCACGTTGTCGCGGATCGACATCGTCGGGAACGGGTTGGGGCGCTGGAAGACCATGCCCACCTGCCGGCGCACGAGCACGGGGTCGACGCCCGCGGCGTAGAGGTTGTTGCCATCGAGCAGCACCTCGCCCTCGACGCGCGCGCCCGGGATGACCTCGTGCATACGGTTCAGGGTGCGCAGGAACGTCGACTTGCCGCAGCCCGACGGGCCGATGAAGGCGGTGACGCTGCGGGGCTCGATGTCGAGCGAGACCCCCTCGACGGCGAGGAAGTCGCCGTAGTAGACGTTGAGGTCGTTGACTTCGATGCTCTTGGACACGTGTTCCTCTGGGTGTTCTCGGGTGAGGTGAAGGGCGGGGCGTGTGGCGCTCAGCGCCCGAACTTGGGGGCGAAGATCCGGGCGATGAGGCGGGCCAGGATGTTGAGCGCCATGACGAGGGCGATGAGGACGAGCGCGGCCGCCCACGCGCGGTTGATGTACGCCTCGGCGGGAATGCCCTGGTTTATGAACTGCGTGTAGGTGAACACCGGCAGCGTCATCATGCGGCCCTCGAACAGGTTGTAGTTCATGCTCGTCGTGAAGCCGGCGGTGATCAGCAGAGGTGCGGTCTCACCGATGACGCGGGCGATCGAGAGCATGATGCCCGTCGTGATCCCGGCGATCGAGGTGGGCAGCACGACCTTGACGATCGTCAGCCACTTCGGCACACCGAGGGCGTATGCGGCTTCGCGCAGTTCGTTGGGCACGAGGCGCAGCATCTCTTCGCTCGAGCGCACGACGACGGGAATCATCAGCACCGACAGCGCGATCGCTCCCATGATGCCGAGGCGGATGCCGGGGCCCAGGAACAGCGCGAAGAGAGCGTAGGCGAACAGGCCGGCGACGATCGAGGGGATGCCGGTCATGACGTCGACGAGGAACGTGATGCCCTGCGCGAGTCGCTTTCCGGCGCCGTACTCGACGAGGTAGATGGCGGTGAAGAGGCCGATCGGGATCGAGATGATCGCCGCCGCGAGAGTGACCAGTACGGTGCCGATGATCGCGTGCAGAGCGCCGCCACCCTCACCGACGACGTTGCGCATCGACTCCGTGAAGAAGGCGGCCGAGAGGCCGGCCACGCCGTTGGTGATCGCCGTGACACCGAGGGAGATCAGCGGCACCATCGCGATCGCGAAGGCGGTGCTGACGACACCGGTCACGAGGCGGTCGACGGCCTTGCGGCGGCCCTCGATCATCGATGACACGATGGTGATGAGCACGAGGTAGGCCAGTGCCGTCACGACGAGCACACCGGCGATGTTGATGCCGGAGCCGTCGGCGACGGCGAGGATTCCGAAGATCAGCAGGCTCAGCAGCGCGCTCGCGCCCAACAGGGCCCAAGGAACCCAGGTGGGCAGGCGACCGGCGGTGATGCGAGGCGCCTGCGAGGTCGGGGTGGGCGCCGGACTCTGCGTCGGGGTGGACGTGAGTGTCATGTCAGTTGGCTCCCGAGAATTCCTTGCGGCGGTTGACGACCCACCGAGCGAAGGCGTTGACCGCGAAGGTGACGATGAAGAGGATCAGGCCCGTGGCGATGAGCACATTGACGTTGACGCCGTAGGCCTCGGGGAAGGTGAGCGCGATGTTCGCGGGGATCGTGCTGGGGTTCTCGGAGGTGAGCAGACGGAAGCTGACGATTCCGGTGGCGGAGAGCACCATCGCGACGGCCATGGTCTCGCCGAGGGCCCGGCCGAGACCCAGCATCGAGGCGGAGACGATGCCGGAGCGGCCGAAGGGGAAGACGGCCATGCGGATCATCTCCCAGCGAGTCGCTCCGAGGGCGAGGGCCGCCTCCTCGTGCAGCACCGGAGTCTGCAGGAAGATCTCGCGGCAGATCGCGGTGATGATCGGAACGACCATGACCGCGAGCACGATCGCTGCGGTGAAGATCGTGCGTCCGGTGCCCGAGACGGGGCCGGAGAAGAGGGGGAACCACCCGGCGTTGTCGACGAGCCAGCTGTAGACCGGCTGCACGGCGGGGGCGAGCACGAGGATTCCCCACAGGCCGAAGACGACGGACGGGACGGCGGCGAGAAGGTCGACGACGTAGCCGAGCCCCTGCGCGAGTCGGCGCGGGGCGTAGTGCGAGATGAAGAGGGCGACGCCCACCGAGAGCGGGACGGCCATGAGCAGCGCGAGGAAGCTGGCCCAGACGGTGCCGAAGGCGAGCGGCCAGACGTAGTCCCAGAAGTTCGTGCTGAGGATCGAGGCGTCTTCGCTTGTTGCGGCCATGCCCGGAACGGACTGCACGACGAGGAAGATCGCGACCGCGGCGAGCGTGACGAGGATCATCGATCCGGCGAAGAGCGCGGTTCCCGAGAACCAGCGGTCGCCGGGCCGCAGCGGAACCTTCGTGGTGGCGGCCGGTGAAGCGGTGGTGGTCATCTCATCCTGTTCTCGGGTGATGCGGGATGTTCAGTTGTGGGATGACTCCCGGTCCGCGGGTGACCGCGGACCGGGAGCCGAAGGAATTACTCGACGACGATCAGGTCGAGCGCAGCCTGCATGTTCTCACGCTGCGTCTCGGAGATCGGCGCGGAACCGGCGGCGGCAGCCGCCTCGTCCTGACCCTCGGGGCTGATGACGTACTCGAGGAAGCCCTTCACGAGCGGCGCGGTCGCGGCGTCGGTGTACTCCTCGCACGCGATCATGTAGCTCACGAGAACGATCGGGTACGCGGCCTCGTCGGGCGTGCGGTCGAGCGCGATGGCGAGGTCGCCGTCGGTGCGGCCCTCTTCGCGCGGCGAGGCGTCGACGATCGCGGCAGCCGCCTCGGGGGTGAAGCTGACGAACTCGTCGCCGATCCGTACCGCGACCGTGCCGAAGCCCTCGGCGCGCGACGCGTCGGCGTACGTGACCGCGCCGGGAGCGCCCTCGACGGCGGCGACGACACCCGAGGTGCCCTGCGCGGCCTCACCGGTGACGGGGGTGGCGGGCCACTCGCCGTCGGCCTCCCACTCCCACACCTCGGGAGCGGCCTGGGCCAGGTAGTCGGTGAAGTTCTCGGTGGTGCCCGAGTCGTCGGCGCGGTGCACCGGCGTGATCGCCAGGTCGGGCAGCTCGACACCCTCGTTGTCGGCGGCGATCGCCGGGTCGTTCCAGTTGCTGATGGTGCCCGCGAAGATGCCCGCGACGACGGCGGGGGACATGTTCAGCGTCTCGATGCCGTCGAGGTTGAAGATGACCGCGATCGGGGAGATGTAGGACGGGATCTCGATGATGCCCGTGCCCTCGACGCAGGCGTCGAACGGGCCCTCGGCGATCTCGTCGATCGTGAAAGCGCGGTCGGAGCCGGCGAAGCCGACGGCGCCGGCCTGGAACGAGTCGCGACCCGCGCCCGAGCCCGAGGGGTCGTAGCTGATGGTGACGTCGGGGTTGACGGTCTGGAACCCGGCCGACCACGCCTGGACGCCGACCTCCTGGGCCGACGAACCGGCGCCGACGAGCTCGCCCGAGAGGCTGCTGCCGCCCTCGGTGGGCTCCGTCGTGGTGCCGCCTTCGTTTGCGGCGCAACCGGCGAGGGCGAGAGCGGCGACGGCGCCCAGGGCCGCGACGCGCGAGATTCGGGTGATCTTCACTGTGTATCCGTTTCGATCCGTTACAGGGGTATGTGTCCCGGTGCAGGGCACACAGCGACGCTAAGAGGGCGTGCTTAAGAGAGTGCGCCCGGGCGGTTAACGGGAGGTGAACGGCGGAGGGCGCCCCGAGCCTGTTCACGCGGCCCCCATATGCTGTGCGCCATGGCCCAGAAGAGCACGAAGCAGAAGGCCGCGGTCGCGGCGATGGATGACGCGGCGACCGCCGCGAAGCAGGCGCGCAAGGCCGCCAGATCCCTGCCGCCCAAGGCCGCGAAGAAGGTCCGCGCGCTCGCCGACGAGGCCGCCGACCGTGCCGACGCGTCGAAGAAGGCGGTGCGCACCAAGCCCGCCAAGGTCGCCGCCAAGGCCAAGGACGCCGCCGCACGTCTGCGCAAGGCGACCGAGGCGGCCCTGGCGAAGGTCGAGCGCAAGGCGACACTGCGCGCCGAGGCCGAGCGCGCCGCCGCCGAGGCCGCACGCGCCGAAGCTGACGCGAACGCCCGCTCCGCCGAGGCGAAGGCGCTGAAGAAGACCGCCGCGAAGGCCGAGAAGGCCGCCCAGCGCGCGGCGGAGGTCGCCGACCGCGCCGTGCACGATCTCAACTCCTCACCGGAGCCGGAGCCGGAGCCGGAGCCGGAGCCGCAACCCGAGCCCACCCCGGCCGACACCCCCGACCCGGCAGCGCCCGAGCCCACAGCGACCGACGTCCCCCGACCCGCAGCATCCGACGACGACCTCTCCTCCCTCACGGTCGCCCGCCTGCGCGCCCGCGCGCGTGACGAGGGTCGTGCGGGCTACTCGCGCATGACCAAGGCGCAGCTCGTCGCGCTGCTGACCGACTGACGTGAACGAGAGCCCCCGCCCGGCCCCGATCCTGCAGCCGGGCCTCGATCGACGCGCCCACGCGCCCGCCGAGCGCACGCTGCTCGACATCCTGCGCGCCACGACGGCCCGGCACCCGGAGGCATCGGCGATCGACGACGGATCGGGGGCGCTGAGCTACCGCGAGCTCATGGCGCGGGTGGGGCGCACCGCGGCGCGGCTGCATGAGGCAGGGGTGCGCCGCGGCGACCGGGTCGGCGTGCGCATGCCCTCCGGCACGAAGGAGCTGTACATCTCGATCCTCGGCGTGCTCGCCGCGGGTGCGGCGTACGTGCCGGTCGACGCCGACGACCCCGACGAGCGGGCGGCTCTCGTCTTCGGCGAGGCGCGGGTGCGCGGCACGATTCAGGGCGCGGGCGAGTTCCATCCCGCCACCGACACACAGGCGGTGGATGCTGTCGCGGCGACGCCGCGCGACGACCCGGCATCGTCCCTCTTCTCGGGCACGGCCCCGCACCCCAGCACGCACGCGGTGATCGCCGTCCCGCCGCCCACCGCGGACGATGACGCGTGGATCATCTTCACCTCCGGCTCGACGGGGACGCCCAAGGGCGTCGCGGTCAGCCATCGCTCGGCCGCAGCCTTCGTCGATGCCGAGGCGGCGCTGTTCCTCCAGGACGATCCGCTGGGGCCGGGCGACCGCGTCCTCGCGGGCCTGTCGGTGGCCTTCGACGCGTCGTGCGAGGAGATGTGGCTCGCGTGGCGTCACGGCGCGTGTCTCGTGCCGGCTCCGCGCGCGCTCGTGCGGTCGGGCGAGGACCTCGCGCCGTGGCTGGTGCGCCAGCAGATCACGGTCGTCTCGACCGTGCCCACCCTCGCCGCCCTGTGGCCGGCCGAGTCGATCGAGAACGTGCGCCTGCTGATCTTCGGCGGCGAGGCGTGCCCGCCCGAGCTCGCGGCGCGGCTGGCCGATGAGAGCCGTGAGGTGTGGAACACCTACGGCCCGACCGAGGCGACCGTCGTCGCGTGTGCCGCGATCCTCGACGGCACGTCGCCCGTCCGTATCGGTCTGCCGCTCGATGGCTGGGCCCTGGCCGTCGTCGATGCCGAGGGTGCGCCCGTCGCACCGGGCGCGGTCGGAGAGTTGATCATCGGCGGCGTGGGCCTCGCGCGATACCTCGACCCGGCCAAGGACGCCGAGAAGTACGCGGCCATGCCGACCCTGGGGTGGGAACGCGCGTATCGCTCCGGCGATCTCGTGCGCTACGACCCGGAGGGCCTCGTGTTCCAGGGCCGGGCGGACGACCAGGTCAAGATCGGCGGGCGCCGCATCGAGCTCGGTGAGGTGGAGGCCGCGCTGCAGGCCCTGCCGCGGGTCGCGGGTGCCGCGGTGGCGGTGCGGCGCACGGAGGCCGGAATCGACATCCTGGTCGGATACCTGGCTGTCGACGAGGGTTTCGATCGCGCCTCGGCTCGCGCCGATCTCGCGGCGACGCTGCCCGCGCCCATGGTGCCGCTGATCGCGGTCGTCGACGAGCTGCCCGTGCGCACCTCGGGCAAGGTCGACAAGGCCGCCCTGCCGTGGCCTCTTCCCGGTGTCGAAGCCGAGGAGTCCTCGCTGACGGGCGTCGAGGACTGGCTCGCGCAGCAGTGGCGTGCCGTTCTCGGGGTGCCCGTGCCGGATGCCACCGCGGACTTCTTCGACCTCGGCGGCGGCTCCCTCGCGGCCGCGCAGCTCGTCTCGCGCATCCGGGTGCGCGCGCCCGAGTTCTCGGTTGCCGACATCTACGACCTGCCGCGCCTGGGCGCGATGGCCAAGGCGCTGGGCCGCCTGGGCGAAGAGGCGTCCTCGACGTATCGGATGCCGGCACCCACGCCTCGCTCGACGCAGGTCCTGCAGACCCTCATGGGTGTGCCGCTGTTCATCCTGACGGGCATCCGCTGGCTGCTGTATCTGCTCACGGCGGGCGCGATCCTGCGCCTCGTGCCCGGGTTCGACGTGCTTCCGGTCGTGCCGTGGTGGGTGCTCGTGCCGGGCCTGATGGTGTTCGCGACGCCGTTCGGGCGCATGGCGATCGCCGCGGCGGCGGCGCGGATGCTGTTGGCCGGCGTCCGCGCGGGAGATCATCCGCGCGGCGGGTCGGTGCACATCCGGCTGTGGCTGGCCGAGCAGATCGCCGATCAGGTCGATGCGGTGGGCCTGGCCGGTGCGCCGTGGATCAGCTATTACGCCCGCGCGCTCGGCGCCAAGATCGGGCGCGACGTCGACATGCACACGCTTCCGCCCGTCACGGGGATGCTGCAGGTCGGTGACGGTGCCGCGATCGAGCCCGAGGTCGACCTGACCGGGTACTGGATCGACGGCGATGTCGTGCGGATCGGCTCGGTGCGCATCGGCGCAGAGGCCACGGTGGGCGCGCGCAGCACGCTCGCGCCGGGTGCACGCATCGGCCGGCGCGCCGAGATCGCGCCGGGCTCGGCGGTCTTCGGCCGCGTGCGCGCCGACCAGCGCTGGGCCGGATCGCCGGCCGAGCGCGTCGGCGGCGCCGCGGAGGACTGGCCCACCGAGCGTCCTCCCGCGCCGACGCGGTGGCTGTGGGCCTACGCCGCCTCGTCCGCGCTCCTCGCGCTCCTGCCGCTGGTCGCCTTCAGCGCGGGCGGCCTTGTGCTGGCCGCCGGTATGCGCGGCGCCGGCAGCCTCGCCGCGGCGGCGCTCGCCGCCTTCGCCTGGCTCGTGCCCGCCGTGCTCGTGGCGGGTGTCGTCTTCGCGGCATCCGTCGTCCTGCTCGTGCGCCTGCTGCAGGTGGGTCTCGCCGAGGGCACCCACCCCGTGCGCAGCCGTGTCGGCTGGCAGGCGTGGACCATCGAGAGGCTGCTGGATTCGTCGCGCACGATCCTCTTCCCGCTGTACTCGAGCCTGTTCACCCCCCTCTGGCTGCGGATGCTGGGGGCGAAGGTCGGACGCGACGTCGAAGCATCCACCGTGCTGCTCATCCCCGCGATGACGACGATCGAGGACGGCGCGTTCCTCGCGGACGACACGATGGTCGCCTCCTATGAGCTGCGCGGGGGGTGGATGCGCATCGGCGCGGTGCGCATCGGCAAGCGCGCGTTCCTCGGCAACTCGGGCATGGCGGCACCGGGGCACAGGGTGCCCAAGGGCGGGCTCGTGGCCGTGCTCTCGGCCGCACCGCTGAAGGCCAAGGCGGGCACGTCGTGGCTGGGATCGCCGGCCGTGCGCCTGCGCCGGGTCTCGAGCGACGCCGACGAGAGCCGCACCTACCGGCCGCGTGCCGGGCTGCGGGTCGCGCGGGCGCTCTGGGAGCTGTGTCGCATCGTGCCCGTGATCGTGACGTGCGCGATCGGACTCGGCGTGCTGTTCGCGCTCGCCGCCCTCGTGCAGGCCTTCGGCGCCGTCGTCGCCGTGCTGCTCTCGGGCGTGGTGCTCCTCATCGCGGGCGCCGTGGCGGCGGGCGTGTCGACCCTCGCGAAATGGCTGCTCGTCGGCGTGATCCGCGCGGGCGAGAAACCGCTGTGGTCGAGTTTCGTCTGGCGCACCGAGGTGTCCGACACCTTCGTCGAGATGGTGGCGGCTCCGTGGTTCGCGCGATCGGCGGCCGGCACGCCCGCGCTGGCGGTGTGGCTGCGCTCGCTCGGGGTGCGGATCGGCCGCGGCGTCTGGTGCGAGAGCTACTGGCTGCCCGAGCCCGACCTCGTCTCGCTGGGCGACGCATCGACGGTCAACCGGGGTTGCGTCGTGCAGACGCACCTGTTCCATGATCGGATCATGAGCATGGATGCCGTCTCGATCGAACCCGGGGGCACGCTCGGCCCGCACAGCGTGATCCTGCCCGCCGCCACGATCGGCGCGAACGCGACCGTGGGCCCGGCCTCGCTCGTGATGCGCGGCGAGACGGTGCCGGTGGGCAGCCGGTGGAGTGGCAATCCGATCGGGCCGTGGCGCGCGGTCAAGGTGCGCTCGTACCAGTCGAGCGCATCGTGACGGGCGCCCACCTGCCCGCCCCCGACGCCTATGCCCCGCAGAGCGGCGACCTCTCCTACGACGTCGAGTCCTACGACATCCAGATCGACTACAAGCCCTCCACCAACCGCCTGTCGGGTCGCGTCGTGATCAATGCGGTCGCCCGCCGCCCGCTCCGCTCGTTCGCGCTCGACCTGGTCGGCCTGCGGGCCAACAAGGTGCGCGTCGACGGCGAGCGTCGCACGTCGTTCCGGCAGGGACCGCGGATGCTGCGGGTCACCCCTGCGGCGCCCTTGGCCCTGGATGACCGCTTCTCGATCGAGGTCGCGTACGCGGGTGCGCCGTCACCGCGCCGCTCGCGCTGGGGCACGATCGGGTGGGAGGAGCTCGAGGACGGCGTGCTCGTCGCGGCGCAGCCGACGGGCGCGCCGACCTGGTTCCCCTGCAACGATCGACCCGACGACAAGGCCGCCTATCGCATCAGCGTGACGACGGATGCCGCCTATCGGGTGGTCGCGACGGGGGAGCGCCGCGAGGTGCGCCGCGCCGGGGGTTCGCTCGTCTGGACCTTCGAGCAGCCCGTACCCACGGCGACGTACCTCGCGACGGTGCAGATCGGACGCTACGTCGAGACCGCGCTCGAGCTCGACGGCGTACCCGGCGCGCTCCATCATCCGCCGTCGCTGAACCGTGAGGTCGGCACCGCGTTCGCCGACCTCGGCGCGATGATGCGGGCGTTCCAGCACGCGTTCGGGCCGTATCCGCTCGGCCGCTACGACGTCGTCGTCACAGCTGATGCGCTCGAGATCCCGCTCGAGGCGCAAGGCATGGCGGTGTTCGGCTCGAACCACCTCGACGGATCGGCCGAGCGCCTGGTCGCCCACGAGCTGGCCCACCAGTGGTTCGGCAACAGCGTCGGCCTCTCGCACTGGCGCGACATCTGGCTCAACGAGGGCTTCGCCTGCTACGCGGAATGGATCTGGTCCGAGGCTTCAGGGGGCCCCACCGCGGCCGCGCGCGCGGCGGTCCACCACGCGCGCGTCGCCGCACAGCCGCAGGATCTGCTGCTGTCCGATCCCGGCCCCGACCTGATGTTCGACGACCGGGTCTACAAGCGCGGGGCTCTCACGCTGCATGCGCTCCGCGTGCGGGTCGGAGACCGGGCGTTCTTCGAGATCCTGCACCGCTGGTGCGCCGATCACCGGCACGGCCTCGCCACCACCGAGGACTTCGTCGCGTGCGCCGAGGCTGTGACCGATGAACCCCTCGCGGATCTCTTCATGCGCTGGCTCTCGCACACCCCGCTGCCGCCGCTGCCGTAGCTCCGGCAGTTCGCGGGGATCACGAACGGATCGCGAGGCTCACGACCAGTCCGCGAGGACCGCGCACGCGCCGCACGCGATACGGGATGCCGTCGCTCTCCGCCGCGTCCGGTTCGCTGATCCGCGCGACCACTCCCCGCACCCCGCGTGAGATCCGCACCCGCGCCGGATCCACCGACAGGCCGCGCCCATCGGCCTTGAGCACGGCCTCGACGCGGGTCCACCGGCGCAGCGAGGTGCGCCGTCCCGGGGTGATGACCCCGTGCAGCGCCGCGCCGCGCGCCCGTGATCGCGGCTCGGCGTCCACGCCCACGGCATCGACCCGGCCCGCGTCGCCGACCGCCACGAGCACCCACCCGTCCGCGTACGACACGCTCGCATGCACGCCCGCCGCCTCCGCGACCGGGCGTCCGTGCGTCGTGCTCCCGCACCGCGGACACGACCGCGCGATCGCCCCCGTCCCGCCGGCGATCCGCGCGATGAGCGCGTCGGCGACGGCGCGACGCGTCAGCCCGGCATCCACTCGGCACCAGCCGACCCGCACGCCGCCGGCCGCGCGTCGCACGCGCACACGCCCGATCACACGGTGGGCGCGTGCGTCTCGATCGAGACGATGCCCGAGCCGGGGTTCGTCGCCGAGAGATGCACGACCGAGAAGGCGCCCACCTCGAGCGCGGAGGCACTGCCGAGGTACGACCCGCGCAGCGTGCCGGTGGCCAGCGCGAGCTCGGAGAGCACGTCGGGCAGCACGGGACCGTGGCTGCACAGCACGGTGGCCTTGCCCGAGCGCACCCGGTGGCCGATCAGAGAGCGCACGTCGGCGCGGCCCTGCTCCCAGGCGTCCTGGCTCAGCCGGTCGTCGCGGTCGATGCTGCGGCCGAGTGTCGCCGAGAGAGGCACGACGGTCTTCATGCAGCGCACGGCCGGGCTGCTGATGATCTTGCGCACACCGAACGCCTGCAGCGGTCCGACGATGGCGTTCGCCTGGCGCTTGCCGCGTCCCGAGAGGGGCCGCGACGCATCCGGGCCGTCCCAGTCCGAGCGCGAGACCGCTTTGCCGTGCCGGAGCGCGATGATCGGGAACGTCGAGAGCACCCCGTCGTCGACGAGCTTCAGGAAATTCTCGAGGATCTCGATGTCGACGGGGTAGCTGAGGTAGCCGAGCGCCTTCTTGGCGCTGACCCACTCGACCGCCGCGATCTCCTTGTTGGGGACGAAGCTCGACGCGCGGATCGCGATGTCGGTGGCCTCCGCCGCCCAGTAGTGCACGATCTTCTGGCGTCCGTTGGGCAGGTGATACTTCGACACCCCCACGGGCGCGCCGAGCGCGACCCGGATGCCGGTCTCCTCCTCCACCTCCCGCGCCGCGGTCTCGGCGAGCATCTCACCCGGGTCGACCTTGCCCTTGGGCAGCGTGACGTCGCGGTATGCGGTTCGGTGCACCACGAGGATGCGCAGCTTGTTCTCGACCAGGCGCCACACGACCGCGCCCGCCGCGTAGACGGCGGTATCGGTCATCGCACCGCCCGTGCACGCCGGCGGCGCTGCACGCTCGACATGGTGCGGTCCTGGATGTCGATCAGAGGCTTGCCCTCGGCATCCGTGCTGTGCCGTACCCATTCGCCGTCGGGGCCCAGCCACCACGACGAGGTGGTATCGCTCATCGCGAGATCGAACAGGCCCGACAGCTCCTTCAGGTGCGAGGGCTGCACGACGCGCACGAGCGCCTCGACGCGGCGGTCGAGGTTGCGGTGCATCATGTCGGCGCTGCCGATGTAGACCTGAGGGTCGCCGTCGTTGTCGAACGCGAAGATGCGGGAGTGCTCGAGGTACCGGCCCAGGATGCTGCGCACCGTGATGTTCTCGCTCATGCCGGGCACGCCCGGCTTGAGCGAGCAGATCCCGCGCACCCACACCTCGACGGGCACGCCGTCCTGACTCGCCCGGTAGAGCGCATCGATGATCTGCTCGTCGACCATCGAATTGACCTTGATGCGGATGCGCGCCGGCTTGCCGGCGAGGGCGTTGCGGCGTTCCTTGTCGATCAGACGCAGCAGGCCCTTGCGCAGGTGGAGGGGCGCCACCAGGAGGCGCTTGAACTTCTTCTCGATCGCATAGCCGGAGAGTTCGTTGAACAGGCGCGTCAGGTCTCGGCCGACCTGGTCGTCGGCGGTGAAGAGGCCGAAGTCCTCGTAGATGCGGCTGGTCTTGGGGTTGTAGTTGCCTGTGCCGACGTGACTGTAGCTGCGCAGGACCCCGCCCTCCTCGCGGATGACGAGCGCGAGCTTGCAGTGGGTCTTCAGGCCCACCAGGCCGTACACGACGTGCACCCCGGCCTTCTCGAGCTTGCGTGCCCAGACGATGTTGGCGGCCTCGTCGAAGCGGGCCTTGATCTCGACGAGGGCGAGCACCTGCTTGCCGGCCTCGGCGGCGTCGATGAGCGCCTCGACGATCGGGCTGTCGCCCGACGTGCGGTAAAGCGTCTGCTTGATGGCGAGCACGTGCGGGTCTTTCGCCGCCTGCTCGAGGAACGCCTGCACGCTCGTCGCGAACGACTCGTAGGGGTGGTGCACGAGCACGTCGCCCTTGCGGATCGCCGAGAAGATGTCGACGCGGTCGTTGTTGTCCCCGGGCTGGAACGCGACCGCGGTCGTGGGCAGGTGCGGCTTGTACCGGAGTTCGGGCCGGTCGATGCGGGCGAGATCGAAGAGTCCGCGCAGGTCGAGCGGGCCGGGCAGCCGGTAGACCTCCTGCTCGGTGATGTCGAGCTCGGTGATGAGCAGGTCGAGGGTCACCTCGTCCATGTCGTCGGTGATCTCGAGCCGGATCGGTGGACCGAACCGGCGCCGCAGCAGCTCGGCCTCGAGCGCCTGGATGAGGTTCTCGGTCTCGTCCTCCTCGATGACCATGTCCTCGTTGCGGGTGAGGCGGAACGCGTGATGATCGAGGATCTCCATACCGGGGAAGAGATCCTCGAGGTGGTTGGAGATGAGGTCCTCGAGAGGCAGATAGCGCACCCGGCCGTCGGCGCTCGGCACCTCGACGAAGCGCGGGAGCATGGGCGGAACCTTCAGACGTGCGAACTCCTGCCGCCCCGTCCGCGCGTTGCGGATGCGCACGGCGAGGTTGAGTGAGAGCCCCGAGATGTAGGGGAAGGGGTGGGCGGGATCGACCGCGAGCGGCATCAGGACGGGGAAGACCTGGGACTGGAAGTAGTCGTAGAGCGCCGAGCGGTCCTCATCGGCGAGTGCATCCCACGTCACGATCTCGATGCCCGCATCGGCGAGGGCGGGCATGACCAGGGAGGTCCAGGCCGCCGCGTGACGCAGCTGCAGGGTGTGCGCCTCGGCCGAGATGTCGGCGAGCACGTCGGCGGGGGCGCGGCCGACATTCGTCGGCATGGCCAGGCCCGTCACGATGCGGCGCTTCAGGCCCGCGACCCGCACCATGAAGAACTCGTCGAGGTTGCTCGCGAAGATCGCGAGGAAGTTCGCCCGCTCGAGCACCGGCAGCGCCGGGTCTTCGGCGAGCTCGAGCACGCGCTGATTGAAGGAGAGCCAGCTGACCTCGCGATCGAGGTAACGATGCTCGGGCAGCTGCGAGTCGAACGCCTCCACCGCCTCATCGAAGTCGTCGTCGTCGGCATCGCCGAGCCCTGCGTCGAGAATCGATGATTCGAGCATCCCCACATCATTGCAAATGCAGGTGACGCGTGTGTGAACGGGTTCAGGCCTTGCGCCCGCTGGAGGCGGGCAGCTGGTCCTCTTCGTAGACGTTGAAGCGGTATCCGACGTTGCGCACGGTGCCGATGAGCTGCTCGAGATCGCCCAGTTTCGCGCGCAGGCGCCGCACGTGCACGTCGACCGTGCGGGTGCCGCCGAAGTAGTCGTAGCCCCACACCTCGCTCAGCAGCTGCTCGCGCGTGAAGACCCGCGAGGGGTGCGTGGCGAAGAAATGCAGGAGCTGGAACTCCTTGTAGGTCAGATCCAGCGGCTTGCCGTGCACCTTCGCCGAGTAGGAGGACTCGTCGATCGTGATGCCCGAGGTCTGGATGCGGCTGGTGACCTGCTCCTGCGAGAGGCGGCCCATCGCCAGACGAACGCGGGCGTCGACCTCGGCCGGGCCCGCGCTGACGAGGATGACGTCGTCGACGCCCCAGTCGGTGCTGACCGCCGTGAGCCCACCCTCGGTCACCACGAGGATGAGGGGCGCGTCCAGGCCGGTCGTATTCAAGATCTTGCAGAGGGACTTGGCCCCGACGAGGTCGGTGCGGGCGTCGACGAAGATGATGTCGGCGCTCGGGGCGTTGACCAGTTGCGCAGGCTCGGCGGGGATCTGGCGCACCCTGTGGCTCAGGAGTTCCAGGGACGGCAGAACGGGACCGCTGCCGTGTGCGGAACTCAGAACGAGCAGTTGGGCCACGCGAATCCTCTCAGCGACGCCGCCAGGGCCGTCGTGGCCCCCTATCTTACGCCGACGCGCGGGTCGTGCCCCGCCGACGCCGCCGAACGGGCGTCTTGCCTCACGTCAAGATGTCCGGGAGTGAGTGATGCTTGCCTCACGTGAAATGTCCGCGTAGCTCAGGCGGCGGGGCGGGTGCCCTGGGTGCGGGCGGCGGCGAGTTCGATGAGTTGTTGCTGGATCTGGTTGATCCGTCGGGTGATCCGTGCCGGGTTCAGCTTCGCATGCTCGCGCTCCAGTCGGGCGCGGGTCTTCTCGTCGAGCACACCGGCGTCGAGCAACCGCTGGTAGGGGGTACGTGGCTTGTCGTAGACGCGCTTCTTCCGGCCGGCTGCGGTGTGGGTCCAGTCGATCGCTTTCACGCAGGGCAGCAGATGGTTCTTGCGGGCCATCACGAAATCCCAGAGCTCGTTGAGCAGGGTCATCTCCGCCTCGGTCTCGTAGCGGTAGCGGAACGCGTGTTTGCGGACCCAGTCGCCGTTGCGTTGCTCGACGTGCGCGTTGTCGTTGTGCTTGTAGGGACGCCCCCGGGTGACGGGGATCTCCTTCTTGTCCGCCCAGGCGATCACGCCCCAGTTCATGAACTCGGATCCGTTGTCGAAGTCGAGCCCGGCGACCGGGACGGGCGCGTTCTTCACCATCCATTCCAGGGCGCCGTGCACGTGCACGTAGGCGTTGTTGCGGATCGTGCGCAGCATCGTCCACCCCGCGACCGGGTCGGTGCCGGTCAGGGTGCGCAGGAACTCGCCTTTGAGGGAGTGGCCGCAGTGCGCGACGGTGTCCAGCTCCAGGAACCCCGGGACGGTCAGCGGGGCGTCCATGCTGGTGCGCGTCGGGATCGAAGAGCGCAGGATGTGGGACGGCTTCGTGCCCGAGACCGCGACCGGGTAGGCGGCGTCCTTGTGCGGTTTCAGGTACCGGTCGATCGTCGCGGCGCTCATCGATCGCAACTCGTCCAGCACCTCCGGTGTGACCCGCTGCTCGACCTTGCCGAGCTCACGGAAGCGGACGAGGCGTTCGAGGGTGTCGTCCATGATCGCCGCGAAGTACTTTCCCGACGGCTGCCCGGACAGCCGCCAGACTTCTTGCAGCACCACGAGCGCATCGTAGGAGTACTTCCGCTCACGCGGCTTACGCTGCTGATCGCGCGCGGCACCTTTGCGTGCGTTCGCGGCACGGATCGCGCGGCGCGCGTGATCACGCGTCCAGCCTGTCGCGTGCACAAGCTCGTCCAGCAGCCGGCCCTTCTCTTCCTTGCCTGCTTTCGCATACTCGCGGGCGAACTTCTTCGTGATCTCACGGCGCGCCGCCATCGACAACTCCCTGCTCATCACCCCAGGGAACTACGCGGACATTCCTACGTGAGGCACGCGCAGCCCTTCCCGGACCTTTTAGCTGAGTCTCGTCGACGGGTCGCGCGGCCGGCGCTCCGTGGGGGAGGATGAGGGCATGACGGTACCCGAGCTCGCCCCCCGCCCCACATTCGCGGGCATCGTGGCGGTCTGGGTCGTCGCGCTCGTCGCGGGGGTCGCGATCGCCGTCTTCGTGCCCTTCGAGGTGCGGGCCGTATGGTTCGCCCTCGCCCTGGCCGGCTCGCTCATCCTCGCCTTCGCCATCCAGCTCGTGTACGGACGCTCGGTGGGATTCATCGAGCGCGTGGGCGCCAGCATCCTGGGTGCCCTGCTGGTGCTCGGCCTGGTGTCGGCCGCCGTCGGCCTCGCCGCGATCATCCCCGAGTGACCGTGCTCCTCTTGCGCGCGTCGCACTAAGGTGGGTGGTATGGACCTCGTCGCACTCGAACTCTTCTTCGTGGGTCTGCTGGGCCTGGCGTCGCTCGCGATCGCGTTCGTCTCAGGCGTGGTGATCCTCAACCTCTACCGCGGCCAGCGCTGAGCTGCGCCGCAGTGTCGAACCTGCCGGAGGCACGGTGCTGAACCTGCCCGCGGATCTGCCCGCAGACCTCGTTCCCCTCTCGTGGCTCGTGGGTGTCTGGGAGGGCACCGGCGTCATCGACTACGAGGCGGCCGGACGCACGTACGCCGGCGAGTTCTCGCATCGCGTGAGCTTCAGCCATGACGGCGGCGACTATCTCAACTATTCGGCGACCGCATGGATCCAGGGAGTGGACGGCGCCCCCGACCGGCGGCTCGTCGCCGAGATGGGGTTCTGGCGCCTGTCGCGTCCCCTCGGGCATGCGGACCCGGGGCCCGGGCTGCTGCCCGCGCTCGAGACGGCGGCGCCCCGCACTGCCGACGACGTCGAGCGGCTGCGCACCGCCGAGGGCGGATTCGAGATCGAAGCCGTGATCGTGCACGCCGACGCCGTCTCCGAGCTCTATCTGGGGCAGGTCCGCGGACCGCGCATCGACCTGGCGACCGACGCCGTCGTGCGTCCCGCCGGGGCGAAATCCTACGCGGCGGCGACCCGCATGTACGGTCTCGTCGACGGGCATCTGCTCTGGGCGTGGGACATCGCGGCGCTCGGCCAGAAGCTCGGCGCCCACGCGTCGGCCCGCCTGGCGAGGGCAGACTGATGGCCTCGCCGCTGCTGACTCTGCCCGGCGCCGTCACCGACGAGCAGAGCACCGCCCCCGCGCACTACGGCAACCCGCTCGGCGAGCAGCGCCAGCTCGCCGAAGGGCGGGCGCTCGTGCACCTCGGCGACCGCGCGGTGCTCGAGGTCGCAGGCGCCGACCGCCTGACGTGGCTCGACACCATCACCTCGCAGCGCCTGACGGGGCTTGCCGCAGGGCATGGCACCGAGCTTCTCGTGCTCGACCCGCACGGACACGTCGAGCACGCGGCCGCCGTGGTCGACGACGGCGAGACGGCCTGGCTGATCGTCGACGCCGACGATGTCGCGGGGCTCGGCGCCTGGCTTCGCCGCATGGTCTTCCGCGCGGCCGTGACGATCACCGATCGCCCCGACCTCGTCGTGATCGGTCGCTCGGGCCCCGACGCATCGCCGGCTCGGGATGCCGTCGCTACGGCCGCCGCGGGAGCGCCCGCGCCTGCGTGGACCGATCCGTGGACGGGGGTCGAGCTCGGCGGGCATCAGTACGCGCCCGCAGCCGACCACCCCGGCGCGCACCGCGCGTGGGTCGAGACGATCCTCCCCGAGGAGGCGCTGCCGGCCCTCGCCGACGCCGTGCGTGCCGGCGCCGTCGCCCCGGCCGGTCTGCTGGCAGCCGAGGCCCTGCGCATCGCCGCCTGGCGACCCCGATGGGCCGCCGAGCTGGACGAGCGCACGCTTCCGCACGAGCTCGACTGGCTGCGCACGGCGGTGCACCTGAACAAGGGGTGCTACCGCGGCCAGGAGACGGTCGCCAAGGTGCACAATCTCGGGCACCCCCCGCGGCGCCTGGTCTTCCTGCACCTCGACGGCAGCGATTCGGTGCTTCCCGCGCGGGGCGCGCACGTGCTGCGTGACGACGCAGTCGTCGGCCGGATCACGTCGGCGGCGCTGCACCACGAGCTGGGTCCCATCGCGCTGGCGGTCGTCAAGCGCACCCTTCCCCCCGATGCGGCCGTCGTCATCGCGGTGGAGGACGAGCGGATCGCGGCCGCGCAGGAGGTCATCGTGCCTCCCGAGGCGGGGGCCGCAGCATCCGTGCCCCGCCTGCCGCGGTTGTCGTCCCGCGCCCGCGCGTGAGCGGGCCCCGGGGCGGCTCCGACGCCGAGGACGACGCCCCCGAGCCCGACGATCGTCGCTCGGCGGCGCGAGCACCGCGGCCCGATTCGACCCCGATGACCGTGGCCGTGCCGGTGCGCATGCGCGACCGGTTCGACCCGCGGCCCGGCATCGAGCGGCTGCGCGGCTCGGCGTTCGCCATCCTTCAGATCGTCACGGCCGCCACCGGTGCCTACACGTTCGCGTACTTCGTGCTCGGCCACACCGCGCCGCTGCTGGCCGCCACAGTGACGGTCTCGAGTCTGGGGCTCGTGCGCGATGCCCGTCCGCGTCGCGTCCTCGAGACCGTGACCGGGATGCTGGTGGGCATCCTGATCGCCGAGCTGATCATGCTCGGGCTCGGCGACGGGTGGTGGCAGCTGGGACTCACCCTGTTGCTCACACTGACCATCGGCCGCTTTCTCTCTCCGCAGCCGGCCTTCGCGATCGCGGCCTCGATCCAGTCCGCGATCGTGCTGATCCTGCCCGCCACCGGTGCCTCCTTCCCGTTCGGGCGGCTGCTGGACGGGCTCCTCGGCGGGGCGGCCGCGCTCCTGGTCACCGCGCTCATCCCGCGCAATCCGCGGTTCGAAGCCGCGCGCGAGGTGCGCCGTCTCTACGCCTCGATCGACGACGCCGTCGACACCCTCGCCCAGGGCCTGCGCCGGGGCAGCCGTATGCGCACCGAGCGCGGGCTCGAGAAGGCACGGGCACTGGATCCCGCCGTGCGGGCGTGGCGCGAGACGCTCGACTCGTCGGTGGCGATCGCGCGCATCTCGCCGTGGCTGCGCCGGCGGCGGTCCGACCTCGCGCGCAGCGAACGCATCCTTGCGGGCACGGATCTTGCGGTGCGCAACCTGCGCGTGATCGCGCGCCGCGCGGTGTACGTGGCCGACGACGGCGCCCCGCGCCCGGCTGTGGCCGACCTGCTGCAGGGGCTCGGGCGGGGGATCGCCCTCGTCGGCGCGTCGATCGACGACATCTCGCTCGAGCCCGTCGCGCGCGAGAGCGTGCTCGGTATCGCCCACCACCTCGATCCACGCGAGGTCGCCCCGGACGCCTCGCTCGGCGACCAGAACCTCATCGCCGCTCTGCGTCCCCTCGCCGTCGACCTGCTCGTGGCGGCCGGTATGCCGCGCGACGAGGCGCGGCGGCAGGTGCCGCGCATCTGACGCCGCCTCAGCGTGGCGCGACGGCCGACCAGGGGAGGGTGAGTTCGCCCAGTCGCCACCGTGCCCTGGTGCCGAGCACCGGCATCCCGTCGTCTTTCAGCCCCTCGACGGTCGCGATGAAGCGCTGACGCGCCCCGAACGCGCCCGCGGGCGCCGCGCGGGCCCACGCGCGATCCATCGCCGCGAGCACGTCGTGCACGCGTTCTCCGGCGACATTGCGGTGGATGAGTGCCTTCGGCAGTCGCTCGGCGACGATCCCGGGGGTCTCGAGCCCGGTGAGGCGCAGCGAGATCGTGAGGCGCAGCGGGGTGCCGTCCGCGTCGACGTCGATCCACGAGCCGACGCGGCCCAGTTCGTCGCACGTGCCCTCCACGAGCAGACCGCCGGGGGCGAGGCGGGCGGCGCTCAGCGCCCAGGCGGCGGCGACTTGACCCTCGTTGTACTGGCGCAGCACGTTCATGGCGCGGATCATCGTCGGACGGCGTCCGTTCTCGAGCGGGATCTCGAATCCGCCGACCCCGAAGGACACCCGCGCGTCGGCCGCGAACGTCGTCTCGCCCGCACGCACGCGCTCCATCTGAGCGCTCGCCCGCGCCACGCGCTCGGGCGAGATCTCGAGCCCCACGACCTCGACGTCGGGGCGATGCTTTCGCAATCGCGCGTGCAGCTCCAGCGCGGTGACGCCGCTCGCCCCGTAGCCGAGGTCGACGACGAGCGGATCGGCCGCGCGGCGCAGCGTCGGCAACGTGGCGAGGTAGCGGTCGTTGCGCCGCAGCCGGTTCGCTCCCGTCGTGCCACGGGTCGCCTGGCCGACGGGCCCGCGGGTGGGGGAGCGACGCGGTGTCATGCCTCCATGATGGCGGCACGGCGTTTGCCGGGCGTCGATATCATGGCCCCATGACCGCGCCCCATACCCTGATCCTGCTCCGCCACGGCCAGAGCGAATGGAACGAACTGAATCTCTTCACCGGCTGGGTGGACGTGCGTCTGACCGAGCTCGGCAAGTCCGAGGCCACGCGCGGCGGTGAGCTGCTCGCCGAGTCGGGACTCCTGCCCGACGTGCTGCACACGTCGGTGCTGAGCCGGGCGATCCAGACCGCCGACCTCGCCCTCGACGCCGCCGACCGCCTGTGGATCCCGGTCAAGCGCTCCTGGCGCCTGAACGAGCGTCACTACGGGGCGCTCCAGGGCAAGGACAAGGCGCAGACGCTCGCGGAGTTCGGCCAGGAACAGTTCATGCTGTGGCGCCGTTCGTTCGACGTGCCGCCGCCCGTGCTGGCCGATGACGACGAGTACAGCCAGGTGAACGACCCCCGCTATGTCGGGATCGACGGGGAGATCCCCCGCACCGAATCGCTCAAGCTCGTCATCGACCGCATGCTGCCTTACTGGCACAGCGACATCGCCCCCGACCTCAAGGCCGGCAAGACGGTGCTCGTCACGGCGCACGGAAACTCGCTGCGCGGCCTCGTCAAGCACCTCGAGGGCATCAGCGACGACGACATCTCCGAGCTCAACATCCCCACCGGCATCCCGCTGGTCTACCGTCTCGACGAGAACCTCGAGCCGCTCGGACCGGGCGAGTACCTCGACCCCGAGGCCGCTGCGGCGGGTGCTGCCGCCGTTGCCGCGCAGGGCGCCAAGCACTGACCCCGTGACGACGAAGGGAGCGGATGCCTGGGCCCAGGCATCCGCTCCCTTCTTTCGTTGGTGACTACTCGGTGTCGGGGCTGGTCGTCCAGTCGCCGGTGGCGAGATAGACCACCTTCTTGGCGACCGACTCGGCATGGTCGCCGAAACGTTCGTGGTAGCGGCTCGCGAGCGTGGCGTCGACGGTGGCCATCGCCTCGCCCTGCCAGTTCTCGCCGAGGACCTTCTCGAAGACCGAGACGTGCAGCTCGTCGAGCTTGTCATCGAGGTTGCGCAGCTGTTCGGCGATCGTGATGTCCTGCGTGCGCAGCAGCTCCGCGAGCAGGCGGGCCATCTCGACGTCGATCTGTCCCATGCTCGTGAACGTGCTCTTGAGACCCTTGGGGATCGCGCGCTCGGGGAACCGGTAGCGGGTGAGCTGCGCGATGTGTTCGGCGATGTCGCCCATGCGCTCGAGCGACGCCGACATGCGCAGCGCGCTGACGACGATGCGCAGGTCGCGCGCGACGGGCTGCTGGCGGGCGAGGATCTCGATGGCGAGTTCGTCGAGGGCGATGGCCTTCTCGTCGATGACGGCGTCGGCCTCGATGACCTGCTCGGCGAGCGAGACGTCGCTCGTGCCGAAGGCCTGTGTGGCGTGCTCGATGGCGATCGCGACGAGCTCGGAGATCTCGACGAGACGCGCCTGCACATCCTCGAGCGACTGGTGGAAGACTTCGCGCACGGTGTGATCCCTTTCCCGGCAGACGGACACGGCGCCGCACAACCTCCGCGATCATCCCGAGCGAAGGTTAACGATTGGTGCCTGAGCGGTGAATACTACCGGCGCGCCGACGGGGGCAGAGGGGGCTTGCGCGATCGGCGCGAGTCCGTGACCGTACGCTGGGGTCTTATGGACCCCGTGCAGATCGCGCTCCTTGCGCTGCTGGGAGGAGTCGTCATCGGCGTCGGTCTGACGGCGATGATCTTCACCGCCCTCCGTATCGCGCAGCGCGCCGAGGCGGCGGCGTCGGCGATCGTGCCCGACGGCGTGCTTCAGGTGCTCGATGCGATGGAGGGTGCCGCGTCGGTCGTGGATGCCTCCCTCACGGTGGTCGCCGCATCGCCCGCCGCGCCGAGTTTCGGGATGTCGTCGGGCGAGGTCGTCACGGTCGAGGACCTCCGCGCGCTGGTGCGTGCGTCGCGGGCGTCGGGGCAGCCGCAGACGTCGCGTTTCCGCATGCGTCGTGCGGCGGGAGGGTCCGGCTCCCTCGCGACGGAGGGACGTCTGGTGTCGGCGCGCGCGGCGGCGCTCGATGGCACGCACGTGCTGCTCGTGGTCGACGACGTGACCGAGCAGGAGCGTCTCGAGCAGATGCGCTACGACTTCGTCGCCAACACCAGTCACGAGCTGAAGACGCCGGTCGGAGCCGTGAGTCTGCTCTCGGAGGCCATCGAGTCCGCCGCCGACGACCCGCCGCAGGTCCGCGTCTTCGCGGCCCGACTGCAGGCGGAGGCGGCGCGCCTGACGCGTCTGACCGGCCGCATCATGGATCTTTCGCGGCTGCAGTCCGCCGACGAGCTGCCCGAGCCTCGCGACGTGTCGATCGACGAGGTCGTCGCCGCCTCGGTCGAAGCCCACGCGGTGCAGGCCGACTCGGCGGGCGTGAGTCTTGTTCGCGGCGGCGATCGCGGTGCGGTCGTGCGCGGCGATCCGACGATGCTCATCGAAGCGGTCGGCAATCTGATCGCCAACGCCATCGCCTACTCGCCGCGCGGCGGTCGCGTGGGGGTGGGTGTGCGCGCCGACGACACGATCGTCGAGATCGCGGTGGCCGATCAGGGCATCGGCATCGCCGAGAGTGATCAGCAGCGCATCTTCGAGCGCTTCTATCGCGCCGATGGTGCACGCTCGCGCCGCACCGGCGGCACCGGGCTGGGCCTCGCGATCGTCAAGCATGCCGTGCAGCGTCACGGCGGTGAGGTTCGGGTGTGGTCGCGGCCGGGCCGGGGGTCGACGTTCACGATCCGGCTGCCGCGCATCGCCGCCGAGAGTCATCCCGAGAAAGCCAAACGCCGCCGTCGCGGCGCCGACCCGCTCGCCCGCAAACGACGCCAGGCCGCACCGTCGCGACCGGCCGCTGGCGGCACGACACGCACGACCACCACCGAGGGAGAAGCAACGACATGACCCGGGTTCTGCTCGTCGAGGACGAGCCCGATCTCGCCGATCCTCTCGCCTATTTGATGCGGCGCGAGGGCTATGACGTGGAGATCGCCGAGGACGGTCCCGCGGCGATCACGTCGTTCGAGGAGCACGGCTGCGACATCGTGCTGCTGGATCTGATGCTGCCCGGCATGCCCGGCACGGAGGTGTGCCGGCGCATCCGTCAGACCTCCGCGGTGCCGATCATCATGGTGACGGCCAAGGATTCCGAGGTCGACATCGTCGTGGGGCTGGAGCTCGGTGCCGATGACTACGTCACCAAGCCCTACTCCTCGCGTGAGCTGCTCGCGCGCATGCGTGCGGTTCTGCGGCGGACCGCTGAGCCCGAGGTCGATCTCGAGGACCACATCCTCACGGGGGGCCGGGTCACGCTCGACATCGACCGGCACGCGGTGTCGGTCGATGGCGCCGAGATCAGCATGCCGCTCAAGGAGTTCGAGCTGCTCGAGGTGCTCATGCGCAACGCGGGGCGCGTGCTCACGCGTGGGCAGCTGATCGATCGCGTGTGGGGGAGCGACTACTTCGGCGACACGAAGACGCTCGACGTCCACATCAAGCGCATCCGCTCCCGCATCGAGCGCACGCCCAGCGAGCCGTCGATGCTGGTGACCGTGCGCGGGCTCGGCTACCGCTTCGAGTCCTGAACGTGGCACGGTCGCTTCGGCAGCATCGCTGACGGCGTGGGCGGTGCTGGCGGTGCTGGGCCCCTGGCGGTGCTGGGCCCCTGGCGGGGCCGGGGTGGCTGGGGTCGGAGCTGGCTGGCGCGTCCGAGGTCGGGATCAGAAGGGTGCGTCCTCAAGGTCGGGCACGAATCCGATGGTGACCGGTGGTGGGGTGTCGATGTAGTGGAGTCCGCCGGGTGATATCCACTCGATCACCCCGCCCGGATGATGTTTCACCCGCCAGGGCGTCTCACCCTTCAGAGTGTGATGTCGTCGACACAGCGCGCAGAGGTTTCTGTGGTCGGTGGCTCCGCCGAGGGCGAAGTCTTGGCCGTGGTCGACGTCGCAGCGGTGGGTGGGCATGCGGCAGCCCGGGAATCTGCAGTGCGGATCCCTCACCCTCAAATGTCGGGTCAAGTCCGCCGAACGCGTGTACCTGTCGACGGCAAGGACTCCGCCGGTGATCGGATCAGCCAGCACCCGTTCCCATCCCGGTACCGAGGCGGCGAGTATTCGTGCGGTGTCGAGGTCGATCGGCGCCCGCCCCACCAGCTCCGCGGGGTCATCCGTCACCCCAGCGAGTGCGAGGGCGGGGACGGTGACGTTGACCGTCGCGCGGATCGACGCGAGCTCACCGTGCCCGTCACCGAGCCCTTCACCGGTCTCGGTGTCGATGCGGTGGGTGAGGACCATCTCCATGAGCACGTCGGCACGCACCTGATCCAGCGTCCGAGAATCCACCGGGGCTTCGCACTCGGCGTCGGACTCCTCATCAGCCCCGGCATCCGCGGCTTCAGCCGCGCCCGCGTCCGCGGCTTGAGCCGCGTCCGTGTCTTGGGCGGCGTGTGCGGTGTTGAGGACGTCGCGGGCGATGTGGGTGATCATGTCGTGGATGCCGTGCACGGGCACCGCCGGGCCCCGGAGGAGGAGTTCGGTCATGCCGTCGGCGACGTCCTGCACCCACACCCCGCGTCCTTCCCGCGCGGTCTTGTGGCGCTCGGCGAACGTCGTCGGCTGCACCTGCTCCACGAGCCGCGCGAGCTGCGGTCCGAGCCGCCCGGGCGTGGTGGACGCGGCCCGCTCCAAAGCCTCGACCTCGAACGAGGCCCGAATCTTCGGGTCGGTGAGTTTCACCCCGTGTTCGACGATCGCCCGCACATGCCCGACCGACACGACACCCGCGGCCAGCGCCTCAAACGACGCCGCGAAGCGCGTCACGAGGGTGTGGGCGTCGTTCATCCGCCGCTGTACCGACCGGTCGGGTTGCCGTGCACACGCCCCCAGCTCCGCAGCGAGGGCCCGTAGCGGAAGTTCGGCTTCGCGGCCAGCGCTGCGGGGGATCTCCGCGACCCGCTCCAAACCCACCGCCTGCGCCTCAGCCAGCACCGCCATGACCTCAGCTTCGGCCGAGGCCACCCCTGCCACCGCGGCCGCGTACTTCGCCGCAAGGGCCGCCGCGACAGCATCCACACCGTCGACGCCAACGCCCTCGACGTCAACGTCAGCGTCCACGCCGACGGCGCTGTCGACACGATCGACGTTGTCGTCGGGTGCGTCGCCGCCCGGTCTGGTGTTCATATTCGAACTCTAAGCGGATCCTCCGACATTGACCGTCGAAGCTATGTACTTCCGACGCCCCGCGGCGAGATACTTAGTGAGAATGCTTTCATCTAGGGCGCGTGACGGGTATGCGCCGCCCTTCGACGAGCTCAGGGCGCGTAGCACGGGCTCACGGGGGCCCTTCGACAAGCTCAGGGCGCGCCACGCACGGCCACCCGTCGAGGACGTCAGGATGTGAAGCGGGGCCCGCGTTCACGGTGACACTATCTGGCCTCGAAGAGCCCCGCCGCAGAGACTTGGATCCGGGGTACCGAAGGGCGAGGGTCGGTCACCGCCTTCGTCAAGCTCGCGGCGCAGCGGCACGCTCCGAGCAGTCCCTACGGGACGAAGGGCGCCAGGTACTCGACCGATCCGTCGAGCACTGGAACCTGGATGAGCTCGCCCTCGGCATCGCCGGACTGGAAGTAGATCGGCAGCGTCGCGCCCGGAGGTGTGTCGATGCCCTCGAGCAGAATTGGCTCGCCGCCGTCCACGCGCCCCTCGGCCGTCTCGGAATCCGCGTCCGGGTCCATGCCCAGGCTGATGCTGCTCATGGCGGGGATGCGCAGAGTCTCGGTCGAGGACGACCCCTCGAACTCGATGCTGACCGTCTGGGCCTCGTCGCTCTCGTTGGTGAAGGCGGCGATGAGGTTGCCGTCCTCACCGTCCTCCGAGACGACGACCGCGTTGCTGACGACCACGGAGCCCGTCGTGGCGCCCGCGCCCTCGGCGGGGTTGTACTCGATCGTGGTGGCCTGCGGGGCGAGCATCGCGCATCCCGACGTGCCGACCATGACGGCGGCGATGAGGGCCAGGGGTGCAAGCCGACGGGATTTCACGGGTCCTCCAGGGAGATGACGGGCGTTCATTGCATTCTAGGGCGTCGCACGGGCGGACCCTCGGACCGTGCTCGGCGAACCTTAGCGTATGGCCCCTGTGGTATTCTGTTGGTTGCCGAAAGGACATAACTGCATGCTTTTTGAGGTTGGCGAAACGGTCGTTTACCCGCACCACGGGGCGGCCACCATCGCCGAAGTGAAGACTCGGATCATCAAGGGCGAAGAGAAGATCTATCTCAAGCTCAGGGTGACGCAGGGTGATCTGACCATCGAGGTTCCGGCCGACAACGTCGACCTCGTCGGAGTTCGCGATGTGATCGGCAAGGAGGGTCTCGAGCGCGTCTTCGAGGTGCTGCGCGCCCCGTTCACCGAAGAGCCCACGAACTGGTCGCGTCGGTACAAGGCGAATCTCGAGAAGCTCGCCTCCGGCGATGTGATCAAGGTCAGCGAGGTCGTGCGCGACCTGTGGCGCCGCGATCAGGACCGCGGTCTGTCGGCGGGTGAGAAGCGGATGCTGGCCAAGGCCCGGCAGATCCTCATCTCCGAGCTCGCCCTTGCAGAGAAGACCGACGAGGAGCGCGCGAGCGTCGTCCTCGACGAGGTCCTCGCCAGCTAGGCTCCCGGCGTGAGCATCACGCCATCGCCGCGCGTCGGCATCATCGTCGTCGCCGCCGGATCGGGCACCCGACTCGGCGCGGGCGAACCCAAAGCGCTCGTCGGCATCGACGGCAGCAGCATCCTGCATCACGCCCTTCGGCGAGTGCTTCGGGCCCCGTCCGCGCAGATCGTCATCGTCGCACCATCCGGGCGCGAGGGTGACGCGCTGACCGAGGCGCTTGCCGTCGCCGACGCGATGGATGCCGTCACCCCGCCTCCTTCGGGGCGCCGGCGGGATCTGGTGCATGTCGTCGTCGGGGGCGCGACGCGTCAGGAGTCCGTCGCCGCGGGCCTCGCGGCCCTGTGGGCCGACGTCGAGGTCGTGCTCGTGCACGACGCGGCCCGCGCGCTGACACCGCCGGCGGTGTTCGAGAGGGTCGTCGCGGCGGTCGAGGAGACAGCATCCGGCGTCGTCCCGGTGTTGCCCGTCATCGACACGCTCAAGCGCGTCGAGGGCACCGCGGTCGTCGAGGCCGTCGATCGCGAGCCGCTCGCGGCCGCACAGACACCGCAGGGCTTCCCGCGCGCGATGCTCGTGGCGGCATATCGCGCCGCGACGCGCGAGTACACAGACGACACCGCGCTCGTGGCGGCACAGGGCCACGCCGTCTCGACGGTCGAGGGCGACGCGCGGGCGTTCAAGATCACGACGCCCGCGGACCTCGAGCGGGCGCGGGCGCTGGTGACGGATGCCGAGCCCGGAGCCGAGCCGGAGCCGCCCGTTGCGCTGGAGGCCGCTATCGCTGCGCCGCGCGTGGGTATCGGCACCGACGTGCACGGTTTCGGGGGCGAGGGCGATCTGTGGCTGGCGGGGCTTCGCTGGCCAGGCGAGCAGGCGCTGTCGGGTCACTCCGACGGCGATGCCGTGGCGCACGCGATCGTCGACGCGGTGCTCTCGGCAGCCGGTCTCGGCGACATCGGCACGCACTTCGGCACATCCCGTCCCGAGTTCACCGGCGCGCATGCCGAGGCGTTCCTCGCCCGCACGCGTGCGCTCGTCGGCGAGGCGGGCTGGCGCATCGGCAACGTGACGGTGCAGGTGCAGGCCAACCGGCCACGCTTCGCGGGGCGTCGCGCGGAGGCCGAGCAGGTGCTCTCGGCCGCCCTCGGCGCGCCGGTCGCGGTGTCGGCGACGACCACCGACGGGCTGGGCTTCACGGGTCGGGGCGAGGGTGTCGCGGCGTTCGCCGTGGCGCTGCTGCTGCCCGTCTGACCTGACCTGACCTGACCGCTCGCCGTCGCTGCCCGGTCAGTACCCGCACCGGCGTGACGCCGCCGCCGTCGCTTGCGGCGCCTGCGATCGCCAGCACCCCGAACCCACATTTTTGCAGCGAGCCACCATGCGACGAGTGTGGGCTCGCTGCAAAAATGTGGGTTCGCCGCCGCGGCGCGCCGGGCGCGCCGGTCGCGCGGGTCGCGCGGGCCGCGCCGGACGGAAGGGGCCCGCGTCAGCGCTGAGCGATATCGAGCGTCATGAACACCGAGAACGGGTCCTCGACGTACGGCGGGAAGGGCCCGCAGGTGACAAACCCCTCGCTCGCGTAGAGCCGGCCGGCGGGTTCGAACGAGTCCGGCGACCCGGTTTCGAGCCAGAGGCTGCTCAGCCCCGCGACACGCGCGGCGGCAATCGCGTGGCGCAGCAGCGCGCGCCCGACACCGCGCCCCAGAAATCGATCATCGACGCGCATGGACTTGAGCTCGCCGCGCTCGTCGTCGAGGCGTTTCAGCGCGGCCACGCCGGCGAGCTCAGCCCCATACCACGCCGACCACACCCGCATCCCGGGCCCCGTCAGGGCGTCGATGCCCAGCGCGTGCACGCTCTCCGGCGGCGAGTCCTCGTGCATCCCGGCGAGGTGACGCGCGATGAGGGCTCGGGTCGCCGAACCCGTCAGGTCGTCGTCGCGGATCTCGAGCGGGGCGTCGTGTGCGTGCGGCATGGCGCTCACGCCTCCACGGCGAAGGGCTTCGGGTCCCGGGGCGTCCGCGAGCCCCACGCGAGGGCGGCCAGGCCCGCGGCGAGCACGATCAGCCCCGCGATCGCCAGGGCGCTGAGCCGCTCGCCGAGAACGCTCAGACCCAGGATGCTGGCGGTCAGCGGTTCGCCGAGCGTCAGCGTCGCGGCGGTCGCCGCCGTGAGCCCGTTCAGGCCCCAGGTGAACAGCACGTAGGCGATCGATATCGTCGCAAGGCCCAGCCACAGGGCCATCACGAGGCCGGCCGGCTCGCCGAGCCAGCGGAGGTCGACGAAGGGCAGGACGAGAGCGGACAGGCCCGCAGAGCTCGCCCCCATCGCCCCGACGACCGTGAAGGGATCCCAGCCCGCGTCGAGCAGCCGGCGCTGCGCGTTGGCGATGATCGCGAACGTCGCGCCCGCCCCGACCGACCCCGCGATGCCCAGCATGTCGGTGCCCCCGGTGCCCCCGGCATCCGCGCCTCCGCCGAACCCGAGCAGCACTACCCCGGCCGTGGCGAGACCGGTCGCGACCATCCAGGTGGCGCTCGGCATGCGGCGGGTGAGGGCCCATTCGAGCAGTCCCGCGAGGATGGGGGCCGAGCCCAGGGCGATCACGGTGCCCACGGCGACGCCGTTGCGGTCCGTGCCGAGGAAGAAGAGCGGCTGGTAGAGCGCGAGGCACAGGCCCGTGAGCACCATCAGGAGGATCGGCTCACGCCCGAGCCGGGGGTTGGGCGCGGCGCGGCCGCGCCGATGCGCGCGTGCCGCGAGCGCGAAGGCGAACACCGCGAGCCCCGTGCCCCCGACGACGAGACGCACTGCGCCGATCGACAGCGGAGTCGTGCCGTCGGGGCCGAGTGCCTGAGAGGTGCCCGTGGTGCCGAAGAGCATCGCGGCGGCGAGGACGGCGAGGGCGGAGATCACCTCTCAGTTCTATCGCGTCGCGACCGCTGCGCCCGCCGCGTCCGCTGCGCGATCCCCCGGGCGGCGGGGGCCGCACGGGTAGGCTGTGCGGGTGACTGTGCGGCTCTACGACACCAAGGCGCAGGCCCTGCGCGAGTTCGTGCCGCTCGACGCGTCGAAGGTGACGATGTACGTCTGCGGCCCGACCGTCCAGTCCGGCCCGCACATCGGCCATGTCCGCGCGGCGCTGAGCTTCGACATCCTGCGACGCTGGCTCGCTCACCGTTTCGGGCGGGTGACTCTCGTGCGCAACGTCACCGACATCGACGACAAGGTGCTGCAGAACGCGACCGACGACGAGCCGTGGTGGGCGCTGGCCTATCGCATGGAGCGCGAGTTCACCGCCGCCTACAGCGCGATCGGGATCCTGGCCCCCACGTACGAGCCGCGTGCGACGGCGTCGATCCCGCAGATGCAGTGGCTCATCGAGCGACTGATCGAGCGCGGGCACGCCTACCCCGACCCCGCCGGCTCGGGCGACGTGTACTTCGACGTGCGGTCGTGGTCGTCGTACGGCACGCTGACCAATCAGTCGCCGGACGCGATGGAGGCGGCCGAGGACGCCGATCCGCGCGGCAAGCGCGACCCGCGCGACTTCGCGCTCTGGAAGGGTGCGAAGGCCGGTGAGCCCGAGAGTGCGGTGTGGGATTCGGCGTGGGGTCCGGGACGCCCCGGCTGGCACATCGAGTGCTCGGCGATGTCGCGCCGGTATCTGGGACCGGACTTCGACATCCACGGCGGCGGACTCGACCTGCGTTTTCCGCACCACGAAAACGAGCTGGCGCAGTCGACGGCGGCCGGCGACGGGTTCGCGCGGTACTGGGTGCACAACGGCCTGGTCACCGTCGACGGTCAGAAGATGTCGAAGTCGCTCGGCAATTTTGTGCTCGCCGAGGACGTTCTCGAGCGCCACGATCCGATCGTCGTGCGGTATGCGCTGGCCGCGGCGCACTACCGATCGACGCTCGACCTCTCCGAGCGTTCGTACGAAGAGGCCCGAGCGGCCCTCGAGCGCATCGAGGGGTTTCAGCAGCGCTACCTGCGCGCGGTCCCCGCCGACGAAGAACTCTCATTCGCGTGGTTCCGTGGCCAAGCCCTTCCCGAGGCCTTCGCCGAGGCCATGGACGACGATCTCGGCGTGCCCCAGGCGCTCGCGGTCCTCCACGAGACGGTGCGGGAGGGCAACGCCGCGCTCGACCGGGGCGATCGGGATGCTGCCGCGACGGCGTGGACGCGCGTCCACGCGATGCTGGACGTGCTGGGCATCGACCCCCGGCAGTCCCGTCGCCGCACGGATGACGCGGCGCAGCGGATGGATGCGGCGCTCGACGCGCTCGTGCAGACGATGATCACGCAGCGTGCCGAAGCGCGCGCCGCGAAGGACTGGGCGGGGGCCGACCGCATCCGCGACGCGATCGCGGCGGCCGGCATCGCTCTCGAAGACGGTCCCGAGGGGACCCATTGGAGTGTTCAGAATGGCTAAACCAGCACGCCCGGGCGCAGGCAAGGGCAAGAAGAAGGGGCCGCTGAAGGGTACCGGCGGTCTCGGCCGCAAGGCCCTCGAGGGCAAGGGGCCCACGCCCAAGGCCGAGGATCGCAGCTGGCACGTCGCCGGCAAGCGCAAGGCCGCGGCCGAGCGGTACGCCGCGGCGGGAGGCCGGGGAAAGCCGCCGCAGAAGCCGGGTTCCAGCGGGCGCCCGCGCGCGAAGAAGGACGACGACACCGAGGTGGTCACCGGCCGCAACTCGGTGCTGGAGGCGCTGCGCGCGAAGATCCCGGCGACGGCGTTCTACATCGCCCAGCGGGTGGAGATGGACGACCGCGTGAAGGAGATGCTCTCGATCGCGACGCACCGCGACATCCCGGTGCTCGAGGTCACCCGCCCCGAGCTCGACCGCATGGCCGGATTCGACGGTGTGCACCAGGGCGTCGCGGTCAAGGTGCCACCGTACGAGTACGCGCATCCGCACGATCTGCTCGAGAAGGTGATCGGCGAGGGGCGAGTGCCGCTCTTCGTCGCCCTCGACGGCATCACCGACCCGCGCAACCTCGGCGCCATCATCCGC
The DNA here is from genome assembly GCF_046111165.1 of Microbacterium sp. HA-8. Lineage (NCBI taxonomy): Bacteria > Bacillati > Actinomycetota > Actinomycetes > Micrococcales > Microbacteriaceae > Microbacterium > Microbacterium sp. HA-8. Next base: position 1,096,489 of record NZ_CP162025.1, read on the forward strand.
TCGACCGGTGCGTTCGGCGGCGACGGCGTGATCGTGCCGCAGCGACGGTCTGCGAGCGTCAACAGCGCCGCCTGGAAGACGAGCGCCGGCGCCGCCGCCCGCATCCCGGTCGCGGTCGCCCCCAACCTCACCTCGACGCTCAAGGACTTCAAGCGCCAGGGGGTCTTCGTGCTGGGCCTGGACGGCGGCGGAGACGTCTCTCTTCCCGCGCTCGAGCTCGCCGACCGGCCGGTCGTCATCGTCGTCGGCAGCGAGGGCAAGGGGCTCTCGCGTCTCGTCACCGAGACGTGCGACCAGATCGTGTCGATCCCCATCGAGGCGGCGACCGAGTCCCTCAACGCCGGCATCGCCGCATCCGTCGCCCTGTACCAGGTGTCGACGATCCGCGCCGCCGCCGCGGGCTGAACGATCGGGAATGCGCCCGCGCGGGCGCGCCTTGTCTCTGACGAACCCCACGCGAGAGGAACAGACGTGACACGTATCGCCGTCATCGGAGGAACCGGCTACGCCGGCAGCCACATCATCGACGAGGCGGTGCGCCGCGGTCACACCGCCGTGTCGGTCGCCCGCACGGTGCCCGCCGAGCGCGCCCCCGGCGCGACCTACATCGAGGGCACCCTGCTCGATGTGCCGAGCCTCGTCGCAGAGCTCGAGGGCGTGGATGTCGTCGTGGTGTCCGTGCCCGCCCGCGGCGACATGCTCGGCAAGGTGCGTCCCAACGTCGCCGAGCTGCTGCGGGAACTGCCTTCGTCTGTGCGGGTGGGTGTGATCGGCGGCGCCGGCGGCAGCCTCGTCGCGCCCGGTGGCCCGCGCGTGATCGACACTCCCGGGTTCACCGAGGAGTACAAGCCCGAGGCGTTCGAGGCCATCGGCGTGCTCGAGGACCTCCAGACGCAGCCGCACGGCCACGACTGGTTCTTCATCCACCCGGCCGGCGGCTTCGGGGCTTGGAACCCGGGGGAGCGCACGGGCACGTACCGCGACGGGGGCGAGGTCATCGTGACCGACGACGCCGGCGAGTCGTTCATCTCGGGTGCCGACCTCGCGGTCGCGGTGATCGACGAGATCGAGACGCCGAAGCACTCGCGCGAGCGATTCACCGTCGGGTACTGAGCCGACCCGCGGGACCGTCCCGGTGCACGGCTCGGTCCCGCGTATGGTCGCGGGGTCGCCGGGGCGACAGGTGCCGCTCAGACCAGATCGCGCCAGTCGACCTTGTCGGCCTCCTCGTCGGCGACCGGGATGCTGTCGGTGATCACCGGGATCGCCAGCGTCTCGGTCGGCGGACCCATGATCGTCGCTTCGTCGCGGCGATGACGGAGCACGTCGTTGACGTATGACGTGAGCGACTCGGCGAGGGGCACGGAGGTGCCGCGCTCCTGAGACAGGTACCAGCGGTGCTCGAGCACCTGGTGGTACACCTCGGCGGGTTCGAGCTTGGCGCGCAGGTCGTAGGGGATCGCCTTGACGACCGGCTCGAAGACGCGGGTCAGCCATTCGTGCGCAACCATCTCTTCGTCCGCGCCGAGTCGCGAGATGCGCAGCGCGAAGTCATCGAGGTCGTTGAGCAGTCGGCGCGCCTGGTTCTCCTCGACGTCGAGTCCCGTGAGCCGGATCAGGCGACGCTGATGGTGGCCGGCGTCGACGACCTTGGGCTGGATCGAGACGCGGGTGCCGTCGGGGGTCGCCTTGATCGACATCTCGCCGATGTCGAACCCGAGGGCGTTCAGCCTCTGCACCCGCTCGGTGATGCGCCACGACTCGGTCGAGGAGAACGACTCCTGGTCGGTCAGGGCCGCCCACAGCGACCGGTACGACGACACGATGCCGTCGGCGATCGTGAGCGCGTCGACCCCGCCCTCGAGGCGCCCGCCGGCCTCGAGGTCCATGATCTCGCCCGCGATGTTGGTGCGCGCGACGTCGAGGTCGTGCTCGCGCTGGCCCTTGGTCAGCCCCGCCTCGTGCAGCTCACCGGTCTCGGCATCCACGAGGTAGGCGGCGAAGGCGCCCGCGTCCCTGCGAAAGAGGGTGTTCGAGAGCGACACGTCGCCCCAGAAGAAGCCGACGTTGTGCAGGCGCACGAGCAGCACCGCGAGGGCGTCGACGAGGCGGGTGGCGGTGTCGGGTCGCAGTACCTGTGTGAACAGAGCCCGGTAGGGCAGTGAGAAGCGCAGATGCGCGGTCACGAGCGCCGCGGGCAGGGCTGTGCCCTCGGCATCCGCCCGCCCCGCGATCACCGCGACGCGATCGACGCACGGGATGTCGAGCCGATGCAGGTTGCCGAGCATCTCGTACTCGCGGCGGGCCATTTCGGCCGTGGTCTCCTTGACGGCGACGACGCGGCCGGAGAGGTTGGCGAAGCGCACGAGGTGGCGCGAGATGCCTTTGGGCAGCGACACGATGTAGCTGCTCGGCCACTCGGCGAGGGGCGTCGACCACGGGAGCGTGAGAAGCCCCGGGTCCACCTCGCTCGCGGTGATGCTCAGTGCGTCGGTCAATGGAACCTCCCTGGACGGCGGCCTCGATTGTGGCACAGCCGAGGTGGGCGCGCTCTGTGCGCGGGCGCAAGTCCCACGCGCCGTGTCCGGAATGCGCAGCGGCGCGGGTGCCCGAGGGCCCCCGCGCCGCTGCGCGTGATCAGTGCCTCACGCCGAGGCGATCGCCTTGTCGTTGAGGCGCTCGCCCGACTCGGCGTCGAACACGTGCACGTGCCCGGGGATCGCCGAGAGCGTGACCGTCTCGCCGGCGTGCGGGTGACGACGACCGTCGACGCGGGCGACCAAGTCGGTGCGCTTGCCGTTGATGTCGGCGTGGCCGTAGAGGTAGCCGTCGGCGCCGAGCTCCTCGACGAGGTCGACGACGACCGAGAGGCCGGTGCCGTCGGCGGGACCGACCTGGACGTCCTCGGGACGCACGCCGACGGTGACCTCGGTGCCGTGCGCCTTGCCCAGGGTGTCGGCCTCGATGGGGACGACGCCGTTGCCGAACTGCACGCCGCCCTCGGCGAGGTGCACCGGGAACAGGTTCATCGCGGGGGAGCCGATGAATCCGGCGACGAAGACGTTCTTGGGTGTCTCGTACAGATCGCGCGGGGTACCCACCTGCTGCAGGAGGCCGTCCTTGAGCACGGCGATCCGGTCGCCCATGGTGAGGGCCTCGGTCTGGTCGTGCGTGACATAGACGGTCGTGACACCGAGGCGGCGCTGCAGCGACGCGATCTGTGTGCGGGTCTGCACGCGCAGCTTCGCGTCGAGGTTGGACAGCGGCTCGTCCATGAGGAACACCTGCGGCTGGCGGACGATGGCGCGGCCCATCGCGACGCGCTGACGCTGACCACCCGAGAGGGCCTTGGGCTTGCGGGTGAGGTACTGCTCGAGGTCGAGCAGCTTCGCGGCCTCGAGCACGCGGGCGGCGCGCTCTTCTTTGCCGATGCCGGCGATCTTGAGCGCGAAGCCCATGTTCTCGGCGACGGTCATGTGCGGGTACAGCGCGTAGTTCTGGAAGACCATCGCGATGTCGCGATCCTTGGGCGGCACGTCGGTGACGTCGCGATCGCCGATCAGGATGCGGCCGGAGTTGACCTCTTCGAGACCCGCGAGCATGCGCAGGGAGGTCGACTTTCCACAGCCGGAGGGGCCGACGAGGACGAGGAACTCGCCGTCGGCGACGTCGAGGTTGAGCTTGTCGACCGCGGGGCGAGTGCCCCCCGGGTACAAGCGCGTAGCGTTGTCGAACGTCACGGATGCCATGACTCTTCTCCTTCACCGGCAGGTACGTGCCGGACGATCCGTAGTGAATGGAAACGACGGGGGTCAGCCGCCGGGACCCGCCATCGGGCCTCCAGTGAGTATGGCACAGCGAATCGCCTCCCGTCTGGGTGTTTCCCAGGGTGGATCGTTAGCATCGGATCCGGAAAACGTCGCACCCCGTGCCGCGATCCCCGCCCGGGTCCCGCCTTCTGCGGATCCGGGCCCACAGTCAAGACAAGAGGTTCCATGTCGAGCGATGAGACGCCCCACGTCCCCGCGCGCCGAGAGCGGCGCGAGGCGGTCCGCGAGAAGGCGGCAGCGGTTCAGGCCCGCCAGCGCCGCGCGCGCGTGATCCGCACCGGCGTCGTGGCAACCGTCGTCGGCGCCCTCGTCGTCGGCGCGGGGCTCACCGTCGCGTGGACCCTCACCTCCGACGCGTCGCAGCCCGAGCTCGCCCCCGCCGGAATGCAGGACGACGCGATCGTCATCGACACGATCCCCGCGAGCGTGAAGGCTTCGTTCTCCGGCGGCGGCGCAGACGCCCCCGCTGCCCTGTCGGCAGAGCAGACACCCGCTACCGAGGCGGAGGAGTCGCCGACCCCCAGCGCCACGCCCGGCCGGCTGACGATCGACGTGTACGTCGACTACCTCTCCGAGTCGTCGGCGCAGTTCCAGCTCGCGAACGCGCAGCAGCTCACGGAGTGGGTGTCCGAGGGTGCAGCGACGATCTCCTACCATCCCGTCGCGCTGCTGACTGCGAAGTCGAACGGCACGAAGTACTCGCTGCGTGCCGCGGCCGCGGCCGCGTGCGTCGCGACGCACTCGCCCGACACCTTCTTTGCCTTCAACCACGAACTGCTGGCCGAACAGCCCGAGATCGACACCGACGGTTTCAGCGACGAAGAGCTGGCCACCCTCGCGCGGGCGACCGGTGCCGACAACGCCAAGCTTGTCTCGACCTGCATCCAGGAGGGCAGCTTCGTCCCGTGGGTGCAGCAGGCGACGGCGCGCGCGCTCAGCGCTCCCCTCGGCGACACCGAGGCCACGCTGACCGGCCCGACGGTGCTTGTCGACGGCTCGCCCTTCGTCGGCGACCTCGCCGACCAGAAGGAGTTCGCGCAGTTCGTCCTGACGCTCGCGAGCGACGCGTATTACTCGACGCCCACGCCCACTCCGTCGCCGACCGCGACGACGGAGCCCAGCCCCGCGTCCTGACGCGTGCCTCGGCGCCCGTCCTCGGCGCCGTTAGACTGGACCCTCCGCCGGCTTGGCGCAATTGGTAGCGCACCTAACTTGTAATTAGGGGGTTGCAGGTTCAAGTCCTGTAGCCGGCACGCATGAGGGGGTCGCGGGTGCACCGACGGCTTCCCGCTCCGGTCGCCGTGGGCGGCGCCGTGCTGGTGGGGGCGCTCACCGCCGTGCAGACCCACATGAACGGCGCGCTCGGACGCGCGCTGGATGACGGCTTCGTCGCCGCCGCGATCTCGTTCGGGTCGGGACTCGCCCTCGTGCTCGTCCTCGTCGCCGTGCTGCCCGCGGGCCGCGCGGGAGTCGGCCGGCTCGTGCGCGGCATCCGCGTGCGCGGGGTGCCGTGGTGGATGCTGTGCGGCGGCGCCGCCGGAGCCTTCACGGTCGCGAGCCAGGGCTTCACCGTCGGTGTGCTCGGCGTCGCCCTCTTCACGGTCGGGGTGGTGGCGGGGCAGACCGTGTGCGGGCTCGTGCTCGATCGCGCCGGCTTCGGACCTGGCGGCGCCGTCGCGGTGACGCTCGGCCGCACGGCCGGCGCGGCGCTGGCCCTCGCGGGCGTGGCCGTTGCGGTGGCGGGAGTTCCGGCGGGCGTGCCGTGGCCCCTGCTCGTGCTGCCGTTCCTCGCCGGCGCCGGTATCGCGTGGCAGCAAGGTACGAACGGGCGCCTGCGCCAGCGGATCGACTCGGCGATCGTCGCGACCGCCGTGAACTTCGCGGGCGGCACGCTCCTGCTCGTGATCGCGGCGGCGGTGCGCGTGGCGGTCGTCGGACCGCCCGAGGCTCCACCGGCCGATCCCTGGGTGTGGCTGGGCGGCGCGACCGGTGTGGTGTACATCGCCCTCTCTGCCGCCCTCGTCCGCCACACGGGCGTGCTGCTGCTCGGGCTGGGTTCGGTCGTAGGCCTGCTGACCACCTCGCTCGTGCTCGACGCGCTCGATCCGCCGGAGGGAGGCGGCGCGCTCGTGCCGGCGGCGGTCGCCGCGGCGATCGCCCTACTGGGTGTCGTGGTGGCGGCGCGCCCGTGGCGCCGCCGGTCGCGTCAGGGCTGAGGCATCCGCGAGACGAAACGGCGCGCGTCGACGCCGCGCCGGTACCCGCCCCGGCGCCGGTCGGGTTTGCCGCCGACATAGAGCCAGCCGAGCAGGTCCTCGCTCTTCTTGAGCCCGTGCGCCTTGGCGACCGCTTTCGCGCGGGTGTAATGGCCCGTGCGCCAGATGACCCCCCACCCCGCCTCGTCGAGCAGCAGGCTCAGCACGTGGGCGACGCCCGAGGCGACGGCCTCCTGCTCCCAGCGCGGCACCTTGTCACTCTTCCGGGGGCTCGCCACGACCGCGATCAGCAGAGGGGCGCGCAGCGGCTTGCTCGAGATGCCCTTGTCGCCCTCGGCCTTGGCGATGGCGCGGCCGAGGGTGTCGCGGTCTTCGCCGCGCAGCTCGATCAGGCGCCAGGGGGCGACGAGACTCAGCTAAAAGGTCCGGGAAGGGCTGCGCGTGCCTCACGTAGGAATGTCCGCGTAGTTCCCTGGGGTGATGAGCAGGGAGTTGTCGATGGCGGCGCGCCGTGAGATCACGAAGAAGTTCGCCCGCGAGTATGCGAAAGCAGGCAAGGAAGAGAAGGGCCGGCTGCTGGACGAGCTTGTGCACGCGACAGGCTGGACGCGTGATCACGCGCGCCGCGCGATCCGTGCCGCGAACGCACGCAAAGGTGCCGCGCGCGATCAGCAGCGTAAGCCGCGTGAGCGGAAGTACTCCTACGATGCGCTCGTGGTGCTGCAAGAAGTCTGGCGGCTGTCCGGGCAGCCGTCGGGAAAGTACTTCGCGGCGATCATGGACGACACCCTCGAACGCCTCGTCCGCTTCCGTGAGCTCGGCAAGGTCGAGCAGCGGGTCACACCGGAGGTGCTGGACGAGTTGCGATCGATGAGCGCCGCGACGATCGACCGGTACCTGAAACCGCACAAGGACGCCGCCTACCCGGTCGCGGTCTCGGGCACGAAGCCGTCCCACATCCTGCGCTCTTCGATCCCGACGCGCACCAGCATGGACGCCCCGCTGACCGTCCCGGGGTTCCTGGAGCTGGACACCGTCGCGCACTGCGGCCACTCCCTCAAAGGCGAGTTCCTGCGCACCCTGACCGGCACCGACCCGGTCGCGGGGTGGACGATGCTGCGCACGATCCGCAACAACGCCTACGTGCACGTGCACGGCGCCCTGGAATGGATGGTGAAGAACGCGCCCGTCCCGGTCGCCGGGCTCGACTTCGACAACGGATCCGAGTTCATGAACTGGGGCGTGATCGCCTGGGCGGACAAGAAGGAGATCCCCGTCACCCGGGGGCGTCCCTACAAGCACAACGACAACGCGCACGTCGAGCAACGCAACGGCGACTGGGTCCGCAAACACGCGTTCCGCTACCGCTACGAGACCGAGGCGGAGATGACCCTGCTCAACGAGCTCTGGGATTTCGTGATGGCCCGCAAGAACCATCTGCTGCCCTGCGTGAAAGCGATCGACTGGACCCACACCGCAGCCGGCCGGAAGAAGCGCGTCTACGACAAGCCACGTACCCCCTACCAGCGGTTGCTCGACGCCGGTGTGCTCGACGAGAAGACCCGCGCCCGACTGGAGCGCGAGCATGCGAAGCTGAACCCGGCACGGATCACCCGACGGATCAACCAGATCCAGCAACAACTCATCGAACTCGCCGCCGCCCGCACCCAGGGCACCCGCCCCGCCGCCTGAGCTACGCGGACATTTCACGTGAGGCAAGCATCACTCACTCCCGGACATCTTGACGTGAGGCAAGACGGGGGGTGAGGCCCGAGTGGTCGGCGACGCGCCCCGCAGCCGAGACGAGCTCGAGCAGTTCGGCGTGCGAGGGCGCCTCGGCGGTCACCTTCGACCAGGAGCGACGGGCGCGGACGGCGTCGAAAGCGGTCACGAGGCTGCGGTGAACCCGAGCGCAAGCGAGTTCATGCAGTAGCGGTCGCCGGTCGGCGTGCCGTAGCCGTCGGGGAACACGTGGCCGAGGTGCGATCCGCAGGTGGCGCAGCGCACCTCGGTGCGCAGCATCCCGTGCGTGCGGTCCTCGATCAGCTCGACCGCCTCGGGGCGGACGGATTCGTAGAAGCTCGGCCACCCGCAACCCGAGTCGAACTTGGTGCCGCTCCGGAACAGCTCTGCATTGCACGCGGCGCAGGTGTACAGGCCCGCGCGGCTCTCGTCGAGCAGCTCGCCCGTGTAGGGGCGCTCGGTCGCGGCCTGGCGCAGCACGGCATACCGGTCGGCGTCGAGCTGCTCACGCCACTGCGCGTCGCTCTTGTTGACGGCGTAGGTCATGTCTCCTCCTGTTCGCCTTCTATTCAACCCCGGATCTGTCGGGTCGGTTCCCGGTTCGCGGGATTGAATGGGGGGATGCCGTCACACGATGCCGCTTCGCGCTACGCGCGGTTCGCCCGCGACGAGGCGCCGGGCCGCTCGCCGGTCTACGAGGAGTGGGCGCGTGCGGTGGCGGACTCCGCGTCGGCGTGCGCCGTGATCGACCGGCTGCCCGCGAACCGGCGCCAGCCGCCGCTCGTGTTCGCGGTGGCGCGGATGCTGGGGGCGCGGCCCTTGCCGGGCGTGCCGTTCGTGGAGTGGCTCGTGCGTCACGCGGACGCGCTCGTCGCCGAGGCCGCTCGACGCTCGGTGCAGACGAACGAGCCGCAGCGCTGTGCGGCGCTCGTGCCCGCGCTCAGTCTGATCGAGGGGCCGATCGCCCTCATCGAGGTGGGGGCCTCGGCCGGGCTGTGCCTTCAGCCCGACCGGTACGCCTACCGGTATCGCGGGGCGGCCGAGGTCGATCTCGACCCCTCGGGTGGGTCCTCTGTCGTGCTCGAGTGCGAGGTGCGGGACAGCAGCGTGCGGGGCCGCGGCGTGCCCGCGCTGCATCTGCCCGAGATCGTCTGGCGCGCGGGCATCGATCTGGCACCCCTGAACGCGGCGGATCCGAGTGATCGGGCGTTCCTGACGACGCTCGTGTGGCCGGGCGAGACGGGCCGCGAGGCGCGCATCTCCGCGGCGCTTGACGTCGCCGCGGCCGACCGACCGACGATCGTCGCGGGCGATGCGACGGATGCCGGGGCGCTCGAAGCCCTCGCCGCCCGGGTCCCATCGGGGGCGACACTCGTCGTCTCGACACCCGGCGTGCTCCCGCACGTGCCCTTCGCGGGCCGGCAGCGCATGCGGGCGGCGATCCGCGATGTGGGCGCGCGCTGGGTCTCGCTCGACCCGCCGGGGCTCGAGGCGAGTGCGGGGGAGGGGGTGGACGGGGCGAGGTGGCCGGGCTTCGTGCTCGGGCTGGACGGGCACGCGCTCGCCGCGTGCGACCCGCTCGGGGGCTGGCTGGAGTGGCGTAACGGCTCGTCGCGCGCCGCGGGTTAGCGTGGGGCCATGCCCGAGCCCCTCACCGACGACGAGCGCGCGATCCTCGCGTTCGAGGGCGAATGGCTGCGGCACGCGGGCGCGAAGGAGCAGGCGATCCGCTCCGACCTGGGGCTCGCCCCGGCCCGGTACTACCAGCTGCTCGGCCGGCTCATCGACTCGCCCGCCGCCCTCGCGCACGACCCGATGCTCGTGGGGCGACTGCGCCGACTGCGCGACCAGCAGGAGCGCACCCGGCGCGCGCGGGAGCGGGCGCTTCCCGCCGAGTTCCGGGGCTGACGCGCCCCGACCTCTGCCGGGCCTCGCCCTGACGCGCCCCGCCCCCTGCCGGGGCCGCGGGGACGCCGCCGGTAGCATTCTCTGGTGCCCACGCCCCCGAAGGACCGATTCGACGACCTGCCGCCGTCCGCCGGTCGGGTCGGGGCGCACCGCGCCGAGAACCCTCGCGTGCGCGGGTGGGTCGTCTTCCTCTGGGCGCTGGTCGCCACGATCGTGCTCGTTGCGGCCGGCATCTTCGCCACCCTCCTCGGGCAGGGCCGGATCGTGCTGTTCCCCGAGCCCGTGCCGACGGTGGCACCCACACCCACCGTCGCCCCCGTGGTCGATACGTCCTATTCGGTGCTTGTGCTCAACGGCACCCCGCAGGACGGTCTGGCCACTCAGCTCAAGGACGAACTCGTCGCGCAGGGCTGGGCGGACTCGAACGTCATCGCCAGCAACGCCGGAGACCGCGAGTTCGCCACGACGACCGTCTACTACGCCGCGTCCGAGGCCGAAGCGGCCGCCCGCGGACTGGCCGATCTGATCGGCGCGGCCGAGGTCATCCTCGACCCCGAGTACCCGCTGCCGGGCACCGCGGCGACGCAACTGACGGTGGTCATCGGTCTCGATCGAGCGACCGAGGCCCCCGCTCCCGAGGAGTGATCCGCACCCGCTGAGGGGTGGATGCCGCCCCTGATGTTTCCGCGGAGTTAAGAGTTCGCGGCCTGCATGTCAACAGTGGCGCCAGCGGCGTTTCAGGGCGCGCGGCGCTGGTTATTCTGGCGCAGACGCACCCCCCCGCAGCACAGGAGTACACGCATGGCCCAAGGCACTGTCAAGTGGTTCAACGCCGAGAAGGGCTACGGATTCATCACCGTGGCGGACGGCGGTCAGGACGTCTTCGTCCACTACTCGAACATCGACATGACGGGTTTCCGCGTGCTCGAAGAGGGACAGGCCGTGGAGTTCACGGTCGGCTCGGGGCAGAAGGGCCCCCAGGCCGAGTCCGTCCGCGTCGTCGCCTGACCCCGACGTGATCGGGTCCTCGCGGAGGACACATCGCGCCCGTGCCGCCGTGTCGACCGGTCTCGGTCGTCGCCGCCGCCTAGTGTGACGCGCATGATCCCGACCGCGCGCCGGCGCGCGACCTCATCGCGCGCGCCCCGCCGCCGCTTCGTCATCGCCGCGACGTCTCTGGCGATATCGCTCTCCGCCGTGCTCGCCGGGTGCGCGGGCGCACCGGTCGCAGACCGCACGAGCGCGGCAGCCACCCCGACCGCCACGCCCTCCGAGACGGCCACCCCCACCCCCACGCCCGAGCCGCCCGCGACGGCGCTCTCGCCGCTGCGGGGAACCGAGGTGCTCGCCGACTCGATCACCGGTCCCGCCCTCACCGCCAAGATCGACAACCATCCCGCCGCCCGCCCGCAGGTGGGGCTCGAGCGTGCCGACATCGTGTTCGAGGAGCTGGTCGAGGGGGGGCTGACCAGGTACGTGGCCGCGTGGTACTCCGATGTGCCGGAGCAGATCGGACCGGTGCGCAGCATCCGCCCCATGGATCCCGACATCGTGAGCCCGTTCGGCGGGGTCATCGCCTACTCGGGCGGTCAGCAGCGGTTCGTCGACATGATGGTCGCAACGAACGTGCACAACGCCATCCACGGCGGCGCCGACGATGCCTACATGTTCCGCACGCGGACCAAAGCCGCCCCGCACAACGTGCTCGTCGAGGCGCAGCGGCTGCGGGCCGCCTATGCCGGCATCGCCCCGCCCGCGCAGCAGTTCGCGTACTCCGCGCGGCCGCAGACGGCCTCCGCGGCGGCGTACGGGTCGCCGGCCGCGGGCTTCGACCTCTCGTTCTCGCCGCGCGAGACCCGCTCGTGGCGGTGGGATGCGGCATCCACGCGTTATCTGCGTGCACAGAACGGCGTGGCCGATCTCGACGCGTCGGGGGCGCAGCTGGGAGCGACGAACGTCGTCGTGGTCTCGGTGGACATCGACTGGGCCTACGGCGAGATCCCGCGCACCGTCATGGTGGGCTCGGGCACCGCGTGGATCGCGACGGGCGGCAAGGTCGTGCAGGCGACGTGGACCAAGCCGTCGCGAGAGGCCCCGATCGCGCTCACGAACGCGTACGGCATGCCGATCTATCTGGCGCCGGGCAACACGTGGGTCGAGCTCGTGCCGGCCGGATACGGCGGGGCGGTGGGCGTCGTCTGAACGCCGCGCCACGGGGCGGCGCACGGCGGCTTGCACTCTCCAGGGGCGAGTGCCAGAATGGGTTAGCACTCGATCAAGTTGAGTGCTAAGTCCAAACGCCTACGTCCGGGAGGGACGACACACTTATGGCAAAGATCATCGCTTTCGACGAAGAGGCCCGCCGTGGCCTCGAGCGCGGCCTGAACATCCTCGCCGACGCCGTCAAGGTGACGCTCGGCCCCCGCGGTCGCAACGTCGTGCTCGAGAAGAAGTGGGGCGCTCCCACCATCACGAACGACGGCGTCTCGATCGCCAAGGAGATCGAGCTCGACGACCCGTACGAGAAGATCGGTGCGGAGCTCGTCAAGGAGGTCGCCAAGAAGACCGACGACGTCGCGGGTGACGGCACCACCACCGCGACCGTGCTCGCTCAGGCGCTCGTCAAGGAGGGCCTGCGCAACGTCGCCGCCGGCGCCGACCCCATCTCGCTCAAGAAGGGCATCGAGAAGGCCGTCAAGGCCATCACCGACGAGCTTCTCGCCAGCGCCAAGGAGGTCGAGTCCAAGGAGCAGATCGCTGCGACCGCCTCGATCTCGGCCGCTGACCCCACCATCGGCGAACTCATCGCCGAGGCGATCGACAAGGTCGGCAAGGAGGGTGTGGTCACCGTCGAGGAGTCGAACACCTTCGGCACCGAGCTCGAGCTCACCGAGGGCATGCGCTTCGACAAGGGTTACATCAACCCCTACTTCGTCACCGACCCCGAGCGCCAGGAAGCGGTCTTCGAAGACCCGTACATCCTGATCGCGAACCAGAAGATCTCGAACATCAAGGACCTTCTGCCCATCGTCGACAAGGTGATCCAGGAGGGCAAGGAGCTCCTCATCATCGCCGAGGACGTCGAGGGTGAGGCTCTCGCGACCCTCGTGCTCAACAAGATCCGCGGAATCTTCAAGTCGGCCGCCGTCAAGGCCCCCGGCTTCGGCGACCGTCGCAAGGCGCAGCTGCAGGACATCGCGATCCTCACCGGCGGCCAGGTCATCACCGAAGAGGTGGGCCTCAAGCTCGAGAACGCGACGACCGACCTGCTCGGCCGCGCCCGCAAGGTCATCATCACCAAGGACGAGACCACCATCGTCGAGGGTGCCGGTGACTCGGCTCAGATCGAGGGTCGCGTGACCCAGATCCGTCGCGAGATCGACAACACCGACAGCGACTACGACCGCGAGAAGCTCCAGGAGCGCCTCGCCAAGCTCGCCGGTGGCGTCGCCGTCATCAAGGCGGGTGCCGCGACCGAGGTCGAGCTCAAGGAGCGCAAGCACCGCATCGAGGACGCCGTGCGCAACGCGAAGGCGGCCGTCGAGGAGGGCATCGTCCCCGGTGGTGGCGTCGCGCTCATCCAGTCCGGTCGGGTCGCCCTGGCCACGCTGGAGCTCACGGGTGACGAGGCGACCGGTGCGAACATCGTCCGCGTCGCGATCGAGGCCCCGCTCAAGCAGATCGCCCTCAACGCGGGTCTCGAGCCCGGTGTCGTGGCGAACAAGGTCGCGGAGCTGCCCGCGGGTCACGGCCTCAACGCCGCGACCGGCGAGTACGGTGACCTGTTCGCGCAGGGCATCATCGACCCCGCCAAGGTGACCCGCTCGGCGCTGCAGAACGCCGCGTCGATCGCCGGCCTGTTCCTCACGACCGAGGCCGTCGTCGCCGACAAGCCCGAGAAGGCCGCCGCCCCCGCCGGTGGCGACCCGACGGGTGGCATGGACTTCTGAGTTCCCGCCGCTAGATCGACAGAAGGGCCCCTCCATTGCGGAGGGGCCCTTCTTCGTGCGCCCGGCGTCGGTGTTGTCAGCGGAAGAGGCTGAGAGCGGCGAGCTCGGTGTCGGCGTACTGCCGACCTGCTGCGGCGAGCGATTGTGTGATCGCGGCGAGCGAGTCCTCGACCTGGCGCTGCGTCGCGCGCCACTGGTCGATGACCTGCTGGAACGATCCCGCGGCTTGACCGGTCCAGGAGGACTGCAGCTGGGTCAGCTGCGCGAGCATCGCCTGCGACTCGGCGTGCAGGCGATCGACGGTCGCGCGCACGGCGGCGGACTGCGTGAGGATCGCGTCGGAATCGACGGTGAAGACGGCCATATGTTGCTCCGGATCTCGAAGGGACGTGTCGCGCCAGGCTATGAGCGCTGTGCATCGTGCACGCGCCGAGGCGACAGCATCCGTGGAGCCCGTTCTTCGCGCCGGCGTCGGGGAGGAGTCGCGTGCGGCGCGGTTCGCTGTCATCGCGCGCTGGCCGAGCCCGCCTCGCGCGGTGGAAGTGCGTCGCCCGGCCGAGGCGCATCGGCCGGGGATGCTGCTCGCCTGTCGCGTTGTGCGGGTGTGCGGGGCTGCGACCCGCATTTCGCGACAGGGGAGCGGGCGGGCTGCGCGCGGTGGAGGGGGGCGCGCCGGGGATGCTGCTCGCCTGTCTCGTTGTGCGGGTGTGCGGGGCTGTGACCCGCAAGAAGCGACAGGGGAGCGGTCGGGCTGCGCGCGGTGGAGGTGGACGCGCCGGGGATGCTGCTCGCCTGTCGTATTGTGCGGGTGTGCGGGGCTGCGATCCGCATTTCGCGACAGGGGAGCGGGCGGGCTGCGGCGAGCGTGAGGTCAGGCGGAGGGCGCGGAGAATTTGGGCAGGGGCTGCGTGTCGAGGTAGAGGGTGGCCTCGCGGGCGAGCGGCAGGTAGACGCGGAATGTCGCGCCGCCGCCGGGAGTGTCATCGACCTCGACGGCACCGTGCAGGGCATCGACGATCGACGCGACGATCGCGAGTCCGAGCCCGGTGCCCCCGGTCTCGCGCGTGCGCGAGGTGTCGGCGCGCCAGAAGCGCTCGAAGATGCTCGAGCGGATCTGCTCGGGGATGCCCTCGCCGTGGTCGGAGATCGCGATCCAGCCCATGCCGATCGGGGCATGTTCGCCGGTCCGGCTCGGATCGGTGCCGACGGTGATCTCGATGGGGGAGTCGTCGGCCGTGAACCGGCGCGCGTTGCCGAGCAGATTGGCGACGATCTGACGGATGCGGTTCTCGTCGCCGAGGACGACGGGAGGCAGGGAGATCGCGGGTCCGACGGCATCCGTGTCGAACGACAGGGGTGTCGGCAGTGCGGCCTCGCCCGCGGCGGCGCGCGGGGCCGGCACAGGCCGTGAGGCGCGCCGCAGAAGCGAGCGGCGGTTCGTTCCCGAGCCGCCGCCGCGGCCGGCCCCGCCACCGCGGCGACGGGGGAGCGCAGCGGTGTCGGTCGTCGGCTCCTCGCCCGTGCCCGTGCCCGCACCCGCTGCCTCGCCCGCTACGGGGCGTGGGCGCGGCGGTGCCGCCGAGAGGTCGATCACCGTGACCGTGCGACCGGGAGCGGCCGCGCGCACATCCATCGCGGCGTCGCGGGCGACGGGACGCAGATCGACGGGGGTGATGTCGACCTCGCGCTTCTCGTCGAGGCGGGCGAGGGCGAGCAGGTCCTCGACCATGCCGCCCATGCGGATCGCCTCTTTCTCGATGCGCTCCATCGCCTGCGCCGTGCTCTCCGCGTCGCGGATCGCACCCATCCGGTACAGCTCGGCGTAGCCGCGCACGGTCACGAGCGGCGTCCGCAGCTCGTGACTGGCATCGCCGATGAATCGACGCATCTGCCGCACACTCGAATCGCGTTGCGACAGCGAAGCATCCACCCGATCGAGCATCGTGTTCAAGGCACCCGTGAGCCTGCCGACCTCGGTGTTCGGGTCGCCGGGGGTGAGGCGCTGGCCGAAGTCGCCCGCAGAGATCGCCATCGCGGCGCGTTCGACCTGCCCGAGGGCGCGGAAGGTCTGCGTCACGAGGAATCGCGTGAGGAACGCGCCCGCGAGGATCGTGATGAAACCCAGGATCGTGAACGCGCCGAAGAAGGTGGCGAGCGTGCGGTCGATGGGCGCGAGAGGCAGAGCGATCACCTGCGTGTACAGCTGCCCGCCGAGCTGCAGGTCGAGGGGACCCGCGCTCGCGTGGAATACGTCGCCGTCCTCCGACACGAGGGCGAAGGGTGCCGTGCCCTGCGTGATCGTCTTCTCGAGCGGAAAGGACTCCGGCCAGATCGGGCCGCCCGCGGAGGGCACGCTGCCCTTCGACTCGCCCTCCGGGGTGTACACGGCCACGTAGTAGTCGGTGGCGGCGGCCTCGGCGGTGAGGGTGATGCCTACCTCGCCGGTCTCCTCGTCCGCGGTGATCTCGAGCAGGCCGGCGGCGAGGTCGGACTGGGCGCGGGCGATGAGCTGCTCGTCCTGCGCCGTCACCAGCGCGTTGCGCACGAACCCCAGCGTCGCGATCCCCGAGGCGAAGAGCCCGATCGTGAGGATCGCGACGGTGACCCCCGTGACCTTGGCGCGGAGGCTTATGCCTCGCCACCAGAGGGTGAGGGTGTCGGGTTCTTTGTGCTGCGCCAGGAGGTGCCCCCTAGGCGGGCTTGCCGGCCTTCAGCATGTAGCCGAAGCCCCGCTTGGTCTGGATGAGCGCTTCGGAGGAGTGCGGATCGATCTTGCGGCGCAGGTACGAGATGTAGCTCTCGACGATGCCGGCATCGCCGTTGAAGTCGTATTCCCACACGTGGTCGAGGATCTGCGCCTTCGACAGCACCCGGTTCGGGTTGAGCATGAGGTAGCGCAGGAGCTTGAACTCGGTCGGGCTGAGGTCGATCGAGATCTCACCGACCTTGACGTCGTGCGTGTCCTGGTCCATCGACAGCTCGCCGGCGCGGATCACGGCTTCTTCGTCGGCCTGCATCGTTCGGCGCAGGATCGCCTGGATGCGCGCGACGATCTCGTCGAGGCTGAACGGCTTGGTGACATAGTCGTCGCCCCCGGCGTTCAGGCCCTCGATCTTGTCTTCGGTCTCATCCTTGGCGGTGAGGAAGAGGATCGGCGCCGTGTAGCCCGCGCTGCGCAGGCGTTTGGTGACGCTGAACCCGTTCATGTCGGGCAGCATCACATCGAGCACGATGAGGTCGGGTTCCTCCTCGAGCACGGCCGAGATGGTCTGGGCGCCGTTGGCGACGGCCCTGACCTGGAAACCCGCGAACTTCAGGCTCGTGATGAGAAGGTCGCGGATGTTCGGCTCGTCGTCCACGACGAGGATGCGAGGTGCGCTCATCCCCCCATTATCGCGATATGACCCCTCGGGATGCTGGACGTCACCCGCTGCGGCGGGTCACGGCATCCCGACGCCCGGCCGATCAGTCGAGGCAGGCCCGGACCGCACGCTCGATGACCGGCCGGATCTGCGCGTCGGGGTCGACGGTCAAGCGGTGGAAGGTGATGCCGTTGCCGGCGGCGAGGAGGAAGCGCGCGGCGGGCACGGGATGCTGCGCCCCGACATCGCGCAGCAGGTCGGCCATCCAGTCGACGAAGACCTCGCGCTGCCGCACGAGCGGTTCGATGAGGTCGGGATCGAGCGAGGCCTCGAGGGAGAGCGCCAGACGGACGCGGGTGCGAGCCGCCGATTCGCCGGTCTCGACCTCGATGAACCGGCACAGCATGTCGACGAGTTCGCCGGGCGTGCGGGGCCGCGGTCGCGGGCCGCGCGCGGCGTCGGAGCGCTCGCCCTCGGCGATGGCCGTGATGAGTCCCGCGATGAGCGCGGCGCGGGTGCGGAACCAGTTCGACGTCGAGCCCTTCGGCAGCCCCGCCCGCTCGTCCACGCGGGCGTGTGTCAGGGCGCGGATGCCCTGCTCGCCGACGAGGTCGAGGGCGGCGTCGAGTGCGCGTTCGCGGGTGGTGGCCATGCAGGCACACTATGCGCAGCATCCACACTATGAAAGTAGTGACACAGCACTATGGAAGTAGTACCATGCACGCATGGAGTATCTGGTGCTCGCCGCCTGGATCGTGCAGGGCTCGGTCGGGGTGTGGCTTCTGATCGGCTGGGCCCGTCACGGCCGCCGATACGCGGGCGCGATGATCGCGCACGTGGCTGCGGTCTTCGTGATGCTCGCGCTGTGGATCACCTTCCTCGTGACGGGTGCTGTGGCCTTCGCCTGGGCGGCCCAGATCGTGCTCGCCGCCGGGATCCCGTTCGGCGAGACGATGATGGTGCGCCGCTCCCGCGAGCTGCGTGGCATCACGACCAAGCGCCTCTCCGACTACGGCGGTGCCGTCGTCGACGTCTTCCGCGGCCGTCTTCCGGGCCCCGTGGTCTTCCACGCGCTGTTCGCCGGGGTGGTGTTCTTCTCTGCGCTCGGCGTCTGCATCGGCGCGACGATCTCCGCCGCGGCGCAGTGACGCGTCCTCCCGCCGAGTGCACGACTTCTCTCCGAGTGCACGACGTGGATGCTGTAGCCAGGTCGTGCACTCGGCGACAGCCCGTGCACTCGGCGGAGAAAGAGGAACGGGCGAGGGTCAGGCGGCGAGGGCCGAGCCGTCGAGGATCGTGTAGGCGTAGCCCTGTTCGGCGAGGAACCGCTGGCGGTTCTGCGCGAAGTCCTGGTCGACGGTGTCGCGCGCGATGAGGGTGTAGAAGCTCGCGGTGTGCCCGTTGGTCTTGGGGCGCAGCAGGCGGCCGAGGCGCTGCGCCTCCTCCTGGCGCGATCCGAACGACCCCGACACCTGGATGGCGACGGATGCCTCGGGCAGATCGACCGAGAAGTTCGCGACCTTCGACACCACGAGCACCGAGAGCGAGCCCTCGCGGAACGCCTGGAAGAGCAGCTCCCGCTCATCGACGGGGGTCGCTCCCGTGATCTTGGGGGCGCCCAGGGCCTCGGCGAGCACGTCGATCTGATCGAGGTACTGGCCGATGATGAGGATGCGTTCGCCCTCGTGCCGCTCGACGAGGGAGCGCACGACGTCGATCTTGGCGTCGGCCGTGGCGGCGAGGCGGTAGCGCTCGTCGTCGGCGGCCGCGGCGTACTCGAGCCGGTCGGACGCGGGCAGGTCGATGCGCACCTCGTAGCAGGCGGCGGGGGAGATGAAGCCCTGGGCCTCGATCTCCTTCCAGGGGGCGTCGAACCGCTTCGGGCCGATGAGGCTGAACACGTCGCCCTCGCGACCGTCCTCGCGTACGAGGGTGGCGGTCAGGCCGAGGCGCCGGCGCGCCTGCAGGTCGGCGGTGAGCTTGAAGACGGGGGCGGGCAGCAGGTGCACCTCGTCGTAGACGATGAGGCCCCAGTCGAGCGCGTCGAGGAGCGCGAGGTGGGCGTACTCGCCCTTCCGCTTGGCGGTGAGGATCTGGTAGGTCGCGATGGTGACCGGTTTGACCTCTTTGACCTGGCCGGAGTACTCGCCGATCTCCTCGGGCGTGAGCGAGGTGCGCTTGAGCAGCTCGTCGCGCCACTGGCGGGCCGAGACGGTGTTGGTGACGAGGATCAGCGTCGTCGTCTTGGTGTCGGCCATCGCGGCGGCACCGACGAGGGTCTTGCCGGCGCCGCAGGGAAGCACCACGACTCCCGACCCGCCGTCCGAGAAGCTGTCGACCGCCTGCCGCTGGTACGGCCGCAGGTTCCAGCCGTCCTCGGCCAGGTCGATCTCGTGCGGGGTGCCGGGGCTGTAGCCGGCGAGGTCTTCGGCGGGCCAGCCGATCTTCAGCAGCTCCTGCTTGATGTGTCCGCGCGCCCACGCGTCGACGGTGAAGGAGTCGGGCGTCGGGTGCCCGGTCAGCAGCGGCTGGATGCGCTTGTTGCGCGCGACCTCCGACAGCACGGCGCGGTCGGTCGATCGCAGGACGAGGGTGCCCTCGTCGTCGCGCTCGATGACGAGACGTCCGTAGCGCCCGACGGTCTCGCGGATGTCGATCGACACCGAGGGTGGCACCGGAAAGCGCGACCACCGATCGAGCGTGTCGAGCATGTCGTCGGCCTGGTGCCCTGCAGCGCGCGCGTTCCACAGGCCCAGTCGCGTCACGCGGTAGGTGTGGATGTGCTCTGGGGCGCGCTCCAGCTCGGCGAAGACGGCCAGCTCGTGGCGGGCGGTCTCGGCATCCGGGTGTGCGACCTCGAGGAGCACGGTGCGATCGCTCTGCACGATCAGGGGGCCGTCAGACATAGCCTTTGAGTCTACCGGGGCGGGCGGGTTGCGGGCTCTGCGGGTCAGTGGCGGCGAATGCCGCGGATGCTGGAGACCGGCAGTGTGCGCTCGACGTCGGTGCCGCGCTCTCGGCCCCGCAGTCGGCCGCCGCCGAGGCCGGTGGCCTCGAGCGTGAACACGCGGGTCTCGCCCCCGGGCAGCGCGACCTCGACCTCGAGCACTCCCCGGGCGCGGACGGCGGATTCGAGTTCGCGGCCCATCCAGGCGGCGTCGGCGTCGCCGGAGTCCGCGCCGCGCAGCATCGCGATCAGCGGCGCGTACGCGACCTGCGGGTCGGGATGCGGGGTGGGGCCCGCAGCAAGGCGGTGCCGGGTGAGCGGTTCGATGGCGCCGTCCGCGTCGACCGCGACGGCGGGGTAGCGCGCGTCGACGAGAGCCCACAGCACGGCGTTGCGCTCGACCCGGGTCGTCAGGGCCGAGCCGTCGTCGGTGCGCACGAGCCCGAGTGGCCGGAGCGCCTGGTCGACGGCGATCGTCTCGAGCACCTGCGCATCGGGACTGCGCACGACCGTGCGCGAGGCGCCGGAGCTGTCGGGCGGAGCCTCCGCCACCCGCACGAGACCGTGCGATTCGGCGGTGGTGCGTACGAGGTACTCCAGCGGCTGGGGTACTCCGGTCAGCGACAGCGTGGTGAGGAACTCGAGCATCGACGGTTCGGTCTCGCCCTCGGTGAGGGCGGCGGCGACGCTGTCGGCGGTGAACCGGTAGGTGGATGCCTGGGCGTGCGATTCGCGGCGCGCCATGCGTCGCAGCCGCACGTCCAGCCCCGCCGCCAGCGGGCCGGGCGAGATCGCGGTGAGGTCGTTCTGCAGATAGATGCGGTCGACTTCGTGCGGCAGAAGGGCGGCGAGCGCGGTTTCGGCGGACTCGGCGTCGTGCGGCATCAGCAGCATCCATCGGGGGAGCGTGTCGTCGGCGGCGACGAGCCCCCACACTCGAGCCTGGGCGCGCAGCGCGCCGGCGAGTTCGGGCCACGCGGGGTCGGCGGGGTACGCGAGGGGCCACTCCTCGGGGGCGACCCATCCGGACTCGGTGCGCAGGCCGCGGGCGAGCCCCTCGCTCCAGCGTCGAGCCACGAGCGCCCAGCGTCTGGTCGTGCCCTCGGCGAGCCAGTCCTCGCCGGCGGGTGTGGGGAGGAACACCCGCCCTTCGACCGAGAGCAGGCCCGCGCGCTCGGCGAGCGCGACGAGGGTGTCGAGATCCTCGGGGCGGGTGAGGTCGTCGGCGATGCGCCGGCGATCGGCCGCCCCCAGCGCCCCCGAGCCGATGCGCGACAGGGGCGTGTGCAGCGCCTGGATGATGACGTCGCCGAGAGCGGCGACGCTCGTGAAGGCGCGTTCGGCGGCGGCACCTTCGGCGGCCGGTGCGGCGGACCGTGCGGGGTGAGAGGCGTGCGGGGAGGCCGTGCCCGCACGTGCGGCCAGCAGTCGCTGAACCTGCGGCAGGGGTCGGCCCTCGGCATCCATCAGCGCGAGGCGCCGGGCGGCGGCATCGTGGCCGTCCGCGGGGTGGCGGGCCGCGGCCGGATCCATGGCGGCCTCGAGGGCCGTGAGCTCATCGGCGGTGAGCTGTTCGAGGGCGCGCACGAGCGAGGCCTCATCGGTCAGGCCCTCGGCGGCGTCGAAGAAGTCGCGCCACGGCGCGGTGGGCGACACCCGCCGCGCGGCGAAGAGGGCGGCGAGGGTGGGATCGTCGAGCGCCGCGAGCGTCGCGGCGAACTGTCTCGGCCCCGCGCTCACGGCGGGCCTCAGCCCTGAGCCTTGTTGGCCCGTGACCTGCGGATCCACGTGATGACGAGCAGCGCGATGATGAGCACGAAGGCCAGCGGCAGGCCGATGCTCGGCAGCAGCGCGACCATGGGCCAGATGCCCGAACCGAAGTCGTCGGCCGTCATTCCGGCCGCCGTGCCGATCATGATCGCGAAGAAGCAGCCGATCGACAGCAGCGCGATCCCCAGCGACATGAAGGCCAGGACGCGGTCGAGCCGTCCCGGCGCAGGCTGGGGGGAGTCGGGAGACGTGCTCATCCGTCACAGCCTAGTGCTGCACGGCAACGGCATCATCCCGCGCGCGGGGAACCGGTGGCGTAGGCTGGTGCGTCGGGGCGTTCGTGGCCCCTTGTTTTCGCGCCCACAGGCGCCCGATCAGCGAGGTTTTGCGATGCCCACCGGCAAGGTCAGGTTCTACGACGAAGAGAAGGGGTTCGGCTTCATCACGACGGATGACGGCCAGGACGTCTTCTTGCACGCCACGGCCCTGCCCGCAGGGTCCGCGCCGCCCAAGACCGGCGCGCGGCTCGAGTTCGGCGTCGCCGACGGCAAGCGCGGGCTGCAGGCGCTGTCGGTGCGTGTGCTCGAGGCGCCGCCCAGCCTGGTCAAGGCCAAGCGCAAGCCCGCCGACGACATGGCGATCATCGTCGAGGATCTCGTGAAGCTTCTCGACGGCATCGGCGGGGATCTGCGCCGCGGCCGCTACCCCAGCGGTTCGCACGCCAAGAAGGTCGCCGCGGTGCTGCGCAAGGTCGCCGATGAACTCGACGCCTGAGGCCGATCCCGCGCTGCTCGAGGCGCACGACGTCGCTCTGGCTGCCCTGCGCGAGATCACCCACGCCCACACGATCGGCGACCCCGTCGGTCACCGTGTCGAGGCCGACGGCGTGGTGTCGCTGCTGTTCGCCAACCGGATGCCGGGATACCCGGGCTGGTTCTGGACCGTCTCCCTCGCCCGTGTCGAGGGCGAGGCGCCCACCGTGCTCGAGGTCGAGCTGCTGCCCGGCGAGAGTGCGCTCGTGGCGCCCGAGTGGGTGCCGTGGGCCGTGCGCCTCGCGGACTACCAGGCGCATCAGGCGCAGGTCGCCGCCGAGCGCGAGGCCGAGGGCGACGCGGAGGGCGATGAGGGGCTCGACGACGTCGACGACCTGGATGCTGCCGACTTCGACGACGACGGATCGCCGATCCTGCACTCGGGCGATGTCGACGGCGTCGACATCGACGGGTTCGACGAGGACTCCGAGGACGACTCGGACGACGACGAGGACGACTCGGACGACGATGAGGATGACGAGGACGACTCGGACGACGACTCGGACGACGACGATTCCGAGGACGACTCGGACGACGACGACGACGATGACGACTCGGGCGACGACGATTCCGACGACGACGAAGACTCGGATTCCGACGACGATTCCGACGAGCTCGACGACGACGCGTTCCTCTCGGACGAGGACGACCTCGGCGACGGCGAGCTGAGCGAGCGCTGACGCCTCACCCGGGCGCGGCGTCGGCCGCACCCGGGTGCGCAGATCAGATGTGCTCGAGCGTGTAGTCCACGCAGCGGATCAGCTGGCGCACGTCGTCCGGGTCGATCGAGACGAACGTCGCGATGCGCAGCTGGTTGCGCCCGAGTTTGCGGTAGGGCTCGGTGTCGACGATGCCGTTTGCGCGCAGCGAGGCGGCGATTGCCGCAGCATCCACACTGTCGTCGAAGTCGATCGTCACGACGACGGGCGAGCGGTCGCCGGGCTCGGCGACGAACGGCGTGGCGACGGCAGACGCGCTCGCCCAGTCGTAGAGAGCCTGGGACGACTCGGCGGTGCGCTGGGCGGCCCAGCTGAGCCCGCCCTGGTCGTTGATCCATGACAGCTGCTCGCGCAGCATGAACAGCGTGGCGACGGCCGGCGTGTTCAGCGTCTGGTTGAGCCGCGAGTTGTCGACGGCGTTCTTGAGGCTGAGGAACTCGGGGATGTAGCGGTCGGAAGCGGCGATGCGCTCGATGCGCTCGATGGCCGCGGGGGAGGCGACGGCGAACCACAGGCCGCCGTCGGAGCCGAGGTTCTTCTGCGGCGCGAAGTAGTAGAGGTCGCTCTGGCTGACGTCGACGAAGATGCCGCCGGCGGCGCTCGTGGCATCGACCACCGTGAGCGCGCCGGGGTCGCCCGCAACGCGGGTGACGGGGGCGGCGACACCGGTGGAGGTCTCGTTGTGGGGCCACGCGTAGACGTCGACGCCCTCGAGGGGCTCGGCGACCGCGCGGGTGCCGGGCTCGGCCTTGCGCACGTCCGGCGCCTCGAGCCACGGGGCCTTGGCTGCGGCGGCGAACTTGCCGCCGAACTCGCCGAACACGAGGTTCTGGGCGCGCTTGTCGATGAGGCCGAAGGCGGCGGCGTCCCAGAAGGCGGTGGATCCGCCGTTGCCCAGCAGCACCTCGTAACCCTCGGGCAGCGAGAAGAGGTCGCCGAGGAGGCGGCGCACATCGCCGACCAGGTTCTTGACGGGCGCCTGGCGGTGCGAGGTTCCGAGCAGCGACGCGCCGGGGCCGGCGAGCGCCTCGAGCTGCGCCGCGCGCACCTTCGAGGGGCCGCATCCGAATCGTCCGTCGACGGGCAGGAGTTCAGTGGGCAGCGTCACGTGGGGCATGGCACGATTCTAGGGTCGTGGCCCGTTGGCGCCGGGCTTCGTGTCGGCTGCCCGGGTTAGGATTGCCTACATACCTCGCAGAGCAAGGAACGCACCCGCATGACCGATCTCATCGACACCACCGAGATGTATTTGCGCACGATCCTCGAGCTCGAAGAGGAGAACATCGTTCCGCTGCGCGCGCGCATCTCCGAGCGCCTGGGCCACTCCGGGCCGACCGTGTCGCAGACGGTGGGGCGCATGGAGCGCGACGGGCTCGTCGTCGTCTCCGACGACCGGCGGCTCGAGCTCACCGACGCGGGCCGGCAGAAGGCCGTCGACGTGATGCGCAAGCACCGACTCGCCGAGCGCCTGCTCTCGGATGTCATCGGCCTCGACTGGGCGTACGTGCACGAGGAGGCCTGCCGCTGGGAGCACGTGATGAGCGAGCAGGTCGAGCGCCGGCTCGTCGAGCTGCTCGGTCACCCCACCGAGTCGCCCTACGGCAACCCCATCCCCGGTCTCGACCAGCTGGGCGACGTGCCCGCGGCCACGTTCGCGCAGGGTGTCGTGGGTCTCGTGCGTCACCTCAACGAGGTGGGCGGTCCGATCGAGGGCACCGTCCGGCGCCTGGCCGAGCCCGCCCAGGTCGATCCCGAACTTCTCGAGCAGCTGCGCGGCGCCGGGGTCATGCCGGGGGCGCGCGGTCGCTACCGTTACAACGAGGGCTACGTGCTCGTGGAGATGGACGGCTCCGACGAGGGGCTCGAGCTTCCGATCGAGGTCGCGGCTCACATCTTCCTGGTCGACACCACCGCCTGACGCGCCCGCGCGCCGGTCGCGATCCTTCCTCCTCTTCTCGGTCCTGGAGGCCGCCGTCCACAGGGCGGCCGCCACGGAAGTGACAGAATCGTTACCTTCCGGTACCCTCGAAAAGTCCGCCGACGAGAAGCCAGTCGACGGAACCCGACACGTACGCCCCACAGGTTCGTCACCCGAGTCGGCTGAATCCACGCCCGATCGTGCCGACGAACCGCCGCCCACCCGAGGGCGCAGGGGCCGGAGGACCAGCTTGGCTGCACACGACCAGACGCCTGAAGGCGAACCCGACGCGCAGGCGCACCGCCTGAACGACGGAGCACAGCCTGCGCGGCGCGCGGCCGGCATCTTCTCCCTCTCCCGCGCGGTTCGTCCCGCGCGTACCGCGGTCGCCGTCACCTCTCCGGCGCCGAAGCCGCCGCGGGCCGCACGCCGTGGTCCCGTGCGCAGCATCCTCACCATCGCGGTCGTCACCGGTCTCGTCGCGACGGTCGCGATCCCCGCCTACGCCGCCGTGCAGCCGCAGGAGGCGACCACGACGATGCAGCAGCTGGCCGCCGAGGGTGCGCAGTCGCTGGTCGTGGCCTCCGAGGTCGAGTCCTCCGCCCTGACCCGCGGCTCCTACGCCGCGACCACTCCCGACGAGATCGCGCAGAAGAAGGCCGAAGAGGCCGCTGCCGCGGCTGCCGCGGCTGCTGCCGCCGCGCGCGCCGCCGCCGTCTCATCGAGCTCGAGCGGTGGCTCCTACGCCGTGCCCGCGGGTGTTCCCCTCGTCGCTCCCGGCTCGGGTGTCGTGCGCCGTCCGCTTCCGTACTTCAACAACTTCGGGGCGCCCTACGCAGGCCACCGCGGCACCGACTACATGGTCGGGCGCGGCACACCCATCTACTCCGTCGCCGACGGCGTGGTGACAGCATCCAGCGATGGTGGCGGTGGCCTCGGCGTCACGATCACGATCATGCACAACATCAACGGCCACGCCGTGCAGTCGGTGTACGGGCACATGCTGCCCGGCAGCCGCACGGTCAGCGCGGGCGCCACGGTCAGTGCCGGCCAGATGATCGGCCAGGTCAGCGACACCGGGTTGGCGTTCGGCACGCACCTGCACCTGATGATCCACGTCGACGGCACGCGCGTGGATGCCGAGGGCTGGCTTGCGGCGAACGCGGGCTGATATGCGCAATCCTCTGGCGAAGAAGGCTCCCGCGCGCCCGCTCGATGGCGCTGCCTCGGGCGTGACCGACGCGACCGCACGCGGCGTCCGCACGTCGAGCGATCGTGCGGGCGGCAGCCGACGCGGTCCTGTGCGCAGCGTGCTGACGATCGCTGCCGTGACCGGGCTCGTCGCGACGGTCGCGATCCCCGCGTACGCTGCATGGCAGCCCGAGAGCGGGTCGACGACGCTGCAGCAGCTGGCCGAAGACGGAGCGCAGACGCTCGTCGTCGCCTCCGATGTCGCGGACTCCGCGCTCACCCGCCATTCGTACGCCGCGACCACCCCCGATGAGATCGCCAAGAAGAAGGCCGAGGAGGCCGCAGCCGCCAGGGCTCGGGCCGCGGCGGCGTCGGGCGGAAGCGCCAACATCGACCTCAGCAGCATCCCGGCCGGCAGCGGAGCGCTGAGCTGGCCGCTGCGCAACATCACCAACATCAGCGACCGCTACGGCGCGCGCGGGGGCAGCCACCGCGGT
Source organism: Microbacterium sp. HA-8 (assembly GCF_046111165.1). NCBI lineage: Bacteria > Bacillati > Actinomycetota > Actinomycetes > Micrococcales > Microbacteriaceae > Microbacterium > Microbacterium sp. HA-8. The sequence goes on from NZ_CP162025.1 coordinate 1,123,352, forward strand.
GTCGACATGCTGGCGCCGGCGATGTCGCCGATCTACGCCTCGGCCGACGGCGTCGTCAGCCAGTCCACGGAGGGTGGCGGCGGCGGGTACGGCGCGTACGTGCGCATCGAGCACGTCATCGACGGGCAGCGCATCAGCACGCTGTACGCGCACATGTCGTACGGCACGCGCACGGTGTCGCCGGGCGAGACGGTGAGCAAGGGTCAGGTGATCGGCGGGGTCGGCAGCACCGGTTACTCCACCGCCAACCACGTGCACTTCGAGGTGTTCGTCGGCAACACCAAGGTCGACCCGATGCCGTGGCTCGGGGCCTACGGCAGCTGATCGACCGGGCCGCAGCATCCCCTCGGCTTGTCGCGGGGTGTCGGATGAGTGGATGCTGCGACACGAGGCTGTTCACCGGCCGTTGGATCTGGCGGTCGCTGGAGTGATGTAACCTGACCCCGAACGCGTGAGCGAGCGAAGGGGGGAGCCGATGGATATGAAACCCCGCATTCGAACCAGGAATGCGCAAGGTCGTTATGTCCTTCGGCATCGTGTGCACACCTGCCGCGGTTCTGCCGTGGTGACTGGGCGCTGTCTGTAGACAGCGCCTTTTTTGCGCCCGAAATCCTCTCTCGCGAGTTCGCGCGTCGCTGATTCGAATACCGCTGAAGCCGTCACGGGCTATTCGAGAGGACACCCGATGCGCACTCTGGTGCTGAACGCAGGATACGAACCACTGGCCGTGGTCTCGTTCAAGAGAGCCCTGGTGCTCGTCATGAACGCCAAGGCCACCATCATCGAGTGCGCCGAGGGCGACCCCGTCTGGGGTGTGCGCGGGGCGCTCGACCGGCCGGCGGTGATCGTGCTCACCCGCTATGTGCGCGTGCCGCAGTCGCGCCGTGTGCCCGTCACCCGACGCGGGGTGCTGCGCCGCGACGGGCATCGCTGCGGGTACTGCGGCAAGGGGGCGACGACGATCGATCACGTGCTCCCGCGCTCGCGCGGGGGAGCGGACTCGTGGGAGAACCTCGTGGCCGCCTGTCTGCGCTGCAACAACGTCAAGGGTGATCGGACGCCCGCCGAGATGAACTGGGAGCTGCGGATCACGCCGCGTCCTCCCCACGGCGCGCAGTGGACGGTGCGTGGCACCGAGCGTGCCGACCCGCGGTGGGAGCCGTACCTGGCGCTCGCGGCGTGAGGTCTGGACTGCGGGCCGGGCTCGGCTTGCGCGTGCGTCGCGCGGCGCGCGGCGTGCGCATGCACAGGTGCGGACGCGTCGGCCGCTGCCCCGGCGTGTCGGCGCGCTTGTCCGGCGTGTCGAGGCTCGGGTCCGCAGCTGCGCTCGCGGTTGGCGTGACCTCGGCCGGTAGACTTTCGGGGTCAGCCTCTGTAGCTCAATGGAAGAGCAGCTCCGTCCTAAGGAGAGGGTTGGGGGTTCGAGTCCCTCCAGGGGCACAGTGCGCCACCGTTAACCGACCGACTCAGTAGTGGGGGCCCGGCTTTGGAATGGGACCCGCCCCCGGTGTCGCGAGATGTCAGAACGAGATGTATCTTCCGTTGTCGTAGAGCATGAATGACTGAGCGGCCTCGGGCACGATGTACGCCGTATACCCCGTGAAGACAGAGCCTGGGTAGAGAGTCGGGCCGTCTGACATAGAAGCCATGCCGTCGCCCAGCACGATGAACTCACTCGAGTATCGATTGCCTTCGTCAGTGGCGAGATAGAGATCCAACTCCGCCAGGGACGGCTCGACGCCGTCGGGGTTGATTCCAGTCATGGTGAGTTCTACGACGACGTACTTGAAGCCGGCCGGGGCATCGGAGTTGAACTGGTTCCAGCCCTCGACAAGCGCGTTAGCGTTCGGATCCATGATCCGGCCAGTGAGACTGTAGTTCTCGCCTCCGAGCCACCCTTCTGCTACATACGGTTGAGAGAGAGGATTCTGGGCTGTTCCGTCAGCGGAAGGCTGTTCGGGCTCCGCATCGGACGGTTCCGCAGCGGATTGCTCCGCATCCGGCGCGCCCGCGACCGCGTCGCCCTCCGTATCCGCCGCGTTCGCAGATTCGTCGCCGACTTCCGCGACCGAGGCGCTCGAGGTGGAGGCCGTGCTCACGAATGCAGAGAACGCGACTGTGATGACCAGCGCCGCGATGAGCGCAATTCCGCCGAGCGCAAGCCCGGTAACTGCCATGCCTTTGGGCTGCCGCTTGGCCAGCGCGAAAATTCCAAGGACGACCGCCGCGACGGCGACAGCGAGCCCAAGCCACGGAATCAGACTGGTCAAGAACGCGACGATACCGAGGACCAGTGCCGTGATCGCGAGGCCCTTCGCCTGTCCTCGCGAGGGGCTTGGCCCAGAGCCCGACGGTGCGTGTTCGGTCAGCGTCGTCGTGTGTGCCGCCGCGGGTGGTGCGGATTCCGCCCATCGCTGACCATCCCAGTACCGAATCTCATTGTTGGCGTGCGGCGCCGGATACCATCCGGCCGTCGGCGTATCAGTCATCTGTCCCCCAGATCTTGATTGAAGTGAGCTTTCTGCCCATTGGCAGAGTAGCGAAGGGGCTCGGCTCCTGCGGCGCTGCTCGTGAGGGTTGCCCCGCGCATTTTGAGCATCAAGTGTCAACGGCCAGTAGGAATTGCCCATAGGCGGCCAGCGGAAGTGCCCGCTGGTGGCCAGTGGAACTGCCCATTCGCGGCCAGGAGTTCTGCCCACCGGGTTGTGGTGGCCCTGGCCGCGTGAGGCAGTCCCGCCGGGTCAGGTCATGGGGGTCACCCCCGTGCCGGCGAGGGCCTGCGCGAGGCGGATGGACTCGCCGGTGGTCTGCGCGAGGTGGGCATGGTGGAGGAGCCGGTCGACGGTCGCGGTCGCGAGGGTCTTGGGCATGAGCTCGTCGAACCCGGAGGGGTGCAGGTTCGAGCTGATCGCGATCGATCGTTTCTCGTAGGCGGCGTCGACGAGCCGGTAGAGGCCTTCCGCGGCGTCGTCGCCGACGCCGAGTAGACCGATGTCGTCAACGACGACGAGGTCGGCGCGGAGGATCCGGGCGACGGTGCGGGTGACGGTGTCGTCGACGCGGTGCGCGCGGATCAGCGCGCCGAGGTCCTCGAGCCGGAACCACGCGACGCGGAGGCCTTGTTCGACGGCGTGCTGGCCGAGCGCTTCGAGGAAGAACGTCTTCCCTGTCCCGGCGGGCCCGCAGATCACGAGGTTCTCCCGCCGGTGCACCCATTCCAGGGTCCGCAACGCCTGCTGGGTCGGCGCCGGGATCGTCGACAGGGACTGGTCCCAGGAGTCGAAGGTCTTCCCGGTGGGGAACCCGGCGGCCTTGCGGCGGGCGGCGAGCATGGACCGGGACCGGCCGGCGATCTCGGCGTCGAGGAGTGCTTTGACAACCTCCGCGGGTTCCCAGCGTTGTGCCCTTGCGGTCGCGAACACGTCGGGTGCGATGCCGCGGGCGTAGGGCATCTTCAGCTGCCGCATGGTCTGCTCCAACTCGGCCGGGATCGGCGGGGCGGCAGGGGTCGCGACGCTCACAGCTCGTCCTCCTCGTCCGTCGCGATGATCTCGACGACGGGGACGATCACACCCCGCGGCTGGCCGATCGCGGCCCACCCGGACGTGCCCTGCGCGAGCGACCGGGTCTCCGACGCCGCTCTCGCCGGCGTCGCGGTGATCCGGCTGCCGAGGATCGACGTGAGATCACCGGTATCGAACCGGCCATACGCGGCTGCGGTGCCGAGGGTTTCGTCGACGACCTCGATCCCGTGGATCCGGGCGAGCTGGACGGCTTCCCGCATCTTCTGGTTCATCCGCTGCGTCCCGGCCGCTGCGGCCTCGAGCAGCCAGGCCGCGGCGCCGTGACCGATACCGAGGAACTCCGCCTCCTCGGTGCTGCGGGCCTTGATCGTGTAGTCGCCGGGAACCTTCACCCCCGGCTGGGCGGGGAAGTGGGCGTCGTCGATCCTGGGGGTCCCGGGGCGGGCGCGGTCGTGTCGGGCGACCTCGACGGGCCCGTCGATGCCGTGGTGGACGATCACGACCCGCTCGGAGTCAGCGGCGCCCTGGACACGGACGAACACCTCCGCGCCCATCAGCAGGTGCGGGACGGAATACTGCCCGTTCTCGAACGCGACCATCGGCGTGTTCTCCCCGACCCGCCGGGACACTCCGAACGCGATGGTGTGAGCACGACCCGGGACCGGGTGCAGCCGCTGCTGCTCCTCAGCGAGCATCTCGACCGGGCGCCGCTTGGTCACCCGGTGCTCCCGCCCGTTGACGTCGTCCATGAACGCGTCGCAGGCCGCCTCGAGTTCGCCGAATGAGGCGTACTGGTCGCGGAGGTTCGCATCGGTGGGCACCAGGTCCGCTTTCGCGAGCTTCACCGACGCTTCCGCGCCACCCTTCGAGGCCGGGTCCGCGGGCTGACAGGTCAGCACCGTGACCCCGTAATGCGCGGCGAACGACACCGTCTGCGCGTTGCGGACCGGGACCCCCGCGATATGCATCGTGGTGACCGTCTTCTCGTTGTCGGTGAGGACATACGTCGGCGCGCCCCCGACCGCCCGGAACGTCCGATCCAACGCGGCGAACACGCTCGGGAGGGTCTTGTCGCGGATCGGGATCACCACCCGGAACCGACTGAACGCGAGCCAGGCGACGAACAGCACCGTCTTCACCCCGCCGACCACGGGCCCGTCGCCGAAGTCGTACTGCAACCACAGCCCCGGCTCGGTGACCCACGGCCGATGCACCCGACGGTTCCCCGCCCGCCACGACGCCTTCACCGCAGCGACCGCCCGCCTGGTCGACCGCTCCGACCCTTCGAACCCGATCGAGGTCAGCACCTCGTGGACCTTGTCGGCCCGAACCTTGCCCTTCGTCTTCTCGACCAACTCCTCGACCTTCGGCAGGAACTCGTCGATGACGCGCGGCCTGCGCGCCGCAGCGCCGACAGGCCGGCCCGCGTCCCGCGCCGCGACATACGCGGCGACCGTGTGATGAGAGCAACCCGCGAGCTGCCCCGCAGCCCGATACGACCCCGTCGCATCGAACGCTTCCAGAATCTCCATGACTTCTCCGTCAGACTTCAACACAGCCCCTTCCCGGGCGACGACGACCTAAGCACCCGTCATCGAACCGGGAAGGGGCCCCACCATCGCGACGACGCGCGGGGCGGAACCATCAGACGTGGGCAGAACTCATGGCCACCAACGGGCAGTTCTCCTGGCCACCTACGGGCAGGTCTCGTGACCGCCTACGGGCAGTTTTCCATGGCCACCGACAATCAAGACAGACTCAGCCCTCTATACCAACGAGGGGCAGCTAGGGCGACTCGCCTCGAACGCGAAGGTGCCGGTTCGCGATGGGATTTCGGGGAGGCGCGGGACGAGGTCGAGCGGGGATGAGGATTACGCGAATGGCGCTACATCTTCAGGACTCGACTTGTCAGATCTGTGATCACCTGATCCAGGGCCTCGCGTGCAGCCCGGTTCCTCGCGCCAAGGTCGGACATTGACCTCGGCTCCGCGGAAACCTCCCGACAAATCCTGATCACATCTTCAGCCGAGGCAATGAGTGCGGCGTCGCTCTCGGGATCGCTCACGAGACGTAGCCGGTAGAGAGCTGAGCTTGTCCGGGTCCGCTGATCGTAGGCGTCTTGACGCGCTCGTGCCCTCAACTCACCGTCCTCCGACGAGAGACGGCGCTTCGCGCGGTTGTACTCGACCTGGATGAGTTGGGAGGCGGCTGTCGCGAAGTCCGCCGCGGCGGAAATGAAGTCCTCTCGTCGACGCTGTCGCCGCGCTTGATGTGAGGCGTAACGCTGGGTGGCGAATCCGACTAGCGCGCCGACCACAACGCCCAGCAATGCCAAGAAAGGCGCCCAAGGCTCAATCATCGCCCCAGAATCCTCTGTTTCGTGGGCGGGCCCGAAATGTAAGGACGTGCACCTCGATGGTCGATCTCAGCAACATCACTCAGGTCCCCACGCTGTCAGCCACGACGAGGATGCGCGCGAGAGGCAGGACGGCCTTCCAGATCTCCGGGAGATCCGCGTAGTTGTCGAGGACGAGGCTGACGACATCCTCGCCGGAGAGCAGCCGCAGCCCCGTTCGCTGGCGTTCGATTGCCAGTGCGTCGCGCGAGTAGCCTCCGAGCGTGACGAATATCGACAGGTCGCCCACGCCCTGTGTTCCGATCAACTGCTGGACTTCAGGAGCGCTCACGGTGGCTGTCCGGTGCTTGCATTGCACCTTCAGCTGGGGCGGCTCGACGCCAAGGGGGTCTCGATGTGCGATGACATCAACACCGCCGTCTTGGGAGAAGGGCGTCACGCGAGCTTGATAGCCGAGCGTTCTCAGCAGCGCGGCGGTGAACTCTTCGAACTCGCGGTGGGTCAAATCTCTATGAAGGGTCTCAAGCACGAAATCCCGTGTGTGCCTTTCGATCCGGGAGGCGCGCGGTTCGTCGCTCTCGCCGTCGATTTCGGTCTTGTCGACGACGTGGTCTACGGCCTCTGCGAGGTCGTCTACCGAGCCCTCCGCGCTGTGGAAGGCGGTCAAGAACTCCTGTTCATGGCGACGGATTCGGAACACTGTAAGTACCGAACCGATTTCATATAGCGCGGACTGCGAGAACACTGTCCGCGGAAGTCCAACTTTGCGCCACTCGACTCGTCGGCGATGGCGGTGGGTGACGGCGCCGGGTTCGTAGTAGTACTCGCTGGTGACAACGCCCAGGTTGATTGTCGATTCGGGCTTGTACGGTGCGACGACCAAATCACCCTGCTGCATCTCGTCGCGGAACCTCAAGAGGACGCCTGCCTGGCCCGCGATGGATCGCGGTTTCGCGTCGGGGTCGTGCTTGGTCAAGGCCTTCTTCAGTCCCTCTCGACCGTTCGGGATAGTGGTCAAGTCCGGAAGGCCGTCCCATCCCACGCTGATGAATCCGTCGTCCACGAGTTCGGTCGTGAGCGAGTCGTTGTGCACGCCCCATATGTCCATCGACGGGTCCTCCGGTTTCAGCCTGCATCGAGCCATGCGCGGGCGCGTGCTCTTCAAGCATGCCAGTCAGCGCATTCTTGGCGTGCCGGGCGTTGCCCGTACCCGTCGCGGGGCATCACCCGGCAGGTCTCATCGAGGTCTTCCAGTAGCGCAATAAGTGGTAGTCGAGACTGCTCGCCCGGCGCGCGGACCGATCGACCTCGTGCTGCCGCCGCGATCGACGGGCAAGATCGCGGCGGACGACTTCCCATATACCGGCGACGGCGACGTCGGTGAGCGCAAACGCCTGCGCGACAGCATCCTGCCTCTGATCGCGCCCGACCCGCGCTTTGCTCGCTCTTTCGCACGGGGCGTCGAATGCCGGTGATACGGTCAGCCCGTGGTGAGCGAACCGGTTGCGGCTGAAAAGCGCATGCGTCTGCGCTACGCAGGCACTTGTCGGCTCTGCGGCACCGAGCTGCCCGCGGGGCAACACGGGATCTACGCGCGCGAGACGAAGACCGTGCGCTGTGTTCAGTGTGAATCGCGCTGGGTTTCGTTCCGTTCTTGAAGTAAGGATGGAACCTGATGAACCAGAAGTATTCACCGGAGATGCGTGAGCGTGCGCTGCGGATGCTGGATGAGGCCAAGCCCGACCACCCGAACCTGATGGCCGCGGTACGGCATGTTGCGGACCTGCTCGGGATGAGCGCCGAGACGCTGCGGGTCTGGCACCGTCGCCGGGAGGTCGACGCCGGCGAGCGTCCGGGCGTGCCGACCGATGTCGCCGAGGAGAACAAGCGGCTGCGGCGGGAGAACGCGGAGCTGCGGAAGGCGAACGAGGTGCTCAAGGCTGCGAGCGTGTTTTTCGCGAAGGAGCTCGACCGCCCCTCGACGAGATGATCCGGTTCATCGACATGCACCGGGATCAGTTCGGGGTCGAGCTCATCTGCCGCGTCCTCAAGGACGCGGTGCGAGGGTTCCTCACGTCCCGCGGGTATCGGGCCGCGAAAGCCCGCCCGGCGTCGGCGCGGCAACTGAAAGACGAGTCGCTCGTGCCCGAGGTCGCGCGGCTGCACGCGGAGAACTACGGCGTCTATGGCGTGCGGAAGATGCATGCGCTGCTGCGCCGGCAGGGCTGGGACGTCGGCCGCGACCAGACCGCCCGCCTGATGCGGCTGGCGGGAGTGCGTGGGGTGAAGCGGTCGAAGAAGGTGTTCACGACGAAGCCCGATCCGACGATCCCGCAGCCGCAGGACCTCGTGAAACGGAACTTCACCGCGCCCGCGCCGCGCAGGTTGTGGGTCGCGGACATCACGTATGTCGCGACGTGGGCGGGATTCGCGTACGTCGCGTTCGTGGTCGACGTGTTCTCCCGGAAGATCGTCGGCTGGAACGTCGCGTCGACGCTGAAGGCCGACGTGCTGCCGCTGCAAGCGCTGAACATGGCTGCGTTCACCGCGACCGGCCCCCTCGACGACCTCGTCCATCACGCCGATCACGGGTCGAACTACCTCTCCGTGGTCTACACAGACCGGATCGTCGAGATCGGCGCGAAGCCCTCCACAGGGACCGCGGGCGACAGTTACGACAACGCCCTCGCCGAAGCGGTCAACGGGCTCTACAAGACCGAACTGATCCGCCGTCGCGGACCCTGGCGGACCATCGAGCAGGTCGAACTCGCGACCCTCGAATACGTGTGGTGGTGGAACAACTCCCGCCTCCACGGCGAGCTCGGCTACCGCACCCCCGCCGAGGTCGAGGCCGCGTACTACGCTGGCCAAGAATCAGCCCAACTAGCGATCGCTGGACAGGGAAACCGATAGGAACGAAACCCAGGGCGATTCATTCCGCCAGGTTACGGAAGAACGTGTGCAACAAGACCCTTGTTCGCGCGCCGACCGGATCAGCACGGCTGATTCAGAGCCGCGCCGTCACGGTGTCGACCGGTTCTCGGGGATGCTGATGGGCCGGATGGTTCGGATGGGCGGGTCACGCGGCGCCAACGGGGTGGGCGGCCACCCAGACGCGATCGGGGTCGACCGACTCGCGCACGCGCACCAGTCGCTCCCAGGACTCGGCGTCGAACGCGGTCTCGACGTCGATCGTGTGGTCGGCGAAGTTGAGGAAGTGCTGCCGCGAAGCCCACGGGGCGAGGGCGGCGACCACAGCTCGGGTGGCCTCGGTGCCCGCGGCCACGAACTCCGGGGTGGGCGCCATCGCCAGGGCGAACAGCAGGTAGGCCGCGTCGAGTCGCGAGGTCGCGCCGCCCTGGGGTGCGGCCAGGGCGCCGCCGAGGTGCCGCAACTCGACAGACATGACCAGGCTCTGAGCCTCGGGGCCGGCGACCGCGAGCAGAGCGTCGATCGCAGCATCCGAAAGCTCGGCGACCAGTGCGTGGTGGGCGACCGCACCCGATGGCTCGGGCGGATCCATGTGCAGAGAGAGCATCGCCGCTGCCGGGATGCGCGTGCGCAGCCGCCGCGAGCTGATCTCGCGGGTGTACTTCGACCAGTACGTGCCCCGCAGGGGCGGTGACGTCGGGCCGACCGGCTGGTTCGCCTGATCGCCTGAGTATCTGCACGCCGCTCACCTCGCCACGCGGAGGTGTGCCTCCAGTCGGTTGGTGGCAGCATCCAGCTCCTGGTGTGTCAACGACAGCGCCCGCGGACACGTGCCCACTACCCTCGACCTTCTGCCCAGGTGCGTCGCAGCTCATCCCGGCCGGCCGACTTTGAGAGAGTGAGACGTGGTCTTCCGGCGAGTCTCAGCATTCCCGTTTGTCGGAGCGATGGGGATCGTTCTTGCACTCGCCGCCTGCACTCCAGCTCCTGCTGCGACCGCCCCGGCATCCGCCTCCCCACCGCCGCCCGCGACCGCCGAAACCGTCGCGTTCGCCGCGGTGATCGACGGCGACACGATCGAGACCAGCGCGGGCATCGTGCGCATCATCGGGATCGACACTCCCGAACGCGGTGAATGCGGCTACGACGAGGCATCCGCCGCTCTGGGACGTCTCGTCTCCGTCGGCGATCCGCTGGTGCTCTCGCTGCCGGCCGCCCAGAACGACCGGGACGACTACGGCCGGATGCTGCGCAGCGTCGCCACGGCCGACGGCACAGATCTCGGCCGCGTGCAGATCGATGCCGGCAATGCGGTGGCGCGATACGACTCGAGCGACGGTTACCCGGCGCATCCGCTCGAGGCCGAATACCGCGCGGCGCAGACCGCCGTGCTGGATGCGGGCCGCAACGTGGTCACGGCCGCCTGCCAGGGCGAGATGGTGCCCGCTCCGTCGCTCGGCGACAGCTGGTGGCAGGCGTACTCGTCGTGCACGAAGCTCTCACGCAACGAGGTCGGGCATCCGACCGGGCCGTTCGACCGCGACGATCCCGCCGAGGCGGCGATCTACGACTGGTTCGCGTTAGGCACCGGAAACAACGGCGACGGCGACGGGGACGGACTCGCCTGCGAGTAGTGCGACGGCGGGGGCCGTCGGACTACTCATCGCGATCGTGCTGTACCTCGGGATGCTCGCGCTCACGCTGTGGGTGTTCTCCCTGATCATCCGCACGGCCGTGAAGAACGGCATCCTGAAGGCCGACGAGGAGCGTCGGCGCCGGTCGTATCCTCTCTGCAGGAGGTCGGAAGCAGGGCGACGCGTCATCCCGTCTACGCCCACACGAGGCCGGCTAGCGCCGCTTCTCTGACTGCGGCATCCCATCAAGGCACGTCAGGCTGAGCGCTCCCGAGCCTTCACGGCAACCACCTGGCCGACGAAGATCGCTGCGGCCACCGCGGCGGCGACGACGACCGTGAGCAGGTCATCCTGGATCTTGAGGATGGTGAAGGGGATCAGGATCGCGAGGTCGAGGACGATCGTGAGCACCGGCAGCCAGCGCACCGCGTGGATCTTCTGACGCAGATGCCGGATGACGCCCCACTGCACGGCGATGTCCATCGTCAGGTACAGCAGGGCGCCCATCGAGGCAATCTGCGTAAGGTCGAGGAATGCGGTCGTGACGATCGCGAGGCCCGCCGTGATGATCAGCGGCTGGTGGTGCACCTTCGCGGGCAGCGCCGGCGCCTGGCGCATGTCCTGCAGCATCGCGAACAGCCGAGAAACGGAGTAGAGGCTCGCGAGCAGCCCCGAAACGGTCGCGACGACCGCGATCGCCACCGTGATTCCCACACCCCACGACCCGAACAGCGGCTCGGCCGCCTGCGCCAACGCGTAGTCGCGGGCGTCGGTCGCGCCCTCCGCGCCGATGCTCGAGGCGACGGAGATCGTGATGAGCAGGTACAGGGCCGCGCAGATCGCGAGTGAGATCATGATCGAGCGGGCGATGTTCTTCTTCGGGTCGCGGATATCGTCGCCTTGATTGGTGATCGTCGTGAAGCCCTTGTAGGCCAGCACGCACAGGGTCGTGCCCGCCAACAGACCGAACACGTCGGGCGCATCACCCGAGGCGTGGGCGAAGAGCCCGTCACCTGCGACGGCGGTGCCGACGATTCCGGCGATGGCAAGGACGGCGATGCCCAGGATCTTCGCCACGGCCGTGGTGGTGGCGGATGCCTCGACCAGCCGGTTGCCGACGAGATTCACGATCGCGGCGGCGGCGATCACGATCACGCCGAGCAGCGGCACGAGCACGGCCGAGTCCTGCAGGCCGAAGGGCCGGAGCAGGTACGTGCCGAACGTACGGGCGAGCAGACTCTCGGCGACGACCATCGACACGTACATGAAGAGCGAGAAGGAGCCGGCGATCACACCCGGGCCGTAGGCATCCTTCAGCAGCATCGCGATGCCGCCCGAACTCGGGTTGACGCTGGAGTATCGGATGTAGGAGTAGGCGCTCGCACCCGCGACGATCGCGCCCAGCAGAAAGGCGAGGGGGAACCAGTCGCCCGCGAGGCCGGCGACCTGGCCGACGAGCGCGAAGATGCCGGCGCCGATCATGACGCCGGTGCCGAGCGAGACCGAGCCGGCGAGCGAGATCCGGGCCTTGTCGTCGCTCATGCGTGTCTCCCTGATCGCTACGTCGGCAACCGGCCTCCCCGCGCTGCGTCGGCCACGGTAGCGGGGTGACCCCGCGATGCGCACGCCCTTGACACGGTCGCGATACGTCTCCGAGGCGCTGAGAGATACGCGTGGCTGCTATTCCGGTTCAGGCAGCTCACCGGAATAGGGCTGCGCACTGTTCCGACTCAGCGCCGCATAAAGACCCCACCCGGATCGTGCGCGCTTCGCGCGTCGTCGAGCCGCGTGCGCTGGTCGGCGCTCCACGCGTTGGCGAAGGCATCCGGAGCGTTCGCGCGTCCCACGAAGTTCACCAGCGGAGTCGGCGCGTGCCAGGGCGCGGTCGCGTCGAGCACCGAGCGGGCGGCGGCCAGGCGCACCTCGTCGGTGAGCGTGTGCACCGGCGCGGCATAGACATTCAGCAGGTGCTGCGTGGAGCGGGCGCCCACGGCGTCCGGGTCGGATGCGTGCCGCGTCGCCCCGCCGATCGTGCGGATCTCGACGGCGGACAGGGGCAGGTCGACGTCGAGCCCGCCGGCGAGATCTCGCGGTTCTGCGCATGCCTGAGGGTGAGCGCGATGCGCACTCGTGTTCGCGTCTCTCGGGGCGCCCCTCAGCGCACGGTGGGCTTCCCGTCCGCGGCCCACGCCACTCCCAGGGCGAACAGCGTCGACACCCCGTACTGCTCCATCGCCGCCGCGATGCGTCGCCGGCCCGTGCGCGGATTGATCCCGAGCCTGCGGGATGCAGCATCGAGCGTGACGCCCTGCTTCATCAGCGCAAGGAGTGGCGTCCACGGCTGCTCCACACCGCCGATCGGCTCGCCGCGACGCCAGAGCTCGCGGTACAGGCTTCGCCCCAGCTCGGCGAGCGACGCGCTCCGGAGCCCGATCACGCTCGACGGCCATCCCTCGCCCCACTCGATCGGCAGCGCGAGCACCTCCCCGTCGATCCAGAACCAACTGGGCAGGTCGTCGAGCAGGCGGAACTCCACGCCGACGGCCCCGTAGCGCTCGGCGATCGCCACGAGCCGAGCGTCCTCGGCCATGGAACGCGGGACGAGCGCTCGCACCGACCGCTTGCCGGCGAACACCTCGGCGAACCGGCTGGCGCGCGCGGGATCGGTCTGCAGGAAGCGTCCGAGATCGGGAAGTACCGCCCAGGCCGTGTCGCTCTGCTCCCGTGCGATGTCATACCAGAGGTCTTCTGCCGCCCGCGGTCCGTGTCGCACGAAGACGGGAACGACGTCGCCGGATGCTTCGCCCACGGCCCAGTGGCGCAGCAGGCCTGGAAGATCTGCGACGAGTGCCTCGATCTGCGTCGCGGCCTGGTCTGCCTTCTGCCGCATCGCACGGATCTCGCTTTCGACGACATCGGCCGTCCACACCGCCGGCGTCGCATACGCGATCGCGCCGTCGCGCACCGAGACCGCGCCTTCCCGCGCGAGCCGCGCAACGGCTTCGGCGGTGTCACCCTCATCGGCGTGCGCGGTGGTGGCGAGCTCCGCCACCGTCTGCGGGCGGCTGCGATAGATCAGTTCGAGAAGGGCCCTATCGTCCATGTCGACCTCCGGAGCACGCGTGGACACCATCATGACGCATGTGACCGCATCCGGACGTCCTCTTGAGGTCATGGCCGGAAGCGGAGCTTGTGATGTCCGCTTCCGTCCAGCCACACTGACGACTGTGGGGGGACTCGGGGCCCATGGCTTCGTATGCGGGAATAGGGAGTCATGGGTCCGCCAGCGACAGACAACGGGGGAGCCAGTGACGTGAACGGTATGAGCAGCAGCACGAGCAAGGGCATCGTCCGCTTCGTCGCCGTCTCGGCGGTGGCAGCACTCGCGCTGGGAATCACGGGGTGCACCTTCGAGGCGGACGACAGCGAGTCGTCAGCGAGCGGGCTGCCCGTCGCCCTCGGGCAGGCGCCCAGCCAGGACGTCGTCGATCTCTACACGGATCGCGACACGGCAGTGTCCGCGGCCGTCGATGCGCTTCCCGAGTTCATCGAGAAGGCGCTCGAGCAGACCGGAGTGCCCGGCGCGGCAGTCGCCGTCGTCTCGAATGGCGAGGTCGTGTTCGAAGAGGGATACGGCGTGCGGGACGTGACGACAAACGAGCCCGTCGACGTCGACACCGTGTTCCAGATCGCGTCTTTGTCGAAGCCGCTCTCGTCGAGCGTCGTGGCCAAGGCGATCACCGACGACGCCGATCTGTCGTGGGAAGATCCGGTCATCGAGTACCTCCCGGACTTCGCGCTGAAGGATCCGTACGTGAGCGAGCATGCGAAGATCGCCGACTTCTTCTCGCACCGCACGGGCATCCCGACCGGTGGCGGCGACGACCTCGAGGACATCGGCTTCGACGTCGACTACATCATGGCCCACATGGACCAGATTCCCCTGGCATCGTTCCGCGACACGTATCAGTACTCGAACTTCGGGCTGACGGTGGGCGCCGAGGCGGTCGCGGCGTCGCGCGGCCAGTCCTGGGCCGAGACGGCGCACGAGTTGCTGTTCGATCCGCTCGGCATGACGTCCACGACAACCGTCCACGACGAGTACCTCGCCGCGGAGGATCGTGCGGCCATGCACGCGCGCACCGGAGAGGGTCAGTACGAGCAGCTGTTCGACCGTGACGCCGACGCCGAGGCTCCCGCGGGTGGCGTCGCCTCCACCGCCGGCGACATCGCGAAGTGGATGACCATGGTGCTGGCGGGCGGCGAAGTCGACGGCGCGGAATTCATCGACCCGCTCGTGCTCGCGAAGACCTACTCCGCCCATTCGATCACGGGCGGCGATGCCCAGAACCTGACCTCGCGCACATCGCACTACGGCTTCGGCATGAACGTCGGTACCACCGTGGCCGGCCGCGTGAGCATCAGCCACTCCGGCGCCTTCGGGTGGGGCACCGCCACCAACGCCACGATGATCCCCGACCTCGACATCGGGATCGTCGTGCTCACGAACGGAGCCCCGTCGGGAGTTCCCGAGGCGATCGCCTCGGAGTTCGTCGACCTCGTGCAGTTCGGGGAAGAGACGCGACCCTGGCTGGAGCTGTGGCCCGCCCAGTTCGCGCACTTCGCCGACCCGGCGGGCGACCTCGTGGGCGAGGAGCCCCCGACGGATGCCGCGGCGGCCGGCCCTGCCGGCGACTACGTCGGCACCTACACTAGCCCCTATTTCGGCGACTTCGTCGTGACAGAGGAGAACGGCACCTTGACCGGCGCGCTCGGCCCCGAGGGCGGGTACACGTTCGAGATCCTTCCGTGGGACGGCGACACCCTGTCGTTCGTGCCGACGGGGGAGAACGCGCTCCCCGGATCGCTTTCCTCGGCGGTCTTCGTCCGGGAGGGTGGACAGATCACCGGAGTCACCCTGACGTACTTCAACACGTTCCCCGCGCCCGGTCAGGAGCCGAACGGGCTCGGCGTCTTCACGAGGGCCGGCTGACGTCCCGCGACAGCGGCGCCCGCTACGTCAGCTGGTCATCGAGCCGGTCGAGCATGCGCTGCGCGGTGAGGATGCGTGGGAGAGGTGACACGCCCGGCCGGTGCTCAATAACATGCCGTCCATAGACGTCGTCAATCCCGTCGTGGTCGGCCGGGCGACCGAGCTGGGGCGCTTGAGTGCCCTGGCCGCTGCGGCGCGCAACGGGCACGGCGCGGCGTTGCTCATCCGGGGTGACCCGGGCATCGGCAAGACGGTACTGATGACGGAGCTGGCGCGGACGGCGCCGGGCACGAGGGTGCTGCGCGCAGACGGATTCGACGCCGAATCGGAGATGCCCTACGCGGTGCTGCAGCGCATCGGACGGCCGCTCACGGCCCACCTCGATTCGTTGCAGCCGACGCATGCGATGGCTCTGCGCATCGCGGCGGGCATCGCCGAAGGTCCGCCGCCGGACCGTTACCTCGTGGGTCTCGGGATGCTGTCGCTGCTGGCAGCCGCCGGCGAGCACGAGCCGATCACCTGCCTCGTCGATGACGCTCACCTCGTCGACACGGAGTCGCTCGAAGTGCTGGCGTTCGTCGCCCGGCGGCTCGAAGCCGAGCGGGTTCTGCTGGTTCTCGTCGCCCGTCCCGATGCCCGAGTGGATCTCGTTGCCGCGGGTGTCCCGGTTCTCGAACTCGAGGGACTCGACACGCTGTCGTCGGTGCAACTGCTGAATCGGACTGCGCCCGTGCCTCTCGATCCGCTGCTGGCGACCCGCGTCGCGGAGCAGACGGGCGGCAACCCGCTCGCGCTCGTGGAACTCTCCCGGGAATTCACGGCCGCGCAGCTGACACATTCCTGGGCCGCGCAAGAACCCGTGCCCGTGGGGTCTCGTTTGGAAGCCCACTACGTGCAGCGCATCGAACGGCTTCCGCGGGATTCCCGGCGCTGGCTGCTCCTCGCCGCGGCCGAGTCCGTGGGCGACATCGGGCTCATCACGTCGGCCGCCCGACGCCTGGGGCTCGCCCCGGGCGCATCCACAGCTGTCGAGTCCGCGCAGCTGGCCACCGTGCGCGACGCGGTGGTCTTCCGCCACTCGCTCGTCAAGTCCGTCGTCTACAACACCGCGACGGACGCCGATCGGCGTCGCGTGCACGACGCGCTGCGCGCGGAATCGGATGCTGTCGGGCGCGCCGATCTGGCGGTCTGGCATGCCGCCGCCGCCAGCGCGGGGGCCGATGAAGCGATCGCCCTGCGGCTGGAGTCGGCAGCCGAGTCGGCGGGCGAACGCGGGGGCAGTGCCTCACAGGCGCGACTGCTCACGCGCGCCGCCGAGCTGACCACCGGGGGGTCTCTTCGCAGCGGGAGACTGCTCAACGCGGCCGAGGCGGCGGCACAGGCGGGCGCCGTGACGCTGGCCCTCGACCTGATCGATCAGATCGATATCGACGGTCTCGACCCGGTCAGCAGCGGCCGGGTTTTGCAGCTGCAGGCGCTCGTCGCCCTCTTCGTCGCCGACCGCGAGGGCGTGGTCACCGGCGCGGCGCACATGCTTCGCGCCGCGGAGCTGTTCCACGGGGCGGCGCCGGAGCTCGAGCAGCGCGCTCTCATCCGAGCGTTCGAGATTCTGCTGGTCGCGGAGTGGGCGGCGCAAGACGTGACGCTGCCCGAGCTCGGCAAGAGGCTTGCCGACGGCGTCGGTGTTCGCGACGGCCCGATGTCACGCATCCTGCGTGGACTGAGTGCACACATCCTGCTGCCGTATGAGCAGGCCGTGCCTCTCATGCGGGACGCGCTGGCCGCCCTTTCCGCTATGGATGACGAGGGGTTCGACAGCGGCACGGTCGGTGTCGCCCTGACCATGGCGCTCTGGGACGACCGAGCCTGCGTGGAGCTTCTCGACAGGTCCCTCCGGACTGCACGCGACCGCGGGCGCCTGCGCGAGGTCGACACCACACTGTGGTTGCTGGGCTTGGTCGAACTGGTCCGCGGCGACCCCGCGACGTCCGACCGCTACATCGAGCAGGTCCGCGAGCTGCGGCGCGCCATCGGGTACAGCGCCGAGCAAGTCGTCAACGCAGCGTTCCTCGCATGGGCGGGCGCGCAGCTGGCAGAAGTCGAGTCGATCGCGGACGGGGCCTTGGTGACCGGGTTCGCAGGCGCGTGGACGATCGCGATGATGGGCGTCAGCATCCGCGACATCGCCGACGGGCATTACCGCGACGCCTACGAGAGACTCCGTCCGATGGTCACCCGCGAATTCCTGCAGGTGACTTATCAGCAGTTGCCGGAGTACGTCGAAGCCGCGGTGCGAAGCGGCCATGCCGAGCAGGTGCGAGGATCGGTCGACAGATTGGCGGAGTTCGCTCGGCACGCGGGCACCCCGTGGATCCGCGGGGTGGCGGCGCGCAGCGCGGCTCTGCTGGCGGAGGACGACCGGGCGGAAGCGCTGTATCTCGAAGCCATCGCGCAGCTCTCCGCCTCTACGCTGGTCGCCGATGTGGGGCGGGCACACCTGCTGTACGGCGAGTGGTTGCGGCGCGGCAAGCGCCGCCACGATGCCCGCGAGCACCTGCAGAAGGCGCTCCTCATTTTCGAACGCTGCCATGCACCGGCTTTCGCCGGGCGCGCCCGCCGTGAGCTGGAGGGGACCGGCGTCAGGGCCGGTGTTGATGCATCCCGATCGGCCGACGACCTCACCCCGCAGGAGTCCGCCGTCGCGCGTCTCGCCGCCAGCGGTCGCACGAATCCCGAGATCGGCGCGGCACTCTTCATCAGTGTGAACACCGTCGACTATCACCTGCGCAAGGTCTTCCGGAAGCTGGGTGTCACCTCCCGGAGGCAACTCTCCGAACGGTTCCCCACGGACTGAGTCGTCACGACTACGTGAACCACGTGGTTCGCCGAACCTGCGGCCCAAGGGAGCATGGGGCATCCCCATCAACCCCATGCCGAGGAGGGACATCCCATGCCTTACGTCGTGACCGATGACGGTGCGCAGATCTTCTACAAGGACTGGGGAGGTGATGGATCTCCCGTCATCCTGAGCCACGGGTGGCCGCTCAACGCGGATGCGTGGGAAGCGGCAGCGCTCTTCCTCGCCCAGCATGGACACCGCGCGATCGCCCACGACCGTCGCGGTCACGGACGCTCGAGCCAAACGTGGGACGGGAACGAGATGGATACGTATGCCGACGACCTCGCGCGCCTCATCAACCACCTCGACCTCACCTCCATCACGCTCGTCGGCCACTCCACCGGGGGCGGAGAGATCGTCCACTACATCGGTCGGCACGGGACGGACCGCGTCGCCAAACTCGTGCTGGTCTCGGCGGTGCCGCCGTTGATGCTCGAGCGGGATGACAATCCCGACAGCGTGCCGTTCGCGGTCTTCGACGGACTGCGCGCCGGCGAAGCGTCCGACCGCTCCCAGCTGTACCGAGACCTCGCCAACGGTCCGTTCTTCGGTCACAACCGCAACTCCGACATCTCGCAGGGCGTGCGGGACGCCTTCTGGCTGCAGAGCATGGCCTGCGGACATCGTGCCGCATACGAGTGCATCGCCGCCTTCTCGGCAACCGACTTCCGTCCCGACCTCGCACGAGTCGACGTCCCCACCCTCGTGATCCATGGTGACGACGATCAGATCGTGCCCTTCGCGGTGGGCGGCCAACGCTCCGCCGCGGCAATCCCGGACGCCCAGCTCCTCGTCTACGAGAACGGGGCGCACGGGCTCCCGGACACAGAGCGCGAACGCCTGCACGCGGATCTGCTCGCCTTCATCGATTCCTGATCGACCGACCGTTCCACACCGCTGAAAGGAACCCGCATCATGACCGACAACGCAGACGCCCCCGACACCATCGTCCTCGTGCACGGACTGTGGATGACCCCGCGCAGCTGGGAGGGCTGGAAAGCGCACTACGAAGCGAAGGGCCTCACGGTTCTCACGCCCGCGTACCCGGGTTTCGAGATCGAGGTCGAGGCCCTCCGCGAGAATCCCGACACCATCGCGAATCTGACCGTCCCCGAAACCGTTGAGTACCTCGCCGCACAGATCGACGCGCTGCCCAAGCCCCCCATCATCATGGGGCACTCGTTCGGCGGGACGCTCACCCAGTTGCTGGTCGCACGCGGCCTCGGTGCAGCGGCGGTCGTCGTCGATTCCGCGCCGACCGAGGGCGTGCGCGTGACCCCCCTCTCGCAGGTGCGCTCGCTGTTCCCGGCGCTGAAGAATCCCGCGAACATCCACCGGGCCGTCGCGTTCACGAAGGATGAGTTTCACTACGCGTTCACGAACACGCTGTCTCGCGAGGATTCGGATGCGGTGTGGGAGCGGTACGCGATCGCTGCCCCCGGCAACTGGGTGTGGGCATACGGGCTGATTGCGAACTTCAAGCCCGGGCGGCAGGAGACGTGGGTCGACTACTCGCAGGAGCGTGCCCCGCTGCTCTTCATCGGCGGCAGCGAAGACCACATCATGCCGCCGGCGGTGAACAAGTCCAACGCCAGGCACTGGGCGAAGTCTCCATCGCTGACGGAGTACCACGAGTTTCCCGGCCGCTCGCACTGGATCTGCGCGGAACCCGGATGGGAAGAGGTCGCCGACTACGCGCTGGAGTGGGCACTCGCGCACGCCGCGCCGTTTCGCATGCCCGCTACCTGATCCGGCTCGGCGTTCCGGGCAGGTCGTCGATCGCGGGCCAGCGCTTCACGGGCAGACGCGGACGCTGCGCCCTTCGAAGGTGACGACGTCGCCGAGCTGCAGCTGTCGACCACGGCGGCGGTCGACCTCGCCGTTGACGAGCACGAAGCCGTCGATGATCGCCTCTTTGACGTCTCCGCCGGAGTCGAGCAGACCCGCGAACTTCACGAACTGACCGAGGCGGATGGTGTCGCCGCCGATCGGGATGTCGTCGATCGGTGGCGGGGCCGTCATCCCGAAATGGTAGACCGTCATCGGTCGCGTCGCCCGCGTGACCCCCGCCGGCACCGGAATGGCGCACTCGATGTGGCGACAGCATCCAGCCCTGTATGCCGCGCGACGCCCGCAGTAGGTTGAGGACCGTCCGGTCACGCCGTGCCGCGGAACTCGAGGGAGAGCGACGAGATGAGACCAGTTCGGTATGCGATCAACGTCACGATCGATGGATGCTGTCATCACGAGGCCGGGGTCGCGCCCGATGCGGAGTCGATGCGCTTCTGGGTCACCGAGGTGGGGCGGGCGGATGCGCTGCTGTTCGGGCGGGTCACGTACGAGATGATGCAGTCGGCGTGGAGACGACCGGGCACGGGTGTGTGGCCGGACTGGATGAAGGAGTGGGAGATTCCGTTCGCCGAGACCATCGACACGGCCAAGAAGTACGTCGTATCGAGCGCCCTCGACGGCGTCGACTGGAATGCGGAGCTGCTGCGGGGCGATCTGGCGGACGCGGTTCGGCGCCTCAAGGAGGGGTCGGGTGAGGGCCTCTTCGTGGGTGGTGTGACGCTGCCCCTCGCCCTGGCGGATCTGGGACTGATCGACGAGTACGTCTTCATCGTTCAGCCCGTGCTTGCGGGGCACGGCCCGACGCTGCTTGCCGGTCTGCGCGAACGGATCGCGCTCGAGCTGGTGGATCGTCACGAGTTCCGGTCGGGGGCGATGGCCGTGCGGTACCGGCCGGTGCTCGTGGCGGGCTGAGGTGTTCGTCCCCGCGTGACGGGCACCGACTTCGCTCGTGCGTCAGCGCGGCCGCGAGTGCCTGACGGACCGTCGACGCGCCGCCCGCGATGTGGAAGCCCGCGCCGCCGGCGACCTCGCGCCCGGGCGTAGGCGGCATCGAAGCCCTCCGTGACGAGCGGCGGCGCTCTCCCAGTGCGCCTCTCGGCTCAAACCGGTCAACATTCCGGACCCGTGCCGCCGCTGGATCCCGATCGGGGGCGATCCATGCTGAGCCGCCCGATCCCTCCGGATCTTTGGCACGCAAACCGATCTTCTGCACTGCTCGATGGAGGTCCTGCGTCCCCGAGCGCACCCGATCCTGCCGGCCGACCGGCCTGCGTGGAGCGTCCGATACTGCAGGGCATGTCCGCCCTGCGTCCCGAACGCCGCCGCCAAACGCCGCTGCGCCGCAGGGCTGGAGGCGGCGCCCGTCGGGATCAGAAGGGTGCGGGCTCGAGTTCGCACTCGGGATCGGGCGCGAACGCGATGCGACTGATCGGAGTGTCGGTGTAGCGGCGACCGGTGGGGCTGGTCCACTGGAGCACCCCGCCCGGCAGCTGTCTCACCGCCCACGCGGAATGGTGCTTGAGGATGTGGTGCCGCCGACACAGCAGGGCGAGGTTGTCATCGCCGGTGCAGCCGCCGTGCGCGGCATCGATCGTGTGGTCGGCGTCGCATCGATGCGGGGGCATACGACACCCCGGGAACCGGCAGTGTTGATCGCGGACCACCAGATGTCGGCGCAGCTGTTCGCTCGGCCGATATCTGTCGACGGCGAGCACCTGGCCCGAGATCGGATGTGTCAGGATGCGATCCCACCCGGGCGCCCCCGCCGCGAGCATGCACGCGGTGGTGTTGTCGACGGGCGAGCGACCCGCGAGGAACGGCGACTCGTACGGATCGGTGACCGCCTGATCGATGAGGCTCATGACCGGCACCGTGATCTGCACGCTGGCGCGGATGGCCCCGAGTCCCGTGGGCCCGCCGTCGTGTGCCGCGGGGTCGGCCGCCAGCAGCAGATCCGCGAAGATGTCGGCGCGCACCTGATCGGTCGAGCGGTCGTCTGAGTCCGCGTCCGCGCCCGCGCCCGCGCCGGCATCGGTGTCGACGGGCTCGGCGTCGGGTTGCGCCTGGGCGCCAGCATCCACCGTCTCGCTGCCGGTGACCGGTGTGCGTGCGTCGGTGACGGTGCGCGCCATCTGTGAAAGACGATCGTGGATGCCGTGGGCCACGACCGCGGGAAGCACCGCGCGCAGCTCTGCCATGCCGTCATCGAGGTCGGTGACCCAGACGGTGCGGTCGGCGAGGGAGCGGCGGTGGCGCTGTTCGAAGGTCGTCTCGGCGAACCACTCGGCCCGGCGCTTGGCGACCGGAGTCAGCCGCGACGCCGACTCGGCGCAGGCGAAGGAGAGGATCTCTTGCTCGTACTCGGCGCGCAGCTCGGGCTTGTCGATCACGGCCCCCGCCGACATGATCGCCCGGGCATGCGCGATCGAGATCTGCCCGGCTTCGAGGGCTCTGGTCGTCGCGGCGTAGGTGGCCACGAGGGTGGCCGCCTCGTGGATCTGGCGCTGCACGGTGCGATCGCTGACCCGCCACGCCGCACCGATCTCGGCGGCGACCGTGCGATGCGCGAGATCGGCACCGGACCCCGAGTGCCCGCTGCCGGAATCGGTCGTCCAGTCATCGGCGATGCTGCGGGCCTCGGCCAGCAGACGAGCCTCTTCGGCCTCGAGCTGCGCCTTGCGCACTCGCACATCGATCAGCCGCGGCAGCAGTGCATCGAGCCGCGCATCGGCTCGGAGCAGGGCCTCTCGTGCGGCTTCGGTCATGCTTTCATCTTGCCCGGGGCCACCGACATTCCAGCATCGAATAGTGCCTGGATCAGGGCTTTGAAGATGAGAAGCAGGTGAGAATGCCGTCATCTTCGGGTGCCGCGACGGTCGCAGGAACGACCCCGCACCGTTACGGCCGCGCGGGCGCTCCACGTGGCAGCTGCACCGTCACGATCGTGCCCTGGTCCGCGTCGGAGGCGAGGCCGATCGTGCCGCCGTGGGACAACGCGACGGCCTGTGCTATCGCCAGCCCGAGACCCGTACCCGTGCGTCGGTCGCCGGTGACGAAACGGTCGAACGCGCGCTCGCGCACCGACGGCGGGATGCCGACGCCATCGTCGGCCACCGTGAGCGTCACACGGCCCCGCCCGCCCTCAGGTGGAGCGCCCGACGCGCGATCCGCCCCGCTTCCCTGCGCGCTCTCGAGCGCGATGGTCACCGAGGCATGCCGACCGGCGTGCACAAGCGCGTTGCCGACGAGGTTGCGCACCAGCTGCGTGAGGGTCAGCCGATCACCCTCGACGAGGGCGCGGTCGGGGGCGTTCACGGTGATGCGGCGATCGGGATCGAGCAGGGCCGCGTCGTCTGCGGCCTCGCGGCAGATCGCCGCGAGATCGACCGTCTCCGACAGACCGGGCGCGCCCTCGGCGCGCGCGAGTTGTGCGAGGCGATCGACAAGCGAGCGCATGCGCTCCGACTCTTCGACGATGCTCGCGAAGGCGCGATCGGTGGTGTCTGCATCGTCGGGGCTCTGGAAGTGGAGCTCCGACCAGCCCTGGATCTTGGTGAGCGGGGTGCGCAACTCGTGCGATGCATCCGCGACGAAGTCCCGCAACTGTCGCTCCGTCGCATCGCGCCGGGCATCGAGGCGAGCGATCGCGGTCGAGATCGCGTGCGTCTCGGAGAACTCCGAGAATCCCGAACCCCCCGAACCCCCCGAGACGCTCGGTCGCCCCGACGCTTCGGTCGCCGCCGTGTCGAGCATCCCGTCGAGGCGGCCGTCCTCGACCCGGGCGGTCAGCTCGGTCAGCGATCGGGTGGTGCGGGTGACGACGAGGGTCACAACCACCCAGACCGCGATCAGGACGCCTGCGATGATGCCCACCGCAGCCAGCGCGAGGGCTGCGACCAGCCGGTCCGAACCCTCGACGCTGATTCCGACCAGCGCCCGATCGACCGGGGTGCGCTCGCCGTCGTCGACCACGGCGCCCGGGGGCAGATCCACCGCGGCGAACAGCGTCGTGCGTCCGTCCACATCCACGCGAGACGTGCGCCCCGCACCGGTGTCGGCGGCGATGCGCTCGAGAGACGAGACTGTCGCCGAGGGGGCCGAGCTCGCTGCGACGACCCGATCGTCGGGGCCGAGCAGAGCGACGATCGTGGATGCTGCAGCCGCATCCGCGAGACGATCGGTATTGATGACCCTGTCGCCGTCGTCGTCGGTGCCCCAGGTCGCGACCGCCTGCGCGGCGATGTGGACCTGTCGTTCGGCGTTGATATCGGTCACGATGCGGATGCCCCAGACGCTGGCGACTCCCACCAGCAGCACCGCGATCGCGACGACGAGGAGCAGGCGACGCCGCAGCGTGCGCACCATCGTCCGCGGTGCTCGAGCCACCCTCATGCGATCTCCGTGCGGAGGCAGTAGCCGAAACCGCGCACGGTCTGGATGAGCGGCTGACGGCCGGCATCCACCTTCTTGCGCAGGGTCGAGATGGCCTTCTCGACGACGTCGGCCCCGGTCGCCAGGTCGTACCCCCACACATGCTCGAGAAGCTGACCGCGCGAGAGCACGCGCTCGGCGTTCGCGGCCAGGAAGGCCAGCAGCTTCAGTTCCGTCGGCGTGACCGGCAGCACCTCGCCGGACCGGCGGGCGCGGCGACCCGCCACATCGATCTCGAGGTCGGCGTAGCGGACAGTCTCGGGGTCATCGGCCGCGACCTGTCCCCGCCGGCGCACGGCGTCGATCCTGGCGATCACCTCCGAGACGTGGAACGGTTTGGTCAGAAAATCGTCCGCACCGGCCCGGAGGGCCTGCACCCGCCCGTCGACGTCGTCGACGGCGCTCAGCATGATCAGGGCCGCGGCGGGCGCCGCCACCCGCAGTGGTGTCAGCAGCTGCACCGCATCGACCTCGGGCAGGAACCGGTCGAGCAGGATCACGTCGTACGCCTGCGCCCGCGTGGCGACCAGCGCCTCGGCCGCGCCCGCCACGCCCGACGTGTCAAAGCGAGGAGCGGCGAGGATCGACTGCAGCAGGACGCGGATGCCCTCGTCATCGTCGACGACGAGCACGCGCACGGCAGCGTGGGCGCTCGCGGATTGCTCCATGCGCCCATGGTAGGGATCAGCCCCCGCCCCGCGAGCGCCGTCGGCCGCCGTGCCGAGATCGTCAGGATTTCGTCAGCATCACGTCCGGGTGTCGAGAGGTCGGGCCGTTTTGCTGGCCACATGCTCACCCGACGTGCCCGCAGATGGACAGTGGCGGCCGGCGCCGCGGCGATCGTGCTCGTCTCCCTCGGCGTGAGCGTCGAGCTCGCCGCCCGCGAGCGCGTCGAGGCGCGTCTCTCCACATTCGAGCAGAGGATGCCGGGGGTCGATGCTGCGCTCGCAGACACCCCCGCTCTCTGGCAGCTGGCCACGGGCCGCATCGCGCTGCGGGTGACGGTGCCCGATGCCGCGCTGGATGCCGTCGTGCGGTGCTCGTCGGAGCAGGAGATCGATGTCCGCTCCGTCCCGGACGGTCTGGTGATGACGCGTGAGCGCGCCCTGGGTGGCGCCTCCCTGCCCGTCGAACTCCTCCTCGTCCCGCAGCGCAGGCCCGACGGGGGCTGGCTGCTCGTCGCGGACTCGGTGAGCGCGGGTGGCATCAGTATTCCGGCCGACCGAGCCCTGCGGATGCTCTCCGGGCGGGCCGGCGACGATGCGGGGTTCGCCTCCCGTCTGCTCGATGGCATCCCGCTCCCGAGCGGCGGAGGGCTGACCGTCACAGGCATAGCGTTCGCCGACGGGTCCGCGCAGCTCGACCTGAGCATCCCGACCACCAGAACCGACCCCTCCCCGGGCGACGCGCTCGAGCACACCCGAAGCTGCATGGGGAGCCCCGAGAGCCCGGAGGGCTGATCTGTGAAGAACCTCGTCTCGACCATCGCCCGAGCGTGCGCGCGGCACCGCTGGCTCACTCTCGCCTCCTGGGTGGTCGTGGTGGCGGCTCTGTTCGGCACGGCCAGCCTCATCGGGCCGGACCTGCAGGACGAGGTCGAGGTGATCGGCAGCGACAGCTGGGCCGCGGCGCAGCTGCTGGACGAGCGTGCCGAGCCCGACGAGGAGCCCGAGGCGCCGTCGAGCCGGATCGTGATCGCCGGCGACGACATCGTCGCTCACACGGACGTCATCACCGAGGTGGTCGACGAGCTGGCCGAGGCGTCCGGCGCCGCCGTCGACAATCCGCTCGACGATCCAGAGACCGCCGCGCGCTCGGGCTCGATCGCACCCGATGGCGACGCCCTGCTGCTGACCGTGCGCGGCGACCCGAAGGAGGAGGGCCGGGCATGGCAGGCGGCGGTCGACTCGGCGCTGGATCCCGCCCGGGGCGCGGGCCTGGACGTGGCGATCGGCGCCCCGCTGGGCACCCAGGTCGATCAGGCAGGAACCGTCAACAGCGAGCTCGTCGGTGTCGTCGCCGCGCTCATCGTGCTCTTCATCGCCCTCGGGTCCGCGCTCGCGGCGCTCGTCCCGGTGGGTACGGGGGTCATCGCCGTCGCCGGCGGTGTCGGCATCGTGTGGATGCTCAGCCACGGGTTCACGATTCCCGACAGCGCCATCACCCTCGCGATCATGGTCGGCCTCGGCGTGGGCATCGACTACGCCCTGTTCCTGCTCTCGCGCTTCCGGCAGGCGCTGCGCGAGGGTGCCGAAGTGGTCGAGGCCGTCGCCAAGACCGGGCACGGCGCGGGCGAAGCCGCGATGGTCGCCGGGATCACCGTCGCCGTGTGCACGGCGGGCCTGGCGATCTCGGGGGTCGAGTTCGTCGCCTGGCTCGGCTATGCCACCGCGATCGTCGTGCTCGTGGCCGTGGCATCCACCCTCACACTGACTCCGCCCGTGCTCGCGCTGATCGGTCGCCGAGCCCTGCCGCGACGTGAGCGCGCGTCCGTGCCGGCTGCGCAGGCGGCGCCTCGCCGCAGCGTGTGGGGACGCCTCGCTCCGCGCCTCACACGCCATCCGCTCGCCGCGGCGGTCGCCGCACTCGTCGTGCTGGCCGCGATCTCGCTGCCGACACTCGCGCTGCAGCTCGGGCAGTCCAGCCCCGGCAACGCCGTGCCCGGCTCCAACCAGCGCACGTCGTTCGATCTCACCGCTCAGCACTGGGGCGCAGGCCAGAACGCGCCCCTGCTCGTGGTGGGCGAGGGGGAGGACGCTGCGGCCTGGGCGGACCTTCGTGAACAGATCGCGCGTGTGGAGGGGGTGGCATCCGCAGCGCCGCCCGCGGCAGCGGACGGCGTGATCACGATGCAGGTGCTGCCGGAGACCGGGCCGAGCGATCCCGCTACGGCCGATCTCGTACACACCCTGCGCACGGATACGATCGCCGGCAGCGGTGTCGACGCGCATGTCGGAGGCGCCGTGGCGAACCGCATCGACCTCAGCGATCGTATCGCCGACCGCCTGCCCTGGCTGATCGGAATCGTCATCGCCGCGGCGATGGTGCTCGTCGCGTTCACGTTCCGGTCGATCCTGCTCCCCATCAAGGCGGCCCTGTGCAACGTGCTCTCGATCACCGCGGCGTTCGGGGTGGTCGTCTGGGTGTTCCAAGAGGGCCACGGTGTCGAGCTGTTCGGCCTGGACGGGCCGGTGCCGCTCGATCCGTACGTGCCGATGATGCTGTTCGCCGTGCTCTTCGGTCTGTCGATGGACTACGAGGTCTTCCTGCTCACCGCCGTGCGTCAGGCGTGGCTGCGCGGCGCGACGGCCAGGGACGCCGTCACGCGCGGACTCGCCGAGACCGGCAGTGTCATCTCGGCGGCGGCGATCATCATGATCGCCGTGTTCCTGAGCTTCACCTTCAGCCCCAACCCCGTGATCAAGGTGTTCGGCGTGGGTCTGGCCGTCGCGGTGTTCGTCGACGCGACCGTCATCCGGCTGCTCCTGGTGCCCTCGATCATGACCCTGATGGGGCGCGCTGCGTGGTGGTGGCCCGGCCGCGGGCGGACCGGACCGGCGGACGCCGACGCCGGCGCGCGGGCCGTATCCGCTCGCGCGAAGGATGCCCGGCCTGCCGATACCACTGGGCGCACAGAACGGTGAGGAGAACGGCATCCACCACGTCGCCGCCGTAGTACATGATCAATGCCCCCGCCCGGCCGTCCACCACGGGGACTCCGTCCGGCGGCGATGCGTAGATCAGCTTCGCGAGCACGTTGTGCGCCGCGAGGGCCGCGACCAGGACGAGGAGGCGCGTCGGGAACGAGGCGCGATGCGGGGACGGATCGAACGGGATGACGGCGACGGTGAAAAGCACGCCCGCGAAGAGCACGTGCGTCATCACCGCCAGATGCAGCAGCAGGCTCACCTGCATCCACTCGTACAGGTCGGTCCGGTACAAAGCCCACATGCCGCCGAGGTTCAGGAGGGTCGCCACGGCGGGAGACACGAGGAATCCGACGGGGCGGCTGCGCAGCACCCTGGAGATCTGTCGCGCTCTGCGGACATGCAGTGACCGCAGAGCCAGGGTGACGGGACGTGCGATCACCAGGAGCACGGGCGCGAGCATTCCCGCCAGAAGATGCGACCACATGTGGGGGACGAACCCCTGGGGAGCGGACACGAGAGGACCGACGAACGCGAATGCGGCCGCTCCCGCTCCCGTCAGCCACGACAGCGTCCGGTACCAGGGCCATCGGCGCCCGGACCGCAGCTGGACGCCGACGCCGCCGCAGTAGAGCAGCGCCGCCAGCGCGAAGGGCAGGCCGAAGAGCAGAACGATGCCCGACGTGCCGCCGGCGCTATGGTCGTGCACGCTCACCCCGCGCGGGGATCCTCGATCGCCGCGTGCGGACGATGAGGACGATGCCGGCAACCAGCAGGCCCACGGCGACGAGGTTCCAGACCACGTCGTATACGAGCAGTTCCGGGACGTATCTGATCTGGTGGATGCCGAGAACCTTGTGCTGGATGAGGCCGTCGTAGAGCTGGAAACCACCGGCTCCCGCGAGCACGCCGCCGCACCATCGGGTCAGCCAGAAGGCGCGACGACGGCGCAGATCGGCGAGCAGGAACAGTCCGCCGATCGTCGCCGCCCAGCTCAGCGCGTGGAAGAAGCCGTCCGACACGAGACCGATGTCGGTGGTGGAGAGATCGTAGAAGTGGTGCCAGTGCAGGACCTGGTGGAAGAGCGTCTCGTCGAGAAAGGCGACCAGTCCGATCCCGAACAGGATGCCGGACCACGCGTTCCGCGAGGACAGCCGCGCTCGCTCCGCCAGATCGATGTCGCTCGGCGCTGCCGTCCCCGTGGCCATCAGCCGTTCCTCTCCACCGTCCAGCCCGTTCGCCGCGCAGTCTCCGCCGCGCTCCCGCGTGCCCAGGATGCCCCGGCCGCGGATGCCATCGCAGGGGGTTGCGCCCACGTGCGAGGCATGTCAAGGGCGAGATCGGGCTGAGCGGTCTGACCTAACCTGAGCAGATGACGTCCAGGCCGGCCGAGCGTGCCGATTCCGATACGCCGTCGACGGCGGCGGTGAGCGACGGAGCGGGGCGGGCGTATCGGGCAGACGGCGTGCAGTGGCGCGAGAGAAGCCGCCTGGTACGCGCCGTGAGGATGTGGCGCACCCGAGATCCCCGCACCTTCCGCGAGAAGGTGCGGTACAAGATGCTGCGCGATCGCCGCGCGCTCGTCGTCACGTTCGCTGACAAGGCCGCGGTCCGCGAGTACGTCGCCGAGATCGTCGGCCGAGAGTTCCTGCCCACGGCGTATGCCGTGGTGGACGACCCGGACGATCTGCGCCGACTCGACCTGCCGTCCGCCTACGTCGTCAAACCCACGCACGGAAGCGGCGCCGCCCTGGTGGTCTCCGACGCCGCGCCGGCCGATGCGCGTGTCCCGAGCGAGCCCGGCAGCTGGGTCTACAGCCATGTGCGGCCCTCGCGGATCGATGCGGACGAAGTGGTCCGACTCGGTCGGGGCTGGGTCGCGCAGCTCTACGGCCAGGGCCCCAACCGGGAATGGGCGTACGGGCGGGTACCGCGGCGCGTGATCGTCGAAGAACTCCTCGTCGGTGCGGACGGGGGCATCCCCGATGACTACAAGTTCTTCGTCTTCCACGGTGCGTGCGCGTTCATTCAGGTGGACTCCGGCCGCTTCGGTCGCCGCACCCAGGATTTCTTCGACCCGGCGTGGACCCGCCTGCCGCTGAGCGGCGGACCACCGTGGGCGGACCCGACGCCCGCCGCGCCCGACCGGCTCGTCGAGATGATCGACATCGCGCAGCGGCTCGGTGCAGACACCGACTTCGTTCGTGTGGACCTCTACGACATCGCCGGTCGCATCGTCTTCGGCGAGCTGACCAGCTATCCGGCCGGCGGTGACAGCCCGTTCTTCCCCGCGAGCTTCGACGAGGAGTTCGGTCGGCCATGGACCGTTCCCCGGCGGTACCGATGACGCTCGCGGGCGGGGTGGCACCGAGCGAGCGCTGGCTGGTCGCGACCACGGAATACGCGGGGCTGACCTCGTATACGGGCGGGATCGGGCGCCACTACGCCGCCCTGCTGCCGGCCCTCGTGCGGCAGGGTGTGGAGATCGACCTGGTGGTCTTCTCGGATGCGCAGCCCCGGGCCGACGCGGAACTGCATGGGGTTCGTCTCGTCGCATTCGAGCGCGCGGGCGGGACCGCGCCCATCCGGACGCTGTTCGCGAATGCACGCCGTGTTCGCCATCTCTACGAGGCCGGCGCGTACGATCGCGTGTTCGTGCCGGAGTGGTGCGCGCTCGGGGCCGCCCTGCCGCGGCGCGCGCCGCTGCTGACCAACCTCGCCACCAGCGCGAGGCTGGCGAACCGCGTATCCGGACTTCGGCTGAGGGACCTGCCCCGAGCGCGCCGCCTCCCCGTCGCCCTGCAGATGCACCGGGAGTCCCGTCAGATCCGCCGTTCCGCGGGACTGATACCGATTTCCACCGCGATGCTCATCCGAGCGGGCGTGGGCGCGTCGTCGCGGGCTGCCGTCGTGCGCAATTGCATCGACGTCGAACACGTCCGGGCTGCGTCGACGGCGGCGGCACTTCCGCCGGGCTGGCCGGAGGGTGGCGACCCCGTCATCCTCTTCCTGGGCCGTTCGGAACGCCGGAAGGGCGTGGTCGATGCCGTCGCCGCGTTCGGGCGGCTGAACGATCCTCGCGCCCGTCTCGTGCTCGCCGGTGCCGGCGGCGACGCCCGGTTCGAGCCGACCCGGGCCGACCTGCTCGCCCTCGTGCCCGCTCCGGTACGGGAGCGCATCACCTGGCTCGGCCATGTGCCGGGAGATGACCTGTACGTCGCCATCCGGGAAGCCACCGTTGCCATGTGCCCGTCGCGCTGGGAGGGCTTCGGCAACGTCGCCCTCGAGGTCAAGGCGATCGGAACACCGCTGGTTGTTACGTCCGGCAGCGGGTTCGACGATTTCTGCGTCGACGGCGAGGACTGCCTCATGGTTCCGCCCGCCGATCCCGACCGGCTCGCGCTCGCGCTGCGTGCTCTTCTCGACTCACCGGTTCTGGCCCGGGAGCTGGCCGCGCGTGCGCGACGGGGCATCGATCGATTCGCCCCCGATCCCGTCGCGGCCGACCTGATCGCGGCCGCGGATCGTCTGCTCGGCGGATCGGGGCGACGCCGAGGCGGGGAGTGACGGGCTAACCGCCGCGGGAGGACCGGGGATCCGGCGCTGACCCGGTACGTCGCCAGGCCGATCCGTCCCACGCCACCGCGCCGGCCTCGGCAAAGGCCTCGAGCCAGCCCGTCATCGGCCACTCTCCCCAGCGCGCCGCGAACCGTGCGCCGTTTCGCAGGATGTCATCGAGGTGCTGCCACGGCGGTGTGGATGTCGCGTGATGCTGGTGGTACACGTGTGCCCCTCCGACCCACACGAGGGGGATGCCGGCGCGGCGCAAGCTGAAGCCGAAGTCGGTGTCCTCGCCGCCATATCCCTCGTACCCCTCGTCGAATCCCCGGGTACGCGCCCATGTGCGGGCGGTGGCGGCGAAGGAAAGCGACCAGAACAGGGCGTACTCGGCGGATGTCGCCACCCGCGTGCGCCCCGGGGGCGGGTCCGGCCGGGACGGGTGCGGTGCCGTCGCTGCGGCGAGCGTGCCCGGATCAGTCACATCGACACCCGCGGGCAGGTAGGTGACCGGACCGCTGAGGACAGCATCCGGGTGCGATGAGGAAGCCGCCCGATAGCCCGCGATCAGGTCGGGGCCCGGTACACAATCGGCATCCAGGAAGACCAGCAGATCGGCGCCCGCGGCTCGGGCGGCAGAGGCGCCGGCGTTGCGCGCGGCCCCCAGGCGCCACCCGTCCGCGCCGGGCGGCACGCGGAGGACGGACTCCGCTTCCAGCGCCGGGGGGTCCTCCTCGGTGATCCACACCACGATCCGTGCGAGGTCGCGCTGATGACGCAGCGCGGCGAGCTGGTTGCGCACATGACCGACCCGAGCGGAGGAGCAGAGGGTGACCACCGCCGTCGCGCCTGCGAGCGCCGCGGTCATGGACGCGGGCTCGCGGTTGCGCGGATGGCTTCGGCGGCGCGGGCAGCGGCCCCCTCCACCTGCCACTGCGACCAGTCCGGGTGCAGCGAGGCGGCGTCCTCGATGAGTTCCGGCCAGGCGCTCGCCGGGGGCCAGCGGGTGACGACGACCGCGAGCCCGGCGCGTTCGACCGCGTGCGCCGTCTCGAGCTGCTCCGAGAACGGGCGGTCCTGGGGGATGACCACCGCAACCGCCCCGGCGACGGCGAGGTCGGCAATGGAGTTCTGACCCGCCCATGCGACGACGATCCCCGCCGAGGTGAGATCCTCCCAGGGATCGGTCGTCCACGGTGCATCCGGTGTGGCGCCGAGGTTGCGCCAGGTGAGCCCCGTCGCGGCCGCGGCTTCTGCCACCGCCGCGTCGGTCACGTCGCTGCCACCGCGTCCGCCCAGCACCACCACGTCCCGGCGGTCGGCCCCGTCTCCCGTCCTCTGTGGGCGAGGTCGATGCTCGAATCGGCTGATACCGCCCGTGTACACGACCTTGTCGGCCATCGCGTCGAGGTGCGCCGGCTGCAGAAGCGCCCGAGGCCACGGTGCCAGGATCGTCGTCGCTGCCCGGTAGCCGAGCCGATGCGGGACGTCGTCGCGGCGTCCGGGCTGGGCGATCACCACGGTGCGGATCCCCAACAGGCGCACGAGCACCGCTACTTCCACCGAGACGTCCACGACGAAGGCATCCCAGGGGGATCGGGAGAGAGTCGCGGCGATGGCGGCCAGCCTTCCGAGATGCCCGGGATGTCCCAGAGGCGCCCAGTGGAGCAGCCCCCCCGCGGTCGGGTCGGCATCGGCGGGCGCGGTGATGCCCGCCCGTACGTCGTCGTCGCGCTCCAGCACGATCCATGAGCATCCTGCCGGGAGCGTCTCCGGCTCGGGCAGCGAACTGAAGCACGTGATCTCGGCGTCCAGATGACGTGCGATCGACAGCATCCGGGCGAGGTGTCCGCCGCCGTGGTGGTGCACATACCAGCCGATGCGGAGCGTCATGCGGTGAGCCCTTCTGCGAGCGGGGTGCCGGCGGCGAGTTCGGTGAGGACATCCTCGAGCACGCCGATGCGCCGTTCGAGCGAGAAACGGCGGAGCGCGCTCGCGCGAATGCGACGCCGGAAGGAGGCATCCTCGGCCGTACGTTCGATGAGTCTCTCGGCACGTTCGGCCATGGCGTCCACATCGCCGGGCCCGACGATCTCCATGCCCGTGCTTCCCGCTGCGATCTCAGGCACGCCGCCCACGGCGAAGCTCACCACGGGCGTTCCGCACATGAGCGCTTCGGGCGCGACGAGTCCGAAGGGCTCTGCCCACGCGGGTGTCGACAGCGCGGCGGCACCGCCGCCGACGATCGCGGCGAGCTGGGCGGGTGCGAGGGCGCCGGTGACGGTCACGTCGTCGCCGATCAACGGGAAGAGCACGCGTTCGGCGTAGGCGTGATCGCCGATGCGTCCCGCGATCGTGAGCCGTCGACCCAACCGGCGGGCGACGTCGACGGCCAGGTGGGGAGCCTTTTCGGGCACGATCCGCCCGAACCAGACGATTCCCTCGCCGCCTCGGCCCTCCGGCCACGCGTGGGGGTCGACTCCGTTCGGCAGCACGTCGGAGTGCAGCCCCGCGCGCGCCCACTCCCGGCGGGTGAAGTCACTGACGGCCAAGAAGGCGCTGCCCCCCGATCCGGCGGTCGCATGCGCCGCGATGAACGCGGCATCGGGCGGCGTGTGAAGCGTGGTGACCATGGGGGTCCCGAGTTTCGCAGCCCATCTGAGGGGGAGGGGATGCAGGCAATGATTCGATACGACGTCGAAGCTCTGCGCGCCCAAGGCGAGCGCCTCGAGCGCCCGCTCGAGCGCCGGCACCGTCGTCGCTTCGTAACTGAGGGGATAGGTCATGTCGGACAGCGCTGCGCCCCGTGGCCAGTCGAGGATCGGCAGCTCGAACGGACTGCCGGGGATGACGAAGTCCGAGCCCCGGACGGCGACCATCGTGACCTCGTGTCCGCGAGCGCGCAGAGCCGTGACCTCGGACCACACTGCGGATTCCAGCCCGCCCGAGTGCGGCGGGCGGATCGGAAACCGCAGGGGGGCGATCACGGCGATCCGCAGGCCGCCGGCGCCGCTCACGCGACCGATCCGTTCGCCAGCAGTCGGCGGTACAGCGCGGCGTGGGTTTCGGCTGCCGCGGCGTCCGAAGCGCGGCGCCGCGCACGCCGAGCGATGCGGAGATCGGTTCGCGCGGGGGAGCCCGCCCGGTTCGCATCCGCATCGTCGAGCAGCGCCGTGAGGGCCGCAGCCAGGCCGGCGACCTCACCGGGCGCGTAGGACGCCACGGAATCGTCCGGGTGCTGCTCGGCGTAGAAGCCCACGGCGGGCGCGACGACCGGGACGCCGAGATCCCAACACAGCTCCAGCCAGCCCGAATGCGTGCCGTGCCGGTACGGCAGCACAGCGACATCGAGCCTGCTGAGCGCGACGTCCAGCTCGGCGTCCGACAGGCGCTCATGCTCGACGAGGGTCGCATGATCGTCCTTCGCGCAGAGTCTGCGGACCTCGCGACGGGAGTCCTCGTCGCGAACCCCATGGTGCAGGCGCACCTCCACGCGAGCGTGCACGCCGTGTGAGCGCAGTTCGGCCGCCGCCTGCAGAAGCGTGCGGACGGTGCCCGGCCCGTCCACGTTGGGGCGGATGTCCTTCAGATGCACCCCCATCAGCGTCTCGTCAGACGTGCGCACGCGCGGCGGGAGGGCATCCGGTGCGACCATCGAGGGATGCGGGATGACAAGGCACTCCCGGTTCCATCGTCCCGCGATGGCCGATGCGGCGCCGGGAGTCAGGGTGATCACGGCGTCCGCGCCGCCCACGAGCACGTCGAGTTGTTCCGCATATCTCGTCTGATCGCCGAGCTGGGGGTGATCGAGGTCATGCACGGTGAAGACGACCGGCCAGCCCGCATCATGAGCGGCATCGATGGCCGCCGCCAGCTCACCGGCTGAGTACGACTCGGTGCCGAAGTGGATGTGCAGCAGCTGCGCCGACGACGCGTTGCGCGCGATCCAGACCGGATCGAGGACCGCGGGGGGCCACCAGACCCCCGCGGGTGCTCCCGGGACCGGCGGGTCGGGCAGGAGCGTGATTCCCGGGGCAGCGGTGATCCGGGCGACGAAGGGGTGTCCGGCCGGGGCCGAGGCGACGGTGACGGCACCGACGGGGCGCACCGATTTGTCGGGGGGTGCCACGGGAATCGCGGAGGTCGCCATCGTGTCCCTTCTGGGTGACGGGCCGGGAACCCGGCGCGCTGTCGCGTGTCGAGCACATCGAACGATAGGGGGGCGGAGACGGCACCGGAGGCGGCTTGACGCGGAGGGCCCCGGCGTATAACCATGAGCCGAATGACCCGCGTCCCGCCGCTCCAGCTGATCGTGGGCCCCGAAGGGCACGGTGTCGTGGCCTACGCCGCGGATGTTGCGGCCGCGCTGCGTGAGACCGACGACCGGACCGAGGTGGCGTGGGTCGACAGCCTGCCCGACGCGCAGGCTGTCGCGCGACGTGCAGGGCGAGTCCACCTGCACGTCACCGATCGCCTCCTCGGGCGCTCTCCCGAGGAGGCTGCCGACAGGCTCGAAGGCCTCGCCTCCGTCACGGCGCTGACGGTGACGGTGCACGACGTGCCGCAGACCTCCGACGGCACGGGTCTCGAGCGGCGGGTCGCTGCCTACACACGCATGTTCGCCGCCGTGGACGCCGCCGCGGTGAACAGTCAGCACGAGCAGAGGCTGGTCGCCGACTTCCTCCCCGGCGTCGCCACTCCTCACGCGATTCCGCTCGGCGCTCGCCGCTCCTCACCGTCGGGCTTGCGCGCCCGAGAGCACGATGCGGCACGAAGCGGTCGCCGCGACCTCGTCGTGCTCCTCGCCGGCTACATCTACCCCGGCAAAGGGCACGCGCAGGCCATCGAGGCGGCCGCGGACGCGGCGCGTGCGCTCCGCCGCGCGGGCGAGCCGGTGGGGGCGGTCGTCGTCCGCGCCATCGGCGCGCCCTCGACCGGACACGAGGGTGATGTCGCGGTCGTGCGCAACGAGGCCGAACGCCTCGGCGTGCGCTTCGACGTCACCGGCTTTCTCGCCGACGCCTCGTTCGACGAGCGCATGATGGACGAGGGCATCCCGCTCGCCGCGCACGAGCACGTGTCGGCCTCCCGATCGATGCTCGACTGGGTGGAGGCGGGGCGGCGCCCCCTCGTGGTCGACTCGCGTTATGCGCGGGAGATGGATCGGCTGCGTCCCCGCACGATCGCCCGGTACGAGCCGGCCGAGCTGGCGCTCCGGCTTGTGGAGGCGTGGCGCGATCCGGAGCGGACCGCGCTGCCTGCCGGGGCGAGCCTACGACCGACACTCGCCGATGTGGCGGCGGATTACCTCTCCTGGTGGAACGGACCGGCACGGTGACAACGCCTCCGGCCGGCACCGCGCTCCCCGGCAACCGGTGGGATCTGCTCGCGGGCGTACGCCCTGATGTGCCGCCGATGGTGTCGGTCGTCGTCGCGCACTACCGCCAGCCGCAGCAGCTGGCGCGCACCCTCGCCGCGCTGCGGCGGCAGGATCACCCGTCCCACCGCCTGGAGGTGATCGTCGCCGATGACGGCTCGCCGGAGCGTCCGCGCGTGCCGGACGACGTCGTGCTGGTGCGGCAGGAGGACGCCGGCTTCCGCCTGGCTGCGGCGCGTAACCTGGGGGCGGCGGCCGCTACCGGAGAGATCCTCGTCTTCCTCGACGCCGATACGACTCCCGAACCGGCGTTCGTCCGAGAGCTGGTGCGGCTTCCCGCCCTCGCACCGGATTGCGTGACGGTGGGTCGCCGTCGTCACGCGCGTCTGGACGGTGTGCCGGTGACCGAGGACATCGAGCTCGCAGTCGCGGGGCGCGAACTGGTCGAACCGCCCTGGCTGAGAGAGGCGTATCGCACCTCGCGCAACCTGCTCGATGCCGATGACCGCAGCTACCGCTACGTGATCGGTGCCGCTCTGGCCTGCTCGCGGCGGCTGTTCGCCGAGGTCGGCGGCTTCGACGAGACCTTCACGTCCTACGGAGGTGAGGACTGGGAGTGGGCCTATCGCGCGTGGATCGGCGGGGCGCTGCTGGCCCATGCACCCACGGCCGTCGCCTGGCACGACGGTCCCGACGCCTCTGAGCGCCCGGCGGCGGGCCGGAGCGCGAAGAACGCCGAGGCGATCCGGCTCTCGGACCTGATACCCGTTCCCGGGTCGCGCGGTCGCGGACTGCGCAGCGCGAAGGTCGATGTGGCCGTAAGCGGGCCGCCAGCACCCGCGACCCCCGCTGATGTGTTCGTGAGCGTCGACAGCGTGCTGGCGGCGATACCCGGCGCGGAGGCGACCGAAAGCGAGACGGGCACCCGAGCCCCCCTCGGACGAGGACGCTTCGATCGGGTGCGGGTGCACCTCGACATCCTCCGCCCGGTCCTTGCCGTCGGTGGTGCGCTCGCCGCACAGGTCTCGCACGTCGGGCGCGGACAGCTCGGCGAGCTCCTGATCGTGGACGACGCCGGTACCGAGCTGATCCGGATCTCCTCGATGCGCTCACGGGCGCGACACCTGAGGTGGGCTCGCGACGATCTCTTCTCTCGGGGACGCGCGACGTGCGACGGCGTTCGCGCGCTGGAGGGCGAGGTGGACGTCGAGGCCTATCTCGGTGGTTGGACCCGGGGTTGATCGGCCGCGCGAGTGCGCCGTGCGATCAGGCATCGTGCGTCCGCCGAGGTGCCGGAGTCAGGGGGCGTCGTGCGCAGGCGGTGCGAAGTGCGGGATCGGCTGCGGCTTCTGTGCCTTGCTGCGAGAAGCGGAATCGTGACCGGCCGGGCGTGGGGCGTCGACCGTGGCGGTGCGGACCGGGGCATCCCCACCCATGCGCGGCCGCATTCCCTCGGGCGAGCGGAATCGGCGACCGGACACCGAGGCGGGGGTGATGCGCACGAAGTTGTGCTTCTCGGTCGGTGTCCATGTCACGAGGTCGAGCACCCCCGACGCCTCGATCTCGTCATCGGCGTCGAGCCGATCGGCTGTGCCTCGGATCACGACGCTCCAATGGTGACCGTGTTCCTGCCCATCGATCTCGAAGGCGACGGAGGGGCGCTCCGACAGCGCGCGAAGCTTCGACCCCGGCGCGGAACGCACGAAGATGCACCCGTCGTGCACGAGGTAGTTGAGGGGAAAGACATCGGGTGCACCGTCCGGTCCGCCGATCGCGAGCCGACCGAGCTGATGGGACTCGATGAGGCGCCAGGACTCGCCGGTCGACAACTCCTCGATGCTCTGGTGGGCGGTTCGCGGGGCGGCTTCGTGGCGTGCGGCGTCCATGGCGTGTCCTCTCTTCTCACCTGAAAGCACACACCCGCACGCGGCGCCGCGCAAGAGGTCAGGCCACGGGCGGCGGCTGGATTCTGCGCCCGCGAGTTGCCCGTGTCACCGCGTCATCGAGCGAAGCGGTGACACGGGCGCGGATCACCCGAGGACGACCACGAAACCGAGGACGGCGCTGACGATCGAGACGACCGCGAGCACGATGGCCGGGGTCGCGGCTTCCTTGCGGCGCACGTGCACGACCGCGGCGGCGATCATCACGATCGCAAGGCCCACGGCCGCGATCGGGGTGAGGATCGGTGCGATACCCGTCAGCAGCGGCACGATAAGACCGACCGCGCCGATGACCTCGAGCGCTCCGATGAGCTTGACGCTCGGGCTGCCGAAGTCCTCGGTCCAGGCCATACCCGACGCGGCGAGGGCGGGCTTCGGCCGGGCGAGTTTCATCAGGCCCGCGCCGAGAAAGGCGAAGGCGAGCAGTGCGTTGACGATCCAGAGTGCGATCAGCATCCGGGTTCCTTTCATGACGATGCGCGACCGAGAAGCGGCCGGCAGATGGGGGGATTCGGCGACGGCCGCACGCCACCGAGTGCACGGCGTCCGACGGTGACCTAGAGTGCCTAACGGCCGACGATGCGGAATAATCCCGACGGCGCTCACGCACTTTGAAGTGCGTGAGCCGAGAGAGAAAGAGGTCGATGCCATGGCGAACTCCCTGCAGGCGCTTCCGGATGTCATGGTCGACGGCTGTGACGCGGATACGCGCGACCTCGTGCGCGAGATGATCGTGCGGATGGCCGACAAGTGGAGCCTTCTCCTGATCGAACACCTCTCGCACGGTCCCGAGCGCTTCACCGGGCTCATGGCCGCCGTGCCCGGCATCTCGCATCGCATGCTCACCCACACCCTGCGCACTCTCGAGCGCGACGGCATGGTGACGCGCACGGCCCACGCCGAGGTGCCACCGCGTGTCGAGTACGCGCTGACTGATCTCGGCATGAGCCTGAGCGCGCCCGTTGCCGCCTTCGTCGTGTGGGCACATGAGCACCACTCGGAGGTCGCCGCTCACCGTGCCACGTTCGACGCGCGCGGAGGCCGCTCCGAGCGTTGACCGCGGTCGGAGCGATTGTCAACCCCCGAGGAGCCGAGGCCCGACCTCGTTACGGTGACCGGAGGGCGCGATCCGCGCAGGGCGGTCGCGGGAGGGAACCCGATGAGCGATCCGACGCGCGCCGACACGGGCACGCAGGAGCTGCTCGATGGTCGCTACGTGCTCGGCGAGTGTCTCGGTGAGGGCGGCATGGCGCGCGTGCACCGTGCCGAGGACGTCGTACTCGGGCGGGTCGTCGCGGTCAAGATGATGCGCGAGAGCTCCGACCCGGCTCTGGACTCGGGGCGCCTGCGCACCGAGTCGACGCTGCTCGCCTCGCTCGCGCACCCCTCGCTCGTCACGCTGTACGACGCGCGCATCGTGCCCGGCGAACGCGGATACCTCGTGATGGAACTCGTCGAGGGCCCCTCCCTACGAGAGCGCACCGATTCGGGACCGCTGCCGGCCACAGCGGTGGCGGCGCTCGGCCGCGACCTCGCCGACGCGCTCGCCACAGTGCACGCCGCCGGCATCGTGCACCGCGACGTCAAGCCCTCGAACATCCTGCTCGCCCCTCCCGGCGCGTCCGGCGCACCGTTCCGGGCCAAGCTCGCGGACTTCGGGATCGCCTACCTCACCGACGCGACCCGGCTGACGGCGCCCGGCACCGTGCTGGGCACGGCGGCGTACCTGGCTCCCGAGCAGGTGCGCGGCGCACCCGCCGGTCCCGCCGCCGACATCTACGCGCTCGGTCTCGTGCTTCTCGAGAGCCTCACCGGCGACCGCGCCTTTCCGCACTCTTCGGGCGTCGCATCCGTTGTCGTACGGCTCTCACAGAGCCCCGGCATCCCGGATTCGCTGCCCCGGCCTTGGCGTGAGCTGCTCGCGGCGATGACGGCGATGGATCCTTTCGCCCGGCCGAGCGCCGCGGCCGTGGTGGATGCGGTGACCGCTCTGGATGCCGCGGCCCTCGCGTTCTTCGCCGCCGACATGCCGCCGGCGCCTGCACCGGATGCCCCGGAGGCGACCCGGCGGTTCGACGCGCTGCCCGCGGACGCCCCGGCCTCGGCTTCGCTCCTGACGCCCGAGGGCGCGCCGCCGCACACGCGCGCGGGAGCGCGGAGCGCGCGGCGCCGACGCCGGCCCGCCCTCGTCTGGGGTGCGGTCGGAGCGTCGGCCGCGGGCATACTGGCCCTCGCGCTGGCCCTCGCACCGGGCGCGGGGGACACGGTCGATCCGGCCCCGTCGATCAGCCCGGTCGCGGAGGACGAGGGCGTCGCGCCCACCGACCAGCCGTCGGAGGACGAGAGCGTGCCGGAGACGGTCGACACCGTGCCCGAAGAGACCATCGTGGTCGACCCGCAACCCGACATCGTGCCGGAGGCGCCGGCCGAGCCCGCGGCCCCCATCGATGCGCCGGTTGACCCGCCCGGCCAGGACAACCGCGGGCCGGGTAACAACAACGGCGACGGGGGCAACAATGGCAACGGCAGAGGGAGCGGGTGACGCCGAGCCACGAGCGGCGTCATCGGTCCGTGGGTGTCACGTGCGCACGAATGCCCGGAGCGCCGATGCCACGGTGCGCGGGGCCGAGTGCTGCACGGCATGATGATGCCCGGGGACGAGGATC
This sequence comes from Microbacterium sp. HA-8, assembly GCF_046111165.1. Lineage (NCBI taxonomy): Bacteria > Bacillati > Actinomycetota > Actinomycetes > Micrococcales > Microbacteriaceae > Microbacterium > Microbacterium sp. HA-8. Next base: position 1,165,162 of record NZ_CP162025.1, read on the forward strand.
AGCTCGGCGGCCGGCGCGAGGTCACGCAGCCGTCGGCACCATCGCAGACCGGCGATGGGGTCGCGAGATCCGCGCATGACCAGGACGGGCATCGGGAGCGCGCACGCGATCCTCGATCGGGTATCGGAGCATGTGGCGCAGCTGTCTCGCGTACCAGCGCGGCCCGCATCGGGCGTAGTCCGCGAACGCGACGGCGTTGACGCATGGCGGCTCGCAGAAGGTGTCGAGCGCGAGTGACCCCAGCTGAGCGAAGAATGAGCGGCGAGCGGCGTCGGTGACCGCACCGATCACGACGACCCGAGACACGAGCTCCGGCCGCCGTGTGGCCACTTCTATCGCCCATTGCGCGCCCATAGAGTGCCCGACCAGTACCGCCGGACCGAACCGTGCGTCCGCCAGAAGCTCGCCGAGGACGCGGGCCGCGGTAGCGACGTCCATGTCTGCCGAGGGCTTGGGAAGCCCGCCGAAGCCCGGCAGGTCGACCGAGTACACAGGTCCTTCCGCCGCCAGCAGACGATGCAGACCCGCGAAGGAGCGGTGCGACATCCCGATTCCGTGGATGAGCACAACGGCAGGCTGTTCTGAGACCGTGGGCCCGGATCGGAGGACGCGGAAGGAAAGCGATCCGGGTTCGAATCGCCGGCGATAGACGCGGGGCGGTGGGGGGTCGAGCGCGCGGATGTCGGGCATCCTGCACACGGTACCCGGTATCGCGGCGCGCACGACGAAGCCCCCGCCGCGCAACGCGACGGGGGCTTCGAGAACCTGTCTCAGGCCTGGCTGGCGAGGGCGAATCGCACGGATCCGTCTTGGCCGACCTCGGCATCCAGGATCTTGTCGTCAAGCTGAAGCGCTGCCTGCTGGTCGACGAAGACGCGGGCCGAGCTCTGCTCGACTACGGCGTCGCCGGCCTCGGCGGCGGGGACGACGGCCAGCTCGTAGCCGGCGTCGGGGGTGCCGTTGCCTCGGATGCGCAGGCCGCCATCGGCGGTGTCGGGCACCTGCGAGACGATCGAGCGGACGGCGGTGGCGGCGTTCTCGGTGAGGGTGAGCATAGGGCTCTCCTTTCCCATAGGGGACGACGAGTCAGCCACGATTCCGAGAATCCGGGCGCGGATCAACCTCACGCGCGCATTCGGAGGGTTCTCACATGTTCGGCGCGATGCCGCGCGGCAAGGCTCGTCCGAGGGCGGGTCAGGCGCCCTGGGCGGCTTCGTAGGCCTCGATGACGGATGCCGGAACCCGGCCGCGCTCCGACACCTGGTGGCCGTTGGCCCGGGCCCACTCGCGGATCGCGCCGTAGTCCTGCTGCCCCGTACGCCGCCGCTTGCGTGCGGGCCCCGTTGCCGCGGCGCCGCGCGTGGAGACGGGGCGAGCGGCGGAGATGAACCGGTCGAGCGCGCCGCGCAGCGCAGCGGCGTTCTCATCGGTGAGGTCGATCTCGTAGGCGATGCCGTCGAGCGAGAACAGCACCGTCTCGCCTTCACCGACTTCGAGGAGGGAGCCGTCGAGGTCGTCGACGAGCTGATGCACGATTCTGCGGGCCATGCCGACACCTTAGCGAGTGCGGCGGGCGAGGCGGCGGTCGCCACGGCGCGGGCGCGTCGGCCGGGTCAGGGCAGCAGACCCGCGCGGCGTGCCTTGGCCACCGCGGCGTGCCGCGTGGAGGCATCCAGCTTGGCCATCGCCGTCGACAGGTATGCCTTCACCGTGCCCTCGCGAAGGCCCAGGGTCGCGGCGATCTCGGCGTTCGTCGAACCGAGCGCCGCACACGCGAGCACGTCGGTCTCGCGCGGGGAGAGCGCCACATCGCTCTCTGCCGCAGCGCCGTCGTCGTCGCCCGAGAGTGTGGCGAGCCGGCGCTCGATGTCTTCGATGCGAGCGCGCACCTCGGGGTCCGGCACGCGCGCTGCGATCAGGCGCAGCTCGGCATAGCTCGCGCGCAGCTCTTCACGGTGCGACGCCGACAGGCCGTGGACGATCGCGGGGGAGGGAGCGGGGGCGACCGGTTCGAGTTCCGCGAGCCGACGCTCGACGTCTTCGCGCACCCGCAGCTCGGCTGCGAGGGCGTCGGCGACCTGGAACGCGGGGGCGGCGATCACATCTCCGACGTCGGAGGACACCCACGCGCCGCCGTAGAGGACCCCGCGTGCACGACCGCGCACGACCACGGGGACGGCGAGCAGCGACGCGATGCCCTCGCCGAGCACGTGACCGTCGTAGTCATGCGTGATGCCGCGGGCGGTGCGGTAGTCGGGCGTCATCCGCGGGCGCAGCTCGATCATGGCTCGGCCGCCGAGTCCGCGTTCGGGGCGCACGCTCAGCCCGTCGAGGCTGCGGGTGCGGTTTCCGACGATGCTCGTCACGCGCACCGTGTCCTCGTGCACCAGTCCGCCGAAGGCGATCGGAAACCGCGTCCGACGGGCGAGTTCGCGCACCGCGCCCGCGACGAGCTGGGCCTGCGTGGGATACCTCTCCTGCGTAAGCATCGCTACCTACCTTCGGGGGCGACGGCACCGTCGCCGCCGTTCGTAGCGTCGACCATATCACCCGCCGGGGGCAAGGAATTCGGTCGGAACCAGGCTCATTCGTCGTGCGTTGACGGCGGTTCCGGCCTGCCCGAAGGCGCGGCGGGACTATAGGGACGGGTGTGGACGGCGGGCGGCCTGCACGCCCTCCGTCCACACCCCGCTGGTGCCGCGCCGATGGCTGTCGACGAGGTGCGTGTCGACGATGCCGACCGCCTCCATCAGCGCGAACGCGGTGGTCGGCCCGACGAAGCGGAAGCCGCGGGCCTTGAGTGCGGCGGCCAGAGCGATCGACTCGGGTGAGGTCGTCGGCACCTCCTGCGGCGTCCGGGGCGCGGGCGTGCGGTCAGGCTGGAACGACCAGATCAGGTCGGGCAGGCCGCCGGCGGCGCGCAGGTCGATCGTGGCTCGCGCGTTGCCGATGGTCGCGAGGATCTTCGCGCGATTGCGGATGATGGCGGCGTCGCCGAGCAGTCGCTCGATGTCGCGCTCGCCGTACGCGGCGACGAGGTCGGGGGAGAAGCCGGCGAACGCCGCGCGGAACGCGGGGCGCTTGCGCAGCACCGTTGCCCACGACAGGCCGGACTGGAACGCCTCGAGGCTGATCCGCTCGAACAGCCCCCGCTCGTCGCGCACCGGCATGCCCCACTCCGTGTCGTAGTACTGCCTGAGGAGAGGATCGGCCGATGCCCACGCCGGTCGGGCGAGCCCGTCGTCGCCGACGACGACGCCCGTGCCGGCCATGTTCTCGGCCTCGCTTCCCGTGCCCTGATCGGCGCCTCCCGTGTTCCGGGCCTCGCCTCCCGTGCCCAGGGCCTGTCGAAAGGCATTCATCGCTCGGCCTGGGCGGCCAAAGTGAGCGCGTGCACTTCGAGATCGAGCAGAAACCGTTTGGTCTCGGGGTCGCCGCCGTACTCTCCGATCGAGCCGTCCGCCCGGACGACGCGGTGGGCCGGCACGACCACCGAGATCGGCGTGCGGGCGCAGGCCGACCCCACGGCTCGGGCGGCGCCCGGGGCCCCCGCCCGGACCGCCACCTCGCCGTAGCTCGCCGTCTCGCCATAGGCGATCGTGCAGATCGTCTCGAGGGCGGCGCGGACGAAGCCGTGGGTCTGCGAAAGGTCGAGGGGGATGTCGAAGTCGCGTCGCTCGCCGGCGAAGTACTCGTCCAGCTGCATGAAGACAGGTGTGAGGGATGCCTCGTCGTGCGTGAGCGGGGTGCGCCAGGCGAGTGCCGCGCGTTCGAGGACGTATTCGGGATCGCCATCACCGAAGTGCAGCATCCCGAGGCCGGTATCGGTGAGGACGGCGGTGGCGATGCCGAGAGGAGTGGGGGCGCTCGCGTGACGAAGGGGCATGCGCCCATCCTGCCCCGCGGGGTCGTGCCGGTTCGAGGCGCCGGCGTCGATGGGGGTGCATGCCCGCCCCGGGGCGCCTGTGGAGGAGCCGAGCGCGCCGCCGGGCTCAGTGCCCATCGCCCCGCCGCCCATCGCCCCGGCGTTGGGGCGTCAGAATCGCGTTGGGGCGTGCTGCAGCGCGCCCCAACGGCGTTTCAACGCCCCAACGGCGTTTCAACGCCCCAACGGGGATGAGAACGCCCCCGCCGGCGAGAAGAACAGTGCGCAGACCGGCCAATCCCGCGAAACCCGGGCCGCTATGCGCCCGTCTGGGCAGCGGGAACGTAGGGTGACCCTGTGTGGCGAGCAGAGGGCAGCACTATGGGCGCGGATGAGATGATCCCCGACCCCGGCGCGGCGTCCCCGGATGCCGAGCGCGGCGAGCGTATCGAGCCCCACGACCTGCGCATGAGCGAGCCGGGTGTGCGCGTCGCGCACATCGCGTCGGACGAGCGCACGCGGCTGCGGGCCCAGGCCTCCGAGCTGGGCGGTCGCTCGCCCCTGCTGCAGTACGTCGACGCGCCCGACACGGGCATCGACATGACCAACGCCCACCCCGGCAGCCTGCCCGCCTTCATCACCGGGCAGTCGACGCTGCTGTCGGGTCTGTTCCGCGACGAGGTCGCGCTGCGCACGGCGCGGCTCGCGGCCGAGGCCATCACCGCCAAGAACGTCGAGCTGCGCACCGTGCGCTCGATCGATGCCGTGCACCTGGCCGTGGGACTCGCCTCGTGGCGCATCGGCGGAGTCGCCTATACGGCGCCCGTTCTGCTGCGCCCGCTGGCGATCCGCCGCCACGGAGCGGACTTCGAGCTCAAGCTGCACGGCGGCTTCCACATCAACCCGGAGCTCGCCTCGGTGTCGCGCGAGCACTTCGGCATCACCCTCGACGGTCCGGGGCTCGCCGCCCTCGCCCACGAGAACGGCGTCTTCAAGCCGCAGCGGGTGATCGACCGCCTGCGCGCGATCACCGCGCCCGTCGACACCTTCACCGTGCAGCCCCGTCTGCTCGTGTCGACGTTCGCCGACGTCGCCCGGGCGATGGTGCGGGATGCTGCCAACCTCGACGCGCCCGTCCTCAACGCGCTCGCGGGTCACGCCGGCGACCGCGCCGCTCTGCTGCAGCAGCGGGAGGAGGTGCGCAGCGTCGGCCCCGATGAGCGCTCGCCCGCCTCGGACACCCTGCTGCTGGACGCCGACGCGGAGCAGGAGCGGGTGCTCGCGCAGATCACCGCCGGACGCTCGATCGCGGTGCAGACCCTGCCCGGAACGGGCGGCACCCAGACCGTCATCAACGCCCTCGGCGCCCTCGTGCAGGATCACAAGCGCGTTCTCGTCGTCAGCGCCCGGCGCTCGACGATCGAGGGCGTGCGCCATCGCCTGCAGCAGGTCGGTCTCGCCGGACTCGCGTGCTCGCCCGTGCACGTCGCGCGCGACCTGGTGCGCGCGATCGGGCGCAACGAGAAGGCCACGGCGCCCCAGCTCGCCGACGTCGACGATGCGCTCGTGCGCCTGCGCGCGCTGCTGATCGCCTACCGACGCTCGCTGACCACCCCCGCTGCGGGCCTGGGTGTGAGCCCGCTCGACACCCTGCGCGCACTCGTGCAGCTGCAGCAGACCGAGCGACCCGGCACCACCACGGCGCGCTTCGACCTCGAGACCCTCACCCGCCTGGCGGGCGACCGCTCGAGCGCCGCGGCCAAGCTCGAGCTCGCCGCGTCGCTCGGCGAGTTCCGCTTCGGTCCGGGCGACTCGCCCTGGTACGGCGCCAGCTTCGCCACGACCGACGAGGCCCAGGCCGCGCACGCGCTGGCCAAGCGGCTCCAGCTCGGCGAGGTGCCGCGTCTGCTCGAGCGCGGCTACGAGCTCATCGCCCAGACCCGCATGCGACCCTTCGCCTCGATCGACGAGCTCGGGGAGTACCTGCGGCTGCTGATCGACATCCGCGATTCCCTCGATCGATTCAGCCCCAGCGTATTCGAGCGCCCGCTCGCCGACCTCATCACCGCCCTCGGCTCGCGCCGCGACTCGGCGACGATGCGCGGCGGCGAGCGCCGGCGCCTGCGCCGCCTCGCCCGCGAATACGTGCGACCCGGGGTGCACGTCGCCGACATGCACGAGGCGCTCGTGCGCATCCAGCGCCAGCGCACCCACTGGCAGCGCTTCGTCGACGCCGGGGTGGCGCCCGAGGTGCCGCTCGGGCTCGCCGATGTCCACGTCGCCTGGCAGCGCGTGGCGGCAGAGCTCGCCGAGCTCGATGCGCCACTCGGCCGCGCCCACGATCAGCGCCTCGCCGCTCTCCCGGTCGACCGTCTCGTGCGCACGCTCGCCGGCCTCGCCGCCGAGTCCGAGGTGCTCGAGAACCTCATCGAGCGCACCGCGCTGCGCGCCGATCTCGCGCGACTCGGCCTCGGCCCTCTGCTGGCCGAGCTCTCGGTGCGGCACGTGCCCGCCGACCGCGTCGCCGGCGAGCTCGAATTCGCCTGGTGGCAGTCCGCACTCGAGCACATGCTGCGCAGCGACAAGGCTCTCCTCGGCGCCAACACGAGCGTCGTCGACCGTCTGGAGCGCGACTTCAGGCTCGTCGACGAGGCCCATGCGGCAGCATCCGGCCCCCTTCTGGCGTGGCAGCTGGCCCGCCAGTGGAAGATCGGGCTCGTTGATCAGCCCGGCGAGGCCGACGAACTGAAGAAGCTGCTGACCGGCCGTGAGCCCACGGCCCTGGGCCTCAGCATCGTCGCGCCCACCCTCGGCCGCGCGCTTGCGCCGGTCTGGCTGGCCTCGCCGTACGACGTGCCCGAGCTGCCCGAGACGCTTTCGTTCGACACGGTCATCGTCGCCGACGCGGGCGGGCTGAGCCTCGCCGAGGCGGTGCCCGCCCTGCGGCGCGCCCGCCAGATCGTCGTGCTCGGCGACCCCGTGACGCAGAGGCCCTCGCCGTTCGCGCTCGCTGCGGGATCGGTGCCGCAGGAGGAGCCCGAGGTGCCCTTCGACGAGACGTCGCTGTTCGAGCGGCTCGCCGACATCCTGCCCGTCTACACCCTCACCCGCAGCTATCGCGCGGGCGGCGAAGACCTCGCCGAGCTCGTCAACGACGCCTTCTACGGCGGCGAGATCGTCTCGTGGCCGTGGGCGGGCTCGTACCTCGGGCGCGGCAGCCTGACCGTGGACTACGTGGAGGGCGGCTTCGGCATGCCCGACCCCGTCTCCGGCGCCGTCGAGAGCCCCGAGACCGAGGTTGCGCGGGTCGTGACGCTCGTGATCGAGCACGCCGTGAACCGGCCCAACGAGTCGCTCATGGTCGTCACCGCGAGCGCGCGCCACGCCGAGCGCGTCCGCGCCGCGGTGAACACGGCCTTCGCAGGCCGCTCGGACGTCTCGGCGTTCGCCCTGCGCGACACCGCCGAGCCCTTCGCGGTGCTGACCCTCGAGCAGTCGGTGGCCGAGAGTCGCGACCGCGTGATCTTCTCGCTCGGGTTCGGGCTGACCAAGCACGGACGCGTGCTGAGCGACTTCGGCGACCTCTCCACCCCCGACGGCGAGCGCCTGCTCACGGTCGGCATGACGCGCGCCCGTCGCTCGATGGTGATCGTGTCGTCGATCCGCCCCTCGGCGTTCGACGACGGACGACTCGAGCACGGAGCGGCGACGCTCATGTCGATCCTCGGCGGCATGGCCTCCCGGCAGCGCGAGGCCCGCCTCGAAGACCTCGCCGATCCCCTCACGCGACGGCTCGCCGACGAACTGCGGCGCCTGGGCGTCGCGGTCGACGTGCAGTACCGCGGCCTGCTGCCCCTGGTCGCCCAGCACGCGGGCAAGGCCGTCGTCGTCGAGAGCGACCCCGAGACGCACGACGAGTCCCTGCGCGAGGCGCTGCGCCTGCGCCCCCAGTTGCTGCGGCGACTGGGCTGGCACTACGTGCGCGTGCACTCGTTCGACCTCTACACCGACCCCGCGGCCGTCGCGTCGCGGATCGCGGCGATCCTCGGCATCGAGCCCGACGCGGCGGTGGCCGACGGGGCGACCCAGCCCGTCGATGTCATCGAATAGCGGGGCCGAACCCGAGCCGCGGCAGCGGGTGGTGCGGGTGCCCGGGTCGCGGCGCGCGCGGCTGACGCCGGCGCCGGGCGCGATCGGCGAGCCGGACGCGCGAGAAGACGACGGGGATGCTGTCGCGACAGCATCCCGCGACACCCCCACGGTCGAGCGCGGTCCCAACGACGAGCGGCTGCGCCGCGACGTCCCGCCGCACTACTGAGCGCCGGAGCCCGTGTCAGGGCCTGGCAGCGGTGCCCTGCTTCTCGAGCAGATCGCGGATCTGCACGAGGATCTCCTGCTCGGTGGGCAGCTTCGGCTCCTCGGCGGCCTCGCTGAGTCCCGCGCGGGCGGCGGCGCGCTCCTTGAGGCGGTTCATCGGGTAGACGAAGACGAAGTAGACCACGACCGCTACGGCGAGGAAGCTGATGACGGCGCTGATCAGATCGCCGAGCGGAAAAACGACCGTCTGCCCGTAGAGGCCGGTGAGGGTGGGGCCGAACTGGCCGTCCTCGTTCGGCTGGTAGAACAGCGCGACGATCGGATTGATGACGCTCGCGACGATCGAGTTGACGACGGCGGTGAACGCACCGCCGATGACGACCGCGACCGCGAGGTCGATGACGTTGCCGCGCAGGATGAATTCTTTGAAGCCCTTGATCATGCGATGCTCCCCCTCTCGCCGACCCGCGCTCGCGCCCGTGCCGGTCTGCCTATGACGAGGCGCTCGCCCCGGACTTCGATCCTGTCGAAGATGACCCGGAGCCGCCAGCCGACGAGCCGGAGCCCGACGAAGACGTGCCGGACGAGGACGTGCCCGACGAGGACGTGCCCGAGCCGGAGGTGCCGGAGCCGGCCGCGGAGGCCGAGGATCCGGCATCCGCCCCCTTCGAGCCCTTGCCCTCGCCCGCCCGCGAATCGGTGCGGTAGAAGCCGCTGCCGTTGAAGGTCACACCGATCGAGCCGTACTCCTTGCGCAGCACGCCGCCGCACTCGGGGCACTCGGTCAGCGTGGGCTCGGAGAAGGACTGCACGGCGTCGAAGCGGTGTCCGCAGCTCTTGCAGGCATAGGCGTAGGTGGGCATGAGGGCAGCTCCAGGGTCAGCGCCGGGTCGGCGCGAAGGTGACGGTGCGGGCGGGGGTGACGGCCCCCGAGACAGGCTGATCGTGCACGTCTCGAGGCACCTCGTCGAGGATCTCGGAATCGAACACGACCGCGTAGACCGGGGGGCAGCGCTGCATCGACCCGATCGTCTTGTCGAAGTACCCGCGGCCCCAGCCGAGCCGCATGCCCGAGCGGTCGATCGCCGCCGCGGGGATGATCATGAGGTCGACGTCGTTCACCGCGATGGGCCCGAGCAGTTCGCCGACGGGCTCGGGCAGACCGAAGAGGCCCTCGGCCACGTCGCCCTCCTCGGTGGCGACGACCCAGTCGAGCAGGCCGTCGGCCCGTGTCACGGGCAGCAGCACGCGGATGCCGCGGCCCACCGCCGAGGCGACGAACTCGCGGGTGCCGGGCTCGGTCGAGGTCGAGAGGAAGCACGAGATCGACCGCGCACCGAGGCCGTCGACGAGGGCGTCGAGCTGCGCGCGGACGCCCTCCGCGGCGGCGTCGCGCTGCGCCTCGGAGAGCACCTGGCGGCGCTCGCGGAGGTCGGCGCGAAGGGCGCGTTTGTCATTGTCGATGTCGTGCGACACGCCGCCCATCATATGTCGCGGGCGCCTCGTGTCCCCCGAACGGAGGATCCGGCTGTCCCCCGAATGGGCCGGTTTGTCCCCCGAATGGGCCGGATTTGCGGGCTCCCGCGGGACTATACGATGGGCGCATGCCCACAGCGAAGTTCAAAGCCGTCATCCCTGCCGCCGGACTCGGCACGCGCTTTCTCCCCGCGACAAAGGCCATGCCCAAAGAAATGCTGCCCGTCGTCGATAAGCCCGCGATCCAGTACGTGGTCGAGGAGGCCGTGCAGGCCGGCATCGAGGATGTGCTGATCATCATCGGCCGCAACAAGAACAACCTCTCGAACCACTTCGACTCGGTGCCCGAGCTCGAGGAGAAGCTGCGCGCCAAGGGCGACACCTCCAAGCTGCAGAAGGTCATGGCCTCTTCCGACATGGCCGACATCCACTTCGTGCGCCAGGGTGAGCCCAAGGGCCTCGGCCACGCCGTGCTGCGGGCCAAGGCACACGTGGGCACCATGCCCTTCGCGGTGCTGCTCGGTGATGACCTCATCGATGAGCGCGACCCGCTGCTGACCAAGATGCTCGAGGAGCAGACCAAGCGCGGGGCGTCGATCGTCGCCCTCATGGAGGTCGACCCCGAGCAGATCCACCTCTACGGCGCCGCCGCGGTCGCAGCGACCGACGACCCCGACGTCGTGCGCGTCACGGGCCTCGTCGAGAAGCCCGCCAAGGAGGATGCCCCCTCCAACCTCGCCATCATCGGCCGATACGTGCTCAGCCCCGAGATCTTCGATGTCCTCGAGCACACCCAGCCCGGCAAGGGCGGCGAGATCCAGCTCACCGACGCGCTCGAGGAGCAGGCGGCGGATGCTGCCGGCCCCGGCGTGTTCGGCGTCGTGTTCCGCGGTCGCCGCTACGACACCGGCGATAGGGTGGATTACATCAAGGCCATCGTGCAGTTGGCCTCGGATCGTGACGATCTGGGACCGGAGCTGCGTCCCTGGTTCAAGGAGTTCGCCGCGGGCCTCTAGCCCGGTTCGAGGGGAGTGTGCATGGAGCTCTCACTCCCACGCGAACACGAACAGATCTCGATCCGCCTGATCAAGCCGCGCGACGCGCGGGTGCTGCAGCAAGAGCTGCTGAGCAACCGCACGTGGCTGCAGCAGTGGGAGGCGACGAGTCCCGACGGGCCGGTCTCGTTCGACATGCGCCTGGGCGTGCGCCGGCTGCTGCAGCAGTACCGCGATGGAGCCGGCGTCCCCCTCGTGATGGAGTACGGCGGGCGGGTGACCGGGCAGCTGAACGTCTGGGGCATCGCCCGCGGGTCGCTCGCGAGCGCAACCATCGGGTACTGGGTGAGCGAGCGCTTCGCGGGCAAAGGCATCACCCCGACGTCCGTCGCGATGGCCACCGACCTCTGCTTCACCGATCTGCGCCTGCACCGCATGGAGATCTGCATCCGCCCCGAGAATCGTGCGAGCCTGCGCGTGGTCGAGAAGCTCGGCTTCCGCTACGAGGGGCTTCGTCGTCGGTACATCCACATCGACGGTGACTGGCGCGATCATTACGCCTTCGCGCTGACCCGCGAGGAGGTGCCGCACGGCGTGCTCGACCGCTGGGTGCGGGGCCAGGCACCGCGCGACGCCGCGACCGTGCCGCCCGCGGACCGCCCGACTCCGGCCGTCGGCCCGTCGGGAGCCGCGGGCGCATAGCGTCGCGCCCCCGCCCGCGCAGAAGTCGGCGCGAAAGGGGTCGGCGACACGCGCCGGGATGCCGGGGGATCGCCGTGCCGTCGCATACCGTTGTCGCCATGGGTGGGCAGGTTCTCGGCGGCGGAGTGATCGTGCTCGTCGCCGTGCTCCTCTGGCTCGTCTATCTCCTGCCCACGTGGCACAGCCGGCATCAGTTTCACGCCGCCGAACGCAACGCCGTGCGGCTGAACCAGGCGCTGCGCGTGCTCGCCGAGACCAGCGAGACGCCCGCCGAGGTGCGGCTGGAGCTGACCGCGCGCACCGCGCTCGCGCAGCAGAAGCTCGCCAAGCGCCTGCAGGCCGAGAAGCAGGCCGCCGAGCTCGAAGAGCTGCGCGCCGAAGTCGAGGTCGCCCGACACGCACCCGCCGCCCGCCGTGCACGGGCCCGACGCCGCGCGCGACTCGTGGCGACGGGGCTGCTCACCGCCGGTCTCGCCGTGATCGGGGTCGGCGTGTGGCAGACCGTGCAGTCCGGCTCGCAGCTTGCCCTCTGGTCGGGCGTGGGCATCGTCCTGCTCGCTGTGGCGGTGCTGCACCGCATGGCCCGGGTCGCCACGCGCGCCGTCATGCGGGAGAGCGCACCCGCGATCGTCCGTACCGCCGCCGTGATGCAGGACGTGCAGCTGGCCGAGCAGTCTCGCGCCTGGACACCCCGCAGCCTGCCCCAGCCTCTCGCCTCGTCGGCGGGATCACGTGCTGCGGCAGAACTCGACGCCGCCGAGGCGCGCGACGCGCTGCGCCTGGCCGCGCAGGCCGAGGCGATGCGCGCCCAGGCAGAGTCTCTCGCGCCGGTGCCGATCACGGCCGCGAGACCCGCGGCGCCTCCTATGGGCCCGTCTCGATATGCGGCGATGGGCGTCGTCGACGACGCCGAGATCGAAGCGCACGTGCGCCAGCTGCTCCGCTCCCGCGCCGCGGGCTGAGGTCTGCGTTCGCCTGTCGCGTTCTGCGGGTGCGTGGGGTGTGGATGCGCAGTTTGCGACAGGGGAGCATCCCGGGGTGGATGCTGCGGCCCGCCGCACGCCGAAGCGGCCCGCCCCCGTGGGGAACGGACCGCTTCGGCTGATGGGATGCCCTACTTGAAGGCGTCCTTGACGTTGTCGCCGGCCTTCTTGACGTTGGCGCCGGTCTGGTCCGCCTTGCCCTCGGCCTCGAGGCGCTCGTTGTCGGTCGCCTTGCCGGCGGCCTCCTTCGCCTTTCCGGTGAGGTCTTCGGCGGTGTGCTTGATCTTGTCTCCGATGCCCATGTGAGGCTCCTTCCGTTTCCTTCTTCTCCAGCCTGCGCCTCTCGGGCGCAGGACGTCAGTGGGTTGTCTTTCGGGGGGTGAGGGTGCTACGCATCCCGTTCGTGAGGTGCACGACGACGGGCAGGCCGCGGTGAAGGTTCGGGTGAGCCGGGTGCTCGTCTCGGGCGGCGGCCTGGGGGCGGCATCCGGGGTCTGATCGCCGTGATAACCTAACGGAGGTCTACGGGCCTGTGGCGCAGTTGGTAGCGCGCTTCGTTCGCAATGAAGAGGTCAGGGGTTCGAATCCCCTCAGGTCCACCATAGGAGGCTTACTCGAAACAGCACCTGCTGCAGAGCCGGTGAAGAGTGAGCTCCAGGCCGTTGTCGCGACTGTTGAGTTGTCAGCAAAGAGACCGCCCTTCGGGGCGGTCTCTTTGTGTTTGGCGGGGATGGTCTGGCCCTGGCTGCGGGCGAAGGCAGCGGCGAAGTGCTGCCGGATGGCGTCCTCGTTCAGGCCGAGGGTAGCGGCCTGGTAGGCAGCTTCGGTGGCGAACAGCGCGTCATGCGGAGAGGTGAGGCGGCTGCCGACGACGTCTTCGTCGGTGATGTAGATCGCGCCGAACACGGCCTGGTTGAGGCGGCGGCGGACTTCGTCGGTGGTGTTCTTGTACAGCTCGTGCGGGTTCTCCAGCAGGCTGAGCTGGGAGTCGAGGAACTTCGCCCCGGAGGTCAGGTCGACCGCGACGGCGTCGCGTTGCGTGGTGAGCCGTTCGCGTTCCTGCCCGATCTTCCGCAGTCGCACCTTGATCTTCCCGGGGGCGACGGTGCCGTCGGCGGCGAGGTCGAGCAGGTTCTCTTCCTGCACGTCGAGGGCGTCGAGTTGGCCGTCGAGTTGCTTCTTGAGGAGTCGCTGGGCTTCGTCCTGGCTTCCGAGGGTGTCGGCCATGAGCGCGCGGAAGGCGCGGAGGAACTCGGGCGTGTAGCGCTTGGTCTTGTAGTGGCGTTCGACGGCGTCCTCTACGCGGTAGAGGTTGTGGTGCGGGCTGGTGCAGGTGCCGTCCTTGGTGCCGGGGCAGAAGTAGTAGAAGTACTCCTGCCCGTTCTTGCCGACCGTGCGCTGGACGAGCAAGCGCCGGTCGATGTCGCGTTCCTGCTTGCACTGCCCGCAGAACACGGTGCCTTTGAGGTAGTGATGGTGCTCACGGCGGCGTTCGCCGGATTTCCCGCGGATGCGGCTGACCTCTTGCGCCTTGTCGAAGAGCTCCTGGCTGATGAGCGGGTGGTGCTTGCCGGGGATCTGCTCGCCGTCGTACGTGACCACGCCGGTGTAGTACGGGTCGCGGAGCATCTGATGCACCTTGTTCACGGACACCGGCCCGGCCGGGCGCTTCGCCGTGGCCCGGGTGGTGAGGCCGCGGTCTGTGAGCTCGTCGACGATGTCGTTCAGCGTGTACTCGCCGGTGGCGTAGAGCTCGAAGGCGAGCTTCACGAACGGGGCGCGTTCGGTGTCGATTTCGATGGTGCGGATGTCGCGGCCTTCGGAGATGTCGCGGACGTTGAGGTAGCCGAGGCGGGCGCGGCCGAGGGTCTGGCCGCGTTTGGCGGCGGCTTCCATCTTGCGTTTGATGTCGGCACCGCGGGAGGTGGACATCATCTCGTTGAACACGGAGATCATGCCGCGCATGGCCTTGCCTGCCGGGGTGTCGTCCATCGGCTCGGTGACGGAGATGAGTTGCACGCCGAGGGATTGGAACACGATGCCGAGCACGGCGTCCTCCCACTGGTTGCGGGCGGCGCGCTCGAACATATAGACCAGCACGACGTTGACGTCTCGGCGGGCCTGGATGCGGGCGAGCATCTGCCGGAACACGGGCCGCTTCTCGATCGACATCGCGGACTTGCCGGGCTCGACATACTCCTCGATCACGGTGTAGCCGAGGGCGGTGGCGCGTTCGTAGCAGAGCTGCCGCTGGGTCTCCATCGAGGCGCCGTTGGCGTAGTCCCGGGACGTCTTGGTCTGCGAGGGGTCGGAGACGCGGAAGTACACGACGGCGCGCTGGCCCTTCGGCACCGCGTCCAGGTCGAGCGTGGCGTCCAGGACGTTCCCGAGCTGGAGCTGGCGGACGTGCGGCGCGGTGAGTTTGTCGAGGTCGGGCATGCCGGGCAGGTCCGGCAGGCCGTAGTTGATGCGGGGCGTCATGCTGCTTCCTCCATCGGGTCGAGGCGGTCGGTCGGGATGAGGCTGAGGGGGAACGCGGCGCGGGTCTGCTGCGCTGTGTGTGCGTTGCCGAGCACCTCGCGGAGCGCGATGAGGTCACTGAGAGCGGCCTGCAACCGGGGTGCCGATGCGACGGTCGATGTGACGATCTGACGGCAACCGTTGACGGCAACCGCGCCGAACAACTGGTTACGCGCGCGTACTTCCAGCAACACGATTTGGTCGTGTGGAAGGTCCGCGAACACGGAAATAACAGGGGTCGAATGTGGTGCCCCGGAGCGGATTCGAACCGCTGGCCTGAAGATTAGAA
Organism: Microbacterium sp. HA-8; assembly: GCF_046111165.1. Lineage (NCBI taxonomy): Bacteria > Bacillati > Actinomycetota > Actinomycetes > Micrococcales > Microbacteriaceae > Microbacterium > Microbacterium sp. HA-8. The sequence goes on from NZ_CP162025.1 coordinate 1,180,309, forward strand.
GAGCGCTAGGGTCGTTCGGCTTCTCATGCTCTGCATCACGTTGCGACCCCTGTAGAACGGTCGCTGTGAGCGGGAAATCGTTGACGGCAACGTCGGCGTCCTGACGGCTACCGCGCGAGTCTTCCGCAGACTCCGACGCGCTCGTGGACACGTCCGGCGACGGTTGCCCGAGGCGTGCTTCCAGGGTGTTCGTGACGGCCATGATGGCGTCGCGTCGGCGCTCGTGGTTGCCGTGCTGGTATATCTGCATCGTCGTGGAGACGTTGGAGTGCCCGAGGATCATCTGCACGTCCTTCGGGTCGATCTGGAGCCCGCCGAGCAGTGTGGCGACGGTGTGGCGTGCCTGGTGCAGGGTGATGCGGCGAAGTCCCGCGCGTGCGGTAAGGATGTCGAAGGTGCGCAGGAGGCCACGAGGTTCTACAGGCGTGCCGACCTTACTGGTCAGCACGGTGCCTTCCGTCGTGAACGTCTCCGGCGGGATCGGTGACAGGTGCTCGTTGATCACGGCGCTGGTCGCCGCGGCGTGCTCGAGCAGGGCGTGCCTGATGAACGGGACGAGCGGCAGCCGCCGGTTGCCCGCGTCGGTCTTCACGGACGCGGCCCGGAGCGAGCCGTCGATACGGCTGATCTGCTGCCGGACGGTGATCTGGTTGGTAGCGAAGTCGACGTCCGCCCAGCGCAGCCCGGCGATCTCTCCGGCTCGGAGACCGTAGGTCAGGGCGATGAGGTACCCGATGTACCACGGGTGCCCGTGCGCGATGCGCAGGAACGTCGCGACGTCATCGGGGTTCCAGGGCAGGAACTCCTTGCGCTTGGCCATCGGCAGTTCGATGAGGCGTGCGACGTTCCGGCTGACGAGCTCGTCGCGCATAGCCCGGGTCAGGGCTGCGGACAGCACCGTGCGGAACTTCTGCGCGGTGCGGATCGAATGGCCGTCGTCGAGCAGTGCATACGCGGCGTTCTGGACGTCGCGCACCGTGAGCTGGGTCAGGCGCTTGTCGCCGATGCGAGGCACGATGTGCAGCCGGACGACGCCCTCGTAGCCCCGCGCCGTGTTGCGCCGGTTGCGGCGCGGCACGACAGACTCCAGCCACTGCTGCAGGTACTCGGCCACCGTGACCTGCGAGTTCGGGGTCAGGAGGCCGCGACGCACTTCCTCGTGCTTGGCGACGAGCTTCTCGTGGGCTTCCTTCCGCGAACGGGCGTAGAAGCGGACGCGCTTCATTCGCCCGTCGAGTGTCGGCACGTAGGAGGCGGCCTCCCAGCGGCCGTCCTTGCGCAGGGTGATGGTTCCTTCGCCGTTCGCGCGCTTAGCCATGATGCGCTCCTGGCCGCTGGGCGACGCGCTGGTGTGTGAGGAACCGCTCGAGGTCGGACTCGAAGATGAAGCGGCGGGCAGCGATCTTGACCGAGGGGATCTCCCTGTCTCGGATCAGCCGATACAGCGTCGCCTTGCTCACTCGTAGCCGTTCCATGCTCTCCGGGAGCGTGAGCAGGCGCCCGGTGGCGGTGTGTTGGATGGTGTCGTTCATGAAGGGATTCCCCTCCTTTCGTTAGAGGTCAGTGATCTTGTTGATGAGGTTCAGGTCGTTCAGGCGCAGCACGACGCGGTGCTTGGGCACGTCGAAGTGCTTCGCGAGTGAGCCGGTGGTTGTCAGCCCGTCGCGGATGGCGCGGCGCATCTCGGCCGCGGGCATGAGGACGCAGGCGGCGAAGTGGTCTCCGGCCATCTGCGCCTGCAGCGGGCCGCGACGGAAGTGCGGGTCGTAGAGATGGACGGACTTGCCGTGATCGAGGATGTGCTTGAGCTCGTGCAGGATCAGGAACCGGCGAGACGCGGACGAGCGGGTCTCCACGATCTGGATGACCCAGCGCTTCGCGGTCACATCCCAGTGGCTCTCGCTGGAGCGCGGCAGGTCAGGCACGAAGCGGACGACGATCGCAGGGAGGTTCTTCACGAACCCGACCGGGTCGGTTGCTGCGGTGCGGGCCAGCCGACGCAGCAGCGAGGATTGGTGCTCCGCGATGCGCTCCGCGGCGCGCCAGCTGAACGGGAAGCTCTGCTCGGGCACGAGCTTGCGCAACCGGCGCAGCACGGATCGGCGGGAGACCTGCGTGGTCGTCGTCGCTTCAGATACTGCGGCGTGTGTCAAAGGTGTCATTGGTTGTTTCCTCCTTCCCCCACCCGGGAGTGACTGGTTGTTGTGGTGTTCGCAGCTTGCGCTGCGGGTCTACTGCTCGTCTTCGCCGGGAGCGGGGCCGTCGACGAGGACGCCTTCACGCTCCGCGAGGGTGCGGAAGTAGATGTCGAGTTCGGTGATCGCCTGTACCGACAGTCCCTGGTAGCGAGCGCGCAGGTACGGCGCGAACGACGGCAGTGCCGTGACTGTCGGGTAATTCGCCAGCGAGTACAGATCGGGTACGGCCAGGCCGAGGGCCTCTCCGAGAGCATGAAGAATGTCCGGCCGAGGACGTTCGAGCTTCTCCTGCTCGATGCGTTCGATTGTGGTGCGGGGAACGCCTGTACGTTCCGCGAGCCGGCGGAGAGAGAAGCCTTGTTGGGTGCGCGCCTGTTTTATGGAAGGGCCCAGGCGCATAGCCGCTGTCGCGCTATTCATGGTGCGGGTCTCCACTTACATATCTCACCCATTTTACTCCCTTGTTGTGGAAAAGTCCTGATTAAAGGCATTTTTTACAACACTTTCCGTCTGCCTTCGGCGAACTCCGGCTATTGCGCTTATGCATCTGACAGGGGTGCTATTTCGTTATCTCCTCCTCCGCGTAGTGGTTCTTCTTGAACAGGTGGATCTGTCCTGCGACAGCGACGGCGCTCCAGTGCTCACCGGCGCCCTCGTGCAGCTGACGCCGTGCGTCGTCGCTGAGCTCGCGGTATGAGACCGGGGTCGTGTGGTTGTCGTCATCGAGCTGGAAGACCCTGGTCGTCGTGTCGAACAGCTCGGCCAGGTCGGCGTAGGAGCCCACGTAGTCCGACGCGAAGCCACGCTCGACGTCGGGCCGACTCGTGTCGGTGGTCGGGAGTCGCAGGTAGGCGACTCCGGGGATGCCGTGATCGAGTGCGAACCGCTCGGCGCGGTCGAGCACCGTGCCGTCCTCGAACAGGGCCTCGTCGCCTCGGCCGTGGATCGCGACGGTGAGGCCGAGATCCTCCTTGTAGGAGATCAGGTGCCGCCACTGCGTTTCATCGGCGGGAAGCTCGGGACGTAGCTGCGGCACGACGGCGTCGAGAAGGTGCCCATCCAGCCAGTTGAGGACTTCGCGGGTTTCCGGGTAGACGTTCGGACGGGACGCGAGTTCGAGGCATTCGGAGCGGACCTCGTCAACGTCGACTTCGCGGCCGTCAGCGAAGTCGCGCAGTGCCGTGCCTTTGTCGATGCCGAGCGCGAGGAAGTGCGCGACGCCGCGGGCGTCCTCCGTGCTCAGGGGCCGGCCTTCGGTGTGGGCCATGACGCAGGCGCCCATCATCGCGCCGATGACCTCGATGGCGCGGTGCGAGGCGTGCTCTCCGGTCCCGGGCAGCCGCTCGATGATCTCGGCGCGCAGGTGCTGGTCGTCGGGGCGACGTTCCGGGTCTCGGGGGATGTGGCTATCGCGTTCCATTGCCAGCCTCCTCACCTTCTGCCAGGCGAGCGTTGTCACGCTGAACCAGGTAGGTGCCGAGCCAGTCGATCCATTCCTTCGCGTGAGCCGGGATGGTCGGGTCGGCGTATAGCTCGAGGTACTCCTCACGCAGCTTCAGGTAGTCGCCATCGCCGGTATCGGAGAAGTGCTCCAGCGCGGTGTTCGGTCGTCCGAGGAGCCGGACGAGGCCGTGCGCGATCGCCTTGGCGGCATCGGTAGATATCTCGCTGTCGGCCTCCTGCGCAGCGGCGATGCCATCGCTGGCGATCCGATCGATGGCGTCAGCGGGTTTAATACGACTCTCGGCTTGCTCGGGGCCGTGATCCTGGGGTTGTTGTTCCATAGGGGTTCCTCCTTTCGAGGGATGAGTGGCTATTGATCGAAGACGTGGAATCTGCCTTCGTGGAAGATGACGTCCTTGTGCTCGCGGAGTTCCTCGAGGAGTCCGGCTTCGTCGAACTCGACCCAGTAGCCGCCGACGAATCTGTCTCGGAGCCCGTCCAGGACGTCGCGGATCTGCGGGGCGTCGGTGAACGCATCGAGCAGCTGCTTCTCGCTCTCGAACGCGCCGCGGTAGCTGGCCTCGAAGGCCTCCACGAGGTGATCCGAGGCGGCGTCGACGTCTGGCAGGGCGAGGAAGAGCCGCCACGGCACAGGGTCTTGAGTCATCAACGGACCCAACCGCTCACCGAGGGTCTCGACGGCCTCGACCGGAGTGTCGGCGCGGACACTGACCGAGAGCAGAGCCTCATCGACGGTGATGTCGGTCTGCCAAAGGATATTCCGCAGCTTCGGGGAGCCGGGTGGCCGCTTGACCGGCGTTGGGCGGGCGTTGTCCGCCGTGACCAGGTGCGCGCCGAGCCAGTCGATCGCCTCGGTGACTTCCTCTGGCGCGCCCGGCTGGTGGTAGATCGGCAGGTACTCCGCCCGGAGTGAGGCGTTGGTGCCTTCGCCGGTGTTGGCGAATCGGGCCAGTGCGGAATCCGGCGAGGGTTGCAGGAGCGACGCGAACATGCGCGCGGTTATGACGTCGATGTCGCGGCCTTCGCGGCGCGCGACCTCGATGTCGTGCATGGCGAGGAACTCGCTTGCCAGCTTCGCGAGGTCGTTCGGCTGCTCGCCACTGGGAATCAGCTCGTGTTCCATCACAGGTCGTCCTCCCGCTCGGGCAGCCCGAACTTGCGGGTGAAGACGTGGACGCGGCCTTGGTGGCCGTCGAGGACGAGCCATTCGCGGCGCAGCCGTTCCTCGTGTTCATCGACCGTGTCCTCGCGAGCTTGGGTGGCGACCTTTCCGGCGGCTTCGACCGCGGCGGCGAGCCCTTCAGTGTGATCGGCCATGAACTCGGTGATGGTGTCGTAGGTGTTCTCGTAGCGGATCGAGAACGCGGCAGGCCCCACCGGGTATCCGACGAGCCGAGCGAAGACGCCGTAGGCCTCGCCGTAGCGGCGGATGCCGTCCGCGTAGGTGATGACGTCGGCAGCGCTGGCGTCTTCGGGGATGTCGATGCCGTGGAAGCCGACGGAGGCGGTTACGACGATGCGGTCGCTGTATGGGGCGTGCTCGGTGAGGAGCTGTTCCATCTGCTCGCGGAGTTCGGCGGCGGGTACGTCGGTGTGCAGCCAGGCGCCGCCGGGGCGTGGTCCGATGTCGGGGTCGTCGGCCTGGGCGAAGACCATTGGGGCGGGTTCGACGTGCTCGGTCTCGATGAGGTCAGGGTCGGCTCCCTCGATGCGTTCCAGGAAGTCCCAGAGCGCGACGACCCAGGGCATATGCTCGAGGCCGAGGCTGCGGATCTGATCCAGCTCGGACAGGACGCCATCGGGGTTCAGATCGCCGGTGGCGGCAAAGCGCTCCATGTGCGTGCCGTGGCCGTTGTGCAGCGCTGCGGCGATGATCCGCGCGGTGGAGGCGCTGAGGCCGAGCCCTTGCCTGTGGGCATCCTCGATGCCTCGGGAGATCAGGGTGGTGGCGTGCTCCTCGTGGTAGCTGTTCACGAAGCTCGGCACGTCAGCGGTTCGTTGGCGGACGGGGTGTTCGCCGGGTGTTGGTGATGGTCGTTCCATGCGGGGTTCCTCCTCTCTTCGGATCGCGGTGAACGTGGGGATGGTCGATGCGTTAGCCGTGGAAGACATAGCTGCGTCCTCCGATCTCGACGGTGCTCCAGGTGATGGGGTGCGTGCTGTCGGGCGCGTTGCGGACGGCGTCGAGCTCGTCTCGCTCACCGATGTAGGCGGTGCGGAACAGCGCCTCGATGTCCGGTGCGGTGGCGTCGACAGCCGGGGCGCGCAGGAACGCGACGAGCGGCTCGCCGTGATCATGAGCCAGCCGGGCCAGGCGAAGGCCGAGCGCAGCAGCTCCCAGTTCGCCGACCTGAGCGCGGGTCTTGAACAGCAGGCCGTCGCGGTGGCCGTCGGCGTGCGTGAGAAGCGCGAACAGCACTCGTCCCATCCGCCGCGCCCGATGACGCTGCCGTGGCCGGTCGCCTTCCCTGTTCGCCAGGTAGGTGCCGAGCGAGTCGATGAGCAGATGCTCTTCGGGCTCCATCGCCTGGTGTTCGCGCAGCGGCAGGTACTCGGCTTTGAGGTGCTCGTGTGAGCCGATTCCGGTGGCGAAGAAGCGTCGGAGCCGTGCGGTCTCCAGCTCGTCCGGGGCGTGCGCGGTGAGGTTGTACGCGATCAGGCGTGCCGTGATCGGGTCGATGTCCTGCCCGGCGGCCTGCGTCTCGAAGATGACGTCCTGGGCCTTGTCAGAGAACATCGCCGTGACGAAGATCCCTGCCTCCTTCGGCTCCGGCAGCGTGTGCAACAGTTCTTCCAGCTCGGGCAACTCGTCGCGGCGTTCGGGGTCCGGGGTCGGTCGTTCCATCACGACTGCCCTCCAGTGAGGCCGGAGACGTCGAAGACGTGGATGCGGCCGTTCAGGTCGATGGCATCGATCGCCACCGGCAGCGCCGGGTCGTGCAGATCATCGGGAGTGTCGACGGTGGTGACATAGGCCGCCTGGAACTTCGCGACGAGGGCTGGGTCTTGGGCGTTGACGCCCGAGAGTCGAAGGAAGGCGCGGAAGGGCTCGCCGTGTTCGCTGACGTGGGCTGACAGCTGTTCGTGGAGCGTCTCGTGTTCTGCTTCGGTCAGCTCGTTCTGGGTGGTGTAGGCGATGGTCTTCCAGATGCCGTCGCGCTCCGCGGGGCTATCCGGGAACCGCACGACGGCGTCGGCCATCAGCGGGAGCGGGCCGCGTGCCAGCTGCGGATGCTGAGCATGGATGAGGTGGGTGCCCAGCCAGTCCGCCGTGGTGACCGTCTCGCGGCTGTGCTCGCCCCGGTAGGCGGGCTGCAGGCTGGCGCGCACCTCGGCCGGGTCGCCGCTGCCGGAGATCATGAAGCGCTTTCGGATGTCGATGTCGCGGGCGTCGTCGCCGGCAGGGATCGTCGATATCAGCAGGCGCGCTTCCGCATGGGTGAGCGGCCGCCCTTCGGCGAGCGCGCCGAGGATCGCTTCGCGGGTGCTGTGCTGGAGGGCCTCGATGAGGAAAGCCATCCTGTCCTCCGGGAGGCTTTCGCCGGTGTCGGCGTGTTCGTGCTGCGTGGTGTTTCTGTGCTCCTGGTCGCCGTGGCCGGCGCCGGATCGTGGAATGTGTTCCATAGGGGGTGTCCTCCTTTCAGAAGGTCAGGGGTTGGTGGTGGTGAGGTGCGCGGCGAACTGCTCGGTCGTGACGACGCGGAACAGGTCGTCCGGGAGCGAGGGGTCGCCGCGGATGGCGCGGATGAGCTGCGCCTGGCGGGCCTTATCGGGTACGACCCAGAGCACGATCGGGAAGACGCCCGCGGACTGCTGCTCGATGCCGGTGGCGGCGTAGCGCGCGTAGAGACGGCACTTGGCGAGGATCACGGGAAGGTGCTCGGTGGAGCGGTCGGCTTCCACGAACCAGGAGTCCTCCCACGCCCCAGCCGCGGTGACCGCGTACAGGTCCGGCTTGAGCGTGAGGACGGTGCCGTGCGGGCCGGTGAACTCGCGCCAGCAGCTCGGCTCCGTCTCGACCTTCAGCAGCTCGACCTGACGCTCGCGGTCGAGGACGCGCAGCGTGGTGACGAGGTCGGTGACGGCGAGCGTGTGGTCGACGAATTGCGTCGAGGGCTCGGTGTAGCGACGGCGTCCCTTCTCGCCTCTTCGGGCGCGCTGGATGCGATCGCCCAAGCTCGTGAGTTGCCAGATGAAGCCCTGCGACCCGCGCCGGGCTCCTCCCACGCGCCGGGCCAGATGCGAGATGAGGCGTTCGCCCTTCAGCCGGTTCAGCACGCGCATCGCAGCCCTGGTGGCGCCGGTCATCGTGGCATGGGCGTCGGGGGCGACCGGGAAGTGCAGCTGCTGGATGGAGCGGGACGTCAGCAGGCGCAGCTGCTCGAGGTCGTCCAGGATCGCGAGGTCGCGGGCCGAGAGCGTGGCGAGCAAGGCGGCATCGACGGGGTTCATGCTCCCCTCCTCGTGCTGGTCGGGATGCTCCGGTACCGGCGTCTGGTCGGCGGCTCGGCGCAGCTGGCGTCACCCCTGAACAAGGGGTGAGTCCCATCCGGGACAGAGGCGACAGGGGCGGAAATACGCGGGTATCGGGGCATCGTGAGCGTCGCGATGTGACGGTCGGTGAGACGGTCGATGCGACGAGGCGCGTCCGTCTCCGCCGCCCTGCGCTCGGGTCGGGAGAGGGCGTTCATGGCTGCCTCCTGCGGCGTCCGAGCGGCCCCGGTGCGGGCTGGAGCAGGTCGGGCGGCGGCTCCGTTTCCTCCAGCCCCGGCGTGACGTCGACAAGGTTCTCGTGGTCGAACGGCACGGGCTGATGGTGCTCGCGGGAGGCGTGGCGTACCTCGGTCACCTTGTGAGCACCGGCGACGGGCGGCAGGGTCTTACCGAGCGCCCAACAGGTGGTGATGCCGTCGACCAGGGGTCGGAGGTAGACCTCGTACTTGCCGAGGCTCATGAAGTCCAGCGGCTCCAGGTCCGGAGCGAGCTTGGCGATCGTGCGAGCGTCGTCCTCGTCTTCGAGCCGGTAGATGACCTTCGTTCTCGCGTTGGACTTGATGGCGGACTTCATCTCCTTCGGGAGCTGATCCCAGTACTGGGTCGAGAGCGCCCAGCCGACCGAGAGCGACCGACTCCGCGCGAGGGCGTCGGCCAGCGACACGGTGAGGGTGCCGTTCATGAAGCGGTCGGCCTCGTCCACGAACACGAACCCCGGACGCTTCTGATGCCCTTCTTCCGAAGCGCGCTCCTGGGTGGCTTGCCAGGCTTCGGCCATGATGAGCCCGCCGATGAGGTTCGCCGTCATGGGGCCGATGAGGGCCTCGTTGAGCGGGACGATGACGATCTTCCGGTCGCGGAAGATGTCTCGGAGCCGGAAGGCGGGCCGTCTCTGTCCGAGGATCTTCACCGCGCCGGGGCGCAGCAGGATCTGCCGCAGCCGGTTCATCACGGGCGCGACGACGGACATCTGCGCGGCGGGCTTGAGGGACTCGTACCAGGCCCAGAAGCCGGCGAGCGTGACGTCGCCGGCGATCTTGCCTGCCTGCACTCGACGGAACGTGGCGTCCGTCCAGAGCCGGGGCAGGTCGAGGATCGTGTTCGGCTTCTCGGGAGTTCCGGTGCGAAGCAGCGTCCTGACGGAGGCGCTGAGGATGTCCGAGGTGCGCGGGCCGAGGTCGATGAAGACCTTCTCGAACACCGCCAGGATGCTGTCGGCCTGTACGTCGGGATCGCGGTCGCCGGGATCGAACGGGTTGAAGCCGTTCGGATGCTCGTCGGCGGCGTTGATCTCGTAGACGTCCGCCCACCGCTCCTTCGGGATGCGGGGCAGCAGCGCCGCTGGCGTCTGGTCTTTCGGGTCGAGGATGAGCGTGGCATGCCCCGCCTCGATGACCGTCGCCATGAGGTGTTCCAGCATGGTGGTCTTGCCGACGCCGGTCGGGCCGAGCGCGAACAGATGGTGCATGGCGGCGGCGAACGAGATGCCGAGGCTTCGGTTGTCGCCGGGAACGAGGGAGGTCGCGATGGCGAGTGGGCCGTCCGAGACGTTGCTCTCGGCGCGCAGCAGCTTCGGATGCGCGGGCGGCATCCCGGGAAGCGGATCGGCGCCGAGCGGCCAGCCGGAGAGCGGCACGAGCTCGGAGACGGCCAGGTGCGCCGTGAAGGAGCGCGGGCGGCTTGGGGTGTTCAGCGTCGAGGACTGGTCACGGTACAGGCGGATGCTCGTGCCGGCGGACTCTGCCAAGCGGAGCCCGGCGAGCAGTTCCAGGCCGAGGCGGCGGCGCTTGTCGTCGTCCACGGCGTTCACGCCGATGCGGATCGTGCCGTCGATGCCGTACTGGGCAGCACGGTCGCGCACCGCGTTGCGGATCTCGTTCGGCGCGTCGGTCTTCCCCTTCGTGAGAGCCTGCCAGACGCCCATCCCGCCCGGCGGGGCGATCTTCGGCGGCACCTGACGCGGCGGGATGCCGGGGCCGAGCAGCACGTGCAGGACGACTTGTTCGCCTGGCTGGAAGCGGCGCGAGAGCGTCGAGTAGAGGGCGCGGCTGATCCGGTCGGGGTCGTGCACGTTCAGCGGCAGTCCGACCGGCGTGATCTTCACGGTGCCGCTGGTGCGCAAGGGACTACGGACATAGCCGTCGAGGCCGGTCATGAGGGTGCCAGGGATGAGATCGCCGAGCAGCCGGCGCAGCTCTTGGACGTAGGTTGCGTCGCAGCCGACGAGGTGCACGATGCCCTCAGAACTGGCGCGGGTCTCCAGGATGACGGGTTGATCGCGGCGGTCGGAGGCAAGACGAGTCAGGAAGGCCTCGACGTGATCCGCGGGGAGCGGATGCGGCAGGAACAGGCGGGAGAACACCAGGGAGGACGTGGGCTTAGGCATCGGGGGCCTCCGTGTTCTCCATCGCCAGCTCCGGCCGGAATCCGGCCAGCTTCTGCACCCCGGCGAGAAGACCCGCCGGGCGGTGCTCCGCGTCGGCCTGAGCTTGGGCCGTGTGCAGCCGCAAGGCGTCAGCCAGCGCGAGCATGTCGGTCTGGTACGTCGGGTCGGAGAATGCGCGCAGCTGATGGTCGCTACTGCGATATGCGCGCTTGGTGGCACGCTGGGGCTTCGGATTAGGCATGAGGGTGGGTCTCCTGCTTACGGTTGCTATTACTTGAGCGGAATGACAGACCCACCGTCTGTTGTCCACAAAATGGGACAGTCCTTCCCGACTTGCTTATACGAAATAGGGTGCGAATCGTCAAGAGGTGTTGCGTATTCCACAACATCCCTTCAGAGGTGAACGTGCTCACGCTTTTCACCACCGATTCCGGCGTGCCATCCAAATGCGGAAGGCGATCCATCCGGCCGCGAAAGCCGCGAGCCCGATGACGACCCAGACCCAAATCTGGGACAGCAACTGGATCGCCAGGGCGAGGACGATGACCCCGCCGAGGATCAGCAGGCAGGCGTTGAAGAACTTCTGGCTCATGGTGTCCTTCTTCTTTTCGTCGTGCTTCTTGTCGTCATTGCTGAACCAGGACATGGGTCAGCTCCTCTCGGTCTGGTCATCGAAGTCGCTCGGAACCGGGTAGTCCGGGATCGAGATGTCGGAGTCGATCTCGTTGCCCCACGCGCTCCACGGGCTGTCCGGTGTCTGCGGTGGACGGCGCCGTGCGAAGAGCTCGAGCTTCGGGCCGGCGCCGCTGACCAGTTCGATGGTCGAGAACTGGGCTTCCGGCTTGTGCGAGTGGTCGGTGGTCGGCGCGGTGAACCAGGTCGGCTGCGAACGGTACTTGACCGGTGCTTTGCCGCGGGTGGCGAACAGCAAGTGCTCGGTGTTGTTCCGCAGGTAGTTCCCCAGACCGATCCGCGGCCACTTCACCCAGGTCAGCGGACTGCGCACGGTGAAGCCCCAGGCTTCGGCCACGTCGTACCCGTCGCGCAGCGTCGCGTTCGTCACCCAGAGCCAGAGGTGCGCATCCTCGGTCGCGATCTGCTCTATGGGCATTGCCTTGATCTGGTCGAGCGTGAGGAGGTCGTACTTGCGCTCGGCGCCCCTCGCGCCCTTCTGCTGCACATCCCAGGGCGGGTCGGCCAGGATGGTCGAGAAGCGCGGGCCGGTATAGCGAGAAGACGGTGCTGTCTTCTCTGGTGGTGGAGTTGTGGTTATAGCGGGTGTATTCCTTTCTCCCGGCGCGAGCTGATGAAGAGTTCGCCTCCTCGATGATCGAGGGGGCGATGAATGGCCGGGTGCCGTCGTTTGTTATACGTGACGGTTTCGGAGACACAACCGTCTCATCGCATGTCACATCGGGAGAACAGAGGTAACGATTCCCGACTTTCCCTGGAATGCGACATGCGCTATCGCCCACCGCGACAAAATGTCGCATTTCTCTTGCGGAAATGTCGCGGTTGGGAGTGTGTGTCGCAAACGTGTATTCGCCTCCCGAGTATTGGAATGCGCGGCGAAATGAAGTAAAATACATGCAGAAGTATGGAAAAGAGTTCGAAGCCGACACCATCACCAGTGCAGATGACACCTCCACAGAAGAAGGTGCTGATTGAAGCCGCCGTGAAGCGGACGGTGAAGCGCTACCGCAAGACACTGGAGCTCCTTGCGCGTACGTGACGGCTGCGCTGACGATCGCTGACGCCGAGGTCGCGTTCGAGAGCGCGCAGTTGCTGCTCACAACGGAGCCGATGCCCGCGCTCCACACGCGCGCCCCGCACCGACTCGAAGCGGTGCTGGCTGCGCCGTTCGCCTCGTTCGACGGGCGCGAGCAGTACCCGAGTCTGGAAGAGAAGGCCGCCGTGCTGTTCTATGCGGCCTGCAAGGATCACCCGTTCCAGAACGGCAATAAGCGCATGGCCGTCGTTCTGACCAACACCTTCCTGATGCTCAACGGCGCGGAGCTCGACACCGACGCACTCACGCTCTACGACGTGGCCTACGAAGTCACCGAGACGATGAGCGACCGGCGTCCGGAGGCGCTCACCTACCTGACGCGCTTCGTCCAGGAGAACGTACGAGCACTCGACGTCGGCGACATCCACGAACCCCTCGCCGCCTAACACGAGGCCCCACTCGAGGGCACGAAGAACCCGCCCGCCTGTAGCGACAGGCGGGTTCTTCGTATAGGCGGCCGCGATCACGTCCGCGCCGTCCAGTGCGTCGGCTCGACGGGCGTCTCGGCCGCAGTCGTGATGTCGATCCCGATCGGCAGCACCTGCGGGGCGAGCTGCCCGGTGCGGGCCATCTCGGCCAGCACGGCGTCCTCGACGCCGAACCGGAGGTAGTTCACGATGAAGGCGCGCTGGTCGATGAGGAACTCGCGCCGGACAGCCCAGTGCAGCACCTGGCCCACGGCATCGGCATGGAGCAGCCGCCAGGGCAGGCTCCCGCGCTCCAGCCCGTGACGCTCCGCCTCCCAGAGGTGGAAGACGGCCATGTCCAGCTCGTGCGGCGACGTGAAGTCCCGTCCCCGCTCCAGGTGCGTCACGTCGTGCCAGAAGCGGTACGCCCAGTTCGCCTCCGGGCCGGCAAAGATGACGGCGTCGGAGCCGCCGTCGAACACCGGCAACGGTTCCCTAGTGGCGAGGCTGTGCTGCCAGGCGGTCTTGAGAGCGCGCCAGGTGTTCGGCGCGTCCGGGTGCGGCGTCCAGCCGAAGCCGAGTCGCTCCTTCGTCTGGTCGGCCATGAGGTGGACGAACTCGGTGAGCTCGATGCGGGCCTGGAGCAGCTCGCCCTCGGTGAATGAGAGCCGGGGCAGGTCGTGGGTGCGCATCAGCGGTTCCCCTTCCGGGAATGCTCGGGCGAGAGCGGCGGGATCGATGGACGGGTCCGGTCGGCGTGCAGTACCGACAGGCGTCGGCCACGCCGGGTGGCCGTGAGAGAGCGGTGGATCGCCGCCGACAGCGCGCCAGGGGCGTCTCCGTGCGCGATCTCGGTGATCGTGATGTTCTCCCCGGCCAGATCCGGCGGCGCGGGGGCGTTCAGCAGCACGGCGTGCACCTGCCCAGGGAAGTCCGCGAGCCGCTTGAAGACGTTCTCCGGGTCGAGGTCGGTGATCTGGAAGTCGCTGAGGATCGTGAAGCGCACGTCATGATCCGGATGCGCCTTGGCGAGTTCCTCCGCCACCGTCAGCGACGGGGCGAGGTTGCTCGACCCCATCGCGTCGATCGGCACCTTCAACGCGGCGGCGAGTTGCCGCCCGGCGTGCGTGGAGTTCAGCGGCACCGCGCCGCTGTTCCCGGCCGAAGGCTGGTCGAAGTGGATGACCGCGACCTTGGGGCGGGACGTGTAGGTCCAGGCCTGCACGATGCGAATCGCCTGCTTCGCCTCCAGGAACCGGCGCCCGATGGGGTCGGTGCCGCCAGGGGCGACGACGGAGCCGGAGTGGTCGAAGCAGAGGATGTCCAGGCTCGGTCGCACCGGGTCGAGGCCGGGGAAGCCGAGTTCGAACCACGGCTCCCCCCGCTCGCGCCCATAGACGGTCACAGGGACTGGCAGGAGCCCTGCGGGCTGCAGCCGGGGCGGCTGGATGCGCGGAGTCACCGGGAACCACCCCCGCCCTGCGTGCGGTCGGTGCGCCCGACCGGCCCAGGGACACCCGCAGCGGGGCCGTGACCGGCGACGCCAGGGTTGCGGCGCAGGATGCCCCACTTCGTTGCCCGGATGCGGTGCCCCGCAGCCTCGCCACGCTGGATGTGCTCGTCGATGACCGAATCAGCGTCGGCGCGCCGCTCGAGCTGGGTGCGCCACGGGCTCGATGCGGCGAGGCGCTCGTGGCGGGCGATCTCCGCGTCGTAGGCCTTCGCGGAGCCGTCGATGACGTCGGCGATCTCGTCGGCGTGCATGAAGGACTCGATGAAGCTCGCTCCCGCGACGGCGAGGGCGATGCCGCCGTAGAGGGCACCGACCAGGCTGCCCTCGATCTCAGCGCGTCCAGCGAAGATCGCCGCCGCGATGAGCGCCGCGGCCGTCAGGGAGATGCCGGTGACGAGCTTCAGCATCGAGCGGCCGAAGTTCGCGCCGGTGAACAGGTAGCGGAAGGGCTTCTGCTTCTCGGTGAGCGCGTCAGGGTCGCAGGCGCGGCGGTCGGCTGCCTGGAGCACCCGGTACTCCGCCCCGACCAGCCCCGCCGTGACGGCGGCGGTCGCGGCGGAGACGGACATGAGGCCGGCGAGCAGCGGGTAGTCCCCGATGTTGATGCCGAGCAGGGTCACCCCGACCGCGTCCCCGAGCACCAGCGCGCCCTTGATGGCGTAGTGGATGAGCTTGCCGCCGGTTCGGCGGCGGAACGGCGCAAGCGCCTCCTGCGTATCCACGTAGCGGGCGGCGGCCGCTTCGAGCACCGGCGTATGCCCGGTGACGATGCGCTCTGCGGCGTCGGCGGCGGGCTGGAGGCCAGCGGCCTCGACCTCGACAGGGCGGGCGGTCTCGATGCCCGCGGCCGTCCAGGAGGGGGCCTGTTCGGTTTCGAGGTCGTCGTACTCCTGCTCGACCCAGGTGCCAGAGATGTTCCCCGGCTTCGCCACCGCAGCGGCCTCATCGACGCGCTGCAAGGTGATCTGCTCAGCGTCCTGGAGCTGCTCCAGCGCCGCCACGCTCGGCCCCGGGATCGGGGACGAGACGCGGCGGACGAGGAGGCCCAGACGGTTCTGATGGGTGCTCATCGTGGTCACCGCCAGTCCGTCACAGCGAGGCAGGAGGCCGCGCCGGTGCGCTCGCAGAGGCGGTCGTAGTACGCCACCAGCGCCTCGGCCAGGTGCGAGGAGACCGGGGCGCCGGCGACGCGCCCGATGCCCGCGACGGTCACCTCGGCCCCGTCGAGTTTCGGCACCGTGATCTGATCGGCCAGAGTGGTCGCCCGCTCCGGCGTCAGGCCGGCGTCGAGCGTGACGCCGACGTTGTCGAGCCCGTCCGTGAGGTTGACGTACTGGAACTGGTAGCCGTCACCCAGCTGGGCCTGCTGCTCGCTGGCGAGACGCCAGACGCCCGTGATGTCCGAGCCGTCCGTGGGCAGCGAAGCGAGCGCGTCCGGGTAGGCGTCCTTGATCTCGGTCATGAGATCCTCGACGGCCTGGGGGACGCGGCGCAGCTGCGCGTTGGAAGTCGCGCCGGGCATGGTGATCTCGGCGTCGTAGAGCGTGACGGTCGCGCCGGAGGAGGACGAGTAGCCGGTCACGGTGAAGTGGCCGCCGCAGATGGCGACCTCCGTGGCGAGCTCTCGATGATGGCGAGGCGCTCCGTGTCGAGCTGGGTGGAGCGGCCGGAGCCGGTGCCGTCCCAGTCGACGCGGGTGGCGACCTTGAGGCCGTCCGGGCAGGACTGGAGCTGCTGCTGGAGCTGCCCGAGCTGGCCCGGCGCGTTGTAGTCGCCGCAGGCCGTGAGGGCCAGCGCCGCAACGCCGGCGAGCGTGACCGCCGCGAGAGCGCGGGGTACCGTGATGTACGTCATGAGAGATGCCTTCCGTGTTCGTTTTCGCAGATGGATGGGGTGGGTTTTCTTGAGGTGACAGGGAGCGATCGGAGGGCCTAATCCCCGATCGCTCCCGCCGTTTCACGAGGCGAGAGCGCCGCGCGGATCGAGAGGGCCAAGGCCCAGCGGGCGGGCGAAGACGAAGGTGTCCTGTCCGACCGTGATGAACTGCAGCAGGTTGAGCGCGTCGAGCAAGGGCGCGTTGGTGTCGCCGGTCACCGTGCTCATGAGCGCCTTGAGGAAGCGGCTGGCGTCGTTCCAGTCCGTGAAGGAGCCGACGTAGCAGGAGCGGTACGCACCGTCGAGGGCGTCCGGGGTGAAGTCGTCGTCGCTGGCGACGAGGAGGACGTAGACGGTGAAGCTGGTGCCGTGGCGGCTGATGCCCTCCTCGATGGCGCTCGCCAGCGCGCGGGAGGTCGTGATGCGCGCGACGCGCTCCACGACCTCCACGTCGACGGAGAGCGCGACGTCAGAGAGGTCGAGCGACTCAGCCACCGGCGGGCTCCCCGTCGGCCTGGTTGGCGATGGCAGTGAGCGCCTCCGCGAACGCCGTGGTGATGCCGGCGAGCTCGTGAGCAAGCTCGAGCGTGGAGGCGTCGATCGAGAGGCGCCCGTGGATCTCGAGCTCCTCCGTCACGACGGTCATGGCGCGCATCGCGGCGGCGTTCGCGTCGCTGACGTAGAAGATGACGATCGGGTCGACCTTCGGCGGGATTGCCGGGGGCGACGTGGGGTTGGCGGTGGGTTCGAGCGTGGGAGCGATGCTGTTCATGCCATCGACTCTGGCTGGCATATCGGCAGACTCAACGGGACGGTTCTGCCGTTGTGCCGAGGTTCTGCCAGTCGGCTTCACTGCCGCATCCGGGCATGAGAAAGGCCCCGTGCCGATGATAAGTCGGTACGGGGCCGGTGGCCCATTGCTGATGGTTTGGTGGGTTCAGTTCAGCTCGTAGCTGGCCTGTCGCCTTCTTCGTGCGTGCTCGTACGTCTCGCGCTGAACTGCGGGATGCAGCAGTGTCGGCACCGGAGGCAGCGGCTGGAAGCCGAACAGGAGCTCGGCGGCAAAGCTGCGCGGCTTCGCCTCTTCCAGCGTGAGGATGTCGGTGAGCTTGCCGCCGTATACGGCGACGAGTTCGCCGACGGAGGTGAGGTACTTCTCGTAGGTGTCGAGGAAGTCGACGGCGTTGCCGTGCAGCACCCAGACGTGGACGAGCTCCAGGATGCCGATCTTGGATGATCCCGCGAGCTCCTCGGCGCTGGCCTTGCGGTCGCCGTAGAAGATGAATAGCTCCTCGAGTGCACTCGCGGCGAGCGAGTGCATCTGCGAGAGGCGGTTCGGCGAGGATGGGATGGTGAACGCCGGGCGTCCAGGTCGTGTGTGTGAATGGGCCATTGTGGGGTGGCCTCCTTCCGGATTGGAGGGGCCACCCTCGACTGCGTATTATATCACTAATGATAATGATTGTCAATAAGGCGACGAGACTCAGCTAAAAGGTCCGGGAAGGGCTGCGCGTGCCTCACGTAGGAATGTCCGCGTAGTTCCCTGGGGTGATGAGCAGGGAGTTGTCGATGGCGGCGCGCCGTGAGATCACGAAGAAGTTCGCCCGCGAGTATGCGAAAGCAGGCAAGGAAGAGAAGGGCCGGCTGCTGGACGAGCTTGTGCACGCGACAGGCTGGACGCGTGATCACGCGCGCCGCGCGATCCGTGCCGCGAACGCACGCAAAGGTGCCGCGCGCGATCAGCAGCGTAAGCCGCGTGAGCGGAAGTACTCCTACGATGCGCTCGTGGTGCTGCAAGAAGTCTGGCGGCTGTCCGGGCAGCCGTCGGGAAAGTACTTCGCGGCGATCATGGACGACACCCTCGAACGCCTCGTCCGCTTCCGTGAGCTCGGCAAGGTCGAGCAGCGGGTCACACCGGAGGTGCTGGACGAGTTGCGATCGATGAGCGCCGCGACGATCGACCGGTACCTGAAACCGCACAAGGACGCCGCCTACCCGGTCGCGGTCTCGGGCACGAAGCCGTCCCACATCCTGCGCTCTTCGATCCCGACGCGCACCAGCATGGACGCCCCGCTGACCGTCCCGGGGTTCCTGGAGCTGGACACCGTCGCGCACTGCGGCCACTCCCTCAAAGGCGAGTTCCTGCGCACCCTGACCGGCACCGACCCGGTCGCGGGGTGGACGATGCTGCGCACGATCCGCAACAACGCCTACGTGCACGTGCACGGCGCCCTGGAATGGATGGTGAAGAACGCGCCCGTCCCGGTCGCCGGGCTCGACTTCGACAACGGATCCGAGTTCATGAACTGGGGCGTGATCGCCTGGGCGGACAAGAAGGAGATCCCCGTCACCCGGGGGCGTCCCTACAAGCACAACGACAACGCGCACGTCGAGCAACGCAACGGCGACTGGGTCCGCAAACACGCGTTCCGCTACCGCTACGAGACCGAGGCGGAGATGACCCTGCTCAACGAGCTCTGGGATTTCGTGATGGCCCGCAAGAACCATCTGCTGCCCTGCGTGAAAGCGATCGACTGGACCCACACCGCAGCCGGCCGGAAGAAGCGCGTCTACGACAAGCCACGTACCCCCTACCAGCGGTTGCTCGACGCCGGTGTGCTCGACGAGAAGACCCGCGCCCGACTGGAGCGCGAGCATGCGAAGCTGAACCCGGCACGGATCACCCGACGGATCAACCAGATCCAGCAACAACTCATCGAACTCGCCGCCGCCCGCACCCAGGGCACCCGCCCCGCCGCCTGAGCTACGCGGACATTTCACGTGAGGCAAGCATCACTCACTCCCGGACATCTTGACGTGAGGCAAGACGTAAGGCGACTGTGGTGCGCGGCTGAGGGAAACAGGTGCTCTCATACGATGAGAGGCATGGCCTTCGACTCCGCGACCGTAGTGAGCGAGCTGCGTCACCTGCTGATCGGGCAGTACGAGCGCGAAGGACAGCGGCGCGGCACGCGCACCGTCGACGCCTTCACCACTGTCGTCGGATGCCCGAAGACGAACGAGGAGTTCATCGCTGTCTCGGGCGTCGGCGTCGAGTGGACGAAGGAGGACACCTGGCAGCAGGTGAAGCGCGTTCTGGAGGCGCCGCGATCTGACTCGCCAGAGGCGAACGCCGCTCGGTACCTGCTCTACCTGCAGAAGATGTGGGTCACGCCCGGCTCGGTCGACGAGCGGGAGTGGCGACAGCAACGAGCGGCCGAAGTCCTGGGCCTGGACTGGGACAGCAACAAGTTCCGGTTCCGCGACGACCGCACGGTCAAGTTCGCGTCGGACATCGTCGACCGCGCCCTGATCGCGCTCCAGGATGCCCTCCTGACTGCGACGCAGTCGGCCGCGGCCCGCGCATCCGCGGCGGCGTCGCTGCACGCCGAGCATTCGATCGTTGCCTCGGGGTGGACGGAGGACGTCGAGGCGGAGCTTGTGCGTCGTCTTGCGCGGCTGCCGCTGCACTACCCGGCCCATCTGACGACCTCGATCCTCGCGCCGATGCTCAACCCGCACATCCGCGTTCCGGCAGACGACCCCGACCCGGACGCCGTACCGACCTTGCCGCCACTGTGGCGAGACGAGTCGGAGGACACGAGCGAGCTCCTGCGGGCCGCCGGCGCGCGGGCCTACGTCGTGGGCGAGCCGGGCACGGGCAAGTCGACCCTGCTGCGGAGTATCACCCTCACGCAGATGAAGGAACTGCCCGGCGCGGTGGGCGTGTTTGTACCGTTGATCGACTTGGCCGAAGAGCTCCCCGAACGCACCTTGCCGCTGCCGGAACTGCTCGGCGTTCTAATCGATCTCAGCGCACGCCTTTACGCCCCCGTCGACGCCGAGGCCCGGAAGCAGGTGCTGCGACGGCTGGAGGCCGACGACAGCACTGTGCTCTGTCTGGATGGCCTCGACGAGGTTCCCGAGGGCGCTCTCGCAGATCGGGTGCGGCGTGCGATCGAAGCTCTGGCGGACGTCCCGGGCGCGGTGGTCGTGTCCTCGCGGCCCGGGCCGCGGGTGAGCGTGCCCGCAGGCTGGGACACGGTCACGATGCAGTCGGTGCGCAGCGAGAGCGCGAAGCAGCTCCTCGAGTTGTGGTTCGAGAGCGCGGACGACCCCCGGAAGGCGCGGGCGCTCGCGATTCTGGAATCGGATGTCGCCTCTGACATCAGCGGCAGTCCGCTGCTGCTGGGGTTCGTGGCCTACGCGGCGAGCTTCGACCGTGAGTTCGACTCGCTCTCCGACCTGTATGAGCAGTACATCGCACTGACGCTCGAACGGATCTGGAAGACTGCCGGCCTTCACGAACCGAGCGACGTCGTCATCGAGAACCTGATGCACCTGGCCAGGCTCCTCGCCTGGCGGATGGCATACGGCGACGACGACCAGAAGGACGCAAGTCGGTGGCGCGAGAGCGAGACGCTCAGTCAGATACTCCGCACCGTGGAACGGCCCGATCGCGAAGACCTGGCTCGCATCGTGCAGGCCGAAGGTCTGTTCACGATGGCGGTCGCAGCAGCGTCGCGCCTGCACACCTCGTATCGCTGGGTGCACCGCACCGTGCAGGAGCATCTGGTCGCCATGTACATGCAGGAGCGTGAAGGCGGCGATCCATCGACAATGGTGGAGCGGCTCCTCGGGTTGCTCGCCAGCGGTGACGACTGGCGCGTGGTCGCTACCCACCTGTTCACGCGAATGACGTCGGACGCGCAGTTGGCGCTCATTCGCCGGCTCATCGACGCCCAAGACGACCCCCGATACATCACAGGAGAGCCGGACAAGCTGCTCGAAGGCCTCGCCGAGCATTTCCAGGACGAAGCCGCTCTGGCGATGCTTGCCGAAGACGCGCGCCAGCGCGGCGCCTGGCCCGCCTGGTTCTACGTCGACCCAGATGGCGCGCGTACCGCGCTCCTGGCGGCCGCAGACACCGAGGCCCCGATCGACGTCATCGGGGCCGACGCACCGCAGACCAGCCAGCACTTCGATGTCGACTATCTGCGCGACCTCATCTCGCGCCTAATCAAGAGACCGAAGCAGCACTACGGGGCGCTCCTGGAGGCGTGCACGGCGCTCGAATCCCGTGAACCGCTCGCCGGGGTGTTCGCATTCTTCGACGTCATCGCGGCCGGGCCGCCTGGACTTGCTCGGCACCCCTGGCCGAAGGATCTGCTGGAAGGCATGGACCTCGCGACCGTCGCGCAGCGGATCAGCGAGCATCCCGACCGCGCGGTGCGCTGGCGGCTGCTGCACTTCTTCATGTTCTGCCTGCACGGTATGGCGTCATTGTTCCTCGTGCCCGAGGGGCCACTCGACCCCGTCGACTTCGACCTGGTGCAGATCGTGGAGAAGAAAATCATCGGCAGCGCGCACCGCCTCGGCAACACCATGCGGGGCGCGATAGCCGGCGACTACGGCGACGTCATCGCCTACGTCGCAGCCAAGGGACTTACCGCTGATGCCGTCCGAGAAGTCGTCGAGCATCCCTGGGGCATTGTCGGCGCCTGGGAGCACGTCCTGATCAACGGCGGCAACGCCGGGGGAACCGCCCTAATCCGCGACGAACCGCACAGTGCTGTCGAGGTGATGGCTGCGTATGACTCGGGGTGGCGCTCCGACCCTGAGCGGATGCGCCAGCTCTACCGGGCGTTCGCGGAGAGCATGCTCCGCCCGGACACCGTGGACACCGCAACCTTCACCGAGCTCTACCGGAAGGTGCTCTGCGACCCTGATCGCTCAGAGTTCGACTATGTGAACGCCCGTGTCGCCATTGAGGCGATCGAGAAGACTCTCGACGCGGTCATTCGTATCCGCGGGTACGTCGACATCGCGGAGGAGATTCTTCGGCAGGAGCCAGAAGCCTGGGCGGGCTCGGACGGCCGGATTCCCGTGCTGGAGGCATACCTCTCAGACCGATACCGCCAACGGGAAGACGACTGGGGCGACGAGGAGTACGAGCAGCACTGGCATGAGGTCTCCCAGGTGTTTTACGACGTCACGAACTGGGGTGCTCGCGCCGGCCTGCCCCTGATGCCGCTCTTCGTCACCCACTTCATGGAAGCGCCAACCACCAGAGAGCTGACCCTCGGCTCACTCAACCGGGACGTGCTCTCCATTCCGAGGAACCTCTCGTGGCTCGACCACACGATGATGCTCTTCTACCGATACTTCTGGCGTGAGAACCGATCGAAGTACCTCGCACCTCTGCTCACAGAAGGGACAGGCACCGATGGGCCTGCTTGACGATGCCGATGCACTCGAACGACGGAGGGCGGAGGAGGCTGCCGCGGAGCTTGCCCGAGCGGCCTCGCGGAAGGCTGCCTGGGTTCCCGAGTGGGCCCCGGAGCTCATAGCGCTGCTCGAAGAGCGGGGTATCACGCCTGTGCCCGTCTATGTGACTCACTCATTGAGCGCGGAGACACTGACGTACTCCTTCCGCGTCTTCGGTGGGAACCTCTTCCATCGGACAGCCACGAGCGAGTTCTGGGGCATGGCTTGGGCACTCGAGGGACGCCGTCAGGACAGCGAATGGGGCTGGCAGACTGTGTCGATCCTGCTCGGGCAGGACGGTTCCGTATGGAGCAACGGTAGCTACTACCCGGCGATCACAGCATGGTGGGTGGAGATCGTAAGCTCCGGCTCCTGGGCGCAGAAGTTCGGCCCTTATCGGCGGAGTGGGGCCGGAGGCATGATCGCCTATCCGCAAGTTGCCCAGAGCCACTGGGCCGGATTCCTTGAGCTCCAGCAATCTCGCCCAGAGACCATCAACCCGTCTGCCCGCGAGGATCTTCGGGAGTGGGTTGCAGTTCCGCTGGTTGCCGACATCGTCGCCGGCGCAGTAACGACTGAAGGCAGGGTACGACGCAAGACCGATCTGGGACGCTCAGACAGCGCAGTCACCGGCGCGCCCTCGGTATCCAGCTACACAGCCAGGCAGCGTCAGAAGATCCTCGAACGTATCGACCAAGCGAAGTCGGCGGAGCGAGAGGCGTTGGAGGAGGAACTGCGACTCTTCGACGGCTTCACACAGTAGGAATTCGGGCAGCTACCAGGACTCAGTCGAGGTGACTTTGCAGCCGTTCGTGCTCCTGTCGCTGGTGCACGACCGCGAGCACCTCGATGACCTGCAGCTCGTCGTGGATGCGGTACCAGACGAGGTACGGGAAGATCCTCAGCGCGGCGCGGCGGGCGTCACGGCGAAGAACGCGGAACGCATAGGGCGACTGGCGGATCGAGGTAATAGTCGCGGCGAGGTCGTCGGTGAAGCGGTCGACTTGCTCCGGGGCGTGCAGGGAGTACCAGTCCTGGGCGCGTTCGGCATCGCGTTCCGCGTTGTGGCGGAACAGGACGGAGTAGCTCACCGGACTCGGGCGCGCAGCGACGCCTCGACCTCTTCCCACGACCGGCCCGCGAGAGGCTCGGCGTCGGCCTCGGCCAGGCGCTGGTCGATGAGGGCAGCTTCTGCGGGGGAGACGGGCAGCACGTCGGCGTCGATGGAGGCCCAGAGCTCGTTGATCAGCTCGACGCGCTCGGCCACGCCGAGGCCCTTCGCCTGGGAGAGGAGCGTCTGATCGACCATGAGCACATGCTACCCGCCCCTGTCGACATCGGCGGGGACAATCGGGGGATGCGGATCGGCGGCGGGATCGTGCTCGGCATCGTGGCGACTGTCGTCGGGGCATCTGCGGCGTTCTGGTTCGCGCTCTCGGGGCTGATCTGGTCGGGCGGGTTCGCCCACGGCTACGGCTGGGAAGAGGGCGAAAGCGAACTCGGCGTCGCCCTCGGCGTGGCGGGGCTGTTCGGATGGCTGGTGCTACTCGCGCTGGCGATGGTCACGTTGCTCGCCGGCGCCACACGCCGCCCGCGGTCGTCACGGGTCACAGCGACGCTGGTCGTTGTCCTCAGCGCGGCCGTGGTGGCGACGTTGTGCGTCCTGGCGCTGCTGACGCCGCAACCGGCGAGCGAGTACCCGCTCCCGCCGTGGAACCGCGCGTGACACGTACAGCACGGCGTAATGAGCATCAGGAGTCCTTGAGCCATTCCTCCGGGAAAGCCGAGGGCTCTTCTTCGTACTCGTCCTGCAGACGGAGGATCTCGGCGGCGTGTGCCGTCGAGATACCGAGCAGGTGCGAGTAGTCGGCCAGGGTGAGATCCCAGGTGTCGAGGTCGGTCGCAGCAGCACGCAGCAGCAGCGCCACGCCAAGCCGATCGTCCTCGATCAGCTTGCGTATCCGCACCCCGAGCTCAGCGAAGGAGGCGATGCCGGTACGTGCGTCCGAGTAGTCGTACTCCAGCTGGATCGGCTCGACGAGCGTGCCGACGCTGGCGGCCCCGTCGTAGAGGCGGATCGTCTCGCGCACCAGGTGATCGAGAGCCTGGAGGTCGGGCGCGTGAATCGTCGCATCGGGCACGGCCGGGATCGTGGCCGTCCACTCGGCTCCGCTGAACGCGACGCGGACGCCGAAGCGGCTGGGCGACGCAGGCGCGCTCTCGGACTCGGTCATGGTGGAACGCTACGCGGCGCGTGTTGTGATTTCCACACTCTCGGGCGACCACTGGTGCCGCCGAGAGGACGCCGCACAGGCCTTGAAAGAACGGCCGCGATTCCTCATAGTCAGGGACGGATATGTAACGGAGCAGCTGCTCCAGGAGACCCCGACCATGAAAGGCAAACAGCTACACGACTTCCTCTTCGCCCTCTTCGACTACGCCGACACCATCGCTGAGATGATCCAGCCGGAGACGCAGGGATCGGCCGGCGAGCGAGAACAGGCGCACTACGCGAACACCAGGTACTTCCTCACACTCGTCTACGTCGAGTGGATCTTCGACAAGTACGCACGCGAGACCCTCTACGTCGCAGCCAAGGAATCCGGAGAGCTCGATCCTTCCGCCACGCTCCAGGAAGCGAACCGACGCCTTGATCTTCTCCGTCAGCGTCTCGACCACCTCACGCACGAGTACGACTTCGATGCCGACATCGATGGCACCCTGGACAAGCTCGCCGGCGAATGGCGCACCGCTGAGCGCGGCACGAGCGCGCCAGCTGCTACGAGCATCGAGCCGTCGGCTCAGTGAGCAGCGTTGTACGCCTCAAGGACGGTCGCGGGCACCCGGCCGCGGTCGCTGACCGTGTAGCCGTTGTCGTTCGCCCAGGCACGGATGGCGGCGAGGTCGGCCTTCTGGTCGACGCCCCGCTTGGTGCGCGAGCGATCTGACTTCGCCACGGCAGGGACAGGCGTCGCCACCTCGATGAAGGGCGCGAGCGCGTCGCGGAGCTTCTGCGCGTTCGGCGCGGACAGGTCGATGTCGTAGGAGCGGCCTTGGAGGGAGAAGCGGATCGTCGTCCCCTCGCCCTCATCGAGGACGGCACCGTCGAGGTCGTCGATGTACTGGGTGATCTGCTTGCGAGCCATGTCGTTGATTATGCCGAGAGGGACGCTGACACGTGGGGTTGCGCGCCGCCCCCAGCCTCAAAGCCGCAGAGCACGCTTCTCCTCTTCGCGAAGGTAGTAGACGGCCTTGTCGACCTTGGCGGTCAGTTCCTTCTGCGCGTCGATCTGGGCATCGCCGTGAAGTCCAGCTCGCGTCGAGGCCTGCGAGACCTCAGCACCCACGCCACGCACTTCCGCAGCGAGCGAGTTGATCGAGGAGTTGAGCGAACTCGACATGCGGCTGACGGCGCTCTCAAGATTGGCGAACCCGGCGATGACGGCGGACGTTGTGCGCCGCTGCTCCCAGATCTGAGCGAAGATGGCGTCGCGCTGTGCCTCGTAGACGATCTTGTTCAGAGTGCGAGTGATCGTCTCGGCAGCCTGTGTCGCGTTCGCGGCGTCAAGCTGTACGGGGAATGCCGGGAGCCGTTCCGTCCCGCCCTGACGGATGTAACTCCGCACCGCCTCAGCATGCTGGCGCAGGAGTTGAGCGATCCTCGTGAGGCGCTGGTTATAGTGGCCGAGGCAATCGTAGGCGTGCTCGACCGACTGCCAGAACGGCGAGTAGGCGTGCTGGCTGAAGTGCTGCCGAGCCTCGGCGCTCCAGCCGCGAGCGTTCGAGAGATCGGCCGGAAGCTGCTCGAACGCTTGCACGGCTTCGTTGCAGGCGTTTCGTGCTTGCGTAGCGGTTCCGTTGAGCTGGTCACGACGGCTACGCTCGCCCTCCTCGCGAGCACGGACTTCCCGCTCGCGCTGCGCGTTCGCTTCCTTTGCGTGTCCGGCTGCGGCTTCGATGCCGAAGATGAGCCCGCCACCGATTGCACCGACTATGGCGCCGGCAATCATCAGGTTGAAGCTCGAGGAACCGAGGAAGTGGATGCCGGTGAAGATGTCAAGCACGATGCCGACGACGAGACCGGCGATTCCCAGCCAGAAGCCGCAGACGATCGCCATCCATAGGGTGAATGCAACCGACCCCGCCTTGGTGTTTGCCATGTCTTCCTCTCCATCCCGAAGAGTAGCGGTAGCGGAGTAGCTGGAGAGATCGGGCTCACCGCCACCCGATCCACCGCTGCGCGATGTAGTCGAGCCGCTCCCAGAGCGTCGGGGCGATGTCCGGTGCCGCGGGCACCACCTCTGCGACGCGCGCAAGTATCTGCTCGTCGCGATCGTCGTCGCCGGTGAGCGCGATCTCGACCGTGCCTTTGCCGTCGCGGCGGAGGAGGATCAGCTTGCGGCTGATGTCGTTGAGGCGGTCTGCGGGGTACTCGATGATCTTCCAGGTGGCGAACTCGTTCAGGTTGCGCTCGATCGTGAGGCGCCCGCGCTTCGCGTCACGGACTTCGAGGAGCTGGCGGTTCAGGCGCGCTTCGTACTCACGCGACGGTGCGAGCGACGTGCAGATCACGATGCTTGCCCAGAACAGCATGCTGAGCAGCGGGACGAAGGTGTCTCGGGAAGGCAGGTAGATGAAGAGGCCGATGGCGAACGCGATGCCGAGCACTGCGGCGTACCACTGCCAGGGCCGAGTCGGCGGCCCTTCCCAGTAGCGCCATTCGAAGATCGCTTCGTCTTTACGGCGTCGGTCTTTCGTGTTCTTCGGTTTCTGGCTCATTCCTTTCGTCTCTCCTGGCATCTCGCCGTTACGTTCACTCTGCTGCGGGGCTAGATCGAGCCCATGATGTCTTGCGTGTACTTCCTCGTTGCTACGGCGCGAGTCCTCGTGAGAGGTTCTCGATCGCCGTCGCATTGTGCTTGATCTTGCCTCGGAGGGTGTCATTGCCCTTCACCTCGAGAGCTGCATCACGAAGCATCTGCTGACCCCTCGGGCTGGCATTCGCGTGGGCGAACTTGAGATCGCCATTGCTGGCGCCAACGGTCTTTTCTGCGGACAGTACGCCTTTTTCGACGTTGTCGCGCACGGTGAGCGCGACGGTATTCGGTGCGCCGGCTCGGGTGGCCAACGTACCGGTAGCGATGGCGTCAATGTCCCCAGCCTTGAAGAGCTGGCTATCGGCCGCAACAGCTCTCGCCACTGTCTGCCGCATGACGTTGGTTTCGGCGTCATTGCCGGTTGTCGCACCAACGCTGTCGACTATGTCGTGGTAGTCCGCAGGATCTCCGATCGTGATGGCCCTTTCAGCGAGGGCGGCCCGTCGCGCGGCAGACGCAATGTGCGCGCCCGAAGCGTCTCTCGCGTTGAACTCGGCTTTGAGCGCAGTAACGTCCGTCATATTCGCTACAGACGAGCGTTCAGCTTCTACATCGTCAGCAACGGCCTTCTGCAGGGTGTGCTGCGTAGATGCGAGTACACGGCTCTGCGCCGCCGCCCCACCGATGCCTGTCGCGCGGCTGAGCAACGCCGGATCGGTCTGCACCTGCCTTGCATACTCCTGCTGCTGTAGGCGTCCGGCAACGTTCGTTGCTTCGCTTGCCAGCGCGGCATCGGTGTGAGCCGCGTGGAGGTCGTGAGCTATCGACAGGTCGCCACCCGCTCGCAGACTTGCGCGGTACTCCAGTTGCGCCTTCTTGACAGGATCTGATTCGTTCGCGGCCTGAGCCAAGAGGGTCGCCGCTTCGACTGCCGCTTGATTGGTCTGGGCCTTCTCAACCTTCAGCTGCTCATCGGCGAGCTTCGCCTTGAGCTTCAGATCCAGCGGAGCAGTCGCTTCGAAGTTGGTCTCCCTGGCCTTCTCGTCGATCGCGTCCTGGAGCGTCGCGGTGCGCAGCGCCGCATCAGCAGCCTGCCCAGCAGGGGTGTTGGCGTAGCCACGCTTGACGTCCATCTCGTTCGCTTTCGTGTGCACTTCGTCCGCGTGCTTCGATGCGCCGAAGGTGTTGAGGACACCGCCGACCAGCCCTCCGGCCGAACCGCTGATCTTGCTCAATGTGGTCTCTTGGCCGCGACGGTTGTATCGGCGCGTGATCTGCCCGGACTGGAGGCGGCTCATAGCCAGCTTGCGCTTGCGGTCCGCGAACGGATCGGAGTACTTGCGGACGCCGTTGATCGCCTTCATGCCCGACGCGCGGAGCTTGCCGGCCAACGCGCCCAGCTGCGAGCCGCTGAACTTGCCAATGAGCGTGAAGAGGAAGAAGAACGGTAGCACCATCACCAGCTGGCCGACGATGATCGCGAGTCCGGCAGCAACCGGATCGGTGGCACCCTCAGCCGTCGAGAGGATCGCGAGTCCGGCTACTTGAGCACCGCCGAAGACGAACGACACCAACGGGAACATGGTGAGCATCGTCATCAGCAGCTCGAGCCACTTCTTGTAGTACTTCTCGGTGTTCGGGAAGAGCATCGCGACGAACGCGAGCGGCGAGATCATGATCAGGATGATGACGATGGCCTGGCGGGCGATGAGTAGGAACGCAACGACGAACACCGCCAGCACGGCCAGCAGCAGCATCGGCAGGGCTGTCAGCACGACGGCGAGGATGCCGCTCGATCCCGCGGCCCAGGCGGCGAACCCGAGTACCGCGGCCGAGCCGATAACCAGGGTGCCACCTTGGACAGCGAGCGCTTGACCAGCGAGGAGGCCAACGATGATGTTCCCCCAGTTCTCACTGATGCCGATGTTCATTCGGTTCTTCACGGACGCGAAGATGTCGTAGATGCCGTGACCGATGATGTTGGAGACGTCGACGGCGATAGCGCCGATCCAGTACGAAACGTTGACGAGGATGGCGACGACGATGAGCCGAGGGAGCAGCTTCTTCACGCCGTAGTTCGAGACGCCGGTGCTGGTGAGCTGCGAGTAGATGATGACCAGGAACGCGATCACGAACACGACATTGGCAAGCTGGCGCATGATATTCCATGCGTTGTAGGCGCCATTCGAACCGTCATCCACATTGACGTTGATCGGTGGAACCTCAAGAATGTTAGCGACCATTCCGTAGATGGAGTCGGTAACGTTGGCGAGGAAGATCGCGGCCGAGCAGATGATCCAGCCGACGCCGTCGATGATGCAAGAAGTGGCCGACTCGCTTTCGGAAGACTCCTCGGTCGAACCCGGAGGCGGAGTCACCTGATCGGCGTTCTTCTCCGCCCACAGACTGTAGGCGTTGGCGTAGCTCGATCCCGGCTCAACTAGCGCAGCGAGCTCGTCACAGGTCTTCTCCGCATTGGGATTCGTAGTTGCCCACCGCTTTGTGCTGCCTTTCTGATCGCCTACGTAGTAGACACTGGAGACAGCGCCTGTGGCGGCGACAGATGCGATCTCGTATACCTGCGATCCTCCAGGGTCGCTCGTCAACGGAGTCGCGCCGTAAGCGCAACCATTCGCGAAGGTATCGCGGTAATAGATGAAGTTTGCCGCGCCGCTCAATGACGGAGTTGCGCCGCCATACACCTGGGACTCGATGAAGGTCTGGAAGGCTGTTCTCTTCGCGTCCCCGCTCATCCCTGACTCTTTCCAGCTGAAGCCGCCGTTGCCGCCATCGCAGGTGGTGTCGTTGCTGCGTTTGAAGAACGTGCCGCAGGCCAGCTCCGTGCCCGAGATGCCCCAATGTGCCAGTGCGGCGCGCAGGAGCTCGTTGTCGTTCGCGGCGCAGTTCATGAGCCCGTCGTCACCGATGTCCGAGAGCACGTCACGCATCAAGAAGCCGCCGGGGCCGTCTCCAACTGAGCTGATCGTGAAGCCGGAGTAGTACCACTTCCCGGCTGTGATGTCGCTGCCGTCGCCTGAGACGTTCCAGGAGCCCACCGACCCCATGCACTGCGAGACCGCGTCGTAGTACCACTTGGACTGCGCGAGCCAGGTGAGATCTTTCGCTTTGCTCGCCGCGCTCGTTGCGGCCTGTGCGTTCAACGGAGAGAGCACTGTCGAGAATGCGATCACTGCGACACCGAGCACCACACCGAAGCGAAGGATCTTCTTCCTGTTAAACAAAGAAAGGCAAGCCCTGATAGGGCTTGCCTTTTCTAGTACTAGAAAAGCTCTCCGAGAATGGTATTCAGTTTTTGGGCGCATCATGCCTATGGCTATTGAACCACAAGCGGGGCAATCTGTGAAGAGCTGGATGCTATGAGGATGGTTTGAAGTCCATTATGCCTTGGACTCTCTCGTGTGAACCGTCGGTGACGAATGCGACGTTCCAGAAACCCTCAATTCCTTCAGAGAGGGACTGATTGTCACCCAAGGCGGTATTCTTGTCACCGTTAGCCTTTTCGACATACGCGATCTGCAGAGAGCGGGTTCCGTCCTCTGTCTGATAGGTAGATACATCCTTGACGCTTACGAGTTCACGCCACCGCAAATAGGGTTCAGTGTCTTCTGGATCGAGGTCGGGGAAACTCGTTCGCACGTAGCGATATATGGAGTCTGCGTTTATCTCCTGCATGAGCGCGAGGAGGGATAGATTGCCTTCGGAGGTAATTGCCTCCTCGGCAAATAGTGCGGGTGAGATCGCATCCTCGTTGTTTGAAGCGACGGCGCCGTACTCCGTTAGCCAACCATCACTGCCTTTCCACCTGTCCGCGAGCCACTCTGCGGCCCGCTCCGGGGTCGCTCCGTACATCATCCATGCGTTCATGCGGTCGATGAAGGCTTGCGCGAGTTCCTCATCGCTGAGGCCGGCGGGGATCTCGAATGCTGCGGTGAGAGCTTCACCTTCGAGGTTGGGCTCGATGCCTCCATATGCCTCGGCGGTCACCGCAGGAGTCGGCGTCGGCTCCTCCTCGACTTGGGTCTGCGTTGTCTCGGACGGATTCGGAGCGGCACCAACGTTGTCGGCGGCGCAGCCGGTCAGCGCGAGCGTGGATAGCGCACCAATGGCGGCGAGGCGATGCAGCCCAGTGAGCCGGTTCTTCTTGTCGATGTTTGTTTCGGTCGTGTTTGTGTGAAGGAGTTCATGCTGCTGCTTCACGGCGCTTGGTTCCTTGCCGCTCGAAGCGGCGGTTACTGATGACCTATCCGGAGCCGGGAGGCTATCGCCTGCGACCGGAGCTACTGCGGGTAGTTGTGTATACATTAGCACATTTGTTCGATTTTGTAAAGACATTGGACTCTCGCTCGCACTTGTGCTTAGCGGAGGAGGGTCGCGTAGAAGATGACGATGATGCCGACCCCGATCCAGCCGATGATGATCGCGGCGAGGGCGAGACCAGCGCCGCTCTCCCCGGTACGCCGAATCTGCGAGCGAGCGACGTGGCCGAGGACGATCCCCACCACCGAGCCGATGATGGAGAACACCAGGGCGAGAATCGCCAGCTTGTTCATGCTGCCTGTGCTGGTGATGACGTTCACGTTCGAGATCGGCGGGTAGGAGCCGGCTGGAGGGCGTTCACCGTTGTGGGTCAGGGCATAGGCGTCTTCCCACTTCTGGATCTCGGCAGCGCGCTGGTCGTCGTTTGGCATCACTATCAGTTCCCTGCCTACGTGTTCGGCCACTCGATGGCGAGCTCTTTGGTGAGCTCCTGGTTCTGGTGGATCGCGATGACAGATCCCAGCAGAGACACGAAGCCCTCGGTACGCGTGGGGATCATTGCCGTCGCGGCAGCGGCGGCGGTGACGAGTGGGTCTTGTGCGCCCGTGGTCGCGTCGAAGAGGTCGAGTCCGTCAACTCCGCTGATCCACACCACCCCGTCGGTTGCGCCGAGCAAGCTTGGGTTGTCGAGGGCGGCGAAGTTGTCGGCGCTGATCGAGAACGTGACGTTGCCCGAGGCGTCCGCAACGTGTAGCCCGCTCTGAGAGTCGCCGTCGAACGTGCCGACCGCGACGAAGCGTTCCGTCACGGCGTCGTAGAACACCGAGGACTGGTAGCCGGGCACCTGGAGGACTGCGTTGCCGGTGCTGGTGTCGATGACGACGTTGAGGAAGTCGTTCTGGTAGTCGCCGGTGGACGCGAGGATGTAGCCGTTGCCGAGGGGCTTCTCGAAGTTCCAGAACGTGAAGCCCGCGTCGGCGAGCGTCCAGACCGGCTGGCCCGTTGCGGCATCGATACCGGCGAGGTCGCCGTCGATCTTCCCGTTTGCGCCTTCCCAGTGGCCGATGGCGGTGGTGAGGATGCCATCTCGGGCGTAGTACACCTCGGAGTCGGCTTCGCGTTGCCAGGCGATCGAGCCGTCCTTGTTGACGCCGATCAGGATGCGGTTGTAGTCGGCATCGGTGTACGCGAGGGCGACGATGTCGCCCACGAGCCACACGTTGACGAGGTACTTCCCATCGAACTGGTCAATGACCGGCGCCGCCTCACTGATGGCGTCGCCGTTCCCGTCGAACTGCTTGACCATGATGATCGTGTTGTGCGGTTGGGCTCCTGCGGCAGGGATCTCGTCGACATAGGCGATGACGAACCCCGGGTCGGCATCGGTGTTGGCCTGCGCGCCGTATACGGCGTCGCTGATCGAGCCGGTCGCACTTGAAGCAGTGACGGTGGCTGACGTGTCAACCGCGACCTTGCCGGGAGGAACGGCGACCATCCGGAACTCGCGAGTCGTCTCCGCCTGCTTGTTGTCGCCAGCGGCGTAGATGACGGAGTGCGGCCCGATGGCGTACTCGTCCCAATCGGCGATCAGGCCGCCTGCGGTGGAGACAGTGATCGTCGCCAAGTAGTCCTCGGGCTCTGGCTCTTCCGCGACATCCGTGTCGGCGCCGGTTGCGGTGTCGACCGTGTAGTCGCCGTCGCAGTTCTCACGGACGTAGGCGTCGACGCGGGACATCGAGCCGCTGTTGAGCAGCGCGGTGGTGATGGAGGCCATCCAGTTGCCGGCCCCGGCGTTGTCTTCCTGCTTCTGCCAGGCCTCGCTGACCGCTTCGACATCGGTCTGGATGTCGCTGGGCGCGACCTCAGCGAGTTCCTTCCACATGAGCTTCAGGTCGCCCACGGCGCTGATGGCGGTGAGCAGGCCGTCGATGCCGGCCCCCTGCGCCGCTTCCATCTGTCCGAGGTAGGCCTGCTTGTGTTCCTCCATCGTTGAGCAGAATGCCTCGACGCTTCGGGTCGATCCGCTGCACGCGGTGAGGCAGCCCGCGGCCGTGCTGACGAGTGCCACTGCCGCGATGACGCGCCCGATCTGCCGAGCCATGCCCGTTCCTCCCCAGCTCGCCCACGACCAACGGCGGCGGTTGCCGCGTCGTCTCGCCCAGAGGTGGCCAGCCTTCGGGACTTTACCAATTCCTATTGGTTCTCACCAACTCTTATTGGTCACAACCTGGGGTGATGGTGATCGGTCCCGAGACGCGCGAGGAGTGGGCGACGTTCTCTCGGGAGCTCGGACACCGTCTCCGCCGCGCCCGGGCCGGTTCGGGTCTCACGCAGGAGCAACTCGTTGAGCTGGCGGGAATCTCGCTGTACGCCTATCAGCAGTACGAGCGGGGCGCGGCGACGAAGGGCGGGACGCCGACGAATCCGCGGTTGGCGACGATCCTCGCCATCTGCCAGGTGCTCGACATCGGGATCGACGCGCTGCTTCCTGACGTGCCGAAGCTGACGACGCGGTAGCGCGGGACTCGTCGGCGCCTGGCGTCACGCCATGCGGCGCAGCAGCCCGTCGAGTTCGGCGTGGAGACGCTTCGCGTTCTCGTGGGAGAACTCGAGCTGCTGGGTCTCCGTGGCAATGGCGATCCAGGTGTCGCGCTCGCCTACGTAGCGGACCGCAACGACGCAGAACTCGGTCGCGGTCGGGAAGCGGGTCGGGTGGTGGCCGTCGTGGTCGCGGTGCTGCATCACGGCGGGGTGCCAGTGCGGCGGGGACTGGTGGTGGCGGTCGGCCGGGTACTGCTGGCCGTCGTGGTCGCCGCTGCACCACGCGGGGCAGGGCTCGGTCAGCCAGTCGGGGCGCTCGGTTGGCATGGGGTCTTCTCCTCTCGCCCCGTCGCCTTGTGCGCCGGGGCCAGGAGAACAGACAGCCCGAACCCGGCGCGGAAGGCCAGCAAGATCGCTGAAGGAGAACGGGCGCGGCACTGCTGGCCGTTTCTCGCATTTGAAGAAGGCCCCCGCCTCTACCGCGTTGTGCGGGAGGCGGGGGCCTGGGGGTGGTGCTGTCAGCCCTCGATGGGGCCGACGGCACCCTGGTGGCGGCCGGCGTGGTAGTAGAACTCGATGTGCTTGTGCTCGATCTTCGTCACGCCGAGCAGCATGCTCAGGTAGCCGTTCAGCATGAAGGACTGGCCGGAGCCGTCCTCGTACTGGAGGCCGTTGAGGCCGACCTGGAAGTCGATCGGGAAGTCGTCGGGGATGACCATCGTCCCGATCAGCTCGGTGGCGTCGCGACGGGTCGCGATGCCGGTGAACCGGAGTGTGCTCGGTCGTGATGCGGCCGCCGTTGACCATCAGCGCGGCGAAGAGCTCCTCGCGGCTCGGACCGTCGATGATGGCGATCTTCTCGAGCGCCAGCTTGGACAGGGTGTTCGTGGGCATTGCTGCCGCCTTTCAATGTGCGTGCCGGACGGTCCCAGTGATGTCTGGCACTCCTCTTCCGGGAGCGGATCTGACCGTTTCGGCAGACCGAGGCGCGTTCACGTCGTTGTGAGCGGGCTTCGGCGGGTCGAAGAGGTGTGTCCGCCCGGCCCCGACCGTCACCGCATGATGCGGGAGGTCGGGGCCGAAGCGGGGTGAACACTAGGCGTTCTGCGCGACGCGGTCGTCGATCGGCTGGAAGCGCGAGGCGCTGGTGAGGCGGGTCTCGTGCTCCAGGCGGCGGTTGAATCCTGCGTTGTGCTGAGCCGCGCGCTGCGCGATGTCGACCGAGACGTACCCGGCGGGCATCATCGACTCGGCGAAGGCCATCGGGATGGCCTGGTCGATGAGGACGAGCCGGCCGTAGCTGGCCATCAGGTGTCCGCGCCGCATCTCCAGCACGGAGAGGGGCAGGTGCCACCACTGCCGATTCTGGATCTGGGACTGGGTGCGCCGCAGCTTCTTGATGATGCGCAGCTGCGCCTTGCTGGGGTTGCCGGCGAGGGCGCTGGTGATCGTGTCGAGCATGGTGCTGTCCGTTCTGCGAGGAGGAATGCCGTGCCCGATTGGGCGACCTCTCCCTGCAGGAGTGAGAGGGCGGCGCACCAGGCCCCGACCGCGTGAGTCAGGATCGGTGCGCCACCCTCGCGTGGACCGTCCGTAGGTATGACACATCTGCCTCGCTACGTCAAGAGCGCGACGGCCGCCGAGCAAGCCGCCAACAGGGGCCGAGATGCCTGTCGTGAAATGCACAACAATGACGCGCCCTGAATGCCTGTCGTGGCGGGCATCACGCCAGTTCCGGTGCTCCGCTCATCCAGCCCCGCGCGACGACGGCACGAGAGCCGCAGCGTCGCGCTTGGCGGTGGGGCCGGCGCGGCCAGCAGGAAGCGGTCTGGCCGTGGGTCGACGCGCTACTTGCCGGGTCGACCATCCGGGGTGCTCGCGTCGCCGCGCGACACGCTGAACCGGCCCGAGTAGGCGTTCTATGGTATGTGTAGTCTAAGAGGCCATATACAGGATGCATCTGGGCCTTGTCTGGGGGCTTCCCAGATTGAGCCTGGAGGTGTATGGCGTGGCCGTGCGAGTCGTCGATGTGCGTTGTCCGGGGTGCGGCAGCGCCTGGAGCACCAACCAGCAGTTCTGCCAGTACTGCGGCCGCCAGGTGCTCATCAGCTCGATGTCCGACCTGATCAGCCTGGATGCACGCGACCTCAAGAAGCACGTCCGCACCTACGAGGACGCGCTGGACGAGGGCGCTGACGATCCGAGCGTGCATGCGGCGCTCGGCATGTGCCTGCTCAAACTCGGGCTGCGGGACAAGGCATTGGCGCACTTCGAGGACGCGCTGCTCGATGACATCGAGAACTCGGAGCCGTACTTCTACGCTGCTGTCGCGTCGCTGGGTGGCAAGAAGCCGTTCCTGGTTCCACTGGCGGGCATCCGCCGCGCTGAGGAGTACCTCACGGCGGCGCTGCGGCTGGAGGAGCGCGGGATCTATGCCTATCTCTACGGCTACATCCGCTTCGACTACTACGAGCGCAAGTCGCTGAACGTCGAGCCGTCATACCAGCACTACCTGCAGCAGGCGGTGCTTCGCGGCGTGACCGATCTGGACATCCAGACGCTGTTCGAGCTGCTGGAGATCGACCCTTCGTCCGCTTCCATTCCGACCAGCGTTTCCGCCTGACCCTGTACTAACCACCAGAGAGAGGTTCCTCCGCAATGGCCATCAACTACGAGCGCAACAAGAAGTACTTCAAGCAGTCCAGCCCCAAGGCCGGCATCATCCTGATCATCATCGGCATCATCCTGACGCTGATCCTGTCGCAGACGGCGGCGATCTTCATCGGCCTCCTGGCAGTCGCCGGCGGTATCGCGCTGCTGTACTTCACCTTCGCGGGCAAGCCGACCGACGCGGACATCGACTCGGATGCGGCCAGCGCCATCGCGGACGTGAAGAAGCGTGCGCTGGGCAAGCTGGGCCTGGACGAGGACGAGGTCAAGCTCATCGACCCGGTCATCGTGCACGGGTACTACTACAAGAACATCGCCTCCGGTGTGCAGGTCAAGCAGGGCAAGGACCGCGTCTTCCGCTCCTCCAACTACGAGGGCATCGTGCTGTTCTTCAGCGAGCACCAGCTGCACGCCTACAAGTTCCAGTTCTCCCTCGTCACCCCGCAGGAGTCCCGCGAGCAGACCGACGAGTACTTCTACAAGGACATCGTGTCGGTCTCGACGCAGTCCGAGACCTTCCAGGTGAGGGACATCAAGAACATCCAGCAGCAGGTGAACTTCGAGGAGTTCAAGCTCACCACCACGGGTGGCACCTCGATCACCTCGTCGATCCGCGACGAGGGCTCGGTCAGCCGCGTCATCTCCGGCGCGCGCACCCTGATCCGCGAGAAGAAGATCGCGTCCTGACCCCGAGTTCCCCGCGCGCCGGAGCCGGTAGGCAATCGCCACAGGCTCCGGCGCACCGATTCCGCTGCCCGGGTGACGTGAGGAGTGTGCCGTATGCCTGCAAGCGACGCGCCCCTGACGTTCACGCCGCTCGCGCAGGGTGAAGTAGCCGCCGCAACGGTGGTCGAGGTCGTCCGCATCCCGCACGTCTCGGTGCTGGGCGACGACCCGGCTGCCGAGCTGGTGCAGCAGTCCAAGCGCGACTTCGTCAGCCTGCTGTTCGAGGCGTACCAGTCGTACCGGGGCCAGTATGAGGACGGCCCCGACCGGGCACGGGAGTGTGCCCTGGAGCTGCTCTGGCAGGCGCACGCCGTCGAGGGGCAGCCACACGCCGCCGACCTCAACCTGTACGTCATCGTCCGCGCTCTTGGCGGGAACCGGGATGATGCGGCGGCGGCCGTTGCCGAGCTGCGCGCCGTCGTGATCAGCGCGCTCACGCTCGGCGGCTTCGACTACGCTGACCGACCTGCCTCCGTACTCGGTAACCGGAAGGCGGAGCGGTCAGTGGGGCTGGTGAAGGAGGAGTGGATCGAGAACCTCGGCAACCAGATCCTGCCGAGCGCGTTCGCCTTCCACCGCATCCCGGCAGGCAGTCGTGACCTCTCACGGATCGCCAGCGCCCTGACCGAGGTGCCCGGTGCGTCCCTGTCGATCCAGCTCATCCCCGCGACGCTGGAGCCCGATGAGCGGGCGGCGATCGAGCAGCTGACGCTGGCGCTGACGACCCTCGCCAACGGTGTGATGGATCAGTCGATCGGCACGGTCAGCTTCACCGCGGCGAAGCGGCTGTCGGAGATGTACTCGTATCTGGACGGGCATAAGGACTCACCTCTGTTCCTGTTCAACGTCGTCGTCGCAGGGCCGCGGGCCGCGGTGCCGGTGATCGCCAACCGGGTGCTCGGCCACCTCTCCGCCGACGCCGAGGACGGTGCCCTGGCAGCGCGCTTCGTAGATGCCACGCCACTCGTGCCCCGCGGCGATGCGTCCTTCGCGGCCGCGCCGTGGCAGCTGAACGAGATGCTGCTCGACCAGACGCGTGACCCGTCGCTGTGGGCCGCGGGGCGCAATCCGGGGGAGGTGTTCTACCGGCTGCCGTTCCTGCTGACCGCGTTCGAGGCATCGGAGCTGTTCCGCCTGCCGATCGGCAGCGACACGGTCGGCGCCGGCCTCACGGTGAACACCACGACCCGGCACTCGCGCAACTACTCGACCGGAGTGATCGGCAGCACCAGCATCGAAGCCGGACGCCTCGCCGGGACAGCCGACGTCTCGATCGGGTTCGGGCACACCGACCTCACCAAGCACGCCTTCGTCACGGGCACTCCTGGTTCGGGAAAGACCACGTTCACGGTCGGACTGCTCGACCGACTCTGGCACGACCACGGCATCCCGTACCTCGTCATCGAACCGGCCAAGAACGAGTACCGGGCGCTGATCGAGACGACCCCAGACCTGCAGGTGTTCACGCCGGGCAAGGATCACCTGTCGCCGCTGGTGATGAACCCGTTCCTGCCGCCCAAGGGGGTACGGGTGCAGAGCTACAAGTCGACCCTCAAGACGGCGTTCGCGGCCGCGGTGACGATGACGAGCCCGCTGGACAAGATCTTCGAGGACGCCCTGTCTGCCGCGTACTCACGCTTCGGCTGGTTCGACGCCGACACGGCAGCCGATGGCCGCGAGGTGTTCTCCATCCGCGACTTCCTCACCGTGTTCCAGGAGACCTTCGCCCGCATCGGCTACACCGGCGACGCGGCGAATATCGGACGGGCGGGCCATGTGCGCCTGCAGAGCCTCGTCGGCCTGTTCGATACCTACCCGTCGATCCCGGTCGAGGATCTGCTGAGCAGGCCCACTGTGATCGAACTCGCGGGAATCGAGAACAGCGACGACAAGGCCCTCTACATCGCGCTCATCCTGCTGCAGATCCTCGCCTACGTGAACGCCAACGTCGCCGGCGACGGGAAGCTCAAGCACGTCCTCCTGCTCGAGGAAGCCCACGTCCTGCTCGACGCCGACGACGCCACCGGCCCGGGCGAAGCCAACCCCGCCGCGATCGCGAAAAAGCTGCTCAAGCGGATGCTGGCCGAGATCCGCTCCTACGGCGTCGGCATCGTCGTGGCCGACCAGTCGCCGCGTAAGGTCGGCTCGGACGTGGTCGCCCTGACGAACATCAAGCTCGGGTTCCGGCTGGTCGAAGCGGCAGACAAGGAGATCCTGGCCGAGAGCACCAACATGAGCGAAGCGCAGCGCGAGCGCCTGGCCCGACTCCGTCCCGGCGAGGCGCTGCTGTTCTACGACCGCCTCGAAGACCCCGAAGAGATCGCCACCGCCGACTGGCGCGCCCAGCGCGGCATCCCGACCTTCGTCCCCGACGACGAGATCGCCCGCAAGGTCACCTACTGGCCACGGCACCCGGAACTGCTCGTGCCCTACCCGGAGAGCACCTACGTCGGCAGCTGGGACGCCTCCGTCGCCGGTGCGGGCAAGGAGATCGCTCGGCGTCTCTTCGCCGCACACGTCCCGGCCGGTGACTTCGGCGTGAAGAAGTTCGGCGCCCTTTACCGGCAGCTCGATGCGCTCATCGCGGCGGAGCTGCCCGCGTCGATCCCGAACACGCCCGCTCTCCGGCGAGCGGTCAAGGTCAACTTCCTGCGGCTGGTCAAGTACGAGTCCCAGATCCCGCTCTCTGACGCCACCATCCGCAAGACCCTCGAAGCCGAGAGGAGCCGGACAGCATGAGCGACTACGGCACCGACATCGCCGACGCACCCACCGAACCCGTCGACACCGGCGCAGACGTCAGCGCACCCGATACCGCGGACTACACCGACGAGCCGGTCGATCTGACCGACACCCCTCCTGAGCCGGAGGTGCCCGAGGTCGAGGAAGCACCGCCCGCAGAAGACCTCTCTGATCCCACAGCAGACGAGTACAGCGACCCCGTGGAAGCACCGGCAGAGGCCGAGGAGCCCGTCGACCTGGGTGAAGCCCCGGAAACGGCCAACCTCGCCCCGGAAGAGCCCCAGGACTGGCAGGAGGGCGAGGTCGTGGATTTGGGCCACGACGCGGCCCCTGACGGTCCCCAGGAGGCCGAAACGGCGGAGGCGGACGACCTCGCCGGGGCGGACTTGGGCGAACCCGACGTGGCCGACACCACGGTGCCCGATGCGCCTACGGATAGCGCCGGGGAGGATCTGACGACGCGAGTCGACGACGAACCCGACGCGAGCGAGGCACCGACTGGCGATCTGGCGGAAGCCGCCGCTGAGGGTGTCGAGGAGAGCCACGAGACCGAGCCGGAAGCCACCGAGAGGGAGTCAACCCCGGACGCCGACGCGCAGGAACCTGACACGGCAGAGATCGAGCCCGAAGCCGCAAACGAGGCGGTAGATGCCGAAACGGAACCTACGGTCGATGAGTTGACCGAGGTCGCTCGTGATGAGGCTCGACCCACCTACGAGCTGCGTGCCGAGTACGACGCCAATGTGGCCGATGTGCTGGCCGATGACACGCCTTCCCATGCCGAGCCGACCGAGACGCAGGACGCCCCCGAGGCAGACGCTGCCGAGGTACCGGAGACGAGCGATCAGACGGATGCACCCGCCGACCTCGGCAACTCGCCGGAGAACGAGGCGCTGACTTCGGCGCTGGCGGATAAGGGACTGTCGTTGGAGCCGGTCGAGCGGTTCGACTACAGCGACAACCCGATCCTCGGCTACCGCGAGTCCGCCCCGCCCGAGGACGTCGCCTACGCCGTCAACGCATGGAATGACCAAGTCGCGCCCGGCATCGCGGCCGGTGCCACCCGGGAGGACTTCGCCGCCTACGACCACGAGCACGGTCTCGAAGGCCACCAGCAGCTGGCCGGCGTCTACGACTACATGCTCGGAGACGACGCGATCAAGAGCGGCGGCGAACGCGAGGACGGTTCGCTCGACGTCACAGGCGGCAGGCACCGCCTCGAACAAGCACGCCAGAACGGCATCCAGTACCTGCCCGTGAGGAAGTAGCCGACCCGGCACCCGAGCCGACGAAAGCGAGCACGCATGAAGATCTACGACGTCATCAAGAACGAGACCGGCCTCCTCAACGACAGCCTCGGCACGAAGGCCGTGCTGGCGTGGAAGTTCACCGGCGAGGACTTCAACGACAACACCCAGCTGATCGTCTCTGAGTCCGAGGAAGCGATCTTCATCCGCGACGGCATCGCCGTGGCGACCTTCGGCGGCGGCCGCTACACCCTCAACAGCAACAACCACCCCTTCATCGGCAAGCTCCGCAACCTGCTCTCCGGCGGCGTGAGCGCGTTCAGCTCCCGGGTCTACTTCGTCAACATCGACCACAAACTCGAGCTGCTCTGGGGCACCGACAGCCCGATCCAGCTGCGTGACCCGGTCTGGGGGCTGCAGACCAGCGTGCAGGCGCGCGGCTCGTACTCGATCCAGGTCGCGGACGCGAAGAAGTTCCTGATCAAGCTGCTCGGCACCAACATCCAGGTGTTCGACGAGCAGCAGTTGGCTGGGTACTTCCGCAGCGCGTTCTCGCAGCACATCCGTGGTCAGATCGCCCGCTACATCCGCGACGCCGGTCAGGAGATCCTGGAGATCACGTCGGATATCGAGCTGCTGGCCGAGCAGTTGCACCCGAGGCTCGCACCACTCCTGGACGAGTACGGCGTGAAACTCGTCAACTTCTATATCGCCGCGATCGACATCCCCACCGACGACCCGAACCGTCAGGTGCTGGAGAACTCGATCGCCGAGAAGCAGGCCAAGCTCCAAGGCGCGCAGGGCGACAAGGCCGTCATGGGTCTGCTCGGGGAGGACTGGGCTCGCCAGCAGTCGGCCACCATCCTCACCGAGCTCGCCAAGAACCCCGGCGCCGGCGGTGTCGCCTCCGCGGGCGCTGCAGCGGGCGTCGGCCTGGCGGCGGGCAGTGTCTTCGGAGACATGGCTTCGCAGATGTTCACGCGCCCCGTTCAGCCCGCAGGCGACCCGATGGCTGGCAATGTCGGTCGCAACCGCACCTCGCGCTTCTCGCCCGCCGAGCCAGCCGCACAGGCCGCGACGGAAACGTGTCCGGGCTGCGGCGCGAGCGTGGCAGCAGGAGCGAAGTTCTGCCCGGAGTGCGGCAACCGCCTCGCGCCCCAGCAGGTGCTGTGCTCGGGCTGCGGAACCGCCATCGCCAGCACCGCGAAGTTCTGCCCCGAATGCGGAACGCCGAACAACCAGGGAGCATCCTCATGATCCGCATGATCCTGCGCGCCGTCCTGTGGCTCGTCCCCGTCGCCGTCTACATCGCCATCTTCCTCATCCTTGAGGTAGAGCAGAACGCGACGTTCTGGACGTCCGTACTGGTGCTGGCGTTCGCCTACGTCATGCTCGCCGTCAGCTTCGTCGCCGTGCCGCGCAGCCGGATCGCCGCGATCCTCGCCATGCCACTCATCCTGGTGGCCAGCATCTACTTCACCGCCGAACTCATCGCGGCGAGCATCTTCATCTACGTGCCGGACATCCCGTACCCGTGGGTGATCATCACGCAACTGATCCTGGCCGCGCTCTTCCTCGTCGTGTTCCTCACCACGATGTCCTCGAACGAGGCCATCGCTACGCAGATCGAGACGCAGCACGCCGACGTGCTCGTGATCAAGAGTGCTGTCACCCGCATCACCGCTCTCGGTCGGGTTGCCCACGATCCGCGTCTGGCGAAGTCGCTGGAAGGACTGGCCGAGGAGTTCCGCTACAGCCCGACGATGCGCTCCAACCAGGTGCGCGAGGTCGACGCGCAGATCGCCGTGCAGCTCGAACGGCTGGAGAGTCTCGTTCACATCCAGGCATCCCAGGAAGAGACGGTCGGTCAGATCGCGGCGATCTCCGGCGCGCTTGCCTCACGCAACGAGGCGATCAAGCTCCGCCAGTAGGAGGAGGTGCATACGGCAGACCAGCACGCAGATCCGGCCACGGCTGCGGCACCAGCTCGTCGAGCGTGACGCCGAGCACCTGAGCGATGGCCATGATATTGCGCAGGCTCGGGTTGGCCGGAGTCTCCGGCATCGACTCGCCCTTCTCGAACTTCCGGAAGGTGTAGCGCGTGAGGCCCGCGGCATAGGCGACCTGCTCCTGGGTGAGCCCACGATCGATCCGGTGCCGCTGAATGCTGGCACCGAGCTCGCGCGCGTACTAGGCCGTGTTGATCAAGTCGCTTTTGATCCAGATCAGGGTGGTGGCGAGGCTGATGGCGGCTCGGTAGCTGCGGGCGGTCTTGTCTGATCGCATGGCGATGCCGCGCCACTGTTTGAGCTTGTTGAAGGAGCGTTCGACGACGTTGCGGCCGCGGTAGCGGAGCTTCTGCTCGTCGCCGAAGTCGATCGGGCGTCCCGGCTTCTTGCGGCGGTGAGCGATCTGGTCGTCACGCTCCGGGATGGTCGCGGCGATCCCTCGCTGACGCAGCCAGGCACGGTTCGTCTTCGACGGGTAGCCCTTGTCGGCGAGGACTCGATCTGGTCGCGTTCGTGGTCTTCCGACGCCTGGGCGGGGGACACGGATGTGTTCGAGGGTGGTCGCCAGCATCGTGGTGTCGTTGATGTTGCCGCCGGTGAGCACCCATCCCAGCGGCCGCCCCTTGCCATCGGCGACCAGGTGAATCTTGCAGGTCAACCCGCCACGGGACCGGCCAATCGCGTGGTCAGGCGGCTCGAACCACGGATTCTTGTGATTCGGTGGAGCCCCCTGTGTCCCGGGCGAGGGTCGCACCGTGCTGATGCACGCGGGTGATCGTGGAGTCGATCGACACCACCCAATCGAGCCGGCCCGCCGCGTCGGACTGCCGCTGCACCTCGGCGAGCAGCCTGTCCCAGGTGCCGTCGTGCGCCCACCGGGTGAACCGCTTATAGACCGAGTTCCACTTCCCGAACCGCTCCGGCAGATCACGCCACGGCGCACCCGTCCGGTACTTCCACGCCATCCCCTCAACCGCGAGACGATGATCCGTCCACGGCCGCGACCTCCCCGTCACCGTCGGCATCAACGGCTCCAGAACGGTCCACACCTCGTCAGAGACCTCGCGACGCGTCATCCCTCAAGACTCGCCCATCGACCACCGAAACCACTTGATCAACACGGCCTAGGTGCGTGGGTCAGATCCTTCCGTTAACGCGCCGGGGTGAATCCGGTGGATAGCGCGGGGTGCTGGGAGAATCGATTCATGACGGTGACTGCCAGCCTGGAGGGTCTGTTCGAGGTCGAGCCGGGTGAGGCGCGGGCGCCGGG
This sequence comes from Microbacterium sp. HA-8, assembly GCF_046111165.1. Classification (NCBI taxonomy): domain Bacteria; kingdom Bacillati; phylum Actinomycetota; class Actinomycetes; order Micrococcales; family Microbacteriaceae; genus Microbacterium; species Microbacterium sp. HA-8. The sequence continues at coordinate 1,225,002 of NZ_CP162025.1, forward strand.
ATCGGCTGCACCGGCGGGTGCGGGCAAGACGTTCCGTGGGTATGACCAGGGGCAGTGTTTCCTGCTCCCGCCGAGTCTGGATGACTGGCTGGACGAGGATGATGAGGCCCGGTTCATCTCCGAGGTCGTCGAAGAGCTCTTGGATCTGACGCCGGTCTACGCGTCGTACGCGTCCGCCTCGGGTGCGCCTCCGTATGACCCGCGGATGATGTTGAAGCTGCTGCTGTTCGCGTACGCGACGGGCGTGACCTCGTCTCGTGAGTTGGAGCGGCGCTGCAAGCGCGATATCGCCTTCCGGTGGCTGTCGGGCAACCAGGCGCCCGACTACCGGTCGCTGGCCCGGTTTCGTCGGCGTCACCTGGATGCCCTGCCGGGGTTGTTCCTGCAGGTGCTGCGGGTCTGCGCGGAGGCGGGGCTGGTGCGGTTGGGGCGGGTCGCGCTGGATGGCACGAAGCTGGCTGCGAACGCGTCGCGGCATAAGGCGATGAGCTATGACCGGATCGTGCCGAAGATCGATCAGCTCCAAGCCGAGGTCGCTGCGCTGCTCGCCGAGGCGGAGGCGGTCGATGAGGCCGAGGATCAGCAGTTCGGCCAGGACCGGCGCGGGGACGAGGTCGCCCCGGAGCTGGCCCGCCGTGAGGGGCGCCTGGCAAAACTACGTGCCGCGAAGGACGCGATCGAGGCCGACGCCGCCGAGAAGGCGGCAGCCGTGGCGCGGAAGAAGGCCGACGCCGCCGGTCAGCCCCCTGAGCAGGCCGACGCGGCCGTCGCGACTGCGGTGGACACGGCGGCGCCGAAGCCGAAAGCGCAACGCAATTTCACCGATCCTGAGGCGCGGATGATGAAGACGGTCCGCGGCTTCGATTACGCGTTCAACGCGCAGGCCGTTGTCGATGAGGGCCACCAGATCGTGTTGAGCGCCGAGGTCACCCAGCAGGCCACCGATATCCAGCAGTTCGTCCCGATGGCCGAGCAGACCCTACGGAACCTCGACGCGGCAGGAATCGAGCGTTCCCCAGAGGTCGTCCTCGCTGACGCGGGCTACTGCTCGGAAGCCAACCTCGAAGCCGCCGACGATCTGGACGCACAGGTGTTGATCGCGACGGGACGGCAACGTCACGGCGAGAGCTTCCCTACCGCCGGCGCCCCGGACCCGGCCCCAGAGGACGCGAGCCGGCGGGAGCGGATGGCGCACGCGCTGCGCACCGAGCAGGGCCGCACCGACTACGCGCGCCGCAAAGCCATCGTTGAACCCGCGTTCGGGCAGATGAAGACCCGGCAAAACGCCGGACAGCTCCGGCTACGCGGACTCGCCGGCGCCCAAGGCGAATGGCTACTCCACACGATCTGCCACAACCTCCGCAAGCTCCGCGTCGCTACAGCCGCCGGGCTGGCGCCCGCATAGGCCTCCCCAGGGGTCCCTGGGCGTCACAGCACGCACCGACAGTCGCCACGAGCCCCTCGCCGTGCGATCCCGCACGCTCTCACACCGCAACGGCCCGCCCGTTCCCGTTCGCGACCGTCAGCGCGCGATGCCAGAGTCAACGCCGCGCGCCACGCCACCCGATTCTGACCCGCGCACCTAGTGCCAGGGGCCATCGGGTCGTCGCTTCGCCATCACCCCAGGCTGAGCAGATGGCCTCCTGCAACGAACCTCCTGTATATGACAATGGGTCTGCGCTGCCAGGCGATTCGCGTGCCGCCACGATCGGCGCGCCAACGAAATAGCCCAGGAGTCGCTCCGGCCGAGGACTCGTGGTTCTCAAGGCCGGAGTGAACTCCCGGGCGGGCGGCGGGCTGACGAATCAGCCGCTGGATGGTGAGACGGCGCGGATGCGGGTCTCGTGGAGGGCGGGGTCGCGCTCGAGCAAATACATCGCCCAGAACGCAGCGTCGGTGTACGTTGCGTGCAGATCCGGATGGGTCTGCCAGCCGCGCGCGGCGGTGCGCCGGTAGTCGACTTCGTATGGCCCTCCGTGGAGAAGTTCCTGTACGAGCGATGCCGGAACGTCTCCGACGGCGAGCGTGCTGCCGACGTCCCCGACGAGGAGAACGTCGCCGTGCAGCGCCGGGAGCCGTCTGGTTTCTGCGCTCCAGAACCAGCGCAGCGATGAGGCGCGCAGGTTAATCTGGAGGCCGTTTCGGCGGTCGTCGGCGTCGACCACATCGTGACTCCTCGGCTCTCGATGTCGATCGGGATCACCAGATCAGCGAGTCGCTGAATGTCCGCGAACCCTGCGACCTCCTGCGTCTCGAGCGGCCGCTCGATCTGCGCCGGGATGAGAACAGCCGTGACGGTCTTGGCGTTCACGACGGCTCACCCGCAGTGAGTCCGCGCTCGATGCCTTCCTGCTCGGTGAGCGGGAGGATGCGCACGGCCTTGGCCTGTGTCCAGCGCTCCAGGAGCGTCATGGCCCAGACGGCGGCTTCGAAGTAGTCCGGATAGCTGGCCTGGTTGCCATACCACTTCGGATCGCCGTGAGTCAGCACTTCGACGCGATGGCCGTAGGGGCTGAGCAGGCTGGCCGCGAGCGGCTCCGGGACATCGGTCTCGTCGCCGCGCTGGTCGGACGAGCCGACCAGGATCGCGTCACCCACGAGCATCGCCTTGTATCGGGCGGCAGGTACCCAGAACCACCAGAGGAACGTCGCCCTCGGGTTGAACGGCAGCTTGCGGAGCAGCCCTTCCTCATTGACGAAGAGCGTTGCGCCGGCCTCGGGGAGATCGACGGCTTCGATGTAACCGCCGACCACCGTCTGGTAGTCCTCAAGCCCTTGGAGTTCGCGGTGTTCCAGCGGCGCCTCCTGGTCGGCGGGGATGTAGATGCCTTTCGGCATGGTGCACCTCCTTGATGCGAGCGGCCGGCGATCCGGAATGGATCACCTGGGAAGCCGCAGGGCAACAACGAGTGGGAGAGAGCGGGAAGCCGCCCCGGAGGAGACCTCGATCAGTCTCGACTCCGGGGACAGCTTCCCTCGGGTGGTGGTTCAGCTCGCCTTGCGGCGCGGGGTACGCGTCTGCTTGACGGGCGTCTCGGTCGCCTCGGCGTTGTCGCCGGGCTCCGAGTCGGCCTCCTCGGCGGGCGGGGTGTCCTGCTCGGAAGCGGACTCCTCCTGCTCCACCGGCTCAGCCTGCTCCGTGAACTCGACGTCGTCGAACTCCGACTCCGGGTCGTACTCGGCTTCCTCGGAAGCCTGCACATCGAACTCGTCGTCCAGCTCCGGCTGGGTGCCGTCGACACCGAGAACGGCGGCGATGGCCTGGCGGCGGTGCTGGGCGTCGCGCTCGGCGGAACGGCGCTTCTGCTCGACCTCGCGGTCGATCTCGGCGCGGACACGATCAGCACGCTCCTTGAGCGAGGGATCGGTCTTCGCCTTCTCGACCCAGTGCTCCAGCGCCAGACGAGTCTCCTCGGTGACGCTGCGGTTGTTGAGCTGGGCGAGGACGTCGAGCTGGGCGCGGACGCTGTCGCGCATCCGTACAGACAACGGACGAATCTCGTCGTATGCCGGTCGGCCGGAGTTCGGGACGTAGCCGTCCCCGTCTCCGGTGAGGGACATCTGGCTCATCTGAGCCACCTCCTTGATGTGAGCGGCCCGCGATCCTTGTGGATCACGTTGAAGCCGCAGGGCATCAACGAGGAGATTCGGGGCGGATGTCTCCGCCCCTATTCATGAGAACGTGACGCGCAATCCACTCGCGTCGTCCAGGCCGCATCCGGCGCGGACTTCCCTTGTTATACAGAACGGTTTCGGAGGATCAACCGTCATATCGAACCGTTGTAAAAACCACGGCGATTCTGACCGCCTACGCGCGTGACGCGGCATGCGTGCGGCGCTCCACTCCGGCGTCATCGAGTGTCCGGGCGACCACGCGCTCGGTCGCGCCGAGCGGTGTGGAGATCCGCCGCACCGACAGCATGGAAGCGCTGGAAACTGTTGGGGTCCGCCGTCTCGATCTCCCACCACACGATGCCCGCCATGACTCCATGCCTATGACTCTGGCTCGCAGGCGATACCGGCGACCAGACGAACTTCTGTCATGTCGAAGCCGCTCTTTGTATCGACTTGCGCGGCCCTCGAACAGTGCTGACCGCTTCGGTAGCCTTGGGGCGACGGAGAACAGGACCACGTGGGCCGAGTTGGATGCGAGGAGACACACGGACCATGGGAAGAAGACGGAACAACGCCGAACTTGTCGACGAGCTGATCGATCGGCGGTGGGATACCACGATGAGCGATGAGGAGTACACCGAGAAGTACGACTCGTTGAGTTCTAGCGACATGTCGAAGGTGTCCGCGGCGATCTACAACATGGAGGACGAGCTCATGGAAGATGACGACGAGGACTAGGGGTGTAGCTGTCTGAACCGGCCCCTGTTCATGCCGCGTCGTTCCGGGCCTGCTCGAACTCGGTGAGAGGTCGTCAGGGAGGTTCGCTCCGGGGGTCAAAGCTGCAACCCGCCGCAGCACGTAGTCTCTTGCTGACTTGGCTCTCGTTTCGGAATGTGAGCGGGGCTGGCGCTCACCCAAGACCGGGCCGCAACTGGGCTCAGATAGAAGGCTGTCGTCGTGGAACGGTTCAATCCGCTGCGAGCTCAGCTTGAGGCGCACGAGAATACGCTCGGCGAACTGCGGGTGACGCAGGCGGCCTTGGCTGCGGACATGGCGTGGTACGACGAGTGTGATCCCGCCAAACTCACCGCACAACTTGCCGCCGAGCAGGAGAGCGTCGCCGCCTACGACGTGCAGCTTGAGGAGATCAAGACCACCCTGCGCGATGTGGGCAGGCGCGCCAAGGAGTTGATGCCGGCGACGCGCATGGGCTGGAATCCGGCGTACTGGATGTCGAGCGAACGCTCTGCCGCGAAGTCTGGCCTGGCAAAGCGAGTTGCAGAGATCCGACGGCTCCAGGCTGAACGCGATCGTGTCTCGGGAGAGCGAGAGATCGCCGCACAGCGTCTCAGCGATGTCGAGGCAGCGGTGGCCCGTTACGCAGGGTTCAACCGACCGAGTGCTGTCGGTGCACTCTCGCAAGCGGAGGCAGAGGTCTCGTCGCACAGCGCTTCGATCGAAGACCTGCGCATGCGTGCTGATGCGCTGGACGAAGAACTGGACGCTCCACGAACTCAGTTCGTAGCAATAGGCGAAGAAGTCGAGGAGCTCACACGCGACCTGGGCCGTGCTGAACGCCTCCTCCGCGAACTCAAACATGCTGACAACAGCTATGAGCGAGCGATGGTGCACCAAGAGTGCGAACGCCGGTTCGGGACAGGCAGTCCGGCGGCGGCAATTGGTCGTCTGCAGAAGGAGCTCGCTGCGAAGGAGCGTACGAGCGAGAAGCTGGAGCGTCGGCTTCATGACATCGCACGGCGCGGATCGCGGGAGATCCGCTCGCTGGTCATTGACGGGAGCAACCTCTGTTACGAAGGCGACAAGCTCGTCGGCCTCTTCGCGCTGAGGGAACTCTGCGCTCGGCTGCAGGACGAGTATGAACTCACGGTCATCTTCGATGCTTCGATCCGTGCGCGGCTGGGGCTGCCGAGCGATGATCGGCTTCGCGAGCAGCTCTCCGGCGTGACGGTGCACGTGACAGCCCCGGGCACCAGCGCTGATGAGACGATCCTTGACCTCGCTGATGATCCGATGACGTTCGTCGTCAGCAACGATCGGTTCGTCGATTTCCCGGAGAAGGGAGCGGTGCGTGATCGTCGAGTCATCCGCCACGAGATCGTGGGAGGCAGAGTCTTGGTGCGCGATTTGAAGGTCGATGTCGAGTTCAGCAACCGCACGTCATAGGCGGTGGTTACGCAGTGGTCATTCGAGGATCGTCCCACCGCGTCGATCCCAGACCATTGCCCAGAACTGCTGGCTCCAGTTTGTTGCGTGGCCATCGAGGTAGCGCGACTTACCTAGCGCGTCGCCGACGCGCTCCACCAGCTGGCGGAACTCCGCATCATCGGGCCGACTGGTCGCGACAATGCGGCCGAGGACGTAGGAGATGAGTCCGTGGAAGAGCGTGATGCGCGTCGCCTTTTGCGCGTCGTATGCGCGTGGCGTGAGCTCAATGACCGTGCTCAACTCTTTGCTCCCATCGTCGTTCGACGGTAGCGGGACGTGATGCAGCCGGTACTGCCACTGCAGGAGAGGACTGCTGTAGTGTGCATAGGGCTGGATGGCGCTAGCGAACTCTCGCATGAAGTCCGACCAGTGCTCGTTCCAGAGGCCCGTTCCATACTGGGGCCAGACGTTGGCCTGCAACCAAGCTCGCAGCTTTCCGGGTGTTAGTTCATCGGCCTCCCACTTATGCAGGGTTGCCTCGGCGTCGGGGTGCCCGCAGATGCCGAGTTCGATGATGCTCATTGCCTAGACGCACTGCCTGGTCAGGGCGAGGGCGTTAGCGTGCATCCCGGCACGGTTCGCCTGATTCGCGAGCAGAAGGCCATCGAGAAGGAACCAGTGCGCGAGCGTCGGGAGAGCTTGGACTTGTGGTGCCATCGCGTTGGCCGACACCGCTTCGGAGACCCTGCTCATGATCTCCGTTGTGGCTGCCTCGGTGAGACGGAACCACGGTGACGTCCCTCTGTGTGGATGCTCCTATTGCTGTCAAGCGGCCAGTGGTGGGCTGATTCGTTCCAGGACGGCGGTCGCTCGAGCTTCGAGGTCGGGGTCGGCGCGGGTGCCGATCTCGAGTCGTCGTAGCCGCTGGTAGGGGACGCCGAGAGTGGCGGCGAGGACGCTGATCGGGATGCCGATCGCTTGTCGGCGGGCTCTGAGCTCGCGCCCGGCTGGGTTGTCGGTGGCGGGGTTGAGCAGGGCGGCGTAGACCTCGTTCGCGACGTGCCGTTTGAGACAGCGCATGATGTCGCGGTCGGTGAGCTGCTCCGCGCGGCGCCGTTCGAAGTAGGCCATCGTTCGAGGCTCGCGGTGTCGCATGCGTAGAAGCACGATCCGGTGCAGGGCGGCGTTGGCGTGCCGGTTGCCGCCGCGCGAGAGCCGGTGCCGCGTGCGTTGTCCGGACGAGGCGGGGATCGGGGCGACGCCGGCGAGAGCGGCGAAGCTCGCGCGGGTCCCCAGCCGCTCAGGGTTGTCGCCCGCGGCGACCAGGAGCGTCGCCGCAGTGACGGGACCGACTCCGCTCAGAGACAGCAGTGTGGGGTTGACCTGCCGGACGAGCAGCTCAAGCTGGTGTTCGATCAGGTCGATCTCGGCTTGCATCGTGAGGTGCCGGACCGCGAACCGCCGTAGCGTCTGGCGGGCGACGACCTCGGGATCGGGGGACGCGATCGCTCCGGGCCTGGTCTTGGCGAGCGTGGTCACCAGTCGCTGCCCGCTGAGGGCCCGGAACGCTTGTCGCACCAGCTCGGGCGCGGTGATCAGCAGCGCATGGATCTGGTTCATCACCTGCGCCCTGGCCTTCGCCGCGGAGCGTCGCTCTGCCAGCAGGATCCGCATCGACTCCACTGCCCCGTCACCAGTCTTCGGAATCGCGGTGTCGGTGCCGGCGAGCACGGCGACAGCAGCCTGGTGCGCGTCGAGCGGGTCGGACTTGCCTCGACGCCGCCGGGCTTGCCGGTCCTGCCGTGCGACTTCGACGACGGTCAGCCCCGCGGCGTTCAGCGCGCGTGAGAGACCAGCCCCGTAGGAGCCTGTGCCCTCCACGCCGACGCGCACGACGTCGCCGTGCGCGCGGAGGAACGCGATGACCTGCGCGTAGCCGCGACCATCAGCGCGGAACTCACGGTCGGCGACGGGTCTGCCGACGAGATCCAGGATCGCGACGTGATGCGTGTTCTTGTGCGTATCGACGCCGGCGACCAGCTCGACCGCTGGAGACAGCGGGTTGGGCAGCGGCGGGCCGAGTGTCATGCTCGTCATTGACGGGATTCCCTTCCAACGGTGATGAACGTCACCGCGGGTCGGGTGAGTGCAGACAGCACAAAGGTGAGACGACTTCCCGGTCAGGCTCCTATCAAGTCATGTGCCCGCCCGGCCCGCAGCGACCCCGGCGTCGACGGACAGATCCACAAAAAGACAGCCGCGAACGGCGTCCGTGTAATTTCGGGTCACGCCGGCGCCGGAGCCGAATCCATCATCTCTGTGGAGTTTCTCGACACCGTGCGAGGTCAGTTGTTCTGATTATGCCGCGGTCAGTTCCGGGATGCTCACCTCCTCGGGTTCGGCGAGTAGGAGTTTCATGGAGTGCTCGCTGAAGTAGCGTCGGTCGGCGCCGTCCCATTCGTCGTGTTGCTCGATGAGGACGTGCCCGGCCAGGCGCAGGAGTGCTGCGGGGTTGGGGAAGGTGCCAACCACGTCGGTGCGGCGCTTGATCTCCTTGTTGACCCGTTCGAGCGGGTTCGTGGACCAGATCTGACGCCAGTGCTGAAACGGAAACTGGCAGAACGCGAGCAGATCGTCCTTGGCGTCTTCGAGCATGTCGGCGATCTTCGGGTGTGACCGGCCGAGCATGCGCACGACCTCGTGGAACTGGGTGAACACGTGCTGGGTGTCGGGTTGGGCGAAGATCGTGCGGATGATCGACGCGACCATCGGCCCCGATGCTTTCGGAACGTTGGAGAGCACGTTCCGCATGAAATGCACCCGGCAGCGCTGCCAGGACGCGCCGGTGAACACGGTCTCGATCGCGGAGATCAGCCCGGTGTGCGCGTCGGAGATGACGAGCTTCACCCCGCCCAGCCCGCGCGCTTTCAACGAGCGCAGGAAGGCGGTCCAGAACGGTTGCGACTCGGTCTCCCCGACCTCGAACCCCAGGACTTCCCTGCGCCCGTCCGCGGCGACACCGATCGCGACGACAACTGCTTGGGAGACGACGCGGCGGCCGACGCGGGCTTTGCAGTAGGTCGCGTCGAGGAACACATACGGGTAGGTCGTGTCGGCGAGGGGCCGGTCGCGGAACGCGGCGACGTCCTCGTCCAGGTTCGCGCAGATCCGCGACACCTCCGACTTCGAGATCCCGGTATCCGCGCCGAGCGCCTTCACGAGATCGTCGACTTTGCGGGTCGAAACGCCGTGAACATACGCCTCCATCACCACGGCGAACAGTGCCTGATCGACTCGCCGTCGCCGCTCCAACAGCGAGGGGAAGAACGAACCCTGCCGCAGCTTCGGCAGTCGCAGTTCGAGGTCTCCGGCAATCGTGGTCAGAGTGCGCGGGCGGGTGCCGTTGCGTTGCGCGACACGGTCCGGGGAGCGTTCGAATGGGGCGGCGCCGATGAACGCGGCAGCTTCCGCGTCGATCAACTCCTGATAGAGCGTCTCGGTCGCTGTCCGGATCCGGTCGGTGACGTCGGTGAGTTTCAGTTCCCCGAGGAGCTCGAGGAGGGCAGACTGGTCAAGAGCCATCGTGCGTGTGTCCTTCTGTGAGTAGCTTTAGCCGGTTCTCACTGACCATCGCACGATGGCTCATCCACGTCCACGACGCCGACGCCACCACCGAGAACTACACCACCCCAGGGGGCGTCACCCGGAACCACTCAGGCTCGGAACGTGGTGGCATGCCATCAGCGTACGGAGTGTGTGGGACGAATCATCCACTGAAGGTGTGCCGGCGTCGGCGACGAACGAGTACGCACAGCCTGGGATCATCTGCGCCCGCCCCGCCCCCGGGCGTAGGTGTGGCAGAACGACCGGTCCGCACTGGTCGCCTCACGTCGTTGGGCCGCCGAAGAACAGCTCTTCGCGCTCGCCAAGTCCGAGCACGAAGCCGACCGCGAACAGAGCTGCACCTATGTCAAGCTCTTCGCCGCAAGCACCGACGAGCGCATCCGGCGCCTCGGCAGGCGACTCGAGCGCGACCTCGCAGCGTAGCTCCGGTGCCTTCCGTCGTCTTCCGAGAGCAGGGAGTCGAGCATCATGGTCTCGATAGCGCCGTATGGCGTCGGTCACGTGGGCGGCGGGATGTTCATGGGAAACTCTCCTGAACGGCGCAACGACCCGGGAGGTCCATTCATGAGCATGTTGACGTTGCGGGTCGTCCCCATCGGCCCCATGTCCGATAGAGCTGTTCCGCGGATCGGGCCTCTTACGCGGGGGCTTCCGCTTGCAATGACGCTCGTGCGCGTTCCGATGGTGCTCGGCATCGTCCTGGCATACCTCGCCGGTGCGCCCTGGACGGCCGTTGGCTTGCTCGCGCTCTTCATCGTCGTTGACATCCTGGACGGAGACGTCGCGCGTGCTTTGAACGCGGAGACGTCTGTCAGGCGGCTTCTCGATGGCACGCTCGATCGGCTCAGCGTCCACGCGGTCTGTGCCGTGGTGAGCCTGAGTGTGGAGGGGATGTGGCCGCTATGGGTGTTCATGATCGTCCGAGACCTCGCTCAGGCAGGAATCGGCGGGCGGGTGCTGGCGCGAGCCAGGGTCGTCGCCGCCGGTGCCCCGTGGCACCGCTCATACACACTTTCCATCGCACTCTGGGGTGCGTTGGTCATGCTGACCGACACTGCAGTCTGGCCGTTGGCGATTCTCGTGGTCGCAACGGGCATCGCGACGCTTGCGGACTATACCGTTCAGACTCGCAAGATCAGTGCAGGCCACCGGGATGCGGGGGCCGGGGGGACTGCGTATGTCCATCGCCGTTGAGCAGCCGGACGATGAGAACCAACGACTCGCCGGGGGCGCGCCCGTCGACGCCCTGGGCACCATTGATTCGGTCGATGAGATAACGACCGCGGAGCAAGCCTTCGCGGTGGTCATCGCGACCGCATTGTCGCTCGGCACAGGGATTATCACACAGTTCTTCATCCCTGGTGTCGATCCTCACTGGCTTCCACTGCTCTGGCAGGTTCTGGGGATCGTCGGAGTCGTCTACGTCGGGTTCGGATGGGACGCGACCCGACGGTTCCTCGCGCGCCACCTGACCATCTTCGAGCGCCAGACGCCCCCGCTGCTGCTCACCCGGCTGCAGACAGCGGCGCTGTTCATCGCGTCCGTGCAGTGCGTGATCATCCTCGGCTATTTCACGACGTTCACGGGAGGGACGTTCCATAGCCCCTACTCGCAGTCGCTGATCGCAATGGCGCTCCTATCACCGCAGATCGCAAAGACGAAGAACACCGTCGTAATGATGGGGCTCGTCGTGTTCGCCGCTTTCGCGGCCTTCGGAGACTGGACAGGCACCTCGCCAACTGCAGACCTCAGCATCCCCGCGTGGTTGTACTTTGTCATGCCTTTTATCGCGGCGATCATCGCTTTGCTGAACCCGCTCGGAGGGAAGCCCCGCCAAGCCCCCTTGGTCTGGAAGGGTTTCTCATGGTCGTCGTGGGGACGTCACTGAGCAGCGAGGAACTTGCAGGAATGTGAAGAGCCCCGCGCCCGTGACCAAGCGGTCAACGGGGCGCGGGGCTGGGTGAGGTTAGGACGTGTGACGATCACGCGCTTGCTTCCACGTCGAATACTCTGCTGCAGTCACGGTCGCCAGTAGGTGGATCAGGACGGCGATCCAACAGACCACGCTTATCCAGATAGCCTGGAATAGTTCGTGGATGCTCGGCTGCCCTTGGACGATCATCATGACCAGCCCGAAGGCGAACATGAGTGCGACCAGGCCCATACACCAGGCGATTCCGCGTAGCTGGAACCGTGGACGGAAGGACTTTCTCATCCTCTACCCCTCTCGTGCCTGATTCCGCAGGCAACACGGGGCCGACGTTACGACGACCGCGAACGGCTGGTGTTCAGCCCAGCGCGGTGGCCATAACGTGACACAAGTCGGAGGTCACACCGCAAGGGACTTCTCCGCGTCTTGCTGCGTGAGACTATGAGGCTTCTGCCACGCCCTGTCAAGCGCGGTCACGCGAGGCGGGCTGAGTACGTACGACGCTCCACTCCGGCGTCATCGAGTGTCCGTGCGACCACGCGCTCGGTCACACCGATCAGCGTGGCGATGCGTCGCACCGACATCCCCGCCTGCGCAGCCTTTAGCGCGCGCTCACGATCCTCATCGCTCAGAACGACCAGCCGCACTGTGCGCGTGGGCACGCCTGCGCGGTGTAGGTGCTCGGAGACCGTCGTGCGGTGGATGCCGAAACGGCGTCCGAGCTCGTAGACCGTGGCGCCTTGCTTGTATGCCTCGATGAGCGCCGCGGTCTCCGCTTCCGACAGCCGCTTGACGCGCTCCTGGAGAGTTTTCCCGTTTCGATTCCCCGTAGGTGTCTGGCGTGGTTGCTGACACCGGCGAGCGTCCTCGATCAGCGTCAGGGCCGTGTTTCCGCCACCCCTGAGATTCGAATAAGTTCCCAGCATTTCCACCGACGGCACAAGGCTCGAACCCTTGCCAATGGAAACTTTGGCGGGGGTTCGGGCCTTGTTCGTGTCTGCGGCCCGGGTGAGAGCGTTGGCGTTGACCTGGGGGTCGAGCAGCATTTCGAAGGGCCGGTTGTGCTCGACGCGCAGCTCGTTGTCCTCGTCGATGTAGACCTTCGTGAAGAACGCCTGGTTGCATAGCCGTCGGTTGGTATCGTCGCAGCGGGCGTAGATGTCGGCGCAGTTGGCGAGGAGCCCGAGGGCGTCGTCGAGGTGGGCGCGGGCGTCGGCGTAGTCGCCGAAGTGGGCGTCGATACGTCGGGTCACCTTGTCGAGTTCGGCGAGGATGCGGTCCTGCTCGCGCTTGAGCACGGTCAGCGGGATCGCGTCGGCATAGTGGGCCTGCATGAGTCGGTCTTGCTCGCTTTCGAGCCGGTCGCGGTTGGCCGTGAGACGCGCGAGTTCTTCGGTTTCGGCGGCCATCAGCCGGTCGAACTCGTGGTGGAGCATCCCGGCGAGGGCGTCTTGCTGGGCGGGTGTGATCTGGACGCGGGAGTAGTAGTCCTCGACGAGCTTCTCCACGTCCTCGATGAGCATGGCCTGGCGCGTGCACTCGGTCCGCTTGGAATGCCGGCCGGAGCAGACGAAGTAGCAGTACACGTTGCCGTGGCGGTTCTTCGCGTTGGAGACGATGAGCCGCGACCCGCATTGGCCGCAGTGGATGGTGCCTTTGAGGTAGTGACCGTGAACCTGGGTCGCCTCGACGGCGCACTGGTGCGCGGTGAGCACGGACTGGACCTGGTACCAGACCTCGGCGGGCACGAGCGCGGGGTGGTTCCCCTTGTAGCGGGTGCCCCGGTAGACGACATCGCCTTTGTAGTAGGGGTTGGTGAGGAGCCGGTGCACGGTCGAGACGGCGAGAGCCTTCGCCGCTCGCTTCGGGGTTGGCAGGCTGCGGAGTCCGCGTGAGGTGAGTTCGTCGTGGAGCTGGCTGACGCTCCAGTTCCCGGAGGCGTATGCCTTGAAGGCCCACTCGATCATGGGCGCGCGTTCGGGGTCGAGCTCGATGGTGCGGAGCTCGCGGCCCATCTCGTCGCGCTTGCGGACGTTGAGGTAGCCGATGGGTGCTCGCCCGTTCGTTCCTCCACCGATGGCTTTCTGCGTCATGCCTTTGGTGACTTCGGTGGCGAGGTTGCGGGAGTAGAACTCGGCGATCGTGGACATGATGCCGTGCAGCAGCATGCCCGAGGGCGTCTCGTCGATGTTCTCTGTCGCGGAGACGAGCATGACCCCGCACTGTTGGAGTGCGAGGTGGATGCTCACGTCGTCGGCGCGGTTGCGGGCGAGTCGGTCTACCTTGTGGACGATGCAGTAGGAGACCTTGTTGGCCTTGACGTACTGGATCATCCGCATCAGCTCGCGCCGGTCGGATGACTTGGCGGAGGCTCCTGCGTCGATGAACTCTTCGACGATGCCGGCGCCGAGCTGTTCGGCCTTGCGTCGGGTGGCATCGCGCTGTGCGGGGATCGAGAATCCCTCGTCGGTCCCGCCCTTCTCTGCTTGCTCTCGGGTGGAGACCCGGAGGTAGGACACTGCGACGGCAGCGGTCCGGGGTGGGTCGATCAGGCTGGCTGTTGGATCATCGGCGACGGTGGTCATCGGGGGCTCACTCTCACGCGGTTCGACCCTCGCGCTCCCACTGCGGTGGGATGGGGCGTTGATCGTGAGAGCAGCCGGTGAAGGCTGTAGGGCGAGACCCGATGGTCTCGGTGCGTGTTGCCCGCCAGATGACGAGGTTTGGGCCACAACGCCCCGCGTCGCGAGGCTTGCAAGGTTCATTCTACCGGGCGGCCTCTGAGGCGACCAGGCCATCGGGAGTCGCCCGGTAGGTGTCGGGCACCCGGACCGCTTCGCGGGCGGCTCGGCTCTCGCCTGTCTCCTGCAACGTCAGCCGGATCAGCACTTCGGCGAGCTTGTGCAGGTCGGCGCGGTCGCGATGCACGGCCCGGACGGAGAATGACCGCTCGTCGTAGGAGCGTCGGTCGGTCTTCTTGACATAGCGGCTCATCGGTCTACGGAGCCCCGTCGTCGGCGAGATTGGCGTAGAACTCGTCTTCGGCTTCCTGCCGCTTGCGGACCTGAGCGATCACGAACTCGACGAACTCGCTATCCCGGTCGGTGAACTTCACGTCCTGGATTGCGGGGGCCGGCTCCTCGCCGGGCCAGGCCGCTTGCCGGGTGGGGCGGTCGCGGTCCCCGTGCGTGCCGCAGGCGGTGACCCAATCGCGGAGTCGCTGGCGGGCATCGGCGAAGTCGCGGTGCCAGCCGAGGGGTGCGGACGCGTTCTGCTCGGGGTCGTAGGCAGCCAGCCAGTGCAGGTGGAGCGCCGAGAGTTCCCAGACGAGCTCGGGATGGTGATGCCAGAACGGCGGGATCACGGCGACTTGGAGACCGTAGGTGCGGCGCAGCCAGTCCACCCACCGGTTCAGCGCGAGCCATTCCTGCTCCAGCTCGTGAGCCGTCAGCAGGTTCCAGTTCACCGGATGGGGCGGTTCGGGAATGTCGGCGTTGGTGACGCGGGGCGGCCCGTCGAACACGTCGGGCTCATCCACGTCGGACGGACTAACGGGGACATCTGGCGATGTGGGTTCTTGGTTCTGATCGTTCGTCATGGCCTGGCTCCCGAACTCACATGCTCACCGGCGCGGCCTGGGCCGCGGCGGTCGTCCGTTGCGGCGACTCGTAGGCGGCGGCGTCTCGTCCGGCCGAGTTGCGCGGGGTGCGGTCCACCTCGTAGCGGGTTCGCGCGGCGTCGTGGCCGATCTTCTTGGCGATGAACTCTTCGCCCTCGATCGCCTGGCCGTTGCGCTCGTAATTGACCGGGCGCGTGTAGCCCTCGGCCACGAAGTTGTCGCCCTGGGCGAAGTTCGCGTGCGCATGCTCGGCCGACCGTCCGAACATCACCAGGTGGTGGTAGGTCGTCTCGGTCTGGGTGAACGAGCCGTCTTCCTCCCGGCGGAAGTGCTCCTTGCCGATGCGGGCGAAGAACCTCGCATCGCCCTTGGACGTCTCGGTGAGCAACGGCTCCGAGGCGATGAAGCCTGACAGTGATTCCTGGGTGTGAATGGCCATGATGGCGTCCTCCTGAACTTGGGCGGCCAGCTGCATGTGGTCGCTGTGTCAGGCAGGTGCGCCCCAGCACCCAGAGTCGTCAGGGTGCGGGGCGGCGCAGGAGGACTTCGAGCTCGGCGCGATCGCTGCGGAGTTGCGCGGCATCCTGCCGGCTGGGCCAGGCCCGCAGGTTGGTGACGATGGGTGGTGCGGAGCGGAGCATGGTGATGCCGGTGCCAAACGGCAGCGTGCGAATGCGGTCGGGCGGCAGGATCGGCACGCGGCGGATGGAGCGCTGGTTGGAGCGCGTGCCTCGGTCGCCGAGGGTGATGCTGTCGGTGTACTCGTCTCGCTCGCCGATGAGGGTGGAGAGGTCTTGGAGGTCGCGGCTGTTGGATGCGCCGCCGAGGATGATCTTGACGATGCTGGCGTCCCAGATCGCGCCGGCCTGATGTTCGTTCCACCGGTCGCGGGCTTGGGCGAGCGACTGCAACACGGGCATGGTCGTGATCCCGGTGCCGCCGCCCTCGGCCATGAGCATCGGGAGCGACGGCAGGGGTGCGAGGTTCCCGATCTCATCGAGCGCGAGCAGCAGCGGCGGATCGAGCCTGGCTCCAGGCGAGCGGGCGCCGAGCCTGCGGGCAGTTTCAATGAGGTCCTCGACGAACGCCGCGACCAGCGATGCGGATGCTCCCGCGCCGGCGCCGGTGGCGAGCAGGTAGAGGGTGCCCTGTTCGGTGAGGAAGGTCTCGGGGTCGAACTGCTCGTGCGGGCCAGGTGAAACCGCGTCGAGCACGCGTGGGTCAGCGAGGGCGGTGAGGGCGAGGGAGACGCCTTGCCAGATGCTGTCGCGGGTCTTGGGGTCGGCGTCGATCATCGCTGCCAGTGAGTCGTCCCACCCCATCGCCGCGTTCGGATGTGAGTTGAGGATCGCCACGGCTTCGGACGCAGCCGAGGGGTCGAGGGTCCACCTGAACAGCTCGGCTGGTGGTCGGCCGTCGAGCGCGGCGGCGTGCAGCAGGCTCTGAAGCGCGGTGCGGGTCTTCCCCTCCCAGAAGCCGCCGGACTCGACCCCTCCAGCGCTCAGGCCGGTGGCGGCTGCGAGGCCGTTGGCGCGGATCATCGCGGTCAGCGGCTCGTGGCAGCCGCGAATGGGTGACCAGCGCAGCCCTGCGGGGATGCCTTCGGCGAGGTGTTGGGGGTCGAACACGGCGACCGGCCCGCCCTTGCGGCGGCGGGCGCGGAGGGTGGCGGTGAGGTTGTCGGGCCTGGTGCTGGTGGTGACGACCGCGCCGGGTGCGTCGAGGATCGCGTTGATGACGACGTGCAGACCCTTGCCCGAGCGGGGCGGGCCGATCAGCAGAATCGAGTCCTCGACCGATGCCCATACCTTCGTGCCCCGACTGGCCCCGAGGAGGTAGCCGACATCCTGCGGGGCTGGTGACTCCAAGGAGGGCCGTAGCGTGGCCGCGCGATGAAGCAGTGCCTTCGCGGACGCTGCGGTCTTGACTTCATGGCTGGTCGCGATCCCGGCGAGTCGGTGCGGATCGGTCTCGGCCTTCCTGGTGTGGTGGCGCAGCATGATCCAGACCCAGACGATCCCGGCGGCGAGCCCGCCGAGCATGACCGCACTGACGAGCCAGTACAGGATCGGGTTGAGTCCTTCGGCGCTGAGCGCGGTCGCGGGGTCTGCGGGGTTGAACAGCACCCCGAGCCCCGCAGCCGGGCCGGCGTCGGGTTGTGGCAGGCCGGTGAGGAACGCGGTGACGCTACCGGCTGCGCGCAGCACGAGCGCGATGCCGAACATGCCGATCAGCCCGACGAGGGCGGCGTTGGTGAGTTCGTCGCCCATGCCCCCGGCTTGTCGCTGGTTCATGTCAGCCGCCGCACCGTGAACGTGCCCGAGATACGCCCGAGCAAGATGACTTCCTGCCCAGTGGCGTCGGGGAGTGTGTCGAGGTCGACGAGCGCGCGGGCGTCGCCGGTTCCGGTGGCGTCGGTGTGGGAGACGATTGTCGCGACGGCGACATCCTCACCGGGGACGAACCCGTCGGCGGCGACCTCCATCAAGCGCGGCACCCGGCGTGCGTGACGACTCCGCCGCGTCTCCGGCACCGGCTTCTCCGGCAACGCCACGGCGCGGCGGGGTGTGCGGGGGCGGATGATGTCGGTGAAGACGCTTCCGTCGTTCTCGCGAACTTCGACGCGGACGGCGATGGTGCGGTCCTTGGTGGTGGCATCCATGAGCGGTCCGAACGTCGCCCGCGTCCACGCGCTCCCGTCCGGCGACGGGAATGGTGTTCCATCGACCGTCGCGGTGAGGGTGCCGTCTTCGGCGACAGTCACGAGAGCGTGCGGTAACTCGACGGGAGCCGTGGCATCTTCGTCGCTTGGGATGGATCGGCGCGGGCCGGTGAGGTTCATCGGTGGCCTCCTGCGGCGCGGCTGCTGGTGTCGAAGAGTGCGAGTTCGTCGGGGTGGAGTTGGTGTTGGCAGACGAAGCTCCTGGCCTTGATCCGCCACAGGCCTTGGCCGACGCCGAGGTTCGGCAAGAGCTGCTGCTCGGTGCCGGTCAGGCCGAGGGCGGTCGCGGTCGGGCCGAGCTGGTCGGACTCCTGCCGGTACACGATTCGCGTCTCGGCGTTCGCCAGAAGCGAGTTGGACAGGGACCGCATGGCGGAGCCTTGGTCGCCCACGTTGTCGAGGTCGGTGAGCTTGTGGAAGATCAGCATGTTCGCGATTCCGTAGTGCCTGGCAAGTCGCCAGTGCGCATCCATCCGCCGCAGCAGAGCCGGGTGGGACATGAGCCGCCAGGCTTCGTCGTAGATCACCCACCGTTGCCCCCCGTTGGGGTCGAGCAGTGCGGATTCCATCCACGCCGAGGAGCACGTCATCAGCACCGAGATGAGGGTCGAGTTCTCGGTGACCCGTGAGAGGTCGAGTGAGATCATCGGCAACGACGGATCGAATGCGACCGTCGAAGGCCCATCGAACAGACCGGCCAGATCGCCGGCCACGAGGCGGCGCAGCGCATGGCCGACGAGCCTGCCGTCCTCGGCCAACCTGCCGTCGGAATCCGCGCTCGGGGCGAGGATGCGGTCAACGACCATCGGCAAGATCGGTACGTCGTTCTCCCTCACGGTCTGGGTCAGGGCGACGTCAATCGCGGTGTGCTCCAGCGGCGACAAGCCGCGCGCGAGCACGGTCTCCGCGAGCGCGCCGATCAGATCACGCCGCCGGGCCGCTACGGTCGAGGCCCACTGCTCATCCGAGAGTCCGCTGGGCCGGTGGCCTTCATCGAGCGGGTTCAGCCGGGTGTTGAGGCCGTGCCCGAGGACGATGGCTCTGCCGCCGACGGCGTTGGCGACGGCGGTGTGTTCGCCCTTCGGGTCGCCGGGCACGTACACGCGCCGCCCGAACGGCAGCGACCGCGTGTAGAGCGACTTGGCCAGCGAGGACTTGCCGGAGCCGACGATCCCGGCCAGCACCACGTTGGGCGCGGTGATGATACCGCGCGCGTAGAGCACCCACGGGTCGTAGACGAAACTCCCGCCCGAGTAGAGGTCTTGGCCGACGAACACGCCGTCGGCACCAAGCCCACCCTCGGCGACGAACGGGTACGCGCCCGCCAGTGTCGCCGACGTGTCCTGGTGCCGCGTCAGATGGAACCGGCCCGGGGTGCGAAGTCGAGCAGGGCCAGGCTCGCCGGCCGTTGGTAGGTAGATCGTGGCGCGGCGCTCGGCCCGCTCGCCCTCGGCCTTCGCCTTCGCTGCGGCGAGCGTGGTCCTTCGCTGCTCGGCGTGGAGGCGGGCTTCGGCTTTGCGGCGCTGCTTGCGGAGTTTGCGCCGTTCCTTCGATGGTGCCACTAGGACAGCGGTGTGCAGCCGTGCGCGATCCTCGGTCACCGCGCCAGCCCCCGCGCCTGCTTGACAGCCGTGATCTTGGCCGGCTCGAACCACGACCCATCCCGCTTCGCCGTCGGCAGATCGGCCCATTCCGGGGCGCCCGGCGACGAGTACGACACCAGCAGCTCCGGCGCGCTCTGTACCGGAGCGGGCTCGACCTGCCCGACGTCCTCGGGCTCTGCCTCCGGTGCGGTGTAGCGGCGCAAGAGGGAGACGTAGCCGACGTGCGGGTTGACGACCAGCGCGTAGTCGCCCGAGATCATCACCCGGTCGTTGGTGCCCTCGCCGGGCTCGTCGTAGACGTAGCCGTTCTCCAGCGCAGCCTGCGTGGTCTCGTCGCCGTAGTCCCACTGCGCGAGGTAGTCCACCGCATCGACATGTCCCAGCTCGCCGAGGATGCGCAACGGCCTGTCGGCCTCGTCACCCTGGAGGAACACCACGTTGGCCCACCTCGACGGCGCGGCCTCCTCGACGGCGGGGTCGGGGTGCCATACGATCCTGCCGGCCGCGATGAAACCCTCGGCGAGCCGGTCGTAGGCCCGGTCGACGA
Source organism: Microbacterium sp. HA-8 (assembly GCF_046111165.1). NCBI lineage: Bacteria > Bacillati > Actinomycetota > Actinomycetes > Micrococcales > Microbacteriaceae > Microbacterium > Microbacterium sp. HA-8. Next base: position 1,244,829 of record NZ_CP162025.1, read on the forward strand.
GGTTCGCCGCCTGGCGCAACTCCTCCGCAGCAGCCAACGCGTCCCGCCCCCCGGCCTCATGGCTCCCGTCGTCGTTGAACGCATGCGCTGCCTTGCGCTCATGAACATCGGCGATCTGGTCGAGCACCTGCCGCAACGACCGCATCCCCGACGAGAGGTCACCGATCACCCCATACATCTGCGCGGGCTGAACGAAGGCCCGGCTCGCGTGAGCCAACCCCCGCAGCGCCTCGGACGCCTCAGCAGCGTCGGCAGTCGAATCGAAGAACGTGGGCATGGTCGGCCTCCTCGGGAGTCGTGTGATGAGGAGGTGCGCTGCCTAGCACCCCGGCGCTGTCGGAGGCGGCTGACATACTTGATGGAGGCGTCGGAGGGAGGCACACGGCAGTCACCGGCGAGAAGGAGAGCCCACATGGACGACGCGCGCGACGAGTCCGGTAGCGACGAGGCTATTGGCGGGCAGGCCGAGGAAGATGGGCAGATCAGGTCCGACGCGCTTGAACTCGCGACGTCCACGACCCTCGTCGAGGTGACACCAGGTGTCGCAGTCGTATTCGGCGAAGTCCCCGACGGGCTTGAACTCATCAGCCTCGACATGGTGCCTTCCTTTGACCGCGCTCAGCTCTCCACCGCTCTTGGCTCCCTCGGCAACGCAGGCACCATCGTCGGAGACGTTGCGGAAGCTGTATCGAGCGCGCAAGGCCTCTTCCGCGTCAACGACGCCACGCTGTCCCTGCTCAAGAGCGGCGGCCAGATGGCAGCAAAGGACGGCGCCAAGCTCGGGGCGATCTTCAAGAACGGCGAACTGGTCGCCCAGGCGCGTTTCATCCCCGCTTCAATGACAGCCGCTACAGCGATCGCAGCCATCGGGCCGGCCGTCGCCATGATCGCGCTCCAGATGCAGCTCGGCGAGATTTCCGGCCTCGTCCGCTCCAACATCCAGCTCACGACGCAGACGCTCAAGGCCATCCGAAACGAGCAATGGGCAGAGCTTGAAGGACTGGCGGAGTCCGTCGATGAGGCAGTCAAGGAGACCCGCGAACTCGACGCCATCACAGACTCTGTCTGGGAGCCCATCGCTCCCAGCGGCCCCAACATCCGCAAGCAACTGAAGCTGTACCGCAAGAACGTGGCAGGCCACGTTCAGGAACTCGGGAAGGTGGAGGGTCGCGCTCGCCGTCAGTACCTCGAATCCAACGCCGAAGCAATCGTCTTCGATACCTACGCGCTGCTCAGCTCGCTGAAGACCCACGCGGAGTACCAGGCTGTCCGGGCTGCCCTCGCCAGAACACGAAGGACCAATGACGAGAGCGAAGCGCAGCTCTTCGACCGGATCGTCCGGAACACGCCCGCCGAGATCAACGAGTCGCTCTCCGAAATCCGCGCGTTGACCGAGTCACTCGTGCGTGAGTTGAGGATCATCGCGGAGCTCCCCGGTCGCGCTACCGTGCCTCTCACGAAGAAGCGGAAGGATGCAAAGGCGTCTCAGCTCACGTGCAGGCAGCTCCTCGAAGCCATCGAGCCTTTGGCCGACATGCTCCAACCAGCAGTCGAGATGCCAGCAGTGCCGGCCACGGTGTGCGCACCCGAGGGGCTCGATCTTGATCCCTATCTGCACGTGCTTCGGTGGTTCCTGGAGGACGGTGAACAACTCCGCAGCATTGCGTTCCCGTACGAGACCGGCGCACACAACCTCACAGGAGTGGTGCCAGTGCTCCTGGCCAAGCGTGTCGATACGGCCTGGGACGCGCTCGCCCCCGGAAGGGCCGGCGCGATGGCCGAAATGCTCACGTCCAGCACCTTCGTCGCGGTGACAGACCTTCGAATCGTCACCGCGACACCGAAGGCGCTTCTACGTCGTGGCGAGCTCGGCACCACGTACCCACTCGATGAGGTGAAGTACGTGCGTCCGAGAACGAATCACGGAGAGCGAGTGCGGCCAACCATCGGCGTCACTACAGAACGAAGTGATGTCCAGTGGATGTTCCCTGCTGACGCCGACCACGAGAGCATCGATGCCCTGGTGACTGTGATCGCAGATGGCGCTTCTGGTCGCACCGAAGCTCCGGCTGCCATTGCCTCTGCTGCTGAGTTGCCGTCCGCGTAGCCTCTACACCTTGCGACAGAGCGGTAGCGCGGCGGCAGTGAACGCGGCGGCTTGCTGCCCGACGAGGAGCCGGGTCTCGCAGGATGCTTGGATCGCGGCTTGCTCGATGGCGGCGACTGCGGCGTCGAGTTCTTCCACGGTGGGTGCAGAGACGGCGATCAGGCCGGTGTAGCGCAGGATGCCGTGGCCGGCGGTGAGGTCGGCTTCCTGCTGGAGCACGTCGTGGTACTCGGCGGTCTGGGAGGCGTCGTCGATCTGGCCGATCTTCGCGCGCTGGACTTGGTCTGAGATGTACTCGACCTTCTTCTTGCGGATGTCCCGGGCGGCCTGGTCGGAGCGCATCGGTGTGCAGATCAGCGAGAACGACCGCTGGATGCCGGTGGACAGCAGTACCGGCGACAGAAACCCCGGATACACCAGCGACCGCGGCCACTCGCTGACCCAGAGCACCGCGTGGTGAGCGGAGTCGGTGCGCAGCCGGCTCCAGGTCTCGGTGACTGCGACCGGTCCTGCCGTCGCGAGCGACTGGCCGAGCCTGCCGTGACGTTCCAGTGTCGCAGCGATGGCCGGGTCATATGCAGAGCGCAGCATGACCGCGATCTGCCCTGGGGTGAGCCATCCCGACGGTGACAGGTCGGCAGAGCGGAGAGCTGCGACGAGGGTGTTCATCTCTTGCCGCAGCACGGCGGCGGCACCACGTATCCCGCCGCCGGCGGTTCTGATCTGCCGGGCGCTGGCCCGCATGTCCAGCGACAGCGAGAGCGTGGTGGCGTGGCGCTCGCCGGCGGGTCCGGCGCGTTCGATGAGTTCGGAGTAGGTGTCGGCTGCCCACGATCCGTCCGGGGTGCCGTGCGTGGCCCACCATTCGGCGAGCCCGGTTCCGGAGTCTGGGAGGGTGCGTTCGAGGACTTGCAGGGTCGCGATGCGCCCGGACCGGCAGACGGTGGCGAGGACGCGGCCCCAGGAGGTGACGCGCCGTTCTTGCTCACCGGGGTCGAGGAGCACGAACGCGGGATGGGTGACCTCGCACACTACGGTCAGGGTGGCGGCGTGTGGGTCGTGGATCATCCCGGCGCCCGTGTCGGGGTCGGTGTACTCGCGCAGCCGCGCCATGTCACCGGGCAGCGCGAGTGTCCCGACGGGGCGCGGCACGACGATCCTGCGTCGGTACAGCAGTTGGCCGCCGGTGGTGCGCCACAGCCACCAGCAGGCGATGGGTAGCCATTCCACGATCGGTCGGCCCGCGATGGGTATCCAGGTCAGTGCGGCGGCGAGTACCCAGATCGGGGCGGTGTAGGCGAGCAGTATCCCGCCTCCGGCGTAGAACGCGCCGATGAGGGTGGCTCCGCCGATGGCGAGGGTGATGAGCTGGGTCAGCGAAAGGCCGAGGAGGACACCGCGGCGGGTGAGGCGGGAGAACTTCACCGGCACCAGTTCGCCCGCGGTCTGCCGGTCGTTGTTCGTGCTGCTCATCGTCTACTCCTTCGGTGGGCGTGGCGCGGGCGGCGGGGTCTGCTTCGGCGGTGGCGGCGATGAGTCAGCGCTTGGCGGGCGCGGCGCGGGGCTCGACGGCGGTGCCACCCCTGGCGTCGCGGACGGTGGCGGTGGTGGTGTTTGCGCGGCTGCGTCGGCGGCGTGCTCGCCCTGGGCTCCCAGTGCCGTCCCGGCCTTGGGGCCGGCGGTGGCGGCGCCCTTGGCGACGCTCGCTCCGATCACGACGCCCGCGGCGACTGGGCCGGCGGCGGCTGCTCCGCCTCCGCCGGCTGCGCCGCCCCCGCCCACTGCGGCCCCTCCACCAGCGGCGGCACCTCCGCCGCTCGCGGCGGGTCCTGCTGCCGGGGTCTTCGGCGGTGGCGGTGCGCTGCTCCCACCGCCAGAGGCTCCGCCCGTGTTCCCACCTCCGCCGCTTGTTCCGTCGAGTACCTTCTTCGGGTCGCCGCCGCCTTGCGGCTTGGTCGGGACGGGGATCGGGCGGTTGAGGGCGCTCTTGGCGTCCTGCTCGGAGCCGATCGCGTGGTACATGTCGAACCCGACGAACGCGATGAACTTGTACGTGAGATACGGGGCGAATGCGGCCATCGCCATCAGCACGATTCCCGCGATGGGGTCGCTGACCGAGGCGAGGTCGGCGTCGATCGGTGCCGAGACCTGGGTGATCGCGACGAGGAACATCACGACGAGGACGAGCTTGGAGCAGATCAGGGCGACGACGAACATCGCCCACTTCCCGATCCACCCCCGCGAGGCGTCCCACGAGGCACCAGAGAAGGCGAGCGGCGCGAACACGACCGCCACCAGCAGGAGCGCTTTCCTGACGAGGAGGGACAGCCACACGATCGCGGCGGCGGTGATCGCAAGGCCGGCCATGAAGATCGTGATAATCGCGCCCACGCCGGGAGCGGCGATGTTGATGCCGACCAGCCCTGCGGCGAGGAGGGCGATCTTGTCTCCCATCGACTGGGTGGTCTCTCCGGCGGCCTGCACGATCCCGATGCACAGTTGATCGACGATTTCCAGCAGCAGCGCGGTCAGCGTGATGACCACGAATGACCCGAGGACGGACTTCGCCAGGCCGAGGGCGGCGCGGGTGAGTGCGGTGGGGTCGCGTCGGATCAGCCCGGTGATGAGTTGGAGGCAGAAGAAGATCAGCATCACGAAGACCGCGATGCCGAACAGCAGGTTGTAGACGGCGATGTAGCCGGGCTTGGTGACATCCACAAGGGTCGTGGTGTCGAAGACCGACCAGACCGCCTCGAACAGCCACCCTGCGGCGGCACCCATCGCCTGGGCGAGCCAGTCGAACGGGGCCGCGACCAGAGACGCGGCTCCTTCGCCGACGGCATCGCAGACCGAGGAGATCACGGGAACGTCGCACACGCCCATCACGAACACCAGCTCTCGCCGACGGGGCGGGTCAGACGGACTGGCCGACGTTCCAGAAGAAGTTGATCAGCGTCACGCTCGCGCCGCAGATCACCGCTGCGCCGCAGGAGACGAGGACGCCGATCTTCCCGCGCGAGGCGAGGTGCGGGTTCGAGGAGTTCGCACCGAAGCCCCACACGATCGCGGACACGATCAGCGCGAGCACGGACAGGATGAGGCCGACGGTCATCACCGCGCCGACGATGGTGCGCAGCTGATTGATCCCCGGCAGGCCGTCGGTGTTGGGGTCGATGTTGATGTCCATCGGCACCAGTAGGGGCGCGGACATGACGTTGGTGAGCAGATCGAACACGGTAGGTCTCCTTGGCGACGGGCGGTCCGCCCGCGAACTCGCAGACGGGTACACGCGACAGGTGCGCTCTCGTCGCCGTCCCCGTCGGTGGACGCCCGTAGCCTTGGAGCATCTGTGCGTCGCTCGCCCGCACGGGACCGCTGAATCGAGGGGTGCAAGGAACATGAGTCAGTACGGGGTGGATTACCTCCAGCGATTGCGTGCCGCCGTTGAGAAGTTCGAGGAAGCCTTCGACGCCTGGATGAGCACTCAGGTTGAGTCGGATCACATGTCGGCGCGCGGCCTCTTTCCTACTGTGTGGACAAAGGAAGGCCAGGATCAGAGCGAGGTTCAACGTCTCGAACTCGGTGTCGCGGAGGCTGCTGGCCTGGCAGCGAGCGCAGTGTCAGTGACCGGCGCCTACATTGGGATCGCTGGTCTCGGAGCGATCGACCCAATCTCCAACTGGTCATTTATGTCTGCACCCAAGGCCCCCATCGCGCCTCGGGATATTCGGACTACTACCGCCAACGTCAAGGGCAGGCTCGACGCGATGATCGTCGACGCCGAGTCACGTACGGACTCTGACCTTCCGACGTTCGCTCCCGCACAGTTTCACCCCGTGGTCTGGGCTGGTGCCTCCGCCCATTGGACGACGCATCAGTACCGAGTTGCAGTTCGTGAAGCGGCCGAAGGCCTCACGGTCCACTGGAAGGAACGTCTCGGCAGGAACGATGTCGATGACACGGTCTTCTGGCAGCAGACGTTGTCGCCAGGCGCACCTGAACCGGGCAAGCCGAAGCTCACCTGGCCGGGAGGGTCGGATGACAAGACGGTGAAGAGCATGCGCGGTGGTCTTGAGCCGCTCGCGAAGGCACTCAACGCGCTGGCCACTGGTCTGAACCTCACGGTCCGCAACGTGACGACCCACACGCGCACCGAACTGTCCGAGCAGGAAGCGATGGAGCGCCTCGCGGCGTACAGCTACCTCGCGCGCCTGCTCGACCGGTGCGAAACAGCGAGCGCCGACGCGGAGGAATCGGATCAATGACCGCAACGCTACAAACTCGACCCGACTGTGAGTAGCCAGTTCATCCAGGCGACGCCGCCTCCGGCGAGGACGGCGGCACCGACGGCGACGAGGACTCCGATGCGGCCTTTGCTGGCGGTGGCGTAGTTGCCGTGGGCTGTCGCGATGGCCCAGACGATCGCGGAGACGATCAGCATGAGGATGGCGTCGATGAGGACGAAGGTCAGGAGCGCGCCGACCACGGCGCGGAGGTCGCCGATGCCGCCGAGCCCGTCGAAGTCGGGGAAGACACCCATCGTCGATCACCCAACCGGCGTAGGCAATTGTTCGGAGCGTTCGTATTCCATGCTGATGAGGTGCGCGGGCACCCTCGTGGCGTAGCGAACTTCCGATGCGTAACGGGGTGACCCGTCTGGTGGCGCGGGTGTTCTGCCTGCGCCACCAGTGCGTGGGGTGAGTCGATCAGGTTGTCGGTTGCTCTTCGTCGTGAGTGGCGTGCGGGACGAGTTTGAGTCCGACGACCGCAGCGATGATGCCGGTGATGAAGATGACCTTGCCGAGGGAGATCGACTCGGTGCCGGTGGCCATCGCATAGGCGACGGTCAACGCCGCACCGACCCCGACCCACACGGCGTAGGCGGTGCCGATCGGGATGTGCTTGAGCGACCAGCCCAGTCCGACCATGCTGATCGCCAGGGCGATGAAGAACACGATCGTGGGTGCCGGTTCGGTGAAGCCGTTGGACATACCGAGTGCGGTGGCCCAGATCGCTTCGAAGACGGCGCTGAGGAGCAGGATGACCCACGGCATGGCTTAGCTCACCGCCTTCAGGCCGATGACCGAGCCGACCAGCAGCACCAGCAGTAGTAGGCGGGCGATGGTGGGCCGCTCCTGTTTGGTGAGGAATCCCCATAGCACGGTCAGGGTCGCGCCGATGCCAACCCACACGGCGTAGGCGGTGCCGGTTGGAAGGTCGGTCATCGCCCAAGCAAGGCCGGCCATGCTCAGTGTGAGCGCGATGAAGAAGACCACAGTGGGTCTGCGTTTCTTGAAGCCCTTGGACTCTGAGAGCGCGACGGCCCAGACGGCCTCCAGCGCACCAGAGATGATCAGAATGGTCCAGGCCATGACGAGACGTGCCCCTTTCGTGGCAGTCTTGTCGTGGTGCGGGTACTGCTCCCTCGTCCGCGAGCCCGGATGCGGGCTCTGATCTCAGATTTTACCTGACTTCACTGCGTTTGGGCTGGTCAGATTGATCACCATCAGCGCGGGCGTTCACGTCGCGATGCTTGCTGACTGTTTGTCCTGATTGGCACGTGGGCGGCGTAGTTGTTCCAGGCGGCGCCGGTGAGTTCGGCCCAGCGGGTGGCGGTGGTGATGTGGATGCCGACGAGGGAGGCGAACACGGCCGGTGGAGTCGTGGCAGCCAGGTGCAGCAGCGCGGTATTCCTGCTGGCGCGAGTGGTGATCCCGAGCCGGTTCATCCGCGCCATCAGCGAGGTGGGGTGCAGGTGGGTGCCGGCGTTCTTGCTGGTGAACAGCCACCGGGGGTCGGCCAGGGTGCTTGCGGTGCCAAAGGGTTTGGCGACCGGCAGCGCCTTGACCATAGCGTCCAGCGGCGGGATGAGTAGCAGGGGTTCGGGGCCGAGTGTGAGGTAGGTGCCTGCGTCACGGACCTGGATATCGCTGGTGGTCAGAGCGGCGATCTTGGTGACGGGTTGGGCGTAGAGCAGGATCAGGCAGGCCGCGGCACGGTCTTCCACGCTGGCGGCGTCGGGGTCGTGCAGGAGCCGGCGGGCAAGGCCGAGCTGTTCCTCGGGGTCGACGTCGTGACTGGGGTCTTTCTGCCTGATGGGGTCGGGCAGTTGGCATCGGGTCAGGTAGCCGCCTTGTTTGAGCCAGCGGATGAACCCGATGCGGCGGGTTGAGTCCCTGCTCAGCCATGTCTCGAGCTGGGCTTGCGGGAAGTCGTGGAGGGTATGGCCGCTGGCGGTGAGGTGGTCGATGAAGTTGCGGGCGCTCTGGATGTTGGCCTTGGCTCGTCCGGCGGTCGTCGGTGAGATGTGGCCATGGCGGTTGGTCTTGACGCGGCCGATGACGTGCCAGCGGGCGTAGCGGGACAGCGCCCCGCGGAATTCGGGGTTGGTGATGTCGGTGGCAGCTTCGGCGGCGTAGCGGCGCAGCCGGACGGCGTTCTCGTCGCGTGGTGGGAGTGCGTCGGCGGCGACGAGCATGGCGCGCAGGTAGGTCACCGAGAAGACCTGCGGGCGGGCATCGAGAGCCTCGTGGCTCAGCTCGAGCCGGCCTTGGGCGATATCGCTGAGTAGATGCAGGCTCGACAGGTTGTGCCAGTTCGTCAGCAGTGACCGGGGCCGATCACTCGCGGCCAGAGCGTCGCGCACGGGCACCAACTCGGGGCGGATCAGCCCGTCGGGGCCAGTGAGCGCGGCGTCGATCTGGCCGATGGTCTGGCAGGAGAAGCAGCGGGGCCGGCCGTGGTTGGTGGTGCGCCGGCCCAGGGCCTGTTGGCCGCAGATGGAGCAGTCGACGACTGGGGCCTGGTAGCAGGTCGGGCAGATATCGGGGCTGGTGTCGGTCGCCTTCAACGCCACTCGCCTGTGTCGACCGCAGACGCCGCAGAGCCGTCGTGGATAGCGGTAGCAGCGTGCGCACAGGTTCTTGCCGGCGTTGGTGCTGGTGGTGGTGCGTCCATCGGCTCGTGTTTGCAAGGGTGCGATCTGTCCACACTCATCGCAGGGCGTGGTGCCGGTGCGGGCCTTGGCGTAGCAGGTCGTGCAGATCGCGCCGCCGTCGTCGGTGCGGGCATTGATGCGACGCTGCTGGCCGCAGACCACACACGGTGCGGTCGGTGCCTGCTTGGCCCGGCACGAACGGCAGTACCGGCGTCCGTCGACCACCGATTGCTTGACCGAACCGGGCCGGCCGCAGCCGTCGCAGGGTTGCTGTGGTCGGGCGTGTTCGTGGCAGCGCGAACAGATCGGCTGCCCGTCGGCGGTGCGGGCCTTGATGCGCCGATCTTCACGCCCGCAACCCGAACAGGTCGCGGTGTGCTGCCGGCTGTAGCAGCTGGTGCAGATGCGCTCACCGTCGCCGTGGGTGTGGAAGAGGGTGCGGGGCCGCGAGCACAAGGCGCAGGAGGGTGAGACGAGCCCGTCGATGCCAGCGGCGATAGCGGCGTAGATGAACTCGCTGACGACCTTGGGCATCCGCGATCCGCCTGCGGTGAGCACGCCCGGCTCGGCGGCAAGATGTTTGACGAGCTGCGATCTGGCGTTGGCGGCGGGCGCCACCGAGGCCAGTAGTTCCTCGACGAGTTCATGGCTCATGCTGGCATCAACGGTGCGCAGCAGGTCGAGAATCGTTGCGTGCTGGGCTTCGCGTTTCGCGGCAAGACGAGCGGTGGCGAGCCGTTTGTCGCTGCATCGGCATCGCGGGCCAGGAACGTTGGAGCGTTGGATCGGCAGGCCGCAGTCCGGGCACTGCCGCATGCCTGCGCTCAGGACTCGTCAGCGCCGCGGATGGTGGCGCGCTTGGGACGGTTCTTGCTGGGTTTGGGCGGCGTCGCGCCGGTCGTTCCGGTCTTGTGTCCACGGCGGGAGTTGGTCGCGACGTAGGGCTCGATGAGATCGTTGGGGGTGACGTCGAAGATGTCGCAGAGTGCGGCGAGCATCCGCATGTTCAGCCGCTCGGGCTCACCGACCACGATCCGGTAGACCTGCGTGGAGGTCATCACCACGCCCCGGTCGGCCAGCAGCGGCACCAAGTCGGTTGTGGACTGCATGCCGTGTTCGTTCATCACCTTGCGCAGGTGCCAGTGGTAGGCGACGGCCTTCGTCATATCGATCAGACCTCCTCGGTCGCGGGCGGGGTGAACGCGCCATCGAGTGCGCGGCGCAGGGTGCGGTTGCGGTAGTCGCCGGACACGCCGGTGTAGAGGGCGGTGGTCGAGCCCCAGCGGTGCCCGACCTGCTGCTGGACGAACAGCGGGTCGAAGCCGTCCTCGATCAGATGCGTCACATAGGAGTGCCGCAGGCAGTGCGGGTGCAGCGCGGGATCGAGGCCCAGCTCGTCGCGGTACTCGGCGAACCGTATCCCGATGTAGCTGCCCGTGATCCGCGACTGTCGTTCGGTCGGCCAGAGCATCGCAGTTCCGCCGGTGTCGAACAGCGGCAGGACCTCGGTGACGTACTCCTCGATCACTGGGCGAGTCCAGTCGAACACCGCCAGCACCGTCCGACGCCTGGGCTGGGAACCGCGGCTGGCCTTGGCCCAGCGGACGTTGCAGACCCCGAACCGGCCGAACTCGGTGGCCGTGGGATTACGAGTGAAGTCGTGCAGGTCCAGCATCGCGACCTCACGGCGACGCAGGCCAAAGGCATAGATCATCTTGAACAGCGTCGCGTCGCGAAACAACGACTTCCAGCCCTTCTTGCCTCGCGTGCGGGCCCGGTCCACGCGATCGTCGGCATAGTCGAAGAACTCCTGGACCTCGACCCGCGACAGCGGCCGCACCGCCGGGCGTGCCTCGTGATCGCTCGTGTGGATGACGGTGTTCCACTCATGGCAGACCTGCACCGGGTGTGTGCCGAACAGTTCCTCGCACCGCTCGGTCCAGCCGTAGCGGCGGTCGGTCAGGTAGTCGCAGAACAGCGCGACCGCATTCTGATAGGAGCGGATCGTGCCATGCGAGCACGGACGTTCACCGGAGACCAGTTCGGTCGTCCACTCCTCGACATCGGCCGGCGTCCACTCCCACGGCAGGCTCCCGCAGAACCCGGCGAACCGGCGCACCTGAGCCAACCGCGCCCGGATCGTGTTCGGGTTCAACATCCGCGAGGACTGCTGTGCCGACCAGCCCGCGAGCATGTCATCGAAGACCTGCTCGGCCGGGCGCAGCAACGCTACGTTGCCCGGCCTCAACGCCGTCACCGATCCAGGCTGCTTACCGTCCTCTAGGTCCACCCTGCAAGTCTTACATCTAATGTAAGAAAAGTACATCTGATGTAAGCCTGGGCGCGTTTCCCCTGGTCAGAGGCGGCTTTCGAGCACGCCAACGTGCTTCACTGATACCCTTGCCTGACCAGGGAACCGCATGATCCCGGCCGTCGCCGCTTACATCTAATGTAATAATTGCTAGTTTGCCTTGACTGTGACGTGGAGGTGGTCGTAGTGGCCTCCGGTGATGGAGGCGGGATCGTGCATGCCGCCGCCGTTGTAGGGTCGCCAGCCCTCGGCGTCGCGGGCGAGGGACCAGATTTTCCCTTGCCAGATCAGGTATTCGATGCCGAGCACGTCGGCGTTGTCTTTCATCCAGTTGGTGACCTTCCAGCCGGCGTCGAGTTGTGCTGGGGTGGGTCGCTGGCTGATCCGGTTGCCGAAGGTGATGTCGCACGCCCTGCCGAGCGGATGCTCCGACTTGGTTCCGGGGCGCGGCGAGTAGCAGCCCCAGCCGGTGTCGGGGAACGCGGCGGGGGTCTGCTGGTAGAGGTGGAGCAAGCGGGCGGTGATCTTGCCCGAGCTGGTGGGATCGTCGATGAGCCGATCGGGATCTCCATCGACACCGGTCGGCGCGCCCGCGGCGCTGTTGTTGCAGGCGGCGGGTGATCCGCTGGTCGCCGTCGGCAGGTTCGCAGCCCCGTGCTCGTTGAGCCAGGCGGCGGCGTCGATGGTCTCGCCGTTCGTGCCGCCGGGCCGGACCTCGAAGTGCAGATGTGCACCGGTGCTCATGCCCGAGGAGCCGACATCGCCGATGTGCTGCCCGGCGCTCACCCGGTCTCCGGGACGGACGTGGATGCCGCTCTGCCACATGTGCGCGTACGCGGTCGCGATGGTCTTGCCGTCCATGGTGTGCTCGATGACGATGAGGCCGCCGTACCCGCCGGAGAACTCCGCGACGGTGACGGTGCCGTCCGCGGCGGCGAGGATCGGCGTGCCGTCGGGTGCTGCGAAGTCGGTGCCGGTGTGCATCTTCCGTTCGCCCGTGATCGGGTGCACGCGCATCCCGAACGGCGAGGTCAGCACCCAGGTGCCCTCGGGTAGCGGGAACACCACCCGCGACGACGAGACGGCCGGACCACCCACACCACCAGCGGTACTGCCTCCGCTGGTGAGGGCGGCGAGGATGCTGTCGGCGACGGGCGCGTAGTTGCGGTAGCGGTCGGGGTAGGCGGACACTTCGACGGCTTGGGCGGCTTCGCCGGCGTCCATCTGGTGCCAGCCGGGGATGTCGAGCAGGCCACGTGGCGAGGGGTAGTTCGGGCCGGTCGGCCCGCCGAAGAACGCTCGCGCCTGGTAGGTGGGGTCCATGAGTTCAGCGACCGAGCCCCACCCGGACCGCGGGCGCATCTGGAACAGGCCAAGTGAGTCGTGGTCGCCGCCGTTGCCGTCGTTGGGGTAGTTCGCCGACTCGGGGTAGGTGCCGGTGTTGGTGAGCATCCGCAGCGTGGATTCGGTGAGTGCGGCCATCAGCGCGATCTTGATTCCTGGTCTGCCCATGTCGGTGATGCCGTTGCCGACGGAGATGATCGTGGCCGCGTGCCTGAGCTGCTGACGGTTCAGAGTGAAGGTCTCGCCGTTCGCGGTGGTCACGGTGAGCGAGTCCGGGATCAGTCCGAGGTTCACAGTCCCGGTAGGCGTGGCGCAGTAGGCGGCAGCGGGGTTCATCAGCACCCCGACGCCGAGGAGTGCTGCGGCGGGGGCGAAGAACAGCAGCGCCAGGGCTGCGATGGCGGCTTTGCGGAACACGACACCATCCCCGTCAGCGCAGCGGGTTGTCGAGCTGCGACAGCCGCAGCAGATGGCACGTCGGATAGGTCGGTGCGCAGACGACGAACACGGTGAAAGCGACCTGATGCTCGCTGGTCACCGGTTGGCCGTTCCAGACCCCGGCACGGTGACGAGTGCCCTCGATCGTGACGGCCGTCGTGCCTGCCGCGAGCTGCCCCGGCTGTGCCTGCGCTACCGCGTCGGCCCAGGCGTCGGGGACGTACGCGACCTCGATGGTGAGCCGCTGGCGGGTAGCGTACTGCCGCAGCTCGATCCAGGCGTCGCGGGTCGGCAGGTACGTCGCTACGTCGGAGGCCAGACCGGCTTGCTCTTCCCCGCTGGGGTCACCGACCGTGAGGATCGCCGAGGTGTAGTCCAGCGGCCACAGACCCGAGGCCGTGTCCCAGGCGAACAGCGTGGACGCGACGCCCCGAGCGAAGGTCTCGGGATTGGCCGAACGCGGAACCGCTGGAATTTGCGGTGGCCGGGGCGTGCGCGGGGCCATCGTCGGCGGTGCCGTCGTGGTTGGGCCGGGCTCCGGGTCAGGATCGGGGCTGGTGCTGCTGCCGGGGCCGGTGAGGAGTCCGTAGACGCCGACGCCGGCCAGGAGCAGCAGGACGATGCCGGCGGTGATGAGGGCGACGAGTCGGCGGCGGTTCCAGGGATCGGTGGGTGCAGGGCTCATGCCGAGCAGGTGCGCACCCGGCACCTGCGCCTGCGGTCAGAGCGCGCGGAGTCGGGGCCGATCCGCCGTGCCTTCGCGGGCGGCTCGGAGGGCGTCGGCGAATCGGACGGTGCCGTCGGTGGTGGCGAGGAAGTTCTCGAACTGCTCGTCGGTCAGCTCGGATGCGAGGGTGTCGGCGTCGTAATGGGCCCACCAGTCGGCCAGTTCTCCCCAGGTCTGGACGAATGCCCGGACTGGGTAGCGGACTGGTTGCCCGTCGTCGGTGACGAGCGGCAATGGACGGGGTGGGGTGCGCTTGCCCTTCTTGATCGACTTTGCGTGGGCTACGGCTGCTTCGGCGCGGGCGTGCAGTTCGGCTTCGCGCCGCTCCCGCTCGGTGGTGTCGGCTTCGCGGATCGCTTGGTAGATGGGATGCACCGGGTCACCGGCCTCGATCCGTTCCAGCCCGGCGGCGGCCTCGGCGCGCAACGTCTCGGGCTGAGCGGGGTTGTTGGCGATGTCTTCGAGGTAGCCGATCTTCTCCAGTGTCGTGTGCGAGGCACCGCCGGGAATCATCGCGGCCGCTTGCCCCCGCGCATCGCCGAGTGCGCTCGACGGTCCCGCAAATTTTGCGGGACCGTCGTTTCCCGGCTGGTTTTCGCTGCTGAACTGGGTGGCGCTCTTGCGGCGGGCGGCGTCTTCGGCCATGACTTGCTTGATCTCGCGGTAGAGGCCGGCGGCTTCGAGCTGGGTGTAGGTGTCCCGCGTCAAGTAGTTGGCAGGGATTCTTCGATTTCGAAGTTGGGGATGGTCGGGTCGGCCAGGCCCATGTGCACCTCTATCGGCCGGTTCCAAGCGATCGCCTCATGAGGGCGGGTCTCGTTGTACTCGATGCGGTAGTCCTCGGCGCGTTCGACGAGGGTGAGCGCGTCGGGGATGTCGTCGAGGAACAGCCGTTCGTACTTCAGCGTCCCGAAGCCGCGTTCGCGTGATCCGTTCTGCCCCGGTGACTTCACCCTGGTGCGGACGTGTCGCAGTTCGGGGTGGCGCATGATGAACAGCTCGAAGTTCATCGATCGGAATGGACCGCCGTTGTCTGTGACGATCGTGACGACCGGCAGCAGCTCGCCGGTCTCGTCGTCGACCTGACATTGGTCGACGAGGGGGTGGCCGAACAGGGTCACGTAGTCGACGAGGGCGAGTTCGATCGCGGCGATCGCGTCGTGCTGGTTCGCGGTCGGCGAGGTGTGAAACGGGTGCTCGAGCTTCGAGTACCAGTCCCGGCAGCCGGCGATCCTCCAGATCCCACCCTGGGTGGTCTCGAACTCGCTGAAGTCCAACTGCCATACCTGGTTCGGGCCGGTCGGGTTTCGTGCGAACGCGGCCTTGCGGTTCTTCGCGAGTTCTCGACGCTGCTTCTGGTACTCCGATGGCAGGATCAGCCCGTCATCGCGCAGCAGCCGCAGCACGGTCGCCTGGGACACCTTGTGTCCGTCATGGCGGGTCATCGCCCAGATCTTCCGGTGGCCCCACTCCGGCTTCTTCAACGCATGCGCGACCACCAGCGGCCGGGCCGCGTCTCGCGCCGGCTGCGGCCACGGGCCCTTCGGCGGCCGGTCAGTCTTCGCCTTGGCCTGCCAGCGCCGCCAGGTGCGTTCGGGCATGTCGATCAGCTGACAGAACCTCGCGGTCGACATGCCCGCCTCGGTGCGGATCACCTCGAGGTCCTCGAAGGGCCCAGGCGGCCCTCGGCGCTCTTCTTCCAGACCCGGATCTCGACCGCGGCCTCACCCAGCGCCTGGGTGAGCTCGGCGACCTCGTCCTCGAGCTGCTGCTCGCGGGTCGAGGGCTTGGACTTACCCGCCTCGATGCCGGCTCTGCCGCCCTCGAGGAACTGGCGCTTCCAGTTCCCGATGGCCTGCTCCGAGACCTTCTCACGGCGGCCCGCTTCAGCGATCGTGATCTCGCCCTGCAACACGGACAACACGATGCGGAGCTTCTTCTCCACGGGGATCGTCGGTGGACGACTCATGACATTCAGACCTCTCAGCTGGGGCGTTACATCAGCAACTAACTACCCCTGCCAAACATTCTGACGCGCGACATAGGGCTTGTGGAGCATGTTGTCGTCCTGCTCGGCGAGGAGTTGCCCAAGCCGGTCGGACAGGCCACTGCGAACCCAGACGTTGACGGTGCGCCAGCCGAGCTTCTTGATCGCGGTCAGGCGTCGTGCCCCACACACGAGCACTCCGTCGATGGTGATCGTG
Organism: Microbacterium sp. HA-8; assembly: GCF_046111165.1. Taxonomy (NCBI): domain Bacteria; kingdom Bacillati; phylum Actinomycetota; class Actinomycetes; order Micrococcales; family Microbacteriaceae; genus Microbacterium; species Microbacterium sp. HA-8. The sequence goes on from NZ_CP162025.1 coordinate 1,260,897, forward strand.
AGAGGTTGCAGCAGGCCGTCGCGGTCGATGGATGCCGCGAGGGCGTCGATGTCGCCGAGATCGGCGCGGTGCCGTGTGCCGACGAGGATCGAATCGACGGTGCGGTCGAGCTGGATGCTGCCGACCTGTGGCTCGGTCACGACGACTCACCGCCCCCACCGCCCGGAGCAGCCAGTGCGAGCGCGAGGATCAGATCGTCGTCCCGGAGCAGCAGGTCGAGGGTCTCGCCGAGCAGCAGCCGGAGCAGGACACCTCGACCGCTGCTGGTGGCCACGTAGGCCGGGTGGGGGTTCCCGAGTAGCGCTTTCAGGAGGGCGGACCAGGAGCGGCGCGGCAGGTCGAGCAGTGCCCGCGCGTGCCGGTCGCGGCGCAGCGCCTCGTAGGCAGACTGTCGGGTTCCGGCCTTCATCAACGCGCCGCAGACGTGCTCGACAGCGGCCCTCGCCGTGTCGGTCGGCCAGTGGAGCAGGCACAGCATCGCGATGGCGTCCTCGGCCGCCGATCCGGCGGAGATGCACGCCTGCGCTGACCCGAGTCCGTCGCGCGGCTCCGGTTCGAGATCGCTGGGACGCATGTCAGTGGTGTGGAACGCGGGATGGTAGTCGGCCAGCGCGGTGTCGCGTTCGGAGAACCGTTCGGGATCGTGGAACGCCGAGACGTGCGCGCGGCGCGCCTGGTGCACCGAGCAGAGCAGCCCTTGGGCGCGTTCCTCGTAGACGCAGGTGATCCGCACGGCGTGGGTGATGATCGCCCACGGATCGTTGGCTTCGCGGGTCGAGCGGTACTGCATCGCGTCGAACGCCGCCGTGACCGCTTCCCAGGTGTCGAGCTTGTGCTTCCTCGCGAGAGCGCGGTACTTGTCGGCTGCGAACTCCATCAGGTCGCGGGCCACCGGGTCGTGAACCCAGGCATCCTCGCCACCCTCGGCGAGGCGATTGAGCAGGGCGCGCACGCCCTCGCTGGTGGTGAAGTCCTCACCCCCGCGGTCTGGCGGCTGCGCGGTGTTGGTGCGGGTTGGTGTGGTCATGGTGTCGGCACCTCCTGGCAGGCAGGTGCGCACTCGCTCCCAGGAGTGCGTCCTGCATGCCGATGCCGTCGCAGCCATGACCTCTCACCGCCGTCAACTCATCGAGACCCCGGAGCGGGACACTTGCGAGGCAGGCGCGGTGCTGCGCCCGAACGCCGAGATCGGAGGCAGTCGCCGGGCACGGCCCCCGAGACGACGAACTGCGGCCCCGAGCGGGGTGCCAGTACGGCGTGCCAGCTCGGCCTGGAAGTCGAGGCCACGGCCGGCTGCGTGCGCGGAGTGCCGGGCGATCAGGTCGGTGGGGCGTACCCACTCCACGCCGCGCCCGCGAACGATCGCGTGCTGCTTGTCGTCGCGGGCGACCTGCGCGGCCTGCACCGCCTCCGGCGTGCTCGCCGGTTCGACTGGCTCGGGGCGCTCCCGCGGCTCCTCGAGGACCAGCCTCGCCGGATCGGGCCTTACCGAGTCGGTGTGCTGCGCGTTGTCGCTGGTGTTCATGGGGTCGTCTCCTCCCGCTCGTCGGCGGTGTCATTTGTGTCAGTCAGGTGTGCGACGGCGAACCAGCGGCCTACGGTCGAGGGATGCACCCCGAGTTCGCGGGCGATCCGCTTGTTCGACCAGCCCGCCTCCCGCAGCTCCCACCCCAGCGCCCGCCGATCCACCACACCATCGTCGCGACGGTTCGGTTCCGGCTCGCCAGACGGCAGCGCTGGCATCGACTCCGCAGCGACCGTCGGACGCGAGGCGGCAGGTTGCGTGTCGGGGTCGGGGTCGGGTGTGCGGGTGAGGATCACTGTCAGGTGCGTGATGGCGAGCAGGACGACGGGCGGCACGGCGGCGACCGAGGCCGCGAGCATCCTTGGGACGTCGGCGTCTGCGGCCACGACGGCGTGAATGGCGTTCGCCGTCACCGACACGAGCGCGCCGCCGACCAACAGCGCCCACGGATACCAGGCCGAGTGCTGCCCGGCGAGTGCGACGACGGCGACCGTGGCGACGACAATGATGCCGTCCACGATCAGCGGCCACGCCCACGCCTGCCCCGCCCCGATCCCGGAGCGAGCGGCCAGATCGGCCAGCGACGTGAACGACAGCCAGAACGCCCCGGCGGCGATGAACACCGTCCCCGCGACCGCCGTCATGGCGGCCCAGCGCCGTCCTTCCGATTCACGCCTCACAACCCAGCCCTCCCAAGGGCTGGGGACGGTGGGCTCGCCGAGTAGCCGAACCACCGATCCGCGCTCTGCATCCGGCGGCCTGACGTGGCCTCCGATGGAGGCTGGGTGGCGCGGTAGGCCGAGCGCACCGTCGTGGCGATCTCGCGATCGCCCAGACCCGCCGACTGTGCCGCAGCACCCAGGGCATCGAGCGCGTCGGCGGCTGAGACACCGTTCTCGGCGAGGCGGCAGGCGGCCCAGAACAGGCCCCGGTTCCGCTCGCCCTCGCCCCGCCTGGCGACCCACGCCGCCAGCCGCTTCCCATCCACGGCGACCGAGGTGTCGTTGGCGCGTGGTCGGGTGACGGGGCGCGGGTCGAGGAAGTCCCGCAGGCGGGTCGCGTCCACCGTGCCCACCGAGTGCGCAGCGATGTCGGCGACCTCGTAGCGGCGGACGTTGCCGTCGATGATTCGCCGGGAAGGCGAAGCGATGATGTAGCCGCCGTCGCCCCGGAAATCGACGCCCACGTCAGCTGCCTGCCACGACCGCTGCTCCCTGCCCTGTGTCGCCGGGAAGTACACGTGCGCGCCACCGGTGGGTGTGCGCACCAACAGACCCGCTCCATCGACGAGCCCCGCCTCGGAGGCGCGCTCGAATGCCGCGCGGCCATCGTGGGGGCCATGGACATCGACATCGACGACGACAACGCCCGATGCAGCGCCTGTCGGGATGCTGATGTTCGCGTCCGGTGTGCGCGACCACCACGCCGCGACCTGTTCCGGGTCGCTGCTCGCATCGAGGAACCCACGACGGGTCAGCGGACGCTTCCCCTCGACCAGACACGGGAACACGGGCACGCCGGCCGCCGCGAGGGCGCCCGCGGCGAACGCCAGGCTTGGCGCGCGATCCACGCGAATCAGCGCCGCGAGGACATCGATTGGCTCGGGCATCACAGCACCCGCCCCGACAGCGCCGGCACCGGCGCAACACGCGGACGATTCGCCTCCACCGCAGCCGCACGGGAAGTTCGCGGACTGGGGGCGTCGCGTTCGAGGCCGGGCGGGGTGCCGTCGCCGACCTGGAGCGTGTCGAGCTGGTCGAGGATCGCCAGCGCGGTCTTCCGCACCCGCTCGCCGGTGCCCTGCACCACCTGGGCGGGCTCTTGACCGTCCACGCGGGTGGCCCAGGTCGAGACGTACGGGATCGTGTACCGGGCGGTGTCCATGCCGTGCGCGGCGCCAATCATCAGCGCGACGGACTCGGCTTCGACCTCGCGGATGCCGCGATGCTGCCGCGCCTCTTCGTCGTCGGGATCGTGCATCAGCACGTGCGCCAGCTCGTGCGCGAGGGTCTTGACCTGCGCGGCAGGGTCCATGTTCTCCCTCACCGCAACCGTGCGCGCCGCGTAGTCGGTCATGCCGTTCGCGCCGGAGATCATCCCCTCGTGCGGCATCCGCAGCACCTCGAACCCCGCGCCGCGAATCTGCCCGGCCAGCCCCTCCCACAGCCCCGTCGGTGCTTCGCCTTCCAGCAGCGTCGGAGCGGGCGGCACCGGCAGCGGCTCGCCGTCGGTCTGGGAGGCATCCCACACGTAGGCCGGCCTGGCCCCGACCATCCGCGAGCGCACCACCTCGCCGGCCTTCGGCTTCTCCCTCGGCCCGAGTCGTCGCCACGATCCCGCATCGGCAGGGGTCGCGGTAGCGAACCGGCCCGTCACGGGCGCGAAGATCATGTACCCCAGCTGGCCCTTCATCACCTGCCGCCCGAGCCCTTGCCACTGCCGGTATCCGGCGACCAGGGTGGGGAAGGGTTCTGGCACCCGGCCCGCCTCGTAGGCGGCTTCGTGCTGCACCCAGATCAGCATCGTGTTGTTGAACGACCGCGACCGGAACCGTGCCGCGAACGCGAGCGCCTGCCGCCAATCGTCACCCGAGACCAGCGACTCGACCGCTCCGGTCAGCTTCTCGTGCAGCTCGTCGAGCTTCGCCTCTCGCGCCGCGCGGGCGTCCTCGTTCGATGCCATGCTCTGGCCTCCTCTTCGGCGGGCCGCGACGCAGCTGCGCGCGGCGGTACACCTGGCAGGTAGGCGCGAACACCCGCGCCCGAAACGTGAGCTGGACATCGTTCACCTCCTTGAGGCAGCCCAAGCCGAGACCGGGACGCCTACATTGAGCATGCTCAAATGTCCCAGAGTCCTGTTCTAACATCGACGTTGAGCATGCGCAAGCCTTGATTTGTGCATGCTCAACAAGTACGGTTGAGCATGCACAACCACCCTCCGGGTGGCCCACATCGATGCCTTGCCCGTCGCGAAGGGAAGGGGGTCAGCCACCATGACCGAAGACGAGAGCCAGGCTGCGGCCGAAGACCTCGCCAAACGTCTGCGGCTCCTGATGGATGTCGCCGTCGCCGAGTCCGGCACGGAGCCGACCTACTCGCAGATCGCCGGCTACCTCCAAGAACGAGGCACCAACCTGTCGCGGTCGCGCTGGACGTACATGGTCAACGGCCACCGCTACGTCCAAGACCCCGCCGTCTTCGAAGGGCTCGCGGAGTTCTTCGACGTGGACGCCGCGTTCCTGCTCGGCGAGGACGGTGCTGCCACTCCCGAGAAGGTCTCTGCGCAGCTCGACCTGGTTCGGTCCATGCGTGTCGCGAAGGTGAAGTCCTACGCTGCCCGCACCCTCGGCGATATCTCGCCGAAAGCACTCCACGCCATCACCAAGTTCCTGGACGAGGAAATGACACACATGCCCGAGCACTGACCGGTACCGCGCGACGGAGCCGCCACCGGTCCCTGCTCCCTACAGAGAAGGGGCGAACCGTGAACATCGAACAGACCGTATCGGCGGCCGTCGCGGGCCTTGAGCTCGGCAACACCTTCGCCCTTGACGATCTCCTCCACACCGTCCAAGACCGGCGGCACCGTAGGCTCCGCGTCGTTGAACTCGCCGGCCTCGACACCCACGATGGCCTCTGCGCGCTCTGGCTCTCCACCGATGCCGAAGACGTCGTGCTTCACGCCCGCAGCGACTCCGCGCTGCATCGCCAGCAGTTCGTGCTCCACGAGCTCGCCCACATGATCCTTGGCCACGGCGAAGGCGACGACTGTGCAGTCGGGGAAGCACTGCTGCCCAACATCCCGCCGTACACCAGAGGTCGCCTGCTCAGGCGGCAAGACCTCGACAGCGAAACCGAGATCGCCGCCGAGTCCCTCGCCGACCGGCTCGCCGCCGGCATCCGAGGATCGGTGTTCGCAGAGTCCAGATACTCGGAGATATTCGGATGATCCAGACGCTCGTCGCAACGCTCATGTGGGCGCTCGTGGCGAGCCTGCTCATCTTCCGACGCAAACGCACCGACCGAAGCATCACCTATGCCGCCCTCACGATCGCCATCGCGATGACGCTCAACGTGGATGCCGCCTACAGCGCCGTCGATCGACTGCTCGGTGGCACCAACCTCGCCACCCTGATCGCGGACGCGCTCCTGATGACCGGGCTGTTCTTCCTCGGCCGCGGCGTCATGAAGACCGGCGAGTACCGGCCCAGGCTCGTCCGAGCCGCCGTCAGCATCCCCGTCCTGCTCGTCGCGCTGCTCGCGATCACCGCATCGTTCCTGCTCATCGACCGCGGCACCACTACCACACGATTTATGATCGACCTCGGCGCACAGCCAGCGGCGGCGGTCTACTCGATCATCAACTTCATCTACTGCCTCGTCATTGTCGTGGCGATGCTCGTCCTCGCCATAAGGCAGTACCGGCACAGCACCGGCATCCAGCACCTCCCCGCGGCACTGTTGAGCCTGGGCTCGGCGTTCGGCGTCGCGCTCTGCCTCGCCGTAATCGTGATGGACATTGCCCACGCCACCGGCCATCTCGACCTCATGCACACTATCCAGTCCGCCTACGATCCGCTCTCCGTCCTGACCTTCGTGTTCCTCTGCGCCGGGTTCGCGATCCAGCCTGCCGTCCGTCGCGCTCAGCACCACGCCCGGCAGAGGCAGACCGTCGCCCTCACAGCGCAGCTGGAGTCGCTTTGGCACCAGGCGACGCGCGCACGGCCCGGGCTGAGCCAGGCCGACCCCCTCGCCGCCAGTAGCGAAGACCCCGAAGGGCACCTCCATCGAGTGATCGTCGAAATCCGCGACGCGATGATCGACCCCCGCATCACCTTCGACATCGACGCCGACGACCGCGACCTGCTCGAACGCGCCGAGAGCCACCTCGTCGGAAGCGACAGCGCCCTCGCGGCGACCTCGCCCGTTCCCTACGTCGAGGAGCGGGAGTCGTGATAGGCCGCATCGCTCTCGGCGCTGGGGCCGCGGTGGCAGCGGCTGCCTGGGTCGGCTGGGCCATCGCGCGGCGGCTCACCGCACCCGTCGGCCCACGAATATTCGACCTCACCGTTCGAGGCGTCGAGCACGCCGACGACGGCGACCTGATCGTGCTCGACCGCACCGACCAGGCCACCGCGCCAGGCATCTACAATCTCTGGTTCGAGCACGGCGGCTGGGCGCAGCTCTCCGCAGATACCGTCGATCGCGGACCCACCCGCGTCGCTCGCAGGATCACGGGCACCACATCGGGTTTCACTCCGAAGACCGGCGATTGCGCCTCCTGGAGCGGCATCTACTACGCCACCCCAGCCGACGCCGGACTCCGCGCACGCGACATCACCATCACGACCCCCGCAGGACCATGCCCGGCCTGGCGCATCGACGGAGACCTCGCGACCTGGGCCATCCACATCCACGGCCTCGGCAGCACCCGCGCCGGCACCCTCCGCGGCGTCCTCGCCGCAACCGAGCTCGGCTACACCTCCCTGCTCGTGAGCTATCGCAACACCGACGAAGGGCCACGAGTCGGCACCGGCCGGACGACCCTCGGCTACGCCGAGACGAGCGACGTTGACGAGGCCATCGGATACGCCGTCCGACGCGGAGCGCAGCAGATTGTCCTGTTCGGCTGGTCGATGGGGGCCGCTGTCGCTCTCCAACTCGCCGACCACCCGCGACATCAGGGACTGATCGCCGCGCTCATACTCGACTCCCCAGTCCTCGACTGGACCGAAGTCATCAAGACCAACTGCGCCCGCAGCGGATGGCCTGCAGCAGCCGGGCACCTCGCGATCCCGTGGCTCACCCTCGACCCACTGGCACGCACAGTCGGCCTGCCGGGACGCGTCCCACTTCCCACCTTCGACTGGACATCCCGAGCCGTAGAGCTCAACACGCCGACCCTGATCGTCCACGGCACCCGAGACGACTCCGTGCCGATCCGGCTCTCACAAGCACTCCGAAACGCTCGCCCGGACCTCGTCGAGCTTGAGACCTTCGATGCCGGCCATACCCTCTGCTGGAACAGCGATCTGGACCGCTGGCAGAACACAGTGACCGCCTGGCTCAAGGTGCGCATCCCACGCTGATCGGTAGAACGCAGCGGCGACTCTCGAAACCTGTCTCGTTCGGCCACGCCCGGAGAAACCCAACTCAAGCCGTACCTCAGCCGGTATCATCGTGGGTGTTGGCCTGCCTGGGCCATTGAGCGAGGGAGGACCAACGTGGCTGAGCCGTGGCTGTCCGCAGACGACATCGCCGCCCACCTCGGGATCACCAAAGACACCGTCTACACCTGGATCGCCGAGAAGGCGATGCCCGCCCACAAGGTCGGACGCCTCTGGAAGTTCCAAGCCAGCGAGATCGACGACTGGGTGCGCGCGGGTGCGGCGGCCAGTGACCAAGATCTCCCCCTAGCCCATCCCGGTGTCGGTGGTCGCTCCTACGCTCATGACAACGACGAGCACGGGGAGGGGTGAAGATGAACCTGAAAGACGCCCAGCGCTTGGTGAAGTCCAAGCAACGCGTTGCGGACCATGGCGAGGTGTTCACGCCGGCGTGGATGGTCGAGGACATGCTCGACCTCGTTAAGCACGAGTCTGAGCGGATCGACTCCCGCGTGCTCGAACCGACCTTTATGCGCAAGTCGGGTGTCTCACGAGACAGGGCCGCGCCCGGCCCTGGTGCTTCGTCAGGCCTTGATGAGTTCGTAGAGCGACCCGTGCTTGCTCGCCATGGCGGCCTCGACGGAGGTGGCGAGGGCGGTGTCGCGGACGAGGATGCCGAACTCGACGTTGCGGTTCTCGGCAGAGTAGCTGAAGTTCGCGCTGGTGATCAGCAGCAGCTCGTGGTCGACCACGATGAACTTCGCGTGGCTGACGACCTGCTTGCCGTTTGCCAACGCCGCTGAGCGGTAGACCGTAGCTTGTGGGAGCTGCCCCTTCACAGTCGAGGCATCGGCGACTGCGGCATCCAGGTACACGGTGACGACGACGCCGGGTTGCTCGGAGGCTGCCTTTAGCGCCGTCCACATCTGCGACGTGTCCTGGAAGTTGTAGGTAGCCGCCGTCACCGACTGCCTCGCAGCTCCGACAATGCGGTGGAACTCGCTGGTCAAATGGCCGGTGTTGGCTTCGTTGCCGGGCATCGTCCATACCGGGGTCAGCTCGCGCAGGACGGCCTTGGCGCCTGCGATCGCGCGCAGCACACTGACAGCGCGGCTGCGATCGCTGGGACCAACCCCTGAGGCAGCGAGTAGCGCCTTCACGTTCTCGCGTCGGGCGATCGCGATCTCGCGCACGGCGACGCTGACCGGCGTACCGGTTTCAAACTGCAGGGCGAGGCGCTCCGCTTCGGTCGCGGTGAGGAAGCTGCCGAGTTCGGTGAGCGGATCAGAGGCCATAGTTGCCGAAGAACCCTGGCACGGTCGACCCGTTCGCGGTCGGGAGGTCGAGCAGGAACCGGCGGTCGAGGAAGCGGTTGGCCTTCTCGCACGAGGTCTCGGAGGCGAAGCAGCAGGTGTGGCAGGCGGCGCCGTGCAGGAAGTCCTCGGGGTCCGACGGCGTCCGCTGGGCGCAGATCGGGTCAGAGGAACAGCGCCAGGCCCGGCGGACCGCAGAGAGGACGATGCCCTGAAGCTTGTCCGGCTCGGACAGGGCCACCAGCCCTCCGAGTGTGCCTTCACTGTCGGAGGCGGTCGTGCAGATCAGTAGTCCTGCCGCGGCCTCGCGTCCGGGCTCCTCCTGCCATGCGTAGATGCGTTCGGTCAGGCTGGCTGCTCCGTACCCGGAGTACATCGCCATCTCGCGGATGAGGATGTGGGACAGGGTGTGGAGGAGCCAGTAGCGCGGCCCCGGCAGACGGGTGTCGGGGTTGATCGCTGCGGCGGTCTCGGAGAATCGGCGGGCGAAGTTGCGGCGGTGGGCCTCGAGGTGGGCGTTCCAGAGCGGGGTGGTCTCGATGTGTCGTTCCCACTGTGCGACGGCGTCGAGGTCGAGTTGCAGGAAGATGCCTTCGCCGCGGTCTTCGGTGGCGGGCACCCAGGTGGGCTTGCCGTTGCGGGTGAGGTTGACCAGGCGGGACGCGACGTCGTTGACGCGGTCCATCTCATCGAGGCGTGTGAATCCGAGGACGGCGTTGACGCGCTTCATCCGGTTGACGCCGACAACACGCTTGACGCGGGGGTGCAGCTCGGTACCGCGTTGCATCTCGGTGACCATGAGTCCGGTGGTGTTCTGCTGTTCGGGGAATAGGGCCGGCTTCTGGAGGTAGCGCCATTCGGGGATGAGTAGTTCGATCGGGTCCCAGTTGGCGCGGCGCTCCTCGCGGTCCTCCTCGGACTCCGGTGGTGCGAGCACGTCCGCGACGGCCGTGGTGATGTCGTGGTCGGTGAGTCCGGTGACGTCGATGTTGCGTGCTCCGGAGAGGGCGCGGATGACCGGGATCTGGTCGGCGAACTGCCGGATCTGGTCGATGCCGAGTTCGACGCGGAGTTGGTCGGCGAGTGCTTCCTTCTGTTCGGCGTCCGAGCGCGGCATGACGATGATGCTCTGCGTCGAGGGGAACCACAGGTTCGAGGCACCCATCATGATGAGCGCGGGCTGCGCCTTGCAGCCGGGGAAGAACGCTCCGAGGTGGGGGTGGCGTCCGCGGCAGGTCTGGGGCAGCTTGAGCCGCCCCTTCGCCCCTTGGGCTTCCGCCATACCGCGAGTGGCGTTGCACGACTGGCAGATGATCGTGGAACCGACGCTCTTGCCGACGTTGGCGTCGCGCATCTTGAGGTCGGGGTTCTCGGCGTTCGGGCACTTCTGGCCGCGGTGAACCCAGAGTGTGTAGGGGAACTCGTCGAGATGTCCGTTGGTGCAGGTCAGCAGGTGCTGTGCGGGAACCGCGGGGCTGCCCTCGCGGCGACCTCGTCCGCCGCGACCAGGGCAAGGCTTGTGCGTGAACTGGGCGAGGTCAGGCCGGAACGGATGCGTGTTCGTGTAGGTGAACCGGGTGAGCGGGCCAAGGTAGTCGCAACCGGTGCACCTGAACCACTGCGGGAACACCCGCGCAGGAAGGCCGAGGTCCGAACCTTCGGTCGACATCGAGCCCTTCTTGGGCTGCCACGGGAACGGTCGCAGCGCGTCGACCTGTGGGCCGAGATGGAGCCGGACGACGTCGAGTAGGCGCGGTTCGACGATCGTCGGGACGACCTCGCGGCGCTTCCAGATCGGCTCCCAGTCGTCGAGTCCGGCGGGCATGACCGAGAAGTTCGGCAGGTCCATGATCGCGCCAGGGCCGTAGGTGTACAGGAGCGATGAAGGACGTGCGGACCCGACCTTGGCACGGTTCTTCGCGAGGCCTTCGTCGGCGTCGCCGAGCGGGTCGAGGGCGTCGTTGTTGTCGGCCAATGGCGCGGTGGTGGTGTCGGTCATCAGTCGTCCTCCCCGGTGGGCAGTGCCCAGTTGTCGACGCCCACGGGAGTCCTGGCGAAGAGTCGGTCTGATACCGGCGAGACCAGGATGTTGATCTCCGGCTGCACTTCGCGCATCGAGTTTGCGATCACGAACGGAGCTTCACTGGTGCTGCCGACGTTGGCGCGGTGGTTCTCGGGGCTGATGATGAGCGGCAGGTACTTGTCGCCCTCGCCGGTGCGTTCGTAGACGAGTGTCTGGTGCCGTTCGCTGGCGTATCCGGCGCGGCTCGCCCACCGGTCGACGCGGTTGGTCAGCAGGTCGCTGGCCTTCTTCGTGAGGTCATCGTCCTGGGACGCGGCGAGAATCCGCGCCTTCAACCGGTCGATGATCCCGTTGACTGCGGGATGCTGCGAGGCGATCTTGCCCGCCTCACGCTCGGGTGACAGACCGTCGGCGACGGTCGCCTGGGCGACGCGCGCGGCGCTGACGAGCAGCCCATCGATGCCGCGTTCCAGCGAAGTCGGCGAGAACGGCGTGACGGAGAGCGCCTCGACCTGCTTGTAGAAGGTGTCGTGGTAGTGCCGGAACTGCTCGAAGTGGGCGAGGTCGCGTGGCCGCGCCCAGTTCCCCAGCGACACGACCAGGCCCGGGCGTGCCGCATCGCGGCCCACTCGCGATGACGCCTGGATGTACTCGGCGGTGTTCTTCGGCTGGCCGACCACGAGCATGAGCCCGAGTCGCTGCACGTCGACACCGACCTGGAGCATCGACGTGGCGAGGACGACGTCGAAGGGTGCGTCGCCGTCGCGCTTGGGCGCCGCCTTGTCTTCTCGGCGCAACGCGATTCGCGCCTGGAACTCTGCGGTCGTGTCATAGCCCGGGTCGAACTCGAGCCCGAGCTTGTCGAGGGTCTTGCCGATGTCGGCACCCGAGATCCGTGATGTCAGCTCCGCCACGTTGAGGTTTCCGAACGCGGTGCCATAGCGCCTCGGGAATCCGGAGTCTCGGCGGGGGTTGCCGACGCGTGTGCTGACGTCGTCATCGACGTAGCGGCGCATGCCGGCTAGCTCTCGCGTGGCGTTGAAGTACCCGACGAGAGTCATGTAAGGGTCCGCCTCGATGCCGGTGCGGTCAAGCAGCAACTGGCCTGCGAGCAACAGCACCTCAGCAAGGCGGATCTCTGCGCTCGAGAGGCGCACACCCGGCGCACTGACACCGATGTAGCGACGACCGGGGTTCTCCTGGGAGACTTCGACCTCACGTGAAAAGAAGGTATCGGCGACATCGAGCACCTGCGGCGGGAAGATCTCCACTTTGCGTCCGTAGAGCTGGCGCACCTGCTCGACCGCGTTGCGCACAGTGGCCGTTGAGGCGACGATCAGCGGCTTGACCGGCTTGCCTTCGGGCGTCTCCCACGAGCACAGCGTCTCGACGGCGACCTCGAACAGACCGACGGCCGTGCCGAGGGCCCCGGTGATGAGGTGCAGTTCGTCCTGGATGATCAGATCCGGCGGACGCAGTCGGCCGACGGGCATGACCGTCGCGGCAGGATGGCCGTGGTTCGCCGGGTGTGACTGCACAGTGCAGCCGGTGTAGTCAGGGTGGACGTAGCCGTGCCGCCCGCAGCGCCTGCTCACGAACCCGAACAGTGAGGCGGCCTCGCCCTCGCGTGCGAGCCGGGCGAACTTGTCGACGGTAGCGATGACGAATGCTGGGGTGAGCCGATAGATCTCCTCATCGATGGTGAGCACCGGGAGCCCCTCGGGCACGCCGCCGCCCTTAGAGAACGGGCACCGGCCAAGCTCATCACCGCAGTGCACGAACACCCGACGGCTGGTGGCGTCACCCTTCACGTTTGCCGCGGTGATCTCGGTCCCGCACCACGGGCACCGCTGAATCTGGAGGACTGTGAGTCGGTGTGAGGCACCGTCGTTGACCTTCTTGAGCTGCTCGTCGGCCTCCTCGAACCGCTTCGGGCTGACATCGGTACCGACCCAAAGGCCGATGCGGAACGGTTCGGCGCCCCAGGTCGACTCGTCCTCACGGCGGGCGAGTTCGGCGGCGCAGACGAGCGCGGTCGCGCGCTGGAACTGCTGCGCCGTCAGTAGGCGCAACGTGTAACGCATCAGCACCGACACCCCATCGCTGCCGTTCAGAGGGCCGTCGGTTGATTGCACGACTGCCTGCCGCCGGCGGATCGCGAACGTGTAGGCGGCCAGGCCCAGGTATGCCTCGGTCTTGCCACCGCCGGTCGGGAAGAAAAGCAGCTCCACGCGAGCCTGATGTTCCGCACTGCGGAGTGCGGCCGTCGGGTCAGTCAGCGACCCGAGCTGCATCAGGATGAACGCGAGCTGGAACGGACGCCACGACGCGACAGGTCTTCCATCAGCCTCTGCAGCTTCAACGCCCTGCCGTGCCTGCGCGATCGACAGTGCCGAATCGGACTTCCGCGCTTCGGCAACCTGCGAAGCGAGGCGCTGATCGCGCATGACCCGGTTCATGAACTGGAAGCACTGAAGCCCAGTTGCGTCGGAGGCGACGAACTCCAGCCCTTCGACAAGGCGCTGGTGCGCCTGCCGAGCCTCCCACAGCACCACGTCGGCGATCTCCCGCAAGTGCTCGGGAAGCTGCGCCGCCACGCCTTCCTGCCGGTCGAGCCAGGCCCCATAACCGGAGACCAAGGGGGCGAGCCCGGCGCGCAACTCGTCAGGAGCGACGGAGGCCAGCGTCTTCATCGATAGCGTCGCGCTCTCGACCTCGCCGGCCCTGGTCTGCGGAGTCTCGACCTTCGGCAGCCATGTCGTCGACACCGACGTCGCCCGCCGCGAACCCTTGCGCACGACCCAGTCGGCCGAGCAGGTGCGGCCGATCGCAAACTCGAGCCGGTCCTTGTATTGGAGGTCGAGCCGCCGGACCTCGTCGTCGTGCTCGGGCCAGTCCTGCTCCAGCACGTCTCGCACCGGCAGGAATGCTTCGGTGCCACGGGCGTCGATGAGGAGCTTCGTCTGGAACATCCACATGTTCGACGGGATAGGAAGTGGCGTCTCGCGGTCATTGCACAGCGCGATCTCTATGAGCACCCGTCCGTACTTGGCGTCGTCGTAGCGGTCGATCCGCAGGCAGATCGCGTCTCGGAGCACGACCGTCTCGGTGCGACCGGGAGTCAGCGCCGCGAGCGTCATCGTCCGGGTCTCCTCGACCGGGGTGCGCTGGTACTTCCGGATGGGACGTCCGGCCTTCGACACTTCGTCCGTCTCGACAGTCTCGTAGGTGCCCCACGAGGCCGTGACATCGAACGACGCGAGATCGCTGGGCACCTGGAACCGCAGTCCCATCGACGCTGGAATCATCAGACCCTGCTTGGGTGCCCGGTCCTCGACGTCGTCCTCTTCGGCATCCGCCTCGCTCTCGTCGGCCGCAACCGTCGGGACTCCGCGCCCTTCGGTCACACCGTCCTCGTCGAGACGCACCTCGGCCAGGTCGTCGGCGTCGTCCTGATCGAGCCCCGATTCATCGGTGCTCGTGAGCTTGACCGGCGCGATCAGCCCGACGAGATACATCTGTTTCGGGCTGAACGGGAGCAACTCCTTCTCGCCGTGGATCGGCCCCAGCAACTCTCGCTCCAGGATGTCCACGAGGTTCTCGCGCACGCTGAAAGACGCGCCGTCGGTAGGGAAGTTGAGCACGTAGCCCGTGTCCGCTGGGGTGGGCGTGTCCGTGCTGTCTGCCATGGGCACCAGTCTGCCGCATGCGTCCGACCGTGATCATTGTGATCGCATCGATTCACCCGCCCACTGAGATGCGATTATTGGGCAATGGAAGAGCTGCCCGACGCCTTCGCGGTCGCGCTTGGTCGAGTCCTGTACCTCGGTGGCCGAGTTGAGCTGCTACTTGACCGACTGCTCGACCCCTCTGCCGCCCAGCCACCACGCCGGGGACTGAGCGGAGCCACTCTCGTCAAGGAGCTCAGGAAGGTTTCCGATCCGGACAGCGAGCTCGCACACATCGTCGACGGATACGAGGCCCAGCACGAGTGGCGAAATCACCTTGTGCATGGGTCGCACCATTACGCGAACGAGGTGCTCTGGACATGGCGCGAACCCACGAGGGCCAAGGGTAACGCTGCGTTCAGCTTCCAGTTCACGTTGCGACAGCTGCAGGGGATCGCTCAGAACTGGCAGAACCTGGCCGACGCCGCTCACCTGGAGCCTCACCGGCTGGCTGGCCACGTGACTGACGAACCCGCCGGCACTACTTCTCAGCAACTACCCTGAGATCCGCGGTCGCCACGACAGCAGAACTCGCTCCTCATCGAAGTAGCGCCCGACGACGCCGCGGCGGATGACGAGCGTGTCCAGCTGAGACACCAGCACCGCGCGCCGTGCCACGTCGTCGTGGCCGGCGCGCGCCCAGGCCTCGTCGACCGCGGTGTCGCCGATCAATTCGTCGGGGCGCTCGATGAGGAGCCGGTCGATCAGGTATGCGTCGAGCGCGGTACGTCCGATCGTCTGGCGGCACTTCGGGCAATAGAGAACCGGACGCTTCTGATTCGTACCGCGGCAGAGGTACACCGCGCACTCATCGCATCGGGCCACTCGCGATAGGAAGGCGCTCGTGGACTGGCGCTCGGCCTGCTTGCGGGCCTGAGGCACGGTTCGGGTGTCGAGCAGCCGTTGCAGGGTCGCGAACTCCTCGGTCGTGATGATCGCGAGAGTTGGGTTGATCGTGGGTTGTCCCCGCTCGTCT
Organism: Microbacterium sp. HA-8; assembly: GCF_046111165.1. Classification (NCBI taxonomy): domain Bacteria; kingdom Bacillati; phylum Actinomycetota; class Actinomycetes; order Micrococcales; family Microbacteriaceae; genus Microbacterium; species Microbacterium sp. HA-8. The sequence continues at coordinate 1,276,568 of NZ_CP162025.1, forward strand.
CGAAGCACGGCGAACGGGTCGACCCGCTTGGCGCTCTTGGCGCGGCCCGGGTTGTGCGGCGTCATCCCGGCCAGCACGGGGTTCCGCAGGAGACCGTCCACGGTCTGGCGATTCCACGATGTGCTTCCCGATATCCGTTCAGTGCGGCGCGCGGGAAGCGGGGCACCGCTGTCGGTGAGCCAGCTGGCGATCGCGTTCACCGTCTCGCCCCTCAGCGCCTTGGCAACGACGCCAGAGAGCCACTCGATGCGTTCATCGTCCTTCACCAGCACACGGCCGGGACCGTCGGGGTTCGGAACGGACTGGTATCCGTACGGGATGCCACCGCCGGGCCAGCGGCCGTCCTTGAGGATCTGCACGCGAGCAGCACGTACCCTGGCACGGGTCGCCTCGGCTTCCATCTCGCCGAAGACGGCGAGCATGACCGCGAACGCGCGGCCCTGGGGGCTGGTCATGTCGATCGGGTCCTCCACGGCAACCAGACCTGCGCCGCGCTTCTGAAGGGTCTCGTCGGCGTGGAGGAAGTCGAGCACCCGACGGGCAAGTCGGTCGACCTTCCAGATGATGACGGCATCGAAGTCACGAGCAGCGAGCAACGCCTTCCACCCGTGGCGCTCCTCGGGTCGGTTGGACGTGGCAGAGACGCCGTCATCGACGAACTCGCCGACGATCTCCCACCCGCGGGCTTCGGCGTAGCGGCGGCAGGACTGGAGCTGACGGGCGATTGAGACGGACTCCTCCTTGGTGACACTGAGGCGGGCATACAGGACGCAGCGGCGTGCTTGGTTGAGGTTCATCCGGCCAGCACATCGGCCCTTGCCGTCGCCGTGCGACCTCTCTCTTGCAGGCGAATGGCACGCTTGGGCTGATCGCGACGAACACGGTCGCGCAGGGCGACTCTCGTGAGGTCGGACTTGATGCAATGGTTGCGGACGGGTTCATCATCACGCGCGCAATCCAGAGCCGCTCGTGGCCCGCGGCCAGCGCCAACCTTGAGTACGCGGCAGTGTGGGGCACACGCGGCTCCGTGAACGACGAGCTGCCTCGCATCGCCGATGACGTCAACGTTCGACGGATCAGTACCCTCCTTGAGGCCGCTGGTCGTGTGGACAGGATGCCAGAGCGTCTCGTAGAGAACGCTGGGCTGGCCTTCATCGGCTGCTACGTCCTGGGCATGGGTTTCGTCGTGGAGCCGAACGAGGTGCAAGAGTGGATTGCCGCCGATCCCCGCAACGCTGAGGTGCTATTCCCGTACCTCAATGGCGAGGATCTCAACCAGCGACCCGACGCCTCTGCCTCTCGATGGGTCGTCGACTTCAATGACTGGTCGGAGGAGCGAGCACGCGCGTACTCGCTCCCGTACCGCCGGCTCGTCGATCGCGTGAAGCCGGAGCGACAGCGCCTGAAGCCGGATGGTGAGTACGCACTCCGTAAACCCTTGCCCGAGCGGTGGTGGCAGTACGGAGAGAAGCGACCCGCACTCCGCAAGGCGATCGCGGACTTGTCTGAGGTCTTGGTCATCGCGCTTGTCAGCAAGACCGTCATGCCGATGCGCGTGTCCACTGGGCAAGTCTTCAGCCACATGCTTGGCGTGTTTGCGATTGATGACTACGGCGCCCAAGCAGTCTTGTCATCGACACTGCACCGGACTTGGGCAATCACCTATGGGTCCACGTTGGAGACGCGCGTTCGCTACACACCTTCAGACGTCTTCGAGACTTTCCCGCTCCCCCCGAGCACGCGGCGACTCGCCGCTGCTGGTCGGACCCTCGAGTGCGATCGACGGGAAGTGATGCTGCGCCGCAACTTGGGGCTCACGAACCTCTACAACCTCATCGATGACCCCGCGGTTCAGGGGGACGCCGACGTCGCGCGGCTCAGGAGCATTCACGTCGAGATTGACGAGGCCACTGTGGAGGCTTACGGCTGGAGCGACCTCCGGCTGAGTCACGGCTTCCACTCCTACCGTCAGGTCGAGAGGTGGTTTATCAGCCCCACAGACCGCGTAGAGACGCTCGATCGTCTGCTTCTTGAGAATCAGCGGCGCGCCACCGCCAGCGGGATCGGCGGCGGGCGCCTATTGACGACCAGGCCCGCCTCGCAGACGGAGATCCTCTTCGACTGACTCATACGCAATAGTGCTACCTGAACAGCAGGCCGCCCTCGTCATTCTCGTTGTCCTCGACACTAAAGGCTGCTCCCTCGCTGAGTGTTGCGTTCGGGGACTCGTTTTCGGCTCGCCGGTGGTTCTCTTCAAGCAGACGGTCTAGGAGTTCGACGCGCGCAGCTGTGCTGACAGTCCAGCGCTGCATCTTCCTGAAAGTGTGAAATCCATGGTCAGTTCTGATGTCCGACCATCCGTAGGCGTCGAGAACGGCGCGATCCAGCTCAACGTGTAGCTCGCGCATGCGGTGCACATCGCGATCCGAGGCCGCGCTCACCTCTGGATCGTTCACCAGGTTGTAGAGCTTCGTGAGGCCAAGGCCCCTGCGAATCATGATCGCTCGGCGCTCACTGTCGAGTGCCATCCCCAGACCCGTGACCTCACCGGTTGCATCAGGTCGCGGGAAGGTTTCGAAAACATCGGAGGGTGTGTATCGGGGATCGTTCCGCATCCCAGAGCCGTACGTGATCGCCCAGAGTTGGTGCAGGCTCGATGACAAGACTGCTTGGGCACTGTAGCTGTCGGACGCGAAGACGACGCACGCCTCACTCGGCACCTGCCCGGTCGGAACACGCATCGGCATGACGGTCTTGCTGACACGCGCGATGACCAAGACCTCAGACAACTCCGCGATGGCTCCGCGCATCGCGGGACGGGATCGTAAGAAGAGCCACCAGGGTGCTTCACGGACGGCTTTGGGCTTGCGCGCTCGCTCCGGCCGAACCTGCTCGGAAAGTCGTTGGTACGGTAACGGGAACCCGGCGGATTCTTCCTGCGAGCGACCATCGAAGTCGACGACCCATCGAGAGGCAGAGGCGTCGGGTCGCTGGTTGAGATCCTCGCCATTGAGGTACGGGAACAGCACCTCAGCGTTGCGGGGATCGGCGGCAATCCACTCTTGCGCCTCTTCCGGCTCGAGCACGAACCCCATGCCCAGGACGATGCAGCCCTGGAACGCTAGGCCAAGGTTCTCTGCAAGGCGAACCGGAGTGCCCTCGGCTCGACCTTGCGCTTCAAGCAGTGTGCTGACCCTCCGGACTTCGGTGTCATCGGCGATGCGCGGTACGTCCTCGCCTACCGGGCTGAGGCTGCCCCACACTGCGGCGTACTCGAGGTTCGCGCTTGACGCTGGCCACGACCGGCTCTGAATCGCCCGCGTAATGGTGAACCCGTCGGCGACCATCGCATCGAGTCCGACCTCGCGCGAGTCACCTTGCGCGACGGTGTTGGTCGCGATGAGGCCGAGGGTGCCCTTCACCTGCAAGAGCGAGGTAGCGCGCAGGAAGAAGTAGGCGACGAGGTCGGCGCTTCCGCGGCGTCCTCCGGCCAGCACGTTGACGAACCAGTCGCGAACGTTCGTGCCCATCGCGCCGGTGAGCTTCTGACCGCCGAGGAACGGCGGGTTGCCGATGATGGCGTCGAAGCCTCCATGGTCGACCATCACGTCGGCGGCTTCGATGATCCAGTGGAGCGGTTGCCAGCGGGTGTAGTCGGTCTCGACAGTCGGAGTGAGCCCTTGGTCGATCTTCGAGTCGAGCCAAGTGGAGTCGGCTTCGCCGCGATCACTGGGGTATGCCTTGCGCGCCGCTTCGCGCAGGTCCTCGTAGGCAGCGTCGAGCGCACGGCCGGGTTTGCCGCCGAGTGCTAGTCCGGTGGCGACCACGCCGTCGGCGAGCTTGCGAAGATCGGCCGTGACCTCGTGAAGCTGCGCGAGCTGTCGCCGCTTTGCGGCCGCGGATCGGGCCGGACTGTCCTCAGGCTCGACCGGAGACGCCAGGCCTTCCCGTAGCTCGACCGTGCGCTTGATGATCGAGTCGGTGTCGACCTCGAAGATGTCGAGCATGCCCTGCTGCCGGTTGGCCTTGGCCGGATCAATGTGCATAGCTCGGAGTTGCTCGAGGTCGGTGAGGCCGAGCAGCGAGTTGCCGAGGAACACCTTGTCATCGACGAACGAGAAGGGTAGGTCGCGGTCGAGGGAGACGAGCCAGAGTGAGAGCTTGCACATCTCGATCGCCATCTCATTGATGTCGGCACCGTAGAGGCACTTGGCGACGACCTCGCGGATTGCAAGGGTCCGCAGGTCCTTGCGGCCGGTCCACAGGGCGTTGTCCGCGACCCATGCCTCAACGAGCCGGTCGGCGAGAAAGCGTGCCGCCGCCACGAGGAACGCACCCGAACCGCAGGCGATGTCCGCCACCTTGAGGTTGAGGATGTCCGAGGGGGTCTTGAGCTTCCACTCCTCACGGCTTACCGTTTGATGCGGACCGGGGGCGTACACGAGCGGCTCCAGTGCGTACTTGACCACGTCTTCGGCGAGCGACTTTGGCGTGTAGTGCGCTCCGGCATTCTTCCGCGACGGCGTCTCCGTGACTAGGAGCGCACCTTCGAGGACAACAAACGGTCGATTGCGCAGGTCAAGCCGTACGAGCCCGAGCCAGGGCTTGACGCGTTCACGTAAGTCAGGGTCGTCGCCGACAGCCTGGGTGAGGGCACTGACGATTCCTGGGTCGACCGCGGCGTCGATGGCCTTGGCGATGGCGGCCTCGGACGACGGCTTCGCCGATGGTTGGTCGGTCCCGATCCACTCGCGGATCGCCTTGGCGAGCTGCTTGCGGTCATTGTGCGTGGCGGCGAGTTCCTCCAGCTTCGCCAAGGGAATCTCGGGTTCCTCGCCGCGGGTGCCGAGTACGCCGAGCACCACTTCGGGGGCGACCGTTGCGGTGTACCCGAGCAGGCCCTCGTACATGTAGCCGATCTGCTCGACGTCGATGTCGCGGAACGAAATGTGACGCGCCTCGCCCTTGATCTGGGCAATCTGCACCGCGCGGAGGACATGCAACATGACACGATCGGAGACGGTCACGCCGAGGGTTCCGACCTCGCTCGTCGCGGTCAGAAAGGGGAACCGCGCCGGGTCGAACAGCGAGCCGCCGTAGGCGGGCATTCGCAGGTTCTCGAAGGTCGCACCGCGGTAGAGGGCGTTGCTGGTCGCCAGCAGCCGGTGCCAGGTGAGGGAGGTGGCGTCGAGGGCCTCCTCGCTCTCGGCCGACTCGCGGGCGATGAGCTGGTCGAGTTCGCCGGCGATGCCGTAGCCCTGGTCGAACAGCTCACCCTGCGGCAACAGCCCGCGCTCTTCGGCAAAGAGCAAGAAGACGACGCGCATCATCACCGTGACGGCAGCCTCGTAGCTGTCGTGCGGGCGGCGCGGGAGAGGGTCGGGGAGGCTGCGCCGCTTCGCGTCGGCCGCGGACTCGGAGAAGGACTGGATGAGTAGCTCGACCGCACGGCGCACCTGGGCGCCCAGCGCCTCGGTGATCTCCTCGGCAGCGGCGACGGACTCTTCGAAGAGCACCGGAAGTCGCTCGGCGGGGTCGCCTCCGATGAGGTACTGGCGTCCGATCAGGGCCAGGAACGCATCGCGGGTGCGCGGTTCCTCTGTCCACGTGAGCGCGTCGACGACGCCGGAGGCGACCATCGCGTTCTCGCGTGCGCAGACGAGCCCCCACCATCGGCCGTCGGTGACGATGCCGATCGGCACCCTGCTCTCGCGCAGCATCGCCTCGACACGATCGACGGGGTTGGCCGCCCACAGGTCCCCCGGGACTTCGCGCAGGGAGTCGACCGGGTCGATCGTATGCACGATGGCGCCGATCCCGTCGTCTCCGTCGAGAGCCGCCTGCGCGCGGACGGTTACCGCGCGATTTGGTGACTGTGCGGCGATACCCGGGACGTCACCCCACGTGAGTGACTCGGCCCAGCCTGCGACGTCGCGCAGCACGGTCTCGACCCACTTGTCGCGGGCCGCGCGATACGTGTCTAGTGCGATGTCGGACCCGGGGCTGCGGTCATAGCGCTCCCAGGCGGACTCGAAGTCCTTGCGGGCGTCCGAGAGGGCGGACTTACGCGCCTCGGCGAGCTGTGGCATCCCTTCGGGCCAGACTCGCTTAAGCGGCGGGATGGCGAGGAACGGGCCTTCGGTGTCGACGAGTTCGAGCCAGACGCGGTGCAGTTCGGCGGCAGTCTTGGCAGGGCGGTCGCGTACGGGTCGGCGTACCATCAGTCGCGCCACCCGTCTGCGTCGTTGCGGGTGAGTGCGAAGACGACGGCGGCGGCGGTCGTGTGGGGCTTCACGTCGGAGTACCTGTCCTTGATCGCGGTGATCTCTCGTGCCTCTTCGTCGTCGAGCTCATCGAGGCGGCGCTGCATGGCCTCCCGGTCGCGTCGCCACTGGCGCTCCTGGTCGGCATCGGTGAACAGCTGCCCCTGCGCTTCGGTCTCCTCCGCGCGGAGCCGCGCGAGGGAATCGCGGAGGTTCGCGCGGAACGCAGCGAAGATGTCCCGTGCGCGTTGCACGTCGGCGGCCTCGCGGCGCTGGAGCTGCTCGGTCACCTGGGCCTGCTTGCGATCCGCACGCGCCCGCATGGACTCCTCCAAACGGAGACGGAGCGGCGCGTCGGGCACATTCCACAGGTCGCAGAGCTGGTCGCGCACGCGATCATCGGCGAGGGCCAGGTCTTCCTGGTCGAGTGCGGCATCGAGTGCGGCCTCCGCGCGTTCTTCGGCCATCGCGCGCCGCCCGCGCAGACGGACACCGGCGAGGAACACCTCTTCGTGGAGTCGGACGCCCCCGCGTCCAACGAGCACCATGCGCGTGACTGCCGCGACGAAGGACTCCTCAAGGTCATCGACGACGACCGCCGTAACGCGGCGCAGCGTGGAGTCAATGCTCCACAATGAGCGCCGTAGAAGGCGCTGCGCCTTCTGAACGATCGGGTGCCCGAGGTGTACGTACACGAGGTCGGCTCGACCGTCGGCGGCATCCGGGTCGAAGGTGATCGGTCGAAACACACCCGGGTCGAGCCGGGTGTCGAGGCCGCGCAGCGTGTCACGCCACCCGGCAGTGAGGCTCGGCACGGTGAAGACCTCGGCGTCGGTGTCCTGGGCGAAGTCGTAGTTCGGGACGAGCGGCGACTGGTGGTTGATTAGCAGCGCGGTATCGACGACGCGGCGCAGGTTCGCCGGATCGAGGTGCATCTCCGTCCGGGACGCGTCGTATCCCTGCTCAAGCTGCGTCAGGCGGGCGTTGAGTTCCATGCCGCCGGCCAGCGCCTGGTTGATCACCTCGTTGGTGTCCACGCCCTTCGACTTCGCCTTCGTCGCGGCACGCTTGCCGAAGTGGCCCTGGATCTCCGCGCCGACGACGTGGTTGGCCGAACCGAGGTCGTACTCCACCTGCGCGATCTTGCGGGCGATGATCTCCATGAAGCGTAGGTCCGAGCCGTAGGTCGAGGACTCCTGTTCGGGCACGAAGTGCCAGACCTCGGGCTGCTGAGTCTGGCCGTATCGGTCGATACGTCCGATGCGCTGTTCTAGGCGCGACGGGTTGAAGGGGATGTCGAAGTTCACCAGCCGGTGGCAATAGGTCTGCAAGTCGATGCCCTCGCCCGCGGCGTCGGTGGCGAGCAGCACTCGCACCGGTTCCTTGGACGGATCGGCGGTGAACTGGGAGCGGATGTACTCGCGCTCCTCCGGCGGGGTCGAGCCCTGGATGACCGCCAGTCGGTCGTCGTTGTACCCCTTCTGCCTAAGCACGCGCGTCAGCCACTCGACCGTGTGAGCATACTCGGTGAACACCACGATGCGCTCGTTTGACCAGAGCTTGCCGTCGGGGCGGCAGACACCATCAAGGAATCTGATCAGTTGGTCGAGACGGGAGTCGGCGCGGCTCTCATAGCCCAGGCCCCAGTTCGCCAGGGTCTCAAGCTGGCCTGGCTCGGCGGCGCTGAGTGGATCGGACTGCTTGGATTCGCGGAGCTTCTCCGACTCGTCCTGCTCCCACAGGCCCTCTTCCTCGTCAGATTGTCCCTCGCCGAAGATGTCGTCGTACTCGTCCTCGGACAGCCCGCGACCCGCCTTCGAGGCGAGGTAGTTGCTCAGTGTCATCCCGAACGCGAACGGGCTTGACAAGAACCGCTTCTTCAGCAGCATCGTCACGATGTCGCCGGTTGGCTTCGTGCCATTCAGCTTCGCGCTCCTCGTCACGATCTCATCGAGCAGGGCAAACATCCTTTGCTCGTCGTCAGCCGGATCGAACGGGATCATGCTGACCTTGCGCTTCTTGAATCCCTTCCCGGTCAAGTCGGTCTTCAGGCGACGAACCGTCACGTCCTTGAGCGCAGTCGAGTCGAGGTTCGCGCCACGGGCGAATCGGCGAGGGTCGATCATCTCCATCAGCGCGGTGAACGACTCGGGGTGGCCATTGTGCGGCGTCGCACTCAGAAACAGCCGATGCTCGCACTTCTCGGCGAGCTCGCGCACGGCGACCGTGCGCTGGGTGTCGACGGCATACCCGCGTCCACCGGCAATCGCCGACGGGCTCGACGGTGCGACGTGGTGCGCTTCGTCGACCACCAAGACGTCGAACGCATACCGACTGCCGGTCTTCGGGTTGCCCGTCTGCGTGTAGACGTCGCGCAGCAGGCGCTGCGCCCGCACCTGGGGCAACCACGCCATGCTCACGATCACCCGCGGGAAGATCTGGAACGGGTTGGCCTGAAGCCCATGCGTGCGGCGAACCTCAGCCATCAGCTCAGAGTTCACGATGGTGAACTCCAGGCCGAACTTCTCGCGCATCTCGTCCCGCCACTTGAGAGCCAGGCTCGGCGGGCACACGATCACCGCCGTGCGGGCACGGTGCCGCAGGAACAGCTCCTGGATGACAAGGCCTGCTTCGATCGTCTTGCCGAGCCCCACGTCGTCCGCGAGCAGAAGGTTCGCCCGCGGCGCTCCGAGCGCGCGGCGGAGCGGTTCGAGCTGGTACGCCTCCACATTCGCGCCCGACCAGAAGGGGGCTTGGTAGCGGTTCGGGTCCGCACTTGTGACGGCTCCCCACCGCATCGCGTCGATAAAGCCCGCGAGCACTTCCGGTGGGTCGAAGTCACTGGGGTGGATCAGATCGGGAAGCCCCTGCGCTGGCGTGACCGTGTGGCCGACTTCGAGCTCCCACACGACGCTCAGCTGCGCGCCAAGGCTGCCCTCGTCGAGGGACTGAAGATCGACGACATGGCTCAGCTGTGCGACGGCGTCGTCAGCAGGGCTGCGTGGCAGTCCCTGTGTCTGGACGTTCGAGACCGCCCACGTGCTCCCGCGGACTTCGACGACCTGCCCTGCCTCAGGGAGTGGCGGGGTTGTGGTGATGCTCGACACGTGGGCTACCTCTTCGGTGACGGGGTTCAATTGACCTTCTCACATCGACAGGGTCTGGGCCTGTTGACAGCAAGTTCGGCGCTCGACTCAGCCAGACGACGTGTCAGCACCTGGGTGTCCTAGTCTCGACCTACGTCGACGATGTGAAGCACCGAGGAGCGCAACGACTTGGACGCCAAGACCTACCCACTACAGGAGATCCTCAAGCCCGAGCGGCGCTACGTGATCCCCACATTTCAGCGCGACTACGAGTGGACGCGAAAGGGGCAGTGGGAGCTACTCTTCGACGACCTCGCCACAACCGCCGACCGGCTTATCGATGTCCGGACGAGTGGAGACGAAGGTTCGAAGCTCAAGACGAGAGAGCAGTCGATATCCCCCCACTTCTTGGGTGCGATCGTCTGTGCGAGCCTTCCTTTCGCCACGGGCGGCGTGGCGCTGAGATCAGTCATCGACGGTCAGCAGCGGCTGACCACCATACAGCTGCTCATACGGGGTCTGCTCGATGTGCTCACCGAGACGGGAAGTGAGCGTGCGAAATCCGTGCGACGCATGTTGTTCAATCCTGATGACGTGGTCGAGGCGCCCGATGAGATCTACAAGCTGTGGCCGCGACGCAAAGATCGAGAGGTCTGGCCGTCCGCGATGGGGGATCCCGTACCGAACAATGGTGCAGACCACCTCTATCTGGACGCGAGGCGATACTTTGCCGAGGCATCGAGAGACTATGCCCTTGTCGACGACGAGATTGACCCAACTCGGTTGGCTGCTCTGGCAGACGCAGTGTCGAGCCTGTTCAAGCTGGTTGTCATCGATCTTGACGAGAACGATGACGCCCAAGTGATCTTCGAGGTTCTCAACGGCAGGCAGACGCCGTTGTCGGCGATCGACCTCGTCAAGAATCTTCTCTTCCTACGAGCCGAACTCGATGAAGAGGACGTGGAGTCGCTCTACAACACCTATTGGGCACAGTTCGACGACAAGTGGTGGAAGGAGAACGTGGGGCGAGGCCACGCTGCGCGGGGCAGGCGCGATGTGCTGCTATCTGTTTGGCTCACGGCCGCGCTTGGCGAGGAGGCCAATGTCGGTCACCTCTACCGAGAGGCAAGGACGTATCTCAATGACGGTCCGTCGACAGAGCAGGCCCTCAAGGAACTGGACGCCTTCGCGGAGGCGTACCGAACCATCTACGAGAAGCTTCCGGCACCCGCTCGGCGCCTCACCTTGGCGTATCGAAGGCTCCGCGCGCTCGATATCACCACGACGGTTCCGCTCCTGACGTGGCTCGCGACATTGGATGACTCCCAACTGAGCCTGGCCGACCATGTTCGGACTGTTCTGGCTATCGAGTCGTGGGCGCTTCGTCGCGCGTTTGTCGGCTGGCAGACCCGCGGCTACGGCTCACTGCTGGCCAGGGTGCTGAAGGATGCGAAGTCTGCGCTGAGCGAGGGTCGCCCAATCGTAGACGAGATTGAAGGCGCGCTCCAGGCCGGCGCGCTCGCGTGGCCGACCGACGATGACGTGCGCCGAGCGTTCGGAGGTCGACAGTTCTACAACGGGATGTCGCAGGCTCGCATCCGCCTACTCCTCGGCTCGATCGACCAGCAGCTTCGGGACGAGGACCCTCACGAACCCGACGCGATTGTTGAGTATGACAATCTCCAGATCGAACACGTCATGCCGCGTTCCTGGGTGTCGCACTGGCCTCTGCTGGCCGACGACGCCACGCCCATCGTTGCGGATGAGGGCGATCCAGATTGGGTGGTCAGGAGCCGCGAGCGCGGTGTCGCCGTAGACCGCATCGGTAATCTCACTCTGGTCACAGGGACCTTCAACAACGCGGTGTCGAATCTGTCCTGGGACGTCAAACGCCCAGAGTTCCAGAAGCAGCGAAGCCTTGTGATCAACTACGCGATCGCCGCGTCAGACGCCTGGACTGAGAGCGAGATCGCGTCGAGATCAACTGCTCTGGCTGAGGTCGCGATCCGCATCTGGGGATCACCGCCAGCGCCGGTGGCCACGTCTGCGTCGCCGCTAGGTTGAGGGACTTTCTGGCGCGGTCTGCGGCCCGAGCGCCTCGAGAAGCTCCTCGAGCTGGATGCGGAGTACCTCGTAGCCCTGCATGTAGAACATGTGATCCATGGCGGGCAACGGAGTGTCGTCCAGATCCGCGACGAGCTCACGCGCTTCGCGAATCGCTGTCTCGAGCCGCGTCTCAATGCCCGGAAGCCCTTGAATCCAGCCATCGATCACGCTGAACGGAATCGGGGCGTAGTCGTGGGCGTCGACGCCGACGTGAAACTGGTGACCGCTCGGCCCGTGGTCGCGCGAATGCGTGTGGCCGTGGAGAAGCGGGACACCGTCGTCCCAGCGCGGGCGATGCGACGTGTGTCGATCCTGTTCCTGGCTGTCGCCGCCGTAGGGGTAGTGCGAGGCGAGTAGTAGGTATCCGTGCCGCGTTCCTTCGATCACCTCGGGGAGGATCTCCCACCCCGCCGCTTCGTACATAGGCGTGAATCTCTCGATTGCCCGTTTCGACTGGGTCGCGGGCGAGACGCGATCGTGGTTCCCGGGCACGAGCAGCCTGCGCCCGTTGAGCCGCGCGGTGAGCGCGATCGATTCCTCGATCGGGCCGAGCGCCACGTCGCCCAGGTGGAGGACGACGCTGCCGGGTGAGACCGCGTCGTTCCACCGGCGTACAAGGTCGTCGTTCATCTCGTCGACCGTGGAGTATGGCCGACCGGCCAGCTCGCTGATGCGGGCGTGGCTGAAGTGGGTGTCGGAGGTGACGAAATCGACCTGGTTGAAGTCGAACGTCGGATAGTCACGCATCGGCTGAAGCCCCGGTGTCAGGTCCGTTGAGGCCGAACGCCCGCCGGAGAGTGCGCTCCGCGTCGCCTGCGGGCTCGGGAGGCAGCTGGGCGATCTCGCTCTGTAGCTGCTCCCACGCATCTTCGATGAGTCCACGGTTCTCGTCGCGCCACTCCCGAACGCCAGAGTTGCGGAGAAGCCCATGCTCTGCACTCCCGTCGTATCCGAGTAGTAGCTCTGTGCCGAGGGCGGATGCCATGACGCGTGCATCGACGGTGCGGCTCGCGCGCAGGATAGACAGCGTCGTTGAGGCATCCGCGCCCGCCACGTCGACGCGGTAGTTCTGGATGTCGCCGTGCTCGGTTGTCTCGGTGTTGACATGAGTGACGACGATGGTGCGATCGCCGATGATGATCTCGCGCATGCGACCTCCTGACATCGAACCGGCCAAGCTATCAGCAATTGACACAGGTGCGGCCGTGGATGCGCCCTGGCCGAACGACGTCGTCGTGTCCCGGAATGTAGGCAATCGCGCCGAGTCGGGACCAGTAGCTGATCAGCCAGCGGTGCAAGAGATCGGTCTGCTCGCGGCGTTCAAGCAAGGTTCGGTCCGGGTCTTCGATGATGTCGTCCCAATTGGGGCTCGAGAACACGGCATCGATCAGCTCGGCGCACGATGGGCCGGTTCCGTGTCGATCCCACCACGCGAGAGTCAGTCGCCCCGCTTGGGTTGCGTTCGTGGAGCCCCCGGGTTCTTCGATCGTGCCGATGAGCGCGCTCAGGTAGGGGTCCCCGGCAGCCAGGATGAAGGAATCTTGGTTCAGGTCCGCCGCGCTCATACAGTGCAGAATGCCATACGGACTAGGCCTCCTGCGGTAGGCGGCGGCGCCTCGGCGCCCACCGTTGGAATCAGCGGATTGTGAGATCAGGAGTGTCGGCCGGCAGGAGGTCGCCAATCTCCACGTCGAGCACCTGCGCTACGGCCAACAGTGTCCTGACCGACGGGTTCGCGGGAGTGCCTGGCCGAGACTCGCCCTTCTCGAGCTTCTGGTACGTGTAGCGGCTGAGATTCGCCTCGTACGCGACACGATCTTGGCTGTAGCCGACGCGTGCACGCTCGCGCTGAATATTCTGACCAAGCTCGCGGGCGTATCGTTCCCAGGCAGTCGGTGGAGTCGCGTGGGAGGGCACGCACCCAGGCTTCCGATTAGGCCTTCGCGAGTAGGCCTAATCGGTATGGCAATCTCGACCTGCAGCGAGAGTCCCGGCGCGTGAAGCGGTCAGCTGCCGCGAGGCGTGGGTGCGGGGGAACGCTTCATTGGGGTGACGTTGCGCGTTGGGTCTTCACCGCGGAGCAGCTGATTCTCGACGTGTAACTCGGCCACCGCGGTCGCGGCGATCGTGAGTTGCGCCTCGAGCTCGCGAATACGCGCGCGGAGGCCCGCGATCTGTGTCCCACGGTCCGCGAGTGATCGGTTGAGCGCTTCGAGTTCACGATCGCGCGGCTGGGTTCCGCCTGCCCGCAATGCCCACTCTTCGAGCACGGACTTCGCGCGGTTCATCGTCGCGCGGCTGACACCGGCTTCGCGGTAGAGGTTCTCCTTGATGAGACGGCCGTCGGTGCGCACTGCTGTGCCAGCGAAGAGCCGCTCCATCGCATCGCGGAGCTTGCGTTCCGACGTGCTGATGGGTTCAGGCATCCGTGAATCTCCTCGTGATCTTGCGTACGTCTTTGAGTTCGGCCTCGAGCTGCTCGCGATTGTGCGACGCCATGCTGCGGTCGCGGAGCTTTGCCACCAGATCGCGCTCTTCGGCGACCCACACGGGCGCGTGTTCATCGGTCACGACCGAATTGCCGCAGGTGGTCGGCTTGCACCGGTTGGGGATCACACCGCTTGCGGCAGCCTCGGCAGACAGACCTTTGAGGCAGGCCGCCTGTTCCGGATCGCCGAGGCAGTGGTTGATCGTTCCCCACCGCAGCGTGCTGAAGCGGTCACGCAGCAGAGTGCGCAGAGTCCGCTCATCTCCGACCTTCACTGCGATGTCGACCTCGGCGGTGGCGTTCACGAGCTCGTCTCGGAAGCGTTGTGCGCCTGCGCCGGCGAGCTTGATGTCGTCGACAGAGTCGGACGACCACATGCCGACGAGGCGTGAGGCGACGGCCTCCTGCAGTTCGTGCTCGAACTCGGCGGCCCACTCGGGCGTTTCGCTCGCATACCCAGACGTTGTGCCGTTCGCTACGGCCCGACGTGCTGCGTGCTTCAGCTGGATACCGAGCGCGACTTCGCCATCCGGTTGTTGGGCAGTGATGACGGCCATCGTGCGTCGAAACATGTGCGGGGCGAGATGAAAGTGTGGGATCGGCTCGAAGCCGGCCTCTCGCCCAATGTCGTTGAGCTGGGGTATGAGCTTCTTCAACTCGTCGTGCCGGTCGAAGGTCACCAGTTGGCCTTCGCTCTTCTGGCTGCGTCGACTCGATCCGAAGACGGCTTCGCCCACCGCGAGCCGCTCGGCGACGCTGATCGCCTGTGCTACCGGCTCGATGATCCACCAGTTGCGGCGATGCGTTCCGCGCTTGCCTTTCCGTAACTGGGATGCGACCGCGGGCGCACCGTAGAAGGTCGTGAGCGCTCCCTTCTTGATGCTCAGCAGCTCGGAGTCGCGCATCATCGAAAGTGCCGCACAGAAGACGTAGCACGCGTTGCGAAGAACCTTGAGTTGAACTCGAATCGTGGCCGGATCGAAGCCATCGATCCAAGGGCCGGTGGAGCCGTCGGCCTTCCGCACGTCCGTGATCTTCGAGCGCAGGCCACCGCGCGCAGTGGAGATCTCGCCGGCGTCGATGGCTCTGGCGATTCGTTCGCGTCGGCGCCGCACCTCACTCCGTGATGTCTCGGCGAATAGGTGTTTGCTGTGGCCATCGGAAACGAGCAGCGATAGGAGAGTCCAGTGGATCTCACCTTCCGTGAAGCGGCCGGCGGACATGCGATGGAGGGGAACAGTCGACCCGGCGGCGACGAGCCAGGTCTCGATTGCGTCGTCGGGATCGCGGACAGCACGGCGTTCCTCGGGTGGACGCTCGAGAGTCGACCATTTGTCGGCGGCCGCGAAGATGTCGTGCGAGAAGACATCGATGTACTGCCAGCAGGCGCGAAGTAGCGGCCACCAGACGTGAGGTGGGATGACGGGCGTGCTCAGCTCCTCGCTGAACTTCTGCCCGCTCAGCGCGATCGTGGTCGCCTCACCCCACGGGCGGAACGGGATCCCTCCACCTGTGATGACCCGGTCGTACTGGTGGAGCGCACGGACGGACTCAATCGCTGCGCGCGTGGAGGACGGGGGAATGCTCGGCTTGATGTCACCAAGGAAGCAGTCGAGATCCGCTTGGTGGAGCTCATTCAGGGGGACACTGTCGAGGTGCTCGGCAAGCCAGGACGCGAATCTCTTGAGTCCGTCGAGTCTTGTGCGGATCGTCTTGGTCTGCGCGGGCGCGGCGGTCAGGTAGAGGCTCTGATCACGAAGGACCTGGTGTCCCGGATTGAGCATGGCCATCGCGATCTCGCGGGCGCGAAGATTCCAGTCTCCGGTGAACGCGCCGAAGAGCAGCACCGCTGAGTGGCGCCCCGCCGCGGGGTTCCAACCGAGTGCGCGCAAGTCCCAGCGGGAGTCGTCACCGAACGAAGAGACGGGGTACGGCTCCTCTCGATAGTGATGAGGGAGCACAGATTGCTGGGCGCGCCAGTAGGTGCTGGCGGGGGCGAGTCTCGAGGCATGGCGTGCGGCAGAATCAAGACTCACAGGTGGACTCCTCGCTGAGCGATGGGGACGTGGACGACTGCGTCGAGATCGTGGGAGCGTTGCGCTCGCTCTCGCTCCGCCGGAGTGAACTCATCCAGGATGCGCTCGATGTTCCTGAGCTGCTGTCCATGGGTTGCCGCGAACTGGGCGGGTTCCATCTCGTTCTGGTGTCCGCGAAGGATCTCGCGATAGGCGAGGATTCGAGGCAGGTGGTCGGTGAACACGATCGCGTTGGGGCACGCGAAGCACATCGATGGCCGATGCTCGCATAGACGCCCGCTTCGGCCGTAGGGAGAGTCGTACGGTGAGCTGCAGTGCGCGACGTTCATGGCTCGATCCGTCGACGTCGACTCCAACTCGGCAACCGCAGCCACCGCAAGCTCGGGTCGCTCACCAGCCCGGATCGACGCAGCACTGGCCTTCACGAACACTGGGCCGCTGACACGGTCGAAGACCTGCTGTTGAGCTGCGTTGACCGCTGCGCCGGCCAGCACGTGAACTGTCGTCGTCTGCGCGTAGTGGCGCTGGTAGACGGCGATGCTGTGGTCATCGCCTGCCGCAATGTCGGCGCTTCGGAGCACCGCCGCTCGCACACTCTTGACTGTCTTTCGCAGTCGGCGCGCGTCGTGAGGTCTGGAGATGGCAGGTGTGATCGACGTCAGAAGGGACGAGAACGACTTCGAGAACGAATCTGGGCGTACCTCAAGGCGTCTTGACGAAGTTCGGAACACGCTCAAGAACAGGGCGTCATGCACCGGCGACGGGCTGGCTTCCCTCAGTTCCCTCGCCCTGGAAGTCGCAGCGAGAAACCGCTCGATGAGATCGCCCGACTTCCATCCGCTGCCGCTGGCAGATCCGGACGTGGCGCAGCGTACGATCCGGCTGCGGTGGGCGCGGGCCTTGTACAGACGGACGCGTAGCGTGTCGGGGTCCGAGATGTCGATGTCGCTCAGTGAGACGTTCGACCACTCCTCGGGAGCGGCGCCCGTCTCGAGCTGCAGCAGCGTCCTGAACGCGACCAGGTCGTCGCTCGAGGGATAGAGATATGACAGCAATCGCCTGACAACCCGGCCGGAGCCTCCATACGTCGTCGCGTGTTCGGTTTCGAACGCCTCGTGCAGGTCGTTGAGGACGCCTCGGTCGCACGCCAGCATGGCCTCGCGCTCCACCATGATGCCGTCCGTCCGTCCCAGGTGGTGGATGCCCCAGAGGATATCTTCCGCGCGTGACCACCCGTCACCGCGAGGATCGCGCCCGACCTCGAGCAGTTGATGTCCGATCGAGAGTCGCTCCTCCAGCTCTCGGATGCGGCTGCGGCAGGTATCACGAATCGCAAGACGCTCGGCATTCGAGAACTCGTCGAGAGGCGTCGCGCCGCCGCCCTGATGCAAGACCTGCCCGTCGGCCCACCGCTCGACGTCGAGGCCGACGTCTCGACCGTTCGCGATGTGGACTCGGACCAACCTTCGAAGCTGTCGACCGTACTTGTACGGCATGGTGCTCTCGGCGGGGTACGCGGCAGCCAGCCCCGACTCCCACTCATGGATCCCGTCGACCACGACGCGATCGGCCCATGCGAGGCTTGCGGTTCGCGGGCACGCATTGGTGAGACTGCGAAGGAGACTGATGACCGCAACACGGTACTGATATGCCGTCCCGTCAGCCAGCGCGAACGTGCGTCTCATGTCGACGAGTGCGTCCGAGAGCTCAGCGGCCAGGATCGGGTGCGCGAAGTCCAGCGGTCTGATCGTGCCGTCGTTGCTCCCGCCCGCGATCGTGAACGTCATCCGACGAGGGGAGAGGTCGTGGCCGGTCATTCTGCCTTCCGATCCGCGAGGACGGCGTCGGCGAAGGTCGCGGCCTCGTCGCTCCAGCTCTCGAACACGTCCTGGATGAGTGCGTCTGTGTCCTCGATGTATCGCAGGTAGATCATGGTCGTGGCAGGGTTCGAGTGGCCAAGAAGCCGCTGCACAGTCAGTCTCGGGTTGATCGCTATGTGCTCGGACAGAGTGGCCGGTCCGAGGTTGCCAGCGCGGCGGTCGGCCTCACGGGCGAGCGCGACATCGGTGAGTGCCTTGAGGAGCACGACGGCGAAGGTGTGACGCAGATCATGCGGTGTGATTTGCGCTCGGCGCCCTCCCATCTCAACTTCAGCGAGCTCAAGGGTGCGACGACTCGCCGCGGCAAACGTGGCATGCCAGGCTCGTCGACTTATCGGTAGCCCCCCTCGGCCCAGGAACAATCCCAGCGCCTCGAGCCCGTGATCGCGTTCGATCACCGCGATTCGGCGCAGGTGCGGCGGGAGGAGATGTAGTGGCCATCTCGACCGGCGCCCGTCGAGCCGCCCACGGATGACGCCGGCAGAGACGTCGAGCTCGTCGACGACAAACAGATCGGCTCGACGCGACCATAGTGAGTTGGCAGATGCGCGAACGACGGCACGGCGCTCCGTTCGGCGATAGAGGTCGACGGCGCGCAGTGCGGTGAGCGGAACATGGACACGGCGCCGCTTCTGGTACTTGGCGCATGCTTCGAGGAGTACGGAGGCACCCGTGCCGGCGGGTGCGGGCAGCTCGGCATCCAGCAACGTCGAAAACTCGCCGAGTCGCATCCCTGTCGTCACGGCGACCTGCGCGCCAGCCTGGGAACGCAAGCTCGTTCTTCCCCGCCAACTCGCATCCAGCTCGCCGAGTGCGGTTTGCCCACCGAGGCCGATGTCGCGGAATGCGCGCCACTGCGCCTGACTCAACGGGCGTATGTCTGGCTCACTCCGCCACGGGTTGCGAAGCGCTGACGATCTCCCGATGGTGATCCACGGCTCACGACGAACCTGCCCGGTCTGCACGAGAAGCTGGTAGATCCCGTGAACGACGACGACGTCGCGTCGCCAGGTTGCCGGCGAGACTGCGCGATCCCCACCGCCGAGCCGCCACTCTCGGTACGCGACGATATCGTCGGCCGACGCGTGCACCACGTCAGTCCCACGATCTTCGAGGAATCCAGCGAAGCGAAGCGCGTCGTACGCGTAGTTGCGCACTGTCGACGTTGACGTCGAACCCGCAATGATCCGGAAGTAGGTCTGCCAGGGCTCAACCGGTCGCCATCGATCGTCGAGCAGCACGGGCAGTCCGTCGGGAAGCGAACGTGAGCTCGCGTAGACGTCGCGCGTGTCTTCGTCGACGTCAGTGGGCACGGCGAGTTGGTGGTTGATGAAACGCAGATGCATCGCTCTCCGAGGTTGTTCGGGTGGTCGATTGAGACACTGACCGAACGTACACATAACCGCCTGCGGCTCGGGCAACTTTCTCATCCCCGTCCTGGCTCGCAAGCTCGCCACGGTCGAGCTTCGGCATGGCAAGAGCGAGTTCGAGAAGCGCCATTACGCACTGTTCGCGCTGATGTGCACCTACGGTATCGAACTTCTCGCAGACAACGCCGAAGAGTGCCGCGACAACCTCGCCGAGGTGTTCAACACGTTCTTGGGTATCGGCAACGATGACCAGTGGGCGCGAGCGGCCCGCGCGGTTCTCGCCGTGAACATCGTCCAGGGCGATGCCTTGACCATGACCGTGCCAAGCGGCCAGCCGATCACCTTTCCCGAGTGGGGCTACCTCGGCAAAGGCAAGTTCCAGAGGCGCGACTTTCGCTACGACGACCTCACTCAGCGCGCCTCGTACGAGGGAACCCTATTCGGCGAGCTCGATGACGAGGACCTGTTCGTCCCCGCGCAGACTTACCCGACGATGACCGTCAGTCAGATCGCCCGGGCCGCCGCGTGACCCTTGCACCTTTCGCCCTCCGAGGGCACAACCCGGATGTCTTGACCTGTATCGCGAACCTCTCCAACGATGAGGTCTTCACCCCGCCGGAGTTTGCGAACCAGATGCTCGACACGCTTGCTGCCGCGTGGGCAGACGCCAACGACGGTGCCGACATCTGGGCCAACCCCGATGTCACGTTCCTCGATCCGTTCACCAAGTCCGGTGTGTTCCTCCGCGAGATCGTGCGCCGGCTCACCGACGGACTGATCCTGACGATCCCCGACCTCACCGAACGCGTCGATCACATCCTCACCCACCAAGTGTTCGGCATCGGGATCACCCAGCTCACGGCGCTGCTCGCGCGCCGGAGCGTCTACTGCTCGAAGTTCGCCAACGGACCGCACTCGATCGCTAGGTCATTCACGACCGAGGACGGCAACATCTGGTTCGAGCGCACGGAGCACACCTGGGGCGGCGGGAAGCGGGAGTTCCGTGCTGATCCACTGACCAGCGAGGAAGTCGCCGTCTATACCAACCGCAAGTGCATCTACTGCGGGGCGGGCGAGGATGACTACGCCCGTGGTGACGACCTTGAGACTCACGCCTACGCCTTCATCCACACCGACGACATCAAAGCCCGCATCGCGGAGCTGTTCGGAGACACCATGCAGTTCGACGTCATCATCGGGAACCCGCCCTACCAGCTCAGCGACGGCGGTCATGGGACCAGCGCTGCGCCGATCTATCAGCTCTTCGTAGAGCAGGCCAAGAAGCTCGACCCGCGATTCCTGACGATGGTGATACCGTCCCGCTGGTTCTCCGGAGGCAAAGGTCTCGACGAGTTTCGAGAGTCGATGCTCAAAGACGGTCGACTCCGCTCCATCGACGACTTCCTCAGCGCTTCGGATGTGTTCCCCGGTGTCGGCCTCAAGGGCGGTGTGAGCTACTTCCTCTGGGACCGCGACCACCCCGGGACTTGCGAGGTCACGACCCACTTCAAGGGATGGGAAGACTCGGTCGATACGAGGCCACTACTCGAGGCCGGTGCCGACGTGTTCATTCGCTTCAACGAAGGGGTCTCCATCCTCAAGAAAGTTGTGGCCACCGACACAGGAACGTCCGACGGCCTCACACTCCCTCCGGGGCAACGGTTCGAGGAACTGGTTAGTTCTCGAAAGCCGTTCGGTCTTGAGACGACGTTCCGTGGCAAGACGACGCGCGGTGCAGATGATGTTTTGGTCTACCAGAATGGCAGCCCAGGCTACATCGCAAGAGACGCCATCCCCTCGGGCAGCAACCTGGTCGACAAGTGGAAGGTGTTCGTCGGCTATGCGGCGCCTGGCACGGGAAATAGGGACACCTACCCCCATCGAGTCATCAGTACCCCGTTCCTCGGCGAACCCGGCACGATTTCGTCTGAAACCTACTTGTGCATTGGACCGTTCGACTCTAGGAGCGAGGCCGAGAGCGCCCTCTCATACCTGTCGTGCCGACTGCCGCGGTTGCTGATCCAACTCCGAAAGGCATCTCAGCACGTCACGAGTAAGGTTTACGGTTTCGTGCCCAGGCAGGAGTGGACGCAGCGCTGGACCGACGCCGACCTATATGCCCGGTATGGCCTTACCGACGACGAGATCGCCTTCATAGAGAAGGTCGTCCGCCCGATGGACTTGAACGCAGATGAGTAGAGACATCGGCGAGCTTTTCCCAGAGAGGCCCGAAGCGAGGCTGCGTATCTACGCGTGGTCGCCGAACGATCCACCAGCAGGATATGCAGGACTTCTCAAGGTCGGGCAGACAACGAAGACGGATGTGAATGTGCGCATCCGAGAGTCTCAAGGGCAGATGCAGCAGGCCTACATGCTGCACGTTGACGAACTCGCCGAGCGCGGTGACGGGTCGGTCTTTCGCGACTTAGATGTGCGTCAACGGCTGATCGACAAGGGCTTCGAGAACCCGATCTTCGGCTCAGCACGAGAGTGGATGCGCTGCACCCCGGACGATGTCCGTACGGCGATCACTGAGTTGCGTACGGGCGTGACGCTCAGTGGCACCCATCACGAGACGTTCCCGATGCGCCCGGAGCAGGTCAGCGCCGTCGATAAGACCGAGGGCTACTACGAGTCCATCTGGGCCGAGGACTCTCACGCGGTGCCACGGTTCCTGTGGAACGCCAAGATGCGCTTTGGGAAGACCTTCGCCTCCTACCAACTCGCGAAGCGGCTCGGCGCCAAGCATGTCCTCGTGGTGACCTTCAAGCCCGCAGTGGAGGATGCCTGGCAGACCGATCTGGAGTCTCACGCCGACTTCGACGGCTGGCAGTACCTCTCCTCGGCCACCGGGGGCAGCCCGGATGAGGCGGACAAGACTCGGCCACTGGTCTACTTCGGTTCGTTCCAGGACCTGCTCGGGCGAGATCGGAAGACCGGCCTCATCAAGGCGAAGAACGAGTGGGTTCACACCACCAACTGGGACCTTGTGATTTTCGATGAGTACCACTTCGGTGCGTGGCGTGAGTCGGCCA
Organism: Microbacterium sp. HA-8; assembly: GCF_046111165.1. Classification (NCBI taxonomy): domain Bacteria; kingdom Bacillati; phylum Actinomycetota; class Actinomycetes; order Micrococcales; family Microbacteriaceae; genus Microbacterium; species Microbacterium sp. HA-8. The sequence goes on from NZ_CP162025.1 coordinate 1,298,832, forward strand.
AGGAGTTGTTCGAGGGTGAGGACGAGAAAGTCAAGCAGAAGGAACTGGCCGCGGAGTACAACGATGGCCTCGTGGCCTTCGATGAGGAGCTTGACGAGCTCGGCAACGATGAGGACGACTTCCTGCCGATCACAACCCGCGCCTACCTGTACCTGTCGGGCACGCCGTTCAAGGCGCTGGCAACTGGTGAGTTCATCGAGGAGCAAATCTTCAACTGGACCTACACCGACGAGCAGCGCGCCAAGGCCGAGTACGCCGTCGCGCAACCGGACGCCTGGAACCCGTACGGGGCACTCCCGGAGATGCGTCTATTCACGTACCAGATGCCTGACGAGTTGATTGCCGTTGCGAATCAGGGGGAGTTTGACGAGTTCGACCTCAACGAGTTCTTCGAGGCAAAGGGAATCGGCAAGGACGCCGAGTTCGCCCACAAGACCGACGTTCAGAAGTGGCTCGATCTGATCCGCGGCGCTCACCTGCCCACGCAGGTCGACGCCATGCGAATGGGTACCCGTCCGCCATTCCCGTACTCCGATGTCCGGCTCCTGCCGTACCTGCAGCACTCGTTCTGGTTCCTGCCCAACGTTGCTGCTTGCGAGGCGATGGCGAACCTGCTTGCGGAGAAGCAGAACGTGTTCTGGCACGACTGCAAGGTCCTAGTCGTCGCGGGCGCTGGCGCGGGCATCGGGCTGGATGCTCTCCCGCCGGTGCGGGCGGCGATCGGCGATGGCCATGACACGAAGACGATCATTCTGTCGTGCGGCAAGCTCACCACGGGCGTCACCGTCAAGCAGTGGTCCTCGATTCTGATGCTGCGCAACCTCAACTCACCGGAGACCTACTTCCAGGCAGCGTTCCGCGTGCAGTCACCGTGGTCGATCAAGAATCCCGAAGGGGACGACCCAAACGCCGAAGCCGTTCTCAAGCCGGTGTGCTTCGTGTTCGACTTCGCCCCTACTCGTGCGCTCCGTCAGATCGCCGACTACGGGGCCGGTCTCTCGCCGGAGACGCCGAACCCCGAGCAAGCGGTCGAGGAGCTCGTGAAGTTCCTACCCGTGTTGGCGTACGACGGGTCGAACATGACTCAGGTCGATGCTGGCGGCATCCTCGACATCGCCATGTCGGGCACCTCCGCGACCCTCCTGGCACGCAAGTGGGAGTCCGCGATCCTCGTCAACGTCGACAACGACACCCTGCGCAAGATCATGAACACCCCCGACGCCCTCAACGCCGTCATGAACATCGAAGGCTTCCGCGCGCTCGGCAACGACATCTTCGAGACCGTCGTGAACAAGAGCGACGCCGTGAAGAAGGCGAAGAAGGAGAAAGGCGAAGACATCACTCCGGCGGAGAAGAAGGAGCTCACGGCGGAAGAGAAGGAGTACAAGTCCAAGCGGAAGCAGATTCAGGAGAAGCTGGTCAAATTCGCCACCCGCATTCCGGCGTTCATGTACCTGACCGACTTCCGCGAGAATACTCTTCAGGACGTCATCACCAAGCTCGAACCGGGCCTGTTCCGTACCGTGACAGGGCTGACCGTCGAGGACTTCCATCTGCTCGTAAACCTTGGCGTCTTCAACGCGACCCACATGAACCAAGCCGTCTTCGCCTTCCGTCGCTATGAAGACTCGTCCCTGTCCTACACCGGCATCGAGTCCCACAAGGGTCTGCGTCGCTACGGCCTCTACGACACCGTGGTCGCCGTCAATGACGATGCCATCGCCTGACCATCTGCCCGCCTGACCGAGAGAGTCCGCATGTCCTTTCAGACCCCGCGCAGCATCGAGGAGATGCTCACTGCTATCCATAGGCGCGAGTACCTGATGCCGGCGATCCAGCGCGAGTTCGTCTGGGGTGCCGATCAGATCACCAAGCTCGTCGACAGCCTCATGCGTGGCTACCCCGTCGGGTCGTTCCTGCTTTGGGACGTCAAGCCCGAAACCGCGCAGTCCTACACGTTCTACGAGTTCCTCACGAACTACCACGAGCGCGACAACCCCTACGCGGACAAGGCAACGGTTCCTTCGGGGAACGGCACGACGGCAGTGCTCGATGGGCAGCAGCGGCTCACCTCGCTGAACATCGCGCTGTACGGCAGCTTCGCGGAGAAGAAGAAGTACGCCTGGTGGAACAGCGCGGATGCGTTCCCCGTCAAGCGCCTCTACCTCAACCTCGTCGACGAGCCCGACGACGAAGAGCTCGGCACCAAGTACGACCTACGGTTCCTCACCGACCGGGAGGCGGCCCCGGCGGACGGCGAGGCTGACAAGTGGTTCCGGGTAGGCGCGGTTCTCGATCTCGCCAACGCTGGCCCGGCGATCATGCGGGAGCTGGAGCAACGGGGCATCGCCGGATCGGCTGACGCGTTCCAGCGGCTTTACGACCTGTACGAGGCGGTGCGGGTTCTCAAGCCGATGAACTACTTCCTGGTCACCGATCAGGACGCCGACAAGGTGCTCGAAATCTTCGTCCGCGTCAACAGCGGCGGCACCACGCTCTCGTACTCCGATCTGCTGCTGTCGATGGCCACGAACCAGTGGCAAGAACTGGACGCCCGTGAGGAAGTCCGCTCGCTGGTCTCCGAGATCAACAGCAACGCCGGACGCCAATTCTCGTTCTCCAAAGACGTGGTGCTGAAGACCGCGCTGACGATCGCGGACGTGGACGTGCGATTCAAGGTCACCAACTTCACCCAAGGCAACATGGCTAAGGTGGAGGCCGCGTGGCCGCAGATCAAGGGTGCGTTGCTGCGTGCTGCGACGTTGCTTCAGCAGTTCGGATACAACGAACGCAATCTCACCGCGAACAGCGTGATCGTCCCGGTCGCGCACTACCTGCACTTGCGGGGTGCAGGCGACTCCTACCTCGACTCCACTGCGGACGCTGCCGACAGGCTCGCCCTCCAGCGATGGGTGACCCGCTCGCTGGTCAAGCGTGGCATTTGGGGGTCGGGGCTCGACACCCTGCTCACCCGCATCCGCGATGTCCTTCGGACCAACTCGGCGAGTGGCTTCCCGGTTGCGGCGGTCGAGGAGGCGATGGCGGCCGTCGGCAAGAGCCTCGCGTTCGACAACGCAGAGATCGACGAACTGCTCAACCTCAAGTACGCCGGCCAGCGGACGTTCTCCGTCCTCTCGGTGCTGTACCCGGGACTGGACCTGAGCAAGAAGTTCCATGAAGATCACATCTTCCCCAAGTCCCGGTTCACCAAGAAGAAGCTCCTCGACGCCGGGGTCCCGCTCGACAGCATCGACGACTACCTGGCTGCCGTGAACCTCCTGCCGAATCTCCAGTTGCTTGCTGGGACTGCCAACATCGAGAAGCAGGATGGCCTGCCCGCAGAGTGGATCGACACCGCCTTCCCGAGCGAGGACAAGCGAGCTACCTACCTTGCCGAGAACGACCTCGACGGCCTTCCGCTCGACTTGGCCGACTTCACCTCGTTCTTCGAGCAGCGCAAGCAGCGGGTCCGAGCTCGCCTGCTCGCCGCTCTGGGAACGGCACCGGGGGCACCGGACGACGCGGCGCTCTCATAGCCCACGGGACAGAGCGGACACAACCTGGAGGGGTAACACTCCGTTGCCAAGCGCGGTTATCTGCTGGTTCTGCGACAGTTCGCTGGCATCGGTGCCCCATCCAGTCGGCAGGCCCAACAGCCGAACGCGGGTGCTGGGCGGGGCCTTCGGTGTCGTTCAGGAGGGCCGGCTGGCCTTATCAACCTGATCTGGCCCCGGGGTGACGGTTTGAAGTGGCCCCGTTGAGCTGTCTGCTATCAGGCGCAGCAGGAGGTCGGGAGTTCGTTACGGAATAGGTTCGCAGTGAGGCGGATGCTTTCGGCCATGGTGAGGTACGGCGCCCAGGTGTCGGCGAGCTGAGTGACAGTGAACTCGGCTTTGATGGCGTAGGTCGCGGCGAGCATCATCTCACCCGCGGTGTCGGCGAGGGCGTGGATACCGAGCACTCTTCCAGTATCGGCGTCAGCGACGATCTTGAGGCCACCGCGGGTGTTGCGGTTAGTGATGGCCCGAGGCACGTCGGCCAGTCGCAGGTAACGGCAGGCGCACCGGTATCCGGCGGCGATGGCTTCGGCTTCGGTGATGCCGGCGGAGGCGAGCTGGGGTGAGGTAAACAGGACGGTGGGTAGCCCGGTGTAATTGACCTGTTCGTGGTGGCCGAGGGCGTTGCGGGCGGCGATCTTCCCGGCCATCGCGGCGACATACACATACCCCGGCGCGTCGGTGACGTCGCCGGCCGCGAACACGGCTGGGTTTGTGGTCCGCTGCTCCTCGTCCACGACGACGAAGCCGCGCTCGTCGGTCGCGATGCCCGCCGCGCCGAGTTCGAGCCGCTGGGTTCGTGGTGTGCGGCCAGTGGCGATGAGGACACGTTCACCGGTGGCTTCCTTCCCCGTGCGGGTGACGACTCGGGCCAGGCCGTCGTGATTGGTGATCGCTGCCGCACGGTCGCCCGTGACGGTGATTCCCTCGGTCAGGAAGGCTTTGCGGAGCTCGGAGGAGAGTTCGGGTTCGGCGTGCGGGGCGAGCCGGCCGATGATGGTGACCTCAACTCCGAGCCGTGCGAAGAGCTGGGCCTGTTCGAGACCTACGAAGCCGCCGCCGATCACCACGAGTGAAGCGGGCAGCTCGGTGAGTTCCATGGCTGTGGTCGACGTGAGGTAGTCGACCTGGTCGAGCCCTGGGATCGCGGGGACGTGGGGCTCGGCGCCGGTGGCGACGAGGTACGATCTGGCGCGAACCGGTCGTCCGTCGACGAGAAGGGTCTCCGCGTTGGTGAAGGTGGCGGTGCCGGGGATGATGTCGAACCCGTAGGCGGCGGCGATGTCGGCGTATTTGGTCTGTCGGAGCATCCCGACCAGTTCATCCTTCTGCTGCACGAGCGCTCCGAGATCGACCGTGTCGGCGGAGGTGGGGGCGCCGGGTGTCGCGCGTCAGAATGTTTGGCAGGGGTAGTTAGTTGCTGATGTAACGCCCCAGCTGAGAGGTCTGAATGTCATGAGTCGTCCACCGACGATCCCCGTGGAGAAGAAGCTCCGCATCGTGTTGTCCGTGTTGCAGGGCGAGATCACGATCGCTGAAGCGGGCCGCCGTGAGAAGGTCTCGGAGCAGGCCATCGGGAACTGGAAGCGCCAGTTCCTCGAGGGCGGCAGAGCCGGCATCGAGGCGGGTAAGTCCAAGCCCTCGACCCGCGAGCAGCAGCTCGAGGACGAGGTCGCCGAGCTCACCCAGGCGCTGGGTGAGGCCGCGGTCGAGATCCGGGTCTGGAAGAAGAGCGCCGAGGGCCGCCTGGGCCCTTCGAGGACCTCGAGGTGATCCGCACCGAGGCGGGCATGTCGACCGCGAGGTTCTGTCAGCTGATCGACATGCCCGAACGCACCTGGCGGCGCTGGCAGGCCAAGGCGAAGACTGACCGGCCGCCGAAGGGCCCGTGGCCGCAGCCGGCGCGAGACGCGGCCCGGCCGCTGGTGGTCGCGCATGCGTTGAAGAAGCCGGAGTGGGGCCACCGGAAGATCTGGGCGATGACCCGCCATGACGGACACAAGGTGTCCCAGGCGACCGTGCTGCGGCTGCTGCGCGATGACGGGCTGATCCTGCCATCGGAGTACCAGAAGCAGCGTCGAGAACTCGCGAAGAACCGCAAGGCCGCGTTCGCACGAAACCCGACCGGCCCGAACCAGGTATGGCAGTTGGACTTCAGCGAGTTCGAGACCACCCAGGGTGGGATCTGGAGGATCGCCGGCTGCCGGGACTGGTACTCGAAGCTCGAGCACCCGTTTCACACCTCGCCGACCGCGAACCAGCACGACGCGATCGCCGCGATCGAACTCGCCCTCGTCGACTACGTGACCCTGTTCGGCCACCCCCTCGTCGACCAATGTCAGGTCGACGACGAGACCGGCGAGCTGCTGCCGGTCGTCACGATCGTCACAGACAACGGCGGTCCATTCCGATCGATGAACTTCGAGCTGTTCATCATGCGCCACCCCGAACTGCGACACGTCCGCACCAGGGTGAAGTCACCGGGGCAGAACGGATCACGCGAACGCGGCTTCGGGACGCTGAAGTACGAACGGCTGTTCCTCGACGACATCCCCGACGCGCTCACCCTCGTCGAACGCGCCGAGGACTACCGCATCGAGTACAACGAGACCCGCCCTCATGAGGCGATCGCTTGGAACCGGCCGATAGAGGTGCACATGGGCCTGGCCGACCCGACCATCCCCAACTTCGAAATCGAAGAATCCCTGCCAACTACTTGACGCGGGACACCGGGGAACGGGTTCGTGAGGGCGGCGTGGCGGGTGTGCGTAGCTGCGAGGAGCGTCTTCGAGGGCACACAGCCGACGTTCACGCAGGTGCCGCCGAGCGTTCCGGACTCGATGGCCACCACGCTGGCCCCTTCGAGCCGGGCGTGGATCGCCGCGGACATCGCCGCCCCGCCCGTGCCGATTACCGCAAGATCGAGCTCGCCGTGCTGTGTCATGATGCCTCCTCGTGGTGGACCCGGACCGCTCATCCGGGCACGTATGACAGAATTGACCTTCAAGCATGCTTGAAGGTCAAGCCCGCGGCGGAGGTGCCAACGATGCGGATCGGAGAGCTCGCGGAGCAGGCGAGGACGAGACCGTCGACGGTGCGGTATTACGAGGAGCGAGGGCTGCTGCGGCCGCCGGAACGCACGCCCGCCGGCTACCGCGACTATGGTGACGAGACTGTGCAGCGGCTGGAGTTCATCGACCGGGCTCGGGCTGCGGGACTCACCCTCGCGCAGACCGCGGAGATCCTTGATATTCGCGATGCGGGACGTTCCCCGTGCGCGCACGTTCAGGACCTGCTTGACCGACGACTGGTGGAGATCGACGAGCAGCTTGAGCAGCTGAGTGCCCTGCGAGGGAGCATCGTCGAGCTTCGCGCGCAGGCGGCCGCAACGGCGTCCGAAGCCTGCACACCGGAGTCCATCTGCCGCTACCTCTGAACTGCTCGTGGATCACTACTGTCGCTGACGTGTGTGATTGAGCCGGTAGGAGGTGGTGCCGGTTTCGATGATGGTGCCGTTGAAGGTGAGCCGGTCGACGATCGCGGCGCACAGCGGCGGGTCAGTGAAGGTCTTGGTCCACCCCGAGAAAGACTCGTTCGAGGCGATCGCGACGGAGGCTTTCTCTTCGCGTTCGGTGAGGACCTGGAAGAGGAGTTCGGCGCCGCGGCGGTCGAGTTCCATGTAGCCGAGCTCGTCGCGTGAGGACAGCAGCCCACGGACGTTCTCGATGACGACCTATTCGGGCTGGAGCGCGTCGATTGCTGCGGCCATGTGTGCCCAGAGCCCCCGAGCGCGTGCCCGGTGCGATGCCGACGCGCTTGCCGACGGTGGATATGTCTTGGCAGGGGAACCCGCCGATGAGGATGTCCACGGGTTCGACCTGGTTCCAGTCGATGGTCGTGGATGTCGCCGAGGTTCGGGGCGTCTGACCAGTGGTGTGAGAAGACGCGGGCGACGGGCTCGTTGAGTTCGGAGAACCACGCGGTCTTGGCGTTGAGAACGTGCTCGACGGCGAGGTCGAGGCCGCCGTAGCCGCTGAACAGCGACCCGATCCTGAGTCGCGATTCGCCGTCGGCGTTGAGGTCGTGCATGAAGTCTGCTCCGGTGACGGTCGTTCTCGGCATCCGTGCCTCATCGAGAACTGATGCCGAGCTGGTCACCTGTCAGGTGCACGGCTCCGACACGCGCCTGCTGCTCGAATGAGCCCTCGCTTGCCGCCGCCCGAGGTCCTCCATCTCCGGCCTCAGCTCCGACCGCCATCCGAGGTCACACGCGTCTTGCAGATCGAGGTAAAGCCGGGCATTACCGCGGCAGAAGTCACCGGACAGGGTGCTCACCTGCTCACCAGGAGCGGAGGCGAGCATGACGGTTTCAATGCGCGTGATGTCGGCGGGTGATGGCTACAAGTACCTGCTCAAGACGGTCGCGGCAGCCGACGGCGACAGGCCACTCTCCACGCCGCTCACTCGCTACTACATGGAAGAAGGCACACCGCCCGGCCGCTGGCTCGGCGCAGGCGTAGCGGCCCTCGGCAAGGGCGAGATTCAGGTCGGCGACCGAGTATCGGAACACCAACTCCAGCTCCTGATGGGGACTGGCCACGATCCGATCACCGACCAACCACTCGGTCGTGCCTTCCCGACCTACAAGAGCCAGGAAGCGCGGATCGAAGCGCGGATCGCAGACCTCGAGCCGACGATGACGCCTGGCGCCAAGGGCGAGGCCGTCGCGCAGATCGTTGCCGAGGAGACGGTCCGGAGCACACGCCGTGCGGTGGCCGGCTTCGACTTCACCTTCTCGATCCCGAAGTCCGCGTCGGTGCTGTGGGCGGTAGCCGATGCGGGGGTCCAGGCACTGATCGCGGAGGTGCATCATCGTGCGGTTGCGGAGGTGGTTGCGTTCATGGAGCGCGAGGTTGCAGCCACGCGGACGGGTGCAACCGCCGGGGACGGCGCGGTTGCGCAGGTCGATGTCACCGGACTCATCGCGACCGCATTCGATCACTTCGACTCCCGAGCCGGCGACCCCCACCTCCACACGCACGTGGTCATCAGCAACAAAGCCAAGACCGTCCTCGACAGCAAGTGGCGCTCGCTCGACGGCAGACCCATGCACGCCGCCGTCGTCGCGCTCTCCGAACTACACGAAGCCGTGTTCGCCGACCACATGACCCGCACCTTCGGCGTCTCCTGGGAAGCGCGCGAGATGGGTCGGGACCGGAATCCGGCGTGGGTGATTACGGGGGTTCCGGAAGAGCTGGTCTCGGAGTTCTCGACCCGTGCCCGTCACATCGACGTCGAGAAGAACCGGCTCATTGCCGAGTACGTCGCTCAGCACGGACGCCAACCTTCGAACGCGACGATCCTCAAGCTCCGGGCCCAAGCCACGCTGGCCACGCGGCCTGAGAAGCAGGTCCGGTCCTTGGCGGACCTCACCACGGAGTGGCGAGCCCGCGCAACGAAGACGCTGGGGCGGGACGCGACGACGTGGGCGCGCCAGGTCACCGACAACGACAAGCCGCTGCTCCTGCGCGCGGACGATGTGCCGCTCGACGTGATTGGCGAGTTGGGACGCTCGGTCGTCGAGGTGGTCGGTGAGAAGCGCTCGACCTGGCGACGATGGAATCTCATGGCCGAGGCATCCCGGCAGACGATGGGCTGGCGGTTCGCCGCCATGCAGGACCGGGAAGCCATCGTCGCGATGGTCGCCGACGCCGCCGAGCTCGTCTCGCTCCGCCTGACACCACCTGAACTCGCCGCGTCGCCAGTTGTGTTCCGTCGGTCAGACGGCAGTTCGGTGTTCCGTCCGAAGGGTTCGACCGTGTTCACCTCCGAGTCCCAGCTCGCTGCGGAGGACAGACTCCTCGAACGAGCCGCCAACCTCGACGGGCCGATGGTGCAGCTCGCAACGGTCGAGAGGATCACGCGCAGCCCCGACGCGGACGGCCGGATGCTCGGGGACGACCAAGCCGACGCCTTGACCCGCATCGCAGTGTCAGGACGGATGCTCGACGTGCTGGTCGGCCCCGCCGGGGCGGGCAAGACAACCGCCATGAGCGCGCTCCGCCGCGCCTGGGAAGCCGAGCACGGCCCCGGTTCCGTCGTCGGTCTCGCACCGTCAGCGGTCGCCGCACAGGTTCTCGCCGACGACCTCGGAATCGCAACCGAGAACACCACGAAGTGGTGGCAGAACCACCTCATCCACGGCACCACCTTCGAGGCGGGACAACTCGTCATCATCGACGAAGCCTCCCTCGCCGGCACCCTGTCACTGGACCGCATCACCCACCTCGCCCAGGACGCCGGAGCGAAGGTGCTGCTGGTCGGCGACTACGCCCAACTGCAATCCGTGGACGCCGGCGGCGCGTTCGCGATGATCGCCAGAGACCGAGCCGACACCCCCGAACTGGTCGACGTCCACCGCTTCACCCACCCCTGGGAGAAGACCGCCTCACTCGAGCTACGCCACGGACGCACCCCGGCCATCGACACCTACCTCGCCCACGAGCGCATCAAAGACGGCGACGCCGAGGCCATGACCGAAGCCGCCTACAACGCATGGCGCGCCGACCGCGACGCCGGGCTCGTCTCGGTGCTGATCGCCGAAACCCACGAAGACGTGACCGCTCTGAACGGTCGCGCCCGCGCCGACCTGATCCTCAACAAGACGCTGAACCCCGACCGTGAAGTCGAGCTGCGCGACGGCACCGCCGCAGGCGTCGGCGACACCATCATCACGCGACAGAACAGCAGGAACCTCCGCACCCTGGCCGGGCGGGACTGGCTGCGCAACGGCGACATCTGGACCATCACCGCCGTCGGCGACGACGGAACCATCACCATCGCACGCGACTACGGAACCGGCGCCACCGTCCGCGACGACGGAACCATCAAGGCCCGCAAGCATGGACGCAGGTTCGGCGGCAGCATCCTCCTCCCAGCCTCGTACGTAGCCGAACATGTCGATCTCGGCTACGCAGTCACCGCCTACCGTGCCCAAGGCGTCACGACCGACACTGCGCACGTACTGGTCGAACCGACCTCGACCAGAGAGACCTTCTACGTCGCGATGACCCGAGGACGGCACTCGAACCACGCCTACGTGGCTCTCGACCGCGCAGACGACCATGCGCAGCCGCACCCCGGCGACGATCCGCATGCTACGGCGCGAAGCGTGTTGTACGGCGTTCTGCAGCACAGCGGGGCCGAACTCTCGGCGCACGAGACCATCGTGGCCGAACAGGAACAGTGGGGCTCCATCGCTCAACTCGCCGCCGAGTACGAGACCATCGCCGCCGCAGCTCAACACGACCGCTGGGCCACCCTCGTCCGGGGCTCCGGGCTCACCGAGGACCAGGCCGAGAGCGCCATCGAGTCCGAGGCGTTTGGCCCGCTTACGGCCGAACTGCGCCGCGCCGAAGCCAACCACCACAACGTCGATACGCTCCTGCCCCGCCTCGTCGCCGCGCGCGGGTTCAGCGACGCCGACGACATCGCCGCCGTCCTTCATTACCGGGTGGAGCGTGCGACAGCGCGTCCCGCAGGCTCCGGCAGGACTCGCAAGCCACCGCGACTCATCGCCGGCCTCCTTGCACAGGCGCATGGAGTCATCGACGTCGAGATGCGAGCAGCGCTCGACGAGCGAGAGGAGCTGATCGAGGCACGCGCCGACGCCGTACTCGACGGCGCGCTGACCGAGAGCGTGCCGTGGACGAAGGCCCTTGGAGCGCAGCCGAACGACCGACGACGAGCGGCGACCTGGCGCAAGGCCGCCCGCGTAGTCGCCGCCTACCGAGACCGCTACCGCATCACCGACGACGCACCGCTCGGAGCCCCGCCCGAGTCGGCCGTACAGAAGATCGACGCCGCAAGGGCGCGCGCCGCGCTCGACCAAGCGCGAGTGGCCGCTGAAGCCCTGGATGATGCTCATGTGGTTCGGAGCCCGTCAAGAGGCGGTCCGTCGCGGGCGCTGTAGGGCCAGTGGCGGCTCCAGGGTGCGGACGGTCGAATGTCGGCGCGGCCAAGTAGCCTCGGAGCCACACGCCAGTAGACTTGAACCCACATGACGACACGGCTGAAGGAGGCGGGACGATGGCGCGCGCTGATCTACTCCTAGACCTCGTCGAGGCCGAACGCCGCGGTGATCGGGAACGCTTCAAGGTGCTGGTTGAGTCGGTCATCGCCGAAGAGCGCGCCAACCAGCATCATCTTCTCGCTGATCGGCTCTCGCAACTCATCACGACGACGGGGCAGGGACCCGTCCGTGACGACCGAGCAGCGGCGATCCGCGATCTCGTGCATGAGGTCGTACCGAACCGTCGGCTACATGAACTCGAACTTGCACCGGTCCCGCAGCGAGTCGTTACCGAACTGATCGAGGAGCAGAAGCGCGCGGAACTTCTGCGTAGTTACGGTATTGAGCCGCGCAACCGCCTTCTGCTGTCCGGCCCGCCTGGAAACGGGAAGACGAGTGTGGCCGAAGCGATCGCGGCAGAACTGATGCTTCCCTTCTACGTGATCCGCTACGAAGGTGTGATGTCGAGCTTCCTCGGCGAAACGGCCGCACGGCTTGACAACGCCTTTGAGTTCGCGCGGACTCGCCGTTGCGTGCTGTTCTTCGACGAACTGGACACCATCGCCAAAGAGCGAGCGGACGAGCATGAGACCGGCGAGATCAAGCGAGTGGTGTCGACGCTGCTGCTCCAAATCGACAGACTGCCACCCCACGTGATCCTCGTTGGCGCAACGAACCACGGCGAGCTGCTGGATCGGGCGGCATGGAGACGGTTCCAGATTCGGACGGAGTTGGGAGCGCCTAGCCGCGCACAGGCGACGAGATTCCTCGAACGTCTCGCTGAGCGCCTCGGAGGCGACCTCGGTTTCGCTCCTCGGACCCTCGCTGACAAGTTGGCCGGCGCGAGCTTCGCCGAGTTGGAAGAGTTCGCACTTGATGTGCGCCGCCGTGCGGTACTGGAACTTCCGGATGACAACATCCGCCGGATCGTGCAAGAACGGCTTGAACACCGCCGAGGTCAGGCGGCAGGGTGACAGTTGAGCGTAGACCGCTCCTTGCGTTCGGGCCGGCGGAGGTTGTAGCGCGGCCAACTCAGACCCCGCGTGATCTTCCACGTCTGTCAAGGCCGGGCGCTGGGCGACAAGGTGAACGCCTGACTCCTCAGTTCAAGGACTTGGCCGCGGCTTTCGAAGCCGAACGTGCCCGTCTGAGCGCAGACACCCCAGAGGAGATCGACCCCGCACTCGTGGTCGTGTTTGATCTGGCGGGAAGCGTCAAGGACTTCCGCAACGCGATGTCATGTCTCACGACATCGGTGACGAGTCTGCATCAGGACATCGGTGACAGTTCGGGGCTGTTTGGTGGTGACACTTCTCCTCTATTTGTGAGGGATGAGCCGTGTTGAGCCTGTCGATCCTCGTGTCCGTCTCGCGATCGCGCAGTGGCCGCCGGATGCGCCGCGTGGGGTAGTGACGACGTTCTGCGCGGAGCATTCGATCTCGCGGAAGACGTTCTACGCGATCCGCAATCGCGCCCTCGTCGAGGGGCAGGCCGCGGCGCTCGAGCCGCGGAGCCGGCGACCGAAGTCCAGCCCGACGGCCATCGCCGACGACGTCAAGGTTCAGGCAGTGGGGGTGCGGCGCGCGCTGGAGGAGTCCGGGCTGGATCACGGGCCGATCAGCGTGCACGACAAGATGATCGCCCTGGGGATGGCACCGGTGCCGTCGATCGCTGCTCTGGCGCGGATCTTCCGGGAGGCCGGTGTCGCCCGAGTCGAGCCGAGGAAGAAGCCGCGGGCCGCGTATCGCCGGTTCGTGTATCCGGCGCCCAACGCATGCTGGCAGCTCGACGCGACCGAGTACGTCCTCGCCGGCGGCCGCAAATGCGTGATCTTCCAGCTCATAGACGACCACTCCCGCTACGCCGTCGCGTCCCACGCCGCCGTCGGCGAGACCTCCAGAGACGCGATCCGGGTGGTCCGCAAGGCGATCAAACGTCACGGTGTTCCTCAGCGGCTGCTGTCGGACAACGGCATCGCACTGAACCCCTCACGCCGCGGAATCATCGGGCAGCTCGTCGAGTATGTGTCCCGGCTCGGCGTCGAACCGATCACCGGGAAGCCCTACAAGCCGACCACGCAAGGCAAGAACGAGCGGTTCCACCAGACCTTGTTCCGCTACCTCGACAAGCAGCCCATCGCCGGCAACCTCCGAGAACTGCAGGCTCAGGTCGACCGGTTCGACCACATCTACAACACCGAACGCCCGCATCAGGCGTTGCCCGGCCGGATCACACCGTTGCAGGCGTGGGAAGCGACACAGAAAGCGACCCCGCCCAGACCTCGAACCATCAAACGCAAGCCGAACGATCCGCTCCCGCCGGCACCCTCGCCGAACGGTCGGGTGCTCGACGGGATCCGCGTCGCGACAGTCCATCCGAACGGATCAATCAAGGTCCGCGGCTGCATCTTCAACATCAGCTACCCGATGCGCGGACAGGACGTGTTCGTCCTCTACGAGCCCGCCGGGATCATGGTCTTCGACGAACGCGGCACCCTCATCGTCGAACACCTCTGGCCACCACCCGGCATCCGCTACGTCGGCAACGGCAGGCCCCGCGGACCCAAACCCAAAGAACTGCCACCGATGTCCTGATACAAGAAGTGTCACCGATGTCCTGATGCAGAACCGTCACCCATGTCCTGAGACATCACACTTCCGCAACGCGATCAACCGGATCGATGGCCTGGAGTTTCTGTCTGAGCTTCTCGGGGATCAATCTGACCCCGACGACGATTTCCACATGAGGGAGCGTGAAGCTGGACGGACCGACAAGCGCGTCACGCACTCGCTGTACCTGGTCATGTCCAACACCAAAGCGATCGACGAACTACTCCGGCTCTTCGCTCAATGGCAGGCCGACCCGTCCGCGTCGTTCGAGCACGGGCTCGGCAAGTTCAAGACGGCCTTCCAGCAACTGACAGCGATACGTCGGTGGGGCGCTGAGGACCGCATCCGTGAGACTGGTCTACGAGAGCGCTGGGAAGAGACTCTCAGCATGGTCGGTCAGTCAGTAAGCACCGTCCTCGTCGAAGTCGAGCTCTGGCATAGGCGTGATGCCGCCCAGCGTGCGGCTGCCGAGGCGCACGTCGAGGAAGTCATCACTTCCAGCGCCGGGCGAGTCTTGGATCGCTCGCAGATCGGAGAGATCGAGTACCACGCGCTCCTGGCTGAACTCCCGATCCAGCAGGTCCAGTCCGTGTTGACCAACGGAGCTTCGGCCATTCGGCTCCTCACGACTGATGATGTCATGTTCGTCAGCCCCTTCACCCCGATGAGCGTTGCGCCAGGGACTCTTGAGCCAGTTGCTCAAACCCAACTTGCTCGCAGCGACAGAATCGAAGGCAAGCCTCGGATCGCGCTGCTCGACGGGCTGCCGTTCACCAACCACGACGCGCTCCAAGGTCGGCTCTCGATCGATGACCCTGATGAGATCGGTGAGAACTACCCCGTCGCGGCTCGCCACCACGGAACCGCCATGGCGTCACTCATCATTCACGGCGACCTCACTGATGGCGGTCCACCGCTTGATCGTCCGCTCTACGTACGACCGATCCTGCAGCCCCACGAGTTCATGCCTGGACACGAGCAGGTAGTCCCAAATCGTCTGCTCACCGACGTCCTTCACCGCGCAATCAGACGGATTGTGAAAGGCGAGGGGAACCAACCTGCCGCAGCGCCGAGCGTCCGGGTTGTGAACCTGTCCATTGGCGCGCAGACGCGAGCACTCACGCGCCGAATGAGCCCCGTCGGGCGCCTGCTGGACTGGCTCGCCCACTCGTACAATCTGCTGTTCGTCGTCAGCGCGGGCAACCACACCGACGAGTTCACGATCCCCGCCGATGCCGCGCACGACACCGAGGCCGCTCGCCTGGCTGCAATGCGGGACGGCTTCGAGACGGCGCTGCTGCGCGGCATCCTTCCGCCTGGCGACGCCCTGAACGCCCTCACCGTCGGCGCCACGCACTCAGACGGCCTCGGTGAGATCGAGGTTCCGGACACGGTATGGGACATCACCCACCCGGACGCTCCCGCACACTATGGGTCTGTTGGGCCCGGCGTCGATCGGTCGGTCAAGCCGGACCTTCATCACTCCGGAGGTCGCGCCCTCTACACGCGCCCCATCGTCCTGCCCGGTCAGACTGACGTTGCCGTCGGCCTGGCTCATACCGCCGCGACGGGACCCGGCTTGCAGGTGGCCGCTCCGGGACGAGGCGGTGCTACCAACAGCACGGTGTTCACGAACGGCACCAGTAACGCGACCGCGCTCGTCACCCGTGAAGCCAGCAGGCTGTTTGACCTCCTTGAGTCCGACAACCGCGACCCCGAAGACGCACCCCTTCCTGATCCGCAGTACCACCCGCTGCTCGTGCGTGCCCTCCTTGCCCATGCAAGCAGCTGGGGCGCCTGGGAGAACAGCCTGCGCAACGGTCTTGGTCTCAATGGCCAGGACGCTCGGCGGCAGCTGACGGCTCTGCTCGGCTACGGTCGCCTCGACCTCAGCAGACTCGGCGAAGCCGCATCCAACCGAGCGGTCCTCGTTGCCGGCGGTCAAATCGCACGGAACGAGCGCCATACTTACGGCTTCCCACTGCCTCCCTCACTCCGAGCGAAAGCGGAATGGCACCGCTTCACCATCACGCTGGCATTCATGGCTCCAACGGTCGGCCAGCTCACTCGGTACCGCAGCGCCAAGGTCTACTTCAGCACGCCGGACACGACCCTGGCGGGTGGAGACCGAACCGATGCAGAGCACAACGCCGTGCGGCGAGGCAGCCTTCAACACGAGATCGTGCAGGGCACCCGCTCGATGTCTTTCGTAGATGGCGATGCCTTCCCGATCCACGTCGAGTGCATGGACGATGCCCAACGACTCCGTGCCGGTAACACCATCCGATATGCGCTGGTCGTGTCAGCAGAGACTGCCGAACAGACATCAAACACGATCCACGATGAAGTTCGCGACAGACTGCGACTCCGCGCGCGCGAGCGTGCCCGTGATCGCATCCGCTCGTAGCGCGATCTGAGACAGCGGCCTACAGCTGCCGCACTTCCCGAGCGCTGCTGACTGTGCGTTCAGGCATCAACAGAGATGCAGAACTCCCGCGCTCGACGTCGCGGGTCTCCAAGGGTGTGTCAGATTAACGGTGGATCTGGCCTGGCGCATTTCAGTTGATTCGGCCTTCGAAGGTGATCGCGAAGGCGTTGAGTGCGGGCTTCCACCTGGTGACCCAGCGTGCCCGACCCCGGCCGGTCGGGTCAAGCGACCGCGTCACGAGATACAGGCACTTCAGCGCGGCGGCGTCGTTCGGGAAGTGCCCTCGCGCTCTGACCGCTCTGCGGTAGCGGGCGTTCAGAGACTCGATCGCATTGGTGCTGCAAATGATCTTGCGGATCTCGACGTCGTAGTCCAGGAACGGGATGAACTCCGTCCACGCGTTCTCCCAGAGCTTGCGGATCGCCGGATACATGGTGCACCACTTCTCCGCGAACTCCTCGAACCTCGCCCGTGCCGCGGCCTCGGTCGGCGCGGTATACACCGGTCGGAGGTCGCGAGCGATCTGGTCCCAGTACTTGCGTGACGCGTACTTGAACGTGTTCCGGATCAGATGGATGATGCACGTCTGCGTGACCGCGTGCTCCCACGTCGTGGTGATGGACTCGGGCAGACCCTTGAGTCCGTCGCAGACGACGATGCAGACGTCCTCGACGCCGCGGTTCTTGATCTCGGTGAGCACGCCGAGCCAGAACTTCGCTCCTTCGCCGCCGTCGCCGGCCCAGATCCCGAGGATGTCTCTCTCACCGTTCACGGTGACTCCGACAGCGACGTAAAAAGGTTTGTTGCGGACCTGCCCGTCGCGGACCTTCACGACCAGGGCGTCGATGAACACCACCGGATACACGCGATCCAACGGACGGTTCTGCCACTCCGTCATCTCCTCGATGACCTTGTCGGTGATCTTCGAGATCGTGTCCTTTGACACCGAGGCACCGTAGACGTCGTCGAAGTGAGCCGCGACCTCACCGGTCGTCAGCCCTCGCGCGGTGAGCGAGAGGACGATCTCATCGATCCCGTCCAGCCGCCGTTGCCGCTTCTTCACGATCTTCGGCTGGAACGACCCGTCCCGATCCCGCGGCACCTCGATCACGACAGGACCCACCTCGGTGAGCACGGTCTTGGAACGCGTCCCATTCCGCGCGTTCTCACCAGTCGAGCTGCCGTGCTTGTCGTAGCCGAGATGCTCGGTGATCTCCGCCTCGAGCGCGGTCTCCAGCACGGTCTTCGTCAGCCCGCCAAGCAGGCCACCGGGCCCGACGAGGCTGACGCCTTGCTCCTTCGCCTGCGCAAGCAGCTGCTCGGCGATCTGTTGCTGATCAATGATCTCTCCCGTCACAGGATCGATCATCTCGATGGTCTGGCTCACAGCCCTTCCTTTCGGTCAGGCCAGTCCCAGATCCACCGTTTTCCTGACAGTCCCACTAGCGGGGGCAGCGTTGCGGGCTGCAGCATGCAGCAGTTGGTGCAGCCTGTCTTGGAGCTCGGGCACCCGCAGGTCGCGCACGAAACTGTCGCCGCGCGGAATGTCGCGCGTCACCTCCACCTCGCCGGTGATGGTGCCCGGCGCGGAAAGCACAAGCACCCGGTCAGACATGCGGATCGCCTCTCGAATGTCGTGGGTGATGAGCAGGATGCTCCACCGATTCTCCGCCCAGATGTCGAGCAGCCACCGCTGCAGTTCGTCGCGCGTGATCGCGTCGAGCGCGCCGAACGGTTCGTCGAGCAGCAGCACCGGTCTGCGCTGCACGACGGTGCGCAGAAAGGATACGCGCTGCCGCATCCCGCCCGACAGCTGCCGTGGGTAGAGCTCCTCCGTGCCCTCCAGCCCGAAGGGTGCCAGCAGTTCGGATGCTTTCGCGCGCGCATCGCGTCGCGAATGTCCTGCAACCTCAAGCCCGATTGCGGCGTTGTCGAGGATGCGACGCCACGGCAGCAGCACATCACGCTGCGGCATGAAGGCGAACGGTCGAGCGCGATCGGCAATCGGCACGCCGTCATACCGGATGCTGCCCGCATCCGGTCGCTGCGCCCCCGTCAGCTGCGACAGCAGCGTTGACTTACCACTGCCACTCGGACCCACGAGGCCGACAATCTCTCCCTTAGCGACCTGAAAGGACACATCCGTCAATACCGGCTTTGTGCCGAACGACTTCGCCAGCCGTTCAATCTCAAGGACCCCGCCGCTCATCAAAGCTTCCCCTGTTCGATGCGCAACCAGGGCACAAAGAGGCGTTCCAGCAGCACGGCAAGCCCGTAAAGCACGAGGGTGAGCAGCGAACTGACGACCACGGCCGCCAACACAAGGTCGGTGCGGAAGACGTTCTTCGCCGACTGCATGTACACGCCAAGGCCCGCCACCGCCCCGGCGTATTCCGCAAAGATTGCCCCGACGACCGCGTAGGTGATGGAGATGCGCAGCGCCGAGAAGAACGACACCGTGCTGGCAGGCAGCCGAATCATGCGGAAGATGGTCACCCGCGAGGCACCCATCGACTTCAGGAGATGCTCCGCCTCGGGGTCGGCGGAGGAGAACCCGCGAAGGAACCCCACCACCATCGGGAAGAACGTAACGAAAGCGACCAGCAGCACCTTTGGCAGCAGACCGAAGCCGAACCACAGCACGACTAGCGGTGCGAGGGCGATCATCGGGAGGGTTTGACTGACCACGACGAGCGGCAGGATGGCGCGGCGCAGCGGTGCCGAGAAGTCGAGCAGCGTCGCGGTGACGAACGCGACTGTCACCGACAGGCTGAAGCCGAGAAGCGTGGCGAGTAAGGTCGGCACGGCGTGATGCAGCAGGGCCTCGTTTTCGGCGACCCCGACCGTGGCGATGCGCACTGGCGATGGCAGCATGTCGGCCGGCACGAGCCCGACCGTCGACACAGTGTGCCAGATCGCGAGCAGCAGGAAGAAGGCGAGGAGCGGGGGCGCGACGGCACTTGCCAGTCCGCGCGCAGCCACCCCCACCCTCGTCCTGTCGCTCATGCTCACTCCAGCAGGTCGTCCGTGTAGTACTCGGTCCAGTCGGGAGCCTCGGTAACGACGTCTCCCGAGGAGTCGCTCAGGAACCCACCGTCGATGAGGAAGGAGCCGAACTCTTCCCACGCCGTCGGGTCTACTTCGCCGATCTGGCGTCCCTCGGCCACGAAGTAGCCCTCGGTTGCCATCAACCGGGCACTCTCGCGCACCAGCTCCTCAGCAGCGCCCAAGGTTTCGGGGTTGGCCTCGATGAGAATGTCGGCCGCCTCGTCAGGGTTTTCGACCGCGAACGCGTACCCGCGCTGCACCGCCTGCACGAACGCCGCGGCTGCCTCCGGATGCTCGGACACGTACGCGTCGCTGGAGATGATCCCCGTCGACTGCTGCTCGGGAACGCCGAAGTGCTGGTACCGCCACTCCCGGTAGGGGTGACCATCAAGCTCCATCTGGATGTTTTCCCACGTCGCCACCGACAGGGTGAAGTCGATGCGCCCCTGGCGGAGGGCCTCATAGGCGCCCGTGTCAAGGACGACCTCCTCGAATGTGCCTTCGCCACCGTCACCCTGGATGGTCGCGGCCGCCAGCGCCGAGTACAGCGGGGCGCCGAACCCGCCGAAGATAAGACCGTCAAGATCGGCCGGGCGGGTGACATCGTCGCGGTCACCGAGCACCACGAGGCGGCCCGTGTCGGTCTGCGTGACCCGGAACACCGAAACCACGTCGAGCCCCGCGGTGCGAGCAGTTTGCACGCTCGCCTGTCCGCCGATACCGAAGTCGGCCTCTCCCGCCGAAACCAACTGCGGGGAGGATGCCGACCCATACGGGAGGATCGTCACCTCGAGACGCGCCTCTCCGAAGTAGCCCAGAGCATCCGCCACATAGACGCCAATGTGGTTCGTGTTGGGCGCCCAGTCGAGGGCGAAGGTCACCGGAGTGAGTTTGTCGCCGTCTTCTGATGACCCGCCGCCGGATACGGTGCACCCGGCGAGCGCCACCGTGACGGCGAGCAGAGCGGATGCCGCGCCCAAACGCGCGCGGCGGGATGATGGAATACGCATGATGCGTGCCCTTTCGATATGTGTCGGGGCACGGGGTTTTTGAGATGCCTCCCTGCGCTGGCATTACCCAGATCAGGTTCGACGGTCGAAGGTTGGATGACCTTCCTCTCAGCCCGGCTCACCGGACTCCCGTGTACCTCCATGGTAACCAGATCTGGACGCAGGCGAGCACCGCTAGTGTGGTAGCCGTGACAGTACCGACTAATACCCCGGCAGAGTCCATGACCCCGCAGGAGTATGGGGTCGGAGCGCGCTTCACCGTTTCGGTGTACGACTCCGACTACGTCTCGATCATCCTGGGCGCGCTGCGCGAGGCGGATGCTTCGGCGCTCACCGTGGAGACGAACGACATCTCGACCTTCGTGACCGGTGCGGAGGCGGATGTGCTGGGCTACATCCGCGACGTGGTTGCCGGGGCGGCAAGGGGCGGCGCGCATGTGTCCGCGAGCATCCTGCTGTCGCGAGGCTGCCCTGGCGAACTGCAGTGCGAGCTACCTCCCGGGGTGTTCGCCCTCGCCGCCGACCCGATTTCGCTGGAACCGGCGGGCATCCGTGCGCGGGCGCACTGGTCGCTGTACCCGCTCCTCGACGCGGGCAGCGAGGGGGTAAGCAACCACATGGCACCCATCTACGCGGCCGTCGAGCGGGCGAAGGAAGACGGCGCCTACTCGGGGTCCGACCACTACGCGACGCGGCTCGACGGCGACTTGGCCGCCGTGCTGCAGACCGCCACGAACGCGTGGATCGCCGTCGGTCGCGAGGTGCAGCACGTCACGACGCACCTCACGGTCTCGCTGAACAGCCCCACCACAATCACGGACTGAAGCGCTCAATGACGCAGCGTCGGATGCATTTCGTCGGCATGGTGAACCCGCCCACCAGCCAGTACGCCGAAAACTGGCGCAACCCGCTCGGCCGCTCTGACTGGCTCCGGGGCGACTTCTATGCTGACCTTGGTCGTACCCTCGAGCGCGGGTTGTTCGACATGATTTTCTTCGCGGATGCGCTGGCCGTTCCCGAAGACCGGGACGGCAATTTCGCGACAACACTCGAAACCGGCGGCAAGGGCAGCATCTACCTGGACCCGATCGCGACCGTCTCACATGTGGCCACCGCAACCACCCACATCGGCTTGGGTGCGACCGTCTCGACGAGTTTCCTGCCCGCGTACGCAATCGCCCGTCAGCTCCTCACGGTCGACCACCTCTCCGGCGGCCGGGCCGCGTGGAACATCGTCACCTCCACCACCAACGCCGAGGCTCGCAACATGGGCCGAGAGGCAATCGCAGACCCGGCATCCCGCTACGACCAGGCCGATCAAGTTGTCGACACCGTGCTCGACCTGTGGCGCTCGTGGAAACCCGACGCTCTCGCGCTCGACCGCGACGAGCGCCGGTTCGCCGATCCGACCGGTGTGCGCCGCATCCGGTACGACAACCCGCTATCTCGCGGGCCTCTCACCCTCCCACCGAGCCCGCAGGGGCATCCGGTGCTGATGCAGGCGGGATCATCCCCTCGCGGCCGCAGCTTCGCGGCAGGCTGGGCCGAGGTCGTTTTCGCAATCGGTGACACCGAGGAGGGGATGCGCGACCTGCGGCGCGAACTGCGCGATCGGGCCAGACTCGACCATGGCCGTAACCCCGACGACCTCCTCGTGCTCCAGGGTCTCCAACCGATCGTGGGGTGGACGGATGCGGATGCCACGACAAAACTTGCGGCACTCCGCGAGCAGATCGACCTCCCAGAGGCGCTGACTAAGCTCGCACGGCTGCTGCACGCCAACGCAGCCGGCCTGGACCCGAGCGCTCCGGCGGTCGATCTGCTCGCGGCGCACCGCGGAGCCACCGGCAGTGTCGGCTTCGAGGACATGCTGGCGTCGGTCAGCAACAGGCGACGGTTCACCGTGGCAGACCTGGCGATCGAGCAGGCGCTGAACCAACTGCATCCGCAGGTCGTCGGTTCCCCCGCGACCCTGGCCGATGAGCTTGAACACCTGTTCCGAAGCGAGGCCGCAGACGGGTTCATCATCATGCCGGCGCTGTACCACTCGTCGTTCGAAGACTTCGTCTCGGGCGTGATCCCCGAGCTGCAGCGCCGCGGACTCTTCCGGAGTCGTTACGCAGCCAAGACTCTCCGGGAGCACCTCCGGGATTAACCGAGGTTTAGTCTTTGGACCGCTCGGCTCCGCTGGTCTCACCTTCGGTGACAGTGGTTGACGGATGCCGCTTGGCATAGACCTTGGTGACGAACTTGCCGCTCTTGGCCGAGCGAACGACTGTCTTGCCCGAGCTTGTGGCCGATTCTTCAGCGTATGTCATGCTCCGACTGGCCCGTGTGAGGCTTGGCCGGATAGCCGGCTGCTTCGGTTCGGCTATCGCGTCGATCATCGACATCGTGCGGGTGGCCGACGGAGCCCGCGGCGATGTCGACCCGCGGATCGACCCGATCGAACTCGCCATCCTCGGACCGAAACGGCGAGTGACCACGACGGCATCGATGACCCTGTCGGTGGACCACCCGCTGCCGGAGTCCGGAGAGTTCGACGTGGTCGTCGTCCCTGCGCTTGGAACCCTCACGGCCGCCGCGACCCACGACGCCCTCCAGAGTCGAGATGCTCGTTCGGTCATCGCCTCACTCGGGCGCCTCGACGACGCGACCACCCGGATCGCCGCGGCGTGCACCGGCGTGTTCGCCGTCGCCGAGACAGGACGGATGCATCATCGGCGGGCGACGACCAGCTGGTTCCTGGGGCCGGAGTTCCGGAAGCGCTATCCGACCGTCGCCCTCGATCTCGACACCATGGTCGTGGTCGACGGGAACCTCGTCACCGCCGGCGCCGCCTTCGCCCACATCGACCTCGCGCTCTCACTCGTGCGATCGATCAGCCCCGACCTGGCCCAACATGTCGCCAAGCTCCTCATCATCGACGAGCGCCCGTCGCAGGCGGCTTTCGTCGCCTACGAACATCTCCGGCACGAGGACCCGATCGTCGTCGAGTTCGAACGCTTCGTGCGCGCCCGCCTGGACGAACCGTTCAACGTCGCCTTCGTCGCGCAGTCGCTCGGCACCAGCCGGCGCACCCTCGAACGACGAGTCCGTGCGGCGCTCAACCTCACTCCGCTCGGCTTCGTCCAACGGCTTCGCACCGAACGAGCTCGACACCTCTCAGCAACCACGGACCTCACCTCCGCCGAGATCGCGCTACGGGTCGGCTACGCAAACGCCGAGACTCTGCGCTCCCTCCTGCGCAGGGAGCGACGCCGTTCCTGACCTATCGCCATACCTGTAGCTTGTGTCCTAGCGCTCGGTTGGAACCACCTCTCAGCACGTCGCGTCGACGCTCCTGCGTCGCCCCTGGACTACCCACTCGACACGCCCGCAGCACAGCCCATGTGACGTGCCCCGGCTTCCCGGACGGTCGGGGTTGGGTGGCTGTGATGTCGCTGCGTTCTCGTCGAGAGGGTCAGCAGACCCGATCAGAGCCGATTGGGATGAGCCGCGAAGGCGGTTAGGTCAAGGCGGCCGAAGCCGGCCGGCGGGGTAGCGTCGGGCACGTCGAGGTCTTTCGGATGGATGGCGTAGGAACCTCCATCGTCGGGAGACCTCGACGTCTATCTGCGGACCGACGCGCCCGGCCGACCTACACCTTCATCTGGGAAGAGCCAGCAACTCCCGCACTCCTCCGGCGCCGCAGGTAAAGTCTTCCGCAGTGCGGGACTGCAGTCCCGCATTGCGGAACCAGCTAATTCATCTGCATAAATTGGCGACACCGGTGATGTGCAGCGATGTGGAACTCGCCTGTGGCGACGGAGCATTCGAGGATCGCCCTGATGCTTGCCTCAAGCCCGAAGCCACCGCGCGAGCGGGTCGAGCGCGGCGGTCCTAGTGGAGAGCGAAGCGCTCGCATCGGAGCCAGAGACCGCGGTTCCGAAGACTCCTCCGATCGCAACCACATGCCTCAACAAACAACAGCTTTCTGAGACATCGGCCGGATCCCGGCTGCGTGATCGCTGCTCCTGGTGATCCCGGGTCAGCGCCTGTCTCAACAATCCGTCTCACCGGAAAGTGTCTTAGCCTGGTAACTCGGAGGGGTTTCTGAGTCACAATGGCTGAGTGAGACTTCTTGGATACACCCGCGTGAGCACAGCGACTCAGGATGCGCAGCTTCAGCTCGACGCCCTCGTGACGGCCGGCGTTCAGAAGCGCGACGTCTTCGCCGATGTCACTTCTGGCAGCAAGACTGCGATCGAGCGCCGTGGGATGAAGAAGCTCCTTGATCACGCAGTGCCCGGTGACACGGTCGTCGTCTGGCGCGTCGATCGCCTCGGCCGCTCCCTCATCGACGTGTTGAACACCGTGAACCTGCTACGCGAGCGCGGTGTTCACGTGCGTTCTATCTCGGATGGAATCGATCCAGCGACATCGACCGGCCGGTTGATGCTGAACATGCTCGCCACCCTCGCCGAGTACGAGCGCGAACTCATTGTCGAGCGGGTGAATGCCGGCATCGCCGCAGCCAGGCAGAACGGCACCCGCTTTGGTCGACCACTCTCGGACCCAGCGGTAATCGCCGACAAGCTCGCGATCGCAGCCGATGCCCGAGCGAAGGGGCGCACCGCCGAAGATGCAGCACGGCTCGTCGGGTGGAGTCGCGCCACGCTCTATCGCCACCAGCAAGCCCTCGCCGGCCGCGAGAGCACCACCATGTAGCGATGTCATGAGCGGCGAGGAGCGGTGGCGGATTCTTCGACTACACGTCGAAGACCAGATACCTCTCACCGCTCTCGCCAGAGAAACCGGGATTGGCCTGCGCACGCTGCAACGCTGGCACCAGCTCTACCAAGAGCGCGGCATCACTGCCCTCGACCCTCATCCGAGAGCGGACGCGGGGACTCGTCGCACGGCGGGCGGATTGGTTGCGTTCATCGAGCACCTCGCGTTGACCAGGCCGAGGCCGGCACTCGCGACGCTGCATCGCCTTGTCAGCGCAGAAGCAATGCGGCAGGGCCTGACGGAGCCCAGCTACGCCACCGTCAGAGACATTGTGCAGTCCCTCGATCCGGCTCTCGTGACGCTCGCCCTGGATGGACCCGCCGCGTATCGTGATCGGCACGAGCTGGTGTATCGGCGTCGGGCCGACCGACCCAACGAGATCTGGCAGGCCGACCACACCGAACTCGACATCCTCACTACCAGCGCCGCGGGCGGGAAGCCTGATCGGCCTTGGCTCACGATCGTGATGGACGACCACTCACGCGCGATCTGCGGCTTCACCGTGTTCACCGGTGCCCCTTCCGCGATGAACACGGCTCTCGCGCTCCGGCAGGCGATCTGGCGGAAGACCGACCCAACGTGGGCGATGTGTGGCATTCCCGACGTGCTCCATGTCGACCATGGCTCCGACTTCACCAGCCACCATCTCGAACGCACCGCCATCGAGCTGCGCATCCGGATCATCCACTCGACCGTGGGCCGGCCCCAAGGCCGCGGCAAGATCGAACGCTTCTTCCGCACCATCAACACCGAACTCCTCTCCACCCTCCCCGGACACCTCGGCCCCGGCAGCAACCACCCTCACCCCGCCCTCGATTTGGCGAGGCTGGATCAGGCGATCGGCGCGTTCATCGGGATGTACAACGCGCGTCCGCACCGCGAGCTTGGAGTTTCACCTAGGGACGCGTGGGTCGCTGACGGCTGGCTTCCCCGAATGCCCGACAGCTTGGAGCAACTGGACGGTCTTCTGCTCACCGTCCCGAAGAATCGGGTCGTGCAGCGCGACGGCATTCACTTCCAGGGCCAACGCTACCTCGCCCCAACACTCGCCCCTTTCGTCGGGCACACGATCACGATCCGCTACGACCCGCGCGACATCTCAGAGATCCGCGTGTACGACCGCGACACCTTTGTCTGCGTCGCCGTCGACGAAGCCCACCCCAATCTCCGCCTCAGCCTCCGCGACATCGAAACCGCGCGCCGAGCCCGCCGCCGAGAACTCCGGCACACCATCAACGACCGCATCCCCACCGCCGTCACACGCGACGAGCCACGCGACGCCGCGCCCGTCCCGCATCGTCGACGGCTCCGGACCTATGAAGAGGACGAGTGATGAACCAGGCCTTCATCGTCACCAAGGAGCACCGACGCTTCACCGAGTTCGCGAACGCCGTCCGCAAAGAGAAAACCATCGGCATCTGTCACGGCGACGCCGGAGTCGGCAAGACCAACTCCGCCCGCCGCTACGCGAGCTGGGATGCGCTTGAGCCTTACATCAATGCGTGGGGGCCTCGCGGCGAGCACGACGCCAAGTACTACGCCCTCGCCAACCGGTCCCGCACCGTCTTCTATACACCCGAGGTCCTCTGCCGGCCCAAAGACCTCATGCACGACATCGACCGCTGGCAGGCAAAGGTCGAGATCTGCGCCGACGAACACCTCCGCTCACGGGAGACTGAACCGACCACCACGGCGATCGGCATGTCTCACCTCGTCGACCTGCTCATCATCGACGAAGCCGAACGACTCACCCCGACCGCGCTCGAGCTGCTCCGCGACCGCCACGACCGCGAACACCTCTCCATGATCCTCATCGGTATGCCCGGAATCGACCAACGCTTCCGCCACTACCCACAGCTCTACAGCCGACTCGGCTTCTCCCACCATTACCGAACCCTCGGCCGAGAAGAACTCCTCTTCGTCCTCGACCGGCACTGGAAACGCCTAGGACAACAGCTTGACCCCGAAGACTTCACCGACGCGCAAGCCATAGCCGCCATCGAGCGCATCACCCGCGGGAACTTCCGACTCCTCGAACGACTCTTCCCTCAAATCGCCCGAGTGCTAAAGATCAACGGGCTCGAGACCATCACCGACGATGTCATCGAAGCCGCAGCCAGCATCCTCGTCATCGGCACCTAACGCCACGGCGTTCATAGAACACCGCCGGTCTGCCAAAGTTCGAAGTCAGTCCCATCCGTGGTGCATGGCGCTCCGCCCGTGTCGCGGATCGGCTCGACGTCCGTCTGGCTGTTGACTTCAGGAGATGATCAGCCAGATCAGGGCGATCAGGTTGACCGCGGCGGTGACTGCAGGCCCAACTGTCTTCAAGCGGTCCGAGATCTTCGCGCCCACGACCGCGTCGAGCGCCTGGACGGCGATCATCGCAAGAGCAGCTGCGGCGAGAAAACCGATCGACCCAGCGAACAATGCAACGGTCGCGACCAGTACGAGGGCGACGCGGCGCGCCAGAGCGTACATGGACGGAACGCGGGCATCACCCGTGGCGGCGCGCAGACCTGCGACGGCATAGCCCGCGCTGACGACGGAACTAACAACGGTCACCGCCGCGCACACCCAATAGGCAACACTCACCCCGCAACCCTAGCCGCGCACGAGCTTCCAGACGCACTCGCCCGCGTCCGTGACCGCGACAGTAAGCGATCCAAAAAAGCCGCCTAGAAGCGGGAAGATCCACAGCGCAGTCCTTGTCGCGCAGCAGGCGGTGCGGCCCTGCGCTTGTTGCGCTGGTCACCGGACCGGGTACCGCGCCAACAATCCGCCCCAACTCTTGGGCGCGCTCTGCCACCTTCATTGATCCTGAGCGAGCTCCGGCCTCGACAACGACAGTCGCTGTGGAGAGCGCGGCCATCAACCGCGCCCGTGCAATGAAGCGGTGGCGCGTCGGAACCGCGCCTGGTGGAACCTCGCTGACCAGGAGGCCGAGGTCAGCCACCCGCTCAAGAAGTTCACGGTGACCGATTGGGTAGGGGCGATCAACGCCGTTCGCCACGACTGCAATCGTGTCGCCGTCGGATGCCAGCGCCGCTCGATGGGCAGCCCCTTCGATGCCGTACGCGCCGCCGGCCACGACTATCCGCTCCGCGTTGGCGAGATCGGAGGCCAGTTCCGCGGCGACATGCTCGCCGTATGAAGTCGCGGCCCTCGCCCCGGTGATCGTGACGAGATCATCGAGTGGTCGCGCGAGGAAAGATGTCGTGCCACGAGTCCACAGGACGTATGGCCGCCGGTCGCCAAGATCGTCGAGTGCGGATGGCCACTCCCCGTCGCCGGGGATCAGGGTGCCGATGCCAGCGCGCTCGGCGTCGACGATGCGCTGCCCAAGTGTCCGAGCGTCTGAGCGCTCGAACTGGGCGCGCCACACCTGAGCGTCAACAGCACTGAGGCCCGGCACCGCGTCATCACGCTCAGCAAGCCGAAGCAGCTCAAACGCCCCCAGCTCGCCCAGGAGACGGCCTGTCACGGCGTCGTCTGGTTCGACGGTCATCGACAGCAGCATCCGTGCTGTGCGCTCCTCCTGGACTACGTGGCTCAGGTTCGTCATCGTCGGGTCCTCTCACTCCTACAGAGAGGTGCGCGCGGCGACGCGGGAGCCCAAGGGTTCCGTGAACGCCGACCCCGGCGTACAGTGGATGGTGAGGCAGGTTCTCCTCATATTGCGGGTCCTCCGGGACGGCCTTCGGGCACTCACACACGTTCTGCCTCCTCGACGGAGTAACACGTGTGACAAGAGGCCGTCATGTTCCGCCTTATCTGGACGCTCAGCGTTCGCACTCGCGACTATCTGCACCGCTACATGCCGAGCAACCGGCTGCTCGCTGCTGTCCGCACCCGTCGCGGACTCAAGTGGGGGATGCCCGCGATGCTGGTCGCGCTTCCGTACATCCTGATCGCCAGCGTCTGCTCTGGCTCGGCAGCCGACGGTGGCCCCGGTTGGCTCCACCTCATCGTGCTGTGGGCCTGCTGGAACGCACTGAAGTTCATCATCATGGGACCCGTGAGCGTCGTTCTGCTCATCCGCGCGCGCCTGCGCGAGGCTGCGATCCGTCGTCGCCAGCGCCACGACTCGCTCGCCGAGGCAAGCACGCATGAGCCAGATCTTCGTGTCTAGGCTCAACTGCCCACGGCAGCGGCTGCTTTGATCCGAGAACGGCGGCCACCAGGTCGGATCACGACACCGTGCGATGCGAGCGCTTGCCGGACCGCCTGAGGCCCCGCCCCGACCTTCATGCCGACCTCTACCAGCGTCAACCCGCTGAGGTAGAGGTCGGCTGCTTCGTGGATGCGGGACGGATCGAACCGACCGCGGCGGATGGTGACCTCCCGACGGGTGAGGTGGGTGGCGACCGTGCGGCGGTTCACTCCGAACACGGATGCCAACTCCACGAGCGTCGCGCCCTCGCGGTACTGCGCCACCAGATTGTCGACCTGCTCGGGCCGTAGCAGGGTTTGAGCCATCCCAAGTGATCGCACCACTCGACCCCTGGAGTCGGAAACGGTAGGCTCCGAGGAGCGATGGTCGTGGTCGTAGAAGCCCCGTGACCTGCGCAAAGACAGGGTTTTCAGGTGTGGGCAGGGGTTCTCAAACTCTCTACGGAGGTCCACCAAAAGGAAAAGCGCCCCTCGCGGGCGCTTTTCCTTTTGGTGGACGTGCGTCTCCTCTTGTCGTGCGTGTGGTGACCTTCGCTACGCAGGGACGGCGGTGCCGGTCGCCGCGCGCAGGCGCCCGGCTGCGAGCGCCTCGGCCGCCTCGAGCGGGGTGACGCCGCGTTCGGCGGCATCGGCGTAGACCCGGCGCAGGGTCGCGCCGATACCCGCGACCCGCGCGAGGATCTCGTCGCGGGTTCCGAGCCCCTTCGCGACGAGATCGAGATAGATCACGCCGCCGGCGTTGACCACGAAGTCGGGCGCGTACAGGATGCCGCGGCTGGCCAGTCGATCGGCCCCGCGGCGTTCGGCGAGGGGATTGTTGGCGGGTCCGCAGACCGCGCGAGCATCGAGCGCGTCGATCACGTCGTCGGTGAGGAGGCCGCCGATCCCCGCCGGCACGAAGACATCGGCGGGCACGAGGTGCTCCTCGCCGGGCGGCACCCATGCGGCCTCGAGATCGTGTGCGAGGTGCCGCTTGAGGGGATCCACATCCGTCACGGTCAACCGGGCCCCCTCCGCCGACAGCCGCACCGCGAGCCGGCTGCCGACCTGACCGAGTCCCGAGATCGTGACGGCCCGGCCGGCGACGTCCGCCACGCCTGTGAGCTGTTCGAGCGTCGCGCGGATCGCCTCGTAGACGCCGAGGCTCGTGGGCCCTGCCGGCTCGCCCGACCCGCCGACGCGGTCGGGCAGCCCGACGACGTGGGCCGTGCGCTCGCTGACGACGAGCATGTCGTCGGTGGTGGATCCGACATCCTCCGCCGTCCGATACAGCCCGTCCATCGCCTCGACGGCATCGCCGAGATCGAGGAAGGCGGCGCGGCGCCGCTCGGCGTCGAGCGTCGTGCCGGGTGCGAGGCCGATGACGGCCTTGCCTCCACCTGCGTCGAGACCGGCGGCCGCGTTCTTCAGCGTCATCGCAGCCGACAGGCGCAGGACGTCGCCGAGCGCGTCGCTCCACTGCGGGTAGGTCCAGAGGCGAGCGCCACCGAGGGCGGAGCCGAGTGCGGAGGAGTGCAGCGCGACGGCGATGAAGAGGCCGCTGCGGTGACCGGTGATCACCTCCACGCGCTCGTGGGTGAACTCGGGCAGGGGCAGGGCGGTGGTCATCGCGGTCCTTTTCGGCGGGCCTTGTGGGCGCTGTGCTCGGGAGCGCGCGGCGTTGCGGCTCCAGCATCCATTCTGCTCCTTGTCGGGGCGCGGCGGGCGCTCGGCGGCGCGCCGTAGGCTGGCGGGGTGACCGCGCACCTTCCGCCCCGCAGCCGCATCGTCGCCGACCGCCTCGCCGAGGCGGGGATCGCGGGGGAGATCGTCGTCCTGCCGGATGCCGCCGCCACCGCCGCCCTCGCCGCCGCGGCGCTCGGGGTCGAGGTCGGGGCGATCGCGAACAGCCTGGTGTTCTGGAGCGAGGGCGAACCGCTGCTGGTGATGACCAGCGGCGCGCACCGGGTCGACACCGCGGCGCTCGCCGCGCGCCTGGGCCGCGGGAACATCGCGCGGGCCAGCGCCGAGCAGGTGCGCGCGGCGACCGGACAGGCCATCGGCGGCGTCGCCCCGACCGGGCACCCCGCGCCGCTGACCACCGTGGTCGACGAGGCGCTGGCGACGTTCGCCGAGATCTGGGCGGCCGGCGGCACGCCGCACACCGTGTTTCCGCTCACCTTCGACGAGCTCGTCGCTCTGACCGGGGGCACGGTCTCGAAGGTCGACTGACCGCGGCGCCCGGAGGGGCTATGCCGGGTTCAGGACGCGCGCGGGATGTCGTAGGTCCAGCGCACGGGCCGCGCGTCTCGCACGTCCGCCCATGCGTCGACGTCGAAGTCGAACACCGCCACCGCGCAGGTGGGCATGTGCGGGATCGCGTCGCCGTCCGGGAAGCCGGAGAAATGCTGAGCCAGGCTCGACAGGCCGGGGTCGTGGGCGACGACGAGGATGCTGTCGACGTCGCGCTCGTCGACGATGCGCAGCAGTTCGGCGGGCGCGACGCCGTAGAGTCGCGCATCGTGCTCGACGGGCACGCCCAGCGCGTCGGCGAAGGCCTGGGCGGTCGTCGCGGCGCGCACCGCCGTGCTGGAGAGGATGACGGCGGGGACGAAGTCCGTGGCCGCCAGCCGTGCCGCCATGCGCGGGGCGTCGGTGCGCCCGCGGTCGTTCAGCGGGCGGTCGTGATCGTCGAGATCGGCGTGGTCCCAGCTGGACTTGGCGTGTCGCACCAGAGCGAGGGTCTTCATCCGGCCACTCTACGCAGGCGGGGGTACCCGGGCAGGTGTGCGGTCAGAAGCCAAGATATATCGGGCGCGGGATGGACGGGGCGGTGCGCGGTGCGGTACGTATGAAGAGCACGATATGCGGGAATGCGTTCTGGGGATGCATTCCGATCGGCCCGCTCGCCGTCCCCTGTTGAGGCCACCCCCTCGGCAGCGTGACGTACGGCAGGCCCTGGCGCTTTCGCAAAGGGGCGGGGGTGCGGTCACGAGGCTCTGCCCCCCACCGCCTCGGGACCGCGCTCCCCGGCGATCCCTCTCGGCGCCCTGTGCCGCCCGGCATCCGTGTGCCGCCCGGCATCCGTGTGCCGTGCACAACTGCGGACGCGAGGATGCGACGCGCCGGAAGTGTGCCCGCGGGCCCGGCGTGTCGGCGGTTGCGTCCGCAGCTGTGCACACGCGCGGCATGGCCGAGCGGACAGAGGGTCAGATCTGGGCGACGTAGACCCAGGCGGGGGTGCCCGAGTCGAGCACGACGTGCTCGCGGCGATACCCCGACACCTCGTACTCGTCGGCCGCCTCGAGCTCGGCTTCGCTGAGTCGCACGAGCTTGCCGACCACCTTGTCGAGCCGGGCGCCGGTCCGGCGCAGGATCGGATGCACGTCGTGACCGCTCACGCCCGTTACGTGCGGATCGTCGATCTCGAGGTAGTCGATCGTGTACCCCGTCAGGACGTCGTCCTCGGCATCCAGCAGACGCCCGAACGTGTCGAGCTGCACCGACGGCAGCTGCAGCGTGCCATAGGTGAACAGGGCGACGTCGGGGGATGTCTCATCCACAGCATCAGGGTATCCACGCGCGGCGGCGGCGCGATGTACGACGCGAGAAGGGCGTGTTACGAACCGAGCAGCGCGTGGGCCACGGTGTAGATCGCCAGGCCCGCGAGAGCACCGACGATCGTGCCGTTCAGGCGGATGTACTGCAGGTCGCGACCGACCATCAGCTCGATCTTCTCGGTCGTCTCGGCCGGATCCCAGCGCTCGATGGTCTCGGTGATGATCGAGGCGATGTCGTGGCGGTAGCGCGCGACGACGAATGTCGCGGCATCGACCACCCAGGTGTCGACCCGGTGCTGCAGCGCAGCATCCGTCGTCAGCCGCTCGCCGACCTCGGTGAGGGCGTCGCGTGCGCGGCTGCGCAGGGCGCTGCGGGGGTCATCGAGCGCGGCGAGCAGGCCGTTCTTGGCGGTGTTCCACGCCTCGGCGGCGAGCGAGCGCACGCGCGGGCTGTCGAAGAGCGAGCCCTTCGCGCCCTCGAACCGTGCGATCGTTCCGGGGTCGTGCTGCAGGTTCTCGGCGAGTCGGGCGAGGTAGCCGTCGATCGCGGCACGGGCGGGATGCTGGGGGTCGGTGCGCACGGCCGCGACGAACTTGACCGCCTCGCTGTAGACGGTGTCATCGACCAGACGGTGCGCGATGCTCGGCACCCAGCCGGGAAGCCGGCGTGAGACGAGCCCCGTGAAGGAGTCGCGATTGGCGTCCAGCCACGCGGCGATCGTGTCCGCCGCGAGGTCGACGGCGGCGTGATGGCCCCCGCCGTCGACGATGCGACCGAGCCAGCCGCCCGCCGCCGGCGCCCACTCGGGCTCTATGAGGTGCTCGCGCGCGAGCTCGCTGATGACGTCGCGCACATCGTCGTCGCTGAGGGCGCGCAGCACCCCCGCGGCGATCGTCGAGCCTTCGGCGGCCACGCGTTCCGCGTGCTCGGGATGCCGCAGCCAGGCGCCCACGCGCCCCGAGACGCCGATGCTCTCGAGCTTGCCGCGCACCACCTCGGTGGAGAGGAAGTTGGTCTCGACGAACTCACCGAGGGTGCGTCCGATCTCGTCCTTGCGCCGGGGGATGATCGCCGTGTGCGGAATCGGCAGGCCCAGCGGTCTGCGGAAGAGCGCGGTGACCGCGAACCAGTCGGCGAGGGCACCCACCATGCCGCCCTCGGAGGCGGCACGCACGTACGCGAAACCGGGCACGCGCTCCTGCAGCGCGAACGCGACGACGAAGACGGCGGCCATCAGGATCAGCGCGCCGAGGGCGACGGCCTTCATGCGCCGCAGTCCGCGCCGTCGCTCGAGGTCGGCGGGGCTCAGCAGTGCAAGCGGGGCGGAATCCGTCGAGGTGGCCGGCATGCCGTCATCCTCGCACGGAGCGAGGACGATGCCGCGGAGGGCGCCGTGGTCGGAGCCCGCCCCATCCTCGGCTCAGGACGGGACCGGCCCGAGCCAGGCCGTCGCCGCCGTCGCGTGCGCGGATTCGGGGTCCGAGGGGTGGAAAGCGCCCGCGAGGACATCCCGATAGAGGCGCGAGAGCTCGGAGGAGGCGAAGTACGATGATCCGCCCGCGACGAGCATCGCCTCGTCGACCACGCGCTTCGCGGTCACCGTCGCACGGTGCTTCAGGCCCGACAGCAGAGAGAACCAGCGCGGGCCGTGATCGGCGGCGGCATCCACGTCGTTCGCCAGCGCCGCGATCTGCGGGGGCAGCGCATCGTAGGAGATCGCCATCTCGGCGACGCGCCAGCGGATGTCGGGATCGGCGCTGTAGGGGGCGCCGGTCTTCTTCGACCGACGCGTGGCCGCGGTCTGCACGGCGAGATCGAGCGCGCGCCGCGCGATGCCGGTGTATACCGAGGCGAGCATGATCTCGAAGACGCTGAAGATGCCGAAGACGATGGGGTCGGGATTCGGGCCGGGATCCACGCGGCGCACCACCCGGTCCGCGGGTGCCACCGCGCCGCGCAGCTCGGTCGTGCGACTCTGCGTGCCACGCATTCCGAGCGTGTTCCAGTCGTCGCGCGTGTGCACGGCGTCTTGGCGCGGCACGAAGGCGTAGACCATCTTCGGGCCGTCCGGCGACGTCGTGTCGAGTCCGTGGAGCCCCAGATGATCCCACGCGGGGGCGAGCGAGGTGAAGATCTTCGTTCCCGTGAAGGCATACGACCCGTCCGGGCGGGGTTCGGCGTCCGTGTCGCTGCCGAAGAGCACGAGGTCGTTGCCGGCCTCGCTGATGCCGAACGCGAACACCTCGCCCGCCGCGGCGCCGTGCTGCACGAATGCCAGGTCGTCGATGTCGCGCTCTCGCAGCACTTTGGCGACCCCCGTCCAGACGAGGTGCATGTTGACCGCCAGGGCCGTCGCGGGGGATGCCGTCGCCAGGCGCTGTTGAAGCGCCGCGGCATCGGCGAGACCGAGGCCTGCACCGCCCCGGTCGGTCGGCACGAGGATCGACAGGTAGCCCGCCGCCCGCAGCTCGTCGAGGTCGTCGTGCGGGAAGGTGTTCTCCACGTCGTGCGTCGCGGCCCGCGAGCGGATGCGCTCGAGCAGGTCGTCGGGCAGAAGAGCAGCCGGATCGGCGGGGTGGGGTGCGGGGTCGGATGTGCTCACGCGAGGATCTCCAGAAGCATCTGCATCGTGATTTCGGGCTTGTCGCGGTGCGGCGAGTGCCCCGCGCCCGGCACGATCGTCAGGGTGAACAGCGGATTGGCCGCGAGGATTCCCTGGGCGAGCTCGCCGGTGAACAGGCTGTACACCGCAGGGTCGGCGCCGAGTACATCGACGGGCACGCGCACGCGTGCGGCCTCGGCTCGCACGTCCCACGGATCGTTCTGGATGCTGGTCTGCGCAATCGCGAAACGGCTGGCCCCGCGCGCCGCACTCGCCTTCAGTTCGATGTCGTGGGGATGCCACTCGGGATGCTCGGCGCGCACCGCGTCTTCGGTGGGATCCGCGAGCGCCCGCTCCTGGCTGGCGCGAACGATCTCCGCATCGCGTCCATCGACCACCAGACCCGGATCTATGAGAACGAGGCGGCGGGTCCATGTCTTGTCCTCCGCGCTCGCTACGACGGCCGCCGCACCGCCGAGTGAGTGGCCGATCACGAGATCCCAGGGGCCTGCAGCATCCGGTGTCGTGGCGGCGATGTCGGAGGCGTACGCGGCGATCGAGTAGTCGAGGGCGCGCGGTGCGGCACCGTGGCCGCGCAGATCGACGGCGCTCGCGTGCCAGCCGGCGTCGGCCAGCGTCGTGCCGATGCGCCACATGAGCGCTCCCGTGGAGCCCAGTCCGTGGACGAGAAGGGCGCGGCGGTCGGCGCGGGGATCGCCCCACGACAGCACGGGGAGGGTGAGGGGTGCGGGCATGGACCCAGCCTACGAACCGAGGTGGAGTGCGGTGGCGAGGCCTTCGAGTGCGGCGAGGAAGGGGGCGGGTTCGCGGGGCGGGTCCTCGCTCAGCCACGCCTCGAGGATGCCGATCACCCCGTTCGCGATGAACCGTGCGGTGCTCTCCTCATGGAAGCGGACGGATGCGCCGGGAGCATGAAAGGGCGGACGGACGACACCCGTCGCCTCGAGGGTGCGCATGCTGTCGCGGAAGTGCTCCGCGAGCATGGCGCGCAGGTCGCCGCCGCCCGTCGAGAGGAGCGCGCGCTCGTAGATGGCGCCGTGGTCTTCGACGTGTGCGAGAACGGCCAGCGTGACGGCGACGACGGCGTCGCCCGCGTGGGCCGGGGGCGCCGTGAGGTGTTGTGTGCGAATGTCGTCGAGCTGCTCGCGCAGGGCGCGGCGGAGCAACTCGGCGGGGGAGGTCGCGTGCTCGTAGAACGTCGAGCGGTGCACGCCGGCCGCGAGCGCGACCTCGGTGGCGGTGATCTCCTCGACGGGCCTGTGCGCGGCAAGGTCGAGGACGGCGTCGTAGAGGGGCCGCCAGGCCCGGCGCGGCGCGGCCATGCTGTCCTCTCCCGTGCCCCGCGGTCGGCGGGGGCGTAGGATCACATTATCCGACAAACGTCGGATAAGTATCGCGCGCCGCGGCGCGCAGACGGGAGAACGGAAATGGCAACGTACGACGTGGCGGGGCGCTCGGCGATCGTGACCGGGGCGGCATCGGGGATCGGGCGCTCGATCGCGCTGACCCTCGCGGCCAGCGGGGCGGCCGTCGTCGTGGCGGATCTGCGCACCGAGGCGGCGCAGACCGTCGTCGACGAGATCACGGCGGCAGGCGGCACGGCTATCCCCTTCGCGGGCGATGTCTCCGATCCCGGCGTCGCCACCGCGATGGTCGCTGCTGCGAGCGAACTCGCACCGCTCGGCATCGCCGTCAACAACGCGGGTATCGGCGGCGCGGCCGCTCCCGTCGGGGACTATCCGATCGAGAGCTGGCAGAAGGTCATCGAGATCAACCTCAACGCGGTGTTCTACGGCCTGCGTGCACAGCTGCCGGTCATGGCCGAGAACGGCGGCGGCGCCATCATCAACATGGCCTCGGTGCTCGGGTCGGTGGGCATCCCCATGTCCTCGGCCTACGTCACAGCCAAGCACGGCGTCGTCGGCATGACCAAGAACGCCGCGTTGGAGTACGGCGACCGCAAGGTGCGCGTCAACGCCGTCGGCCCCGGTTTCATCCACACCCCGCTTGTCGACGCCAACCTGGATGCCGAGGCGCAGGCCGGTCTCGCCGCCCAGCACGCGCTGGGCCGGCTCGGCACTCCTGAGGAGGTCGCGTCGCTGGTGGCCTTCCTCGCCTCGGATGCTGCGTCCTTCATCACCGGCAGCTACCACCTCGTCGACGGCGGCTACGCCGCACACTGATCCGCTCGCGGGGGCCGGATGCGCTCGTCCGGCCCCGACGCCCGGAGAAGTTGTGATCATGGAGCCCATGATCTCGACGGAGATGGCGCTGGCGCTGCGCGAGGCGGGCCTGATCTGGCATCCGCGTTCGGGTGACAGGTTCCAGTTGGACGAGCCCGAGTTCGAGGCCGACGTCTTCACCGTGAGCGAGATGACGATCGAGCCGCGTGCATATCCGACGGGCACGATCCTCGCCTTCAACGGCACGACGGAGTGGGCGCTGGATTCCGTCGCCCTCGAGGATGCGCTGTGGCTGCCGCGCGAGGATCAGCTGAGAGAGCTGCTGCGCGGCACGTTCCGCGCGCTTCGGCGGCTCGCCGACACGCACGAGGTCGAGATCGAGATCGGCGGCAGCCGGCGGATATTCGAACACCCGGAGCCGGCGGATGCGTACGCTCTCGCGGTCGCGGAGCTGCTGCGGCGGGTGAGCTGACGGCATCCGCTGGGCTGACGGCATTCGCTGGCGAGACGGCATCCACCGAGCCGTCTCGGCTCAGGTGATCGTGGGCACCGGCTCGGTATCGGGGATCGGGCTGGCGTCGCGCCCCCGCAGATCGGGGAAGGACCGCACGAACACCACGGAGACGGCCACGCCGACGGCTGCGAACGCGGCCGCCGCCCAGTAGGCGCCCGAGGGTCCCGCGCCGTCGATGAGGAATCCGGCGATGGCGGAGCCCGCCGCCGCGCCGATCAGCTGCCCGGTGCCGATCCAGCCGTAGGCCTCGGCGGTGTCGCTGAACTTCACGCTCGCGCTCGTGATCGCGAAGATCACCGCGAGCGCCGGGGCGATGCCGATGCCGGCGAGGATCAGCGTGCCGCCCAGCCAGAACGCGTTCAGCGAGAGCGTCGTGAGGGTCAGGCCCACGGTCACGATCGCCATGCGACGAGCCATCGCCCAGGGACCGATCGGGATGTGGCCGAAGGAGAGCCCGCCCGCGAGGCTGCCCACCGCAAAGAGGGCGAGGATGATGCCCGCCTCGAACCCGCCGTGCCCGAAGCTTGCGACGACTCCCGCCTCGACGGCGGCGCACGCGCCGATGAGGAGGAATCCGATGACGGTGCCCAGGAGCACGGGCGCCTTCGCGAGCACCTTGCCGATCGAGCGGCGGCTGCGCGGGATGCGCACGCGCCCGAGCTCGGGCGAGGCGATGAACCAGGCGCAGCCGCCGAGCAGGATCACGACGATGAGCAGGAGCGCGGGCACGGTGCCGACCTGGAGCGCGACGAAAGTGATCACGACGGGCGCGAAGACCCAGATGAGCTCCTGCAGCGAGGCGTCGAGAGAGAAGAGGGGGGTCAGCTGGCGGGAGTTGACCATCTTGGGGTAGATCGTGCGCACCGCCGACTGCACGGGCGGCGTGGCCAGGCCCGCCAGCAGGCCGAGGGCCATGTAGGCGGGCACGGGCAGGACGATGAGCGCGATCGCCGTGATCGCGAGGGCGCAGACGATCATCGTGAGGGTCAGCACTGGGCGCATGCCCCACACGCCCATCCAGCGGCTCGTCACGGGCCCCGCGACCGCCTGCCCCACGGATGTCGCGGCCAGCACGAGGCCGGCGGCGCCGTAGGAGCCCGTGATGTGCTCGACGTGCAGCAGCAGCGCCAGCGAGATCATGCCGTTGGGAAAGCGCGCCGTCAGCTGTGCGGCGATGATGCGGCCGACGCCCGGCGTGCGCAGCAGATCACGGTAGGCGCCCACGAGGATCAATCGTACGACCGGCCGCCGACGTCCGTGCAGGAGCGCGACATCGGGGCGCGCGCCGGGGGATGCGCGGGGCGCGGGCGGGGTTCGCGACAGGTGCGCGACACGCCCGCGACACGCCGCGGTCGAGTTTCCACAGCGTGTGGATGTCGGAGACCCCGCGTAGCGTGCGGATCTGTGGACAGCTGCGGCGACAGCATCCGTTCGAGGCGTTTTTCAGGGCTTTTCGCGGATGCTGCGAGTCGCTCGGGCTGTGAATGAAACGGTGGACAACCTGTGCGATGCGGGGGAGGGGCGGTGGAGAACTACATGAATGTAACTACTACCCCTTGTGGTGCTATCCGATGTCCGTACCCATATGTAGTATTGGTCTCCCGGTGGGGGGACGCCGGCCAACAACAGAACCAGAACGAATCCGAAGGGGATGAAGGCCGCCATGGCGATCACCGTCTACACCAAGCCCTCGTGCGTCCAGTGCACCGCCACCTACCGTGCGCTCGACTCGAAGGGGCTCGCATACGAAGTGCTGGACCTCTCGCAGGACCCGTCCGCACTCGAGCAGGTCAAGTCCCTGGGCTACCTGCAGGCTCCCGTCGTCATCACCGACGAGGACCACTGGTCGGGCTTCCGTCCCGACAAGATCGACGAACTGGCCAGCCGCCTGGCGTAGATCTCGAGAGGTCGCCCAGCGCGGCTTCACGATCGGCGGTGGCGCGTTCGCGCGGCGTCCCGACCGTCGGGGAGGGAGAGTCATGCCCACCATGACGCAGGTGCCGCTGCTCGTCTACTTCTCGAGTGTGTCGGGCAACACGGCGCGTTTCATCGAGAAGCTCGGGCTGCCGGCCCGGCGCATCCCCCTCCACCCCACCGAGCCGCCCCTGCACATCGACGAGCCGTACGTGCTCGTCACCCCGACCTACGGCGGGGGAGCGGGGCGGGGCGTCGAGAAGGGCGCCGTGCCCAAACAGGTCATCCGGTTCCTCAACGATGACGCCAACCGGCAGATGCTGCGCGGAGTCATCTCGGCGGGCAACACGAACTTCGGCGAGGCCTTCTGCCTCGCCGGTGACATCATCAGCCGCAAGTGCTCTGTGCCCCACTTGTACCGGCTCGAAGTATTCGGCACTCCAGAAGACATCGATCGCGTGAGCGACGGATTGGAAACATGGTGGAGACAGCACTGACCGAGGCGACCTTCAAGCACAACACCGCGTTCGAGGGGATGGACTACCACTCCCTGAACGCGATGCTCAACCTGTACGGCCCGGACGGCAAGATCCAGTTCGACGCCGACAAGCGCGCGGCGCGGGAGTACTTCCTGCAGCACGTCAACCAGAACACGGTCTTCTTCCACTCCCTCAAGGAGCGTCTCGACTACCTCGTCGAGAAGGAGTACTACGAGGGCGCGGTGCTGGAGAAGTACCCCTTCGAGTTCATCCAGCAGCTCAACGACCGCGCCTACGGCAAGAAGTTCCGCTTCGAGACGTTCCTCGGCGCGTTCAAGTACTACACGAGCTACACGCTCAAGACCTTCGACGGCAAGCGCTACCTCGAGCGCTTCGAGGACCGCGTCGTGATGACCGCGCTCGGTCTCGCCGACGGCGACCAGAAGCTGGCGACCGAGCTGGTCGACGAGATCATCTCGGGCCGCTTCCAGCCCGCCACACCGACCTTCCTCAACACGGGCAAGGCCCAGCGCGGCGAACTCGTCTCGTGCTTCCTGCTGCGCATCGAAGACAACATGGAGTCGATCGCCCGCGGCATCAACTCCGCCCTGCAGCTGTCCAAGCGCGGCGGCGGCGTCGCCCTGCTGCTGTCGAACATCCGCGAGGCCGGCGCCCCGATCAAGCAGATCGAGAACCAGTCCTCCGGCATCATCCCCGTCATGAAGCTGCTCGAAGACAGTTTCAGCTACGCCAACCAGCTCGGCGCCCGTCAGGGTGCGGGCGCGGTGTACCTGCAGGCGCACCACCCCGACATCATGCGGTTCCTCGACACCAAGCGCGAGAACGCCGACGAGAAGATCCGCATCAAGACGCTCTCGCTCGGTGTCGTCGTGCCCGACATCACCTTCGAGCTGGCCCGCAACGACGAGGACATGTACCTGTTCTCGCCCTACGACGTCGAGAAGGTCTACGGCGTGCCATTTGGCGACATCTCGGTCACCGAGAAGTACCGCGAGATGGTCGATGACCCGCGCATCAAGAAGACCAAGATCAACGCGCGCGAGTTCTTCCAGACCCTCGCCGAGATCCAGTTCGAGTCGGGCTACCCGTACATCATGTTCGAAGACACGGTGAACAAGGCAAACCCGATCAAGGGCCGCATCAACATGTCCAACCTCTGCAGCGAGATCCTGCAGGTGAACACCCCGACCACGTACAACGAAGACCTCTCGTACGCCCAGATCGGCAAGGACATCTCCTGCAACCTCGGCTCGATGAACATCGCCCTCGCGATGGACGCCGATGACCTGGGCCGCACCGTCGAGACCGCGATCCGCGCCCTCACCGCGGTCAGCGACCAGAGTCACATCGGCTCGGTCCGCTCGATCGAGGACGGCAATGACCGCTCGCACGCGATCGGGCTCGGGCAGATGAACCTGCACGGCTACCTCGCCCGCGAGCACGTGCATTACGGCTCCGCAGAGGGCATCGACTTCACGAACATCTACTTCTACACGGTGCTCTTCCACGCGCTGCGCGCCTCCAACGCGCTCGCGATCGAGCGGGGAGTCGCGTTCGAGGGCTTCGCCGACTCGACGTACGCGTCGGGGGAGTTCTTCGACCGGTACATCGACCGTGCGTGGGTGCCCGAGACGGATCGCGTCGTGGAGCTCTTCGCGGGCAAGCACATCCCCACACAGGACGACTGGCGCGCGCTGAAGGACAGCATCCAGAAGCACGGCATCTACAACCAGAACCTGCAGGCGGTGCCGCCCACCGGCTCGATCTCGTACATCAACAACTCGACGTCGTCGATCCACCCGATCGCGTCGAAGATCGAGATCCGCAAGGAAGGCAAGCTCGGCCGCGTCTACTACCCGGCGCCGTTCATGACCAACGACAACCTGGAGTACTACCAGGACGCGTACGAGATCGGCTACGAGAAGGTCATCGACACGTACGCGGCGGCGACGCAGCACGTCGACCAGGGTCTGTCGCTGACGCTCTTCTTCAAGGACACCGCCACGACCCGCGACATCAACAAGGCGCAGATCTACGCGTGGAAGAAGGGGATCAAGACGATCTACTACATCCGCCTGCGGCAGATGGCCCTCGAAGGAACGGACATGTCCGAGTGCGTCTCGTGCATGCTCTGACCACGTCGACTCGCCTCGCTCGCTCAACGACCGACAACAAGGACCGATCATGACCCCGCCCGAAAGCCTGAAGCTGCTCAGCCACGTGCAGGCGATCAACTGGAACCGCATCGAGGACGACAAGGACCTCGAGGTCTGGAACCGACTCGTCAACAACTTCTGGCTGCCCGAGAAGGTGCCGCTGTCCAACGACATCCAGTCGTGGAACACGCTGACCCCCGACGAGCAGCTGCTGACGATGCGCGTGTTCACGGGGCTGACGCTGCTCGATACGGTGCAGGCGACGGTGGGCGCGGTCTCGCTGATCCCCGACGCGATCACCCCGCACGAGGAGGCGGTGTACACCAACATCGCCTTCATGGAGTCGGTGCACGCCAAGAGCTACTCGTCGATCTTCTCGACCCTCGCGTCGACGAAGGAGATCGACGAGGCCTTCCGCTGGTCGGTCGAGAACCCGAATCTGCAGAAGAAGGCGCAGATCGTCATGGAGTATTACCGAGGCGACGAGCCACTCAAGCGCAAGGTCGCCTCGACCCTGCTCGAGAGTTTCTTGTTCTACTCGGGCTTCTACCTGCCGATGCACTGGTCATCGCGTGCCAAGCTCACGAACACGGCCGACCTGATCCGCCTCATCATCCGCGACGAGGCCGTGCACGGGTACTACATCGGATACAAGTTCCAGAAGGGGCTCGAGAAGATCACGCAGGCCGAGCGCGACGACATCAAGGACTACACGTTCTCGCTGCTCTACGAGCTCTACGACAACGAGGTGCAGTACACGCAAGACCTCTACGACGGTGTCGGGCTGACCGAGGACGTCAAGAAGTTCCTGCACTACAACGCCAACAAGGCGCTGATGAACCTCGGCTACGAGGCGATGTTCCCCTCCTCGGTGACGAACGTGAACCCGGCGATCCTCGCCGCGCTCTCCCCGAATGCCGACGAGAACCACGACTTCTTCTCGGGGTCGGGCTCCTCGTACGTCATCGGCAAAGCCGTCGCGACCGAGGACGAGGACTGGGAGTTCTGAGCGGATCGGG
Source organism: Microbacterium sp. HA-8 (assembly GCF_046111165.1). Taxonomy (NCBI): domain Bacteria; kingdom Bacillati; phylum Actinomycetota; class Actinomycetes; order Micrococcales; family Microbacteriaceae; genus Microbacterium; species Microbacterium sp. HA-8. Next base: position 1,342,950 of record NZ_CP162025.1, read on the forward strand.
CCGCGCGCGGCTCTGACAGACGAAGGGGTGGATGCTGCAGCATCCGCCCCTTCGTCGTGCGTGCGGGTCGGCCGCGTCCGGTGCCGGCCGGGACCGTTCGACGGCGGCGTTGACGGCAGCGTTGACGGCAGCCCGGCGGCGGCCCAGCGGCCGAACCCACACTTTTGCAGCGAACCCACTCTCGTCGGATGGTGGCTCGCTGCAAATTTGTGGGTTCGGCAGGGGCGGGCGGGGTCGGGCGGGTTCGGGCGGGTTCGCGCGGGGTCGGGCGGGGCTGGGCGGGGCAGCGCGGGTTCGGGCGGGGGCGGGCGGGCAGCGCGGGCCGAGCGCGTCAGCGGCGCGTGGAGGCCGTGACGGTGAACTTGGGGTTGCGGGCGATCTGCCGGGTCGGGCCGACGAGGCGCTCGAGCGCGGGGCGGTACTGCAGCGGCGAGTTGAAGACCGTCCAGAGTTCGCCGCCGGGCCGCAACACGCGCGCGGCATCGGCGAACAGGCGCGGCCCGAGACCCTCGTGGATCGCGGCCCCCGCATGAAACGGCGGGTTCAGCGTGATGAATGACGCACTCGCATCCGGCAGCGCCGAGAGCGCATCGTCGCGTTCGACCCGCACACGATCGGCCACGCCGTTCGCCTCGGCCGTCGCGCGGGCCGAGGCCACCGCGGCCGCGGACTGATCGCACGCATAAACGCGCAGGTCCGGATGCTGTCGTGCCAGCGCCGCGGCGACGACACCGGATCCGCAGGCGAGATCGATCGCCGCGTCGGCGCGCGCGCCGGCGATCCGGTCGGGCAGATTCTCCAGCAGCAGGCGCGTGCCGATGTCGATCGAGGTGCCCGCGAAGACGCCCCCGTACGCGCAGACGACGAGCCCCGCGTGCGTGGCGCGCCGAGGCTCGGGATCGTGGCCGTCGTACGGTCCGCGGGCGATCAGCACGCGGGACTTCTGGCGCGCGTGCGAGACATCGATCGCGTCGAATCTCTCGCTCAGCACGTCGTTCATCGCGAGCGCCATGTGCTTGACGCGCCGGCCGGCGTAGACGGCGACGTCGGGCGCGGCGTGTGCGGCGATGAGTGCGGCGGTGTCCCGCAGCTGATCGAGCGCGCGCGGCAGTCGCATCAGCACGATCCGGGCGTCGCGCACGAGTGCACCATCGAGCGGGTGAGAGGTGACCCGGCCCGCGAGCCCCAGCCGCTCGGCGTTGGCGATCAGTGCTCGCTCGCCGAGCAGGGCGTCCTGGTGTGCGCGGATCGCGCCGCCCACCGCGCGGACCGCGCCGCCGCCCGCCCCGCCCACAGCCGAGTCGCGCGAGTCCGCGGCCGCGCCGAGCGCGAGCGCGCCGTGCGTGTCGCCGATCACGACGATCTGCCCCGGATCTATGCCGACCCTCGCGGCGGCCGATTCGTCGAGGATCAGGCGGTCGGCAGCATCCCACGCCCGGAGGTCGGGGCCCTCGATGTCGGGCGCGCGGCGCAGATCATCGAGGTCGAGAGGCACCGCCCCACGCTACCGCCCGCCGATCAGGAGGATGTCCCACTTTCTGTCGCCCGGCGCAGCCGGAGGCGACAGAAAGTGGGACATGCAGAGGGCGCGCGGGGCCGGCGGGTTCAGGAGTCGCCGGGCTCGGCCACCCCGCCCACGCGGCCGGCTGCGCCCACCGCGCCGGGCGCCTCGAGCACCGACCGCGCGAGCAGCGTCGAGCCCGCGACGGCGGCCGGCATCGTCGCGACCGCGCCGAGCGGCACGAGAAAGCACAGCTGCGTCGCGACGCCGAAACCCAGCGCCCGCGCGCGGTGCCGGCGCAGCAGCATCCGGCGCTCATGACTCGGGATGCCGCGCGCAGAGAGTGCGCGTGAGGTCAGCTCGTCGGCGAGCAGCCACCCCGTGAGCGTCACACCCAGCACGGTTCCGAGCAGGCCGCCCACGAGCGGCACGAGTCCCACGAGCCCCGCCGCGATCGCCACGGCGACGCCCCGCGCAACGAGGGAGAGTGCATCGCCCACGCCGCGCCAGAAGCTGTACGCGGCATCGGGCACGTCGCCGCCCGAGTCGCGCTCGACTCCCCGCCAGATGCGGTCGTAGAACGGCTCGCCGACCACCAGCGTCAGCGCCGTGAACGACACCGCCACGATCACGAGTGCCGCCCCGAGCATCGCGGTGCCGGCGGCGATGCGGATCACGGTGACCCACAGCCCCGGCCATCCGTCGGCGAACGGTGTGATCGCCTCGGCGAGTACGGGCAGGTGCAGCGCGAGGGCCACCACCGCGCCGAGCAGCACGATGCCCACGAGCGCAGCGGGAATCAGGCCCAGAGCCATGAGGCCGCCCCGGCGCCGCCAGAACCCGAAACCGCGCCCCAGCATCGCCATCCCGGCCGCGAACTCCCGCATGAGGCCCAGCCTAAGCGCGCTCTCCTCGCGCGCGACGACCGTCACCCCCGCCGCTCCGTAGGCTTGGGGGCAGACCCGAAGGAGACCCGTGTTCCGCACCCCCCTGTCGCTGTTTCGCACCCTCGCGATCGCCGAGGCGATCTCGTGGACGCTCCTGATCACGGGGCTCATCCTTCGGGCGACCGCCGATCTGGCGATCGCCGTCACGATCGGCGGCGGCATCCACGGGTTCGTCTTTCTCGCCTACGGTGCGACGGCGGTTCTCGTGGCGAAGAACCAGCGCTGGGGTGCGGGGCCGACGGTCACCGCAATCGTCAGCGCGATCATCCCGTACGCGACGATCCCGACCGAGATCTGGCTGCACCGCACGCGTCGACTCGAGGGCGCGTGGCGTCTGCAGGCCACCGCAGACCCCCGCGACGCCGCCTGGCACGACCGGCTCATGCGATGGTTCCTGAACCGGCCCTGGATGCTGGGTGTCCTCCTCGCCGCGGCCGTCGTCGTGATCTTCGTCGCGCTGCTGATCATCGGCCCGCCCGGCGGACGAGAGTAGCGGCGGCGCATGAGGCTGCGGACGACATCCACGCAGCGCACGTACCGCTACGTGCGACTGAGCCTGATCGGCGCGGTCCTGCTGGTGGGTGTCTCCTTCGCCGCGGTGGCGGCGATCGACGGCGCTCCCACCTCGCTCAGCGCCGCGTTCTACACCCCGGGGCGCGACGTCTTCGTGGGCGCGATCTTCGCGGTCTCGCTCGCGCTCCTCGCCCTGTCGGGGCGCAGCCTCGAGCAGGCGCTCCTCGACTACGCGGCGATCCTCGCTCCCCTCATCGCCATCGTTCCGACGCCGCTGGCCGTGGGCGACGTGCCCGGGCTCGCGCGGGCGTGCCCCGACACCGCGCCATGCGTGCCGCCCGAGTTCCTCCCGGGCGTCGCGGTCGGCGTCGCCTCGCTCGTGCTGATCGGGATGCTGGGGCTCGTCGCCGCGATCGTCCTCGCGCGCGTGCAGCACACGCTCACGCGCGGGTTCGTGGTCGCCGTGTCGGGCGCGGCGGCGCTCATCCTGGGCATCGGCGCGTGGGCGCTGATCGACCCGCCCGGGTTCGTCCGCGGCGCGCACCTCCTCGCCGCGGTGACGTTCTTCGGGCTCATCGCCGCGGTCGCCTCGCTGGCGGCATTCGGCCCGTCGCGGGCGCGCTCGCGCGGCGGCATCCGGGTGCTGTACGCGGTCGTCGCCGTCGGGATCGTCGTGACAGTGACGGGACTGCTGCTCGTGATCGTGCTGACCCTCGGCGGGGTCGACGTCGCGGGCGCGGTCGGTGCGCCCCTGATCCTCATCGGTGAGGTCCTCGTCCTCGCACTGTTCGTGGTCTTCTGGATCGCTCAGACGATCGAGCTCTGGAGCGCGGCGGATCCCTCGCTCCGGGCCTGATCGGGGCACCTCGGAATACGCCGAGCATCTCTGCGTTGAGTTGATACGTCGAAACTCAACTTCTAAAGTTGACAAGGCATCACTCAAGTTAGATCAGGAGATTTCGTGTCCGACGACTTCACGCCCGAGACCGGCGACGGCGGCAACGCGTTCGACGACTTCCTCGCCCGCTACCTCGAGGGCGAGCGCGCCCGCGCCGCACGATCGATCGACCTCGCCCGGTTCCTCAGCGCCCGCACGCAGCAGATGCTGCAGCAGGCGGGTCGCTTCGCGCTCACCCGCGGTCAGCGCGAGCTCGACGCCCTGCACGTGCTGCGGATGCTGGTGACCGAGCAGCCCGCAAGCGACGCCGTGCGCCGGCTCGGCGTCGACCCCGGCGCGATCGCGCGGGCGGCCGAGGAGCGCCTGCCGGCAGCATCCACCCCCGCGCCGGTCGACGGCGCGGTCGTGACTGCTTCGGTGCAGCGCGCGCTGTTCCACGCCTTCCAGGTGGCGCGCGCCTCGGGCTCGACCTACGTCGATCCCGAGCACCTGTTCTTCGCGCTCGTGCTCGCGCAGGACACCCCCGCCGGCCAGATCCTCGCCGAGGCGGGTGTGACCGCGGACGCGCTCACCCACAACGCTCGCGAGACGATCGCGCCCGAAGCTCAGGGCGCCCCCGGGGACGAGGGGGCGGGCTCCGCCGTGACCCCGATGCTCGAGAAGTACGGGCTGGACCTCACCGCCCGCGCCCGCGAGGGCATGATCGACCCTGTCATCGGGCGCGCCGACGAGATCGAGCAGACGATCGAGATCCTCTCGCGACGCACGAAGAACAACCCCGTGCTGATCGGCGAGGCGGGCGTCGGCAAGACCGCGATCGTCGAGGGCCTCGCCCGCGCGATCGTCGAGGGCGCCGTTCCGGAGCAGCTGCGCGGCAAGCGCGTCGTCTCGCTCGACCTGCCCGCGATGCTCGCGGGTGCCCGGTACCGCGGCGACTTCGAAGAGCGTCTGACCGGCACGATGGACGAGATCGCCGCGCACGCCGACGAGCTCATCGTCTTCATCGACGAGGTGCACACCGTCGTCGGTGCGGGAGCCGGGGGCGAAGGAGCGATGGATGCCGGAAACATCCTCAAGCCGCGACTCGCCCGCGGCGAGCTGCACCTCGTCGGCGCGACAACGCTGAGGGAGTACCGCACGATCGAGAAGGACCCGGCGCTCGAGCGCCGCTTCCAGCCCGTGCGGGTGGGCGAGCCCTCGATCGAGGACGCCGTGCAGATCCTGCACGGGCTGCGCCCCGCGTATGAGGAGCACCACGCCGTGACGTACACCGACGATGCGCTCCGCGCCGCCGTCGAGCTGGCGGATCGGTACCTGCCCGATCGTGTGCTGCCCGACAAGGCGATCGACCTGATCGACCAGGCGGGCGCGCGGCTGCGCCTGCGCCTGGGCGCGGCGGTCGACGTGTCGGCGCTCATCGAGCGACTCGCGCAGCTGGAGGCCGACAAGAACGCCGCCGTGCGCGCCGAGCAGTACGAGGAGGCCTCGCGGGTGCGCGATGAGATGCGTCAGGTGCAGGAGCGCCTGGACACCGCGACCTCGGGGGCCCCTCCGACGGGCTCAGGGGCCGCGGGGGTGGGCTCGGTGACCGTGGGGACGGGCTCAGGGGCCGTGGGGACGGGCGCGGACGCTGTGGCGGCGGGCTCAGGGGCCGCGGGGCACGAAGCCGTCGTGGGTGAGCCCGAGATCGCCGCCGTGATCAGCCGGGCCACCGGCATCCCCGTGTCGAGGCTGACCGAGTCCGAACGCGAGCGCCTCGCCGATCTCGAGGGCGAGCTGCACGCGCGCGTCATCGGGCAGGATGATGCGGTCGCCGCCGTCGCCAAGGCCGTGCGCCGCAACCGCACGGGCATGGGCGATGCGCGTCGCCCGATCGGCTCGTTCCTGTTCCTCGGGCCGACCGGCGTCGGCAAGACGGAGCTGGCCAAGGCGCTCGCGGCGAGCGTGTTCGACGACGAGGGTGCGGTGATCCGCTTCGACATGAGCGAGTTCGGCGAGCGTCACACCGTCTCGCGGCTGGTCGGTGCCCCTCCGGGGTATGTCGGCTACGACGAGGCAGGTCAGCTCACCGAGCGTGTGCGCCGCAACCCTTACGCGGTCGTGCTGTTCGACGAGATCGAGAAGGCGCACCCGGACGTGTTCAACCTGCTGCTGCAGGTGCTCGACGACGGACGCCTGACCGACGGCCAGGGCCGCACGGTCGACTTCCGCAACACCGTGATCGTGATGACCTCCAACCTGGGCTCGGAGTTCCTCGCCTCCCGCGCCGGCGCGCTGGGATTCGTCGCCGACGGCGGCGGGGCGACCGGGTTCGGGTCAGAAGATGACCTGCGTGCGCGCGTGATGGGCAAGCTCCGTGAGGCGATGCGTCCGGAGTTCCTCAACCGCATCGACGAGATCGTGCTGTTCCGCAAGCTCGAACGCGTTCAGCTCCGGCGGATCGTGTCGCTCGTGCTCGACTCCACGCGGGCCAGGCTGCGCACGCGCGACGTCGACATCGAGGTCACTGAAGCCGCGATCGACTGGCTCGCCGAGCACGGCTACGAGCCCGAGTACGGCGCGCGGCCGCTGCGCCGGCTCGTGCAGCGCGAGGTCGATGACCGCGTCGCCGACCTCTTCGTCTCGGGCGCTCTCGCGGACGGGGGAGCGGTGCGGGTCGATGCCGGCGCCGACGGGCTGGCTGTGCACCCGGCATCCATCACCCTCGCCGCCTGAGCCGCCCGGCCGCTGCCGGGCCGTGCACAGCTGCGGACCGCACCCGCGACACGCCGGGCCGGGCTCGCTCCGCCCGGCGTGTCGTGCGCCCGCGTCCGCAGCTGTGCACACCCGGCACCGAGGGTGCGAGCGGCCGGGGTGTCAAGCCCGTGGCGAGTCGTCGCGGCGGCCCCTAGCGTCGAAGGCATGACCCCTACGACTGCTTTCGCTCCCACGCGCGCCATCGTGACGGCATCCGATTCGGGCATCGGTGCCGCGACCGCACTCGCCCTCGCCGCGGCGGGGATGGATGTCGGCGTCACCTGGCATTCGGACGAGGAGGGCGCCGAGGCGACGGCCGAGGGTGTGCGACGGCTGGGTCGTCGTGCCGCCGTCACGCGCTTCGACGCGACCGACCTGGACGCCGTCCCGGGGGTCGTGAACGGCCTCGCCGACGAACTCGGCGGGCTCGACGTCTTCGTCAACAACGCAGGTGGCGGCACCGGCGGCCCCTTTCTCGACGCGACGCTCGAGGACTGGCGGCGCGTGGTCGCCCTCAACCTCGACGGGGCCTTCGTCGGCCTGCAGGCGGCGGCGCAGCGCATGGTGCAGCACGGCGCCGGCGGCAGGCTCATCGCGGTCACGAGCGTGCACGAGCACCAGCCCCGTGTCGGATCCGCAGCGTACGTCGCCGCCAAGCACGGTCTCGGCGGCCTGCTGAAGGTGATGGCGCAGGAGCTGGGCGTGCACGGCATCACGGTGAACGCCGTCGCGCCGGGCGAGATCGCGACGCCGATCAACGACATGGACGCCGACGACGCCGACGAGGTGCATCGCCCCGGCATCCCGCTCGCACGCCCGGGCGCACCTCGCGAGATCGCCGACGTCGTCGCGTTCCTCGCCTCGCCCGCCGGCTCCTACGTGACGGGTGCGTCGTGGGCCGTCGACGGTGGCATGCTGCAGATGGGTCCGCAGGCGGGCTCGCACCTGACCTCCGACGACTGGCGCGAAGGGTGAGGCGTGCGGCCCGACGTCGCGGGCGACCGGCCTCGACAAGGACGCGATCGTCGTCGCGTCGGGCGCGGTGGAGGTGCTGCTGGGCGCGGCGCTCATCACCCTGCCTCGGGAGCGGCGTCGCGTGGGCGCGGCGGTGGCGGCGTTCTTCGTCGCGGTGTTTCCGGGCAACGTGCACCAGTGGCGCACCGGGCGTTCCGCGCCGATGCTGCGCACTGACGGGGCGCGGCTGGGCCGGCTGTTCCTGCAGCCGGTGCTCGTGGCATGGGCGTGGTGGGCGACGCGGCCGGCGCGGTGAGGTGCCCGCCGCCCCGGTGTTTCGGTGTCCCGATTTCTGTCGCCGGAGGCATGCGCCCGGCGACAGAAATCGGGACACCGGGGCGCGCGGGACACCGGGGCGCGCGGGACACCGGGGCGCGCCGGACACCGGGGCGCGCCGGACACCGGGGCGCGCCGGTGCGCGCCGCGCGCCGGGGGCTGAGCGCGGCCGGCGCGATGACATGATGCGCTCATGCTGATCGCAGAGATCGTCGAGGTGTCCGAGGCTGTCGGCGCGACACGATCGCGGCTGGCGAAGATCGACGCGCTGGCCCGTCTGCTCGCCCGCCTCGATGAGGGCGAGATCGTCCCCGCCGTCGGCTTCCTGCTCGCGCGGCCGAGACAGGGCAGGCTCGGCGTCGGGTGGCGCGGTCTCGCGGCTCTCGGTGCGACCGGCGACGCGGTGCACGCTCCCACGCCCCGCCTGAGCGTCGGCGACGTCGACCGCGCGCTGGAAGGCCTGGCGACAGCATCCGGTACCGGCTCTTCTGCCGCGCGCGCGAGCATGCTCTCCGATCTCGCGCATGCCGCGACCGCGCGGGAGTGGGATTTCATCACGCGGGTGATCCTCGGCGAGCTGCGCACGGGCGCGCTCGAGGGCGTGCTGCTCGACGCGATCGCCCGCGCCTCGCAGACCGATCAGCCGCTGGTGCGCAGGGCCGCCATGCTCTCGGGAGATCTCGGCGAGACCGCGCGGCTCGCGCTGTCGGGGGCCGACCTCGCCGCTCTCACGCTGCGGGTCGGTCGGCCCGTGCTGCCGATGCTCGCCACGACCGCGCCCGACGTGGCGGCGGCTCTCGCACTCACGGGCGAAGCACTCGTGGAGTACAAGCTCGACGGAGCCCGCATCCAGGTGCATCGCGACGGTGACACGGTGGGCGTGTACACCCGCAGTCTGGCCGACATCACCCACCGCGTGCCCGAGATCGTCGAGGTCGTGCGCGGATTGCCTGCAACGCGGGTGATCCTCGACGGCGAGACCCTGTCGCTCGACGAGGACGGCGGCCCGCGTCCCTTCCAGGACACCATGGCGCGCTTCGGCTCCCACGGCGACGGGCCGGGGGTCTCGGCGGTGCTGCGGCCCTGGTTCTTCGATGTCCTGCACATCGACGGTCGCGACCTGCTCGACGAGCCCCTGTCGGTGCGCCTGCACGAACTCGAACGGATCGCCGCACCGTGGCGGATGCCGGGGCTCGTCACCCACGATCAGATCGCTGCGGCGGGGGTCTCGCGCGACGCGCTCGCCGCGGGGCACGAGGGTGTGGTGATCAAGGCGCTGGATGCGCCCTATGCGGCGGGGCGACGCGGCAAGAGCTGGGTCAAGGTCAAGCCGGTGCTGACGTTCGATCTTGTGGTGCTCGGGGTCGAATGGGGATCGGGTCGACGCGCGGGAGCGCTCTCGAACCTGCACCTCGGCGCGCGCGATGCGGCGGGGGAGTTCGGGCCGCCGGGCGGATTCGTCATGGTGGGCAAGACCTTCAAGGGGCTCACCGACGAGCTGCTGCGGTGGCAGACCGGGTATTTTCCGACGATCGAGACGCGCCGCACCCCGAGCACGGTCTTCGTGCGTCCGGTGACGGTCGTCGAGGTCGCGATCGACGGGGTGCAGCGCTCGGTGCGCTATCCGGGCGGGGTGGCGCTGCGATTCGCGCGGGTGAAGAGCTACCGGCCCGACAAAGCACCGACCGAGTCCGACACCATCGCATCGCTGCGCGCTCTGCTGCGCTGACGGCAGCGGGGGTGTGTCCCGATTTCTGTCGCCTGCGGCCTGCCGCGGCGACAGAAATCGGGACACCCAAGAGCGGGGCGGCGGTCGATTTGACAGATGACTGTCGGTAGTGTGCAAAATATTGCATGCCACTGCCCCAGGGACTCGCGCCCGCGGACCGCCCCCGATCGCTGCGCGATTACGCGTACGAGAAGCTGCGCGACGCGATCGTGAGCGGCGCCCTGGCCCCGGGCGAGCGCCTGCGCGATCCCGAGCTCGAGCAGTGGCTGGGCGTGAGCCGCACCCCGATCCGCGAGGCCATCGCACGTCTCGAGTCGGCGGGGCTCGTGCACACCCGCCGCGCGAAGCAGACCGTCGTCGCCCCGCTCGATGCCCGTGCGGCGTTCGCCGCGCAGCGCATCGCGGCGGGGCTCCACGAGCTGGCCGTGCGCGACGGCGTGCCCCAGATGACGGATGCCGACATCGACGCACTGCGCGCCGCCAACTCCCGCTTCGCCGAGGCCCTCCGCGCCGGCGACGTCGCCGCGGCGATCGCGGCCGACGACGACTTCCACGCCGTGGCTGTCTCAGCCTGCGCCAACCCGCTGCTCCCGGGCCTGTTGGAGCAGGTCACACCGCTGCTGCGCCGCCTCGAGCGCGCGCGATTCGAAACCCTCGCCGGCCGCGGCAGCGTCGCCGACCACGAACGCATCATCGCCCTGAGCGCCGCCGGGGACGCGGAGGCGGCCGCGGCCGCCACTCGCGAGAACTGGCTGACGCTCGAGCGCCTGCTGCCGGCATCCACCCCGGACTGACCACACCACCCCAGGAGATCCCATGGCCCTCGCCGACTTCGCCCGCCACAGCCTCATGTTCGGGCCGAGCCCCGTGCACCCCCTGAACCGCCTGAGCGATCACCTCGGCGGCGCCCGCGTGTGGGCCAAGCGCGAAGATGTCTCGAGCGGCCTCGCCTACGGCGGCAACAAGGTGCGCAAGCTCGAGTACCTCGTCCCCGACGCGATCGCGAAGGGCGCCGACACTCTCGTCTCGATCGGAGGTGTGCAGTCCAACCACACGCGCCAGGTCGCCGCGGTCGCCGCGCACCTCGGCATGAAAGCCGTGCTCGTGCAGGAGAACTGGGTCGACTGGCCCGACTCCGTGAACGATCGGGTGGGCAACATCCTGCTCTCGCGGCTGATGGGCGCCGACGTGCGACTGGATTCGTCGGGGTTCGGGATCGGCTTCAAGGACTCGTGGAAGCAGGCGATCGCCGACGTCGAGTCCGCCGGTGGCACGCCCTACGCGATCCCCGCGGGGGCGTCGGACCACCCGCTCGGCGGACTCGGGTTCGCGAACTGGGCCCACGAGGTCGCGGCACAGGAGGACGAGCTCGGGGTCTTCTTCGACACGATCGTGGTCTGCAGCGTGACGGGGTCCACCCACGCCGGCATGATCGCGGGCTTCGCCGACCTCGAGCACAACTTCGGCGGCCGCCCGCGGCGCGTGCTCGGCATCGACGCGTCGGCCAAGATCGACGAGACGCGTGACCAGGTCGCGCGCATCGCGCGTCGCACCGCCGAGGCGATCGGCGTCGGCCGCGAACTGCGCGATGACGAGATCACCGTGCTCGAGGGCTGGGCCGGCGACTACTACGGCATCCCGGTCGCGTCGACCGACGAGGCGATGTTCCTGACCGGCCGGCTCGAGGGCGTCATCATCGATCCGGTCTACGAGGGCAAGTCGATGGCGGGTCTGATCGATCTGGTCTCGTCGGGCGAGATCCCCAAGGACTCGACGGTGCTCTATGCCCACCTCGGCGGGCAGCCGGCGATCAACGCCTACAGCGGCCGGTACCACTGAGGGGATGCTCGACGGCGCGGCGCGCGTTCCAGGCGCAGCCGAGGGTGCGCTGAGCCCTCGTGCCGGCGGTCAGGCTTTGTCGGGTGCCAGGCGGATGCGCACGATGTTGGTCGTCTCGTCGAGCTCGGCGATCGCGGGATAGGCCTTGACGAAGTCCGAGAAGGACTTGTAGCCGAGGCTCTTCTCGCTGAAGGCCGGGTCCATGCGGCGCAGCAGGCTCTTGACCTCGGAGGCGTGCTGCCAGGCCGAGTCGTCCTTGTCGTGGCCGAGCCGCAGCGCGCGCTCGAGCAGCTCGGCGGTGGGGTCGGCGGCGCGGCGGCGGCTGCGCGCGCGGCTCGGTGCCGCAGCATCCGTCTTCTGCTCGTCGGGTGAGGGGCGCACGACACCCGGCAGCGTGTCGTAGGCATCGAACTCGTCGCACGCGGCCGCGAGGGACTTGGCGGTCGACCCCGCCACGCCCACGCCGACGACGTGGCGACCGAGGCGCTTGCAGCGCTGCGCGAGGGGGACGTAGTCCGAATCGCCGGCCACGATGACAACGTGGGTGAGGTCGGGAAGCCGGAACATGTCTTCGACGGCATCGACGGCCAGGCGGATGTCGGCACCGTTCTTGGCGTATGCCGCGGCGGGAAACAGCTGCACCAGATCGACGGCGCGAGACACCAGCTGCGCGCGATACTCGGCGTTGACCGGGGCCGACCAGTCGGCGTACGCCCGGGTCAGCACGAGCGTGCCGAAGGAGGCGGCGTAGTCGATGATCGCGCCGACATCGACCGTGGCCCGTGCCAGCTTGTCGGCGACGTCGGGATCGTTGGTGCTCTCGTTGATCTTCTGCCGGTCGCGCGAGTACGAGTTGCGGCCGTGCACGCGGTCGTACCACGACATCACGATGTTGTCGAAGTCGAGGTAGACGGCGACGCGGCCGCTCTGGGCGTCTGCCATCTCAGGCGCCGCCGGGGTAGACGACGCCGATCTGGCGTCGGATCTCGTCGAGGGTGCCCATGATCTCGACGCTCTCGTCGATCGGGAGGATGTCGCCCTCCCATCGCCCTGCGGCGACGAGTCGCTCGGCGGCCAGGGCTTGGAACTGCATGCCGCGGCCGTCGATGCGCGAGACATAGGTCTCGAGCACCTCGCCGTCGGGCGCGATCACGCGGAACGACGTGGCGTTGTACCAGATGCGGTCGATCTCGAGTCGCGCTTCGGTGCCGATGATGGCGGCAGTGTTGGGGCCGGCGGCGCGCGAGGACGACAGGGTCGTCGACACCGCGCCGCCCGCGTGGGTGAAGACCGTGGCGACCTCGGTGTCGGCGCCGGTCTCGCCCAGGCGCGCGCTCGCGGTGATGGTCTGCGGTGCTCCGAGGACGTCCCACACGAAGGAGACGGGGTAGATGCCGAGGTCGAGCAGGGCACCGCCGCCGAGCTCGAGGGCGTTCAGGCGATGGGCCGGGTCGCTCGAGATGCGCTGCGTGTGATCGGCGGTCACCGCGCGGATCTCGCCGAGCGTGCCCGCCGAGAGGATCTCGCGGATGCGCACCATGTGCGGCAGGTACCGGGTCCACATCGCCTCCATCGCCAGCACGCCGCGCTCGGCGGCGGCGTCGCGGATGGCGGCGGCCTCGTCGCGGTTGAGCGTCAGCGGCTTCTCGATGAGCACGTGCTTGCCCGCGGCGATCGCGGCGAGCGCCCCCGCGACGTGCGCGGGGTGCGGGGTCGCGATGTAGACGATGTCGACCTCGGGGTCGGCGAACAGCGCCTCGTACGAGCCGTGCGCGCGCGCGATCGCGAACTCGGCGGCGAACGCCTCGGCCGAGGCGCTCGATCGCGAGCCCACGGCCGTGAGGTCGAGGCCGGCGGTACGAAGATCACGTGCGAACGAGTGGGCGATGCCGCCCGTTGCGAGAATGCCCCAGCGCAGTCCAGTCATGCCCTCGAGCCTAGCGGCGGGGTGCGACACGGCGCGGGGGCTCTTCGGAGACGCCGCAGAGGAAGGCGACCATGCGCAGCGAGGTGTCCGCCAGCACCGGGCCGTGGCCGAACTCCCAGCCGTCGTCGAGGGAGCGGAGGGTGTGTCCCCCCACGACGGCGCGGATGGCGAGGGGCGCGGAGGTCGCGCGGTAGAGCGCGACCGCGCCGGAGGTGAGCGGTGCGAGCGACACGGTCGACCCCGTGTCACGGGCGAGCGCGAGCAGGGCGCCGACCGCGCGGGAGAGATCTCGCACCCGCCGGCGCCTGCCGTCGCGCACGGCCTCGCTCAGCCCGGTGAGGCTGTCGGCGGCACTCTCCCGGGCGAGGCCCGCGGAGACCAGGAAAGAGCGCGCGTGGCGGTCACGATCACCGCCCGGCAGGCTGCCCAGGATGCCGGCGGCCGAGTGCACGACGTCGGCGAGCTGACCGCGCCAGTCGCCCGTGACCTGCGACTCGTCGCGCGGGACGCGCCCGCTCAGCGGCAGGTCGCGGAACAGGTCGGACATGCGCACAGCCTAGGCCGCGGCATCCGTGTGACACAGGGCCTTTTGTCACATCCGCGCCGTCCGCCCGCATAATGGGGGGGAGATTCGTGTGACCGTGCACATCAACGGGCCAGGTACGAAGGAGCACCGACCCATGAGCGACCCCACCCGGGGACGACCCCCCAGCATCCGGGACGTCGCGCGGATCGCGGGCGTGTCGCATCAGACGGTCTCGCGCGTGCTCAACGACCATCCGAGCGTGCGCCCCGACACCCGCGAGCGGGTGTTCGAGGTCATGCAGGAGCTGCAGTACCGGCCCAATCGCGCGGCGCGGGCGCTCGTGACCAGCAGGTCGCAGACGATCGGCATCCTCTCGGCGTCGAGCACGCAGTACGGACCGGCCGCCGGCATCGCCGCAATCGAGGCCGCGGCGCGCGAGCGCGGCTACTGGGTCAGCACCGCCAACATCGATGCCGCCGATCCCGAGTCGATCGGCGCGGGCCTTGCGCACCTCGTCGCCCAGTCGGTCGAGGGGCTCGTCGTGATCGCTCCGCAGGTACGGGTGTTCCGCGTGCTCGCGGCCTTCGAGATCGATGTGCCCTACGTGACTCTGCAGTCGACAGGGCTGGGGGAGGAGCATGCCCTCTCGGTCGACCAGATGGCCGGGGCGCGGCTGGCGACGCGCCACCTGATCGACCTCGGGCACCGCTCGATCTACCACCTCGCGGGACCGCAGGACTGGATCGAGGCCGAGGCGCGGATGCGGGGCTTCCTCGAGGAGATGGGCGCGCAGGACATCCCCACGACCGCCCCGATCCTCGGCGACTGGACCGCGGAGTTCGGATACTTCGCCGGGAGGGAGCTGCTGCGGGTGCGCGATTTCACGGCGATCTTCTCCTCGAACGACCAGATGGCGCTGGGTCTGATCCACGCGATCCGCGCGGAGGGGCTGGATGTGCCGCGAGACGTCAGCGTCGTGGGGTTCGACGACATCCCCGAGGCCGCGCACTTCTGGCCGCCGCTGACCACGGTGCGTCAGGACTTCGCCGAGCTCGGCCGGCGCTGCGTCGACCTGCTGCTAGGACCCAGCGACGGGTCAGCGCCCGATCCGCGGCACACGATCATGCCCGAGCTGGTCGTGCGCGCCTCGGTGGCCGCTCCTTCGTTCTAGGGCCGTTACGCATCCGAGACCGTGTCGACTTGACACGGGATGCCGAGACCTGGCTAACATGACGCGATGTGAACGGTCACATGATCTGTCACACCGATCGTCACATCGCAGCATCCCGGTCCCCGTCGGGCCACAAAGGAGTGAGCCGTGAGTACTTACGGACCCAAGGTCGAGGTCGCGGTGGCGCGTACCCGCGAGGATGTGGCCCGTCTGCATGGTGAGTTGGTGCGGTATGGGCTGGTGGTGTGGACGGGTGGGAATGTGTCGGGTCGTGTGCCGGGTGCGGATCTGTTCGTGATCAAGCCGAGCGGGGTGTCGTATGAGGATCTGGCGCCGGAGAACATGATCGTGTGTGATCTGGACGGGGTTGTGGTGCCGGGGACGCCGGGCAGTGAGCGGTCTCCGTCGAGTGATACGGCGGCGCATGCGTATGTGTATCGGAATATGCCGGGTGTGGGTGGTGTGGTGCACACGCATTCGACGTATGCGGTGGCGTGGGCGGCGCGGGGTGAATCGATTCCGTGTGTGATCACGGGGATGGCGGATGAGTTCGGGGGTCCGATTCCGGTGGGTCCGTTTGCGGTGATCGGGGATGACTCGATCGGTCGGGGGATCGTGGAGACCCTCACCGGTCACCGGAGCCGTGCGGTGTTGATGCGCAATCATGGGCCGTTCACGATCGGGGTGTCGGCGAGGGATGCGGTCAAGGCCGCGGTGATGTGTGAGGACGCGGCGCGCACGGTTCATATCGCGGCGCAGGCGGGTCCGCTGGTCCCGATCCCGCAGGAGAAGATCGACGCTCTCTACGGCCGGTACCAGAACGTCTACGGCCAGACCACCGACGACCGCCGCGAGCGGTGACAAGCTTCCCGCGGCGTGACCGCGGGTGGATCCATAACTGAACATCGACCACCAAGACAACGAAGTCCTTTGAGAGGAACCACAGTGAAAGCGAAGAAGACACTGCTGGCAGCGGTCGCCGCGGGCGCCCTGCTGCTCACGTCCTGCGCCGGCGGCAGCGGGGGCGGAGAGGGCGAGGGCGATGGCGGGCTGATCGGCGTCGCGATGCCCACCAAGAGCTCGGAGCGCTGGATCCAGGACGGCGACGCCGTCAAGGCCGCGCTCGAGGAGCAGGGTTTCGAGGTCGACCTGCAGTACGCAGAGGACGACATCCCGACCCAGGTCTCGCAGATCGAGAACATGATCACCAAGGGCGCCGAGGCGCTGATCATCGCCTCGATCGATGGCACCACCCTGTCGCAGGTGCTGCAGGACGCCGCCGACGCCGACATCCCCGTCATCGCCTACGACCGCCTGATCCGCGATTCGGAGAACGTCGACTACTACGCGTCGTTCGACAACTTCGTCGTCGGCCAGCAGCAGGCGTGGTCGGTGCTCAACGGCCTCGGACTGACCGAGCTCGACGGCACCCCGATCGAGGGCGCACCCGCGGGTCCGTTCAACATCGAACTGTTCGCGGGCTCGCTCGACGACAACAACGCGTTCTTCTTCTTCGACGGCGCGATGGACGTGCTCCAGCCGCTGATCGACGACGGCACGCTCGAGGTCAAATCCGGTCAGACCGACATCGAGCAGGTCGCGACGCTGCGCTGGGACGGAGAGACGGCACAGAGCCGCATGGAGGACATCCTCACCGCGAACTACTCGGACGGCTCCACGGTCAACGCGGTGCTCTCGCCCTACGACGGCATCTCGCGCGGCATCATCTCGGCCCTCACCGACGCCGGATACACGGTGGGCGAGGACTGGCCGATCATCTCGGGTCAGGATGCCGAGCTCGACTCCGTGAAGGCCATCAACGCCGGTGAGCAGTACGCCACCATCTTCAAGGACACCCGCGAGCTCGCGGCCGTGGCCGTGGACATGGCGGTCGCGCTGCTGAACGGCGAGGAGCCCGAGGTCAACAACACGACCGACTACGACAACGGCGTGAAGGTCGTCCCGTCGTACCTGCTCGACCCGGTGATCGTCGTCAAGGACAACATCGTCGAGGTCCTCGTCGACTCCGGCTACTGGACCGAAGAAGAGATCAACGGCTAGAACCAGTTCATGCGGTCGGGCGGCGACCCCGCCCGACCGCATGGCTCGGTCTCGATGAGGAGAAGAACATGACGCAGCCCATTCTCGAGATGCGCGGCATCACCAAGACGTTCCCCGGGGTGAAGGCGCTCGCCAACGTCAACCTTTCGGTCCAGCGCGGCGAGGTGCACGCCATCTGCGGTGAGAACGGCGCCGGCAAGTCGACTCTGATGAAGGTGCTCTCGGGGGTCTACCCGCACGGCACCTACGACGGCGACATCGTCTTCGAGGACGAGGTCGTCGCCTTCCGCGGTCTCGGCGACAGCGAGGCCAAGGGCATCGTCATCATCCACCAGGAGCTGGCCCTGAGCCCCCACCTCTCGATCGCCGAGAACATCTTCCTCAACAACGAGGTGCGCGGCCCGCTCGGGCTGATCGACTGGAACAAGACGAACTTCGAAGCGTCCAAGCTGCTGGCCCGTGTCGGCCTGCGCGAGAACCCGACCACGAAGATCAAGAACATCGGCGTCGGTAAGCAGCAGCTCGTCGAGATCGCGAAGGCGCTGTCTAAGCGGGTCAAGCTGCTCATCCTCGACGAGCCGACCGCCGCGCTCAACGACGAGGACTCCGATCACCTCATCGATCTGATCCTGCACCTGAAGGGTCAGGGCATCACGTCGATCATCATCAGCCACAAGCTCAACGAGATCAAGAAGGTGGCGGATGCTGTCACCGTCATCCGTGACGGAAAGACGATCGAGACGATCGCCAAGACCGACGTGACCGAGGATCGCATCATCCGTGACATGGTCGGGCGCGACCTCGAACACCGCTACCCGGACCACACCCCCGACATCGGCGAGGAACTGCTGCGGGTCGAGGACTGGACGGCGTATCACCCGCAGGACGGCACGCGCGTCGTCGTCGACAACGTCTCGATCAACGTCAAGGCTGGCGAGATCGTCGGCATCGCCGGCCTCATGGGCGCCGGGCGCACCGAGTTCGCGATGAGCCTGTTCGGGCACAGCTACGGCTCGAAGATCACCGGCCGGGTGTACCTGCGCGGCAAGGAGATCAAGACCCGCACGGTGTCGGAGGCGATCGCCAACGGCCTCGCGTACGCGACCGAGGACCGCAAGACCTACGGCCTCAACCTCATCGAGGACATCAAGCGCAACGTCTCGATGGCGGCGCTGCGCAAGCTCGAGAAAGCCGGCCTCGTCAACGACAACGAGGAGTACAAGGTCGCCAACGAGTACCGCCGCGACCTCAACATCAAAGCCCCGAACGTGCTGGTCAAGACCGGCAAGCTCTCCGGCGGCAACCAGCAGAAGGTCGTGCTGTCGAAGTGGATCTACTCCGATCCCGATGTGCTGATCCTCGATGAGCCCACCCGCGGCATCGATGTCGGGGCGAAGTACGAGATCTACACGATCATCAACAAGCTCGCAGCATCCGGCAAGGGGATCATCGTCATCTCATCGGAGCTGCCCGAGCTGCTGGGCATCTCGGATCGCGTCTACGCCCTCTCGGAGGGACGCATCACCGGCGAGCTGCCCGTCGCCGAGGCCACACCCGAGGCCGTCCTCAAGCTCATGACCATGGAGAAGCCGCGCTGAGGCGCGGTCGCACACAGGAGTGACAATGTCCAACCCCACCCCTCCCCAGACCGAGTCCACCGCGGTCGGCGCCAACATCAACCCCGTCCAGAACCGATTCACGTCGTGGCTCACGCACGTGCTGTCCGATCTCGGCAAGAACGGCATCTTCATCGCGCTGCTCGCGGTGATCGTGCTGTTCGCGATCCTGACCGAGGGCATCCTGCTGCGCCCGCAGAACATCTCGAACCTCGTCGTGCAGAACGGGTACATCCTCGTGCTCGCGATCGGCATGGTGATGGTGATCATCGCGGGCCATATCGACCTCTCGGTGGGGTCCGTGGCCGCGTTCGTCGGTGCCTGCTCGGGGGTGTTCGCCGTCTCGTGGGGCCTGCCCTGGTGGCTGGCGGTCGTGCTCTCGCTGCTGATCGGCGCCCTCGTGGGGGCCTGGCAGGGATTCTGGATCGCGTTCGTCGGCATCCCCGCCTTCATCGTGACCCTCGCCGGCATGCTGATCTTCCGCGGTCTCGCCCTCGTCGTGCTCGGCAACTCCAACATCGGATCGTTCCCGACCGAGTACCGCGCGCTCGGCAACGGATTCGTCTCGGGCATCTTCGGCGAGACCGATCCCGACCTCATGACCCTCGGCGTCGGGCTCGTCGCGATCGTCCTGCTCGTAACGCAGCAGGTGCGCACGCGAGCGGGGCGGCGCAAGTACGGTCAGGAGGTCGAGCCGCCGGTCTGGTTCATCGTCAAGCTCGTGCTGATCTCGGCCGCGATCGCGTTCTTCGCCTACTCGCTCGCCACCTACAAGGGCATCCCCGTCACGCTGATCATCCTCGCGATCCTCGTTCTCGTGTACGGCGTCGTGATGAACCGCACCGTGTTCGGTCGCCACATCTACGCCATCGGCGGCAACCGTCACGCGGCCGAGCTCTCCGGCATCAAGACCCGCCGGGTCGACTTCTGGCTGTTCGTGAACATGGGTTTCCTCGCGGCGCTCGCGGGCCTCATCTTCACCGCGCGGCTCAACCTCGCCGGCCCCAAGGCCGGTGACGGATTCGAGCTCGAGGCGATCTCGGCGGCCTTCATCGGCGGCGCGGCCGTGCAGGGCGGGGTCGGCACCATCGGCGGGGCGATCATCGGTGGCCTCATCATCGGCGTGCTCAACAACGGCATGTCGATCCTCGGGATCGGCATCGAATGGCAGCAGGCCGTCAAGGGACTCGTGCTGCTGCTCGCCGTCGCGTTCGACGTCTACAACAAGCGCCGTTCGGCGAACTGACCCGGGCGGGTGCAGACCTCGCTCAGGCCCGGGACAGGGCCTGGGCCAGGTCTGCCGTCAGATCGGCGGGGTCTTCGAGACCGATCGAGAGGCGGATCGTCGTCGGAGAGATGCCCGCGGCCGCCAGCTGGTCGGGCGTCATGTGGCTGTGGGTCATGGATGCCGGGTGTGAGACCATGCTGCGGGCGTCACCGATGTTGGCCACCAGGCGGATGACGCGCAGCGCATCGACGACTCGCTCGACGAGCTGTTGATCACGAGTCGCATCACCCGATCCCGCGAGGTCGAAGGCGAAGACGCCAGAGGTTCCGCGGGGCAGATACCGCGCCGCCGCGCCGTGCCAGGGGTTGTGTGAGAGCCCCGGGTGGTGCACCCGCGACACCGAAGGATGCGCGTCGAGCACGCGCGCGACCTCGAGGGCGTTGTCGCTGTGGCGTCGCATGCGCAGATCGAGGGTCTCGATGCCCTGCAGCAGCTGCGAGGACGAGGTGGCTGCCAGCGTCGGGCCGAAGTCGTGCACGAACTTCGTCTTGATGTACACGGTGAGCGCCTGCCCAGCGGCGCCGAAGCGCTCCCACAGGACGAGATCTCTGAATCGCGGATAGGGGCGCGTGAACTGCGGCCAGCGGTCGGGGTCGGCCGCGAAGTCGAACCGGCCGATGTCGACGATCACGCCGCCCAGGGCGGCGCCGTGACCGCCGAGGTACTTCGTGGCCGAGTGCACGACGATGTCGGCGCCGTGGTCGCCCGGACGCAGCAGGTACGGGGTCGCGACGGTGTTGTCGACGATCAGGGGCACACCGGCCTCGTGTGCGGCGTCCGCGATCGCGCGGACGTCGAGCACCGTGGCGAGCGGGTTGGTGATCGTCTCGGCGAAGAAGGCGCGCGTCTCGGGCCGGGCTGCTGCGCGCCATCCCTCGACGTCGTCCTGATCGACGAACGTCACCTCGATGCCGAGGTCGGCGAGCGAGTCCGCCAGCAGATCGATCGTGCCACCGTACAGCTGGCGGGCCGCGACGATGTGATGGCCCTGCGAGGCGAGCGCGAGGATGGCACCCGCCGACGCCGCCTGCCCCGAGCCGACCGCGACGGCGGCCGTGCCGCCCTCGAGCCGCGCGACGCGCTCCTCGAGCACGAGCTGGGTCGGGTTGGCGTTGCGGCTGTAGACGTTGCCGACCGTGCGGAGCGCGAAGACGTCCCGCGCGTGCGCGAGCGAGGGGAACTCGTATGCGTTTGACTGGTAGATCGGGGGGATCGCGGTGTTCTGGGCGATGCCGGGTGTGTACCCCGCCTGCACCTGAAGGGTCGCGAAGCCGCCGTCGGCAGCATCCGGGCGCGCGGGAAGACGGGCATCGCTCATGCCCACATCGTCACACGCCGGACCGCGCCGCGCGCAATGCGTGTGTCACCGTATGTCGCCGGGGCCGCGCGGCCCGTGTGGGTGTCCCATTTTCTGTCGCGCGGCGCCGCCGCGGGCGACAGAAAATGGGACACCCATGGGCCGGGTTCGGGGGCCGGGCGGGCAGATGGTGCAGGCTCAGGGCAGGAGCACGATCTTTCCGTCGACGCCCGCCTCGATCGCACGGTGCGCGTCGCACGCGGCAGCCAGCGGGAACGACGGGCCCTCCTCGATCTGGAATGCGCCCGCCGCCATGAGCGCCACGGTCACGGGAAGCGCCTCGGCCCGCCAGGCGAGCTCCGTGTCGCTGAGGGGAGCGGGTCCGCCGCCCGAGAACGCGCGGATGCCGAAGTCCGCCGCATCCGCGCCGCGCACGAGGGTCGCGATGCGGTGAGGATCGGGCACCAGGGCGAGCGAGGCCTCGATCGCCTCGTCGGTTCCCGCGGCATCGAGGGCGACCGTCACGCCCTGCGGGGCCGCGGTGCGCAGGCGTTCCACCAGCCCGTGGCCGTACGCCACGGGCATCGCACCGAGAGCGCGCACCCGATCGAAACGGCGCTCGCTCGCGGTGGCGATCACGGTCGCGCCCCAGAGCACGGCGTACTGGATGGCCGCCTGGCCGACGGCGCCCGACCCGGCGTGCAACAGCAGGGTGTCGCCGGGGCCGACGGCGAGGGACTTGAGGGATTGATAGGCCGTGCCGACGGGGATGCCGATGCCCGCCGCCGCGGCCGCCGTGACGTGCGGGGGCCGCGGCACCGCGTGCGAGGCCTGCACGAGCACCTCGCTCGCGTACGCCCCGCTGGTGTCGCGGAACGCGACCGGTTCGCCGACGCGGAAGCCCTCGACATCGTCGCCGACGGCGACCACGACGCCCGCGCCGTCGCGGCCGACGTGTCGCGGCTTCGTCAATGGCGCGGACGCGCGCCGGCCCGCGCGCAGCTTGGCGTCGATGGGATTGACCCCGGCGGCCTCGACGCGCACGACGATGTGGCCGGGGCGCGGTTCGGGGGTCGGGATCGTCGCCAGGGTGAGCACCTCGGGACCGCCGAAGCTGGTGTACACGATCGAACGGGTCATGGGGATCTCCTCATCGATGAGCGCGTGTGTACGTTCGAGGCTACCCGCGGAGCGCCTTCGTGATGCGCTGGGGCGAGACCGGCTCGGCCGTGCCGAGCGACTGCGCGAAGAGACTGATGCGGTACTCCTCGAGCAGCCAGCGCGCGTGCGCGAGCCCCGAGGGCGGGTGCGGCGGAAGCGGAACGGCGCCGCCCGCCTCCGCGAACGGGGCCCACGCACGCTCGAACTCGCTCATGCGCGCGCGGTCGCGCCCGGGATTGTCGGCGAGCCCCTGCAGTCGCTGCAGCGCGCCCTGCAGATACCGCGGCAGGTGCGCGAGGCGCGCGGTGCCCAGACGCGACACGAACCCGGCGAACACGAGACCCCCGACCTGCGCGCGCACATCGTTCAGCGCACCCAGCACGGTCAGCGCGTTCTGACCGCGCAGCGCACGATCGACGTCGCGCTGCAGGAGGAGGATGCGCGCCACCTGTGACACGCAGGCGAAGAGCGCATCGACGATGCCCGCCGAGACAGCATCCCGCACCCGCTCGAAGTCGGCGTGGGTGCGCACGATGCCGCCCGGCGCGACGGACTCGATCAGCGCGTCGGCGGCGGCGGCGCGGCAGTCCTCGATGAGGGCCTTCGCCGACGGGTACGGCGATGCGGCCAGGGCGAGCTTCTCGTTGGCGGCGAGATGCTCCTGCACGTACGACACCGGAGAGGGCACGGCGAGCAGCACCAGGCGACGGATGCCGCCCCGCAGCGCCCGCGCGGCGGCCTCCGGTGTCGTCTCGACCCGCAGCGCCACGCTCGTCACCTCGTCGACGAGGGTCGGGTATCCGCGGACGACGCCGCCGGCGACCCGGGTGTCCACGACCTCGGGCAGCGAGCCGAGATCCCACGTGGTGATACCCGAGCGCTCCGTGACCGTGTGGCTCGACGCCTGCGCCGTGCCGGGCGAGGCCGGGGACGCGCCCGCCACGCGCCCGGGCCGGGCCGCGGGGGCCGGTGCGCTCAGCCGTGAGGCGACGCTCTCGCGCGCCCGGCCGGCGAGCCGCGCCTGCAGCTCGGCGAGGTCACGGCCGGCGCCCGCGGTGCGCCCGCGGGCATCGACGACGCGGAAGGCCATCCGCAAGTGCGCGGGCACGCGGTCGAGCTCGAAGTCCGCCGCCGTCACCGGCTGGTTCGCCACGCGCTGCACGCGCCGTGCGAGGGCGTCCACGAGCGTGTCGGAGGGGAGGCCGGCGTGGTCCTCGGGCCCGGCACCGGCGAGGTCGTCGGCGAAGCGCGCGGCCCAGTCGGCGGCGGGCACGACGTTGCGGCGGATCGCCTTGGGCAGCGCGCGCAGCAGCCCGGCGATGAGCTCGGCGCGAAGGCCCGGCACCTGCCAGTCGAAGCCGTCGGCGCGGAGCCCCGCCAGCAGCGGCAGGGGCACGACGACGTTCACGCCGTCGTCCTCGGCGCCGGGCTCGAACCGATAGGCCAGGGTCAGGGTCTGATCCCCCTGCGTCCACCGCGTCGGGAACTCGCGGGCGTCGGCGCGCGCCTCGCCCTCGACGAGGTCCTGCTCGCGCATCGACAGCAGATGCGGCGTGCGTCCCTGCTCATCGCGCCACCACGTCTCGAAGGAGCGGACGTCGAAGACGTCGCGCGGGATGCGCGCGTCGTAGAAGTCGAACACCGCCTCGTCGCCCGCGAGGATGTCGCGGCGCCGCTCCCGCTCCTCGACCTTCTCAAGGCGCCGCCGCAGTTCGTGGTTCGCGCGCACGAACGCCGTCAATCGCTTGTCGAGGCGATCGGCGTTCCACTCGCCCTCGACGAGCGCGTGCCGCACGAACAGTTCGCGGGCGCCGGCAGGGTCGATCCGGGCGAACTGCACCCGGCGGCGCGGGATGATCTCGACCCCGAACAGCGTCACCTTCTCGTCCGCGACCGCGGCTCCGGCATCCTTCGACCAGTGCGGCTCGTTGACCTGACGCTTCGCGAGGTCGCCGGCGAGGGACTCGGCCCACGCGGGATCGATCGCCGCGATCGTGCGGCCGTACAGGCGCGAGGTCTCGACGAGTTCGGCCGCCATGATCGCCGCGGGGCGCTTCTTCTTCAGCCCCGAGCCTGGAAAGACCTGGAATCGCACACCGCGCGCCCCGAGATACTCGGCGGGCGCCGGCCGCCGGTCGCGCCGCTCGTTCGTCGCCTTCGCGAGTGCGCGGGCATCGAGCACGCCGATGTGCGAGAGCAGGCCGGCGAGGATCGCGCGGTGCAGCGCGTCGGGGTCGGCGGTGGCCCCTTCGACGGGCTCAGGGGCCGTGCGGGGCGCGGGAGCCGTGCGGCGGTCTCGCTCGGGATCGCGCACGAACGAGCGCAGCTGGCGATGCACGTCGAACCACTCGCGCACGCGCACATAGTTGAGGTGCTCGGCGCGGCACAGGCGCCGGAAGGCGCTGGAGCCCAGCTCGCGCGCCTGCTCCTGCAGGTGGTTCCAGAGGTTCAGCAGGGTGAGGAAGTCGCTCGTGGGATCGACGAAGCGCGCATGCAGGCGGTCGGCCTGCTCACGGGCTTCTTCCGGGCGCTCGCGCACGTCCTGGATCGACATGCCGGCGACGATCGCGAGCAGCTCCCGGGTCGTTCCCGTGCGCTGCGACTCGATGAGCATGCGCGCGAACCGCGGGTCGATCGGCATCCGCGCGATCTCGCGTCCGATCTTCGTCAGCCTCGGCTCGGCGCCCGGGCGCAGCGTGACGGCGCCGAGTTCGACCAGCAGATCGAGCGCCGCCATCACGCCCCGCGAGTCGGGCGGGGTGAGGAAGGGGAAGGCCTGGATGTCGCCGAAGCCCAGGGCGAGCATCTGCAGGGTGACCGAGGCGAGGCTCGTGCGCAGGATCTCGGGCTCGGTGAACTCGGGACGCGCCGCGAAGTCCTCCTCCGAATAGAGACGGATCGCGACGCCGTCGCTCGTGCGCCCCGCGCGGCCCGACCGCTGCTGTGCCGACGCCTGGGAGACGGCCTCGATCGGCAGACGCTGCACCTTGGCGCGCGTGCTGTAGCGCGAGATGCGGGCGGTTCCGACATCCACGACGTACTTGATGCCCGGCACGGTGAGGCTCGTCTCGGCGACGTTGGTCGCGAGGACGACGCGACGGCGCACGCCCGCGACCTTCGAGCGCTCGAACACGCGATGCTGCTCGGCGGCGCTCAGACGGCCGTACAGGGGCAGCACCTCTGTGGGGGAGGACGCCTGCGCGTACGCTCCGCGCACGGCCTCGGCGGCATCGCGGATCTCTGCTTCGCCGGGCAGGAACACCAGCACGTCGCCGGCGGGCTCGCGATCGAGCTCGCGCAACGCCTGCACGATGCCCGCGATCTCGTCGCCGTCGACGTCGTAGGTGGCGGCTTCGTCGTCGGCGACGAGCGCGCGATACCTCACCTCGACGGGGTAGGTGCGCCCCGAGACCTCGATGATCGGGGCGGGGGTGCCCCCGGCATCCGCGAAGTGCGCCGCGAAGCTCTCGGGATCGATCGTCGCCGAGGTGATGACGACCTTGAGATCGGGGCGCTCGGGGAGGATGCGCCGCAGGTACCCGAGGAGGAAGTCGACGTTGAGGCTGCGCTCGTGCGCCTCGTCGACGATGATCGTGTCGTATCGGCGCAGCAGCCGGTCGCGATGGATCTCATTGAGCAGGATCCCGTCGGTCACGAGCGCCACCCGCGTCGCGTCGGAGACCTTGTCGGTGAAGCGCACCTTGTAGCCCACGACCGTGCCGAGCTCGACCTCGAGCTCGTCGGCGATGCGCTCGGCGATGGTGCGCGCGGCGATGCGGCGCGGCTGGGTGTGCGCGATCCTCTCGCGGCCGAGCTCGAGGCAGATCTTCGGCAGCTGCGTGGTCTTGCCCGAGCCCGTCGCGCCGGCGACGATCACGACCTGGTGGTCGCGGATCGCGGCGGCGATCTCGTCGCGCGCGGCGCTGACGGGCAGCTCGGGCGGGAACGAGATCACGGCGTCGATCTTGGCGGCGGGCACGGACATAGCCCTCCATCGTATGACGGCGCACCGCCTCTAGGCTGAGCGCATGACGACCCCGGGATGGCATTCGGTCCGCTTCATCGGCTACGCCCTCCCCACTTCTCCCGCACAGATGTCGACACTCGGCGGCCCGAACGGGGGCGGCGCGTTCGGGGGCACCTACCTCGGGTTGCCGGATGCTGCGGCCGACATCGCGGGCCGCATGGGCATCCTCCGCTCGGCCGTCGAGACGGCGCGCGCCGCGCTGCCCGCGCAGGAGAGCGGCGTGCTGAACGTCTTCGTCGCCCCGGAGTTCTTCTGGCACGGCGCGCAGGGCCCGTACCTGCACGCGACGGACGGTCCCGATCCGATCGTGCACCTGCAGGAGCGTCTGGCCGAGGAGTTCTCGCCGGCGGACTACCCGGACTGGCTGTTCGTGTTCGGCACGGCGGTGTCGGCCGCCGCCGACGATGTGCGGGAGGTCTTCTCGCGCACGACCACCCTCGTCCGCAACGGCGTGGTCGCCGACCTCGCGCACCGGTACCGGCAGGCCGACGGCGAGGACGCCGCCAAGATCTTCGAGGTCGTCGAGGACTATCTGCAGTGGGGGCACGCCCATCCCGTCCTGCAGGTGCGCAACCGGGCGATCATCCAGGGACCCGATCTCGGCACCGCGGCGGGCGTCTTCGCCGGCGCACCCGCCTCGGCGACCACCGAGAAGTACTACGACGCCGCGGCGGACTTCGTGCTCTGGGACACCACGGGACGTGACGACGTCGTCACCGAGCAGATGATCGCGCACCCCTATATCGACCTGTCGGCCGGAGACCTCAAACGCGCGGCGGGCGATCCGCATGCGATCCTGCGTCTGGCTCCGGATGCTGTCACGCCGGTCGACGTCGGGGTCGAGATCTGCCTCGACCATGCCGACGCGCGGTTGCGCCGCGGTCTGCCGCGCAACCGCTGGCCGCGCGACGCGGGGGAGGGCCTCGAGCTGCAGATCGTCCCCTCGTGCGGGGCGGTGCTCGCCCCGGCATCCCTCGCCGCGGCCGCGGGCGGGTACGTCTTCCACGTCGACGGGCAGTCCGCGGTCGGCGATGGCGTGTCTCCCGCGGGCGCGGGCGTGGTCTACGGCGTGCGGTGCGCGTTCGGCAGCTACATCGATCCCGCGAACCCCCGATACCAGGCGCACTCGCAGCTGGCCCGGGTCGCGCAGGCCGCCGTCGGGGGCGAGGTGAAATCGCCGAGTTCGGCACCCGCGGCGCTCGAGCGCCTGCCGGCCGATACGGTCAGCATCCTGCCCCTCTCGCCGCGCCCCACGCACGACACGTTCTTCGCGGGAGGACCGGGCGCGCTGCACGTCTTCGGCCTGAATGCCCCGTTGCCGCTGCGCAGTTCCTAGGCTGGGGGGATGACGATTCCCGCTCTGCGACTGAACTCCGGCTTCGACATCCCCCAGCTCGGCTACGGCGTCTTCAAGGTGCCCGCCGACGACACCGAGCGCGCGGTGTCCGAGGCGCTCGCGCTCGGTTACCGCCACATCGACACGGCCGCCATCTACGGCAACGAGGAGGGCGTCGGTGCGGCGATCGCGGCCTCCGGCATCCCTCGCGACGAGCTCTTCATCACCACGAAGCTGTGGAACGACCGGCACGAGGGCGACGAACCGGCCGCGGCGATCGCCGAGAGCCTCGCGAAGCTCGGTCTCGAGTACGTCGACCTCTACCTGGTGCACTGGCCGACGCCGGCGAACGACAACTTCGTCGACGCGTGGAAGGCCCTGATCGCCATCCGGGATGCCGGACTCGCCCGCAGCATCGGAGTCTCGAACTTCCTCGTGCCCCATCTCGAGCGCGTCGTCGCCGAGACCGGCGAGGTGCCCGCCGTCAACCAGATCGAGCTGCACCCCGCTTACCAGCAGCGCGACGTCGTCGCATGGGCGGCGGAGAACGGCGTGCTCATCGAGGCGTGGGGGCCGCTCGGTCAGGGCAAGTACGACCTGTTCGGCCTTCCCGCGGTCGCGGCGCCCGCGGAGGCGTACGGGAAGACTCCCGCGCAGGTCGTGCTGCGCTGGCACATCCAGAAGGACAACATCGTCTTCCCCAAGTCGGTGCGCGCCGAGCGGCTGCGCGAGAACCTCGACGTCTTCGACTTCGCACTGACGGATGCCGAGATGGACGCGCTCGACGCGCTCGACCCCGGCGACGGCTCGGGCCGCGTGGGTTCGCACCCCGACGACGTCAACTGACGCGCGCGCCGCGCGGGCGGTGGGGCGCCCCAGCGCCGCCCCTCGCGGCGCCGCGCGGGGCGCCATTGCTGAGAAGAGGAGATCAGCGCGAGGGGAGGGCCCGATCTCGTCTGAGACTCCTCGTCTCGTGCGGATCTCCTCGTCTCGGGCAACCGCGTGGGCCCCGGAGGGCCCGCGTCGGGCGTAGCGTGAAGCGATGGCCTCCCGCCTCGATGACTCCCAGAGCCCGTACCTGCGCCAGCACGCCGGCAACCCCGTCGCGTGGTACCCGTGGGGCGAGCGGGCGTTCGCCGAGGCGCGTCGCCGCGACGTTCCCGTGCTCGTCTCGATCGGCTATTCGACCTGTCACTGGTGTCACGTCATGGCGCGGGAATCCTTCGCCGACCCCGACACGGCCGCCCGCATCAACGACGGCTTCGTCGCGATCAAGGTCGACCGGGAGGAGCACCCCGAGGTCGACGCGGTATACATGGCGGCCGCCGCCGCGTTCACTCCGCACCTGGGCTGGCCTCTGACGGTGTTCAGCACGCCCCAGGGCGTCCCCTTGTATGCGGGCACGTACTATCCGCCCGAGGCGCGGCCCCCGATCCCGGCCTTTCGCGATGTGCTCGCCGCCGTGCGCGAGGCATGGACGCAGCGCCGGGGCGAGGTCGAAGCCTCCGCCGAAGCGATCGCCGATGCGCTGCGCCGACCGCCGGCGGTCAGCGCCGGCCCTGGCGGCGACGGCGCGTCCGGCACCCCCGCCGCCCCGTCCGCGGGCGCCCTCGTCGCGGCCGCCCGCGCTCTCGCCGCGCACGAGGACCCCGAGGAGGGCGGGTTCGTCTCCCGTCCCGGGGCGACCGGGCCGGGAGCGGACGCCCCCAAGTTCCCGATCGCGACGGCGCTCGGGTTCCTGCAGACGCCGCTCGTGCGACAGGGCGCGCCCGATGCCGCGGCGGTCGCGCCGCGTGCGCTCGCCGCGATGGCGGGCTCTCCCCTGCGCGACCCGGTCGAGGGCGGCTTCTTCCGCTACGCCACCCGGCGCGACTGGAGCGTGCCCCACTACGAGCGCATGCTCACCGACAACGCGTTGCTGCTGGATGTCGCGCTCGCGGTCGGAGACGCCGCGACGGCGCGGGGCATCGCGGGGTTCCTGATCGAGGTGCTCCAACGCCCGAGCGGGGGTTTCGGGGCAGCCCAGGACTCCGAATCGCTCATCGAGGGCGCCCGCAGCGAGGGTGGATACTACGCGCGGGATGCTGCCGGGCGGTCAGATCTTGCCCCACCGGCCGTCGACGACAAGGTCGTGACCGGTTGGAACGGCCTCGCCATCGGCGCGCTCGCCCGCGCGGGCATGCGCCTGGCCGAGAGCTCGTGGATCGATGCGGCGAGACGCGCGGCGCTGGATGTGATCGAGAACAACATCGGCCCCGACGGCTCGATGCGCCGGGCCTCGCTGGATGAGATCCCCTCTCCGGCGGCGGCGACGCTCGCCGATCACGGCCAGCTGGCCCGTGGCCTCATCGCCCTCGCCGCGGCCGCGGGCGAACCGGCGTTCGCCATCCGGGCGCGCGAGCTGGTCGACGCCTGCATCGACGGGCGCGGAGAACCCACGGTTCCGGGCGGTGGTGACGTCGTGCTCCAGGCGCAGCGGATGACCCTCGCGCCGGACGCCTCGGACGGCGACCAGCCCTCGGGCCTCTCGGCGCTCGCGGCCGCCTCCCTGGATCTCTGGATGCTCGGGGCCGGCGAGCACTACCGCGACCTCGCCGCGAGGATCGTCGCCGCGCACAGCACCGAAGCCCTGGCGCGCCCGCTCGCCTTCGGCGAGCAGCTGCGGGTCGCCGCGCTGCTGGCCGAGCCGCCTCGACAGCTGGTGGTCGTCGGTGGCGGGCCCCGGCATCCTCTCGTCGAGGCCGCGCGCGCCGTCGACAGCGACGTCACGGCGATCGTGTCGGCCGAAGCGTCTGCGCGCCTCGCCGACGCGGGCTTCGCCCTCTTCGCGGGCAAGGTCGCCGCGCGAGGCGACGAACCCCTCGCCTACGACTGCCGTGCGCTCACCTGCCGGCTGCCGACCGGCGACGTCCTGGAGCTGGTCAGATCCAGGTGAACATCCAGTTGTGCAGGCGCCAGAAGTCGTAGGGCACATCGATCGCCGTCCACACGGGATACCAGAACGCCGAGAGCAGCGCCGCGACCGCGAGGAAGACGAGCACGACGCCCTGCCCGCTCGTGCGGCGGTGCACGGTCGCCTCGCGGGGCCCGGCGACACGGCGCAGGGCCAGCACGAGCGCGAGGATGAGGAACGGGACGATCACGACCGTGTAGAACTGGAAGATCGTGCGCTCGGCGTAGAGCAGCCACGGCACGTAGGTGGCGGCGACCCCGACGAGCACAAAAGCCGCGGCCCGGTCGCGCATCCGCCCCGCCGCGGGACGGATGAACCGCACGGCGAGGTACACGACCGCCGCGACCCCCGCGTACCAGATCAGCGGGTTGGGGATGCTCGAGACGGCCTGCACACACCCGCTCGCCGCGTCGCATCCGGCGGTGCCGGCCTCGGTCTTGTTCCAGTACATCGAGGTGGGCCGCAGCAGCAGCGGCCACTGCCAGGCGGGCGAGGCGTACGAGTGCTCGCTGGTGAGGCCGACGTGAAAACGGTAGATCGCCTCGTGGTAGTTCCACAGCGCGGCGAGGGCGTTCGGATCGGACTGCCGGTCATAGCCGCCGGCGGTCAAGAGCCACCCGGTCCACGAGCTCAGATACACGAGGGCGGCGACGGGCACGAGCAGCACGAAGGCGACGGGGCCCTGCCGGAGGGCGGCATCCATCGCCCACCGCGACACGCCCGCGGACCGTCGTGCCAGCGCATCGGTGACGACGAGGTAGATGCCGACGGCGGCCAGGACATACAGCCCCGACCATTTGACCGCGGTCGCGCAGCCGAGCGCCGCGCCCGCCGCAAGCACCCACGGGCGCGCCCAGACGACGGGTCCCCACGACACGGGCTCGCCGGCGCCCGCGGCGGCGACGGCGACGCCGATGCGTGCCGTCTGCCGGTCGCGGTCGATCAGCACGAACCAGAACGCCAGCAGCACGAAGAACGCGAGCAGCCCATCCAGCAGGGCGACGCGCGAGAGGACGATGCCGAGCCCGTCGATCGCGAGCAGTCCGCCGGCCACCGATGCCCAGACCGTCGACCCGGTCAGGCGTCGCGCGATCAGGAACAGCACGAGCACCGAGGCGGTGCCGGCGAGCGCGACGGCGAGCCGCCAGCCTGCCGCATCGTCGGCACCGAGCGCCCACAGGCCCAGCGCGATCAGCCATTTGCCCAGCGGCGGATGCACGACGAAGCTGCTCTCGGGCAGGAACGACATGACATCGCCCGCGACGAACGCGGCGTCGGCTTCGCTCGGCCACGAGCCCTCGTACCCGAGGTGGAGGAGGGTCCATGCGTCCTTGACGTAGTAGGTCTCGTCGAACACGAGGGCGTGCGGATGTCCGAGATTCCACAGCCGAAGCACGGCGGCGAGCAGCGTCACGAGGGTCGGCGCGAGCCAGCGCCACACGCGCGCGGCGGCCGGGGTCGGCGACAGTCTCAGCCGCAGGCGCTCGAACGGCGTGAGCGCCGGGGATGCCGGGAGCGGGGCGATCTCGCCTGTCCGGGTGTCGTCCTGCCGCTGCACGCGACCAGCCTACGGCGGCGCGGGTGTCAGACTGGCGGCATGCTGATCCTCGCCGCGACCCCGATCGGCAACCTCGGGGATGCCTCGCGCCGCCTCATCGAGGCGCTCGAGTCCGCGACCGTCATCGCCGCCGAGGACACCCGAACGACCCAGCGCCTGCTGGCCGGTCTCGGTGTCGGCAACAGGCCTCGCCTGATCGCGCTGCACGATCACAACGAGAAGCAGAAGGCCGCCGAGATCGTCGAGCTCGCGACCGAGGGTGACGTGCTGCTGCTGAGCGACGCGGGCATGCCGGTGGTGAGCGATCCGGGTTACGGCGTCGTCGCCGAGGCCGCTGCGCGCGGCGTGACGGTGACCGTGATCCCGGGTCCGAGCGCCGTGCCCACGGCCCTGGCCCTGTCGGGTCTGCCCTCCGACCGGTTCACGTTCGAGGGGTTCGCGCCCCGCAAGCCGGGTGAGCGCCGCAGCGTGTTCGCGGGCCTCGCCGACGAGCGCCGCACGATGGTGTTCTTCGAGGCGCCCTCGCGGGTCGAAGCGACGCTGCGTGCGATGGGGGTCGCGTTCGGTGGCGCGCGGCGCGCTGCCGTCTGCCGCGAGCTGACGAAGCTGCACGAGGAGGTCGCCCGCGGCACGCTCGACGAACTCGCCGTCTGGGCCGAACCCGGCGTGCGCGGCGAGTGCGTGCTCGTCGTCGAGGGGGCGCCCGTGCGCGCCGTGCCGCTGGCGGAGGCGGTCGCGCAGGTGCTCGAGCGCACCGCCGCCGGCGAACGGCTCAAGGACGCCTGCGCCGCGCTCGCCGGTGCGACCGGCCACAGCTCCCGCGAGCTCTACCAGGCCGCCCTCGCCGCCCGCCCGCACCCCTAGAGCAGCACCGACCCCCGCGCCGTTCCCGCCTCGCCGCCGATGATCCGATGCCGGACGGCGGCCGAGAGCTGGTCGACGATGATCGTCACGATGATGGTGACGACGAGCGCGATGCCGAGCCTGGCCCATTCGCGCCCGTTGAAGAGCTGATCCAGCAGAAAGCCGATGCCGCCCAGGCCCAGCGCGCCGAGGATCGCGCCGGCGCGGATGTTGATCTCGAAGCGGTACAGCCAGAACGCGATGATCTCGGGCAGCACCTGCGGCAGCATGCCCCAGCGCAGCACCGCGAGCTGGCCGGCCCCGGTGGCCCGCAGCGCCTCGACGGGTCCGGGGCGCAGGCCCTCGATCGCCTCGCTCGTGAGCTTGCCGAGCGTGCCCACCGAACCCACGCCGAGCGCGATCGCGCCCGCCGAGGGCTCGAAGCCGTACAGCGGCAGCAGGAACACGATCGCGATGATGAACTCGGGGATCGCCCGGATGACGTTCAGCACGGTGCGCGTGATGCCGACGATCCACGCGGGGGCGACGTTGCGGGCCGCGAGAAAGCCCATCGGCAGCGAGAGCAGCGCGCCGATGAGGGTCCCGACCCACGCGATGTAGACGGAGTCGAGCATGAACTCGAACGAGATGCTCCACCACTCGCTCTGCGGTTCGTCGAACGGGTTGAGGAACAGTCCCTGCGAGAGCAGCCCCACGTAGGTGACGACCGACTCGGGCAGACCCAGCAGGCGCGCCCAGTCGGCGTCGAGAAGGTACACGCAGCCGACCACGAGCAGGGCGGCAACGACGAATCCGATCGTGGCGGGAAGCTTCGAGGGCGGCGTGGGCCGGACGCCTCGGGCGGGGCGGGCGGGGGCGGATGCTGTCATCAGATCAGCCGCTTCCGCACGATCCGCGACACCACGTCCAGCGCGATGACGATCACGATGAGCCCCACGACCATGGCCGAGACGTTGTCGTAGTTGAAGCGGGCGCGCTCCACCGCGATGACGGCGCCGATGCCGCCGGCCCCGACGAGGCCCATGATCGCCGACGCGCGCAGGTTCAGCTCGAACACGTACAGCACGTACGAGAGGTAGCCCGGCCAGATCTGCGGGAGCACCGCGGTGATCGATCGTTGCGCGGTGGTCGCACCGGCAGCATCCGCCGCCTCGAGGGGGCCGCGCGCGACGCCGTCGATCGTCTCGCTCGTGAGCTTGGCGATGATGCCGACGTTGAAGATGGCCAGTGCCAGGAACCCCGCCAGCGTGCCGGTGCTCACGAGCGCCACCATCAGGTAGGCGTATCCGATCTCGGGGAGGGAGCGCAGCACCGAGAGGAACCACCGCACGATGCGCACGAACCAGGGGGAGCGGTTGGTGGCCCGCGAGGCGAGGAGGGCGAAGCCGAGCCCCACAATCGCGCCCGCAAGCGTTGCGAGGATCGCCATGACGATGGTCTCGACCCAGGCGTCCCAGACGCGGAACAGGAACGACCAGTTCGGCGTGAGGTAGGCGGCGATGATGTCCCACGCGCGCGGGTTGCCCTCGAACAGCGGCACGAGCGAGAACTGGATCTGGAGCGCCGACCAGATCGTCAGCAGCACCGCGACGATGCCGACGATGACGAAGAACGGCCGGGGGCGCGGCCTGCGCGGGCGGGCCGTGGGTGCCGCGGATGCGGGGGTGCTCACGAGGGATCGCTCAGGATGTCGTCGGAATTCAGCCGCCGACCGTAGATCTGCTCGAACACGCTCTCGTCGGTCTCGGCGGGCGTGCCGTCGAAGACGACCCTGCCCGCGCGCATCCCGATGATGCGCTCCGCGTAGGTGGTCGCCAGATCGAGGAAGTGAAGGTTGACGACGGTCGTGATGCCGAGCTCGCGGTTGATGCGCTGCAGGTCGCGCATGACGAGGTTGGCGGTGGGTGGATCGAGCGAGGCGACGGGCTCGTCGGCGAGGATGACCCGCGGCTGCTGCGCCAGGGCGCGGGCGATCGCGACGCGCTGCTGCTGACCGCCCGAGAGCGAGGAGGCGCGCGTGTAGGCCTTCTCGACGATGCCGACGCGCTCGAGGGCCTGAAAGGCGATCTCGGTGTCGGCCGCGCGCCACGCGCCGAGGAGCGCCCGCCAGGTCGGGGTGGCGTGCAGACGCCCCGTGAGCACGTTGTCCATCACGCTCGCCCGCTCGACCAGGTTGAAGGACTGGAAGATCATGCCCACGCGGGTGCGCAGGCGTCGCAGGCGCCGACCCGATGCGCCGTCCACGCGTTCGCCGTCGACCTCGAGGGTGCCCCCGCTCACCGGCACGAGGCCGTTGATGGTACGCACGAGCGTCGATTTGCCGGCTCCCGACAGACCCACCACGACGACGAACTGGCCGTCGGGGATCTCGAGGCTGACGCCGTCGAGACCCTTCGTCCCGCCGGGGTAGGCGACGGTGACGTTGTCGAATCGAATCACGGATGCTGCTTCCTGCGTGTGCGTGCCCGGCCGGCCGATCGCCGGCCGGGCACGCGGGGGATCACTCTTCGCCGAAGTTCTGTTCGACCTGGCGGGCCGCGTCGAGCGCGTCGAGGTCGGCGGGCGCGAATCCCTCGATGTTGTAGACGGCATCGAGCACGGCGAGGCCGTCCTCGGTGTCGGCGATGGCCATGAACGCGTCGGCGATGCGCTCCTGCCACTCCTCCGAGAGGTCCGAGGAGACGGCGATGCCGTCGTTGGGGATGTTCGTCGACCACGCGAACACGGTGACGTCGGAGCCGATGCTCGGGCGCTCCTCGACGACCTCGCTGCGGGCGTCGTTGAAGCTCACGCCGACGCTCGCGCTGCCGTCGGCGACGGCGAGCACCGCGTTGGGGTGACCGCCCGCGAAGAACGCGCCGTTCAGGGCGAAGGGATCCAGGCCCGCCTCCTGCAGCTGCGTGGCGGGGTAGTAGTAGCCCGACGCGCTGCCCTCGTCGACGAACGCGATCGTCTCGTCCTGCGTGATCTCGGCGAGGGCGTCCTCGCCGACGGGGCCCTCCTCGGCGCTGTCCGTGCCGTTGCAGAACGTGTAGCCCTCGTCGTCGGTCACGATCTCGTCCATGCAGAAGCGGTCGGGCTCGTTCGTGTACCACTGCGTGACGTAGGTGTCGGAGCCGAAGCGCACCGACTGCAGGATCGGCACCGCCCCGGCCTGGTCGGCGGCCTGGACGAGCGCGATCGGGCCGAACATGCCGATCTGCGCCTGTCCCGCCTGCATGGCGGTCACGAGAGCGGTGTAGTCGGTCGTGACCTCGGCGGTGACCGGGATGCCGAGCTCGTCCGAGAGGAGAGTGCCGAGCTCTTCGGCGTCGAGCACGAGCTGGTCGACGTCCTGCGAGGGCACGAGGCCCAGGACGAGCTCGGTGGGCTCGTCTCCGCCGGCCCCGGCGTCGCCGCCGTCATCGGTCGATCCGCCGGCGCAGCCGGCGAGGACGAGGGTGGTCACGGCAGCCGCGGCGATGGCCGCCGGCATCCTGAGCTTCATGGTTCCTCCTGGTGGGTCATCGCGTGGCGACGAGCGGTGCACATGTGATCTCGGTGTCGCCGGTGGCCCGGCGGCTCAACGAACGTAACCCCGCGCGCCGCCGCGCCCGCCGGAAGTTCACACGCTTGTAACCCGCCGGTCGGAGCCCGCTCACGCGCCCGTCGCGCCCTCGATCCAGCGCTGAACCCACATGTAGAGGTCGGGCATTGCACGCACCCGCACATCTGGTGTTCCGGGCTGATTCCCGTGCCCGTCGATGAGGGCCGTGGCCGCGCCGCGCCGGTGCGGAACGCTCAGGTCGTTCACCCAGATGTCGCCGATGCTCAGCACCGTCGACGCCTCGCCGGCGATGTCGTCGAGCACGGCGTGCATGCCCCCCGGCTTGCCGGCGTCGGCGATGACCCGGTCGAAGCACGCGTCGATCCCGAGCAGTGCGAGGATGCTGTCGAGTCCCTCGCCGGGAGCGTTGGTGACCAGCAGCAGCCGCGCTCCGCGCTCGCGCAGATCGCGGGCGAACGCGGCGAAGCCCGCCGGAGCGTGCACGCCGAGCCCCTCCTCCGCCAGGCGCCGCCGAGCGCCGCCGAACGCCGCCGCGATACGGGCCGGATCCACCCCGGCGGCGCTCGCCGCGCCCTGCACCGCCTGGTAGCCGTCGACGGCCCCGGCGAACTCCGCCAGCGCGTCGCCGGCGAGGTGGCGAGCGACCCGGTGCTCGAGGTCGGCGAGCGAGGGATGCGCATCGGCGACCCCGCGCGCGTACTCCAGGGCCGGGCCGTCGCCCAGGCACACCGTGCCGTCGAAGTCGAAGATGATCGTGCGCTCCACCCCTGGCACGCTACCGCCCGGGCGTCGTCACACGCCCGGGCCCCGGCATCCGCCCCGCCTAGAATCGTCGGGTGAGCAACGGCCGTTCCTTCTACATCACCACCCCGATCTACTACCCGAGCGATGTGCCCCACATCGGGCACGGGTACACGACGGTCGCGGTCGACACGCTCGCGCGCTGGCACCGCCAGGCGGGCGATGACACGTGGATGCTGACGGGAACCGACGAGCACGGGCAGAAGATGATCCGGGCGGCGTCCGCCAACGGCGCGACGCCGCAGGAGTGGGTCGACAAGCTCGTGTCGGAGTCGTGGTTTCCGCTGCTCGAGACGCTCGACGTGGCCAACGACGACTTCATCCGCACGACGCAGGAGCGTCACGAGACGCGCGTGCAGGAGTTCCTGCAGGCGATCTACGACCGCGGCTACATCTACGCCGGCGAGTACGAGGCGCTCTACTGCGTCGGCTGCGAGGAGTTCAAGCCCGAGTCCGAGATCGTCGACGGCACGGGGCCCTTCGAGGGTCTCAAGGTCTGCGCGATCCACTCCAAGCCGCTCGAGCTGCTGCAGGAGAAGAACTACTTCTTCAAGCTCAGCGAGTTCGCCGAGCCGCTGCTCGCGCTCTACCGCTCACAGCCCGACTTCATCCGACCCGAGTCGGCACGCAACGAGGTCGTCTCGTTCGTGCGCTCGGGGCTGAAGGACCTCTCGATCTCGCGCTCGACGTTCGACTGGGGCATCAAGGTGCCGTGGGATGAGAACCACGTCATCTACGTGTGGGTCGACGCCCTGCTCAACTACGCCACGGCCGTGGGCTACGGAGCCGACCCGGCCACCTTCGAGCGCCGGTGGCCCGCCTACCACGTCGTCGGCAAGGACATCCTGCGCTTCCACGCCGTGATCTG
Organism: Microbacterium sp. HA-8; assembly: GCF_046111165.1. NCBI lineage: Bacteria > Bacillati > Actinomycetota > Actinomycetes > Micrococcales > Microbacteriaceae > Microbacterium > Microbacterium sp. HA-8. The sequence goes on from NZ_CP162025.1 coordinate 1,381,404, forward strand.
GCCGGCGATGCTCATGGCCGCGGGCGTCGATGTGCCCCGCGGCGTCTTCGCGCACGGCTGGCTGCTCGTGGGCGGCGAGAAGATGTCGAAGTCCAAGCTCACCGGCATCGCCCCGACCGAGATCACCGACGTGTTCGGCTCGGACGCGTACCGGTTCTACTTCCTCTCGGCGATCGCGTTCGGGCAGGACGGGTCGTTCTCGTGGGAGGACCTCTCGGCGCGGTACCAGGCCGAGCTCGCCAACGGGTTCGGCAACCTCGCCTCGCGCACCGTCGCGATGATCGGCAAGTACTTCGACGGCGTCGTCCCCGCCCCGGGGGCCTACACCGAGGCCGATCTCGCGATCCAGAAGACCGTGGCCGATGCCGCGGCCACCGCCGACGCCGCCGTGGAGCGGTTCCGCATCGACGAGGCGATCGAGTCGATCTGGACGATCGTCGACGCCCTGAACGGCTACATCACCGAGAACGAGCCGTGGGCGCTGGCGAAGGACGACGCGCGCCGAGAGCGGCTGGGCACCGTGCTGTACACGTGCGCCGAGGGCCTCCGCGCGCTCGCCGTGCTGCTCTCGCCGGTCATGCCCGTGGCGACGCAGAAGCTGTGGGCCGCACTCGGCGCCGAGGACGCGCTCGGTGCGCTCACCGAGCAGCCGCTGCGGGATGCCGGAGCCTGGGGCGCGCTGCAGCCGGGCACGCAGACCCGGGCCCTGGCCCCGCTGTTCCCGCGCGTCGAGCAGGCCGGATAGTGGCTCTGCTGCACAACATTCCGGAACAACAGTCCTGCGGGGGTGCTCGAACCGCGTCGGGCGGCGGTGGGGCGCCGTCCTTCCGGAATGTTGTCCGCTTTCCGGCGCTGACAGAGGTGCCCCGCGCGTGAGTGACCCGTCGCAGTACGTGCGGGAGCGGACGCAAGAGGGGCGGCGTGACCTCCGATACCCGGATCAGCCCGAGCCGCTCGCCGTGCCGGTCTACGACAACCACTGCCATCTCGAGATCGCCGACGGCGACGGTGATGGCCTGAGAGTCGACGAGCAGCTCGAGCGGGCCGCCGCGGTCGGCGTGATCGGCGTCGTGCAGGCCGGGGGCGACATCGAGTCCAGCCGCTGGTCGGCGTGGGCGGCGGCATCCCACCCCCGTGTTCTCGCGGCGGTGGCGATCCATCCGAACGAAGCGCCCGCCTACGCCGACGCCGGCCGGCTGGAGGAGGCGATCGCCGTCGTCGACGAGCTCGCCGCGCAGCCTCGCGTGCGGGCGATCGGCGAGACGGGGCTGGACTTCTTCCGCACCGACGAGGCGGGGCTGCCCGCGCAGTTCGAGAGCTTCGAGGCGCACATCGCGCTGGCCAAGAAACACGGCATCGCGATGCAGATCCACGATCGTGACGCCCACGAGGCCGTGCTCGAGACGCTGCAGCGCGTCGGCGCTCCCGAGCGCACGGTCTTCCACTGCTTCTCGGGCGATGCCGAGATGGCGCGGATCGCGGGGGAGCGCGGCTACTGGCTCTCCTTCGCGGGAAACGTGACGTTCAAGAACGCGCAGAACCTGCGCGACGCCCTCGCGGTGATCCCGCGCGAGCGCATCCTCGTCGAGACCGACGCGCCGTTCCTGACGCCCGTGCCCCACAGGGGGCGCCCGAATGCGCCGTATCTGATCCCCGTGACGGTGCGCTTCATGGCCGCCGAGCTCGGCGTGGAGGTCGACGAGCTCTGCGCGCAGATCGCGGCGAACACGGTCGAGGTCTACGGCGAGTTCTAGGCCCGGGCACTCTGCGCGCCCTGAGCCCGTCGAAGGGCTCCGGTCACCGGCCGGCGCGTGCCGCCTTGGGCTTCGTGGCGAAGAGGGTCTCGGTCTGCTCGAGCTCCATGCCCTTGGTCTCGGGGATCTTCGCCAGGACGTAGACGAAGGACAGTGCCGCGAACAGGGCGTACATCGCGTAGGTGAGCGGCAGAGACCAGCCCGACATCGCCGGGAAGCTCACGGTGATCAGGAAGTTCGCGATCCACTGCGCACCGGCGGCGACGCCCAGCGCCTTGCCGCGGATGCGGCTCGGGAAGATCTCGCCGAGCAGCACCCACACGAGGGGGCCCCACGAGGCGCCGAAGCCGATCACGAAGACGTTGGCGGCGACGAGCGCGATCGGTCCCCACGCCCCGGGCAGCGAGACCTCGCCGTCGACGGTCTCGGCGAAGGCGAACGCCAGCGCCATCGTCCCGAGGGAGACGGTCATCATGACCGAGCCGGTCAGCAGGATCGGCTTGCGGCCGACGCGGTCGACGAGCACGATCGCGACGATCGTGACGAGCACGTTGGTGACCGAGGTGATGACGCTGATCAGCAGTGAGTTCGACTCGGTGAACCCGACCGCGCGCCACAGTGTCGTCGAGTAGTAGAAGATCACGTTGATGCCGACGAACTGCTGGAACACCGACAGGATGATGCCCACCCACACGATCGGCTGCAGGCCGAAGCGCGGTCCCTTCAGCGACACGCCCTTGGATTTGCGGTCCTCGGCGATGCGCTTCTCCAGCTCTCGCATGGTCTGCTCGAGATCCGCCTCCGGCACCAACCGCGCGAAGATCTCGCGGGCCTCGTCGTAGCGGCCCTTGGCGATGAGGTAGCGCGGGGACTCGGGCATCGTGAAGGCGAGGATGCCGTACACGAGCGCCGGCACGGCCTCGACGAGCAGCATCCATCGCCAGGCCTCGAGACCCAGCCACAGCACCTCGGAAGAGCCGCCCGCGACGCCCGCGAGGAGGGCGTTCGAGAGCAGCGCACCGAAGATGCCGAGCGTGATCGCCAGCTGCTGCAACGACCCGAGCGTGCCGCGGATCTGGCGCGGGGCGACCTCGGCGATGTATGCCGGAGCCACGACGGATGCGATCCCGATGCCGAGGCCTCCGATGAAGCGCCAGACCGTCAGGTCGACGGCGCTGAAGGCGAGGCCGGATCCGATCGCGCTGATGAAGAACAGCACGGCGCCGATCATCATGACGCGCAGGCGACCCCAGCGGTCGCTGAGCACGCCCGCGAGCACCGCGCCGAGCGCGCAGCCGAGCAGCGCGATCGCCACGACGAACCCGGTGACGACGTCGTTCAGGCCGAACTGGTTCTCGATCGAGTCGACCGCGCCGTTGATGACCGACGAGTCGAAGCCGAACAGGAAGCCGCCCACGGCCGCGGCGATCGAGAGCGCAACGGCCCGTCGCCCGAAGGGACTCTTCATCGAGAACGCATCAGTGGGGATCGTGCCTGTTCTGCTCACGTGCGCCACCATACTCCGCGCTTCGCGGGCCCTGCCCGTAAGGTGAAGGCATGTCGGTGCACCTGCTCGGCGCGACCGAGATCCGCGCCCTCGCGACCGAGCTCGATGTCACCCCGACCAAGAAGCTCGGTCAGAACTTCGTCGTCGACGCCAACACCGTGCGCCGCATCGTGCAGGTGGCGCGCGTCGCACCGGGTGACCGCGTCGTCGAGGTGGGGCCGGGGCTCGGATCCCTGACGCTGGCGATCCTCGAGGCCGAGGCATCCGTCACCGCCGTCGAGATCGACCACCGCCTCGCCGAGCGGCTGCCCGAGACCGCACGCGCCCACGGTGTGCCCGAGGGTGCGCTGACGGTGGTGGATGCCGACGCCCTGCGCGTGCGGGAGCTTCCGGGCGATCCGGAGGTGCTCGTGGCGAATCTGCCCTACAACGTCTCGGTGCCGGTGCTGCTGCACCTGCTCGAGACGTTCCCGCGATTGGAGCGCGGTGTCGTCATGGTGCAGGCCGAGGTCGGGGAGAGGCTCGCGGCGCCCCCCGGCTCGAAGGTCTACGGGGCACCGAGCGCGAAGGCGGCCTGGTACGGACCCTGGCGGCTGGCCGGCACCATCTCGCGGCAGGTGTTCTGGCCGGTGCCGAACGTGGATTCGGTGCTCGTGGCGTTCGCGCGCGATGCGGAGCCCCGCGGCACGGAGGACGAGCGCCGACGCACGTTCGCGATCATCGACGCGGCCTTCCAGCAGCGCCGCAAGATGCTGCGCCAGGCGCTCTCGTCGGTGCTCGGCGGCTCCTCCGCCGAAGCATCGGCCGCGCTGGAGGCGGCGGGGGTGGCCCCCACCGCGCGGGGCGAGGAGCTCGGGGTCGAGGACTACCTGCGCGTCGCCCGTGTCTCTCCCGGTCGCTAGCCTGGAGCGGTGACAGAGAAGCCGCGCTTTCGCGCAGATGTGAAAGACATCCATCGTCCCTACGCCGCCGCAGCCGACCGCTACGGCGCGACCACATACCGGCAGGTCGGCACGTCGGGCCTGTATCTGCCGCCGATCTCCCTCGGACTGTGGTGGAACTTCGGTGACAACATCCCGTTCGACAACCAGCGTGCGCTGCTGAGGCACGCGTTCGACTCGGGGATCACCCACTTCGACCTGGCCAACAACTACGGTCCGCCCTACGGATCGGCTGAGACCAACTTCGGGCGCATGATGCGCGAGGACTTCGCGCGCTACCGCGACGAGATCATCGTCTCGTCGAAGGCGGGCTACGACATGTGGCCCGGCCCGTACGGCGATCTGGGCTCGCGCAAGTACATCCTCGCGAGCGCCGAGCAGTCGCTCACGCGCATGGGGCTGGACTACGTCGACCTCTTCTACTCCCACCGGGTGGATGCCGTCACCCCGATCGAGGAGACGATCGGTGCCCTCGACACGCTCGTGCGGCAGGGCAAGGCCCTGTACGTGGGCATCTCGTCGTACAGCGCAGAGCGCACGGCCGAGGCCGCGGCCGTGGCTCGGTCGCTCGGCACACCCCTGGTCATCCACCAGCCCTCGTACTCGATCCTCAACCGCTGGGTGGAGGACTCTCTCACGGGCGTGCTGCGGCAGGAGGGCATGGGCGCCATCGCGTTCACGCCGCTGGCGCAGGGCCTGCTCACCGACAAGTACCTCGGCGGCGGCCCCGCCGACCGTGCGCAGAAGCGCGGATCGCTCCCGGACCGTCCGCTCTCGGAAGCCGGGCTCGCCACCCTCCGCGGCCTGGACGTGATCGCCAAGGAGCGCGGGCAGACGCTGGCCCAGATGGCGCTGCAGTGGGTGCTGCGCGACGGGGTCGTCGCCTCGGCGCTGATCGGGGCATCCCGCCCCGGCCAGCTCGACGAGAACATCGCCGCCCTGTCGGGCCCCGCCTTCGACACCGAGGAGCTGGAGCGCATCGACGCCCTCGCCGGCACGATCGACGTCGACCTGTGGGCGGACTCGGCGACCACGTGATCCCCCTCGACGACACCCCGCGCGTGCACGTGCGCGCGCCCGGAAAGATCAACCTCTTCCTCGAGGTCGGTCAGGTGATGGACGATGGCTACCACGAGCTGGCCACCGCCTTTCAGGCGGTGTCGTTGTACGAGGATGTCTGGGCGAGCGAATCCGATGACTTCACGGTCGCGGTGCACGGCGCCGTCGACACATCGGGCGTGCCGCTGGACGAGCGCAATCTCGCGCTGCGCGCGGCCCAGCTGGTGGCGCGCGCGACCGAGCAGTCGGGTGGGGTGCACCTCGAGATCCGCAAGGGTGTGCCCGTTGCCGGTGGGATGGGCGGCGGGTCGGCCGATGCCGCGGCGGCGATCGTCGCGTGCGATGCGCTCTGGGGCACGGGTCTGAGCACATCGCAGATGCACGCGATCGCCGCGAGGCTCGGCGCCGACGTGCCCTTCGCCCTGCAGGGTGGCACGGCCGTCGGCACCGGCAGGGGCGACGAGCTGAGCCCGGCTCTGGCGCGCGGGCGGTTCGAGTGGGTCTTCGTCGCCGACGCCGGGGGACTGTCGACCCCCCAGGTCTACACCGAGCTGGATCGCCACCGCGAGCGGCATCGTGTCGACATCGCGCCCGCCGTGCGGCACCCGCTCGTCGATCCCGATGTCCTGCATGCGCTGCGGGCGGGCGACCCGGTGCGCCTGGCGGCGGTGCTGCGCAACGACCTGCAGGTGGCCGCGCTGAACCTCCGTCCCGAGCTCGCCGACCTGCTCGAGCTCGGCGAGCGCGCGGGGGCGCTGGCCGGCATCGTGTCGGGCTCGGGACCCACCGTCGCATTCCTGTGCGCCGACAGCGCCGCCGCCCTCGACGTGCGGGTGGCGCTGTCGGCGACGGGCCACGAGGCCCTGCACGCACACGGCCCCGTGCCCGGGGCGCGGGTCATCCCGGGCTGAGGGCGATCAGCGGCGCATCCACGCCTCGCGCGCCGTGGTGCGCAGCAGGGCGCGGTCGGAGCGCTCGGTGAGAGTTCGGTCGGCCCGTTCGCGGGCTGCCCGGGCGGCTCGGGCGAACTCGTCGGCGTGTGCGGGGCAGCTTGCGGCGCACGCGGCGAGCGTCTTCTGCAGCCGCACATGCACCTCGATCATGCCGGCGCCGTCCCGCGCGATCGGGCGGAAGCCGTCCTCGATCAGATCGCGGATGCCCGGGGCCGGTGCGTGCACCCGGTCGCAGGCGTCATCGTCATCGGGCGCCGCCGCGAGCACGGCGAACACCCGCTCCAGCGCGCCCAGCACCTCGATCGCCGTGCCCGGGTCGTTCGTCGACGGCGAGAGGGCGCGGCTGGCGATCTCGGCGAGGGCGATCACGCCCAGGCGCGGGTCCTGCTCGTAGGTGCGATGCGGATCGACCGAGAACGCGCGGCGCAGGGTGCGGCATCCGTCGTCGTCGAGGTCGCCCTCGATGTGTGCGAGAGGGCGCACATGATCGGCCATGGTGCCCGGGATGGCCGCGACGTGGACGATGAGGTCCTCGGACTCGGCGAGCCGCTGCAGCCTGTCGACGTCGACGGCGGTGACGTAGCCGATGTCGTCGGCGAACACGGCGCGGGCCCGCGTCGGCACGGGGACCCCGGGGCTGGCGCCGAGGTGGGGCCGCGCGGCGAACGCACGCGCGGCGCGGGTGGCGGCCTGCTCAACACGATCGATGACATCGGCCATGCGTCCGAACTGGGCCAGATGCGCGATCCAGCGCAGGAGCGTGATCGCGATGATCGCGATGACGGCGAGCGTGCCGAAGAAGAGCACGGTGCGTCCCTGCTCGGTGTAGTAGCCCGTCGAGAGGGCGACGATGCCGACGATCGAGAACAGGAACGAGCCGATGAACGTCGACAGGGCGTTCTGCGAGGTGGGGTCGGCGACGAGCAGCTGGGTCGCACGCGGCGTCGCCGTCGTCGTCGCGGCCGAGTACGCCGACACCATCGCCGTCAGGGAGAAGGTCGTGACCGCGAGCATCGACGAGGCGATGATCTGCAGGATGCTGTCGACCGAGTTCTGCCCCAGTTCGACCGCCAGCGCGTCGGGCAGGAAGGGCCCGAGCACCCCCGCGAGCAGCGCGAGGGCGATCGCGGCGAGGCTGAACATCGCGGCCCGGAACCAGATCCGGCGCACCAGCCTGCCGAGGAAGACACGCCATCCGCGCACTCGACCACCCCCCCGGCCCACCCTAGCCGCGCCGGAGCGCGACACTCAGCCGAACAGGCGCGCGAACAGCCCGCGCCTCTCCTCGGCCTCGTGCCCGCGGCAGCGCTGGCCAGCGGGCACTCCGCGCATCACCTGGTCGACGTGCTGACCGCATCCGGCCCAGGTCGTCTTTCCGCATCGTCTGCATGCCACGGCTCTGCACATGGTCTCTCCTTCAGGTCGTGGTTCAGTCGGACGCCGGTAGCGTAGCAGATACCCCTGGGGGTATAGTTTCGCTTGTATTCTCCGCCCGCTCGACGAAAGGACGACCCGTGCGTCGCCTGCTCTCCCTCCTCGCGCTCGTCCTGGGATTCGGTCTCGCCCTCACCGGGTGCGCGCCGACCGCCGCGCCCGCAGCGCTCGCCGCGGACACCGTGATCATCGACGTACGGACGCCCGAGGAGTTCGCCGCGGGGCACCTCGAAGGAGCCGTCAACATCGACGTGACGGCATCCGACTTCGATGCCCTCGTCTCGGAGCTGGATGCCGACGGGTCCTACGCGGTCTACTGCCGCACGGGAAACCGCTCCGCTCAGGCCGTCGAGCGCATGGCCGGTCTGGGATTCGACGACGTCGTCGATCTCGGCTCGCTGGAGGAGGCCGAAGCGGCGACGGACATCACCATCGTCACGGGCTGAGCCGCGAGGCGGGGCCGCGCGCAGTCGCGGGCGAACGGCACGGACCCTAGCCGTCACCGATTCGTCATGACAACCCCGGCCCCGGTGTCGGCGAGGGCCTATAGAGTCGAAACCCCGTCCGTCGCCCCAGGAGGAACGATGCGCGCAGTCTGGCGCGATCACGTGATCGCCGAAGCCCCCGAAGAGGATCTCGTCCGGATCGAGGGCAACTGGTACTTCCCGCCCGCGAGCATCGGCGAGGGTGTGCTCGAGCACAGCCCCACCGCGTACACGTGCTCGTGGAAGGGCGACGCGCAGTACTTCTCGGTCGTCACCCCCGCGGGCCGCTTCGACGACGGCGCGTGGAGCTACCCCGAGCCGATCCCGTCTTCGCTCGAGCGGGTCGGCACCGACTACTCGGGCTACGTCGCGTTCTCGCGCGGCGTCGAGATCGCGGCCTGAGCGCCGCGACCGCTCACCGAACGCAGCGCCCGACGAGGGGATACCGCCCGTGATCGAGTTCCGCAACGTATCGAAGGTGTTCCCCGACGGTACGCGCGCCGTCGGGGACTTCAGCCTCGCGATGCCCTCGCACAAGACGACCGTCCTCGTCGGGTCCTCGGGCTGCGGCAAGACGACGCTGCTGCGCATGATCAACCGCATGGTCGATCCGACCGCGGGTGTCATCGCGATCGACGACGAAGACATCGCCGCCCGGCCGCCCGTGCAGCTGCGCCGCAGCATCGGGTACGTCATGCAGAACTCGGGCCTGCTGCCGCACTTCACGGTGATCGACAACATCGCGACCGTGCCCGTGCTCCAGGGCACACCGCGGCGGCAGGCGCGCGAGCGCGCGCGGGAGCTGATGGACACCGTCGGCCTCGATCGCTCGATGGCCGACCGCTACCCGAGCCAGCTCTCGGGCGGTCAGCAGCAGCGCGTCGGAGTCGCCCGCGGGCTCGCCGCCGACCCCAACATCCTGCTCATGGACGAGCCGTTCGGTGCGGTCGATCCGATCGTGCGTGCCGAGCTGCAGGAGGAGTTGCTGCGCCTGCAGCGCGAGATCGGCAAGACGATCGTGTTCGTCACCCACGACATCGACGAGGCGTTCCTGCTGGGCGATCAGGTCGTGATCCTCGAGAAAGGCGCGGCGATCGCGCAGGTCGGCACGCCCGACGAGATCATCGAGAATCCCGCGAGCGACTTCGTCGCCAGCTTCATCGGCGCCGACAGGGGTAAGCGCGCGCTGCACCTGCGCGAGACCCCTCGCGGCACGGTCGTCGTCGATGCCGACGGGCGCACGCAGGGTGCGATCGTGGGGGAGCGCACGGCGTGAACTGGGTCGTCGAGAACCTCGACCTGATCTGGGAGCTCTCGCTCGACCATCTGCGGCAGAGCGTGCTGCCGATCATCCTCGGATTCCTCATCGCGATCCCGCTCGGGTGGGTTGCGTTCCGTTTCCGGCTGCTGCGCAGCGGCATCATCACGATCATCGGGCTGCTGTACACGATCCCCTCGCTGGCGCTGCTCATGCTCATGCCGGCGATCTTCGGCTACAGCGCGATCAGCGAGACCAACCTGATCATCGCGCTGACCATCTACGCCCTCGCGATCATGGTGCGCTCCGTCTCCGACGGGCTGCAGTCGGTCGACCCGGGCGTGCGACAGGCCTCCACCGCCCTCGGCTACGGTTCCCTGCGGCGTTTCTTCGCCGTCGAGTTCCCGCTCGCGGGTCCGGTCATCCTCGCGGGACTGCGCGTGACCGCCGTGAGCACCATCTCGCTCGCCACCGTGGGCATCCTGATCGGCGTCACGAACCTCGGCTATCTCTTCACCAACGGTCTGCAGCGCCGCATCATCCCCGAGGTCTTCGCGGGGGTGGTGGCCGTCGTGATCATCGCGCTCGTGCTCGACGGGCTGCTCGTGCTCGCGGGACGCACGCTCATGCCCTGGGCCCGCACACCCGGCAGGCGTGCACGGCGACGGGCGCGCCGCGCCGTCGCGGCGACGGAGGTGACCGCGTGAACCTCATCGCCGAAGCGTTCGCCTGGATGCTGTCTCCCGAGCGCTGGAGTGGACCCGCGGGCATTCCGGTCGCCCTCGCCCAGCACCTCGGCTTCACGTTCGTGTCGGTGCTGATCGCCGCCGCGATCGCGGTGCCGGTGGGGTGGGCCATCGGTCACACGGGCAGGGGACGCGAGATCGCCGTGGCCGTGTCGGGGGCAGCCCGCGCGGTGCCCTCGTTCGGTCTGCTGATCCTCCTCGTCCTGCTTCTGGGCGTGCTGCAGACCCCGACCGCCGCCGTCATCACCTTCGTGCTGCTCGGGATCCCCTCGATCCTCGCGGGCGCCTACACCGGGTTCGAGGCGATCGATCGACGCGTCATCGATGCCGGCCGGGCGATGGGCATGACCGAGTGGCAGATCCTCTGGCGCATCGAGGTTCCGCTCGGGCTGCCGCTGCTCGTGTCGGGCCTGCGCGCCGCGACCCTGCAGATCGTCGCGACCGTGACGATCGCCGCCTACGTCGGGCTCGGCGGACTCGGGCAATACATCATCCAGGGCATCCCGCTCCGGCGGTTCGATCAGGTGCTCGCCGGTGCGATCCTCGTCGCCGTGCTCGCCCTCGTGCTCGATGCCGTGTTCGCGATCCTCGAGCGTGTCGTCGTCCCGCGGGGCGTCGTCGCGGGGCGCGCGGGCGGATCGGGCCCGCGCACGCGCCGCCGTCGCGCGCGTGATGAGGCTGCAGCATCCCCCCGCTCGTCGGCACCCGCGCCCGCCTGACGACGCGCTCATCCCTCAGACCACAGCCCCACCCACAGAGAGAGAAGAACAGCACCATGTTCACAGCGAAGAAGAGGCTCGCGTTCGGCGCGGCCATCGCCGCGAGTGCGGCCCTCGTGCTCGCCGGCTGCTCATCCAGCAACCCCCTCGAGGAGGAGAACGGCGGCGGCGGAGAGCCCGCGGGCGACACGATCGTCATCGGCTCGCAGGACTACTACTCGAACGAGATCATCGCCGAGATCTACGCCCAGGCGCTCGAGGGTGCCGGGTTCGAGGTCGAGCGTCAGTTCACCATCGGGCAGCGTGACGCGTATATTCCCGAGCTTGAGTCGGGGGCGATCACGCTGTTCCCCGAGTACACCGGCAATCTGCTGCAGTTCTTCGACCCCGAGACCGAGGCGCGCACGAGCGAAGACGTCTACGCGGCGCTGCAGGATGCGCTGCCCGAGAACCTCACGGTGCTCGACCAGGCCGAGGCGAGCGATCAGGACTCCTACACCGTGACCGCGGAGTTCGCCGAGGCGAACGGCCTCACGACGATCGCCGATCTCGCGAACGTCACCGAGCCGCTGACCCTCGGCGGACCGCCAGAGCTGGCCGAGCGCCCCTACGGCCCCGCGGGCCTTGCCGAGACGTACGGCGTCGAGGTCACCTTCTCGGCGACCGGTGCCACGACGGTCGAGAGCCTCGTCGCGGGTGCCGTCAACGTCGCGAACGTCTTCACGGCCGATCCGATGATCCAGACGCAGGACCTCGTCGTGCTCGAAGACCCCGAGGGCCTGTTCCTCGCATCGAACGTCGTGCCGGTCGTGAATGCCGACGTGGCTGACGAGATCGCCGACGTGATCAACGCGGTCAGCGCCGCTCTGACGGCCGACGCCCTCGTCGCGCTCAACGTGCAGAGCACCGAAGAGATGATGTCGCCCGACGACATCGCCGCCGCCTTCCTCGAGGAGAACGGCCTGCTCTAGGCATCGATCATCACGACCAGATTGCCGAGACTCTCATGGCCCCAGGCCGCGAGGGCCTCGGCGATCTGCGTGAAGGGCAACTCCCGGTCGACGATCACCCGCAGACCGTCGTCGACGAGGGCGACGAGACGCTCGAGGCCGGCACCTGTCGGATAGGCGGCGATCGGCACGAGCGTGATCCCCGGATGCGCGAACGCGTTCGGGTCGAAGACGAGCGGTGAGATCACCCGGCCGCCGGGCGCCGTCACCCCGCGATCTCGTCGATGTCGCCGCTCAGATGCACGGCGTCATCGACGTGTCCCCGACCGATGCGGGCGAGCTCGGGCTTCAGGCCCCGTGTGTAGTCGATGGCGGCGGTCGCGCCGAGATCGATGAGCGTCTCGCGACCGGTGGGCGTGCGCCCTGTGGCGATGATCGTGGCGCCGGCGCGCGCGGCGAGCTGCACGAGGAGCGTGCCGACGCCGCCGGTGGCGCCGACCACGAGCACGGTGCGCCCGGCCACGTCGACGCCCAGGGCGTCGAGGATCGTGAGCGCCGTGGTGCCCGTGTGTCCGAGGCTCGCGGCCTCGGCGACATCGATGCGGCCGGGCGCGTGCCGTGCGCCGTCGGCAGCCGACACCGTCGTGTGCTCGGCGAACGCACCCTCCCGCAGGAACCGCTTGCTCACGACGCCGAACACCGCGTCGCCGACAGCGAATCCGACGGTGCCCTCGCCGAGGGCGTCGACGACCCCGGCGAACTCCCGGCCGAGGATCACGGGATAGCGGTACTCGAAGAACGGCGCCATGGCGCCCATCGATGCGGCGACATCGAAACCGTTCACCGACGCCGCGATCACCCGCACGCGTATCTCGCCGGGCTCGGGCTCGGGGACCGGCAGATCGACGATCTCGGGCGGCCTTTCGGGTGCCATGAGGGCGAAGGCTTTCATCGGGGTCTCCATCCCCGCGGGACGGGCGCCGCTCCGTTGCGGCGCGCACACGGCACCGCGTCGCCTCAGGAATACACCCGGCGCACCACCCCGGCAAGACCAGACGCGCACCGGACCCCCTGCCGGCTCGCTCGTCCGCAACGCTGCCGGGGTCAGCCGCTAGGGCCCGGGGGCCGGGGGTGGTGTCCCACTTTCTGTCGCCCGCCGCGGGCGTAGGCGACAGAAAGTGGGACATCCGTAACGGGGCGGGGGATGCCGGCGAACGGCGGGCGCCGCGCCGCGTAGCCTGGAGCGGATATGGCGCATCTTCTCGGGGCCGAGGCCCTGCACCTCGAATTCCCCACCAAAGTCGTGTTCGGCTCCGTCTCACTGGGCGTGAACGAAGGCGACCGCATCGGCATCGTCGGCCGCAACGGCGACGGCAAGTCGAGCCTGCTGGCGATGCTCGCGGGGCGTCTGCAGCCCGACGGAGGCCGAGTCACCGCCCGCGGCGGTGTGCACATCGGCGTGCTCGATCAGGCCGACGTGCTCGATGACGACGACACGATCGGTCACGCCGTGGTCGGCGAGATGGCCGAGCACGAGTGGGCGGGCGTCGCCCGCATCCGCGACGTCATCGCCGGGCTTCTCGGCGACCTGCCCTGGGACGCCCGCCTCGGCACCCTCTCGGGCGGACAGCGGCGCCGCGTCGCCCTCGCGCGCCTGCTCGCCGGCGACTGGGACATTCTCGCTCTCGACGAGCCCACCAACCACCTCGACGTCGAAGCCATCGCCTGGCTCGCCGAGCACCTGCAGCGCCGCTGGTCGGCCGGCGCGGGCGGCCTGCTCGTCGTCACGCACGATCGCTGGTTCCTGGATGCTGTCTGCACAGCCACGTGGGAGGTGCACGACCGTATCGTCGAGCCCTTCGACGGCGGGTACGCGGCGTACATCCTGCAGCGTGTGGAGCGTGATCGGCAGTCCGCGGCGATCGAGGCGCGCCGGCAGAACCTCGCGCGCAAGGAGCTCGCGTGGCTGCGCCGCGGAGCCCCCGCCCGCACGTCGAAGCCGAAGTTCCGCATCGACGCCGCCAACGAGCTGATCGCCGACGTGCCCGAGATCCGCGACCGGGTCTCGCTCCAGTCCCTCGCCCTGACGAGGCTCGGCAAGGACGTCGTCGATCTGCTCGATGTGTCGGTGTCGTACGACGGCACCTCCGTGCTCGATGACGTCGAGTGGCGGATCGCCCCGGGAGAGCGCACCGGCATCCTCGGCGTCAACGGTGCAGGAAAATCGACGCTGCTCGGCCTCGTCGCCGGCACCGTCGAGCCCACGTCCGGTCGCGTCAAGCGCGGTAAGACCGTCAAGGTCGCAACCCTGACGCAGCAGATGGACGCGCTGGATCCGCACCTCGATGACCCCGTGCGCGTGGTGATCGCGGGTCTGCGCACGAGCTACACGATCGGCTCGGGATCCAAGGCGCAGGACCTCACCCCGGGCCAGCTGCTCGAGCGCATGGGTTTCGCCGCCGAGCAGCTCTCCACCCCGGTGAAGGACCTCTCGGGTGGTCAGAAGCGACGCCTCCAGCTGCTGCTCATCCTGCTCGACCAGCCGAACGTGCTGATCCTCGACGAGCCGACGAACGACCTCGACACCGACATGCTCGCCGCGATCGAGGACCTGCTCGACTCGTGGGCGGGCACACTGCTCGTCGTCAGTCACGACCGGTACTTCCTCGAGCGCGTCACCGATCAGCAGTACGCGATCCTCGACGGCCGCCTTCGTCACCTGCCCGGTGGCATCGAGGAGTACCTGCGGCTGCGTGCGGAGTCGACCCGTGCGGGCGGCCGGGGCGACTCGTCGCGCCCGGACCGCGCCGCCGAGTCCGCGCAGGCGCCGCGACGCTCGGGTGCCGAGCTGCGTGCCGCCCAGAAGGAGCTCGCCGCGATCGAGCGCCGGATGGCCAGACTAACCGACGACGTCGCGCGCAAGCGCGCCGCCCTCGCCGATCACGACCAGTCGGACTTCACCGGGCTCGGCGAGAAGATGACCGAGATCGGCGCGCTCGATGCGGAGAACACCGCTCTCGAGGAGCGCTGGCTCGAACTGTCCGAGTCGCTCGAGTGACACGCGACACCCGAGCGCCGCGGATCAGGAGTCGAACCCGAGGCTGAGCTTGCGCAGAAGCGCGGCGAGGCGCTCGCGGTCGGCGCGGGAGAGGGTCTCGAGCAGCGCGGACTCGGCGTCGACGAGGCGTGTGATGGCAGCATCCACTCGTGTGCGGCCCTCGTCGGTGAGCGTGACGAGGACGCTGCGACCGTCGGCGGGGTCGTTCTCCCGCCGCACGAGCCGGCGGCCGACGAGCCGGTCGATGCGGTTGGTCATCGTGCCGCTGGAGACGAGCGTCTGCTGCAGCAGGCTCTTGGGGCTCAGCTGAAAGGGTTCGCCGGCACGGCGCAGGGCCGACAGGACGTCCCACTCCCAGGGTTCGAGGTCGCTGCGGCCGAAGGCGACCCGCCGCGCGCGGTCGAGGTGCTTCGACAGGCGATCGACGCGCGAGAGCACCTCGAGGGGCGAGAAGTCGAGGTCGGGGCGCTGGGTCTGCCAGGCGCCGACGATGCGGTCGACCTCGTCGCTCTCCTTCGGCATCCGACCATCATGGCATCGGTGGGCGAGCGGACGCGGGGTCACAGCCTCGCTCTGGCAGACTTGTCGGGCGGCGCCCGCCCTCCGGCAGGGCCCGCGGTCCGCCGTGGTGTAATGGCAGCACGACAGCCTTTGGAGCTGTGAGGTTCAGGTTCGAGTCCTGGCGGCGGAGCATGACCGATCGAAGCCTTGCCGTCATCGTCCTCGCCGCTGGCCAGGGCACGCGCATGAAGTCCCGTACGCCCAAGGTGCTCCATCACGTGGGCGGTCGCCCGCTCCTCGGGCACGTGCTCGACACGGCGGGGGCCCTCGATCCGCAGCGACTGCTGGTCGTCGTGCGGCACGAGCGCGACCTCGTCGCGCAGGCGGTGACGGATGCTGCCCCCGCAGCGATCGTCGTCGACCAGGACGAGATCCCGGGCACAGGGCGCGCCGTGCAGGTCGCGCTGGCGGCTCTGCCGGGGTTCGACGGCGACGTGCTGGTGCTCAGCGGCGACGTGCCGCTGCTCGAGGCCGACACGCTGACCTCGCTGATCGCGTCGCACCGCGACACCGGCGCGGCGGTGACCCTGCTCAGCGCCGTCCTCGAGGATGCGTCCGGCTACGGCCGGGTCGTCCGCGACGCCGAGGGAGGGGTCACGCGCATCGTCGAGCAGAAGGACGCCTCGCCCGAGGAGGCGGCCCTGACGGAGATCAACGCGGGGGTCTACGTCTTCCAGGCGGGGCCCCTGCGCACCCACCTCGACCTCGTCGGCACCGCCAACGCGCAGGGAGAGCGCTACCTGACCGACGTCGTGGCGCTGCTGCGCGATGCGCGTCACCGCGTGGCCGCGGCCGCGGCACCGAGCGCGGATGCCGCTCTCGGGGTCAACGACCGCGTGCAGCTCTCGGCCGCCGCCGCGACGCTCAACGCGCGCACCGTGCGCCGCTGGCAGCTCGAGGGCGTCACCGTGCTCGATCCCGCCACGACCTGGATCGACGTCACCGCAACGCTCGCCCCCGACGTCACCGTGCTGCCGAACACGCACATCCTGCGCGCCACCGCGATCGCGGAGGGTGCCACCGTCGGCCCCGACACGAGCCTCGTCGACTGCGAGGTCGGGGAGGGGGCGACCGTCACCCGCACAGACGCGACCCTCGCCGTCATCGGCGCGGGCGCGAGCGTCGGGCCCTTCGCCTACCTGCGTCCCGGCACGGACCTCGGCGCGAAGGGCAAGATCGGCACCTTCGTCGAGACCAAGAACGCCGTGATCGGCGCGAACAGCAAGGTTCCGCACCTGTCGTACGTCGGCGACGCCGAGGTGGGTACGGGCGCCAACATCGGAGCGGGAACGATCGTGGCCAACTACGACGGCGTCGACAAGCACCGCACGCAGGTGGGCGATGCGGTGCGCACCGGCGCCCACAACGTGTTCGTCGCGCCCGTTAGGATCGGGGATGGCGCGTACACGGGCGCCGGCACGGTCGTGCGGAAAGACGTTCCGCCGGGCGCGCTGGCGGTCGTGACGGGCTCGCAACGCAACGTCGAGGGCTGGGTCATCGCGCACCGTCCCGGCACGGCCGCGGCCGAGGCCGCAGAGAAGGCGGCTCATGGCTCGCAAGAAGAAGACGGTTGACCTCGACAGCGATCGCGGGATCGCACCGGGACTCGTCGCGAAGACCAAGAAGCGCCTCGTCGTCGTCTCGGGCCGATCGCACCCGACGCTCGCGACCGACGTCGCCGACGCGCTCGGCACGCAGCTGGCGCCGACCGAGCACCGCACCTTCGCCAGCGGTGAGATCTACACGCGCTTCGAGGTCTCCATCCGCGGGTGCGACGTCTTCGTGGTGCAGTCCTTCGGCAATCCCGTCAACGAGTGGCTTATGGAGCTGCTCATCATGCTCGACGCCCTCAAGCGCGCCTCCGCCAAGCGCATCACGGTCGTCGCCCCCTACTTCCCCTACTCCCGGCAAGACAAGAAGGGTCGGGGCCGCGAGCCGATCAGCGCGCGTCTGGTCGCCGACCTGCTCAAGACCGCCGGCGCCGACCGCGTGATGAGCGTCGACCTGCACGCCGCGCAGATCCAGGGCTTCTTCGACGGGCCCGTCGATCACCTCTTCGCCAAGCCCGTGCTGCTCGAGCACTTCGAGCAGACGCTCACCGCCGCCGACCGCGCGAAGCTCACCGTCGTCTCGCCCGACATGGGCCGTGTGCGCGTCGCCGACACGTGGTCCGACAGCCTCGGGGCACCGCTGGCGATCATCCACAAACGCCGCGACCCGAAGGTGGCCAACCAGGTCACCGTGCACGAGATCGTCGGCGAGGTCGAGGGGCGCGTCTGCCTGCTGGTCGACGACATGATCGACACCGGCGGCACGATCGTCAAGGCGGCCCAGGCACTCAAAGCCAACGGCGCCGAGAAGGTCATCGTCGCGGCGACCCACGCGATCTTCAGCGGCCCCGCGCTCGACCTGCTGCAGGACGCCGCGGTCGACGAGGTGGTCGTCACCGACACGGTGCCCCTGCCGCCCGAGCGGCGCTTCCCGGGTCTCGTGGTGCTCCCGATCGCGCCGCTGCTCGCGCGGGCCATCCACGAGGTGTTCGAGGACGGCTCGGTCACGAGCATGTTCGACGGCGCGGCCTGAGCCGCGGAGGGTCGCCATGACCGACACATCGATCGCTGCGCCCCTCGAGATCGAGCGGCCGTACGCTCTCGAGATCGACGAGACGCTGACCGCGCTGGACGCGGGCGCGGGTGGGCTCACCGCGGGCCAAGCATCCCGTCGCCTCGCCGAGGTCGGGCCCAACCTGCTGCCGGAGCCGCCGCGGCGCCCCGCGATCCTGCGATTCCTCGTGCATTTCAACGACACCCTGATCTACATCCTGCTCGGCGCCGCCGCGATCAAGGCGATCATGGGCGACTGGCTGGATTTCTGGGTCATCATGGCGGTCGTGATCATCAACGCGGTGATCGGCTTCGTGCAGGAGGGGCGCGCCGAAAAGGCCCTCGCGGGCATCCGCGGGATGCTGTCGGCCGATGCCTCCGCGCGTCGGGACGGTGCGTGGTCGACAGTGCCGGCCGCGGATCTCGTGCCGGGCGACATCGTGCGGCTCGCCCCCGGCGACAAGGTCCCGGCGGATGTGCGGCTGATCCAGGCCACGCAGCTGCGCGTGGACGAATCGGCGCTGACGGGGGAGTCGGCGCCCGCCTCGAAGTCCCTCGACCCGGTCGACCGCGATGCGGGCGTCGGCGACCGATCGTCGATGGCGTTCTCGGGCACGATCGTGTCGGCCGGGCAGGGCCGTGGCGTCGTGACGGCCACGGGGTCCCGCACCGAGATCGGCACGATCCAGGCGCTCGTGGGCGAGGCCGGCAGTCTCGACACGCCCCTGACCAAGCAGCTGGACTCGTTCGGTCGCGTGCTGACGCTCGTGATCCTCGCGATGGCGGTCGTGATGCTCGCGATCGGCCGGTACCTGCACCAGATGCCCTTCGCCGAGTTGATCTCGGCGACGATCGGGTTCGCGGTCGCGGCGATCCCCGAGGGACTTCCGGCGCTGGTGACCATCACCCTCGCGATCGGTGTGCAGCAGATGGCGGGGCGCCACGCGATCACGCGCAAACTGCCGGCCGTCGAGGCGCTCGGCTCGGTGACCACGGTGTGCTCCGACAAGACCGGCACGCTCACCAAGAACGAGATGACGGTGCGTCGCATCGTCACCGCGGCAGGGGAGTACGAGGTCACGGGCCTCGGCTACGCGCCCGAGGGCGAGATCCTGCCCGCGCGCGCAGGCCGCGCCTCGAGCCGACCGGCGGGCGCCCCCGCCGACCTCGCCGCGATCCTCGCCGTCGGCACGCTGTGCAACGACGCGCACATCGTCGTCGACCCCTCTGCCGGCGCCGGATCTGCGGGCTCCCCGGGTCCGTCCGTGGCGGACCCCGCGTCCGCGCAGCGGTGGATGCTGGTGGGCGAGCCCACCGAGGGGGCGCTCAAGACCGTCGCGATGAAGGGCGGCGCGGGCACGGCGGATGCGCGGCGCCTCGCGGTGGTGCCCTTCGATTCCGCGCACAAGTTCATGGCGACCCTCCACGAGGCGGCCGACGGATCGCGCGCGATCCTCGTCAAGGGTGCGCCCGATCGACTGCTCGAGCGCTCGGCGACACAGCGCGGCGAGGAGGGGCCGGTGCCGGTGGATCGCGCTCGCTGGGAGGCTGTGATCGATGAGCTCAGCGGCGAGGGCCTGCGCGTGCTCGCCGCCGCCCGCCGCCCCGTCGATGCGCGCACCGATGATCTGACCGCCGACGACCTGCATGACCTGGAGTTCCTCGGGGTGTGGGGCATCCTCGACCCACCCCGACCCGAGGCGATCGCGGCCATCGCCGACTGTCATGCCGCCGGCATCCGCGTGAAGATGATCACCGGTGATCACGCGGGCACCGCCCTGGCGATCAGTCGCGAGCTCGGCCTCGTCTCCGGCGACGACCCCGAGGTGCTCACGGGTGCCCAACTGGAGCAGATGAGTCAGGAGCAGCTGAAGGCGGTCGTGCGCGACGTCGACGTGTTCGCGCGGACGAGCCCCGAGCACAAGATCCGCATCGTGCGGGCGCTGCAGGCACACGACGAGGTCGTCGCCATGACCGGCGACGGCGTCAATGACGCCCCCGCGCTGACCCGTGCCGACATCGGCATCGCGATGGGCATCAAGGGCACGGAGGCGACCAAGGAGGCCGCCGAGATCGTGCTCGCCGACGACAACTTCGCCACGATCCGCTCGGCGATCCGCGAGGGTCGGCGCATCTACGACAACCTGCGCAAGTCCGTCGTGTTCCTGCTGCCGACCAACGGCGCGCAGTCCCTCGTGATCCTCGTCGCGGTCGTGTTCGGCCTCGCGCTGCCGCTGACGCCCGTGCAGGTGCTGTGGGTCAACATGATCACCGCGGTCACCCTCTCGCTCGCCCTCGCCTACGAGCCCGCCGAGAAGGGCATCATGCAGCGCCCGCCACGGCCGACCGGCGGTTCGATCATCACCGCCCGCGAGCTCGGGTTCGTGCTCGTCGTGTCGCTGCTGATCGGTGGCGCGACCCTCGGGGTGTTCTACGGCGTCGCCTCGACCGGCGTCGACATCGACTATGCGCGCACCGAGGCGGTCGCGATGCTCGCGCTCGGACAGTTGGCCTACCTCTTCAACTGCCGCTTCCTCGGACGGTCGAGCCTGACCCCCGGCATCCTCCGCGGCAACCGGGTCGTGTGGTGGTCGGCGCTCGCCCTGCTCGCGCTGCAACTGGTGTACACGTACGCCCCGTTCATGAATGCGCTGTTCGGCTCGAGACCTCTCGCGGCGCACTCGTGGCTGCTGCCGATAGGCCTCTCGATCGTGATCTTCCTCGCCGTCGAGGGGCTCAAGACCCTGCGGCGCCCGGGGTCGTTCAAAGCTTCCTCATAGGCGGATCACCGACGATGGCGAAGCGCGCTCCATACGCTCGCATACGACGGCCGCTCCGGCCCGTTCCCCCCGACGAAGGAGGACCCACATGATCCGCCCCGCCGCTTCCCGCCCGCTCCGCTACACCGCGGCATTCGTCGGTGTCGCCGGCACCCTCGCCCTCGCCGGCTGCGGCGCCGCGACCGCCGACACCGCCGACACCGACACCGACTCATCGAGTTCGACCTCCACCGGCGGAGCGTCGTCGGGATCGTACGACGACGGCACGTACACCGCGAGCGGCTCGTACGTCACACCCGAATCCGTCGAGACGATCGAGGTGTCGCTCACCCTCGAGGGCGGCGTCGTCAGCGACGTCGCGGTCACGGGCGATCCCCAGGCCCGCGAATCGCAGGACTACCAGTCCCGCTTCATCGGGGGCATCAGCGACGAGGTCGTCGGCGTGAGCATCGACGACCTCGCCGTCGACCGCGTCGCCGGATCCTCGCTCACCAGCGGCGGCTTCAACGAGGCCGTCGAGGCCATCAAGGACGAAGCGGCGGCGTGACCGTGTCGGCGCTCGCCGCCCCGGATGCGGGCTCCCGCACCGCGTGGACCTTCGACGCGATCGGCACGCCCTGGCAGATCGAGACGTCGGGGGAGCTACCCTCCGACGCGCGGGCGACCGTCGGCGCGTTGATCGATCGATTCGACGCGGAGTGGTCGCGCTTCCGCGACGACTCGCTCGTCTCGCTGCTCGCGCGTGGCGCGGGCGCCGTGCCCGCGCCACCCGATGCGAAGGACATGCTCGAGGCGTTCGACGAGATCTCTACGGCGACATCCGACGCCGTCAACCCGCTCGTCGGGGCGTCGCTGGCGAGCCTCGGATACGACGCGGCCTACACCCTCGAGGCCGGCCACGCCGTGCCTGCCCCCACAGATTGGCGGGCGCGGCTGAGGGTCGACGGCGATCGCCTGCGCCAGAGCGGCGGGGGCGTCGTCGACGTGGGTGCGCTCGGCAAAGGACGGCTCGTCGACCGGGTGGCCGATGCGCTCGCCCCCTGGTGCACGGACGGTCCGCTCGTCGTCGACGCGGGCGGAGACCTCGCGGTGCGGGGCGCGACCCGCCGGATCGGCCTCGAGCATCCCTACGACCCCTCGCGTGCGATCGGCGTGTGGACCGTGACGGATGCTGCGCTCTGCGCATCGGCGACGAACCGGCGTGCGTGGGGCGATGGCCTCCATCATGTGCTCGATGCCCGGACCGGACTGCCGGTGCGCACGGTTGTGGCCACGTGGGCGCTCGCCGCGTCGGCGATGCGCGCGGACGCCGCCGCCACCGCGCTGTTCTTCGATGGCGGGGCCGAGCTCGCGCACCGCTGGGGGGTCGCGTGGGTGCGGATGCTGTCGAGCGGGCGCGTCGAGTGGTCGCCGGGCTGCGCCGCCGAGCTGTTCACGCGCGCGGGTAGCGTGGGATCGTGATCGCCGCCCTCACCGCCCTGTGGACCCGAGCGCGCGGGTACCTCGGCCGCTTCTCGATGTACCGCCTCGTGATGCTCGCCCTCGCTGCGCTGACGCTGATCGCGCTGGTGCTGTCGCTGTTCGGCCTCGTCGTGCCGACACCGCTCGAGCTGCTGGCGACCGTCGCGGTGCTCGGCATCGCGTGCGTCGGTGCGAACGCGCTCATCCAGCGGATGCTGCGGATGCCCGTCCGCTACGAATCGTCGCTCATCACCGCGTACATCCTGCTGTTCGTGCTGCGGCCCACGCTCGTGCCGCTCGACCTGCTGTGGATCGCCCTCGCGGGTGTCGTTGCCGTCGTGTCGAAGTACGCCCTGGCCTGGCGCGGCCGGCACATCCTCAACCCCGCGGCGGTCGGGGCGAGCGTCCTCACGATCTCGGGGCTCGGTTCGTCCGCGTGGTGGGTGGGTGCGCCCGTGCTGGCGCTGCCGGTGATCGTGCTGGGGCTCGCGGTGCTCGTGCGTACCGAGCGCCTGCGCATCGTCGCGATGTTCTTCGTCGTCGCGGTGGGCATCTCGGTGGCGAGACTCTCGGTGCAGGCGCAGGCGGCGGGCGTCGATGTCGACGCGGGGCAGGCGCTGAGTTTTGCGCTGTGGTCTTCGCCGTTTCTGTTCCTCGGGGCGTTCATGCTGTCCGAGCCGCTGACGCTGCCCCCGCGCCGGTGGCAGCAGCTGACGGTCGCGGCGGTCGCGGGTGTGCTGGCGGGCTGGCCCATCCCGATCGGGGATGTCACCCTCGGTCAGGAGCGGGCGCTGCTCGTCGGCAATCTGCTGGCCTTCGTCTGGGCGGCGCATCACACGGTGCGCCTACGCCTGCGGGACGCGTCGATGATCACCCCGACCGTCCGGCAGCTGACGTTCGAGTCGGCCCGCCCGGTGCGCTTCTCGGCGGGCCAGTACGTCGAGCTCGAGGTGCCGCACGCGCACCCCGACGCGCGCGGGACCCGCCGGGAGTTCAGCATCGTCTCGGCGCCGAGCGACGCCCCCACGGTGCGGATCGCCTACCGGGTGAAGGAGGGCGCGAACGAGAGCTCGTACAAGCGGGCCCTCGGCCGTGCCGAACCGGGCGTCGACTATGCCGCGACCGGCGTCTGGGGCGACTTCCTGCTGCCTCGCGATCCGTCGGTGCCCGTCCTGCTCGTGGCGGCCGGCATCGGCGTCACCCCGTTCGTCTCCCAACTGCGCGAGGCCGCCGCACGTGGCGAGGACCGCGATGTCGTGCTCGTGTACGTCGCCGGCACCGCGGCGGAGATCGCCTTCCGAGACGAGCTCGCCGCGACGGGCGCCGAAGTGATCGTCGTGAGCCGCGACGACCCGTCACCCTTGCCGCCGCGCTGGCGATGGGGGCGGGGCGTGCGCCTCGACGCCGACGGCCTGCAGCACGAGGTGCCCGACCTCACCGCGAGACACGCCTACATCTCCGGTCCGCCCGCGCTGGTCGCCGACCTCGCGCCTGCCCTCGAGAAGGCCCGCTCGCTGACGACGGACGCGTTCGCGGGGTACTGACCCGCCCGGGGCGCGGGGGCGCGCTGGCGATGGGGCGCTTTGCTGCCGGGGGCGCGCTGCTGCCGGGGGCGCGCTGCTGCCGGGGGCGCGGGTGAGGGGCGCGCACGGTGTCGGTGGCGCGCACGGCGCGGAAGCGCAGCATCCACACTTCTCGTCGTACCCGTGCGTGACGGCGAGTTTTCGATCGCCTGTCGCGAGTTGCGGGTGTTGCGGCGGTGCACCCGCAGTTTGCGACAGGGGAGCATCAACCGGGACGCTGAAGTTCCGCTCGCCTGTCGCGAGTTGCGGGTGTTGTGCCGCCGGACCCGCAGTTGGCGACAGGGGAGCGAGGCAGCGCGAGCGGCGTCGCTGCCGGCGGTGGTGATCGCCTGTCGCGAGTTGCGGGTGTTGCGGCGGTGCACCCGCAGTTTGCGACAGGGGAGCATCAACAGGGTCGCTGAAGTTCCGTTCGCCTGTCGCGAGTTGCGGGTGCTGCGCACCAACACCCGCAATTCGCGACAGCTGAGCATCGACAGCGCGAGCGCCGGCACACGGCGCGCCCGCGGCAGAGAACGCCCCGCACGGATGCTGCGCCGCGGCGCCCGCGTCAGGCCCCGGGATCGCGGGGCTTGGCGGGCAGCCGCACCTCGAACGTCGTGTCGCCGGGCACGCTGCGCACCGCGATCTCGCCGCGGTGCGCCTCGACGATCGCGCGCGCGATCGAGAGCCCGAGGCCGGATCCGCCGGTCTGGCGAGCGCGCGACCGATCGGCGCGGGCGAAGCGCTCGAAGAGCTCGGCCTGCAGCGCCGGATCCACGCCGGGGCCATCGTCGTGCACGCGCACGACGGCCGTGTCGCCCTGACGGGCGACGCTCGCTGTCACGGTCGTGCCCGCGGGGGTGTGGGTCCGCGCATTGGCGAGCAGGTTCGCGACCACCTGATGGAGCCTCGCGGTGTCACCGGCGATGAGTACGGGTTCGTCGCCGACATCCAGCTGCCACTCGTGGTCGGGACCCGCGGCCTGGGCGTCGCCGACGGCCTCGACGACGAGGCGCGAGATGTCGGAGGTGCCGTAGACGAGTTCCTGACCCTCGTCGAGCCGGGCCAGCAGCAGCAGGTCCTCCACGATGCCGGTCATGCGCACGGACTGCGCCTGGATGCGCTCGAGCGCCTGGGCGCTGTTCTCGCTCAGAGTCCGGTCGCGCAGCGACAGCTCGGAGTAACCGCGGATCGAGGCGAGCGGGGTGCGCAGCTCGTGGCTCGCATCCGCGACGAAGGTGCGCATGCGCTCCTCGTTGCGCTGGCGCGCGTCGAGCGAGGACTCGACGTGGTCGAGCAGTGTGTTCAGCGCCGCACCCACCCGTCCGATCTCGGTGCGATCGTCGGACTGCGCGGCCGGAACGCGTTCGGTGATCGACACGGCGCCCTGGTCGAGGGGCTGCTGCGCAACACGTGCGGCGGTGTCGGCGACCGCGCGCAGGGGCTTCAGTCCGGATCGGATCGTCCACGCGGTCGCCAGCACGAGCACGAGCAGGCCCGCGGTCGTCACGAGCGCGATGATCGTCAGGATCTCGCCGATCGTCGCCTGCACCTCATCGAGCGGCAGGCCTACGACACCGGTGTATCCCGTGTTGGGCGAGATGATCGGCACGAGGCGATAGGCGCCCAGGTCGGCCCCGAGACCCGCGGAGGTGAACCCGCCCGCCTCGGTCGCGCCGAGGATCTCCTCGACCTGCGTCGCCGAGAGCTCCTCGACGGAGTCGATGCCGGTCACGACGGCTCCCGACGAGCCGTCGGGCGTCTGCAGCACGAGCAGGAACCCCGGCTGCTGGCGTCCGCCGGCCAGCACGGCGTACGCATCGGGTTCGCCCTCGGTGGTGCCGGGGAAGAGGGGCAGATCGAGGCCGCGGCCGGCGTCCGCCGCGGCCGCGCGGATCTCGTCGTCGAGCTGACGCTGCAGCACGCTGCCCAGCATCGCGCTGGTCACGATCGCCACGACGACGAGAATGAACGACACGATGCCGATGATCGTGAGGATCAGACGCCGCTGCAGCGTCATCGGCGGGCGCCGCGACGTGGCCGACGCCGCGGTCGCAGGCGCCGGCGTGGATGCTGTCGTGACAGCATCCGTCGCGGGTGAGGTCATTGCGGGGCCTTGATCATGTAGCCGACGCCGCGGACGGTCTGGATGAGGGGCGTGCGACCCGCGTCGATCTTCTTGCGCAGGTACGAGATGTAGAGCTCGACGACGCTGGACCGGCCGCCGAAGTCGTAGTTCCAGACCCGATCGAGGATCTGGGCCTTCGACACCACACGGCGCTGGTTGCGCATGAGATAGCGCAGCAGCTCGAACTCCGTCGCCGTCAGCTCGATCTCGGTGCCGGCGCGCTCCACCTCGTGGCTGTCCTCGTTCAGGGAGAGGTCGGCGACACGGAGGATCGGCTCAGCCTCGCTGGCGAACGCCGACCCTGCGCGGCGCATGAGCCCGCGGAGCCTCGCGACGACCTCTTCGAGGCTGAACGGCTTGGTGACGTAGTCGTCGCCGCCCGCCGTGAGGCCCGCGACCCGGTCGGCCACGGCATCCTTCGCGGTGAGGAACAGCACGGGGGTGTCATCGCCGGACTGCCGCAGGCGCTGCAGCACGGCCATCCCGTCGAGGTCCGGCATCATGATGTCGAGCACGAGCGCGTCGGGTGAGAAGTCCCGCACCAGCTGCAGCGCCTCGAACCCGCTGCCTGCGGTCCGTACCTCCCAGCCCTCCATGCGCAGCGCCATCGAGAGCAGATCGGTGAGCATCTGCTCGTCGTCGACGACGGCGATACGCAGGGGCGTCCCGTCGGGACGGTGCAGGGCGGGAGTGGGCGCGGCGGTGGTCATGGCATCCATTCTGCGCGTCAACCTATGGGATTCCTATGCCGTCGGCTATGGCTTGGCTGTGAACCTGCTTCCGTTGCGCATAGCTCTCGCATAACCGCCGCTGGGCGCGCACATCGACGGCCTCCCTAGCGTCGGCACCGGTCCGGCCGCGGGGTCGGCGAGAGGGAGAAGGATGTACGGAACCTATCTGCGGCGCGAGCTTGCCGGCCGCAAGAAACAGACGATCATCGTCGCGGCGGGCCTCGGCCTTGCGATCGCACTCGTCATCATCGTCAACGCGCTTTCGGCCGGGGTGCGGGATGCTCAGGCCCAGGCGCTCGAGTCCGTCTACGGTGTCGGCACCGACCTCACCGTCACCGGCGCGCAGGCGCAGCCGGGAGAGGGCGGGGGCGGTCCGCAGTTCGAGTTCGAGGACGGCGCCGGCGAGAGCACGGATGGCACGACGACGCTCAGCCAGTCCCGCCTGATGGCAGATCGCTCGCGCGGCACCCTCGAGGCCTCGACCCTCGGCACCATCTCGTCGATCGACTCCGTGGCGGCAGCATCCGGCGCTCTGAGCCTGACGAACACGACGTTCTCGGGCGAGATGCCGGACCGGTCGCAGATGGCCGCTCCCGGCGAGGGAGGCGAGCCGCCCGCCGGCGGACCGGACGGCGCGGGCGGCAGCGCCTTCGGCCTCGACTCCTTCGCCGTTCTGGGTATCGACCCCACCGCCACCGCCGTCGGCCCGCTCTCCGCGGTCGAGCTCACCGAGGGGCGCGCGCTCGAGGCGAGCGATGAGGGCGCGTACGTCGCGATCATCGATGCCACCTACGCCACGACGAATTCGCTCGCCGTGGGGGACACGGTGGATGTCGGGGGCACGGGGGTCGAGATCGTCGGCATCGTCGCCTCGACCTCCAGCGATGCCGACACGGCGGCCGACGTGTACATCCCGCTGGATGTCGCGCAGACCCTCGCGGGCCTCGAAGACGTCGTCTCCACGATCTACGTGCAGGCCGAATCGTCCGATGCGATCGCCGCCGTGCAGGCCGCGATCGCCGACGAGGTGCCGGAGGCGACCGTCAGTTCGCAATCCGACCTCGCGGCCACGGTGTCGGGATCGCTCTCGAGTGCCTCGTCGCTGATCACCAGCCTCGGCACATGGCTGTCGGTGATCGTTCTGGCGGTCGCGGTGCTGCTCGCCGTGCTCTTCACGATCTCGGGCGTCTCTCGCCGGACGCGGGAGTTCGGAACCCTCAAGGCGATCGGCTGGTCGAACCGCCGCGTCGTCGCACAGGTCGCCGGAGAGTCGGTCGTGCAGGGCCTGATCGGCGGCGCCGTGGGGCTCGTGCTGGGGCTCGCGGGAGCACTGACGATCACCCTCGTCGCCCCGACCATCTCGTCCGCCACCGCGGCCGAGACCGCCGGGCCCGGTGGGGCGGGTCCCGGCGGCATGGGCGGCTCGGGTGGCTTCGGCGGGGCGCAGACCGCGCAGACCGCCTCGGACATCGTGCTGCAGGCGCCGCTGACGATCGGTGTGATCCTCGCCGCGATCGGCCTGGCCATCGCCGGGGGACTCGTCGCCGGAGCGTTCGGCGGCTGGCGCGCCGCCCGCCTGAGCCCCGCCGAAGCCCTGCGATCGGTGGGCTGAGGCATGGACGAGCAGACACTGACACCCGACACGACGGAAGAAGCTGACATGACACTCGCAGACACCCACACAGAGGACGCAGGCTGGGAGGCGGCATCCCCGCTGTACCGGCTGTCGGGGGTGGTGAAGACCTACGCCCAGAAGGGGCGGCAGGTGAAGGCCCTGGTCGGGGTCGACATCGAGATCGCGGCGGGCGACTTCGTCACGATCCAGGGCCCGACGGGCGGGGGAAAATCGACGTTCCTCCAGCTGCTCGGGGCACTCGATCGTCCGACGGCGGGTTCGGTCCTGCTGGGAGAGGTCGACATGGCGACGGCGTCGAACGCCGAGCTCGGGAGACTGCGCGCGCACGAGATCGGCTTCGTGTTCCAGGGATTCAATCTGATTCCGACGTTGACCGCGCACGAGAACGTCGACATGGCTCTCGAGCCCCTCGGGCTGCCGCGGGCGGAGCGCGCGACGCGCGTCAGCGAGGCGCTGGCGCACGTCGGACTCGCCGAGCGCGCCGACCACCTTCCGGGCGAGCTGTCGGGCGGTCAGCAGCAGCGCGTCGCGATCGCGCGGGCGATCGTGGGGCGACCCCGGGTGCTGCTGGCAGACGAGCCGACCGGCAACCTCGACGAGTCGATGCGCGACGAGATCCTGGCGCTGCTGGAGGGGCTCAATGCCGAAGGTCTCACTCTCATCGTGGTGACCCATGACTCGGCCGTCGCGCGCCGCGCGCGGCGCCGGCTGCGGCTTGACCGCGGCGTGGTGCGGGACATCACCGGCTGAGCCCGCCGAACCGGACAACATTCCGGAGACATGGGCGCGGGTCGGGTGCCCGGGCGCCCGGACGTCGCCCGGGGTGGCAATGCTCCGGAATGTTGGCACGTTCGTGGCCGGGACCCGCGGTCGCGCCCCGGCTGCACGACGGCATGGTGTCCCATTTTCTGTCGCCGGCGCCTGCGCCAAGCGACAGAAAGTGGGACACGCAGGGGTCGCGCGGCAGACGGCCCACATAGACGAAGGCGCCGGCGCACGATGCGCCGGCGCCTTCGAGGCCTATCCGGGGATCAGTGCGTGTCCTCGGCCTCGATCTCGGTGCGGTCGCCCGACCACAGCGTGTGGAAGGTGCCCTCCTTGTCGACGCGCTTGTAGGTGTGCGCCCCGAAGAAGTCGCGCTGACCCTGGATCAGCGCCGCCGGCAGCCGCTCCGCACGCAGACCGTCGTAGTACGCCAGCGACGACGAGAACGCGGGGGCCGGGATGCCGGCGCCCGCCGACTGCGACACGATCCGGCGCCATGCGTCCTGAGCGCGGCCGAGCGCCTCGACGAAATACGGCGCCGTCAGCAGCACGGGCAGACCGGGCTCGGCGGCGTACGCGTCCGAGATCCGGTTGAGGAACTGCGCGCGGATGATGCAGCCCCCGCGCCAGATCTTCGCGATCGCGCCCAGGTCGATCGACCAGTCGTACTCGGCCGCGCCCGCACGGATCTCGTCGAAGCCCTGCGAGTACGCGACGATCTTCGAGGCGTAGAGCGCCAGGCGCACGTCTTCGATGAACGCGTCGACGTCATCGATCGACAGGCCCGCGGAGGGCCCGGGCAGGTCGCCTGACACGGCGCGCTGCTCGGGGTGCGAGGAGAGCGAACGGGCGAAGGTGGCTTCGGCGATGCCCGAGACCGGCACGCCCAGCGAGAGGGCGGTCTGCACGGTCCACGCTCCGGTGCCCTTGGCGCCGGCCTGGTCGAGGATCACGTCGACGAGCGGCTGACCGGTCGCGGCGTCCACCTGGCGGAGCACCTCGGCGGTGATCTCGATGAGGTAGCTCTCGAGCTCGCCGCGGTTCCACTCGGCGAACACGTCGGCGATCTCGGCCGGCGACTTGCCGGTGCCGCGGCGGATGAGGTCGTACGCCTCGGCGATGAGCTGCATGTCGGCGTACTCGATGCCGTTGTGCACCATCTTCACGAAGTGGCCGGCGCCGTCATGCCCGACGTGCGTCACACACGGCTCGCCCTCGGCGACGGCCGCGATGGACCGCAGGATCGGGCCGAGCGTGACCCACGACTCATCCGAGCCGCCGGGCATGATCGAGGGGCCGGTCAGGGCTCCCTCCTCGCCGCCCGAGATGCCGGCGCCGACGAAGTTGATGCCGGTCTCGCGAACCGCCTTCTCGCGGCGGATGGTGTCGGTGAAGAGGGCGTTGCCGCCGTCGACGATGATGTCGCCCGGCTCGAACGCGTCGACGAGCGCGTCGATCACGGCGTCGGTGGCCTTGCCGGCCTTGACCATGATGATCGCGGTGCGCGGCTTCTGCAGCGACGCGGCGAACTCGTCGTACGAGAACGCGGGCACGAACTCGGCCTCGGGGTGCTCGGCGACCAGCTCGTCGGTCTTCGACCGTGAACGGTTGTAGATGGCGACGGTGTTGCCCTCGCGCGAGGCGAGGTTGCGGGCGAGGTTGGATCCCATGACCGCCAGGCCCACGACGCCGATGTTGGCGATGGGGGCGCCGGCGGTGTCGGGGCCGGCGGGAGTGGGCGCCTCGCGGGGCACATCCTCGGGCGAGGGTGCACCCTCGTGCGCCTCGGCCGAGCCCGGCTGGTCGTCTCGATCGGTGGACGTGTTGGTGCTGTTCATACCTCTCCTCGTGCGTGCCGACCTGCGGTGCGCCGCGACGTGGGCCGCACCCGTAGCCGGTCCTAGCGTAGTGCGAGCGCCGGGTGTGCCCCCGCGAGTGTGACGGCCTCTTTCGTCAGGCGTGCGACCTCGTCCCATTGACCGCGACGGATGCTGTCGGCGGGCAGCATCCACGAACCACCGACCGCGAGCACGGCGGGGATGCGCAGGTAGTCGGCGAGGTTCGCCGGTGAGATCCCGCCGGTGGGGACGAAGCGCACGCCGCCGAACGGGGCGGTGAGAGCACGAAGCGACCCGGCGCCGCCGGAGGACTCGGCGGGGAAGAACTTGACGGCGTCGACGCCGAGTTCGAGTGCCGCCTGGATCTCGGTCGCGGTGACGGCGCCCGGTAGCACGGGGATGGCGTGCTCCCGGCAACGCTCGATCACCGCCCGCGACGTGCCCGGCGAGACGATGAACGACGCCCCGGCAGTCACGGCGGCGTCGACCTGCTCGGGCCGGATCACGGTGCCCGCCCCGACGAGCACGTCTCCGCGGGCGGCGATCGCCGCGATCGCGTCGGCCGCGGCGTCGGTGCGGAAGGTGACCTCGGCGACGGGGAGACCGCCGGCGACGAGGGCCGCGGCGATGCCGGCGCCCTCGAGGGGTGTGGTCGCCGTGACGACGGGGACGATCCTGTGCTGCGCGATGCGCTCGAAGAGGGGGGTCATCATCTGCTTCCGCCGAGCGCGGCCGTCGCGCGTGGACGAAATGATCATATCATTGTGGGGCAACGACGCCCGCGTCCGCGCTCCGGCCGCCCTTCCGACGATGGAAACAGGACCCATGCTCATCCTTGCTCTCGAAGCCAGTACGACATCCGCGAAGACGATGCTCTTCGACACCGAATCGGGAGTGCTCGCGGTGCGCAGCCGTCGGTTCGAGGTCGATGGACCCGATTCCGCGGTGCGGGACGGCGATGCCATCTACACGCAGATGATGGCGCTCGGGCGCGAGAGCGCCGCGGGCCGTGCCATCGATCTGATCGTGCTCAGCGGCACCTGGCACGGTCTGACGCTGCGCCGCGCCGACCTCTCGCCCGTCACCCCCGTCATGGAGTGGCCCTACACCGGGGCTCAGGACCTGTGCGCCCGGCTGCGCGCCGACCAGGAGTTCATGTGGTGGTTCTACGAGCGCACCGGCTGCATGGTCAACGCGATCTATCCGGTCTTCAAGCTGCTGCACCTGGCCGAGGGTGGACACGACCTCGACGGCCTGCTCGCGCTCGACCAGTCCAGCCTCAACTTCGCCCGACTGACCGGCGAGGTCTGGACCAATCCGTCGCTGGCCTCGGGCACCGGACTGCTCAACGCCCACACCGCGGACTGGGATGCCGAGGTCATCGCCCGCCTGGGGCTGGAGGGCGTACGCCTCCCCGAACTGCGCTCGGCGACCGACACGGCGCCGCTCGCGCCCGACGCCGCCGTCCTGCTCGGGTTGCGCCCGGGGATCCCGGTGCTCACGCCGGGTCCCGACGGCGGCCTCAGCCAGGTCGGCGATCTCGCCACCGAGCCCGGCGACATGACCTTCTCGATGGGCACGAGCGGCGCCCTTCGCTTCTCGACCCTGCACCCCTCGCTCTCGCCGACGCTCAGCACCTGGTCCTACCGCTCGCCCGTCGGGGCGCTCAGCGGCGCGGCGACATCGGGGTGCGGCAACTGCGTCGACTGGGCGAAGGAGCGGCTGTTCGGCTCGTCGACCGACTACGCCGAGATCGAGCCGCTGCTGTCGGCCGACAAACGGTCGCTGCCGGTGTTCATGCCCTTCCTCTTCGGCGAACGCAGCCCCGGGTGGCAGGATCAGCGTCGCGGCGGCCTGCTCGAACTGCAGCCGCAGCATTCCCGCGCCGACATGTATCAGGCGGTTCTCGAGGGCATCGTGTACTCGCTCTACCACTGCTATAAGGAGCTCACGGCGCTCAACGGCACACCGCGGCGCATCGTGCTCTCGGGTGGCGTGCTCTCCTCGCCCTACTGGACCCAGCTCACATCCGACGTCTTCGGCGCGCAGATGGAGGTCTCGTCGCGCCAGCACAGCTCGGTCGTCGGCGCGGTGCGCATGGGCCTTCGCAGCGCGGGGCTCGACGAGCGGCATCCCGCACTCGATGACGCGGCGCCGCGCATCGTCGCGCCACGTCTGGAGCGTAGAGAGCAGTACGACGAGGGCTTCGCGCGATACCTCGACCACTACTCGCGGACGCTCCCGGGCGCGGGGGAGGGCGCACGATGAAGATCCTCGTCACGCCCACGTCCCTCTGCCGCGACCGCGAGGCGCCGAGCCTCGATCCGCTGCGCGCGTACGCCGACGAGCTCGTCTTCAACGACACCGGCCGGCCGATGACGGAGCACGAGCTCATCGAGGCGCTGCCGGGGGTGGATGCTGTCGTCGCCGGCCTCGACGACTACACCGCTGCCGTGCTGCGCAGCGCCGACGCGCTCCGCGTCATCTCGCGCTACGGCGTGGGGGTGAACAACATCGACCTCGCCGTCGCCGCCGAGCGCGGCGTCGTCGTCACGCGCACGCCCGGCGCGAACGCGCTCGCCGTGGCGGAGCTGGCGATCGGGTTGACGTTCTCCGCGGCACGCAGCATCCCTCGTCTGGATGCGGGGGTGCGCGCGGGGGACTGGGTCCGAGGCGACGGGTTGGAGTTGACGGGGCGCACGTTCGGCGTGATCGGATTCGGCGCGATCGGGCGCCTGGTCGCCGAGCGTGCACGCGGGATCGGCATGCGCGTCGTGGCATATGACCCGATGCTGCCCGATGCGGTCTTCGAGGGGGCGGGCGTCGAGCGCGCCGATCTCGACGACCTGTGCCGCGCGAGCGACGTCGTGAGTGCGCACGTGCCGCTTCTGGATTCGACCCGGCACCTGCTCGATGCGCGCCGACTCGCGCTGCTGCGGCCGGATGCGATCGTGATCAACACCGCCCGGGGCGGGCTGCTCGACGAGGCGGCGGCGCTGGCCGCGCTGGAGTCCGGGCACCTGCACGCCGTCGCGATCGACGTCTACGAGACCGAGCCGCCGAGCGCGTCCGTGCTGGTCGGGCATCCCCGGGTGATCTCGACACCCCACAGCGGCGCGCACACGCGCGAGGCGATCGTGCGCACCGCGACCCAGGCCGTCGCGGACGTGCTCGCGGTCCTGCGCGGCCAGGCGACGCCGAACGCGGTCACCACCTAGACAGCACAGGGCGCGCACGCCGCTGCTCGGCAGGGGGCGCGGATGCCGGGGCTCAGCGATGCAGCCCGCGACCTACCGGGCCCCGCGCACCTCGCCGAGCACGGTGTCGACATATCGGCGCGTGTGATGCTCGGCGGCATCGGCGTCGCCCCGCGCGATCGCGGCCGCGGTCTGGACGTGATTGTGCAGCGCTTCCGAGTGCGGCACCCCGGGGGTCAGGCCCAGGTGCGAACGCCCGGCGATGACCGCGGCGATCGCGGGCTTGGTCGCCGCGAGCATGAGGTTGCCGCTCGCGTCGAGGATGAGGTCGTGGAAGGCGATGTCGGCGGCCAGGTATTCGTCGGTGTCGCCGAGACCGTCGTGCCCGAGCTTCTCGAGCCGGTTGGCGAGCCGGAGGATCTCGGCTCGCTGCACGTCGCTGGCCCGCTGCGCGCTCAGACGTGCGGCGATCGGCTCGATCGCCGCACGCAGCTCGGTCACGACGACCAGCTGCTGGTCTCGGCCCGGCCCCTGCAGCTGCCAGCCGATGAGCCGCGTGTCCAGTGCGCTCCACTCCGACGGCGGGCGCACCGTGACGCCCACGCGGCGGCGTGATTCCAGCATCCCCATCGCCTCGAGCACCCGGACGGCTTCGCGGATCACCGTGCGGGAGACGCCGTACTCCGCCTCGAGCCCCGCGAGGGTGAGCACGGACCCGGGGAGGAGCTCGCCGGCGGTGATGCGCACGCCCAGATGGTCGAGCACCGGGCCGTGGGATGCCTGGGCCAACGAGCACTCCGATCAAAAATATGACGACAGGTTGAAAAAGATACGATCTTTGTGTGAGGATTCACAGAACCTCGGTCAGGCGTTGACGCCGGGCCCGAGGAACGCTCGAATCCTAACGCGGGTGCATCGGCCTTCACGGCGGCACCCGGTTCCTCACTATCAATGGAGATCCAGATGGAAGATTGGACCCAGACTCTGGGTACGGGGCCGCTGCTGCTGATCGCAGCCGGCGCCATCGCGCTGATCCTCGTCATGATCATCGTCTTCAAGGTGCACGCCTTCCTGACGCTGATCGTCGTCTCGCTGCTGACCGCCCTGGTCGCCCGCGTGCCGATCGGCGAGATCGCGACCACCCTGACCGGCGGCTTCGGCGCAACCCTCGGCACGGTCGCGCTGCTCGTCGGTCTCGGCGCGATGCTCGGCCGCCTCATCGAACACTCGGGTGGCGCGAAGGCGCTCGCCGACCGCTTCGTCGAGATCTTCGGCGAGAAGCGCGCTCCGTTCGCGCTCGGCATCGCATCGCTGATCCTCGGCTTCCCGATGTTCTTCGACGCCGGCCTCGTCATGATGCTGCCCATCATCTTCGCGATCGCACGCCGCGTCTCGAAGAACAACGTGCTGCTGTTCGGCCTGCCCGCCGCCGCGGCGTTCTCGGTCATGCACGTCTTCCTGCCCCCGCACCCGGGCCCGGTCACGGCGACCGAGCTCTACGGCGCGAACCTCGGCATCGTGCTGCTGGTCGGCCTCATCATCGCGTTCCCGGTCTGGTACGTCTCGGGTTACCTCTGGGGAAAGTTCGTCGCCGCGCGCATCCCGCTGCCGGTGCCCACGATCTTCGGCGAGATCGACGACGACCAGCCCGTCAACCCGCCCAAGCCCCGCACGATCATCCTGCTGCTCCTGCTGCCGATGTTCCTGATTTTCCTCAACACGGGGCTGTCGACGCTCGCGACGGCCGGCGCCGTCGACGGCGACAACATGTGGATCCAGCTGCTCATCCTCCTCGGCAACTCCGCCGTCGCACTGCTCATCACGGTCATCGTCGCGATGGTCGTGCTGGGCACGCGCCGCGGTGAGAACGGCACCGCGATCGAGAAGATCGTCGACTCGGCCCTCGGACCCGTCGCCTCCGTGATCCTCATCACGGGCGCCGGCGGCATGTTCGGCGGCGTCCTACGGGCCTCCGGCATCGGCGATGCACTCGCCGACACCCTCGCCGACATGGGCCTGCCGATCATCTTCGCGGCATACATCATCGCCGTCGTGATCCGACTGGCTCAGGGCTCGGCGACGGTGGCCCTGGTAACCGCGGCGGGCCTTGCCGCGCCGGCCGTGATCGCCGGCGACTTCAACCCGCTCCAGATCGCGGCGATCACGCTCGCGACCGCGGCGGGCTCGGTCTTCGCCGGACACGTCAACGACTCGGGCTTCTGGCTCGTCGGCCGCCTGATGGGTATGGACGTCAAGACCACGCTGAAGACCTGGACCGTGCAGCAGACCATCGAGTCGGTCCTCGCGTTCGCGCTCGTGCTCGTGGTCTACGGCATCGGCTCGATGCTCTAGTCCCGCGCCCCGGCATCCACACCCCGAACAGGAGAACCCTCATGTCCGCCCTCTTCGACGTCTCCGATCGTCTCGCGCTGGTCACGGGCTCGTCCCGCGGACTGGGCCGATCCCTCGCCCTCGCGCTCGCGCGCGCCGGCGCCCGGGTCATCGTGCACGGGCGTGACGCGGATGCGCTCGAGGCGACGCGTGCGCAGGCGCAGACCCTGTCCGGCCGTCCCGCCGTGTCGGTCACCTTCGATGTGACCGACGCGGCGGCGGTCGAGGCCGGGGTGGCCGATCTGCTCGCGCGGGTCGGCACCCCCGACATCCTCGTCAACAACGCCGGCGTGCAGCGCCGCGCGCCCATCCAGGACTTCGCGGTCTCGGACTGGGACGACATCATCGCCGCGAACCTCTCGGGCGTCTTCTACGTCTCGCGATTCGTCGCGCCCGCGATGATCGCCCGCGGCTCCGGCAAAATCGTCAACGTCGCCTCGGTGCAGTCGCACCTCGCGCGGCAGACGATCGCCCCGTACTCCGCGTCCAAGGGCGGCGTCGCCCAGCTGACCAAGGGCATGGCGGCCGACCTCGCCCGCCACGGCATCCAGGTCAACGCGCTCTCACCCGGCTACTTCGCCACCGAGATGAACCGCGCGCTCGTCGAGGACGCCGACTTCACCGCGTGGCTCACCCAGCGCACCCCCGCCCAGCGCTGGGGGAACTTCGCCGAGCTCGACGGTGCCCTGCTCTTCCTCGCCTCCGACGCCTCCAGTTTCGTGTCGGGACAGAACATCTTCGTCGACGGCGGCATGACCGCGGTCGTCTGACCCCGAAAGGCCCGCACATGCGCGCAGCGTTCATCGACGCGAAAGAGACCCTCGTCGTCCGCGAGGTCGACATCCCGCAGCCCGGGCCCGCTCAGGTGCGGGTGCGGATCGACTACGTCGGCATCTGCGGGTCCGATCTGCACTACTACTTCGAGGGTGCCAACGGCGCCTTCGTCGTGCGCGAGCCACTCGTTCCCGGCCACGAGGTGTCGGGTCGCATCGACCTCGACCCGACCGGGGAGTGGGCTCCCGGCACGCCGGTCACGGTGCACCCCGCCACCTTCGGCACGCCCACCGCCGACCTCGACCCGCATCTCTGGCCGGGCGGCGCCTACCTCGGCAGCGCCTCCACCTGGCCGCACACGCAGGGCGGTCTCGCCGAGCATCTCCTCGTCGCACGCGAGATGGTGCGGGTGCTGCCGGCATCGCTGCCGGTGCGTCGCGCGGTGCTCGCCGAGCCCCTCGCGGTCGCGCTCCACGGCCTCCGCAAGGCGGGCGACGTCGCGGGGCGCCGGGTGCTGGTGACGGGGTCCGGTCCGATCGGCCTGCTCGCCGTCGCGGCGGCCGTCGCGGCGGGTGCGGCGGAGGTCACCGCCACCGACGTTCTCGAGGGTCCTCTGGAGAGGGCGCGGATGCTGGGAGCCGCACACGCGGTCGACGTCTCTCGCGAGCAGCTGACCGAGAGCGCCTACGACGTCGTGCTCGAATGCTCCGGCGTCGCGCCCTCGATCTCCGCGGCGCTGCGGGCGGCTCGGCCAGGGGGGACGGTCGTGCAGGTGGGGATGGTGCCCGACGAGGCGCGTCCCGTGAACATCGCGCCCTTCATCTCGAAGGAGCTGCGCTACTTCGGCACGTTCCGGTTCTTGGACGAGATCGATCGGGCCATCGCACTGCTGGATGCGGTGCCGGAGATCGAGCGCGTCATCACGCACGAGATCGCCGCGGACGATGCAGTGCGCGCGTTCACGGTGGCGAAGGACTCGCAGGCCTCCGGCAAGGTGATCGTCGCTGTCTGGCCCGCGGAGGACTGAGACGGATCAGTCCTGGCGGTAGGCCGAGCGTCCCATCGCGACGAACGCGCCGACGACCAGGACACCGCCGAGCGTTGCGAGTGCGCCGATCGTCCAGGCGATGAGGTGCGAGAGCATGGCGCCGTCCACGGGGTCCTCCAGGTTCGGGGGCGAGCCCCCGGGGGCTCGCGATGTGCGATGTCTTCACGCTATCGCAGGCTCGGGTAGGATGGGGGAGACCTCGGCGAGGGATGTCTCGCACGGCCGCGCGGCCGGTGCCCCCGACATCCGTGATCGACGCGGTGATGCGGGCCCTGCGGCCCTCCTCACGTGTGTGCGTTCGATCCGTTCGACCACCGATCCACGTTCGAGTCGACACCTGCAGACCCCCGCGACACCGGATCGACATCGAGAGTGTGCGCGTTCCAGAAGGAGAACACCCATGTCGAAGGACACCACCCCCGACACCACGGTCCACGCCGAGCTTCGCGAGAACTTCGGCAAGGGCTTCGCCCGCCGCCTCCGCGCCGCCGGCAAGATCCCCGCCGTCATCTACGGTCACGGCGCAGACCCCGTGCACGTGGCGATGCCCGGTCACCAGACCGCGCTGCTGATCCGCCGCGCCAACGTCGTGCTCGAGCTCGACGTCGCGGGAGCGCAGCACCTCGTGCTCGTCAAGGACGTGCAGAAGGACCCCGTGCACCAGATCATCGAGCACATCGACCTGCTCGTCGTCCGCAAGGGCGAGAAGGTGCAGGTCGACGTGCCGGTCTCGGTGCAGGGCGAGCCCTTCCCCGGCACGATCACGAACCTCGAAGCCAGCACGGTGCTGCTCGAGGTCGAGGCGACGAACATCCCGCAGAACGTCGAGGTCGACGTCGAGGGCCTCGAGGACGGCACGCACATCACCGCCGCCGACCTGAAGCTGCCCGCCGGCGCGGCGCTCGCGGTCGACCCCGAGACGCTCATCATCGCCATCTCGGTGCCCGCGTCCACGCTCGCCGCCGAGGACGAGATCGCGGCGGCAGACGCCGAGGTCGCCGCCGAGCAGTCCGAAGAGGCCGCGGAGTAATCCTTCACCCGCACGAGGGGGGCACTCCGCGTTCGCGCGGGGTGCCCCCCTCGCCGTTCGGTAGCCTGTCGATGCCGCCCGATCGCGTCGATCCCCGCACCCCTGGAGAGAGCACATGCCCGAGACCTGGCTCGTCGTGGGCCTCGGCAACCCCGGTCCGCGGTACGAGGCGACCCGGCACAATGTGGGCCAGATGGTGCTCGACGAGCTTGCGACCCGGCGAGGTGCGGCGTTCAAGAGTCACAAGGCGAACGCCCGCGTCGCCGAGACCTGGTTGCGCCCCGGCGCCGCCAAGCTCGTGCTGGCCAAGCCCAACTCGTTCATGAACGTCTCGGGCGGCCCGGTCGCGGGACTCGCGCGGTTCTTCGGCGTCGACGCCGACCACGTCGTGGTCGTCCACGACGAGCTCGACATCCCCTTCGACACGCTCAAGCTCAAGGTCGGCGGGGGGCACGGTGGGCACAACGGCGTTCGGGATGTCGCCAAGGCGCTGGCCACGGCGGATTTCGCGCGGGTGCGGGTCGGTATCGGGCGTCCCCCCGGACGGCAGGATCCCGCGGACTGGGTGCTCGATCCGTTCGGGGCGACCGAACGGCAGGCGCTGCCTCTGCTCGTCTCGGACGCGGCGGATGCCGTCGAGCGGCTCGTCGACGAGGGTCTGCTCGCCGCGCAGCAGCACCACCACGCTCCGCGCGCGTAGAGGCCGGGTAGGCCGTCGCCATCGCGCGACTCAGACGTACGGCGCCGTGCCCCCCGCGAGGCCGAGCGGGAACGCGAGCTGCACCACGACGTAGCTGATCGGCACCAGGATCACCGCGACGACACCCCACGCGCGGCCGCGGCGGGTGGCGATCGCGATCACGCCGAGCACGAGCGCGGCGATGGCCGACAGCATCCACCCGCCGTTGCCGATCGCGAGCCACACGCTGCTCTGCTCGACCAGGGTGCGCGCGGCCGCGGGCAGGGTCTCGGGGTCGAGGCGCTCGCCCGCCGTGCCCATCGCGGTGAGGTCGACGTGGGCGCCGATGCCGCCGAGGATGTATCCGCCGACGACCACGACGGCGGGGGCGAGCGCGGCCGCCACAGCGGCGAGCGAGAGGGCGATGACGCCGAGGGTGCGCGGTCGTCGCGGTCGCGCGGGCGGGGCGGGAGGCATCGGATCAGGGGCCGAACGGCGCGCCCGCGGCGAGCCCGGCGAAGAAGAAGCCGCTCGCGACACTGACGAACACGACGAATCCGATCGGCGCGATCACGACCGCGGCGATGCCCTGGCCGCGGCCGCGTCGGCGGGTGATCGCGACGATCGCCTGCGCGATCGCCCAGATTCCGAGCACCGTGCCGGCCCAGAAGGCGATCTCGCCGACGAGCACCCAGCTCCGCACCGGGGCCAGGACCGCGAGGTCGGACGGAGGGACGGGGCTCGCCAGCGCCGGCGCGACCTCGAGGCCTACGGTGAACGCCGCCGGTCCCACCGCGACGGTGGGGGCGACGAGCGCGATGATCGCGAGCACGAGCGCCACGATGCCGAGCGCCGGGCGTCCGATCGGGCGCGGCGCGGCGGGGGGCTGGGGGTGCACCGGGTACGGCTGGTGAGCCTGCGGGTGCGGGGGGTACGGCGGCTGCGCGGGGGCGTATGCCGGGTACGGCGGCTGCGCGGCGGGGGGCGAGGGGGGCTGTGCCTGTGGGATGGGCAGAGGCGGCACGGGGGGTGGGGGAGGCGCGGAATCGGAACCCGGTGCCGGCTGCTCGCTCATCCCCTCATCCTAGGCCGGGCTCCCCGAGGGTCCCCGGGGAGGGATGTCGGAGGAGGCTCCTAGACTTGTGCGGTGACGATTCACGGGATCACGCGCGCCCTCGCGCGCTCAGGCGCGTTCGCAGACGGCGGGGCTCCGGCATCCGTCGACGCCGACTTCTCGCTCGTCGAGGGCCTTGTCGCGCCCACCCTCGCCGCGCTCCTCGACAAGCGGGCCCGCGCGCAGAAGCCCCCCGTGCTGCTCGCGATCACGCCCACGGGCCGCCGCGCCGACCAGCTCGCCCCCTCACTGCAGGCGTATCTGCCCGGCGCGACGGTGCTTGCTTTCCCGGCATGGGAGACCCTGCCGCACGAGCGCCTCAGCCCGAGCGCCGAGACCGTCGGCGCGCGTCTCGAGGTGCTGCGCCGCATCGCCGCGCACGCCGGCGATGCACCCCTCGTCGTCATGGCGTCGGTGCGCGCTGCGCTGCAGCCGATCGCGCCGGGCCTCGACACGGTCGAACCCGTCGTCCTGCGCGCGCAGGGGCGCGGGTATGAGCTGCCCGAGCTCGCCGAACGCCTCGTCGAGCTGGCGTACGCCCGCGTGGACATGGTCTCGCGACGCGGCGAGTTCGCCGTGCGGGGCGGAATCCTCGACGTCTTCCCCGCGGTGGCGGAGCACCCCTACCGAGTGGAATTCTTCGGCGACGAGGTCGACCAGATCCGCGCCTTCTCCGTCGCCGATCAGCGATCGCTGCCGGGTGAGGTCCACGAGGTGCGGCTGCCGCCCACGCGCGAGCTGCTCCTGACGACCGAGGTGCGCGAACGCGCGCGCGGCCTGCAGTCGAGCCTGCCGGGCCTCTCGAGCATGCTCGAGCGCATGGCCGAGGGCATCCCCGTCGATGGCATGGAGTCGCTCACGCCCGCCCTCGTCGACCACCTGCTTCCGCTCGTCGACTATCTGCCCGCGGGCACTGCGGTCGCGCTCGTCGACCCCGAGCGGGCCATCGCCCGCGCCCTCAACCTGCAGGAGACCAATCGCGAGTTCCTCGAGGCTGCGTGGAGCGCCGCGACCGCGGGCGCCGACACGCCGATCGATCTGGGTGCGGGCGACTTCCTGACCCTGCCGCTGCTGCGCGAGGCCGCCCGTGAGCGCGGGGGAGTGTGGTGGACCTTCAGCGCCTTCGACTCGGGTGCGGCCGACGCGGCGGCCGAGGGCATCCTCGACGTCTCGGCCGACGACGAGGCCGCCCCCCTGCGGGTGCCGGGCACCGCGGTGCCCTCGTTCCACGGCAATGTCGACGGCGCCACCGCGCACGTCGGCGACCTGCTGGCCCGCGGCTGGAGCGTCGTGGTGGCGGCGTCGGGGGCGGGGCTGGTCGACCGCGCGCGCGACGTGCTCGCCGAGCGCGGCTTCGCGGCGCGGGTGACGGATGCCGTCATCGAGCCGCCCGAGCCGGGTGTGGCTCTGCTGGTCAAGGCGCAGATCGAGGCGGGCTTCGAATCCGCCGAGGCGCAGCTGGCGGTCCTGACGGAGTCCGACTTCTACGGGCGCACCATCGGCGGTGATTCCCGCGTAGTCAAGAAGCTCGCCTCTCGCCGCCGCAACGTCGTCGATCCGATGCAGCTGAAGGCCGGCGACTTCGTCGTGCATGCCACCCACGGGATCGGCCGCTTCGTCGAGCTCGTGCAGCGCGAGGTCTCCTCCGGCGGCCGCAACCCCGTCAAGAGCACCCGCGAGTACCTCGTCGTCGAGTACGCCCCGTCCAAGCGCGGGTATCCCGGCGACAAGCTGTTCGTGCCCACCGATCA
Source organism: Microbacterium sp. HA-8 (assembly GCF_046111165.1). Lineage (NCBI taxonomy): Bacteria > Bacillati > Actinomycetota > Actinomycetes > Micrococcales > Microbacteriaceae > Microbacterium > Microbacterium sp. HA-8. Next base: position 1,424,317 of record NZ_CP162025.1, read on the forward strand.
GCTCGACCTGCTCTCGCGGTACGTCGGCGGCGAAGCCCCGACCCTGTCGAAGATGGGCGGCAGCGACTGGGCGCAGGCCAAGGGCCGCGCGCGCAAGGCGGTGCGCGACATCGCCGTCGAGCTCGTCAAGCTCTACTCGGCGCGCATGTCGGCCAAGGGTCACGCCTTCGGGCCCGACACGCCCTGGCAGAGGGAGCTCGAAGAGGCCTTCCCGTTCGCCGAGACGCTCGACCAGCTGCAGACGATCGACGAGATCAAGGCCGACATGGAGCGCCCCATCCCGATGGACCGTCTGCTCTCGGGCGACGTCGGATTCGGCAAGACCGAAGTCGCCGTGCGGGCGGCGTTCAAGGCGATCCAAGACGGCAAGCAGGTCGCGATGCTCGTGCCCACGACGCTCCTGGTCAAGCAGCACCTCGAGACGTTCACCGAGCGCTTCGCCGGGTTCCCCGTGCACGTGCGCGCCCTCTCGCGGTTCCAGACCGACAAGCAGGCGCGCGAGATCGTCAAAGGGCTCGCCGACGGGACCGTCGACATGGTGATCGGTACGCATCGCATCCTCACCGAGCAGGTGCTGTTCAAGGACCTCGGCCTGATGATCATCGACGAGGAGCAGCGCTTCGGCGTCGAGCACAAAGACGCGCTCAAGAAGCTCAAGACCAACGTCGACATCCTGGCCATGAGCGCAACCCCCATCCCCCGCACGCTCGAGATGGCGGTCACAGGGATCCGCGAGATGTCGACTCTCGCGACGCCGCCCGAGGATCGGCATCCCATCCTCTCCTTCGTCGGCCCTCGCAACGACAAGCAGATCGCGGCGGCGATCCGGCGCGAGCTGCTGCGCGAGGGCCAGGTGTTCTACGTGCACAACCGCGTGCATTCGATCCAGCGGGTCGCGGCGCACCTCGCCGAGCTCGTGCCCGAGGCGCGGATCGCCGTCGCACACGGGCAGATGGGTGAGCACGCGCTCGAGCAGGTCGTCGACGACTTCTGGGAGCGCAAGTTCGATGTGCTCGTCTCGACGACGATCATCGAGACGGGCCTCGACATCGCCAACGCCAACACGATCATCATCGACCGGGCCGACAAATACGGGCTCTCGCAGCTGCATCAGCTGCGCGGGCGGGTGGGACGCGCGCGCGAGCGCGCCTACGCCTACTTCTTGTACGACGAGATGAAGCCCCTCTCCGAGACCGCCGCCGACCGTCTCGAGACCATCGCGGTCAACAACGATCTCGGCTCGGGCATGCAGGTGGCGCTGAAGGACCTCGAGCTGCGGGGCGCCGGCAATCTGCTGGGCGCCGAGCAGGCGGGGCACATCGCCGGCGTCGGCTTCGACCTCTACCTGCGCATGATCGGCGAGGCGGTCGCGACGTTCCGCGGCGAAGACACCGAGGGTCCCGCCGAGCTGCGTCTCGAGCTGCCCGTACAGGCGCGCGTGCCGGAGACCTACATCGAGAGCGAGCGCCTGCGGCTCGAGGCCTACCAGAAGCTGTCGGCGGCCGCTGCCGCCAACGCAGAGCCCGACGCGATCGACCTCGTCATCGACGAGCTGCGCGATCGTTACGGCGAGCCGCCGGCCGAGGTCTCGGGCCTCGTGCAGGTGGCACGACTGCGCCGGCGTGCGGCCCGGGCGGGTCTGACCGACGTCGTCGCGATGGGTCCGAATCTCCGCGTCGCGCCCGCGCAGCTGCCGGATTCGCGACGCGTGCGGCTGCAGCGCCTGTATCCGAACGCCAAGCTGGTCCAGGGTGGCGACGCTCTGGTCGTGCCGATGCCGCGTGTCGGTGGCGAGCCGCTCGGCGATGACGAACTGATCGCCTGGGTCAGCCAGCTGCTGACGGCGCTGTTTCCCGAGCCGGCGGCGGATGCGCCCGCGGCGGACGGTGCGCCGGCCGGCTCCGATGCGCCCGACGGCGCGCGCGGCTCGACCGCCGTCCCGTCGCCCCGATAACTCCCCTTCGGTGTCCAAATTTCTGTCGCCCGCCGCGGGCCATAGCGACATTGTTCGGGACACGCTCACCGCGGCGGGATGCCGCGCCTCAGCTCGCCGGGGTGATGTCCCACTTTCTGTCGCCCACCGCGCCCCGGAGCGACCGAAAGTGGGACATGGTCACCAGGGTGTGGAAGCAGGGTGCGGGAGCAGGGTGCTGGAGCGGGGTGTGGAAGCAGGGTGCGGAAGCAGGGTTCGGGAGCGGGGCCGGCGCGGGTGGCCGCGCGAGCCCGGCGCGGCTAGGGTGAGGCCGTGCAGTTCGAGCATCTGGGCGCGAGGCCGCGCATCCATCCGACGGCGGTCATCGCCGAGACCGCGGTCGTGTCGGGGGATGTCGAGATCGGCGCCGACTGCCAGGTTCTGCACGGCGCGATCATCACCGCCGAGGGCGGCCCGATCACGCTCGCCGAGAGCGTCATCGTGATGGAGAACGCGGTGGTCCGGGCAAGTGCCGCCGACCCCGTGCACATCGCCGACCACACCCTCATCGGTCCGGGCGCCACCGTCAGCGGTGCGACGATCGGGGCAGAGGTGTTCCTCGCGACGGGCACGCGCGTCTTCAACGGAGCCCACATCGGCGACCGCTGCGAGGTGCGTGTCGGCGCCGTCGTGCATCTGCGCACGACACTGCCGCCCGAGACCGTGGTGCCGATCGGTTGGGTGGCCGTCGGCGACCCGCTCGGCATCCACCCGCCCAGCGCGCACGACAAGATCTGGGCGGCGCAGCAGGAACTCGACTTTCCCGGCTACGTGTTCGGCCTGGACCGCGACACGCCCGACCTGATGGTGCAGCTCACCGAGCGCTACGGACGCAGCCTTGCCCGGCATGCGCACGACCGCCGCATCGGCTGAGACCCGCCCTCCACCCGGGTACGGCCCCATTGGGCGTGCACAACGGCGGATGCTGTCGCCGACACGCCGCGCCTCGGCCAGAGCCTCCGGCGTGTCGGGCGATCTGTCCGCAGCTGTGCACGCCGCTCGCGTCGGGCGACGCCCGGGCCCGCGATTCTCACCCCGTGTTCTGCAGCCCCGCCGCGACACCCGAGACCGACAGCAGCAGCAGGCGCTGCTGCTCGCGATCGGGCTTCTCGCCCTCGGCCGTGGCGCGCAGCGCGCGCAGCGCACGCAGCTGCAGCAGTGACAGCGCGTCGACGTAGGGGCTGCGCATCTTGACCGCGCGCCCCAGGACGGGGCGGTTCTCGAGCAGATCGTCACCGCCCGTGATGCGGATCACCCATGCCCGCGTCAGCTCCATCTCGCCCGCGACGAGATCGGCGAGGTCGCTGCGGTCGCCGAGGTCGAGATAGCGCTTGGCGATGCGCGCATCGGCCTTGGCGAGGCTCATCGCGACGTTGTCGATCATGGTGCGCAGCAGCGGCCACTGCTCGTAGGCCTCGCGCAGCAGCGCCTCGTCGCCGACCGCCTCGAGAGCGGTGCCCAGGCCGAACCAGCCGGCGAGGTTGATGCGGGCCTGCGTCCATGCGAACACCCACGGGATCGCGCGCAGGTCCTCGAGCGACTCGACCGACAGGCCGCGCCGCGCGGGCCTCGAGCCCAGAGCGAGCAGCCCGACCTCCTCCATCGGCGTGACGGTGGCGAACCACGGCGCGAACCCCTCGGCCTTGACGAGGGCGAAGAAGCGCTCACGGGATGCTGTGTCCAGCGTCGCCGCGATGTGCGCGTATTTCTCCGCCGCGGCCTCGTTCCGCTGCTCGATCGAGGGGGAGGAGGCCAGCAGGGTCGCGGCGGCGACCTGGTCGATGTGGCGCATCGCGATGGCGGGGTCGCCGTACCGGGCGAAGATGACCTCGCCCTGTTCGGTGAGCTTGAACCGGCCGTCGACGGAGTGCGGCGGCTGCGCGAGGATCGCCGAGTTGGCGGGCCCGCCGCCTCGGCCGAGAGCACCTCCGCGGCCGTGGAAGAGCGTCAGCTCGATGCCGGTCTCCCGGGCCCAGGCGGCGATCTTCGCCTGCGCTTCGTACAGCGCGAGGTTGGCCGCGACCGGACCGACGTCCTTGGACGAGTCGGAGTATCCCAGCATCACCTCGAGCCTGCGGCCGGTCGCCTCCAGCCGCGCGGCGAACATCGGATGCTCCACGATCTCGGCGAGGATCCCGGGCGCCGCCTGCAGGTCGGCGAAGGTCTCGAACAGCGGGATGACGTCGAGGGTCGGTCCCTCGGCATCCGGGCCCACCGCGTAGCGGGCCAGGCGGTGCACGTTGGCGAGATCCTCGGCCGACTGGGTGAACGAGACGATGTATCGGCCCGCGGCGCGGGGGCCGAAGCGGTCCTGCACGAAGGCGATCGAGCGGAAGACGTCGAGCACCTCCTCCGCCAGGTCGCTGCGCGCGGCGCCCGGCGCGAGCGCGTCGAGCTCGGCGAGCACCGTGCGATGCACCTGCGAATGCTGGCGCACCTCGAGTTCGGTCAGATGGAAGCCGTAGGTCTCGACCTGCCAGATCAGCTGCTGCAGCGCGCCGTACGCATGGCGGGCGGCGCCGGCGGACGCGAGCGAGGTCTGCACCGTGCGCAGCTCCGCCAGCAGCTCGTCCGGCTCGCGGTAGGCGAGGTCGGCGTCGCGCGTGCGCGTCGCGGCGATGCGGCGCGCGATCAGGAGCAGGATGCGCCGGTGCGGCTCGGAGGGCGAGCGCTTGGCGATGTCGGCCGCCGCGTCCTCGTCGGCGGCGCGCAGCCTGTGCCACAGCGCGACGAGTGCGTCGCTCGGCGGGGTCGTGTCGGCGTCGAGGGTCAGCGCGCGACCCACCCTCTCGGTCGTGCGCTCGAGACCCCGCAGCACGTGCTCCGACGCGATGCCCGCAGCCTTGCGCGTGACCTTGGCGGTGACGAAGGGGTTGCCGTCGCGGTCGCCGCCCACCCACGAGCCGATGCGCACGAAGGGACGCACGACGGGAGGCCGCTGACCGGCCGCGAGACCCTGGAGGGCGTCGTCGATGCGGCGGTACACGTGGGGGACCGCCGTGTACAGGGTGTCGTCGAAGACGGCCATGACGGCGCGCACCTCGTCGGTGGGCGAGGGCTTCTCGGCGCGGAGCGGGGCGGTGCGCCAGAGCGTGTCGATCTCCTCGAGGATCCGGCGGCGGGCGCGGCGCTCGTCGGCCCCTCCGCGCAGCGACGCGTCGAGCTCCTCGAGCAGCGCGGCGATGCGGCGCACGCTCGTCGAGATCGCGCGGCGGCGCGCCTCGGTGGGGTGCGCGGTGAAGACCGGGTGGAACCGCAGCGCCTGCAAGCGCGCGAGAGCCGTCTCGTCGCCGACTTCGGCCGATAGCCGCACGAAGGCCGCCGCGACGGAGTCGGTGGCATCCTCCTTCTCGGGGCGTCCGTCGCGCTCGCGCAGGATGCGCACGCGCTGGTGCTCCTCGGCGAGGTTGACGAGGTGGAAGTAGCACGTGAACGCGCGTGCCACCTCGTCGGCGCGGGCGACCGTGAAGGACTCCACGATCGCCGCCGCGCGGGCGAACGCTTCGGGCGAGGTGTCGGTGTAGGCCGCGATCGTGGCGGTCCGCAGGCGCTCGACGTCTTCATACAGGCCCGGGCTTCCGCTCTCGCGCAGCACCTGACCGAGCAGCGACCCCAGCATGCGCACATCGGCACGCATCGTTTCGGGCAATTCTTGACCGGCATCGAAGCGTCCGACGAGGTCGATGGCTTCGGTGGGGGTGGGATCGAGCATGATTTCCACGTTAGCGCGAGCGTGTTTCCTGTTCGTCACGCGGGCGGGCCCCCGGGGAGGCGGCAGCTCGCCGGGTAGACTGGGAACCTGGTGTGCCGGGAAGTCTGGTCGGCGGCGGTGCGCGCGCGCCCACCGCGACCCCCGACGAAAGGACCCGTGTGTCCCTGCTGCGCTCTGCCCGTTTTCCCGCGATCATCCTGCTCGCGGCCGCCATCGCCGCCCTGATCGTCGCCAACTCGCCGGCCGGTCCGGCGGTGGGCGCCCTGAAGGAGACCTATCTCGGCATCCCGGGCGTGTTCGAGATGTCCATCGGGCACTGGGTGCAGGACGGCCTGCTCGCGATCTTCTTCTTCGTCGTCGCGGTCGAGCTGCAGTTCGAGCTCACCAACGGCGAGCTCAATTCGGCCCGAAAGGCCCTCCAACCGGCGATCGCCGCGACCGGCGGCGTGCTGATCCCGATCGCCGTGTTCCTCGCGTTCGCCGCGGGGTCGGACGCGTCCTCGGGCTGGCCGATCCCCACCGCGACCGACATCGCCTTCGCGCTTGGCGTGCTCGCCGTCTTCGGCAAAGGACTGCCCGCCGGCATCCGCATCTTCCTGCTCGCCCTCGCGATCCTCGACGACATCGTCGGCATCATCTTCATCGCCGTGCTCTTCACCACCGACGTCAACGTCGGCCTGCTCGCGCTGGCCGCGGTGCTCGTGGTCGTCTTCGGCATCCTGAGCCGCCTGCTCGACACGCGGGCGCGCGTGCCGCTCGCGATCGTGCTCGTGCTGCTGGGCATCGCCACCTGGGTGCTGGTCTATCTCTCGGGCGTCCACGCGACGATCGCGGGTGTGGCTCTGGGCCTTGCCATGTTCCAGCGCCCGGCCCTCGCCACCCGCCACGCGCTCGAGCCGTGGGTCAACGGCATCGTGCTGCCCCTGTTCGCCTTCTCGGCCGCGCTCGTCGTGATCCCGCAGGTCTCGCCGACCGAGCTCTCGCCGGCGTTCTGGGGAATCCTCGTGGCGCTCCCGGTGGGAAAGATCATCGGCATCTCGATCTTCGGCTGGATCTCCCTCCGGGTGGGCAACCGGGGCGCCACGCCGCACCTCTCGTTCGCCGACCTGCTCGCGGCCGGTGCGCTCGGCGGCATCGGGTTCACCGTGTCGCTGCTGCTGTCCGAGCTGGCGTTCGCGGGCGAGGCGCTGGTGCGGGACGAGGCGACGCTCGGCGTGCTCGCCGGGTCGGCGGTCTCCCTCGTGATGGCCGCCGTGCTCGTGTCCCAGCGGGCGCGGCACTACCGCCGGCTCGCCGACACCGAGGCCGAGGCGCAGCAGGTTCCGCACACCCCGACGCCCACGGGCGGCCAGCTTAACTGACGCGGGGCGCCGGCGCGGGGCGCGGCGAGCACAGGATCGGAGCCGAGCACAGGATGATTCGGCGCCGTTCGTCCTGTTCTCGGCTCCTCTCCTGTCCTGGCCGCACGAGAATGGGTCGATGACCCCTTCCGACGACGTGGATGCTGTCACCGCACACCGCGCGCGGGCGCTGGCCGACGCGGCCGAGACCATGCGCATCGTCCGCGAGCGCTGCGTCTGGACGCAGCAGATCACCCATCGCGAGCTGGTGCCCTACCTGATCGAGGAATCGCACGAGCTGATCGACGCCGTCGAGAGCGGATCGCGCCCGGAGCTGCGGGAGGAGCTCGGCGATGTTCTGTGGCAGGTGCTCTTCCACGCCGAGCTCGCGTCGCGCGATGCCGAGGCGCCCTTCGACATCGGGGATGTGGCCGCGGACCTGACGGACAAGATGGTCCGCCGGCATCCGCACGTCTTCGCCGGTGAGACCGCCGACACGCCCGAGCGTGTGCGGGAGCTCTGGAACGCCGCGAAGGCCGCCGAGAAGCGGGAGCGCGTGAGCGTCCTCGACGGTGTGGCCCGCGGCATGCCCGCGCTCGCGCTCGCGCAGAAGATGCTGGGCAAGGCGGCGGCGGTGGGCACCGGCCCTTCGACGGGCTCAGGGTCCGCTGCCGGCCCTTCGACGGGCTCAGGGTCCGCTGCCGGGATCCGATCCGAGGCCGAGCTCGGCGACGCGCTGCTGCGCCTCGTCGCGCAGGCGAGAGAGAACGGGTGGGATGCCGAGCGCGCCCTGCGAGAGCGGCTGCGCGCTCTCGAGTCCGAGATCCGCACCGCAGAGCGGCGGACGAGGCCGGCGGACGCGACCTGAGAGGATGGGGGGGTGCCACCCGTGAACCCGCCGCGCGGCATGCGCGACTTCCTGCCCGCCGACAAGGCCCGCCGCGAGCGTGTGCTCGCGATCATCCGCGACCGCTACCGTGCGCACGGGTTCGAGGAGATCGAGACCCCCGTCGTCGAGGACTACGACCGGCTCCACGCGGGCATCGGCGGCGACAACGAGAAGCTCTCCTTCAGCGTGCTCAAGCGCGGCCTCGACGCCGACGGCATCCGGGCCGCGGCCGATGATCCGGCGGCGCTCGCAGACCTGGGCCTGCGGTACGACCTGACCGTTCCGCTCGCCCGGTTCTACGCCAGCCACCGCGGCGACCTGCCGGGCGTCTTCCGAGCCATCCAGATCGCGCCCGTGTGGCGTGCCGAGCGCCCGCAGAAGGGCCGCTACCGGCAGTTCGTGCAGTGCGACATCGACATCATCGGCGATGCCTCAGCGCGCGCCGAGGCCGAGCTCATCACCGCGACGCTCGACACCCTCGACGCGCTCGGGCTCGAGGGTGCGCGGGTGCGCATCAACGACCGCCGGGTGCTCGATGGGATGCTGGCAGCCTTCGGCTTCGCGCCCGATCAGCGCCCCGGGGTGCTCATCACGATCGACAAGCTCGACAAGATCGGTGCGACGGGCGTCGCCGCCGAGCTGCGCGAGCGCGGTGCGGACGAGGCCGCGGTCGATGCGTTCGAGCGGTTCCTCACCCGCCCGCAGACCCAGGAGCTGATCCCCTACGGCGAGCGGCAGATCCGCCGCGCACTGCCCGAGGGCATCCCCGACGACGTCGTGGCTCACCTCGTGGCGCTCGGCGAGGCCGTGGCCGCGGCCCGGCCGCCGGTCGACGGCGGCGAGGGTCTCCCGCTCGTGTTCGACCCGTTCCTCGTGCGGGGCATGGGCTACTACACCGGCACGATCTTCGAGCTCGCTCATCCGTCGGTGTCCTTCTCCCTCGGGGGTGGGGGGCGCTACGACGGCATGATCGGGCGGTTCCTGGGCACCGATGTGCCCGCCGTGGGATTCTCGATCGGGTTCGAGCGCATCGTCGATCTGGTGTCGGCGGACGAGGCGGCCACAGCATCCGCCGTCGTTCTCGTGCACGATCGCGACATGCCGCTGCCGCGGCTGCTCTCGCTCAAGGCGGCGCTCGTGGCCCGGGGTTCGCGCGTGCGCGTCGAACAGCGCACGAAAAATCTCAAGGCGCCGCTCGAGCGCGCCGCAGCCGACGGCTACACGGCGTTCGCGATCGTCGGGGCAGAAACGGCACCCGACGCGATCGACCTCAAGCCGCTCGACTGAGACGCCGGCGATTCCGGAGGTCACCGGATCGTCGCTGTCCGTTCACCGGCGGGGTGTGCACTTCACCCATGGGACGCACCAGAGCGGTCGGTCAGGCGCTCGCGCTTCTCGTCGTCGCAGGTCTTGGGGGCTTCGCCGTGCGAAGCCTCCTTGCCCGACAGGCTGCCATTGCGCGACGGCGCATCGGCAAGCCGCTCGGGGAGATCGCCGTCGACGCCGACCGGGTGTGGCGCCGCCGGCTCGAGGGGCGCCCGCTCGAGCTGCTGCTCCTGGGTGACTCGATAGCCGCAGGGCTCGGCGCGGAGCGGCGCAAGGACACGCTCGGCGCGCGCCTGGCGAAGGGACTGGCGCGGCGGCTGCACCGGCCGGTGCGCCTGCGCACGGCGGCGGTCGTGGGCTCCGAATCGTCCGCCCTCGCGGTTCAGCTCGAGAGCCTCGACGATGGCTACGCGCCCGATGCGGCGGTCATCGTCGTCGGCGGCAACGATGTGACGCACCGTGTTCCGGTGCGCGAATCCGTCGCTCATCTGCGCGCGGCGATCGAGCAGCTGCACGCCCGCGGCGCGGCCGTCGTGGTCGGCACATGCCCCGATCTCGGGGCGCTCCGGCCGGTGCCCCAGCCGCTGCGCGCGCTCGTGTCGCGCCTGTCCCGCCAGCTCGCCGCCGCGCAGACCGCGTCCGCGCGGCACGCGGGGGCGCGCGCGGTGTCGCTGCGCGCGGCGGTGGGGCCCTTCTTCGTCCTGCAGCCCGATGAGATGTTCAGCCTTGATCGCTTCCATCCGAGCGCTCTGGGCTACCGACGTACCGCCGATGCGCTGCTGCCTGCCCTCGTCGAGGCCGTCACCGACCCCGGACGGCGCCCGTAGGCTCGCGGGGCGCACGACGCCGGTCTTGGCGCACGAGGGTTGACGCGGCGCGCGCCTGCTTGTTGGCTGGGCCCATGAGCGAGCCCACCGTCGATGCGTGGCAGCGCGTCGACGCCTATCTGACCGCCACGCTCGTCGGGCACGACCCCGATCTCGACCGGGCGATCGCCGCACAGAGCGCAGCGGGACTGCCGCCCATCGAGGTCGCGCCGGTCAACGGCAAGCTGCTGCATCTGCTCGCCCGCATGACGAACGCCCGCCGCGTGCTGGAGATCGGCACGCTCGGGGCCTATTCGACGATCTGGCTGGCGCGCGCGCTGCCCGACGGCGGCCGTGTCGTCACGATCGAGGCCGAGACCCGCGTCGCCGAGATCGCGCGCTCCAATCTCGACCGCGCGGGCGTCGGCGACCGCGTGGAGATCAGGGTGGGTCGCGCCGTCGACGTGCTGCCGACGCTCGAGGGCGTCGAGCCGTTCGATCTGGTGTTCATCGACGCCGACAAGGAGTCCAACACGATCTACCTCGACTGGGCCGCCAGGCTCGGCAGGGCGGGCGCGGTGGTCGTCGTCGACAACATCGTCCGCTCGGGCAGGGTCGCCGACCCTGCGACCGACGATCCGCAGATCCTCGGCGTGCAGCGCGGACTTGAGATGCTCGCCCGCGACCCGCGCTTCGAGGCCACGGCGATCCAGACGCTCGACGCGAAGGGGTGGGATGGCATCGCGATCGCGGTGCTCACCTGAATCGGACCCCCAAACCCGACACTGCGCCTCGCTAGACTGGCCCGCGGATCGACGACGCTCCCATCCACCTTCAGTCCACGACAAAGGAGCAACCCCGTGGCACTCATCGAGGCAGTAGGCGCACGCGAGATTCTCGACTCGCGCGGAAACCCGACGGTGGAAGTGGAGGTGCTCCTCGACGACGGTATCGTCCAGCGCGCAGCCGTCCCCTCCGGCGCATCCACCGGCGCCTTCGAGGCGTACGAGCTACGCGACGGCGACAAGAAGCGCTACGGCGGCAAGGGCGTCCTCAAGGCGGTGGCGGCCGTCATCGACGAGCTCGGCCCCGCGATCGAGGGCGTCGAGGCCAGCGAGCAGCGCCTCATCGACGAGATCCTGATCGCGACCGACGGCACCGAGAACAAGAAGCGCACAGGCGCCAACGCGATCCTCGGCGTCAGCCTCGCCGTCGCCAAGGCCGCCGCCGACTCGGCCGACCTGCCGCTGTTCCGCTACCTCGGCGGACCGAACGCCCACGTCCTGCCCGTGCCGCTGTTCAACGTCATCAACGGCGGCGAGCACGCCGACAACGGCATCGACTTCCAGGAGTACTTCCTCGCCCCCACGGGTGCCGACACCTACGCCGAGTCGCTGCGCTGGGGCACCGAGGTCTACCACGTCCTCAAGGGCGAGTTGAAGGCCGCCGGCTTCTCCACGGGTCTCGGTGACGAGGGCGGCTTCGCCCCCGATCTGCCCAGCAACCGCGAGGGTCTGGACTTCCTGATGAAGGCGATCGAGAAGGCCGGGTTCACGCCCGGACGCGACATCACCGTCGGTCTCGACGTCGCCGCGACCGAATTCTTCAAGGACGGCGTCTACACCGTCGAGGGCAAGGCCTGGTCGGCCGACAAGCTGACCGACTACTTCGCCGATCTCGTCGCGAACTACCCGATCGTCACGATCGAGGACGCCCTCGCCGAGGACGACTGGGACGCGTGGAAGTCGCTCACCGACGCCATCGGCACCAAGGTGCAGCTCGTCGGCGACGACCTGTTCGTGACCAACCCCGAGCGTCTGCAGCGCGGCATCGACCTGGGCGTGGGCAACGCGCTGCTGGTCAAGGTCAACCAGATCGGCACGCTCTCCGAGACCCTCGACGCGATCTCGCTCGCCACCCAGAACGGCTACCGCTCGATGCTCTCGCACCGTTCGGGCGAGACCGAGGACACCACGATCGCCGACCTCGCCGTCGCGGTCAACGCGGGTCAGATCAAGACCGGCGCGCCCGCCCGCAGCGAACGCGTCGCGAAATACAATCAGCTTCTGCGCATCGAAGAGGAGCTCGGCGACGCCGCGGTCTTCGCGGGTCGCGGGGCGTTCCCCCGCTACAAGGGCTGAGCGCACCGCACACGCAATCGGAGGGGGGAGTCATGGCGAAACGGCCGGCTCCCCCCTCCGGGCTTTCAGGCGATGCCACGACGACGCGGGATGCTGCCGTCACGACACCCCCGTCCGCCCGGGGCCGCGCGGGCCGACCTCGGCGGGATCGGCCGCCGCGGCGACAGGTCGATGTGCGGGGCTGGCTCGGCGGCATCCGGCTCTCGGGTTTCATGGTCGTGATGCTCGGCCTGGTCGTGCTCGCGGCGTTCGTGCTGGTGCCCACGGTCGGCACGTTCGTGCAGCAGCGGCAGCGGATCGCGGCCCTCGAGGCGTCGGTGCAGCTCGGTCAGCAGGAGGTCGCCGACCTGGAGGCGCAGCAGGAGCGCTGGAGCGACCCCGCTTACATCACGACGCAGGCGCGCGAGCGGCTGTACTACGTGCGACCCGGCGAGGTGGTCTACCTCGTCGTCAACGATCTCGAGGCGGCGTTCCAGCCCGCGCTCGACGAGCCCGTCAGCGCCGAGGTGACCGAGACCCGCACCGACTGGATGACGCAGATGCTCTCCTCGGTCGCGACCGCGGGGCTCGCCCAGACCGTCCGCGGGCCCGAGGCGCCGGCGCCCTGAGGGCGGCGACTACCCTGGTGGGGTGACCACCCCGCCCTTCGCCGCGCCCACCGACGCCGAACTCGCTGTCGTCACCGGGCAGCTGGGTCGCCCCGTGCGCGGGGTCGTCGGTATTGCCGCGCGCTGCGTCTGCGGCAATCCCACCGTCGTGGCCACCGCTCCGCGGCTGCCGGACGGCACGCCGTTCCCGACGTTCTACTACCTCACCCACCCTGCGGCGACGGCGGCGATGAGCGAGCTCGAGGCCACGCACGTCATGGCCGAGCTGCAGGAGACCCTCCAGGCCGACGACGATCTGCTCGCCGGCTACGCGGCCGCGCACCGCGCTTATCTCGCCGACCGCGCCGGATTCGGCGAGGTCCCCGAGATCGAGGGCATCTCCGCCGGTGGCATGCCCAGGCGGGTCAAGTGCCTGCACGCCCTCGCCGGCCACGCCCTGGCGGCCGGCCCCGGGGTCAATCCCGTCGGCGATCTGGCGCTGGCGCGCTCGCGCTGGTCCCCCTCCGTCTGCGTCTGCGCCGATCCCGGAGCCGCCGGGTGAGGGCAGGGCGAGCGCGCGGACTGCGCGCGAGTGCCGCGGCGCTGCTGGTCGGGGCGATCGTGCTCGCGGGCGGTGTGGCGCCCGCGGCGGCTACGGCCACGGCATCCGCCCCCGTCGTCGAACCCGCGTTCGCGGATGACACCGCCGATCCCGTCCGCCAGGCAGAGTACTGGCTCGATGCCCTCGGCGTGCGGCAGGCGTGGCAGACCACCCGTGGCGCGGGCCAGCGCATCGCGATCATCGACACGGGTATCGGCGCGGGTCCGCCCGAGTTCGCGGGCGCGGTCGTCGGCGGCACGGACGTGTCGGGGGCGGGATCGGCCGACGGCCGCACGCCCATCGGTGCCGTCGATGCCAACCACGGCTCGTGGGTCGCCTCGCTCGCCGCGGCCCGCGGCACCGCGGGCGGAACCGGCATGGTGGGTGTCGCGCCCGAGGCCGAGCTGCTCTCGGTGTCCGTCGGTTTCGGCACGACGGCCCGGGTCTCGTTCGTCGACCAGGTCGCGGAGGCGATCCGCTGGTCGGTGGATGCCGGAGCCACCATCATCAACCTCTCTTTCACGACGAACACCCTCGACTGGGACCCGCGCTGGGACGACGCGTTCCTCTACGCCGCCGAGAACGACGTGCTCGTCATCGTCGCGGCCGGCAACAGGGGCAGCGGCACGACCCGCGTGGGCGCGCCCGCGACGATTCCCGGCGTGCTGACGGTGGGCGGGGTGGACCCGGCCGGAAACGCGAGCGAGCAGGCGTCGACGCAGGGCATCACGATCGGAGTCTCGGCGCCCAGCGAACAGCTGCTCGGCGTCTCCGCCGACGGACGCATCGTCACGTGGAGCGGAACGAGCGGGGCGGCGCCGATCGTGGCGGGCATCGCGGCGCTGGTGCGCGCGGCCCACCCCGAACTCGACGTCGCTAATGTCGTGAATCGCCTCATCCAGACGGCGAAACCGGCCGAGGCTGCCACCGCGCGACCCGATCCGCTCTACGGCTATGGCATCGTCGACGCATCTGCGGCAGTGCAGGCCAGCATCCCCGCTGTCGCGGAGAACCCGATGGGTAGTATCGAGGAGTGGATCCGGCTCTACCGCCGAGCCGATATCGAGCCGGCGCCGGACCCCACCGCGGCGCCGGTCGAGATCGAGGCGCTTCCTCCGGCCGGCTCCCGAACGGAGGCCGGTTCGGCGTTGCTCCCGTCCCCGGACAGTCTGCGGTACGGGACACTGCCTCTCCTGGCTTCGACCCTGGCTGGTATCCTGGTAGCGCTCGGCGTCACCGCAGCTGTCCGACGCATCCGATCGGCGCGCCCACACCGCGCACCGACTCCGTGATCCTTTGAGGAGTTCCCCCCATCGTGACAAGCACCGTGACACCTGCCGTGCCCAAGATCCTCATCGTCGGCGGCGGCTACGCCGGCTTCTACACCGCGTGGAAGCTGGAGAAGCACCTTCGAAAGGGCGAGGCCGAGGTCACGATCGTCGACCCGCTGCCGTACATGACCTACCAGCCCTTCCTCCCCGAGGTCGCGGCCGGATCCATCGAGGCGCGCCACTCGGTGGTGGCGCTGCGCCGCCACCTCAAGCGCACGACCGTCGTCACGGCCAAGGTGACCGGCATCGATCACGCCAACAAGACCGCCACGATCACCCCCGAGCTGGGCGAGCCGTGGCAGCACGAGTACGACCAGATCGTCGTGACCGCGGGCGTCGTCTCGCGCACGTTCCCGATCCCCGGCATCGCCGACAACGCGATCGGGCTGAAGACGATCGAAGAGGCCGTCGCGATCCGCGACCGCCTCATGTCCAACTTCGACAAGGCGGCGACACTGCCGGCCGGCCCCGAACGCGAGCGTCTGCTCACCGTCGTCGTCGTCGGCGGCGGATTCGCCGGCATCGAGGTGTTCGCCGAGCTGCGCTCGTTCGCCTCCGCGCTGCTGAAGGACTACCCGCAGCTGACGTTCGACGACACGAGCTTCCACCTGATCGAGGCGATGGGCCGGATCATGCCCGAGGTCTCGCTCAAGACGAGCGAATGGGTGCTGAAGGACCTCGCTACCCGCGGCGCCTACGTGCACCTCGACACGCAGGTCAAGGGCGCCGTCGACGGCAACGTCGAGCTCTCCACCGGCGAGACCATCCCCGCTGACCTGATCATCTGGACGGCCGGTGTCATGGCCAACCCCACGGTAGTCCGCGGCGGCGACCTCCCGGTCGAGGAGCGCGGTCGCATCCGCACCCGCGCCGATCTGCGCGTGGGCACCGACGAAGAGATCGTCGAGGGCGCCTGGGCGGCCGGCGACGTGTCGGCCGTTCCCGACCTCACGGGCAAGGGCGTCGGAGGCTACTGCGTGCCCAACGCGCAGCACGCCGTCCGCCAGGCGAAGCTTCTCGCCAAGAACCTCACCGCGGTGCTGCGCGGCGAGGTGCCCGTCGACTACATCCACCACAACCTCGGTGCGGTGGCGGGGCTCGGCCTCTACAACGGCGTGTTCCAGTCCAAGGGCATCGCGCTCAAGGGCTTCATCGCGTGGCTCGCCCACCGCGGCTACCACGGCATGGCGATGCCCTCGTGGGAGCGCAAGATCCGCGTCGTCTGGGGCTGGATCAACAACTTCTTCCTCGGCCGCGATCTCGTCAACCTCTCCACGGTGCAGAACCCGCGCTACGTGTTCGAGGAGTTCGCCGCACGGCCGCGTCCGGCCCAGCCCGAGGCGGCACCGGCGGTCACCCCGCCCGCCGTCCCGCGCGAGGCGGGCAAGGCGGCCGATGCGCCCGAGGCCGTCGAATCCGACGCCAAGGCAGCAGCCGCCGCGCGCTGAGCGGCCTGCTCCTCCCGTACTGCGCCGAAGGCCGCGCGGGGCACCTCCGTACGGTGCCCCGCGCGGCCTTCGGCGATACTGGGGAAGGTGCCGGTGTTCCGGCGACGCCCCCGTAGCCCAATGGCAGAGGCAGGCGACTTAAAATCGCCCAAGTGTGGGTTCGAGTCCCACCGGGGGTACTGACAGCTGGTCGGATCGGCCCGGGGATCGTCGCTTACCTCGGCCTCCAGCATCCCGCGCCGCCGACGACCCGCGCCTCCCGCGTCCCGTCGACCCGCGCCTCCGGTCGACCCGCGCCTCCGGCCGACCCGCGCCTCCGGCCGACCCGCGCCTCCGGTCGACCCGCGCCTCCGGTCGACCCGCGCCTCCGGCCGACCCGTGCGTCCCGCCGAACCCACATTTTTGCAGCGAGCCACCACACGTCGGAGGGTGGCTCGCTGCAAAAATGTGGGTTCGGCCCGCGGCCGGGCCCGAGGCCCGGGCCCGGCGGGCGCGCATGACGGGATGCCGGGACTCAGCCGCGCCCGTCGCGGGCACCCGCCGCGCGCTCGGCTTCGTCGTCGTAGCGGATCTCACCCTCGACGCCCTCGCCGCGCACATCATCGACCTGCTCGTCGAGGCTCGGTGCGCCCGAGCTGGAGTCTGCGTCGTCCCACGCGGGATCGTCGTCGCTGCGCTCGTCGCGGCGGGTCTTCACGAGGCTGGCCACCGTCGCGACCGCGATCGTCGCGGCGATGAACAGCAGCGAGAACCAGATCGGGATCTCCGGTGCCCACTCCACCGGCTGCCCGCCGTTGACGAAGGGCAGCTCGTTGACGTGCAGGGCGTGGAAGACGAGCTTCACGCCGATGAAGGCGAGGATGACGGCGAGCCCCTGCGCGAGGTAGACGAGACGCTCGAGCAGCCCGCCGATGAGGAAGAAGAGCTGACGCAGCCCCATGAGGGCGAACGCGTTGGCGGTGAAGACGATGTAGGCCTCGTTGGTCAGCCCGTAGATGGCGGGGATCGAGTCGACGGCAAAGATGAGGTCGATGAATCCGATCGCGATGATCGTGAGCATCATCGGTGTGACGAACAGCATCCCGCCCTGGCGCACCGTCAGCCGGTCGCCGTGATACTCCTCGGTGACGCGGAGGTGGCGGCGCACGAACCGCATGAACCTGCCGTCGACGGGGTTGCTGTCGTGGTCCGAGAAGGCCTGACGCCAGGCGAGGAACAGCAGCAGCGCCCCGAAGAGGTAGAAGATCCAGGAGAAGTTCTCGATCAGCGACGCGCCCACGGCGATGAAGATCCCGCGCAGCACGAGGGCGATCACGATCCCGATCATGAGCACCTTCTGCTGGTACGCCTTCGGTACGGCGAAGCCCGCCATCACCAGCAGGAACACGAACAGGTTGTCGATCGACAGGGCCTTCTCGGTCAGATACCCCGCGAAGTACTCGCCGCCGAAGTCCCATCCCGAGACCAGGCCGATACCGATGCCGAACAGCAGCGCGAGCGCGATGTAGAACGCGGACCACCGCGCCGATTCGCCGATCGTCGGCTCGTGGGGCTTGCGCACGTGGGCGAAGAACTCATAGACGAAGAACGCGATCGTGACGGCGATCGTGATGATCCACACGAGGGGGGTGATGTTCACGGGTACTCCAAGAGACGATGACGGATGTCGTCAAGGTCTCTTCCACCCGAAGGCCGGCGGGCCGGGACACCTCATCGAGTCCGTAGTGACGGGTCCGCCGCAGTGGGAGTACTCCCCTTGTGCAGGACACTCTAACCCCGGTTCACCCCGGTGCGCACGTCGGCGACGAGACTCAGCTAAAAGGTCCGGGAAGGGCTGCGCGTGCCTCACGTAGGAATGTCCGCGTAGTTCCCTGGGGTGATGAGCAGGGAGTTGTCGATGGCGGCGCGCCGTGAGATCACGAAGAAGTTCGCCCGCGAGTATGCGAAAGCAGGCAAGGAAGAGAAGGGCCGGCTGCTGGACGAGCTTGTGCACGCGACAGGCTGGACGCGTGATCACGCGCGCCGCGCGATCCGTGCCGCGAACGCACGCAAAGGTGCCGCGCGCGATCAGCAGCGTAAGCCGCGTGAGCGGAAGTACTCCTACGATGCGCTCGTGGTGCTGCAAGAAGTCTGGCGGCTGTCCGGGCAGCCGTCGGGAAAGTACTTCGCGGCGATCATGGACGACACCCTCGAACGCCTCGTCCGCTTCCGTGAGCTCGGCAAGGTCGAGCAGCGGGTCACACCGGAGGTGCTGGACGAGTTGCGATCGATGAGCGCCGCGACGATCGACCGGTACCTGAAACCGCACAAGGACGCCGCCTACCCGGTCGCGGTCTCGGGCACGAAGCCGTCCCACATCCTGCGCTCTTCGATCCCGACGCGCACCAGCATGGACGCCCCGCTGACCGTCCCGGGGTTCCTGGAGCTGGACACCGTCGCGCACTGCGGCCACTCCCTCAAAGGCGAGTTCCTGCGCACCCTGACCGGCACCGACCCGGTCGCGGGGTGGACGATGCTGCGCACGATCCGCAACAACGCCTACGTGCACGTGCACGGCGCCCTGGAATGGATGGTGAAGAACGCGCCCGTCCCGGTCGCCGGGCTCGACTTCGACAACGGATCCGAGTTCATGAACTGGGGCGTGATCGCCTGGGCGGACAAGAAGGAGATCCCCGTCACCCGGGGGCGTCCCTACAAGCACAACGACAACGCGCACGTCGAGCAACGCAACGGCGACTGGGTCCGCAAACACGCGTTCCGCTACCGCTACGAGACCGAGGCGGAGATGACCCTGCTCAACGAGCTCTGGGATTTCGTGATGGCCCGCAAGAACCATCTGCTGCCCTGCGTGAAAGCGATCGACTGGACCCACACCGCAGCCGGCCGGAAGAAGCGCGTCTACGACAAGCCACGTACCCCCTACCAGCGGTTGCTCGACGCCGGTGTGCTCGACGAGAAGACCCGCGCCCGACTG
Organism: Microbacterium sp. HA-8; assembly: GCF_046111165.1. Taxonomy (NCBI): domain Bacteria; kingdom Bacillati; phylum Actinomycetota; class Actinomycetes; order Micrococcales; family Microbacteriaceae; genus Microbacterium; species Microbacterium sp. HA-8. The sequence continues at coordinate 1,443,444 of NZ_CP162025.1, forward strand.
GAGCGCGAGCATGCGAAGCTGAACCCGGCACGGATCACCCGACGGATCAACCAGATCCAGCAACAACTCATCGAACTCGCCGCCGCCCGCACCCAGGGCACCCGCCCCGCCGCCTGAGCTACGCGGACATTTCACGTGAGGCAAGCATCACTCACTCCCGGACATCTTGACGTGAGGCAAGACGGTCGGATGCGGATACTCACTGCTCTGCCAGGCCCGAGCGCGCCCTCCTCGGTACGATGAGAGAGTCCATGTCGACGCGCGCAGGAGACTCACATGTGGGAATGGCTCATCCCGGTTCTGATCGTCGTGGCGCTCGTCGTCTTCGCCGGCATCTACCTCTGGGCGACGTACAACTCCCTCGTGTCGCTGAACGTGCGCGTCGATGAGGCCTGGAGCGACATCACCGTGCAGCTCAAGCGCCGCGCCGACCTGCTGCCGAACCTCATCGAGGCGGTCAAGGGGTACGCCGCACACGAGAGGGCGGTGTTCGAGAACGTCACCCGCGCCCGTGCCGAGACCCTGGCGGCCGATTCTCCAGGGCAGGCGGGCGTCGCGGAGGGGCATATGCAGCGTGCGCTGAAGTCGCTGTTCGCCGTCGCCGAGGCGTATCCCCAGCTGCTGGCGAGTCAGAACTTCTTGCAGCTGCAGCAGTCGGTCGTCGACACCGAAGACAAGATCCAGGCATCCCGTCGCTTCTACAACGGCGGTGTGCGCGAGCTCAACACCAAGATCAAGGTCTTTCCGAACAACCTGTTCGCCCGCAACCTCGGCTTCCACGAGCGGGAGTTCTTCGAGGTCGAGAACGGTGCCGCGATCTCGGAACCGCCACGCGTGCAGTTCTGAGCCGCGAGCTCACCACACCTCGAGCACGAGCTCGTCGCCGACGAAGTCCATGCCGCCGCGCAGCATCCAGTTCGCATCGCGGTAGGTGAGGGATGCCGGCGAGCCGTCATGTGCGGTGCCCTCGACGGTGACGACCACATCGCCGCCGGAGGCGGTGAACGTCTGCGGGGCGGGATCGAGCGCCAGCTGGGGGCGAGTCTCGACGCGGTAGGAGAACCGCGTGACGGCGGCGAGATCGACGCCCCAGGGGATCACGATGCCGCACCGCGAGGGGATCTCGGTGCCCCCGGTCGTGCACTCATCGAGGTAGTCGTCGAACTGCTGCTGCGCCAGTGCCGCCGCGCCGGGGGAGAGGGTCGCATCGATGTGCACCTCGACCGGACGATCGCCCGCCACGACGGCGACGGACTCTCCGTCGATGAGCTCGGCGGGTGCCGCCCGCACCGGATACTCGGCGGGGAGGAGGGCGACCTCGCCCGCCGCGACGAAGGCATCGCCCACCTGCACCGCGTCGCCGAGGCTCGTGCTGACCCGGAGCGTCCCGAGATGGTCGGCGGCGAGCTGCCATCGCCCGGTGGCGCGGGAGAGCACGAAGAACAGCTCGCGGCGCTCGTCGCCCAGCTCCACCCACGCGCTGAATCCGTGGGAGTCATCGGATCCCGCGCCGTGATCCTCGAGCTCGACCGCGGTGACGAAGCCGCTCGCGCCCGCGAACGCGTCACGCACGGTCTGCGTGTCGCCCTCGAAGGCGCCCAGGTCGGCGAGAGCGTCGATGTCACCGGCGGCGAGCGCGGTGACGTAGTCGTCGGCGGCGTCCGCGGCGGAGGGCGTGAGTGACGACACCCACCAGGCCGCACCGATGCCCGCCAGTGCCAGTGCCGACACCGCCGCTGCGATCGCGATCACAGCGCCCCGTCTCACACGATCACCTGCGCGGCCGCGGGTTCGTCGGCTGCGGGTTCGACCGGCTGCGGATCGACGCGGTCGTGCCGTGCCGCGTCGGACATGACGCGGGCGAGATCGTCGACCGCGTCGCCCCAGCCTGAGATCGACACGCTTTCCAGGCCCTGCCACGTCGCGGCGTCGCGCAGCACCCCGGCGAGCGACTCGGCCGCGTGCGGGGGCGCGCCCGGCTCCCACCATGCGGACTGCACGAGCAGCCGCGACCTCGTGCGGTCGGCCTTCAGATCGACGCGTCCGACGACGTCGTCGCCGACGAGGACGGGCAGGGAGTAGTACCCGAAGCGGCGCTGGGCCGACGGCGTGTAGATCTCGATGCGGTAGTCGAAGGCGAAGAGGCGTTCGGCGCGCTCGCGGAACCAGACCATGGGATCGAAGGGTGTCAACACGGTCGCCGCCTCGACGCGGCGCGGCACCACCGCGTCGCGATGCATCCAGGCGGGCAGGGCACGTCCTCCGCGCTCCCACCCCTCGACCGCCACAGGCAGGAGCTCTCCCGCCTCGACGAGCTCTGCGATCGCCCGGCGCACCTCGCCCCGGCGACGCAGGCGCCAGTAGTCGTCGAGATCGGACTCGGTTGCAACGCCATAGGCGGCGGCTGCTCGCCGGACCAGCTCGCGCATCGCCTCGTCGCGCGCCACCGGCTGGACGTGGGCGGGGATGACATCGTGCGCCAGCGCGTAGCGGCGCTCGAACCCCCGTCGGCCCGCGATCGCGACCTCGCCGAACAGCCACAGGTACTCGAGGGCGCGCTTGACCTCGTTCCAATCCCACCACGGCCCCCGTGCGGCGGCGTGCGCGTCGCTCTCGATCTCGGCGGGACGCAGCGGCCCTCGCGACGCCAGCTCGGCGCGCACCCACTCCACCGTCGCCGTGTTCTCGGCGAACCATGTGGCCGGCCCCGCGTAGCGCGCACGGTGGTCGTCCATGCGGAACGCGAACAGCCCCCAGTCCTCTGCGGGGATGAACGATGCCACGTGCGCCCAGAACTCGACGTACGGGGCGCGACGCGCGAACAGCAGACGATCCAGGCGCCCGGTGTCGTACGGACCGAGTCGGGAGAAGAGGGGCATGTAGTGCGAGCGCGCGAAGACGTTGACCGAGTCGATCTGCAGCACGCGCATTCGCCGCAGCTCGGCATTCATGCGCCTCGTGCCGGGATCGCCCGCAGCGCTGCCGCCGGGTCGCGCCCCGAATCCCTGCGCGGCCAGCGCCGCACGCCGCGCCTGCGCCGCACTCAGGGTCTGCCTCACGCGCGTCAGCCTAGCCCCGGCCGCCGACACGGGCCCGGGAGCCGGGGGTGTCCGCGCGAGATCCTAGACTTGCCGGGTGAGCGAGTCCCCGCAGCAGCCGCGTCGGCGTTTGGCCGACATGCTTCGCGAGCGCACGGTCGTCAGCGACATCGCCCCCGGCATCCCTCGCGGTCTTCGTGTGGCGACGGCGTATGCGTGGCGCCTGCTCGTGATCGCGGGGGCGATCGCCGTGGCCATCTGGATCGTCATCCAGCTCAAGCTGCTCGTCGTCCCGCTCCTGATCGCGATCCTCGTCACCGCGCTGCTCTGGCCCGCGTTCACATGGATGCTGCGCCACCGCGTACCCCGCTGGCTCGCGATCGTGATCTCGGTGCTCGGCACGCTCGCCGTGGTCGCCGCGCTGTTCTGGCTGGTCATCTGGCAGGTGTCACGGCAGTGGGCGAGTGTCCAGGATCGCACGGTGGACGCGGTCCTGCAGCTGCGCCAGTACCTCATCGACGGGCCGCTGCACCTGACCGAGGGGCAGATCGACGACTGGCTCCAGCAGGCCTGGACCTTCATCCAGCAGCAGGCCGAAGTGCTGCTCTCGGGGGCGCTCGCGTTCGGATCGACGCTCGGCCACGTCGTCACCGGCGCCCTGCTGGCGCTGTTCATCCTGCTCTGCACCCTGGCCGACGGCGGCGGTATCTGGAAGTGGACGCTGCGGCTGTTCCCGCGAGAGGCCCGTCCGGCCGTCGACGGGGCCGCGCGCTCGGGCTGGGTGACGGTGGTCAACTACGCCCGCACGCAGCTGCTCGTGGCCACGATCGATGCCGTCGGCATCGGCCTGGGCGCTTTCCTGCTCGGGGTGCCGCTCGCGATCCCGGTCGCCGTGCTGGTCTTCCTCGGCGCGTTCGTGCCGTTCATCGGAGCGATCGTCACCGGCACCGTCGCGGTGTTCCTCGCCCTGGTGTACAACGGCCCCTGGATCGCCTTCTGGATGCTGGTGGTCGTCCTCGGTGTGCAGCAGCTCGAATCCCACGTGCTCCAGCCCATCCTGATGGGGTCCGCGGTCAAGGTGCATCCGTTGGCGGTCGTGCTCGTCGTGGCGGGCGGCGCGATGATTGCGGGCATCCCGGGTGCGCTGTTCGCGGTGCCCCTGGCCGCGTTCGTCAACGTGTTCGCCGTCTCGATCGGCTCGCGCGCGTGGGAGGATCCGGAGCGGGCCGTGCGCGGTGACCTGATCTGGAGCACGGTGCCCAGACCCCGAAGGAGTACCCGATGAGCGTTCCCGAGCCCCTCGTGCAGTCGATGCCGACGCTGGCGGAGTTCGAGGACGCGGCGGCCGAGCTGCACGGAGTCATCGGGCACACGCCGCTCGAGCTGTCGCAGCACCTCTCCGACGTCTTGGGGGTGCCGGTGCATCTCAAGCTCGAGAACCTGCAGCGCACCGGCTCGTTCAAGATCCGCGGCGCGACGTACCGTCTCTCGCGGCTCAGCGCCGAGGAGCGCGCGCGGGGAGTGGTGGCGGCATCCGCCGGGAACCACGCCCAGGGCGTCGCGCTCGCGGCGCAGGAGCTGGGGATCGCGGCGACGATCTTCATGCCGCTGGGAGTGCCGGTGCCCAAGCTCCTCGCGACCAGGGGCTACGGCGCCGATGTCATCCTCGAGGGGGCGACCGTCGAGACGCCGCTGCGGCTGGCGGCGGAGTTCGCCGAGCGCACGGGCGCCGTGTTGATCCCGCCCTTCGACCATCGCGACATCGTCGTCGGGCAGGGCACGCTCGGTCTCGAGCTGATCGACGATCTGCCCGAGGTCGAGACGATCCTCGTCGGGATCGGCGGCGGCGGGCTCATCGCCGGCGTCGCCGCCGCCGTCAAGGGGCGGGCCGCCGCAGAGGGGCGCACCGTGCGCATCATCGGCGTCCAGGCCGAGAATGCCGCGCCGTACCCGCTCTCGCTGCGCGCGGGTCACCCGGTCGAGGTCGAGACTCGGCCGACGATCGCCGACGGAATCCTCGTCGCGCGCCCCGGCGACATCCCGTTCGGCATCATCCGCGACCTCGTCGACGACGTCGTGACGGTCACCGACGACGACATCGCCCGGGCTCTTCTGGTGCTGCTCGAGCGTGCCAAGGTCGTCGTCGAACCCGCCGGCGCCGTCGGCGTCGCCGCGATCCTCGCGGGCAAGGTGCAGGCGCAGGGTCCGACGATCGCTGTGCTCTCGGGCGGCAACATCGACCCGCTGCTGCTGCAGCGCGTCGTTTCACACGGGCTGGCAGCATCCGGCCGGTACATGACGATGCGCATCCCGTTGCCCGATCGTCCGGGTCAGCTCTCGCGGGTGTCGGATCTCATCGCGCATGCCGGGGCCAACGTCATCGAGGTGCTGCACACCCGGCACGGCCAGGGACTGCAGATCAGCGAGGTGATCCTGCAGATCAGCGTCGAGACGCGCGGCGAGGAGCACAAGGCTCTGACCCTGCAGACGCTCAAGGACGCGGGCTTCGACCCCGTGGTCGTGCCCGACTGAGGCGCGGTCCTTCGCGCAGACTTGCGTGTCCCGATTTCTGTCGCTGTGGCGTCGATCGAGCGACAGATTGTGGGACGTGCATCCGGCCGGCCGCCGCGCGCAGACTTGCGTGTCCCGATTTCTGTCGCTGTGGCGTCGATCAAGCGACAGAAATCGGGACACGCTCACCCACGCGCACCAACCGCGAACCCGAGAGGGTGAGGCGCGGGATGCTGTCGCTCAGTCGCCCGCGTACGTCTCGACCTTGACGATCTCAACGGGCATGTCGCGGCCGTTGGGGGCGGCATAGGTCGTCGTGTCGCCCTCCTTCAGTCCGAGGATCGCGGCGCCGATCGGGCTCGCCTCGCTGTACACGGAGAGGGCCGAGTCGGCGGCGAGCTCGCGGTTGGCGAGGAGGAACCGCAGTTCGCGTCCGGCGACGTTTGCCGTGACGACGGTGCCCGGCACGACGGTGCCATCGGATTCGGGGGCATCGCCGACGACGGCGGACTTGAGCAGCTGCTGCAGGTTGCGGATGCGCGCCTCCTGGCGACCCTGCTCGTCTTTGGCGGCGTGGTAGCCGCCGTTCTCCTTGAGGTCGCCCTCCTCGCGGGCGGCCTCGATGCGCGCCGCGATCTCCTCGCGCCCCGTGGTGGCGAGGTGCTCGAGCTCGGCGGCGAGACGATCGTAGGCGTCCTGCGTGAGGAAGGTCACCGGGGCATCGTTCGACACGGTGTGCTCCTTCGTTCAGAAGTGGGTATCCGGGGGCGCCAGGCCCACCGACTAATCAAAACGCCCCGGCATCGTGCCAGGGCGTGTCGTGGTGTGGCTGAAAGCCTAGGTGACCCAGCAGGAGTTCACCAAACCCGTCGTCGCGCGCGCGAGCGTCGGCACGGTCTCGGTGAACGCCCGGGTGGCCTCGGCGGCGGGGGGCAGCACGATGACCTTCCACCCGACCACGCCGAACTCGGGATCGAGTGCCTCGAGGGCGCAGGCGATCTCCCGCCCCGTCGGCCCGCTCACCTGGAACGACACCGACACCGCGTGCTCGTCGACGACGGTGAACCCCGTGTCGTCGGCGCGCACGTCGTCGAGCGTCGAGCTGATCGTGACCCACGCGAGCGCACCCACGGCGAGCGCCGCGACGGCGATGACGGCGACCCACGCCGCGCGCCGGCGACCCGGGCGGCGAGTGCGGCCGTAGCGGTCATCGAGGTGTTCTTGCGCGGTCATCGGTCGATCCGGGGGAGAAGTTAGGCTGGAATCTCCAGGCTATGCGTTCGCGGAGGCCCCGACGTCACCGTCGCGGCGACCGTGCGGAACAGGACCCCGATGTCGTTCATCCCCTTCACCGTTCTCGGCGTCCTCGCGGCGACCCCCGTGCCCTCCCCGTCGCCCACGACACCGCCCGATGAGCTGGTGACCCCGGGCTTCGGAGGGTTCGCCGTGATCGCGGTGCTCGTGGTCGCGGTGTTCGCCCTCGTCTGGGACATGCAGCGGCGCATCCGCCGCACCCGGTACCGCTCCGAGATCGACGCCGAACTCGACGCCGAGCAGGCCGCCCAGGCGGATCGAGACGCGCGGCCCGCCGCCGACGGGCCTACCACGGGGGATGCCGCCGACCCGGGCACCGCCGCCGGCGAGGAGCCGCGCGGCCCGGGCGAATCCGGTCCGCCGCGCGGCTGAGACAGGACGACTAGGCGTTGTAGACGGGATTCAGCGCGATCAGCAGGGCTGCGGTCCAGTGGCAGAGGAACGCCAGGACCGTGCACACGTGGAAGATCTCGTGGAAGCCGAAGTGACCCGGCCAGGGGTTGGGCCGCTTGAGTGCGTAGACGACGGCGCCGGCGGTGTAGAGCAGCCCGCCGATGACGACGAGGATCATCATCGCGAAGTTGGCCTGCAGCAGATCGCCGAAGTACATCACCGCCGCCCACCCGAGCACGAGGTAAAGGGCCACGTAGAGCCAGCGCGGGGCACCGATCCAGAAGACCCGGAACAGGATGCCGAGCACGGCGCCGCCCCAGACGAGAGTGAGCAGCAGCATCCCCTTCTCGGGCGGGAGTGCCAGTACGGCGATCGGGGTGTAGGTGCCGGCGATCAGCAGGAGGATGTTGGCGTGGTCGATCCGCTTGAGCACGGCCTTGGTCTTGGGGCCCCAGGAGAACCGGTGGTAGAGCGCCGAGTTGCCGAACAGCAGCAGGGAGGTGGCCATGAACACCGCGGACGCCCACGTAGCGGCGGTGCCCTGAGCGAGCACGATGAGCACGATCCCCGCCGCGATCGCGACGGGGAAGGTGGCGGCGTGGATCCACCCGCGCCACGTCGGCCGGATCTCGATGCTCGCGTCGACGTCAGCCGCCTCCATGAGGGGAAGGGCGGGGACCTCCGGGGCTCGGGTGCGGGATCGACGGCGGCTCACCCCTTCAGGGTAAGCGCCCGTGCATGCCCCCGGCGGCACATGGCCGGTAGCGTAGGAGGGTGAGCACAGGCCGTTCGAACGAGGGACGCGGTCCCCTCTATCGCCTGTACATCAATCGTCTGCGCCGGCGCCTGCCCGGCGATGCGGTGCCGCACCACGTGGCGATGATGATCGATGGCAACAGGCGCTGGGCGCGTCAGCTCGGGTACGACTCGGCGGCGCACGGGCACCGCGCGGGCGCCGCGAAGATGCGCGAGTTCCTCACGTGGTGCGACGACGTGGGAGTGGGAGTCGTATCGCTGTACCTGCTCTCGCACGACAACCTGGCCAAGCGCGATTCGCGGGAGCTCGGCGATCTGCTCGAGATCATCGCCGAGCTCGCCGAGTCGCTCTCGCGCGAGCGCGACTGGCGCGTGCAGCACGTGGGTCGTTCGGCGAACCTGCCTCCCGAGCTCGCCGAGGTGCTCAGCGACGTGCAGGAGCGCACGCGGATGCACACCGGCATGCACGTCAACCTCGCCGTGGGCTACGGCGGTCGCAGCGAGATCGTCGACGCGGTGCGCAGCATCATCGCCGCACACCACGAGCAGGGCGGCTCGCTCGAGGAGCTGGCCGAGAGCCTCACCCCCGAGCAGATCGGCGAGCACCTCTACACCGGCGGTCAGCCCGATCCGGATCTTGTCATCCGCACCTCCGGTGAGCAGCGTCTGTCGGACTTCCTGCTGTGGCAGAGTGCGCACAGCGAGTTCTACTTCGTCGAGGCGCTCGGGCCCGACCTGCGCGAGGTCGACTTCCTCCGCGCGATGAGGGATTTCTCGTCCCGCGATCGGCGCTACGGCTCCTGACCGCGCCCGCTCGGCGCGTGCCAGAATGAGGCTCGTGAGCACGATCGAGCAGTACCAGGCGACGTTCGATCTCGAACCGGGTTACCTCGACTGGGCGGCCTTCGGCCCGCTCTCCCCGACGGTGCGCGAGGAGAGCGCCGCCGATCTCGAGCTGCTGGGCACCGGCCGCCGCTCGAGCATCGAGCATGTCGACGAGCACGCCGAAGCCGCCACAGGACTGATCGCGGGGATGCTGGGAGCCCGTGCCGACGCCGTCACCCTCCAGCCGTCGACCACCGACGCCCTGATGCACGCAGCTTTCGGTGTCACGGGCGGTGTCGTTCTCTCCCGCCTCGACTTCTCCAGTCTCACCGTGGCCGTGAGCCGGGCTGCGGAGGCGCTGCACGCGGCGAACGCGCAGTGGGTCGATCCGCCTGCGGGGTTCATGACCCCCGAGGTCGTGCGCGATGCGCTCACCCCCGAGACGCGGGCCGTCGCCGTCAGCCTCGTCGACTACCGCACGGGCTACCGAGCCGATCTCAGCGCGCTGCGCGAGGTCATCGGCGACCGTCTGCTCATCGTCGACGCCATCCAGGGTTTCGGTGTCGTCGAAGCCGATTACGCCGCGGCCGACGTGGTGTGCGCCAGCGGATACACCTGGCTGCGAGCGGGTCGTGGCACCGGCTTCGCCTGGTTCTCGGATCGGGCGCTCGAGCACCTCGTTCCCGTCTTCTCGGGTCGTACCGGCATCGTGCCCGGCACGGGTGATGTGCCGCCACCCGCGCACGCCGCATCCGCGTTCACGGTCAGCCCGCCGGATCAGATCGCCGCCGCGCGCCTGACCGCGTCGCTGCGCGAGGTGCGGGACGTCGGGGTCCCCGCGATCGAGCAGGCCCTGGCCGAACGGACGCGAGACGTGCTCTTCCTCGCGGAGCGTCACGGACTTTCCACCGTGACCCCGCGCGAGCCGTCGCGCCGCGCAGGCATCGTCGCCCTGGCACCGGACCCGGCCGATGTCGCGACCCTCGCCGCGTCGCTGTCCAATCACGGCATCACCTGCACGGTGCGCGCGGGCCTTGTGCGCCTGTCCCCGCATGTGGGCACCGGGGGAGACACTTTCCTGATGCTGGGCGACGCGCTCGCGGCCTTCGCGCAGGCGCGCTCCTGGTGAGCGCTCGCGGCACGTCTCATCGAATTTACCCCGCCGTAACCTGCCGCGGGCGTGTCGGATTGGCACCTCCGCGACCCGCGGTCGTACCTTCATCTCATCGGGCAAGGCGCCCGGTCGGGTCGGCCACCAGAGTGCGACTCGTAACCCTCGTGGTCGACTAGCGGATACCGGGGATCACCCCGGGTCGGGAGCAGGTTGTGACCACAGGGGCAGCGCGCCAGCAACACACGACGACCTCGCACGAGACGCGACACTCGCACGCATCTCACCGCCACGACGACACCGGGGAGTTGCTGCGCACGTACGTGCTCGACACCTCTGTGCTGCTGTCGGACCCGCGGGCGTTCTTCCGCTTCGCGGAGCACAACGTCGTCATTCCCGTCGTCGTCGTCTCGGAGCTCGAGGGTAAGCGGCACGATCCCGAGATCGGCTATTTCGCGCGGCAGGCCCTGCGCCACCTCGACGAACTGCGCGTCGAGCACGGACGGCTCGACTTCCCCGTGCCGGTGGGACAGGGTGGCACCCTGCGTGTCGAGCTGAACAACACGGACCAGACCGTGCTGCCCTCGGGCCTGCGCCTCTCCGACAACGACACCCGCATCCTCGCGGTCGCGATGAACCTCGCCCAGGACGGTCAGGAGGTCACCGTCGTCTCGAAGGACCTGCCGATGCGCGTCAAGGCGGCATCGCTGGGCATCCAGGCCGAGGAGTACCTCGCCGAGCAGGCCGTGGATTCCGGGTGGACGGGCATCGCGACCCTCGACCTCTCGGGAGACGAGCTGAGCGACCTCTACGAGAGCGAGGTCGGTGCGCACGAGAACGTGGCGGGCCTGCCGGTGAACACGGGCCTCATCATCCATTCCGAGCGCGGGTCGGCTCTCGCGCGGGTCACGGGGGAGGGCGAGTTCCGGCTCGTGCGCGGCGACCGCGAGGCCTTCGGCCTCCACGGTCGCTCCGCAGAGCAGCGGATCGCGATCGATCTGCTCCTCGACCCGGAGGTGGGCATCGTCTCGCTCGGAGGGCGTGCCGGCACGGGCAAGTCGGCGCTCGCGCTGTGCGCCGCGCTCGAATCGGTGCTCGAGAGGCAGCAGCAGCGCAAGATCATCGTCTTCCGCCCGCTGTTCGCCGTCGGCGGTCAGGAGCTGGGCTACCTGCCCGGCGATCAGGCCGAGAAGATGAACCCGTGGGGCCAGGCGGTGTTCGACACCCTCGGATCGGTCGTCTCACCCAACGTGCTCGAGGAGGTGCTCGAGCGGGGCATGCTGGAGGTCCTTCCTCTGACGCACATCCGCGGGCGCTCGCTGCACGACGCGTTCGTGATCGTCGACGAGGCGCAGTCGCTCGAGCGAAATGTGCTGCTGACGGTACTCAGCCGGATCGGTCAGAACTCCCGCGTCGTGCTCACCCACGACGTCGGACAGCGGGACAACTTGCGTGTCGGTCGGCACGACGGGGTCGCATCGGTCATCGAGACGTTGAAGGGCCATGGGCTCTTCGGGCATGTGACTCTGCAGCGCTCCGAGCGTTCGGCGATCGCCGCACTTGTGACCGACCTGCTGGAGGCCGGCGAGCTGGCCTGAGCCGCCCCGAAGCGGGGGGGAGCGCTGCTCCGCCCCCGCTTCGGCGTTCAGAGGGCATTCATGCGCAGGAATGAGAGAACTCTCATGCCATTTATCGGCATCTTCTCATGCCCGTTTGTCATTCTGTACATGCAAACTTCCATAGGCGCCCGCTCCGGCGGGTCAGGAATCCGCTTCCGGTCTCCCCAGTCCGGCCGGCGGATCCGAGAAAACCAATCCCGCCCCCTCCCAATCCGGCGGGATTGTCCCCCGAGGCCCGATCCCCCAGTACGAGGCCTCGCCCAGCCCCCGGTGTCCCCCAGCACCGGGGGCTTCTCGTATCCGCCGGCGTCGGCTGTGTGCGCCGTGCTCCCACGGCGACCTGCGTCTCTGCGCCGTCCGGCGCGACGACTCACTCCCAGCGGTACCCCGCGCCGCGCACGGTCGCGATGCGCTCGGGCCCGAACTTCGCGCGCAGGTAACGCACGTAGACATCGACCACGTTGGATCCCGGATCGAAATCGAGTCCCCACACGCGGCTCAGCAGCTGCTCGCGGCTGAGGACCTGTCCGGGATGCCGCAGAAACTGCTCGGCGAGAGCGAACTCGCGCGCGGACAGGTCGAGCTCCTTGCCGTCCACCCGCGCGCGCCGCGTGAGGGGATCGAGACTGATGTCGCCGTAGACGACGCCGATGCTGCCGGTGCTGACGTTCTCCCGCAGGCGCGAGCGCACGCGGGCGAGCAGCTCGTCGAATTTGAACGGCTTGGCCACGTAGTCGTTGGCCCCGGCATCCAGCCCCTGCACCGTGTCACGGGTGCTGCTGCGGGCCGTGAGCATGACCACGGGCACCGTCGAGCCCTGACCGCGCAGGTGGCGCAGCACTTCGAAGCCGTCCATGCCGGGAAGCCCGACATCGAGCAGGACGAGGTCGATGTCGCCGCTGAGAGCGAGTTCGAGCGCATCGTCGCCGTTGCCGACGATCGTCGTGGTGTACCCGGCGGACTCGAGCCCGCGGCTCACGAATGCCGTGATCCGCGGTTCGTCGTCCGCGATGAGGATGTGCGTCATCCCGTCGCCTCTCTCTGCAACACCACGTCGCCGGCGCGGACGGGTGAGGGAAGCGTCTCGGCCCCCGCCTGTGAGACAGGCAGGTGGATCGTGAATGTCGCCCCTCCCCCAGGAGTGTCGGTGACGACGCACGTTCCCTGATGCGCTTTGGCGATCGCGTCCACGATCGCCAACCCCAGACCCGATCCTCCCACGGTCCGGTGGTCGGCGCGTGCGAATCGATGGAAGATGCGTCGCCGCGCGGCGGGCGGGATGCCGGGACCGTGGTCGCGCACCCACAGCCGTGCCGTCGTGATGTCCAGATCGCTGCCGATCTCGATCGGCGCGCCCTGAGGCGTGTACTTGGCCGCGTTGTCGGCGAGTTGCAGCCACGCCTGCAGCAGTCGGTCCTCGTCGCCCTCGATCACGCCCCGCGCCGCGTGCACGACCTGCCACGGGTGGCCCGGGATCGCGCCGACGAGATCGCCCACGCGCAGGGTCAGATCGCCCACCTCGACGAGCGAGATGTCGAACTGGTCCGCTTCGGCGGACGAAAGCAGGTCGATGTCCTCCACGAGCCGGGTCATGCGATCGAGCTCGGCGATGCCGATGTCTCGGGTGCCGGCGACGTCGGCCGGGTTCTCGACGTCCATCATCTCGAGGTGGCCGCGCACGATGGTGATGGGGGTCTTCAGTTCGTGCCGCACGTCATCGAGCAGCTGGCGCTGACTGTCGATCGACCCCTCGAGTCGGTCGAGCATGGAGTTGACCGTGCGGCTGAGATCGGCCAGGTCGTCGTTGCCGTCGGTCGGCAGGCGCGCCCGCAGATCGGTCGGCGTGATGGCGTTGGCGGTCTCCCGCATGCGCTGGATGGGCGAGAGGATGCGGCCGGTGACGAACCAGCCGACGACGCCCATCGCGCCCAGAGTGACCAATGCCGCTCCCGTGAAGGTGACGAGGGATGCTGTCACCGGGGCGAGTTCGGCGGCGGCGTCGATGGCGCGGATGTAGACGCCCTGGCGGTCGTCACCGCTCACGGGGACGGGCACCGCGATGTAGCGGACGGTGCCCGGCACGGCGGCGGCGTCCGTGATCTGTGCGCTCTCGGGATCGGCGGCAGCCTCGACCGCGGCGGCGATGAAGTCCTCGTCCGCCGCCAGCTGCGCGCTGAGGTCGTTCGCCGCGCGATAGGCGACGACACCGTCGATCACACCGATGGAGGCCTCGTGGGGTCCGGTGATCAGGCGTTGGACCGCGGCGCGCAGGAACTCCGAGACGTCGGCGAACTCATCCGCGGGCGTGCGCACGGCGTTGCCGGGGCCCTCGTCCGTGCCCTCGACGACCACCCGCAGCTCGGCCACCTGGCTGAGCGCATCGATCTGGCTCAGCAGGCGATCGTCGATCTCCTGGACCGTGCGGTCGCGCTGGGCGAGAAAGGTCACGCCCCCGACGATGGCGAAGCCGAGTGCCGCGACGGCGAGGATCGCGCCGAGGATCAGCACCCTCGCCGGGATCGTCCGTCGCCCGCGCACGCTCATGCGCTCATTATCCGGCCTCGACACCCCGCCGCGCGCCGGGGGCGCCCATCTCAGCCGGCGTGGGTCATCGAGAGCAGGTCGAGCTTCTCGTCGAGCTGCTCGGCCGTGATCTCGCCCCGTTCGAGGTAGCCGAGGTCGATGACCGCCTCGCGCACCGTGATGCCCTGAGCGACGGAGTGCTTGGCGATCTTCGCCGCGGCCTCATATCCGATCAGCTTGTTCAGCGGGGTCACGATCGAGGGGGACATGCCGGCGAACGCCGCGGCGCGCTCGAGGTTGGCCTCGAGGCCTCGGATGGTCTTGTCGGCGAGCACACGGACGGTGTTGGCGAGCAGTCGGATCGACTCCAGCAGCGCCGTGCCCATCACCGGGATCGCCACGTTGAGCTCGAACGAGCCCGACGCCCCCGACCATGCGATCGTGGCGTCGTTGCCGATGACCCGGGCGCACACCATGAGGGTCGCCTCGGGCACCACGGGGTTGACCTTGCCCGGCATGATCGACGAACCCGGCTGCAGATCGGGGATGTGCAGCTCGCCGAGGCCCGTGTTGGGGCCCGAACCCATCCAGCGGAGGTCGTTGTTGATCTTCGTCAGCGACACGGCGATGGTCCGGAGCGCCCCGGAAGCCTCGACGAGTCCGTCGCGGTTCGCCTGCGCCTCGAAGTGGTCCTTGGCTTCGGTGATCGGCAGCTCGGTCTCTGCCACCAGCAACTCGAGCACTTTCTGCGGAAAGCCGAGGGGAGTGTTGATCCCGGTACCCACCGCGGTGCCGCCGAGCGGTACCTCCGCCACGCGGGGCAGCACCGCCTGCACGCGCTCGATGCCGAGCCGCATCTGGCGGGCGTACCCGCCGAACTCCTGGCCGAGGGTGACGGGCGTCGCATCCATCAGGTGAGTGCGGCCGGATTTGACGGCGCCCTTCCAGAGCTCTGCCTTCTCCTCGAGAGCGACCGCCAGGTGATCGAGCGCGGGGATCAGATCGTCGATGAGCTCCTGCGTCACGGCGATGTGCACGGATGTCGGGAAGACGTCGTTCGAGGACTGCGAAGCGTTGACGTGGTCGTTGGGGTGCACCGGCGCGCCGAGGCGCTGCGTCGCGAGCGCCGACAGCACTTCGTTCATGTTCATGTTCGACGACGTGCCGCTGCCGGTCTGATAGACATCGATCGGGAACTGGTCGGTGTGCCGGCCCTCGATGACCTCGTCGGCTGCCGAGGCGATCGCGTCGGCGATCGCGCCGTCGAGGGTGCCGAGCTGCTTGTTGGCGAGCGCCGCAGCCTTCTTGATACGGGCGAGGGCGACGATCTGCGCCGGATCGAGGCTGTCGCCCGAGATGGGGAAGTTCTCCACCGCGCGCTGGGTCTGCGCGCCGTAGAGCGCCGAGGCGGGCACGCGCACCTCGCCCATGGTGTCGTGCTCGATGCGGTATTCGGTATCCGTCACGTCTTCGTTCCCTCCGGATTCATGGTTCAGGCGGTCGCGTCCGTCGCGAGGCCCAGGATCACGTCGGGCACGGCCGTGCCCTCGCTGAGTCGATAGTTGGCGCCGACGATCGCGAGCGTGCCGGCGGCCACGGCGTCGCTGATCAGCTCGGACGAATGCAGCAGTTCGGCGACGGTGTCGCGCAGGTGCTCGCGCCCCACGTGCTCGGGGTCGACCTCGGTCGCCACCCCGCCCTCGGCCACGAGTTCGCGCTGCACGCGGCGCACGGCGGGAACGATCGGCGCGATGAGTCGCCAGATGTGCGCCGGAAGCGCGGGGGAGTCGGCAGCCGTGCTCTCGATCGCGGCGCGCACGGCGCCGCACGCGTCGTGACCGAGCACGACGATGAGCGGCACGCCGAGCACGGCGACGGCGTATTCGAGGCTGCCCACGACCGAGTCGGAGATGACCTGGCCGGCGTTGCGCACCACGAACAGATCGCCGAGCCCCTCGTCGAAGATGATCTCGGCGGCCAGGCGCGAGTCGGAGCATCCGAACAGGGCCGCCCGGGGGGCCTGGGCGGCGGCCAGCTCGTGCCGCCGGTCGACATCCTGGCGCGGGTGGCGCGGCTCGCCCGCGACGAAGCGGGCGTTGCCCTCCTGCATCTCGGTCCAGACTGCGAGGGGGGTGGGGGCTGTCACGGTGTAGCGCTCCTCAGCTCGGCGACACGGGGGGCGATGATCTCGGCGATCTCGCCGACGGTGTCGGCGGAACCGGAGCCCGAGACCAGGACGTAGTCGGCGCCCGCCTGCGTGCCCAGCGCGTAGGAGATGTTGCCGGCCGCGTCGGCGTCGGCGGGCTCGAAGACCTGCCAGACGATGCCCGCGATCGTCGCGCTGCCGGAGGGGGCGGTGCCGCGCAACTCGCTGCGCGCCCACGCCTCATCGGCATCGAAGGCCTGCGAGAACCGCACGAAGCTGGTGTCATCGGGCACGTATACGATCGTCCATGCCGTCGATCCATCGGCCTCGGCGGCGACGGCCGCGGAGTTGACGCGCCACGCGTCGGGCACGGCGGGATCGATGACCGCCCGGTCGTACGTCTCGGCGACATCTGCCGCTACGGGAGCGGTGTCGATGCTCTCGCGCGCGGGCAGCTCACCGCGGGGCACACCGAAGACGACGGCGAGCACCACGAGGAGCGTGGCGATGAGCGCCGCGATGAGATTGCGGAACGTCTGGCTGGAGCGGTAGACCCGCGAGGACTCCGCCTTGCGTGCCGCCGTCTCGTCGGGAGTCTCGGGGCGGCCGAGCTCAGCGACGACCCGTTGGCCGGCCATCAGGAATCCTCCGCCGCGGGAGCGTCGGTGCTGGCGCGGGCGGCGTCGAGTCTGCGCTTGGCGCCCACGAGCCACTCCTCGCAGTGCCGGGCGAGCGCCTCGCCGCGCTCCCACAGACCGAGCGATTCTTCGAGACTGGGCGAGCCCTGCTCGAGCCGGACGATGACCTGCTGCAGTTCGTCGCGCGCCTGCTCGAACGAGAGCTCGGCAAGGGGGGCCTGCTCGGTCATGGTCACCATCCTATTCGGGGCATCGGACACCTCAGCGGCGCTCACTCGCCGCGCTCGCCGTGGGAGGTCGCGGCGAAGCTCCCGCGGGCGACCGTGACGATCGCCTCGGCGCCCTCGGGCGCCTGTCGGGCATTGCGCACCACCTCGCCGGCGATCTGCACGATCGCGTAGCCGCGATCGAGGGTGTGCTGGGGGCTGAGGGCGCGCAGCGAGGCTCGCAGCTGTGCGATCTCGGCGTGACCTCGAGTGAGGGCGCGATCGGCGCTCGCGCGGCCGCGCGCGAGCGCCTGGTCGACCCATGCGGCGCGATCCTGGATCAGGCTCTCGGGCGCGCGCAGGGCGGGTCGCGAGCGCAGCTGGGCGAGATGGACCTGCTCGTGCTGCAGCCTCTGCGAGAGACGGGTGGTCAGGCGCGCTCGCGCCTGGCGCACGAGCGCGAGCTGCTCGGCCACGTCGGGGACGACCCGCTTGGCGGCGTCGGTCGGGGTGGATGCCCGCAGGTCGGCCACGTCGTCGAGCAGGGGCCGGTCGGCCTCGTGGCCGATCGCGCTGACGATGGGGGTGGATGCCGCGGCCACGGCGCGCAGCATCCGCTCGTCGCTGAAGCCGAGCAGATCCTGAAAATCGCCGCCGCCCCGCGCGATGACGATGACATCGACCTCGGGGTCCTCGTCGAGCGTGCGGAGCGCTGCGAGCACCGAGGGAACACACTGGTCGCCCTGCACGACGGCGTGCACGACCCGGAAGCGGACATGCGGCCAGCGCAGCTCGGCGTTTCGTAGCACGTCTTTCTCGGCGTCGGTGTTCTTGCCCGTGATCAGGCCCACGGTGTGGGGCAGGAAGGGGAGCCGACGCTTGCGGCCGGGATCCAGCAACCCCTCGGCGCGCAGCCGGGATCGCAGGCGCTCGAGGCTCTCGAGCAGGTCGCCCAGCCCGACGTGCTTGGCCGAGGACACGACGTACGACAGGTCGCCGCTCTTGAGTCGGTATTCGGGTTTGGCGCACACGACGATGCGATCGCCCGCCTTGATGTCCTTGGGGATGCGGTCGCGCACCCGCGACCAGATCGTGAGGGAGATGACGGCGTCGCCGTCGATGTCGCGCAGCCGCGCGAAGGTGCCGACGGCGCGCACGTTCCACTCGGTCACCTCGCCCTCGATCCACGGGGAGCCGAGTTTGGCGACGTAGTCGCGCACCACCGTCCCGAGCGCCGCGACCGAGCAGGGGCGGTCGGGGGAGGAGTCCCGCGGATGGACCTGGCCACCCGCCGGGGCGAACGCGGGACGCGCGGCGGTATCGACCATCGGCGTTCCTCTCGGAGAGGGCGCAGGATCGCGCCCGTAGAATCGAGGGGTGACTACCCCCACCGTGCGTATGCCCATGCCCCGCGTTCCGGGGCGATCCGGGCGCCTTCAGGATATCCCGGTGCAGGGACGCAAGCGGGTGCTGCTGGCCGCTCCCCGCGGATACTGCGCGGGGGTGGACCGCGCCGTCGTGGCTGTGGAGAAGGCGCTGGAGCGCTACGGAGCGCCGGTGTACGTGCGCAAGCAGATCGTGCACAACATCCACGTCGTCACCGAGCTCGAGGCGCGCGGCGCGATCTTCGTCGACGAGGTCGACGAGGTGCCCGAGGGTGCGCATGTGGTCTTCAGCGCTCACGGGGTGTCGCCGGCCGTCGTCTCGGCCGCCGCCGACAGGGGACTGCAGGCGATCGATGCGACCTGCCCGCTCGTGACCAAGGTGCACCGCGAGGCCGTGCGGTTCGCACGCGACGACTACGAGATCCTGCTCATCGGCCACGAGGGGCACGAAGAGGTCGAGGGCACGGCTGGCGAGGCGCCCGAGCACGTCACCGTCGTCAACTCACCCGATCACGCCGACATCGTCGAAGTGCGTGACCCCGACAAGGTCGTGTGGCTGTCGCAGACCACGCTGTCGGTCGACGAGACCATGGAGACCGTGCGGCGGCTACGCGTGCGGTTTCCGCAGCTGCAGGATCCGCCCTCGGATGACATCTGCTACGCGACGCAGAACCGTCAGGTCGCGATCAAGAAGGTCGCCGTCGGGGCCGACCTCGTGATCGTCGTGGGATCGGCCAACTCCTCCAACAGCGTGCGCCTGGTCGAAGTCGCCCTCGAACACGGTGCGAGGGCCGCCTACCGCGTGGACTACGCCGACGAGGTCAAGCAGGAATGGCTCGAGGGTGTCGAGACCGTCGGCGTCACCAGCGGCGCGTCGGTGCCGGAGGTGCTCGTGCAGGAGGTGCTCGCCGACCTCGCCGGCGCCGGCTACCGCGACATCGAAGAGGTGCGCACCGCCGAGGAGGACCTCATGTTCTCGCTGCCCAAAGAACTGCGTCAGGACACCCAGGATCGCCGGGGCGGCCGCACTGCCGCGGAGCGGAGTCGCTCGTGAGCGAGGGCGAGACGCCCCGCCCGCGCCCCCAGTTCGGCGAGTACGCGAGCCCCGAGGAGCAGCGCGCCCGCATCCAGCAGCCCGACGCGACGTGGGCTCTGGAGACCGGACAGTCCCTCGACGACCCGGCCACTCCGCCCGCCCCGCCGGTGTCTGCACCGGCACCGGTGCAGACACCGGCGGCGACAGCATCCCCCCGCCCGCGCCGCGTCGACCGGATCGCGACCTTCGCCCTGCTCGGGTACGGGCTCTTCACCGTGCTCACCTCGATCCCGTCGCTGGCGGACTATTCCGGCTATGTCGACACGCTGCTGGGCGTCATGGGCGTCGAAGCCGAGTACAGCGTCCCGGCCGGAGCGCAGATCTGGGGCATCGCCGCCGCGCTCGTGCTGGGTCTGGGCTGGATCGTCACCGCGGCGCTGTCGTGGACGAATCTGCGGCGCGGCCGCCTGACCTGGTGGATCCCGCTGACGGCGGGCGTGGTGTTCAATCTGATCGCCGGCGGCCTCATGCTCGTGCCCATCATGAGCGATCCCGCGCTGTGGAACGCGCTGATGGCGGGCGTGACGGGCTGATCGCCCTACGATGAGCGGATGCCTCGTCTCCTCGCCGTCTGCGCCGTGCATCAGCTGCTCCCCGACGCGGGAACGGCGGGGGTGACCGGGATCGACAAGCGTCCGATCGAGGGTGCGGTCCTCATCGGCCCATACGGCGTGCGCGGCGACGTGCAGGTCAATCGCAGACATCACGGCGGATTCGACAAGGCCCTCTACGCGTACGCGCAGGAGGACGCCGACTTCTGGGCCCGGGAGCTGGATCGCGAGATCGCGCCGGGCGCGTTCGGTGAGAACCTGCGCGTGGAGGGGCTCGATGTCAACGCGGCGCTCGTGGGCGAGCGGTGGCGCATCGGCGATCGTGTCGAAGTCGAGGTCACGATGCCGCGCACGCCGTGCGCCACCTTCTCGCGCTGGATCGGCGGCGCCGACGAGCGCGGCTGGGTCAAGCGGTTCGCGGCCGAGCGCCGACTCGGACCCTACCTGCGCGTCATCCGCGGGGGATCCGTGTGCGCCGGAGACGAGATCGTCGTGATCGATCGCCCGGAGGGTGCACCGGGCGTGCTCGACGGGTTCCGCGCGCCCTGACCGGGAGCGCACGAGAGAAGCCCCGACCCGAAGGCCGAGGCTTCTCTCTGCGTGGTCCGGTGCGCGGGTGAGCGCGTGCGGTCAGCTCTGCGACTTGCCGGCCGAGCCCAGCTGCTGCGTCGCCTGCACGACGCGGGCGGCCATCGCGGTCTCGGCGATCTTGCCCCAGGCGCGCGGGTCGTACGCCTTCTTGTTGCCGACCTCGCCGTCGACCTTGAGCACGCCGTCGTAGTTCTGGAACATGAACCCGGCCACCGCGCGCGTGAACGCGTACTGCGTGTCGGTGTCGATGTTCATCTTGATCACGCCGTTCGCGACCGCGAGGGCGATCTCCTCGTCGGTCGAGCCGCTGCCGCCGTGGAAGACGAGGTCGAGCGGCTTGGGGCCGGTGCCGAAGCGTGCGGCGATGCCCTCCTGGATCTCGCCGAGCAGCTCGGGGCGCAGCTTGACGTTGCCCGGCTTGTAGACGCCGTGCACGTTGCCGAAGGTGAGCGCCGAGATGTATCGACCGTTCTCGCCCAGGCCCAGCGCCTCGACGGCGGCCGTCACATCGGCGACGGTCGTGTAGAGGGCCTCGTTCGAGCCCTCGTGCTTGACGCCGTCCTCTTCGCCGCCGACGACGCCGATCTCGACCTCGAGGATCGCATTGATGTTCTTCAGACGCGGCAGCAGCTCCTTGGCGATCTCGATGTTCTCATCGAGCGGCACGGCCGATCCGTCCCACATGTGGGACTGGAAGATGGGGTTGCCGCCGTCGGCGACGACCTTCTCGGACTCGGCGATCAGCGGCAGCACGAAGTCCTCGAGCGCGGGCTTCGGGCAGTGGTCGGTGTGCAGCGCGACCGTGACGGGGTAGCTCTTCGCGACCTCGTGCACGAACTTTGCGAACGCCAGCGCACCGGTCGCACGGCCCTTGACCGTGTGGCCGGCGAAGTAGTCGGCACCACCGGTCGTGACCTGGATGATGCCGTCCGATCCCGCCTCGGTGAGGCCCTGGAGGATGGCGTTGACGCTCTGCGAGCTCGAGGCGTTGAACGCGGGGTAGGCGAAGCCGCCGGCCTTCGCGCGGTCCAGCATGTCGGCGTACTGCTCGGGGGTGGCGACGGGCATGTCGGCTCCTTCGGGATCGGATCGTGACCGACGTTCAGCCTAGCGAAGCCCCCGGGGCGGACGGGGAGTGGGCCTGGATGCTGTCCTGATAAGAATCGCGATTCCTTCGCATCCGCTGCGCCGAAATTCTCCCGTGCACGCGGGTGGGCGTCGCTAGGCTGGCGACATGGTGAGCATCACGGGCGATATGAGCCCCCTCCACCCCGACCGCAACCTCGCTCTGGAACTCGTGCGTGCCACGGAGGCGGCATCCATTCGCGCCGTGCCGTTCATCGGACGCGGCGACAAGCTCGCCGCGGACGCCGCCGCCGTCGACGCGATGCGCGCGTTCTTCACTACCGTCAACTTCGACGGCGTCATCGTCATCGGCGAGGGCGAGAAGGATGAGGCGCCGATGCTGTTCAACGGAGAGAAGGTCGGCAACGGCCGAGGGCCGCAGTGCGACGTCGCCGTCGACCCGATCGATGGCACCTCGCTGACGGCGGCGGGTCGGCAGAACGCGCTCTCGGTGATCGCGGTGTCGGATCGTGACACGATGCTCGACGCGTCGTCGGTGTTCTACATGGACAAGCTCGTCACCGGCCCGGCGGGCGTGGGCGTCGTCGATATCCGTCTGCCCGTCGGAGAGAACATCCGACTGCTCGCGAAGGCGCTCGGCAAGCCGGTCGACGAGATCGTCGTGTCGGTGCTCAACCGCCCGCGGCACGAGCAGCTCATCGCCGACATCCGTGCGGCGGGAGCGGGCACGCGCCTGATGTCCGACGGCGACGTCGCGGGCGGAATCAACGCCGCGCGCCACAACGCCCGCACCGACATGTGCGTGGGCATCGGCGGCAGCCCCGAGGGCATCGTCACGGCGTGTGCGATCAAGGCGCTCGGCGGGCACATCCAGGGCCGCCTCTGGCCGCGCGACGACGCGGAGAAGCAGAAGGGCGCCGATGCGGGGCTGCGCACCGACGGTCACGTCTACGAGGCCGACGAGCTGGTCAAGGGCAACAACACGATCTTCGTGGCGACCGGCGTCACCGACGGCCAGCTCGTGGCCGGCGTGCGTCGCGAGGGCGACTTCATCTACAGCGAGAGCGTCGTGCTGCGCGGCCGGTCGGGCACGCTGCGGCGCATCACGTCGGAGCACCTGACCTCGAAGTGGCTGTGACGCGGAGCATCTGCGACCCGATCGTTACCTGACGAACGGCGGCCGGTCTGCGACAATGGATGCTGCCAGTCAGCGTCGACGGTGACCCCAGCACAGCAGACACAGGACGGTTTCGCATGAGCACGAGCACTGCGCAAGAACCGAGGACCGGCGCGATCGCGGTCGTCGCCGATGCCGTCGATCCCGCACGCCGCTCGGACGTGCTCCTTCGCGTGCGGCGCGAAGAGGGGCACGAGATCAGCGTGTGGTGGATGGTCGGCGCGTTCGTCGCGGTTTCGGGCACCGTCGTCGCACTCATGAGCCTCATTCCCGGCGGCGGGGCCTGATCAGTCTTCCGCCGCGATCCGGTCCCTGAGGTCGCCGACGTCGGCGCTTGCGACGAACTCGGAGCTCGTCAGGGGTCGGGTGCGCTCGGTGAGGGGAACGGCCTCCGGAAGCAGCTGGGTCTCGTCGATGCCGGGGAACTGGCGTGCGGTGACGAGGACGCGCGACTCCAGTGAGCCGGCGAATCGGTTGTAGCTCTCGACGGTGCGCTCGATCGACCGACGCAGGGCCTCGGCATGTCCCGCGAGCGAACCCAGCCGCTGGTAGAGCGTCGAGCCGAGGTCGAACAGCCGGCGGGCCTCGACGGAGACGTCCTGCTGCGTCCAGGCGAACGCCACGGTCTTGAGGACGGCCCAGAGGTTGACGGGCGACGCGAGGGCCACCCGGCGCGTGAAGGCGTAGTCGAGCAGGGCCGGATCCTCTTCGAGTGCCGTCGCCAGCAGGGACTCGTTGGGGATGAAGCAGATGACGAACTCGGGCGCCCCCTCGATGCCTGTCCAGTACGCCTTCTTCGCCAGGGCGTCGATGTGCACGCGCACCGCGCGCACGTGGCGCTGCAGCAGGGCGGTTCGGCGCTCGGCCTCGTCGCCCGACGCGGTCACCGGGATCGCGGTGGCCTCGAGGTAGGCGTCGAGGGGAACCTTGGCGTCGACGGGGATCGCGGCGTCACCCGGGAGGCGGATGACCATGTCGGGCCGTCCCGCGCCCTGATCGGTGGCGATGTGGGTCTGCAGGGTGAAATCGACGTGGCGTGTGAGGCCCGCCGATTCGACGACCCGGCGCAGGGCGGTCTCGCCCCACACCCCGCGCGTGCCGTTGGAGCGCAGCGCCCCGGCGAGCGACTCGGTCGTGCGCCTGAGCTGCTCGTCGGTCTCGAGCGACAGGCGGAGCTGTGCCGAGATCGCGCCGTACTGTGCGCCCCGTTCGCGCTCGAGGTCGGTGATCTGCCGCTGGACGCTCTGCAGCGTCTCGCGCACGGGGGAGAGCGCCTGCAGCACGGCCTGGTCGCGGCGCTCGCGTTCGGCCCGGTCGGCGTCGGCCGCGCGCTGGTGCGCGAGCTGCTCGCGCAGGCCCGCGACGAGTGACTCGGCGCCGCCCGCGCGGGCGCGCAGGGTGGCGAGCTCCGTCTGCGCGCGGCCGCCCCGTGCCAGCCAGCCCAGCAGCGCGCCGAGAACGAGGGCCGCGAGGGCCACGACGAGTGTCAGCGGTTCCATGCCCTCATGCTGTCAGCGACCTCGGACATCCCGGTGTCGGGCGCGCTGCCCCGGGGACGTCAGGCGACCCGCGCGACAGCCGCGGCTGCCTCGAGCCGCGACACCCGCACGCCCGCGGCAGCCGTGAGCGCCGCGAGGTCGTCGGCGCCGTGCCGCGCGGCGGCGTCGATGACGATGCGAGCGCAGGCCTCGGCATCCGCGGTGGCGTCGTGGTGGGCGAAGCCCGAGAAACCCGCCTCGGCGGCCACGAACGGCAGCCGGTATGACGCGAGGGCGTAGGTCTTGCGCGCGATCTGGAGCGAGCACGCGTATCGGTACGGCGGGCATTCGTCACCCGTCGCGGCGCTCGCGCGGCGCAGGACGTTCATGTCGAAGCCCGCATTGTGGGCGAGCAGCACATCGGCGCCGGCGAACGCGCAGAGGTCGCCCAGCTGCTCGGTCCAGCCCTTCGCGCGAACGACGTCGGCGGCGCGGATGCCGTGGATGCCGGTGTTGAACGGGGCGAATTCGTCGTGCCCCGCGGGCGGCCGGATCAGCCATCCCGCCCGGGCGACCACCCGACCGTCGCGCACCCGCACGAGTCCCACGGCACATGCGGATGCGGCGCTGGAGTTCGCCGTCTCGAAGTCGATGGCGGTGAAATCCAGGGGCACGACCCCACCCTCGCGGCGCGGGGCGGCGGCGGGGCGCAGGCGCGCCGTGCATCCGCGGGGTCGACCCCCGGCATCCGTCGCGCGTATCGCCCCGCGGGCCGGCCGGGGCATCCGCGCCTAGACTGAGTGCCCGTGGCTCTCACTATCGGCATCGTCGGCCTGCCCAACGTCGGCAAGTCCACCCTCTTCAACGCCCTGACCAAGAACAACGTGCTCGCGGCGAACTATCCGTTCGCGACGATCGAGCCCAATGTCGGCGTGGTGAACCTGCCCGATTCACGTCTGGCGAAGCTCGCCGAGGTGTTCGGCAGCGAGCGCATCCTGCCCGCGACGGTGTCGTTCGTCGACATCGCCGGCATCGTGCGCGGGGCGAGCGAGGGGGAGGGGCTGGGCAACCAGTTCCTCGCGAACATCCGCGAGGCCGAGGCGATCGCGCAGGTCGTGCGCGGCTTCACCGACGACGACGTCGTGCACGTCGACGGTGCGGTCAACCCGCAGAACGACCTCGAGACGATCAACGCCGAGCTCATGCTCGCCGACCTGCAGACCCTCGAGAAGGCGATCCCGCGCATCGAGAAAGAGGTCAAGACCAAGAAGACCGAACCCGCCGCCCTCGAGGCCGCCGTCGCGGCGAAGGACGCGCTCGAGCGCGGAGTGCTGCTGTCGGGGTCGGGCATCGACCTCGCGCCGATCCGGGAGCTGGGCCTGCTCACCGCCAAGCCCTACATCTACGTCTTCAACGTCGACGAGGCGGTGCTGACGGATGCTGCGCGCAAGGCCGAGCTCGAAGCACTCGTCGCGCCCGCCCAGGCCGTCTTCCTCGACGCCAAGATCGAGTCCGAGCTGATCGACCTCGACCCGGAGGACGCCGCCGAGCTGCTCGCGTCGACGGGGCAGGAGGAGTCGGGTCTCGACCAGCTCGCGCGCATCGGGTTCGACACCCTCGGACTTCAGACCTATCTCACCGCGGGGCCCAAGGAGTCGCGCGCGTGGACGATCGGCAAGGGCTGGAAGGCCCCGCAGGCGGCCGGGGTCATCCACACGGATTTCGAGAAGGGCTTCATCAAGGCGGAGGTCATCTCCTTCGGCGACCTGATCGCCGCCGGATCGGTGCTCGAAGCCCGCGCCAAGGGCAAGGCCCGCCTCGAGGGCAAGGACTACGTCATGCAGGACGGTGACGTGGTGGAGTTCCGGTTCAACGTGTAGCGCGGACAGCCGGCATGGGACGATCCTTTGACTCCACGGCTTCGGAAGATCGCACAGAAAGAGGAATCGAGCGTATGACGAGCATGCAGGTCTTCGAGCCCGAGGGGCGCGCCGTGCCCTACGCCGCAGAGGGGGAGGGTCCCGCGCTCGTCCTGATCGCGGACCGCGGACTGGCCGCAGAGTACCTCGAGCCGCTCGCGCACTCGGTCTCGCAGGAAGACTTCCGCGTCGTGCGGATCGGACTGCGCGAAGGCGCGATCGACGATCTCGCTCAGGATGTCGTCGACGTCATGGATCTCCTCGACATCGACGACGCGTGGGTGGGCGGACACGGCGCCGGCGGCTCGATCGCACGTCAGCTCTCCCTGGTGCATCACGCACGCGTCAACGGCGTGCTGCTGCTCGGCGTGGAGGCGCCCGAGGCCGCGCCACCGCTTGCGGAAGGGGTCCCCGTCCTCGTGATCCAGGGCACCGCGGACGATGTCACCCCGCCGGGCAACGGCGACGCGCTGCGGGCATCCGCGCCCGGCCTCGTCAGCGTCGTGCCGATCGAGGGCGGCGAGCACATGTTTCCCGCGACGCATGTCGGCGCGACATCCTGGGCCATCGAGGACTACCTCGACTGGGATTGAGCCCGACGGCGGCACACTGGCGTGCTACCGCCCTTGACGCTTCTTGAACGGCTTCGGCTGACCCTTCACGACCGGCGCGCGGCCCTTGCCCTTGGAGGCTTTCGCCTTGCCCCCGGTCGATGCCATGGGCTTCGAAGCGGTCGGGGGCGCCTCGGCGATGCGTCGCGCGGCCTCGTCCTGCAGCAGACGGCCCGCCGGCGTCAGCCTCCATCCCGACTTCTCGCGCGCGAACAGCGGCTGACCGACCTCGGTCTCGAGCTTGTCGATCGAGGAGTAGAGCGCGGCGAGCGGGATGCCGAGCTCGTCCGCCGCGCGCGGAACATGCAGATCGGCGTCGATCACGGCGATGAACCGCCGCAGCTGGGTGATCTTCACCGGGATCCTTCGTTCGATGGTGCCGCTCGGGGCGACCTCTCGATCATCTCAGGCGCGCGTCCTCACCAGCCGTTCGTGTTGAACCACTGCGCGCGGGCGTCGGCCTCGGCATCCGTCCGCGCTCCGGCGAAGGCGTCGTGAGTGGCGAGACGATCCCCACGGGTCAGGGGGACGAACTCCGTGCAGACAGGGCACAGCGCCCGGCCGTGCGGGAACCCGTCCGGCAGGAGCGCGGCCGGAGCGGCCGTACGCCGAGACCCTGCGCACCGCGGGGGGTCGGCTTCGCGGTCCGTCCACATCGCGCCCGTGCCGCGACGATTGTGCAACCCCGCGTGCCCGGGCGGCCGACTGCAGATCACGCCGTTGCGGCGGCTGAAGCACCAGGCTGCCCGGGCATCCATGGTGGGGGTGGTGATCAGGCGTGCTGGCCGGAGTGCTTGCCCTCGGCGATCTCCTCGATCACCTTGTCGTTGAAGGCCGGCAGGTCGTCCGGTGTGCGGCTCGTGACGAAGCCCTGGTCGACGACGACCTCCTGATCCACCCAGTCGGCGCCGGCGTTGCGCAGATCCGTCTTCAGGCTCGGGTAGCTGGTGAGCGTGCGACCCTTCACGACGTCCCCTTCGATGAGCGTCCACGCGGCGTGGCAGATCGCGGCGACCGGCTTGGACGCCTCGAAGAAGGCGCGTGCGAAGGCGACGGCCTTTTTGTCCATGCGCAGATGGTCGGCGTTGACGACGCCGCCGGGAAGCACGAGGGCGTCGTAGTCGGCGGCGTTCGCTGCGGCGGTCGTGAGGTCGACGGTCTGGGTGTGACCGTTCTTTCCCTCGATGGAGCCGGCCTCGGGGGCGATCAGCACGGCGGTGGCGCCGGCGCTGGTCACAGCATCCCAGGGGGAGGTCAGTTCGCTGTCTTCGTATCCGTCGGTCGCGACGAAGGCGACCTTCTTTCCACTCAGATCGTTCATGTCGTCGACGCTACGCCGGGCGCGGTGCGGGTGGCGGGGGCTTGACAGGCCGAGCCTTGCCTCACCCGCGTTGGGGCGTCGGAATCACGGTGGGGCGTGCTGCTCCGCGCCCCACCGTCGCGCCGACGCCCCACGGTGGGCCTGTTGGTCGCTGTCGGCCCTTGCGCCCCGCGTCGGGGCATCCATGTTCGGTCGCGCGTGCGGGCCGAGGGCGTGTCCCGATGGTTGTCGCCATGGAGCGGCCAGGCCGACAGAAAGTGGGACACCAGGAAGACCCCGGTGGGACATCGACTCGTGCGTGCGCGGCCCGGGCCGCGCGGAGAGGTGTCTACGATGGGGGCATGACTTCCACGCCCGAGAACACCCCGCTGCAGACCCTGCGTCCCGTCGCCGACGAGAAGAACCTTCTCACGACGACGGATGCTGCCGCGTCATGCTGCGGTGGAGGCTGCTGCTCGACCAGCTGACCCCGCCGCAGCACGCGGCGGTCAGTCCTCCGGGTCCTCCAGGCGGAACCCCACCTTGAGGGTGACCTGGAAGTGCAGGACCTGCTCCTCGTCGGCGTGACCGCGCACGGAGACGACCTCGAACCAGTCGATGTTCCGGATCGTCTTCGATGCGCGGGCGATGGCATTGCGGATCGCCGCATCCATGCCCTCCGGGGAGGAGCCGACGATCTCGCTGACGCTGTAGGTGTGTGTGCTCATGCGGGTGACGTTACGCCCGAATGGGCCGCGTCGACAGGCCGTTGACACGCACGGCGCGCGCCTCTAACCGGCCGGTCTCAGTGCACCATCGGCGGCCCGACCGAGTCGGCGGGCTTGCGGATGAAGAACGACAGTACGACCGTCGGCGTCGCGATGATTGCGGCGGGCAGGAACGCGACCTGGGTTCCCGCGGCCTCTCCCGAGACCTCGGTGCCGCCGCCGGCCACGACGCCCGCGGCGACGCCCGACATGACGGTGATGAGCAGGGCGATGCCGGCCGCCCCGGCCACCTGCTGCACGGTGGAGACGATGGCGCTGCCGTGCGAGTAGAACCGACGCTCGAGCGACCCGAGCGACGCCGTGAACAGGGGCGT
This sequence comes from Microbacterium sp. HA-8, assembly GCF_046111165.1. Lineage (NCBI taxonomy): Bacteria > Bacillati > Actinomycetota > Actinomycetes > Micrococcales > Microbacteriaceae > Microbacterium > Microbacterium sp. HA-8. The sequence continues at coordinate 1,472,820 of NZ_CP162025.1, forward strand.
GAATGACAGCGCCAGACCGATCGAGAGCAGAGTCTGCGCGACCGCGATCACCCAGATCGGGGTCGTGACGCCGAGCGTCGTGTAGAACCAGAGCAGGGCGCTGGCGATGATCGACCCGGGCACCAGGAGAAGACGCGGTCCGCGCTTGTCGTAGATACGGCCGATGACCGGTCCGAGCAGGCCCATGGCCAGGGCGCCCGGCAGCACCACGAGACCCGTCTCGAGGGCCGAGACGCCGAGCACGCGCTGCATGTACAGGGGCACGACCGTGATCGCGCCGAAGAACGCCATCGAGATCAGCAGGAACTGCACCACCGCCAGTGAGAAGTTGCCCGAGCGGAAAACCCGCAGATCGAGCAGGGCGTCGTCGCTCTTCTGCAAGCGCAGCTGACGCCAGACGAACATTGCCAGCGAGGCGACGCCGACCGAGAGCGCGACGATCAGCGCCACGGTCGAGGATGCGGATGCGGCCGCTGCGTCGGCTCCGCCGCCGTGACTGGCGGCTCCGCCGATCTGGCTGAGGCCGAAGACGACGCCGCCGAATCCGAGGGCCGAGAGGATCACCGAGAAGACATCCAGCGGGGCCTTCTTGACCTCGCCGACATTGACCATCCAGCGTGCGCCCGCGATCAGCGCGACGAGGGCGATCGGCAGGATCAGCCCGAAGATCCAGCGCCACCCCACGGTGTCGAGCAGCACGCCCGAGACGGTGGGGCCGATGGCGGGAGCGAGCGAGATGACGACGCTGACGCGGCCCATCATGCGCCCGCGGGTCTGCGGCGGAACGAGGTTCATGATCGTGGTCATCAGCAGCGGCATCATGATCGCCGTGCCCGACGCCTGCACGACGCGGGCGACGACGAGCATCTCGAATCCCGGAGAGAGGAACGCCAGGAGCGTTCCGAGCGAGAACAGCGACATGGCGAGCAGGAACGCCGTCCGTGTGGTGAGCCGCTGCAGCAGGAATCCGGTCGTGGGGATCACGACGGCCATCGTCAGCATGAAGGCGGTGGTCAGCCACTGGGCATCGAGCGCCGTGATGCCGAGGTCGGTGATGAGGTGGGGGATCGCCACGCCCATCGTCGTCTCGTTGAGGATCGCCACGAACGCCGCGCCGAGCAGCAGCCAGATCAGGCGGTTCTCGCGTGCGCCGAGCGTCGGGACGGATGCTGTCGCGGTGCCCTGCGTGGGGATGCTGTCGGTGCTCGTCGCTGACATCGGGGCGGCTCCTTGGTGCGGGGTGGGACGTCACACGGGCCGGGGTGCGGCGGGTGCGGGATCGAGGCGGCACAGACACTCCGCGACCTCGACGAGGCGTCACCCCACGGGGGCGAGCTTCAAGGGCAACGGCGGGACGGGGCAGAGAATTCCCTGCCCGGAGGATTGCCGGCGCGACTGCTCGCTCCACCCTAGCGAGAGCCGTCGACATCGGCGCCCAGCGCCCGGCTCCCATCTGCATGTATATTGACATGCATATGTCTTCCCTTCCTCGCCGCCGCCCGTGTCGCGAGCCTGACCTAGGCTCGGCACCATGAACATGGGCCGTGGCGGCATGGGCGGGGGGCTCACCCGCAACGTGGATGCCGAGGCGCAGCGCGCGGCAAACGCCGAAGCTCCCCGCATCCCGAATCTCGGTCGACGCACCGTCGCGCTCTTCGCGCCGTATCGCGCGCGCCTCACGGCGACAGCGGGGCTCGTGGTGGTCAGCGCCGGCATCGCCGTCATCCCCGCGCTGCTGATCGAGCTCATCTTCGATTCCGCGCTTTTTCCCGCCGACGGCACAGGGCCCGACCTCACTCTGCTCGCCGAGCTCGTCGCCCTGATGATCGGGTTGTTCATCGCCTCGGCGGGGCTGAACGTCCTGCAGACCTGGCTGACCTCCTCGGTCGGAAACCGCGTCACCGGCGATCTGCGGGTGCGGCTGTTCTCGCATCTGCAGCGCATGGATCTGTCCTTCTTCACCCGCACCAAGACCGGCGTCATCCAGTCGCGGCTGCAGAACGACGTCGGCGGCGTCGCGGGCGTGCTGACGAACGCCATGACCAGCATCCTCGGCAACGCCGTCACGGTCATCGCCTCCCTCGTGGCCATGGTGCTGATCGACTGGCGGCTCACCCTCATCGCGATCGTGCTGATGCCGGGGCTCGTGTACGTCCAGCGGCGGGTGGGTCAGGTGCGCGCGCGCATCGCCGCAGAGACGCAGGAGTCGCTGTCGCAGCTGACCGCGATCACGCAGGAGACGCTGTCGGTCTCGGGCGTCCTGCTCGCGAAGGCCTTCAACCGGCAGCAGTCCGAGATCGGCCGCTATACGGGCGAGACCGGCACGCAGGTGGGGCTCCAGGTGCGCCTGGCGATGACCGGGCAGTGGTTCTTCGGCCTGGTCAACGTGATCATGTCATCCGTGCCCGCCGTGATCTATCTCGTATCAGGACTGCTGCTCACGGGCGGCTCGACCGACATCTCGGCGGGTGTGATCGTCGCCTTCACGACCGTGCAGGCGCGCCTGCTGTTCCCGCTCATGGCCCTGCTGCGCGTCTCGCTCGAGGTGCAGACGTCCAAGGCGCTGTTCGCGCGCATCTTCGAGTACCTCGACCTCACGCCGTCGATCGTCGATTCTCCCGGCGCGCACACGGTCGACGGTGCCCCCGGTCCCGTCGGTCGCATCGAGTTCGACGACGTGACCTTCCGCTACCCGGACGCGGGACCCGATGCGCGCCCGACCCTCGACGGGGTCTCGTTCGTCGCCGAGCCGGGCAGCCACGTCGCCTTCGTCGGTCCGAGCGGCGCGGGCAAGACCACCATCCTCTATCTCGCTCCGAGGCTGTACGAGGCGACCGGCGGCACCGTGCGCTTCAGCGGCAGCGATGTGCGTGAGCTGACGCAGCGCTCGATCATCGATCACATCGGCATCGTGTCGCAGGAGACCTATCTCTTCCACGCGTCCATCCGCGACAACCTGCTCTACGCCAAACCCGACGCCACCGACGCGGAGCTCGAGGCCGCGTGTCGCTCCGCGAACATCCATCACGTCATCGAGGGGTTCGCCGACGGGTACGACACGGTCGTCGGCGAGCGCGGCTACCGCCTCTCGGGCGGCGAGAAGCAGCGCGTCGCCATCGCCCGCGTGCTGCTGAAGGACCCGCCCGTGCTCCTGCTCGACGAGGCCACGAGCGCTCTCGACACCGTGTCGGAGCGCGTCGTGCAAGAAGCGCTGGATGCCGCCTCCCGAGGTCGTACGACGCTCTCGATCGCCCACCGGCTCTCGACCGTCGTGGGAGCCGACGTCATCCACGTCGTCGAGGCGGGCCGCATCGTCGAGTCGGGCACCCACGCGCAGCTGCTGGGCGCCGGGGGCCTCTACGCCGACCTGGCGACCAGGCAGGTCGAGGCATCCATCGATCTCTCCGCGCCCGCCTGACGCGCGCTCACCACAGCAGCGCGGCCGACACGGCGTGCTCGGATGCCGCACTCAACGCCCCCGCCGGCAGCGGTGCGCGCTCCCACAGCGCGCGGGCGAAGGCGCCCACCGCGCGCCGATAGGCGTCATCGGGGTGATGCTGCGCGATCCCCGCGAGGCGTGGCACATCCATGTCGAGCATCAGGCGCACGCGCGCCGCTGCCGCCCGCGGTGCCCCCGCCGCATCGAGCACCTCGAGCCCCTCGCTCATCGCGGCGAGGCAGTCCCTCAGCACGGGCAACGCCGACTCGCGCTGCGTGATCGAGCTGCCGTCGGCCCGGACGCGCCAGTGCATGACGACGTCGGGGATCGTGTCGAAGGCTCGCGCGCGGGTGTACATGCGCTGTGCCAGGGCCTGGTCCTCGTAGAGCCGGTCTTCGGGGAACCGCAGGCCGGCGCGATCCCAGAAATCCCGCCGGCTGATCTTGGACCACGCCACGACGTTGCCCGTGACGTCGGGATGCTGCGCCACGGTCGTCCCGAGACGTTCGGGGTCGGTGGCGGCCGAGACCCACGGCTGCACGGCGCCCGGCAGGTATGTGCCCCCGGCATCCGCCCGAAGCCGGACGTAGGCACCGACCGCGAAATCGCTGCCCGTGCGCTCGAGCGTGCCGGTCAGGCGCGCGAGGGCGCCCGGGGCGAGCACGTCGTCGGCGTCGAGGAAGCCGAGCAGGGGAGTGTCGACGAGATCGAGCCCGGTGTTGCGGGCGGCGCCGAGTCCCCGCTGCTCGTCGTGGGCGACGAAACGCAGGCGCGGGTCGGCGTCGGCGGCCGCGGCGAAGATCTGAGCGGTTGCATCGGTCGATCCGTCATCGATGAGGATGGCGCGCCAGTTCGTCATGTCCTGCATGCGCAACGAGGCGAGCGCGGCGTCCGCGTATTCCGCGACGTCGTGACCGGGCACGATGATCGTGACGAGGGGGGCGCTCACGCGGTCGATTGTACGGCCGCGACCGATGCCGCCAGAGCGTCCGCGACGTCATCGAGCGGTTCGTCGAGCGTGCGCGGAAACGTGAAGCGCACGGCGGTCTGCGCGAGCGCGGCGTGTACGCCGAGTGCGATCAGCACGTGCGAGGGCTCATCGCTGCCGGCAGCGCACGCCGAACCGCTCGAGGAGATCACCCCTCGGCGCTCGAGGTTCAGCAGCACGGCCTCGCCGCTCGTTCCCGAGAAGGTGAAGCTCGCGGTGCCGGGCAGCCGGTGCACGGGGTCGCCGGTGAGGCGCGCCTGCGGAATCAGGGTGAGCACGCGGGCGACGAAGGCATCGCGCAGGGCCGAGACGCGCGCCGCCGCCTCGACACGCTCGCGGTCTGCGAGCCCCAGGGCGGTGGCGAGGGCGACCGCACCCGCGACGCTCTCGGTGCCGCTGCGGCGACCACGCTCCTGACCGCCGCCGTGGAGGAGCGGTTCGACGGGCAGGCGGCCGCGCACGGCGAGGGCGCCCGTCCCCTGCGGGGCGCCGAGTTTGTGACCTGCGATCGATATCGCGTCGACACCGAGCTCGGCGGCCGACAGATCCAGCCACCCCGCGGCCTGCACCGCGTCGATGTGGACGGGCACGCGACGCTCGTGGGCCACCCGGGCGAGGACCCCGACATCCTGGATGGTGCCGACCTCGTTGTTGGCGTAGCCGATGCTGACCAGTGCGGTGTCTTCGCGGATGGCGTCGGCGAGGTCGTCGGGATCGACCCGACCGTGTGCGTCGACGGGCACGAACGTTGCGGAGAAGCCGTGCACCCGCTGCAGGTAAGCCACGGACTGCAGCACCGACTCATGCTCGATCGGCGTCGTCACCAGGTGCCCCGCGTCGCGACCGAGCTGCGCCGCGATCGCGATGCCCTTGATCGCGAGGTTGTTGGCCTCGGTGCCGCCCGAGGTGAACACGACGTCGGTGCGGCGCATGCCGAGAGTGCGCGCCACCGCCGCGCGCGCATCGGCCAGGGTCGCTGCGGCGCGCTCGCCGATGGTGTGGTGGCTCGAGGGATTGCCGAACTCGGTCGTGAGGTGGGGCAGCATCGCCTCGAGCACTTCGCGCCGCACCGGCGTCGTGGCCGCGTTGTCGAGGTAGAGCATCCTGTCCCTAGTCTGCGCCCTGCCGGCCCGCGGCTTCTACCGCGACGTCGAGTCCCAGATCGAGCGCGGCCGCCGAGTGAGTGAGGGCGCCCACGGAGATGACGTCGACGCCCGTCTCGGCGATCGCCTGCACGGTCTCGAGCGTGACGCCGCCGCTGGCTTCGACGATCGCGCGCCCGCCGATCTGCTCGACGCCGCGGCGCAGTTCGGCGAGCGAGAAGTTGTCGAGCATGATCGTGCCGATGCCGGCCGCGAGCACGGGCTCGATCTGGTCGAGGCGGTCGACCTCGACCTCGACGTGCGTCGTGTGCGGCAGGCGGGCGATCGCCCCCTGGAGTGCGGCGGTCACCGACACCCCTCGCTGCGCCAGCACGGCGAGGTGGTTGTCCTTGGCCATGACGGCGTCGGACAGCGAGTAGCGGTGATTGTGGCCCCCGCCGCACACGACGGCGTGGCGCTCGAACGCGCGCAGCAGAGGTGTCGTCTTGCGCGTGTCGGCGATGCGCGCGCCGGTGTGGGCGACGCGGGCGACGTAGCGCGAGGTCAGGGTCGCGATGCCCGACATGCGTTGGACGAAGTTCAGCCCGATCCGCTCGGCCTGGAGCACGGCCCGTGCCCTGCCCTCGACGACGGCGAGCCTCGCCCCGGGCGCGAACTCCTCGCCGTCGGAGGCGACGAGCGCCACCGCCGTGGCGGGATCCGTGAGGCGGAAGGCGGCGGCGAACACCTCACCGCCGCTGAACACCCCGGGCTCGCGGGCGATCAGCTCCGCACGCGCCGTCGCATCGGCCGGAATCAGCGTCTCGCTCGTGACATCGCCCCACGGCGCGTCCTCCTCGAGCGCGGCCGCAACGACGCGGTCGATCTTGGCGCGGGTCAGCATGCGGGGGCTCCTGCCAGGGTCAGCGAGGCGGCGGGTGCGACAGCATCCCGGGTCTGTGTCGGGTCGTCGCGGCGGTGGTGGGCACCCACCGACTGCCGGCGCGCGGCCGCAGCCTGGACCATGGCGGCGGCGACGGCGAGCAGGTTGTCGTCCTCGAACTCGCGTTCGGTACCCGGCACGCGCGGTTCGGCGCGCCAGGCTCGGATCATGGACGCTGCGCGGGCGAGTCCCTCGGCGTCGCGGACGAGCCCGACGTCGGCCCACATCAGGCGCTGCAGCGCCCCGCGGGAGAAGGGCTCGGTGCTCGTCTCGGCTCGTTCGCCTGTCACGATCTGCGGGTGTGCGGCGCCCGCATCCACGATTCGCGACAGGGGAGCGGCGACCGCGAGGTCTGCGGTGGGCCAGGAAGCGCCGACAGGCCAGGAAGCGCCGACGGGCCAGGAGGCGCCGACGGGTGCGGCAGCGAGCACGGCTGCCGCTCGCGCACCGAACACCGCTCCCTCGAGCAGCGAGTTCGACGCGAGCCGGTTGGCGCCGTGCACGCCGGTGCGTGCCACCTCGCCGACGGCGTACAGACCCGGCACCGAGGTGCGTCCGTCGAGATCGGTGACGACGCCGCCCATCAGGTAGTGCGCGGCGGGGGTCACGGGGATCGGCTCGCGCGCCCAATCCAGCCCGCGCTCGCGCACGGCGCGATCGATCGTCGGAAACCGGCGGGCGAGGAAGGCCGCGTCGTCCTCGCCGTGCACCGCTCCGAGGCCGCGGGCATCGAGCAGCGCCGGCCGACCGCCCTGCCGCTGCATGCAGCGCGCGATCGCGCGGGCGACGACGTCGCGGGGTGCGAGCTCGCCGTCGGGATGCGCGTCGAACGTGAAGCGGCGACCGTCATCGTCGACGAGGATCGCGCCCTCGCCGCGCACGGCCTCGGAGACGAGGAACGCCTCGCCCGCGGCGAGCACCGTCGGGTGGAACTGGAAGAACTCGAGATCGGCCACCGCCGCGCCCGCGCGCATCGCCGCGGCGATGCCGTCACCCGTGGCGACGACGGGGTTCGTGGTGTGTGCGTAGAGCTCACCGGCTCCGCCCGACGCGAGCACGACCGCGTCGGCGTCGATCCGCACCCGCCGGGCGTCGTCGACGAGCAGATCGATGCCGACGACGGCACCCGAGTCGACCACGAGGTCGACGAGGAAGCCGTGCTCGATGATCTCGACACCCGCCGCGCGCACCGCGGCCACGAGCGCCCGCTCGATCGCCGTGCCGGTGGCGTCGCCGCCGGCGTGCAGGATGCGCGGGTACGAGTGCGCCGCCTCCAGGCCCTTGACGAAGGCGCCCGCCCCGTCGCGGTCGAAGGCGACACCGAGCGCGATGAGCTCGCGGATGCGCGCGGGACCCTCCTCGACGAGCACCCGCACGGCGGCGGGGTCGGCGAGGCCGGCGCCGGCGGTGAGGGTGTCGCGCACGTGGTCGGCCACGCGATCGTCGTCGAACATCACCCCGGCGATCCCGCCCTGCGCATAGCGGGTGTTCGCGTGCTCGAGCACGTCCTTGGTGACGAGGGCGACGCGGATGCCGCTGTCGGCGGCGTGCAGCGCGACGGTCAGTCCCGCGATGCCGCTGCCCACGACGACCGCGCTGGTCACGGGGTCACCTGCGGGGAGGGCTTGGCCGCCAGCATCCGCTCGAGGGCGACGCGTGCCGGATCGGCGACGTCGGCCGGCACGGTGATGCGGTTGACGACGCTGCCGGCGACCAGGCTCTCGAGCACCCAGGCGAGGTACCCCGGGTGGATGCGGTACATCGTCGAGCACGGGCATACGACCGGGTCGAGACAGAAGATCTCGTGCTGCGGATGCTGGGCCGCCAGGCGCTGCACGAGGTTGATCTCGGTGCCGATCGCGAATGTCGTCGGCTCGGTCGCCGCGTCGATGGCCTTGCGGATGTAGTCGGTCGAGCCCGCCTCGTCGGCGGCGTCGACGACGGGCATGGGGCACTCCGGGTGCACGATGACGCGCACACCGGGGTGCTCGGTCCGCGCCTTCTCGATCTGGTCCACGGTGAAACGGCGGTGCACGCTGCAGAAGCCGTGCCAGAGGATCACTCGGGCATCCTCGAGCGCCCCTTCGTCGTTGCCGCCGAGGGGCCGATGCGGGTTCCACATCGGCATCTGCTCGAGCGGCACCCCCATCGCCTTCGCCGTATTGCGGCCGAGGTGCTGGTCGGGGAAGAACAGCACGCGGCGTCCCCGCGCGAACGCCCACTCCAGCACCGTGCGCGCGTTCGAGGACGTGCACACGATGCCGCCGTGCCGTCCGACGAAGCCCTTGATCGCCGCCGAGGAGTTCATGTAGGTCACGGGCACAACGGGCACCAGCCCGTCGGCGTCGACAGCATCCATCGGTCCGTAGACGTCCTCGAGCGCCTCCCAGCACTCCTCGACCTGATCGATGTCGGCCATGTCGGCCATCGAGCAGCCGGCGGCGAGGTTGGGCAGGATCACCGCCTGGTCGGGGCCGGAGAGCAGGTCGGCGGTCTCGGCCATGAAGTGCACGCCGCAGAAGACGATCGCCTCGGCCTCGGGGTGCGCCTTCGCGGCGTTGGCCAGCTGGAAGGAGTCGCCCACGTAGTCGGCGTGGCGCACGACCTCCTCGCGCTGATAGAAGTGCCCGAGGATCACGACCCGGTCGCCGAGCGACTGCTTCGCGGCGACGATGCGCGCGTGCAGGTCCTCCTCACCCGCCTCCCGGTACTCGCGGGGCAGCTCGCCCTGGCGCGGGGCGCCGGTGGGGATGACATCCCCCATCGACGATCCTGGGCCGTAGCCGGGCCGGCTGTCGAAGTTCCAGGGCCCCGCGGCGAGGTCGGTGTTGCAGGTCTCCGCGTCCGACGCACCCGCGACGATCGCCTGGATCTCATGGTCGACGGATGCGTCGAGGGGGCGCGGCTGCAGGGTGAGGGGTGTTGCGGACATGACTACCTCGATTCGAGGGATGCCGGTGCCGCGGCCGCGAGGGGTCCGCGGTCCGAGAGCTCGACATCCTGGTTGTAGCGGTACAGCCGCGCGGGACGGTGGCTGCCCGTGCGGAACGACTGGGTGGGGATGAGGGTGCCGGACCCCTCGACCTGCCGCCGGAAGTTGGCGGGGTCGAGACGGCGTCCGAGGATCGCCTCGTAGGCCTCGCGCAGGTCGGCGAGGGTGAACTCGTCGGGCAGCAGGCCGTGCGCGATGCGGCTGTAGCCGACCTTGTTGCGCAGGCGCCACAGCGCGTAGTCGACGATCTGGTTGTGGTCGAACGCGAGATGCGGGAGCGAGGCTGCGGCGAACCATTCGACGTTCTCGGGGGCCGTCAGGCCCGCGGCGTGTGCGGCGACCTGCGCATCGACCTCGTCGGCGCGCAGCAGAGCCCAGTAGACGATCGAGACGACGCGGCTCGGCGAGCGGCCGACGTCGCCGAACGCGTAGAGCTGCTCGAGGTAGCTGGGCGTGAGGCCGGTGGTCTCGGCGAGCGTGCGGGATGCCGCCGTGTCGAGACCCTCGGCGGCGTCCAGCCATCCGCCGGGCAGCGCCCACAGACCCTCGAACGGATCGCGCGTGCGGCGCACGAGGGGCAGGACGAGTGCGGGGCAGTCGGCGCCGGAAAGGCGCCGCAGCGTGAAGATGACGGTGGACACGGCGACGCGCGCTTCGTCGACCGCGGCCGGGGTGGCGGCCGCAGTGCGGGTTGCCTCTGGAACGGTTCGTGTCATAGTGACCATTACTCCTCGAGCGATCTTAGTGTCGACATGACATGAAGTGCAAGCGGCCAGCATCCCGCGCCTTCTCAGACATCCCGCCTAAGCTCGCCCTGCCGGATCGCGTGAGGGGAGAGCGAGTGCTCGTCGTCGACATCGTGCTGATCGTCGTTCTCGTCGTCGCGCTGATCATCGGCGTGCAGCGGGGACTGTTCGCCAGCCTCGGCACCCTCGTCGGCGTCGCGGGCGGCGGCATCGCCGCGTTCTGGCTCATCCCGATCGTCAACGACGCGGTGCCGTGGCCGCAGTGGCGCGGCCTCATCGTGCTGGCCGTCGCGGTGCTCGTCCTCGTGACGGGGGCGCTTCTGGGGTCGGCCCTCGGAATGGCGATCCGCCGCGGGGCCGACCGCATCAGACTCAAGGGCATCGAGCGACTGCTCGGCGGCGCCGTCAGCGTCATCGTCGCGGCGCTCGCCATCTCGCTCGTGGGCCAGAGCGTCGCCGCGACCGGCATGCCGATCGTGTCGCAGGCGCTCTCGTCGTCGCAGGTGCTCCGCACGATCGAGGAGATCACCCCCCGCCCCGTGCAGGCCACGCTCGCTCAGCTGCGCGGCGCCGTGCTCGACGAGGGGCTGCCGACGCTCGGCACCCTGCTCGATGGCGCGGTCTCACCCGGCGCACCCGAAGTAGCCCTCGACGACCCGGCGCTCGCCGCAGCCGCTCGATCGGTCGGTCGCGTCTCCGGCGTCGCGTACGCCTGCGGCACGAGCGCGACGGGAACAGGTTTCGTCATCGCCCCCGACCGGGTGGTGACGAACGCGCATGTCGTGGCCGGGGTCGAGACGCCGGTGGTCGAGCTTCCGGGCGTCGCCGCCCGCGAGGGGCGGATCGTCTACTTCGATCCCATCGACGACCTCGCCGTGATCGCCGTCGACGATCTCGGGGCGGATGTGCTGCCCGTCGTGCCGACCCTCGCCGCCGGCGCCGGCGCGGTGGTGCAGGGATACCCCTACGGAGGGCCATTCGAGATGGGGGGAGCCGAGGTGATCTCGGTGGGCCCCGCGCAGGTGCCCGACATCTACGACGACGCGACCGCCGAGCGCGAGGTCTACGCCCTCGCCGCGACGGTGCGTCCCGGCAATTCGGGGGGTCCGCTGCTCACGACCGCCGGCGAGGTGGCCGGTGTCGTCTTCGCCCGCGCGGAGAACGACGACAACCTCGGCTATGCGATGACGACCACCGAGCTCACGCCGGTGCTGGCGCAGGCCGAGGGCCTCGACGCCGCGGTCTCGTCCGGCCGCTGCGCGGGCTGACGGCCTGACCCGGGACCCTGTCGGCGGCCTGACCCGGGCCCTGTCGGCGGCCTGAACCGGTCCCCCCGATCGGCGGCCTGACCCGGTCCCCCCGATCGGCGGGGCTGACCCTGCCCCTGTCGCGGCCCAGCCCGGGACCCTGGCTGCGGCCTGACGGGGCCCCTATCGGCGGCCCAACCCGGACCCTGTCGGCGAACCCACATTTTTGCAGCGAGCCACCACGTGTCGTGTGGTGGCTCGCTGCAAAAGTGGTGGTTCGAGTGGATGCTGGAGCCTGCGCGGCGGGGCCCGCCCGGTCGCGCGGCGGGGGGACCCGGGCACCTGTCGGCGGCCCGTCGCGGCCCCTTGCCGGCAGCCCGACGCGGCCCATTGTCGGCGGCCCGACCCGGGACCTTGTCGGCGGCCTGACCCGGGACCTTGTCGGCGGCCTGACCCGGTCCCCCCGATCGGCGGGCTGACCCTGCCCCCGTCGGCGAACCCACATTTTTGCAGCGAGCCACCACGTGTCGTGTGGTGGCTCGCTGCAAAAGTGGTGGTTCGAGTGGATGCTGGAGCCTGCGCGGCACGCCCGGCCCGGTCTCGCGGCGGGCCGGGATCGTCGTCAGCAGACCGAGGTCAGGGCGCCGGGATCAGCAGACCGCTGTCGGCAGGCCGGGATCAGCAGACCGCCGTCGGCAGGCCGCCTTCAGCAGGCCGGGATCAGCGGCCGCCTTCAGCAGGCCGGGATCAGCAGGCCGGGATCAGGAGGCCGGGATCACGAGGCCCGCGTATGTCTCCTCGATGAACGCGGCGGTCTCGGCCGAGGTCAGCAGCTCGTAGAGCGCGACGACGCGGGGGTCGTCGACGAGCTCGGCGCGAGTGGCGAGGATGTTGAAGTAGGGGCTGTCGGTCGACTCGCTGAGGATCTGCAGGTCGCCCGAGAGGCCGGCCGCCGCGGCGAAGCTGAAGTTCACGATCGCGGCGTCCTGTTGGGCGAGGGCGGCGGGCAGGCTCGCCGCGTCGATCTCCGTGAAGACGAAGTCGTTCGGGTTGGCGGTGATGTCGGCGACCGTCGTCGGGTTCTCGGTGGTCTCGATCAGGCCCGCGTCGGCGAGCAAGAGCAGTGCGCGCGACTCGTTGCTCGCGTCGTTGGGCAGTGCGATCTCGGCGCCCTCGGGCAGATCCTCGATCGCATCGACGGTCTCGGAGTACAGCGCGAGCGGGGGCAGGTAGATCTCGCCGACCGAGACGAGGTCCTCGCCCGAGTCCTCGACGAACAGGTCGAGGAAGGGCCCGTGCTGGAAGAGGTTCACATCGGTCGCACCCTGCGCGAGCGCGGGGTTGGGGGTGTTGTAGTCGCTGAACTCGGTGATCTCGATCTCGAGTCCGGCGTCCTCGGCGAGGTTCTCCTGCACGAAGGTCAGGATCTCGCCCGCGGGCACAGCGGTCGCGCCCACGACGATCGTGCCCAGGCTCTCGCTGTCGGAGGCGGGCTCGCTGGATCCGTCTGCGCAGCCGGCGAGGGCCAGGGCGGCGGTGGTCAGAGCGGCGAGGCCGGCGGCGGGGCGCAGCAGACGGGGCATGGGAGTGTCCTTTCGAGGGGCGGTGCAGGGGATGCGGCGGCGTGTGTCCGCCGTGGATCTCAGGGCTTCTCGACCCGGGCGCGGCGGCGCGTGCGGGGACGCTCGTGGTCGAGTCGTCGCGCGAGCAGGCCGCCGGCGGACTGCAGCGCCTGGACGAGCACGAGCAGCACGATCACGACGGCGACGATGTACTCGGTGCTGTAGCGCTGGTAGCCGAAACGGATCGCCAGGTCGCCGAGGCCTCCGGCGCCGACGACGCCGGCGATGGCCGAGAAGTTGATGATCGAGACGACGGTCGTGGTGAAGCCCAGCACGATGGCGGGCATCGCCTCGGGCACGAGCACCTTCGACAGGATCTGCCAGCGCGTGGCTCCGAGCGCATCGGCGGCCTCGATCTTTCCGGCCGAGACCTCGCGCACGGCGATCTCGACGATGCGGGCGAAGAACGGGATCGCGGCGATGCTGAGCGGCACGATCGCGGCCGTCGAGCCGAACGACGTGCCGATGAGTACGTAGGTGAACGGGATGAGCGCGATCATGAGGATGACGAACGGCACCGACCGCGTGATGTTCACGACGACCGCGATCACGACGTTGACGATCCGTCCGAGCGCGCGGCTGCCGAACGGCGCCTGCAGGATGCCGCCGCGGTCGGTCGCGACGAGGAGGACGCCGATCACGAGACCCACGACGAAGGTGACGAGCATCGTCACGCCCACCATGTAGAGGGTCTCGAGGGTCGCCTCCCAGAGGTTCGCGGCCATGTCGGACCAGAAGTCCGGGTCATCGACGTCGATCACGCGGCCACCTCCTCGACGACGATGCCCTGAGCCGTCAGCGCGCGCACGACGGCCGTCGCGTCGGATCCCGGAGGAAGCTCGAGCCGGGTGCGCCCCGTCTGCACGCTGTCGATGGTCTCGATGGCCGCTCCGAGCAGCCCGATGTCGAGGCACTGCTCGCGGGCGAGGCGGGCGATGACGGGCTCGTGGGCGACGAGCTCGGTGAACGTCAGATCGAGCACCGTCGCACCCGGGCGCGCGGGGGTGTCGCCGAGTGGGAAGAGCTGACGCGCGATGACCGAGCCCGGCGTGCGCAGGATCGTCCGCAGTCGCCCGCTCTCGACGATGCGCCCCGACTGCATGAGCGCCGCGGACGAGCAGATCGCCTTGACGACATCCATCTCGTGCGTGATCAGCAGGATCGTCAGGCCGAGCTCGCGGTTGAGATCCCGCAGCAGCTCGAGGATGCTGCGGGTCGTCTCGGGGTCGAGGGCGCTCGTCGCCTCGTCGGAGAGCAGCACCCGCGGCCGGGACGCGAGGGCGCGCGCGATGCCCACGCGCTGTTTCTGCCCGCCCGAGAGCTCGGAGGGGTACGCGTCGGCCTTCGTCCCGAGCCCGACCAGGTCGAGGATCTCGCCGACGCGGCGTCGGCGATCGGCACGGGTCATGGCCTGCGCCTCGAGTGCGAGCGAGACGTTGCCCGCGACCGTTCGGCGCGAGAGCAGGTTGAAGTGCTGGAAGATCATCCCGATCCCGTGCCGCGCTTCGCGCAGCTCGCGTCCGGAGAGGCCCGTGATGCGGGTGCCGGCGACATCCACCGTCCCCGAGTCGGGGCGTTCGAGGCCGTTCACCGTGCGGATCAGCGTGCTCTTGCCGGCGCCGCTGGTTCCCACGACGCCGTAGATCTCGCCCTCCTCGACCTCGAGCGAGACGTCGTCGAGGGCGCGGACATCGCCGCGGAAGGTCTTGGTCAGGTGCGCTGTCGTGATCATGGCTGCATGCCGGGGCGCACCGTCCGACGATCGGCGGGGCACCGCCGTCGGTGTTCGGGAACGCTCCAGCTTCGCCTGTGCGACGTCGGGCCGCGGCATCCTGTTACGGCGTGTGACGGGCGCAGCGCAGACGAAGGCGGCAGAACGCGGCGGCGCGGCGGTGGCCAGGGCTGCGCGCGGCCGATAGGCTGGCGCGCACAATCGCATATCGGCCTCATCTCGAGCGGGAGAGCCCCGGACGCACAGCCCGGGCACCGAAGGAGCAAGCCTCCCCGCCAATCTCTCAGGTACCGCGTACCGCTCGAGCCGGCCACTCTGAAAAGCGATCCCGAGCCGCGCTCGACGATCCGCCGACGGTGAAAGCCTCCGCATCCACCCCCCTCGCACGGGGATGCGGCGGCGAAGCTCTCAGGCCCATGACAGAGGGGGAGTTCGACAGGCGCCGCCCGGTGCCTGCCCGCACGATCACGGGAGAACTCGATGTCAGAACCTGTCTTGCGCTCGACCCCGCTGCGCGGCGCGCACGAGCGCCGCGGTGCCTCGTTCACCGACTTCGGCGGCTGGTGGATGCCGGTGCGCTACACCTCCGACCTCGCCGAGCACCACGCGGTGCGCACGGCCGCGGGTCTGTTCGACGTCTCGCACATGGCGGAGTTCGTCGTCGAGGGCCCGGGTGCCGGGGCGTTCCTCGACGCCGCGTTGGCGGGGCGGCTCTCCGTCGTGCCCGTGGGACGGGCGACCTATACGCTCCTGCTCGCCGAGACGGGCGGCATCGTCGACGACCTCATCGTGTATCGCCTCGCCGACCAGCGCTATCTGGTCGTCGCCAACGCCGGCAACCACGATGCCGTCGCGGCCGCGCTCGAGGAGCGGATGGCCGGCTTCGAGGCGAGCGTCGTCGATGCGAGCGACCAGTACGCCCTGATCGCGCTGCAGGGGCCGGCGGCGGCGGCGGTGATGGATGCTGTCGCCCTGACCGACCTCGGACGCCCGCTCGCCGAGCTGTCCGGCTACAGCGTCACGCAGGCCCGGTTCGAGGACGCCCCTCTGCTCGTCGCCCGCACGGGGTACACGGGCGAGGACGGGTTCGAGCTCTACATCGGCGCCGCACACGCCGAGGGCCTGTGGGAGGCGATGCTGGCCGCGGGTGCGCCGCTCGGTCTCGTGCCGGCGGGGCTCGCCGCGCGCGACACCCTGCGGCTCGAGGCCGGCATGCCCCTGTACGGGCATGAGCTCTCCCTCGATGTCCTGCCCGTGCAGGCGGGACTCGCCCGCGTGGTCGCGAGCGACAAGGACGCATTCGTCGGCGGCGCCGCGCTGGCCGCGATCGTCGACCCGGGTGCGCGCGTCCTCGTCGGCCTGAGCGCGGAGGGGCGTCGCGCGGCACGCGCAGGCTATGCCGTCCTGGCCCCGGGCGCCGACGCCGATCTTGTCGCCGTCGGCGAGGTCACCAGCGGCGCCCTCAGCCCCACCCTCGGCCATCCCATCGCGATGGCCTACGTCGATCCTCGCGTCAGCGCCCCCGGCACCACCCTGTTCGTGGATGTGCGGGGAACGCCGATTCCCGCCACCGTCACCCCCCTGCCCTTTTACCGGAGGAAGAAATGACCGATCTCGCCGCCCTCTCCTACACGACCGAGCACGAGTGGATCGCCCTCGACGGCGACGTCGCGACGGTCGGGATCACCGACTTCGCGGCCGACAAGCTCGGCGACGTCGTCTACGTCGACCTGCCCGCCGTCGACTCCGGTGTGACCGCCGGCGCGGTGTGCGGCGAGATCGAATCGACCAAGTCCGTCGGCGAGCTCTACGCCCCACTCACCGGCGTCATCGTCGCGGTGAACGAGGCCGTCGTCGACGATCCCGCGCTCGTGAACTCCTCGCCGTTCGAGGACGGCTGGCTCCTGAAGATCCGGGTCGACTCGTCGGCGACCGCCGACCTGCTCGACCGCGACGCGTACGCCGCGCTCACGGGGGAGGGCGCGTGAGCGGCGACGCATTCTCGGCGCGGCATATAGGGATCGACGCCGCCGCGCAACGCCGCATGCTCGACGCCGTGGGGCATGCCGACGTCGATTCCCTCGTCGATGCGGCGGTGCCCGCCGCTATCCATGCCCGCCCGCGGGCCACGAGCGACATCCCGCGGGCTGCGACCGAGGCCGAGGCGCTCGCCGAGCTGCGCGCGTTCGCCTCGGCGAACAGGGCCGCGCGGCCGATGATCGGCCTCGGCTACTACGACACGCTCACACCGGCGGTCATCACGAGGAACGTCCTCGAGAACCCGTCCTGGTACACCGCCTACACGCCCTACCAGCCCGAGATCTCCCAGGGGCGCCTCGAGGCGCTGATCAACTTCCAAACCATGGTGACCGATCTCACGGGGCTCGCGACCGCCGGCGCGTCGATGCTCGACGAGCCCACCGCCGTCGTCGAGGGGATGCTGGTGGCCCGGCGCTCGTCCAAGGCCGCCTCGAACGTGTTCGTGGTCGACGCCGACGCGCTGCCGCAGACGAAGGCCGTGCTGCGCGGGCGGGCCGAGGCGGTCGGCATCGACATCGTCGAAGTCGACCTCGCGCACGGGGGGATGCTGCCCGACGCGCTCTTCGGCGTGTTCGTGCAGTACCCGGGAGCGTCCGGCCGGGTGTGGGATCCGTCGGCCGTCATCGACGCCGCGCACCTCGCGGGCGGCCTCGCCGTCGTCGCCGCCGATCTGCTCGCGCTGACCCTGCTCGCCTCGCCCGCGTCGCTGGGCGCCGACATCGCCGCCGGCACGACACAGCGCTTCGGTGTGCCGCTGGGCTTCGGCGGCCCCCACGCCGGCTACCTCGCCGTGCGCCAGGGGCTCGAGCGGCAGCTGCCGGGCCGTCTCGTCGGCGTGTCGCAGGACGCCGCGGGTCACCCGGCGTACCGGCTGTCGCTGCAGACCCGCGAGCAGCACATCCGACGCGAGAAGGCGACCTCCAACATCTGCACGGCGCAGGTGCTGCTGGCCGTCATGGCGGCGATGTACGCCGTATACCACGGGCCCGACGGGCTGCACCGGATCGCGACATCCATCGCCCGCCGCGCGGACGCGCTGGCGCGCACCCTGCGCGCGTACGATCTGCCGCTCGTGGCGGAGTCGTTCTTCGACACGATCCGCGTGGTGGTGCCGAGCTCGGCCGACCGGGTGATCGAGCGGGCGCGCTCGCGGGGGTACCAGCTGCTGCGGGTCGACGACGCGATCGTCGGCGTCTCGATCGATGAGACGACCACCGACGAGGACCTCGCGCACGTCGCGTGGGCGTTCGGTCTGCCCGATGACCACGAGTTCTCCGTCGACGGGGCGCATGCGCTCTCGGGCGCACCGACGTCGATCCGCCGCACGGACTCCTATCTGCAGCATCCCGTGTTCAACACCCACCGCAGCGAGACGTCGATGATGCGCTACCTCAAGCAGCTCGCCGATCGGGACTACGCGCTGGACCGCGGGATGATCCCGCTCGGGTCGTGCACGATGAAGCTGAATGCGGCCACCGAGATGGCGGCGGTGTCGTGGCCGGAGTTCGCGCGGGTGCATCCCTTCGCTCCGGCGTCGGATGTCGTGGGGTACCTCGGGCTGATCGAGCAGCTCGAGACGTGGCTGGCCGAGGTGACCGGGTACGACGCGGTGTCGCTGCAGCCCAACGCCGGATCTCAGGGTGAGCTCGCGGGGTTGCTCGCGATCCGCGGCTGGCACCGGTCGCGAGGCGAGGAGGGGCGCGATGTCTGTCTGATCCCGTCTTCTGCGCACGGCACGAACGCCGCCTCGGCGGTGCTGGCGGGCATGCGCGTCGTCGTCGTCGCGTGCGACGAGGCCGGAAACGTCGATCTCGACGACCTGCGTGCCAAGATCTCGGCGCACGCCGAGACGCTCGCGGCGCTCATGATCACCTACCCCTCGACGCACGGCGTGTACGAGCACGACGTGCTCGAGATCACCCAGGCCGTCCACGACGCGGGCGGACAGGTCTACATCGACGGCGCCAACCTCAACGCCCTGCTGGGGTATGCGAGATTCGGCGATCTCGGCGGCGACGTGTCGCACCTGAACCTGCACAAGACCTTCGCGATCCCGCACGGCGGGGGCGGGCCGGGGGTCGGTCCCGTCGCGGCGAAGGCGCACCTGGCCCCGTTCCTGCCGGCCCACCCGTTCGCGCAGCGCGCCGACCACGCCGGCGGGTTCGTGTTCGAGGGCGCGCCGGTGGCGGGGGCGGGGTACGGTTCTGCCGGCATCCTGCCGATCTCGTGGGCGTACGTGCGCATGATGGGGGCGGACGGCCTCCGCGAGGCGACGGCCACCGCCGTGCTCTCGGCCAATTACATCGCGGTGCGGCTGCGCGACCACTTCCCGGTGCTGTACACGGGTGAGGGCGGGCTCGTCGCGCACGAGTGCATCCTCGATCTGCGTCCGCTGCGCGAGCGGACGGGCATCACGGTCGACGATGTCGCCAAGCGCCTGATCGACTACGGCTTCCACGCCCCGACGATGTCCTTCCCCGTCGCCGGCACGCTGATGGTCGAGCCGACCGAGTCGGAGGACCTCGCGGAGCTCGACCGCTTCTGCGACGCGATGATCGCGATCCACACCGAGGCGCTGAGGGTCGCGGCGGGGGAGTGGCCGGCCGATGACAACCCCCTGGTGAACGCGCCGCACACGGCCGAGACGATCGCGGCGGCCGAATGGCAGCATCCGTATTCGCGAGAGGAGGCCGTGTACCCGGTGCGCTCACTCGTGCGCACGAAGTACTGGCCGCCGGTGCGCCGCATCGACAACGCCTACGGCGACCGCAACCTCGTGTGCGCCTGCCCGCCGATCGAGGCCTTCGCCTGACGGGGTCGGCCCGCCGAACCCACATTTTTGCAGCGAGCCATCAGCCGACGCGTGGTGGTTCGCTGCAAACGTGTGGGTTCGCGCGTCGGCGGGCGGGGGCGGGTCAGCGAAGCGGGCGGATCGTCGCGAGCATGGCGCGGTCCCGGGGCATCACCTGCGGGAGCCCCGCGTGCCGCAGTTTCTTCTCCAGCAGTGTCACGCGGTGCGCGTCGCGCCAGTCCCACCGCGCGAATCCGTCCGACTGGCGTCGTAGGCGATCTTCGCGCACCTTCTCCCGCACGATCTTGCGCACCGCTTCTTCCGCGGTCTCGGCCCTGTACTTGCCGTAGCCGTCGGACTCGCCGATCGCGCGATAGGTCGGCCACCAGAAGTCGGACCGATCGTCGACGCCCTCCGCCGAGAAGACCTGCTGCAGCACAGGAACGGGGAACCCCAACCACGAGATCACCGCGCGGCTGACGGATTCGCCCGAGGATTCGGCGCGGCCGTCGGCAAACTCCCACGCCCACGCCAGCATCCGCTCATTGCGGCGGTCGGGGTCCGCCGCCGACCAGTCATGCAGATCCGTCGTGTTCATGCCACGGCGAAGGCTCGCGTCGATCACGGCGAGCGCGTAGGCGGGAGTGAGATACCGACTGGTGTCGACGACCGTCGAGACCAGGTCGGTGACCAGCCGTCCATCGAGCCGGATGACCTCGCGGTGCCCGGTGAGGGCGTGCACGACGACGTCGCCGAACGTGCGCGTGCTGCGGCGGCTCGGATCGAACAGGTGGATGAACGCGGGATCCCCGAAGATCGGGAGCCCGTGAAGGGCGGCGGCGGACTCGCGCATGAATGCTGAGCCGGGAAAGACGAGTGCGGCGGCTTTGACGCGCTCGACGTATCGCGCGTGCGGTTCCAGCCCTCGCCACCACGCCGTGGGGGCGTACACGCCGGGCCGCACACGGATGAGTTCGCGGGAGCGCACGCGACCGTACATTCCGATCGGCATCCGTCGCTCGTCTGCTGCGAGGAGGAAGGAGTCGGGTGCGGCCGCTGTCGGAGGAGTCATCGGGCCACCATGGCCCACGGTGCCCGCGCCGCGAGCGTCGCCGAGCGCTGTTGAAGCTCGTGGCCGCCGCCGCGCGCGATGTGGAGGAGCCGTGGCCGCTTCGCGAACCCACATTTTTGCAGCGAGCCGACATCGGACGATTGGTGGCTCGCTGCAAAAATGTGGGTTCGGCGGATGGCCCGGCCGGGACGGGCGCGGGCGCGGGCGCGGCGGGGGCGGCCGGGGGCGGGGTGGATGCCGGGGGCCGCGACCGCGCGGGACCGCAATGGTGCGGCGGCGGGTCAGGGTGCGGACGTCGTCGTCACCGCGGGCGTCGGCGTCGACGACGGCGCGGCGGGCGGCGCGAAGACATCGGGCCAGAGGGCCGCGGCGAGCGGATACCCGACGAAGGCGATCACATCGATCAGCGTGTGCGCGATGACGAGGGGCATCACGCGCCCCCAGCGCCGGTAGCACCAGCCGAAGACGATGCCCATCGCGAAGTTCCCGAGCATGGGGCCGAAGCCCTGGTAGGCGTGATAGCAGGCGCGCAGCGCCGCCGTCGCCAGGATGATCGGCCACCATCCCCAGCCCAGGCGCCGCAGTCGGTCGAAGAGGTATCCGAGCATGATGACCTCTTCGACCAGTCCCGCCCGCAGCGCCGAGAGCACGAGCAGCGGCACGGTCCACCAGGACGAATCCAGCGGCGATGCCGCCACCGCCACCGTCACTCCTAGCGAGCGCCCGACCGCGTAGAGCGCGAGCCCCGGCACTCCGATCACGACGATCAGCAGCATCCCGCGGGCGAGGTCGCCGCCGAAGCGCGAGAAGTCGAGCCCGATGCGCCGGAGGGCGTTCGAGCCCGGCTCCCACAGCAGGTACACGACGAGCGCGACGAGCGCGAGGTCGAAGAAGACCGACAGCACCTGGTAGACCGCGTCCCAGATGGCGAGGGCGTCGCGCGAGGGGTTCAGCTGCGTCTGCTGCTGGGACAGCGGGATGGATGCCGTCACCCGGCGCAGCAGCGTCAGCAGCGAGTAGAGGGCCGACTGCCCGATCGTGACGGCCAGGATGATACCGAGTTCCCACCGCAGACGTACTCGCTCCGGGTCGGTTCCCAGCGGTCTCGGATCGATCACCCCGTCAGATTGCCACATGAGGGCGCCGATGAGTAAAGGCTATGTAACGGTTATGCCAAAGATTTGGAGCAAACCCATCAGGATGCCTAGGGTTTCCGTATCCCGCGCAGTGTCACCCGTGTGACGCCTGCGCGAAAACACCTTTCCTGATGGAGGAACACGTGAAGCGCAACAAGATCGCCCTGTCGGGCATCGCGCTGCTGGGCGTCGGTGGGCTCACGCTCGCCGGCTGCGCCGGTGGCGGGTCGACCGACGACGGCACGGATGAGGGCGCCACCAGCGCCGCGATCATCACCACGAACGGCTCGGAGCCGGAGAACCCGCTGATCCCCACGGCGACCAACGAGGTCGGCGGCGGCAAGATCCTCGACGCGATCTTCGCGGGCCTGGTCTCGTACGAGGCCGACGGCACCCCGGTCAACGACATGGCCGAGGAGATCACGGTCGATGACCCGCAGAACCTCACGGTGAAGATCAAGGAAGGCCAGTACTTCACCGATGGTGAAGAGGTCACGGCCGACAACTTCATCAACGCCTGGAACTACGGCGCACTCGCCTCGAACGCCCAGTACAACAGCTACTTCTTCGAGGACATCGAGGGGTTCAGCTACGACGAGGACTCGGAGCTGACGGGCCTCGAGCAGGTCGATGACTACACGTTCACGATCGCGCTGAACAAGCCCGCCTCGGACTTCGCGCTGCGCCTGGGCTACTCGGCGTACTATCCGCTGCCCGACGCTGCGTTCGAGGACATGGCCGCGTTCGGTGAGAACCCGATCGGCAACGGCCCGTACATGCTCGACGGCGAAGGCGCGTGGCAGCACGACGTGCAGATCGACCTGGTCAAGAACGAGGACTACCAGGGTGTTCGCCAGGCCGAGAGCGGTGGCCTGAGCATCGTCTTCTACGCGTCGCAGGACGCCGCGTACGCCGACCTGCTCGGCGGTACGGTCGACGTCATCGACGCGATCCCGCCGTCGGCGCTGGCCTCGTTCGAGTCCGACCTGGGCGAGCGGGCGGTCAACCAGCCCGCCGCGGTGTTCCAGTCGTTCACGATCGCGCAGAACCTGCCCCACTTCGAGGGTGAGGAAGGCCAGCTGCGCCGCGCCGCCATCTCGATGGCGATCAACCGCGACGAGATCACCGAGACGATCTTCCAGGGCACCCGCACCCCCGCGAGCGACTTCACCTCGCCCGTGATCGACGGCTGGTCGGACTCGCTCGAGGGTGCTGAGGTCCTGGAGTACAACCCCGAGCAGGCCGTGGAGCTCTGGGCTCAGGCCGATGCCATCTCGCCGTGGGAGGGCACCTTCCAGATCGCGTACAACGCCGACGGCGGCCACGACCAGTGGGTCGACGCGGTCTCGAACTCGATCAAGAACACGCTCGGCATCGAGGCCTCGGGTGCTCCGTACCCGACCTTCGCAGAGCTGCGCGAGCTCGTGAACTCCCGCACGATCACGACGGCGTTCCGCACCGGATGGCAGGCCGACTACCCCGGTCTGTACAACTTCCTGGGGCCCCTCTACGCGTCCAACGCGGGCTCCAACGACGGTGACTACTCGAACCCCGAGTTCGACGACCTCATCGCCGAGGGCATCTCCAGCACCGACCCGGCCGCGGCCAACGAGCTCTTCCAGCAGGCGCAGAGCGTCCTGCTGCAGGACCTCCCGGCCCTGCCGCTCTGGTACTCGAACGTCACCGGCGGCTACGCCGAGACGGTCGAGAACGTGGAGTTCGGCTGGAACTCGGTTCCGCTGTACCACCAGATCACCAAGGCCGAGTAAGGCCTGATCTCTGCTCGCGAGGCGGTGACGAACCACGTCACCGCCTCGCGACATGTTTCCCCTTGGGTATCGCGCCGGTCGCACCCGACGCGGCACGATGCTCTTAGCGGACGCGCCCGCGAACCCGCAGACGCGCCCGACGATCCCGGAGGGAGAAGAGGGTGGCCAGCTACATCCTCAGACGACTGCTGCAGGTGATCCCCGTGTTCTTCGGGGCCACCCTGCTGATCTACTTCATGGTGTTCGCCATGCCGGGCGATCCGATCCTCGCCCTCTTCGGCGACCGGACGCCCAACCCCGCCCTGCTCGAGCAGATCCGGGAGCAGTACCATCTGAACGACCCGTTCATCGTGCAGTACTTCTACTACATCATCGGGGTCTTCCAGGGTGACTTCGGCGTGAGCTTCTCGGGGCAGCCGGTGAGCGAGGTGCTCGCCCGCACCTTCCCCGTCACGCTGCGCCTGGCCGCGATGGCCATTGCCATCGAGCTCGTGCTCGCGATCGTCATCGGCACGATCTCGGGCATCCGCAAGGGCAAGATCTTCGACAACGCCTCGCTCGTCATCGCGCTCGTCTTCGTCGCGGTGCCGGTGTTCGTGCTCGCCTTCCTCGCCCAGTACTTCCTCGCCATCCAGCTCGGCTGGTTCCGTCCGACGGTGGGCGCCCAGAACGACTGGGGCGACCTGTGGCTGCCCGCGATCGTGCTGGGCCTGAGCCTCTACGCCACGAGCATGCGCCTGACGCGAGCCTCCGTGATCGACACGCTCAACCAGGACTGGGTGCGCACCGCCTACAGCAAGGGGCTGCCGCGCCGGCGCGTCGTGCCGGTGCATGTGCTGCGCAACTCGCTGCTGCCGGTCATCACCAACACCGCCACGAACTTCGGCGTGCTGATGGTGGGCGCCACGGTCACCGAGGGCATCTTCAACGTGCCCGGCGTCGGCAACACCCTCTATCAGGCGATCACGCGCCAGGAGGGCCCGACCGTGGTCTCCTTCGTGAGCGTCTTCGTCATCGTCTACGTGCTGGTCAACCTCGTGGTCGACCTGTTCTACGGCCTGCTCGACCCGAGGATCCGCTATGCCAAGTGATCAGCTCTCCCCGACGCACTTCGTCGCACCGGTCAAGGACGCCGAGGTCACCGTCGATGCGGTCCGCATCGACGCGAAGCCCCGAAACCTCTGGACGGACGCCTGGGCCGACATCCGCCGCCGCCCCACGTTCTGGATCACGAGCATCGTGGTCTTCATCGTGGTGCTGATGGCCTTCGCCCCGACGCTGTTCACCCAGGTGCCGCCGAACAACGACTGCTTCCTCAGCAACAGCAACGGCGGTCCCGCCCCCGGGCACCCGCTGGGCTTCACGTTCCAGGGCTGCGACATCTGGTCGCGCATCGTCTGGGGCGCGCGCACCTCGCTGCTCGTCGGCATCCTCGCCACCATCATCGGCACGGTCATCGGCGTCATCATGGGCGCGCTCGCCGGCTTCTACGGCGGGTGGCTCGACTCGGTGCTCTCGCGCGTGGGCGACATCTTCTTCGCGATCCCCTACATCCTCGCCGCGATCGTCGTCATGAGCGTGTTCTCGCAGAACCGCACCCCTCTGCTGCTCGCCTTCGCGATCGGCGGCTTCGCGTGGGCGTCCACGGCGCGGGTCATCCGCGCCGAGGTGCTGCGCGTTCGCCAGGCGGACTTCGTGACGGCATCCCGCGCCCTCGGCCTGTCCCGCTTCCGCACCCTGGTGAGCCACGTGCTGCCCAACGCCCTCGCACCCGTCATCGTGATCGCGACGATCACGCTGGGCGCGGCGATCTCGGCCGAGGCGACCCTGTCGTTCCTCGGCGTGGGACTCGGCAGCGACACCATGTCGTGGGGCCTCGACATCAGCCAGGCGCAGTCCTCGCTCCGGGTCGCCCCGATGGCACTGATCTATCCCTCGATCGCCCTGACCGTGACGGTGCTGGCGTTCATCATCCTGGGCGAGCTTCTGCGCGACGCCCTCGACCCGAAGGCGAGGGCCCGCCGATGACCGTGTTCACCGATGCACCTCTGCTGTCGATCCGGGACCTCACGGTCGACTTCGACGCCGGCAAGGTCTCGCGCGAAGTGCTGCACGGCGTGAGCATCGACATCCATCCCGGCGAGACCGTGGCGATCGTCGGCGAGTCGGGGTCGGGCAAGTCCACGACCGCGTCCGCGATCGTCAATCTGCTGCCCGGAACGGGACATGTCACGGGCGGCTCCATCACGCTCGAGGGCCGGGAGCTGACCGATCTCACTCCGTCGCAGATGGAGAGCGTGCGCGGCCGCGAGATCGGCTACGTCCCGCAGGATCCGATGTCCAACCTCAACCCGGTGTGGAGCATCGGCTTCCAGGTCAAGGAGGCGATCCGCGCCAACGGCATCGCCACCGGCCGCAAGGAGGTCGAACAGCGCGCGATCGAGGTCCTCAAACAGGCGGGGCTGGCGGACGCCGAGCGGCGCCTGCACCAGTTCCCGCACCAGTTCTCGGGCGGGATGCGCCAGCGCGCCCTGATCGGCATCGGCCTCGCCGCCGACCCGAAGCTGCTGATCGCCGACGAGCCCACCTCGGCCCTCGACGTCACGGTGCAGCGGGTCATCCTCGACCACATGGCGTCGCTGACGCGCGAGAAGGGCACCTCGGTGCTCCTCATCACGCACGACCTGGGGCTCGCGGCGGAGCGCGCCGACACGATCGTCGTGATGAACCAGGGTGAGATCGTCGAATCGGGGCCGAGCCGCGAGATCCTCGAGAACCCCCGGCATCCGTACACCCGGCGCCTCGTCTCCGCCGCGCCGAGCCTGGCGTCCCAGCGCATCCAGGCGCGCGCCGAGACCCGCGGCGCGCAGGACGGGGCGGATGCCGCATCCGCTGCCCCCGCGGTCGTCGTGACCGACCTGGTCAAGGAGTACAAAATCCGTCGCGGCGGGTTCCGCAGCGAGCCCTTCCGTGCGGTCGACGGGGTGTCGTTCCAGATCCCCCGCGGCAAGACGCTGGCGCTGGTGGGCGAGTCGGGATCGGGCAAGTCCACGATCGCGAAGATGGTGCTCAAGCTCGAGGAGCCCACCGAGGGCTCCATCGAGATCGACGGGCAGAACATCGAGAAGCTCTCGGGACGCGAGGCCTTCGCGCTGCGCCGCCGGATGCAGCCGGTGTTCCAGGACCCGTACGGCTCGCTCGATCCGATGCGCAACATCGGCGGCACGATCGCCGAGCCGCTCGATATCCATCGCGTGGGCGACCGCGCGTCGCGTCGCGCGCGCGTCGAGGAGCTGCTGGATCAGGTCTCGCTGCCGCGCGAGCTCGCCTCGCGGTACCCGAATGAGCTCTCGGGCGGTCAGCGCCAGCGTGTCGCGATCGCGCGCGCGCTGGCGCTCAAGCCCGACCTCGTGGTGCTCGATGAGGCGGTCTCGGCGCTCGACGTGCTCGTGCAGGACCAGATCCTCCAGCTGTTGGCGGAGCTGCAGTCCGAGCTCGGACTGACCTACCTGTTCATCACACACGACCTCGCCGTCGTGCGTGTGGTCGCCGACCTCGTCTGCGTCATGGAGCGGGGCAGGCTTGTGGAGCAGGGAACGGTCGACGAGATCTTCGCGAACCCGGCCGAGGGCTACACGCGTCGCCTGCTCGACGCGATCCCGGGCGCATCGATCCCGCTCGGCGGAGCCTGAGGGTGAGTGCCGGCCCCGGCGGAGGGCGCGGGATGCCGTCGGATCGCCGCGTCTTCCGCGCACCGTCGGCGATCGTCGCCCTCATCGCCTCGGCCGTCGTCGCGGTGCTGCTCCTCGGTGATGCGGCGCTGCGCGCCGGCGTCGCCGAGGCGCTGCTCCTCGCGCCCTGGGTCCTGCTGGCCCTCTGGGGCGTCTACGTCGCGGTCTACGTCTCGCACATCCGCATCGACGCCGATGGTGTCCGCGTGCACAACATGCTGCGCATCACCGACGCGGGCTGGGGCTCCGTCGACGAGATCGAGCTGCGCTGGCAGGTGATCTTCGACCTGGTCGGCGGTGGCGCGGTGAAGAGCTACGGCGGACCCGTCGCGGGCCGTCCCGCTCGGCCCGGCATGCGACCGGGGGCTGCCGAGAGGCGTCAGGCTCCGGCCGTACGCGACCTCGATCTGATTCGCGAGCAGTGGTACCAGGCGCGGGATGCCGGAGCCGCGCCCGCGGGGGTGCGCCGCTCCTGGGATGTTCCCGCGCTTGTCGCGCTCGGGGCCATCGCCGTCTGGGCAGTGAGCGCTGTGCTGATCACCCGGTGACCGTTCATCGATGGCACGATTGAAAGGCATGAGCCACCAGCACGTTCGCCGCAGTCGGATCGTCGCCATGACCGCGGCGGCGCTGATACTCACCGGGTGTACCGCGGACGTGGACCCACCGCCGCCGGACCCACCGATCCCGACCTCCCTCCGCGACGGGACCGCCTGGGATCGGGAAGAACGCCTCGGCGTGGGGGACGGCGGTGTCCTTTCGCTCGCCATCGAACGCATGCCATCGAATTTCAATCCCTTTCGACTTCTCGGCAACGAGTCCGACACCAACGACATCGTCGAGACGACCCTCGGCGGGCCGTTCACCATCGACGAATCCGGCGCCCCGGTCATCAACGAGAACTACGCCTCGTCGGCCGAAGTGACCACCGAAGACCCGCAGGTCGTCGAGATCATGCTCAACCCCGACGCTGTCTGGGAGGACGGCACGCCCGTCACCGTGGCCGACTAC
Organism: Microbacterium sp. HA-8; assembly: GCF_046111165.1. Taxonomy (NCBI): domain Bacteria; kingdom Bacillati; phylum Actinomycetota; class Actinomycetes; order Micrococcales; family Microbacteriaceae; genus Microbacterium; species Microbacterium sp. HA-8. Next base: position 1,501,161 of record NZ_CP162025.1, read on the forward strand.
GCCGCGACCTGGCAGGCCAACAACGGCTCGAACGAGGCGTTCATCAACGTCTCGACCGCCGGCTGGGATCAGATCGAATCCGTCGAGCAGGGCGATGACGAGTACCACCTCGTCGTGACCTTCTCGTCGGTCTACGCCGACTGGCAGGGGCTGTTCCTCTCCGTGCTCAAGGAGAGCGTCGCGAGCGACCCCGCCGCCTTCAACGAGGGCTTCCTCACGACGGCGATGCCCTCGAACGGTCCCTTCACGATCACGAACGTCGACACGACCGGGCAGGTCATCACCGCCGAGCGCAACCCGCTCTGGTGGGGCGAGACCCCCAAGCTCGACCGCATCCTGTTCCAGGCCGTCAGCCAGGACCAGCAGGGCTCCTCGTTCGCGAACGGCGAGATCGACGCGCTGTACATCTCCTCCAACGCCGACCTGTACGAGACGGCGCAGACCGTCGAGGGCGCCGACATCCAGGCCACGAACGGCCTGACGTGGACGCACGTGACGATGAACGCCTCGGACGGACCTCTCGCCGACGTCAACGTGCGCAAGGCGGTCGCCTCGATCGTCAACCGCGAGCAGATCGCGGCCGCGGCCAACACGCCGGTGGGCGTGCCGCCGGTCACGCAGGGCGACTACATCTTCATGCCCGGTCAGGACGGGTACGTCGACGCGGGCCTGCCCTACGACACCGAGGCGGGCGCGGCGTTCCTCGAGGAGGCCGGCTACACGCAGGAGGGCGACGAGTGGGTCAAGGACGGCGAGGCCCTCGAGCTGACCGTCACGGTGCCCGCGGACACCGCGACCAACATCCAGCGCGCCGAGCAGGTGCAGGCCGACCTCGGCGAGTTCGGCATCCCCGTCGAGCTCGTCACCGTTCCGGTCGCCGGCTACTTCAGCGAGTACGTGATCCCGGGCGACTTCGAGATGGTCTCGTTCTCGTGGGTGGGCACGGCGTTCCCCATCTCGTCGACCGAGGCGCTGTTCTACCCGCTGGATTCCGAGCAGAACTTCACCGGCACCACCGATGAGACCCTCGGCGACCTGTGGGATCAGGCCAACACCGAGCTCGACCCCGAGGCGCGCATCGAGATCGCGAACGAGATCAACGAGACCATCTGGGGCTACGTCCCGATGTTCCCGATCGCTCCGCTGCCCGAGGTCTGGGCCGTCGCCGACGGACTGGTCAACTACGGTGCGACCCAGTTCGAGACGATCGACTGGACGCTCGTGGGCTGGGCCGCCGAGTAAGACCGCGGCACCGCTGCGGCGGGGCGGGATCCCTCGGGGTCCCGCCCCGCTTCGTGTTCGTGCGGGATGCTGTCGCCCCGCGACTGCGAACCACCATTTCTGCAGCGAACCACCACGCGACGGATGGTGTCTCGCTGCACGATGGTGGTCTCGCCCGGGGCGAGTGCCGCGACAGCATCCGTCGTCCTCTCAGCCGCCTGCGATAGGCTGGGGAGGTCTGGACCCATCGGCATCGGCCGTCACGCGCGATGCGCCGCGGGTCCGCCTCTCACACTTCCCTCTCACTGCAAGGACCTCTTCATGGCGCGCGCCTTCCGCTCCGACCTCCGCAACGTCGCGATCGTCGCGCACGTCGACCACGGCAAGACCACACTCGTCGACGCCATGCTGCGTCAGACCGGCTCCTTCGGCTCGCACGAGCACATGGAGGAGCGGGCGATGGACTCGAACGACCTCGAGCGTGAGAAGGGCATCACGATCCTCGCCAAGAACACGGCGATCACTTACTCGGGCGTCCACTCCGACGTGCCCGTCACCATCAACGTCATCGACACCCCGGGCCACGCCGACTTCGGCGGCGAGGTCGAGCGCGGCCTGTCGATGGTCGACGGCGTCGTGCTGCTCGTCGACGCGTCCGAGGGCCCGCTGCCGCAGACCCGCTTCGTGCTGCGCAAGGCGCTCGAGGCGAAGCTGCCCGTCATCCTGCTCGTGAACAAGACCGACCGCCCCGACGCGCGCATCGTCGAGGTCGAGGAGGAGAGCCACGACCTGCTGCTGGGTCTCGCGTCCGATCTCGTCGACGACGTTCCCGACCTCGATGTCGACGCGCTGCTCGACGTGCCGGTCGTCTACGCCTCCGGTCGCGCGGGCGCCGCCTCGCGCAACCGCCCCGACAACGGCGCGCTGCCCGACAACGACGACCTCGAGCCGCTCTTCGAGGCGATCCTGCAGCACGTGCCCGCCCCCGAGTACGACGACGAGGCGCCCCTGCAGGCGTGGGTCACCAACCTCGACTCGAGCCCCTTCCTCGGCCGCCTCGCGCTGCTACGCGTGTTCAACGGCACGCTGAAGAAGGGCCAGACCGTCGCCTGGGTGCGCGCGGACGGCTCGACCAGCAACGCCCGCATCACCGAGCTGCTGAAGACCCGCGCGCTCGAGCGCTACCCGGCCGACGACGCCGGCCCCGGCGACATCGTCGCGATCGCGGGCTTCGAGGACATCACGATCGGCGAGACGATCGCCGACCCCGACGACGTCCGGCCGCTGCCCGCCATCACGGTCGACGACCCCGCGATCTCGATGACGATCGGCACGAACACCTCGCCGCTTGTCGGCAAGGTGAAGGGTCACAAGCTCACCGCGCGCATGGTCAAGGACCGCCTCGACCGCGAACTGATCGGCAACGTCTCGCTCAAGGTCGTCGACATCGGACGCCCGGACGCCTGGGAGGTGCAGGGGCGTGGAGAGCTCGCCCTCGCCATCCTCGTCGAGAACATGCGCCGCGAGGGCTTCGAGCTCACCGTCGGCAAGCCGCAGGTGGTCACCAAGCAGATCGACGGCAAGACGCACGAGCCCTTCGAGCACCTCACGATCGACGCCCCCGAGGAGTACCTGGGCGCGATCACCCAGTTGCTCGCCGCTCGTAAGGGCCGCATGGACAACATGACCAACCACGGCACCGGCTGGGTGCGCATGGAGTTCATCGTGCCCTCCCGTGGCCTCATCGGCTTCCGCACCGAGTTCCTCACCACGACCCGCGGCACGGGCATCGCCAACGCCATCTCGCACGGTTACGAGCCGTGGGCGGGCACGATCACGACCCGTCAGAACGGGTCGATCGTCGCCGACCGCTCGGGTGTCGTCACCCCCTTCGCGATCATCGGCCTGCAGGAGCGGATGTCGTTCTTCGTCCAGCCGACGCAGGAGGTCTACGAGGGCATGGTCATCGGTGAGAACTCCCGCGCCGACGACATGGACGTCAACATCACGAAGGAGAAGAAGCTGACGAACATGCGCGCGTCGACGTCGGACTCCTTCGAGTCGATGACGCCGCCGCGTCAGCTCTCGCTCGAGGAGAGCCTCGAGTTCGCCCGTGAGGACGAGTGCGTCGAGGTCACGCCCGAGATCGTCCGCATCCGCAAGGTCAACCTCGACGCCACCGAGCGCGCCCGCGCGACGGCGCGACTCAAGCGCCAGGGCTGAGCTGCGGCATCCGCGCGTCGCCCTTCGCAGGCGGCGGCGGATGCTGCGCTCTCGCCCCGCGAGGATCTCGGGCTCGAGCGCCTCGAGCATGTGCGCGGGCAGGTCGCCGTCTACGCCCGTCGCGTTGAGCACGATCGCGACCGAGATCCCGGAGGCGGGGTCGTGCATCGCCAGGGCCTGGTATCCCAGGCCGTTGCCGGTGTGACCGATCCAGTCGCCGATGCGCCCGATCCCGAGACCGTAGGCGTCGTAGTACGGACTCTGCGCATCGGCCGTGGTGGGGCCGAACGCCGCGAGCCGCTGCTCGAACGTCTCGGGTCGCAGCAGGGCGCCGGTGCCGAGCGCCTCGGCCCACTCTGCGAGGTCGGATGCCGTGCCCCACAGTCCGCCGGCGGCGGAGAACGCGCTTGCGCGAACCCAGGGCAGCGCTTCGGGCGCGCCGTCGGGGTCGAGCTGGAACGGGCTCGCCGCATCCTCGGGCGGTTCGGGCGCGTCCCCCGGATAGGTCACGCTGTCGAGGAGGAGGGGCCCCGCGACGCGCTCGAGCACGACGTCCGCCCACGGCTGGCCCGTTGCGCTCTCGATCGCGCGGCCGATGAGCAGCGTGTTGGTGTTGGAGTACTCGTAGCTCGTCCCCGGGGCGAACACCTCGCCGAGCCCCTCGACCAGAGCGAAGAGGTCGTCGTCGGTGAAGGAGCGGTCGGGCTCGGCGCTGATCGCCGTCATGAGGCCCGGCTGCGCGGAGTAGTTCGGCACGCCCGAGGTCATCGCCGCGAGCTGGCGCAGAGTCGCCGTGTCGGGCACGCCCGTGACGGGCGCGGGGCTCGGGGCGTCGAGATCGAGGGCCGCATCGCCCGCGAGCTGCAGGAGCGCCGTGACGACGAAGGACTTCGTGATGCTGCGGTAGGCGAACAGCGTCGCGTCGGACACGGGGGTGCCCTCCGCATCGGCGACGCCGACCGGATAGGCGAGGGTCTCATCGCCCGTGCGTACGGCCAGCACGCCGCCCGGCACCCCCGCCTGCTCGAGCTGCGCCGCGAAAGCCTCGGCCAGTCCCGTCGCCGGTGTCTCGCTCGGGCTCGGGCTCGGGGGCGTCGTGGGCTGGGGGGCGGGTGCGGCGCATCCGGCGAGCAGCACCGCCGCCACGGCCAGGGCGGACGACGCGCGTCGCGTGCGCGCGAGGGACGACGACAGCATCCCTTCACACTAGGGGCGTGTCGGCGCGCGTCGCATCCAGGGCCGGCGGTGCCCGATCGGACCCCCGGCGCACGGGCGGACCGCGGATAGGCTCGGATCATGCGTGCCGAGCCCGATCCCGAGGTGCGGCGCGCGTGGCGGCAGGCCCTCGGCGTCGCGCTCGCGACGAGCGTCTACGGGGTCTCGTTCGGTGCGCTCGCGGTCGCATCGGGGCTCGATGTGTGGCAGACATGCGTGCTGAGCCTGGTCATGTTCACCGGCGGGTCGCAGTTCGCCTTCGTCGGCGTGCTCGGGGCCGGCGGCCTCGCCGCGGCGCCGGCGGGAATCGCCTCCGCCGCGCTGCTGGGCGTGCGCAACGTCGCCTACGGCATGCGGATGTCGCCCGTCATCGGGCCCGGCCCGCTGCGTCGCGCGGGCGCCGCGCACTTCACGATCGACGAGTCCACCGCCGTCGCGCTCGCGCAGACGACCCCCCGAGCGCGGACTCTGGGGTTCTGGCTCACGGGTCTGGGCATCTACGCGGGCTGGAACGCCACCACCTTGATCGGCGCGCTGCTCGGCGACGTGCTGGGGGATCCGCGGGCGTACGGTCTTGATGCCGCGGCCGCCGCGGCGTTCCTCGCGCTGTTGTGGCCCCGGCTCCGCGGCCGACAGGCGATCGCCGTCGGGGTGGCCGCCGCGGCCGTGGCGACCGTGCTCACACCGGGTCTCATGCCCGGGATGCCGGTGCTCATCGCCGCGGTCGTGGCGATCGTGGTCGGCTGGTTCAACTGGCTCGGGCGCGATGAGCTGCCGCCCCCCGAACCCGACGACGTGCCCGAGCGGGAGGGTCTGCCGTGACCCTGTGGACCGCCGTGCTCCTGGCGTCGGTGATCTGCCTCGCGCTCAAGGCGATCGGCTACCTCGTGCCCGCCCGGTGGGTCCAGGCGCCGCGGCCCGCCCGCATCGCCGACCTGCTCACGGTCGCGCTGCTGGCCGCGCTCGTCGCCGTGCAGACGCTCGCGCAGGGCCAGGCGCTCGCCGTCGACGCGCGCGTGCCGGCGCTGCTCGTCGCCGCCGGACTTCTCCTCGTCCGCGCCCCGTTCCTCGTCGTGGTGACCGGTGCGGCCGTCGTCGCCGCGCTGCTGCGCCTGTGGGGACTCGCCGAGTGAGACCGCCGCTCTCGGATGCCCCGGGGGCGCCCCGCGCGGATAGGGTCGGAGGGTGAAGACTTCGCTCGGCGCGCGCATCGGGATGCTGGTGCTGGCCGCTTTCGCCGGCGCGGTGTACGGCGTGGTCGGCACCGTGGCCCACGCCTCGACCCTCGTCGGTCTGCCGATCGGCCTCGTGCTGGGCATCATCGGCGCGGGCGCCCTGCTGCTTGCGATCCGCCTGTTGTCCGACCGCTGGGCCGCGATCGCCGCGGGCGCGGGCATGACCATCGCGATCGTGCTGTTCTCGGGCGAGGGGCCGGGTGGTTCCGTGATCGCGCCGGCGGGCCTCGCCGCGACGATCTGGACCATCACCGTCCCGCTGATCGCCGTCGCCATCGCGATGTGGCCGCAGATCCCCGAGCCGCGAGCCGCCTCCGGTGCCGGCGTCGGACGAGAAGTCCCGCCCGACGTTTCGCGGTGAGTCGCGCCCGATCATCCTCGGGGCGCCCGCGAACTAGACTGGACGGGTGACTTACGTGATCGCCCTCCCGTGTGTCGATGTCAAGGACCGCGCCTGCATCGACGAGTGCCCTGTCGACTGCATCTACGAGGGGGAGCGCTCGCTCTACATCCACCCCGATGAATGCGTGGACTGCGGCGCGTGCGAACCCGTCTGCCCCGTCGAGGCGATCTACTACGAAGACGACCTGCCCGAAGAGTGGTCGGACTACTACAAGGCCAACGTCGAGTTCTTCGACGACATCGGCTCGCCCGGCGGCGCGGCCAAGGTCGGGGTCATCCACAAGGATCACCCGGTCATCGAGGCGCTGCCCCCGCAGGAACACTGACCGTGGGGGTGCAGGGGCTGCCCGACTACCCCTGGGACCAGGTCGCGCCCTACGCCGAACGCGCTCGCGCGCACGCGGACGGCATCGTCGATCTCTCGATCGGCTCGCCCGTCGATCCGACACCCGAGATCGTGCGTCACGCGCTTTCGGCCGCCACCGACGCTCACGCCTACCCGCTGACGGTCGGCACGCCGGCCCTGCGCGAGGCGATCGCCGAGTGGTTCGCGCGCCGCCGCGGTGTGCCGGGGCTCGAGCCTCGGCACGTCCTGCCCACGATCGGCTCCAAAGAGCTGGTGGCGCTGCTCCCGCTGCTGCTCGGGGTCGGCGAAGGCGACGCGGTCGTGCACCCGCGCGCCGCCTATCCGACGTACGAGATCGGTGCGCGCGTCGCGGGCGCCGAGCCCGTCGCCGCCGATGAGCCCGAGGACTGGCCCGCGCACACGCGACTGGTCTGGATCAACTCGCCCGGCAACCCCGACGGCGCGGTGTGGGATGCCGAGCGACTGGCCCGCGCGGTCTCCCGTGCCCGCGAACTCGGTGCGGTCGTCGCCGGCGACGAGTGCTACGCCGAGCTCGGCTGGGAGGGCCGCTGGGCCGACGAACCGGTTCCGAGTGTGCTCGATCCGCGCGTGACCGGCGGCGATCTCACCGGCGTGCTCGCGGTGTACTCGCTGAGCAAGCAGTCCAACCTCGCCGGCTACCGCGCGGCTTTCCTCGCGGGCGATCCGGCCCTCGTCGGTCCCCTCGCGAACGTGCGCAAGCACCTGGGGCTCATGCTCCCCGCGCCCGTGCAAGCCGCCATGGTCACGGCCCTCGGCGACGAGGCCCACGTGCAGGAGCAGAAGCAGCGGTATCGCGCTCGCCGATCCCGCCTCAAACCGGCGCTCGAGGCCGCGGGATTCCGCATCGATCGCAGCGAGGCGGGGCTGTATCTGTGGGCGACCGAGGGGCGGGACGCCTGGGAGTCGATGAGCCGGCTCGCGGATCTCGGCATCCTCGCAGGCCCCGGGCACTTCTACGGCCCGCACTTCCCGCAGCACGTGCGCCTCTCGCTGACGGCCACGGACGGCCGCGTGGCCGCCGCGGCCGATCGGCTCACAGCATCCGTTTCGTAGATGTCCGCCATCAACATCGGGCAGGCTTTGGCGCGTGCAACAGTAGGCGTTCGCGGCGGCTAGGCTGTACGAGCGGATGCCGTGGGATCCACCCTCGGGGCAACCGCTGCAGGGCCCTCCGGGCGCACGAACGCCCGCCGGGACCGGCGGCCGCGAGAATGCGGCGACACCCCGACGACGACAATCGCAAGGAGGCGCCGTGAGCGATGCGGTCGCGCAGCCCGAGAAGGCCACTCTGACCATCGGCGAGAAGACCGCCGAATTTCCGGTGCTGCGGGGCAGTGACGGGGTCCCGAGTGTCGACATCTCGACCTTCACACGCCAGACCGGGCACACGACCCTCGACTACGGCTTCGTCAACACCTCCGCCACCAAGTCGGCGATCACCTTCATCGACGGCGACAAGGGCATCCTGCGCTACCGCGGATACCCGATCGAGCAGATCGCGAAGCACTCGAGCTATCTCGAGGTGGCGTGGCTGCTGATCTACGGCGAGCTGCCCAGCGCCGACGAACTCGCGGCGTTCGATGACCGCATCCGCCACCACACGCTGCTGCACGAAGACCTCAAGCGATTCTTCTCGGCCCTGCCGCACACGGCGCACCCGATGTCGGTGCTCTCCTCCGCCGTGTCGGCGCTGTCGACGTACTACGAGCGCGAGTCCGATCCCAACAACCCCGAGCACATCGAGCTGAACACGATCCGCATGCTCGCGAAGCTCCCGGTCATCGCCGCGTACGCGCACAAGAAGAGTGTGGGGCAGGCCTTCCTCTACCCCGACAACGGGTTGAGCTTCGTCGACAACTTCCTCAAGCTCAACTTCGGCGTCCTCAGCGAGATCTACGATGTCGACCCGGTGATGTCACGGGCGCTCGAGCGGCTGCTGATCCTGCATGAGGATCACGAGCAGAACGCGTCCACCTCGACCGTACGGCTGGTCGGCTCGACGGGGGCCAACCAGTTCTCGTCGATCTCGGCCGGCATCAATGCCCTCTATGGTCCGCTGCACGGCGGCGCGAACGAGGCGGTGCTCGACATGCTCGCGCGCATCCGCGACTCGGGCGAGAGCGTCGAGCGCTTCGTCGAGCGGGTCAAGAACAAGGAGGACGGTGTCAAGCTCATGGGCTTCGGGCACCGCGTCTACAAGAACTACGATCCGCGCGCCAAGCTCGTGAAGGAGTCGGCCGACGAGGTGCTCGAGGCGCTCGGTGTGAGTGACCCGCTGCTCGATCTCGCGAAGCAACTCGAAGAGATCGCGCTCAAGGACGACTACTTCCGTGAGCGTCGGCTCTACCCGAACGTCGACTTCTATACGGGCGTCATCTACAAGGCGATGGGCTTTCCGACGCGCATGTTCACGGTGCTCTTCGCGATCGGCCGTCTGCCCGGGTGGCTCGCGCACTGGCGTGAGATGCAGCTCGACCCGCAGACCAAGATCGGCCGGCCGCAGCAGCTGTACACGGGGGCGCCCGAGCGGCAGTATCCCGGCGCCTGAGGGCCGCTGTCTGACGGGCCTGGCCGTGGCCCAGGCCCCGCACCCCGTACCCCGTACCCCGTACCCCGTACCCCGTACCCCGTACCCCGTACCCCGTACCCCGTACCCCGTACCCCGCACCCCGTACCCCTCCCTCGCTGAGCCCGACATCTGCACGAGAGGTGGGGCAAGAGTCGACGCACGTTGCCCGTGGTGTGATGCGCACATGACCGGTCGTGCAGACGTCGCTCCGGCACCCGCGGCGGGGGGGGTGTCCCGATTTCTGTCGCTGAGCGCGCGCTCTGGCGACAGAAAGTGGGACACGCACGCACGCACGCAGGCCCGCACGCGCGCAGGCCCGCACACGCACGCACGCACGCACGCAGGCCCGCACGCGCGCAGGCCCGTACGCACGCAGGCCCGCGCGCGCGTACGGGCTCAGGCGTGCAGAGCCTCGTTGAGCGTGACGCCCACGCCCGACCGGCGCACCGCCTCGATCGCGCCCGAGAGCGAGTTTCGGCGGAACAGCAAGCCCGCAACGCCGGACAGCTCCGAACCCTTGACCGTGCGGCGCGTGCCGTCAGCCCGGGGCGCGTCGTCGGCGAGCACGATCTTCGATCCCGCCGTGACGTACAGGCCCGCCTCGACGACGCAGTCGTCGCCGAGCGAGATACCGATGCCCGCGTTCGCGCCGAGCAGCGTGCGCGCGCCGATCGAGACGCGGTGGGTGCCGCCGCCCGAGAGCGTGCCCATGATCGACGAGCCGCCGCCGATGTCACTGCCGTCGCCGACCACGACGCCCTGCGAGATCCGACCCTCGACCATCGAGGCCCCGAGCGTGCCGGCATTGAAGTTGACGAACCCCTCGTGCATGACGGTGGTGCCGGGGGAGAGGTAGGCACCGAGTCGCACGCGCGACGCGTCGGCGATGCGGACACCCGGCGGGGTGACGTAGTCGGTCAGCCGGGGGAACTTGTCGATGCCCTGGATCTGGATGCCGTCGCGCAGGAGCAGCGGGCGCAGGCGCGTGGCGTCGTCCGGGTGCATGGGTCCGGCGTTGGTCCACGCGACGTTGGGCAGATGCCCGAAGATGCCGTCGAGGTTGAGGTCGTTCGGCCGCACGAGACGGTGCGAGAGTGCGTGCAGACGCAGGTAGGCGTCGGATGTGGATGCCGGAGCCTCATCGAGTGAGATCTCGACCGTGATCGCTTCGATCGTGACCGCCCGCCGGTCATCCGGTGCGGCGAGACGATCGAGGTCGTCGGGCACGATCGCGGCGTCGCGGCCGAGGGGGATGCGACCGAGCGACGGGTGCGGGTACCAGGTGTCGAGCACCGTCCCGTTCTCCGAGATCGTCGCCAGTCCCTCGCCCCACACGTGCCGTTCATCACTCATGCTTCCAGGCTAGCGGGGGCGCGCTCGTAGACTTGCCGCATGACCGTGCTCGATCTGTCCCTCACCAGCGTCGAGCTGACCCGTCTCATCTGCGACGTCCCGAGCGTGTCGGGTGACGAGCAGACGCTGGCCGACCTCATCCACGATGCGGTGCGGGCGCTGCCGCATCTCGATGTCTACCGGGACGGCGACACCATCGTGGCCCGCACCGGCCTCGGCCGCGCGCAGCGGGTCGTCATCGCGGGCCACATCGACACCGTGCCCATCAACGGCAACGTGCCCACGCGTGACATCGAGGTCGACGGCGTGCCTCACATCTGGGGGCGCGGAACCGTCGATATGAAGGCCGGCGTCGCGGTGCAGCTCAAGCTCGCCGCCGAGCTCACCGAGCCCCGGGCCGACATCACGTGGATGTGGTACGACCACGAAGAGGTGGATGCCGATCTGAACGGCCTGACGCGTCTCGGGCGCACGCGCCCCGACCTGTTCGCCGGAGACTTCGCGATCCTGGGCGAGCCCTCGAACGGCGAGGTGGAGGGCGGGTGCAACGGAAATCTGCGGGCGCGGGTGCGCACGCGCGGAGTACGCGCACATTCGGCTCGCGCGTGGGTGGGGGAGAACGCGATCCACGCGGCCGCGCCGATCCTCGCGCGTCTGGCCGAGTACCGGCCGCAGACCGTGACGGTCGACGGCCTCGACTACCGGGAGGGGCTGAACGCCGTGCGGATCACGGGAGGGATCGCGGGCAACGTGATCCCCGACGTGTGCGAGGTCGAGGTCAATTACCGTTTCGCCCCCAGCCGCTCGCCCGAGCAGGCCACGCAGCACGTGCGCGATGTCCTGGCGGGCTTCGACGTCGAGATCGTCGATCTCGCCGCCGGCGCGCGGCCGGGCCTCGATGCACCGCTCGCGCAGGAGTTCGTCGCGGCGGTCGGGGCCGAGCCCCGCCCGAAGTACGGATGGACGGACGTCGCCCGCTTCTCTGCCCTCGGCGTGCCGGCCGTCAACTACGGCCCGGGCGACCCGCACCTGGCCCATCACGACGAGGAGCGCGTGCCGATCGATCAGATCATCGCCGTCGAGCGCGGGCTACGGGCGTGGTTGCAGGCCTGACCGCGGATCCCACCAGCCCGCGTCCCCGCGCGGGGTGGGCGCATCCCGCGGTGCGCATCGCGATCATCTATCTTGCCGCCCGCGCCGCAACGACCGGGCTGTTCGTGCTCGCGGGCGCCCTCTCGCCCCAGGGGTCGCGACTCGGCCCGGGCGCCGATCTTGCCACGTACGTGCTCGCCTGGGACGCGCAGTGGTATTGGCTGATCGCCGTCGAGGGGTATCCGACGCAACTGCCCCGCACCGAGGACGGCGACGTCGCCCAGAACGCGTGGGCGTTCATGCCGCTCTTTCCGATGCTCGCGCGCATCGTCGGCACTCCACTGGGGTCATGGGGGGCGGGCGCGTTCCTCGTGGCGCTCGCGGCGGGCTACCTCTGCTGTCTCGTCCTCCGCGACGTCCTGAAGGATCGCATCGGCGAGTCCGCGGCCCTGTGGGCCGTCGTCTTCTTCGCGGCCGCGCCCATCGCTCCACTCCTGCAGATCGGGTACGCCGAATCGCTCTTCCTGCTGTTCGTCCTGCTCGGCATCCGCGCCCTCCAACGCCGTCGATACGGATGGCTCTATGCGATCGTGCCGCTGATGGGTTTCACCCGCCCCGGTGTCCTCGCTTTCGCGCTCCTGATCGGTCTCTTCGGAATCTGGCGCCTGTTCGCACGCCGTCGTGAAGCGCTGCGCGTCGCCGAGATCGTCCACATCGTCGCGCTCGGCGCGCTCGCCACCCTCATCGGGTTCGCCTGGCCCGCGATCGCGGCGCTCGCGACGGGAGAGGGCGACGCGTACTTCGAGACCGAGCTCGCCTGGCGCCGACTCTGGGTGGGGGATGCCGGTGCGTTCTCGCCCTTCGAGGGCTGGTTCCAGGCCGCGGACTTCTGGTTCACGCAGTGGGGCGCGGGTCCCGTCGTCGGCATCGCGGTCGCGGTCGCGATCGTCATCGCGATCGCCGCCCTGCTGCTGTTCGAACCGCACGTGCGTCGCCTGGGCGTGGAGAATCGTCTGTGGGCCGCAAGCTATGTGCTCTATCTCTTGGCCGTCTTCTTTCCGCAGTCCAGCGTCTTCCGCCTCCTTTTTCCGCTCTCGCCGCTCTGGGGCGCGCTGGCGGTGCCGCGCTCGCTGATCTGGCGAGTGGGCGTGCTCGTCGTCGCGCTCGCGGGCCAGTGGTGGTGGATCTGGAACATGTTCGGCCTGGGCCAGATGTTCTGGCAGATCCCCTGATATACGACCAGGCTCTCGACGTCGGGGATGCAGGATAAACTGGTCTCGCTAGATTTCGTGACGAAAGGGGCCCTTGATGGCAGCCATGAAGCCGAGGACCGGCGACGGACCGATGGAGGCCGTGAAGGAGGGTCGCCTCATCATCGTGCGGGTGCCGCTCGAAGGCGGGGGACGCCTGGTCGTCTCCGTCAACGATGCCGAGGCCAAGGAGCTGCACGATGTGCTCTCCGGGGTGGTCGCACCCGCCTGACGGCAACCCTCGACAAGCCGGTTCCGCGCGATGCGCGGGGCCGGCTTCTCTCGTGCCCGCTATTCGGTGATCTTGGTCAGCTGCAGGAGGCCGTCGCCGACGATCGACAGCGCGGGGATGACGGCCTGCGAGCCCTGCGTCTCCTGGATGAGGGTGCGGAAGGCGACGGTGACCGCGTCGCGGGCGACGGGATCGGCCACGCGTCCGCCCTGCAGCGCGCGCGGCACCAGCACGGTGCCGCCCACGCGAACGAGTCGCAGGCCGTGCGCGACGTCCTCGAGCACATGCTCGGGATCGGCGTCGACGAGGACGATGTCGTATGCCGACTCGTTCATGCGGGGAAGCACATCGGCGGCGCGCCCGGTGATGAAGCGCGAGCGCGCGGCGGGGATGCGCGCGTCGGCGAACGACTTGCGGGCCGCCGCGAGATGCTCGGGCTCGGCATCGATCGTGGTGAGGATGCCGCGCGGCGCTGCATGCAGCAGCCACAGCCCGGACACACCTGCTCCCGTGCCGATCTCGACGAGATTGAGGGCTCCGGTCGCGGCGGCGATGACGGCGCACTGTGCGCCGACCGCGGGATCGATGGGCGTGACGCCGATCTCGAGCGAATGCGCGCGGGCCCGGGCGATGGTCTCGGGCTCGCTGACCTGCTCGCTGGCGTACCGCCAGCTGGCCTCTCGTGCACTCATGCGTCCTCCTCCGGAGCGCGACGCTCGTGCGTTCCGCCGCGGACCCCGGGTGCCCAGACTACGGCCCTGGTTGCGGGGCGGCCCCCAGGCGCGGCGGGTAATCTGAACTCATGTTCTTCGGGCTCACGATCGAGAAGCTTCTGCTGATCGGCGTGATCGCCGCCCTCATCGTGGGGCCCGAGCGCATGCCGAGATATGCGGAGGGTCTCGCGCACCTCGTCACCCGTCTGCGTGACTTCCTGCGCGGTGCGAAGACCCGCGTCCGCGATGAGATGGGCTCGGACTTCGACGACGTGGACTGGCGCAAGCTCGATCCGCGGCAGTACGATCCTCGTCGCATCATCCGCGAGGCGCTGCTCGATGAGCCCCCGCTGCCGGCTGTCAAGCCGGTGTCGGCACCGCCGATGCCCGCCGCGGGCGCTGCCGCCGCGGGCGCTGCCGTCGCGGCGCGGCGGGACCCGACCGCTCCGCCGCCTTTCGACAGCGAGGCGACCTGAGCGCGGGTCAGGTGAACGAGAGCACCGTGGTGCCCCAGGCTTCGCGCAGCTGCCTGTCGAGGTCGGCCTCGAGGCGGTCGGTGCGATCGATGACGAGGGTCTCGCGCGCGGTGATCGTGTAGGCCTCCCACGGGGCGTCGTTCTCACCCGCCCGCGGGGCTCCGCCTGTCGCGAATCCGATCCAGCGCGCCTGCATCCGTGCGGAGATCATCCGCCCGGTGCGCAGCCCGCCGAGCTTGAAGGTGATGTCCTTGCGCCCTCCGACGAGGTTGCCCCACAGGTACGGAAGCTCCGTCGCGTGGGTCGCGCCGATTCCGAGCAGGTGCAGCATGGGTGTCGCCCAGTCGAAGCGGTACAGATAGGTCGGCGCGATCGGCGCGTGTCCCTCGACCAGCCAGAGCGTCGGCATCCTGAACCCGAGATCGCGCGAGATCGCGGGGCCCTGCTGCTTGGGCCGGAGTCCGGTGTATGCCGCCTGGATCTCGGCATCGGCGGGGATGTCGAGGTCGGGCCGGTCGGCACGCAGCTGTCGCGAGACCTGTTCGAGTGCCTCGCGGGTCACCGGCATGAGGGGCGATTTCATCATTGTGAACAGCGACGTCTCGTCGTGGTTCGTGCCGATCAGGAGGGGAACCGGGTGTGCTCCGCCGCGGGCGAAGACGTCGACCGGGGCTTCGGGTATCAGGTCGCCGTCGATGACGGGGGTGAAGGCGAGGGTCCCGGGATCGCTCACGGGCGTCTCGCGGTAGACCGTCATGCCCGCCTCGATCAGGCGGGCTGCGGGGAGTCCGCGCAGGCTCGCGAGCACCTGCGGGTCGGCGGGGTCGACGCCGAGCTCGGCGAGTACGTGCCGCGTGACACGTTCGGCGCGATCCTGCCCGTACACACTCGTCGCGGGGGAGCTCTCGGCGATCGCGCGATGGAACAGGCCTTCGGTGGCGGGCGAGGTCATGAGCGTCGTGACGATGCCGCCGCCCGCCGACTCGCCCGCAAGCGTCACGGCGCCGGGATCGCCGCCGAAGGCCCGGATATTGGCCCTGACCCACTGCAGCGCCGCGACGACATCGTGCAGGGCGACGTTGGGCTCGAACCGCTCGTCGCCCGCGCCGAAGCGCGACAGATCGAGGAAACCGAGGGCGCCCAGGCGGTAGCCGACCGTGACCAGCACGATCTCGCCGCTGGCCGCGAGCGACCGGCCGTCGTAGAGCTTCTGCGCCGTGCTGCCGAACATGTACGCGCCGCCGTGCACCCAGACCACGACCGGGACGTCGTCGCCGGGCTCGATGCCCTCTGCCGCCCAGACGTTCAGGGTCAGGCAGTCCTCGTTCTGGACGACATCGTCGGGCAGAGCGATCGCGGGGCTCGGCCCCTGGACCGGTGCGGGGCCGAACACAGTGGCGTCGGCGGGCTCCGTCCAGGGCGCGGGCGGGTGCGGGCGTCTCCAGCGCAGCGCGCCCGTCGGCGCCGCTGCGTAGCGAATGCCCTTCCACCACCGCACGTGTCCGTCGCCGGATCCGCGCACGGGTCCATGGGCGGTCTGCACGATGCTGTCGGTCATGGTGCGCCTTTCGAGGTTGGAGATCAGCGCGCGCGGAACGGCAGCGAACGACCCGCGAGCCCCCGGGGTGCTGCGACCAGGCGCTCGGCGGCTTGCACGATCGCGCGCGCAGCGGCGTCGTCGGGCACCCCCGTCACCACCGGTGATCCGGTGTCGCCGCCCGAGCGCAGGGCCGGGCTGAGAGGGATCGACGCGAGCACGGGGACGGGTTCGGCATCCGTCGTCAGCGCGGCGGCCACTTGGGCGCCGCCGCCGGATCCGAAGAGATCGAGCACCTCGCCGCCGGGCAGGGTCATGGCCGCCATGTTCTCGATCACACCGACGACGCGCTGCCCGGTCTGTCGCGCGACGAGCGCGCTGCGGACGGCGACCTCGGATGCTGCCGCCTGCGGCGTCGTGACGACCACGACATCGGCGTGGGGCAGCAGCTGGCCCACCGAGATCGCGACGTCGCCCGTGCCCGGGGGCATGTCGAGCAGCAGCACGTCGAGGTCGCCGAAGAAGACGTCGGTGAGGAACTGCTGCACGGTGCGGTGCAGCATCGGCCCGCGCCACGCGACGGCGGCCCCCTCTTCTCCCTCGCGCAGGAACATGCCGATCGAGACCACCTTCACGCCGTAGGCGATCGGCGGCACGATGAGATCGTCGATGCGCGTGGGGCGCGTGGTGCGGCCCTCGGCGTCGACGAGGCCCATCAGCCCGGGGATCGAGAAGCCGTGCACATCCGCGTCGATCAGACCGACCGACAGCCCCTGGGCGGCGAGGGCGACGGCGAGGTTGGCGGTGACGGTGGACTTGCCGACGCCGCCCTTTCCGCTGGTCACGGCGATGACCCGGGTCAGTGACTCTGCGGTGAACGGGATGCCGCGGGCCGCTCCGCCGCGCAGGCGCTCGGTCAGCTCCGCGCGCTCGGCCGGGGTCATGACCCCGAGGCTCACCTCGACGTCGGTGACCCCGGGCACCGTCGCGGCGGCGGCGCGCACCTCGCGTTCGATGCGGTCGGAGGCGGGACAGCCGACGATCGTGAGCGCGATGCCCACGTGCGCGCGACCGTCGTCGACCGAGATCTCGCGAAGCATGCGCAGATCGGCGAGCGGCCGTCGCAGCTCGGGGTCGGTGACCGCGCCGACGGCCGTGCGCACGGCGTCGACGACGGGGGTCTCAGCGGGCATCGGCGACCCGGGTCTCGTTGCGGTCGGCGGGGCCGTGCTCGTCGTCGCGGTCGAGCCGCTCGATGAGCGCCTTCAGCTCGCTGCGCAGCACGTCGCGCGTGACGACCTGATCGTTGATCTCGGTCAGCGCCATGCGCAGTGCGACGATCTCGCGGGCGAGGTACTCGGTGTCGGCGAGATTGCGCTCCGCGCGCTGGCGATCCTGCTCGATCTGCACGCGGTCGCGGTCGTCCTGCCGGTTCTGCGCGAGCAGGATGAGGGGAGCCGCATACGATGCCTGCAGCGAGAGCATCAGGGTCAGGGCGGTGAAGCCGTTCGCGGCGGAGTCGAAGCGCAGCTCGATCGGCAGCAGGGTGTTCCAGGCGAGCCAGAGCACGCAGAACAGGCTCAGCAGCAGGAGGAAGGCGGGCGTGCCCATCGCCCGGGCAACCCACTCGGTGAACCGGCCGAACCGATCGCGTGAGGGCGCGGGCGTGCGCGGGCGCACCCCGCCGAGGCCGCGGGGCGCGTCGAGCGCCGCCTTGCGCGCGGGCCGCGCCATCAGCGTCGCCTCGTTCCGACGGCACGGCTGCGCGGGGTGGTCGCGGGTTCGGCGTCGTCGTCGGCGTCGTGCGAGCGCCAGTCGTCGGGCAGCAGGTGGTCGAGCACGTCGTCGACGCTCACCGCGCCGACCAGGCGGTGGGCCTGGTCGACCACGGGCAGAGAGACGAGGTTGTAGCTGGCCAGCAGTCGGGCGACCTCGGCGGCGGATGCTGTCGCGGGAACCGGTTCGAGGGAGTCGTCGATGATCGTGCCCAGTCGCTCGTGCGGCGGGTAGCGCAGCATCCGCTGGAAGTGCACCACCCCGAGCAGCCGCCCCGTGGGGGTCTCGTACGGCGGGAGGGTGACGAAGACGGCGGCGGCGAGGGCGGGGTGCAGCTCGTGCCGGCGGATGAGGGCGAGCGCCTCCGCGACGGTCGCCTCGGCGGAGAGGACGATCGGCTCGGGGGTCATCAGTCCGCCCGCCGTGTCGGGGCCGTACGCGAGCAGGGCGCGCACGTCGTCGGCCTCATCCGGCTCCATCAGATCCAGCAGCTGCTCGGAGCGACTCTCGGGCAGCTGGGCGAGCAGGTCGGCCGCGTCGTCGGGCTCCATCGCGTCGAGGATGTCGGCCGCGCGCTCGTCGCCCAGGCGCTCGAGGATGCGCGCCTGCTCCTCCTCGGGCATCTCTTCGAGCGCATCGGCGAGGCGATTGTCGGGCAGTTCGCCGGCCACCTCGATCATTCGCTCTTCGGGCAGATCGAGCAGGGTGTTCGCGAGGTCGGCCGCGTGCAGCTCGGAGTACGAGGCGACCAGCTGCTCCGCGGACTGCGATTCGCCGGGCGCCTGGTTCTCGCGCACGTCGTTCCAGCCGGCGAACGTCGTCGAGCCCTTCGCGAACGGGGAGGCGCTGGTCTTGGGGCGCCGGAGGAACAGCTGGCCGATGGCCCATTCGCCGATGCGGTTGCGCTCGATCGCGACGTCTTCGATGACCGCCCCGCCGGACCCGTCGACGAGGAACACCCGCCGGCCGAGCAGTTCGGCGAGCACCCGCACCTCGCCGCCGCGCTGTTGGAAGCGTCGGACGTTGATGAGTCCCGTCGTGATGACCTGGCCGGTGACGATCGAGGTGACGCGGCCGATCGAGACGAACACGTGCCGTCGCCCGGGAATCTCGACGACGAGGCCCACCACACGCGGCGGATCGTCCTTGCGGTACACGACCACGACGTCGCGGACCTTGCCCAGCCGATCGCCCGCGGGGTCGAAGACGGCGCACCCGGCCAGGCGCGCGACGAAGACCCTCTGCGTGCTCACTCGACCAGCGTAGCCCCGACATCGTCGGCGCTCAGGAACGGCGTGGAAGAATGGCCGGATGACGATGATGGGACCGGGAGCAGCGGGCAAGCGCGCCGACCAGGTCGGGGAGACCGTCGCGAGTTTTCCGACGTACGAGGGTGCGCAGAAGGCGGTGTCGGCGCTGATCGCGGCCGAGGTGCCCGCACGCGACATCGCGATCGTGGGCATCGGCCTGCGCTCGGTGGAGCGGGTGACGGGCAGGCTCGGCTATGCGACCGCGGCGCGGTCCGGCGCGATCAACGGCCTGCTGATCGGACTGTTCTTCTCGGCGATCCTCGTGCTCGGATCGCCGTCCGTCCCGATCCAGGCGTTCGTCGGGGTGCTGTTCGTCGGCATCGCGATCGGGATGCTGCTGAGCATCGTCACCTATTCCTTCGTGCGCCGGCGCCGCGATTATGCCTCGGTCATGCAGGTGCTGGCCGACCACTACGAGGTCACCGTCGACGCCGGCACCGCAGGCAAGGCGCGCCAGGCGCTCGGCAACCGCGCGGTCGCCGCCGCGCCTCGGGGCGTCGGAGCACCGGCGGGTCAGCCTCCTGCGCCCGGCGCCGCGCCGCCGATGCCGCCCGCTCCGCCGGCGCCCGGACCGATCGGGCCCCCGCGGTACGGGGAGCGCATCGATCCCCCCGTCGCTCCCGAGCCCGACGAGCCGACTCCCGGCGCCGAGGGCGACGCGCCGCCCTCGCGCGACGCCCCGGCGTGAGGCTCGACCTCGAGGTCGAGCTTCGCGCGGGCCCCGTCGCGGTGAGCGCGGAGTACGAACGGCCCGCGGGCGCCTGGGCGAGCGTCGTCGTCGCGCACGGGGCCGGCGCAGGGTACGACCACCCGTTCCTGACGGGATTGACGGCGGGGCTGGCCGCGGAGGGTCTTGCGACGCTGCGCTTCAACTTCGCCTACGTCGAGGCGGGACGGCGCATGCCGGGGCCCGCCGCGCACGCGGTCGCGGCGTGGCGCGCGGCGGTCGCGGCGGACGCAGAGCGCGTCGAGGTCGCCGAGCCGATCTGGGCGGGTGGAAAGTCCTACGGCGGCCGGATGGCGTCGATGGCATGCGCGCAGGGCGAGATCGATGTCGCGGGCCTGGTGTACCTCGGCTACCCGCTGCACCCGCCCGGCGACCCCGGCAAGGCGCGGGCCGCGCACCTGCCGGCCATCGCGGTGCCGCAGCTCTTCCTTTCGGGAACGAACGATCCCTTCGTGGATCCGCACGAGCAGCTCGTCGAAGCGGTCGCGTCCTGTCCCGACGCGAGCATCGAATGGGTCGAGGGCGCAGGCCACTCCTTCGAGGTCACCGGCGCACGGCGCCCCGCCGACGAGGTGGGCGCCGGCCTTGCCCCGCGCGTCGCGGCGTTCGTGCGGGCCCGAGCCCGCTGACGGTGAGAGCGATCACGGGGCGCCGAGGCGCAGCATCCACGCCTCGACGTCGTCGGCCGTGCGGGGGATGTCGGCCGAGAGGTTGACCGGGCCGTCGACGGTCATCAGGATGTCGTCCTCGATGCGCACACCGATGCCCCGGTACTCCTCGGGCACGGTCAGATCATCGATCTGGAAGTACAGACCCGGCTCGATGGTGAACACCATGCCGGCCTCGAGCACCCCGTCGTAGTACATCTCGCGTCGGGCCTGCGCGCAGTCGTGCACGTCGATGCCGAGATGGTGGGAGGTGCCGTGCACCATGTAGCGGCGGTGCTGTCCGCCCACGCCCTCGGCGAGTGCTTCGTCGGCAGTCACCGGCAGCAGGCCCCACTCCGCGACACGCGTCGCGATGACGGCCATCGCCGCCTCGTGCACCTCGCGGAACCGCGCCCCCGGGCGAGCGGCGCGGAAGGCGGCGTCAGCGGCCTCCCGCACCGTCTCGTACACGCGCCGCTGCACGTCGGTGAACCTGCCCGACACGGGCAGCGTGCGGGTGATGTCGGCGGTGTAGAGGCTGTCGACTTCGACTCCGGCGTCGATGAGGATGAGATCGCCGGGCACGACGGCACCGTCGTTGCGCGTCCAGTGCAGATAGCACGCGTGAGGCCCCGAGGCGGCGATCGTGTCGTAGCCCTCGCCGTTGCCGTCGCTGCGCGCGCGCTGGTGGAAGACGCCCTCGACGACGCGCTCGCCGCGGGGGTGGGCGATGATGCGCGGCAGCTCGCGGATGATGTCGTCGAAGCCGTCGGCGCTCGCCCGGACGGCCAGACGCAGCTGCTCGATCTCGTACTCGTCCTTGACCAGGCGCAGCTCCGAGACGGCGCGCGTCAGATCGTCGTCCGCGTCGACGACACGATCGCCCGGCAGAGCGGTGAACTCGTCGAGGGGCGCCGTCGCGAGCGCGAGCTCGGCCGCGACACCCGCCCGGGAGGGGCGGGGGCCGATCCAGAACTCGCCGATCGAGGCGTCCGAGTAGAACTCCGCCGTCGTGCGGTCGGCGCGCTCGCGGAAGTACAGCGTCGCCGTGTGCCCCCCGTCGGTGGGATCGAGGACGAGCACGGAATCGGGCTCGGCATCCCTCTCCCACCCGGTCAGGTGGGCGAAGGCGGAATGCGCGCGGAAGGGGTAGTCCGTGTCGTTGCTGCGCTGCTTGAGGGACCCGGCCGGAACGACCAGGCGCTCGCCGGGGAACGACGCCGACACGACGGCGCGGCGCGCGGCGGCGAAGGATGCCTGGGCGCGGGCGGACGGAAGGCTCTCGGGCCGCTCGGCCCAGCCGGTGGAGATGGTGTCGAGGAAGCCCTGCCCGTAGCGCTGGCGGCGGTTGGTGTTCGCCTGCTCTTCGCGCTGCGCGGTCTCGTCGGCGGTGTCGATCGTGCGGGTCTCGCCTGTCGTGCTCATCGCTCCAGTCTCGCACGGCCCTCGCGCCCGCAGGGGGTCAGTCGACGGGCTCGAGCTGCGCCACGAGGGGACGGTGATCGCTGCCCGAGTCGTCCATGGATTTCAGCACGATCGAGCCTGTGACCTGCCAGTGCGAGGAGTACATGACGTGGTCGATGGGCGCGCCCAGCAGTGCCGGCACGCGGGTCGACCACGTGCCGAGGGCGCCGTTGCCGGAGTCGGCGGCGGCATCGCGGCAGTGGCCGAGGGTACCGCCGTCGACGCCGAGGCGCTGCATGTGATCGATCGTCGCGTTGAAGTCGCCGGCCATGATGACGTCCTCGTCGACGCACTGATCGGCGAGCCACCGCAGGTCGTCGCGCCACTGGTCCATGTACTCCTCGCGCGGGGCGACCGCGTGCACGGCGACGACGATGGGTCCCTCGCCGTCGATCGGCATCGCCACCGCGCTCGGCAGAACGGCGGTGTTGCTCGTGCCGTCCTGCGACGACGCGATCACGGAGTAGTCGCCGAGTTCGGGGGTGATCAGCAGGGTCGTGGAGCGCGCGTCCCAGGAGTCCACGCCGAACTCGACGTGATGCGCCCACATGGGACTGCCGAGCTCGCGCATGGCGATGGCGATGGCCTCGCCCGTCTCGATGGTCGTCTCGGGCAGGGAGATGATGTCGGCGCTCATGGCGACCGCCGTCTGGGCGACGGCCGCGGGATCGGTCGCCTCGCCGGCCGTGTTCCACGTCATGACCCGCACGCTCGTCTCGGTCTCGGCGGGCAGCTCGGTGGTGCCGAGGCCCCGCGAGACGAGGGTGGCCGCCCCGATGCCCGCCGCGACGAGAGCGATGGCCGCGATGGAGAGGGCGAAGCCGCGCAGCGGACGCGCGAGTGCGAACAACAGGAACACGAGCGCGGTGACCGCGAACCCGGCGACGATCAGCGGCCGGAAGGAGATGGCCTGCGCGAGGGGGAACATCTGGTCGACCCGGAAGAAGACGGGCCAGGTCAGCACCGCCGCCGCGATCGCGAACAGCACGGCGAGCAGGACCCCGAGCACGCGCAACACGCCCCCGACACTACGAGCACAGCCTGGGAGAACAGCGGATGCCGGCGCCCGGCGGGTGGCACCCGGCCGGTCGGCGTGCGCTCCGCTGTACGCTCGTGGGGTGATGGGTGAGCGGCGCTTCGAGGGCCCGAGCGACCTGCACCTGCACTCGCTGCGATCGGATGGCACCGAGCCGCCCGAGGGGGTGGTGCAGTCGGCGCACCGCCATGGCCTGCGCACGATCGCCCTGACCGACCACGACACCACCGCGGGCTGGGCGGAGGCCGCCCAGGCCACATCGTCGCTGGGCATGACGTTAATCCCCGGGATGGAGCTCAGCGCCAAGCACGAGTGGCGGAGCGTGCACGTGCTGGCCTACCTCTTCGATCCCGACGATGCGGCGCTGCGTGCCGAGATGGACCGCATCCGCGACGACCGCGTCGGACGCGCCGAGCGCATCGTCCGCAACATCTCCCGCGACTACGACCTCACCTGGGACGACGTCGTGGCCCAGACATCCCACGGCGCGACCGTCGGGCGTCCCCACATCGCCGACGCGCTCGTGGCGCGCGGGCTCGTGCGGGACCGATCCGAGGCGTTCGACAGCATCCTCCACCCGCGCGAGGGCTACTACGAGCCGCACTACGCGCCGGGTCCCGAGACGGCGGTGCGCCTGGTCGTCGCCGCGGGTGGGGTGCCGATCATCGCCCACCCCACACCGGCGGGCCGCGGACGGATGCTGCCCGTCAGCGTCATCGAGCGGCTCATCGCCCTTGGGCTCGCGGGTTTCGAGATCGATCACCGCGAGAACACCGCCGACGGAAAGCGCCTGCTCCGGGACATCGCGGCACGCCACGACCTGATCGTCACGGGATCCAGCGACTACCACGGCCTGGGAAAGCCCAACCTGCCGGGGGAGAACACGACGTCGGACGAGATGGTCGCGCGGATCATCGAGCGGGGCTCGGGCACCTCGCCCGTGCGGGCCTGACACCGGGAGCACGAACGGCCCCCGCCCCCCCCCCCCCCGAAGGCGGGGCGAGGGTCGTTGACCGGCGGACCGCTCAGTGCGAGAGCGCGCGCGCCTTGATCTGGTCGTACTCGGCCTGCGTGATCGTGCCCGCATCGAGCAGGGCCTTTGCCTTGGCGATCTCGTCGGACGGGCTCGTGCCGGCGGCCTGCTTGATGTACTCCTCCTGCGCGCGGTGGATGGCCTGAGCCTGCGCTGCGCTCCGCTCGCCCATGCCCTTGCCCCGGGCGATGAGGTAGACCAGGGCGCCGAGCCACGTGGTCACGAGCAGGAAGACGATCCACAGCGCCTTCCACCAACCGCTCAGCTTGTGGTCGCGGAAGAGGTCGCTGATGATCGAGAACAGCACCATCAGGTAGGCGAAGAAGATGAAGATGGCCAGGAACCACCAGATGAGGTCCCAGAAGGAGCCCCAGAAGCCCTGGTACTCGTAGCTGATGGGCGTCACGGCCTCGGTGAGGATGCGCACGGTGTGCCTTTCGACGGGGGGAGTCGACGCCTGCGGGCGTCATCGCTCAAGATAGCGCTCCGCGCCGCGTGCGCGCGTCACCGACGCCGTAACAATTGCCGCCCGGTCAGGCCGCCCCGGCCGTGCCGGACGGGCGACGCCGCCGCCGGCGACGCCGGGCGGGTGCGGGGTGGCCGTCGTGGTGCTCCGCTCCGCCGCCGTCGTGCGTCCCGCCGCCCTCGGCGCGGGCTTCGTCTGCGCCCGCGGGCGCCGCAGAGTCGCCCGCGGAACCGCCGCGCGAGCGCGACCGGCGCCTGCCCGGACGCTCCGTCGAGGTGGAGGTGGCAGCATCCTGGGTCTTGACCGCCTGCGTCTTGGGCGCGGTGACCAGGCGTCCCTTGGTGCCGGCGGGGATGTCGAGGTCGCTGAAGAGGTGCGGGCTCGAGGAGTAGGTCTCGACGGGCTCGGGCTGGCCGAACTCGAGGGCGCGGTTGATGAGCGCCCACTTGTGCAGGTCGTCCCAGTCGACGAAGGTCACGGCGATGCCGGTCTTCCCGGCACGACCGGTGCGGCCGGCGCGGTGCAGGTAGGTCTTCTCGTCGTCGGGGATCGTGTGGTTGATGACGTGGGTGACATCGTCGACGTCGATGCCGCGCGCCGCGACATCCGTGGCGATCAGCACGTCACGCTTGCCGGCCTTGAAGGCGGCCATCGAGCGCTCGCGGGACTCCTGGCTCATGTCGCCGTGCACGGCGGCGGCGTTGAATCCGCGGTCGCCGAGCTCGTCGACGAGCTTCTGCGCGGCGCGCTTGGTGCGCGTGAAGATGACGGTCTTGCCCCGGCCCTCGGCCTGGAGGATGCGGGCGATGACCTCGTCCTTGTCGAGCGAGTGGGCGCGGTACACGAGGTGGCGGATGTTGGCCTGCGTCAGGCCCTCGTCGGGGTCGGTCGCCCGGATGTGGATCGGGTTGGTCATGAACCGGCGCGCCAGGGCGACGATCGGGCCGGGCATCGTCGCGCTGAACAGCTGCGTGTGCCGGATCGCGGGGACCTTCTGGAAGATCTTCTCGATGTCGGCGAGGAATCCCAGGTCGAGCATCTTGTCTGCCTCATCGAGCACGACCTCGGTGGCGTTCGAGAGGTCGAGCAGGCGCTGGCCCGCGAGGTCGATCAGACGGCCGGGTGTTCCCACGACGATCTGCGCGCCGGCCTTGAGCTGCTCGATCTGCCCCTCGTAGGCCTTGCCGCCGTAGATGGCGACGACCGAGGTCGGGCGGTTGCGGGTGAGCATGTCGATGTCTTCGTACACCTGCACCGCGAGCTCGCGGGTGGGCACCACGATGAGGGCCTTCACTCCGGGCTCGGGGTGGGGACCCAGACGCTGCACGACCGGGATGCCGAAGCCGAACGTCTTGCCCGTTCCGGTCTTGGCCTGCCCGATGATGTCCTGCCCGGGAAGGCCGAGCGGGATGGTCTGCTCCTGGATGGGGAACGCGTCGACGATGCCCTTGGCGGTGAGGGTGTCGACGATGTCCTGGTCTACGCCCAGTTCGGCGAAGGTCGTCACGGTAGGTGTGCCTGTCCGGCAGTGAGAAGCTGCCTGTGTGCTGCCCCGAAGGGACGGGATGCGATCCACGCCCTTCACTCAGCCACAGGCGCGGGGTCCCGATCCGACGCCGGGACAGCGTCCACCCTACCCGAGGGGTTCCGCGGGGCCGCACTAGGCTGAGGCGCGTGCTGAACTGGTTCCGCCGCACCCGCACGCCCGGGCGCGTGCTCACGCTGCGCTCGCGCGGCGAGGCCTCGGGGGCGACACGGGTCGACTTCTCCGAGCTCGCACCCGACGTCGACACGTTCCTCGGCCAGGCCGCCTACCTGCAGCTGGGCTACTTCGAGACGCTGACACAGCTGATCGCGGCGACGCCGGAGTTGTCGCAGAAGGAGTCCCTGTCGCGGGCCGCGGGGGCGGCGCTCACCAAGCATCAGGCACTCGTCGCGCTGATCCGCGACCGCGGCGACGATCCGACAACTCTCATGCTGCCCTTCCGCGAGCAGCTCGACGGGTTCCGGCGCGTCACGCACGGCGTGCGCACCATGGAGACCCTCCTGAGCGTGCATCTGACGGCGGGGCTGCTCGATGACTTCTATCACGCGCTCGCCTCCAGCTACGCCGACACCGGTCGCCGCGTCTCCCGCATCCTCGAGGCCGACGACGACCGCGGGGTGATCGTCGAGATCATCGCCGAGACGATCGCCAGCGACGAGGAGTGGCGCTCGCTGCTCTCGCTCTGGGGGCGGCGCCTGGTCGGCGACACGCTGATCGTCGCGCGCGCCGCGCTCGAGACCGGAGAAGCTTTGGATTCGGCGGCCGAGAAGCGGGTCGAGCCGGTGTTCACCGAGCTGATGGCGGCCCATGCGCGCCGGATGGACGCGATGGGCCTGAACGCCTGAGCCCCGCGGGGTCGGCCGGAGGGCCGCCCGGGGTCAGAGGATGCCGAGGCGCTCGCGTTCGCGGGCGTCGTGCGCCGTGCGGGCCCGGGTGAGCAGCCCCAGCATCCCGGCGGTCGCGGCCGGGGGGACCAGGAGCGAGGCGGCCCAGATCCACGGGTTGTCCTCAGTCAGACCCGCCCACGTCAGGGCGGTCCAGATCACGCCCGCCAGCGCCGCCGCGAGGATCGGCGCGAGTGCCGCTGCGCGCAGCGCTCGTCCGGGGAGGGCGTAGTGCAGGCCGAGGCCCGCGGCCGCTCCGACGACGAGCGCCAGGACGATCAGCATCCCGCGGTCAGCCGACGAACCCGACCCGGCGCAGCTCTTCGGTGCCCAGTTCGACGTAGGCGAGGCCGGCGGTGGGGATGATGTAGGAGTTGCCCTTGGAATCGGCGAACGACACGTGGGTCGCGCCCGCATCGAGGGCTCCCGTCACCGAGGCCCGCACCGTCTCGGCGGGCTCGGAGGTCTCGAAGGTGAGCTCCCGGCCGGTGTTGGCGATGCCGATGCGAATCTCCACGGATGACTGCCTTTCTCTCCGCGCCGGGGTGGCGCCGGGCGACACCAGAAACTCTACGACACGGCCCGCCGGTGCCACCCCGTGCGCGTCACGCTGAGGGCGAACGTGCCCGGGGTCGGGTGCACAGCTGCGGACAGCGGGCGTGACGCGCCGCGGCATGCGGCTCCTCGCCGGCGTGTCTCGGTGTCGTGTCCGCAGCTGTGCACACCCGCGGGGCGAACGGGGCGACGGGGGATGTCGGAGTCGGCGTCTAGGTGCGCGGGTCAGAATCGGGTGGCGTGGCGCGCGGCGTTGACTCTGGCATCGCGCGCTGACGGTCGCGAACGGGAACGGGCGGGCCGTTGCGGTGTGAGAGCGTGCGGGATCGCACGGCGAGGGGCTCGTGGCGACTGTCGGTGCGTGCTGTGACGCCCAGGGACCCCTGGGGAGGCCTATGCGGGCGCCAGCCCGGCGGCTGTAGCGACGCGGAGCTTGCGGAGGTTGTGGCAGATCGTGTGGAGTAGCCATTCGCCTTGGGCGCCGGCGAGTCCGCGTAGCCGGAGCTGTCCGGCGTTTTGCCGGGTCTTCATCTGCCCGAACGCGGGTTCAACGATGGCTTTGCGGCGCGCGTAGTCGGTGCGGCCCTGCTCGGTGCGCAGCGCGTGCGCCATCCGCTCCCGCCGGCTCGCGTCCTCTGGGGCCGGGTCCGGGGCGCCGGCGGTAGGGAAGCTCTCGCCGTGACGTTGCCGTCCCGTCGCGATCAACACCTGTGCGTCCAGATCGTCGGCGGCTTCGAGGTTGGCTTCCGAGCAGTAGCCCGCGTCAGCGAGGACGACCTCTGGGGAACGCTCGATTCCTGCCGCGTCGAGGTTCCGTAGGGTCTGCTCGGCCATCGGGACGAACTGCTGGATATCGGTGGCCTGCTGGGTGACCTCGGCGCTCAACACGATCTGGTGGCCCTCATCGACAACGGCCTGCGCGTTGAACGCGTAATCGAAGCCGCGGACCGTCTTCATCATCCGCGCCTCAGGATCGGTGAAATTGCGTTGCGCTTTCGGCTTCGGCGCCGCCGTGTCCACCGCAGTCGCGACGGCCGCGTCGGCCTGCTCAGGGGGCTGACCGGCGGCGTCGGCCTTCTTCCGCGCCACGGCTGCCGCCTTCTCGGCGGCGTCGGCCTCGATCGCGTCCTTCGCGGCACGTAGTTTTGCCAGGCGCCCCTCACGGCGGGCCAGCTCCGGGGCGACCTCGTCCCCGCGCCGGTCCTGGCCGAACTGCTGATCCTCGGCCTCATCGACCGCCTCCGCCTCGGCGAGCAGCGCAGCGACCTCGGCTTGGAGCTGATCGATCTTCGGCACGATCCGGTCATAGCTCATCGCCTTATGCCGCGACGCGTTCGCAGCCAGCTTCGTGCCATCCAGCGCGACCCGCCCCAACCGCACCAGCCCCGCCTCCGCGCAGACCCGCAGCACCTGCAGGAACAACCCCGGCAGGGCATCCAGGTGACGCCGACGAAACCGGGCCAGCGACCGGTAGTCGGGCGCCTGGTTGCCCGACAGCCACCGGAAGGCGATATCGCGCTTGCAGCGCCGCTCCAACTCACGAGACGAGGTCACGCCCGTCGCGTACGCGAACAGCAGCAGCTTCAACATCATCCGCGGGTCATACGGAGGCGCACCCGAGGCGGACGCGTACGACGCGTAGACCGGCGTCAGATCCAAGAGCTCTTCGACGACCTCGGAGATGAACCGGGCCTCATCATCCTCGTCCAGCCAGTCATCCAGACTCGGCGGGAGCAGGAAACACTGCCCCTGGTCATACCCACGGAACGTCTTGCCCGCACCCGCCGGTGCAGCCGATCCCGGCGCCCGCGCCTCACCCGGCTCGACCTCGAACAGACCCTCCAGGCTGGCAGTCACCGTCATGAATCGATTCTCCCAGCACCCCGCGCTATCCACCGGATTCACCCCGGCGCGTTAACGGAAGGATCTGACCCACGCGTCTAGCGTGGAGGCATGACCTCGCAGCACCCCGGTCTCGACACCGCACAGCGCGCCGTCGTGGAGCTGCCGCCCGAGGCATCGGGAGTCGTCATCGGTGCGCCCGGCACGGGCAAGACCCGGGCGCTCGTCGACCGTGTGCGGCGGCTGCTCGCCGCGGAGGGCGGCGCGGGACTGCTGCCGGAGCAGGTGCTCGTCCTGACGCCGACGCGGCAGACGGCGACCGCGCTGCGCGATCGCCTGGCGGTCGTCGCCGATCGTGCGACCTCCGGCGCACTCGCCCGGTCGATGTCGGCGTTCGCCTTCCAGGTGGTGCGCGCCGCGGCCGTGCACGCCGGCGACGAGCCGCCCGTGCTGCTCAGCGCGCCCGACCAGGACCGCATCATCGCCGAGCTGCTCGAGGGCGACGCCGCCGATGCCCAGGCGGGCCTGCCGTCGCGCTGGCCGGCCGGCCTCGACGCGGGAGTGCGCGCGTCCCGCTCCTTCCGGGCCGAGTTGCGCGCCCTCTTCGCCGAGTGCGGCGAGCTCGGCGTGGGCCCCGAACGTCTCGCCCAGCTCGGCCGCGCTCGACGGTCCGACGAGTGGGTGGCGGCGGCATCCTTCCTCTCCGATTACCGCTTCGCGGCGGCATCGATGCGCTCCGCCCACCGCGACCCCGCCGACCTGCTGCGCGAGGCGGCCGCGCTGCTGGGCGGGTCGGGTGGCTTCGGCGGGGCCCCGATCGGCCCGGCCGCCGCGCTGCGGGCGGTGCTCGTCGACGACGCGCAGGAGCTGACCCGTGGTGGCCTCGCGGTGCTGCGCGCGCTGCGCGCCCGGGGGGTCGCCGTGCTCGCCTTCGGCGACCCCGACATCGCCTCGGGAGCGTTCCGCGGGGCGAGCCCCGAGCTGTTCGCCAGACTGTGCGATGCTCTCGGCGCGGTGCACGTGCTCGAGAACCCTCACCGCGCGACGCCCGCCCTCACGCGACTGGGGCGCGAGATCACCGCGGCGATCGGGGCCTCCGGCCGCGTCGAGCATCGCCGACCGCCGGGGCCCGTCGTGCCGGACGCCGGAGTGCGCACGATCCTCGCGCCGTCCGCGTTCGAGCAGATCGATCTGATCGCGCGCACGCTCCGCGAGTGGCACCTGCTCGATGACATCCCGTGGTCTCGGATGGCGGTCATGGCCCATGACACGCGCCAGGTCGCCGAGCTCGAGGCCGAGCTCGGCGCGCGCGAGGTGCCCACGCGGGCCGCGAGCGTACCGCGACCGCTCGGTGCCGAGCCG
Source organism: Microbacterium sp. HA-8 (assembly GCF_046111165.1). Lineage (NCBI taxonomy): Bacteria > Bacillati > Actinomycetota > Actinomycetes > Micrococcales > Microbacteriaceae > Microbacterium > Microbacterium sp. HA-8. The sequence goes on from NZ_CP162025.1 coordinate 1,531,715, forward strand.
GTCGTGCGCGACCTCGTCGAGATCGTGCGACTCGGCATCGCACCGCCCCATGAGCGCGACCCGGACGCGCTCATGGCGGCGCTGCGTTCGCCGTTCGGCGCGCTCGACGCGGTCGGGCTGCGTCGACTGCGCGCCCGCCTGCGGCACGCCGAACTGGCCGCAGAGGGCACGCGCCCGGCGCGCGAGCTGCTGCGCGAGGCGATGTCGCGCCCGCTCGAGCTCGCCCTCATCGACACGCCCGAGGCCCGCGCGGCCGAGCGCCTCGCGCTCAGCCTGCAGATCGTGCACGACGATGCCGCGCGGGGCGCGACGGTGCACGAGTTGCTGTGGACGGTGTGGAACAGGGCGAGGGATGCCGGCGGGCGGCCGCTCGCGCGCGCCTGGCACGAGGCGGCCACATCCCACGGGGGCCAGGCTGCCGAGACGGGGCACGCCCTCGACGCGCTCGTCGCCCTCTTCGACGCCGCCAAGCGCGCCATCGAGCGCTCACCCGACGAGAGACCCGAGTCCTTCATCCACCGCATCCTCGACAGCGACGTGCCCGAAGACACCCTCACCGCCCCCGAGCGTCCGGAGACGGTGCGTCTGCTCACTCCCGCGGCCGCGCTCGGCACCGAGTTCGAGGCGGTGGTCGTGGCGGGGGTCCAAGAGGGCGTCTGGCCGAACGTGCGCGTGCGCGGCGGGCTGCTCGGCACCTGGCGCCTCGCCGACGACCTGCAGGCCTGGCGCGAGGGCGACCCCGATCGCCCGGAGCCGGCCGTGCTCGATCGTCGCCGCGCCGCGCTGCACGACGAGCTGCGCCTGCTCGTCCGTGCGGTCTCCCGCGCGCGCTCCCGCTTGGTCGTGACCGCTGTCGACGACGACGATCAGGGCCCCAGTCCCTTCCTGTCCTTCCTGCCCGAGCCCGACGTCGAGATCGACGCCCTGCCCGGGCACCCGCTCACGCTGCGCGGACTCGTGGCCGAGCACAGGCGCACGCTGACGGCATCCACGTCGGCGGCAGCGCGCGCACACGCGGCGGGTCAGCTGGTCGTGCTCGCGCGCGAGGGGGTGCCCGGCGCCCCCGTCGATCAGTGGTTCGGCATGGCCGCGTCCACCTCGACCGGACCGCTGCGCGATCCCGCCCGCGGCCCGGTGCACGTCTCTCCTTCGCGTCTCGAGGGCTTCGAGACCTGCGCTCTCGACTGGGCGATCCGGGCGCTCGGCGGCGACACCCGCTCGTGGTCGGCGGGAGTGGGCACGATCCTGCACGCCGCGCTCGAAGAGGTGCCCGGGGGTGAGGAACACCTTCTCCAGGCGGTCGTCGACCGGCGTTGGGGTGAACTGGATTTCGAGGCGCCGTGGATGGGTGACAAGGAGCGCGCCTGGGCGACGGAGCTGGTGGGCCGGCTGCACGCCTACCTCGCACGATTCCATCGAGAGCAGGGGCGCACGCTCGGGGCCGAGGCACGTTTTCGCATCGCCGTCGACATGGATGCGCGCGGCGAGACGGGCGAGCCGGTCGTGCGCGCGCTCGCCGACGGCACTCTCCGAGACGACACGGGGGGTGCGCGTCTCGCGCTGCTCAGCGGATCCGTCGACCGTGTCGAGGTGTATCCCGACGGGCACGGCGAAGACGTGCCGTACGGCCAAGGCGGGGGAGATCGGGTGATGATCGTCGACCTCAAGACCGGTCGTTCGGAGACTCGCGTGTCGGACGAGAAGGTCGAGGGCGATCCGCAGCTGGCCGCCTACCAGCTCGCGCTCCTCGAGGGACTCATCCCGGGCGCCGACCCGGCATCAAACGCCGGCGCCCGGCTGCTCGTGCTCTCCAAGACCCTGAAGAACACGCGGTACCGCCTCGCTCGGCAGGCACCCCTCGACGCGGCCGGGCGCGCCCGATTCCTCGACGCCATCGTCGCCGTCGCCGAGGGAATGGCATCGCACGTGTTCGAGGCGAAGATCGACGCCCACTGCAATGACGACCGTTTCGCGGTGTGCCGTGTGCACACCATCAAGGCGGTGTCGGCATCATGACCAGCGACGCCATGTCTGCGTCGGCGACCGCCGCGCGCGCCTGGAGCAGGCCGCTCGCGCTCTCGGCGGCGCAGGTCGCGGCCGCGCTAGGGCTGCCCACACCCACGCCCGAGCAGCAGCGGGTGATCGAGGCGCCGCCGACTCCGGCGCTGGTCGTCGCGGGGGCCGGCAGCGGCAAGACCGAGACGATGGCGGGGCGAGTGGTGTGGCTCATCGCCAACGGGCACGTGCGCCGCGACGAGGTGCTCGGGCTGACCTTCACCCGCAAGGCCGCGGGTGAGCTCGCCGAGCGTATCGACCAGCGCCTCGCAGTGATGGGCGAGTACGCGCGCAGGGGGCTGCTGGCGCAGGTGCCCGCCCTGATCGCCTCGGGACGACTCGGCCGGTTCTGGGCGGGCGTCGACGGCGCGTCGCCGCGGGAGCGCCGCGCCGCTCTTGCGGTCCTGCTCGACGACATCGCCGCGGCCGCCGATGCCCATCAGACCGACGTGCACCCCGCCGCGGGGCACGACCGCAGCGACGATCTGCTGCTGCGGCCGAGGGTCGCCACCTACAACGCGTTCGCCGACGCGATCGTGCGCGAGCACGGTGCGCGCATCGGCCGGGACGCCGACGCGGCGCTGCTGAGCCAGTCCGGCTCGTGGCTGCTCGCGCGGCGTGTCGTGGTGGCGGCCGACGATCCCCGCCTCTCCGCGCGCGCCGAGGCGTTCTCGAGCGTCGTGGATGCCGTGCACCGGCTCGCCGGCGAGATGCTCGACAACCGGGCCGACCCCGACGCGGTGGCCGCCTACGGCGAGAGATGGGGGCGCGCGCTCGAGCAGTTCGTCAATCCCGCACTCGCCAACCCCGGTCCGATCGAGAAGTTCCACGCCGCGATGACGGGGCTCCCCGTGCTGGCCGGTCTCGTGCGCGAGTACGCCGCCCGCAAGCGGGCGGATGACACCCTCGACTTCGCCGACCAGGTCTCCGGTGCGCTCGAGATCGTCGAGGGGTCACCCGAGGTGACCCGGACGATCCGCGAGCAGTACCGCGTGGTGCTGCTGGACGAGTATCAGGACACATCCGTGATCCAGACGACGCTGCTCTCGACGATCTTCGCCGACGCCGCCGTCATGGCCGTGGGCGACCCGCACCAGTCCATCTACGGGTGGCGCGGCGCGTCCGCCGACAACCTCGCCGCGTTCCCCCGGCTGTTCGCCCGCGAGCTGCCGTGCGGCAGCCACGGTCTGATGGTCAGCTGGCGCAACGACCTCGAGATCCTGCGGGCGGCCAACAGCCTCGTCGCGGGTGCCGAGGCGTCGGGTGTGCCGGTTGGAGCTCTCGAAGCCCGACCGGGCGCGGTATCCGGCCGGGTGGCGTGCCGCTTCCTGCGCACGATCGATGACGAGGCCGAGGAGGTCGCCCGCTGGTTCGCCGACGTGCGCGGGCGACACGAGCACAACCAAGCCGTGCTCGCGGCCGAGGCCGTCGCCGCCGGCCGCGAGCCGGTTTCGCCCCGCGCCCACTCCGGGGCGATCCTCTTCCGCACGAAGCGACACATGAACGCGTTCGCCGAGGCGCTCGCGCGGCATGACATCCCGCACCGCATCCTCGGTCTCGGCGGGCTGCTGACCACCCCCGAAGTCGTCGACGTCGTCGCGGCGCTGCGGGTCATCCACGACCCCACGCAGGGATCATCGCTGATCCGTCTGCTGGTCGGACCGCGCTTCGGCATCGGCGTCGCCGACATGGCGGCCCTGCACGAGCTGGCCGACACGCTCTCCCGGCGCGACGGGTCGCTGATGCCGCTGCCGCCCGAGCTCGCGGCCCGCGTGCGCGGCTCCGCGGGCGCCGATGAACAGCTCTCGATCATCGACGCGCTGGAGTTCGTGCGCCAGGCGCGGGCGGACTACCGGCTGCTGGAGGGATTCACCGACGAGGGGCGTGCCCGGCTGCGTTCGGCCGGCGAGATGTTCGAGCGCCTGCGCCGCGCGGTGGCTCAGCCCATCCCCGACCTGATCCGCCTCATCGAGCTCGAACTGCGCCTCGACATCGAACTCGCGGCCAACGAGAGCCGCGGCCCCGCGCGCATCGCGTCCGCGCAGCTGCGCGCCTTCCTCGACGAGGTGCGCGCCTTTCTCACCGCGGACGAGCGGGGATCGATCGGATCGCTGCTGGCTTGGCTCGACCACGCCGAAGACACCGACGAGCTCATGCCCCGTCCCGAGCCGCCGCAGCCCGGAGTGGTGCAGCTGCTGACGATCCACGGATCGAAGGGCCTCGAGTGGGATGCCGTCGCCGTCGTGCGCCTCGTCGCCGACGAGCTGCCCAAGGCGCCCCGCAGCGTCGGCGGCTGGACAGGGTTCGGAGTGCTGCCGACGGCGTTCCGCGGAGACGCGGACGCGCTGCCCGCCCTCGCGGTCGACCCGTCCGGCATCCCCGACGCCCCCGCGCTGCGCAAGGCGTTGACGGCGTTCCGCGAAGACAGTCGCGCCCACCAGGAGGCCGAAGAACGCCGGCTGGCCTATGTCGCCGTGACGCGAGCGCGCTCCGAGCTGCTGCTCACCGGTTCGCAGTGGGGCGGGCAGCGCAGCGCCCGCCGGCCCAGTCCGTACCTGGACGAGATGGTGGCGGCGCTCGGCCGCGAACCGATCGACCCGGGCGACGCCGGCGAGAACCCCTACCTCGAGCGCGGCGGCCAGGTGCTGGCCTGGCCGCTCGATCCGCTGGGCGAGCGCGGGGCTCTCGTGCGGCGCGCGGCCGAACAGGTGCGCGAGGCCGCGTCCGAGACGGGGCCGTCGACCGCTCCCGACCCGATCCTCGCCCGGCTGCTGGCCGAGCGCGAGCGCCGGGCGCGCGGACCGGCCCTGGACGCCCCCACCCGCATCCCCGCTTCGCGGTTCAAGGACTATGTCGGCGACTATCGGGCGACCGTCTCGGCGATCAGCCGACCCCTTCCCGAGCGTCCGTACCGGCAGACGCGTCTGGGCACGCTCTTCCACGCCTGGGTGGAGCGCCGCTCCGGCCGTGTGACGGGCGGCCCCTCTCTCGACGATGCGCTCTGGGAGACCGATGACGAGGTGAGCGAGACCGAAGCGTCGGCCGCGGACGCGGTCGACCTGGCGCTTCTGCGCGCGAACTTCGAGCGCTCCGAGTGGGCGCCGCTCGCCCCGCTCGAGGTCGAGGCCGAGATCGACTTCGCGCTCCGGGGCGCCGACGGGTCATCGCACGTGGTGATCTGCAAGCTCGACGCCGTCTATCGGCGCGACGACCGCGGCGGGCGGATCGAGATCGTCGACTGGAAGACGGGGCGCGCCCCGCGCACGGCCGCCGAACGCGACGAGCGGATGCTGCAGCTGGCGCTGTATCGCGTCGCCTATCATCGCGCGCACGGCGTGCCGCTCGATGAGATCGACGTCGCCCTCTACTACGTCGCCGACGACCTCATCATCCGAGGTTCCGAGATCTACTCCGAGGCCGACCTGGCCCAGCGCTGGAACGCGGCGCGTGAGGCGCGGGCGGCCTCCACCGCTTCGTCGGTCTCGGGTGCGGCATCCGGGGTCGAGGCATCGGCGGGCGCGGCCTCGGGTGGGGCCTCCGTGCCGGGCTGACGGGTGCCCGTCCAGCTCGAGAGGGAGATCGGCTCGATCGGTGCGGTCTCGTCCGCCGCGTCGCCGACCGCCTCGATGCGGGCGGGTGCACCCAGCCCCTCCGCGCGCGTGACCGGCGTGGGGGCGGTCTCTCCGCGCTCGCGCATGCTCGCCTCGAAGAGCGACACCATCTCAGGGTCGTAGGCGTCTGTCTGCATCGCGATCGATGCCTCGTGCTCTTGTGCGGCGGTGCGCGGTGCGGCGTCGGCGAGCACGGCGATCGCGTCGTCGACGCCTCCGACCGCGGCCGGAGCAAGGCGCGACGCCGACGAGCCGAGTCCCTCGACCAGCGCGTCGAGCAGCCCGACGGCGTCGTCGACGATGTCGGCGCGGTGCTGCTCGTGACCGTGGAGCAGCCACTTCGCGAACTCGAGCTCGGCATACAGGCGCGCACGCGTGCGCAGGTTGGCATCGGGGGAGCGGTCGGCGGCTTCGGCGTAGGCCGCGTAGATGTCATCGGCCGCCTCGGCGGCGCCCGCGATCCAGTGCAGATCGACGGCGGGATCGCCCACGCTGAAGGCCTGCCACCCCAGCACCCCGACGACGGTGGGCACGTCGCGGCGGTCTTCGAACACGAACGAGAGCGCCGACGCCTCGCCCAGGACCACGCAGGACTCGAACCGCCACAGATCGTCGTCGTCGACGGCCCGTCGCCAGCGCGTGGCGAGGGCGGCGGGCAGGCGGCGGGTGTCGGCCGTGCGCTCGATGAGCGTGCGCACGGCGTCACGCACCTGCTCCGGTGTGCGCACGGGCAGGCCCTCCGCGCGGACCACGGACGCCGGCAGCGCGTGCAGTGCCGCGAGCGAGATGCCGATCGACTGCGCCGCTCCCGGCCCCCCGGGCAGATCCGCCGCCTCGACGCGGTATCCGGGCAGCAGGTCGGTCACGAGCGCTCGGGCCTCGCCGAGGATGGCTTCGCCCAGGAGCTCGGGGGCGCGGAAGGGCAGGAGCGCACGGGCGCCCGAGGTGAGCGCCCGCAGTGCCAGGGCCTCGGCGGCGAGGTCGCTCGCGGCCGACGGGTCGACGGGAACGCGCACGACGACGCGTCGTCCGTCGGCGAGACCGACGGCGGCGCTGTCGTAGCGCCCCGACTCGCCCGCCGAGAGCGGCGCGGCCGAGATGGCGGCCGCCCCGGGCAGGGCCGCGCTCACCGTCGCGGCTAGAGTGAGGGGGGAGCGGGTCATGCCTAAAGGGTAGGTCGAGCGCTCGCCGCTCTCCCCACGCCACGCCCGCGAAAGGGGTCATCCATGCCGCTGACGGGCGCCCCCGACGGACTCCTGCCCGTCGGGACACCGATCGATCGAGCCGCCGCGCTGCGCGATCAGCCGGGGATCCTCGACGAACTCGCCGAGGATCCGACCAGCCGCGTCCTCGTGCTGCGCGGCGCCCGGGCCCCGCTCACCGCGGACGGGCTGGGGCTGCAGCTGCGCCCCGTGCACGACACCGACCTCGTTGTGCGCGCCCTGCTCGGGCGCGACGACGCGGGAGCCGTCCTGCTCGCGCTCGAGGACGACGATGCGGATCCCTCCTGGCGGCCCCTCGGCGGATGGGCCGAGCTGCGCACGGTCGGCGGCACGCTGCGCGCCCGGGACGCGGATCTGGCCACCCTCGCGATGAGCGTCGCGCGCTGGCTGCGCGACGCGGAGTTCTGTCCGGCGTGCGGAGCGCGCACCGAGGTGCGCCAGGCCGGCTGGTCCCGGCACTGCCCTTCCTGCGGTCGGGAGCACTTTCCCCGGACCGATCCCGCGGTCATCGTCGCCGTCACCGACGGCAATCGCCTCCTGCTCGGCTCCAACGCGGCCTGGCCGCAGGGTCGCTATTCATGTTTCGCGGGCTTCGTCGAGGCGGGCGAATCTGCCGAGGCCGCACTCGTCCGCGAGATCGAGGAGGAGTCGGGCGTGCGCATCGCCGCGGTCGAGTACCTCGGCTCGCAGGCCTGGCCCTACCCGCGCTCGCTCATGCTGGGATATCTCGCGCACACCTCCGACCCGGATGCCGCGCGCCCCGACGGCACGGAGATCGTCGAGGTGCGCTGGTTCGAGGCCGACGAGATCGGCGCCGCGCTCGCGGGAGAGGGCGACGTCACGCTGCCGGGCGCAGCATCCATCTCCCGCGCCCTCATCGAGCACTGGCACCGCACGGTGCGACGCGGTCGATGACGGACGCGGCAGACGGAGCGGAACGGGCGCTCGCGGATCTGGACGAGCGGCAGCGGGAGGCCGCGTCGACGGTACGGGGGCCGGTGTGCGTGCTCGCGGGAGCCGGCACCGGCAAGACGCGCGTGATCACGCACCGGATCGCCTACGGCGTCGACACCGGGATCTACTCGCCGCAGCGCGTGATGGCCGTGACGTTCACGACGCGGGCCGCCGGCGAGATGCGGGGCCGGCTGCGCGCCCTCGGGATCGAGGGGGTCGCCGCGCGCACCTTCCACGCGGCGGCGCTGGCGCAGGTGAACTACTTCTGGCCGATCGTCGCGGGAGGTGAGAGCGCGCCCCCGGTGTCGCCCAACAAGGTGCGCGTGCTCGCCGATGCGGCCTCCCGCAACGGGCTCTCGCTCGATACTCCGACGCTGCGCGATGTCGCGTCCGACATCGAGTGGCGCAAGGTGTCGATGCTGACCCTCGAGGACTACGCCCGTCTCGGCCGGGCCGGAATCGGTCGGCTGAGCCCGGGCGCCGTGATCGACATGCACGATGCGTACGAGCGTCTCAAGGACGAGCGGCGTCAGCTCGACTTCGAGGACATCCTGCTGACCTGCGCCGGCATGATCGAGTCCGAGCCTCGCGTCGCCCGGGCGGTGTGGGAGCAGTACCGCCACTTCACGGTCGACGAGTACCAGGACGTCTCGCCGCTGCAGCAGCGCCTGCTCGAGCTGTGGGTCGGAAAACGCGACGACCTCTGCGTGGTCGGCGACGCCAGCCAGACCATCTACTCGTTCGCGGGCGCCGACCCGCGCTATCTGCTCGATTTCGAGCGCCGCCATCCCGGAGCCCTCGTCGTGCGTCTCGAGCGCAACCATCGCTCCGACCAGAGGGTGCTGGATGCTGCCAACGCGCTCATGCGCGGCAGGCCCGGGGCACTGCAGCTCGTGGCCGCCGCCGCAGCACGCGACGAGCCCGCCGCGGCTCCGGCAGCCGATGCCGTCGCGGCGGCGCCCGCCCTGCCGGATATCGCGGTCCGGGCCGCAGAGGATGAGATGGACGAGGCGCAGGCGGTCGCGGCGCAGATCCGGCGCCGGATCTCTGCCGGCGCCTCACCCGACGAGTTCGCGATCCTCTACCGCTCCCATGCGCAGTCGGCCGCGCTCCAGCGCGCCCTCGCGGCGGCCGGCATCGCGGCGAGCGTGCTCGGCGGAAAGCGCTTCTTCGAACTGCCCGAGGTGCGCGAGGCGGTCATGATGCTCCGCGGGGAGTCCGTCGCGGGAGGGCGTGGCCCGCTCGTTCCGGCCGTGCGGGACGTGCTGCGCTCGCTGGGTCTGACGGAGCAGCCCCCCGAGGCGGGCGGAGCGCTGCGCGACGCGTGGGAGGCGCGTGCGGCTCTCATGCGCCTGGCCGAGCACGCGGAGCCCGGGACGACCCTGCGCGCGTTCACCGACGATCTGGCGGCGCGTGCGAAGGACCAGCACGAGCCGGGGCTGCGTACGGTCACTCTCGCGACGGTGCACGCCGCGAAGGGACTGGAATGGGAGCGCGTGTTCATCGTCGGTCTCTCCGAGGGCCTGCTGCCGATCTCGCACGCGCGGGGACTCGATCAGATCGACGAGGAGCGGCGGCTGCTGTACGTCGCCCTCACGCGGGCACGGCGCGAGGTCGGGCTGTCGTGGTCGCGGCGGGGCGAGCGGGGGGACCGGGAACCGTCGCGATTCCTTGCGGAGCTCGGCATCCGCACGACGCGTGCGGCGGGTGATCCTGCACGGACGGCATCGCGTGCCCCGCGCGCATCAGCACGGACGAGCCGGAGCGAGGTGCGCTGAGAGCGCGCAGCACCGCGGCGGCAGCCCGGTGCATGAGCTCGACGGGCACCGGCGGGCTGGGCGCGACGAGCAGCTGGGTCGCGATGCGCGGCCACGCATCGTCTCGATCGCGTTCGGCGAGGTCGACGCACGTCGTACACGCCGTCTCGCCCGGGATGACGAGCGGGCCCACGCGCACGGTGCGTCCCGAGGCGATCACGGGCAGATGCGGTCGATCCGCGCGCAGGTGCACGGCGGCGCGCCGCGGATCGACGACGTGGCGGGCGAACAGCACGACGGCATCCACGCGGGGCTCCGTCCCCGCCACCCACTCGGACACCGCCCGCCCGTCGGCGTGCAGTGCCCGGCGCACGGTCTCGATCAGTGCTCCGGCGCCGGCCTCGCCGTCCACGCTCTCCAGGCCGACGCGGGCGAGCACCGGGGGTCGTGGCGCGTCGGGGTCGGTGCGCAGGAGGATCGCACCGAGGTCGTCGAGGAACCGTCGCACCTCCCGGGTGTGCACCCTGTGCAGATCGGCCCAGACGTCGATGCCCGATTCGGGGAACCCCCGCGCGAGCTCGATGAGAAGGCGCTCCTGCCATGGCGACGGGTCGGTCACGACGGCGACGGCGTCGCGGCCGATCTGGAGCGTGTCGGCGTCCCGCCAGAGCGGAAGGTGAGCGGGGTCGAGGCGCAGCATGAGCGTCATGCGCTGATTCTGGCGATGACAGGCCGCCCGGACGGTCTTCTCCACAGCGACCCGGGCAACCGACGCCCGGGTCATGCCCTGGGGAGGGGGCGCGGACCTATGCCGGACGCGGAGGCTCTTCCTCGCCCGTGGCGTCGTCCGAGGGGCTCGTCCCCTCACCCTCGCCGTCGTCGGGCGCCGGCTCCTCGCCCGCGAGGATGCGTGCGATGGCGTCGTCGAGTTCGTCGGCGCTCACCTGCTCACCGCGGGCGCGCGCCTGCAGCCGCGTGATGAGGGCGTCGGGGTCGTCGATGTCTTCGGCGGTCGGCATGAAGTCGGGGTAGTCCCAGAGGGAGTCCCGCGCCTCGATGCCGACGGCGTTCGTGACGGCGCGCCACATCGCTGCGGCCTCGCGCAGACGCCGAGGCCGCAGCTCCAGTCCCACGAGAGATCCGAGTGCCTGCTCCGCGGGTCCGCCTGCCGCGCGGCGGCGGCGCACCGTCTCGGCGATCGCGCCCGCCTTGGGCAGGCGCGCCGTCGCGTCCTCGGTGACGACATCCACCCAGCCTTCGACGGTCGCCAGCAGGGTCTCGAGCCGGCCGAGCGCCTGGCGCTGCGCCTCGGAGTGCGCCGGCAGCAGCGCGCCGCTCTCGAGCGCCTGGCGCAGCTCTTCGGGGCGCTGCGGGTCGAAGCGTCCGGCGAGGTCCTCGAGCGCCTCGGTGTCGACGCGGATGCCGCGCGCGAACTCGGTCACCTGCGAGATGACGTGCAGACGCAGCCACTTGGCGTGGCGGAACAGGCGCGCGTGGGCGAGCTCGCGCACGGCGACGGCGAGTGCGAGCTGGTCTTCGCCGATGTCGAGGTCGCGGCCGAAATCGGCGAAGTTCTGCGGCAGGATCGCGGCTTTGCCCGCGGGCATGACCGGGATGCCGACGTCACCGCCGCTGATCACCTCGGTCGAGAGGCGGCCCACGACCTGGCCGAGCTGGGTGGCGAACAGGGAGCCGCCGACGGTGCGCATCAGCCGGCCCGCGCCCTGCATCATCGCGCGCATCTCTTCGGGCGCCTGCTCCTCGAGCGTGGCGGTCAGGGCGTCGGCGATGCTCTCGGCGACGGGTTCGGCCAGCTCCTGCCAGACCGGAAGGCTCGCCTCGACCCACTGGGCGCGGGTGAGCACACGCGCGCTGTGAGCGAGGTCGGAGATCGTGGTGGCCTCGCCGAGCCAGAGCGTCGCGAGCGCGAGAGCCTCGTCGAGGTCCACGCGCTGGCCGTCGGTGACGCTGAGCGCGCCCGACTCGGCGATCTGCAGCGCCTGCCGCTTGGCGAGATCCCACGAGATGCCGTCACCGCCGCCCGCGAACGCGCCGCGCAGCTGCTGCGAGATCATGGCCAGCATGGAGGGATCGACCGGCATCCCGGTCAGTCGCTCGATCTCGGCGGGGTCTATCCCGCCCTGCCCGCCGAGCATGCGTCGCAGCAGTTCGGAGAGATCGTCTTCGTTGCGGGAGTCATCGGAGTCGTCGCCCAGCACTTCAGCCGCCTTTCAGCGTGGTTCGGGTCGGTGGTTCTACGCTAGTCGCAGCCGGCCGAGCATCTCCTGGACCCGGCCATCCGCCCTTACGCCGTTCGCGAACGGCGCCCCCGGAACCCGCACTCGACACACCCCGGTGCGCGCGCAGAAAGGCACCGCCGTGGCGCTGTTCGACGAATCGCTCGACATCGAGCCCCGCCGACGACCGCCGCTGCGCCGCTCGTCGCGCATCGGATTTGCCGCGCTCGCGGTGGCGCTCGTCATCCTCGCGGCTCTGTCGTTCCTGCCGACGGGGTACGTCATCCAGCAGCCGGGCCCGGTCTACAACACCCTCGGCACGGCCGCGACGGGCGAGGGCGAGGAGGTTCCGCTGATCAGCATCGAGGGCGCCGAGACCTTCGAGACCACGGGGTCGCTCGATCTGACGACGGTCCAGGTGGTCGGAAACCGCGAGCGCACGCCCTCGTGGATCGAGCTCGTCGGCGCGTGGTTCGACTCGTCCCGCGCGGTCGTGCCGATCGCCAGCGTTTTTCCCGCGGGGCAGACCAGCGAGCAGCGCAACGAGGAGAGCGCTCAGATGATGGTCGACTCCCAGCAGGAGGCCACCGCCGCCGCGCTCACCGCCCAGGGGATCGATGTGGGGGCCCGGGTGCGCGTGTTCTCCTTGCCCGAGGACTCGCCGGCCGAGGGCGTGCTCGAGGCCGACGACATCATCGTCGCCGCCGAGGGCGAGCCCGTCGACGACGTCGAGCAGCTGCGCGAGATCGTGCAGCGGGGCGAGGGCGACCCCGTGGCGCTGACCGTCGAGCGCGCGGGGCAGACCGAGCAGGTCGAGATCCTCCCCGAGTTCAGCGAGGATGCCGACGCCTGGCAGGTGGGCGTCTCGATCATCCACGACTACGACTTCCCCGTCGACGTCACCATCCAGCTCGACAACGTCGGAGGGCCCAGCGCCGGGATGATGTTCGCGCTCGGCATCATCGACACGATGACGCCGGGGGAGCTGACCGGCGGGCTCGACATCGCCGGGACGGGCACGATCGACGCCGACGGCGTCGTCGGGCCCATCGGCGGGATCCGGCAGAAGCTGTACGGGGCGCGCGGCGCCGGCGCCGAGTACTTCCTCGCCCCGGAGGCCAACTGCGACGAGGTCCAAGGCCACATCCCCGCGGGGCTCCAGGTGTTCTCGGTGGCGACCCTCGACGATTCCCTCGCCGCGCTCGAGACGCTGCGGGAGGGGGGCGACCTCGACGCGCTCCCCGCCTGCACCACCGGCTGAGGGCATCGGCCACCCTCCCGCCCATGCCCGGCGCGGCATCCGGGGCACTCTCGCGGCGGGCGCTCGGCGAAGGCCCAGATCCGCGCGCCTAGGATGGACGGGTGACCACGACTTCTGCGCCGAAGCCGGCGGCCCCCCGTACCACTCGTCGAGTCGTCGCGATCTCGCTCGCCGTGATCGCCGCGCTGCTCATCGGATTCTTCATCTTCGCGTCGCTGTACGCCGACTTCCGCTGGTATCAGCAGCTCGGCTTCGACAGCGTGCTGCTGACGCAGTGGATCGCGCGTGTCGTGATGTTCCTCGTCGGGTTCTTCGCGATGGCGGTGCCGGTGTGGCTGACCATCCAGCTCGCCTACCGGCTGCGCCCCGTCTACGCACGCCTGAGCAGTCAGCTCGACCGCTACCAGGAGGTCGTCGAGCCGCTGCGCCGGCTCGCGATGTGGGGCATCCCGATCTTCTTCGGATTCTTCGCCGGGTTCACCTCGTCGACCCAGTGGGAGACGGCGTGGCTCTGGGTCAACGGCGTCACGACCGACGTCACCGACCCCCAGTTCGGAATCGACACCGGCTTCTACCTCTTCGCGATGCCGTTCTACAGCGCGACGCTCGGCTTCGTCTCGGCCGTCCTGCTGATCTGCCTGCTCCTGACGGCGGTCGTGTCGTACCTGTACGGATCGGTGCGCGCCGGCCAGCGCGAGGGCGGTCGCTGGGAGCTGCGCATCTCGAAGTCCGCGCGCATCCAGCTCGCGATCATCGCGGGCCTGTACCTCGTCGTGCAGGCGGCGAGCCTCTGGCTCGACCGGTACAAGACCCTCAGTGAGACCGGCGACCTGATCACCGGCCCCGGCTACACCGGCGTCAACGCGATCATCCCCGGTCAGGCGATCCTCGCCGGCATCGCGCTCCTGGTCGCGATCCTCTTCTTCGTCACCGCGATCATCGGCCGGTGGCGCTTCCCCCTCATCGGCACCGCGCTGCTGCTGGTCTCGGCGATCGTCGTCGGAGTCGGCTATCCGTGGATCGTGGACCGTTTCCAGGTCGCGCCCAACCAGTTCACGCTCGAGGAGGAGTTCATCGAGCGCAACCTGGTGGGCACGAAGGAGGCGTACGGCATCGACGGGCTCGAGAAGACCGAGACGACGGCCGCGACCAACGCGGAGTCGGGCGCCCTGCGCGAGGACGCCGCCACGACGGCATCCATCCGCATCATGGACCCCGCCATCATCGGCCCCACCGTCCGGCAGCTCGAGCAGTTCCGTGCGTACTACCAGTTCACCGAGGTGCTCGACGTCGACCGCTACGAGATCAACGGCGAGTCGCAGGACACGGTCGTCTCGGTGCGTGAGCTCGACCTCGACGCCCTGGGCGATGCGGGAACGTGGCAGAACAACACCATCGTCTACACCCACGGCTACGGGCTCGTCGTCGCGGCCGGCAACCAGCGCACCCCCGACGGCAACCCCGTCTTCCTCGAGCGCGGCATCCCCACCACGGGATTCCTCAGCGAGAACCCCGACTTCCAGCCCCGCGTCTACTTCGGCGAGAACTCGCCGCTGTACTCGATCGTCGGCGCACCCGAGGGCTCCACGCCCGTCGAGCTCGACTACCCGCGCGGCGAAGAGGGGGCCAACGAGACCAAGACGACCTTCACGGGCGACGGCGGTCCCGCGATCGGCAACCTCTTCGACAAGCTGATCTACGCGATGAAGTTCCAGTCCACCGACATCCTGCTCTCGGACTTCGTCAACGAGGACTCGCAGATCCTCTACGACCGCGATCCCGCGCTGCGCGTGCAGAAGGCGGCGCCGTACCTCGAGCTCGACGCCGACCCGTATCCGACGGTCGTCGACGGGCGCATCGTGTGGGTCGTCGACGGGTACACGCTGGCCTCCACATACCCCTACTCGCGCACGGTGAGCCTGTCGCAGGCCATCACCGACAGCACCAACCCTTCGCCGCGATTCGCGATCGACGACATCAACTACATCCGCAACTCGGTCAAGGCGACGGTCGACGCGTACGACGGATCGGTCACCCTCTACGCGTGGGATCCCGAGGACCCGGTGCTGCAGGCATGGCAGAACATCTACCCGAACACCGTCGAGCCGATCAGCGAGATGGGTGGTGAGCTGATGAGCCACGTGCGCTACCCGACCGACCTGTTCAAGGTGCAGCGCGCCATGCTCGGGCAGTACCACGTCGATGACGCGCGCTCGTTCTATCAGCGCGACAACGCCTGGTCCACGCCCAACGACCCGCAGGACCCCAACCGCCTGCAGCCGCCCTACTACCTGACGATGCAGATGCCGGGACAGGAGGACCCCACGTTCTCGATGTTCACGACCTTCATCCCGCCGGGCACGGGCACGGCCTCGCGCAACATCCTCACCGGCTACCTCGCGGTCGACTCCGACGCGGGCTCGGTCGCGGGCGACGTCGCCGAGGACTTCGGCAAGCTCCGCATGCTCGAGATCAGCGCCGACACGACGGTGCCCGGTCCCGGCCAGGTGCAGAACACCTTCGACGCCGATCCGGTCATCTCGGGTCAGATCAACCTGCTGCGGCAGGGGCAGTCCGAGGTGCTCAACGGCAACCTCCTGACGCTTCCCGTCGGCGGCGGCTTCCTGTACGTCCAGCCGGTCTTCGTGCAGTCCTCCGGCGGCACCCAGCTGCCCACCCTGCAGAAGGTCCTGGTCGCCTTCGGTGACGACATCGCGTTCGAGGACACCCTCAACGAGGCCCTCGACACGCTGTTCGGTGGCGACTCCGGTGCCGACGCGGGCGATGGAGACGTCGATCCCACGGCCGAGCCGACCCCGGGCGACACGTCCTCGCCCGCTCCCTCGGAGCCCTCGGACGGCTCGGGCGGTGGCGTCAGCATCGAGGTCGACGCGCTCCTCGTCGAGGCCCAGCAGGCGATGCTCGAGCGTGACGCCGCGATGCAGGCCGGCGACTGGGCGGCGTATGGCGAAGCCGATGCGCGTCTGACCTCGGCGATCGAGCGCCTGCTCGCGCTGTCGGAGTAGGCGAGGGCGGGCCGCGGCATCCGGAGCCGATGACGCTCAGTGGGGCAGGAGGAATCCTGCCCCACTGTCGCGCGCCCGGTGGCGTTCTTCAGGCGGTGAGCGCCCACCACCAGATCAGCAGCAGGGTCACGCCGAAGCCCGCGATCTGGTTGAGCCACAGAAACCTGCGCCAGCCGGCGGTGGCGCGATGGGCCTGGGCATCGGGCACGCTCCGATACGGCCACACGGCGACCAGGTAGGGCAGCACGAGCAGTCCCGCGAGCGGGCCGGGCCACGTCGCGCCGAGCGTGGCGACACCCGCGAGCGCGTAACAGAGCAGGGCGAATCGGACGGTCCATGCGGCACCCCGCACGGTCGCGATCGAGGCGATGCCCGCTTCGCGGTCGGCCACGACGTCCTGCACCGCCCCGAAGGCGTGCGACGCGATTCCCCACAGCGCGAACGCCACGATGATCGCGACGAGCGGGAGCGTCCACGTCGCTCCGGCGAGGACCAGGCCGTACACGGCGGGGGAGAAGAAGTGGATGCTGCTGGTCAGCGAATCCGCGAAGGGCCGCTCCTTCAGCCGCAGCGGCGGTGCGGAGTAGAACACGACGAAGAACATGCTGAGGGTCAGCACGAGCCACGACAGCGGATCGCCGACAGCCACGAGGTACACCAGGAAGGGTGCGCAGGACAGCCCCGCCGCCCACAGGGTGACGGGGTGCATGCGCCGATCGAGCACGGCCCCGTGCGCTCCGCCCTTTCGCGGGTTGCGCAGGTCGGATTCGTAGTCGAAGACGTCATTGACCCCGTACATGGCGAGGTTGTAGGGCACGAGGAAGAACAGCAGGCCGATGACCAGCGTCGCGTCGATCTCGCGCGCCGTCAGCAGGTACGCCGCGGCGAAGGGATAGGCCGTGTTGATCCAGCTGACCGGACGCGAGGACACGACGAGCTCGCGGGCGATGGTGCCGGCGGACAGGCGGGCGGAATCGTTCACGGGGTCTCCGGTCGGTGCAGAAGCGTCCAGACGGCGGGCACGAGGAAGGCGGCCGCGACGGGGTAGGCGAAGTCCTCGATCGGCGCGAGGCCCACACGCACCCCGCTGAGGTGTTCGGCGGGGTAGGTGAAGAGCCCGGCGGCGATCATCGCGTTGTCGAACACCGCCGTCAAGGCGACCAGCACCACGGCCGCCAGCGCGGACGCCGACATCCTGCGGGCGAAGTCGGGGCGGCGCGCGGTTGCGAGAGCCGTCACGGCGGCGATCAGCAGGAACGGCAGCACGATCAGGGGATACGTCACGCGTCGCTCCGCGGCGCGCCGGAGGACGCAGGAGGACGACGGGAGCGCCGTGCGAGCCCAAGACCCGCCGCCGCCGTGGTGATGAGGGCCAGGTAGCAGAGGAAGGCGAGGAAGAATACCTCCTCGAGCGGCAGGTGCGGTGCGAGGTCGATGCCGATGTAGAGGGGGGAGTCGCCCTTCACGAACACGCCCGTGCTGATGCCGACCGCGTCCCACGCGAGGAAGAACGCCGTGCCGATGCCCACCGCGGCGAGAGCGCGGGCCCGGGCCCCCGGCATCCACAACACGAGCCGGAAGCGACGGTCGAGCAGGGCGATCCCGGCGGTCGAGAGCAGGATCGCCAGCAGATACAGGCCCGGCACGCTCAGCTCTCCGCGAGCGCCGGCTGCGGCTCGTCGAGCGGACCCGCCGAATCGTCGCCGCGCAGGCGCTTGACGACGAGCTCGGCCGAGATGAGGCACATCGGCAGTCCGATGCCCGGCAGCACGTCGGCGCCCGCGTAGTACAGGCCGTCCACGCGCCGCGAGGCGTTGCGGGGGCGGAAGACCGCGCTCTGGGTCAGGATGTGCGACAGGCCCAGGCTGTTCCCGCGCCAGGTGCCGAGGTCGGCGGCGAAGTCGCCGGGCGAGATGGTGCGGCGCACGACGATGCGCTCGGCGAGGTCGGGGATGCCGCACCACTGCGCGATCTGCGCGATCACGCGGTCGGCTGCCGTCTCGATCGCGGCGTCGCCGTCGCCGTCCACGCCGCCCCGGCCCGGCGTCGGATCGGCGGGCACGGGGACGAGGACGAAGAGGTTCTCGTGACCGTCGGGGGCGACGTCCGGATCGGTCGCGCTCGGGCGGCAGATGTACAGCGAGGCCGGGTCGGGCGTGCGCGGGTGCTCGCCGAAGATCGCGTCGAAGTTGTCGCGCCAGTCCTGCGTGAACAGCAGCGTGTGATGGGCGAGCTGGGGCAGCTCGCCGCGGACGCCGAGCAGCAGCAGCAGCGCGCCGGGACTGGGGGTGCGCTTGGCCCACCACGCCTCGGGATAGGTCTGCAGGTCGGGGGGCAGCAGCGTCGTCTCCGTGCGGTGCAGATCGCCGGCGGCCACCACCGTGTCGGCGGGCACGTCGCGGATCGTGCCCGCGGCATCGCGCACCCGGACGCCGGTCGCGACCGCATCGGCGGTGGTGATGGCGACGACCTCGACGCCCGTCTCGATCGTCACGCCTCGCTCGCGGGCGAGCCGGGCGATCGCCTCGATGATCGTGGTGAATCCGCCCCGCGGATAGGCGACGGCGTCGCCGAGGTCGAGGTGGCTCATCAGGTGGTACAGGCTCGGCACTGCGAAGGGCGAGCCGCCGAGGAAGACCGCGGGGTAGCCGAGCACCTGGCGCAGCCGCGGGTCGGCGAACCGGCTCTCGATGTGCTTGTGAAGCGGGCGCGTGAGCAGCGGCGCGAGGCGCGGCAGGCGGCGCAGCAGCGCGGGATCGCGCAGGCCCCGCGTGCTCGCGTACCCGTCGTAGAGAAAGCGCGTCACGGCGAGGTCGTACGCGTCACGCGCCGAGTCGAGGTAGTCGCGCAGTCGGTCTCCCGCGCCGAGCTCGACGCGCTCGAACAGGGCCGCGGCCTCCTCGACGCCCGAGCGCACCTCGAGCGCCTCGGCATCCCCCTCGGTGAAGACGCGGTAGGCGGGATCGAGGCGCACGAGATCGAGCTCCTGCTCGGCGCTCGTGCCGAGCAGGCGGAAGAAGTGATCGAACACCTCGGGCATGAGATACCAGCTCGGGCCGGTGTCGAAGCGGAAGCCGTCCTGGTCCCACGACCCGGCACGGCCGCCGAGCTGCTCCCGCGCCTCGAACACGGTCACCTCATCGCCCTCGTCGGCCAGCAGCGCGGCCGTGGCGAGTCCTGCGATGCCGCCGCCGATGACGGCGACGCGGCGGGGGGTGGTTCTCATGCGGGGTCCTCCCGGTCGGGGCCGTGCGGGGGTGTCGGCGGGGCCCCCGGTGCGGGGTGCGGATGCTGTCGCGGAGCGCGCGGCGGCATGCCCGCGGCCGCGCGGGCGAACAGCGCCGCCTTGACGGGGTCGGGCACACGCACGCGGCCCGCCTCCGGGTCGGCGACCCGCAGGCGGGCGCTGAGCTCGGCGAACAGGTCGTGCGCGCAGACGACGGCGCGGCGGCTGTCGCGGGGCAGCATCGGCACGACGGCGGCGGCGGCGGCGAGGTCGGCGTCGATGTCATCGAGCACGGCGATACGCCGCGCGGGGCCCTCGTCCAGGCGCAAATAGTCGCGGCCGAGGTCGTGCGTGTCCTGCCCGTGGTCGCGCAGAAAGTTGACGTTCTGGAAGGCGGCACCGAGCCGGCGCGCGCCGGCGACGAGAGCGGTGGGGGCCGGCCCCGGGGCGGCCGATCCGGCGTTGACGAAGGCCTGCAGGCACATCAGGCCGACGACCTCCGCGGAGCCGTACACGTAGGCGACGTGGGAGCGCTCGTCGTGGGCGCTCACCGTGATGTCTGCGCGCATCGACGCGAAGAAGGGGCGCACGAGGTCGTCCCCGATCGCGCACACGCGCGCCGTCCGCGCGAACGCGTGCACGATGAGGTTGGCGCTGAAGCCGGTGCGCATCGCCTCGAGGGTCTGCTCCTCGAGCGCGTCGAGCTCGCGGGACTCCTCGTCGGCGGTGAGCCCGGCATCCCGTGCCGGTCCGTCGACGATCTCGTCGGCGACGCGGACGAGGGCGTAGATCGAGCGCACGTGGGTGCGCACCCGCGGACCGAGCAGACGCGATGCGAAGCCGAACGACGTCGAGTAGTGCCCGATGACCGTGCGCGCGGCATCCTCCGCGGTGCGGTCGTACAGGGCCAGGCCGGTCCGCTCGGCGGACGCGCGTCGTCGGCCGATCACGGGATGCGGGCTTCGACGGCGCGGACGAGGTCCTCCAGCAGCGCGGCGGTGCGATCGGGCACGGCCGCGGTCGTGGCGATGCTGCGAGCATCGGCGAGGGCGTCGGCGACCAGGCGCTCCAGCTCGCCGCGGGCCCCGCTCTCGTCGAGCACCGTCTGGGCGCGCCGCACCGCGATCGGTCCCGTGCGCGCCTCGGTGAGCGCGCGGTGCACCTCGGGCCAGGCGGCGGTGGCCCGGGCGAGGGCGATGAGAGCGGTCTGCTTGGCCTCGCGCAGGTCTGCGCCCGCGGGCTTTCCGGCCTGCTCGTCGGTGCCGAACGCGCCGATCAGATCGTCGACGAGCTGGAAAGCAAGTCCCAGGCGGCTGCCGAACCGGGCGAGGTCCGCCTCGACCGAGGGCTCCGCGCCCGCGAGCACGGCGCCGGCGCGCAGTGGCGCCGCGAAAGAGTATACGGCGGTCTTGTCGTGCGTGACGGCGAGCACGGCGGCGGCCTCGGGAGCCTCGTCGAGCACGGAGTGCGCGATGTCGGCGAGTTCGCCCGCAGCCGAGACGAGCACCGCCTCGTCCAGCAGATCCAGCAGCCGCTCACGGGCCGGTGCGCTCGTGGGCGCGCGGGCGATGAGCCGCTGCGACTCGTGCAGCAGCAGATCGCCGGCGAGGATGCCGGCGGCATCGCCGAGCAGGGCACAGGCCTCGGCATCCGCCCCCATGCCGGCGGCGTATGTCCGGAACTCGCCCGAGACGTTGGGCACACCGCGGCGGACGGTGTCGTGATCGAGGATGTCGTCGTGCATCAGGAACGCCGCGTGCAGCAGTTCGAACGCCGCGGCGACGGGGTACAGCGCGGGCGTGTCGTCGGGGGAGCCGGCGAGGGATTCGAAGGTGGCGACCACGAGCGCGGGCCGGAACCGCTTGCCGCCCGCGGTCGAGCGGCGCATCGCGGTGCCGAGGTCGGCGAACGCTCCGCCGAAGGGCGCCATGCGGCTCTCGATGCGGGCGATCGCCTGATCGATGGCGTCGTCGACGCGCACCCGGTGCGCACCGAGCAGCGATGTGGTGAGGGGGGTCATGACGCGCGACGCTGCGCGTGGTGGGTGGGAATGGCGATCGACGCGGGCTCGGCGGCGCGGAAGAGATCGAGCTGCTGGGCCTGCAGCACGAGCCAGGGGCTGAACGCCCAGGGCGTGGACCGCAGCGATGCGGCGAGGTCGGCGGGGGCGACCCACTCCCACTCGAGCACCTCGCGGGGGTTCGGCGAGAGGTCGTCGGAGGTGCGCGCGACGTAGACCGGGCAGATCTCGTGCTCGACGATGCCCGAGGCATCCGTGGCGCGATAGCGGAAGAGCGGGAGGGCGAGCTCGATGTCGCTCACCGAGATGCCCAGCTCGAAGTCCGCGCGACGGCGCACGGCCTGGAGCAGCGGTTCGGCGGGGCGGGGGTGCCCGCAGAACGAGTTCGTCCACACGCCCGGCCAGGCCTGCTTGTCGAGCGCCCGGCGCGTCACGAGGATGCGCCCCTCGGCATCGAGGACATGGCACGAGAAGGCCAGGTGCAACGCGGTGTCGGTGCCGTGCACGCTGGACTTGGGTGCGGTGCCGATCTCGTTGCCCTCGTCGTCGAGCAGGACCACGTGGTCGGTATCGTGCATGGGGGCTCCGTCCGTATTTCGCTAGTTTGGCTAGCAATTTGGTGTTCCCGATGTTACACATGGGGGGTGGGGGTGTCCATCGAGTGAGAGACGTCGACGATTCGGTCATCGAGGTGCTGCTCGCCGTGCGCTCGCTCGGAGACGCCCTCGACCGCATGCACGGCGCCATGGGTGATGACATGGAGATGAACCTCACCGACCTGCGCGCGCTGCGCATGATGGTAGAGCGCGAGCGCCGGGGGCAGGCGGTGAGCCCGCACGACCTCGCGAGGCACCTGCGCATCTCGACGGCGTCCACCTCGAAGCTCATCGACCGACTCGAGACGGCGGGGCATGTCGAGCGGCGTCCGCACCCGAGTGACCGCCGGGCGCGGGTGCTCGTGCTGACCGAGCACTCCCGGCGCACGTTCTTCGCGCATTTCGGCGAGCACCTCGCGACGATGCGCGCCGTCACGATGCGATACCCGCCCGATCAGCGAGTGGTCATCGGCGCCTTCCTCGATGAGATGGCGAGGGCGCTCGATCCCGTCTGACCGGGTTCGAACGCGTTCCGCAACACGCCGCGCGCCTGTCGAAACTATGTTCGTCGCGGCGTAGGCTCCTCCACAGGTCGGTTCCGACCGCGTCGTCCCCCGTCACGGGTGGCCCTCCGATGGATGTCGGAGGCCCTCCGTAGCGTGGTTCGCACATCGGATCCACCCCCGCCTTGTCGAAGCACCCGGGCCGCCGGCCCGCACGCGCGACAGCCTGCAGGCGAGCGAACCGCGACACAGAAGGAGCACGGCATGCCATCACCCGCCGACCGCGAGAAGGCCCTCGAATCCGCCCTCGCACAGATCGACCGTCAGTTCGGAAAGGGTTCGGTCATGCGGCTGGGCAGCGACGAGCGCGCACCGGTCGAGGTCATCCAGACCGGCTCGATCGCGCTCGACGTCGCCCTCGGCGTGGGCGGTCTCCCGCGCGGGCGCATCATCGAGATCTACGGCCCCGAGTCCTCGGGAAAGACGACGCTCACCCTGCACGCGATCGCCAACGCGCAGCGCGCGGGCGGCATCGCGGCCTTCATCGACGCCGAGCACGCCCTCGACCCCGAGTATGCGATGAAGCTCGGGGTCGACATCGATCAGCTCCTCGTGTCGCAGCCGGACACGGGTGAGCAGGCGCTCGAGATCGCCGACATGCTGATCCGCTCGGGATCGATCGACCTCATCGTCATCGACTCGGTCGCGGCTCTCGTCCCGCGCGCCGAGATCGAGGGTGAGATGGGTGACTCCCACGTGGGTCTGCAGGCGCGCCTGATGTCTCAGGCGCTGCGCAAGCTCACCGGTGGGCTCAACCAGACCGGCACGACGATGATCTTCATCAACCAGCTGCGCGAGAAGATCGGCGTGTTCTTCGGTTCTCCCGAGACCACCGCGGGTGGCAAGGCGCTGAAGTTCTACGCCTCGGTGCGCCTCGACATCCGCCGTATCGAGACGCTGAAGGACGGCTCGGACGCCGTCGGCAACCGCACCCGGGTCAAGGTCGTCAAGAACAAGATGGCACCGCCGTTCAAGCAGGCCGAGTTCGACATCCTGTACGGCACGGGCATCTCGCGCGAGGGCAGCCTGATCGATTTCGGCGTCGAGCACGCCATCGTGAAGAAGTCGGGCGCCTGGTACACGTACGAGGGCGAGCAGCTGGGTCAGGGCAAGGAGAACGCCCGCAACTTCCTGCTCAAGAACGCCGACATCGCGGCCGACATCGAACAGAAGATCAAGCAGAAGCTCGGCATCGGCGTGCCCAAGGCGCTGCCTCAGGTGCCGGCCGACGCGCCCGCCGCCGAGCAGCTGGCCAAGAAGCGCCCGGCCTGATCGTGGCCGTGCGCTTCGTCGACGGGGGCGAGCCCGAACACCTCGCCCCCGTCGTGCCGCTCTTCCCGGGGGTGGCGGTGCCCGCCGTTCCCGAACAGGCGATGGATGCCGCGGCCGCTGACAGCGCCGACCCGCGCTGT
This sequence comes from Microbacterium sp. HA-8, assembly GCF_046111165.1. NCBI lineage: Bacteria > Bacillati > Actinomycetota > Actinomycetes > Micrococcales > Microbacteriaceae > Microbacterium > Microbacterium sp. HA-8. Next base: position 1,555,656 of record NZ_CP162025.1, read on the forward strand.
CTTCCCTCGGTCGCGACCGCGTCGGGCGAGTCCGTCGGGCTCACCCGCGACGGCGCCGAGGGTGTGCTGCTGAAGAGACTGCGCACGCGGCAGCTGTCGGTCAGGGAGGCGCGCGACATGTTCGCCGAGCGTGAGGTCGACCCCGAGACGGCCGAGGCGATCCTCACCGACTTCGAGGATCGCGGCTACCTCGACGACGCCCGATTGGCGGAGCAGCTCGTGCACGGCGCCCTCACGCGCAAGGCGCAGGGGCGCCGCGCGATCGCACAGTCGCTGTCCACGCGTGGCATCCCGCGTGAAGTGGTCGACGCCGCCCTCGACGAGCTTCCCGACGATGAGGCTGAGCGGGCCCTCGAGTTCGCCCGACAGAAGGCGCGCTCCATGGGCTCACTCGATCGCGACGCCGCGCTCCGCCGACTGCACGGGCAGCTCGCGCGCCGGGGTTTCGGGGGACCCGTCGCGATGGGGGCGGCGCGGCAGGCGCTGGATGAGGCGAGTGCGGGCACCGCGGGCCCCCGGTTCCGCTGAGACCCGCGGGCGCGGCGGCGCTCGTACAATCGAAGGCATCATGTCCTCTCCCTCTTCCGCTCCCACGCTCATCGCGCCCTCACCCGCCGCGCAGACCGACGATGGGCGTGCCCGCACCTATGAGGTGCGTACCTTCGGGTGCCAGATGAACGTGCACGACTCCGAGCGCCTGTCCGGCTCGCTCGAGAGCGCGGGGTACGTGCCCGTCGAGAGCGGCGCCGATGCCGACGTCGTGATCATCAACACGTGCGCGGTGCGCGACAACGCCGCCGGCAAGCTCTACGGCACGCTCGGTCACCTGAAGTCGCGCAAAGACAAGCACGCGGGCATGCAGATCGCCGTCGGCGGATGCCTCGCGCAGATGGACAAGCAGACGGTGCTCGATAGGGCACCGTGGGTAGATGTGGTCTTCGGCACGCACAACATGGGCTCGCTTCCCGGGCTGCTCGAGCGGGCCCGACACAACGGCGAGGCCGAGCTCGAGATCCTCGAGGCCCTCGAGACGTTCCCCTCCACGCTGCCGACCAAGCGCGACGCCGTGCACAGCGGCTGGGTCTCGATCTCGGTCGGCTGCAACAACACCTGCACCTTCTGCATCGTGCCGAGCCTGCGCGGCAAGGAGAAGGACCGTCGCCCCGGCGACATCCTGAGCGAGATCCGTCTGCTTGTCGACGACGGCGCGATCGAGGTGACACTGCTCGGCCAGAACGTCAACTCCTACGGTGTCGAGTTCGGCGACCGGCAGGCGTTCGGCAAACTGCTGCGGGCCGCGGGAGAGATCCGCGGTCTCGAGCGCATCCGATTCACCTCGCCCCACCCCGCCGCCTTCACCGACGACGTCATCGACGCCATGGCCGAGACGCCGGCCGTCATGCCGCAGCTGCACATGCCGCTGCAATCGGGCTCCGACCGCATCCTCAAGACGATGCGCCGTTCGTACCGCAGCGAGCGGTTCCTCGGCATCCTCGATCGCGTGCGTGCCCGCATCCCGCACGCGGCCATCACCACCGACATCATCGTGGGCTTCCCGGGCGAGACCGAAGAGGACTTCGAAGACACGCTGAGGATCGTGGAGCAGGCACGTTTCGCCAGCGCCTTCACCTTCCAGTACTCGATCCGCGAGGGCACACCCGCCGCCACGATGGCGGACCAGGTGCCCAAGGCGGTCGTGCAGCAGCGATACGAGCGCCTCGTCGCGCTACAGGAGCGCATCAGCCTCGAGGAGAACCAGGCGCAGGTCGGTCGCTCGCTCGAGGTTCTCGTATCCAGCGGCGAGGGCAAGAAGGACGCGGAGACGAGGCGTCTCACCGGACGCGCCGAAGACAACCGTCTCGTCCACTTCGAGCTCCCCGAGGGGTCGGAGACGCCGCGGCCCGGCGACATCGTCACGGTCGACGTCACGCGCGCGGCCCCCTTCTTCCTCGTCGCCGACAGCGGCGACGGCGAGGCACTGCGCATCCGGCGCACCCGCGCGGGCGACGCGTGGGACCGAGCACAGGCGGAGACCTGCGCGGTGCCCGCGGCGCCCTCATCGTCCGGTGCCCCGCGTGCCGTGTCGCTCGGACTGCCGTCGATGCCTCCCCGCGCGTGAGCGCTGCGGCGCCTCGTCTGTTCGCCGTCATCGGCGCCACGGGGACAGGCAAGAGCGACCTCTCGCTCGAGCTCGCCGAAGCTCTCGCCGCCCGAGGTGAGGGCGCCGAAATCGTCAACGCCGACGCCATGCAGCTCTACCGCGGCATGGACATCGGCACGGCGAAGCTTTCGGCGCCCGCGCGGCGCGGCATCGCGCACCATCTGCTGGACGTGTTGGATGTCACCGAGGACGCCGCGGTCGCGCGGTACCAGGCCGACGCGCGTGCCGCGATCGCCGACATCCGCGCTCGGGGGTCTCACGCGATCCTCGTGGGAGGGTCCGGGCTCTACGTCTCGAGCGTGCTGTACGAATTCGCCTTCCCGCCGCGCGACGCCGCCGTGCGCGCGGATCTCGAGGCCGAGCTCGACGCGCACGGACCCGGGCCGCTGTTCGCACGACTGCGCACGCTCGACCCCGAGACCGCGAGGCGGATCGACCCCCGCAACGGACGCCGACTCGTGCGGGCGCTCGAGGTGCTCGCACAGGGCAGCGCGACCCACGGCGCGGCCCTGCCGGATCAGCCGCGCAGATGGATGCCGGCGACCGTCATCGGATTGAGCGACGATCGCGCCGCGCTCGTGGAGCGCCTCGACCGGCGCGTCGAGGCGATGTGGGCCGACGGTCTGCCGGGCGAGGTGGAAGCTCTGCGTGCTCGGGGCCTCGAGCGGGGAACCACGGCACGCCGCGCCATCGGCTACGCCCAGGCGCTCGCGCAGGTGGAGGGCCGGCTGAGCGCGGCCGACGCGATCGCCCAGACGCAGGCACTGACCCGCCGATACGCGCGGCGCCAGGTGTCGTGGTTCCGTCGGTACGCCGACGTGCGCTGGTTCGCCGCGGGCGACGTATCGGGCGCGCAGGTGCTCGCGGAGGACTCGATCCGACGGCAGCATCCCGATCCGGTGGGCCCGTAGACTTCTCGGCATGCCCCAGACCATCGCGTTCACCAAGGGCCAGGGCACCGGCAATGACTTCGTCATCGTGGCCGATCCCGACGGCGAGCTCGAGATCACCGCGGCCCAGGTCGCGGCGCTCTGCGACCGCCGATTCGGCATCGGCGGCGACGGCCTGCTGCGCGTGGTGCGATCCGCAGCACTCGGAGACGGGTCCGGTGCCGCGTCCGAGGGCGCCGAGTGGTTCATGGACTACCGCAACGCCGACGGCTCGATCGCCGAGATGTGCGGCAACGGCATCCGGGTGTTCGCCCGGTACCTCGATCACGCGGATCTCGCGGGCGGCTTCGATGAGGGCGTGCGCATCGGCACTCGGGCCGGCGTCAAGACCGTGCGACGCGACGCGTCCGGCTTCGAGGTGGACCTCGGCGCCTTCGACGCGGACGAGGCCGCACCGCTCGTGCGCGCGAGGGGCCTCAGTGTCGCCCGCCCGGGGCTCGGCATCGACGTCGGCAACCCGCACGTGGTCATCGCGCTCTCGAGCGACGACGAGCTCGATGGACTCGACCTCACCTGGCGCCCTGTGCTCGATCCCGAGCCGGCGGCCGGGGCCAACGTCGAGTTCGTCGTGCCCGCCGAACCGCTCGTGCAGGACGGCGTCGGGATGATCCGCATGCGCGTCTTCGAGCGCGGTGTCGGCGAGACGCTCAGCTGCGGAACGGGCGTCGCCGCCGCCGCTCTGGCTGTCCGCCACTGGGCGGGCGCGGGTGCGCCCGACCGCTGGCGTGTCGAGGTGCCCGGCGGAACGCTCGGTGTGCGGGTCGCGCCCGGTCGCGACGGTGCCCACGTGTTCCTCTCCGGTCCTGCCGCGCTGGTGTTCTCCGGCGAGGTCGCCCTGGCCTGATCCCGCGGCTGGCGCGGAGCGCCGGAATCAGGGGACGACGGTGATGGGGGTGGTGGGAGGAGTGCCGTGCCGGCGCACCTTGATCACGCGATACCCACGCCCCGTGGCGGCACGGTGAACGCTGTAGCCGCGGTCGAAGGTGGCTGCCAACCACCGCTGGAGGGAATCGGACCCGAGATTGCGCTGCACGACGAGCCAGGCGTCGCTGCGCTCGTCCAGCCGGGGGATCCACCGCTCGAGCAGCCCGTGCAGTTCGTTCTTGCCCACGCGGATCGGCGGGTTGGAGCGGATCCCGCGGAAAGACAGGCCATCGGGAACATCGTCGGGCGTCACGGCGTTGACGTTCTCGAGCCCCAGCTGCGCGGCATTTCGGCGCACGAGATCGAGGGCTCGCTCATTGACATCGACCGCCCAGACGGTCGCGTGCGGCGATTGGAGGGCCAGGGTGAGAGCGATCGGTCCCCAGCCGCATCCGAGGTCCAGCAACTGACCGCCCGGAGGTGCGGCCGGAGTATTGGCCAGCAGCACCGCCGTGCCGGCATCGAGCCGGTCGGGGCTGAACACACCGCCAGCCGTCGTCACCTCGAGGTCGCGACCGTCGAGGGTCACGCGCACACGGCGCAGATTCTCGGGGCTGGCGGGACTCGATGAGAAATAGTGGTCGCTCGCCATGGGAGCGAGCGTAGCGGAGGACCCGCGGGCCGCGGGAGGCTAGAGTTCTGGAGCACCGCGGGGAAGCGGGCGACGGATGCCGCCACGTGCGCACGACGCCGGGCCGCAGCATCCTGAAGGGAAGACATGACGGACAAGATCCAACCCGTACACGAAGACGACGCCGTCTCGCCGGAGGGCGCCACGGATGACGCGGTCAGCCGCGTGCTCTCCCGCGCGGACGCCCGCTCCGGGGTGCGTGTCTTCGGCGCGGCGCAGGCGCTGCAGGACACCTCGACCGCTCGCGGCGGCGACACGGACGGCGACCAGTGGGATCTCGAGGACCGCCTCGCGCTGCGCAGGGTACCGGGGCTTTCGACCGAGCTCGAGGACGTCACCGAGGTCGAGTATCGCCAGCTTCGGCTGGAGAACGTCGTGCTCGTGGGGGTCTACCCGCAGGGCGAGCAGGAGGATGCCGAGAACTCGCTCCGCGAACTCGCCGCCCTCGCCGAGACGGCGGGCGCCATCGTGCGCGACGCCGTGCTGCAGAGGCGCCCGCATCCGGACCCCGCGACCTACCTCGGGCGGGGCAAGGCCGTGGAGCTGCGCGACCTGGTCGCGGCGGTCGGTGCCGACACCGTGATCGCCGACACCGAGCTCGCCCCCAGCCAGCGGCGCGCGCTCGAGGATGTCGTGAAGGTCAAGGTCATCGATCGCACGACCGTGATCCTCGACATCTTCAGCCAGCACGCCAAGAGCCGTGAGGGCAAGGCGCAGGTCGAACTCGCCCAGCTCGAGTACCTGCTGCCGCGTCTGCGCGGCTGGGGTGACTCGATGAGCCGTCAGGCCGGTGGTCAGGTCGGTGCGGGCGGGGCGGGCATGGGATCGCGAGGTCCTGGTGAGACGAAGATCGAGCTCGACCGGCGCCGCATCCGCACGCGGATGGCCATCCTGCGGCGCCAGATCCGCGATTTCGGCCCTGCCCGCGAGGCCAAGCGCGCCGAGCGCAAGCGCCACACGATCCCCTCCGTCGCGATCGCCGGATACACCAACGCCGGCAAGTCGAGCCTGCTGAATCGGCTCACCAGCGCGGGCGTGCTCGTCGAGAACGCGCTCTTCGCGACTCTCGACGCGACCGTGCGCCGGTCCGAGACGCCCGATGGCCGGGTGTACACGCTGACCGACACCGTCGGGTTCGTGCGCAACCTGCCGCACCAGCTGGTCGAGGCGTTCCGCTCGACCCTCGAGGAGGTCGCGGGCGCCGATGTCGTCGTGCACGTCGTCGACGGTTCGCACCCGGATCCGGCGGGGCAGCTCGCGACGGTGCGCGATGTGATGGCGGATGTCGGGGCACGGGGTTCGCGCGAGATCGTCGTGTTCAACAAGGCCGATCTGCTCGGTGACGACGACCGGCTCCTGCTGCGTGGCCTCGAGCCCGAAGCGCTGTTCGTGTCGTCTCGCACCGGCGAGGGCGTCGGCGAGCTGAGATCGGTCGTCGAGGCGGCGCTGCCGCTGCCGGCGGTCGAGGTGCGCGCTCTCGTGCCGTACGACCGCGGAGACCTCGTCTCGGCGGCGCACGACTCCGGCCTGATCCTGTCGGAGGCGCACGAAGAGGGCGGCACGGCGCTGCACGCGCACGTCTCGGAGCGTCTGGCGGCCGATCTCGCTCCGTTCCTGCGCTGAGCGCGGTCGTCGAGCCCGTCGAAGCGCCGGGTCAGCGCTCGAGCGGAAGCGTCGGAACGCCGGGCGTTTCGAAGTCGAAGACCTGTCCGAGGAAGCTGAGCTCGCTCTCGAGCGCGTGCACGATCGTCGCCGCCTGGCGGAAGCCGTGAGCCTCGTCCGGATATATCACAAGGGCGTGCGGGATGCCGCCGGCGGCCAGCGCATCGCGGAGCGCTTCGGCCTGCGCCGGTGGCACGACGCGGTCTTCCGCGCCCTGTAGCAGGAGGACCGGCGCGCTCAGGCCGTCCATGTGCGACAGCGGCGAGCGCTCGATGTAGATCTGCTCGGCCTCCGGCAGCGGCCCGACGAGGCCGTCCAGGTACCGCGCCTCGAAGTCGTGCGTGTCCGCGGCGAGGGCGCGGAGATCGCCCACGCCGTATCGGCTGATCCCGGCCGCGAACGCGTCGGAACCGGTGAGTGCTGCCAGCACCGTCCACCCGCCTGCCGACCCGCCCTTGATGGCCGTCCGCGCCCGATCGGCGAGGCCGGCGTCGGCCAGTCCCGAGGCCGCGGCCACGACATCCTGCACGTCGACGATGCCCCACTGCCCCTTCAGACGCTCCCGGTAGGCGCGGCCGTACCCGGTGGATCCGCCGTAGTTCACGTCGAGAACGCCGATGCCGCGACTGGTGAGATAGGCGACCGCGGGGCTCACTTCGCCCGCCACATGCGCAGTCGGGCCGCCGTGCACGGTGACGACGTACGGAGCCCGCTCGCCCTCGGGCGCGTGCGTCCCCGGGTTGGTGGGCGGGTAGTCGAACGCATGCACAGGACCGGACGGACCCGTGAAGGTCATCGCGCGGGCCCGCGGGTACCACGCTTCGTCACGCGGGAGTGCGCCCCCGCGGACAGCGCGGGTTGCGCCCGGGTCGTCGACATCCACGAGCCAGAGCCCCATCGGGGCGCTCGCACCCGCGCCCGTCACGAGCGCGCGGGCACCCCGCACGTCGCGTACGAGGATCTGCGCCGAGATCGGCACGTCCAGCACGCGCTCGCCCGTGCCGTCGGCCGCACGGATCGTGAGGGTGTCGCGTCCGTGGGTGCGCACCGCCAGGATGCGCCCGTCCGCGAGGGGGGCGTACCAGCGGGCGCCGAGGTTCCAGAGCGGCCCGCCGGTGTCGGCGTCACCCGAGGTGAGCTGCTGCTCGTCGCCCGGCTCGTCGCCGTCGGCGCGCCGCCGCTCGAGCTGCCAGCGCCCGCTCGCGTCGGAGGCGTAGAGCAGCGCGCCGCCGGACCACTCGGGCTGAAGCGCCGACACGCCGGGCCCACCGGCGATCGTCCTCGGTGCGTGCGTCGTCGTGGCGCCGAGGGGGACGATCTGCAGATCCGTGCGGTCCCACGGCATGTCGGGATGATCCCAGGCGACGTACGCGAGCAGCCGGCCATCCGGGCTCGGCGCGGGCGCCGCGTAGAAGCCGCGTCCGGCGGCGAGCACGTGGATGCCGGAGCCGTCGAGGGCGATGGAGACGATGTCGCGCAGCGGGGCGGCCGCGCCGTCGTCGTGGGTCTCACGCACGGCGAGCAGGCGATCTCCGCTGCAGACGAGATCGCCGAAGCGCGCTCCCGTGTCGGCGGGGGTGAGCGGCTCGGGCTCGGTGCCCGGCGCCATGCGCCAGACGCGCTGGTCGGAATGCTCCACGAACACGAGCGATCCCTCGTCGGTCACCGCCCAGGCGCCGCCCCCGTATTCGTGCACCCGGGAACGCACGCTCCAGGGCGCCGGAAGCAGGACCTCGGGCGCTGTGTCGCCGCCGCCGATGCCCACGCTGAGGATCGCGGTGCGGCCGCGTTCACCGGGCAGCGACTCGCTCCACCAGATGTCCTCGCCCACGAAGCGGGCACCGTCGATGCGCGGTGACGAGGCCGCCACCTCCGCAGCCTCGATCGGCGACGGCCAGGATCCGTAGGGCAGGGTCGGCATGGTCTCAGGCTACGCGGGGAGTGTTCGGCACAGTCGCCGTCGACCGGGACTCAGACAGCTCGAAGGACCGCCACGACTTTGCCGAGCACGGTGGCATGGTCGCCGAGGATCGGCTCGAAGGCGGAGTTGCGCGGCAGGAGCCAGGTGTGGCCGTCGCGGCGGCGGAAGGTCTTGACCGTCGCCTCGCTGTCGAGCATGGCGGCGACGATGTCGCCGTTCTCGGCGGTGCTCTGCGAGCGGATGACGACCCAGTCGCCGTCGCAGATGGCGGCGTCGAGCATGGAGTCACCCGACACCCGCAGCATGAACAGTTCGCCCTTGCCGACAAGCTGCCGAGGGAGCGGGAAGATCTCCTCGACCTGCTGATCGGCCGTGATCGGCACGCCGGCGGCGATCCGCCCCACGAGCGGCACGAGGGCGGCATCGCCCATCGGCGGAGCCGCGTCGGCGGGATTCTCGGCGGCGACGCCGGGCAGGTCGATCAGGACCTCGATGGCACGGGTCTTGCCGGAATCGCGCCGCAGATAGCCGGAGAGTTCGAGCTGGTTGAGCTGGTGGGTGACGCTGGAGAGCGAGCGCAGCCCGACGGCATCGCCGATCTCCCGCATGCTGGGCGGGTATCCGTGCGCCTGGACGGCGCGCTGGATGACCTCGAGGATCGCCATCTGCTTGTCGCTGAGGCTCTTGCGCCGGCGTGTGCGCGGCTTCGCCTCGGGGGCCGGCGCGGCTTCCGCTCCGCCGTCGGTGACCTCGTTCTCGAGTGCCATCGGACTCTCCTCCCGCCGTTGTCGGCTTCGAATGTCGGTGGCCCCTACTGGACTGTGTCCGCGCTCGTCGGAGCCGTTTGCAGGCTATCCGATCCGCGGGAGTCTTCGGCACATTTTTTCGAGCGTGTCGGGTGCATCGCGGTGACGAAGTTCGAAGAACAGCTTGACCTGAGGCGATATCGAAGATAACTTCGGAACGCACGTACGCATCCGGACCTCCCGGCCGAGGTCCGGATGCGGACGTCGGGACGGAGTCTTCGAATCCTCGTCCCCGCGCTCCCGGCACCACACACGGCACACGCCCCAGGAGGACACCATGACCGCCGCAACGATCACGACACCGAACACGCGCCTTCGTCTGACGACACGGGGCCGGCGCGTCCTCGCCGCCGTCGTCGCGATTCCGCTCGCGGCCGTGCTCTCGTTCGGTGTCATCAGCGGCGGCTCCGCTCTCGCCTCACGCGACGCGGGCGCCGAGGAGACGGCCTTCACCGCCGTCACCGTCCTGCCCGGCGATTCTCTCTGGTCGCTCGCTCAGCGCGTGGCACCCGGCGCCGACCCGCGCGACGTCGTCGACGCGATCTCGCGGCTCAACGCGCTCGACACCTCGACCCTGCGCGCTGGCCAGGTGCTCTCCCTCCCCGCGGAGTACGCATCCTGACCCGTCACGTACGCCTCCTGACTCGTCGGGGCGCGGCGGGTGCGCTCTACGATTGATCGGGTGACTGCATCCCTCGATGACCTTCCGCTCCGCGACGACCTGCGCGGGCAGCGGCCCTACGGAGCTCCTCAGGCTGCCGTTCCCATCGCGTTGAACGTCAACGAGAACACGCATCCGGTTCCGCAGGAGGTCGCCGACGACATCCTCGACGGCATCGCTGTCGCCCTGCGCGAGGTGAACCGGTACCCCGACCGCGAGTTCGTGACACTGCGCGAGGCTTTCGCGGACTACCTGGGTCACGGCCTCACCCGTGACCAGATGTGGGCTGCGAACGGCTCGAACGAGGTGCTGCAGCACATCCTGCAGGCTTTCGGAGGTCCGGGCCGCCGCGTGTTCGGCTTCGGCCCGACCTACTCGATGTACCCCTTGCTCACGGCGGGCACGGGCGCCCAGTGGGTCGCCGGGGAGCGCGCGCACGACTTCACGCTCGATCCGCAGGCCGCCGCCGAGCAGGTGGCCGATGCCGATCCCGACGTGGTGCTGCTGTGCTCGCCCAACAATCCGACGGGCACCCCCCTGCCGCTGCCCGTGATCGAGGCCGTCTACGAGGCGGCTCGCGGCGTGGTGGTCGTCGATGAGGCCTACTGGGAGTTCGCCCCGCACGACCAGCGTTCCGCACTGACGCTGCTGCACGACCGGCCGCGGCTCGCCGTGTCGCGCACGATGAGCAAGGCCTTCGCCTTCGCGGGTGCGCGCGTCGGCTATCTCGCCGCGGATCCCGCGTTCGTCGACGCCCTGCGACTCGTGCGTCTGCCCTACCACCTGAGCGCCCTCACGCAGGCGGCGGCGCTCGGTGCGCTGAGACACGCCGACACGATGCTCGGCATGGTCGATGACATCGTCGCGCAGCGCGACCGGATGGGGGCGACCCTCTCGGCGCTGGGCTTCGAGCCCTACGAGTCCTGGACCAACTTCATCCTCTTCGGCGCTGTCGCCGACCCGCACGCCACGTGGCAGGCTCTGTTCGAGCGGGGGGTGCTCATCCGCGACGTCGGCCTGCCCGGCACGCTCCGCGTGACGGCCGGTACCGAGGACGAGACGACCGAGTTCCTCGATCAGCTCGCGTCGCTAGGATCGCAGTCATGAGCGCCCGCACGGCCAGCCGCACCCGTCGCACGAGCGAGTCGACGGTGGAACTCGACCTCGACCTCGACGGCACCGGCGTCAGCCGCATCGACACGACGGTTCCCTTCTTCGACCACCTGCTCACGGCGTTCGCCAAGCATTCGCTGACGGACCTGACGATCCGGGCGTCCGGTGACACCGAGATCGATGTGCACCACACGGTGGAGGACACCGCGATCGTGCTCGGACAGGCGATCCGCGAGGCTCTCGGCGACAAGGCGGGCATCTCCCGATACGGTGACGCCCTGGTCCCGCTCGACGAGGCCCTCGCGCAGGCGGTCGTTGACATCTCGGGCCGTCCGTACCTCGTGCACGCAGGTGAGCCCGCGGGGTACGAGTTCCACCTCATCGGCGGTCACTTCACCGGCTCGCTCGTGCGCCACGTCTTCGAGGCGATCTCCTTCCACGCCGGTCTGACGGTCCACGTCAACCTCCTCGCCGGCCGCGATCCGCACCACATCGCGGAGGCCGAGTTCAAGGCCTTCGCGCGCGCGTTCCGCCAGGCCAAGGCGATCGATCCGCTGGTGCACGGCATCCCGAGCACGAAGGGTGCGCTGTGACGTCCCCCGACATGCCGGGAGACATCGTGCCCGACGGGCCGCGCCCGCTCGTGGCGGTGCTCGACTACGGATCCGGCAACGTGCACTCCGCGGTCAAGGCGCTGCAGTCCGCGGGGGCCGACGCCCGGCTCACCGACGATCGCGCGCTCGTGCTAGAGGCCGATGGGCTCGTCGTGCCGGGTGTGGGCGCGTTCGCGGCCGTCATGGGCGCACTGCGGGCCTCCGGTGGCGACCGGCTGATCGAACGTCGCCTCGCCGGCGGCCGGCCGGTGCTGGGCATCTGCGTGGGCATGCAGGTGCTCTTCGAACACGGCGTCGAGCGCGGCGTCGACACGGAGGGCATGGGGGAGTGGCCCGGCGCCGTGACCGAACTCGACGCACCCGTGCTGCCGCACATGGGGTGGAACACGGTCCGCCCCGACCCCGGTTCGCGCCTGTTCGCCGGCCTCGAAGCGGAGCGGTTCTACTTCGTGCACTCCTACGGCGTGCAGCAGTGGCTCCTCGACGTGCAGCCGCCCTTCCCGAAGCCGCACCTGACATGGACCGACTACGGCGGGCGGTTCCTCGCCGCCGTCGAGAACGGCCCGCTGTCGGCGACCCAGTTCCATCCCGAGAAGTCCGGCGCGGCGGGCATCCGTCTGCTCGCGAATTGGATCGACGGCCTGAGCCTGGCTAGGATCTAGGCTTCGTGCCCACTCGCCCGCAGGGCGGGGTCGGCCCGGCACCCGCCCCGTGCCCATCCGGGGTCATCCGCCACTCGCACGAGGATCCATGAACGATTTCGCCGCAACGCCCCAGCTCGTCCTGCTCCCCGCCGTCGACGTCTCCGCAGGCAAGGCGGTGCGACTGACGCAGGGTGCGGCCGGCACCGAGACCTTCCACGGCGATCCCGTCGATGCGGCGGTCGACTTCGCCCGCCAGGGTGCTCAGTGGATCCATCTCGTCGATCTCGATGCGGCCTTCGGGCGCGGCAACAACGCCGCGGTCCTGCGCAAGGCGATCAAGCAGGTCAAGGGTGTCCAGGTCGAGCTCTCCGGCGGCATCCGTGACGACGCCTCGCTCGAAGCGGCACTCGAGAGCGGCGCCGCGCGCATCAACCTGGGCACGGCGGCGCTCGAGAATCCCGAGTGGGCAGCCGACGTCATCGCCCGCTACGGCGAGGCGATCGCGGTGGGGCTCGACGTGCGCGGCACGACCCTCGCCGCCCGCGGCTGGACCGAGGAGGGCGGCGACCTGTGGACGGTGCTCGAGCGTCTCGAGGCCGCCGGATGCAGCCGCTACGTCGTCACCGACGTGACGAAGGACGGCACCCTGCGCGGACCGAACCTCGATCTCCTGCGCCAGGTCACCTCGCGCACACCCAAGCCCGTCGTGGCCTCCGGCGGTGTGTCGAACCTCGACGACATCGCGGCCCTGCGCGAACTCGTCCCGCTCGGCGTCGAGGGCGCGATCGTCGGCCGCGCGCTCTACGCCGGTGCGTTCACGCTGGCCGAGGCGCTGGATGTCGCGGCCGGCTGACCGCGACGACTGCACGCCCGCCGGCGACTCGGCGGGTGTGCCCTGGCAGGGGCGCGCGTTCCAGCCCAACACCCACGCGGGCGACGACGGAACAGCCCCGTCGGCGTTCCTCGGAGCGATCGCCGCGTTCCGCGCCGGTGAGACCGGGCCCGAGGGCGTCATCGAGGCGCTGCGCGACGAACGACTGCTGATCCCCCTCGTCGCTGAGCGCGGCGACGAGGGCCTCTCGCCCCACGGTCACGTCGTCGACAAGACGCAGGAGCTCTCCATCGTCACGGTGGCAGCCCCCGACGGCCGCACCGTGCTCCCGGCGTTCAGCAGCGTCACGGCGATGACGGCGTGGGACGCCACCGCCCGCCCCATCCCCACACCGGTCCTGCGCGTGGCTCAGGCAGCGGTGAGCGAGGGCACCGACCTGATCGTGGTCGACCCCGGCTCCGAGACCGAGTTCGTCATCCGCCGCCCCGCCGTGTGGGCGCTCGCCCAGGGCGAGGCGTGGATGCCGCCGCACACCTCCGTGCCGGTGCGCACCGCGTTCCTGGAGTCGATCGCCTCCGAGCTGGCCGCCCTCGACGTCGAATTGGCCGCCGGCGATCCCGACGCGCGCATGCGCGGCCCCGAGACGGTCGTGCGGCTGCGGCTCCTGCAGGGCCTCGAGCGCCACGAGCTGGATGCGGTGCTGGGCCGACTCGCCCAGCGCTGGGCGGCGGATGACCGCATCGCCACGCTCGTGGACTCCCTGAGCGTCGTGCTCGTATCAGGATCCGCCCCGCCCGCCTCCTGATCCACGGCGCGCGCGCCTGCCCAGACGCGGCCGCCCCGGAGGGGATCATGACGCACACATTCGATCCTTCGATCGATGCCGACTACGCCGCCGCGCTCGCGACGGCCTCCGATCGTGCCCTCGCCTGGCTGCATGGCCGTGCCGATCACGCGATTCCGGCCCGAGCGACCGTCGCAGAGGTGGCCGCCGCGCTGGGGGGCGATCTGCCGTCGCGGGGTGCCGGTCCGGATGAGGTGGTCCAGATGCTCGCCGACGCGGTGGAGCCGGGGCTCATGGCCTCGCAGTCGCCGCGCTTCTTCGGCTGGGTGATGGGCGGCACGCTGCCGGCGGCCCTCGGGGCCGACTGGCTCGTCTCCGCGTGGGACCAGAACGCCGGGATGCGCGATGTCACGACGGGTGTCGTCGCCGCCGAGGAAGCCGCGGGCCGGTGGATCCTCGATCTGCTCGACCTGCCGTGCGGCAGCGACGTGGGATTCACGACGGGGGCGACCACGGCGAACCTCACGGGTCTGGCCGCAGCGCGGCACCGGGTGCTCGCGGATGCGGGGTGGGATGTCGGAGTCCACGGTCTCACGGGCGCCCCGGTGATCCGCGTCTTCGCCGGGGCGGAGCGGCACGGATCGGTAGATCTGGCGCTGCGCATGCTCGGTCTCGGGCTCCCGATGCCGATCGCCGTCGATGACCAGGGCCGGCTCGAGGCCCGTGCCCTCGAGCGGGCGCTGGGGGAGGGTGCGGGACCGGCGATCGTCGTGCTGCAGGCGGGGAACATCCACTCGGGCGCCTTCGACCCCTTCGACACCGCCGTCCCGATCGCGCGGCGCGCGGGGGCATGGGTGCACGTGGACGGTGCCTTCGGTCTGTGGGCCGCCGCCGGCAGCAGCGTGCGCGCGCTCATGCGCGGCGTGAGAGGTGCGCAGTCCTGGGCCACCGACGCGCACAAGACCCTGAACGTGCCCTACGACTGCGGCATCTCGATCGTCTCCGACACCGTGGCCGTTCGCGCCGCGATGGGCACGCACGCGAGCTATCTGCTGGAGACGGCGTCCGACACCGCCACGGACCCGCACCAGGTGGTGCCGGAGCTCTCCCGGCGCGCGCGTGGCGTTCCCGTGTGGGCGGCGCTGCGCGCGCTCGGTTCGGAGGGAGTGGCAGACCTCGTGGACGGACTCGTCCGCCGGGCGCGCGGCCTCGCCGAGCGCTTGGGCGCTGTGCCGGGGGTGCACGTGGTCAACGACGTCGTCTTCACGCAGGTCTGCATCGCCCTCGATGACGACGCGGGCACGCGGGCGCTCGGGGAGCGACTGCGGTCGGAGGGAGTCGCCTTCGCCTCCTCCTCGGTGTGGCGGGGGCGCGACGTCCTGCGGTTCTCGGTCAGCAACTGGGCCACGGATCGAACGGCCGTGACCGAGACCGTCTCGGCGGTCGCGCGGGCGCTGCCGCCGACGTGACAGTGCGAAGGAGCCGCGCTCGGGCGGCCGGTGATTCACCGCACGATCAGGTGACCGGTCCGGTCCACTTCTCGCCCGGGCCCTTGCCGATCGGGTCGGGGATCGTCGACGCTTCGCGGAAGGCCAGCTGCACCGAACGCAGGCCGTCGCGCAGGGAGCGAGCGTGCATGTCGCTCACGTCGGGAGCCGCCGCGGTGATCAGGCCCGCGAGGGCGTTGATCAGCTTGCGCGCCTCGTCGAGGTCACGCTGGCTCTCGGGGTCATCGGCCAATCCGACCTTGACGGCCGCGGCGCTGAGCAGGTGGACCGCCGTCGTGGTGATGACCTCGACCGCCGCGACATCGGCGATGTCGCGCGTGGCCGACGATGCGGCGCGCTCCTGCTCCTCCCACCGGGCCTGACGTGCGGCGTCGGGGCCTGTCGGGGCCCCGGTCGCGGGGGTGCTGCGGTCATGGTCGCCGGGAATCGTGGTCACGCGTCACTCTCTGCTAAGCTATGGCGGGCTCCGGGGCATTCTGTCCCGGTTCGAAAGAGGATTCGCATCCCACCCGCGTCGGCCGCTCACCAGGCTACCGGGTCCACGTGCTCCGCCGGACCGTCTCGCAAGAGAGGCCCGGTTGCCAGGGCACGAAGCCGGCGGGCTCTGTGATGTACCGCGCGCCGGGTGGAATGCGGCGTCCCCTTTCACCCGGATCCGACCCTCGTATCCGGGTGGCCTCGCCGCTCGGCTCCGCCCTGCGGCTCCCACAGATCACAAGGAGTTCCGCATCAGCGATCCCCGCACCAATGACCGCATCCGCGTCCCCGAGGTCCGACTCGTCGGCCCCGCAGGAGAGCAGATCGGTGTCGTCCGCATCGAGGTTGCGATGCGCCTGGCGCAAGAAGCCGACCTCGACCTGGTCGAGGTGGCTCCGAACTCGAAGCCGCCCGTGGTCAAGATCATGGACTACGGCAAGTTCAAGTACGAAGCAGCGCAGAAGGCCAAGGAAGCACGCCGCAACCAGGCCAACACCATCCTCAAAGAGGTCCGGTTCCGTCTGAAGATCGACGACCACGACTACGAGACCAAGCGCAAGCGAGCCGAGGGCTTCCTCAAGACCGGCGACAAGGTCAAGGCGATGATCCTCTTCCGCGGTCGCGAGCAGTCGCGTCCCGACCAGGGCGTGCGCCTGCTGCGCAAGTTCGCCGAGGACGTCGCCGAGTTCGGCACGGTCGAGTCGAGCCCCACGATCGATGGACGCAACATGGTCATGGTCATCGCCCCGCACAAGAACAAGTCCGAGGTGAAGACCGAGCAGAACGCCAAGCGCGACGCGAGCAAGCAGGCCGCGCGCGAGGCTCGCGGTCCCAAGCCCGAGTCCGAGACGGCCGAATCGGTCGTCGAGTAGGACTCCATACGACTCCCGCCTCAGCGGGTGCACACCCACGACGCCCTTCGGGGCCTCAGCAAAGGAAAACGAGATGCCGAAGCAGAAGACCCACTCGGGTGCCAAGAAGCGCTTCAAGATCACCGGCAGCGGAAAGCTCAAGAAGCAGCAGGCCGGTATGCGCCACAACCTCGAGGGCAAGGCGAGTCGTCGCACGCGTCGCCTGAACCAGGACCAGGTCCTGTCGAAGGCCGACACCAAGGTCGCCAAGAAGCTTCTCGGTCGCTGAGCGCGCCGAATCAGGATAGGAAACAAGACACATGGCTAGAGTCAAGCGGGCAGTCAACGCCCACAAGAAGCGTCGCGTCATCCTCGAGCGCGCCTCCGGTTACCGCGGGCAGCGCTCGCGCCTGTACCGCAAGGCGAAGGAGCAGGTCACCCACTCGCTCGTCTACGCGTACCGCGACCGTCGCAAGCGCAAGGGCGACTTCCGTCGCCTCTGGATCCAGCGCATCAACGCCGCATCGCGTCAGAACGGTCTGACGTACAACCGCTTCATCCAGGGCCTCGGCCTCGCGGGTGTGCAGGTCGACCGTCGCATGCTGGCCGAGCTCGCGGTCAACGAGCCCGCCGTCTTCGCGTCGCTCGTGGCGACGGCCAAGGCCGCGCTGCCCGCCGACACCTCGGCTCCGAAGGCTTCGGCGTAAGCACACGAGCAACATCGTGCAGAAAGACCCCCGTTCTCCGTCCGGAGAACGGGGGTCTTTTCTGCCCCGTGGCCGCCTCGCGGGCCTACCCTTGACGCATGGGATCACTGATCGTGCTGGCCGTGGTGGCGGCCGCGGGCTGGGCCGCGGCCTTCGTCGGTCGTGCGGTGCTTCGCCGCCGTCCGCGCCAGCGCGACGACATGAAGCGCGTCGGTGACGACGCGGCCCTCGACCCGCGGGCGGCCGCGCTTCGCGCACAGGGCAAGGCCGCCTGGATGAGGATGTCGGGGTTCTGACCCGGCGGGCTCCCGATCAGGCGAGCAGCCGGGCCTTCGCCGCGCTGAACTCGTCGTCGGTGAGCACCCCGGCCTCTCTCAGCGCGGCGAGCTTCTGCAGTTCCGCCACGATGTCGACACCGGCGGTGGCGGGGCCTGCGGCGGCGGGTGCGGTGGGAGCCGCAGGGGCGGCCGGGGCGGGCTGCGCCTGAGCGACTGCGCGAGCGGCGGCAGCATCCATCGCCGCCTGCTGCTGGGCGGCCTGGTACTGCTGCTGTTCGTACTGTGCCTGCGCCTTGCGGTCGCGGTTGCCGGCCATCGCGCCGCCGACGGCGTTCGCCGTGCCGGCGACGACCGCGGTTCGTGCGGCCAGTCCGATGAGTCCGGGTCGTCCGGATCGTCGCATGGTGTTCTCCTTCGCTCAGTCGGCGTCGACGTCGTCGTCGGCATCCATGATGGCGTTCACGACGGGCGCGGGTATGCGCTCGGCGCTCAGGACGACGGCTCCCGAGTCGGCGAGCGCGCCCGCGAGCTGCCGGGCGTAGACGAGCTCGAACGCGACGAGCGCGGCCGACGTTCCGGGCTCGAGCAACTCGGCGAGCTCCTCGATGTCCTCGTCGCCGGCGATCCCCGTCTCGGCGAGCTCGATGTCCCCGAACCCGAAGCCGTCATCGTCGTCCTCGATCTCGATGACCTCGACCGATCCGTCCTCCTCCCGCGAGAGGATGACGAGGTCGAGCAGCCGGATCAGTCCCGACCCGACAAGGCTCTGCAGCGCGTCGACGACGCCCGGCTCGGGACGGTCGCCGTCGAAGCCCACCAGGTACAGCTCCACCGGTCCATAACGAAACGACATGACGTGCCTCTCGATCAAGGTTCGGCGGGATCCGCCGAGCGAAGCATAGCGAGCCGCGATGGCCGTGTGGGGTGCGCCGGTCGCACGAGCCCGGTTGCCTAGACTGGGCGTGTGCTGGAGAATCCGCGCTCGCCGCGCGTGCGCGCCGTCGCCAAACTGAGCAAGCGCAGTGCCCGCGACGAGACGGGGCTGTTCCTGCTCGAGGGGCCGCAGGCGGTGCGCGAGGCGCTGACCTGGCGCCCCGAGGCGATCGTCGATCTGTACGCGACGCCGACGGCTCTCGAGAAGCACGGCGACGTGCGCGATCTCGCCGCCGACGCCTCGTGCGCCATCGAGTTCACGACGGAGCCGGTGATCGAGGCCATGGCCGACACCGTGACGCCGCAGGGTGTCGTCGCCGTCGCGCGGCAGTTCCCCGTCTCGGTGCGCGATGTGTTCGCCGCGGGGCCGCGGCTGGTCGCGATCTGCGAGGAGGTGCGTGATCCCGGAAACCTCGGCACGATCATCCGCGCCGCCGACGCGGCGGGCGCCGACGCCGTGGTGCTCACCGGGCGCACGGTCGATCCCTACAACCCCAAGGTCGTGCGGGCCACCACCGGGTCGCTCTTCCATCTGCCGATCGCGCTCGGGGGCGACCTCGACCTGGTGATCTCCCGGGCGCGAGAGAGCGGCCTCCGTGTCGTGGCCGCCGATGTCAAGGGCGCCGATCTGCTCGAGGCGAGAGCGGACGGGATGCTGTCGTCGCCGACCGCGTGGCTGTTCGGCAACGAGGCCCGCGGCCTCACCGACGAGTCCCTCGCCCTCGTGGACGCCTCGCTGCGCCTGCCCATCTACGGGCGCGCGGAGTCGCTGAACCTCGCGACTGCGGCGAGTGTCTGCCTGTACGAGAGCGCATTCGCCCAGCGGTCCGCGGCGAGCTGAGGCAGCATCCGCGCTCCTGTTACGGTCCGGTAAAGGTCGTGTCAACCTACTGACCCTGGACGTGGGCTGTGCATAGTCTGAACGTCATGGTCAGCCAGAGCGATGTGCAGCCGAAGACATCGAACATCTCCGCACGTCGAGGCGAGCCCCTGGTCGTGATTGAGCACGTTGACAAGCACTTCGGTGATCTGCACGTCCTCCGCGACATCAACACGGTCGTCGACCGCGGCGAGGTCGTCGTCGTCATCGGGCCCTCCGGCAGCGGCAAATCGACGCTGTGCCGGGCGATCAACCGGCTCGAGACGATCGACTCCGGCATCATCACGATCGACGGGGCGAAGCTGCCCGAAGAGGGATCGGGCTTGGCCAAGCTGCGCGCGGACGTGGGGATGGTCTTCCAGTCGTTCAACCTCTTCGCGCACAAGACCGTGCTGGAGAACGTCACGCTCGGACCGATCAAGGTGCGCGGGATGAAGAAGAAGGCGGCCGACGAGAAGGCGATGGCCCTCCTGGATCGCGTGGGCGTAGCCAATCAGGCGAAGAAGATGCCCAATCAGCTCTCGGGCGGTCAGCAGCAGCGCGTCGCGATCGCCCGATCGCTCGCGATGGATCCGAAGGTGATTCTCATGGACGAGCCGACGAGCGCGCTCGATCCCGAGATGATCAACGAGGTGCTCGATGTCATGGTCGGCCTCGCGGCCGACGGCATGACGATGATCGTCGTGACGCACGAGATGGGCTTTGCCCGCAAGGCGGCCGACCGGGTGCTGTTCATGGCCGATGGCGCGATCGTCGAGGAGGCCACTCCCGAGCAGTTCTTCACCCACCCCAAGAGCGAGCGCGCGAAGGACTTCCTCTCCAAGATCCTCGATCACTGAGAAGACTTGGCCGCCGCAGCGGCCGGGACCCTACGAGATGGCCGCCACCCCGCGGCCCCCACAGCAAAGGACAGGTAGGACATGAAGCGATCAAGACTCTCCCTGATCGGCCTCGCGGCCGCGGGAGCACTGGTACTGACGGCGTGCGCGGGCGGCGCCGAGACGGGCGGCGAGACCTCGGTCGAGCCCGAAGAGGCGCCCTCGTTCGAGGCCGGCACGACGATGGCCGAGCTCTCCGAGGCCGGCACCATCACCATCGGCACGAAGTTCGACCAGCCGCTGTTCGGTCTGATGGGCCCCTCCGGTGTGCCCGAGGGCTTCGATGTCGAGATCGGCAAGATCATCGCCGCCGAACTCGGCATCGCCGAAGAGGACATCGAGTGGACCGAGACGGTCTCGGCCAACCGCGAGCCCTTCATCGAGAACGGCCAGGTCGACATCGTCATCGCGACATACACGATCAACGACACCCGCAAGGAGGTCGTCTCGTTCGCCGGTCCGTACTACATGGCCGGCCAGTCGATCCTGACCCTCGCCGACAACGAGGACATCGAGAGCGAAGAGGACCTCGTCGGCCAGCCGGTCTGCTCCGTCACGGGCTCGACTCCCGCGGCGAACCTCGAAGAGCTCGGCGCCGAGGTGCTGCTCACCGACACCTACTCGAACTGCCTCGAGCCCCTGCGCAGCGGCGCCGTCGTCGCCGTCTCGACCGACAACGTGATCCTCGCGGGCCTCGCGGCGCAGAACGAGGGCGAGTTCAAGGTCGTCGGCGAGCCCTTCACCGACGAGCCCTACGGCATCGGCCTGGCGCTGGATGACACCGAGTTCCGGATGTGGATCAACGACGTGCTCGAGGCCTCGTACGAGGACGGCCGGTACGAGGACGCGTGGAACGCGACCGCGGGCACCATCCTCCCGTTCGTCGACCCGCCGGCACCCGACCGCTACTGAGTGACCCGGGATGCTTCGGGCCGGCCGTGACGCCGACCCGAGGCATCCCGGTCCCGTGTTTCGAAGGAAGGAGGGGCAGTGGAACAGCTGATCTCGCTCGCCCCCGAGTTCTGGGAGGGCTTCAGGGTCACCCTGCTGCTGCTCGCCGTCTCGGGAGTGCTCGCGCTCGTTCTCGGCACCGTCATCGCGGCGATGCGCATCTCGCCCGTGGCCTCGCTGCGGGTCTTCGCGTCGGTGTGGACCGAGGTGGCGCGCAACACACCGCTGACACTGGTCTTCTTCTTCTTCGCCTTCATCGTCCCGTTCCTCGGGCTTCGTCTTCCCTACGTCGCGCTCGCGATCTTCGCGCTCACCTACTACACCTCGCCCTTCGTGGCCGAGGCCCTGCGCTCGGGCATCAACGGCGTCCCCGTCGGTCAGGCCGAAGCGGCGCGCAGCATCGGGCTCGGCTTCGGACAGAGCGTCTCCCTCGTCGTGCTGCCCCAGGCGTTCCGCATGACCATCCCGCCGCTGATCAACGTCTTCATCGCGCTGACCAAGAACACCTCGGTTGCGGGCGGCTTCTTCGTCGCGGAGCTCTTCGCCTCCACGCGTGAGCTCACCAACGCCAACGGCAACATCGTGATCCCGATCCTGCTCGTCACGGCCGCGCTCTACCTCGTCGTCACCGTTCCGCTCGGCCTGTTCGCCGGCGCCCTCGAACGAAAGCTGGTGGTTCGGCGATGAGCGGCTCGAGCGTCCTCTTCGATGCCCCCGGTCCCCGCGCCCGCCGCATCTCGCTGATCGTCTCGCTGATCGGGCTCGTCCTGATCCTCGGTCTCGTCGCCTGGGTCGTGGTGATCCTCGCGGCGCCCCGGACGTCGGGCGGCATCATCGTGCCCGGCATGTTCTCGCCGACCCGCTGGGACATCTTCACCGACCCGCAGGTGTGGAGCTTCATCGGGCAGGGCGTGCTCGGCACCCTGCGGGCGGCGGCGGTCGCCGCCGTCGGGGCGATCGTGCTCGGCATCGCCCTCTCGCTCATGCGCAGTTCGTCGATCGCGTGGGTGCGTGTGCCCACCGCCGTCTTCATCGAGTTCTTCCGCGGCATGCCCGTGCTGCTGATGATGCTCTTCATCCTGCTCGTCGCATCGACCCAGGCGTTCTGGGCGGTCGTGATCGCCCTCATCCTCTACAACGGCACGCTCATCGGCGAGGCGCTGCGGGCGGGCCTCGCGGCCCTGCCGCGCGGTCAGCGCGAGGCGGCTTTGTCGGTGGGCATGCGCGAATTCCAGTCCAAGATCCTCGTGGAGTTTCCTCAGGCGTTCCGGCAGATGCTGCCGATCATCGTCGCCCAGCTCGTGGTGCTGCTCAAGGACACCTCGCTCGGCTACATCGTCGGCTACAACGAGCTGATCCGCACGACGATGAACAACCTCGCCTCCTTCTACGGCAACCGTTACCTCTTCTCGCTCTTCGTCGTGACGCTGGTGATCTACCTCGCGATCAACCTCTCGCTCTCGTGGTTCGCGCGCTGGCTCTCGCGACGCACGGCGAGCGGCGGCACGCGCGGCAAGAAGGGCAAGGGCGGCGACATCGATCCCGACCAGGCGATCCTCATGGCGCAGGCCTCCGGCATGGCGCGCACGTCCGAACGCACGGGCGGTTCGATCTGACGATTCCGGGAGCGGGGCCCAGTCATCCGCCCCCGGTAGACTCGCCTCTCGTGTCTGACACTCCCGAGATCACGCCCCAGGCGGTTCAGGATGCCGTGGATGCCGCCCTCGCGGCCATCGCGGCAGCCTCCGATACCGCCGAACTCAAGGCCGCACGCGCCGCCCACCAGGGTGAGGCATCCGCGCTCGCCGCGCTGAACGCCCGCATGCGCGACGTGCCCAAGGAGCACAAGGCCGAGTTCGGAAAACTCGTCGGTCAGGCGCGCGGCGCCGTGACCCAGGCGCTCGCCGCCCGCGAGGCAGAGCTCGCCGAGGCCGAGACGGCCGCGCGGCTCGAGGCCGAGCGCATCGACATCACGGCACTGGCCTCGCGCACGCGCGTCGGGGCGCGGCATCCACTCACCCTGCTGCAGGACCAGGTCAGCGACATCTTCGTCGGCATGGGGTGGGAGATCGCCGAGGGCCCGGAACTCGAGCACGAGTGGTTCAACTTCGACGCGCTCAACTTCGACGAGGATCACCCCGCGCGTCAGATGCAGGACACGTTCTTCGTCGACCCCGTCGCGCGCCACCTCGTGATGCGCACGCACACGAGCCCCGTGCAGGTGCGGTCGATGCTCGAGCGCGACCTGCCGATCTATGTGCTGTGCCCCGGCCGCGTGTACCGCACCGACGAGTTCGACGCGACCCACCTGCCGGTGTTCACGCAGTTCGAGGGCCTCGTCATCGACAAGGGCATCACGATGGCGCATCTCAAGGGCACGCTCGATCACGCCGCACGCGTGCTGTTCGGCCCCGAGGCGAAGACGCGCTTCCGCGCCAACTACTTCCCGTTCACCGAGCCCTCGGCCGAGCTCGACCTCTGGCACCCGACGTTCAAGGGCGGCGCGCGCTGGATCGAGTGGGGCGGCTGCGGCATGGTCAACCCCAACGTGCTGCGCGCCGCCGGCATCGACCCCGAGGTGTATTCGGGCTTCGCGTTCGGCATGGGGATCGAGCGCACGCTGATGTTCCGCAGCGACGTGCAGGACATGCGCGACATGGCCGAGGGTGATATCCGCTTCAGCGAGCAGTTCGGGATGGTGGTCTGATGCGCGTTCCGCTGTCGTGGCTGCGTGAGTACGTCGAGGTGCCGGCGGATGCTGCGCCCGAAGACGTGCTGGCCTCTCTCGTCTCCGTCGGGTTCGAGGAGGAGGACGTGCACCGTTTCGACCTCTCGGGACCGATCGTGGTGGGCCGCGTGCTCTCGTTCGTCGAGGAGCCGCAGTCCAACGGCAAGACGATCCGCTGGTGCCAGGTCGACGTCGGCGAGGGTGAGCCCCGCGGGATCGTCTGCGGCGCCGGCAACTTCTTCGAGGGCGACAAGGTCGTGGTGACGCTGCCGGGCTCCGTCTTGCCCGGCCCCTTCCCGATCGCCGCGCGCAAGACCTACGGCCACGTCTCCGACGGCATGATCGCCTCGGCGAAGGAGCTCGGCCTCGGCCAGGAGCACTCCGGCATCCTGCGCCTGAGCGAACTGGGCCTGGACCCCGAGGTCGGCACCGACGCGATCGCCCTGCTCGGCCTCGACGACGTCGCGGTCGAGATCAACGTCACGCCCGACCGCGGTTACGCCCTGTCGATCCGGGGCGTCGCGCGCGAGTATTCGCACGCGACCGGCGCGGCCTTCACCGACCCGGGACTGCGCGACGTCGACGATGCCGGCACGGGCTTCGCCCTCGTGATCGATGATCGCGCCCCGATCCGGGGCCGCGTGGGGGCGACCGAGTTCATCGCGCGCGTCGTGCGCGGGGTGGATGCCGGGGCCCCGACTCCGCCCTGGATGATCGCACGTCTCGCCCTCGCCGGCATCCGCTCGCTCGGCGTGCTGATCGACATCACCAACTACGTCATGCTCGAGCTCGGCAACCCCATCCACGGCTACGACCTCGACAGGCTCTCGGGCGGAATCACGGTACGGCGGGCCGAGCCGGGGGAGAAGCTCGCGACCCTCGATGGCCAGATGCGCACGCTCCACGTCGAGGACCTGCTCATCACGGACGATTCGGGCCCCATCGGCCTCGCCGGTGTGATGGGCGGGGGCACGACCGAGATGGGCGACGCGACGACGAACGTGCTCGTCGAAGCCGCGATCTTCGACACCGTCTCGATCGCGCGCACCGCGCGCCGGCACAAGCTGCCCTCCGAAGCCTCTCGGCGCTTCGAACGCGGCGTCGACCCGCTCGTCGCGGCCGTCGCGGCCCAGCGCGTCGTCGATCTCATGGTGCAGTACGCGGGCGGAACGGCGGACGAGCTCGGCGGCGCACTGCACGGCGAACACGAGAGCGCCGGCGTCGACCTGCCCGCCGGATTCGTGCAGGGGCTCATCGGCGTGGACTACACCGCCGTCGAGGTCGAGGACGCCCTGCGGATGATCGGCTGCGAGGTGCACGAGGGTGCGTCCGGGTGGGCGGTGATCCCGCCGTCATGGCGGCCCGACCTCACCGACAAATGGACGCTCGCCGAGGAGGTCGCCCGCATCAGCGGATACGACCGCATCCCCTCCGTGCTGCCGACGCCGCCCTCGGGTCGCGGGCTGACGCTCGCGCAGCAGGGCCGCCGACGCGTCGCCAACGCGCTCGCCGCGGCGGGTTTCGTGGAGACCCCCTCGTTCCCGTTCACGACCGCGGACGCGAACGATCTGCACGGTTCGGCATCGGGCGAGGGCGTCGCGAGCGTGAAGCTCGCGAACCCGCTCGATGGCCAGGCGCCCTTCCTGCGGCGCTCCCTCGTGCCGGGGCTCCTCGCGACGGCGCACCGCAACCTCTCCCGCGGCCTCACCGACCTCGCGCTGTTCGAGGTCGGATCGGTCTTCGCGCCCGAGCCCGGTGTCGCCTACGGCACCGACAGTGTGCCGCCGCTCGCCGTGCGGCCCGATGCCGCGACCCTCGCCGCGCTCGACGCCTCGATCCCGCCGCAGCCGCGCCTGGTCTCGGTCCTGCTGACCGGAAACGTCGCGCCCAAGCAGCCGGCCCGGGCCGCAGAGCCGGCGGGCCTGTCCGAGGCGCTCGATGCGGTGCGCGTCGTCGCGGCCGCTGCGGGTGTGTCGATCGACGTCGCGCAGGGCCGGCGTGCCGCGCTGCATCCCGGACGCACGGGCGCGCTGTCCGTGTCCGGTGTCGAGGTCGGCTATGTCGGTGAACTGCTGCCGGCCGTGGCTGCAGCATCCGATCTTCCCGGTCGTGTCGTGGTCGCCGAACTCGATCTCGACCTGCTGCTCTCGCTCGCGGGCGAGAAGGTCGTCGCGGCCTCGTTGTCGACCTACCCTGCCGCGACGCAGGACGTCTCGCTCGTCGTCGGGGCCGATGTGCCCGCCGCGGCGGTGCGCGATGCCCTCGCCCAGGGCGCGGGCGAGCTGCTGGAGTCGCTGCGCCTGGTCGACGACTACCGGGGGCAGGGCGTGCCGGAGGGGTCGAAGAGCCTGACGTTCGCGCTGCGCTTCCGCGCGCCCGACCGCACGCTGACGGCCGGCGAGGCCTCGGAGGCGCGCCTGGCGGGAGTCGCCGTCGCGGCCGAGCGCTTCGGCGCGACTCTGCGCGAGTAGGCACTCGCGGCGCCGCCGGCGCCGACCTCGGTCCCCGCCGGTGGCCCGTCGGGTGAAGCAACATTCCGGATCAACGGGCGGAGCGGCGGCCGCCGTCCCCGAAACGACGGACCCGTCCGGGGTTAGGGGCCCAATCTCTCCGGAATGTTGACCGCCTCCCGTCCGCCGCCGCGCCCTGCGCCCGCCGACGCCCGACGCCGCCGCGCCCTGCGCCCGCCGACGCCCGCCGCCGCGCCCTGCGCCCGCCGACGCCCGCCGACGCCCGCGCCCGCCGACGCCCGCCGACGCCCGCGCCCGCGTCCGCTCGCCGACTTCCCCGCGCCCGCGTCCGCCCGCCGACGTCCGCGTCCGCCCGCCGACGTCCGCGTCCGCCCGACGCCGCCGAGCGCCGAGCCTACATTTTTGCAGCGAGCCACCAGACGTCGCGTGGTGGGTCGCTGCAAAAATGTGGGCTCGCGACGCGCGGGCTCCCGCGCGCGCGGATTTGCGGATGCCGGAAGCCGATCGATAGGGTCGGCGCATGCCTTCGGCCACTACCGCCCTCGAGACGCCTTCCGCGCGCCTCACCGGTGCGCGCCGACGTCTGGACGGCCGCCGACTCTAGGCGACCCCGCACTCCTTGCCTCGAAGGCCTGGCAGCGGCGTCGCCGTCGACATCCTTCTCCCGCGCCGTCGCGCGGGAGGTGAGCCCTTCCAGACCATAAGGTTGACACCATGCCCTATCAGGTAGCCGTCTCCGGCGCCTCCGGATACGCCGGCGGGGAACTGCTCCGGCTGCTCGCGTCGCACCCGGATATCGAGATCCGCACCGTCACGGCGCACTCGAACGCCGGTCAGCCGCTCATCCAGCATCAGCCGCACCTGCGCTCCCTCGCGCACCTGACCCTGCAGGACACGACACCCGAGACCCTCGCCGGTCACGACATCGTGTTTCTCGCGCTGCCGCACGGGCAGTCGGGGCAGTACACCGAGGCGCTCGCCGACACCCCGCTCGTGATCGACGCGGGCGCCGACCACCGTCTCGAATCCGCCGATGCGTGGGCGCAGTTCTACGGCGGAGAGTTCCACGAGCCGTGGGCCTATGGCGTGCCCGAGCTGCCGTTCGGGACGGGCACCCAGCGGTCGCGGCTCGTCGGCGCGACCCGTATCGCGGCGCCCGGCTGCAACGCCAGCACCGTCTCCCTCAGCCTCGCCCCCGGCGTCGCGGCGGGGGTGATCGACCCCTCCGACATCGTGGCGGTGCTCGCGGTCGGGCCGAGCGGCGCGGGCAAGAGCCTGAAGACGAACCTCCTCGCGAGCGAGATCCTCGGCACGGCCAACCCATATGCCGTCGGCGGCACGCACCGGCACATCCCCGAGATCCGGCAGGCGCTGGCCGCGGCGGGCAGGGAGGATGCGGGCGTTTCGACTCGCTCCGCTCGCTCGACGACCGGGGCGAGCGAGGGCGCGACCGAGGGCGCGACCGGCGACGCCATCGGCATCTCGTTCACCCCCGTCATTGTGCCGATGGCGCGGGGCATCCTCGCTACGAGCACCGCGCCGATCGCCGCGGGCGCCTCCGACGACGACATCCGCTCGGCATGGCACGACGCCTACTCCGGGGAGACATTCGTGCAGCTGCTGCCCGAGGGTCAGTTCCCCCGCACCGCCGATGTGCTCGGCGCCAACACGGCGCTCATGGGGCTCGCGATCGACCGCGCCGCGAACAGGGTCGTCCTCGTCACCGCCGTCGACAACCTCGTCAAGGGCACCGCGGGAGCGGCGATCCAGTCGATGAACATCGCCCTCGGCCTCCCCGAGGCCACGGGCCTGACCGTGAACGGAGTGGCGCCGTGAGTGTGACCGCACCCCGGGGTTTCGAGGCCGCAGGAGTTGCGGTGGGGCTCAAATCGAGCGGAAAGCCGGATGTCGCGGTCGTCGTCAACCGCGGGCCCCTCAAGGTCGGCGCGGCGGTGTTCACGAGCAACCGCGCCAAGGCCAACCCGATCCTCTGGTCGGAGGTCGCCGCGAAGGACGGTGCCGTCGAGGCGATCGTCCTCAACTCGGGCGGCGCGAACTGCTTCACCGGCAGCTTCGGATTCCAGACGACGCACCAGACCGCCGAGCGTGCGGCCGAACTGCTCGGAGTGAGCTCGGGCGACGTGCTCATCTGCTCGACGGGCCTGATCGGCACGGGCGACGAGGTTTTCCGGGCCAAGGTGCTCGAGGGCACGACCCGGGCGATCGCGTCCCTCCACGCAGACGGCGGCGAGGACGCCTCGCTCGCGATCATGACGACCGACTCCAGGGCCAAGCGCAGCATCCACCACGGCGAGGGCTGGACGATCGGCGGTATGGCGAAGGGGGCCGGGATGCTGGCGCCGGGCCTTGCGACGATGCTCGTCGTGATCACGACCGACGCCGTCCTGACGGCGCCCGAGGCCGACGCGCACCTCCGGGCCGCGACCCGGGTGAGCTTCGACCGGCTCGATTCGGACGGCTGCATGTCGACGAACGACCAGGTCACGCTGATGGTCAGCGGCGCATCGGGGATCACTCCCGACCCCGCCGATTTCGAGGCGGCGCTGCGCGTCGTCTGCACCGACCTCGCGACGCAGCTGCAGGCAGACGCCGAGGGCGCGAGCCACGACATCACGATCGAGGTCATCGGCGCGGCATCCGAGGCGGACGCCGTCGAGGTCGGGCGCTCGGTCGCCCGCAACAACCTCTTCAAGGCGGCGATCTTCGGAAACGACCCCAACTGGGGCCGGGTGCTCGCGGCGATCGGCACGACGGGCGCCGCGTTCGATCCGTACGACGTCGACGTCACCATGAACGGCGTGCGGGTGTGCAGCAAGGGCGGCCCCGACCGTCCGCGCGAGGAGGTCGATCTTGCGCCCCGCGCGACGCACGTCGGGATCGATCTGAAGGCGGGCGATGCGCGCGCGACGATCTGGACCAACGACCTCACCCACGACTACGTCCACGAGAACAGCGCGTACTCCTCATGACCGACATCCAGGACACCAGCCCGGAGGAGGCGGCCGAGAAGGCCGCCGTGCTCATCGAGTCGCTGCCGTGGCTCAAGCGCTTCCGCGATCAGATCATCGTCATCAAGTACGGCGGCAACGCGATGGTCTCCGATGAGCTGCAGCAGAGCTTCGCCGAAGACATCGCCTACCTGCGCTTCGTCGGGGTGAAGCCCGTCGTCGTGCACGGCGGCGGTCCGCAGATCTCGTCGATGCTCGAGCGGCTGTCGATCCCGAGCGAGTTCAAGGGCGGCTATCGCGTCACCTCGACCGAGGCGATCGGCGTCGTCCGGATGGTGCTGACGGGCCAGATCAATCCGCAGCTGGTGGGCCGCATCAACACGCACGGACCGCTCGCGAGCGGAGTCAGCGGCGAGGACGCGGGCCTGTTCGGTGGGCGCCGGCGCGGCGTCATCATCGACGGCGAGGAGCACGATCTCGGCAACGTCGGCGACGTCGTCCGGGTCGACCCGACGACGGTGCACGATCACCTCGACGCGGGCCGCATCCCCGTGGTGTCCTCCATCGCCCCCGACCTCGACCGGCCGGGGCAGAGCCTCAACGTCAACGCCGATGCGGCGGCATCCGCCCTCGCGGTGGCGCTGAACGCCGCCAAGCTCATCGTGCTGACCGACGTGCCGGGCCTGTATGCGGATTGGCCGAACCGGGACTCGCTCGTGTCGCACCTGACCTCGACCGAGCTGCGGGGGATGCTGCCGAGCCTCGAATCGGGGATGATCCCCAAGATGCAGGCCTGTCTCGACGCGGTCGACGGCGGCGTCGACACCGCGGCGATCATCGATGGGCGGGTGCCGCACTCGGTGCTCGTCGAAGTCTTCACGAACAAGGGAATCGGCACGGAGGTGGTCGCGGGATGAGCTGGCAGGACGACGCGGGACGGGATCTGGTGCGCAGCTTCGGCGAGCGCATGGCGATGTTCGTGCGCGGCGAGGGCGCGTACCTCTGGGACGACGCCGGCCGCCGCTACCTGGATTTTCTCGGCGGCATCGCCGTCAATTCCCTCGGTCACGCGCACCCGGTGTTCGTGAGCGCGATCGCGGCGCAGGCGGCGACGCTCGCGCACGTGTCGAACTACTTCGCCACGCCCCCGCAGCTGCAGCTCGCGGCGACCCTCAAACGCCTCGCGGGCACGGGGGAGCGGGGCCGGGTGTACTTCGGCAATTCGGGAGCCGAGGCGAACGAGGCCGCCTTCAAGCTCGCGCGGCTGCACGGCCGCGAGAGCGGTCGACCCCGCATCCTCACACTCGAGAACGCGTTCCACGGCCGCACGATGGGCACCCTCGCGCTCACGGGCAAGCCGGCGATGCAGGAGCCGTTCACGCCGATGGTCCCGGGGGTCGAGCACATCCCCGCCACGATCGAGGCGCTCCAGGCGCTCGATGACACCGTCGCGGCGCTCGTGGTCGAGCCCATCCAGGGGGAGGCAGGGGTCGTCGAACTGCCCGAGGGGTACCTCGCGGCCGCGCGGGCCCTCACGCGCGAGCACGGGGTGCTGCTCATCGTGGACGAGATCCAGACGGGTGCCGGTCGCACGGGCGAATGGTTCGGATTCCAGCACGCCGGCATCACGCCCGACGCGATCACGGTGGCCAAGGGCATCGGCGGCGGGTTCCCGATCGGCGCTCTCATCACGTTCGGCGAGGCGAGCGAGCTGTTCTTCCCCGGGTCGCACGGCTCGACGTTCGGCGGCAACGCGCTCGGCACCGCGGTCGCCGGCGCCGTGCTCGGCGAGATCGAACGAGCCGGGCTGGTCGAGAACGCCGCCGCGCGCGGCGCGCAGATCCGCGACGCGATCGCGGGTCTCGACTCGCCGCTGGTGACGGGATGCCGGGGGCAGGGCCTGCTCATCGGCATCGCTCTCGCGCGGCCCGTCGCCGGCGCGGTCGTCGCCGCGGCGCAGGCGCACGGACTCATCGTCAACGCGGCGAACCCCTCGACGGTGCGCATCGCGCCGCCGCTGACGATCGGCGACGACGAGATCGCCGAGTTCGCGCACCTCTTCCAGGCCGCTCTGGCCACAGCATCCGAAGCCCTGCTTCTCGACGACGCGGCAGACGCCGCCCCCGCAAAGGTGAACGCATGACCCGCCACTTCCTCAGAGACGACGACATCAGCCCCGCCGAGCAGGCGCAGATCATCGATCTGGCCCTCGAGCTGAAGAAGGACCGCTGGGCGCAGAAGCCGCTCGCCGGCCCGCAGACCGTGGCGGTGATCTTCGACAAGTCCTCGACCCGTACGCGCGTGTCGTTCGCCGTCGGAATCGCAGACCTCGGCGGTTCGCCGCTGATCATCTCGACCGCCAACAGTCAGCTGGGCGGTAAGGAGACCCCCGCCGACACCGCCCGCGTGCTCGAGCGGCAGGTCGCCGCGATCGTGTGGCGCACGTACGCGCAGGCGGGGCTCGAGCAGATGGCGGAGGGCACGAGGGTGCCGGTCGTCAACGCGCTCTCGGACGACTTCCACCCCTGTCAGCTGCTCGCCGATCTGCTCACGATCCGCGAGCACAAGGGCGAGCTGAAGGGACTCACGCTGACGTTCTTCGGCGATGGCAAGAGCAACATGGGCCACTCCTACGTGCTCGCCTGCGCGACTGCCGGCATGCACGTGCGGGTGGCCTCGCCCGAGGACTACGCGCCCCGCGACGAGATCGTCGCCGACGCCGACCGCATCGCCGCCGAGACCGGGGGGTCGGTCGCGCTCTACACCGATCCTCTCGAGGCGGCCGCCGGCGCCGACATCATCGTGACCGACACGTGGGTGTCGATGGGCAAGGAGGAGGAGAAGATCGCGCGCCTGCGCGACCTCGGCGCCTACAAGGTCACGAACGAGACGATGGCGCTCGCAAAGGATGATGCGATCTTCATCCACTGCCTGCCGGCCGATCGCGGCTACGAGGTGGATGCCGAGGTCATCGACGGCCCGCAGTCGGTCGTGTGGGACGAGGCCGAGAACCGGCTGCACGCGCAGAAGGCCCTGCTGGTGTGGCTGCTGGCGCAGAGCTGAAGGCCCGGGGCGGCGGTCCGGCGGCGAACTGGCGTCGCCTGAACGGACCTGCTCGCCTCGCCGGCATCGACCTCGCGCGCGGCCTCGCCGTGGTGGGGATGCTGG
The DNA here is from genome assembly GCF_046111165.1 of Microbacterium sp. HA-8. Taxonomy (NCBI): domain Bacteria; kingdom Bacillati; phylum Actinomycetota; class Actinomycetes; order Micrococcales; family Microbacteriaceae; genus Microbacterium; species Microbacterium sp. HA-8. Next base: position 1,588,158 of record NZ_CP162025.1, read on the forward strand.
CGGCCCATCTGCTTGTCACCGACGACCTCGTCTGGTCCGATCCCGCGACATGGACGGGAATCGTGGACGGACGCTCCTCGATCCTGTTCGCGACCCTCGCCGGTGTGTCGATCGGGCTCGTCACCGGCGGGCGCACGCCGGTGCGAGGGCACGCGCTCGGGCAGGCGGCCCTGCGCATCGCGGTGCGGGCGCTCGCGATCTGGCTGCTCGGGGTGCTGCTGATCGCGACGGGAGTGCCGGTGTATGTGATCCTGCCCGCGTACGCGATCCTCTTCCTGCTCGTGCTGCCGCTGCTCACCCTGCGCCCGGCGGTCCTGTTCGCGGTCGCCGGCGGCATCGCGCTGATCATGCCGTGGGTGTACGCCGCCCTCATGCAGGCGCCGCTGTGGGCGGTTCCCGGCGTCGAAGAGGTGAGCCTGCTGGTGGGGTGGCAGTACCCGTTCCCCGTGTGGGCGGCGTTCGTCGTCGCCGGGCTCGGCATCGGTCGGCTGGATCTGCGCGCGCTCGGCACGCAGGCAGGGCTGTTGCTCTTCGGCGCCGGTTTCGCCGCGGTGGGCTACGGCCTGGCGGCGGGCACGGCGACGGGCGGCGGCGCGGCGGTGCAGGCTCCGGCATCCGGCTCGCTCATCGAGGTGGTGTGGACGGCCGAACCGCACTCGAGCGGAGTGCTCGAGGTGTTCGGATCGGGCGGATTCGCGATCGCCGTGCTCGGTGCGTGCCTGCTGCTGTGTCGTCCCTGGTGGCCGGGCGCGACGATCGGCCCCATCGGGTGGGTCGTGCTGCCGCTGCGGGCGACCGGCGCCATGCCGCTCACGGCCTATACGGCGCAGATCGTGGTGTGGGCGATCGTGGCCGCCGTCGTGCTCGGCGACCCGAGCGATCTGGTCGGCTTCCGCGCTCTCGAGCCGTTCGTGCCGTTCGCGCTGTGGACGATCGCCGCGTGCACCGCGTGGGCGCTGCTGATCGGCCGCGGCCCGCTCGAGGGTTTCATCGACCGGCTGTCGCGCCGTGTCGGCGCACGCGCGACGCGCGGGGCCGACCCCTCAGCCGCCGCGCGGATAGGGTGAACGGGTGATGAGCGAGAAGTCGGACGGTACGAACGAGGGCGCGCTGTGGGGCGCACGATTCGCGGGCGGTCCCTCGCCCGAGCTCGCTCTGCTGAGCCGTTCGACCCACTTCGACTGGGTGCTCGCTCCCTACGACATCGCGGGTTCCCGTGCCCACGCCGAGGCGCTCGCGGCGGCGGGTTACCTCACGGCCGACGAGCTCGTCGCGATGCACGGCGCTCTCGACGCGCTCGCCGCGGATGTGGCCGACGGGTCCTTCGCCGCGGCAGCCTCGGACGAGGATGTGCACGGCGCACTGGAGCGCGGACTGATCGAGCGCGCAGGTGCCGAGCTCGGCGGGCGCCTTCGCGCGGGCCGCAGCCGCAACGACCAGATCGCCACCCTCGTACGGCTCTATCTGCTCGATCACTCCGCGGTGATCGCCCGCGACATCCTGCGGATCATCGACGCGCTGGTGGCTCAGGCCGAGGCGGCGGGCGAGGCGATCATGCCGGGGCGCACGCACCTGCAGCACGCGCAGCCCATCCTGCTGGCGCATCATCTGCAGGCGCACGCCTGGCCGCTCGTGCGCGATCTCGAGCGGCTGCGCGATTGGCGTGCCCGCGCGGCCGTCTCGCCCTACGGCGGGGGAGCGCTCGCCGGGTCCAGTCTCGGTCTCGACCCCGCGCTCGTCGCCGAGCGTCTGGGCCTTGCCCGGCCCGCGGAGAACTCGCTCGATGGCACGGCCGCACGCGACGTCGTCGCCGAGTTCGCGTTCATCACGGCGATGATCGGCATAGACCTCTCGCGTCTGGCCGAGGAGATCATCGTGTGGAACACGCGGGAGTTCGGATTCGTCACCCTCGATGACGCGTACTCGACCGGGTCGAGCATCATGCCGCAGAAGAAGAACCCCGACATCGCGGAGCTCGCGCGCGGCAAGTCCGGACGCCTCATCGGCAACCTGACCGGCCTGCTCGCCACGCTCAAAGCTCTTCCTCTGGCCTACAACCGCGATCTGCAGGAGGACAAGGAGCCCGTCTTCGACTCCGTCGCAACCCTCGAGGTGCTGCTTCCGGCCTTCGCCGGCATGATCGCGACGCTGCGCTTCGACACCGCGCGGATGGCCGAGCTCGCCCCGCAGGGCTTCTCTCTGGCGACGGATGTGGCCGATTGGCTCGTGCGACGGCGTGTGCCGTTCCGTGACGCGCACGAGATCTCGGGCGCGCTCGTGCGGGTGTGCGAGCAGAACGGCATCGAGCTGCACGAGGCCACGGACGCCATGCTGGCCTCGGTGTCATCCGAGCTCACGCCCGAGGTGCGGGCCGTGCTCAGCATCGAGGGCTCGGTGGGCAGCCGCGACGGCGCCGGTGGCACCGCTCCCGTCCGTGTCGCCGAGCAGCGCGCCGAGCTCATCGCCCGAGCACAGGCTGCCGGTCACGCCCTGGGAATGTGATCAGCCAAAGCCTTATCTTTTGAAGAGATAAGCGTTACGCTTATCAGATGATCGCCGTGATCGCCGACATCGTCGGCTCCCGCAAGCTGGCAGACCGCGAAGGGGCGCAGCGCGAGATCGAGAACGCGATCGCGCGCGCCCAGCGGACGCTCCCGGTGGCGGACCGGATGCTGGCGGCCACCGTCGGCGATGAGCTCCAGGGGGTCTACCTCGCCCTCGGCGACGCGCTGGCGTCGCTGCTGCTCGTCCAGCTGGAGCTTCCCGATCCGATCTCGTGCCGCTTCGGAATCGGGATCGGTGCGGTGCGCACGGTGCCCTCGGGCGAGGGAGAGATCCCGGAGGGGCCGGGGTGGTGGGCAGCCCGGGAGGCGATCGACCTCGTGCACAGCAAGCAGCAGCGCACCGCGCCGACCGCGCGCACCTGGATTGTCGCCGCCCCGGAGGAGGATGGCCACATGCACGACGCCGTCCGCCTCGCCAACGCCTACCTGCTCGCTCGCGACCAGCTCGTCGGCACGATGAGCGAGCGCACACGCCGGCTCGTCGCCGGTCGCTGCGCACGGCTCACCCAGCGTGAGCTCGCCGAGCGCGAGGGCATCACCCAATCGGCCGTCTCGCAGGCGCTCACCACCGCGGGCGCCGCGGCCGTCGTCGAGGGATTCCACGCACTCGGCGCCGGAGTGCCCCGATGATCTTCGCGGGCCTTCTGCTGCTCGCGATCGGCGCGGCAGACCTCACCCGGCGGGCCCCAGTGCCGCTGGCGCGCCGGGTCGGGCTGGCGGCGCTGGCCGTGGCGATCCTCGTCCTTGGGGCGCTCACCAACGCGCCCCTGCCCGCGTTGGTCGCCGTGGCGCTGGCCGCGGAGTGGGTGTGGCTCATGCCCGCGGGCCGCGCGGCGAAAGCCGGGGTGTGGCCCGCGATCGCGGTGCTGGCCGCCTGCGCGATCGGGGTCGCCAGCATCCCCCCGCGGGCCGACCCGGGCGTCATCCGCGACGTGTGGCTGCTGCCGTCGCCCGCCGGCGAAGTGTCGTTCGACCTCGTGGTGCTCGTGGCGGGTGCCCTGGTGTTTTTCGCCGAATCGGCCAACATCGTCGTGCGCGCGGCGCTGCGCGGCGAGTTCGCGCTGCCGCCGGTGCCGTCCGCGCGCGCCGAGCGCGGCGTCGGGGTCACCGCCGATGCCGGCGCAGCCTCGGCTGCCGACCCGGTGCCGCTCACCGCCCAGCCCTCCCTCAAAGGCGGCCGCCTCATCGGACCGCTCGAGCGTGTCATCGTCTTCTCGCTCACACTCGCCGGGGCCTACACCCTCCTGGCGGCGGTGCTGGCGGCCAAGGGCATCGTCCGCTTTCCCGAGATCTCGCGCGATGACAACGGCGACCGTGCCGAGTACTTCCTCGTCGGCAGTCTCGTCAGCTGGGCGCTCGCTCTCGCCCTCGCGGTGCTGGTCTGGTGGGGCGGGGCGTCCCCGCACCTCGGGTGAGAGCGCCCCGATCAGGATGCCCGCCGCGGCGCTGGTAGCCTCGAAGGCGTGTCATCCGCCCCCGTCGACGCCGAGCTGCGCGCGCTCAGCCCCGCCAACGACCCCGCGTTCGACAACGTCTGGGACGAACTGGTCTGGCGTGGGCTGGTGCACGTGTCGACGGACGAAGACGCTCTGCGCACGCTGCTCGGTGGCCCGCCCATCGTGTACTACTGCGGTTTCGACCCGACCGCTCCGAGCCTTCACCTGGGCAACCTCGTGCAGCTGCTCACGATGCGCCGCCTGCAGCTGGCGGGTCATCGGCCGCTCGGACTCGTCGGGGGATCGACGGGCCTCATCGGCGACCCGCGTCCGTCGGCCGAACGCACGCTGAACACGCGCGAGACGGTCGAGGAGTGGGTGGGGCGCCTGCGCACGCAGGTCGAGACGTACCTCAGCTTCGACGGCGACAACGCCGCCCGAATCGTCAACAACCTCGACTGGACGGCACCCCTGTCGGCGATCGATTTCCTGCGCGACATCGGCAAGCACTACCGCGTGGGCACGATGCTCAAGAAAGACGCCGTGGCGGCCCGGCTGAACTCCGATGCGGGCATCAGCTACACGGAGTTCAGCTACCAGATCCTGCAGGGCATGGACTACCTCGAGCTGTACCGCGCGCACGGCTGCGTGCTGCAGACGGGGGGCAGCGATCAGTGGGGAAACCTCACCAGCGGCACCGACCTCATCCACCGCGTCGAGGGCGTGTCGGTGCACGCGATCGGCACGCCGCTGATCACCAACAGCGACGGCACGAAGTTCGGCAAGAGCGAGGGCAACGCGATCTGGCTCGACGCCGAGATGTGCAGCCCGTACCGGATGTACCAGTTCTGGCTGAACACCGACGACGCCGATGTGATCGAGCGGCTCAAGGTGTTCACCTTCCTCGGGCGCGCCGAGATCGAGCGGTACGAGCACCTCGTGCAGGACGAGCCGTTCCGCCGCGCGGCGCAGAAGCGTCTGGCACACGAAGTCACGGCGCTCGTCCACGGGCCGGGAGCAGCATCCGCGGTGATCGCCGCCTCCGAAGCACTGTTCGGGCGCGGAGATCTCGGGTCGATCGATCCCGAAACCCTCGCGAGTGCGCTGCACGAGCTGCCGCATGCGCGCCTCGCCCGGGGAACGACCGTCGTGCATGCCCTCGTCGAGACCGGGCTCGTCCAGAGCCTGTCCGATGCCCGGCGGGCGATCGCCCAGGGCGGCGTGACGCTCGACGGCCATCGGGTGGAAGGCGATGACGCCGCGGTGACGGGCGCGTTGCCCGGAGGTGTGTCCGTGCTGCGACGGGGCAAGAAGACGCTCGCCGGGATCTTCGTCGAGGACTGAGCCAGCGGTGCCGTTCACCCCCAGCCACGCGGTCGTCGCGCTGCCCTTCGTGCGCACGCCCTTGGTGCCCGCGGCCATCGCGGTGGGGGCGATGACACCGGATCTTGCGCTCTTCACGCGCGGCATCCCGTTGCGCTACTCCGCGACGCACGACCTGCGCTGGTTGCCGGTGACGGTTCTGCTGGCGCTCGGTCTGCTCGTGCTGTGGCGCACGGTCCTGCGCCCCGCGTGCCGCGAGCTCTCCCCGCGCTGGCTGGCCGCACGGCTTCCCGGGCGGTGGGATGCCGGGGCGAGAGAGTCCCTGCGGGAGACCTTCGCCGGGGGAGCGGTGGCCCTCGGCCTGCTCGCCCTCTCGCTCGCTCTGGGTGTGCTCAGCCACATCGCCTGGGATCTGTTCACGCACGAGGGTCGGCTCGGTGTCGAAATGTTTCCCGTGCTGGCCGATGAGGTCATCGGCCAGCCGATGTACGGCTGGCTGCAGGACCTCTCCTCGGCTGCCGGTCTACTCGTGCTCGCGGCGTTCGCCCTCTCCTGGCTCCGGCGCCGAATGCCGGTGGCGATCGAGCGGCAGGTGCCCGGCCTCGTACGGGTGACGTGGTGGGTGTCGCTGCCGGCGATCCTGATCGCGGCGTGGATCTTCGGCCTCGCGCTCTTCGGGCCGCTGCGCCCCGGCTTCGGGATCGCGCATCTCGCCTACCTGGTCCTCCCGCCGGCCTGTGCGCTCTGGGCGGTCTTCACCGTGTTCCTGGCTCTGGTCGTCTCGGCCGCCCGCCGTCGAGGCCTCTCCGGCCCGCGGAGCGCCGACCGGTGAAAACCGCGGAAAGACGCGGCGACACGCCCGGGATGCAACCAGGATTTGCCCGAACCGAAACCCCCGCGTAACTTATTACTTGTTCGCCCCACAGGGAAGCGGAGAGGCCGAGAGCTTCACCCCCCTCAAGCGGAGAACCACCCCCTTCTGAACAAGCCCTCATCTTGAGGGTCATGACCCTTGGGTCTAGGATGGGGTCCTGCTCCTCGAGCACAGTCACTTCAGGCTGCGCGGATCGAATCCGCCAAAAACGCCGATTTGACAAGCCGAGCGAGACGGATAAGATAGAGAAGTTGCCCTGCGGGACTGGCTGAGAGGCCAAGACGCAGGAGCATCCGATCCTTGAGAACTCAACAGCGTGCACTTGTCATAATGCCAAAAAACCTCGCGGCCAGCCTAGCTGGTCGATGAGATTCTTTTGAGATTAAACGGATATGTCAGTAATGACATCCGATCGTCAGATCAAGCTCGCAGAGATGCAGCCCATTCCGGCTCATCGAAGCAAAAATTCTTTACGGAGAGTTTGATCCTGGCTCAGGATGAACGCTGGCGGCGTGCTTAACACATGCAAGTCGAACGGTGAAAGAGAGCTTGCTCTCTGGATCAGTGGCGAACGGGTGAGTAACACGTGAGCAATCTGCCCCTGACTCTGGGATAACAGTTGGAAACAGCTGCTAATACCGGATACGAGCTGCGAAGGCATCTTCAGCAGCTGGAAAGAACTTCGGTCAGGGATGAGCTCGCGGCCTATCAGCTTGTTGGTGAGGTAATGGCTCACCAAGGCGTCGACGGGTAGCCGGCCTGAGAGGGTGACCGGCCACACTGGGACTGAGACACGGCCCAGACTCCTACGGGAGGCAGCAGTGGGGAATATTGCACAATGGGCGAAAGCCTGATGCAGCAACGCCGCGTGAGGGACGACGGCCTTCGGGTTGTAAACCTCTTTTAGCAAGGAAGAAGCGAAAGTGACGGTACTTGCAGAAAAAGCGCCGGCTAACTACGTGCCAGCAGCCGCGGTAATACGTAGGGCGCAAGCGTTATCCGGAATTATTGGGCGTAAAGAGCTCGTAGGCGGTTTGTCGCGTCTGCTGTGAAAACTGGAGGCTCAACCTCCAGCCTGCAGTGGGTACGGGCAGACTAGAGTGCGGTAGGGGAGATTGGAATTCCTGGTGTAGCGGTGGAATGCGCAGATATCAGGAGGAACACCGATGGCGAAGGCAGATCTCTGGGCCGTAACTGACGCTGAGGAGCGAAAGGGTGGGGAGCAAACAGGCTTAGATACCCTGGTAGTCCACCCCGTAAACGTTGGGAACTAGTTGTGGGGGCCATTCCACGGTCTCCGTGACGCAGCTAACGCATTAAGTTCCCCGCCTGGGGAGTACGGCCGCAAGGCTAAAACTCAAAGGAATTGACGGGGACCCGCACAAGCGGCGGAGCATGCGGATTAATTCGATGCAACGCGAAGAACCTTACCAAGGCTTGACATATACGAGAACGCTGCAGAAATGTAGAACTCTTTGGACACTCGTAAACAGGTGGTGCATGGTTGTCGTCAGCTCGTGTCGTGAGATGTTGGGTTAAGTCCCGCAACGAGCGCAACCCTCGTTCTATGTTGCCAGCACGTAATGGTGGGAACTCATGGGATACTGCCGGGGTCAACTCGGAGGAAGGTGGGGATGACGTCAAATCATCATGCCCCTTATGTCTTGGGCTTCACGCATGCTACAATGGCCGGTACAAAGGGCTGCAATACCGCAAGGTGGAGCGAATCCCAAAAAGCCGGTCCCAGTTCGGATTGAGGTCTGCAACTCGACCTCATGAAGTCGGAGTCGCTAGTAATCGCAGATCAGCAACGCTGCGGTGAATACGTTCCCGGGTCTTGTACACACCGCCCGTCAAGTCATGAAAGTCGGTAACACCTGAAGCCGGTGGCCCAACCCTTGTGGAGGGAGCCGTCGAAGGTGGGATCGGTAATTAGGACTAAGTCGTAACAAGGTAGCCGTACCGGAAGGTGCGGCTGGATCACCTCCTTTCTAAGGAGCATTTGGAGTCCTCCGGGACTTCCAGAGCCCGCTCGAGACGCATGTTCTCGAGGGGTCAGCTCATGGGTGGAACATTTGACAAGGTGCCGGAGAGATCTTCCCGAATTCAGTACGCTGCTTGCAGCTGGAAAGGTTCAGGTCGAGAAGGCCGGCACATGCACGCTGTTGGGTCCTGAGGGACCGGATACGGGCGTCGAAAGACGCTGCGACCGAACCTCAGGGCCTTTTCTGGCTGCCGCAAGGCAAGCGGGGAGGGTACCGCCCGTACTTTGAGAACTACACAGTGGACGCGAGCATCTTTGAGATGATCCTTCGGGATCATTTCACATAGATGATCTATATAGATCATTAGTCAATTTCAAACCGGATTTCGATCCGGGCCGAAGAGACGAACTCATGTGATTTTCAAGTCTTTAAGAGCAAACGGTGGATGCCTTGGCATCTGGAGCCGAAGAAGGACGTAGCAATCTGCGATAAGCCTCGGGGAGTGGATAAGCACACTTTGATCCGAGGATCTCCGAATGGGGAAACCCCGCTGGGCAGCGTGCTGACCCAGTGACTCCCGCCTGAATATATAGGGCGGGTAGAGGGAACGTGGGGAAGTGAAACATCTCAGTACCCACAGGAAGAGAAAGCAACCGCGATTCCGTTAGTAGTGGCGAGCGAAACCGGAACAGGCTAAACCGAGTACGTGTGATATCCGGCAGGAGTTGCGTATTCGGGGTTGTGGGACTTTTCATGTTGTTCTGCCGAGCAGCGAGCGTGATTGAGACGATATAGACGAACGGCATTGAAAGGCCGGTCATAGAGGGTGCCAACCCCGTAGTCGAAATGTTTGTCTCACCGCGAAGAGTATCCCAAGTAGCACGGGGCCCGAGAAATCCCGTGTGAATCTGTCAGGACCACCTGATAAGCCTAAATACTCCCAGATGACCGATAGCGGACAAGTACCGTGAGGGAAAGGTGAAAAGTACCCCGGGAGGGGAGTGAAATAGTACCTGAAACCGTTTGCTTACAAACCGTTGGAGCAGCCCTGGTAGCTGTGACAGCGTGCCTTTTGAAGAATGAGCCTGCGAGTTAGCGATATGTGGCGAGGTTAACCCGAGTGGGGTAGCCGTAGCGAAAGCGAGTCTGAATAGGGCGATTCAGTCGCATGTCCTAGACCCGAAGCGAAGTGATCTATCCATGGCCAGGCTGAAGCGACGGTAAGACGTCGTGGAGGGCCGAACCCACTTAGGTTGAAAACTGAGGGGATGAGCTGTGGATAGGGGTGAAAGGCCAATCAAACTTCGTGATAGCTGGTTCTCTCCGAAATGCATTTAGGTGCAGCGTTGCGTGTTTCTTGCCGGAGGTAGAGCTACTGGATGGCCGATGGGCCCCAAAAGGTTACTGACGTCAGCCAAACTCCGAATGCCGGTAAGTGAGAGCGCAGCAGTGAGACTGTGGGGGATAAGCTTCATAGTCGAGAGGGAAACAACCCAGACCACCAACTAAGGTCCCTAAGCGCGTGCTAAGTGGGAAAGGATGTGGAGTTGCTTTGACAACCAGGAGGTTGGCTTAGAAGCAGCCACCCTTGAAAGAGTGCGTAATAGCTCACTGGTCAAGTGATTCCGCGCCGACAATGTAACGGGGCTCAAGCACGCCACCGAAGTTGTGGCATTGACATTATTGGTAGGCCTTCGTGGTCCAGCCGTGTTGATGGGTAGGAGAGCGTCGTGTGGCCAGCGAAGCGGCGGTGTGAACCAGCCGTGGAGGCTACACGAGTGAGAATGCAGGCATGAGTAGCGAAAGACGTGTGAGAAACACGTCCTCCGAAAGACCAAGGGTTCCAGGGTCAAGCTAATCTTCCCTGGGTAAGTCGGGACCTAAGGCGAGGCCGACAGGCGTAGTCGATGGACAACGGGTTGATATTCCCGTACCCGCGAAGAACCGCCCAAATCAATCCAGTGGTGCTAAGTGCCCGAATTCCTTCGTACGATCCCTTCGGGGTGAGGCGTTGGAGCTAGCGCACGACCCCATGCTGGTGCGGTTAGCGTATTAACAGGTGTGACGCAGGAAGGTAGCCGGTCCCGGGCGATGGTAGTCCCGGGCCAAGTGTGTAGGCCGAGAGATAGGCAAATCCGTCTCTCATGGAGGCTGAGACACGAAGGGGAGCTGTAACAGGCAAGATCCGGTAATCCTATGCTGCCAAGAAAAGCATCGACGCGAGGTTCTAGTGGCCCGTACCCCAAACCGACTCAGGTGGTCAGGTAGAGAATACCAAGGAGATCGAGAGAATCGTGGTTAAGGAACTCGGCAAAATGCCCCCGTAACTTCGGGAGAAGGGGGGCCCTCGGCGTATATGGACTTGCTCCAAAAAGCGTTTGAGGGCCGCAGAGACTAGTGGGTAGCGACTGTTTACTAAAAACACAGGTCCGTGCCAAGTCGCAAGACGATGTATACGGACTGACGCCTGCCCGGTGCTGGAAGGTTAAGAGGACCGGTTAGCCGCAAGGCGAAGCTGAGAATTTAAGCCCCAGTAAACGGCGGTGGTAACTATAACCATCCTAAGGTAGCGAAATTCCTTGTCGGGTAAGTTCCGACCTGCACGAATGGCGTAACGACTTCCCAACTGTCTCAACCGCGAACTCGGCGAAATTGCATTACGAGTAAAGATGCTCGTTACGCGCAGCAGGACGGAAAGACCCCGTGACCTTTACTACAGCTTGGTATTGGTGTTCGGTGTGGCTTGTGTAGGATAGGTGGGAGACTTTGAAGCATGGACGCTAGTTCATGTGGAGTCATTGTTGAAATACCACTCTGGTCACTCTGGATATCTAACTTAGAACCGTAATCCGGTTCAGGGACAGTGCCTGGTGGGTAGTTTAACTGGGGCGGTTGCCTCCCAAAAAGTAACGGAGGCGCCCAAAGGTTCCCTCAACCTGGTTGGCAATCAGGTGGCGAGTGTAAGTGCACAAGGGAGCTTGACTGTGAGACTGACAGGTCGAGCAGGGACGAAAGTCGGGACTAGTGATCCGGCAGTGGCTTGTGGAAGCGCTGTCGCTCAACGGATAAAAGGTACCTCGGGGATAACAGGCTGATCTTGCCCAAGAGTCCATATCGACGGCATGGTTTGGCACCTCGATGTCGGCTCGTCGCATCCTGGGGCTGGAGTAGGTCCCAAGGGTTGGGCTGTTCGCCCATTAAAGCGGTACGCGAGCTGGGTTTAGAACGTCGTGAGACAGTTCGGTCCCTATCCGCTGCGCGCGTAGGAAATTTGAGAAGATCTGACCCTAGTACGAGAGGACCGGGTTGGACGAACCTCTGGTGTGTCAGTTGTTCTGCCAAGAGCACCGCTGATTAGCTACGTTCGGGATGGATAACCGCTGAAAGCATCTAAGCGGGAAGCCGGCTTCAAGATGAGATTTCCATGCCTTCGGGCGAGAGGCTCCCAGCCAGACTACTGGGTTGATAGGCCGGGTGTGTAAGCGTGGCAACACGTGTAGCTGACCGGTACTAATAAGCCGATGACTTGATAACATCACCTTCCTAGGTGCTTGCGTCCACTGAGTGGTTCTCGATGTACGGTCGAGAACCGCATGAGCTGCATTCGCAGCAGCTGCTTCGTGCAGCGACTCATGCTTTGAACGATGAAACATCAATAGTGTTTCGGCGGCCATAGCGAGAGGGAAACGCCCGGTCACATTCCGAACCCGGAAGCTAAGCCTCTCAGCGCCGATGGTACTGCAGGGGGGACCCTGTGGGAGAGTAGGACACCGCCGGACTTCTTTCGAGAAATGGCCACCCAACGCTGGGTGGCCATTTCGCGTTAACGGGCCAGTGCGAGAGCGCTGTGTCACGGGAGGAAGATCACATCATGTCGGACGACGATCGACGCGACGAATCTGCGGACCCCACGAGAGGGCGTGGCCCCCGCGGCGGGCAACGACCGGGTGGCGGTCGTCCGGATTCGGACTCTCGTCAGCCGGCATCCTCGCGTCACCGGCGCGCGCCGCGGGGCGGCCGAGACGGTGACGCGCCGCGCAAGCCGTACGTGAAGCGAGACGGTGATGCGCCACGCAAGCCCTACGCGAAGCGTGACGGTGATGCGCCACGCAAGCCCTACGCGAAGCGTGACGGTGATGCGTCTCGCAAGCCGTACGAGAGGCGGGACGGCGGACGGCCCGACCGCCGCGACGGTGCGCGACCGCCCGCACGCGGTGCGATGGATTCCTCGCGGGAGGGCGTGAACCGTCACGGAGACCCTCTCCTGCCCGAGGAGATCACGGCGAGGGACCTGCACCCCGCGGCGCGCAACGAGCTGAAGACGCTGAGCAAGGAGAACGCCGATACCGTCGCCCGCCATCTGGCGATGGCATCACAGCTGATCGACGACGACCCCGCCCTGGCACACGAGCACGCCCTCGCCGCTTCCCGGCGGGCCGGTCGGGTCGCTGTCGTGCGGGAGTCTCTCGCGATCACGGCCTACGCGACGGGCGACTTCGCGCTCGCCCTGCGCGAACTCCGCACGTATCGCCGGATCTCCGGCAGTGACGATCAGATCGCTTTGATGGTCGACAGCGAACGCGGTGTGGGGCGTGCCGATCGTGCCCTCGAGGTCGGCCGCAGCGTGGACCGTGCCGCTCTGCCCGTGGACGCGCGCGTGGAGTTGGCGATCGCGATGTCGGGCGCGCGGCTCGACCTGGGAGAGACCGAGCGGGCGCTGCTCGAACTCGACATCCCGGAACTCGATCCCGATCGCGCTTTCGCGTGGAGCCCGGGTCTGTTCGCCGCGCGGGCCGCCGTGCTGGAAGAGCTCGGGCGGCTGGATGAGGCGGCGCTCTGGTCGCGGCGCGCGGCCGTCGCGGCGGAGGCGCTGGACGCGTCGGAGCCTGGCGAGGTGATCGAGGTTATAGAAGTCGAAGAAGAGGCCACCGATGGCGACGAGGCCGACGACGACGTGACGGACGCCGAAGGCGAGCGCTGATGGCGCTGTTCTCCCGCGCGCAGCCTGAGCGCACGCCGCTCGACGGCGTCGACGCCGTGCTCGCCGATCTTGATGGGGTGGTCTACGCCGGCCACAAGGCGTTGCCCTACGCGGTCGACTCGCTCACCGAAGCCGCGCGCACGCGTCGTCTCGGATACATCACGAACAACGCCTCGCGCACCGATGCGACCGTCGCCGCGCAGCTGCGCGAACTCGGCCTGCCCGCCGAGCCTGCGGACGTCATCACAAGCCCCCAGGCTGCGATGCGACTGCTGCGGGAACGTGTGGCACCCGGCGCCCGCATCCTCGTCGTGGGCGGCGAGGGGCTCGTGGTCGAGGTCGAGAAGGCGGGGTACGTCGTGACGCGCAGCGCGGACGACGCTCCTGCCGCGGTCGTGCAGGGCTTCGCGCCCGAAGTCGGCTGGGCTCAGCTGGCCGAGGCCGCCTACGCTCTGGCCGTGCCCGAGGACGAAGGCGGCATCCCGTGGATCGCCACGAACACCGACTGGACCATTCCGCAGGCACGCGGCATCGCGCCGGGAAACGGCACACTCGTCTCCGCGGTGCACACCGCGGTCGGACGTCTCGCCACCGTGGCGGGCAAACCGGAAACGCCCATCTTCGCCGAGGCGATCAGTCGCTTCGGCGCCGGCAGCCCGCTGTTCATCGGCGACCGCCTCGACACCGACATCCAGGGCGCCCAGAGCGCCGGCATCCCGTCCGTGCTCGTGCTCACCGGCATCGATCGGCCGAAGCACCTGCTGGCGGCGCCGCCGACGTCGCGCCCCGACTACATCGTCGGCGACCTTCGCGAGCTGCACACGCCCTATCCGCGGGTGCGCACGCGTGATCGCGACGGGGCAGTGTCGGTCGGCGATGCGACGGTACGCATCTCCGGCGCCGATGTCGAGATCGTGACCGAGGGCACGCGCCCGATCGATCTGCTTCGCGCCGGAGCGCACGCGATCTGGTCGTCCGGTCGCGCGATCTTCGGTCTCCGCGTGCCCGAGCAGCTCTACGCCGATCCGTTCCATCGGCCCTGATGCGGCCTCGGCGTCGCACCCTCGCCGTATCCTGGGGGGCGTGACCGACACCTCCGCCGGCAACGGCCCCGACGACAGCCTGGTCTCACGTCTCCGGGTCGTCGAGCAGCAGCCGCTCGGCGACCGCGCAGCAGCCTACGCGGTTCTGCACGAAGAGCTCAGCCGCGCGCTCGAGGGCTCGGGAACGCTGGCCGACCCCCGCGCCGGCGGGGCGCCGTGACGCAGCGGCTGGACGCCGCCCTCGCCGCTCGCGGCCTCGCTCGATCCCGCACCCACGCCGCCACACTCATCTCCGAGGGACTCGTCAGCGTCGACGGATCTGCTGTGGTGAAAGCATCCACCCGGGTCGAGGAGTCCGCCGAGATCGCGGTCGCCGGCGCGGACCACTACGTCAGCCGCGCCGCGCACAAGCTCCTGGCGGCGCTCGACGCCTTCTCGCTCGACCCCTCCGGTCGGGTCGCGCTGGATATGGGTGCCTCCACGGGCGGCTTCACCCAGGTGCTGCGGGAGCGCGGCGCAGATCCCGTCATCGCGGTCGATGTGGGGCACGGTCAGCTCGCCCCCTCGATTCGGGAGGACGCCGGCGTGATCGCCGTCGAGGGCTACAACGTGCGTGACATGGACCGCGCTTCGCTCGCTCAGGCGTGCGGCCGGTCCGACGCGCCCGAGCTGGTGACCGGCGACCTCTCCTTCATCTCGTTGCGGTACGTGCTGCCCGCGGTCGAGCGTACGGCTGGCCCGGACGCCGACATCCTGCTGCTGATCAAACCGCAGTTCGAAGTGGGCCGTACCGCCGTCAAGGGCGGTCTCGTCACCGATCCGGGCTTGCGCGCCGACGCCGTCTGCGGCGTGCTCTGGAGCGCGTGGGATGCGGGGCTGGGCACCCACGGGGTGATCGCCTCGCCCATCGTCGGCACCCACGGCAACGCCGAGTACGTCGCCTGGATGCGCGCGCGCGGCGACCGGGAGACGGGCAATCCGACAGAATGGATCAGCACGGTGAATCGACTGGCGGGAGTGGGATGACGGGCGCGCGCAACATCCTGGTCGTCGCCCATGCGCTGCGCGATGACACCGTCGCCGCCGCACTCCGGGTCGCCGAGGCCCTCGCCGCCGCAGGTGCCCGCCCGGTGCTGGCGGCGAGCGACCGCGTCGAGCTCGATGCGGTCATCGCGCGGGTGCCGACGACGGCGACGCTCGGCGTGGACGTCGCGGTCGGCGAGCTCGAGCTGGCCATCGTGCTGGGCGGTGACGGCACGATCCTGCGCGCCGCCGAGCTCGTGCGCGGCGGCACCGCCCCGGTGCTCGGCATCAACATGGGGCACGTCGGGTTCCTTGCCGAGATCGAACGCGACGACATGGACGACGCGGTGCGGCGCGCGATCTCGCGCGACTACGGCGTCGAACGGCGCATGGCCCTCGCCGTGCGGGTCGAAGACGCGTCCGACACGACGATCTACGAGACCTGGGCACTGAACGAGGCGACCGTCGAGAAGGCGAGCAGAGAGCGGATGCTGGAGGTCGTCGTCGCGATCGACGGTCGACCGCTGTCCACCTTCGGATGCGACGGGATGGTCGTCTCGACGCCGACCGGCTCGACCGCCTACAACTTCTCCGCCGGCGGTCCCGTGATCTGGCCGAGCGTCGAGGCGATCGCCGTCGTCCCGCTCTCGGCGCACGCCCTGTTCGCCAAGCCCCTCGTCGTCGGACCCGAGGCCTCGGTCGCGATCGAGGTCCTCGAGCGCACCAACGGCACCGGCATCCTGTGGTGCGACGGCCGCCGCTCGCACGATCTGCCCCCGGGGGCGCGTGTGGTCGTGCACCGCTCGGACGAGCCCGTGCGCCTGGCCCGCCTGCACCCGGCCGCGTTCACCGATCGCCTCGTCCGCAAGTTCCGTCTGCCCGTGACGGGGTGGCGCGGCCCGGCCGATCACATCGACCCCGCGGGGGGAGCGGCGTGATCGAGGAGATGCGGCTGCGGGGGTTCGGGGTGATCGCCGAGGCGACCCTGCCGCTCGGGCCAGGCTTCACGGCGATCACGGGCGAGACCGGCGCCGGCAAGACGATGGTCGTCAGCGGCCTCGGCCTGCTGCTCGGTCAGCGCGCCGATTCCGGGGTCGTCCGCTCGGGCGCCGCTCAGGCCGAGGTGACCGGGGTGTGGCTGGTGGCCGCCGAGGGCAGCGTCGCCGATCGGGTGCGCGAGGCGGGGGGAGACCTCGAACCCGCGGGCGCCGACCGGGCAGAGCTCTACATCGGGCGCACCGTCACGGCCGAGGGGCGCAGCCGGGCGAGCGTGGGCGGGCGCGCCGCCCCCGCCGGGGTGCTTGCCGATCTCGCCGACGACCTCGTCGTCGTGCACGGCCAGACGGACCAGCTGCGGCTGCGCTCACAGGCGGCTCAACGCGAGGCCCTCGATCGTTTCGGCGGAGACGAGGTGCGTGCGGCCCTCGCCTCCTACCGCGAGGCATGGCACCGCTGGCGCGGACTGAATGCCGAGGCGAGTGCTCTCGAAGCCGACCGCGACGCGCGCCTCGCCGAGGCGCAGGCCCTGCGCGAGGCGCTCGAGGAGATCGAGGCCGTCGCGCCGCAACACGGCGAAGACGCCGAGCTGTCGCAGCGTGCGGAGCGACTCGCGCACGTCGAGGAGCTGCGCGCCGCGGCGCTGACGGCGCGCGAGGCGCTGTCGTCCGAGGCCGATGCGATCGACGTCTCCGCCCTGGCCGGTGAGGCCCGGCGCGCGCTCGAGCGGGCCGGCGACCACGACGAGACGCTCGCGGGGCTCGCGGAGCAGGTCGCGGAGATCGGATTCCGAATCGCCGAAGTGGCCGGCGACCTCTCCGGCTACCTCGCCGATCTCGACGAGACCGGCCCGGCCGAGCTCGCCGCGATCGAAGACCGTCGTGCCGCGCTGTCGACGCTCATCCGCCATCACGGGACGTCGCTCGACGAGGTGATCGAGCTCGCGCGCACCGGTGGCGAACGCCTGCTCGAGCTCGATGGCGACGACGAGCGTGTCGCCGTCCTGCGCGAGCAGCGGGATGCTGCCGCCGCCGCCCTCGACGACGCCGCCGACCTGCTGACCCGGCGCCGTGCCGCGGCCGCCGCCGCCCTCGGCGACGCGGTGACCGAAGAGCTGCGCGCGCTCGCCATGCCCGATGCCCGGATGCAGGTCACGATCGCGCCGGGGACGCCCGGGCAGGACGGCCGCGACGAGGTCTCCCTTCTGCTCGCCCCGCATCCCGGGTCCGAGCCCCGCCCCGTCGCCAAGAGCGCATCGGGCGGGGAGCTCAGTCGCGTCATGCTGGCGATCGAGGTCGTCATCGCGTCGGTGGACCCGGTTCCCACGTTCGTGTTCGACGAGATCGATGCGGGGATCGGGGGAGCGGCGGCGATCGAGATCGGGCGTCGGCTCGCGCGCCTGGCCGCAGCATCCCAGGTCATCGTCGTCACGCACCTCGCGCAGGTGGCCGCGTTCGCCACCAATCACCTGTCCGTCGTGAAGGAGAACGACGGCTCGGTGACGGCATCCAGCGTGCGCCGCCTCGACGGCGCGGATCGCGAGGCCGAGATGGCGCGGCTGCTGTCGGGACTGCCCGACTCGGCCGCGGCGCTCGAGCATGCGCGGGAGCTGCTCGAGCTGGCGCCCGCGGGCGCCTGATAGGATCGAAGCCCGTGGCGGACACAGCATCGGGAACATCGAACGGCATCACCAAGCACATCTTCGTGACGGGTGGTGTCGTCTCCTCTCTGGGCAAAGGTCTGACCGCCGCCAGCCTCGGAAACCTTCTCACCGCGCGCGGTCTGCGCGTGGTCATGCAGAAGCTCGACCCGTATCTGAACGTCGATCCGGGCACGATGAACCCGTTCCAGCACGGCGAGGTCTTCGTGACCGACGACGGCGCCGAGACCGACCTCGACATCGGGCACTACGAGCGGTTCCTCGACATCGACCTCGGCCAGTCGGCGAACGTGACGACGGGGCAGATCTACTCGCAGGTGATCGCGCGCGAGCGGCGCGGGGAGTATCTGGGCGACACGGTGCAGGTGATCCCGCACATCACGGACGAGATCAAGCGCCGCATGCGCCTGCAGGCCGACGAGGATCCCCAGCCGGACGTCATCATCACCGAGATCGGCGGCACGGTCGGCGACATCGAATCCCAGCCCTTCATCGAATCCGCGCGCCAGATCCGCCACGAGCTCGGCCGCGGCAACGTCTTCTTCGTGCACGTCTCCCTCGTGCCGTTCATGGGCGCGTCCGGTGAGCAGAAGACCAAGCCGACCCAGCATTCCGTCGCGACGCTGCGCTCGATCGGCATCCAGCCCGACGCGCTCGTGCTGCGCAGCGACCGCCCCGTCACCGAGTCCAACAAGCGCAAGATCGCGCTCATGTGCGACGTCGACGAGGATGCGGTCGTCAACGCGGTCGACGTGCCGAGCATCTACGACATCCCCACGATGCTGCACGAGCAGGGACTGGACGCCTACCTCGTCCACGCCCTCGGACTCGGCCACGCGGGCGACGTGGACTGGTCGCGTTGGCAGCGGGTGCTGAGCGCCGTGCACAACCCCAAGCACGAGGTCACGATCGGCCTCGTCGGCAAGTACATCGACCTGCCCGACGCCTATCTCTCGGTCACCGAGGCGATCAAGGCGGGCGGGTTCGCGCACGAGACCCACGTGTCGCTGCGCTGGATCCCCTCCGACCTCTGCGAGACGCCCGAGGGGGCCGCGAAGGCCCTCGCCGACGTCGACGGCATCTGCGTGCCGGGCGGCTTCGGCATCCGGGGCATCGAGGGCAAGCTCGGCGCCCTTCGCTTCGCCCGCGAGCAGGGGATCCCGACGCTCGGGCTGTGTCTGGGCCTGCAGTGCATGGTCATCGAGTACGCGCGCAACAAGGCGGGGCTCGCGGGCGCGTCCTCGAGCGAATTCGACCCCGACACCGAGTTTCCGGTCATCGCGACGATGGCCGAGCAGGTCGACATCATCGCCGGCGGCGATCTCGGCGGCACGATGCGGCTCGGTCTCTACACGGCCGATCTGCGCGAGGGGTCGCTGGCGGCCGAGCTGTACGGTGCGCCGCAGGCGTCGGAGCGTCACCGTCACCGGTACGAGGTCAACAACGCCTACCGCGACCGTCTGGCCGAGACCGGCCTGATCTTCTCGGGACTCTCGCCGGATCGCAACCTGGTCGAGTACGTCGAGCTGCCTCGCGACGTGCATCCCTTCTACGTCGCCACGCAGGCCCACCCCGAGCTGCGCTCGCGTCCCACGGCTCCGCACCCGCTGTTCCGCGGCCTGGTCGGGGCGGCGCTCGAGCGCCATCGCTCGAGCGAGCTCTTCGACGTGGAGCAGGGCGCGGATGCCTGAGCCCACCGCCGTGCCGGAGCACACGGTCCCCGCGTCATCGGCTCGCGACCTGCGTGAGCTGCGCGACGAGCCGCTCGAGGTGCCGATCACCGCCAGCGACGTCGTGTTCGACGGCCGGGTGTGGGATGTCCGGCGCGACGAGTTCGTCTACAACGGCGAGTCCACGGTGCGGGACTACGTCGACCACACGGGCGCCGTCGCGGTCGTCGCGATCGACGACGAGGGCCGCGTCCTCCTGCTGCAGCAGTATCGGCATCCGATCCGCTCCCGCGACTGGGAGATCCCGGCCGGACTGCTCGATGTGCGGGGCGAGGCGCACGTCGACACCGCCCGCCGCGAGCTGGCCGAGGAGGCCGACCTCGTCGCGGCGTCGTGGGAGCCGCTGATCAGCATCCGCACCACCCCCGGCGGCAGCGACGAGACGGTGCACATCTTCCTCGCCCGCGAGCTTGCCGCCGCCCCCGAGGTGCACGCGCGCGAAGCGGAGGAGGCCGACATCCGCCTCGAGTGGGTCGACCTCGATGTCGCCGTGTCGGCGGTCCTCGAGGGGCGCATGCACAATGCGATCCTCGCGGTCGGCGTGCTCACCGCGGCCGAGCGCCTGCGTCGCGCGGGCGGATCCGCGGGGCAGTAGGCGCCGCGTGCGCGTCGACCGGGCGATCTCGGCGTACCTGCGCCACGTGTCGGTCGAGCGGGGGCTGTCGGAGCACACCCTCGCCGCGTACCGGCGCGACCTGGCCGAGTACTCCGCGTGGCTCGCCGCCGACGGCATCGACGACACCGCGCAGATCACCCCCGAGGTGGTCTCTCGGTACGCGGCCGCGGCGGCATCGACCGAGCCGAGACCTGCCGCGTCGAGCCTCGCGCGCAGGCAGTCCTCGGTGCGGGGCCTGCACCGCTTTCTCGCGCGAGAGGGTATCGAGACCGACGACCCGTCGGCGCGGCTGCGCCCGCCCAAGGCCGCGCAGCGCCTGCCCAAAGCCCTGACGATCGATCAGGTCGCGGCGCTCGTGCAGGCCCCGCCGGCCGATGACCCGATCGGAGTGCGCGACCGGGCCCTGCTCGAACTGCTGTACGCGACGGGCGCGCGGGTCTCCGAGGCCGTGGGGCTGGATGTCGACGACCTCGCGCACGGCGAGGCGCTGCGGCTGCGCGGCAAGGGCGGTAAGGAGCGCATCGTGCCGATCGGATCGTACGCGCGTGACGCGGTGGATGCCTACCTCACCCGTGTGCGGCCGGCGCTCGCCGCGAGGGGCCGGGCGACACCGCGGCTCTTCCTCGGTGCGCGCGGGGCGCCGCTGTCGCGGCAGAGCGCCTGGCTGGTGCTGCAGGCGGCGGCCGAGCGGGCGGGGCTGGCCGCGCACGTGTCGCCGCACACGCTGCGGCACTCCTTCGCGACGCATCTGCTGCAGGGCGGTGCGGACGTGCGTGTCGTGCAGGAGCTGCTCGGGCACGCCTCCGTGGCGACGACCCAGATCTACACGCACGTCACGGTCGACGCGCTGCGCGACGTGTACGCCGGAGCGCATCCCCGCGCGCGCTGACGTCGGCGCGGGGCGGCTCGGTGGGGTGCGCCGAGGTCGGGACGCGCGCGGGCGGCATGCCGCCCCGGCCCCGGCGGGCCCACGTGACTAGAATCGACCGAGGTCATGGACAAGTCAGGAGTATCGGTGGCGGGCAGCGCGCGAGGCACGAAGAGGGCCTCCTCCGGCGACGACGCACCCGTCGGCGCCACCGGCCGCCCCTACCGGGGATTTCCCACCCCGCCGCCGCTCGACGCGCACGGTCCGGCCCGCATCATCGCCCTCTGCAACCAGAAGGGCGGGGTCGGCAAGACCACGACGACGATCAACCTCGCGGCGGCCCTCGCCAGCTACGGGCGGCGGGTGCTGGCCGTGGACTTCGATCCTCAGGGGGCCCTGTCGGCCGGGCTCGGCATCCAGACCCACGACGTGCCCACCGTGTACGATCTGCTGCTCGACACCAAGCGCGACCCCGCAGATGCCATCGTGCACTCGCACGTCGAGAACCTCGACGTGCTGCCGGCCAACATCGACCTGTCGGCCGCCGAGGTGCACCTGGTCAACGAGGTCGCCCGCGAGACGATCCTCTCGCGCGTGCTGCGCAAGGTCGCCGGCGACTACGACGTCATCCTCATCGACTGCCAGCCCTCGCTCGGCCTGCTCACCGTCAACGCGCTCACCGCGAGCCATGGCGTGCTGATCCCACTCGAGTGCGAGTTCTTCGCGCTGCGCGGTGTCGCGCTGCTGATCGAGACGATCGACAAGGTGCGCGACCGCCTCAACCCGGCGATCGAGCTCGACGGCGTGCTGGCGACGATGTACGACCCGCGCACGCTGCACTCGCGCGAGGTGCTCGAGCGGGTGGTCGAGGCCTTCGGCGACGACGTGCTCGAGACCGTCATCGGACGCACCGTGAAGTTCCCCGACGCGTCCGTGTCGGGTGTGCCGATCATCGAGTTCGCGCCGGAGCACTCCGCCGCCCAGGCGTACCTCCGTCTCGCGCGCGAGCTGGTCGCCCGTGGCGACGTCGCCTGATCCCGCGCACGACGCGCCGGATGCCGAAGACCCCGGCGACGCCGGATTCCGGGTCTCGCTCGAGGGTTTCGACGGTCCGTTCGACCTGCTGCTGAACCTCATCTCCAAGCACGAGCTCGACATCACCGAGGTCTCGCTCAGTACCGTCACCGATGAGTTCATCGCCTACCTGCGCGGGCTCGACCCCGACGAAGAGCTCGAGCAGGCCAGCGAGTTCCTCGTGGTCGCCGCGACCCTGCTCGATATGAAGGTGGCGGGGCTGCTGCCCCAGGGCGAGCTCGTCGACGCCGAATCGGTCGCGCTGCTCGAGGCGCGCGATCTGCTCTTCGCCCGGCTGCTGCAGTATCGCGCATTCAAGCAGGTCTCGGGATGGTTCGCGTCGCGCCTGCAGGCCGAGGACACCCGGCACACCCGCGCGGTGCGGCTCGATGAGAAGTACCGCGCCCGCGTGCCCGACCTGGTCTGGACGCTGAGTCTCGACGACTTCGCAGCCCTCGCGCTGCTCGCCTTCGCGCCGCGCGAGATCCCGCACGTCGGGCTCGACCATCTGCACGCGCCGCTGGTCAGCATCCGCGAGCAGGCCGCCGTCGTCGTGACGCTGCTGCGCGGCGCCGAGACGCTGACCTTCCGCGAGCTCGTCGCCGGCGCAGGTCAGCCCGGCGTCGTCGTCGCGCGCTTCCTCTCCGTCCTCGAGCTCTACCGCCACGCCGCGCTGTCCTTCGAGCAGCTCGAGCCACTCGGAGAGCTCACCCTCCGCTGGACCGCCGAGCACTGGTCCGACGAAACCCTTGCGAGCCTGGGGGCCGACTATGACCGATGACCGTGTACGGGATGCCGGGACCGCCGGCACCGGATCCGCCGCTGCGGCTGCGGCGACAGCATCCGTCGCCCGTCGCCTCGAGGCGATCCTGCTGATCGTCGAGGAGCCGCAGAGCCTCGTGAGCCTTGCGACCGCGGTGGCGGCACCCGTCGCCGCCGTGCGCCAGGCGATCGAGGGTCTCGTGGAGGACTACGACGGTCGTGCCGGGGGACCGCGGCGCGGGTTCGAGCTGCGCGAGGTGGGCGGTGGGTGGCGGCTGTACGTGCGCGAAGAGCACGATGATCTGGTGAGCGACTTCGTCAACACGCAGGCGCCGTCGCGGCTGTCGCAGGCCGCGCTCGAGACCCTCGCCGTGATCGCCTACAAGCAGCCCGTCACCCGCGGGCAGGTGGCGTCGATCCGTGCCGTGAACGTCGATTCGGTGGTGCGAACGCTGCTTGCGCGGGGCCTCATCACCGAGGTGTTCACCGACGCCGACACGGGTGCGATCCACTACGGCACGACCGACGCGTTGCTGGTGAACCTCGGCATCAATTCGCTCGACGAGCTGCCGCCGATCTCGCCGCTGCTCGATGACGGCGCGGACGGCTTCGATGAGACGGTGCCGCGGTGAGCCTCGATGTCCCACTTTCTGTCGCTCTGGCGGACTCTGGGCGACAGAATTTGGGACACCATTCCTCAGCACCGGGCGGCAGGGTGGGGGATGTCCCACCTTCTGTCGCTCTTACGGCCGCTGAGCGACGAAAAGTGGGACACCATCCCGGAGGGCGGGCGGCGATCAGCGAGCGAGCAGGAGGAGGACACGATGAATGAGGCGCACGGCGAGCAGGAGAGGGGGCAGGATGCTGCCACCGACGGCGTGCGGCTGCAGAAGGTGCTGGCGAACGCCGGTGTCGCCTCGCGGCGGGTGAGCGAGCAGCTGATTCTCGAGGGTCGCGTGCGGGTGAACGGCGAGGTCGTCGACGAGCTCGGCTCGCGCATCGATCCCGAGACCGACCTCGTCGACGTCGACGGCACCGCGATCCAGCTCGATGCGTCCAAGCGCTACGTGATGCTGAACAAGCCGACCGGCGTCGTCAGCTCGATGAGCGACGACCGGGGCCGGCCCGACCTGCGTCGCTTCACGACGGACTGGCCCGAGCGCCTCTACAACGTCGGGCGGCTCGACGCGGAGACGAGCGGGCTGCTGATCCTCACCAACGACGGCGGGCTCGCCCACGTGCTCGCGCATCCGAGCTTCGGCGTGACCAAGGTCTACATCGCCAAGGTCGCGGGGCGCGTTCTGCCGCAGACGATCGCCCGCCTGACCCGCGGGGTCGAGCTCGAGGACGGCCCCATCGCCGCGGACAAGGCTCGGCTGCTGGACGCCTCGGGGTCCTCGAGCCTCGTCGAGCTGACGCTGCACTCGGGGCGCAACCGCATCGTGCGACGAATGATGGCCGAGGTCGGCCACCCCGTGCGCGAGCTCGTGCGGCGCCAGTTCGGCCCACTGCACCTGGGAACCCTCCCAGCGGGCAGGACGCGGGAGTTGACTAAGGTAGAGCGCGGTGCGCTTCTGACTCTCGCGCGCCGCGATCCTGCCCCCGGCGCCGATCTCGCCGCCGAAGAGCCGCCGTCGAGCGGCCCGGGCGGAACCCCCAGGAGATCTGAGTGACCGACATCCATGCCCCGCGGATCGCCGCGCGCACAACGGGACCCGTCCGCGTCGTCGGCGCGGGCCTGCTCGGCGCGAGCGTGGGCCATGCGCTCGCCGCCCGCGGCATCGACGTCGCGCTCGCCGACACCTCGCCTGCGCAGCTGCGTCTCGCGATCGACTACGGCGCCGGCCGCGCCGCGCGCGAGGACGACGCCCCCGCGCTGGTCGTGGTGGCGGTGCCGCCCGATGTCACCGCGAATGTCATCGCCGCCGAGCTCGCCCGTCACCCCGGTGCGGTCGTCACCGATGTCGCGAGTGTCAAGCTCGAGCCCTACCTCGAGCTGCGGCGCCGCGGCGTCGATCTGACCCGCTACATCGGCTCGCATCCGCTCGCGGGGCGCGAGCGCGGCGGCGCGATCTCGGCCCGCTCCGACCTGTTCGTCGGCCGGCCGTGGGTCGTGTGCCGCGACGAGGAGACCTCCCGCGAAGACCTCGCGCTCGTCGAGGGACTCGCCCTCGACCTCGGCGCGACGCCGATCGAGATGACGCCCGAGGAGCACGACCGCTCGGTCGCGCTCGTCTCGCACGTGCCGCAGATCGTCGCAAGCCTGCTCGCCGCTCGCCTCCGTGAGGCCCCTGACACCGCGCTCTCGCTCGCCGGTCAGGGCGTGCGCGACACGACCCGCATCGCGGCGTCGGCGCCCGAGCTGTGGGTGCAGATCCTCGGCGCGAACGCGGCGCCCGTCGTCGACATCCTGGATCTTCTGAGCACCGACCTCGCGCAGGTCGCCGACGCTCTGCGGGCACCGGATGCCGCCGGCTCGCGCCGGGCCGTGGCCGACACCATCCGGCGGGGAAACGAAGGCGTCGAGCGTCTGCCCGGCAAACACGGCCAGAACCGCCGGTTCGAGCAGATCGTCGTCATGGTCGACGACACTCCGGGCCAGCTCGGTCGCCTGTTCGGCGAGCTGGGCGAGCTCGAGGTGAACGTCGAGGATCTGCGCCTGGAGCACTCGCCCGGCGCGCAGTTCGGTCTCGCCGAGATCAGCGTCGCCCCGGCGGCGGTGGCGCGCGCGGTGACGGGACTGGAAGAGCGGGGATGGCGGATTGCGAGCACCGGACATGACTGAGATCGAATCGAACACCGCCGCGGGCGACGCACAGATCGTCGTCGCGATCGACGGCCCCGCAGGCAGCGGCAAGTCGAGCGTGGCCAAGCAGGCCGCCCGCCGGCTCGGTTTCGGCTACCTCGACACCGGCGCCGCCTACCGGGCTCTCGCCTGGCACATCCTGGCGCGCGGTGCCGACACCTCCGACTCATCGGACGTGCTCGACGCGTCCGGAGATTTCGACTTCGCGATCTCGACCGACCCGGGCGACTACTGGGTGCGCGTGGGCGACGTCGATGTGACCGAGGCGATCCGCGAACCGCGGGTGACGGATGCTGTCAGCGGTGTCGCCCGCGTGCCCGCGATCCGGCAGGCGGTCAACGGCCTGTTCCGGCAGATCATGGCGAACGCGCCGCGGGGGATCGTCGTCGAGGGTCGCGACATCACGACCGTCGTCGCCCCGGACGCGCCCGTGCGCCTGCTGCTCACGGCGGCGCCGGAGGTGCGCGCGGCGCGGCGCAGCGCGGAGCTGACCGGGCACGACGTGGCCTCGGTGGCCGCGGCGCTCAGCCGACGCGATGCCTCCGACTCTGCGGTGGTGGATTTTCTCACCGCCGCCCCCGGGGTCGACGTCGTCGACTCCACCGACCTGGATTTCGAACAGACCGTCGACGCCGTCCTGGCGGTCGTCGACACGAAAGTGGGAGTGCGCGATGGGCGCTGACGACTACGAGGGCGCACCCGACAACCTCGCCGAGAAGCTCGCTGAGCTCGATCCCGAGTTGGTCGAGCAGCGCGCCGCGACGCTGCGGGCATCGCTGTCGGACTACGACCTCGACGAGGACGATGCCGCCCTGCTGGCGGGGCTTGAGAGCGGGATCGACGGCATCGAGTTTCTGCCGGCGCTGCCCGTGGTGGCGATCGTGGGTCGACCCAACGTGGGCAAGTCCGCGCTCGTGAACCGCATCCTCGGCCGCCGCGAGGCCGTCGTCGAGGACACCCCGGGCGTCACGCGCGACCGCGTGACCTACAAGGCCGAGTGGATGGACCGACGCTTCTCGCTCGTCGACACCGGCGGCTGGGAGCCCGACGCCCGCGGGATCGACGCCTCCGTCGCCGCTCAGGCCGAGGTTGCGATCGACCTGTGCGATGTCGTCATGTTCGTCGTCGACGCGATGGTGGGTGCGACATCCACCGACGAGAGCGTCGTGAAGCTGCTGCGCCGCAGCGGCAAGCCCGTCTTCCTCGTGGCGAACAAGATCGATGACGCCCGGCAGGAGCCCGAGGCCGCCGCGCTGTGGAACCTGGGCCTGGGCGAACCCCACCCCGTCTCGGCGATCCATGGCCGCGGGGTGGCGGACCTGCTCGATGAGGTCATGAAGGTACTGCCCGAGGTCTCGGCGGTCGCGAAGAACGAGATCGGCGGCCCGCGCCGTGTGGCGATCCTCGGACGCCCCAACGTCGGCAAGTCGTCGCTGCTGAACAAGGCCGCGGGTGAGGAGCGGGTCGTCGTCAACGAGCTCGCCGGAACCACGCGCGACCCCGTCGACGAAGTCGTGGAGCTGGGCGGCAAGCTGTGGCGGCTGGTCGACACCGCCGGCATCCGACGCCGTGTGCATCTGCAGCAGGGCGCCGACTTCTATGCGTCGCTGCGCACGTCGACCGCGCTCGAGAAGGCAGAGGTCGCCGTCGTCGTGCTCGATGTCTCGCAGCCGATCAGCGAGCAGGACGTCCGCATCATCGACATGGTGCTCGAGTCGGGGCGCGCGCTCGTGCTCGCCTTCAACAAGTGGGATCGCCTCAGCGACGACGACATGGAGAACGCCGATCGCCGCCGCTACCTCGAGCGCGAGATCGAGCAGGACCTCGCGCACGTGGCGTGGGCGCCGCGCGTCAACATCTCGGCGCGCACCGGCCGCCACCTCGAGAAGCTCGTTCCGGCTCTCGAGACCGCCCTGGACTCGTGGGATCAGCGCATCCCGACCGGCAAGTTCAACGCGTTCCTCTCCGAGCTCGTCGCCGAGCACCCGCACCCGCTGCGCGGCGGCAAGCAGCCGCGCATCCTCTTCGGCACGCAGGCTACGACCCGGCCGCCGACGTTCGTGCTGTTCACCACCGGGTTCCTCGACCCGGGGTACCGCCGGTTCATCCAGCGGCGCCTGCGCGAGCTGTTCGGGTTCGAGGGGTCGCCCATCGTGATCAACATGCGCGTGCGGGAGCGTCGCCAGCGCTGACCGCCGCGCGGGGGCACTGCTCTCGGGCTCAGATGCACGAGAGGCGGTGCCCGTGGTGTCTCGTGAGGCTCCGGAGGCTACATGCGCACCATGGATCGTGCAGATGGCCGCGCGCCGGGCCCGTCGTGGTGTGCGAGGCTGTGGTGATGACGATCCAGCCGTCCCTCCCGGGTGAGCCGCGGCGTCCGCACGGACCGCGCGACCCCGGCGACGCCTGGGTGATCGCGGATTCGGGAGAGCGGTACTGGGGCCGTTTCGGCGCCGCGGGGCTGTTGGCGGTGGATGCCGAGCGCGGCATCCTGCTTCAGCATCGGGTGTCGTGGAGCCACTTCGGCGGCACGTGGGGTCTTCCCGGCGGCGCGCGCCACGAGGGCGAGTCGGCGTTCGACGGCGCGCTGCGCGAGGCCGGCGAGGAGGCGGGCGTGCCCGCGGACGCCGTCGCGTCGCGGTTCGCGCACGTGCTCGATCTCGGCATCTGGACGTACACGACCCTCGTCGCCGATGCCGTGATCCGCTTCGAGCCGGTCATCAGCGACCCCGAGAGTTATGCGCTGGAGTGGGTGGCCCTCGACGAGGTCGACGAGCGTCCTCTCCATCCGGGTTTCGCCGCCGCGTGGCCCGAGCTGCGGGCCGCGCTCGCGCACCGACCCGCCCTGCTGGTCGATGCGGCGAACGTCGTGGGGTCGGTGCCCGATGGCTGGTGGCGCGATCGCGCGGGCGCCGCGGGCCGGCTGCGCGATCGCCTCGAGATGCTCGCGACGACGGGCGTGCGCGGCGCGGACCTCGAGCTGCCGCACGAGAGGTGGTTCCCCGGGGTGACGCTCGTCGTCGAGGGGCGCGCGCGTGACCTGGCCGACACCGACGGCCTCGTGCGCACGGTGCGCGCGCCCGGCGAGGGTGATGACTCGATCGCCGGCGAGGCGGCGCTGCTGGTCGACTCGGGATTCGACGTGACAGTCGTCACGAGCGACCGCGGTCTTGCCGATCGGGCACGGGATGCCGGGGCGTCGGTGCGCGGCGCGGGCTGGCTGCTCGGCCTGCTCGATTCCTGACGCGACCCGCTAGTCCTGCTCGCGGCCGCGCAGCTTCTCGATGTCACGCCGCTCGCGCTTGGTCGGGCGTCCCGCGCCGCGATCGCGCATCGGCACGCTCGGGATCATCTCGCGCGGGGGCGGCGGGGGAGTGCGATCCTCGTAGGCCGTGGCGGCGACCGCTGCGCTCACCCGCTTGGTGATCGGGGCGCGGACGACCAGGATGCGGTCGAACCCGTGGATGCGCACGCGCAGTTCGTCGCCCGGGCGCACAGCCTGCGCGGCCTTCGCCTTTTCGCCGCCCACGCGCACGTGCCCGGCCCGACACGCGGATGTCGCCGCCGACCGCGTCTTGTAGATGCGGATCGCCCACAGCCAGCTGTCCACGCGCACCGACGCCGCAGCATCCGTCATCTGAGTGCCTCGACGCGGGCGGCCGCCGCGGGCCCGACGACATCACCGCGTGGGCCGGTGTGCGAGCGGGAGATCGGGATCGTGGGCATGCACCGAGAGTAGGACGACATGCCGCGATCCGTCGATCCGGCCGCCCATGGCGCGCGCGATAGCGTGGTGATGTGAGGATCGAACGCGTGCCGTGCCGGAGCTGACCGGGCTCGCGTGGGTGATGCTCGTCGCCGGTGCACTGATCATCGGACTGTCGAAGGCGGCTCTGCCCGGCGCGACGACCATCGCCGTCGCACTCTTCGCGGCCGTTCTGCCGGCCAAACAGTCGACCGGGACGATTCTCGTGCTGTTGATCGTCGGCGATCTCTTCGCGCTGTGGGCCTATCGGCGCCACGCCGACATCCCCGCTCTTCTGAAATTGGCGCCGGCGGTCGTGGCGGGGCTGCTTCTGGGCGCGCTGTTTCTCGCGCTCGCGTCGGATGCGGGCGTACGCAAGACGATCGCCGTGATTCTGCTCGTGCTCGTCGCGATCACGCTCTGGCGGCGGTTCGTTGCCGCGCGGGCCGTGGCGGGAGCGGATGCCGTGGTCCCTGCGGTTGCTCCGACGGCGGGTGCACCGCGACGCGTGACCGCGGCCGTCTACGGTGCGCTCGGCGGCTTCACGACGATGGTCGCGAATGCGGGCGGGCCGGTCATGTCGATGTACTTCCTCGCGGCGCGGTTTCCGGTCAAGGCCTTCCTGGGCACCGCGGCATGGTTCTTCGCGACGGTGAACATCATCAAGCTCCCCTTCTCGATCGGTCTGGGGCTGCTCACGCTGCCCGGCCTCCTCATCGACCTCGTACTCATCCCGGGCGTGATCATCGGCGCGTTCGCGGGGCGCTGGATCGCCGGGCGCATCAGCCAGCGCGTGTTCGAGTGGATCGTCATCGCGCTGACGATCGTCGGCGCGCTCTACCTGCTCGTCCTCTGAGTGGCGACGAGGGGTCTTCGGCGCGTGCGCCCGCCGTGGTTCGCGGGTGGGGGCGGGAGCGGGTAACATGGGGGAGTTGTCTTCGCGCAAGCGAAGGCTTCGGGATGTGGCGCAGCTTGGTAGCGCACTTGACTGGGGGTTAAGGGGTTTACCCCGCTCTGGTCGGCCCGAACAACTGAAAATCCATGCCACGGGCTGTGGCGCAGCTTGGTAGCGCACCTGACTGGGGGTCAGGGGGTCGCAGGTTCAAATCCTGTCAGCCCGACGTAAAAGCCCAGGTGAGAGCAGGTTTTCTCGCCTGGGCTTCGTCATATCCGAGGGTCGTTTTTCGTGGTCCCCCTCTGGTCCCCTGGCGTGGTGCCGGACGGTCGCCTGTGGAGAGTCGGACCGCCTCGGCTCGCTTCCCTGTGGATAAGGGGACCAAAAGGGGACCAGAACGCCTGCGCGGCTACTCGGGCGCATCACAGGCTCCTGGCCGAGGGTCCGCTGCGCCGGGCGTGCTTGCGCTGTCCGGCTGCGGAGAGGAAGGCGTTGGCCTGCTCGGCGGCCGACGCGAGGTGGCGGTCGTCGGGGTGCAGGTAGCCGCGAGTGGTCTCCATCGAGGCGTGCCCGAGGATGTCTTGGAGGACGTGCAGCGGGATGCCGGCGTCGGCCATCCAGGTCGCTCCGGTGTGGCGCAGGCCGTGCCGGGTGAGGTCCGGCAGCCCAACCTTCGCGACGATGCCGTCCCAGTTGGTGGCGTCGCGGACGGTCGCGGTGGTGAGGTAGCCGCCCTTCGGGCCGACCAGCAACGAGTCCTCGGCCTGCTTGCCATCGGTAAGGCGTTCCAGCACGGGGCGGAGCGGTTCGAAGATCGGCACGCGGCGTTCTTTGCGGCTCTTGGTCGGCTTAGTGACCAGACCGCCTTTGCCGGGGAACACTTGCCGGCGGATCACGACGAGGTTCTTGCCGAAGTCCACGTCCCCGACCTGCAACCCGGACACCTCCGAGGACCGTGCGGCGAGCAGCGCGGCGAGCATCACGAAGTCGCTGTAGGACTGATGCACCTTCCCGCACGCCCTGGCGAGCCGGTTGAGGGTCTTCATGTCCGGGATCGCGTGCGCCCGCGGGGAAGCGTGTTCGGCAGACTGCCCGCGGAAGGTGTTGCGGTTCAGGCTCCGCTTTGCGCGGTTCTTCGCGGGATTAGTCTGGATCAGCCCGTCCCGCACGGCTTCATCGAGCACCCGCACGAGCGGGGCGATGGTGTTCTTGATGGTCGAGGCGCCGTGGCGCTGTTCCCACTCATCGATGGTCCGGTCGATGATGCCCGCCGTGATCTGGGTGACCGGCAGGTGCCCGAGCGCGGGCAGCACACGGAGCTTCAGCCCGTACCCGTAGGTCTCGCCGGTGGAGGTCGGGTCCAGGCCCCGCGCCCATCGGTCGCCGATGGAGGTGACGAACTCCAGCAGCGTCATGGACACGTCCATGCCCTTGGTCGAGGAGTTGCGGAGCTGGTCGAAGAACGCGTGCGCGGCCGCTTCGTCCCGCACGATCTCCGATCGGATCACCCGGCGCTTGGTGGTCGGGTCCGTCCACCGGGCGCGGGCGCGGATGCCGTAGGAGCGACGCTCCATGTCGGTGGAGACCTTCACACCGATCGGCGGGACCGGCTTGGGGTCGGCGGTCGGCTGCGGCTCAGCTCTCCGGGGCATGATCGTGTTCCAGTGCGCCCAGCCAGCGGTCCACGGCATCGAGCCGATACCGGGCGATCCCGCCGAGGCGCAGGAACGGCGGCCCGGTCCCGGCCGAACGCCATCGCGACAGGGTGGACTCCGACACTTTCAAGTACGCGGCGACCTCACGACTGTCCAGCAGCGGCGAGACGACCAGTGCTTCGGTCTTGTCGCTCACGACACTTCTCCGGCGTCTGGGTCGAGGTCGCGGTAGAAGGCGTCCTCGGCCTCTCCGCGGGCCTGGACGTCGGCCATGACGAACTCCACGAACTCGGCGTCGCGGTCGGTGATCGGGATGTCCTCGATCGGGTCGCCGGGCTCCTCGCCGGGCCAGACGGTCTGCCTGGTGGGGCGGTCGTGGTCGAGCCGGGTGCCGCAGGCGGCGACCCATTCACGGAGCCGCTGCCGGGCATCGGCGAAGTCACGGTGCCAGCCGAGCGGCGCGGAGCCGTTCTGGTCGGGGTCGTAGGCGCAGAGCCAGTGCAGGTGCAGCGCGCTCAGCTCCCACAGCAGCTCGGGGTGCATGTGCCAGGCGGGCGGGATGACAGAGGCGGGGAGCCCGTAGGTATGGCGCAGCCAGTCCACCCAGCGGTTGAGCTCCAACCACTCGGTCTCGGCGTCCTCGGCACTCAGCAAGTTCCAGTTGATCGGGTGCGGTGGCTCGGGGATCAGCGGCTCGTCGTAGCCGTCGTCGTCTATCTCGTCCACATCCGAGTCGGGAACGTCGTTCGTCGTGGCGTCGCCATGAGGTTCGTCGGACATGCTGGGCTCCTGTCTGCTCTCCGGCACCCGTGGTGCGCGGGCTGTTGTGGCGGGCAGGTGCTCCTTGCCGCGACCGGCGTTCAGGTGTCGGAGCGGCGCAGCAGGGCTTCGATGTCGGCGCGGTCGGCGGTGAGCTGGGCGGCGTCGGGGCGCTTCGGCCAGGGGTGCAGGTCTGTGACGATCGGTGGTGCGGAGCGCAGCAGCACGATCCCGGTCCCGAACGGGAGCCGTCGGATGCGGTCCGGCGGGAAGATCGGCACCCGGCGCACGGAGCGCTGGCTGGAGCGGGTGCCGTGGTCGCCCAGCGTCACGGAGTCGGTGTATTCGTCGCGTTCGCCGACCAAGGCGCTCAGGTCTTGTAGGTCGCGGCTGTTGGAAGCCCCACCGAGGATCACCTTGACGATCGAGGCATCCCAGATCGCGTTCGCCTGGTGCTCGTTCCACTTATCCCGCGCCTGCGCGAGCGATTGCAGCACCGGCATCGTCGTGATCCCCGACCCGCCGCCTTCGGCCATCAGCGTCGGCAATGACGGCAACGGCGAGAGGTTGGCTATCTCGTCCAGCGCCAGCAGCATCGGCGGATCGAGCCGGGCACCGGCCGATCGTGCGGCCAGGCGGCGGGCGGTCTCGATGAGGTCTTCCACGAGCGCGGCGACCAGCGCGGCGCTGGCTCCTGCACCGGAGCCGGTTGCCAGCAGGAACAACGTGCCGCGGTCGCGGATGAACGCTTCGGGGTCGAAGCCCTCGCCGGGGCCGGGTGATACGGCGTCGAGCACGCGCGGGTCGGCCAGCGAACCGAGAGCCAGGGAGACGCCCTGCCAGATCGAGTCGCGGGTGCGGGGGTCGGAGTCGATTATCGCTTCCAGCGACTCGGCCCATCCGGTCGCGGCCTGGGTGGAGCCGGTCAGGATCGCCACCGCGTCAGCGGCCGCGGTCGGATCGAGAGTCCACCGGAACAGCTCGGCGGGCGGACGGTTGTCGATCGCCGCCGCGTGCAGCAGCGCTTGCAGCGCCGCCCGCGTCTTGCCCTCCCAGAAGCCTCCGCCATCGACGCCGCCCGCGGACAGGCCAGTGCCGGCGGCGAGCCCGGTGGCGCGGATCATCGCCGTCTGCGGTGACTCACAGCCCCGGATCGGCGACCAGCGCAGACCGGCGGGCAGCCCCTCGGCCAAGTGCTGGGGGTCGAAGATCGCGACGGGGCCGATCCTGCGGCGGGCGCGCATGGTCGCGGTGAGGTTGTCCGGCCTGGTCGACGTGACGACGACGGCACCGGGGGCATCCAGGATCGCCGGGATCACCAGATGCAGACCCTTCCCGGAGCGGGGCGGCCCTATGACCATGATCGAGTCCTCGACCGACGCCCACACGCCGGTGCCCTTCGAGGTGCCGAGCCGGTAGCCCACGTCCCGCGGCCGAGGGTCGCTCAGGTCGGGGCGCAGGTTCGCGGCGCTGCGCAGCAGCGCCTTGTCGGACGCCGCGGCGGCGACCTCGTGCCGGGTGGCGATCCCGGCCATGCGGCGCGGGTCCTGCTCGATCCGGTGGGTGTGGCGGCGCAACCGCAGCCACACCCATAGGCCGCCGGTGACGAGGCCGGCGAGCAGCAGCCCGGCGACGAGCCAGTAGACGACGGGGTTGAGGCCGTCCGCGTCGAGCGCCGAGCCGGGGTCGCCGGGGCGGAACAGCACTCCGACCCCGGAGGCGGGATCGCCGGCCGGCTGCGGTGTGCCAGTCAGGAACGCGGCCATCGATCCAGCGGCGCGCAGGATCAGCGCGACGCCGAACAGGACGACCAGCCCGATCATGGCGGCGTTGGTCAGCTCGTCCCCGAACGAGCCGGTCTGCCGGCCCTGACCGTTCACGGCAGCCGCCGGATAATCGTGGTGCCGGAGACGCCGCCGAACAACAGCACCTCCACGACCCCGCCCGCAGCATCGGAGCTGACCTGCGTCGGGTCGATGAGGGCGCGAGCGGCGCCGGTCCCGGAGGCGTCAGTGTGGCCGGTGACCACCGCGACTGCCACGTCCTCACCGGGAACGAACCCGTCGCCCTCGACGGTGAGGAACACGGGTCGTGGCGTCGACTTCTCGACCTCGGGCTTCGGCTGGGGCGCTCGGCGACGGCGGGGCGCGATGATGTCGGTGAAGCTCGTGCCGTCGCTCTCGCGGACCTCGACCCGCGCCGGCATCGTCCGGTCGTTGGTGGCGCGGTCAATGATCTGCCCGAACGAGGATCGCCGCCACAGCGGCGCGAACGGCGCCGGGGCCAGTGGCTTCCCGTCGACGGTGACGGTCACCGTGCCGTCCTCGTGCACGTCGAGCACGACGAGAGGGATGGATACCGGGACGGATTCGGGCTCGGGTTTCCTCATGGCCGCGAGGTGAGCCAGGACCGCACTCCGTCGGACGACCAACGACGAACTCGGCCTCCACCGCTAGCCTTTCAGGAGGAGGCGAGATGACCGAACAGGAGGGGTTTCGGCCGAGTGGCCGGCAGGCCAGAACCGACAGGTGCGCCCTCTGCGGGAGCCGAGCGAAGCTCACCCAAGCTCACGTACCGCCGAAGGCAGCCTTCAACCGGGGAAGCTTCGCTTGGGGAGGCACAACGGCAGATAACCACCTCGCCTACGGTCGACCGAGACTCGGGGGCGCGAGCCGGTACGCGCACTGTGAGGCTTGCCGTGCAAGCACGTCACCCTGGGATGACGAGTACATCCGGTGGGCGCACTGTTACGCCGGCCACTTGCTCCGCTCGCAATGGAAGGGCCAGCGTACCCAAATCGCGGGCGAGCTTACCGACGTGCGTCCCGGCAGATTCATCCGCGCAGCGATCGCGGGTATGACGGCCCTGACTCCAAAACTCATCGACTCGCACCCTGATCTTGTTCGTATTGTGCGCGAAGGCATCCCAGCCCAACCGCCTGAAGACATAAGGTTCCTGGCAGCCATCGCGCCGAACAGAAGCCCGGCTCATGTAGAGGGCAGCCACGAGGCGCTAGTTGTCCGCATGTCACGAGACAGCGGCAGCGGCGAGTGGGCGACCGCGACTACACCCGCGGTATCAGCGGTGATCCACTTCGCTCCTTTCAGCCTGCTGCTTGCCGATAGACAACTCGTTGACTCCTTTCCTCACGTCGACTGCTCCGAGTGATTGCAGCTCGGAGTGGACGACATCGCCAATGTGCGGATTGGCCTCCCGATAGTCGACCTTCCAAGGACACCGACTGCGCCGGTGCCCATTGCGATGCTTCAGTTCATGGAAGTCCGCGCATGATCCTGGGTGTTTCCGGTCATACGGGCGGTGGTGTCGAAGGCGGCCAGCTCGGCGGGGTGGAGCTGGTGCTGCACGACGAAGCTGCGGTCCTTGATGCGCCAGAGGCCCTGCCCGGTGCCGAGCCCTGGCAGGAGGCGCTGTTCGGTGCCGGTAAGTCCGAGCGCCGCGGCTGTGGGACCGAGCTGGTCGGTCTCCTGCCGATAGACGATCCTGGTCTCTGCGTTCGCCAGCAGCGAGTTCGCCAGCGCTCGGTTCGCTGAGCCCATGTCGCCGACGTTCTCCAAGTCGGTGAGCTTGTGGAACACCAAGAGATTCGCCAGCCCGTAGTGTCGGGCGAGCCGCCAGTGGGCGTCCATCCGTCGCAGCAGCGCCGGGTGCGACATGAGCCGCCACGCCTCGTCGTAGATCACCCATCTGCGTCCGCCGTTCGGGTCGAGCAGCGCGGCTTCCATCCATGCCGATGAGCAGGTCATCAGAACGCTGATGAGCGTGGAGTTCTCGGTGACCCGGGACAGGTCGAGGCTGACCATCGGAAGCGACGGATCGAACCTGACGGTGCTCGGCCCGTCGAACAGGCCGGCCAGGTCGCCGGCCACCAGGCGGCGCAGGGCGTGGCCGACGAGCCGGCCGTCTTCGGTGAGTCGCCCGTCCGGGTCGTCGGTCGGGTCGGGGCGCAGCAGCCGGTCGACCACCATCGGCAGGATCGGCACCTCCGCGTCGCGCACCGTCCCGGCAAGGGCGGTGTCGATGGCGGTGTGTTCGAGGGGTGCGAGCGGTCGATCCAGCACGGTCTCGGTGAGCGCGCCGAGCAGGTCACGGCGCCTGGCGGCGAGGGTCGTGGCCCACTCTTGATCGGAGAGACCGCCGGGCCGGTAGCCCTCGTCCAAGGGGTTGAGGCGGTTGCCCATCCCGTGCCCGAGGATGATGGCCTTCCCGCCTACGGCCTCGGCGACGCCGCTGTGCTCTCCTTTGGGGTCACCGGGGACGTAGACGCGGTAGCCGAAGGGCAGGCTGCGGGTGTAGAGGCTCTTGGCGAGCGACGATTTCCCGGAGCCGACGATGCCCGCCAGGATCAGGTTCGGGGCGGTGATGACGCCCCGCCGGTACAACTCCCAGGGGTCGTAGACGAACGACGAACCCGAGTAGAGGTCCTGGCCGATGAACATGCCGGACGACCCCAGCCCGGCCTCGGCGAGAAACGGGTACTGACCGGCGAGCACCGCGCTGGTGTCCTGATGCCGGGGCAGCCGGAACCGCCCCGGTGAGCGGAGCATCGCCGGTCCGGGCTCACCCGCGGGCGGCAGGTAGACGGTGGCGCGACGCTCGGCACGCTCGGCCTCGGCCTTCGCCCTGGCCGCTTCCTTCTCCGCCTGGCGCTGCTGGGCGACCAGTCGCGCAGCCGCTTCCTTGCGTGCCTTGCGCAGCCGCCGCCGCTCGGACGCCGGGGCGACGAGGACGGCGGTGTGCAGCTTCTCGTCCCGGCTCACAGCGACATCCCCCGCGTCGTGTGCGCCGCGCTACCGTGGGGACGCTCGAACCACGACGGGTCGGGGGCCGACCGGCGCAGCGGCTCCGGCGGGTCGGGCTCGACGATCAGGGCCAGCGCGTCCGCGTTCTGGCGCGAGGCCTCGGCCACCCAGCCGGGGAACAACCCCTCGTGCTCGGGCCTGCGACCGGGGTTGTCGATGGCGTACTGGCGGGCGTCACCGGCCGCGGTCAGGTACGCGGCGAGGTCTCGCATCGCCCGGTCCGGGGAGACCGGGGCACCGGCTCCGGTGAACAGGTCCCGGCCGTCGAGCACCTGCCCGGTCGCGGAGTCCTCGATGCGGTAGGCGTACCTCCGGTGCTCGCCCAACGGTGTATCGGGCCAGACCGTGAGCACGAGTGCGCCGGCGTGCGTGGTCGTGGGATGAACGGGCTCTCTGGTGTTCATGCCCGCCAGGTGCTCGCCCGCCCGTCCAGGAGTGCGGCGCGATCTACATCGACAGACCGCGGGCCTGCTTCACGGCGGCGACGCCGGGATGCTCGAACCAGCCGCCCTCCCGGACGGCGCTATGCCGCCCGGTCGTCTCGCGGGTGAGAGTTGGACGCCGGGCGGGGACGTGTGCTTCGGCGGGCGGGTCGATGGCGTCTTCGGCGCGGATCAGGTGCCGCCGGTAGAGGGCGACGTGCCCGGCCTGCGGGTTGTAGGTCATCGCGTAGTCGCCGGTCTCGGCCTGCCGGTCGCCCGCGTAGACGGGCGCGGAGTCGTGGACATCGCCGTTGACCATCGCCGCGTCGGTGGTCTCGGCGCCGTAGTCCCACTGAGACAGATGGTCGATCCCTGCCTCGACGCCGTGGGCGTCGATGAAGTCGAGCACACGGTCGGCTTCCTCGCCTTGGAGGAACACGATGCCGACCCATCGCTCCATGAGGCGATCCTGCGGGTTCCAGACGATCCGGCCCGAGTGCGTGAATGCCGCGTTGAGGCGATCGTCGGCCTGGTCGATGAGCGTGCCGGCGTGGTGCAGCTCGTCGGCCGCCGCCAACGCGGCCGCCGCACCGGCCGTCTGGTCGTGGGCGTCGTCGGTGACGTGATGCTGGCGGCTCAGATGAGCATTGGCGAGCTGGTCGAGCACCTGCCGCATCGCGCGCATCCCGCCCAACAGATCGCCGATCACCGCGTAGGTGTCGGATGGGTCCTCGAAGGTGCGGCTGGCGTGCGCGAGCCCGCGCAACGCCTCGTACGCCTCGTTGGCGTCGCGGGTGGGATCGGTGAACGTAGGCATCGCGGGCCTCCCTCTGGGGCTGTTTCGGATGCCTGCCAGGTGCGCCGGGTGGTCACACGATCCGGCACAGCGGCAGCGCCGCCGCGGTGAACGACGCCGCCTGCTGGCCGACGAGCTTTCGGGTCTCGCAGGAGGCTTGGATGGCGGACTGTTCGATCGCTGCGGTCGCGGCTTCCAGCTCGTCGAGCGTGGACGCGGAGACGCTGATGAGGCCAGACACGCGCAGCACGCCGTGTCCGGCGGTCAGGTCGGCTTCCTGTTGCAGAACGTCCTGATACTCGGCGGTCTGGCTAGCGTCCTCGATCTGCCCCATCCGTGCCCGCTGGGCAGCATCTGAGATGTGTTCGACCTTCTTCTTGCGGATGTCGCGGGCGGCCTGGTCGGAGCGCATGGGCGTGTAGATCAGCGACACCGACCGCTGGATGCCGGTGGACAGCAGTACCGGGGCGAGGAAGCCGGGATAGACCATCGACCGCGGCCACTCGCTGACCCACAAGACGGTGTGCCAGGCCGAGTCGGTGCGCAGGTTGCCCCAGGTCTCGGTGACCGCGACGGGACCGGCCGCGGCGAGTTCCTGCCCGAGCCGTCCGTGCCGTTCCAGCGTCGCGGCCACGGCCGGGTCGTAGGCCGAGCGCAGGATCACGGCGACCTGGCCGGGGCCGAGCCACCCGGTAGGCGTCAGGTCCGCCGACCGCAGCGCCGCAGTGAGTGTTGCCATCTCCTGCCGGAGCACCGTGGCGGCGCCACGGATGCCGCCGCCTGCGGTCCTGATCTGCCGGGCGGCAGTCTTCATGTCCAGGCTCAGGCTGATTGTCGTGGCGTGCCGCTCGCCGGCGGGACCGGCGCGTTCGATCAGTTCGGCGTAGGTCTGTGAGGCCCAAGTGTCGTCGGCGGTGCCGTGCTCGGCCCACCACTCGGCCAGGCCACTGCCGGAGTCGGGCAGGGTGCGTTCGAGCACTTGCAGCGTGGCGATTCGCCCGGACCGGCACACCGTGGCGAGCACGCGCCCCCACGAGGTGACCCGCCGTTCTTGCTCGCCGGGGTCCAGCAGCACGAACGCGGGATGCGTGACCTCGCAGACGACCGTGAGGGTGGCCTGGCGGGGGTCGTGGATCATGCACGCCCCGGTCTCGGGGTCCAGGTGCTCGCGGAGCCGTGCCATGTCGCCGGGCAGCGCCAGGTTCCCGGCCGGGCGGGGCTTGACGATGCGCCGCCGGTAGAGCAGTTGCCCGCCGGTGGAGCGCCACAGCCACCAGCAGGCGACCGGGAGCCATTCGACCATCGGCCTCCCGGCGACCGGCACCCAGGTCAGCACCACGGCGAGCACCCACACCGGCGCGGTGTAGACCAGCAGCATCCCGGCCCCGCCGTAGAACGCCGCCAGCACCGTCAGCCCGCCGATACCGAGGGTGACGAGCTGCGCGACCGACAGCCCCAGCAGCACACCTCGGCGAGTGAGGCGGCTGAACTTCACCGGCGTCAGCTCGCTACCGGGCACCTTCTGCTCCGTTGTCGTAGGCACGGCCGGTCACTCCTTCTTCCACGGCGACGCCGTGGGATTGGACGAAGGCGTAGGAGTCCGCGGCTGCGGAGTCGAAGGCGGCGGCGTCTTCGACGGCACGGTGCCGGGCTCGTCAGCGGCGCCTGCGGCGGTCTCGGCCTGACCGGCGACGGCTTTGCCTGCCTTCGGTCCGGCCTCGGCCGCGCCTTTGACGACTTGCGCCCCGACGATCACCGCAGCGGCGGGACCTGCCGCAGCACCGGCCCCCGCGCCAGCACCGGCACCGCCGCCGGCTCCTGCTCCTGCTCCAGCGCCTCCGCCACCTCCGGCAGCCGGTGCGGGTGTCTTGGG
This sequence comes from Microbacterium sp. HA-8, assembly GCF_046111165.1. Classification (NCBI taxonomy): domain Bacteria; kingdom Bacillati; phylum Actinomycetota; class Actinomycetes; order Micrococcales; family Microbacteriaceae; genus Microbacterium; species Microbacterium sp. HA-8. Next base: position 1,628,864 of record NZ_CP162025.1, read on the forward strand.
CGGCGGTGTTCCGCCCGATCCGCCGCCGGACCCGCCACCGCCCATGGGATCATCGAGCACCTTCTTGGGCTCGCCGCCGCCCTGGGGCTTGGACGGGATCGGGAGCGGGCGGTTGAGCGCGTTCTTGGCTTCCTGCTCGGTGCCCATCTGCTGGTAGAGGTCGAAGCCGAGGAAGGACACGAAGCGGTAGACCATGTAGGGCGCGAACGCCGCGATGCCCATCAGGACGATGCCGGTGATCGGCTCTGTCACAGCTGAGATGTCCAGCTCGACCGGGGTCGCTATCTGCGTGATCGCCAGCAGGAAGATGACGACGAGTACGAGCTTGCTGACGATGAGGGCGATCACGAACGCCGCCCATTTCCCGATCCACCCTTTGGTGGCATCCCAGGACGCTCCGGCGAACGCGATCGGCGCCAGGACGACGCCGACCAGCAGCAGCGCCTTGCGGATCAACAGGCTGAACCAGACGATCGCGACGGCGGCGATCATCAGCCCGGCGAGGAAGATCGTCACGATGGCGCCGACGCCGGGCGCGGCGATGTTGATACCGCTCAGCCCGGCGGCGAGCAGGATGATCTTGTCGCCCATCGTCCCGGTGGTCTCGCCGGACGCCTGGATGATGCCGATGCAGAGCTGGTCCACGATTTCCAGCGCGAGCGCGGTCAGCGTGACGACCACGAACGCGCCCAGCACCGATTTCGCCGCGCCGAGCGCGGCACGAGACAGCGCGGTCGGGTCACGTCTGACCAGCCCGGTGATGAGTTGGAGGCAGAAGAAGATCAGGACGAGGAAGACCCCGATGCCGAAGATCAGGTTGTAGACGCTGGTGAACCCGTCCGTCTGGACATCGACCAGCGTGGTCGTGTCGAACACCGACCACATCGCCTCGATCAGCCATCCGGCCGCGCCGCCCATCGCCTGCGCGAGCCAGTCGAACGGGGCGGCCACGACCGTCGCGGCGGCCTCGCCGGCCACGTCGCAGACGGTCGAAATCACGGGAACGTCGCAAACACCCATCACGAATCTCCTGCTGTGATCGGCGGCCCTATACGGCCTGGCCGACGTTCCAGAAGAAGTTCACGAGCGTCACCGCCGCACCGCAGATCACCGCGGCACGGCAGGAGATGAGGACGCCCAGCTTCCCCCTGCCGGACAAGTGCGGGTTCGAGCTGTTGGCGCCGTAAGCCCAGACAATCGCGCTCACGATCAAGGCCAAGACGGAGAGGATGAGGCCGACCGTCATCACGGCGCCGACGATGGTGCGGAGCTGTTCGATGCCGGGCAGGCCGTTGCTGTTGGGGTCAATGTCGATCACGGCGGTTACTCCCTCGCTGAGCGGATGGCTTGTGGCGGCGAGGTGAACCAGGAAGCGACTGGCGAGAACAGGCGAAAGAAGGGCCCGCTCCCCAAGTGGAGAGCGGGCCTATAGACGAGCCGGAAGGGTCAGAGCTGGTTGCCGAGAGCGATGAGCCAGTTCACCCACGCGACGCCGGCGCCCGCGAGCGCCGCGGCACCGACGCCGACGAGCACCCCGACCCGACCCTTGGAGGCCAGGGAGTGGTTGCCGTGCGAGGCGCCCAGCGCCCAGCAGATCCCCGAGACGATGACCATGAGCACCGCGACGATGAGCACGATCGTCAGTAGGGCTCCGATGACCTGTTTCAGGTCACCGATCCCGCCGAGACCGTCGAAGTCGGGGAACACACCCATCAGGCACCGCCGGCTTGGACGGTGATGTGCAGGTGGTCTATGTGCTTGGTGGTGATATCAGTACCGCGGGTGTAGTCGCGCCAGCCCTCGGCATCGCGGGCGAGGGACCATATCTGGTCTTGCCAGATCAGATACTCCACGCCCAAGACCTCGGCGTGGTCTTTCAGCCAGTTCGTCACCCGCCACCCGTCCTCGAGCTGCGCGGGCGTCGGGTGGTGCCCGATCGCGTTCCCGAACGTCACATCACATGCCCTGCCCAGCGGATGTTCCGACACAGTGCCCGGCCGGGGCGAGTAGCACGCCCACGAGGTGTCGGGGAACGCCGCACGGGCCTGCACCATGACGTGCGCCATCCGCGCGGTGATCTGCCCGTCGCTCGTGGGGTCATCGACCATCTGGTCGGGGTCGCCGTCCAGCGGCGCGGGCGCACCTGCCGTGCCGCCGGAGCTGCACTCGTTCGGGCTGCCGGCCGTGGCTTCGGGCAGGTCGGCCGCGTTGTGGTCGTTGAGCCACTTCGCGGCATCGACGGCCTCGCCGCTGGTGCCGTCGGGCCGGACCTCGAAGTGCAGATGCGGCCCCGTCGAGTTGCCCGAGCTGCCGACATCGCCGATGTGCTGCCCGGCGACCACCCGGTCACCGGGCGAGACGTGAATGCCGTGCTCCCACATATGGGCGTAGGCCGTCGCCACCGTGGCACCGTCGATATGATGCTCGATCACGATCAGCCCGCCGTAGCCGCCACTGAACTCCGCGACCGTCACGGTGCCGTCCGCCGCGGCGAGGATCGGGGTGCCATCCGGTGCGGCGAAGTCGGTGCCGGTGTGGAACGACGGCTCCCTGGTGATCGGGTGGATGCGCGGCCCGAACGGCGAGGTCATCACCCAGGTGCCCTCGGGCAGCGGGAACACCACCCGCGACGGCTCGGCCACCGGCCCCGCGGCGAGCACGACGCTCGCCGGCCCGGCCTCGCCGGTGCCGCCGGATGCGCCGGTGAGGGCGTCAAGGATGGCTTCTGCGACCGGCTCGTAGTTGCGGTAGCGATCCGGGAAGGCCGACACCTCGACGGCTTGTGCGGCCTCGCCGGGGTCCATCTGCTGCCAGCCCGGAATGTCCAGCAGACCCCGCGGCGAGGGGTAGTTCGGGCCGGTCGGCCCGCCGAAGAACGCCCTCGCTTGGTACTGCGGGTCCATCAGCTCCGCGACGGTTCCCCAACCCGATTGCGGCCTCATCTGGAACAGGCCCAGGCTGTCGTGATCCGACCCGTTGCCGTCGTTCGGGTAGTCGCCGCTCTCGGGATAAGTACCGGTGTTCGCCAGCATCCGCAGGGTGCTCTCGGTGAGCGCGGCCATCAGCGCGATCGTGACTCCGGGGCGGCCGACACCCTCGATCCCGCCTCCGATCGTGATGATCGTGGCCGCGTGCGTGAGCTGGGTCTTGTTCAGCGTGAACGTGGTGCCGTCCGCGGTGGTGACCGTCAGCGAGTCAGGGACATTCTCGACCGTGACGCTACCGGCGGGGACCGCGCAGTTCGCGGCGGCAGGGTTCATCAGCACGCCGATCGCCAGCAGGACGCAGGCGGGGCCGAACAGCACGAAGACGAGCCCGAGGATGAGCAGCTTCTTGACCACGACAACCCCTCACGGCTATCGGAGCGGGTTGTCGAGCTGCGACAGGCGCAGCACATGACACAGGCCGGAGCGGAACTCGGGTGCCGGGGGCGGGCAGGCCAGGAACACGGTGAAGGACACCGAGTGCTCCGACGTCACCGGCTCGCCGTTCCAGACGCCCTCGCGGTGCCGGGTGCCCTCGATCGTGACCGCGGTGGCACCGGCCGGGAGCTGACCAGGCTGAGCCTGCTCGACCGCCTGCCCCCACGCCTCGGGCACGAACGAGGACTCGATTGTGAGGTGCTGGGTCGTGGCGTACTTGCGCAGCTCGATCCACGCCTCACGGGTCGGCAGATAGCCGGCGATGTCGGAGGCGAGGCCGGCCTGCTCATGACCGGACGGGTCTCCGACCTCCAAGATCGCGGCGGAGTAGTCCAGCGGCATCAGACCGGAGCCGGTGTCCCAGGCGAACAGCACCTCGGCGACGTTGCGGGCGAACTCGTCCGGGTCGTTCGATGGCATCACCCGCGGCGGCCCCGGTCTGCCCGTCTCGGACTCGCCCGGCTCGGTGACGGTGGGGGCGGGCGCAGGGTTCGGGTCGCCAGCGGGGCGTGGGCCAGTGATGAGCCCGTACACGCCGACGCCGATCAGGATGAGCAGGACGAGGCCGGCGGCGATCACGGCGATCAGCCGGCCACGGGACCAGGAGGCGGGAGTCGTCTTCATGCCCGGAGGTGAACCCACAGGCGCCTGGCGAGGCCGGGTGGCTCAGAGCGCGCGCAGTAACGGCCGGTCTGATCGCGTCTCGGTGCGGGCGACCCGGAGCCGGTCGGCGAACTCGGTGGTGCCCTCGACCGTGGCGAAGAACGCCTCGGCCTGCTCAGCGGTGAGCTCGACGGCCAGCTCGTCCACGTCGTAGTGGGTCCACCACGCTTCCAGGTCGCCCCAGGTCAGCACGAACGCCCGCACCGGATACCTGGCCGGCCGCTCATCCTCCACGACCGGACGACGCTTCGGCGTAGCCGGCTTGCTGGTCTTGCTGGTCTTGGCGGCGTGTACGCGGGCCAAGGCTTCGTCGGCCAGCTCGTGCAGCCGCCGGTCCCGCTCGCTGTCGGCCTCGCCTTGGGCGTCGCGCAGTCGTTGGAAGATCGGGTTGACCGGCGCGCCGGCCTCGATCTGCGCCAGCCCGTCCCGCGCCTGAGCCCGCATCAGATCGGAGACGGTCGGGTCGTCGGCCAGTCGTCGCAGGTGCCCGATCTGCTCCAGCCGGCTGTAGGACGCGGAGCCGGTCACCATCCGTGCCGCCTGAGCGCGAGCATCCCCGAGCTGATGGGAGTCCGATGGTCCCGCTGAATCGGCGGGACCATGCTGTCCCGGTTCGTGGCCGTCGTGGAACTGGGTCTTGGCCTTGCGGCGGGCGGCGTCCTCGGCCATGAGTTCCTTGATTTCCCGGTACAAGGCGGCGGCCTCGATCGGGGTGAGCGGCTTGTGAAGCTGGTTGTCGTCCTGCTCGGCCAGCAGATGCCCGAGCCGGTCCGAGATGCCCGAGCGCACCCACACGCTGACGCGCCGCCAGCCGAGCTTCTTGATCGCCGCCAGCCGGCGCGCCCCGCACACCAACACCCCGTCCGGGGTGATCGTCGGCGGCTGCAACAGCCCGCCCCGGTCGATCGACGCGGCCAGCGCGTCGAGGTCGCCCAGATCCGTGCGGTGCCGGTGGCCGACCGTGATGGAGTCCACCGCCCGCTCCAGCTCGATGTGCCCGGCAGGCGCGCTCATCCCGCACCCCGCGACTTCTTGCCGTTGGGCGTGTTCGTGCCCGGCGCGGCCAGCGAGAGGGTGAGCACGAGGTCGTCGTCGCGCAGCAGCACCGGCAGCGTCTCGCCGATCAGCAGCCGCAACAGCACGCCCCGCCCTGCGCTGGTGGCCGCGAGCGCCGGGTCCGGGCAGCCCAGCAGGGCGCGCAGCAGCACCGCCCACGAGCGGCTGGGCAGGTCGATCAGCGCCCTGGCGTGCTTGTCGCGCCGCAGCGTCTCATAGGCGGTGTGCCGGTTCCCGACACGAGTCAGCGCGACGCAGACGTGCTCCACCGCCGAGCGTGCCGTGCCTTTGGGCCAGTCCAGCAGCACCAGCAGCGTGATCGCGTCCTCGACCGCCGACGAAGCCGACGTTGCCGCCGGCTCGGCTGGCCCCTGGTCCGGGGTGTCGTCGTCGCGGTCGTGAGCGTCCTTGATCTGGAACGCGGGGTGATAGTCCGACAGGACGTTCTCACGGTCGGAGAGCCGTTCGGGATCGTGGAACACCGAGTAGCGGGGCCGGCGCGCCTGGTGCGTCGAGCACAGCAGACCTTGGCCGCGTTCCTCGGCGATGCAGGTGATCCGTACCGCGTGCGTGACGACTGCCCACGGGTCGTCCGCGGTGCGGGCGGTCTTGGTGCGCATCACATCGAACGCCGCCGACGCAGCCTCCCACGGGTCGAGGTGGTGCTTGTGCGCGAGAGCCGCGTATCTCTCGGCGGCGAACGCCATCAGCTCCGCTGCCACCGGGTCGTGCTCCCAGGCGCCGCGACCGGCGACGTGGAGCCGTTTCAGCAGGGCACGCAGCCCCTCGCTGCTGCGGTAGTCCTCAGCCGACGAGCCGCTGGCCTCGCTTGCGGTGCGGGTGTTGTTGGTCATGGTCTAGGCACCTCCTGGCGGGCAGGTGCACCCGCAGGCGACTGCGGGCTCTGACTCGACCAACCGGGCGTCCACGACTCATCACCACCCGTCTACCTCATCCCGACCCCGGAGCGGCGCGGTCCCAGCTCGTGACCGCCACGGCGACCGAACGCCGACAGGGGCGGCAGCCGCTTGGCGCGGTTGGCAACCCAGCGCGCGCCCTTCTCGATCGGGGCACGGACGCGACGGTTCAGGTTGGCGGTACGGTCGATGCCGCGGCGAGACAACGCCCCGCCGCTCTGGGCGAACAGATCGGTCGGGCGCACCCAATCCACGCCCCGCCCCCGAACGCGCGCCAGCTTCTCCTTCGCGGCCTTGCGGGACTCGGCCTCCTTGACCGCATCCGGCGTCCCCACCGCCTCCGCAGCCTCGGTCGGGTCGGGGTCCTTCTTCCCCCGTGCAGCCTGCTCAGGCTCGGGGTGCTGGTGATGCTGCTCGTGCAGCCGGTCCTCGTCGTTCATCGCTGGGCTCCTTCCATCTCGGGCTGTGACCCGGACGGGTCAGCCTCATTGGACTGGTGAGCGGGCGGCAGCCAGCGCCCGACCGTCGAGGGATGCACGCCCAGGTGCCGGGCGATGGCCTTGTTCGACCAGTCCTGCTCGCGCAGCTCTGCCGCGACCGCCCGGCGATCCGACCCGTCGACCGTGCCCGCGTCGAGGGTGCCCGCCGTCGTAGGAGCCGGATCGAGGGACGCCGCCTCGCCCTGTGGCAGAGCAGGGAACGGCTCAACCACCTGTCGCACATCGGCGGGGCGCGTGCTGGCGCGGGTCAGGACGACGGTCAGATGGGTGATCGCCAGCAGCACGACCGGTGGCACCGCAGCGACCGCCGCGGCAAGCGGTCCGGGAACATCGGCATCGGCCGCGACCACCGCATGAAGGCTGTTCGCCGTCACCGACACCGCCGCACCGCCGACCAGCAGCGCCCACGGATACCACGCCGCCCGCTCACCAGCGAGCGCGACGACGGCGACCGTGGAGACCACGATCACGCCATCGACGATCAGGGGCCATGCCCATGCCTGATCCGCACCGATCCCGGACCTGCGGGCGAGGTCGGCCAAGGAGGTGAAGGACAACCAGAACGCGCCGGCGGCGATGAACACCGTCCCGGCGACCGAGGTCGTGACCGCCCACCGGCGGCTGCGCAGCTCCTTCATGGCAAGCCTCTCGATGCGGGCGCCCGTTGCTGTGGGCTCCGGCGAGCGAACGCACCGGCGGGAGGACTCAGCGAGGCGGCGGAGCGATCCTGCCGGGCTCCGCCGCCGACGCTGCGGTAGGCGCTGTAGACGGTGCGGGTGATCTCCCGCTCCCCGAAGTCGGACTGCGCGGCCGTCACCATCGCATCCAGGGCATCGGCGACGGCCACCCCGCCCTCGGCCAAGCGGCAGGAGGCCCAGAACAGTTTGAGGTTGCGATCGGTGGCCTGCCGGCCCAGCCATGACGCCAGCCGCTCCGCGTCCTCTCCACGAATCGGCTGCACTGTGCGTGGCCGTGGCGCGGGCCGAGGATCGAGGAAATCCCGCAGCCGGCCCGCGTCTATCGGCCGAGCAGCGCCGGCAGCGACCTGCTCGACCCGGTACGGAGTGCGCACGCCGTCGAGCCGCAGGACCGAGGGCGGGGCGATGATGTAGCCACCATCACCGCGGCAGTCGATGCCGACCTTCCCGGCCTGCCAGGACCGCTGCTCACAGGTCGGGTCCGCCGGGAAGTAGGCATGCTGACCGCCCGTGGGCGTGCGGACGACGGCCAACGGCTGCGGGACCAGCCCGGCCCGCGCCGCCCGCGCATAGGCGGCGTACCCGTTGACGTCGTGCACGTCCACGTCGATCACGACCAGCCCCGAGACCGCGCCGGTCGGGATGCCGATGTTCGCGGTCGGCCGTGACCGCCACCATCCCTCAACACGGTCCGGGTCGCTGCTGGCCGCGTGGAACCCGCGCGCCGGGATCGGGCGCTTCCCGCCCGGCGCACACGGGAACACCGGCACGTCTGCCTGCGCCAGCTCACGCGCCGCGACCGGCAGCGGCGCCCCGTCGAGCCCGCGGAACATGGCGGCAGCCATGGCGGCGGTGACCATCACAGCCCCCGTCCCGAGCCGACCGGCGCGGCGGCGGGTGTTTCCCGTTCCGGCAGCGGCTCAACCCGATACGGTGCCCGCTGGGGTGTCTCCTGAGCCTGCGGCGTGTGCTCCGGGCCGGTGGTCCGCAAGGACAGCGGGTTGCCGTTGCTGAGCTGGGCGGTGTCGAGCTTGTCGAGGATGTCGAAGGTGGTGCTGCGCACCTGCTCGCCCGTGGCACGGATTACCGCTACGGGGTCTTTCCCGTCCACGCTCGACGCCCATCCGGCGACATACGGGATCGTGTAGTCGCTGGTGTCCATGCCGTGCGCGGCCGCGATCATCAGCGCCACCGACTCGGCCCGCACCTCGCTGATCCCGCGATGCTGACGGGCGTCGTCCTGCTGGTTCGGGCCATCCAGCCGGACGTGCGCCAGCTCGTGCGCGAGAGTCTTGGCCCGTGCGGCCGGGTCCATGTCCGCGCTGACCATCACCTGCCGGGTCTCGAAATCGGTGCATCCATTCGCGTGACGATCGATGCTCTCGCGCGGCATGCGCAGCACCTCGAACCCCAGCGACTCCGCCTGCTCGGCCAGGCCCTCCCACAGCCCGGCCGGGGCTTCGCCTTCCAGGAGCCTCGGACGCGGCAGCTCGGGAATAGGGTCTCCGTGCGTCCTCGACACGTCCCACACATAGGCCGGGACGACACTGACTATCCGGCGGCGCACGACCTCGCCCGGCCGCGGCTTCTCCTGCTTCCCCAGCCGCCGCCACGATGCCGGATCGCGCGGGGTCGCCGACGCGAACCTCGCCTTGACCGGACCGCGAATCCGGTAGCCGCCGTCCTTCTCAGGCCAGCGGCCCATCTTCCGCCAGTCGTTGAACCCCGCCACCCACGTCGGCGTCGGCGTCGGCACCCGGCCCTGTTCGTAGGCTTCGAGGTGCTGCGCCCAGATCAACAGCGTGTTGTTGAACGAGCGGGTACGGAACCTCGCGGCGAACTCGATCGCACGACGCCAGTCATCGCCTGACACCAGTTCCTCGACCGAGCGGACGATGCGTTCTTCCAGCGCGTCGAGCGTCGCCTGCCGCGCCGCCTGCTTGTCCTCTGTCGCAGTCATCGCCTGACCTCCTCCCGCCAACAGCCACCCGAGAGGGCGACCGTGCGACCATGAGGTGCGCCGGGAGGATCAGGAAGACAAGACGGACGACGGAACGATGCTTCGGACCACCAGGCTCCGCGATGAACCCGACGAGTCTCTACCGGACTACCGGATCAGAGCCGAGCGCGGGCCGTCCTCACGCCGATCCTGCGGGTTTCGTCGGGGCGGATGCGCGTTTCACCCGTCGCTTGCGCCCGCACGCGGCTCAGCGCCCGGTAGTTGCTCGAGGTGACTCCCACGCTACGGCGGAACTGCCGGGCAGTTCGCCCGCGTGCAGCAGAGCTGATCCCTTCGCCCCCACCAGATCATCATCGACCGAACGTGCGGGACGCGGCCTCAGCCGTGCAGAACCTCAAGCGCATTGGCGGCTTGGAGTGGAAGTACGCCATTGCCAAGTGCAGCGGCCTGCTGGTTAGGAGTGAGGCCATGAAATGGGTCGGTGACCCATCCAGTGGGGAGGCCCATAAGCCATTCGACAAAGGCGGCAGAGGGACGGGGGCCTGTCTCGTCGCTCAGGAGAGCGGGCGCTGGTGCCGGTCGTCCGGTGACGTGTTCCCATCGGGCAACGGCGGCGGCGTAGCGTCCCCAGCGGCGAAGATGTCCTCGATCAGGGACCACAACGTCTCCGAGTCGTCGTTCTTGGTCTGCGAGCCAGTCGGCCCGTTGAGCGCGAGGTCGATGATCTGATGGGACAGAGCGATCGTTCCCCGACGTGCCCGAACTTGATCCAGTGATTCGCCGCCGCGCGTCGAGTCGGTCGCCAGCGGCGTCCGGAATAGCGTCTTGGCGGTGCGCGAGGATGAAGATACGGAGCCGGGGGTGAGGAGCGCCGACAAGGGACGCTGGTAGGCCGATCCATTGCGCATCCATCCCGAGGTCGGCCAGATTGCCGAGTACGGCGCCGGCTGCCCGGAGAGGTCGAGCTGCGAGGTCTCCCAGACCCCACGGGTCGGGTTCCAAGTCGCAAAGGGTTGCATCGCAGGGGGTTGCGTGGACTGGGTTGCATTGCGCATTGCGGTCTCCTTCCAGAGGCGCGCGGACAGCAGGTGAGGACAGCAGGCCACGCACGTTCTCGATGACGGCGAGCTGGGGTTGTAGCGCGTCGATCGCTTCGGCCATGTGCGACCAGAGCCCGGAGCGGGTGCCGGGTGCGAGGCCAGACCGCTTGCCCACGGTCGATACGTCCTGGCAAGGGAAGCCGCCGCAGAGCACGTCGACCTGGGGCACGGCCCGCCAGTCGATGGTGGTGATGTCGCCCAGGTTGGGGGCGTCGGGCCAGTGGTGGGCGAAGATGCGCGAGACGTGTTCGTTGTTCTCGGAGAACCAGATCGTTTCGGCGCCCAGGGCGTGTTCGACGGCGAGGTCGAGCCCGCCGTAACCGCTGAACAAGGAGCCGACCCTGAGCGGGCGTTCGTGGTCGTTGAGATCGAGCATGGGGACTCCGGCTGACGAATGATCCCCGGTCGGATTCCGCACGGGAGGTTCCTGCCGGGCTGGTCAGCAGCCAGGTGCTCAGTCGCCCGATCCGTCCGTCGCGGATGCTTCGGCCCGCCGTTCGCACCACGTCGAGGCACACCGTCATATCGCGCCGGCCTGCCAGACCCACCGGAGCCTCCAGTCGGCTCCCCGAGCCATCACACGTCTTTCAGACGAGGCGCGAGGGGTCCCGAGTCGCATCTGATGCGACCGGGCTTGCGGGATCACCTGCTCTCCGAGCGGTTAGCGGAAGGGGCAGCCGAGGTGACGGTTTCGATGCGTGTGATGAGCGCGGGCGATGGGTACAAGTACCTGCTGAAGTCCATCGCCGCGGGCGATGGCGACCGCTCGCTGTCCACGCCGCTGACTCGGTATTACGCAGAGGCAGGAACGCCGCCCGGCTTCTGGATGGGCTCGGGACTTGGCCGGCTCGGGCACGGCGAGCTGGTCGAGGGAGCCCAGGTCGCAGAAGCCCAGCTCGCGCTGTTGATCGGGATGGGCCACGACCCGATCACGGGAGATCCGCTGGGCCGCGCCTACCAGCAGTTCGCGTCGGTCGCGGAGCGGATCACGCAGCGCGTCGACGCCCTCGACTCCGAACTGGGGCCGGCCGCTCGAGCTCAACAAGTAGCCGCGATCGAAGCGGAGGAGGCTGAGCGCGGAACCCGCCGCGCCGTGGCGGGCTATGACTTCACCTTCTCCGTGCCGAAGTCCGTCTCCACGATCTGGGCGGTTGCAGACGCGGGCACCCAAGCCTTGATCGCAGACGCCCACCATGCGGCGGTTGCAGAGCTGGTTGCGTTCCTCGAACGAGAGGTTGCGACAACCCGAGTCGGTGCAACCGGCCCGGACGGCGCGGTTGCGCACGTCGATGTCGCCGGCGTCGTGGCGGCGGCGTTCGATCACTACGACAGCCGCGCGGGCGACCCGCAGTTGCACACGCACGTCGTCATCAGCAACAAGGTCCTGACCGTGCAGGACGGTCGCTGGCGAACCCTCGCTGGCCGGCCGATGCACTCGGTCGTCGTAGCCGTCTCCGAGCTCTACAACGCCGCTCTGGCGGACCAGCTCACCCGCGTCCTCGGTGTGGAGTGGGAGGCGCGAGAGCGGAGCCGCGACCGGAACCCGGCATGGGAAATCCAGGGCGTGCCCGACGAGCTGGTGACTGAGTTCTCCACCCGGTCGCGACACATTGAGGCCGAGAAGGATCGCCTGATCGCTGAGTACGTCGCCAGGCACGGGCGCCAGCCTTCGGCGCGGACGGTGCTGAAACTCCGGGCACAGGCGACGCTCGCTACCCGGCCGGAGAAGCAGGTTCGATCGCTGGCCGACCTCACCCGCGAGTGGCGCCAGCGTGCCAGCCGAGTGCTCGGGAAGGACGCGAACGGCTGGGCTCGCACCCTCACCGCGACGAACGCGCAGGCGCCGCGGGTGTTGCGTGCCGACGATGTGCCGCTGGATGTGGTGCGTGAGGTCGGGCAGACCGTGATGGAGACGGTCGGTGAGAAGCGTTCGACCTGGACCCGCTGGAACCTGCATGCCGAGGCATCCCGGCAGTTGATGGGGTGGCGGTTCGTCACCACGCAGGATCGGGAGGCGATCACTGGCCTGGTGGTCTACGCGGCCGAGCACGCTTCGCTGCGGTTGACGCCGCCGGAGCTGGCGTCGAGCCCGTTGCAGTTCCGCCGCGTGGACGGCACCTCCCGGTTCCGGCCGCACGCCTCGACGCTGTTCTCATCCGAAGTCCTGCTGGCCGCCGAAGACCGGCTCCTGGCCCGAGCGTCCACCACCACGGGGCCGGTCGTGGCGTTGGAGACGGTCGATAGGATCGCCCGAAAGCCCGACGCACGCGGGCGGGTGCTCGGCGAGGATCAGGCCGCGGCCCTGGCAGCTATCGCAGTCTCCGGTCGGATCGTGGACGTGCTGGTCGGCCCGGCCGGTGCCGGGAAGACCACGGCCATGAACGGGCTCCGCAGGGCGTGGGAGAAGGAACACGGTAACGGGTCGGTGATCGGACTCGCGCCCTCTGCCGTGGCGGCGCAGGTCCTCGCCGATGACCTCGGCATCGCGACGGAGAACACCGCGAAGTGGTGGCAGAACCACCTCATGCACGGCACCACGTTCACGGCCGGGCAGCTCGTCATCATCGACGAGGCGAGCCTGGCCGGCACCATGTCGCTGGACCGGATCACCCACGAGGCCGAGCAGGCGGGCGCGAAGGTCCTCCTGGTCGGTGACTGGGGCCAACTCCAATCACCGGGCGCCGGCGGCAGCTTCGCCATGCTGGTGCACGCCCGCGGCGACGCTCCTGAGCTGACCGATCTGCACCGCTTCACCAACGAGTGGGAGAAGACCACCTCGCTCCAGCTCCGCCACGGCCGCACGGAGGCGATCGACACCCTGATCGGGCATGGCCGGATCACCGGCGGCGACGAGGAAGCGATGATCGACGCCGCCTATCGCGCGTGGCGGGCCGATATTGCTGCTGGGCGTGCGTCGATCCTCGTGACCGAGACGCACTCGACCGTCACCGAGCTGAACGCGCGGGCGCGGGCAGATCGGATCATCGACGGCGCCGTGAACCCGACCCGCGAACTCGCGCTGCACGACGGCACCGCGGTCTCGGAAGGCGATCTGGTCATCACCCGCGAGAACGACCGGCGGCTCCGCAACGGCCGAACGTGGGTCCGCAACGGCGCCGGCTGGATCGTCACCGGCGTTCGTGAGGACGGGTCGGTCAGCGTCCGCCTTGCCGGGCGCAGGTTCGGCGGCGGGATTGTCCTGCCGGCCGACTATGTGGCCGAGTATCTGGACCTCGGTTACGCGATCACCGCGCACCGTGCCCAAGGCGTGACCACCGACACCGCGCACGCGGTCGTCACTGCCACGACGACGCGGGAGAACTTCTACGTCTCCATGACCCGCGGCGCCACCAGCAACCACGCCTACGTCGCCGTCGACCGTGAGGACGCCGAGCACGCAGTGCCGCATCCCGGCGACAACCCGAACGTCACCGCACGCTCGATCCTCTACGGCGTGTTGCAGCACATCGGAGCGGAGCTGTCGGCGCACGAGACGATCACTGCCGAGCAAGACCGCTGGGGCTCGATCGCCCAGCTCGCAGCCGAGTACGACACGATCGCGCAAGCCGCGCAGCACGACCGCTGGGCCACCCTCCTGCAAGCCTCCGGCCTCACTGTCGAGCAGGTCGAAGACGTGCTCGCCTCCGACGCCTACGGTGCCCTGTCGGCCGAGCTGCGCCACGCCGAGGCCAACCACCACGACCTCGACGTGCTGCTGCCCAAGCTGGTGGCCGCGCGGGGCCTGGGCGATGCCGACGACATCGCCTCCGTCCTTCACGCCCGCGTCGCTCGTGCCACCGTCCGGCCTGCCGGATCGGGACGCACCCGCAAGCCCCCGCGGTTGATCGTCGGGCTCATCCCGCACGCCGGCGGGCAGATGGCCGAGGACATGCGCCAAGCCCTGGACGAGCGCCGCGAGCTGATCGAGGCCCGCGCCGACGCCATACTCCGTACCGCGCTCACCGAGAAGGAACCGTGGACGGCCAGCCTCGGCCAGGCACCGAAGGACAAGAAGCAGCAGGCGGCATGGTGGCGCGCCGCCCGCACCATCGCCGCATACCGAGACCGCTACGGCATCACCGACGACCGCCCCCCGTTCGGCCCCGACCCGGAGAGCACCAGCCAGAAGATCGACGCGATCCGCGCCCGCGCCGCCACGAACCGCGCCCGCGCCGCCACGATCGAGGGCACCACGACGGAGCAGATACGGCCTGTGGCTGTCGGGCGGCGGACGCCGAGTCTGTGAATGGGCACCTGTGGCCGCACGTCACCCGACTACCAATCGAGCAGACTTAGCATGTTCGATGCTCCGATACTGATTTGGCGTGACGCCGATACCGCGGCGAAACTGTCGCGCAGCGAAGTCTGAATCACGCCAGCCGACTTCGCGAGCAATGGCGGAAAGTGGCCGGTCGGTAGTGCGGAGAAGATAAGCCATCCGTTCTGTGCGGAGCATTGTTAGGTAAGCGATGGGCGACTTGCCGTACGCTTCCACAAACACCCGCCCCATCTGCGACTTAGACAAATGGACTTCATCGGCAAGGTCCGACACCGACCAACGGCGCTCAATGTCCGCGCGCAGCAGTTCCGCGGCTCTCCGCGCCTCCATGCGCAGCGGGGTGAACCGGCGATGCCGAGGCAACGTGGGCCACGTTGTCGCTCGCTGCGTTGAGGATGTTCGGATCGGAGAGGTCTTGATGAAGGGGGCGATGACGTGCGTGATCGAGAACCAGAGCGCCTGCATTCGGTAGAAGTTCTCCACTGGCCGGCCTTCGATACTTAGCGTGACCAGTTCGTCCAGCCACGGCGTTAACGACTCCGCCCGATCCTCGCCGAGTCGAAGAATCTGGGCGGGCTCAACATAGGTGGCGGCGTAAAAAACATGCGCATCGAGACGATCTTGCAGCATCCCGACGTACTGCCAGAACACTTGATCGACCACATAGTCGATGTCGGCATAGATTGTCGTCATCGTGATACGGCCTTCGGGCTCACCACCGCACAGCGTGTTCGGACCGAGCAGGATCACGTCGCCGGCATTGACCAGTTGCTTCCCGAACTCACCTACCAAGACCGCGCCGCCGTCACGGACGATCGTTACGGTCACACAGTCATAGGCCGACGGTACGACGGCAGCGTGGAGCACTCTGGTTCGAGCAATGACCGGCTCGAACCAGAGTGCTCCACTGTGACGGGGAGACATCACGCTGTCGAATCCCAGTGATGCGTGTCGTCCGACGACCCACCGTCCTAGTTGACACGCTCCCGATGCGCCCTCGTGCGGTACCACCACAGAAGCAGAGCGAGGCCGACGAATATGGCACTGGTCAGAGCGATGCCGCGCGTTCCGGCGAGGTTGAGGGCGAGACCGCCAGCAATGGGGCCGATGATCGCCCCGATGTTGAGTGCCGCAGTAGAGAACGACCCGGACATCGCTGGGGCTGCTTCCGCCTCGGCCATGATCCGGGCGATCAGCGCGCTGCCGACGGTGAAGGACAGAGCGCCTTGTGTGAAGGCTAGAACCCACAGCAGAGCGGGGCTCGTCGGTGCCAGGGCGAGAGTCGCCCAGCCGACAAGCAGGAGCGGACTCGCTATCGCGATCAGCGGGCGCCAGTGACGGTCTCCGAGCTGGCCGGCCAAGGTGACACCAGTAAAGGCGCCGATGCCGAACAATGCCAGGAGCGCCGGCACCGCCCGGTCACCGATGCCACCCGGTCCAGCGGCGATCACAGCCAAGTAGGTGAACGTGCAGAACGTCGCTCCGTTGACCAAGATCGCCAGGACCACGACGACTTGTAGCGGGCGCCGACGCAAGACCGAGAGCTCTGCACCCAACGTTGTCGGTGCGGTGGCTACTGCAGTTGGGTCGGGCCGGGTCGGCGTCGCCGTGACCACCGCGATAAGTGCGGGTACGCAGATGATCGCGATGGCCCACAGGGTCGTGCGCCATCCCAATGCCTCACCGACAAGAGCCCCGAGAGGAACACCGGCGATCAGCGCGAGCGTGGTGCCAGCGAGGATTACAGCCAGGGCGCGTGCGCGCCGGTGGGCGGGAACGATCTGGCCGACCGTCGACAAAGCGACGGCAAGGAACCCGGCGTTCGCCAACGCAGCGACAAACCGGGTCAGGATGAGAATGACGAACGACCCAGTGACGGCGCCGACGACGTGTGCGACCACGAAGACGGCGAGGAACCCGGTCATGGTCCACCGCGGCGATAGCCTCCGGCCGCTAGCGGCCATCACCGGCGCGCCGATGACCATTCCGACCGCGAACGCGGAGGTCAGGAGACCGGCCTGACTCAGTGAGACGCCAAGCTCGGTGGCGATAGCCGGTAGCAGGCCAGCCAGGACGAACTCGGAAGTTCCTTGAGCGAAGACGGCGAGGGCAAGTAGATACAGCAAGAAGGGCATGAGAGTGCTTTCCGAAACATGAGACGAATACGGGTGCGAAAGGCACGGCCGGTGTTTCGGATGCACGGGCTCAACGGACGCGACGACTCAGGGCGCGCGTGCGACGAGGCTGGTGGGGAAGAACGTCAGCATCCAGGGCTACCGGCGTGCCGGCAGCCCTGCTCTGTCTGACTCAGGTGACCCCATAGCCCCAAGACTATCTCAGAAGCAGAGCGGAGCACCCGCGCGGCGTTCTCGGCGCGGGTACCTGGAACTCAGAGAGAGCGTCCGGGCGTGCTCCGTGACGGCCGCCGGTGCCCGAACTCGCGTCCGATCTCGGGTCGGGTCATGGCCCGACCCGGGCTCGGGTCGGCGTCGAGAAGGTCGATGACGTCGCTGGGCTGCGTGACGAGCGAGGCGAATCCTTGCTTGATGAGTTCATTCGGTCCGGCGCTCGCGACGCTGGTCAGCGGACCAGGCACGGCGCCGACGCCCCGGCCGAGGTCGCGTGCGGCGATGACCGTGGTCATCGACCCGGATCGAGGCCCGGCCTCGGGGATCACGGTCGCACCCGACAGTGCCGCCAACAGGCGACTACGGGCGAGGAACCTGTGCTTTGTCGGCGCAGAGCCGGGCGGCAGTTCGCTGACCAGCAGCCCGATATCCCCGATCCGGTTCAGCAGCTCGGAGTGTCCGGCCGGGTAGGGACGATCCAGCCCACCGGCCAGGACAGCGATCGTCTGACCGCCCGCGGCCAGCGCGCTCTTGTGCGCGGCCCCTTCGATCCCGTAAGCGCCACCGGCGACGATGACCCGTTCCTCATCGGCCAGGCCCATCGCCAGCTCGCCCGTGACGTGCTCGCCGTATTGGGTTGAGGCACGAGAGCCGGTGATCGTGGCTCGATCGCTCAGTGGCGTCATCAGGAACGAGACCGCCCCGCGCATCCACAGCAGGTACGGAGCACGATCGCCCAAGTTGTCCAGGCCGGCGGGCCACTCCTTGTCGGCAGGAATGAGCGTGCCGAACCCGTGCCGCTCCGCCTGCGCCAGTTGATCCAGCAGGCCGGGCGTGATCCGTTCGGTAAGCCGTTCGCGCCACATCAGCGCCTCGGCGCGAGCGAGACAGGGCACGTCGTCGTCGGCCTGGATCAGGCGCAGCGTCTCGACGCCGCCGTGATGGGCGAGGACAAGGCCGGTGGCTGGGTCGTTCGGCTCGGCGATCATCGACAGCACGGCTCGCGCCTGCCGCTCGTCCTGTATCTGCTCGGCCATCGTCGCCATGATCGGTGTCCTCTCGCTCCAAGGTCACCGACGAGGTACACGCTCTTGCGCTCAGCGAGGGGTTCCCTCCGTCACACGTCAGTCGTAGACTGTGAGATGAGGCAGGTTCAGCAAACTACGCGGGTCCTTCGGGACGGCCCCTCGCGGGCACTCGGTTCATAGCCGCCTCCACGACGGAACACGTCGCGCTATGACGAGGAAAGAGGCCCGCAATGATTCGCCAATCCATGAACCTGAGCGAACGAGGCTACGGCGTCTTCCAGTACGCGCCCACGAACCTGCTGCTCGGCGCCATCCGCTACCGCCGTCGAGGCTTGAAGTGGGGCATCCCCGCCATGCTGCTCCTGGGCGGCGGTTACTACTACGCCACAGCGATCTGCTACACCATCATCCTGCGGGAAGGCCCCGGTCCTCTCTACCTGCTGGTCCTGCTGTTCGCGTGGAACGCCCTCAAGTTCTTCTGGATCGGGCCGGTCAGCCTCGTCCAGCTCGTGCTCGTCCGAGCACAGGAACGGAGGGTCCGACGAGTCGCCGACGTGGGGGAGGGCGAGGGCAGCCGACAGATGTCGGAGGCACCCGGCATCCTGTGACGTGGGCTTGGGGTTCGCCCGCCTGTCGTCGCAGTGGCAAGGGCAGCGCCCCGGTAGCCTAGA
Organism: Microbacterium sp. HA-8; assembly: GCF_046111165.1. NCBI lineage: Bacteria > Bacillati > Actinomycetota > Actinomycetes > Micrococcales > Microbacteriaceae > Microbacterium > Microbacterium sp. HA-8. The sequence goes on from NZ_CP162025.1 coordinate 1,647,506, forward strand.
GGCAAGGCCTACCTGTCGGAGGTGAAGCAAGCAGAAGGAGGAGGTGCGATGGTGGCGCGGCCCAAGGATCGACCGACTGCGGAGCAGATCGAGCTTGCCGAAGCGCAGATCGTTGAGCAGTCCAAACGAATCGACTTCTTCCTCACGGAGTATTCCGTCGAGCTGCTGGCCCAGAAGGTCCGCGACGGCGAATATGTCGTGCCCGCGTATCAGCGCGAGTTCACCTGGGAGGAGCGTCGTAAGTCTCGTTTCATTGAGTCATTGATTATGGGTCTTCCGATTCCGTTCATCTTCTTCTGGGAGATGCCGGACGGGCGGCTGGAAATCGTTGACGGCTCGCAGAGACTGCGCACTATCGAAGAGTTCATTTACGGCGGATTCCAGCTTGGCGAACTTGATCCCCTGACACATCTGTCGGGATTCCGTTTCGATGACCTCCCCGAGTCGAGGCAGCGAAAGATCAAGAACCGATCAGTTCGCGGCATCGTTCTGAATGAGCATGCCGATGAGGCGGCGCGGCTCGACATGTTTGAGCGCATCAACACGGGCAGCAAGATCGCCAACAATGCAGAGATTCGTCGTGGCGCTCTCGCTGGGCCGTTCCTGGACGTTGTAACTGAACTTGCTAACGTGCCGCTCCTTGCCCAGCTCGCGCCGATGCCGGCGAAGGCCAAGAGAGAGCGTGGCTACGAGGAACTCGTCACGCGACTCTTCGCGTACGGAGACGGTCTTGACGGCTATCGAGACCGGCCTTCCGACTTCCTCTTCACTTACTCAAAGAAGATGAATCAAGAGTTCGCTTCAAACCCGGACCTGGCGGACGCATATCGCCAGCGGTTCAATGCTGTTCTTGATTTTGTGTCACGCAACTTCCCGTTCGGATTCCGTAAGGCTGAGAAGAGCACGGCCACGCCGCGGACGCGATTCGAGTCGATTGCTATCGGCGTTGACCGGGCACTGGCTGAGATGCCGGAGCTTGCCGACCGCCCGGCCGACCAGATTGATGTCGCCTCCTGGATTAATCTGCCGGAGTTCCAGAAGATCACGAGTTCGGACGGTGCGAATGCGATCGCTCGCCTTCGCGGACGTATTGATTTCGTGAAGCACAAGCTGGTGGGGCATGGCGACGATTGATCTTGCTCCGTTTTTTGAGGAGAGGTACGAAGAAATAGAGGCGTACCTCTCTTTTCTGCAGAACGTCGAGGATGCCGCCCGCGAGGGCACACCCCGCCTGCGTGGAACCGACGCTCCGATCACCACTGAGCAGAAGAAGATTCTCAACTCAAGTCTCTACCTACAGCTCTACAACCTCGTAGAAGCCACCGTGCTCCGATGCTTGGAAGCGGTTGTCGCCGCCGTCGAGGAAGCGGAACGGCGTCCGAGCGAGCTAAGCATTGGTCTCCGAACTGAGTGGGTGCGTTCGATCGCGCGCACTCATAGCGATCTGGGGCCGGACAAACGTCTGCAAGCGGCACTTGATCTGTGCGAGCAGTTGTTGCAGCAGATGCCTGTCAAAGGGTTCAAGATAGAACCTGGTGGGGGCGGAAGCTGGGACGACTCTTCGATTGAGAAGATATGTGAACGAGTTGGCTGTGGCCTGACGCTCTCACCTGATGTCCTCGAAGCGGCAAAGCGTCACATTCGAGATGACATGGGCGCCCTCAAACTAGTTAAGAACCGTCGCAACGGACTTGCTCATGGGTCGCTGTCATTCGTTGACTGCAGCGATGGTGTGACGGTAGCGGAGCTCAAGGGCCTCGCTACTGCGGTCGGAGACTATCTGAGAGAAGCAGTTGGATGTTTCGTGAGCTTCATCCAGGTCGAGATTGCGAAGAGCAAAGAGCAGATGGAGACGGAAGGAGTGGTCGCTTGATGAGTGAGGGCGAGAACGCTCCGACGATTCGTGCCGTCGATCTGTTCTGCGGAGTTGGCGGCCTGACATACGGCCTCGTCCAGGCAGGTATCGAAGTTGTTGCGGGCATCGATATCGACCCGGCGTGCAAGTATCCCTACGAGGCCAATAACAAGGCCAAGTTCATTGAACGTGATGTCAATGAACTTTCGGCGTCTGACGTTGCAGCCATGATTGGCGGTGCCGACATCAGCATGATCGCTGGATGCGCCCCATGCCAGCCGTTTTCAACGTACAGCCGGTCGGGCAGGAGCAAGAAGCGCGGAGACGACTGGCAACTTGTTGAGACGTTCGGCAAGCTCGTGAAAGAAGTCCAGCCCGATCTGGTCACGATGGAGAATGTTCCTCAGCTGCTCGACCATCCCGTCTTCGATCAGTTCTTGGAGAACTTGGATGGCTATTCAGTTGAGTGGTCTGTCGTTCAAGCGGTCCGGGTGGGCATCCCGCAGACACGCAAGCGCCTGGTTCTCATCGCCTCCAAGCTGGGCGCTGACGGCCTCACGCTGGCGCAAGACACCGAGCGGGTGAGGACCGTGCGGGAGGCCATCGGCCGCCTCCGTCCGATCGAGGCTGGTGAGTCAGACCCGAAAGACCGTCTGCATGTCGCGTCACGATTGAGCAAAACCAACCTTGAACGGATACGCCACTCGAAGCCGGGCGGTACATGGCGCGACTGGCCCGATGCGCTCCAGGCCGCCTGTCATCGGAAGAGCACGGGCGCCACGTATCCGAGTGTGTATGGCCGGATGTCGTGGGACGACGCGAGTCCGACGATCACTACCCAGTGCTTCGGGTACGGGAACGGGCGGTTCGGTCACCCCGAGCAGGATCGGGCCATCTCCTTGCGGGAAGCTGCGATCTTGCAGACCTTCCCACCCAAGTACAAGTTCGTACCTCCGGGCGAGCCCGTCCGGTTCAGCGTGCTGGGACGCCTCATCGGCAACGCCGTACCAGTGCGCCTCGGCGAGGTTGTTGGCCAGACGATCGTCGCGCACGCTTCGCGGTTCCGGCCGTCGGAGAGCCGAGTTGGGGCTGAGCGAGGGACGCCAGGACAAGAGCCGCGCGGCGCTCATCTCGCTCGGTCGTAGGGGGACCAGAAGGGGACCAGAATCATGCAAACCATGCATCCCGTGACGTGTTCTGCATGATCTGACCCCCGGAATCACGCGGAATCCGGCTTGGTCGGAGCCGTTTGGACGCCTGGGGGTCAAGGGGTCGCAGGTTCAAATCCTGTCATCCCGACCAATACAGGCTTATTCAAACCTTTGGACTGAGTAAGCGGGTACAGGTCCGAAAGAGAGTCTTCCGCAGGAATGCGGGAGGCTCTCTTTTCTTTGGTCGGTGTGTGGGCTGAGGCGCCGAGGTGGTGCTGGGCGCGCCAGTCGTGCAGGCCGGCGTTGAGTTCGGTGCGTTCGACGCCGATGCTCACCTCACGATCGGTCACTTGGACGTCGAGTCGCGTGAAGAACGCGGTGAGCAGCTCGCGGCGGACGTTGTCGGGCAACTGCCTGTAGAGCGCGGCGGGATCCTCGAGGAGATCGACGAAAGCAAAGGCCTTGTCCACGCCGTGCCGAATGCGTTCGACCGTCCGTGTGAGCTTCTCGGTGATGGCGCCCTTTTGGAGCGTCACGTACTCGAGGCGTTGGCGCAGCTTCTCGACGGCGATCGTTCCGTCGGCGGCGAGTTCGATGAGCCGCTCCTCCTGGGCTTCGAGCTTCTTCAGCTGCGTGCGCAGGGCGTCCTTCTCTTCCTGATCCGCGGCTTGGAGTTCGACGAGGGCGCGACGAACTTCCTCACGAACGGACGCGATCTCCTCTGCATCGAAACGCTCAGCCGCGACCCGTCGCGCCACCTCGTCTTCGAGTTCGTCGAGTCGCGCCGACGGCATCGAGCAGTGCCCGCGCTGCTTCGCGGTGCAGACGTAGTACTCGTACGTGCCGCCGTGCCCCTTGTTCTGGCTGTAGACGAGGCGGCTGGTGCGCCCCTCAGCCTTGCATTCGGCGCAGTACAGCAGGCCGCGCAGGAAGTGGAAGTGAATGCGGTCGCGGTCGCCCTTTCGGTTGCGGGCGTCGAGGATCTTCTGCACCGCGAGGAACAGTTCCTTCGAGATGAGCGGCGTGTGCCTGCCCGGGTGGAGTTTCCCCTTGTAGCGGATGACCCCGGTGTAGTACGGGTCACGCAGGATCATGGCGAGCTGGCTGCTCGACAGCGGCTTGGCGGCCCGCTTGCTCGACTGCCGCGTGGTCAGGCCCTGGTCTTCGAGCATCATCTGGAGCTGCGTGATCGAGAACTGGCTCGTGGCGTACTGCTCGAAGGCCCAGATGATGAGCGGTGCGCGGATGGGGTCGACGTCGATCGTGTTGACGAGTCGTCCGTCGAAGTCCTTGCGCACGTTGAGGTAGCCGAGCTTGGCTCGCCCGACGCTGCCGCCTCGTTCGACCTTGTGGGCCATCTTGATGCGGATGTCCTCGCCGCTCATGCGGACCTGGAGTTCATTGACGACGTCGGTGATGGCTTCCATTGCGTCGCCCATATAGCCGTCGCCGAAGTTCTCCTTGGCCGAGATGAGCTCGACGCCCTTGTCGCGCAGTTGGCGCTTGGTGATGGTGAGCCGCCCCCTTCATTCGGTCCGGACGTTCTGTGAGTCGTCGGTTTCCATTTGATGGGTGCACTGTCGAGCGTACTCGGCTGGGGGTAGGTAGCCGAGCGAGGAGTGCCGGCGGTGGTGGTTGTACTCGTCCTTCCAGTCGCCGATGATGACCTGCGCGTGCAGCAGCGAGTAGAAGCTGTTGATGTTGAGGCACTCGTCGCGGATCCGGCTGTTGAACGACTCGACGTACCCGTTGCGCCACGGCGAGCCCGGAGGGATGTAGGACAGGCCGGTGCGGGTGCCGGCCCAGTCGGCCATCGCCTCGCTGATGAACTCCGGCCCGTTGTCCGACCTGAGCACCGCCGGGGCGCCCCGGGCGGCGACGAGGTCCTCGAGGTGGGCGGTGAGTCGGTCGGCGGTAATCGAGCGCTCCACGAGGCCGCCGATGCACTCCCGGGTGTGTTCGTCGACGATCGAGCAGATCTTGATCGGTCGGCCGTGCTCGTCGGCGTCGAACTGAAAGTCCACTGCCCACACCACGTTCGGCGCGTCCGCCGTCGGCGCGTCGACGGTCGAGGACCCGACGCGCTTGCGTCGACGCCGCTGCGGGACCCGGAGCCCTTCGTCACGCCACAGGCGTTGGATCTTCTTGTGGTTCACCACCCACCCCTCGGCGCGGGCGTCGTGATACGCCCGCCGGTACCCGTAGCGGGGATGGTCCTTCGCCCAGGCGCGCAGCCACTCCCTGAACGCCCGATCCGGGTCCGCGACCGTGTCGCCCTTGAGCGGTCGCCGATACGCGGAGCGGCTCAGCCCGACCAGACGGCACGCCATCCGTTCGCTCACCCGCAGCTTGCGCTTGAGGTGATCGACGGCGGCGCGGCGCCTGTCCGGGCTTAGAAGTTTCCCTCAGCCAGCTCCTTGAGCGCGGCCTTCTCCAGCTCCGCTTCCGCGAGCAGACGCTTCAGGGTCGCATTCTGCTTCTCCAGCTCCTTCAGGCGCTTTGCGTCGTCGGCCTTGAGGCCGCCGTACTGGTTCCGCCACCGGTAGTACGTCTGCTCGGACACCACGAGCTCCCGGCACACCGCCGCGACGTCCTGACCGTCGGCGAGCATCCTGTCGGCCTGCCCGAGCTTACGGACGACCTGCTCCGGGGTGTGACGCTTCCTGCTGTTCGTCATGATCTGACCAGTCTCCCTGCCCGCGACCGCGGACAACAGGACGACTCTCATAACGACTGGACCTACGAAACGGGGTCAGCCCAATGGCGGCGTCGAGGTGGTTGCGGAAGACGCGCGAGCGCATGTAGATCACGACGTAGCGGATGTCGGGGTTGGCATCGACGAAGCGGAGGAGCTTCTTGAACTCCGGCCGCTTGTCGATGGTCTGCGCGGACTGTCCCGGTTCGACGAACTCGCGGAGAATCGGCACGCCGAGCTCCTTCGCCTTGCGGATCACCCACTCGCGCTGAGTGGCGATGCTGTTGCCGTCCTCGTCGAGGTCGGCTGCGGTGTTGAGCTGGCGCGTCGTGGAGACGCGCAGGTAGCTGATTGCCACGGCCGTGCGGAGCGGGACGTGCATCGCGTCGTCGCCCTTGAATAGGTGTTCCAGCCCTGCGACTGATGTGAGATTCGGTTTTGCCAGGGTGGCTGCCGCTTCCTCGCCTTCTTGGTACATATGAGGCCCTCCTTCGGTTAGGTCCTCCGGATTTACGCTCTTCTCGGCCGGGAAGTCCAGTCCTTTGGGGGCTTCCAGGGCATCTCCACCGCCGTCGACCGGGGTCGCGTCAGCGATGTAGTTCTTACCTCGCTCATCGCGCTCGTGCATGGCCCTTCCCTTCTTGTCCCTGGGGCTCTCTCGGTGGCTGTTCGAGGTGAACGACGAGGCCGAGGAGTACGCGAGCGAGTCGACGTGGATCGGGTCGCGTACGCCAGACAGGAGTGATGTCGATACGCCGGTCTGCGCGGGGGCGTCCTCGCCGCCTCCGCGGCATCCCGGCATCATTGGATGAAGGCATGTATGCGGCCTTCCTGCTCGACGAGGTCGTAGAGGTCGCGCAGCCGATCCATCAGGGGTGCGAAGTTCCAGTCGAGCGCGTCGAAGTCGACACCGTGGTCGATGCACCAGTCCGCGAGGCTGGTTTCCCAGTCCTCAAGGGGACTGAGCGCGCGTAGCGCGGCTTCGTCGTTCTCGTAGGTGCCGGCGAAGGCTTCGTGGAAGCTCTCCATGAGGTCCGGGGTTCCATCGCTGACGTCGGGCAGCGCGAGGAAGGCTTGGAGCGCCGGGTCTTCGGGCAACCGGAGGTCGTGGAGGAGTTCGATCAGGCCGTCTTGCTCACCGCTGTCCCAGCTGGCCGGGATGTTTACGATGAACCGCTCGTCGCCAACGCGCACACTGGTGCGGACGAGGAGCTGATCGAGCTTGGGTGGCAGGTGCTCGTTCATGAAGCGCCGCCCGGTGCCGGTGTTCTCGCGCCGGACGAGGTAGGTGCCGAGCCAGTCGATCATCTCTTTGGTGACCGCGTCGGCACGTTCGTCGCTGTAGAGGTTGAGGTACTCGTCACGCAGCGTGAGGTAGTGGCCTTCGCCGGTGCGGCCGAAGTCGGCGAGCGCGGACTCGCGGCCATAGGCGCGCCCGAGGACGTGGGCGATGCAGCGGGCGGTGCCGTCATCGATCTCGGTTTGTTCGGCGAGTGCCTGCGCGATGCCGTCGGAGATCAGCCTGGCGAAGCGACCTGATGCGACTTCGAGTCGCCGCCAGTCTGGCGAGGCGCGCTCGGGTGCTTCGCGGATCTCAGGGGTGGGGCTATGTTCGCGCTCGTTCATGACCGTCCTCCGGCATGGAGCAGGATGTAGCGTCCAAGCGCGTCGACCCAAACCTCTTGTTCGAACGGAACGCGGAGCCGGTTCAGTTCCTTGAGGGCGGCTTGTGCGGCGAGAGTGCCGGTGGCGGCGAATCGGCCGAGTGTGGTGTCGGCGCCGCCGTGGACGCTGGCTGCGATGAGCCGTGCGAGGGTTTCGCTGCGGGCTTCGGGGTCGATGGCCAGTCCGAGTTCGATGAGTTCACGGGCGCGGTCGGTCTGATCTGGTGCAGCGCTCGCGGTGGTGGTTGATGAGTTCATGTCTTTCCTCCTTTCGGTTAGGTAGTGGTGGTCCCCGGATACGGGGCTAGCTGCCGGTTCATGGACTCCGGCGTGGTGATCCAGAACAGGTCGGATGTGAGATGGCGGTCAGACGCGATCGCGTCGCGGATCTTCTTGGCGCGGATCGGGTCGGGCACGATCCAGACGACGGCCGGGAACAGTCCGCGGTCGTGCTGCTCGGTCCCGGTGCCGTGATAGCGCTGGTAGGTGCGGCACTTGCGCAACACCGCTGGCAGGTGTTCGGTGCCGAGATCGACTTCGACGAACGAGTGGGTCTCGGTCTCGGGGTCGGAGGTGACGACGAGCAGGTCCGGCTTGAGCGTGATCGGCGCCGCGCTACCGCTGACGAAGGTGCGCCAGCAGGCTGGTTCGAGGTCGAGTTCGAGGAGCTCGAAACGGCCGGCGTTCGCCTGCTCGATGAGCGCGACGGCCGTGTCGGCGACGGCGAGCATGTGGCTCATGAAGGTGCGTCCCGGTTCCTCGTAGCGTCGGCGTTTCGGCTCTCCTCGTCGTGCGCGCAGGAACCGGTCTCCGGCCGCGCCGAGCTGCCAGACGGTCAGCGCGGAGCCGTGCTTGATGCCGCCGATGCGTCGCTGTAGCCGGGTGATGACGCCGAGCTCCTCGAGCCGGTTCAGTACTCGGGTGGTGCCGCGGGTGGCGCTGCTGGCGGTGACGTGCGGGCCGAGCGGGGTGACCGGGAAGTGCAGGCGCTGGAGCTGCCGGGTGGTGAGGAGCCGGAACCGTTCGACGTCCTCGAGCATGCGGATGTCGCGGTCCGACAGCTGTTCCTCGAGCCGCTCCGCACGGTGGGCGCTCATGGTTGACCTCCTACCGCAAGTGGTCGAGGATCCCCTGCAGCGCAGGGGGAGTCCCAGCCGGAAGCCTGGGCAAAGGGCCGGAACAGGGGCGGACGGGCGGCGGGCTGGTCGTGGTGAAGCGAACAGCGACCGGAACGCCGAGCGGAACACTCCCTCCAGATGACGGCCCTCATGATCGCCTCGCCTTCTGGTGTGAAGGCGCCACGGTCGCGGGCTGAGGCTCCCCGCTGTCAGGTGGCGTTTCGACGGGTGGCTCGGCCCCGTAGCGGCGTCGGCTGGCTTCCCGCAGTGCTGCACCCATCCCGGTCTCTGGTGACGGTGGCAGGGTGAGTGCGGAGCACCATCCGGTCGGACTGCCGCCTGCGATCAGACGGGTGTAGATGTGGTGCTTGCCGAGGGCCTGGAAGTCGTCCGAGGTGAGTTGTGGGGCCGTCTTCGCGAGGTCTCGGGCATCGAGCGGGTCAAGTGCGAAGCAGATCTTGGAGCGGGCGTTGACGTCGAGCGCGGAGCGCAGCCTGTCCGGCAGCTGCTTGCGGTACTGGTGCGCGAGGTGCCAGGCAACACCGTAGGAGCGAGAGGTCGCGAGTACATCGTCGATCGGTGTCGGGAGGTGGAGGTAGTTCTGCACCTCGTCGATGAACACCATGCCGGGGCGTTTCATCGGCTCTTTCTCCAGGGCGCGCTCCAGTGTCGCCATCCACAGCTCGGCGACGACAAGGCTGCCCAGGAGCCGGGACGCCCCTGTGCCGAGGAGGGCGTCGTTGAGCGGGACGAGGACCACCTTGCGGTCGCGGAAGATGTCCCGTAGTCGGAAGCGCGGCTGGGACTGTCCGAGCACGGCGACGAGGGGCTTGCGCATCACGATCTTGCGGAGCTTGTTCAGTGGTGAGGCAATGGCCGCCGCACGCTGGGCGGGGCGCATGGCGTCGAACTCGTCCCAGAACGCCGCCAGCGTCGGGTCGTCTCGGACGGCCATTACGATGGGGCGACGGAACGCGTCGTCGGTGAAGGCGCGCGGCAAGTCGATCAGCGTGTACGGCTCCCCGCGCCGCTGTCCGGCTCGGGCCAGCGATAGCAGCGCGCCTTGGATCAGGTACTCGGTTCTTGGTCCCCAGCTGTCCTGGAAGACGGCGGCGAGGGCGGCGAGGATGCCGTCGACGACAATGTCGGGGTCGCGGTCGCCGACATCCAGTGGGTTGAACCCAACGGGTGCTTCGGTGTCGGTGGCGTCGAGCACCACGATCCGATCTGCCGCGTCCTTCGGCGCGGTGGCGAGGATACGTTCGATCAGCTGGGTCTTCGGTTCGATCACGCAACAGGCGCGCCCGGCGTTGATGTCCGACAGGATCAGATGCTCAAGGAGTGTCGACTTACCGGACCCGGTCGGCCCTAGCACCACCATGTGCTGCAGACGGCTCTCTGGATCGATCCCCACCGGCCGCTCCGGCCCTGGGGCGGTTCCGGTGGCAAACACTGCCTCCGTACGGGAGACGATTTCGGGGACGGCGAGAAGCCTTGGGTGGGCGCTGGGCACGCCTGCGTAGTGCCGGTCGCCGAGCGGCCAGCCGAGGAGTGGTACCAGTTCGCTGGAGTTGAGGCTCAGACCCCAGCCGGGTCCGATGTGTGCGCTCTCCCAGCGCCGCGGAGTATCGCGCACGAGGGAAAACCGGACCCCGGGGCTCTCGAGGGCCTGGAGGGTGCCGAACAGTTCCCACGTCAGTGCTCGGCGCCGCTTGGCGGTGTCGGCGGTCACTCCCAGCCGAAGGGTGGTGACGAAGCGTGCCTGTGCTGCGTGCTCGGACACGCGGCGACGCACGTCCGTCGGGGCGGGGCGGATACCTTCGAGGAGCCTCGAGGGTGCTGGTTGCAATGGATCGGGCATCGTGTTGCGCACGGTCGAGGGGTGATGGGTTGTGCCGAGGACGAGCTGTACGGCCAGGACTTCGTCTCCTCGGCGGGCCGCGAGCGCGTCGTAGAGGGCGGCGACCTGGTCCTCTGGGTCGGGTAGCGCGAGGGGGAGCCCAGGTGGGCGGGCGGTGACGCGGCTGACAGCGGCGACGTGCGCCCGTGTGGCGGCCTCAAACTGGACCTCGGGTACGACGGCCCGAAGGAGCCGCTTTAGGCGCTGAACCGCCGTCTTCTTGCAGCCGAACATCGCGGTGATGCCGTCGGAGTCGCCGGAGAGCTCGAAAGCGATCGGGCGCGGGACGTCGCTGCTCGAGAGTCGGGTGATCACCAGCCCAACCGTGGCCGGGCTGAGGCGTGGCAGGTACAGCCGGGTGAAGACCATGGATTCAGGCATGGTCGGCCTCCCCTCGTTCGGGCGGTTCAGCCCGAGTCCGGTCGGCGGCCTGGGCTTGGGCTTCCGCTTCCAGCCGGGCCCGTTCCAACCCAGCGGTGGTGATGATGCGAGCGATCTGCTCGGGGCGCAGTTCACGGTTGACGTCCGAGAACACCCAGACGCGACGCTGGGAGGACTTGCGGTAGCGGCGACGGCCGCGGGCATGACGGGTCATGAGGCAACCTCCTTCCCACCGCTGCCCATGAAGGGCTGATTGGTTCGCGTTACGGTCGCGGAAGGACGTTGGATTCGCTCAACGGCATAGGTCGGGTGAGCGCAATGCCGCCTATTACGAACTCGAACGGCATCCTTGTCAAGCGTTTTGAACGCCCGTTGTGTATTCCGCAACGCTTCGACAGGGGTGAGCGTGCTCATGCTTAGAATCGCCGACCCCACCAGTAGCGGTAGACGACGATGCCGACACACAAGACGAGCACGATCGCGCTTATCAGCAGAATCCATCCCCAGAACTGCGCCAGCAGCTCCAGCGCGAGCCAGAGGGCGACGATGCCGCCGAGGATCAGCAGGCAGGCGCGAAAGAAGCGCGTCGGCGTCGGCGTGGGGGTCTCGTCCGGCATCAGTCATCACCTACCCCTCCATCTGCGCTGGCCCGGGTGAAGTCGCTTGGCACCGGATAGCCCGCGATCGTGATGTCGGACTCGATCTCGTTGCCCCACACCGACCAGTCCGCTTGGCTGTTCGGACGCTGCCGCGCGAACAGTTCGAGGTAGGGGCCGTCCAGGACGCGCTCGATCAGCGGGATCATCTCTTCGGGCTTGTGGGAGTGGTCCTGGCGAGGGAACAGCAGGGTCGAGCGCTGGCCGCGGAACTTGAACGGCGCGCGGCCACGAACCCCGTGGAGCAGGATCTCGTGGGAGCCGCGGAAGTAGTTCCCGAGGCCCATGTAGTACTTGTCCCAGACGGCGTTCGTCTTGTAGGTGAACCCCCACGCCTTCATCACCTCCAAGGCGCCGGGGAGGGCGGCGTTCGTGGTCCACAGCAGCAGGGTCGCGTTATCGTCCGCGAGGTCGGCGACCGGCATCGCTTTCAGCGCCTCGATGGTCATGAGCGGGTAGTGGTTGACCGCGCCGCGGGCGCCGGCCTGGGCGATGTCCCAGGGCGGGTCGGCGTAGATCACGGCGTACTTCTTGAGCGGGGACGCCGCTGCGGCGCCCGGGGTCTGATTGGTCATGTCAAAGAACTCCTTTCTCCAGCCCGCAGCGAAGCGTGCGAGCTATGGCGAGAACTGGTTATGCGCCATCAGGCGCGGGTCGTCAACATTCCGGTCGCTGTCGTTGCGAAAACCACAACGACCGGAAAGCTGACGAGGGTTGGTGCGGAGGTGCGGGCGCCCTGTGGTCATCACCCGCACCTCCGCGGTCACGGCTACGAGTCCGCGGACTCGTCCGGTACCCGCCCCGAGGCGAGGAAGGACTCCCGGATCAGCGCCTTGCGGGCCTCGTGAGCATCCATTCCGAGAGCCTCTGCGAGGCGCAGGATGGTCGCGCGGAGCTCTGCTTGCTTGCGGTCCAGCTCGGCCTCGATGCGCTGCTGACGGCGGGTGCCGTTCGGGGCCACCCAGCGCGTGAAGCGCTCGCTTGCCGTCGCGATCGCGTCGCGGGCAGACTCGACGACCAGGCGGGCCGTCTCGCTCGCCGTGGACATCACTGCCACCGGCGGATCGCCGCCGACGCGCCGAGGGTGTAGCTGTCCACGATCTCGCGGTAGCGTGCCTCACCGAGCGGGGCAATGCTGATGAGGTGCTGTTCGAGCGCGGTGAGTGCGCCGACGTTCTCCAGGGCGACCTGCGTGAGGAGTGAGCGTCCGTCCTCGGTCAGCTTGGCGATGACCGCGCGGGACTGGACCTGCTCGACCGCGCGGCGGGTGGCGCGCTCCATTCCCATCGACATGCCGCGGAAGGCGGTCGGAGCGATAGAGGCGCCTCCCGCCGGGAGCAGCTGCGTATTGGTGTTCATGGTGTTTCCTTTCCTTGTGGGTGGACGAACCGTTCGGCTACTGCGACAGCCGGCGGCTGAGAAGTTCCGTGAGCAGCTCGACTTCACTGAGGTGCTCGATGCCGTCCTGCCGCACAGCCGCGGTGGGCTGTGCGGCGAGGTCGCGGAGCGCAAGCCCAAGTGCGTTCACTGCGTCGATGAGGTGCTTTATGGTGCTCGGCGTCAGGTCCATGGCACCACGGTGACAGTCCTCAGATCCTTTGCAATTCTTGGTTCCTCAAGGAACTGAGGAAAAGGAAAAGGCCCGATCAGATGACTGATCGGGCCTGAGTTGGCCGAACTGTTTCCTTTATCTACTGGCTGGGTGGCCAGAAACGACGAAACTCCTCTTGGCGACGAAACTCCTCTTGGCGACGAAACTCCTCGAGACGACGCCTTCGGTTGTACTCGAAGAAGTCTTTCGACAGTGCCGGGTGGTTCCACATCTCGATCACGCTACCCTCGCGTACGAGCGTGGGCAGGACCACGATCTTCTCCTCGTAGGGACGTGACGTCGGTCCCGGCGAAGCGGTCATGGTTTCTTCGTCGTAATCGAAACCTTCCGGCGTGGTGCGCGAGAGAAACTCCTGGGACACCTTGCCAGTCGCGCCGCCTTCTCCGTTCCACATCGCGATGATGCAGATGACGGATCGAAGGTAGAACTCGTACTCGCCGCAGACGACGATGGCATCACCTTCGCTGACCCACAGCGCGATTGCGTCCATGAGGCATGTGACCGTGTGCTCCTCGAGGTAGTGCGCCTGATCGGGATCGCTGATGAACTCCGCGAAGTACGAGACGCCATCTTCGAGTGGGCACGTTCCTTGTCCGAAGGCGGTGAAGTAGCCACTCGGGGTCTTCATCTCGAGGTCGGTTATGCGGCGCATTCTCGCCTCGAATGCTTTCTCTTTTGAATCTGATTCGGCCATGGGTGGCCTCCAATCTTCTGGGGCCAACCCGCACATAGTATAGCACTATTGAGAATGATTGTCAATAAGCACCGCCTCTAGACTTGTCCAATGACGCCAGGCGTAACCGCGTGGGAGGACCTCACCGATTCGGAAAAGGAGGTCTGTCTCGACCTGTGCCGTGTGATGAACTTCTCGAAGCGTGACGTCTTCGCGCAGTTCGACTCCCTGCGGTCGTGGTCTGAAGCTTCGCTGCCTGCCTCTCGATCTCAAGACGGGTGGGCGATAATTCAGGCTCGACTTCGGGATGAGGCGTTGCTTGACCCTACGTTGCTGGCAGCGGCGTGGTTGCTTCGTGTGCGCCCGAACACGGTGGAGCAGGTCGAGCGCGACACAGGGAAGCCGGTGGGGTTCTCACTGCCGACCCGGTACTGGGATGACCCGCAGCGAACGGTCGGTGCCGTGCGTCGCATCGCCGCAGCGTGCCTTCTCCGAGATACCGCCGAGAGTTCGAACCACGCAGACCTTGATCGTCCGTTCCGTTCGAGCGGAAATGGCCCGACACCAGAGCTGAAGATCGTCTCGAAACACCTGATGAGGTCTGCCGACGAGTGGTTTGAGCTGGAGTCTCGCAACACGCAGGCCCGTGACCTCTCCGCGCCCACGCTGGGTGATTCTGATCGGGGTGGCAACAGTTCTGAAGCCGTGCCGACCGCGCGGCCAGCGTCTGAGTTCGCCGAGGCAAGCACAGGTTCTGCGCCCGCAACTGCCGTGGCCCCCGAGGAGACGACGACCCTCGGCCCCCAGTCGCCAACGGCTGCGCGCGGTCGCGCCGGGTTTCTCGCACACGCGAGAAGTACGCTTGCTCGCCGGAAAAGAGTGGTTGTTTCGTTGGCTGCTGTCGCGGCATCAGTAGCCGTGATTGCACTCGCGGTGAGTCTCACCAGTGCCATGGGCGACCTTCGTCCGGCGAGCGAATCGTCAACGATTTCTCCCGAGCTCAAGTCCATCCTGGACGCGGGAACTCCCGTGGGTCCTCCAGCTCAAGACGTGACGGCCGTCCAGACGGCCGGATGGGGCCCGATGTCGCGTGACCAGATCGCAGACGCAGCCCGCACACCAGACGTGTCGTTGAACTCCATTGTCGACAACCCCTCCTTCGGAGACGAGCGGCTATTCGCTCGAATCGCTCCCGTCGGAGCCGACACGGCGGGCGTCGATCGGCTCGCGCTAAAGCCAGGTGAGCGGTACCAGGTATCGATGTTCGTCCACAACAGCGCCCGGGAGGGGACGAACGCAGCGACCGGCGTACGCGCATCGGTCGCGGTGCCCGCAGTGATGTACGGGTCGGGCGCCATCTCGGCAATCGTGAGTGCTGACAACGCGGCCGTTCCACAGGTCTGGGCTGGCGTCTCCCTCATGCTCGATTCCGCGGAGTCGATTGCAGCCTTGAGGCGCGTTCCGGGGAGCGTCGTGTTCGAGACGATCGGCGGCAAGGTGCTGCCGCTTGGCGATGAACTCTTCACGTCGGGTTCGCTTCTTGGATGCGATGCACTGAACGGAGTGCTGCCTGCCGACGATGCATGCGCAGGCTACATAAGGTTCGAGATTCAGGTCGACCAGCCGAACTTTGAGATCGCGGCGGCGGCAGCCGTGGTCGATTCGAATGATCGTCTCAGTGACCACGTCGTAGCCTCAGTCGGAGACGTGCTCGACGTCCAGGTCGAGTACGTGAACACGGGATCGACCAAACAGAGCAACGTCGTGCTGCGACTCGGCGACCTCCCCGACGGCATCAGCTACGTCCTCGGTAGCGCCACGCTTCTGAACAGCAACACCGCCGGCCAACCACGGCCAGTAACGGACGCGGTTGTTGATGGCGGCATAAACATCGGAAACTACGCTCCCTCCGCAAACGCATTTCTCTCGTTCCGAGTTCAACTCGAATGGGACGAGGAGCTCTCGACCGTGGCACCCGGATGGATGACGATCAATCCTCTAGTTACGGTCGAGACGAACAACGGAAGCAAGGCTGCTGACCTTTCCATCACGCTGCTCCGGTGAGCCAGCGCGAGGTGGTCTGCCGTGAAAAGCACATCACTTGCGAACGGGACATTGACCAGCGTCCGCCAGCATCCATAGCGGATGAGCGCCTCGCGTGCCTCGTGCGCTTTCATGCCGAGCGCATCGGCCGGCTGGAGCACGGTGCGGCGCAGCTCATCAGCGACGGTAGCAGGATCACGCTCAAGCCCGACGAGGTCCGCATTTGCTCCGGTGTGACGAGTGGGCACTTCGATTCGTCCGACGCGCACCCGCACCCGAACCATCGCCTGATTCGTGTTCTCCAATACGCTGGGTGAACCATCAGGGGGAATGCATGGATCTTGCACGGCCGCAACGCAGCACCATCGTCCTCGCGCATCACGGTACAAGCGCCTCTGTGGCGTCCCACATTCTGGGTGAAGGCTTTCGATCATCCAAGAACGAATATGACTGGCTGGGGGACGGGACCTACTTCTGGGAGAACAACTTCTCGCGTGCGGAGGCTTGGGCGGTCCAGCACCATGAGGATCCCGTGGTGATCGAGGCGCAGATCGACCTGGAGGACTGTCTTGATCTCACGAATCCGAAGTGGTTCGCCCTGCTCACGCGATATGCCGATCGCATACTCTCGGCGCGCAAGAGCGCTGGTCTGAAGCCACTTCGCCAGGAGGGCCTCTTCCACGGCAAGGATCGGTTCATCATCAACAAGATCGCTGATGAACTCGAAGCGAGCGGACGGCCGTTGCGCTCGGTCCGTGGCGCGTTCTCGGAGGGTGATCCTGCCTACCCAGGCTCAGCGCTATTCTCTCAGTCACACGTACAGATCGCCGTTCGAGACCCCGCTGTGATTCAGAGCGTCGCAGTCACTCGGGTAAGGAGTGTGTTCCCATGATTACCCCTGATGAGGCCGAAGAGGTGTTGCGCGAGAGATTGATGGCGGCCCAGCCCGGTGAGACCGCCGGCGTCGGCACGGACTTGGCCGCCGGCGGCGCACTGCTCCCTCTGTTCGATGAGGCGGCGTGGGAAGGCGACACCAGAACGGTAGCGACCACCCTGCGTTCGATCGCACCCAGTCATGATCGTGTCGCGTTGGACGCATACTTGGCGTGCGCACTCACCGGACTCGACTCGCAGCAGTATCAGTACATCTCGCTGCTATCCGACACGATCAACTCCATCTGCGCTGCGCAGGGCATTGAGCTATACGAGCCAAGAAAGGTCACCGATCCCTCCCACCACCCTGAGGTCGACGCGTCGGACGTTTTCCGTATCGATCGCGATCGGGTGGTCACCTCTGACCTGCTCGTTGTCCTGTCGCACCATCCCAGCTTCGGGGCTGGCCAAGAACTCGATTTTGCCTATAACGCGATGGTGCCGATTATCGTGATCGTTCCGTCCGACCGGAAGCTCAGCCGCATGGTGAGTGGCATTCCGGGTCTCGTCATTCAGATCAGCTATACGGAGCCTGAGCAGTTGCGTGGCGAACTTGCACGCCAGCTCGAACTGATTCGTCCACTACTCGTTCAGCGCAAGCTGCAGTTCGCGAAGCATGACGTAAATATTGTCGGGGATCGGATCAGACGAGCGCGCGAGTCTGCGGGTCTGACGCGCGCAGAATTGGCTGCGGCATCCACGCCCGAAGCGCCAATCACTGAGGGTCTCCTCACCCACTGGGAGGAAGCGAGCGACCGTGAGTCGAACCTTAGCCTTATCCAGCTCAGGGAGATCGCAGTCCTTCTGAACGTCACGATCGCGGAGCTTGTGGAGCCGAACCTGGACGGGCTCTATCTCTCGTTCGTGAACTCGTTGCTCGACTCCGCGGATCAAGAGATCGCGGCGCGCTGGGGTCGATACACGAGCGCGGATCGACAACGCATAGTACTGCGACTCATCGAGCGTTTTGGCATCGAACTTGGCATCGATGATGTGCGGTGACCCCACGACGTCGGCTTAGCGCGTTCATCTCTGAGGACGAGCTCCCCACTGCTGCAGCCGTAGCGTCGGCAGTGCTGTCGGCAGCGGGTGTTGTGCGCGCGCCTGTCGAGCTTGAAGAGGTACTCCTACTATGGCCCGGTCTGCGCGTCGGGACAGAGGTGCTTGACGGCGCGGGGTACCTCATTGCTCTCGGCGGCGACACTGGCGAGATCCTGCTCCGACGAGACGATTCGCCGCGTCGGCGACGATTCACACTTGCTCACGAGATCGGCCACTGGCTGCTCGGTCCAGGGGCGGTGCCGGACGGCCACGATGACGAGGAGGTGGAGACCTGGTGTGATCAATTTGCAGTCGAGCTACTGCTGCCAAGTCACCTTGTGCGAGAGCACATTGGTAGTAGTCAGGCTCCGTCTGCGATTGCTCAGCGAATGACGACGATCGCGTCCAAGTTCAATGCATCGACGCAGGCGTCTATGCGTCGGGGCATGGAGGTTATGGACCTGCGTGCATTGGCCGCGCAGCGCGATGGGGTGTTCACATTCCAGGCCTATGAACCCCAGCTATCTAATGCGGAGAAGATCGTGTTTCACAGGTTCATTCGGGATTCGTACCGGGAGGGCGCTTTGAGGAATCCGCCACATCCCGGTCTTGGCTCGGCGACTGCACAGGCGGGCCGATGGCACGTCTTCCTAGCAACGAAGGGCTACGCCACACACGACTCGCCGTAGCCACTGCGTCGGCGCGTAGGTCAGCAATGAGCTTGTCTTGTGCCGCTGGATCTGTGATGTCAAGGTCAGCGAGAAGCCCGCGAAGGGCGGTCTCGGAATCTTCATGCACGCCCTCGGAGGCGGGCCGTGCTCTACGCTCCATCAGCGATCCTCCGAGCGACGCCGCTCTTGATGAGTCGTGGGATAGCGCATGCACGCAGCCTAGGCCGCGCCGCGGACACCGAAGAAAGGTCCCGACTAGCGCCGTGCGCCTCGTGAGACCTCAACATTCGGCACCGTAGTCGGGCGTCGTCATTCGGGCGGAGGCGGTCGGGGTTGGCATGGTTCATATGTGTCCCTGACTATGCGCGTTCGTCATCGATGATGCAAGCGGTCAATCGACATCGACCCCGACATCGGCATGGCCATCACGGCACCGACCGGGGTGCGCAGGAGCGCCAGCGGCGATGTAGAAAAGACAACGCGCGCGATCAGAAGATTGACGCATGCGGCCGGATGGCCCATAGTCGGCCTCGCTCCTCGTCGGCGTGCGGCGTAGATGATCCCACCCCGGGCTCGTCCGTCGCTTCCGATGAGGAGGCTCACCATGAGTGAGAACACCCCCGCCGACGTGCCGGCCTCGGCACTCGGTCCGTTGCGGACGCTCGCCGTTCGCATCACTGATGGCCTGCGGGCCCAGCTGGACGTGCTCGCCCAGCTCAACGACCGCACCGTCACCGAAGAGATCCGCCTGGCCCTCGAGTCGTGGGTCGAGTCGAGCAAGTCCGACCCGAAGGTGCTCGAGCGTGCCGAGACGGTGCGAGCCGAGATCGAGCGCGAGGCGAAGACCAAGCAGAGCGCGATCGAGGCCATCTTCGGTGGTGCCAGCGGCGGCAAGACGCCGCGTCGGTCGTCGGGCTCTGCCTGACCGCAGTTCGGCATGCGGGGAGATCCGGCTGTTCGGGACTGAGCGATTCACCGCGCCCGTCCCGGACAGTCGGTGAACCACCCACCCCAGAACCCCCCATCCTTTACCCCTCGTTGCTGCCCCGCGGCTTGTCAGAGAACCAGATGGTTCTCGGCCGCGACAACAGTAAGGAGGTGGGACGAATGGTGCGCAGCATCGTCATCCCGCATGACACAGAGCAGCGCCCCGCGCTCGTCGAACTCGCCGACCTCGGTGAGTTCCAGGAAGCGGTCGACGGCTGGCTGGATCTCATCGAGATCCCGTCCATCGGCGTAACCGTCTACCTGAACGAGGCGGCACGCCGGACGCGCGGTCCGCTCAACACCCGCGCCACTGCGTTCTGGTGGCTCCACAGTGCACAGCCGACCGACCACCCGGTCATCCTCGGCGACGTCGTCCTGACGGGCGTCGGCGACCAGGAGAACGAGGGCGACGTCCCGGAGGCGGTCATCGAGCAGATCTTCCATCGCGACAATTTCGTGGTGCAGGTCCGCCCGTCCGACCGCAGCTCCTGGTGCGACTCCTTCGCGCGCTTCGACAGCGTCTTCGATGCCGCCATCTGCTGTCTGCTGTTCGAGGCCACGATGCGTTCCGGAGCTCGGTTCCGAGTTCGTCGCGAGCCACCGATTCACATTGCCGAGCTCCCCCTCTTCGGAGGTGACCGGTCATGGTGAAGGCGCTTGTTATTCCAACAGCCGCAGGTGAGCCGATCACGGAGTGCGAGGTCAACAAGCTCAAGGACTACCAGGCCGTGTTGGGCGGCTGGATCGAGCCGGTGGACATCCCGGCGCTCGGCGTGACGGTGTACGTCAACGAGGAGGGACTGATGCGCAATCTCCCCTTCAACCCACGGGCGACATTCCTCTGGTGGTACTTCGTGCCCGAAGCTCGCCAAAGGGCCATGCTCGTCGGCCCGGCGCTCATTTCGGGGATGCCCGACCGCAGCGGTGACAGCACCGATGTCCCGAGCGAGGTGGTCGCCATGCTCGCCCGCCCGGGGAAGTGGCGCGTTGAAGTGCGGACTGTCGGTGACCCGAATTGGTATCGCAGCCAGGTGACGTTCTCGGACTACTTCGAGGCGCTGGTCTGGGCGATGGTCACTTTGGAGCGATGGAAGGCCACCGAGGACACCCGCGTGGTGCCCGTGCTCCACAGCGAAGTCGGAGCGACGAACGTCAACCCGTCATCCGCGGCCTGACAACAGGGCGGCGACTGCCTGGGCTGAGAACCTCTGAGTTCTCGTCCGGTGCGGTCGCCGCCCGCTTCTCTTGGTGCGGGTTTTCTTCGTTGTTGGGGCAACGGTGTCAACGGTGAGGGTCGTGTCCAGATTCCGCTATCGTCGGCACGTGGACATGAATAGCCCTGCCATCTCGATGATGCATCGTTCCGGCCATGATCGCACGCATCGCCGAGCCGGTCTTGCGACAGCAGCGGCTGCAACCGCAGCGCTTGCCCTTGCTGCGTGTGCACCTAGCAACAACGTTGATGCAACACCAGAACCAGTAGAAACATCGACATCAACTCCAGCGCCCGAATTTGAAGGTGCGAGCCCTGAGGACTTTATTATCCCTGCAGGACTTGACGCAGAAGCTGCTGCCGAAGCCGTTGTAGAAGGTGCTCTTACTAGCTGGGATAATGCAGGTGCGAACGACTCACTCCGCGATCGAATTCTAGCTAGTGACGAGTCGTTTGATACTGTAATCACTGAAGTTGTAGCCGAAAATAGGCAGGTTGCCGTTGAAAACCTTTTTGTTGAGAATTGGGAATCTGTCCCGTCATTGGTCGATCTTGCAAACGGAAGTGCAGACATTAACTATCAGAATCTTCAGTGGTTCACCTCTACAGCCTGGAGTCAAGATGAAAAACCAGAAAACATTGAGGGGTTTAAAACTTCAAGGGACGTTCTTGCGGTACAAGAAATTGATGACGGAGACGGTAACCCAAACACCCGTAGAATCAAACTTGACTATACGACACTTACAAATGGTGACAAAAACGAGGGCCCTGAATCTTCTGGCGAAACTGCAACAATGATCATAGACCTCGTTTCGGATGGTAAACAAGACAGAATCGCTGATTTTGAAGTGTTCTAGCTTGATTCTGCACCCATCCCCAATTGTCCGCCAGTTGGAAGCGACCGGAGCATCCGCCGGAAATGACACACTCCTCAGAATTGCAGTCACAAGTATCGCGAGTTACCTTGCGGGTCACCGCCGCGACGTTTGCCGGTGTGTTCGCCGCAGCCCTCGCGGCTTGTGCGCCAGCCGAGCTATCGCCTGACAGCAACGCCGCGGCATCGAGCTCTGCCAAGGCCACACCAAAACCAACCGAAACAGAAGCACCAACCGCTGAGCACGAATTTTCCGGGACAATTAACCTAGAAGGCTTTACTGGTGAAGCATGGGAAGAAAAAGACCGAATTGAAAAGGTAGATACTTGTAACGAAGAGTTCTTTGCAGTAAACCTTCCGGAAGATCCTGTTTTGACGGTTAGTAGCTCGGCTCAAGAAATCGCTACCGTCTTTGGTAACCGACTTGATCTTGTAGGCGATCTAGCAAAAGATGCTTCAGATCCATTTAATCTTGAGGCGGCGAAAAACATTGCCGAATGTATGACTTCAGACCTAACGGTCAACGGTGACCATATTGCACGCAACAACCTTCAAAGCTCTCTTGGTACAATCGCAGAGGGTAAATTTGAAGGATATGAGCTAACGTACATTAAGCCCGAGGACATTACCCGTCACAGCGATGGCCTTTTCGCAGCACAGACAAATGACACCCTTTACTATGATGCGTTTGCTATTGAAGGTGCGATTACTGACAACATTGGCAGTATGCTTCAAACTCAGTATTACGAGTGGTCTCCTGCTGAGTATCAGTACACCATGATGCTTACGAGCTCAATAGATGACGCCGATAACAAGTCGCACTTTGGTACAAAACCCCCGATTGTTGTTGACCCAAGTCGTGCAGAAGCACCAGCCGCAGACTTCTAAGTCGCTGGCCTGATGGCAACGTGGGGATGCCATCAGCTGATTCCCAACCATCGTGCGAACCGTTCGAGTCGTCGGTCCGTCGCGCGGTACGCCTGGGCATCTTCGTACGGAAGGTAGTCGCTGAACTGCTGGATGAGCATGTCTGCCTCGTGCGCGTCACGGGGTAGCACCAGCATTTGCGGTGGCCGAATTCGTGCTCGCGGTAGCAGAGCGATCGCCTTCTGTGGTTCGTCGCGCTTGCCTGACGGCATGTCAACGACAGTGAAGGTGCGGTACCGATTGAGCGGTCGGACCTGACTCCGATGCTTGTCGTCCAGTCCTTCGATCCTGACCGCGCTCTTGTCGATCGTCACTTTCCAGGAGTGAGGCTTGCCGATGTTGATCACGAGAAGGCCAACGGTTGCCGTGGCGGCGACGAGCGCGGCGGTCCAGTTGCCTACCGCGACAAGCATGAGTGCGAGGGTCCACCCGATCCACCCGATCACGAGGTACCACCACCAACGGTGTCGGCTGTGCGCGATCTCGGTCGTCCACGTGAGAGCGGGCGGATTCGCTCCGCTACTCGCTGCTTTCTTGGTGGTTGATGTCTCGCTTCTCATTTCGTGGTCTCCTGGGCTCTTGCGGCCCGTTAGCGGATCTTTCCGTCTGGTTGGATGGCGGCGAGGCCGGTGAGGTGGGTTGCGGCGTAGGCCTGGAAGGCTGAGCTGCCGGCCGCGATCGTGCCGACCACGCTCGCGCCCGTGTCTCGACCGAACTTGGCCTGAAGCGTCGGATCGAGTGTGATGTCTTCGACGGCGCTGTTGAACGAGGTCACGGCCGCGTCGAGGTTGGCCTGCGATGCAGCCCGCTGGGCGGCGCTACGGGTCATGTCGTTGGCAGCGGCGTGTAGGCGCCCAAGGTGCTCCATCTGCGATCGGGCTGTTCCCGCGCTATATCCGGCGAGGTCTGCACCGGTGACCGAGCTGAACGCTGCTTCGACACCCTTGACGATGTCGGGTGCTTTGCCGACGAGGGCGCCGGCGTTGGATGAGATCGCTCGCTGGAGGGCTTCCTGGTCGACGCCGGGCGCGACTGCCAGGCTGCGCACCACGCCGTCGCGGCCGAGTGCTGCGGCTTGATGCATTGCGGCTTCGCGTTCGGTGTCAGAGTGCGTGGTGCTGGTGGCGCGTGCGTGGAGAAAGGCGTCGACGTCTGTTCCGGTGAAGGTCGGGTGCGAGCCCGCGCGGACGGCGGCGATCTCTTTCACGAGGGGTTCCAGTGCGCCCTTGAGTTCTTCGGATTGGGCACGTGCTTCGACGGCCCGGATGTATGCGGCACCCGCGCCGTTGGCGGGCAAGTCGGCGATCAGGCTATCCACGTTGGCACCGACTTTGCGTGCGATCGCGGCGTCGGTCTCGGCGTTCCATGCGGCGGTCTTGATGTCACGTTCTCGGCGGCCACCGTGTCGTCGTTGAGCCGCCGCACGCCTGCGATCCCTCCAGATCGGGTTGCCGTTCTTGTTCGTGCGGATCGGAGCACCGAGGTACTTCGCCCTGCGAAGACCGGCGTGCGAACCGGCCCAGTCTTGGATCGGCTTCCGTGCGCGTCCAGCGAGGTTGCCCAGCGCGCCGCCGATCTTGCCCAGCATCGGACCGGCCTGGCGGGCGATGAACGGCAGCATGAACAGCGGTGCTGCCATCACGATCAGAGCGGTGAGGGTGGAGAACCAGTTTGGGTTATCTCCGGCGATGGTGACGGCGACGACCTGGAGTCCGCCGAACAAGAATGCGGCGATCGGGTAGAGCAGGAGCAGGCCGAGGAATGTCTTGCGCCACTTCGTGAACCACGACTCAGTGTTCGGGAATAGGTACAGCACGATCGCGACCGGAGCAAGCACCGCCAGTAGTGGGATCAGGGCTTGCCGCAACATGAGCACAGCCAGCGCGACGACAAACGCCAGCGCTGCCATCGCTGCAGCGGGGAGCAGCATGAAGAGGGCTGCGCCGACTCCGCCTGCAATGGAGATTCCGGCCAGGCCGATGCCGACTCCGGCGCCGAGGCCTACGATGATGCCGATCAGGTTGTCCCACGTCGGCACGCTCTTGGACTGGTCGGCGACGCCCTTCAGGATGTCGTAGATGCCAGCCCCAGTGATGTTGAACACATCGACCGTGACCGCGACGATGAAGTACGACACGTTGATGGCGACGGCGGCGACCATCAGCCGCGGCAGCATCTTCTTGACACCGTAGTTGCTCACCCCGGCACTGGTCAGTTGCGAGAACACGATGACGAGGAACGCGACGATCAGCAGCACATTCGCGATCGTCCGCAGGGTTCCCCACAACTGGTAGATCGACCCGTTCTGTTCCAGTGGGTTCACGTTCAGGAGATTGCTGACGATGAGGCCCCACATCATGTCGTTGAGTCCCGCGAGGCCGTCGAGCAGCGGGCAGACGATCCAGCCGATACCGTCCACAAAGCTGCCGCAGGATGGTTGAGTGTCGGGGCAGGAGCCGTTTGAGCAGCCCTCGCTACCCTGGGTTCCAGCATCGGTTGCGTTGAGTTTCAGATACGCGGCATACGCGTCGGCGAGACCGTTGTTCTTGCCGGCGTCGCCATTGATGGCACCGGCTAGAGCCCCGCAAGTCATGCCCTCGGCACCGAACAAGCGGTCGAGGGATGGTCCGGAGACGATGGCGACGCCGTCGCCCTGAGACCGGTTGTTCAGGCTGAGGTAGTACGTCGTGGTGAAGATGACCTCATCGCCGCTGCGCGAGGGGATGCGAAGGGCGTAGTCCTTGTCCGTCGTCCCGGTCGGTTTCGACGTCGTGACGGTCGCCTGCGGGGCGCACACTGCCGTGAGCGTCTTGAGGTAGAGCAAGTACTTGCCCGCGTCTGCCCAGGATGGGTTGGCCGTGATGGTCGGCTCTTTACCGCCATAGACGCGGTCGCTAACGCCCTTGCGAAACTGTGCGAGCATGTCGTCACCGCGTTTGAACTCATCACTGCCGCCTTGCCGGTCGGTGCAGCGTCCGGCATCGAACTCGGCATCGCTCGAGCGCCGCATGCCCATGGCGCAGAGAGCCTCGTCCGGTGCCCATCCGTCCCACAGGCCCAGGGCGCCGGAGACGAGCCCGGTCTGGGCGCACTCGGTGGCTCCGTTGGTATCGACACGGGCGACGACGCCGCTCCGGCCATCGAGGTACACGCCACCGGGAGCTTGTGCCTGCGCGAACCACTCCCCGCTCTTCGCGTGCGACTGGTTGATTCGCTCGCCGCCGTCGATCCAGGCGCCGTCCTTCAGGTTCGGCCCGCCATCGACGAGACAGGTGCCGAGGGTGCGGTAGTAGACGAACGACGCCACCTGATCGTCAAGGCTCATCCCTTGCGCCAAGATGTATCCCGCGCAGCCCATCTGGGGCACACCGCCAGTTGGTGCGAGATTGCTCCAGGTTCCACCCGATGCCTCGCACGTCTCCTTCGTCGTAGGTGCAGCGGACGCCGTGGTCACGTTGCTTGCTGCGAAAGATGCGGCGGCAACGAAAGCGAGTAGCCCTATCCAGACCGAGATAGGGCGGAGTGACAATGAAAGCCAAGCCCGACGTGGGCTTGGCTTCAATGGTGGTGTTGAAGAATCTCGAGACCGGTGTGGATGGCGAAAGTGCCGCATAACCTGGGCTTATTTAAGCACAAGCGCCGCGACTTGAGAAGACCTTCAGGCTACTCGCGGGCCGACCAGGCGATTGCGGCGATCTTCCAAGCGCCATCGATCTGCTGGAGCGAGATGTCACCGATGATGCGGTTTCCATCGAGAGTGGTCGATTGCTCGATCCGCTCACCGGGGCCGACACTGTTGCGGTCCGCGTTGTCGTGCTCCGTGGCTTCGACCGTGACGCGGGTGGTGCCATCCTGCTCCCCAACAACGGTGACTGAGTCCAGGTTGATACTGCGTTCATACGGTTCGATGTCCTGTGGCAGGCCGCTCCCGCTCGTAAGCACCCATGCTTCGACAGATCGAGCGTTCTTTTCCGTTGACCAGTCGACGTAGCGTGCGAGCGACTCATCGTCTTTCCAGCCTGGAATGAACAATGCGTCGGCGATCTGTGGAGCGTTCGCTTCCGAGAGGGTGTCGAAGAAGCCGTGCACACTTGAGCTCTGTAGGTATGCGTCGAGAGTCGCCTCGCTCGCCCCGACCATCGCCCATGTCGACAGGCGTTCTTCGACGAGGATGGTGACTGCAGCCTCCGGGCTCAGGGTCGCGGGGATCTCCAAGGCCTCGACGGTGAGTTCCTGCTCGGGTGTCGCGCTCGCTTCGGGAGTCGACCCTGAGCTCTCGCTGGTCGTGGTTGATGGCGGTGGCACGAGGTCAGGCGCTTGAGACGCGCAGCCGACTAGAGCGGCGGAGCCTATGCCGACGATCGCAGCAAGCTTGAGACTGAGGGCAGCCCGACGTTCGGGGAGGCGGGTTCGTTCGGAGATGAGTTCGGGGTGGGATGCACGAGTGTTCATGCGATGGTGTTTCCTTGCCGCACGGGCGGCATTACTGATGACCTATCCGGATCCGGGAGGCTGATGCCTTCGACCGAGAGCGTCTCGGGTAGATGGATATACATTAGCACATTTGTTCGATTCTGTAAAGAGAGTAGCGACACGGAGCGCCTGCCTTGCAGAGATGGCCACTCGCATAATGCCATATACAGGATGCCTGTTGTGCGATCTCTCCTTTCACGCTGGAGGAATGGCGAAACGGCGACCCGGCGGCGAGTGGGCCGAGTTCGCGCGGACTCTAGGAACCAACATCCAGCGGGCAAGGGTGGCGCGCGGACTGTCGCAGGAGCAGCTCGCGTATGCGGCCGGGTTGTCGCGTTACACCTTCCAGAAGTTCGAGAAGGGCGAGTCGATGCCCGGGACCCCCGCTAACCCGTCGCTTCGCAATGTGATGGCAATCGCGCAGGTCCTCGACGTCACTTTGGATGAGCTCGCGCCGTTGCCGTGGCCGGATCTCCGGGCTGGACGCATCGGGTAGCCGCACAATGCGCGAGGACGCGCACGATCGGGTCACAGGGGTGTCGACCGACCAGAGGCGAACTCGCCTCGATCGCTCGAATGGCGCTGACCTGCGGCTGCGCTTCAATGGCTGGGTATCGATCGGGGCGCACCCGACTTGAGACGGCGGTGATCTGATTCTCGCCTCACCCCGAATATCGGTTTACGAAAATGCCTGATAGATATACAATTATCGGCAGACGCTGTCGCGTGGTTCGAGCCTGCTCCCGCGCGTCAGCCTTGCCTTGAGGCGGTGCTGTCACCCCGGCCATGTCGTCGCGCGCCACTAGCCTGAGAGCAACCGAGGTCATCAAACGAAGTGCGCCGAATCAGGCGCGAGGAGAAGTAGAGGTCAATGACGCCGACCACCAAAGAAGCCCAGCGCGCAGAACTGCACAAGACCATCTGGCGGATCGCGAATGACCTGCGCGGGTCGGTCGATGGCTGGGACTTCAAGAGCTACGTGCTCGGCATGCTCTTCTACCGCTTCATCTCCGAAAACCTCACCGCCTACATCAACAAGGGCGAACACGAGGCCGGCGAGTCCGACTTCGACTACGCTCGCCTTCCCGATGCCCAGGCGGAGTTCGGACGCAAGGAAACGGTCGCCGAGAAAGGCTTCTACGTCCTTCCTTCTGAGCTCTTCCAGAACGTGCGCGAGCGCGCGGCCAAGGACGAGAACCTCAACGAGACGCTCCAGCGTGTGTTCAAGAACATCGAAGGCTCGGCCGTCGGCACCGACAGCGAGGACGACCTCAAGGGCCTCTTCGACGACCTCGACGTGAACAGCTCGAAACTCGGCAACACTGTCGCCAAGCGCAACGAGAAGCTCGTGAAGCTGCTCGATGCCATCGGCGACCTTCCGCTCGGCAACTTCGAGGACAACTCGATCGACCTCTTCGGCGACGCCTACGAGTACCTGATGCAGATGTACGCCTCACAGGCCGGCAAGTCTGGCGGCGAGTACTACACCCCACAGGAAGTCTCCGAGGTGCTCGCCCGCATCACTGTCATGGGCAAGAAGCGCGTCAACAAGGTCTACGACCCCGCCGCCGGATCGGGCTCGCTGCTGCTCAAGTTTGCCAAGGTGCTCGGGCGCGAGAACGTCGGCGGCTTCTTCGGTCAGGAGATCAACCTGACCACCTACAACCTCGCGCGGATCAACATGTTCCTGCACGACGTCAACTACGAGAAGTTCGACATCGCACACGGCGACACCCTGCTCGACCCGCAGCACTGGGACGACGAGCCGTTCGAGGCGATCGTCTCCAACCCGCCGTACTCCATCAAGTGGGACGGCGACGCCAACCCGCTCCTGATCAACGATGAGCGCTTCGCACCGGCCGGGGTGCTCGCGCCGAAGTCGAAGGCCGACCTCGCCTTCACGATGCACATCCTGAGCTGGCTCGCCGTGAACGGTACTGCTGCGATCGTCGAGTTCCCTGGCGTGCTCTACCGCGGGGGAGCGGAGCAGAAGATCCGCAAGTACCTCATCGACAACAACTATGTCGACGCTGTGATCCAGCTACCGCCGGACCTGTTCTTTGGCACCACCATCGCGACGTGCATCATCGTGCTGAAGAAGTCCAAGACCGATAACTCGGTGCTGTTCATCAATGCGTCGGACGAGTTCAAGCGCGTTGGTAACAAGAACAAGCTGACGCCTGACCATCAGCAGAACATCCTTCTTGCGCTGGCGAACCGCGAGGACGAAGACCACTTCGTCAAGCTCGTGCCGAACGAGGACATTGCCGCGAACGACTACCACATCTCAGTCTCTTCGTATGTCGAAGAGGAGGACACCCGCGAGGCAGTCGACATCACAGCGCTCAATGCGGAGATTGCCGAGATCGTTGCAAGACAGGCTGAGCTGCGCGTTTCGATTGACGAGATCGTCGCGGACCTGGAGGGCTCCAAGTGAGCCGAGTGGACGAGCTGATCGCTGAACTCGCGCCCAACGGCGTGGAGTTCCGCACACTTGGCGACATCGCGCGATTCGTGCGCGGCAACGGCATGCCCAAGACCGATCTCGTTGATGAAGGCGTCGGCGCTATCCACTACGGCCAGATCTATACGAGGTACGGCGTCTGGGCGACCGAAACGATCTCATTCGTGACACCGGAGACCGCCACGAAACTTGCGAAGGCGCAGCCAGGCGACATCATCATCACCAATACCAGCGAGAACGTCGAGGACGTCGGAAAAGCCGTTGCTTGGCTCGGTGCCGAGCCGATCGTCACTGGCGGTCACGCCACGGTAATCCAGCACGATCTCGAACCCAAGTACCTCGCCTATTGGTTTCAGTCCGAGTCCTTCTTCCGCCAGAAGCGGGCGCTCGCCACTGGCACCAAGGTCATCGACGTTTCAGCTCGACAGTTGGCAAAGGTGCGACTTCCCGTGCCGCCGGTCGAGGTACAGCGGGAGATCGTGAGAATCTTGGATAAGTTCACCCGGCTGGAGGCGGAGCTGGAGGCGGAGCTGGAGGCTCGGCGGCTTCAATATGCCTTCTATCGCGACCAGCTTCTGACCTTCCCTGAAGCGGGGGGGGGGTACGGAGGGTTTCGATGGGTGACGCAGGCTCCTTCTTTGGTGGCCTCAGCGGAAAGTCGAAGGCCGATTTCACCGACGGCAACGTGCGCTTCGTGTCCTACGTCAACGTATTCAACAACATCGCCATCGATCTCTCTCGCGATGACTTCGTGCGCGTTGACCCCGGCGAACGTCAGCGGGCGCTTGCGCGCGGGGACATCATCTTCACCGGATCGTCTGAAACTCCGGATGAGGTCGGCATGTCCTCAGTGGTGACCCAGGATCTCGCGGAGCCAACGTATCTAAACAGTTTCAGCATCGGCTTTCGGCTTGACGACCCCGACCTGCTCGACCCCGAGTTCGCGAAGCATCTGTTCCGGTCCGCGGGCATGCGTCAGCAGATCATCAAGACCGCCAGCGGTGTGACGCGCTTCAACGTTTCGAAAGCCCGACTCGGGAAGGTTGAGTTCCCCGTTCCCAGCAAGGACGAACAGGCCCGTATTGCAGGAGTCCTCGACGACTTCGAGGCTTTGGTAAACAGCTTGTCGGATGGTCTCCCAGCGGAACTCGCCGCACGGCGCCAGCAGTACGTGTACTACCGCGACAAGCTCCTCGCCTTCGAGGAGGCCGTCGTATGAGTGAAGCTATTCCTCGCAAGTACGATCCGATCGCAGTCTCGGCCGAGTCCACGGTCGTCGCGGAGTACATTCCAGACGCCCACACGTCGGTCGCCTACCAGTCAGAGTCGGCGCTCGAGCAAGAGCTGATCCGCCTTCTGGAGTCCCAGGCGTACGAGTACATGCCGGTCACCTCTGAGGCGCAGCTCGTGGCGAACCTGCGCACTCAGCTGGAGGCGCTGAACCACATCACCTTCTCTGACGCCGAGTGGGCGAACTTCTTCGACTCCAAGATTGCGGGCAAGAATGACGGCATCGTCGAGAAGACCGTGCGTATCCAGGAGGACCACGTCCAGCTCCTGAAACGCGACGACGGTTCGACGAAGAACATCACGCTGCTGGACAAGCAGAACGTCCACAACAACCGCCTGCAGGTCATCAACCAGTACGAGATCGGCCAGGGCGAGGGTGGCGCGAATTACGCGAACCGCTACGACGTGACGGTGCTTGTCAATGGCCTCCCGATGGTGCACATCGAGCTCAAGCGCCGTGGTGTTGACATCCGCGAGGCGTTCAATCAGATCAACCGCTACCAGCGCGACAGCTTCTGGGCCGGCTCTGGCCTGTTCGAGTACGTGCAGCTGTTCGTGATCAGCAACGGCACGCTGACCAAGTACTACTCGAACACGACCCGCACCCAGCACATCAGCGAGGGCAAGAAGCAGACGAAGGGTCGCAAGACCTCGAACTCCTTCGAGTTCACGTCATGGTGGGCTGACGCGCAGAACAAGCCGATCACCGATCTGACCTCATTCGCGAAGACCTTCTTTGCCAAGCACACGCTACTCAACATCCTGACCCGCTACTGCGTGCTCACCGCCGACCGGCTCCTGCTCGTGATGCGCCCGTATCAGATCGTCGCGACCGAGCGGATTCTGCAGCGGATCGATATCGCCACCAACTACAAGCAGCTCGGCACCGTTGCCGCAGGCGGGTACGTCTGGCACACGACTGGTTCGGGCAAGACGCTCACGAGCTTCAAGACGGCGCAGCTGGCGTCGAAGCTGCCGAGCGTCGACAAGGTGCTCTTCGTCGTGGACCGCAAGGATCTCGACTACCAGACGATGCGCGAGTACGACCGCTTCGAGAAGGGCGCAGCCAACTCCAACACCTCGACCGCGGTGCTGAAGAAGCAGCTCGAGGACTCGAACGCGCGGATCATCATCACGACGATCCAGAAGCTGTCAACGTTCATCAAGGCGAACAAGGGCCACGCGGTCACGAACGACCACGTCGTGATCATCTTCGACGAGTGCCATCGCTCGCAGTTCGGTGACATGCACACCGATATCACTCGCGCCTTCAAGCGTTACAACCTGTTTGGCTTCACCGGCACCCCGATCTTCGCGGTCAACGCCGGCACGGGCGGCAACCCGCAACTCAAGACCACCGAGCAGGCGTTCGGTGAGAAGCTGCACACCTACACGATCGTCGATGCCATAACGGACAAGAACGTGCTGCCGTTTCGGATCGACTACGTCAACACGGTCAAGGTTGGCACCGTCGTCGACAAGCAGGTGTCGGCCATCGATACCGAGAAGGCGCTGCTGGCGCCGGAGCGCATCAGCCAGGTCGTGCAGTACACGCTGGAGCATTTCGATCAGAAGACCAAGCGTTCCTCGAGCTACGAGCACTCCGTCGTGACGAACGTCGCTGAGTCGACACGTGCCCGCCGACAGGCCGAAGCTGTGCGAGAGCGCAAGCGGGTCCGCGGCTTCAACGCCATCTTTGCGACGGCTTCAATCGATGCGGCGCGTCGCTACTACAACCACTTCCAGATCCAGCAGGAGCAGTTCCCGCCGGATCGACGGCTGAAGATCGGCCTTATCTTTTCGTATGGCGCGAACGACGCCAGTGATGACGGAATTCTCGACGACGAAGCGTTCGATACGGATGCGATGAGCATGGACGACCGCAGGTTCCTCGAAGACGCCATCCAGGACTACAACGACGTCTTCGGCACCAGCTATGACACCAGCTCCGACAAGTTCCAGAACTACTACAAGGACCTCTCTCAGCGACTGAAGAACCGTGAGCTCGACCTCGTGATCGTGGTCAACATGTTCCTCACCGGCTTCGACGCGACCACCCTCAACACTCTCTTCGTCGATAAGAACCTGCGGGCGCACGGCCTGATCCAGGCCTACTCGCGCACCAACCGCATCCTCAACTCGGTCAAGACGTACGGCAACATCGTCGCCTTCCGCGACCTTGAAGAGGAGACCAACGCCGCGCTCGAACTGTTCGGCAACAAGGACGCCCGCGGCGTCGTGCTCCTCAAGCCGTACGGCGACTATTACGGCGAATACGCGGAGAAGGTTGACGAGCTGCTGACATCGTTCCCACTCGGCCAGCAAATCATCGGCGAGGCTGCGCAGAAGGAGTTCATCCAGCTTTTTGGGCAGATCCTGCGGCTCGAGAACATCCTCACCTCCTTCGACGACTTCGCCGGCCACGAAATCCTCACCGAACGCCAGGGCCAGGACTACCGCAGCGTCTACCTCGACCTGTACGCCGAGTTCCGCAAGGACAAGGACGCCGACAAGGAACTCATCAACGACGACGTCGTCTTCGAGATCGAGCTGATCAAACAGGTCGAGATCAACGTCGACTACATCCTCATGCTGGTCGCGAAGTACCGCGAGCGGTTCGGCGACGGCGACGACAAGGAGATCCGCGCCGAGATCTCCCGCGCCGTCGACGCCAGCCCGACACTGCGCAACAAGAAGGACCTCATCGAAGCCTTCGTCGACTCCGTCTCGGTCGACGGTGCTATCGACGAGGAGTGGCAGGCGTTTATCGCGGCCAAGCGCGAGGCCGAGCTCGAGGCCATCATCGAGGACGAGCGGCTCCGCGCCGACGCTACTCGCGCATTTATCGAGATCGCGTTCCGCGACGGTGCGCTCCGCACGACCGGGACAGCGATCACCAAGGTGCTTCCGCCCGCCTCCCGGTTCTCGGCCGATGGCGGCCACGGAGAGAAGAAGCAGCGCGTGATCGAGAAGCTTGGGTTGTTCTTCGAGCGGTTCTTCGGACTGAGTTCAGGAGGAGAGTAGTGACTCTCAATGAGGATCTTGCGAGTTTCCTGGCGGCGCGGCCCCACTGGCAGAAGGACGTTGTTGCCCGCTTCTGCCGCAACGAGACGTTGTCAGCTGAGGACGTATCCAACATTGCGGACCAACTGATCGCGGGAACGTACCCGGTTGCCGTGAACGTCGAAGCCGCTGACATTCCTGGCTCGACGGCGGCAGGCGATCCTGTCAGCCTTGTTCAGGTATCGGATGTCAGGGGCGTCAATGCGCTCACTGGAGGTCAAACGCTCTCATTTGGTGCCGCGGGCCTTACGATTGCCTTCGGCAACAACGCCAGCGGCAAGTCGGGCTACGCTCGGCTCATACGCGAAGCGGTCACGGCTCGCGTGAAAGATGCGCAGCTCCTCGGTGACGTCTTCTCGGACGTTGACACTGCACAGACGGCGAAGCTCGATTACCAGGTTGGAGCCAATGCCGAGACGTGGAATCTCGGTGAGCCCCAGAGCACCGAGTTGTCCCGAATTCGCTTCTACGACGAGGACTGCGGTGACGCGTACGTCACGACCGCCTCGGAGGCCAATTACCGACCTTCGGCGCTCACAATCCTGGACCAACTGTCCGATGCTTGCGAAGCGGTCGCTGCTGAACTCAGTCGCCGCCTTGGGGCAAACCAGACTGAGCGACCGCAACTACCGGTGCTCCACCCAGGAACCCGGGCGTCGACGTTCCTGTCAGGCATCTCAGCCACGACCTCCAAGGAGTTGATCGCAGAAGCTACCAACCTGGCCGACGATCACGACACACAGCTTGCGAAGCAGCTCGCGGAGGAGGCTCGGCTTAAGGGGAGCGACCCCAACAAGGAGAAGGATCGCCTCACGTCCCTCGGGCGTGACTGGTCGACGGTCGAAGCGCACGCCAAGGCGGTGGAAGCCGCCTTGGGCGATAGCGAGCAGCGCGAACTTAGAGAGCTGCAGCAGAGGTCCATTCAGCTTCAGGAAGCCGCCCGCATCGCCTCCGCTCGAACCTTCGACACCGAGCCCCTCTCTAGCGTCGGCTCAGAGGCGTGGCGGGCGCTGTGGGAAGCGGCGCGCAAGTTCTCTCTCACCGACGCCTACCACGATCATGACTTCCCAGTGACAGGCGAGGACGCAGTTTGCGTTCTCTGCCAGCAGCCCTTGAACGAACAGGCCGCCGACCGGCTCACTCGATTCGAGGCGTTCGTCACGGACACAACGTCGCGTGACGCGGACACGGTCGCCAAGGCACTTGCGATGTTCCGAGACCACTTCGTCGAACTTCAAACTCTGCCAGTCGCGGTTTCTGCCGCGATCAATCGACTGCAGGACGCTGGCGAAGACGTCCAGTCAGTGCTCGACTGGTTTGAAGTAGGGACGCGCGCTGCAGCAGCGGCGGTTGCCTGGCTCGATAGGAAGGAAGGTGTCGACCTCCTTGCGCTCACAGCCTCGATAAGCGCCCAGGCCGGCACGCGAGCACAAGCGCTGACGACGAGGGCGCGAGAGATCGACGCGTCGACATTCGCTCAAACGCTCAGCACGACGAGCAAGAAGGTCGTCGAGTTGCAGGACGCCAAGACGCTCAGCGAAGCAAAGTCAGCCGTCGAGACTGAGGTGACGCGACTCGCCGAACGCAAGATGATTGAAGACGTTCGCCGGCTCACCGCGACGAACGCGATCACAACGAAGCGTGGAGAGCTGACCGAGACATACGTCACAGCGGAAGTTCGGGATCACTTCACGCGAGAAACCGAGCGCCTCGAACTGCGCCGAGTCACCCTCAATCGAACCGGACGTGGCCGCAACTCTGCGCTCGAACATCAGCCGAGTCTGCTGGGATCGCGACGCAATGCCGGCGTCGATCAGGTGCTTAGTGAAGGAGAGCAGACGGCGCTCGGCCTGGCGGGGTTTCTCACTGAAGTGGAACTCGACAAATCGCTCTCAAGCGTTGTCTTTGACGATCCGGTCTCGTCGCTCGACGCCGAGCGGCGGTCAAAGGTCGCTCAGCGCCTGGTGGAGCTGGCAAGTCAGCGACAGGTGATTGTCTTCACACACGAGATCACGTTCGTGCACGCACTGGTCAAGGCGGCAAAGAGTAAGTCGATCGCAACGACAACACGGTCGATTCAGCGTCTGGGTGGCGCTCAGCCCGGTCTCATCGTTGACCAACTCCCTTGGGCCGCGAAGGACATTCCCGAGCGCATCAGCAAGCTTGAGGCAGACCTCGCGCAGCTGAAGAAGGAGCGCGAGAGTCTGTCGGAGGACGATTACACAGAGCGAACCGCTCAGATCGCGGGTCGACTTTCCGAGACACTTGAGCGTGCCGTCAATCTGCATATCGTGAACGAACTCGTCGATCGAGGAACGAACGAAGTGCGCCCGACCATGCTCAAGATCCTGCCGAAGTTCACGCAGGGCGATCATGACGAGTTCCAAGCCGCGTACGCGAAGACATCGAGCTGGGCAGCACGGCACGACAACGCGCCCGAAGAGAATTACGTCGCGCCGACAGTAGACGAGCTTTGCGGCGAAGTCACCTGGCTCAAGACGTGGCACGCTCGGATTCGGCAGTACACGAGATGACGCTGACAAGGAGTGCTCGAGCGTTCATGACCTCAGCCCTGCGGCGTGGCATGTCGCTCATGCTTGCATCCACCGACCACTTGACTCATAATCAGCCACAAAAATGGGGGATCTTCAATGAGATTAATTAGCTTTCAAGTGGAGAGATTCCGCAACATAGTCAACTCCGAGCCCATCGAGGCGCAGCACGATGTGACGGCGCTCGTGGGCAAGAACGAGTCGGGAAAGACCGCGATCCTCACTGCGCTGTATCGACTGAATGCCGCCTACCGTGAGGAGTTCGTCGTAAGTGAGCACTATCCGCGCTGGATGATGACCGCGGATCGAAAGAAGGGCGTCATTGGCGACGCGAGCCCGATCACTGGCCATTTCGAGCTCGAGGACGACGACAGAGCCGCGTTCGTCGAGAAGTTCGGAGAGGGAGTACTACGCAACGACAAGTTCGAGTACACCCGAGGCTACGAGGGCAACCGGGCAGTGCTAAGCATGGATGAAGCGGCACTGATGGAGAACTTCTTCACTCGTCACTCGATCTCTGCCGAGACCCGCGCGCTGTTCTCGGCAGCCGCTTCTCTTGCCGACGTTCGGGACACTGTCGCCCAGATCATCGAGGATCAGGACGAGGAGGAAGAAGACCTTCTCGCTGAGTTGACAACTGTTCAGACGGAGTCCACCTCACTCCTGGGCAAGTCCTCGACGTGGCAGGCGGGTGTCACGCTCCTCAAAAGCCGCATGCCGAAGTTCTTCTACTTCAGCCAGTACTCACTCCTACCCGGTCGCATCGATCTCGCCCAGCTTGACGAAGTCAGCGATGGTCCGGCCGCGAGCGGCCTCCAGACTGCCAAGGCATTACTCGAACTTGCGGGCACGTCGACCGAATCGCTCACCGATGACGACTACGAGGAGCGGACGGCTGAGCTCGAGGCCGTATCGAACGACCTGACGAGCCAAGTGTTCGAGTTCTGGTCTCAGAATGAACAACTTGAAGTTGAGATCGATGTGGACAAGGAAACTGTCACCACACAAGGTCAGTACGGTCAGGACCAGTCAGCGGTCGCGCGATACCTTGACATCCGCGTGAAGGATCGGCGCCATGGGTTTACGAGCAACTTCTCGCAGCGATCAACTGGCTTCCAATGGTTTTTCTCGTTCCTCGCAGCCTTCAGCGAGTTCGAGGGCAAGAGCGAGAAGGTCGTTGTCCTCCTTGACGAGCCCGGCTTGGCCCTCCACGCGAAAGCACAAGCCGACTTCCTCCGATTCATCAACGACCGCCTCGCGCCGTCAGCACAGGTGATCTACACCACCCACTCGCCATTCATGATCGAACCCGGACATCTCGAGCGAGTACGTGTTGTCGAAGACAAGGGCCCCAAGCTAGGGACAACTGTTTCCAGCGATGTCATGACCGTTGATTCGGACACCCTGTTCCCTCTCCAGGCTGCCCTCGGGTATGACATCGCCCAGAACCTCTTCGTCGGCCCCGACAACCTTGTCGTCGAAGGGACATCCGACTACGTATACCTCACGCTCATCTCCGAGCATCTGAAGTCGCTAGGACGGCAAGGCCTCGATGAGTCTTGGCGAGTTCTCCCAGCGGGCGGAGTGACGAACGTCCCATCGTTTGTCGCGCTCATGGGACGCTCTCTCGACGTCACTGTCTTCGTCGATAGCGGCGCCAACGGACTCCAGCGCTTGAACAACCTCGCAACGGCTGGCCTGCTCGAGGCCAAGCGACTGATTACTGTCGGCGACATCACGGGCTCGAAGAATGCGGATATCGAGGACCTCTTCACGCCAGGCGACTACCTCAAGCTTTACAACGCGGCATTCGGGGCAAGCCTCGCGGTGTCGAAACTCCAGCCCGGAGACCGAATCGTTGACCGTATCGGTCGCACCGTCGGAGCAACCTTTACCGATCACGGCAAGCCGGCCGACTACCTGCTCCGCAACAGCGACAAGCTCATTCCTAAGTTCAGCGAAGGCACCCTCACAAACTTCGAGTCGGCGATCGTGAAGATCAACTCCACGAAAGGCAAGTAATTCCGGGGTGGGTCAGGCGCCAGTCGCTGGCCTGATCTGGACGCCCGCTTCAATAATCGCCACCCGCATGGTCTCTTGGTTCACGTTGAGTCGCTTAGCGACCTGGGAGAGTGAAAGGCCAGAATCGTATAGCCCGACTGCATCGCATACTTGTTCGGGTTTCATGGGCTGTCGACGCACGACCACGCTGTTCGCGCGCAGGATGCCGAGGATCGTGGACTTCGCGACGCCATACGCTTCCGCGAGGGCCGTCGACGTCTCGCCCGCTTCATATCGCTCGACCACCGCCACGCGAGCCTCATCGCTCAATCGCGTCCACTTCCGACGCGTCCCAGTGGTCCCGCCTGGGGTTTGAGCATCGGCGGAATCGCGCAGGATTCGGCGCATCGCGGCCGTCGTGACCCCTGTTTCTGAATTCGTGGAACAGAGGTAAACAAGGTCGACCGGAAATGAAAAGGGTCGGCCGAAAGGCCGGCCCTTTTCGTTTCCTGCGAGCGATCACGGGCGGGCCCACGCCGCCGGAGGCTCCGCGTGCCGCGCAGCGGCGCGTGGAGGGGCGGTGGGGCGCATCCCGACCGGAAATGAAAAGGGTCGGCCGAAAGGCCGGCCCTTTTCATTTTCCGCGAGTGCTAGCGGGCGCCGATCAGTGCAGCGGCACCTCGGCGCGAGCCACTTTCGTCGGCTTGATGAAGAGGGTGAGTACCACCGCGATGAGTGAGACCACGCCGCCGACCATGAAGGCGGCCTGCATTCCGGCGGATTCTGCCGCGACAGCATCCACCCCGGTCGCGCCTGCGGCGACGGTCGACATCACGGTGATGAAAACGGCCGTTCCAGCCGCGCCGGCGAGTTGCTGCACCGTGTTCACGATGGCGCTGCCGTGCGAGTAGAGCTCGTTGGGCAGGACGCCGAGCGCCGTCGTGAGCAGCGGGGTCAGCGTCAGTGCGAGGCCGATGCTGAAGAGCACGTGCATCGCGACGATGAGGGCGACGGCCGAGTCGGGCCCGAGCGTGGCGAACATCCACAGCGCAGCACTGATCATGATCGCCCCCGGAATCAGGAGCGGACGAGGGCCCACGGCGTCGTACCAGCGGCCCACGAGCGGGGCCGCGAGACCCATGAGCACACCGCCGGGCAGGAGCACCAGTCCGGACGCGAGGGTGTCGAGGCCGACGACGTTCTGGAGGTACAGCGGGAGCAGGATCAGGGTGCCGAACATCGCGATCATGCTGACGAAGACGAGGATCGTGGACAGGGAGAACAGGGGAGTGCCGAAGGGGCGCAGGTCGAGCAGTGCCGCGTCGCGACGCTGCAGGCTGCGTTGACGCAGCACGAACGCGACGAGCGTGATGGCGCCGACGACGAGCGCCACGACCGGGCCGACCGCGCTGTGCGATCCACCGCCCTCGCCGAAGGAGCCGAGGCCGTAGATGATCCCGCCGAAGGCGACCGCCGAGAGGACGATGGAGAGGACGTCGAACCGCACGCGGGAGGTCTCGGACACGCTCTTGATCGTGAGAGCTCCCACAGTGAGGGCGATCAGCGCGATCGGCAGCACCAGCCAGAACAGCCAGCGCCAGTCGAGCACGCTCAGCACGAGACCCGAGGCGGTCGGACCGATGGCCGGTGCGACCGAGATGACGATCGAGATGAGCCCCATCATCGCGCCGCGCCGGTGCGGGGCGACGAACCCGAGCGCGGTCGTCATGAGCAGCGGCAGCACGATCGCCGTCCCGCTGGCCTGGATGATGCGGCCCGTCAGCAGCAGACCGAATCCGGGGGCGAGGGCGGCCAGAAGCGTACCTGCGGAGAACAGCGTCATCGCGGCGACGAACATCGTGACGGCAAGGGCAACGCGATGGCCTGCGGCTTCCGCGCCGCGACGGGAGACATCATCGTCATGCTCGACGCGGATGGATCGGCGGACCCGGCGGAGATCCCGGCGTTCGTGTCCGCCCTGATCGCGGGAGCGGACTTCGCCAAGGGGAGCCGCTTCGTCTTCGATCCCGGCGCCGGCAGCGACGACATCACCGCGCTGCGTCGAGCCGGCAACGCGGGTCTCAATCTCGTCGCCAACGTCCTCTTCCGTTCGCGCTTCACCGACCTCTGCTACGGCTACAACGCCTTCTGGCGGCGAGTCGTGCCGGTGCTCGATCTTCCGCTGCCGAGCGTCGAACGCACCGAGAACATGCAGTGGGGCGACGGATTCGAGATCGAGACGCTCATCAACTGCCGCATCGCCGCCGCGGGGCTGACCATCACAGAGGTCCCGAGCACCGAGCTGCGTCGTATCCACGGCGAGACGAATCTGCGCACCTTCGCCGACGGCACGCGCGTGCTGCGAACCCTCGTCGCCGAATGGATCCGCGCTCGCCGCCGAGGTGCCGCCCCCGATGTCGCTGTCGGTGCCCTGACGGCGCGGGGCTGACCGTCATGGAGCAGCGTGACGTCACCGGCTGGGCGCCCTCGGGGGGGATGCTGGCGGTCGAGCTTTCCGGGCCGATCCCCTCCATCGCGGCATCGCGTGTTGAAGAAGCCGCGGGCAGCCACTTCAGCATCCTGGTGACTCTCCACGGCTGTCCGCTCGCGATGACCCAGGTGGCAGCGCCGCCGACGGGCGTCTCCGCCGAACAGCTGGCGACGATCCTCTGGCGGCTCCCCGAGATCGCCGACCACCTGCGCGGCGACGGGCTCGTCGTTCCGGACCGCCTGCCGGTCGGTGGCCTCGATGCGGTGCCGTCGCCGCCCTGTCTGGCACGCCGGCGTCGGGCGATGGCTGATGCCCCCTCGTTCACCGTGCTCGTCGCGACCCGCGACCGCACCGAGAGCCTCCTGCGCTGCCTGACCTCCGTCGCCGCGCTCGACTACCCCGACTTCGACGTCGTCGTCGTCGACAGTGCGCCGTCGACCGACACGACCCGCCGTGCTCTCGAGCAGATGGCAGGGCGGGTGGGACGAGCGCGGCTCTCATATGTGCACGAGTCGCTGCCCGGTCTGGCGCGCGCGCACGCGGCGGGCTTGGCTGCGGTCACCGGAGCGTGGGTCGCCATCACCGATGACGACGTCGTCGTCGACCCTCACTGGCTGGCAAGCCTCGCCGAGGCCATCACCTGGGATCACGACATCGCCTGTGTGACCGGGCTGATCCTCCCGGCTGAGCTGCTCACCCCCGCCCAATCGCTGCTCGAACAGTACGGAGGCTTCGCCCGCGGCTTTGTCCCTCGCCTCTTCGACGAGCAGGGCAATCGGCCGATCGATCCGCTCTTCCCGCTCACGGCCGGTCGTTTCGGATCGGGTGCGAACATGGCTTATCGCGTCGATGCGCTGCGCGCGGCGGGCGGATTCGATCCGGCGCTGGGTGCGGGCACGCCGGCGCGAGGCGGTGACGATCTCGCCGGGTTCCTGCGCGTGATCCGCCGCGGCCACACGCTGGCGTATCAGCCGTCGGCGATCATCTGGCATCACCATCGCAGGGAGTACGACGGCCTGCGCAGACAGGCGCGGCACTACGGGGTGGGCCTGGGTGCGTACCTCACCGACGCGATCGTGCGCGAACCTCGTCTGGGCGTGCTCCTGGGCCGAAGATCGATCGCCGCGGTGGCGCATCAGTTCGGCAGCGCATCGCCGAAGAACAGCAGCAAACGGGCGGGGTTTCCGAAGGAGCTCGAGCGCGCGGAGCGACTGGGCATTCTGCTGGGTCCTTTCGCGTACGTCCGCAGCCGGCTCGCGCTGCGGGGCGCACGGTGACCGTCGCGGTCGTCATCTGCTGCTACACGCGGGCTCGTCTGTCCGACACCGTTGCGGCGATCGAATCGTCGCGGGCGCAGGAGCCCGCGCCCCGCGTCATCGTCGTCGTCGATCACAACCCCGACCTTCTCGATCTGCTCGCCGGACGCTATCCGGACCTCACCGTCACCCCGAACCGGTTCGCCCGCGGACTGTCGGGCGCCCGCAACACGGGCATCGCGGAGAGCGTCGAGGACGTCGTGGCGTTCCTCGACGACGACGCCGTCGCCCAGGCCGGGTGGTTGGCCGCGATCGGTGCAGAATTCGAGGATGAGGCCGTCGTCGCCGTCGGCGGCCACATCGCGCCGGCCTGGGACGTGGTGCGACCGCCGTGGTTTCCCGCCGAGTTCGAC
This sequence comes from Microbacterium sp. HA-8, assembly GCF_046111165.1. NCBI lineage: Bacteria > Bacillati > Actinomycetota > Actinomycetes > Micrococcales > Microbacteriaceae > Microbacterium > Microbacterium sp. HA-8. The sequence goes on from NZ_CP162025.1 coordinate 1,689,903, forward strand.
TGGGTGATCGGATGCAGCTACGTGGGGATGCCGTCGACTCGGACGATCGTGCGCAACGTGATCGGCGCGAACATGGCCTTTCGTCGTCCGACGCTGGCGGCGGTCGGCGGCTTCGGAGCCGAACTGGGCAGGGTGGGCGCGAACGCGGCGGGGTGTGAAGAGACCGAACTCTGCATCCGAGCCGCCCGCCGGACGGGCGGTACGGTCATCTATCAGCCGGCCGCCCGTGTGCGGCATCGTGTCACCCCGGATCGTGCGCGGCTCGCCTACTTCGTCCGACGCTGCGTGGCCGAGGGGCGGTCCAAGGCGATCGTCATGCGTATGCACCCCGGCGGCGCGAGGCTCGGTGTGGAGGGGTCGTACGCGGTGCGGACTCTGGGGCGCGGGGTCGGTCGGGGGGTAAGGGACGCCGTCCGCCATCGTCGCGGTGCACCGCTGCTGCGGTCAGCGGCGATGGTCCTCGGGCTGGTGTGCACCGGAGCCGGGTTCGTCGCCGAGGGAGTCCGAGGGGCGATCTGCGGGCTGGTCGGTCACGCCCCGCGACCACCGCGCAGCCAGGACTTGAGCGCGCCCATATCGAGCACCGGCCGATACCGGGGGCAATCACCTGGGCAGAGCGCGCAGTCGGTGCCCCGTCTGTAGTGCTCGTGTGCGGCGCGCTCGTGCCCGCACCGGCAGTGGATGATCTGCTTCATCAGGCTCCGTACGACGGCCGCGTGCGGTCATCACCCGTGCGGACCCGGCAATCATAGTCGCTGCGGGGCGTGGCGCCTCGTCGGGCGGTGCGCACAGCTGCGGACCGGCCGCGGCGACACGCCGGTACCGAGGCGGGTCGCGCGGCGTGTCGGGCGTCGAGGTCCGCAGCTGTGCACGGGCCGACGGTGAGGTCGAGCGGCCCGGCTTCAGGCGCCGGGGCGTGACATCGGCACGTGCGGGATCCCGTCCTCCTCGAACGGCGCCCCGTCGACCGTGAACCCGAACCGCGCGTACCAGCCTTCGAGCGCACTCTGGGCGTCGAGGGCGATGGATGCTGTCGGGTCGATCTGCGCACACACCTCGAGGCCGCGGCGCATGAGGTCCGACGCGACGGGGGTGCCCCGCACCGACCCCGCGGCGACGACGCGGCCGATACGCAGGCCGGCAGCATCCTGCAGCACGCGGAGCGTGGCGACCACCTCGTCGCCGACCTGCGCCCACACCATGCGGGCCCCGGGTTCGATGTCGCGTCCGTCGAGCTCGGGGTAGGCGGCGCCCTGCTCGACCACGAACACCTCCACGCGCAGCTGCAGCATGCGATAGAGCACGACCGGGTCGATGTCCGACACGGGGGCATCGGCATAGACGATCGGCGCGTCGGCCCCCCTCACGCCGACACCAGGTTCGTCGTGCCGATGCCGATCAGCAGCAGCCCGATCGCGAGCAGCGACACCCGCAGCACCAGGCCCGAGTGGCGCTGCAGCCAGATGCTGAAGCGCTCGAGCGCGGGCCGCACGCGCTTGTCGCCGAAGAGAAAGCTCAGCACGAGCCCCGCGACCGTCGAGATCCCGACGACGGTGAACACCACGATCGCCAGGCCGCTGGCCACCGGGTTGAGCGCGGCGGAGCCGATCGCAAGTCCCGCGGCCACCGCGAGGGTGAGGTTCTTGGGCCGGACGTTCATCGCGATACCGAACAGCAGGGCGCGTCGTGGGCTCAGTGCGCTGAGGGCGCGCGTCCACGACGGGGCGACAGCATCCTTCGTCCTCGAGCGCACCTGCGAGATCACGGCGTACACGACCAGCAGGATCCCGATCACGAGCTCGACGCCGTGCGCCCAGCCGGGCATGCGCTCGGGGCCCACCGAGGGTACGATCCGCGCGCCGAGGGTGAACACGGACACGAGCACGAGCACCCCCAGCGCCCAGCCCGCGAGGTAGCCGACGCCCACGGGCACCGGGTTGGGGGAGAGGAGGATGAGCACGGCGGCGAGGATCGGCAACACGCTGAGCGCCAACGCCATCGCGAGGGGGATGACGTACCAGAGAACGGACTCCACGATCCGAGCGTAGGGGAGGCGCACAGCCGCCCTTCACCATGAGTCGCTAGGCTCGATCGCTCACCCATGCTTGGAGGCATCAGAACCCCATGAGCTGTGCGATTCGCTCCACACGCCCATCCGAAGAACCCGGCGATAGTCCGAAGCGCGTCGGCCTGACCCCGACGCGCGCCCGGTCCGTCTCGAAGCGAGGGGACGCCGCGACATGCTGATCGCCGTGCTCACCCTGCTCCTCGGAATCATCGTCATCCTCGCGATCATCGTCGCCAACGGCTTCTTCGTCGCCCAGGAGTTCGCCTACATGTCGGTCGACCGCTCCAAGCTCGGGGCGCAGGCCGAGGCGGGGGATGCCGCCGCCGCACGCGCGCTGAAGGTCACCCGCCGTACCTCGTTCATGCTCTCCGGGGCGCAGCTGGGCATCACGGTGACGGGCCTGCTCGTCGGCTTCGTCGCCGAGCCCCTCGTCGGCGAGTCTCTCGGCGTGCTGCTGGGCGGCGTCGGAATCCCCGCCGCGGTCAGCGTGACCATCGGCACCGTGGCGGCCCTCGTCGTCTCGACCGTCGTGCAGATGATCTTCGGCGAGCTGTACCCGAAGAACCTCGCCATCGCGAACTCCGGCCCCCTCGCTCGCGTCCTCGCCGGACCCACGCTCGTCTACCTCACGGTGTTCGGATGGCTGATCACGGTGTTCGACCACGCCGCCAACGCCCTGCTGCGGCTGCTGCGCATCGAGCCGGTGCACGATGTCGACTCCAGCGCGACGGCCGACGACCTCGAGCACATCGTCGCCGACTCCCGCGAGAGCGGCGATCTGCCGGAGGAGCTCTCGCGCATGTTGGATCGCATCCTCGACTTCCCGCACCAAGACGTCGAGCACGCGATGGTGCCCCGCTCCCGGGTGGACGTCGTCCGGCCCGACACGACGATCGGCGAGGTGCGCGCCATGATGGCCGAGGCGCACACGCGATACCCCGTCATCGACGACGACGATCAGCCCCTGGGTGTGGTGCAGCTGGTGGACGTGCTGGGTGCGGGCAAGGCCCGGGATGCTGTCGCCGTGACCGAGCTGATGCGTCGTCCGACCGTCGTGCCCGAGCTGATGAGCCTGCCGGACGCGCTCGAGCTGATGGCGTACGAGCGCAATGAGCTCGCCTGCGTCATCGACGAGTACGGCGGGTTCACCGGCATCCTGACTCTGGAGGACCTCGCCGAAGAGGTGGTGGGCGAGATCACGGACGAGCACGACGGCGAGCTTCCCGCCGGCGTCGAATCCGTGGGCGAGGACTCGTGGACGATGGGAGGCGACGTCCATCTCGACGAGGCCGAACGCGAGATCGGCCACGACCTGCCACGTGGCGATTACGAGACGATCGCGGGACTTGTGATCGCCTCGGTCGGCGCGCTGCCCCGCGTGGGCGATCAGGTGCGCATCGACCTGCCGCAGGAGGCGGCCGACATCGTGTGGCACGAGACACTCGCGCGCTGGCTGGACGTGAAGGTGCTCGAGGTCACCCGGCACGTCCCCGCGCGAGTCGAGGTCACGCTGTGCGAGCAGCGTGACGACGACGAAGGCAGCGATCGCCGCGAGGCCGGCGGCGTGCCGGCCGCCGATGGGGAGGAGGGCGCGCGATGACTGATCCCTGGATCGTGATCGTCGTGACGATCGCCCTGATCGCCCTGTCGGCGTTCTTCGTCGTGATCGAGTTCGCCCTGCTGGGCGCGCGTCGCCACAGGCTCGAGGAGATGGCGGCGACGAGTCGACCCGCACGCGCGGCACTGCGCGGCTCGAACGAACTGACGGTGATGCTCGCGGGTGCACAGCTCGGCATCACCGCGTGCACGTTCGCGCTCGGCGCGGTGACCAAACCGGCCGTGGACGCGTGGCTGCTGCCGCTGTTCTCGTCGTGGCTGCCCGCATGGGGCGCGGACGTGATCGCGTTCGCGCTCGCCCTTTTCATCGTGACATTCCTGCACCTCGTGGTCGGCGAGATGGCCCCCAAGTCGTGGGCGATCGCGCATCCCGAGCGTTCAGCACTCCTGATCGCGGTGCCGGCACGTGCGTTCATCTGGATATTCCGCCCGCTGCTGCTGTGGATCAACAGCATGGCCAACAAGCTCGTCGCGGCGAGCGGTGTCGAGCCGGTCGATAGAGCCGCCGCCGGCGGGTACGACACCGCGACGCTGCGTCACCTCGTCGAGCATTCCGCCGAGGTGGGGGCACTGGACACGTCGTACCAGACGTCGCTGCGGGGCGCGATCGAGCTCGAGACGCTGACCGTCGATGACCTGATCCCCTACGGTGTCGCGCCGACCACGGTCCCATTCGATGCGACCGTGGCCGATGTGCAGCGGGCCGCGGAGGTCTCGGGACACCTGCGCATCCTGCTGGGATCGCCCGTCGACGGCATCGACGGTGTCGTGCACGTGCGCGACACTCTGCTGCAGGACCCGGAGCGGCCTGCTCGAGGGTTCGCGCGTGCACCCTTCGTGCTGCCCTCGGGCACACTCGTGCACGAGGCGCTCGCGCAGATGCGTCGAGCCAGTCAGCAGCTGGCGATCATCATGGACGGCGAGCGATTCGTGGGCCTGGTCACCCTTGCCGACGCGCTGCGCAACGTGTTGCCGCGGCCCTCGGACTCGGAGGAGCCCCGACCGGCGCGGTGAGCCATCCGTCCGGGGTTCGGTGACGAACAGGAGATGTGAGCATTTCGTCTCCCGCCCGCAGCGGCGGTGCAGCATCCCCCTCTCTCGCCCTCGACCCCGAGCACCTGGGACTTCAGCGAGAGGTCGCGCAGACGGCGCTCGGCGATGTCGTCGTGCGCGCGGGGCGACGCGCGGGCGGGCCCGCGACCCTTTTGCTGCACGGCGCCGCGGGGTCGTGGACGACGTGGATCCCCCTGATCGAGGCGTCGGACCGGCTCGGCAGGCCCCTCGCCGACGTCGTCGCGATCGATCTGCCGGGGTGGGGCGAGTCCGTCGCCGACACGTGCGGTGTGGGCGTACAGCAGATGACCGCGGCCGTGGCCGAGGTCGTCCTCGCTCGCGGATACGGAAGCTGGCGTGTCATCGGGCACTCGCTCGGCGGTCTGATCGCCCTCGATCTGGCGTCACGTCATCCCGAGCGCACGATCTCGGTCGGTCTGGTCTCACCCTCCGGGCCCGCCGTGATCGATGCGATCCGCCGGCCGTGGCGCGGGGGTCGCCGCCTGCCGTGGTTCGCCGGGATGCTGCTGGCGATGCGCCTGTTCGCCCCGCTGGGCCGCGCCGGCCGGGTACTGGCGACGGCCTTGCACCGGCTGGGCGTGCTGACGCTCTTGGCCGCTCCGCTGTTCGCGGCGCGGGGAGCGCTCGATCCGAGCGTCTTCGAGGCGCTCGCCCGCGAGGTGCGACCCGGTGCGTTCGCCGATGCGGCGCGCGCCGCGGCGCGGTACGACCTGCGCGCGTGGGGCGGCATCCATGCTCCGGTGCGGGCGGTTCGAGGCGCGAGGGACGTCTTCGTCGGCGCGGATGACCGCGCGGCCCTCACCCGACTGATCCCGGACTACCGGGAGCACACGATCGTGGGGGCGGGGCACTTCGCCGCGATCGAACGGCCCGAGATCGTGCTCGACGCGCTGCTGCCGGCGTCGGTCGTGCGCGGTTCGCGGGTGGCCGAGCGGGTGTGAGAAACACCGCGAGGGCATGAGAAAGGGCGGCCCGCTTGCGCGGACCGCCCTTCGGCGAACTCAGATCAGGCGGATGTTCTCGGCCTGGGGGCCCTTGGGGCCCTGAGCGGTGTCGAACTCGACGCGCTGGTTCTCATCGAGGGTGCGGTAGCCCCCCGTGCTGATGGCGCTGTAGTGAGCGAAGACGTCGGCCGAGCCGTCCTCGGGAGCGATGAAGCCGAAGCCCTTGTCGGCGTTGAACCACTTGACTGTTCCGGTGGTCATGGTGTTATTCCCTACGTGTTCTGCTGCACCCGAAGGTGCGGGTGGCCTCATCGGATGCCGCATCCTCGTGAACACGCACCTGCGCCATCGAATCCGACGGTGAAAGCGGGGGTCCTGCGATCGGCGGCCCCGACAGGGCCTCTTCTGCCAAAGGCAAATGCCGATCGCACGGTCGAGTCTACGCCACGATCGCTCGCGCAAGCGACCACGGGTCGCTTCGATGTGTGATGGGCAATGTGGTCCGGTCCACCTGCGAAGAAGTGGCATCTGAATGAGTGTTCCCGGAGTGAGATCCGGGCCTTCGTGGCTGCCGTGAGTCCACTGCGGGTGAAGTGGACCGTTGTCGCGGGCGCCGTGCCGCGGTTGGGTACAGAGCAACCCACTCGTTCCCGGAGGTGACCGTCGTGATATCCCTGCTCGTTCTTGTCCTCGTCGTGCTGCTGATCGCCGCGGTCGTCGTCGCGACCCTGCGCACCGCGCTGCGTGATGACACGGGGCCTCGCCCCGCCGATCCGACCTACGACACGCGGCGCCCGGCGCCGTAGCTCACGCGCGGTGCGGATCGATGCCGAGCCGCTCGACCCAGCCGCGCAGGAACGCGGCGCCCGCCTCGTCGTGGATGAGATCACCCTCGGTGATCACGTCGTACGGACGATCCAGCATCCCGTCGGAGGGGCGGACGTCGACGTGCGCGACCTCGAAGCCTGCGGCGTGCAGTTCGTCGGCCATCTTGTAGTCGCTGCGCGAATCGCCGATCGTGCGCCAGGTGCGGGGGAGGTCGCCGAGTGCGGCGAAGTGCGCGAGCGCGCGCCGGGCGCCGCGGTCCTTGTCGAGCAGCACCGACTCGATGTCGGTCGAGATGATCGTCGGATCGAGGCGGAAGGGCACATTGCCCGCGGCATCCGGCGCGACGCGGTCGCCATAGCGCACCCCCACGCCGTGTCGCACGGCGGCATCGAACGCCGCCTCGTCGAATGCGTCGCGGTGCGCGAGGAAGGTCTCGTTCTCGACGTCGACCCGCTGCTCGACCGAGATCATGGCGCGCTTGGTGTCGTCGAAGAAGACCAGCTCGTCGTAGTCGGTCGCCACGATCATGCGGATGTCGTCGACGAGCGCATGCGGGGGAGCGACATCGTGATCGACCTCGACGTCGCCGAGCCCGTCGGGGGTGATCGTCGACCACGCGGCGCCCTTCTCGTAGACACCGAACATGCGGGCGCCCGGGGTGCGCAGCACCTCGCCGAGTCCGCGCCCGAGCAGCGGCGTGACGACCTGGTCGCGGATGAAGGCGTCGGAGCGGCCGGTGATGAAGGCGATCGGCACGCCCGCGCGCGTGAGGGCGAGCAGATCGTCGAGGATGCTGTCGATCGCGATCGTGCGACTGACCGGGCTGGCGAGGGGGCCATCGACGTCGAAGAGCAGGCCGAGGTCGGGAGTGCGGGAGGTCACCGTCCTATGTTCTCGCACGTTGGCACCGGGCAGAGATCCTGGAGCGCAGCGATCGAGGCGGACTGCGGGTGCGGGGGTAATCTGACCGCATGTCTCTGAACGATCGCATCGTTGTCCGCCCGGACGTGGTGCACGGTCGCCCGGCGATTCGGGGGACACGCATGCGCGTATCCGACGTGCTTTCGCTTCTCGCGGCCGGCGCCACCGTGTCAGAGATCGTCGAGGACTGTCCGTATCTGGAGGCTGACGATGTCAAGGCAGCTCTGCAGTATGCGGCGGCCCAGACCGATCACGTGATTCTCACCGCCTCCTAGGTGCGCGGGTCAGAATCGGGTGGCGTGGCGCGCGGCGTTGACTCTGGCATCGCGCGCTGACGGTCGCGAACGGGAACGGGCGGGCCGTTGCGGTGTGAGAGCGTGCGGGATCGCACGGCGAGGGGCTCGTGGCGACTGTCGGTGCGTGCTGTGACGCCCAGGGACCCCTGGGGAGGCCTATGCGGGCGCCAGCCCGGCGGCTGTAGCGACGCGGAGCTTGCGGAGGTTGTGGCAGATCGTGTGGAGTAGCCATTCGCCTTGGGCGCCGGCGAGTCCGCGTAGCCGGAGCTGTCCGGCGTTTTGCCGGGTCTTCATCTGCCCGAACGCGGGTTCAACGATGGCTTTGCGGCGCGCGTAGTCGGTGCGGCCCTGCTCGGTGCGCAGCGCGTGCGCCATCCGCTCCCGCCGGCTCGCGTCCTCTGGGGCCGGGTCCGGGGCGCCGGCGGTAGGGAAGCTCTCGCCGTGACGTTGCCGTCCCGTCGCGATCAACACCTGTGCGTCCAGATCGTCGGCGGCTTCGAGGTTGGCTTCCGAGCAGTAGCCCGCGTCAGCGAGGACGACCTCTGGGGAACGCTCGATTCCTGCCGCGTCGAGGTTCCGTAGGGTCTGCTCGGCCATCGGGACGAACTGCTGGATATCGGTGGCCTGCTGGGTGACCTCGGCGCTCAACACGATCTGGTGGCCCTCATCGACAACGGCCTGCGCGTTGAACGCGTAATCGAAGCCGCGGACCGTCTTCATCATCCGCGCCTCAGGATCGGTGAAATTGCGTTGCGCTTTCGGCTTCGGCGCCGCCGTGTCCACCGCAGTCGCGACGGCCGCGTCGGCCTGCTCAGGGGGCTGACCGGCGGCGTCGGCCTTCTTCCGCGCCACGGCTGCCGCCTTCTCGGCGGCGTCGGCCTCGATCGCGTCCTTCGCGGCACGTAGTTTTGCCAGGCGCCCCTCACGGCGGGCCAGCTCCGGGGCGACCTCGTCCCCGCGCCGGTCCTGGCCGAACTGCTGATCCTCGGCCTCATCGACCGCCTCCGCCTCGGCGAGCAGCGCAGCGACCTCGGCTTGGAGCTGATCGATCTTCGGCACGATCCGGTCATAGCTCATCGCCTTATGCCGCGACGCGTTCGCAGCCAGCTTCGTGCCATCCAGCGCGACCCGCCCCAACCGCACCAGCCCCGCCTCCGCGCAGACCCGCAGCACCTGCAGGAACAACCCCGGCAGGGCATCCAGGTGACGCCGACGAAACCGGGCCAGCGACCGGTAGTCGGGCGCCTGGTTGCCCGACAGCCACCGGAAGGCGATATCGCGCTTGCAGCGCCGCTCCAACTCACGAGACGAGGTCACGCCCGTCGCGTACGCGAACAGCAGCAGCTTCAACATCATCCGCGGGTCATACGGAGGCGCACCCGAGGCGGACGCGTACGACGCGTAGACCGGCGTCAGATCCAAGAGCTCTTCGACGACCTCGGAGATGAACCGGGCCTCATCATCCTCGTCCAGCCAGTCATCCAGACTCGGCGGGAGCAGGAAACACTGCCCCTGGTCATACCCACGGAACGTCTTGCCCGCACCCGCCGGTGCAGCCGATCCCGGCGCCCGCGCCTCACCCGGCTCGACCTCGAACAGACCCTCCAGGCTGGCAGTCACCGTCATGAATCGATTCTCCCAGCACCCCGCGCTATCCACCGGATTCACCCCGGCGCGTTAACGGAAGGATCTGACCCACGCACCTAGACCGTGCGTTTTCTGGTCGACGCGCAGCTGCCGCCCGCGATGGCGCGGACGCTCCTGGGTCTTGGTCATCAGGCAGAGCACGTCACCGATGTCGGTCCCGGCGACGCGACGGACATGGCACCCCGCCTGCGATCGTTTGGGTGCGTGTCGGGAACACGCGACGTCAAGCGCTTCTCGATTGGTTCGAGCCGCTCGTTGAGCGGGTCGGTCGTGGCTGAGCCGCGGTGCGGATTGCGGCAGGCGCGCCGTCTCAGCGGAAGTCGCGGGACGCATGCCGGATGCCGACCCGCAGATCTTCGAAGCCGTCGGCGACGAGGTTGGTGACGCCCTCGGGTGATCGCTCCAGCATCCCGCGCACGATCAGCGCCGGTGAGTCGCGCACGATTCGCCGGTAGCGGGTCCAGACCCCGACCGAGCAGATGACGTTGACGAGGCCGTGTTCGTCTTCGAGGTTGAGGAACGTGATTCCGGATGCTGTCGCCGGGCGCTGCCGGTGCGTCACGAGCCCCGCGACCTCGACGCGTCGCCCGGTCTCGTGCGAGCGCAGGGCGGCCGAGGGCAGCACGCCCCGCGCGGCGAGATCGCCTCGATAGTGCGTCATCGGGTGATCGTCGGGGGAGACGCCCGTGGCCCACAGGTCGGCCGCGAGCCGGTCGTGGCTCGTGAGGTCGGCGAACAGGGGCGGCTGCACGGCGAAGACGGTGCCGGGCAGAAACTGCGCGCGGTCCTGCGCGGCCGATCCCGCCTGCCAGATCGCCTCGCGGCGGGACAGACCCAGGCATTCGAACGCCCCGGCGGTGGCGAGCGCCTCGAGCTGCGCGGCGGTGAGGTCGGTGCGGCGCACGAGATCGTGCATGTCGCGGTAGGGGCCGGCGGCATCCCGATCGGCGACGATGCGCTCGGCGACCTTGGTGCCGATGCCGGTGACCCCGGCGAGCCCCATGCGCACGGCGAAGGCGCCGTCTCGGCGGTGGGATGCCGACACGTCGGGGGCGTCGATGTCGAACTCGCCCGCGGGGGGCTGGTCGGTGTCGAGGCAGGAGTCGAGGCCTGACGAAACGTCGACGTCCTCGACCGGCTCGAGGATCTCGGTCGCCCCCGAGCGGTGCAGGTCGGGGCGGCGCACCTCGACCCCGTGCCGTCGGGCGTCGGCGACGAGCGTCGCGGGCGAGTAGAACCCCATCGGCTGCGATCGCAGAAGCCCCGCGAGGAAGGCCGCGGGATAGTGCAGCTTGAGCCACGAGCTGGCGTAGACCAGCAGCGCGAACGACAGCGAATGCGACTCGGCGAACCCGAAGTCGGCGAACGCCTGGATCTTGGCGTAGATGTCGTCGGCCGCGGCGCCCACGAGCCCGTTCTCGGCCATGCCGGTGTAGAGCTGCTCGCGCAGCGACTCGATCTTCTCCTGCCCCCGTTTGGAACCCATCGCCCGCCGCAGCAGGTCGGCCTGCTCGCCCGAGCAGTTGCCCACCGCCATCGCGATCTGCATCAGCTGCTCTTGGAAGACCGGGATGCCGAGCGTGCGCTCGAGCACCGGCTCGAGCTTGGGGTGGGCGTACTCGACCTTCTCTACCCCCATCTTGCGGCGCACGAACGGGTGCACGGCCCGTCCCTGGATCGGGCCCGGGCGGATAAGGGCGATCTCGACCACGAGGTCGTAGAACCGACGCGGCTGCAGGCGCGGCAGCAGGCCCATCTGTGCGCGCGATTCGACCTGGAACACCCCGATCGAGTCGGCCCGGCACAGCATGTCGTAGACGGCGGGCTCCTCCTTGGGCAGGGTCGCCAGGGTCCACTCCTCGCCGGTGGCGCCACGGATCATGTCGAACGAGTGCTGCAGCGCGGCGAGGATCCCGAGGCCCAGCAGGTCGAATTTGACCAGTCCCATCCAGGCCGCGTCGTCTTTGTCCCACTGGATCACCGTGCGGTTCTCCATGCGCGCGTGCTCGATCGGCACGACCTCGCCGACGGGGCGCTCGGTGAGCACCATGCCGCCCGAGTGGATGCCCAGGTGCCGGGGGGCCTTCAGCAGCTCACCCGCGTAGTCGACGACAAGATCCGGGATGTCGTGATCCGGCATCGACGACAGCTCGGCGCCCCAGCGCTCGACCTGTTTGGACCAGGCATCCTGCTGGCCAGGGGAGTACCCGAGGGCGCGGGCCATGTCGCGGACGGCGTTCTTGGGCCGGTACTGGATGACGTTCGCCACCTGCGCCGAACGCTCACGGCCGTAGCGGGCGTAGACCCACTGGATGATCTCTTCGCGCCGGTCGGAGTCGAAGTCGACGTCGATGTCGGGCTCTTCTTCGCGCAGCGACGACAGGAACCGCTCGAACGGCAGCCGGTAGAGGATCGGGTCGACGGCGGTGATGTGCAGCAGGTAGCAGACGGCGCTGTTGGCCGCCGATCCCCGCCCCTGGCACAGGATGCCGCGGCGCCGGGCCTCGGCGACGATGTCGTGCACGATGAGGAAGTAGCCCGGAAAGTCCTTCTTCTCGATGACGTTCAGCTCGTTCTCGATGCGCCGGCGGTCGTCGTCGGCCAGGCGCGGGTACAGCTGCGGCACCGCCTGCCACACCAGGTGCCGCAGCCACGACATCGGGGTGTGCCCCTCGGGCACCTCCTGCGTGGGCAGCGCGGGTTTGGCGCGGCGCAGGGGGAAGCCGAGCTCGTCGGCGAGGGTCGCGGTGCGGGCGACGGCACCCGGGTAGCGGGCGAAGCGCTCGGCCATCTCGGCGCCCGAGCGCAGATGCCCCGCGCCGTGTGAGGGCAGCCATCCGTCGAGTTCGTCCATGCTGCGGCCCGCGCGCACGGCCGCGATCGCCGCGGCGAGCCGGGCCTTGGCGGGGGTGGCGTAGTGCACGTTGTTCGTCGCGAGGGTGGGCAGGCTGCGTTCTCGGGCGAGAGATGCGAGCAGGTCGTTGCGCCTCGAATCCAGCGGATCGCCGTGGTCGGTGAGCTCGACGAAGACCGATGTCGCTCCGAAGAGATCGACGAGTGCATCGAGTTCGCGGGCAGCACCCTCGGGCCCCTCGGCGGCGAGGGCCTGCCGCACGGCTCCCTTGCGGCATCCGGTCAGCACCGCCCAGTGCGGATCGCCCGGCCCTCCCGCCCGGTCGGCGAGTTCGCCCGGGTCGTACACGGGGCGCCCCTTCTCACCCCCGCGCAGCTGGGCGGCCGTGATCGCGGCGGCGAGGCGGTGATAGCCCTCCTGCCCCCGGGCGAGCACGAGCAGGTGCCGTCCGACGGGGTCGGCCTCGCCCCTCTGCGGCTTCGGCAGGCCGAGCGACAGCTCGGCGCCGAACACCGTCGTGACGTGGAACGATTCGGCGGCCTCGGCGAAGCGGGCGAGGCCGTAGAAGCCATCGTGGTCGGTGAGGGCGAGGCCCGAGAGCCCCAGACGCTCGGCCTCTTCGATCAGGGCCTCGGGCGAAGAGGCCCCGTCGAGGAAGGAGTACGACGAGTGCGCGTGCAGCTCGGCGTAGGGCACCGCACTCTCGGGGCGTTCGATGGCCGGTGTGACGTAGGCCCCGCGTTTGCGCGACCAGGCGGGACTGTCGCCGCCGTCGGCGCCTGCCGGCACCTTGTCGGGCCGGGTCGTGCCGAGGATGCGCTCGAGCTCGGACCACGGGATCGGAGGATTGCGAAAACCCATCAGTCGTACCGCCCCTCGGCGCGCCATGTGCCGCCCTCGAGCACGAGCAGCCAGGCGACCTGGGTGTCGTCGACGATCTGCACCCGGTGCGCCTCGCGTCGCCGCTCGGGATCCCACTCCCGCTCGCGCACACCCCACGGGCCTGCCCACCCCGCGACGGCACGATGGATGCCGGTGCCCGCGATCGCGGCGGGCGCCGCGCTCAGGCGCCCTCGCTCGTCGACGGTCACGGCGGCGCCGTCGGCGGAGGTCACCCGCATCTCGGGCTGCGGGAAGAAGACGGTGGTGGGATGCGGGGCCGGAAGGCTGCCGGGCCAGGGCTGCGAGCGCTCGCGCGCCGGCGCGGCCCGGTCGCCCCACGGCACGAGCACCTGGCGCTCGGCGAGCCAGCGGCCACCCCCGATGGCGGGGGTGACGACGCCGCGATGCCCGAGCAGGGCCTGCACGCGCGAGAGGGCGTGGTGCACGCGCTCGCCCGGGCCCTGGCCGAACAGTCCCGGTTCGTGGTGGGATGCCGCATCCACCGCCTCGGGCTCGAGGCGGACGAGGGTGATGCCGCTGCGCAGCTCGGCGTCGACGGCCGCCTCGAGCTGCCAACGCACCCGGTCGACGACGGCGGCGGCATCGAAGGTGGTGGGGTGCAGCCACACCCGCTCGGACCGCCCGCCGCGGTCATCGCGCAGCTCGACGCGCAGCTCGGTGCACACCAGGCCCCGGGCGGCGAGCGTGTCGACGAAGTCGTCGGCGGTGATGCGCACCGCGAAGCCGACCTGATCGACCAGTTCGAGCGGGGGCTCGAACGCGACCTCGCGCTCGTGCTCGGGCGGGGGTACCCGCGCGGTGACGGGCCGCGCGTCGAGCCCGCGGGCGAGGCGGTGCAGGCGCACGCCGTGTTCGGAGAAGCGCTCGCGCACCCTGTCTTCGGCGAGCGCGGCGAAATCGCCGAGCGTCTGCACGCCCAGGCGCGCGAGCAGCCCCACCAGCTCGGCGTCGTCGATCGTGCGGATCGACAGGGGCGCGAGGAAGGAGGCCGCGGCACCGGGCTCGACGGCGTGCACCCGCGCTGCGGGCTCTGCACCCGGTCCGGGGCGGGTGCGCCGGGCCGCATGCTCGGCGGTGAAGGGGCCGTCGGCGATGCCGACGCGCGCGTCGGTGAGATCGATGGCCGCCAGTTCGTCGAGCAGCACCCGCGCGGCCTCGCTCTCGCCGCCGTAGTACCGCGAGGGGCCGCGGGCACGCAGGGCGCCGATGCCCGCCCGCATGATCTGCACGCCCGGCGCGAGCCGTTCGATGCGGTCGACCACGGGCAGGAACCCGCGGTTGTCGCGCCCCTCGTCGGAGGAGACCAGGCGCAGCCCCGGGCAGCGGGCCTGCGCATCGCGGCGGCGCTGCCCGCGGCGCACGCCACTCGCGCGGGCCGCGGCCGAGCAGGCGACGATGCCGCCCGCCCGCTCGATCGCGATCGGCGCACCGGCATCGAGCGTCGAGCCGCGCTCGCGGGCGAGGGCGGCGATCGGCCAGTCGGGCACCCAGACCAGCAGGGTGCGCACGGGGGTCTGGTGCATCAGCCCACCGCCCGGATCGGGGTGGGCATGGGGATGCTGTCGGGCACATCCGTGCGCGGATGCCCGGCGGGGCTCGCACCGACACCCGCGCCGCCCGCGCCGCCGCCCGTGCCCGCGCCGACACCCGCGCCGCCCGCGCCGACGCCCGTGCCCGCGCCGACACCCGCGCCGCCCGCGTCGACACCCGCACCGGCCGCGGTGCCGGCGGCATCGGGCAGCAGCATGCGGGTGCTGCGGGGAACGGGAAAGCGTCTGCTGGACGCGGTGACGGTGACCTCGCGCCCGGCGAGATAGCCGTGTCCCTCGCCGAGACCGCGCCAGCGGGGGTCGCTCACGCTCAGCAGCGCATCGGCCCCGGGCCATGCGCCGAGCGTGATCAGCGTCGTGCCGCGATCGCGCAGGCGCGCGGCGAGGCGCGCGACATCGCCCTCGCCCGGGCGCCCCGCCGGGTTGACCGCGACGATCGGCAGCACCTCGGCGAGCGCCGAGGCGACCGTGAACCACCGCGCACCGGGCTCGGGAACCAGCACCAGGCGCTCGAGATCGAGGCCGTACTCCTCGGCGGCCTCGGCCCCCAGCGTCGACACCCCGACGATGCCGCACCACGACCCCGCCCGCGAGGCCTGCGCCATGAGCCCGAGCATGAGGCTCGGCGACGAGGAGTCGATCGCGTACACCGAGCCCGGCCGCAGACCCCGCTCGGGCAGCAGCCCGCCGATCGCGGGATGCACGGGCAGCAGCGGCACCTCGACCCGTCGCCCCCGCACCCGATCGATCTGCGAGCGCAGGCGGCTCAGCTCGTCGACCCGGGCGGTGCCCGGGGACGCCTGCTGCTGCCGTGCGATCGCCATGTCGACAATGGTAGAACAGAGCTTCGACATTGACCACGGGAGGGTGGGGACAAAGATCCGAAGGGCATGTCGTCGCAGCATCCCGAGTCTGCCCCGCCCCTCCGACATCCGGGACATCCGCCCCTGCCGCGGCACGGGCACCTCCCGCGATACTGAGCGCATGGACCGGCCCGCACGCCCCGCGCGCGAGCCCCGCCGTGCGCCCGCGTTCGGTGCCGCGCTGGCGCTCATCGCGGCGGCGTGGCTGCCGGCGCTCGCGGCGGCGCTCGTCGTGCTCGGCACCGGCGGCCCGTGGTCGAACACGCTGCGGGTGATCGTCACGGCCCTCGTGTACGCGCCCGTCGCGGCGGTGGTCATCGTGCGCGGACGCCCCGCGATCGCCCTCGTCGTCGGCGCGCTCGCCGTGCAGTGCGGGTGGCTCGCGCTCGCGGTCGCCGTGCTCCCCCTGACCGAGCCGGGCACCGTGCCCGCAGCCCTCGCCGACGCCGTGCTGCTCTTTCCGCGCCTGGCCGAAGTCGCGGCGCTCTGCCTGCTTCCGCTGCTGCTCGCGCGCCGCCGCGATCGACTCTGGCGCGCGGGCATCGCGGCGGGCATCGTCGTGGTCGCCCTCGACGCGACGCTCTCGCTGTACTCGCGCGTCGTCGAGCCGTTGCCCCTGGGCGTCCTGCTCGTGGTGTTCTACGCCTCCATCGGGCTCTTCGTCGTGGGTACCGCGATGCTCGTCGGCGAGGGTCGTGCCGGCGGGCCGCGCGAGCGTGCCGCCCTGACCTGGCTCGCCGTCGGCGCCGCGCTGCTGGTCGCCGGATACCTGCGCATCGCGATACCGCTCGGACCCACCGCCACCGTGCTCAGCGACGCCGCGTTCGTCCTGGCGCAGGCCGCGCTTCCCGCCGCGGTGCTCGCGGTCGCCCTGCGCGGGCGGCGCATCGGCGAGCACCGCCATCTCGCCGCGGGGGCGCTCCGGGTGCAGGCCGTGGCCGTGTCGATCGCCGCCTACCTGCTCATCTCGCACCTTGCGGGGCTCCTCGGCGCATCGACCGCGGTCGCGGGGGCGATCGCGGCGGGCGCGCTCGCGCTCTGCTGGGTGCCCCTCATGCGCTCCCTGCGCCGCCGCACCGCGGAGCTCTACGGCGAGTCGCGCGACGATGCACGCGCGGTGCTGCGTCGCATCGGCGCGCACCTCGCCGGCGGCGGCGGACTCACCCCGCTCGCCGCCGCGCTGCGCTCCGCCTGGGGTCTGCAGTCGGTCGAGCTCGTGCCGGATTCGGGGGCCCCGCCCGCCCGCGAGGGATCGGCCGGCGCCGCGGCCGTCGAGATCGAGCTCACGGCGGGTGGCGTGCGCGTCGGTCGCCTCGTGCTCACCTCCGACGACCCGGCGTACCTGCGCACGGAGATCGCTCCCGTCGTGACCGAGATCGCCGGGCTCATCGCCGTGGCCGTCGTCCTGGCCGACCTCAACATCGAGGTCGCCGAGACACGCGAGCGGATGCTGGAGGTCAGGCGCGAAGAGCGGCGGATGCTGCACCGCGAGCTGCACGACGAGCTCGCTCCCTCGCTCGCGGGCATCGGGTTCGGCATGGCGGCGGCGGGTCGGCTCATCGAGTCCGGCTCGCCCCGCGCGGGGACAGCGCTCGCCGATGTGCGCGACGACGTGGCCCGGCGCGCCGAGGACGTGCGACGGCTCGCCCGCTCGCTGCTGCCCGCCGCCCTCGACGAGGGCGATCTCGAGGGCGCGCTGCAGGAGCTCGCCCGTCGTTTTGCCGTTGACGGGGTGCGCATCGACGTGCGCGCCGCGGGGGCGGATGTGCTGCATGCCGACCTGCAGGTGGCCTGCTACCTCGCGGCGACCGAGGCCGTCGTGGGCATGCGGCGCACGGCCGGGGTCGCGGTCATCGGGGTGGCGGTCGAGGTGGCCTCGGCATCCGTCACCCTTCTCGTGACGGGCGACCGTGTCGACCCCGCCGTCCTGCCCGCGCTCGCCGACGACGTCGCCCGGCGCGCCCGCGACGTCGGCGCCCGCGTGCGCGTCACTCCCGGGCGGCGCGGTGTCGAGGCGGTGATGCCCCGATGACGGGGCGGCGGATCGTCGCGGGCGCGGTCTGGGGGATCTCGTGGGCGCTCGCGCTGGCGTCCCTGACTCTGCAGGCGGTGTGGCAGCTGCCGCAGACCGCGCTGCCGGGGGTGTTCCTCTCACCGGCGCCGGCCGAGATGCAGGCGCGCTTCGACGAGATCGGGGTGACCGTCGCGCTGATCTACGGCCCGGTCAGCGCCATGATCCTCGCGCGGCGTCCCCACCCGGTGGGGGTGATCCTCGCGGTGCACGCCGTCGGGTCGGGCATCGCCGCGTTCGGGGTGCAGTACGGGCTGCTGGGCGCCGAGATCCCCGGTCTGCCGCTGTGGGGGCTGATCGCGTTCGCGGCCGGGTGGGGGTTCGTCCCGGGCACCTTCATGACCGCCGCGCTGCCGTTGCTCGTGCGTCGCGACGCGGTGCCCGCGTGGCAGCGCGGCGTGATCGTCACCGGCCTCGCCGTGGCCGTGCTCGCGTTCGTGGCGAGCCTGACCCAGCAGAGCGTCGCCGCCCCCGTCAACCCGCTCGCGATCGACCTACCGGGGTATCAGGCGGTGCTTGCGCCCGCCTACACCGCGCTCTCGTTCGCGGCGGTGACGATCTCGGTGCTCTCGTGCGGCGTGCTGATCGGTCGGTGGACACGAGCGCGGGGGCGCGAACGTACGGGGGTGGCGTGGCTCACGCTCGGTCACCTCTTCCTGACCTTCTCCTACGTTCTGCTGGTGCTTCCCGCTGAGCTCGCGGCGCCGCGGTGGGTGGTCGATCTCGGGATGATCGCCCCCGTCGTCGGGCAGGTGCTCTACCCCGCCGCGATCCTCGTGTTCGTGCTGGGGCAACGGCTCTGGGGCGTCGAGATGGTCATCAGCCGCGTGATCCTGTGGGCATCGCTCACAATCGGTGGTGTCGCGGTGTCCTTCGCGATCGTGGCGGGCACGGCCCTCGTGCTGCCGGGGGTCGGCGGACTCTGGGTCGTCACGCCGATCGTGATCGCTCTGGCGGTGCAGCCGCTGCGCGTGTGGCTGCAGCGGCGGATCGACGCCCTCGTGTACGGCGAGGGCGCGGACCCCGTGTCGATGCTGGCCCGCCTCGGCGATCGGATCGGCGATCTCGAGCCGGGAGCGGCGGGGCTCCAGCGACTGTGCGATGCGATCCGGCGCGTGCTGCGGCTGGGGTTCGTCGAAGTGCGTGCGGCGGGCTCGTCGGAGCTCGTCGCGGCGTCAGGACGGGCGCCGGTCGACGCGCGCGGAGGCGGACAGCTCGTGCGGCCGCTCATGGTGGGCGCGCGCCGCATCGGCGACCTCATCGTCGCCGCGCGCGAGGGGCAGCGCCTGGATCGCCGCACGCGCGCGCTGCTCGATGACATCGTCGGCCTCGTCGCGGCCGCACTGCAGCTGGTCGAGGCCGGTGTCGCGCTCGAGCAGGCCCGCGCGGATCTGCTCGCGCGCCGCGCCGCCGAACGTCGCGCCGTGCGTCGCGAGCTGCACGACGGGCTCGGGCCCGCCCTGGCGGGCATCGGCTTCGGCCTCGCGGCGACGCAGAACCTGCTGAGGGATCACCCCGAGCGCGCCCGCGCGCTGCTGGCCGAGCTCGGCGACGACCTCACCCGCCGCGCCCGTGCGGTGCGGGAGCTGGCCGGGGAGGTGACGCCCTCGCCGCTCGAGGGCGCGACCCTGGGCCGCGCGCTGCGCGAGATCGGCGGACGCTTCGACTCCCCGGCGCTCGCCGTGGTGGTGCGCGTCGATGCCGGCGCCGACGATCACCTGCCCCCACCCGTGCGCGACGGGCTCTACCTGATCGCGTCCGAAGCGCTGGCGAACGCCGTCCGGCATGCGCGGGGCACGCGGATCGAGGTACGGCTGGAGCGCGGGGTCGACGGTGATTCATGGATGCTGCGCATCAGCGACGACGGACGCGGCATCGCCGCCGACGCCCCATGGGGCGTGGGCATGCGGTCGATGCGCGAGCGGGCCGCGGAGCTGGGGGCGAGGCTCGAGATCTCGACCGGGCAGGATGGCACGACGCTGGCGCTCGTGGGGACGCGTGCGGCGCGCGAGGAGCCGGGCGAGGCCGGGACACCGGCGGAGGTTGAGGGGTCGCCCGAGGCCGGGACGCCTGTGGAGGCTGCGGGGCCGGCCGTGCGCGGAGGTGCGAGGTGAGGGGGACCGACATGACGCGGGAACGGGCGATCACGGTCGCCGTGGTCGACGATCATCCCCTCTTCCGCCGCGGCATCACCTCGCTGCTCGAGACCCTCGACGGGGTGGAGGTGGTGGGCGACGCCGAGACCGTCGACGCCGCGGTCGCGCTCGTCGCGGAACGTACGCCGGATGTCGTGCTGATGGACCTGGACCTGGCAGGGGAGTCGGGCATCGACGCGACGCGCACGATCATGCGACAGCATCCACGCACCGCCGTTCTGGTGCTGACGATGCTCGGAGACGACCAGTCGCTCTTCGCCGCGATGCGCGCCGGGGCCCGGGGTTATCTGCTCAAGGTCGCCACACCGCGCGAGGTCGAGCGGGCGATCCACGCGGTCGCCGAGGGCGAGCTGCTCTTCGGCGCAGACGTCGCCGCGCGCGCGATGGCCTACCTCAGCGGGAGCGCGGGGGATGCCTCCGCCCGGCCGTTTCCCGAGCTCACCGAGCGCGAGAGCGAGGTGCTCGAGCTCGTGGCGCGCGGGCTCGACAACGGCTCGATCGCGCGCACCCTGTTCTTGACCAACAAGACCGTGCGCAACTACGTGTACGGGATCCTCACCAAGCTCGGCGCGTCCGATCGCAGCGCGCTGATCGTCATGGCGCGCGACGCCGGCTTCGGGTCCGTCCGGCGCTGAGCGCCCGTGCGGGCGGGTCGACGCGGTCGGTCGCCGCGGTCGGTCGGGGTGGTGGTGCGTCCCGGAGCGATGTCCCGGGCGATTCGGGACATCGGCACCTGGGGCCCGGGCCGTCGGGCGCGGGAGTCTCGGGGTGTGCCGCGGTGCGGCAGCGCGGCGGGGGCCGCGCACCTTCGACGAAAGCGAAACCATGACCACCTCTTCATCCGGCGCCCGAACGACCGCGGCGCCGCGGCCGGCGCGCCGCACTCCGTCCCGCGGCTTCCGCTTCGCGGCCTGGCCGCTCTGGCTCACCCTCGCCGGCATCGGCGGCGCGATCGGCACGGTCGGCACCGACCTGCGGCCCGCCGCCGAAACCGAGGCGTGGGAGAACGGCACCGATTACATCGTCACCTCGGTCGACGTGATGGGTTTGGATCCGCTGATCGGGCGGATCGGCTTCACCGCGGGGCTGCTCGGGATCCTCGGCATGCTCGTCTTCGTCGGTGCATGGCGGCGACACGTCGAGGCGCGGTTCGTGCGCTCGAGCGCGGCGGGCGTGGTCACCGCGGGCCTGATCGCGACGGCCGGGGCGTCGCTGCTGGGGTACGGCTGGCGCGGGGCGCTGGCGAACTACCTCGGTCCGGAGGCGGGCCTCTACGACTCGGAGGGGCTGTTCGTCTACTACATGCTGACCGACTTCGGCGCCTACCTGCCGTGGTTCGGAGCACTCGTCGCGGTGCTGGGGATGGGATGGATGGCGTGGGTCGAGCGCTCGATCTCACGGGTGATGGCCTCGGTGGGGCTGGTCGTGGCGCTGTTCCTGCTCGTGCTGACGGTCGCCACGGGCGTGCCGGGTCTGCCGGGAACGCTGACGCCGATCTGGCTGGCGATCGCGGGAATCTGGCTCGCCGTGGGCCGCAGCCGCATCACCGAACCCGAGCCGCCGATGCGCGGCTGACAAGTCCGCCGCGGCGCTTCGGGTGCGTCGCGTCGGTATCCGGACGAGCCGGGGGGCCAGATCGACGGGGGACGATCCGTCCGGACAGGCGGCGTGCAGGTGGGGACCTGCACGCCGCCTTCGCGCGTGCGATGCTGGAGCGGTCAATATTCCGGACCGGCGCGGGTGCCGGCAACGCCGGGGCCCGGGATTCCGGGCCCGCGCGACACGATCGCGGCAACGTCTCCGGAATGTTGACCGCTTACGCGAGGAGAACCATGCAGCAGCGCACTTTCGGACGCACCGGACGCGACGTCTCGGCGATCGGTCTCGGTACCTGGCAGCTCGGTGCCGACTGGGGCGACGTCGGCGAAGACGACGCGTTCGCCGTGCTCGAGACCGCCCTCGAGCGGGGCATCACCCTGTTCGACACGGCCGACGTCTACGGCGATGGCCGGTCCGAGACGCTGATCGGTCGCTTCGTCGCCGCCAATCCCGGCGCTGAACTCACCGTCGCGACCAAGATGGGCCGGCGGCTGCCGCAGGAGCCGGCCAACTACTCGGCGGCGAATTTCCGCGCCTGGACCGACCGCTCGCGCCGCAACCTCGGCGTCGACACGCTCGACCTCGTGCAGCTGCACTGCCCTCCGGCATCCGTCATCGAAGACGACGCCGTCTACGACGCCCTCGACGCGCTCGTGGCAGACGAGACCATCGCGGCCTACGGCGTGTCTGTCGAGACCTGCTCGCAGGCGCTCACCGCGATCGCCCGACCCGGGGTCGCGAGCGTGCAGATCATCCTGAACCCCTTCCGGCTCAAGCCTCTCGATGAGGTCCTGCCCGCGGCCGAGGCGGCGGGCGTGGGGATCCTCGCTCGGGTGCCGCTCGCATCCGGTCTGCTCTCGGGCAGATACACGCGCGCGACGA
This sequence comes from Microbacterium sp. HA-8, assembly GCF_046111165.1. NCBI lineage: Bacteria > Bacillati > Actinomycetota > Actinomycetes > Micrococcales > Microbacteriaceae > Microbacterium > Microbacterium sp. HA-8. The sequence continues at coordinate 1,712,176 of NZ_CP162025.1, forward strand.
CGTTCGCCGACAACGACCACCGCACGTACAACCGCGGCGGCGAGGCGTTCGACCGCGGCGAGACATTCTCGGGTGTCGACTTCGAGACCGGCCTCGAGGCGGCGGGGGAACTCGCGGCGGCGCTTCCCGTCGGGGTGACGCTGCCGGCGGCGACCCTCGCGTGGATCGCGTCCCGCCCCGGCGTCTCCTCCGTCATCCCGGGGGCGCGCACCCCCGCGCAGGCAGCATCGAACGCGGATGCCGCCGCCCTGCTCGATGACGGATTCGATATCGCGGCGTTCGATTCCGCCGTGCACCGGGTCTACGACGATCGGCTGAGGGCCGGCATCCACCCGCTCTGGTAGCGGCGCGTCGGGCGCGGGCGGGCCGATGTCCGGGTGTCGCGCGCGTCGGTGTTCGCCGGTTTCGGTCGGTTTCGCAGGGATCCCGCCGCCGAACCCACATATTTGCAGCGAAACCCCATTCGTCGTGTGGTGGCTCGCTGCAAAAGTGTGGGTTCGGGCGTTTGTGGCGCAGGCCGGGCCGTCGGGGGCGGGATGGACTCCGGGCGGGGGTAGGGGGGTCTACCGGGGGCGGTATCCGTCGGTTTCGCAGGGATCCCGCCGCCGAACCCACATATTTGCAACGAAACCCCATACGACGCGTGATGTTTCGCTGCAAAAGTGTGGGTTCGGGCGTTTGCGGCGCCGGCCGTGCTACCGATGGGGGCGGGCCGGGGCGGCGCGGGCCGGGGCGGCGCGCGGCCGGGGCGGCGCCGGCCGCGGTGGCGCCGGCCGGGCGGCCGCGCGGCCGCGGGATGGCGGCGGGATGCTGCCGTCCCGCGACCGCGCGGGCGCTCAGTGAGCGCTGTGGCCGGGCATCTCGCCGTGGGGCACGGCGTGGTCGCCGGCGTCCGTGGCCGCGAGGGCCGGGGTGGTCAGCGCGGCGACGATCGCGGCACCCGCCAGCAGTCCCGTGATGGTGCGGCCGGGTCGGGGTTCGCGGCGCTCGGGAGCGGCCGATTCCGCGAGCCCGCCGGCGCCAACCGGACCGGCACCGGCAGCACCGCCCCCGGCATCGGCAACGGCACCACCGACCGGACCGGCACCGCCACCGGCATCAACCGCCCGTGCACCGCCCCGGACCCCGCGCCGCACCGCGAGGGCGCATGCACCCGCGATGAAGACGACGAACACCGTCGAGCTCGCCAGCGGCAGCCAGGCCATCACGCCCGCAAGTGCCGCGGCGACCGAGGCCGCGACGATCGCCACGGCGGCGCCGAGCGCGATGCGTGGCACGACGAGGCCGCCCGCGCGCAGCACGAGCACACCCCAGACGATCTCGACCGCCCCGATGAGGACGAACAGTGCGAGCATGGCAGGCGGCGCCGCAGCCGCGACCGCGAGATGAATGAGGCCCGCCCCCCACGAGGCGAGGGCGGGCCACATGCGCAGAGACATCGCGCGGATCAGGCCGTCGCGTGGCGTGTGCGCACGCCGCGCTCGGCGCCGAGGCCGACACCGAGCAGCACGAGGGCGCTGGCCAGGTGCAGGAAGTGGTCGGCGGTGTTGAGGGCGAGGATGTTCAGCGCGCTCTCGGCGATGAAGAATCCGACGATGCCCAGCAGCAGGTACACGGCGCCGATCGTGACGTTGACGCCCTTGGCGGCCGAGACCGACGAGAGGCCGGCGATCAGCAGCGCGGCACCGATCAGCAGGTGGGCGATGTTGTGCAGCGGGTTGACCTCGAAGATGCCGAGCAGCAGGCCGCCCTCGGTGGCGATGAAGCCGACGCCGCCGGTGACCGCGAAGCCGAGCAGCCCCACGAGGATGTAGACGGCACCGAAGATCGTCGCGACGATGCGGTTGGGTGACGTGCGCATGACGCGCCTCCAATCTCGAGCCCGGTGTCTCCGGGCTCCCAGGTGTTTCGGAGGTTAGCCGCCATCGGATTGGACGGCCCGGGGGTTGCGTCGGCACTGGCGCGCGCGGTATTGGCGATGATCAGGCATTCTCCCAGGCACCCCCGGGCGCGGCACGGCGCTACCCTGGGCGCATGATCATCGAGTTCGACGGCGACGTCTGGCAGTGGGATGCCCGTGAGGACTCGTCGTGGTTCTTCGTCTCGGTGCCGCCAGAATTGAGCGCCGACATCCGCGAGATCCCGCGCCCCGCGCGCGGCTTCGGCTCGGTGCGCGTGCGGGCAACGATCGGCGGGTCGACGTGGTCGACGTCGATCTTTCCGTCTGCGCAGGAGGGCACGTACGTGCTTCCGCTCAAAAGGGCGGTGCGGGATGCCGAGGGCCTCTCGCTCGGCGACGTCGCCCGCGTGCGGCTCGAGATCATCGACGCCTGAGGCCGTCGGCCTCTCATTCTCACGCGCGGGTTCCTCAGGCTGACCTCAAGATCACCGCAGTGGATGCTGTGATCCATGCGCGCTCATGGATACCGAATGCACGTCCGACCAGGTTTTAAGGCGAATCTGGGACGCTGAAGGACTTTCCACAGCGGATGAGAGGCAGTTGACATCTAGATGAGAGACGTCTCATGATCATCTCGGGGAGGGGATCTCACGAGTGGGATTCCCAAGGACCCAGCTCTGGAAGGCTGGGATATCTGGGGAAACAAGGGATATCCGAGCGCGTCAGTGCTGACCTGTTCATTTATTCCACTGGGGAGATACGCACATGCGTGCATCGATTCGCAATTACATCACCGCCGCCAAGAAGCGCCGCGAAGAGACCGGTGAGGGCGGATTCTCGCTCATCGAGCTCATCGTCGTCGTCGTCATCCTCGGCGTTCTGGCCGCCGTGGCCATCCCGATCTTCTCCGGCATTCAGGACCGCGCCGAGGAGAGCTCGCTCGCAACGATCGCCGCAAACGGCGCGTCGCAGGTGGCGTCGGCCGTCGCACTCGGCGAAGACGCGCCGGCTGAAGAGGCCGTTCTCGGCAACCTGTCTGACGACGAGGTGACCGTCACGGTCACGTCGCTCGACGGCACCGACCTCGATAGCATCTGTGTCGAGGCCACCAAGAGCGGCGTTGAGCCGCAGACGGCCGGACCCGGCTGCTAAGCAGCCACACGAACTGACGGGGCCGCGCGGCGACACAGCCGCCGCCGGCTCCGGCCAGAGCCCCTGAGCGGACTGGGGAAGACCGCTCGGGGGTGCAACTTGGGGAAAGTCCCTTCGGGGACAACAGCTCGCACCTGGGGAGGGTGGGCGACATGGGAACGTCGCAGAAGCGGCAGCACGGGGGAGGCGCACGGCGCACCGCCGACGGGGGTTTCAGCCTCGTCGAGATCGTCGTCGCGGTGTTGCTGCTGATGGTGATCTCGCTGGCGGTCGTACCGCTGCTGATCACCGCGACGGCATCGAGTGCGGACAACCGCGATCTGGCCACGGCGAACGCTTTGGCGAACGCCGAGATCGCAGAGATCCGTGCCCGGTTCCCGGACTCGTCCACGACGACGAGCTGCGGCTCCGTGCTCGCATCGACTGGGGGAGTCGATGTGAGCACGGGGCTCACCACCGCCTACGGGTTCGGCGCCTGCCCGGCGCAATACCCGGGCACCGTGACCGTCACGGTCACCGTCCGCGAGGAGCCCGGTTCGCCGGTGCTCACGTCGGTGCCCACCAAGATCCTGGTGAGCACCTCGTGACCGCCGCATCGCGCCGATCGACCGCCGCGCACCGCCGCTCCGCCGGCGCCACGACCGCCGCCTCGACGGGCGAGGGCGGGGCGACGCTGATCGAGCTGATCATGTACGGCGCGCTCACGGCACTGCTGCTCGGCATCCTGGCGGTGCTCTTCACCACCGGGCTGTCATCGGGGGCGGCGGCCACCGAACGCGATCAGGCCACCGGCAAAGCGCAGGTGATCGCGAACTCGGTGCAGACCAGCATCCGCAATTCCACCGACTTCCGCGTCGACGGGCTCGTGCTGCGGGCGCGGGTCGCCACCGGCACGACGTCGGCGCGCTGCGAGGCCTGGGCGCTCACGCCTACCGGCTCGCTCATGCACCGCACCGCGGCGACCGCGATCGCGCTGCCGACCGCGGGCTACTCCGGCTGGACGCAGCTCTCGACCGGCGTCGAGGGCACCGGCCCGGGCGGCGCCGCCTTCACGACGTCGGGCAAGAGCCTGACCCTCACCCTCGCGGTCACGACCGGCGAGTCCACGATTCCGATCTCGGGCGGCACGCTCGCCCAGGCCACGCAGGAAGGAACGACCGCCTCATGCTGGTGAACCGCCTGCGCACCCGCGCCCACACCGCGCGCACCCGCGCGCACGCCCGCCACACCGCTCGCGCCCGCGCCGACGACCAGGGCTCGGCCCTCGTCTCTGTCGTCGTGATCATGCTCGTGCTGAGCCTCGTCGCGATGACCGCGGCGGCCGTCGTCACCGGCACCGCCTCCTCGATCGTGCAGACGCGCGGCGGGGTGCAGGCCAAGGCCGCGGCCGACGCCGGAATCTCGGCCGCGTTGGCCCAGGCACGCCGCACCTCGGACTTCTGCGCGCTGTCGCTGACAGCATCCACCCCCTCGTATTCCGTCACGAGCACATGCACGACCGACCGCGTGACCTTCACCTCGACCGGGCGCGGCACCGACGGCGGAACGACCGTCACCCAGGCCGTGTACGCGTATGAGACGGCGCCCTCGTTCGGCGGCGCCGCCGAGCTGGTGTTCTTCAATCCGGCGGGGGAGAGCGTCTACTTCACCAACCACGTCATGCCCAAGTCGACGGGCCTGACCGCCGTCGAGTTCCCGGCGGGCGGCGGCTTCGAATGCAAGACCGTGATCCCGGGCGATGTGCGCATCAAGGGCTCGTTCCAGGGACAGTCGGGCTGCACCATCACCGGCAGCCTGCACGCGGGCGGGAGCAATCCGTTCGGTGCCTGGTCGGTGTATCTCAACAACAGCGATGTCGTGCAGGGCAGTGTCACCTCGGGCGGCAGCACGGCGATCGGCGGCAGCATCTCGAAGGTCGGCGGCACGCTGACGCTGCCGCAGAGCGCCAAGCTGCAGATCCAGTGGGCGGATGTCACCGCCGCCAAGCCGACGAGCCACGCGAAGGTCGCGAACGGAGCCGCGAACGGCATCCGCTGGCAGCCGAGCGTCACCGCGCCGACCTTCGACCCGTGGTTCGACTACGCCTACAAGGCCGCGGACTGGCCGGGCTACGACATCGTCACCATCACCCCGACGTCGGCGCCGTACAGCTGCAGCACCATCAACGGCAAGACCACGACATTCTGGAACACCTTCGTCACGGGTCTGGCAAAGAACACCGTCGTCGACACGACGGCGTGCACGAACGGCATCGACACGGCATTCGGAGCCGATGCCAAGGCGCAGCTGGGCGTCAACCTCGTGCTCGTGGCCAACAGCTTCTCGTTCGGCAAGTTCACGCTCACGCCCAAGTCCGGGACCGACCCGCAGGCATGGTTCGTCGTGCCCGACCTCGTCGCCGACGGACAGCCCACGTGCGTGCCCGGCCGCACGATCGAGACGGATGCCTACATCGACATCCGGGTGAAGTCCATGGCCTACACCCCCTGCACGCTGCGGGTCGGCAACGGCGGCACCTGGACCGGCTCGATGTACGCCGGCACGCTCGACGACGGCGGCAGCATCAACATCTACGCGCACTCGATGGCGCTGCCCGGACAGTGGGGCGCGGGTCCCGGCGGCTCGGGCGCCACCGGCGGTGGCACCACGACACTCGGCGCCCTCCTCTCGCAGCGGGACATCTCGTGACCGCGCTCGCTCCCGCCACGATCGCCGCCCTCGCAGGGGTCGCGGCCGTGTTCGGTCTGGTGATCGGCTCGTTCCTGAACGTCGTCGTCTCCCGCGTGCCCGCCGGCATCCCGCTGACGCGTGAGAGCCGTTGCCCGGCGTGCGATGCTCCGGTGCGGCCGTGGCAGAACGTGCCGGTGCTGTCGTGGATGCTGCTGCGCGGTCGTTGCGCGACGTGCCGCACCGCGATCTCGGCCCGCTACCCGCTGGTCGAGCTCGCGACGGGCGTCGCGTTCGCGGGCGTCACCGCCGCGACCCTCGCGACCACGACCCTGCCGGCCGCCGCGACCGCTGTGGTGCTCGTCGCCTATCTCTACTTCGTGTCGATCGCGATCGCGCTGACGCTGATCGATCTCGACACGCATCGCCTGCCGAACGCGATCGTGCTGCCGAGTTATCTCGTGGCGGGAGCGCTGTTCGCGCTCGCGTGCCTGCTCGGGGCCGACTGGTCGGCGCTTCTGCGCGCCGGGATCGGTGCCGCGGTGCTGTACGGGTTCTACGCCGTGCTCCGCCTCGTCCGGCCCGACGGCATGGGCGGCGGCGACGTCAAGCTCGCCGGCGTCATCGGTCTGTACCTCGGGTGGCTCGGCTGGGGCGCGCTCGCGGTCGGAGCCTTCGCGGCCTTCGTGCTGGGCGGGGTCTTCGGCCTCGCGCTCATGGGGCTGCAGCGGGCGGGGCGCCGCACGGCGATCCCGTTCGGCCCCTGGATGCTGCTGGGCGCCCTCGGCGGCATCGCCGCGGGTGAGTGGCTGGCGGGGTGGTACACGGGCACGGTCTTCACGACGTGATGCAACAGCGTGCGCGCACCGGGTGGAAGCGGGGCGCGTGCGAGTCGAGGCGGCGGGGGCCGCACTGGGGAATCAAGGGAGGGGACACCATGGCGAGAACGCTCGTGGGACTGGAGATCACCGAAGAGAGCGTGCGCGCGGTCGAGATCACGACCGGACGCACGCCCAAGCTCGTCGCCAGCGGCGAGGTCGCATTGCCGCCCGGAGCCGCGAAGGACTCCGAGGTGCTCGATGTGGATGCTGTCGCCGTCGCGATCCGGCAGCTGTGGAGCCGCGCGGGCATCAAGGGGCGCCGGGTCGTGCTCGGCATCGGCAGCCGGCGCGTGCTCGTGCGCGAGTACACGACGCAGGCGATGCGCCCGGAGCTGCTGCGCCAGGCGCTGCCCTTCCAGGTGCAGGATCTGCTGCCGGTGCCGGCGCACCAGGCGGTGCTGGACTTCTTCCCGGTGTCGGAGCACGACGGCCAGGTCACGGGCCTGCTCGTGGCGGCCGTCGCCGAGACCGTCGAGCAGCTGGTGGCGACGCTCGCCAAGGCGGGACTTCGTACCGACCTCGTCGACCTCGTGCCCTTCGGGCTCGCGCGCCTGGCCGGTCGGCTCTCGCCCGGTGAGAGCGTGGCGATGGTGCACGTGGGCGACCACACCACGCACGTCGTGATCGCCGTCGACGGGGTGCCGCGCTTCGTGCGCGTGATCCCGATCGACGTGCCCACGGCAGCGACCGCCCTGCGCGCTGCGGCCGAGCGCACCGACGCCCCGGCCGCCCTCGATCCCGTCGTCGCCGACCTCGCCCACCGGGTGCGCTCGACGATCGCGTTCTACGGCGATCGCCCCGACGGCACCTCGATCTCCGGCATCCACCTGAGCGGTGCGGGGGCGGCCCTGCCGGGCCTGCGTTCGGCGCTCGTCGGCGGGCTTGACATCACGGTGCACGAGGCGACCATCGGCGATCTCGTCACCCTGGAGCAGGCGCAGGTGCCCGGCGAAAGCGCCCTGAACCTCGTCAGCACCATCGGCGTCGCGCTGGGGGAGGCGGCCTGATGCGCGCTCCGATCCTCGCCACCCCGCGCACGCCGCGGGTCAACCTCATGCCGCGCGCCGAGATCGAGCGCCGCCGCCGCGCGGCCCTCGTGCGCACGTGGGCGTGGGTGCTCGTCGCGGCTCTCGCGGCGGTCGCTGTCACCGCGGGCGCCGCGTTCGTGGTCAAGCTCGCCGCCGACCAGCGGCTGGCGCTCGAGCAGGCGCGCACCGCCGAGCTGCTGACCGAGCTCGCCGCACTCACCGAGGTCAGCTCGGCGCTGACCTCGGTGGGCGAGCTCGGCGCCTTCCGCGCCGACGCGATGGGCACCGACATCCTCTGGCGCGACACCGTCTCGGGCCTTGCCGGCGCGCTGCCGGCGGGCGTCTCGATCACGGGCTTCGACGTCGTCGTCGGCGCGGCACCCGTCGTGGCGGCCGACACCGACAGCGACGTGGCGGCCGACACGGCCGTCGCGAGCGCCGCCGCGAGCGGGCTCACCGGCACGCTCACGCTCACCAGCGCAACGCCGCTCGACATGGCCGGCACGATCCGCGGCCTGCGCGACGTCGCGGGCGTAAAGGCGGTCGATGGCCGCGACGTCACCTCGACCGACACCGACGGCGCGACCGTCTACACCTACCTGCTCGAGCTCGATCTCGACCAGTCCATCTACAGCGGCCGCTACGCCGCGGGGGAGACGGAGTGATGGCCCAGTTCCCGAAGCAGTTCATCAACCTGATCGGCGCGATCCTCGTGATCGCGGTGATCGTCGCCGGCATCCTGCTGCTGGCCGTGCCGCTGTTCGTCAACGCCTCGCAGACGGGTGAGAGCGCGCAGAGCGTCGCGGCCTCCAACGCCGCCTACGCCGTGCGGGTCGCAACGCTCGAGGCCGAGAGCGAGCGGCTCGACGAGATCGAGAGCGACCTCGCCGAGCTGCGCGCCGAGATCCCCGCCGCGAGCGACCTCGACGACGTGTTCGAGCTCGTCGCGACCGCCGCCCAGCAGGCCGGGGTCACCGTCGTCAGCGCCACGGCGTCGACGTCCGAGCCCTGGGCCGCCCGCACCGCGGCGGTCTCGACCGACGCGGCGGTCGCGCCGGACGCCCCCGCCGACGCGCAGGCGCCCGCCGACGGCACGACGGATGCTGCCGCCTCCGGCACCGAGACGTCCGAGACCGCGGGGGGTGCAGCATCCACCGATTCGGGTCGGGTGCAGGTGCCCTTCACGATCATCGTGGAAGCCGCCGACCCCGATGCGGCGGCGCGGTTCCTCGACGCGCTCGCGCAGGGCCCGCGTCTCATCGCCGTCGTCCAGTCGTCGCTCGTCGACGACGCCGAGTCGCCGCGGCTGACCGTCAACGCGCTGACCTTCGTGCAGCCGGGTGCCGCATCCGCGGCGGGGGAGTGAGAGCGATCATGACGCAGACAACCGCCCTCGATCGGCTGATCGAGACCGCCGCGCTCGCCGGGGCCTCCGACATCCATCTCACCGCCGGCCAGGTGCCGCTCATGCGGGTCGACGGTGACCTCGTCGCCGTGCCCGCGCACGCGGAGCCGACCTCGGCCGTGTGGGTCGAATCCGCCGTGCTGGGGTTCATGAGCCCCGACCAGAGCGACCAGTTCTACGCCGCGGGCGAGGTCGACCTCTCGTACGCCGTGCCCGAGGTCGGGCGCCTCCGCGTGAACGTGTTCCGCCAGGCGGGCGAGGTCGCGGCGGCGTTGCGACTGATCCCCAACCGCGTGTTCTCGCTCGAAGAGCTCGGCGCGCCGGCGATCGCCCGCGACCTGGCGCTCAAGCCCCGGGGTCTCGTGCTCGTGACGGGGCCGACCGGGTCGGGCAAGTCGACGACGCTGACGGCGATGGTCGACATCATCAACCGCACGCTGCCGGCCCACATCGTCACGATCGAGGACCCGATCGAGTTCACCCACCGCAGTCGGCGCGCGCTCGTGCACCAGCGCGAGATCGGCTCCGACACGGCGTCGTTCGCCGAGGCGCTGCGGCGGGTGCTGCGGCAGGACCCCGACGTGATCCTCATCGGCGAGCTGCGCGACCGCGAGTCGATCGCGACGGCGCTCTCCGCCGCCGAGACGGGTCACCTGGTGCTCTCGACGCTGCACACGCAGGGCGCGGCGAAGAGCATCAACCGCATCGTGGATGTCTTTCCCTCGCATCAGCAGGATCAGATTCGCACGCAGCTCGGCGACACGCTGCAGGGCATCATCAGCCAGACGCTGCTGCCGGTGGCGCAGGATGCCGGTCGCACGATCGCGACCGAGGTGCTCGTGAACACCCCCGCCGTGGCGAACATGATCCGCGAGGGTCAGGTGGCGCAGCTCTCCTCCGCCATGCAGGCGGGTGCGGGCCTCGGCATGCACACCCTCGATCAGGACCTCAAGCGCCTGGTCGAGAACGGCACCGTCGCCGCGCACGTCGCGCGGGCGATGGCCGCCGATCCGCAGACCCTCGACGACGTGCGCGTGCGCCCCGCGGATCTCGACGCCGAGGCCTGGACGCTCAACGCCGGCGATCGCCAGCTCGAGCAGTGGGGAGCACGTCGATGAGCATCGTGCAGGAGTACAGCTACCGGGCGATCGACGCCGACGGCAGCGCCGTCGTCAAGGGCAGCATCGAGGCGGCGAGCGAGAGCGCCGTCGCGGCCAAGCTGCGCGCCCAGGGCCTGACGACACTCGACGTGTCGCCCGTGCGCAAGACGGGACTGCAGCGCGAGATCACCCTGCCCGGGCGGCAGAAGCGCGTGGGCGTCAAGGCGCTCGCCGTGTTCGCCAAGCAGCTCGCGGGCCTGATCAACGCGGGGCTGCCGCTCATGCGCGCCCTGTCGATCATGATCGAGCAGACCGACGACAGGGCGCTGCAGGCGGCGCTCGTGCTGGCGCAGGCCGATGTGCAGTCGGGGTCGTCGCTCTCGAGCGCGCTCGCCCGGCAGCCGCTGGCGTTCCCGCCGCTGATGGTCAACCTCATCCGGGTCGGCGAGAGCGGCGGGTTCCTCGGTCGCTCGCTCACCTCGGTCGCCAAGACCTACGCGGGCGAGGCGCAGCTGCGCGACAAGATCCGCGCGGCGACGACGTACCCCGTCATCGTGCTCGTGATCGCGGTCGTCGCGCTGCTGGCGATGGTGACCTTCGTCGTGCCGATCTTCGAGGGCATGTTCTCGGGGATGGGCGGGGATCTGCCGCTGCCGACGCTCATCCTGGTGGCGATCAGCGACAACATGATCTGGATCCTGCCGCTGCTCGCCGTGCTCGTCGTGGGTGTCGGCATCTGGTGGCTGCGCGCCAAGGACAGCGACCGGGTGCGCGCGGTGGTCGATCCGCTGAAGCTGCGGATGCCGGTGTTCGGTCCTCTGGCGACCAAGATCGCCGTCGCACGCTTCGCCCGGAGCCTTGCGATGATGCTCGACGCCGGTGTTCCGCTGCTGCAGGCCCTGTCGGTGGTGGGGGAGGCCGCGCACAACAGCGTCGTCGCCCGCGCTGTGCGCGACATCCAGGACTCCGTGCGACAGGGGCGCTCGTTCGCCGCGCCGCTGGCAGCATCCGGGGTGTTCCCGCCGATGGTGGCGCAGATGGTGTCGGTCGGCGAGGAGTCGGGGACCCTCGCCGAGATGCTCGCGAGCATCGCCGATCTCTACGAGGGTGAGGTCGAGACCGCGACCGAGCAGCTGACCTCGACGATCGAGCCGATCCTCATCGTCGTGATCGGCATCCTCATCGGCGGCATGGTCGTCGCCCTCTACATGCCGATCTTCGGCATCTACGGACAGCTCAGCCAGACCGGCTGAGACACAGGATCCGGCGCCCCACCCCCTCCCCCTTCCACGGGGGCGTCCGGATACCCGCCCTCGGCCAGCGCTCCGCGCGGCCGGGGGCGGTTCTTTTGCTTGCTTTGCTTTGCGCGCCCGCTCGCTTGCCGGCTCGTTCTGGTGGGATGGTGTCCCACTTTCTGTCGGCATGGGCGTCGCCAGCCGACAGATTCTGGGACATCCATGCGGGGATGCGGCGCTCGGGGGCCGTGCGCCGGCACGGTGTCCCATTTTCTGTCGGTCTGGGGGCCGCTAGGCGACAGTTATTGGGACATGCAGGGGGCAAGGGGATACCGATATATGAGAGGGCTCTCATTGTTGGGTGAGATGCCTCTCATCTTTGCTCTCATGTTTCCGTCGGTGGGATGCTGCGCCGCGGGCTCTCGGTGGATGTCAGTTCGGGCGCGGCACATGAGGGGTCACCGTTGCTGCCGCGGAAATCCGCGATTCTCCTCAAGGTTTGCTCAAGATATGCCTCAGTGATCATGTTACGGCGGCGTGTCGAATTGACGAACTTGCCTCCTCTGGGTTGACACGAAGATGAGAAGTGTCTAATGATTCTCACCGGAGGGAAGCGCAGGAAGGGCGCCAACTCCGGCCCCGGCGACGGGGTCTCACCCATTCGGCACCACACACGGGAGACCACCATGCGCGCATTCGTCCGCAGCTACATCCAGGCCGAGAAGGCCCGCCGCGAAGAGAACGGCGACAAGGGCTTCTCGCTCATCGAGCTGATCGTCGTCGTTGTCATCCTCGGCGTCCTCGCCGCCGTCGCCATTCCGGTATTCAGCGGTATTCAGCGCAATGCTCAGCAGGCCGCCCTGGATTCAGTGACCGCAAACGGGGCGAGCCAGGCGGCAGCAACTTTCGCGAGTCCCGGAGTGGACGACCCAGCGACCGCGGATGTCGATGAGTCGACCGATCCATCTGACGCAGGGTTCTTCGACAACCTTGAAGCGGGCACGGATCCGGAGATCACCCTGAGCATCAGCGGTTCGACTCTCGACGACTTCTGCGTGACGGGCACGGCAGGGGACCTCGATCCGGCCGAGTCCGGCCCCGGCTGCTAACCCCAAAATCGTCGGGGTGTGCGGCGCCCTCGGGGGAGGATGGCTCGCACACCCCGATTCGTTCCCCCCGGGAGGTTCGCGATGACTCGCAGAATCACCGCCGCGGACGATTCCCCCCGAAGCACGCACCCCCGAGGCACGCACCCCCGAAGCGCGCACCACGCAAGCCGCAGCATCCACACCGATGACGGGTTCAGCATCGTCGAACTCGTGATCGCGATGTTCCTCGTCGCGATCCTCGCCATGGCGGTGCTGCCCCTGCTGGTGCAGGGCACCCGCGCCAGCGCATCCAACACCTCGCTGGTCGCCGCGACCACGTTCGCGGGGGAGCGGCTCGCGTTTTTCCGCGACCAGTTCCCCAGCGACACCCTCACCACCACCTGCACCGCCGTCCAGGCGCACCGGGCCACCGGCATACCGGACCCGGCAGGCAGCGGACTCTCGGCCGACATCCTCGTCTCCGAGTGCCCCGCCGACCTGCCGGGCACGGTCACCGTGACCGCGCGCGTCTACGAAAGCGCAGATCCCACGGCGGTGCTCGCCACCGTCCCCACCCGCATCGTCGTCTCATCCCCCTGATCGGAAAGCCATGAAGCCCCACCCGCACCCGCAGCCAGGGCGCGGCGCGGGCGGCAGCCGAGCGGACGATGCCGGCATCACGATGGTCGAACTCATCATCGGGGCGGCACTCGCGGCCCTGTTCCTCGGCCTGATGGTCTCGATCTTCATCACCGGCATGCGTACCGAGGCCTCGACCCGCGAGCGCGACTCCGCCACCGGGCAGGCGCAGGTCATCACCGAGTCGATCCAGGCATCGGTGCGCAACGCCGACCTCTTCACCATCGACGGGGCCGTGCTGCGGGCACGCGTCGCGACCGGCGCCAGCGACTGGGAGTGCCGCGCGTGGGCGCTGACCCCTGACGGGGCCCTCATGTACACCACGTCGACCGCCGCGATCGGCACCGATCCCGCGGGCTGGGCGGTCATCGCGACGGGCGTCACGGGCACCGAACCCGGCGGGGTGCCGTTCACGGCAGACGGCCTGCTGCTGACGGTCGGACTCTCGGTCGCCGTCGGCGACGAGAGCGTCGCGGTCACGTCGGGCGTCACGGCACAGGCGCTCACCGATACGCAGGCACTGGGGTGCTGGTGATGACCCGCTCCCGCCGCCAGCCCGTGCCGTCGGCCGACGAGCGCGGATCCACTCTCGTCGTCGTCCTCATCATCATGCTGGTGCTGAGCCTCGGCGGCCTCACCGCCGCCACGGTCGTGACCAACACGACAGCATCCCTCGTCGGCAGTCGCTTGAACGCCGAGGCGCGCGCGGCCGCCGACGCGGGATTGGCGGATGCTGTCGCCCACGTCCGCCGCACCGACGTCGTCTGCAACCTCAGCCTCACCAACGCCACCGCCCCCCGCTACGACGTCGCCTCGACGTGCGAGGGCGGTCGCGCAACGTTCGTCTCCACCGGCTACGGCGTGAGCGGCGGAGCGGTCACGCTCTCGGCGGTCTACGACTACAGCGTGGAGAACATCGGCGGCGAGGGCGACATGGTCTTCTTCGGAAAGACGACGTTCACCGACGAGGTGCTGGCCCACACGCTCGATGACGAGCTGCTCTCGATCGTGATCCCGACGGGAGACTTCACCTGCCAGTCCGTGATCCCGGCCAACATCGTGCTGAGCGGAAGCTTCGCCACGAAGGGCGGCTGCGACGTGCAGGGATCGGTTGTGGCCGGCGGCACGCTCGACATGTCGAACGGCGGCGACACCATCCGCGGCACGGTCTCGGTCTCGGGCTCGGGCAGCAACAACATCCAGGGCACGATCGGCGGCGACCTGCTCGCGGGCGGTACCGTCGACTTCGGCTGGAACGCCAAGACCGTGGGGGGCGATGTCGTCACGGCCGGCAGCGCGTACCTCGGCAGCCAGCGCCTGCTCGGGTCGCTGACCCTGCCGCTGAGCGCCACGCTGCAGATGGAGAGCGGCTCGGTGGCGGGGGGCATCAACGAACCGGAGTCCGTGACGACCCCGGCGGCCGCGCCGACCTTCGATCCGTGGTTCGACTACCGCTACCAGCAGTCCGACTGGCAGGGCTTCGACGTGGTGACCCTGACAGATGTCAGAGGCAGCACCGCGGTCGGAACCTGCGGGTACTTCAACGCCAGCCCGGGCACCGGATGGGGGAGTCTCGGCACTCTCACCACTCCGACGATCGTCGACGCACGCGCGTGCAGCGAACTGAGCTCGAACAACGGATCGCACCCCGAGGTGTTCCTGAACACCGATCTTGTGCTGCTGGCGGACGATTTCGACCTCACGATGCTGACCGTCCGCGCGGCGGGCGGGGCCTCCCCGAGTGTGTGGGTCGTCGTCGAAGACACGCTCGCCGACGGCAAGCCGACGTGTGTGCGCGGCAGCGACATCCTGATCAACGGCACGATCATGGCGACGGGGGTCACCGCCATGGCTTACACGCCGTGCATCATCGACGTCGCGGGCATGGGGCACGACGAGTGGAGCGGGGCCTTCTACGGCGGGTCGTTCGACTATGGCGGAGGCCTGTCGTTCTACGGCGACCAGATCCTGCTGCCGAACATGCCCGAGAGCGCGACATCCGTCGGCGCCGAGACCATCGAGGCGCTCGGCACGCTCGTCAGTCAGAGAGACCTCCGATGACCCCCGCCGCTCTCGTATACACGCTCGTGCTCGCGGCCGTCTTCGGCCTCGTCATCGGGTCGTTCCTCAATGTCGTCGTCTATCGCGTGCCCGCGGGCATTCCGCTGACGCGTGAGAGCCGTTGCCCGGCGTGCGATGCTCCGGTGCGGGCGTGGCAGAACGTGCCGGTGCTGTCGTGGATGCTGCTGCGCGGTCGTTGCGCGACGTGCCGCACCGCGATCTCGGCCCGCTACCCGCTGGTCGAGGTCGCGACGGCGCTCGCGTTCCTGGGTGTCGTGTGGGCCGCGACCGAGAGGGTCGCGATCGCGGGCGTGGACGCGTCGAGCATCGGGGTGCTGCTGGCGTACCTGTGGCTGGCTGCCGTCAGCGTCGCGTTGACGCTCATCGACCTCGACACCCAGCGGCTGCCGAATGCCATCGTGCTGCCGAGCTACGTCGTCGCGTTCGGCCTGTTCGCGGTCGCCGCCTCTCTCGGCGCCGACCCCATGGGCCTCGTGCGCGCCGCCGTCGGGGCCGCCGCGATGTACGGGTTCTATGCGCTCCTTCGCCTCATCCGGCCCGACGGCATGGGCGGCGGCGACGTCAAGCTCGCCGGGGTCCTCGGCATGTATCTCGGCTGGGTCGGCTGGGGCGCGCTGGCCGTCGGCGGGTTCGCGGCCTTCGTGCTCGGCGGGTTGTACGGCGTCGCGGTGATCATCGCGCGACGTGCCGGCAGGCGTGACGCGATCCCCTTCGGGCCGTGGATGCTGGCGGGTGCCTGGCTGGGCATCGCCGCCGGCGAACCGCTCGCGCAGGCGTACGTGCGATGGGCGATCGGCGCATGAGGGCGCGGGAGAGGGGAGAGAGCTGATGGCGAAGACCCAGGTTGCACTCGAGATCACCGAGGAGAGCGTTCGCGCCGTCGAGATCTCGACGGGCCGGACGCCCACCGTCGTCGCGGCGGGCGAGGTGCTGCTGCCCCCGGGCTCGGCGAGAGATTCCGAGATCCTCGACCCCGACGCGGTCGCGATCGCGATCAAGCAGCTGTGGGCTCGCGCCGGGATCAAGGGGCGCCGTGTTGTCCTCGCGATCGCGAGCCGTCGCATCCTGGTGCGTGAATACGTCACCCCCGCGATGAAGCCGGAGCTGCTGCGCCAGGCGCTGCCGTTCCAGGTGCAGGACCTGTTGCCGGTACCGGTGACGCAGGCGGTGCTCGACTTCTATCCCACGCTCGAGCACGAGGGCAAGATCCACGGGCTGCTCGTGGCCGCCGTGTCCGAGACGGTCGAGGCGCTCATCTCGACCCTCGGCAAGGCCCGGCTGCGGGTCGACGTGGTGGATCTTGCACCCTTCGGACTCGCGCGGGCGGCGCAACGACTGGCCCCGAGCGAGTGCGTCGCGATGCTGCACCTCGGCGATCACACGAGCTACGTCGTTGTCACCGAGTTCGGGGTGCCGCGTTTCGTGCGCATCATCCCGGCGACGCTTCCCACCGCGGCCGTGCGGGCGAGGACCGCGGCGACGGTCGAGGCGACCGTGGCACCCGTCGAGGCCCCGGTCCGCGAACTCGCTCTCGTGGGCGCTGGCGTCGGCGTGCCCGACGAGGCGGTCGCCCTACCCGCCTCGCTGCCCACCCTCCGCGGCCGCGCGGCGGCGCGGCACGGCGCGATGGACCCGGCCGTGGCCGACATGATGTCGCGGGTGCGCGACACGATCGCCTTCTACGACGCGCGCCCGGGTACCGAGCGGCCCGTGAGCTCCGTGCTCGTCAGCGGTGCCGGCGCCGCCGCACCCGGCATGACAGAAGCGCTGGATGCTGCGCTCGATGTGCCCGTGCGGGCGATCGCGGCGAGCGACCTGCTCCCGTCCGCGGGTGATGCCGCACCCGCCGACGACCTCGCCCGCAACCTGGTGCCGACCATCGGCGTCGTACTCGGGGAGGTGCCCGGATGGGGCCGCGCCTGAGTCCTCGCGCGCGCACCTCGCGGCTCTCGCTCACCCGGGGTGCGGCGACCGCGGCCTCGGCCGCGTCGCCGCGGGTGAATCTTCTTCCCCGCGCCGAGACGGAGCGACGCGAGCGGGCGGCGATGATCCGCCGCTGGGGATGGGGGCTGGTGGGCGCGCTCGCCGCCGTGCTGGTACTGAGCGGCGGCTCCTACGCGCTCACCCTCGCGGCCGAGCAGCGTCTCGCGGCGGCCGGGTCGCGTACCACCGACCTTTTGGCTCAGCTGGCCACGCTGCAGGACGTGCGTCAGGCCCTGGCCACCGAGACGGAGCTGACGGCCTTCCGCGCCGAGGCGATGGCCACCGACTTGCGCTGGGAGGACATGCTCGACACCCTCGTGCGCACACTGCCCCCGGGCGTCACGCTCTCCGGCTTCGATCTCGCCGTGGGAGCCGCGCCCGCGGCGGGTTCGCCCGAGAGCGCCTCCGCGCCCGGCCTGTCGGGTGCGCTCACCCTCGAATCGCCCACGCCGATCGACATCGCCCCCGCGGTGCGCGCGCTGCGCGCGATCCCCGGCGCCCTGTCGGCCGATGCCCGCGAGGTGATGGCCGAGACGGGAGAGGGTGATGCGCGCACGTACACGTATCAGCTCACCCTCGTTCTCGACCAATCGCTCTACACCGGCGTCTACGCCGATCCCGACGAAAGCGCAGGGCAGTGATGGCCAAGCAGCTCATCAATCTCGTCGGCGGGCTCGCCGTCGTCGCGGCGCTCCTGGGCGGGGTGTTCCTCATCGCCCTGCCGCTGTTCTCCGCCGCCGAGAAGGTCTCAGCCGACGCCCAGCGCGTCGAGGGCGACAACATCGTGTTCGATGCGCAGCTGGCCGCGCTGCGGGCCGACGCCGAGCGGTTCGACGAGATCGAAGCCGACGTCGCCGAGCTGCGCGCACAGATCCCCGCCGACACCAGGGCCGACGACGTGTTCGAGATCGTCGGTGCGGCCGCGGCCGAGAGCGGTGTGACGGTCGTGAGCGTCACCGCCGCCGAGGTCGAGGCATGGGCGCCCCGCGTGGGCGGTACCGACGAGGACGGCGCCGCAGAGACGGCACCCGCGCAGGCTCCGGCATCCGACCCCGCGGCCGCGGCGGCACCCGCCCAGACCCCCGCACCCTCCGCCGACGCCGCCGACCCCGCCGCACAGGCGCCGGAGGCGACCGCCGCGAGCCTGCGCACCCAGGTGTCGTTCTCGATCGCCGTCGAGGCGGCCGACCCGGCGCAGGCCGTCGCGTTCGTCGACGCCCTGGGGCGCGGGCCCCGACTGATCGCGATCGTCCACTCCGGCCTGACCGCCACCGACGACGCCTACGACGTGACCGTCAGCGCCCTGACCTTCGTGCGCGCCGACAGCTGAGGAGAGAACGATGACCCCCACGCTCGACCCCATCCTGAACGCCGCGGCGGAGGGACGCGCCTCCGACGTGCACCTCACCGCGGGCGCCGCCGCGCAGATGCGCGTCGACGGCGATCTCGCCCCCGTGCCGGGTTTCGCCGAGCCCCTTCCGGCCGCGTGGCTCGAGGCCGCGATCGACCGCATCCTCTCCCCGGGTCAGCGCGAGGACTTCGCCGCCGCCGGCGAGGTCGACCTCTCCTATACCTCGCCGGGTCTCGGCCGCTTCCGCGTCAACGTATTCCGTCAGGTCGGGCAGATGGCGGTCGCGCTGCGCTTCATCTCGACGACCGTCTCGACGCTCGAGAAGCTCGGTGCCCCCGCCGTCTGTCGCGACCTCGCCCTCAAACCCCGCGGGCTCGTGCTCGTGACGGGACCGACGGGCTCGGGAAAGTCCACGACCCTGACGGCCATGGTCGACATCATCAACACGACCCTGCCCGCCCACATCATCACGGTCGAGGACCCGATCGAGTTCCAGCATCAGAGCAAGCGCTCGCTCATCCACCAGCGCGAGATCGGCAGCGACACGGCCTCGTTCGCCGAGGCACTGCGCCGCATCCTGCGTCAGGACCCCGACGTGATCCTCATCGGCGAGCTGCGCGATCAGGAGTCGATCCACACCGCACTCTCGGCCGCCGAGACGGGTCACCTGGTGCTCTCGACGCTGCACACGCAGGGCGCGGCGAAGAGCATCAACCGCATCGTGGATGTCTTTCCCTCGCATCAGCAGGATCAGATCCGCACGCAGCTCGGCGACACGCTGCAGGGCATCATCAGCCAGAGCCTGCTCCCACTGGCCCAGCGCAAGGGGCGCACGATCGCGACCGAGGTGCTCGTGAACACCCCCGCCGTGGCGAACCTCATCCGCGAGGCGCAGATCGGGCAGCTCTACTCGGCCATGCAGGCCGGGTCGGCGCTCGGCATGCACACCCTCGACCAGGACCTCAAGCGCCTCGTCGAGGCCGGCACCGTCTCGCAGGCCGTCGCCAAGACGTACGCCGCCGACCCCAAGAGCCTCGACGACGTGCGCGTGCGCCCTGCCGATCTCGACGCCGAGGCCTGGTCGATGCACGCGGGCGAGCGGCAGCTCTCGGGCTGGGGCAGCTGATGGCCGTCATCCAGGAGTACACCTACCGGGCCGTCGACCTCTCGGGCGGCGCGGTCGTCAAGGGCACGATGGAGGCCGCGGGTGAGGGCGCCGTCACCTCGAAGCTGCGGGCGCAGGGTCTCACCCCCCTCGAGGTCGCCGCGGTCGCGACGACCGGACTGAACGCCGAACTGCGCATCCCGGGGTTCGAGAAGCGCGTCAAGGTCGCGGAGCTGGCGACGTTCGCCAAGCAGATGGCCGGGCTGACCAACGCGGGTCTGCCGCTCATGCGCACGCTCTCCATCCTCACGGAGCAGACCAGCGACAAGGCGCTGCAGAGCGCCCTCGTCGCCGTGCACGCCGACGTCGAGACGGGGTCGTCGTTCTCCTCGGCGCTGTCGAAGCACCCCAAGGTGTTCCCGCCCCTGCTGGTGAGCATCGTCAAGGTCGGCGAGAGCGGCGGGTTCCTCGGCCAGTCGCTCGCCTCGATCGCCAAGACCTACGCCGGCGAGGCCGAGCTGCAGAACAAGATCAAGACCGCGACGACGTACCCGATGGTCGTGCTCTCGGTCGCGATGCTCGGCGTGCTCGCGATGGTGACCTTCATCGTGCCGATCTTCGAGGGCATGTTCGTCGGCATGGGCTCGGAGCTGCCGCTGCCCACGCAGATCCTCGTCACGCTGTCGAAGAACATGATGTGGATCATCCCGCTGCTCGTCATCGGCGCCGCCGGCGGCTGGGTGTGGTGGCGGCGCAATCGCACGACCGAGCGGGTGCGCCGCGTCGTCGATCCGCTCAAGCTCCGGATGCCGGTGTTCGGCACCCTGATGACCAAGATCGCCGTCGCGCGGTTCGCGCGCAGCCTGTCGATGATGCTCCACGCCGGTGTGCCACTCATCCAGGCGCTCGCCATCGTCGGCGAGGCCTCCAACAACTGGGCTGTCGAGAGGGCGGTGCAGGACATCCAGGAGTCGATCCGACAGGGCCGCTCGTTCTCGGGCCCGCTCGCCAAAGCGGGTGTCTTTCCCCCGATGGTGGCGCAGATGGTGTCGGTGGGGGAGGAGTCGGGAACCCTCGCCGACATGCTCGCGAGCATCGCCGACGTGTACGAGAACGAGGTCGACACCGCGACCGACCAGCTGGCGTCCACGATCGAACCGGTGCTGATCGTCGGCATCGGCATCATCATCGGCGGCATGGTCGTCTCGCTCTACATGCCGATCTTCAGCATCTACGGCGAGATGGGCGGCTGAGCCCCGGCATCCATGATCTGCGCGCAACTCCCGTCTTCCGGCGGGGTGGGGTGGGGTGGGGTGGGGTGGGGTGTCCCACTTTCTGTCGCTGAGGGGGCCCCATGGCGACACAAAGTGGGACACACACGAGCTGGGCGCACCCACAGCGACAGAAAGTGGGACACGCGGGCCGAGTGCGCCCGTGAACCGACTCCAGCGATGCCCGGGCGTCAGGCGGCGACGCGCAGCACCTCGTCGATCGTCGTGAGTCCCTGCGCTACCTTGGCGAAGCCGTCGTTGCGCAGCGACACCATGCCCTCCTCCAGCGCCTGCGCGCGGATCTCGGTGCCCGTGGCGCGGGTCACGACGAGCTGCTCGATGCGCTCCGACAGCGTCATGACCTCGTGCAGCGCGATCCGGCCGCGGTAGCCGGTGTGCGAGCACACGACGCACCCCACCGCGCGGAAGATCTGGGGCGGATGCTGGGGGTCGTACGGGAATCCGAGGGAGTCGAGCACCTCGACGGGCTCGTTCGCCGGCTGACGGCACCGATCGCAGAGGCGGCGCGCGAGGCGCTGCGCGACGACGGCCGAGAGGGCGGTGGCGACGAGGAAGGGTTCGCACCCGATCTCGATCATGCGGGTCACGGCGCTCGGGGCGTCGTTGGTGTGCAGCGTCGAGAGCACGAGGTGGCCGGTCAGCGAGGCCTCGATCGAGATGACGGCGGTCTCGTGGTCGCGGATCTCGCCGACGAGCACCACGTCGGGGTCGCTGCGCAGGATCGACCGCAGCGCCGATCCGAAGGTGAGACCCGCGCGGTTGTTGACCTGCACCTGGTTGACCCCGGCCATGCGGTACTCGACGGGATCCTCGACGGTGATCACGTTGACCCGGGGGTCGGCGACCTCCTGCAGCGCGGTGTACAGCGTCGTGGACTTGCCCGATCCCGTCGGCCCCGTCACCAGCACCATGCCGTGCGGCCGGGTGATGGCGCCGCGAAAGCGCCCGAGATTGTCGGCCGACATGCGCAGGTCGTCGAGCGACATGCGCTGGGCGGAGTTGTCGAGGATGCGCATGACGATCTTCTCGCCCCACACCGTCGGCAGGGTCGCCACGCGCAGGTCGATCTGGCGGCCCTCGTGATGCACCGAGAGGCGGCCGTCCTGCGGCCGGCGGCGCTCGGCGATGTCGATGGCCGACATGATCTTCAGGCGCGAGATGATGCCGTCCTGGATGCCGCGGTCCGCCCGCTGCATCTCGTGCAGCACGCCGTCGATCCGAAAGCGGACCGTCAGCTCGTGCTCGCCCGGCTCGACGTGGATGTCGCTGGCCCGGTCGTTGATGGCCTGGGCGATCAGCAGGTTGACGAAGCGGACGATCGGGGCATCGGCATCCTGCTCGTCGAGGGACTCGGTGAACACCGCGCCCTCGGAGGCGCTGGTCTCGCCGATCTGCTCGGAGAGGTCGCTGAGCTCCTCATCGGAGCGCAGGTAGCGGTCGAAGGCCTGCTGCAGCGCGTCGGCGGCGACGACGACCGGTTCGACGCTCAGATCGGTCAGGCTCGTGACGTCGTCGGTGGCGATGATGTCGGTCGGATCGAGCATGGCCACGGTGAGACGGCCCGAGATGCGCTCGAGCGGAATCAGCCGGTACCTGCGGCACAGGGCGCTCGGTACGAGCGCGACGATCTCGGGGTCGAGGGTCGCATCCTGCAGGTCGACCAGTCGGTGCCCCGTGTGCAGCGCGATGGCCTCGGCCAGCTGCAGCTCGGTGACCAGGCGCCGCTCGACGAGGTGACGCTCGAGCGCCGACGTTTCGCCGAACTGCGCGAGCGCCTCCGACATGTCGGCCGCCCGCACCGCCCCCGTCAGCACCAGCGTTTGAGCGATTCCGCGCACGCGCAGCCCTCCCTCTCTCCCGCGGTCATCCTATCCACGCGAGGTGGCGCCGAGTGTCAACCCCCCGGCGGGGCGGGGACGCAACGGCCTAGCCTGGGGCGATGGCAGAGTCCTCGGCATCCGGCACCCCGATCACCCGCGCCATCGCATGGGCGCTCACGCTCAAGCCCGTGCGCGCCTTCCTGCTCTACAGCGAGCACCGCGGTCCGATGCTCGCCGACAGCATCACCTACCGCATGCTCTTCGCCGTGTTCGCAGCCGTGCTGCTGGGCTTCTCGATCGCGGCCCTGTGGCTCTCCGGCAACCAGGTCGCATGGCAGGCGCTCATCGACGCCGTCAATCAGGTGATCCCGGGCCTCGTCGGCGAGGACGGCCTGGTCGACACGAACGACATCCAGGCCCCGGCGGGCCTGTCGATTGCGGGTGTGATCTCGTCGATCGGTCTTCTCGGCGCGGCGATCGGATCGGTCGGGCAGGCGCGCGCCGCGCTGCGCGCGCTGGCCGATCAGCCCAACACCGACATCTTCGTCGTGTGGGCGCTGCTGCGGAACCTGGGCGTCGCCGTCGGCGTCGCGGTGGCCCTGGGCGCTGCGGCCGCGGCGACGTTCCTCGGCACGGCGCTGGTCGACGTCGTCGCGTCGTGGTTCGGGCTTTCCTCCGACCATCCCTTCGCCTCGTGGGCGACCTGGCTGGTCTCGACGGTGGTCGTCTTCGTGCTCGACGCCGTCGTCGTCGCGGTGCTGTTCGTGGTGCTGTCGGGGGTCAAGGCCTCGCCGCGCGCGCTGATCCCGGGCGCGCTCATCGGCGCCGCCGGCCTGGTCGTGCTGCAGCAGCTGTCGGGGCTGTTCGTCGGCGGCGCCCGATCCAATCCGCTGCTCGCCTCGTTCGCGGCGCTCATCGCGTTGCTGCTGTGGTTCAACCTCTCCAGCCAGGTGGTGCTCATCGCCGCGTCCTATGTGCTCGTCGGCGTCGAAGAGGAGCAGGATCGGGTGCGCGCCCGCCACGGTGCCTCCACGTTCCTGCAGCGGCGCGTCCGCCGCGCCGAGCGCGCCGTCAGATTGGCTGCTGACGAACTCGACCGGGCGAGGCATGATGAGCAGAAGGAGCGTGAGAGCGCACTCGCATCGTCGAAGGAGACGAGCTGATGACAGTGGATGCCGGCACCCGGCAGGTGCCTCAGACCCAGACCCGTCGCATGCCCGCGTATACGGCCGCGGCCGTGCGTGCCGCCGAAGAGACCCTGCTCGCCGCCGGTGAGCCGCTCATGGAGCGGGCCGCCGAGGCGGTCGCCGACGCGGCGCGGGAGCTGCTGGGGGAGCGGCCCGGCCCCGTGCTCGTGCTGGCGGGTCGCGGAAACAACGGGGGCGACGCGCTGTATGCGGCGGCGCAGCTCGCCGCCGAGGGGCGCGACGTCGACCTGCTGCTGACCTCGGACGGGGCGCACAGCGAGGCTCTCGGGGCCGCGCGTCGTGCGGGAGTGACGTGTCGCGGGTTCGATGCGGTCAAGGCGGGCGCATCGGAGTACCGGCTCGTGATCGATGGGATCCTCGGCATCGGCACCTCGGCGAACCCCGCGCTGCGCGGCATCGCGCGCGCGGCCGTCGCCGCTCTGCTGCCCGCGACGTCCGTCGAGGACGGGCCCCGGGTGCTCGCCGTCGACCTGCCGAGCGGCCTGCACCCCGACATCGGCACCGCTGACGACACCGTGCTCGCCGCGGACGTCACCGTCACGATGGGTGCGCTCAAGGCGGGGCTCGTCACCGGGCGCGGTCCCGAACTCGCGGGGCGCATCCGCCTCGTCGACCTCGGCCTGGCTCCGGCGCTCGCCCGTCTGCAGCCGGCGCTCGAGGTGCCGGTCGAGCTGACGGTGACCGGGCGCTGAGCCCCGGCATCCCGGGTCAGCGCGCGTAGCGTGCCGCGAAGGTGGCCAGCAGCCGGCCGGGATGCACGACGGGTTCGGCCCGCACGGCCGCGAGCGTGAGGTCGAGTTCGTCGGCCGCGAAGTACCCGAACCCGGCGTACGCGCGGATGCGCGTCGTGATGCCTTCGACATCGAGCTCGGGGTGGAACTGCGTCGCGTACACGTTGCGCCCCACCCGGAAGGCCTGCACGGGGCAGGCCTCCGACGAGGCCAGCCGTACCGCGTGCGGCGGCAGTGCGTGCGCCGCCTCTTTGTGGCCGACGAAGGCGGCGAACCCGCGCGGCATGTGCGCGAACAGCGGATCGGCGGCTCCGGCATCCGTCAGCTCGACGCGGGTGACGCTGATCGGCTCGGAGTACGTGCGGTCGATCGTCGCGCCCTGGTGCGTGCCGAGCGTACCGATGCCGTAACACGCGCCGAGGAAAGGGAAGTCCCGGGCGACGACCTGGTCGAGAAGGGTGTGCATCTCGGCCTCGACGCGGCGCTGCACGGCCGACTTCGCGTCCGCGGGGTCGGAGGCGTTGAAGGGTCCGCCGCCGACGAAGATGCCGGACAGCTCGTCGAGGTCGAGCTCCGGCATGGGACCCGCCTCGAGGCGGATCCGGTGCAGGTCCCGCTCCTGAAGGCCCGTGAAGCGCAGAAAGAGGCGGTACTCCTCGTCGGCGGGCAGGTCTTCGGCGCGGGTCGCGAGCAGGACGAAGGGCTTCACCGCGCGCGCCTACGACGCATACGTGACAAGGCCCAGCTCGACGTCGCTGACCAGCTGCGGGTGGGTCGGTACGGCGCGCACGGTGTAGCCGAAGGTGCCGGTGACGGCGAGCGGCAGCGTTCCCGTGAACGTCGTCAGCCCGTCGACCGCGGCGCCCTGCGGCTCGAGGCGGATCACCTGGTGCGGGGCGCAGATCGCGTCGTCGGTGTCGGTGTTCCCGTAGACGAGCTGCACGGCGACGTCGTCGACGGAGAGGCCGTCGAGGGCGACCACCGCGCGCACCTCGAGCTCGTCGCCCGCCTGGGCCTGCTGCGGGATGCCGGTGCTGTCGACGTTCGCGATGTGCACCGCGCCCCACGCGGCCCGCACCCGCGTCGTGAACCCGGCGACCTCGCGCGCGAGGGCGAAATCATCGGCCCGCAGCGCCGCGTCGTGCGCCGCGGCGGGGGCGTAGAGCGTCGTGACGTAGTCGCGCACCATCCGGTCGCTCGTCGCCTTGGTGCCCAGCTCCGTGATGGTGTGGCGCACCATCGACAGCCAGCGCGGGGGCATGCCGTCCTCGCGCTCATAGAACGCGGGCACGAGCTGGTGCTCGATCAGGTCGTACATCGCGGCGGCCTCGATGTCGTCGCGCTCCTCGTCCGACGCCGAGGTGTCGGCCGTCGGGATCGCCCAGCCGTTGCGGCCGTCGAACCACTCGTCCCACCACCCGTCGAGGATCGACAGGTTCAGTGCTCCGTTCAGTGCGGCCTTCATGCCCGACGTGCCGCACGCCTCGAGCGGTCGCAGCGGGTTGTTCAGCCACACGTCGCAGCCCGGGTAGAGGGTCTTGGCCAGGGTGATGTCGTAGTCGGGCAGGAAGACGATGCGCCCGCGCACCTTCGGGTCGCGGCTGAAGCGCACGAGCTGCTGGATGAGGATCTTGCCGGAGTCGTCCGCGGGGTGCGATTTGCCCGCCACGACGATCTGCACCGGACGCTCGGGGTCGGTCAGCAGCTTCGTGAGGCGCTCCGGGTCGCGCAGCATGAGCGTGAGGCGCTTGTAGGTGGGTACCCGGCGGGCGAACCCGATCGTGAGAACCTCGGGATCGAGGATCGTGTCCTGGCCGAGCATGCGCCGCGCGTGCTCGACGAGCTCGCCCTTCATCGTCTGCTTGACATCCCACAGCTCGCGGTCCGAGACGAGCGCGGTGTCGGTCCAGTCGTGCGTCTCGACGTGCGCGTCGCCGAAGACCCGCTCGCTGACGGCCTTGAGCGCCGGATGCAGCCACGTCGGGGGGTGTACGCCGTTGGTGATCGAGGTGATCGGCACCTCGTCGGTGTCGACACCGGGCCACAGCTGACCGAACATGCCGCGGCTGACCGAGCCGTGCAGCAGCGAGACGCCGTTGGCGTGCTGGCCGAGATGCAGCCCGAGCACCGCCATGTTGAACACGCCGGGGTCGCCGCCCGGCCAGTCCTCGAGCCCCAGGGCCAGCGCCCGCTGCGGGTCGACGCCGGTGAGCAGGCCGCTCGCGAGGTAGCTGGCGATGAGGTCCTTCGGAAAGCGGTCGATGCCCGCGGGCACGGGGGTGTGCGTGGTGAACACCGTCGGTGCCCGCACCTGCGCCAGTGCAGCCTCGAACGTCAGGCCGTCGTGGGTGATCAGCTCCGACATCCGCTCGATGCCCTGGAACCCGGCGTGACCCTCATTGGTGTGGTACACATCCGGTGTCGGGCGCCCCGAGATACGGCACCACGCGCGCACCGCACGCACGCCGCCGACGCCCAGCAGCAGTTCCTGCAGCAGGCGGTGCTCGCCGCCGCCGCCGTAGAGGCGGTCGGTGACCCGGGCGAGGTCCTCGGTGTTGGAGGGGGTTTCCGAGTCCAGCAGCAGCAGCGGCACCCGACCGATGTCCGCGACCCAGACGCGTGCGTGCAGCACGCGCCCGCCGGGCACCTCGAGGACGATCTCGACCGGCGCGCCGTCGGCCTCGCGCAGCAGGGTCAGGCCGAGCCCGTACGGGTCGAGCAGGGGATAGCTCTCGCGCTGCCATCCGTCGTCGCCGATCGACTGACGGAAGTAGCCGGCGCGGTAGAACAGCCCCACTCCCGTGAGCGGCACGCCGAGGTCGGAGGCGCTCTTGAGGTGATCGCCCGCCAGGATGCCGAGACCGCCCGAGTACTGCGGAAGCGACCCGTCGACCCCGAACTCCGGCGAGAAGTAGGCGATGTGCGCGGGCTTCTCGCCGGTCACGCGCTGATACCAGCGGTCTCCCGTGAGGTAGGCGTCGAGTCGCTCCGCCTCCTCGCGCACGCGCTCGACGAACGCGTCATCGGCGGCGAGGGCATCGAGTCGCTCCTGGCCGAGGGCCCCCAGCATCCGCGCCGGGTTCTCGCCGACCGAGTCCCACAGCCCCGGATCCATCGACGCGAAGAGCGCGTGCGTGGCCCGGCTCCACGACCAGCGCCAGTTGGCGGCGAGCGTGTCGAGCGGGCGGATGCTGTCGGCGAGCACCGGGCGGACCGTGAACGTGCGGATGGCCTTCATGCGACGAATCATAGGGCCCCGGAGTGACGGCGCCGCACCGCGGGTCGACCGGCCCCGCGTCGGCGCTCGGGTCTAGGCTCGGGGCAGGAGGAAAACATGGCTATCGCACGTCTTTCCGGCGGGCCCCTGGACGGTCAGGTGGTGCCCCTCGAGGACCCTCAGCAGGATTCGCTCATCGTCGCCTACAGCGACGGTCAGGTCGTCTACCAGCGCGAGGGAGCGCCCGAGCACACCGGCGCGCACGACGGGCCCACGCAGGCCCGGTTCGTCTTCGTCGAGTCCACGCAAGAGATCGGGCCGACCGACGACTGAGCCGACCCGCTCGATCGAGGTCGAGCGCAAATACGACGTCGATGCCTCGACCCGGGTGCCCGACCTGAGCGGGATGCCGGGGGTCGTCGCCGTCGGCGACCGCGAGGTCCGGCTGCTCGACGCCGTCTACCTCGACACGCGGGGGCTTGCCCTGGCGACGGCCGCGGTGGCGCTGCGGCGCCGGTCCGGCGGTCCCGACGAGGGCTGGCACGTCAAGACCAGCGGGCCCGACGGGCGGCACGAATACGGCTGGCCGCTCGGCGCCGACCCGCTGCCCGACGACCTCGGGTCACTCGTCGTGCCGCCCGCGGTGCGCACCGCGGTCGCGGTGTGGTGCGCCGACGACGACCTGAGCCCGCTCGCGCGCGTGCAGAACGAGCGCCACGCCACCGCGCTCGTCGATGCGGACGGCGCGCTCGTGGCCGAGTTCGTCGATGATCACGTGACCGCGTCCGACCTGCGCGGCGGCACCTCGACCGCATGGCGCGAGTGGGAGGTCGAACTCGGCCCCGCCGCACCCGCGGATCCGGCCTGGCGCGAGCGGTTCTTCACCGCGGTCGACGATGCCGTGACGGCGGTCGGCGGCCGGCAGGCAGCATCCGGCTCGAAGCTCCAGCGCGCCCTCGGCCGCTGACCCGCCGCGCCTGCTCACCCCCCCCGGGGGCTGACCGCGTCAGAAGTTGATCATGTGACCCGCGAGTCCGTGGAAGCCCTCCTGCAGGGCCTCGGACAGCGTCGGGTGCGTGTGCACGTTGCGGGCGAGCTCGAGCGCCGTGAGGTCCCACTTCTGGGCCAGCGTCAGCTCGGGCAGCAGCTCCGACACGTCGGGGCCGATCATGTGCGCGCCCAGCAGCTCGAGGTGCTCGGCGTCCGCGATCAGCTTGACGAACCCGACGGGCTCACCCAGGCCGTGCGCCTTGCCGTTGGCCATGAACGGGAAGGTCGCGACCTTGATCTCGTGGCCCTCGTCCTTGGCCTGCTGCTCGGTCAGACCGAACGACGCGACCTGCGGTGAGCAGAACGTCGCTCGCGGCATCATGCGGTAGTCGCCCAGCGTCATGGTCTCGGCCTTGCCGATGGTCTCGGCGGCGACCACGCCCTGTGCCTCGGCCACGTGGGCCAGCTGCAGCTTGGCGGTCACATCGCCGATGGCGTAGATGTGCGGCACGTTGGTGCGCATGTGGTCATCGATCGCGATGGCACCGCGCTCGGTGAGCTGCACCCCGGTCGACTCGAGACCGAAGCCCTCGACCCGCGGCGCGAAGCCGATCGACATCATGACCTTGTCGGCCTCGATCGATCCGGCCGCGCCGTCCTTGCCCGTGTAGCTGACGACGACCTTGTCGCCCTGGTCGTCGATCTTCTCGACCTTGGTCGAGGTGAGGATGTCGATCTTGTAATTGCGGTACTGCTTCTGGATCTCTTTCGACACGTCGGCGTCTTCGTTGGGAAGCGCCCGGTCGAGGAACTCGATGATCGTGACCTTCACGCCGTAGTTCGACAGGACGTAGGCGAACTCCATGCCGATCGCACCCGCGCCGACGATGACGATCGATCCGGGCAGCTCGGGCGCGAGGATCTGCTCCTCGTAGGTGACGACGTTCTCGCTGAGGGTCACCCCGGGCAGCAGGCGCACGGTCGAGCCGGTCGCGATGATCGCGTTGTCGAACGTGACGGTCTCGCTGCCGCCGTCGGCCTTCGCGACCTGGATCGTGTTCTTGTCGGTGAAGGTGCCTCGGCCGTCGTACTCGGTGACCTTGTTCTTCTTCATCAGGTAGTGGATGCCCTTGACGCGGCCGTCGGCGACGTCGCGGCTGCGGTCCCACGCGGCGCGGTAGTCGAAGGTGACGTCCCCCTGGATGCCGAACAGCTTCGCCTTGTGCGCGAAGATGTGCGCGAGCTCGGCGTTCTTCAGAAGCGCCTTGGAGGGGATGCAGCCGACGTTGAGGCAGACACCACCCCAGTACTTCTCTTCGATGATGGCGGTGGACAGGCCGAGCTGGGCGCTGCGCACGGCCGCGACATAC
Source organism: Microbacterium sp. HA-8 (assembly GCF_046111165.1). Lineage (NCBI taxonomy): Bacteria > Bacillati > Actinomycetota > Actinomycetes > Micrococcales > Microbacteriaceae > Microbacterium > Microbacterium sp. HA-8. The sequence goes on from NZ_CP162025.1 coordinate 1,742,420, forward strand.
CCGCCGGGGCCGGCTCCGAGGATGACGACATCGTAGTGAGGCATGACTCCCAGCCTAGTCCCGCGCGCGGGTGCATCCGGGCGGGCCGGGGGCGCGGGGGAGGGTGCTCAGTCCTCGCTGCCGCGGCGTCGCGAGATCGCCACCAGCACAGCCACGACGGCCCCCATCACGCCGATCGCGACGACGCCGCCTATGATCCAGAGCGCGACGACCGCGGTGGGCACGCCGTCCTCGGGGATCGGACCCTCGCTCGGTGCGTCGGCCGGTTCGGACTCCTCGCCGACCGAGAACAGCAGCTCGCCCGAGATCGCGTGACCGTCGCTCGACACGACGCGCCACGTCACGGTGTAGGTCCCGACGACGGCCGCATCGGCCGCGATCGCCTGGATCACGGCGTTGTCGACGACCTCGGGCTCGCCCTGCTGCACCTCGGCGCCCTCGGGGTCGACGACGCGCACGATGGTGCCGCCGGGCTCATCGAGGGGCTCGGCGGAGTAGCGCAGCTCGACCTGCGCGGGCGCGGTCTCGAGCACGACGCCGTCCTCGGGGTCGCTGCCGAGCAGGTCGTCGTGGGCGCTCGCGGGCGACGGTGCGAGCATCAGGACGGCGGCGACCGCGGCGATGGCGGCGGCCATGCCGACACGACGGGAGGAGCGGGTGCGGGTGAAGGAGAAGGGCACTCATCGACCCTAACCGGGGCCGTCTTGCCTCACGTCAAGATGTCCGGGAGTGAGTGATGCTTGCCTCACGTGAAATGTCCGCGTAGCTCAGGCGGCGGGGCGGGTGCCCTGGGTGCGGGCGGCGGCGAGTTCGATGAGTTGTTGCTGGATCTGGTTGATCCGTCGGGTGATCCGTGCCGGGTTCAGCTTCGCATGCTCGCGCTCCAGTCGGGCGCGGGTCTTCTCGTCGAGCACACCGGCGTCGAGCAACCGCTGGTAGGGGGTACGTGGCTTGTCGTAGACGCGCTTCTTCCGGCCGGCTGCGGTGTGGGTCCAGTCGATCGCTTTCACGCAGGGCAGCAGATGGTTCTTGCGGGCCATCACGAAATCCCAGAGCTCGTTGAGCAGGGTCATCTCCGCCTCGGTCTCGTAGCGGTAGCGGAACGCGTGTTTGCGGACCCAGTCGCCGTTGCGTTGCTCGACGTGCGCGTTGTCGTTGTGCTTGTAGGGACGCCCCCGGGTGACGGGGATCTCCTTCTTGTCCGCCCAGGCGATCACGCCCCAGTTCATGAACTCGGATCCGTTGTCGAAGTCGAGCCCGGCGACCGGGACGGGCGCGTTCTTCACCATCCATTCCAGGGCGCCGTGCACGTGCACGTAGGCGTTGTTGCGGATCGTGCGCAGCATCGTCCACCCCGCGACCGGGTCGGTGCCGGTCAGGGTGCGCAGGAACTCGCCTTTGAGGGAGTGGCCGCAGTGCGCGACGGTGTCCAGCTCCAGGAACCCCGGGACGGTCAGCGGGGCGTCCATGCTGGTGCGCGTCGGGATCGAAGAGCGCAGGATGTGGGACGGCTTCGTGCCCGAGACCGCGACCGGGTAGGCGGCGTCCTTGTGCGGTTTCAGGTACCGGTCGATCGTCGCGGCGCTCATCGATCGCAACTCGTCCAGCACCTCCGGTGTGACCCGCTGCTCGACCTTGCCGAGCTCACGGAAGCGGACGAGGCGTTCGAGGGTGTCGTCCATGATCGCCGCGAAGTACTTTCCCGACGGCTGCCCGGACAGCCGCCAGACTTCTTGCAGCACCACGAGCGCATCGTAGGAGTACTTCCGCTCACGCGGCTTACGCTGCTGATCGCGCGCGGCACCTTTGCGTGCGTTCGCGGCACGGATCGCGCGGCGCGCGTGATCACGCGTCCAGCCTGTCGCGTGCACAAGCTCGTCCAGCAGCCGGCCCTTCTCTTCCTTGCCTGCTTTCGCATACTCGCGGGCGAACTTCTTCGTGATCTCACGGCGCGCCGCCATCGACAACTCCCTGCTCATCACCCCAGGGAACTACGCGGACATTCCTACGTGAGGCACGCGCAGCCCTTCCCGGACCTTTTAGCTGAGTCTCGTCGGGGGCTGTCGCCCCGGCATCCATCGACGTAGCATGGCGCGTGGCGGGCGGTACCTGCCCGCGACGGTCGACCGAAGGGTGGCGCGGGATGGACGCGATGATGATGGACCAGATGTCCAAGGACATGATGTCGATGGACACGATGGCGGGCATCGACATGGACCTCATGCAGGCCTGTATGGATGCCTGCTCGGCCTGCGAGCAGGCATGCACGGTCTGCTCGGTGCAGACGATGGACGGCCAGATGATGTCGTGCGCACCCATGTGCATGAACTGCGCCGACATGTGCAACACCATGATGCGGTCGATGATGCGCATGTCGGGCATGGACCGCACCTCGATGATGGCGATGCTCGACGCCTGCATCGCCATGTGCCAGGTGTGCATGGACGAGTGCATGACCCACGCCGAGGCCAGCGCCGTCTGCAAGATGTGCGCCGACTCCTGCCGGGCGTGCATGGACGCCTGCATGGCGCTCAAGCAGTCGATGGCTGCGATGGCCTGATCCGTCGGCCGGGTCCGGCCGAGAAGAGTGGATGCTGCGCGTCAGTCGGCGCGCACGTTGAAGCGCTGCGCGCCCCGCGCCAGCACGTGGTAGCGCGGGTGCACCGCCACCGGCTCGCCGACGCGCACGGCGTTCGCGGCTCCCGCGGCGCTGAAGAGCGTGCGCGGTGCCTGATCGAACACATCGCGCACCCGCACGACGCCGGCCGCCGTGTCGACCGACTCGACGATCGCGTCCACCCACTCACCGGGTGTGGCCGCGACGAGGCGTCGCTGGATGAGATGCACGGCGTGGCCGGGCTCGTAGCTCGTGCAGGACGCGCCGATCTCGCACATGCAGACCGCACGCTCACGCACCTGGAGGGGCGACGCGGGACGGTCCTGGTACGACACGGCGGTTCCTTTCGACGACGAGCTTCGATGGATAGAGGCTACGGGCGACCCGACCCGCCCGGCATGCCGGGCTTCACACGACGAAACATGACGGGCATCCGAGGTCGGCCCGGGATCCGCCTCGGTCGGCGGGAGGATCATCGGCTACGCTGGAAGGCCAAGGAGGACAGCGTGTCAGACCCGCAATACCGGCCCGTCGACGGCCTTCGCCGCGAGGCGGACGCCGGCCACTCGCCGACCGACACGACGCAGACGTTCGGGCACGACTCGGACCTCTCCTTCGTCCCGTTCGGCGCCGAGCTCTCGCAGGCCGAACTCGACGCCATCCAGGCGCTCCCCGCGCGCGCAGCGCTGCTGCTCGTGCGGTCGGGCCCCACGGCCGGTGCCCGCTACCTGCTCGACACGGACGTGTCGACCGTGGGGCGGCATCCCGAAGCCGACATCTTCTTCGACGACGTGACGGTGTCGCGCCGTCACGCCGAGATCACCCGTCACGCCGCCGAGTTCGAGATCGTCGATCAGCGCTCGCTGAACGGCACGTACGTCAACGGCGAGCGCGTCGACCGCGCCGTGCTCGTCAACGGCGCCGAGGTGCGCATCGGCAAGTTCCGTCTGACGTTCTTCATCTCGCCCGTCGATCTGCCTCAGGCGGCGAACGACTGATGCCCGCGGCGTCCGCCCGCGGGAGTGCCCCCGCCGCGGGTCTCCTCGGCATAGGTCAGGTGCTCTCCCGACTCACCCCCGAGTTCCCGACGCTGACGTCGTCGAAGCTGCGCTTCCTCGAGGTGCAGGGCATCGTGACCCCCACCCGCACCGAGTCCGGCTACCGCAAGTTCTCCTCCGCAGACGTCGACCGTCTGCGTCTGGCCCTGCAGCTGCAGCGCGACCACTATCTGCCTCTCGGCGTCATCCGCGACTATCTCGAAGAGATCGACGCCGGCCGCGACCCGCTCACCCCGGGGCAGCAGCCGCCGCCGACCATTCACCCGCAGGGACGGCGGTATCGCCGAGACGAGCTGCTGAGCGCATCGGGCGCGGCCCCCCAGCTGCTCAACGAGGCCATCTCCACCGGCATCCTGCCCGCCGCCGAGTCCTACGGCGAGACGAGCGTGACGCTGCTGCGCTCGATCGTCGCGCTCGACCGGCACGGCATCGAGCCCCGGCACGTTCGGGCGCTGCGGCAGAGCGCCGAGCGGGATGTCTCGCTCATCGAGCAGGCGCTGGCGCCGCTGCTGCACCGAACCGATGCATCGTCGCGGGCACGGGCGAGCGAGGTGGGCCCGGAGCTTGCGCGCCGGCTCGACGAGGTGCGTGCGGTCTTCGTGCGCGCGGCGCTGTCTCGGCTGCTCCCGTGAGCGTCGCCGTGCGCGAGCGGTCGTCGGCGTGTCGCGGCGGATGTCGTTGCCGGGTGCCCGGCGGTGACCTAGCGTTAGAGCAGGCGCGATCGAACGAGGCGAGGAGGACGCGATGAACCCTGGTGGACTCGCCGACGAACCCCGCTTCGTCGAAGACCTGCTCTTCACCGACGGCCTGCCCGCCATGGATGACGAGGTCGGCTATCGCGGAGCGGTCGCCGCCCGCGCCGCCGGCATCACCTACCGGCAGCTCGACTACTGGGCGCGTACCGAGCTCGTCCAGCCCACGGTGCGCGGCGCCAGCGGCTCGGGTTCGCAGCGTCTCTACGGGTTCCGCGACATCCTGGTGCTCAAGCTCGTCAAGCGTCTGCTCGACACCGGGATCTCGCTGCAGCAGATCCGCACCGCCGTCGATCAGCTGCGTGCCGCAGGAATCCGCGATCTCGCCGGGACGACCCTCATGAGCGACGGTGCGTCCGTCTACCTCTGCACCTCGAACGACGAGGTCATCGACCTCGTCAGCCGCGGACAGGGCGTGTTCGGCATCGCCGTCGGCAAGGTGCTGCGCGAGGTCGAGTCGACGCTCGTCGAGTTCGACCCGCAGGTTCCCGACGCGATGGACGAGCTCGCGGCTCGTCGCGCCGCGCGCTCGGCCTGACCTCACACCAGGGGTCGCCCTTCGACAGGCTCAGGGCGCGTGACAGGCTCAGGGCGCGTGACTACGCGCGCACCTCACCCGGCACGGGGATCCGGCCCGTGCGCATGACGCGGTCGAGCAGCGCGTCGAAGTCGGCGGCGAGCTCCTGCGCGGAGTCGCCGGGCCAGATGTGCAGCGGCTTGGCCGCGCCCTGTGCCTGCTGCAGAGACGTGCGCTCCGGCAGCTGGGGCGAGAGCACGAGCGGCCCGAACATGTCGCGCAGCTCCTTGATGCGGAACTGGTGCTCGATGGACTGCGGGCGTACGCGGTTGACGACGATGCCGAGCGGTTGGAGGCGGGGGGAGAGCCCGCGGCGGATCTCCTCGATCGCCCGCAGCGCACGGTCGGCGGCGGCGACGGAGAAGAGCCCGGGCTCGGTCACGACGATGACGCGGTCGGAGGCCGCCCAGGCGGTGCGGGTCAGGGCATTGAGCGAGGGAGCGCAGTCGACGAGGACGAGGTCGTAGTCGGCCTCGATCGTCGCGAGCGCCTCCTCGAGCTTCCACACATCGCGCACCGAGGGGTGCGGGCCGTCGAAGTTGATCGCCGACGGACTGCCGATCAGCACGTCGATCGTGCCGGGATGCACCTTCGCCCACCCGCTGGAGGTGATCGCCTGGCGAACGACCTTCTCCTTCGGATTGGCGAGGACGTCGGCGATGTTCAGCCGTCCCGCGACCTGGATGTCCATGCCGGTGGATACGTCGGACTGCGGGTCGAGATCGACCACGAGCGTCCGCACACCGCGGGCGAACGCGGCCGAAGCCAGCCCCAGTGTCACGGTCGTCTTGCCGACCCCACCCTTGAGTGAACTGACGCTGAGTACGTGCACGAGGCTCTACGTTACCGTCCCCTAGGCTGTGATCACACTTTGCCCCGTCGCTCCGCCGCTGTGAGGTCTCATGTTCCGCAAGATCCTGGTCGCGAACCGAGGCGAGATCGCCATCCGAGCATTCCGTGCGGCGTACGAGGTGGGGGCGCGCACCGTCGCGGTCTACCCGTACGAGGATCGCAACTCGCTGCACCGACTGAAGGCCGACGAGGCCTATCAGATCGGCGAACGCGGGCACCCTGTGCGCGCCTATCTCGACGTCGACGAGATCATCCGCGTCGCCCGCGAGTGCGGCGCCGACGCGATCTACCCCGGGTACGGCTTCCTGTCGGAGAACCCCGATCTCGCCGCACGCGCGGCCGAGAACGGCATCACGTTCATCGGGCCCCCGGCCCGCGTTCTCGAGATGGCCGGCAACAAGGTCACCGCCAAGCAGCACGCGATCGCCGCCGGCGTTCCGGTGCTCGCCTCCACCGAGGCGAGCGACGACATCGACCACCTCGTCGCGCAGGCCGAGGGCATCGGCTTCCCGATCTTCGCCAAGGCCGTTGCCGGCGGCGGCGGGCGCGGCATGCGCCGCGTCGAGACCAAAGAGGAGCTCGCTCCCGCCCTCGCCGAGGCGATGCGCGAGGCCGACAGCGCGTTCGGCGATCCGCGCATGTTCCTCGAGCAGGCGGTCGTGCGCCCCCGGCACATCGAGGTGCAGGTCCTCGCCGACGGCACCGGTCACACGGTGCACCTGTTCGAACGGGACTGCTCCGTCCAGCGCCGGCACCAGAAGGTCATCGAGATCGCCCCCGCGCCCAATCTCGACGACACGCTGCGTGAACGACTGCACCGCGACGCGATCGCATTCGCCCGCTCGATCGGCTACGAGAACGCGGGCACCGTCGAGTTCCTCGTCGACACCGCGGGGGAGCGGGCCGGCCAGCACGTCTTCATCGAGATGAACCCGCGCATCCAGGTCGAGCACACGGTCACCGAAGAGGTGACGGATGTCGACCTCGTGCAGTCGCAGATGCGCATCGCCGCGGGGCAGACCCTCGACGAACTCGGTCTCGCGCAGGAGCGCATCCGCCTGCGCGGCGCGGCGCTGCAGTGCCGCATCACGACGGAGGATCCCACGCAGGGGTTCCGGCCCGACACGGGAAAGATCACGACCTACCGCTCGCCGGGCGGGGCGGGCATCCGTCTCGACGGCGGTACGACCGCCGCGGGGTCGCAGGTGAGCCCGCACTTCGACTCGATGCTGGCCAAGCTCACGTGCCGCGGCCGTGATTTTCCCGCCGCCGTCTCGCGCGCCCGACGCGCGCTGGCCGAGTTCCGCATCCGGGGTGTGTCGACCAACATCCGGTTCCTTCAGGCCGTGCTCGATGACCCCGCCTTCGTCGCGGGCGACGTCGCGACCTCTTTCATCGACGAGCGACCCGGTCTGCTGGAGGGACGCGAGTCCAAGGACCGCGGCACGAAGATCCTGAACTGGCTCGTCGACGTCACCGTCAACAAGCCGAACGGTGAGAACCCGCTCTCGATCGACCCGGCGGTCAAGCTTCCGGCGATCGACCTGCAGTCTGCGCCGCCCGCAGGAGCCCGGCAGCGTCTCCTCGAGCTCGGCCCGGCCGGGTTCGCGCGGGCGCTGCGCGAGCAGACCGCGCTGGCGGTCACCGAGACGACCTTCCGCGACGCGCACCAGTCGCTGCTGGCGACGCGCGTGCGCACCCGCGACCTCGTCGCCGCGGCGCCGTACGTCGCGCGCCTGACCCCTCAGCTGCTCTCGGTCGAGGCCTGGGGCGGGGCAACGTACGACGTCGCGCTGCGCTTCCTCGGCGAGGACCCTTGGGAGCGCCTCGAGAAGCTGCGCCAGGCGATGCCGAACATCCCGATCCAGATGCTGCTGCGCGGGCGCAACACGGTGGGGTACACGCCCTACCCGACCGAGGTCACCGATGCGTTCGTGCACGAGGCTGCCGCGTCGGGTGTCGACATCTTCCGCATCTTCGACGCCCTCAACGACGTCGCCCAGATGCGTCCCGCGATCGATGCCGTGCTCGAGACCGGCACGACCATCGCCGAGGTCGCGGTCTGCTACACCGGAGACCTGCTCAACCCGGCCGAGGATCTCTACACCCTCGACTACTACCTGCGCCTGGCCGATCAGATCGTCGGCGCGGGTGCGCACATCCTCGCGATCAAGGACATGGCGGGACTGCTGCGGCCCGCCGCGGCCGCGCGTCTCGTCGAGGCGTTCCGCGCCCGCTTCGACGTGCCGGTGCATGTCCACACCCACGACACGGCCGGCGGTCAGCTGGCGACGCTGCTCGCGGCGAGTGCGGCGGGCGCGGATGCTGTCGATGCGGCATCCGCCCCCCTCGCGGGCACGACGAGCCAGCCCTCCCTGTCGGCCCTCGTCGCCGCGCTCGCTCACACCGAGCGCGACACCGGTCTCGATCTCGCGGCGGTCGCCGACCTCGAGCCGTACTGGGAGGCTGTGCGCGGCATGTACCGGCCGTTCGAGTCGGGGCTTCCGGGGCCGACCGGCCGTGTGTACCGGCACGAGATCCCGGGCGGGCAGCTCTCGAACCTGCGCCAGCAGGCCATCGCGCTCGGACTCGCCGACGATTTCGAGCTGATCGAGGACATGTATGCGGCCGCGAACGACATCCTCGGCCGCATCCCCAAGGTGACGCCGTCCTCCAAGGTGGTCGGCGACCTGGCCCTGCACCTGGCCGCGGTCAAGGCCGACCCCGCCGAGTTCGCCGCGAATCCGCAGAACTACGACATCCCCGACTCGGTCGTGGGCTTCATGGCCGGTGAACTGGGCGACCTGCCCGGCGGCTGGCCCGAGCCCTTCCGCACGTCGGTGCTCGCGGGCCGCGACGTCAAGATCGGGGTCGCCCCCGTGGCGGATGCCGACCGCGCCGCGTTGCAGGGCACCTCGGGCGAGCGCCGCGATGCGCTGAACCGTCTGCTGTTCCCGGCGCCGACGCGGCAGTTCGCGCAGGTGCGCGAGGTGTTCGGCGACGTCTCGCTGCTCGACACCGCCGACTACCTCTACGGCCTGGTCGCGGGTGACGAGCACGTCGTCGAGATCGAGCGGGGTGTACGTCTCTACGTCGGACTCGAGGCCATCGGCGAGCCGGATGCCAAGGGCATGCGCACCGTCATGACCACGCTCAACGGCCAGCTGCGGCCCGTGTTCGTGCGTGATCGCAGCATCGTCGTCGAGACCCGCCAAGCCGAGAAGGCCGACACGTCGCGCCCGGGCCAGGTGGCGGCGCCCTTCTCGGGCGTCGTGACCCTCAAATGCACCGTGGGTGACACCGTGGTGGCGGGCCAGGCGGTCGCGTCGATCGAGGCGATGAAGATGGAGGCGGGCATCACCGCTCCCGTCGACGGGGTGGTCGAACGGCTCGCGATCGGCGGTACGCAGCAGGTCGAGGCGGGGGACCTTTTGGTCGTCATCCGTCCCGCGCATTAGTCTGTGGCGAACCCGAACGCCCTTCTGCTGCACGATCCGGAGTACCTGTGAGCCCGCACGGCAACGACCCGCACGCCGCCGGCGACCGCGACGACGACGCGATCGACGATGTGCAGAGGGTGGGGATGCTGCAGGATCAGCCGGGCGTCGAGACCTCGAGCATCGGCATCCTGGGCCTTGCGACCGCCCACGTGAGCATCGACATGCCGGTCGACGCCGACGAGGACGACGACGATGTGATCGACGAGGACATCCGCGTGTTCGACGAGCTGCTGGCTCCCGCGCCCTCGGGGGACGAGCACTCCGCCGAGTCCGAGGTCGAGGTCGAGGCGCAGGATGAGACTGCCCCCGTCACGGCCGAGGTCGTGCTCGACGAGGCGCCCGCGAGCGACGTCGCGGACGAGGATGCCCTCGTCGAGGACGCGATCATCGAAGAGGCCGAGATGGAGCGGGCGTCGAGCGCCCCGCCCGAGTACGTCGAGGACGACCCCGCGCACCGGGACGACGCCGCACCGGAGTACGCGGAGGAGATCGCCGAGGTCGATGAGGCCACCACCGTCGAACGGGCTTCCCCCCGCGCCGCGGCGCACGACGATACGATGCCGGAGAGTCTCGACGACGAGCACTCCGACAGCGCGGAGGAGGAGCACACCATGCCGGATCCGACCGAGCAGACGCCGGTGCCTGCCGCAGCATCCGCTGTTTCTGCTGCCGCCGGTTCGACCATCGCCACACGGGCTGCGGCCCGCGACGTCGGCCGCACGCCCACCGACGAGACACCCGTGCTGACCTCGCGGCGCATCGGCGAGCTCAGCGAGGGCTCGGTCCGCGAGACGGCCGACCTGCTCACCACCGACAGGCTGCTCGACCCCAGCCACGTCGTGCGCCCGGAGCCCGAAGGCGCCTGGCAGCATCTGCTCTACAGCCTCACGGGCGGCCGCGTGAACCTCGGGGACTCCAAGCGCGCTCGAGCTCGCAAGGACCTCGACCGCCGCATCTCGGCCTCGCTGCCCGGTGGGGGTGCGCGATTCGTCGCGGTGCTCTCGCGCAAGGGCGGCGTCGGCAAGACGACGATCACGACGCTGCTCGGCATGGCCCTCGCCGACGCGCGCGATGACCGCATCATCGCCGTCGACGCCAACCCCGACCGCGGCACGCTCGCGGAGCGCATCTCGCGACGCAGCATCAAGACCGTGCGCGACATGGTGCGCGCCAGCGGCGGACTGCGCGGGTACAACGACGTGTCGGCGATCGTCGCCCGCGACGAGACCCGCCTGGACGTGCTCGCCTCCGACACCGACCCGCACGTGTCCGAGGCCTTCAGCGACGCGGAGTACCGCACCGTCGCCGAGGTCGCGGCGCACTACTACTCGATCGTGCTGACAGACACGGGCACGGGCATCGTGCACTCGGTCATGGGCGCCACCCTCGACCTCTCCGATCAGCTGATCGTCGTCGCCGGCATGAGCATCGACGAGGCCCGCCTGGCCTCCGAGACGCTGACCTGGCTCGAATCCAACGGCCACGAGGCGCAGGTGCGTGAGGCGATCGTCGTGCTCAACACCGCGTCGCCCGGGGCATCGCTCGTGCGCCAGGACGAGGTCGAGGCGCATTTCCGCTCCCGCGTCCGCGATGTCGTGCGCGTGCCTTACGACTCGCAGATCGCCACCGGCGGACCCATCGTCTTCCGCGACCTGCACCCCGCCACGCGCGCCGCGGCGCGTGAGCTGGCGGTGCGTGTCGTCGACGGGCTGCGGGCCCCAGCACAGGTGGCGTGATCGCATGGCCGTGCGCGACATCCGCCTCTTCGGCGACCCGGTGCTCAAGGCGCCGAGCGCCGAGATCGTCGAGATCGACGACGCCGTGCGCGCCCTCGTCGCCGACCTGATCGACACCGTCGCCCTGCCCGGGCGCGCGGGCGTCGCCGCGCCGCAGATCGGCGTCGGGCTGCGCGCGTTCAGCTACAACATCGACGGCGACATCGGCTATGTGCTCAACCCCCGGGTCGTCGAGGTCCGCGGGGAGGCCGAGCCCGTCGACGAGGGCTGCCTCTCGGTGCCCGGCCTCTGGCATCCTGCTCTGCGCCACCCGTGGGCGCGGGTCGAGGGCATCGACCTCGACGGCGAGGTGGTCGTCCTCGAGGGGGAGGGGCTGCTTGCGCAGGCCCTGCAGCACGAGTGCGACCACCTCGACGGGATGCTGTACCTCGAGCGTCTGACGCCGGAGCGGCGCCGTCTGGCGATGCGCGAGGTGCGCGAGTCGAGCTGGTTCTGACGGCTACGGGATCGAGACGTTCGTCGTGTTGACGGGCTCGCTGTAGAGCTCGGTGATCTCGGGGGCGAAGTCCTCGAGGATCACATTGCGCTTGATCGACATCTTCGGCGTCAGGTGGCCGCTCGCTTCGGTCCACTCCGACCCGAGGATCGTGAACTTGCGGATCGACTCGGCGCGCGACACGTGCGAGTTCGCCTCGTCGATGGCGCGCTGCACCTCGGCGCGCACCGCGGGGTTGGTGGCAGCATCCGCCAGGGGCATGTCGCCCGGCAGATTGTTGTTGGCCAGCCACGTGGGCAGCATCTCGGAGTCGAGGGTGATCAGAGCCGAGATGAACGGCTTCTGATCGCCGACCACGACGACCTGACCGACGATCGGGTTGGCGCGAATGGGGTCCTCGAGCGCCGCGGGCGAGACGTTCTTGCCGCCTGCGGTGACGATGATCTCCTTCTTGCGGCCCGTGATGGTGAGGAAGCCCTCGGTGTCGAACGACCCGACATCCCCCGTCTTGAACCAGCCGTCGTCGAACGCCGCGGCCGTGGCCTCGGGGTTGCGCCAGTACTCCTTGAACACGTTGATCCCGCGCACCTCGACCTCGCCGTCCTCGGCGAGACGGATACCGACGCCCGGGAGCGCGGGGCCGACGGTGCCGATCTTGGACTTGGTGGCGAGGTTGACCGAGGCCGGCGCCGTCGTCTCGGTGAGACCGTAGCCCTCGAGGATCACGACGCCGAGGCTGTGGAAGAAGTGGCCCAGACGCGGGCCCAGCGGGGCCGAGCCCGAAACCGCGTACACGACGTTGCCGCCCATCGCGGCGCGCAGCTTGCTGTACACGAGCTTGTCGAACAGGCGGAACTTGAGCTTCAGGCCCAGGGGGACCTTCTTGCCCTCCTGCTCCAGCATCGAGTGCTCGATCGCCGCGTGCGCGGCCGCGCGGAAGATCTTGCCCTTGCCGCCCGCCTCGGCCTTCTGCTCGGCGGAGTTGTAGACCTTCTCGAACACGCGGGGCACGGCCAGCAGATAGGTCGGCTTGAAGCTGCCCAGCGCGGGCAGCAGCTGCTTCGTGTCGGGCTGGTGGCCCGTCTTGACGCCGGCGTGGATGTTGAGGATCGAGATGAAGCGCGCGAAGACGTGGGCGGTGGTGATGAAGAGGAGCGTCGATGCTCCGGGCACCTGCACGACCTCGCTGAGCGCCTTGGCGGAGTTGCGGCACAGCTCGACGAAGTTGCTGTGCGTGAGCACGCAGCCCTTGGGTCGGCCGGTCGAGCCCGACGTGTAGATCAGCGTCGCGATGTCGGCGCCCTTCGCGATGCCGCGCCGGCGTTCGATCTCGCCGTCCGCAACGGCGCGGCCCTGCTCGGTGAGCTTGGCGATCGCGTCGAGCTGCAGCTGCCACACGTCGCGGATGAGCGGCAGGTCACCGCGCACCTCGTCGAGGCGGGCAGCGTGCTCGGGGGACTCGACGATGCACGCGATCGCACCCGAGTCCTGCAGGATCCACTGGATCTGGCTGGGCGAGCTCGTCTCGTACACCGGAACCATGACGGCACCCGCGTAGAAGAGGGCGAAGTCGACGAGCGACCACTCGTAGGTGGTGCGCGCGAGGAACCCCACTTTGTCGCCCGGCTCGATCCCCGCGGCGGCGAAACCCTTGGCGAGGGCGATCACCTGACGATGGAACTCGGCGCTCGTGATGTCACGCCAGCCTGCTCCGTCGGGGACGGCGAACAGGGGACGGTCGGGCGTCTCGCGCACACGATCCTCGAGAAGATCGGTGATGTTGGCGTTCGGGTCGGCGGGCACGATGGCGGGCACTTCGAACTGGACGGCACTCATGATCGGCAGCTCCTTCGATACCGGGCGGTGTTGCAGCTTCGAGACGCAAGTCTACCCTCCGGTGGTACTCAGTCCCACCGGATCGCCGACCCGGCCGCAGGCGCGCCGCCCGACTAGACTTCACGATGGCCCGCGCGCGGCCGTGGAGGGAAGTGGCTGTGCTCTCGGTAGGCATCGACATCGGCGGGACCAAGATCGCGGGCGGCCTGGTCGACGACTCCGGCTCCATCGTCCGCGCTCTCCGCGTCGACACCCCGCTCACCGTGGGGGCGATCGAGTCGGCCGTCGCGCAGATGATCGCGCACCTCGCCGACGGGGAGGATGTCGCTGTCGCGGGCGTGGCGGCCGCCGGATTCATCGACCGTGATCGCTCGACGGTCTACTTCGCGCCCAACATCGCGTGGCGACACGAGCCCCTCCGCGAGCGCCTCGAGGCGCTGTCCGGCACCGCGATCGTCATCGAGAACGACGCCAACGCCGCGGGCTGGGCCGAGTACCGTTTCGGCGCCGGCGAAGGCCTGCGCGATGTCATCATGCTGACCCTCGGCACGGGTGTCGGCGGTGCGATCGTCACGAACGGCGAGCTGTATCGCGGCGGGCACGGCGTGGGGGCGGAGCTCGGACACATGCGCACGGTTCCCGGCGGCATCCAGTGCGGATGCGGCCAGTACGGGTGCCTCGAGCCGTACGGGTCGGGGCGCGCCCTGGCGCGTATCGCGGGCGAGATCGCGGATGCCGAGCCCACAGGCCGCGGTGCGGCCCTGGCCGTCGCCCGAGCCGAGAAGGGCAAGCTCACCGGTCCGGCGATCTCGCGGCTCGTGCTCGGCGACGACCCCGGCGCGCTGGCCGCGCTCGAGCGGGTCGCGGTCGCCGTCGGCGAGGCGTGCGGAAGTCTCTCGGCGATCCTCGATCCCGAGCGCTTCGTCATCGGCGGGGGAGTGTCGCAGCTGGGCGAGCGCCTGCTCGAGCCCATGCGCCGCGCCTACCTCGGCGCCCTGCCCGCGGCCGGATCCCGCCCCGCGGCCGATTTCGCGATCGCTCAGATGGTCAACGACGCGGGAGTGATCGGCGTCGCCGACCTCGCGCGTCGTGGTGCGGCCGGGGGAATGTGATCCGATGTTCTACTGGCTGATGAAGTACGTCGTGATCGGACCGATCCTCAAGGCGATCTTCCGGCCGTGGATCGTGGGTCGCGGCAACGTGCCCGCCGCGGGGGCTGCGATCCTCGCGAGCAACCACCTCTCCTTCATCGACTCGGTGTTCCTGCCGCTGATGATCGACAGGCCGATGTCGTTCCTCGCCAAGAGCGACTACTTCACCGGCAAGGGAATCCGCGGGTGGGCCACGCGTGTCTTCTTCAAAGCCACGGGGCAGCTTCCGATCGACCGCTCGGGCGGAAAGGCGAGCGAGGCGTCGCTGAACACAGGTCTCGGCGTCCTCGCCCGTGACGCCCTGCTCGGGATCTATCCCGAGGGCACCCGCAGCCCCGACGGCAAGCTCTACCGCGGGCGTGTCGGCATCGCGCGCATGGCGCTCGAGGCGCGCGTGCCGGTCGTGCCCGTCGTCATGGTCGACACCGGCCAGATCATGCCGATCGGGCGCCGGCTGCCGAGGGTCGGTCGCATCGGCATCGTGATCGGCGAGCCGCTGGACTTCTCCCGGTTCGCGGGGCTCGAGGGTGATCGCTACGTGCTGCGCTCCGTCACCGACGAGATCATGGTCGCCCTCCAGCGACTCGGCGAGCAGGAGTACGAAGACGTCTACGCCTCGGCGGTGAAGGACCGCCTGGTCACCGCGAAGCGCGCCGCCGCGTGAGGGCACTCGCGCACCGACGCGCCGCGGTAGGGTAGCCGCCCGTTCGTCTCGCGGCAAGCCGACCCGGCTAGACTGAGCGGATGCTTCAGCAGCTCGACCCCCTCGACCACTGGCGGAATCTGCCGATCAAGCAGCAGCCGCAGTGGGCCGATCCCGATGCCGTCGCCGCCGTCTCGGCCGAGATCTCGACTCTGCCTCCGCTGGTGTTCGCCGGCGAGGTTGACAACCTGCGCGACCGACTCGCACGCGCCGCATCCGGGCGGGCGTTCCTGCTCCAGGGCGGCGACTGCGCCGAGACGTTCGCGGGCGCGACGGCCGAGCAGATCCGCAACCGCATCAAGACGGTGCTGCAGATGGCCGTCGTCCTCACGTACGGCGCGTCCATGCCCGTCGTGAAGATGGGGCGCATGGCCGGCCAGTTCGCCAAGCCGCGCTCCAGCGACACCGAGACGCGCGGAGATGTCACGCTGCCCGCCTACCGCGGCGACATCGTCAACGGATACGACTTCACGGCGGCATCCCGTCAGCCCGACCCGCAGCGACTGCTGAAGGGGTACCACACGGCCGCGTCGACGATCAATCTGATCCGCGCGTTCACGCAGGGAGGCTTCGCGGACCTCCGCGAGGTGCACTCCTGGAACAAGGGTTTCGCGCAGAACCCCGCCAACCAGCAGTACGAGCGCCTGGCGGGCGAGATCGACCGCGCCATCAAGTTCATGGAGGCGGCGGGCGCGGACTTCGACGAACTGCGCCGCGTCGAGTTCTACACCGGCCACGAGGGCCTGCTCATGGACTACGAGCGCCCGATGACCCGCATCGATTCGCGCACGGGCACGCCGTACAACACCTCCGCGCACTTCGTGTGGATCGGCGAGCGCACGCGCGAGCTCGACGGCGCGCACGTCGATTACTTCTCGAAGATCCGCAACCCCATCGGGGTCAAGCTCGGGCCCACCACCTCGCCCGAGACGACCCTCGAGCTGATCGACAAGCTCGACCCCGAGCGCGAGCCCGGACGACTGACGTTCATCACGCGCATGGGCGCCGGCAAGATCCGCGACGCGCTGCCGCCGCTGCTCGAGGCCGTCCGCGACTCGGGTGCCACTCCGCTCTGGGTGACCGATCCGATGCACGGCAACGGCATCACGACCCCTACGGGCTACAAGACGCGTCGCTTCGACGACGTCGTCGACGAGGTGCGGGGCTTCTTCGAGGCTCACCGCTCCGTCGGCACGTTCCCGGGCGGCATCCACGTCGAACTCACCGGCGACGATGTCACCGAGTGCCTCGGTGGGTCCGAGATGATCGACGAGGCCACCCTGGCGACGCGCTACGAGTCGCTGTGCGACCCGCGCCTGAACCACATGCAGTCGCTCGAGCTGGCCTTCCTCGTCGCTGAGGAGCTCGAGAAGCGCTGACCCTGCGCGGGCGCCGGCTCTGCGTGTGCGCCGACGCTGCGCGGGCACCAGCGCTGCGCGGGCGCCGGCGCTTCGCGGGATGCTGCGCACCAGCATCCCGTCACGTATCGCTGCCCGCGCGAGTCGGCACGAACTGCCGCGCGTGCGGCGCGTGCGCGACCGTTTCTGCCGAGTCGGTCATCTCGGCCTGGGGATAACCGCGATCCGTTCCGGGCACGCGGGCAGAGTCGGGGGATGGCCACATCACGCCCGCTGCCGGAGGGCTTCTTCGCGTCGGAACCTTTTCGCATCTCCTCGGCGCGCGCCGCCGGTATCGGACCGGGTCGCCTGCGGGGGCGCGACCTCACCGCGCCTTTTCACGGGGTGCGGGTGGGGGATCGCGGCGATGACGGGTTCTGGGAGAGATGTCAGGCGCTTCAGTGTGTGCTCAGCCCGAATCAGGTGTTCAGTCACGTGACGGCGGCGCGGATCCGCGGCATGCCCCTGTGTCGGTGGCCATGGAAAACTGCCCGTAGGCGGTCACGAGACCTGCCCGTAGGTGGCCAGGAGAACTGCCCGTTGGTGGCCATGAGTTCTGCCCACGTCTGATGGTTCCGCCCCGCGCGTCGTCGCGATGGTGGGGCCCCTTCCCGGTTCGATGACGGGTGCTTAGGTCGTCGTCGCCCGGGAAGGGGCTGTGTTGAAGTCTGACGGAGAAGTCATGGAGATTCTGGAAGCGTTCGATGCGACGGGGTCGTATCGGGCTGCGGGGCAGCTCGCGGGTTGCTCTCATCACACGGTCGCCGCGTATGTCGCGGCGCGGGACGCGGGCCGGCCTGTCGGCGCTGCGGCGCGCAGGCCGCGCGTCATCGACGAGTTCCTGCCGAAGGTCGAGGAGTTGGTCGAGAAGACGAAGGGCAAGGTTCGGGCCGACAAGGTCCACGAGGTGCTGACCTCGATCGGGTTCGAAGGGTCGGAGCGGTCGACCAGGCGGGCGGTCGCTGCGGTGAAGGCGTCGTGGCGGGCGGGGAACCGTCGGGTGCATCGGCCGTGGGTCACCGAGCCGGGGCTGTGGTTGCAGTACGACTTCGGCGACGGGCCCGTGGTCGGCGGGGTGAAGACGGTGCTGTTCGTCGCCTGGCTCGCGTTCAGTCGGTTCCGGGTGGTGATCCCGATCCGCGACAAGACCCTCCCGAGCGTGTTCGCCGCGTTGGATCGGACGTTCCGGGCGGTCGGGGGCGCGCCGACGTATGTCCTCACCGACAACGAGAAGACGGTCACCACGATGCATATCGCGGGGGTCCCGGTCCGCAACGCGCAGACGGTGTCGTTCGCCGCGCATTACGGGGTCACGGTGCTGACCTGTCAGCCCGCGGACCCGGCCTCGAAGGGTGGCGCGGAAGCGTCGGTGAAGCTCGCGAAAGCGGACCTGGTGCCCACCGATGCGAACCTCCGCGACCAGTACGCCTCATTCGGCGAACTCGAGGCGGCCTGCGACGCGTTCATGGACGACGTCAACGGGCGGGAGCACCGGGTGACCAAGCGGCGCCCGGTCGAGATGCTCGCTGAGGAGCAGCAGCGGCTGCACCCGGTCCCGGGTCGTGCTCACACCATCGCGTTCGGAGTGTCCCGGCGGGTCGGGGAGAACACGCCGATGGTCGCGTTCGAGAACGGGCAGTATTCCGTCCCGCACCTGCTGATGGGCGCGGAGGTGTTCGTCCGTGTCCAGGGCGCCGCTGACTCCGAGCGGGTCGTGATCGTCCACCACGGCATCGACGGGCCCGTCGAGGTCGCCCGACACGACCGCGCCCGCCCCGGGACCCCCAGGATCGACGACGCCCACTTCCCCGCCCAGCCGGGGGTGAAGGTTCCCGGCGACTACACGATCAAGGCCCGCAGCACCGAGGAGGCGGAGTTCCTCGGTATCGGTCACGGCGCCGCGGCCTGGCTGCTCGAGGCCGCAGCGGCCGGGACGCAGCGGATGAACCAGAAGATGCGGGAAGCCGTCCAGCTCGCCCGGATCCACGGGATCGAGGTCGTCGACGAAACCCTCGGCACCGCAGCCGCGTATGGCCGGTTCGATACCGGTGATCTCACGTCGATCCTCGGCAGCCGGATCACCGCGACGCCGGCGAGAGCGGCGTCGGAGACCCGGTCGCTCGCGCAGGGCACGTCCGGGTGGGCCGCGATCGGCCAGCCGCGGGGTGTGATCGTCCCCGTCGTCGAGATCATCGCGACGGACGAGGAGGACGAGCTGTGAGCGTCGCGACCCCTGCCGCCCCGCCGATCCCGGCCGAGTTGGAGCAGACCATGCGGCAGCTGAAGATGCCCTACGCCCGCGGCATCGCACCCGACGTGTTCGCGACCGCAAGGGCACAACGCTGGGAACCCGCGGAGGTTGTCAAAGCACTCCTCGACGCCGAGATCGCCGGCCGGTCCCGGTCCATGCTCGCCGCCCGCCGCAAGGCCGCCGGGTTCCCCACCGGGAAGACCTTCGACTCCTGGGACCAGTCCCTGTCGACGATCCCGGCGCCGACCCAGCAGGCGTTGCGGACCCTGGAATGGGTGCACCGGCGGGAGAACCTCGTGATCTGCGGGCCCGCCGGGACAGGGAAGACGTTCTTCCTCGAAGCGCTCGGCCAGCACGCCGTCGAACAAGGCCTCCGCGTCGCGTGGTTCCGGCTCGAGGACCTCGGCGCGCTGATCCGCGCGCACCGCGTCGACGACACCGTCACCCGCACCGTCGCCCGGATCCTCCGCGCCGACCTCGTCGTCGTTGACGACATCGGTCTACTCGGCGTCGGCGACGACGCCGCGGAAGGCCTCTACCGGCTCGTCGACGCCGCCTACGAGAAACGATCGATCGCGATCAGCTCGAACCTGCACCCCTCCGGGTTCGACGAGCTCATGCCCAAGACCCTCGCGACCGCGACCGTCGACCGGCTCCTCCACCATGCCCACCTCGCGCAGACCACCGGCGAGTCCATCCGCCTCGCGCAGGCCCTCGCCGGCACGGGGGTGACCCCCATGACCTGACCCGGCGGGACTGCCTCACGCGGCCAGGGCCACCACAACCCGGTGGGCAGAACTCCTGGCCGCGAATGGGCAGTTCCACTGGCCACCAGCGGGCACTTCCGCTGGCCGCCTATGGGCAATTCCTACTGGCCGTTGACACCCCTGCCGCCGCAGGCACTGTCCGACGAGTGGTTCGACGTGCTGACCTTCGGGCCCGGGCGGATGCGCCGGCCGAGGGTGCACGGACGTCAGACGCTCGAGTCGGCCGACGTCGACGCCCGCTTCGGAATCCATGTCGTGTCGCCGCTGCACACCTGGAGTCAGCTTGCCGAGCTGGGTGCGAGGGGATGCTGCACGCCGACCTCGGCTATCCACGCGAGCGGTTGCTGTTCGAGTACCAGGGCGACGAGCACCGCACGTCACGCCGGCGGTGGCTCCGGGATCTGACCCGGCGCCAACTGTTCGAGGACGCCGGGTACCGCGTGATCGAGGTCGGCGCCGACGACGTGGACGATCCCGCGCCGCTCGTCGGCCGCGTGCGGAGGGCGCTCGGGGCCGGGTGACGCGCGAGTCGGCACGATCTGCTCGCGATGCGGCTCGGGGTGGGGGTCAGGCTCGACGTTTCGTGCCGACTCGCGAGGGCGGCGGACGGCTCACAACGCGACCGTCGCGCCGGTCGGGATGCTGGCCGCCGAGCCGGTGGGATCAGCCGGACGCCGCGACGTTCTAGGTGCGTGGGTCAGATCCTTCCGTTAACGCGCCGGGGTGAATCCGGTGGATAGCGCGGGGTGCTGGGAGAATCGATTCATGACGGTGACTGCCAGCCTGGAGGGTCTGTTCGAGGTCGAGCCGGGTGAGGCGCGGGCGCCGGGATCGGCTGCACCGGCGGGTGCGGGCAAGACGTTCCGTGGGTATGACCAGGGGCAGTGTTTCCTGCTCCCGCCGAGTCTGGATGACTGGCTGGACGAGGATGATGAGGCCCGGTTCATCTCCGAGGTCGTCGAAGAGCTCTTGGATCTGACGCCGGTCTACGCGTCGTACGCGTCCGCCTCGGGTGCGCCTCCGTATGACCCGCGGATGATGTTGAAGCTGCTGCTGTTCGCGTACGCGACGGGCGTGACCTCGTCTCGTGAGTTGGAGCGGCGCTGCAAGCGCGATATCGCCTTCCGGTGGCTGTCGGGCAACCAGGCGCCCGACTACCGGTCGCTGGCCCGGTTTCGTCGGCGTCACCTGGATGCCCTGCCGGGGTTGTTCCTGCAGGTGCTGCGGGTCTGCGCGGAGGCGGGGCTGGTGCGGTTGGGGCGGGTCGCGCTGGATGGCACGAAGCTGGCTGCGAACGCGTCGCGGCATAAGGCGATGAGCTATGACCGGATCGTGCCGAAGATCGATCAGCTCCAAGCCGAGGTCGCTGCGCTGCTCGCCGAGGCGGAGGCGGTCGATGAGGCCGAGGATCAGCAGTTCGGCCAGGACCGGCGCGGGGACGAGGTCGCCCCGGAGCTGGCCCGCCGTGAGGGGCGCCTGGCAAAACTACGTGCCGCGAAGGACGCGATCGAGGCCGACGCCGCCGAGAAGGCGGCAGCCGTGGCGCGGAAGAAGGCCGACGCCGCCGGTCAGCCCCCTGAGCAGGCCGACGCGGCCGTCGCGACTGCGGTGGACACGGCGGCGCCGAAGCCGAAAGCGCAACGCAATTTCACCGATCCTGAGGCGCGGATGATGAAGACGGTCCGCGGCTTCGATTACGCGTTCAACGCGCAGGCCGTTGTCGATGAGGGCCACCAGATCGTGTTGAGCGCCGAGGTCACCCAGCAGGCCACCGATATCCAGCAGTTCGTCCCGATGGCCGAGCAGACCCTACGGAACCTCGACGCGGCAGGAATCGAGCGTTCCCCAGAGGTCGTCCTCGCTGACGCGGGCTACTGCTCGGAAGCCAACCTCGAAGCCGCCGACGATCTGGACGCACAGGTGTTGATCGCGACGGGACGGCAACGTCACGGCGAGAGCTTCCCTACCGCCGGCGCCCCGGACCCGGCCCCAGAGGACGCGAGCCGGCGGGAGCGGATGGCGCACGCGCTGCGCACCGAGCAGGGCCGCACCGACTACGCGCGCCGCAAAGCCATCGTTGAACCCGCGTTCGGGCAGATGAAGACCCGGCAAAACGCCGGACAGCTCCGGCTACGCGGACTCGCCGGCGCCCAAGGCGAATGGCTACTCCACACGATCTGCCACAACCTCCGCAAGCTCCGCGTCGCTACAGCCGCCGGGCTGGCGCCCGCATAGGCCTCCCCAGGGGTCCCTGGGCGTCACAGCACGCACCGACAGTCGCCACGAGCCCCTCGCCGTGCGATCCCGCACGCTCTCACACCGCAACGGCCCGCCCGTTCCCGTTCGCGACCGTCAGCGCGCGATGCCAGAGTCAACGCCGCGCGCCACGCCACCCGATTCTGACCCGCGCACCTAGAGGCCGAAGTCGGTGATCTCGACTACGGTGCCGGGGATATGATCCTCGCCGGGTTCGGGTGCTGTTCCGCGCACGCGATATATGTCCCAGAGCCCGATCGTGTCTGGGATCGCGACGTTTCCGCGGAACCCCGCGTCATCGAGTTCGATGAGGGCCTCTCTGATGGTCAGGCCTGACACGTCCGGGACAGGAATCGGCTGCGGACCGAGCGAGACCACGAGCGTGACGACGTCACCCGGGCGCCAGTTGCGGCCCTCGGGCTGACCGCGGATGCCGATGACATCACCCTCGGCGAAGTCGTCGGAGTACTCTTCGGCGAGCGTGTCGGAGACCTGCAGCTGCACACCCTGCAGGGTGGAGGTCGCGTTGCCGATGCTCATCCCGGTGACATCGGGGACGCCGCCGAGCGAGACCGTCAGCACGACCGTGTCGCCCTCGAGCACCGTGCCGCCGCCCGAGATGTCGACGGCGTCACCCCCCGCCGCGGGCTGGAGCAGCGCGAAGAGCACCGTGCCGGCACCCGCGTCGGCGAACTCGGTGGCGGACTCGCCGACGGCCACGTCGATGGAGGACAGAAGCTGGCGCGCGGCGTCTTCGGAGAGCCCCGCGAGCGGGTCGAGCTGGTGCGGCTGCGGACCGAGCGAGAGCACCACGGCGACCTCGGCGTCCTTGTCGACGCGAGCGCCGGCGACGGGGTCGGTGCGGATCGCCAGGCCCGCGGCGACATCGCGGCTGTGCTCTCCGGCGCCCTGGGTGGCGACGAGGGTCTGCTCGGCCAGTGCCGCCTGCGCCTGTTCGAAGGTCATGCCGGACACATCGGGCACGCCGACCAGCGACCCCGGTCCCGACCCGAACCACCAGCCCGCGCCGCCCGCGAGAGCGGCCAGCAGCACGACGATGATCGCAAGCCATGCGCCGCGCGCGCGGCGACGCGACACGCGCCGGCGCAGGCGGGTGGCGTTGTCGGTGTCGACGTTCGTGACCACGCCCGCCGTCGGCACGGGCCCCGCGGGCATGACCTTGGTCAGATCGCCGGAGTCGACGGCATCCATCGGGATGACGCCCGTCGTCGCGCGCGCGGGCGCGGGCGTCACGCCGATCTCACGCTCGATCTCGCGCAGGCGCTCGAGCATCTGCGCGGCGTCGAGGGGGCGGTCATCCGGTACCTTCTCGGTCGCCCACAGCACGAGCTCGTCGAGCTGCTCCGGAACCTGCGGGTTCTTGACGCTCGGACGCGGCACCGTGTCGGTCGCGTGCCGGTAGGCGATCTGCATGGGCTGCTCGCCCTTGTACGGCTGGTCGCCCACGAGCATCTCGTACAGCATGATGCCGAGGGCGTAGATGTCGCTGCGGGCGTCGGCCTGGCCGCGGGTGACCAGCTCGGGCGCGAGGTAGGCGATCGTGCCCAGGAGCATCTGTCCGGTCGCGGTGTTGGCGGTCGTCGCTCGCGCGAGCCCGAAGTCGCCGATCTTGATGCGGCCGTCCTCGGCCAGCAGGATGTTCTCGGGTTTGACGTCGCGGTGCACGATGCCGGCGCGGTGCGCGGCGGCGAGGCCCGAGAGCGTCGCGTCCATGATGCTGATCGTCTGCGCCACGGAGAGGCGCTTCTGCTCGCGCAGCAGCTCGCGCAGCGTGATGCCCGGCAGGTACTCCATGACCAGGTACGCGATGCCGTCGTCCTGACCCTGGTCGAAGACGTTGACCACGTGCGGGTCCGCGAGCCGCGCGGCCGCTCGGGCCTCCTGGATGAACCGGCTCTGGAACACCGCGTCATCGCTGAGGTGCCCGTGCATGACCTTGAGGGCGACCCGCCGCTCCAGCCGCAGGTCGGTGGCGACATAGACGGTCGCCATGCCGCCCCGCGCGATGCGTGCGCGCACCCGGTATCGACCGTCGACGAGCCGCCCGATCAGGGGGTCGGCTTGCTGGCTGGTCGTCACGTGAGAAGTCTACGGATGCCGCTCCCCGGCACCGGCAGCGGCTCACCCTCCGCGGATCACGGTTTGATCGCACATCGGCGCGGCGGCGTGCCGCAGCAAGGGATCAGCCGTACGTCGCGATCCACTCGTAGGCGGCGGCCTCCCACTGCCCGTACCGCTCCGGGAACGCGGAGCGCTGCACCGCCTGCGCGGCGTCGGAGAATCCCATCGACTCCCAGCCGGAGACATCGAGCAGCCCGCGGGTGGTGCTGCCGTTGGGGTCGGCCGGCCCGCCGTAGAAGACGCGGATCGACCGGTCGGCGTCCCGCACCTGCTCGGGTGTGCCCCAGCCCATGCTCGGGCGCTGCTGGTACAGCCCGAGCGAGTCGCGGTCGCCCCAGTCCAGGTTGCGGATCCAGGACTCGACCATCGCCGTCGCGAGCGCGATGGCGATGCCGCGGTCCGAGACGCCGAGCTCGCGCCCGATCGAGATGATCAGCGCGGCGCCGGCGGCCTGCTCGGCATCGAGCGCGCTCGAGACAGCCGCAGTCGCGGGCGCCGGTGCCGGGGTCGGCGCAGCCGCCGGTTCTGCGGCGCCGGGGATCGAGACCTGCTGCCCGGGGTAGATGATCGAGCCGCCGCCGAGGCCGTTGGCATCGAACAGCGCCTGCAGCGATACCCCGTGCGCGGCCGCGATGCCCGAGAGCGTGTCGCCGCTGACGATCGTGTGGGTCGCGGCGGCGGGCGCGGGGGCCGCGACGGGCGCGGGCGCCGGGGCGGGAGCGGGGGCGACGGATGCTGCCGCCACCGCACCGGGGATCGACACGACCTGCCCGGGGTAGATCACGGTGCCCCAGCCCATGCCGTTGGCATCGAACAGTGCCTGCAGCGAGACGCCGAAGCGCGCCGCGATTGTGGAGAGCGTGTCGCCGCCGGCGACGGTGTGCGAGAGCGCGACCGGAACGGGCGCCGGGGCCGGCTCGGGTGCCGCTGCGGGGGCGGGTGACTGCGGGGTCAGGGTGATTACGTCGCCCGGGCGGATGAGGGATGACCAGGTGAGGCCGTTCCAGGCCAGCACGTCGGCGGTGCGCAGGCCGAAGCGGGACGCGATCGTCGACACCGTGTCGCCGGGCGACACGGTGTAGTCGGTCGGCGGAACGCTCAACGGCACGGATCGCCACGCGGAGCGCAGGGAGCGATCGCTGGGCTCGGCCGCGTCGGCGGGCGCCGCCACGAGGGTTGCGGCGAGTGTGCCGACGAGAGCGGCCGGCACAGCGACCTGAGCGCGCGCGGAGCGCAGAGCGTGGGGGAGCAGTCGCACGGATCTTCCCCTTCCTGTGAGACTTCTGACACGCTGTCACGGCTGATAACGAAAGTCAACAAAAGTGGTATGTGCGGCCTGTGGTGCAGATGAGGTCTATGTGATTCCCCGACGGCCGTGAGCCGACCGCGCCGGGCGTGCCATAGTGGCAGGGTGACCGAAGAGCAGTCCTGGATCTCCGCCACAGAATGGCTCACCATCCCCGCCGTCGCCGAGGCGATCGGCGAGACCCCCAGTCGTGTGCGTCGTCTTCTCGACGACCACCACCTCATCGCCCTCCGCCGGGACGGTGTGATCAGCATCCCCTCGGTGTTCCTTCTCGAGGGGCGCCCGCTCGCCTCGCTGCGCGGCACGATCATCGTGCTGATGGATGCGGGGTTCACCCCCGAGGAGGTCGTCGAGTGGCTGCTCAGCCCCGAGGACACGATCGGCACGCCGCCCATCGAGGCGCTGCGCGCCGGGCGCAAGAGCGAGGTCCGCAGGATCTCCCAGACCCTCGCCTGAGGTCCGCCTGCGGGGCTCGTCAGGACTGGCGCCGCACCGCCGCGTCGGCGAGGTCGCGCAGGGCGCCGACGGCGGCGTTCCCGAGTGGAGCTCCGGCGAGGGCGCGGTCGGCCTCCCGCGCGTAGGTCGAGATGTGCCGCTCGACCTCGTCGAGGGCTCCGCTGTCGCGGATCGCCCCCTGCAGCATCCCGATCTGCGCATCGTCGAGCGCCGGATCGCCGAGCAGCTCGTCGAGCGTGCGGCGGGCGGGAGCGGGCAGTGCCTGCCGAGCGAGTGCGATGAGGGCCGTGCGCTTGCCCTCGCGCAGATCGTCCCCCGCCGGCTTTCCCGTCACCTGTGCGTCGCCGAAGACCCCGAGCACGTCATCGCGCAGCTGGAAGGCCATGCCCAGGGGGTGACCGAAGTCGCGCAGCGCGGCATCCTGCGTCGCATCCGCCCCGGCGAGCGCGGCGCCGATCAGCAGGGGCTGCTGCACGGAGTACCGGGCCGACTTGTAGGAGGCGACCATGAGCGCGCGGTCGAGCTGTTCGTCGTCCGAGACCGTTCGGGCGGAGACCTCGGCGGCGATGTCGAGGTACTGACCCAGCGTCACGTCGCGCCGCATCTGGGCGTAGCGTGCCCTGGCGGTGCGAGCGTGATGAGGGTCGATGTCGGCGACGCCGTCTTCGAAGAGGTCGTCGCTCCACGCCACGAGCAGGTCTCCGAGCAGGATCGCCGCCGATCGCCCGTACGCCGCGGGCTCGCCCGCCCATCCCGCAGCGATGTGCTGGGCCTCGAGGGCGCGGTGGGCGGCGGGTCGTCCGCGGCGGGTGTCGGAATTGTCGATGATGTCGTCGTGCACGAGCGCCGCCGCATGGAAGATCTCCAGGGCGGATGCTGCCGCGACGATATCGGCCGGAAGGTCGGTACGCGCGCCGGCCGCATCCGCCACGCAGCGCCACCCCCAGTAGCAGAAGGAGGCGCGCAGGCGCTTGCCTCCCTGCAGGGCGGAGGCTGCGGCATCCAGCAGGGGGCGTCCCGCCGCGCCGATGTCGGACGCCTCCTCGACGCGGTCGAGCACGAAGCTCTCCAGTCGCTGTGAAACCGCCGCGATCGCGTCTGGGGAACCGTGCACAGGCCCGTCTTGCCTCACGTCAAGATGTCCGGGAGTGAGTGATGCTTGCCTCACGTGAAATGTCCGCGTAGCTCAGGCGGCGGGGCGGGTGCCCTGGGTGCGGGCGGCGGCGAGTTCGATGAGTTGTTGCTGGATCTGGTTGATCCGTCGGGTGATCCGTGCCGGGTTCAGCTTCGCATGCTCGCGCTCCAGTCGGGCGCGGGTCTTCTCGTCGAGCACACCGGCGTCGAGCAACCGCTGGTAGGGGGTACGTGGCTTGTCGTAGACGCGCTTCTTCCGGCCGGCTGCGGTGTGGGTCCAGTCGATCGCTTTCACGCAGGGCAGCAGATGGTTCTTGCGGGCCATCACGAAATCCCAGAGCTCGTTGAGCAGGGTCATCTCCGCCTCGGTCTCGTAGCGGTAGCGGAACGCGTGTTTGCGGACCCAGTCGCCGTTGCGTTGCTCGACGTGCGCGTTGTCGTTGTGCTTGTAGGGACGCCCCCGGGTGACGGGGATCTCCTTCTTGTCCGCCCAGGCGATCACGCCCCAGTTCATGAACTCGGATCCGTTGTCGAAGTCGAGCCCGGCGACCGGGACGGGCGCGTTCTTCACCATCCATTCCAGGGCGCCGTGCACGTGCACGTAGGCGTTGTTGCGGATCGTGCGCAGCATCGTCCACCCCGCGACCGGGTCGGTGCCGGTCAGGGTGCGCAGGAACTCGCCTTTGAGGGAGTGGCCGCAGTGCGCGACGGTGTCCAGCTCCAGGAACCCCGGGACGGTCAGCGGGGCGTCCATGCTGGTGCGCGTCGGGATCGAAGAGCGCAGGATGTGGGACGGCTTCGTGCCCGAGACCGCGACCGGGAGGCGGCGTCCTTGTGCGGTTTCAGGTACCGGTCGATCGTCGCGGCGCTCATCGATCGCAACTCGTCCAGCACCTCCGGTGTGACCCGCTGCTCGACCTTGCCGAGCTCACGGAAGCGGACGAGGCGTTCGAGGGTGTCGTCCATGATCGCCGCGAAGTACTTTCCCGACGGCTGCCCGGACAGCCGCCAGACTTCTTGCAGCACCACGAGCGCATCGTAGGAGTACTTCCGCTCACGCGGCTTACGCTGCTGATCGCGCGCGGCACCTTTGCGTGCGTTCGCGGCACGGATCGCGCGGCGCGCGTGATCACGCGTCCAGCCTGTCGCGTGCACAAGCTCGTCCAGCAGCCGGCCCTTCTCTTCCTTGCCTGCTTTCGCATACTCGCGGGCGAACTTCTTCGTGATCTCACGGCGCGCCGCCATCGACAACTCCCTGCTCATCACCCCAGGGAACTACGCGGACATTCCTACGTGAGGCACGCGCAGCCCTTCCCGGACCTTTTAGCTGAGTCTCGTCGAGGCCTAGCCTAGTTACCAGCGCCACAGCTAGACTTGGGACGCATTCTTCAGACACCCCCGGGGGGACCGATGCCACTCTCCGAACAGGAGCAGCGCCTTCTCGATGAGATGGAGCGCCATCTTCTGCGCAACGACGCCGATGTCGTCAGCTCAGACCGCGAAGGCCGCTCGATCAACTATCGCAACGTCACGATCGGCGCGATCCTCGTGCTCGCGGGGATCGGCGGTCTTGTCGCCGGTGTCGCCACGCAGCTCATCGTCGTCGGAATCGTCGGCTTCGCCGCGATGCTGGGCGGCGTGATCCTGGCCGCGACGCCGACCAAGGCTGATCCCTCGCGGATGACCGGTGCGTCGCGAGTGAACCCGCCGCGTCGGGCCAGTGCCGCGTCGTCGTCGAGCTTCATGGATCGAATGAACGACCGGTGGGACCGCCGGCAGGACGGCCACTAGCCGCCGCCCTCCACTTCCCTCCGCTTTCAGGGGTCGACCTTCGGGTCGGCCCCTTTTTTCTGCCCGTTTGCGGGGCGGGCCCCCGCCCCGCCCCCCCCGCCGGCCCGTCCGCCCCGCCGCCCCGCGCCCGCCGCCGGCCCGCCCCGCGCCCGCCCGCCTCGCCGCGCCGAGCCCACATTTTTGCAGCGAGCCACCACGCGTCGGATGTTGGCTCGCTGCAGAAATGTGGGTTCGCCGTGCGAGGGGACGTGTGGGACCGGCGCGGGCGGCGGCCGGGCCGGCCCCGCGCCGGGCGGGGCCGCGGCACCGGGCCCGTGCGTCGCCTACCGCTCCACATCCCTCCACCGCGCGAAAGCCCGGAATATCGGGGGAGAAGCACGCGAGCGCACCGAATCCGAGCGCGCCGATCACGTCTTGCCTCACGTCAAGATGTCCGGGAGTGAGTGATGCTTGCCTCACGTGAAATGTCCGCGTAGCTCAGGCGGCGGGGCGGGTGCCCTGGGTGCGGGCGGCGGCGAGTTCGATGAGTTGTTGCTGGATCTGGTTGATCCGTCGGGTGATCCGTGCCGGGTTCAGCTTCGCATGCTCGCGCTCCAGTCGGGCGCGGGTCTTCTCGTCGAGCACACCGGCGTCGAGCAACCGCTGGTAGGGGGTACGTGGCTTGTCGTAGACGCGCTTCTTCCGGCCGGCTGCGGTGTGGGTCCAGTCGATCGCTTTCACGCAGGGCAGCAGATGGTTCTTGCGGGCCATCACGAAATCCCAGAGCTCGTTGAGCAGGGTCATCTCCGCCTCGGTCTCGTAGCGGTAGCGGAACGCGTGTTTGCGGACCCAGTCGCCGTTGCGTTGCTCGACGTGCGCGTTGTCGTTGTGCTTGTAGGGACGCCCCCGGGTGACGGGGATCTCCTTCTTGTCCGCCCAGGCGATCACGCCCCAGTTCATGAACTCGGATCCGTTGTCGAAGTCGAGCCCGGCGACCGGGACGGGCGCGTTCTTCACCATCCATTCCAGGGCGCCGTGCACGTGCACGTAGGCGTTGTTGCGGATCGTGCGCAGCATCGTCCACCCCGCGACCGGGTCGGTGCCGGTCAGGGTGCGCAGGAACTCGCCTTTGAGGGAGTGGCCGCAGTGCGCGACGGTGTCCAGCTCCAGGAACCCCGGGACGGTCAGCGGGGCGTCCATGCTGGTGCGCGTCGGGATCGAAGAGCGCAGGATGTGGGACGGCTTCGTGCCCGAGACCGCGACCGGGTAGGCGGCGTCCTTGTGCGGTTTCAGGTACCGGTCGATCGTCGCGGCGCTCATCGATCGCAACTCGTCCAGCACCTCCGGTGTGACCCGCTGCTCGACCTTGCCGAGCTCACGGAAGCGGACGAGGCGTTCGAGGGTGTCGTCCATGATCGCCGCGAAGTACTTTCCCGACGGCTGCCCGGACAGCCGCCAGACTTCTTGCAGCACCACGAGCGCATCGTAGGAGTACTTCCGCTCACGCGGCTTACGCTGCTGATCGCGCGCGGCACCTTTGCGTGCGTTCGCGGCACGGATCGCGCGGCGCGCGTGATCACGCGTCCAGCCTGTCGCGTGCACAAGCTCGTCCAGCAGCCGGCCCTTCTCTTCCTTGCCTGCTTTCGCATACTCGCGGGCGAACTTCTTCGTGATCTCACGGCGCGCCGCCATCGACAACTCCCTGCTCATCACCCCAGGGAACTACGCGGACATTCCTACGTGAGGCACGCGCAGCCCTTCCCGGACCTTTTAGCTGAGTCTCGTCGGATCATAGACCGGTGGAGTGAAGTGGAGTAAAGTGGGGCACACCTGAGGTCGGCCGGACGAAAGGGGGGTGATCGCGGATGCTCCTGGGCACCTACACCCCCAAGCTCGACGACAAGGGGCGCGTGATCCTGCCGGCCAAGTTCCGCGAAGACCTCGCCGGCGGCATCGTGGTCACGCGCGGTCAGGAGCGCTGCCTCTACGTGTTCAGCACCGCCGAGTTCCAGCGCGTGACCGAGCGCATCCGCGAGGCACCGCTGAGCAACAAGCAGGCGCGCGACTTCATGCGCATGTTCCTCTCCGGCGCGAGTGACGAGATGCCGGATTCGCAGAACCGCATCACCGTGCCGCAGTCGCTGCGCGCCTACGCGGGCCTCACCAAAGAGCTCGTCGTCACCGGCGTCGGCGCCCACGCCGAGATCTGGAACGCCGACGCCTGGAACGCGTACGCCGAGGCGAACGAAGACAGCTACTCCGAGATGGAGCAGGAGGTGATCCCGGGCCTGTTCTGATCCCTCGCCCCTGGCCCTGATTCCCAGCCGCCACGCCCTGACACACTTCCCCGGTGCCAGGTCGGTGCGGATGGGGATCAGGACCCGGGGACCGGACCAGGAAACTCCGAGACCATGGACGCCAGAGACCTGCACACCCCGGTCATGCTCGAACGCTGCGTCGAGCTGCTCGCCCCCGCGCTCGAACGCCCCGACGCGGTACTCGTCGATGCCACGCTCGGCATGGGCGGCCACTCCGAGGCCTTCCTCGAGCGTTTCGAGCATCTGCACCTGATCGGGCTCGACCGCGACACCGACGCCCTTCGCCTCGCAGGCGCACGCCTCGCCCGCTTCGGTGAGCGCGTCACGCTGGTGCACACCGTCTACGACGGCATCGCGGATGCTGTCGCCCAGGCCGCGCCCGGGGGCGTCGACGCCGTGCTGTTCGATCTCGGCGTCTCGTCCCTGCAGCTGGATGAGGCTGAGCGCGGCTTCGCCTACGCGAAGGATGCGCCGCTGGACATGCGCATGGACCAGACGCACGGCACGACCGCCGCGGATGTGATCGCGACGTATCCCGAGGGCGGGCTGCGCCGCATCTTCGAACGGTACGGCGAGGAGAAGCTCGCCGGGAGGTACGCGCGGTTCATCGTCGAAGCCCGCACCCGCGCGCCGATCGAGCGGTCCGGGCAGCTCGTGGAGATCCTCGTCGCTGCGACGCCGGCCGCGGCGCAGCGGGCGGGCCATCCCGCCAAGCGTGTGTTCCAGGCGCTGCGCATCGAGGTCAACGCCGAGCTCAGCGTGCTCGAGCGCGCGATTCCCGCCGCGCTCGATGCCCTGCGCGTGGGCGGGCGGATCGTCGTGATGTCCTACCAGTCGCTCGAGGACCGCATCGTCAAGCGGGTGCTCGCGGACGCCGTCGCCTCGACCGCACCCGCAGGGCTTCCGGTCGAGCTTCCCGAGCACGCCCCCCGCTTCCGTCTCCTCGTCAAGGGCGCCGAGCTCGCGACCGACGAAGAGCGGGCCCTGAACCCCCGAGCCACCCCTGTTCGGCTGCGCGCCGCCGAGAGAGTGAGGGCCGCATGAGCCTCGCGTCCATCGCCCCCTCCCGCCCGCTCGGCCGGCCGGCCGGCCGAGAGAGCGCACCCGAGCGTCGCCTCCGGGCTCTCGAGAGCTCCGCGCGTCGCCGTCGTCCGCGCATGCTCTATGCGATCATCGCCGTGGGTGGGGCGCTGGCCATCGCGGCGGCGCAGATGGGACTGTCGATCGCCATGACGCAGGGTGTGTACCAGGAGCAGGCGCTGGATCGCCAGGTGCGCGACCTGACCTGGGAGAAGCAGTCGCTCACCGAACAGCTCGCCGGGCTCAGCTCGCCGCAGTACCTCGCCGCCAACGCCTCGGCACTGGGGATGGTCGTCAACGAGGCGCCCTCCTATCTCCGCCTCTCGGACGGCGCGGTGCTCGGCGCCGGCATCGCCGCGAGCGGCAGCTCCTCCGTCGACGCCATCGGGCGCGGCAGCGTGCCCAACGCGCTCGTCACCGACGCGCCGCTGGTCACCGCTCCCGACGCGACCATCCAGGGTGTTCCGCCCGCACCCGTCGAAACCGACGACGCGGCCACGGCCCCGGCATCCGAACCCCCTGCGCTCTCCGACGGACTGCCTTCGCCGGTGACCCGCTGACATGTCGACCCGCGCCACCCGGTCCCCGCGCCGTCGCACGGTCATCGCCCTCGCGGTGGTGCTCGCCGTGCTGGCGGCGTTCGTCGTGCGCCTGGTCGACATCCAGGTCGTCAATGCCGACGACCTGCGCGCCGATTCGCTCGGCGTGGGCCTGGGCGCCTCCAACACGCTCTACGGCGCCCGCGGAACCATCACCGACGAGACCGGTGCGCTGCTGGCCGGCAACGTGATGCGCTACGACGCCCAGGTCGACCCGCAGAACGTCATCGGACAGGTCTTCGACGACGGGCGCACCGTCGACGAGGTCTGGCCGCAGCAGGCGGCTCAGATCGCGGCCATCACGGGTCAGACGCCCGACGAGGTGCAGCAGATCGTCGCGGACGTGCTGGCCGAGAATCCCGATTCGCAGTGGGCGCAGATCAAGACGGGCCTGAGCACCGATCAGTTCCAGGCGCTGCGGGCGCTCGAGCTGCCCTTCCTCTACATGACCGAGCATCCCGCGCGCACCTACCCGGACGGTGCGGTCGCCGGCAACCTGATCGGATTCGTCGGGGCCGACGGCGATGCCCTCGCCGGGCTCGAGGTGGCGCAGGACGACTGCCTGTCGGCGACGAACGGCGAGGAGAGCTACGCCCGCGGCAAGGACGGCGTGATCATTCCCGGCACCCACGTCGAGGACCCTGCCGTCGACGGCGGAACCCTGGAGCTGACGATCAACCGCGATCTGCAGTGGTACCTGCAGCAGATGATCGCCGAAGAGGTGCAGAACCAGGAGGCCAACTACGGCACCGTCTTCGTCGTCGAGGTCGAGACCGGCAAGGTGCGCGCCGCCGCCGAGTACCCCTCGGTCGACCCCAACGATCCGACCGCGACGCCCGCCGAGAACCGCGGCAGCCGCATCTTCTCCTACACCTTCGAGCCCGGGTCGACCTTCAAGCCGGTGACGGCGGCGACGATCATCGAAGAGGGGGCGGCGACCCCGACCTCGCCGATCATCTCGGCGTCGGGACGCGAGACGTTCCCCAACGGGGTCACGATCAACGACATCTTCTCCCACGAGGCGTACCCCTACACGCTGACCGGCGCCCTCGTGGACTCCTCCAACGTCGCCCTGTCGAAGTTCGGCGAGCTCGTCTCCGACGACGTGCGCCACGACTATCTCGAGCGCTTCGGCGTGGGCTCGGGCACCGCCATCGGGTTCCCCGGCGAGGAGAACGGCCTGCTGCACGACACCCCGTGGGATGCCGCCTCGCACTACACGACGACGTTCGGCCAGTACTACACCGTCACGGTGCCCCAGGTCGCGAGCGTCTACCAGACGATCGCCAACGGAGGCCTGCAGATGCCGCTGAGTCTCGTCGAGTCGTGCACGTCGTCATCCGGCGAGGTGCTCACCCCCGAACTCCCCGAGCCGACCCGCGTGATCAGCGAGAGCACCGCCGACCAGGTCACGCTCATGCTGGAGAACGTCTTCCAGCAGGTGACCAACCACTCGGTGATCGAGGTCGACGGGTACCGGATGGCGTCGAAGTCCGGCACGGCGCAGAAGCCCGACGGGCAGGGCGGGTACAAGCAAGGTATCTTCTATACGACCCTCGCGGGCTTCGCTCCTGCGGATGATCCGGAGTACGTCGTGATCCTGACGCTCGACGAACCGAAGAAGAACCGGGCGTCCGCGGCCAACGCGCCGGGCTTCCAGAAGGCGATGACCCAGGTGCTGAAGACGTTCCGTGTGCTCCCCTCGGAGGGGGAGCCCGAGATCCTCCCGAAGTACCAGTGAGCGGGTCCACGCAGCGGCTGCGACCGCGCGTGCCGCCGAAGGAAGGACGCCGATGATCGCGCTGACGCTCGCCGAGATCGCCCGGGTGACGGGCGGTGAGCTGCAGGCCGCAGGCCCGCACACGCCCGAGACGATCGTGGACGGCACCGTCGACACCGATTCGCGGGGGATCACCCCCGGCGGCATCTTCGCCGCCAAGCCCGGCGCCGAGACCGACGGCCACCTCTTCGTCGACGCGGCGGTCGAGGGCGGGGCGGTCCTGGCGATCGTCGAGCGTCCGGTGGCGGCATCCATCTCGCAGGTGATCGTGCCGAGCGTCGTGGCGGCCCTGGCAGACCTCGCCCGCCACGTCGTCGCCCGCGTGCGCGATGCGGGCTCGCTCACCGTCGTCGGAGTCACGGGCTCCAACGGCAAGACGACGACCAAGAACATGCTCGCGCGCATCCTCGTCGACGAGGGTGAGACGGTGTGGCCGGTCGCCTCGTTCAACAACGAGGTCGGCGCGCCGCTGACCATGCTGCGGGTGACGCCCACGACGCGATATCTCGTGTGCGAGTTCGGTGCGAGCGCGCCCGGAGAGATCGCGCGCCTCGCGGGCCTGGTGACCCCCGACATCGGCATCGTGCTGATGGTGGGAATGGCCCACGCGGGCGGCTTCGGCGGCATCGAGGCCACGGTGGCGGCGAAGTCCGAGCTCGTCTCCGCGGTGCGGCCGGGCGGTACGGCCGTGCTCAACGCCGACGATCCGCGGGTTGCGGGTATGGCCGGGATCGCGCGAGATCGCGGGCTCGAGGTGGTCTGGTTCGGGCGCGGCGCGAGCGCGCAGGTGCGCGCCGACGACGTGCGGGTGGATGCCGCCGGCACATCGTGCACGGTGCACGCGATCGGGTCGAGCGCGCCGCTGCGCCTGCGGGTGCTCGGCGAGCATCACGTCATGAACGCGCTCGCGGCCATCGCCGCCGCCACCCGCATCGGCGTCACGCTCGCCGAGTGCGTCGCCCGCCTCGAGACGCTCGAGATCGCCGAGCGCTGGCGCATGCAGCCGCTCGGATCCGACAGCATCCGCATCATCAACGACGCGTACAACGCCAGCCCCGACTCGATGGCTGCGGCGCTGCGCACCCTCGCGCAGATCACCGAGCCCGGACAGCGCATGGTCGCCGTCCTCGGCGCGATGAGCGAGCTGGGGGAGTTCGCCGAGGATGAGCACGACCGGGTCGGCCTTCTGGCCGTGCGCCTCGGGGTGCAGCGCATCGTCATCGTCGGCGCCGACGCGCGGCGGATGTTCCTCGAGGCGATCGCACAGGGATCGTGGGACGGCGAGGCCGTGTTCTTCGCCGACGCCGACGCCGCCTACGACTACCTCGTCGGCGAACTCCGCGACGGCGACCGCGTGCTCGTGAAGTCGTCGAACGCGGCGGGGCTTCGGCACCTCGGCGATCGTCTGGGAGAATCGGTCTCGTGAGGTCTCTGCTGACGGCGGCCGCGATTTCGCTGGCCTTCACCCTCTTCCTCACCCCCGTCTTCATCCGGCTGTTCCGGACCTGGGGGTGGGGTCAGGTCATCCGCACCCCCGAGGCGATCGAGAATCCGAGCCACGGCGAGAAGCGCGGGACGCCCACGATGGGCGGCACGATCTTCATCGTCGGCACGATCGTCGGGTACCTCATCGGCGGGTACACCGGCAACAACCCGCCCACGATCTCGGGCTGGCTCGTGATCTGGATGATGGTCGGCTTCGGCGCGGTCGGGTTCATCGACGACTACATGAAGGTGAGGCGCCAGCGCAGTCTCGGCCTGACGGGGTGGCCCAAGGTGGTCGGCCAGATCATCGTCACCGTGCCTTTCGGCGTCGTCGCCCTGCACCCCGCGTTCGAGAACGTGTGGGGGCAGACCCCCGCGAGTGCCTACGTGTCGCTGTTCCGCGACCTGCCCGTGCTCTCGTTCATGGCCCTCGGCCCGATCCTCGGCTGGCTGCTCTACCTCGCCTGGCTCTCGCTGATCGGCGTGGCCTCCTCCAACAGCGTCAACGTCACCGACGGGCTCGACGGACTCGCGGCCGGCGCGGGTGTGTTCGTCGTCGGCGCGTACAGCCTCATCGCGTTCTGGCAGTTCAACCAGGTCTGCACCGGCGCGGGGCTCGCGCCCGCGCTCCAACCCGCGTGCTACGACACGCGAGACCCGTTCGACCTCGCGATCGTCTCCGCCGCGTTCGTCGGCGCCCTCGTCGGGTTCCTGTGGTGGAACGCGCCCAAAGCCAAGCTCTTCATGGGCGATGTCGGATCGATGGCGATCGGCGGCGTCGTGGCCGCGATGGCGATCCTCACCCGCACCGAGCTGCTGATGATCCTCGTCGCCGGCGTCTACGTCATCGCCTCGGGATCGGTGATCCTGCAGCGGCTGTACTTCAAGATCACGCGCGGCAAACGCCTGTTCCTGATGAGTCCGCTGCACCACCATCTCGAGATGCGGGGCTGGGCCGAGGTCACGATCGTCGTACGCATGTGGATCATCGCGGGGATGCTGGCGGTCACCGGCATCGGTCTCTTCTACGTCGAGTGGCTTACGCGCGCATGAGCGACAGCATCCATCGCCTCATCAGCTGGCACGCGGACTGGACGGGCCTGCGCGTCGCCGTGCTGGGGCTTGCCCAGACCGGCTTCTCGGTCGCCGACACGCTCACCGAGCTGGGCGCCGAGGTGCTCGTGGTGACCGAGCGTGCCGACGAGGAGTACGAGCGCCTGCTGCCGGTCATCGGCGCGCGGCTGCACACCGGGTCGCTCCACGAGGTTCCGGCCGCGCTCCGTGACTTCGCGCCCGAGGTGATCGTCGCCTCGCCGGGCTTCGCCCCGCACCACCCGCTCATCGCGTGGGCGCGGGAGTCGGGCATTCCGCTGTGGGGCGACATCGAGCTCGCCTGGCGCGTGCGCGACAAGGTCGTGCGGCCCGATGGCACGCCCGCCGAATGGCTGCTCGTCACGGGCACGAACGGCAAGACGACGACGACCCGCCTCGCGGCATCGATGCTCGTCGCGGGCGGCCTGCGCGCCGCGCCGTGCGGCAACATCGGTGTGCCGGTGCTCGACGCCGTGCGTGATCCCGCCGGATTCGACGCGCTCGTCGTGGAGCTCTCGAGCCACCAGCTCTGGTACCTCTCGCTCGCAGCAGCCGAGGGACAGCCGGTGCCGGCGGCCGCGGTGTGCCTCAATCTCGCCGACGACCACCTCGAATGGCACGGCTCGTTCGCCGCGTATCGCGACGCGAAGGCGGTGGTGTACCGCAACACCCGCATCGCGTGCGTGTACAACAAGGCCGACGTCGCTACCCGGGAGATGGTGGAGGA
The DNA here is from genome assembly GCF_046111165.1 of Microbacterium sp. HA-8. Taxonomy (NCBI): domain Bacteria; kingdom Bacillati; phylum Actinomycetota; class Actinomycetes; order Micrococcales; family Microbacteriaceae; genus Microbacterium; species Microbacterium sp. HA-8. Next base: position 1,780,258 of record NZ_CP162025.1, read on the forward strand.
TGCCGAGGTCGTCGAGGGCGCCCGCGCCATCGGCTTCGACCTCGGCGTGCCGGGACCGAGCGATCTCGGGGTCGTGGACGGCATCCTCGTCGACCGGGCGTTCCTCGACGAGCGGCGCACGAGCGCGCTCGAGCTGACAACGCTCGATGATCTGCACCGCCAGGATCTCGCGGCCCCCCACGTCGTCGCCAACATCCTCGCCGCCGCGGCCCTCGCCCGCGCGCTCGGGGTGCCCCCCGCCGGGGTGCGCGATGCGCTCACGACGTTCCGGCTCGACCCGCACCGCATCGAAGTGATCGCGCGGCACGCCGGCATCACGTGGGTCGATGACTCCAAGGCCACCAACCCGCACGCGGCGGCATCCTCGCTGGGGGCCTTCCCCGGGGCGATCTGGGTCATCGGTGGGCAGCTGAAAGGCGTCGACATCGCCCCCCTCGTCCAGCAGCGCGGACCCGCCGCGAAGGCCGCGATCGTCATCGGCGAGGTGCGCGGCGAGGTCGTCGCGGCATTCGGCCGACACGCGCCCGCGGTGCCGGTGATCGAGGTGGACGCCGGTGAGACTGAACACGTCATGAGGCGCGTCGTCGAACTGGCGGCGGGCATCGCGGCAGCGGGAGATGTGGTGCTGCTCGCTCCGGCCGCGGCGTCCTTCGATCAGTTCAGCGGCTACGCCGAACGGGGCACTCGGTTCGCCGAGGCCGTGCGGGAGCACATCATCCAGACCGGCACGACACCCGAGAACGGAACAGGGGGAGCGGATGGCGATCACGACGCCGACCAGGCCCCGTCCGGGAGCTGACGACGAGGGCGCGGGACGCGGGCTCTCCGCCCGGGTCTCGCTCGGCAAGGTCTTCGCGCCGGTGCCCAACGAGTTCCTCCTCATCGCCTCCACGGCCATCCTGCTCACGGGATTCGGCCTGGTCATGGTGCTCTCCGCGACGTCGGCGACGGCCACGGCGTCGGGGGAGAGCCCCTTCGATGCACTGCTGCGACAGGGCGTGTTCGCCGTGCTCGGCATCCCCCTGATGTTCGTCGCCTCGCGCTTTCCGATCCGGTTCTGGAAGAAGATCGCGTGGCCCCTGCTGGGCCTCGCCGTCGCGTTCCAGCTGCTCGTGTTCACCCCGCTCGGCATCGAGGTGTACGGAAACCGCAACTGGCTCGACCTCGGCGCCTTCACGGCGCAGCCGTCCGAGTTCCTCAAGCTCGCCCTCGCGCTGTGGCTGGGCTACGTGCTGTATCGCAAGCAGACCCTGCTCGGCCTCTGGCGGCACGTGTTCATCCCGCTCGTGCCGGTATCGATCGCGGTGATCGCGACGGTCATGGCCGGTCACGACCTCGGCACCGCGATGATCCTCGTGCTGATCGTGCTGGGCGGCCTGTTCTTCTCCGGCGTCAAGCTGCGCATCTTCATCCTGCCGCTCATCGCCGCCGCGGGGGTCGTGGCCTACCTCGCGGTGACGAGCCCCAACCGCATGAGCCGCATCCTGAGCTTCATGGACCCGGACTGCGACTACTTCAACGAGTGCTATCAGCCGCTGCACGGCGTGTACGGGCTGGCGGGTGGGGGCGTCTTCGGCCTGGGACTCGGCAATTCGCGCGAGAAGTACGACTGGCTGCCCGCGGCCGCGAACGACTACATCTTCGCGATCGTCGGCGAGGAGCTGGGGCTCATCGGCTGCATCGTCGTGCTGTTCCTGTTCACCCTGTTCGCGGTCGGCGCGTTCCATGTCATCCGCAAGACCGACGACCCGTTCGTGCGCATCGTCTCGGGCGCCATCACGGTGTGGATCGTCGGCCAGGCGCTGATCAACATCGGCGTCGTCCTGCGGGTGTTCCCCGTGCTCGGCGTGCCGCTGCCGTTCATGTCCCAGGGCGGCACCGCCCTGCTCTCCGTGCTGCTGGCGTGCGGTGTGCTCCTGTCCTTCGCGCGGTCGCTGCCCGTGCGGGCGCCGGTCGCGACACCGGGACGCGCGAGACGAGGACTTTCGCGCGACACGAGGACCGGCTGAGCGGTCCGCCCCTCGTGCGGCGCGATTGTCCTCGTCTCGGGTGGGCCCGGTAGCCTCTCGAGGTGACGACCTACCTCCTCGCCGGCGGCGGCACCGCCGGTCACGTCAATCCGCTCCTGGCCGTCGCCGACGGGCTGCGCCGCCGTGATCCCGACGCCGGGATCCTCGTGCTCGGCACGAAAGAGGGACTCGAGGCGCGCCTCGTGCCTCTGCGCGGCTACGAGCTGCTCACGATCGAGCGCCTGCCCTTTCCGCGCCGGCTCGACCGGGCGGCGGCATCCTTCCCCGCGCGTTTCCGCCGCGCGGTCGTGCACACCCGGCGCCTGCTCGTCGACCACGGCGTCGATGTCGTCGTCGGGTTCGGGGGCTATGCGGCAGCCCCCGCGTACGTCGCCGCCCGACGTACGCGGGTGCCCTTCGTCGTGCACGAGGCCAACGCCAAACCGGGCCTTGCGAACGTGCTCGGCGCACGCACCGCCGCGGGCGTGGGCGTCGCGTTCGCCGGCACGCCGCTGCGCGGCTCGCGGGTGGTCGGCATGCCCCTGCGCCCCGAGATCGTGGGGCTCGACCGTGCGGCCCTGCGAGCCGAGGCGGCCGCCCACTACGGGTTGGATGCTGCAGCCCCCACACTGCTCGTCTTCGGGGGCTCGCTCGGGGCGCTGCGGCTGAACGAGGCCTTCGCGGGATCGTATGCGGACGTCCTCGCCGCGGGGTACCAGCTGGTGCACATCACGGGGGATCGCTCGGACTGGAAAGATCCGGGCGCGCCGGGATACGTCGTGAAGTCCTACGAGGACCGGATGGACCTCGCCTTCGCGATCGCCGACGTCATCGTCTCGCGCGCGGGTGCGGCGACGGTGAGCGAGATCAGCGCCCTCGGCATCCCCGCCGTGTACGTGCCGTACGCGGTCGGCAACGGCGAGCAGCGTCTGAACGCGCGCTCAGCCGTGGCCGCCGGCGCGGCGATCCTCATCGACGACGGCGGATTCACCCCCGATCGCGTGCGTGCCGACGTCCTTCCGCTTCTGGGTGATGCCGACCGGCTCGAGGGCATGCGGCGGGCCGCAGCATCCGTCGGCACCCGTACCGGCACCGAGAACGTCATCGCCATGATCGACGAGGTCCTCGCCCGCTGACCCCGCGCGGCTGCGCCGGGGCGGGCACAGCTGCGGACCGGACCCGCGACACGCCGGGGGAGGGCGCCGGTCGGCGGCGTGTCGCGCGATGTCGTCCGCAGCTGTGCACCGGCGTGCGCCGATGGGCGGGCCCACGGCGCCCGGCGGGCGCGCCGGGACGGGCCCGGCCGCATGCCCGACCTACACTTGTCAGGTCATGATCAAGCCCGACCTGAGTCTTCCCATCCCCGAGCGCATCGAGGCCGCGCACTTCATCGGCATCGGCGGCTCCGGCATGTCGGGCCTCGCGCGCATGTTCCTCGCGCGCGGCATCCGCGTCTCCGGCTCTGACCGCGCCGACAGCCAGGCGCTGCGCGATCTCGCGGCCCTGGGTGCGCGCGTGCACGTCGGCCACGACGCCGCGAACCTCGGCGACGCCGACACAGTGATCCACACCGGCGCGATCTGGCCCGAGAATCCCGAGTTCGTCCTCGCGAAGGAGCGGGGGATGCCGGTGATCCATCGTTCGCAGGCGCTGCACTGGCTCATCGGCGGGCGCCGCCTCGTCTCGGTGGCGGGCGCGCACGGCAAGACCACCTCGACCGGCATGATCGTGACCGCGCTCCAGGCTGCGGGTGCCGATCCGAGCTTCGTCAACGGAGGAGTGATCGCCCAGCTCGGCGTCTCGAGCGGTGTGGGTGCCGATGAGCTCTTCGTCGTCGAGGCCGACGAGTCCGACGGCACGTTCCTGCTCTACGACACCTCGATCGCGCTCGTGACCAATGTGGACCCCGACCATCTCGACCACTACGGCACGAACGAGGCGGTCGAGGACGCGTTCGTGCGCTTCGCCGACGCCGCGCGCGAGGCCGTCGTGATCTCCTCCGACGATCCGGGTGCGCAGCGGGTGGCCGCACGGCTCTCCCACCCGCATGTCGTGACTTTCGGAGAGGCCGCCGACGCGGACGTGCGCGTCCTCGACATCACCACCCGGGGGGCGGTCGCCTTCACCGTTGCGCACCGGGGCGAGAGCGTGCGGGTGCAGCTCCAGGTGCCCGGCGCGCACAATGCGATCAACGCCGGAGGTGCCATCGCGGTGATGCTCTCTCTCGGGTACGCGCTCGAGTCGGCCGCGTCGTCGGTGGAGGGATTCACCGGCACCGTGCGGCGCTTCGAGCTGCACGGGGTGTCGCGGGGCGTCAGCGTGTTCGACGACTACGCCCACCACCCGACCGAGGTCGCTGCCGCGCTGTCCGCCGCGCGCACGGTCATCGGCGAGGGTCGGATCATCGCCGTGCATCAGCCGCACACCTACTCCCGCACGATGGCCATGCACCGCGAGTTCGCCGAGGTGCTCGAGAGCCATGCCGACCTCACCGTCGTGCTCGATGTGTACGGCGCGCGCGAGGATCCGGTGCCCGGCGTGACGGGCGAGCTCGTGAGCGCCGACTTCGCGGACGCGGACAAGGTGCACTTCGTCGCGGACTGGCAGCAGGCCGCCGACTACACCGCGGGCGTCGCCCGCGAGGGCGACTACGTCATCACGCTCGGCTGCGGCAACGTCTACCTGATCATTCCGCAGGTGCTCGAAGCACTCTCGCGCACCGCGCCGGTCGGCGCCGCGGGCTGACCCATGCGCCGGCCCGCCCCGCTGCCCGCGCGTGCACCCGACGACCGCGCCGCCACCGCCGACGTCGATGAGGCGTGGGAAGAGCAGGAACGGGATGCCGTCGCACCGGCGCCGCGCGACCCACCGGCGCCGCGCGACGCACCGGCGGCCGCGGGCGAGGCCGAGGCGGCGCACGATGAGCGCGCGGGCGGGCCGGAGGACCCGGCATCCCCCGTTCCCACTCGCTTGCGCGACGTGTGGCGTGCGGCCCGCGCCCGTCGCCGCGCGCTGCGTCGCGAGGTGCGGCGCTTCACGGTGCGATCGCGACGGCGGCGACTGCTGTGGACCGTGGGGGCGGCTGCGGTCGTGCTGCTCGTCGTCGGCAGCGTCGGTGCGGCCTACAGCCCCCTGTTCGCCGTGCAGCGGGTGACGGTCGTGGGTACCTCGACCCTGCCGGCCGCACAGGTCGAGGACGCCCTGTGGCAGCAGATCGGTACCCCGCTGCCGCTGATCGACGCGAGCGCGATCAAGGCGGCGCTCGTGGCGTTCCCGCTGGTGGAGTCCTACACGCTCGAGGCGCGTCCGCCGCACGAGCTCGTGGTGCGGATCGTCGAGCGCACGCCGATCGGCGTCATCGACACCGCGGCCGGGTGGACGCTCGTGGATGCGGCGGGTGTCGTCCTCGAGACGACCCCGACGGCGCCGGAGGGCCCCCCGGTGCTCGAGATCGACGGCGGGACGGATTCGGATGCGTTCGAATCGGCGGGTCTGGTGCTGCGGGCGCTGCCCGACGCGATCCGCGCGCAGGTGACACGCGTGTCGGCGTCGACTCGCGACGACGTCACGCTCACCCTCGGCGCCACGGGCACGCAGGTGGTATGGGGATCGGTCGACGGCACGCCGCAGAAGGCGCTCGTACTGGAGCGCGCGATGCAGACGCGGCCGCCGGAGACGGCCAGCCTCTACGACGTCTCGTCGCCCGCCGCGATCGTCATCCGCTGACCCGGCGCCGATCTGCGCGCGGATGGCGCGACACGCCCACGCGCTTGCGGGTCGTGGCGCGGGCGCGACCTACCTTGTGAATACGGAAATGCATACCGGGCATTTCTTTATACCTCTACTTGAGGTTGAAGGTTTAGACCAGGGTAAAACCAGGTTCGGGGACACGGAGGCCGGCATGAGCCAGAACCAGAACTACCTCGCCGTCATCAAGGTGGTCGGCGTGGGCGGCGGCGGCGTCAACGCCGTCAACCGCATGATCGAGCTCGGCCTGCGCGGGGTCGAGTTCATCGCGATCAACACCGATGCGCAGGCGCTGCTGATGAGCGACGCCGACGTCAAGCTCGACGTCGGCCGAGAGATCACGCGGGGTCTCGGCGCGGGCGCCGACCCCGAGGTGGGCCGACGCGCGGCGGAGGACCACGCCGAGGAGATCGAGGAGGCCCTGCGCGGCGCCGACATGGTCTTCGTCACGGCGGGCGAGGGCGGTGGCACCGGCACCGGCGGTGCACCCGTCGTCGCGAAGATCGCCAAGTCGATCGGCGCGCTGACGATCGGTGTGGTCACCAAGCCCTTCTCGTTCGAGGGTCGTCGACGCCAGACGCAGGCCGAGACCGGCGTCGGACGCCTCAAAGAAGAGGTCGACACCCTCATCGTGGTGCCGAACGACCGCCTGCTCGAGATCAGCGACCGCGGCATCTCGATGATCGAGGCGTTCGCGACGGCCGACCAGGTCCTGCTCGCCGGTGTTCAGGGCATCACCGACCTGATCACGACGCCCGGCCTGATCAACCTCGACTTCGCCGACGTCAAGTCGGTCATGCAGGGCGCGGGCTCGGCCCTCATGGGGATCGGGTCGGCCCGCGGCGCCGACCGGGCGATCAAGGCGGCCGAGCTGGCCGTCGAATCGCCTCTGCTCGAGGCCTCGATCGAGGGTGCGCACGGCGTGCTGCTGTCGATCCAGGGCGGATCGAACCTCGGCATCTTCGAGATCAACGACGCCGCGCAGCTGGTGAAGGAGGCCGCGCACCCCGAGGCCAACATCATCTTCGGCACGGTCATCGATGACACCCTCGGTGACGAGGTGCGTGTCACGGTCATCGCCGCGGGATTCGACGGCGGCGAGCCGACGCCCAAGATCGAGCCGGTCGTGGCGCAGCGTCAGGCGCCCGCCCTGCCCTCGATCGATGCGCCCGCCGCGGAGGCCACCCGGGCACCCGAGCCCAAGGCACCCGTGCGCGAGTCGGTCGCCGTCGGCTCGGCGAGCGGCCCGATCGTGCCCGAGTCGACCGGTTTCGAGTCGGCCTTCGGCGATGACGACCTCGACATCCCGGACTTCCTCAAGTAGTCCGAGACATACCCTGCGGACGGGCTCGGCGACACGCGCGCCGGGCCCGTCCGTGCGAGATTCCACCCCCGAGGAGCGCGACAGGTGACCACGCCTCCGCTCGCCGAGCGTCTGTCGGCGATCGATCTGCGCATCGCCGATGCGGCCCGCCGCGCCGGTCGAGACCCCGCCGCGATCACGCGCATCGTCGTGACCAAGTTCCATCCCGCCTCCCTCGTCCGCGAGCTGCACGGACTGGGCGTGCGCGATGTCGGCGAGAACAGGCAGCAGGAGCTCACCGCCAAACGTGCGGAACTCGACGGGCGCGAGTTTGCCGCCCTGCGCTGGCATTTCATCGGACAGGCGCAGACCAACAAGGCGCGGCCCATCCGGCAGGCGGCCGACGTGGTCCATTCCGTCGACCGGGCTCGCCTGGCCGACGCTCTGGATGCGGCGGAGGCCGAGGGGGAGCCGCCGCTGGACGTCCTGCTCCAGATCGGTCTGAGCGAGGCCGAGGGGCGCGGTGGAGTACCCGCGGCCGAGGCCGAGGCTCTCGCCGAGCACGTGAGGGGATGCCGCGGCCTGCGCCTGCGCGGCGTCATGGCCGTGGCGCCGCTCGACGAAGAGCCCGCACGCGCCTTCGAACGCCTGGCCGGCGTCGCCGAGAGCGTGCGCCGGATCGCCCCCGATGCCACCTGGATCTCAGCCGGAATGACCGGCGATTTCGAGGCGGCGATCGAGATGGGCGCGACACACCTGCGGATCGGTTCCGCAATCACCGGCATCCGCCCCACCCGCGGATAGCCTCGAATAAGACGAGCAACACGGAGGATGCGATGTCGAACCCGCTCAAGAAGACCATGGTGTACCTCGGCCTCGCCGACGAAGAAGACGTCGTCGACGAACCGCAGGCGCAGCCGCAGCGTCAGCGCGTGCAGCCGGTCGAGGCGACCGCGACGGTCACCCCGATCCGCAAGCCCGCTGCCGTGCGCCAGCCCGCCGTGGGCGGCCTCACCGAGATTCTCACGGTGCACCCCAAGCAGTACCGCGACGCCCAGGTGATCGCCGAGAACTTCCGCGAGGGCGTGCCGGTCATCATCAATCTGTCGCAGATGTCGGACGCCGATGCGCGTCGGCTCATCGACTTCGCCAGCGGACTCTCGCTGGGCCTGTTCGGACGCATCGAGCGGGTGACGAGCAAGGTCTTCCTGCTCTCTCCCGAGCACGTGGCGGTCTCGGGCGACGGCGCGATCGCGCACGCCGATCCGGAAGCCGCGCCCTTCTCGCAGCCGTAGTCTGTAAGAGTGCAACTGCTGGGCCTGATCGCGTCGATCCTCAACGCCCTCCTCCTCCTTTACGTCTTCGTCCTGCTCGCGCGGCTCGTACTCGAGTACATCCCCATGTTCAATCGCGAGTGGCGGCCGAAGGGCGCGGGGCTGGTGGCGGCCGAGGTCGTCTACACCGTCACCGATCCGCCGATCCGATTCTTCCGGCGACTCATTCCGCCGCTGAGGATCGGGCCGGTCGCGATCGATCTCGCTTTCACGATCACGATGATCCTGTGCTTCGTCCTGCTCGGGATCACGCGCTCGATCGCCGCGACGGCGTGATCCGGGCCGCGGCACCGGGCGGAGCCCCGGCGCCTCGCCTGGCGAAAACCCCTGGACTATGCTGATGTAGTTCGCGCCCCACCGGGCGCCCGATGGACCACGAGAGATGAAGAGGACGGATCCCATGGCTCTGACCCCCGATGACGTCGTCACGAAGCAGTTCCAGCACGTCCGCTTCAAAGAGGGCTTCGACCCCGAAGAAGTGGACGACTTCCTCGACGAGATCGTCGTCGAGTGGCGCAAGACGATCGCCGAGAACGAGGAGCTGAAGGCCAAGCTCGCCGCGTACGAGTCTGGTGAGAAGCCCGAGGCCGCGGCCCCGGCGCCCGTCGCCGAGGCTCCCGCCCCGGTCGAGGAGGCTCCGGCCCCCGCCGCCTCCGGCGGTGCTCCCGCCGCCACGAGCGCCGGCATCATCGAGCTGGCTCAGCGCCTGCACGACGAGCACGTCGCCGAGGGCATCTCGCAGCGCGACAAGCTCGTCTCCGAGGCTCAGGCCACCGCTTCGCGCATCGTCGCCGAGGCCGAGGCCAAGCAGCGTGAAGAGACGGCGCGCCTCGAGAAGGAGCGTCAGGTGCTCGAGGGCCGCATCACCGAGCTGCGCACGTTCGAGCGCGACTATCGGGCGCAGCTGCGCAGCTACATCGAGGGTCAGCTGCGCGATCTCGAGGCGAGCGGTTCGAACTCGGGTGCCACGCCCGTGTCGGCCATCGGTCTCTAGGCTTTGGCCTCCCGCAGCCCCGCACCCGAGCGGATCGCAGGGCGGCGACCTCCTCTGCATCGGTCGGCGGCCGGCGCCCTCATCGCGATCCTCGCGGTGGGGGTGCTGGCCGCCGATCAGTTGACCAAGCAGCTCGCCCTGGCGCACCTCGAGCCGGGCGAGCCCGTGCAGATCCTCGGCGACGTGCTGATCTTCGTGCTGGTGTTCAACCCCGGCGCGGCCTTCTCGCTCGGCGAGGAGGTCACCTGGATCTTCACCATCGCCCTCGCGGCCGTCGCCCTGGCGATCATCTGGCTCATGTTCACGCGCGTGCGTTCGCGCCTGTGGGCGCTGACGCTCGGTCTGCTGCTCGGCGGCGTTCTCGGTAATCTTGCGGACCGGCTCTTCCGTGATCCCGGATTTCCCGTGGGGCATGTCGTCGACTTCCTCTCGACACCCTGGATGATGCCCGCGATCTACAACATCGCCGACATCTTCATCGTGCTCGACATGATCGCGATCGCGCTGCTGGTCCTGCTCGGCATCCATATGGACGGCACCCGCGACCGACGCGCCTCCGACGGCGAGAGCGTGGATGCGGCGACCGGCACCGCCCCCGCGCCGGATTCCCGCGAGGTCTGAGAGTGCCCTCACGACGGCTGCCCGTACCGGACGGGCTCGACGGCGAGCGTATGGACGCCGCGCTCGCCAAGATGCTGGGATTCTCGCGGACCTTCGCGGCCGAGGTCGTCGCGAGCGGCGGCGTCACGCTCGATGGACGGGCGGTGGGCAAGTCCGACCGCGTCGGTGCCGGCTCGTGGCTCGACGTCGACTGGCAGGCCAAGGAGGAGCCGCGCATCGTTCCGGTCGCGGTGCCGGAGCTGGGCATCGTGTACGACGATGACGAGATCGTCGTCGTCGACAAACCGGCAGGCGTCGCCGCGCATCCCTCCGTGGGCTGGGAAGGACCGACGGTCCTGGGTGCCCTGGCCGCCGCCGGCTTCCGCATCGCGACGACCGGCGCGCCCGAGCGGCAGGGCGTCGTCCATCGCCTGGATGTCGGCACGAGCGGCCTGATGGCGGTCGCCAAGACCGAGGGCGCCTACACCGCGCTCAAGCGAGCCTTCAAGGAGCGCGAGGTCGAGAAGATCTATCACGCGGTCGTGCAGGGGCACCCCGACCCGCTCTCGGGGACGATCGATGCCCCCATCGGGCGGCACCCCACGCACTCCTGGAAGTTCGCGGTCACGCCCACGGGCAAGGATTCGGTCACCCACTACGAGACCATCGAGGCGTTCCCCGGCGCCTCCCTGCTCGAGATCCATCTCGAGACCGGGCGCACTCATCAGATCCGTGTGCATATGGCCGCGCACCGGCATCCCTGCGTCGGCGACCCCCTCTACGGGGCGGACCCGACGATCTCGACGCGTCTGGGGCTCACCCGCCAGTGGCTGCACGCGAAGGTGCTGGCCTTCGCGCATCCCGCCACGGGACAGTGGTCCGTGTTCGGGAGCGAGTACCCCGCCGATCTCGCCCGTGCGCTGGAGATTCTGCGGGGCGATTGACGCTCAGCCGGCCGTGTCGAAGACGGTCGGCGCGGGTGCGGCGGCGGCGAGGCGGATCGCGCGTCGTTTGCCCTCGGATGCTGTCGCCACAGCCTCGGTGACGGGCATCCATCGCAGGGCCGTCAGCTCGCCGTCCGCGGGCCAGGCCTCGCCCGACACCCACCGGCACGCGAACGCGATGTCGAGGTAGTCGACCTGGTCGCCGTTGACATGGGTGATCCGCGGCACCTGATGCACTGACAGCATCCGCTCGACCACGACCTCGACACCGGCCTCTTCGAGGGACTCGCGACGGGCGGTGTCGGCGGGCTCCTCGCCGGGATCGACGATGCCCGAGATCGGGGCCCAGGCTCCGGTGTCGCTGCGCCGACCCATCAGCACCTCGACGCCGTCCTCCGCGGCGCCGGCTGCCCGCAGGATGACGGCGGTGACACCCACCAGCGGGATCGGCGTGTGTCCGATGTGTCGACGCAGCTCGAGGACGAAGTCGGGAGTCGGCATGCGGCAACCCTAGCTTCGACGCGTGATCGGCCGACGCGAACCCCCGCGACCCGCGGGCACGATGTCGGCGGCCCCACGTAGTCTTTATCCGTGGCCGCCGACTCCTTCGTTCATCTGCATGTCCACAGCGAGTACTCGATGCTCGACGGCGCCGCGCGCATCGGCCCGCTCGTCCAGGAGGCGGCCCGTCAGGGCATGCCGGCGATCGCCGTCACCGACCACGGCAACACGTTCGGCGCGTTCGAGTTCTACAAGGCGGCCAAGGACGCGGGCATCAAGCCGATCGTCGGCATCGAGGCGTACGTCACGCCCGGCACGCACCGCAGCGACAAGGCCCGCGTGCGCTGGGGCGGCCCCGACCAGAGCGACGACGACGTGTCGGGCTCGGGCGCCTACACACACATGACCCTGCTGTCGCAGTCGACCGAGGGCATGCACAATCTCTTCCGGCTGTCCTCGCGCTCCAGCCTCGAGGGCTACTACTTCAAGCCGCGCATGGACCGCGAGCTGCTGCAGACCTACTCCAAGGGTCTGATCGCGACGACGGGTTGCCCGTCGGGCGAGGTGCAGACGCGCCTGCGCCTCGGCCAGTACGACGCGGCCCGCGCCGCCGCGGCCGAGTTCCAGGACCTGTTCGGCAAAGAGAACTACTTCGCCGAGATCATGGATCATGGGCTCAGCATCGAGCGCCGCGTGATGAGCGACCTGCTGCGCATCTCGAAAGACCTCAGCATCCCGCTGCTGGCCACGAACGATCTGCACTACACACATCAGCACGACTCGACCAGCCACGCCGCCCTGCTCTGCGTCCAGTCCGGCTCGACCCTCGACGATCCGAAGCGGTTCAAGTTCGACGGCGACGGCTACTACGTCAAGACGCCGGCCGAGATGCGTCAGATCTTCCGCGATCACCCCGAGGCCTGCGACAACACGCTGCTCGTCGCCGAGCGGTGCGAGGTCGAGTTCAACACGAGCGCCAACTTCATGCCGCGCTATCCGGTGCCGGACGGCGAGACCGAGCAGTCCTGGTTCGTCAAAGAGGTCGAGAAGGGGCTGCAGTACCGCTATCCCGGCGGCATCCCCGCCGAGGTGCGCGCACAGGCCGAGTACGAGACCGACGTCATCGTGCAGATGGGCTTTCCCGGATACTTCCTCGTCGTGGCGGACTTCATCAACTGGGCGAAGAACAACGGCATCCGCGTGGGCCCGGGGCGCGGCTCGGGCGCGGGCTCGATGGCGGCGTACGCGATGCGCATCACCGATCTCGACCCCCTTCAGCACGGCCTCATCTTCGAGCGCTTCCTCAACCCCGACCGCGTCTCGATGCCCGACTTCGACGTCGACTTCGACGACCGGCGCCGCGGCGAGGTCATCCAGTACGTCACCGAGAAGTACGGCGACGACCGTGTGGCGCAGATCGTCACCTACGGCACCATCAAGGCCAAGCAGGCGCTGAAGGACGCCAGCCGCGTGCTCGGATTCCCCTTCGGCATGGGTGAGAAGCTCACCAAGGCGATGCCGCCGGCCGTCATGGGCAAGGACATGCCGCTGGACGGCATGTTCAACCCCCAGCATCCCCGGTACAAGGAGGCGTCCGAGTTCCGCACGCTCATCGAGACCGACCCCGAGTCGAAGACGGTTTTCGATACGGCGATCGGGCTCGAGAACCTCAAGCGGCAGTGGGGTGTGCACGCCGCCGGCGTGATCATGTCGAGCGAGCCCCTGCTCGACATCATCCCGATCATGAAGCGCGAGCAGGACGGCCAGATCGTCACGCAGTTCGATTACCCCTCCTGCGAGGCGCTCGGACTCATCAAGATGGACTTCCTGGGGTTGCGAAACCTCACGATCATCGACGACGCCCTCGACAACATCAGGGCGAACCGCGGTGAGGACGTCGTCCTCGAAGACCTCACCCTCGACGATCCCGCGGCGTACGAACTGCTCACCCGCGGAGACACGCTCGGCGTCTTCCAGCTCGATGGCGGGCCCATGCGCAGCCTCCTGCGGCTGCTCAAGCCCGACAACTTCGAAGACATCTCGGCCGTCATCGCGCTCTACCGACCGGGGCCCATGGGTGCCAACTCGCACACCAACTACGCTCTGCGCAAGAACGGCCTGCAAGAGATCACGCCGATCCATCCCGAGCTCGAGGAGCCGCTCGCCGAGATCCTCAGCACCAGCTACGGCCTGATCATCTATCAGGAGCAGGTCATGGCGATCGCGCAGAAAGTCGCCGGCTTCAGCCTCGGACAGGCCGACATCCTGCGCCGCGCAATGGGCAAGAAGAAGAAGTCCGAGCTCGACAAGCAGTACGAGGGCTTCCAGGCGGGCATGCACGCGAACGGCTATTCGGATGCTGCCGTGCAGATGCTGTGGGACATCCTGCTGCCCTTCTCGGACTACGCCTTCAACAAGGCCCACTCCGCCGCCTACGGGCTCGTGTCGTATTGGACCGCGTACCTCAAGGCGCACTATCCCGCCGAGTACATGGCGGCTCTGCTGACGAGCGTGGGCGATTCCAAGGACAAGCTCGCGGTCTACCTCAACGAGTGCCGACGCATGGGGATCCGCGTGCTGCCGCCCGATGTCAGCGAGTCGATCCGCTACTTCGCGGCCGTCGAGGACGACATCCGCTTCGGACTCGGCGCGATCCGAAACGTCGGTGCGAACGTCGTCGACGCCATCGTCCAGGTGCGCGGCGAGGGCGGGTTCGACTCCTTCCACGGCTTCCTCGAGAAGGTGCCGATGCAGGTGGCCAACAAGCGCACGATCGAGTCGCTGATCAAGGCCGGCGCCTTCGACTCGACCGGGTCGACACGGCGCGCCCTGCTGGAGATCCACGAGAACGCGATCGATCAGGTCGTCGACGTCAAACGCAACGAGGCGAACGGGCAGTACGGCTTCGACTTCGACAGCCTCCTGGAGGAGTCCGAGAAGGCCGTGGCCAAGGTGCCCGACCGCCCCGAGTGGACCAAGAAGGACAAGCTCGCGTTCGAGCGCGAGATGCTCGGGCTCTACGTGTCCGATCATCCGCTCGCAGGGCTCGAGGTTCCGCTGGCCAAACACGCCTCCACGTCCATCCACGACCTGCTCTCCTCCGACGACCTCAACGACGGCGACCAGGTCACGGTCGCGGGGCTGCTCACGAGCGTCCAGCACCGCGTCGCCAAATCCAGCGGGAATCCCTACGGCATGATCACCGTCGAGGATTTCAACGGCGAGGTGACCGTGATGTTCATGGGCAAGACGTATCAGGAGTTCCAGCCGCTCCTGCAGCCCGATGCGATCCTCGCCGTGCGTGGTCGTGTCTCGCGCCGCGATGACGGCATGAACCTGCACGCGGTGTCCGCGATGGTGCCCGATCTGGGTTCGGTCGATGCATCGGGCGGACTCGACCTGATCGTTCCCGAGCGTCGTGCCACCGAAGCGGTCATCTCGGAGCTCGCCGACGTGCTCAGCCGCCACCGTGGTCCGTCCGAAGTGCGGCTGAAGCTGACGAAGGGCCAGGTCGCGAAGGTTTTCGAGGTGCCGTACCCGGTCACGGTCTCGGCTGATCTGTATGGCGAACTGAAGTCGCTGCTCGGGCCCGGCTGCCTCGGCTGAGGCTCCCGACGGCGGTAAGGTAGCAGGGCGCTCCGGCGCCGATCAGAAGGAGACGACTGTGACCGACGAGAAGCTGCACGAAGAGCCCGCCGACGGTGCGGAATCGCTCGACGAGACGGTGATCCGCGACTCGGAGAAGCGGCCGGACGACGACAGCCAGTACGGCGTCGGCGGATTCACTGTGCGCGAGCTCGCGATCCTCGGAGCCTGGGTGATCGCCTTCGTCGTGTCGTTCTTCTCCTACCTCGATCGGCCGTTCCAGTCCGTGTGGATGGCGGGAATCGACTGGGTGCTCACCATCGGCGTGCCCACGGTCGCGGTGTTCCTCATCGTCCTGCGCCGTTTCTCTCCCGACGGCATCCGCCGTGTCGGATCCCTCGGCATCGACCAGTTCGCGTCCGTCGCCTTCTCGGTGGCCACGGTCGTCTGGCTCACCTACATCTGGAACACCGTCGCGACGGTCGCCGACGGCGGCCCCTGGTACACCTCATGGGTCGTCTGGGTCGAGTTCTTCGCGATGCTGGCGCTGGTGTTCTTCACCGTCGCCGCGCCCTACATCGCCCCCTTCGACGAGGACTTCCGCGGTCGCCCCGAGGCGCCCGCGCACCGCAACGCCCGAGCCGTGCGCCGGGTGGTGGCCCGCCCGCGCCCCGAGCCGGTCGCGCCCGCCGAGCCCGAGACCGCGGCGTACGACGCCGCTCCGCACGAAGATCAGGGCTCCAACCCTTACGCCGCCACGGGGGCGTTCTCGATCAGCGGCGACGGCCGCGTCGAGCCCGCGGATCGGACCGACACCGGAGCGCAGCCCGACTTCGCCGACTCGGATCAGTGGGCGCCGACGCCCGCTTACGCGCGCAGCGGATACGACACCGGGGCGCAGCCGGTGGCCGAGCCGGAGCCCGCTCCCGCGCCCGCCGTCTCGCACCAGCCGTTCTGGGCTCTCGTGCCCGAGCCCCGCGACGTCGTCGACGAACGCACCGGTCAGCCGCTGTTCCGCATCGACGCCACGGCCTGGGCGCTCGTCGTCGTCGACCGCGGATCGAGCTT
This sequence comes from Microbacterium sp. HA-8, assembly GCF_046111165.1. Lineage (NCBI taxonomy): Bacteria > Bacillati > Actinomycetota > Actinomycetes > Micrococcales > Microbacteriaceae > Microbacterium > Microbacterium sp. HA-8. Next base: position 1,796,343 of record NZ_CP162025.1, read on the forward strand.
CCTCGTCCGGCACGAGGACGGCCGGGTCGGCGTGCTCTACGACGTCTCCGGCGTCACGCGCGGCTGACGCCCCGACGTATCCTGGAACGATGCGCACGATCGACCTCCGCGGCACGTCCGCGCGCGATGCCGCCGCCCTGGTTCCGCGGGCGACCGCGGCCCGCGAGAACGCCCTGCGCGTCGCCGGCGACATCGTCACGGACGTGCGCGAGCGCGGCGAGGCGGCGCTGCGCGAGCAGGCCGAGCGCTTCGACGGCGTGAGCGGTCACCCCCTCCGGGTGCCCCGTGCACAGATCGACGCGGCGGTCGCGGATCTCGATCCGGACGTGCGCGCGGCTCTCGAAGAGGCCATCGTGCGTGTCCGTCGCGCCTCCGCGGCGCAGGTCCCCCCGCCCTCGGTCACCGAGCTCGCTCCCGGCGCACGGGTCACCCAGCGCTGGCAGCCCGTCCGTCGCGCGGGGGTATATGTGCCCGGCGGCAAGGCCGTGTACCCCTCGAGCGTCGTCATGAACGTCGTGCCCGCCCAGGTCGCCGGTGTCGAGGGTGTCGCCCTCGCCTCGCCGCCGCAGCGACCGGACGGCGGCGTGCACCCCACGATCCTCGCCGCGGCGGGTCTGCTCGGCGTCGACGAGGTCTACGCGATCGGGGGAGCGGGGGCGATCGCCGCCCTCGCCTACGGGGTGCCCGAGATCGCCCTCGAAGCAGTGGATGTCGTCACCGGCCCGGGCAACAACTTCGTCGCGGCGGCCAAGCGGCATGTCGCGGGCGTCGTCGGCACGGACTCAGAGGCGGGGGCGACCGAGATTCTCGTCATCGCCGATGCCGACGCCGATCCGCGCCTGGTCGCCGCCGATCTCGTCAGTCAGGCCGAGCACGACGAACAGGCGGGTGCGGTGCTCGTCACCGATTCGCCCGACCTCGCCCGCGCCGTCGAGGTCACGGTAGGCGAGCTCGCCGCCCGGACCCGTCATGCCGACCGCGTGCGGCAGGCGCTCTCGGGCACGCAGTCCGCGATCGTGCTCGTCGACGACCTCGCGTCGGCGGCGGCGTTCAGCAACGCGTACGCTCCGGAGCACCTCGAGGTGCTCACCGCCGAACCGGAGGCGCTTCTGCCCGCCCTGACCAACGCGGGCGCCATCTTCGTCGGCGAGAACTCCCCGGTGAGCCTCGGCGACTACCTGGCGGGCAGCAACCACGTGCTGCCCACCGGCGGACAGGCGCGGTACGCGGCCGGCCTCGGGGCCCACACCTTCGTCCGGCCACAGCAGGTCATCTCCTACGACCGCGCCGCGCTGTCGGCGGTCGCCGACGCGATCGTCGCCCTCGCGGAGGCGGAGGCCCTGCCCGCCCACGGCGAGGCGGTGACCGCCCGGTTCACCGCGGCGCCCGCATCCGCCCGCCCGGTGGCTACGGCAGCATCCGCCGACTGACACCGACCCGCCGAGAGAGCCATGCACTGCCCGTTCTGCCGCCACGCCGATTCACGCGTCATCGACTCGCGCACGAGTGACGACGGTCTCTCGATCCGTCGCCGACGGCAGTGCCCCGAGTGCGGTGGACGTTTCTCCACGATCGAGACGGCGAGCCTCAACGTGATCAAGCGTTCGGGCGTCATCGAGCCGTTCAGCCGCGAGAAGGTCATGTCGGGAGTGCGCAAGGCCTGTCAGGGGCGGCCCGTCACCGAGGCCGATCTGGCGATGCTCGCGCAGAGCGTCGAGGAGGCCGTTCGTCAGACCGGGTCCTCCCAGATCGACGCCAACGACATAGGCCTGGCAATCCTCGGCCCGCTGCGCGAACTCGACGAGATCGCCTATCTGCGGTTCGCGAGCGTCTATCAGGCCTTCGAGACCCTCGACGACTTCGAGTCCGCGATCGGCGAGCTGCGCGCCGATCACGAGCGCCCGCGCCGACCGGCATCGGAGTGACGCGCCGGGGCCGGGGCGCCCCGACCCGGTAATCTGGGCGAGCCATGTATCGCGCCCTCTTCACGCACGTCCTCTCGCGTCTCGATCCCGAAACCGCCCACCATCTCGCGATGGGTGTGATCCGCGTCCTGGGCGAGCGGCCGTTCGCGTGGGCCGCGCGCGCCGTCACCAGGCCCGCACCCGGCACGGGTGTGCAGGCCCTCGGGCTCGACTTCCCGACGCCGTTCGGCGTCGCCGCCGGATTCGACAAGGACGCGGTCGGTGCGCTCGGCCTCGGGGCGCTCGGATTCGGGCACGTCGAGGTGGGGACCGTCACGGCGCTGCCGCAGCTCGGCAATCCGCGCCCCCGGCTGTTCCGGCTCATCCCCGATCGCGCCGTCGTCAACCGGATGGGTTTCAACAACCGGGGGGCGGATGCTGCGGCCCGCCGCCTGCGGCGCCTGCGGCGTCGCGGCGACCGGCCGATCATCGGCGTCAACATCGGCAAGAGCCGGGTGGCCGAGGTCGAGCAGGCGGCCGAGGACTACGTGCGCAGCGCGACGCTGCTCGCCCCGCTGGCGGATTACCTCGCCGTCAACGTCTCGTCGCCGAACACCCCCGGGCTGCGCACCCTTCAGGCGGTCGAGACCCTCGCTCCGCTGCTCACGGCGGTGAAGGTCGCGGCCGGATCGACGCCACTGCTTGTGAAGATCGCCCCCGACCTGCCGGATGAGGAGGTCGAGGCGATCGCGCGGCTGGCCGTGGACCTCGGGCTTGCGGGGATCATCGCGACGAACACGACGATCTCCCGCGGCGGCCTCCTGACCGATGCCGCGCTCGTCGAGGCGGCGGGAGTCGGGGGACTGTCCGGGGCGCCCCTGCGCGCACGGTCGCTGGCGGTCCTGCGCCTCATCCGCGGTGTTGTTCCGGCCGATTTCTGCGTGATCTCCGTCGGCGGTGTCGAGACGGCGACCGACGTGCGTGAGCGCCTCGCCGCGGGCGCGACGCTCGTCCAGGGGTACACGGCGTTCCTGTACCGGGGGCCGCTGTGGGCCCGTCAGATCAATCGGGGACTGGCGCTCGCCCGCTGATCAGCGCTCAGACGACCTTCGTGCCCCGACGCACCTGCGGCTTGGGCAGGCGCAGGAACCGCATCTGCATCGAGCGCATGGCGGCGTACCACCCCGTCCCTCGCTCGAGCTTGCTCTCGCCGAACTTGCGGCGCACGGCGCGCTTGGCGCGCACGGATGTGAGCACCATGTCGAGGATCACGAGCAGGATGAAGCCCCACAGGGCGACGAACGAGTAGAACTGCACGACGGGGATGTTGATGAAGGTGAGCAGGATCACCACGATCATCGCAGGCATGACGAACTCGGCAAGATGCCAGCCGCCGTCGACGTAGTCACGCACGAAGCGGCGCTGCGGGCCCTTGTCCCGCACGGGCAGGTACTTCTCATCTCCCTGTGCCATGCCGGCGCGCGCCTGCTCGCGTTTGGCCTGCAGCTCTGCGCGGGCGCGCTGTTTGGCCTCCTTCGTGTCGGGCACGAGCGGGCGACGTCGCACCGCCTCCTGCTCGGCACGGGTGGGCGTGGGGCGGCCTTTGCCCGATCCCGCCGGGCTGGCCTGCTCGTCGCTGGGCAGCGGTGCTGCGGGTGTCTTGGCCACGATGAGTCCTTGTGATGTCGGAGGGAGGGTCGTCTTAAGATTACCCGCATGACTTCTGCGGTGCCCCTGCCCTCCTCGAACATCCGCGCACTCGTCGAAGACGGCATCCCCACCGCCCTCGCCGACCTCGGCGCCCTCGTGCGCATTCCCGGCATCGCGTGGCCGGCCTTCGATCAGTCGCAGCTCGAGCGCAGCGCCGACGCGGTCGCCGCCCTTGCCGAGGGCACGGGCGTCTTCGATGAGGTGCGCGTGCTCCGTGCGGCGGTGCCCGGCACCGACGAACTCGGCCAGCCGGCGGTGCTCGCCACGCGCGCTGCCCGGCCGGGCAGGCCCACGGTGCTTCTCTACGCCCACCACGACGTGCAGCCGCCCGGCGCCGACGAGCTCTGGGATTCGCCGCCCTTCGAGCCGACGGTGCGCGGGGGCCGCCTGTACGGCCGCGGGGCCGCGGACGACAAGGCGGGGATCATGACGCACATCGCGGCGATCCGGGCGCTGCGCGCGGACGCCGACGCCGCGGGGGAGGACCTCGGTCTCGGGCTCGTCCTCTTCGTCGAGGGGGAGGAGGAGTACGGCTCACGCTCGTTCGCGCAGTTCCTCTCCGACAACCGCGACGCGCTGCGCGCCGACGCGATCGTCGTCGCCGACTCCGGCAACTGGGATTCCGACACTCCCGCGCTCACGGTGTCGCTGCGCGGCAACGCCCGCTTCACGCTGAGGGTGCGTACGTTGGCGCACGCCTCCCACTCCGGGATGTTCGGCGGCGCCGTCCCCGATGCCGTCACGGCTCTCGTGAAGCTGCTCGCGACGCTCTGGGACCACGAGGGCGCCGTGGCGGTGGAGGGGATGCGCTCACGCGACGCCGCGACGCCGCCCTACACCGAGCAGACCCTGCGCGAGGAGGCGGGCCTGCTGCCGGGTGTCTCGCCCATCGGCCGCGGAGAGATCCTCTCCCGCATCTGGAACCAGCCCTCGATCACCGTGACCGGCATCGACCACACCACGGTCGCCGCCGCCTCGAACACCCTCGCACCCGAGGTGTCCGTCGTGGTCAGCGCGCGCGTGGCGCCGGGTCAGCCCGCAGCAGAGGCTTTCGCGGCGCTCGAGGCGCACCTGCGTGCCCGCGCTCCCTTCGGGGCCGAGCTGACCTTCACGGATATCGACCTCGGCGACGGGTTCCTCGTCGACACCTCGGGATGGGCGGTGGGCGCGGTGCGCGCGGCCTTCGCCGAGGGGTACGGCGTCGACCCCGTCGATGTGGGCGTGGGGGGCAGCATCCCCTTCATCGCCGACCTGGTGCGCGAGTTCCCCGACGCGCAGATCCTCGTGACGGGGGTCGAGGATCCGCACTCCCGCGCGCACAGTCCCAACGAGTCGTTGCACCTCGACACGTTCCGGCACGCCATCCTCAGCGAGGCGCTGCTGCTTCGGGCCGCGAACGACCGTGAAGCGCAGGCGCCGTCGGCGTGACGCGCGGGTAGACTCTCGGCAAGGAGGACTGCCATGACCGACACCACGATCATTCCCACCGAGGCTCCCGCCCACGGCGTCAAGCTCACGACGGAGGCCGCGACCAAGGTCAAGAGCCTGCTCGCGCAGGAGGGACGTGACGATCTTCGTCTCCGCGTCGCCGTCCAGCCCGGCGGCTGCTCGGGCCTGATCTACCAGCTCTACTTCGACGAGCGCCAGCTCGACGGCGACGAGACGGTCGACTTCGACGGCGTCGAGGTCATCGTCGACAACATGAGCGTGCCGTATCTCGACGGCGCGTCGATCGACTTCAAGGACACGATCTCGGAGCAGGGGTTCACCATCGACAACCCCAATGCCGCCGGCAGCTGCGCCTGCGGCGACAGCTTCCACTGAGCCCTTCAGAGCGCTCAGCAGACGCCCAGTCCGACGCGTGTCGGGCTGGGCGTCTGGCCTGAGTCGGGTGTGAATTGCCCTAGACTGACGAGAGTCACAACCGCGACCCGGAAAGGTGCACCGTGCGCTCCAAACGCCGCCTTCGCTGGGCCGCTATCCCCGTCGGGATCGCGGCAGCCGGCATCCTCGCAGGATGCACGCAGACGGAGCTCAACGGGTTCCTTCCCGGCTTCGAGGGTGAAGACACACCCGCCACGAACCACACCGAGATGATCTCCGGTCTGTGGGTCAACTCGTGGATCGTGCTTCTCGCCGTGGGTGTGGTGACCTGGGGTCTGATGCTGTGGGCGATGATCGTCTACCGCCGCCGCAAGGGCCAGAGCGGGCTGCCCGTGCAGCTGCGCTACAACATGCCGATCGAGATCTTCTACACGCTCGTGCCGCTGATCCTCGTCGGCGGATTCTTCGCCTTCACTGCGCGCGACCAGGCGATCCTCGAGACGCAGTACGAAGACCCGGACGTGTCGATCGTCGCGATCGGCAAGCAGTGGGCGTGGGACTTCCAGTACAACGGCGATGACGAGGACGGCTCCGACGCCGTCTGGACGATGGGCGTCCAGGCCGTTCCCGCCGCCAACGGCGACGTCGATCAGGCCGCTTTGCCCACCCTCGTGCTCCCGGTCGATCAGACCGTCCAGATCGAACTGCAGTCGCGCGATGTCATCCACTCGTTCTGGGTCATCGACTTCCTCTACAAGAAGGACATGTACCCCGGCCGCGACAACTTCTGGTCGTTCACGCCGACCCGTGAGGGCACCTTCGCGGGCAAGTGCGCGGAGCTGTGTGGCGAATACCACTCGGCGATGCTCTTCAACGTCGAGGTCGTGAGCGCCGACGAGTACGAGGACTACCTCGACTCTCTCCGCGACGCGGGTCAGGTCGGCGACATCACCGACGACTACGACCGCAACACCAACCTGCCCGGTACCGGGGCGGCGTCCGAGGAAGGCTGACACAGATGGCCACGACACTTCCCCTCCAGGAGCACTCGCCCTCGCGTGCCACCACGATCCCGCCGCGTCAGGCGGCCCTGCTCAGTCGCTCCCGCGTCGAGCAGAAGGGCAACATCGTCGTCAAGTGGATCACCTCCACCGACCACAAGACGATCGGGTACATGTACCTGATCGCCTCGGTGCTGTTCTTCCTCCTCGGTGGCGTGATGGCCCTCATCATCCGCGCCGAGCTCTTCGCGCCGGGCATGCAGGTCATCCCGACGAAGGAGCAGTACAACCAGCTGTTCACGATGCACGGCACGATCATGCTGCTCATGTTCGCGACGCCCCTCTTCGCGGGCTTCGCCAACGTCATGATGCCGCTGCAGATCGGCGCCCCCGATGTGGCCTTCCCACGTCTGAACGCCTTCGCGTTCTGGCTGTTCCTGTTCGGATCGACCATCGCGGTCTCCGGCTTCCTCACCCCGCAGGGCGCGGCATCCTTCGGCTGGTTCGCGTATCAACCGCTCGCGAACGCCTCGTTCTCGCCGGGAGCCGGCGGCAATCTATGGATGCTGGGCCTCGGTATGAGCGGTTTCGGCACCATCCTCGGTGCGGTCAACTTCATCACGACGATCATCACGATGCGCGCTCCCGGCATGACGATGTGGCGCATGCCCATCTTCACCTGGAACACCCTCGTGACGAGCCTGCTCATCCTGATGGCATTCCCCGTCCTCGCGGCCGCGATCTTCGCCGCCGCCGCGGACCGCGTGCTCGGTGCGCACATCTACGATCCCGCGAACGGCGGCGTGCTGCTCTGGCAGCACCTGTTCTGGTTCTTCGGTCACCCCGAGGTGTACATCATCGCCCTGCCGTTCTTCGGCATCGTGTCCGAGATCTTCCCGGTCTTCAGCCGCAAGCCGATCTTCGGCTACAAGACGCTCGTGTACGCGACCATCGCGATCGCGGCGCTGTCCGTCGCGGTCTGGGCGCACCACATGTACGTCACCGGTGCGGTTCTGCTTCCCTTCTTCGCACTCATGACGATGCTGATCGCGGTTCCGACGGGTGTGAAGATCTTCAACTGGATCGGCACGCTCTGGCGAGGATCCGTGACGTTCGAGACCCCGATGGTGTTTGCGCTCGGGTTCCTCATCTCGTTCGTCTTCGGAGGGCTCACGGGCGTCATCCTCGCGTCGCCGCCGCTGGACTTCGCGCTGTCCGACTCCTATTTCGTCGTGGCGCACTTCCACTACGTGGTCTTCGGAACCGTGGTGTTCGCGATGTTCGCGGGCTTCTACTTCTGGTGGCCCAAGTGGACCGGTCGCATGCTCAACGAGCGCCTCGGCTACGTGCACTTCTGGCTGCTGTTCATCGGCTTCCACATGACCTTCCTCATCCAGCACTGGCTGGGCGTCGACGGCATGGTCCGGCGCTACGCGGACTACGCCGAGGCCGACGGCTGGACCTGGCAGAATCAGTTCTCCACGATCGGATCGATGGTGCTCGCCGCGTCGATGCTGCCCTTCCTCCTGAACGTGTGGATCACCGCGCGCAAGGCGCCGAAGGTCACGGTCAACGACCCGTGGGGGTACGGAGCTTCGCTGGAGTGGGCCACCTCGTGCCCGCCGCCGCGACACAACTTCACCTCGATCCCGCGGATCCGCAGTGAGCGTCCCGCGTTCGATCTCAATCACCCCGAGGCAGGCCTGCCCGTCGGCGTGGGTCCCGCGAAGGACGCACCCGATGCCCCGGTTGTCGACCTTGCCCAGGGAGGGGTGAAGTAAGTGCGCTCCAACGTCGTCCTCTGGTGGATCCTGGCCGCGTTCTTCGGTCTCGTCGCCGTGGTCTACACGGCCTGGAACATCGTCGCGCACCCCAACGTGGCGTGGTACAACGGCATCGAGTGGGTCGGTTCCGTGGCCCTGCTGTTCGTCACCATCATGGCCGCGTTCATCGCGTGGTATCTCGATCGGGTGCACAAAGCTCAGGGCGGCGAACTGCCCGAGGATGTGCTAACGGCCGACATCGATGACGGAGACCCCGAGCTCGGCCACTTCAGCCCGTGGTCGTGGTGGCCGATCGTGCTTGCTTTCGCGGCCGGCGTTGCGCTGGTCGGACTGGCGGTGGGTACCTGGATGGTGCCGATAGGCTTCGCGATCTTCCTCGTCGCGATCGTCGGCTGGGTTTACGAGTACTACCGCGGGTATTTCGCGCACTGAGTGCGCACTCGCGACGTTCGAATGCGGCGCCTCCCGTGTGGGAGGCGCCGCACTTCACGTGAGCAGGCCGATCAGGAGCGGACGACCATCACCTGCGGGTCGAAGGTGCGGGGAAGGGGACCCTCGTCGTTCTCCGTCGGTTGCCCTTCGCGCACCCAGTATTCGTAGCCGCCGATCATCTCGCGTACGGGCAGCCCGAGGCGGGCGAACGCGAGGGCACCCTTCGCGCCGGCGTTGCAACCGGGGCTCCAGCAGTAGACCACGATGGGCACGTCGGGATCGAACTCGGCCACACGCGCGGGGATGTCACGATAGGGCACGTGCACGGCGCCGCTGATGCGGCCCTGGCGCCACGCCTCGTCGCTGCGCACATCCACCAGCACGAAGGCGTCTCCGGCCTTCTGTGCGGCGTATACGTCGGAGGCGTCGGTCTCGTGCTGGAGTTTTGCGGCGAAGTAGGACACGGCGTCGATCATGATCCGAGCCTAGAAGCGCGCGGAACGACGGCCGAGACCAAAGACCGCCACCTTTCGGCGTGTTCCTGCCGAATGGCCAGCTGGTCAAGGCTGCGGCGGCCCGGTAGGGCGGGGGTGCGCGCGTCGCCCATGACAAAGGCCCCGCGCGAACCGGAGTTCGCACGGGGCCCTGTGAAGCGGCGCTCAGTCGTTGTCGGACGGACGCTTCTTCGGAGTCTTCTTCTCTTCGACCTCCGGCGCGACGACCGTGGTGGGTCGCACGGCGGTCTCGTGCAGGCGCTGGGTCTGGTCGGCCACGAGCGGAGCGTCGGGAGCCCCGGCGCGGTCGTGCGCGCCCTGGATCTCGGCGGTCTCTTCTTCGGCGATGTGGTCGAGGGCGTGGTGCTGGTGCGCCAGCGCCGCATCGACCTCGGACTGCGTGACGGGCGTTAGGCGGTCCTCGAACAACCAGCGGGAGAGCGACGCGCGCACGTTCTGGTGCCAGGGGATCCGTCCCTGCGCGTTCGGACGAACGACCAACGGTTCGTTCGTCTCGTAGGAGACGAGCTTCCAGCGCTCGTACTCGTCGACGGGCTGGTGAACCTCGATGAACTCACCACCGGGCAGACGCACGATCCGCCCCGACTCGTACCCGTGCAGGGCTATCTCGCGGTCCTTCTTCTGCAGCGCGATGCAGATGCGCTTGGTGATGACGTACGCCAGGATCGGCCCGACGATGAGCGAGGCCTGCAGCGTGTGGATCACTCCCTCCATCGTCAGCCAGAAGTGCGTGGCGATGATGTCGGACGAGGCGGCGGCCCACAGTACCGCGTAGAAGGTGACACCGGCGGCGCCGATGGCGGTGCGGGTGGCGGCGTTGCGGGGGCGCTGCGCGATGTGGTGCTCGCGCTTGTCGCCCGTGATCCACGCCTCGATGAAGGGGTAGATCGTGACGAGCACGATGAACAGACCCAGCACCGCGAGCGGGATGATGATGTTCCACGACCAGGTGCGGTCGAGGAAGACCGTCTCGAGGTGCGGGGGCACGAGTCGCAGCGCGCCATCGGCGAAGCCGATGTACCAGTCGGGCTGGGTGCCGGCGGAGACGGGGGAGGGGTCGTAGGGGCCGTAGTTCCAGATCGGGTTGATCTGGAACAGCGATGCGACCAGGACGATGACGCCGAAGGTGATGAAGAAGAAGCCACCCATCTTGGACATGTAGACCGGCATCATCGGGTAGCCGACCACGTTGTCGTTCGTGCGGCCGGGGCCCGCGAACTGGGTGTGCTTGTTGACGATCATCAGGAGCAGGTGGACGGCGATCAGCGCGACGACGAGGGCCGGGAGGATCAGGATGTGCAGCACGTACAGGCGGCCGACGATCTCCGTGCCGGGGAACTCTCCACCGAACAGCAGGAACGAGGTCCACGTGCCGATCAGGGGGATCCCCTTGATCATGCCGTCGATGATGCGCAGGCCGTTGCCCGAGAGCAGGTCGTCGGGAAGCGAGTAACCGGTGAAGCCCTCGGCCATCGCCAGGACGAATAGGACGAAGCCGATCACCCAGTTCAGCTCGCGGGGCTTGCGGAAGGCTCCCGTGAAGAAGACGCGCAGCATATGCACGCCGATGCCGGCCACGAAGATCAGTGCGGCCCAGTGGTGGATCTGACGGACGAGAAGCCCGCCGCGCAGATCGAACGAGATGTGGAGCGTTGACTCCATGGCCGCCGACATCGGGATGCCGCGCATCGGCGCCCAGGAGCCGTTGTAGTGGGTCTCGACCATCGACGCCTGGAAGAAGAACGTGAGGAACGTTCCGGAGATCAGGACGACGACGAAGCTCCACAGGGCGATCTCGCCGAGCATGAACGACCAGTGGTCGGGGAAGATCTTGCGACCGAGCTCTTTGACCAGCCCGGAGATGCTGGTGCGCTCATCGATGTAGTTCGCTGTGGCGCCGACGAAGCGACCGCCCAGGGGCGGCTGCTTCGGTTCGCTCTTCGCGGTTGCGGTGCTCAATGACGCTCCCAGAAACTCGGACCGACGGGTTCGGTGAAGTCGCTCTGCGCGATGAGGTATCCCTCGTCGTCGACGGCGATGGGCAGCTGCGGCAGCGCACGGGCGGCGGGGCCGAAGATGACCGCAGCGCCACGCGACACGTCGAACTGCGACTGATGGCAGGGGCAGAGCAGGTGATGGGTCTGCTGCTCGTAGAGCGCGACGGGGCATCCGACGTGCGTGCACACCTTGGAGTACGCGACGATGCCGTCATACGACCAGGACGCGCGCTCCTCGGTCTCGACGAGCTGCTCGGGCAGCAGACGCATGAGCAGGACGATCGCCTTCGCCTTCTCCTCGAGGTACCCCTCGTCGTGCCCGAGCTCCGCGAGGGGTTCGGGGATGACGTGGAATGCCGAGCCCAGCGTGACATCGGCCGCGCGGATCGGGGTTCCCGTGGGATCGAGGGCGAGGCGCATGCCCGGCTCCCACATCGTGTGGCTGAGCAGCTCGACGGGGTTCTCGCCCTGCGGCGCGAGTCCGCGGAAGAGGACGATGCCGGGGGCGACGGAGGCGACCAGCGCGGCGATGAGCGAGTTGCGGATCATCGCTCGGCGTCCGAACCCGGACTCGTCATTGGCGGCCGAGAAGGCGGCGACGGCGCCCGCACGCGTCGACTCGCGCCCACGCGTGGGGTGCCGCGCCTCGATGTGCTCGGTGTCGGCCATGACTGCTTTGGACCAGTGGATGGCGCCGACACCGATGGCCAGCAGCGCCAGGGCGATGCCCAGGCCGATGAAGAGGTTGTTGTCGCGGATCGATGCGACCTCGCCGTCCTCGATCGGGAACAGGAAGTACGCGGCGATCGCCCAGATGCTGCCTGCCACCGAGAGATAGAACAGGCCGTACACGGTGCGCACGGCGAGGCGCATCTTGTTCGGGTCCTGATCGGTGACGCGCGTCCGGTGGGGCGGCAGGCCCGGGTTGCGCACGGGATCGCTCACGGCAACGGCGAGGCCCGATGAGGGAGCGGGTCCCCGATCGTGCTCCGGTGCCTCGATCTCGTTAGCCATGGTGCTCCTCGTACTCAGAAGTTCTCGATGCGACGGGGTCAGTTGGACTTGGCCGTGATCCACACGGTGAACGCGACCAGCGCGCCGATTCCGAAGATCCAGATGAACAGGCCCTCGGACACGGGACCGAGCGAGCCGAGCGTGAAGCCGCCCGCGCCGGAGTTGCGTTCCATCCACAGCAGCGACGAGATGATGTCGCGCTTGTCTTCGGGGGAGAGGTTCAGGTCGTTGAAGACCGGCATGTTCTGCGGACCGGTGACCATCGCCGCGTAGATGTGGCGGGGGTCGACACCCACGAGCGAGGGGGCGTACTTGCCCTCGGTGAGGGCGCCGCCGGCTGCGGCGACGTTGTGGCACATCGCGCAGTTGATGCGGAAGAGCTCGGCTCCGTGGGCGACGTCGCCTTCGCCGTCGAGAACCTCGCCGCTGGCGATCTCGGGGCCCGGGGCGATGGACTGCACGTAGGCCGCCATCGCCGCGATCTGCTCGTCGGTGAACTGCACCGGCTTCTGCGGCGCCTGCGGTCCCTGCATCTGCAGGGGCATACGGCCAGTGGCGACCTGGAAGTCGACGGCCATGGCGCCGACACCGTACAGGCTGGGTCCGTTCTCGGTGCCCTGCAGGTCGAGACCGTGACAGGTGGCACAGTTGGCCTGGAAGAGCTTCTCGCCGTCGTCGACGGTGAGCGTCTGCGTGGCGACCTCGGGCGTCGAGGCCATCGCGGCGGACGCCCCGGCGTAGAGGCCACCCGTCAGCAGCAGACCGATTCCGATCAGGCCGGCGGCGGCGAGGGGGCTGCGCCGACCGCTGCGGCGTTTCTTCTCACGAGGCATGGCGAGGGGGTTCCGCTTTCTATTTCAGGAAGTAGATGACGGCGAACAGGGCGATCCAGACCACGTCGACGAAGTGCCAGTAGTACGACACGACGATGGCGCTGGTGGCCTCCTTGTGGCCGAAGTTGCGCACGGCGTAGGCGCGACCGATGACGAGCAGGAACGCGACGAGTCCGCCGGTGACGTGCAGGGCGTGGAAGCCCGTCGTCAGGTAGAACGCCGACGCGTAAGAGTCCGCCTCGATGGGCATGCCCTCCGTGATGAGCGTGGCGTACTCCCACACCTGACCGGAGACGAAGATCGCGCCCAGGATGAAGGTGAGGAAGAACCACTCGACCATTCCCCAGCCGAACAGCCCGCGCTTCTTCGCGGAGTACGGCTGGAAGCGCTCCGCGGCGAAGACGCCCATCTGGCATGTCACCGACGACAGCACCAGGATGATCGTGTTCACGAGCGCGAACGGAACGTTCAGCAGCTCGGTGCGCTCGGCCCACAGATCGGGGGAGGTGTTGCGCAGAGTGAAGTAGATGGCGAAGAGCCCGGCGAAGAACATGACTTCGCTGCCGAGCCACACGATGGTGCCGACGGCCACCGGATCAGGCCGTTTGATGGTCCTCGCCGCCGGGGCATAGGTCGCTGAGGTGGTCGTCACGTTCACCATTATGGCCGATGCTCGGGCTGCGAGATCGCATGGGCGGGTATCGATTTGGCCGCGTTGAAACTTAGGATCACCTAAGAACGCGCGTGGAATCACCCCCGCATTCCCCCTGCGTACGCCTCGTTAGGATCGCCTGTATGAGTGACGCCCCGACCTGGCCGGACCTGATAGCGAACCTTCTCGAGGGGCGCGATCTCCCCGTGTCGGAGGCGACGTGGGCCATGGCGCAGGTGATGACGGGCGAGACGACGCCGTCGCAGCTGGCGGGGTTCCTCATTGCCCTGCGCGCCAAGGGTGAGACCGTGGACGAGATCGTCGGATTCCGTGACGCCATCCTGGATGCCGCGCTGCCGCTCGATGTCTCCGCCGACGCCCTCGACATCGTGGGCACCGGCGGGGACCGCTTCGGGACGGTGAACGTCTCGACGATGGCATCTGTCGTGGCGGCAGCATCCGGGGTCCCCGTCATCAAGCACGGCAACAGGGCCGCCAGCAGCGCCTCGGGCTCGTCCGACGTGCTGGGAGCGCTCGGTGTGCCGATCTCGCTCACGCCGCAGGCGGTGGCCGAGACGCTCCGCCGCACGGGGATCACCTTCGTGTTCGCGGGCGGTTTCCATCCCGGGTTCGCGCACGCCGCGGCGACGCGCCGCGAGCTGGGCGTGCCCACCGTCTTCAACTTCCTGGGTCCCCTGTGCAACCCCGCGCGGGCGGAGGCGAACGCCGTGGGCGTCGCCCACCTCGACCGCGTACCCCTCATCACCGGCGTGTTCCGCACGCGGGGCGCGACGGCGCTGGTCTTCCGAGGGGACGACGGATTGGATGAGTTGACCACGACGGGGCACTCCCACATCTGGGAGGTCTCCCGCGGTGACATCCACGAGCACGACCTGGATCCGCGCGACCTGGGAATCCCCCGCGCGCGCATGGATCAGCTGCGCGGGGGCGACCCCGCGCACAACGCCGAGGTGGTGAGAGGGGTGCTCGGGGGCGAGACCGGCGCTGTGCGCGACATCGTGCTGCTGAACGCCGCGGCGGGTCTCGTGGCCTACCGGCTCTCGCACGACGCCGCCCAGGCTCAGCGCCCCATCGTCGAGCGCCTCGCCGAGGAGCGCGACCGCGCCGCGGCCGCGATCGATTCGGGTGCGGCCGCCGCCAAACTCACCCAGTGGATCGAGGTCTCGCGAGAGCTCGGCTGACGCCCGCGCCCGCCCTGCGCGGGGTGCTGCGCCCGGCGTAGGGTGGCCGCGTGGATCCCGCAGACGCCCTCGCCGAGATCGCGACGCTGCTCGAGCGGGAGCGTGCTTCGCGATACCGATCCAAGGCCTTCCGTGCGGCTGCGGCGGCCATCGCCGGCCTCGACGCGGCGGTCCTGCACGATCCCGCGCGACTGCGGCGCGTGGCGGGCGTCGGCGATTCCTCGTTCGCGGTCATCACCCAGGCGCTGGCGGGTCGCGTGCCGGACTACCTGCTCGAGCTGCGGGAGCGCTACGACGTCCCTGCGGCCGGGTCGGCCCTGCGCGTGCTGCTGCGCGGCGATCTGCACACGCACAGCGAGTGGTCCGACGGGCTCGCACCGATCGAGCTGATGGTGGGCGAGGCTCGACGGCTCGGTCACGAGTACACGGCACTCACCGACCACTCGCCGCGACTGCGCGTGGCGAACGGTCTGAGCGCCGAGCGCCTGCGCGCGCAGCTCGAGATCCTGCCTCGGTTCTCGGACGACGGCTTCACGCTGCTGTCGGGGATCGAGGTCGACATCCTCGACGACGGGACGCTCGACCAGACCGAGGAGCTGCTCGGCGAGCTCGACGTCGTCGTCGCCTCGGTGCATTCGAAGCTGCGCATGGATGCCGACGCCATGACGCGCCGCATGGTCGCGGCGGTTCGGAACCCGCGTGTGAACGTGCTGGGGCACGTGACCGGTCGCCTCGTCGAGGGTGCACGCGGAACGCGTCCGCCGTCGGAGTTCGACGCGCGCGCCGTGTTCGAGGCGTGCGCGGCCCACGACACGGCGGTCGAGATCAACTCGCGTCCCGAGCGCCAGGATCCACCCGATGACCTGCTCGCGCTGGCGGTGGAGGTGGGCTGCCTGTTCGCGATCGACTCGGATGCGCACGCACCGGGTCAGCTCTCCCTGCTCGACTACGGCGCTGCGCGCGCGGAGGCCGCCGGTGTGCCCGCCGATCGGATCGTGACGACATGGCCGCGGGCACGCCTACAGGCATGGGCGCGGCCCGGCGGCTGACCCGCGTTTCGCCGGGCTCAGTGCGGGCTCGACGGGCGCAGCGCGGGCTCGACGGGCTCAGTGCGGGCTCGACGGGCTCAGCGGGCGTTGCGCGTCGGCGCGCTCCGTAGACTGAGTCGGTGACGACCGCCCCCGCCTCCGCCGCGGGGCGAGCGGTTCCGTGGCTCGTCGTCGCGGGTGTGCTGGTCGCGGCCCTCAGCCTGCGCGGGCCGATCGTCGCGCCGACCCCGGTGCTCATCGACATCCAGGAGGATCTGGGCATCGGCACGGCGTCGGCCGGACTCCTGACCTCGGTGCCCGTCCTGATGTTCGCGGCGCTCACGCCCGTCGCGGCGCTCGTGATCCGGCGCGCGGGTCCGGAGGTCGCGCTGCTGCTGTCGCTGCTCGGGGTGCTCGCGGGGACGTTCGTGCGCGCGCTGCCCGGGTTCGGCTGGATGCTGGCGGGTTCGCTCGTGATCGGAGCCGCCATCACGATCGGCAACGTCGTGATCCCCGTGGTGATCCGGCGAGATGTGCCGCCGGCGCGGGTGGCGACCGTCACGGCCGGCTACGCGGCAACGCTCAACGCCGGCTCCCTCATCACGTCCCTCGGCACGGCGCCTCTGGCCGCGGTCATCGGCTGGACGTGGGCGCTCGTCGCGTGGGCGTCCATCACGCTCGCCGGAGTGATTCTCTGGATGCTGCACATGCGGCGTTCGCGCGCGGCGGCCGACCGGTTCTCGGGCCTCGGCCCCCGCGGCGACGCCGGCGCACCGGGCGCACCCGACACGGGGACCGCGGACGGGCACGAACCGCCGGCATCCACGGGGCAGATCCCGCTGCGGCGCGATCCGTCGCGCGACGCGGAGTCGCTCACCGGCCCGTTGCCCGTCGTGCCCGCCCGCGGCGTCGAGCGCACCATGCTGAGACGACCATCACCTGGCTGCTCATGCTGACCTTCTCGGGGCAGACGACGGCGTACTACGCCCTCACGACGTGGCTGCCCACGATCCTCGGCGACCAGCTGCAGGTCGACCGCACGAGCGCCGGCGCCCTCGCCTCGATCTTCCAGGGCGTGGGCATCCTCGGGGCGTTCCTCGTGCCCGTGCTCACACGCTATTTTCCGACGATCGTGCCGGCGGTCGTGATCTGCGTGTGCTGGCTCGTGCTCACAGGCGGGATGCTGGTGGCCCCCGCGGGTTTCGTCGTGTGGGCGAGCTTCGGGGCGATCGCACACGCGGGCGGTTTCGTCGTCATCTTCACGGCCCTCGTGGCGGTCGCGCGCTCCGACGCCGAAGCCGCCGGGATGTCGGCGTTCGTACAGGGCGGCGGGTACGCGATCGGGGCGCTCGGTGCCCCCGTGATGGGGTATCTGCACGAGGCGACGGGCGACTGGTCGGTGCCGCTCGCGCTCGTGCTCGGCATCTCGATCGTGTACTGCGTCCTGTTGCTGAGCTCCGTCGCCGGCGTCCGCCGCGCCCGCGCCTGACGGCGCGTCGCCGTCGTCGTCGACGACGACCGGGCAGTCAGGAGGTCGTCAGCGCGGCGAGCGCGCGCTGCATCGATGCGCCGAGCGCCCAGCGCTCCGCGACGGCGGCGGCGAGGCCGGCGTCGGGCGCCCGCGGTGCCGGTGCATCCGCGAGGTCCAGGTCACGGACGACGCTCACCACGCGCGGAGCGACCTCGAGGTAGGGGAGGGCGGCGAGCACCTTCGCCTGCAGGCCCGCCGACATGCCCTCGCCGGCGGTGGCCGCGGCGATGATCCCGGCGAGGTCTCCGTGCGCGGCGAGCAGCGTGGCCGCGGTCTTCTCGCCGATCCCGGGCACGCCGGGCAGGCCGTCGGAGGCATCGCCGCGCAGCGTCGCGAAATCGGCGTACTGCCCGGGCAGGATCCGGTACTTGGCGACGACCGTCGCATCGGTCATGACCTCGAGGTTGCTCATGCCCCGCGCGGTGTAGATCACTCGCGCGCCGCGGGTGTCGTCGACGAGCTGGAAGAGGTCGCGGTCGCCCGTCACGATGTCGACGGGGCCGTTCGCCTGCGCGGCGAAGGATCCGATGACGTCGTCGGCCTCATGGTGCGCGCGTCCCACGATCGGGATGCCGAGGGCTTCGAGCTCCTCTCGGATGACCGGAAGCTGCGCCTCGAGCGGATCAGGGACCTCCTCGACGTCGGGACCTGACGATGCGACCTCGGCGACGCGGTGCGCCTTGTAGCTCGGAATGAGATCGACGCGCCACTGCGGGCGCCAATCGTCGTCCCAGCACGCCACGATGCCCGAAGGGGAGTAGGTGGTCGCGAGCTTCGCGATCATGTCGAGCAGTCCGCGCGCGGCGTTGACCGGGGTGCCATCGGGAGCGCGCACGGTGTCGGGCATCCCATAGTAGGCGCGGAAGTACAGCGAGGCTGTGTCGAGCAACATGACCCGTTCTTGCACGGCGTTCTCCTTCGTGGGGTGCCCGCGGCAACGCGAACTGAGTGAGGTCAGAGTGGAGTCAGGCCTGAGCCCAAGGGGTCGAGCTCGACGCGGAAGGTGTTGCCCACCTCGTCTTGCAGTGCGGCCTGCAGTCGTCGACCTTCCGCGAGGTGATCGGCCCGAGCCTTCTCCGACCGCCACCCGGTCTCATCGTCGAACTCACGATTGAAGTCCTTCGCCCACTCCATGATCTGTTCGATCAGTCCCGGCTCAAGGAAGGTGAGACCGAATTCGTAGTCTCCATCGGAACGGACGGGCCAACCCGCGTACGGGATGCCGAGCTCGACTAAACGGGTGGTCATGTTGTCGATTCTGTCCTGCGGCTCGAGCCTCGTGTCGGTCAATTCAGTGTGAACTGCGGACGACGTGTGTTGAGAACAGGTCTTCGGTCGAGTACAGCGACGCGGTATCGAGGAGCATGAGGCGGTCGGTCACGGGCCCATCCTCGCATCCGCTCCGGCTCAGGTGTCGTGCTCGAGGGGTGCGGCATCCTCGCGGTGATCGTCCAGGCCGCCGGGCGGGAACGACGTGCGCTCGGCATGCGATCGGAGGAACAGTGTGCTCGCCACCAGGCCGCCCCACACCAGCAGGATCGACAGGAGGAGGAAGACGATCGCGAGGGCGGTCATGATCGGGTCTCCTCACCTGTCGTGGCGGCGGCATCCACCTGTCTCTGTGGCGGGTAGGGCGGCCACGCCGTGAAGTCGTCCGGCGGACTCTTCCATCGGATGCCCGTGAGCACGGCGGCCGAAACGACGAGGAACAGGATCGTGCCCCACCCGACGATCCCGAGGTACCACGGCGGCATGCCGCCGTACCCCTCCACCAGGAGCGTGATGACGCGTGCAATGAGCATGTAGCCGAGCACGAGCGGCGCGAGGATGCCGACCAGGGCGATCCAGATGCGGCCGAGGGGGAAGGTCGAGACCGCATTGAGGTGGTAGCGCAGCTCGGGGCCCAGTCGCAGAACCCAGATCACGAGGATCGTGGACGCGACGGCAGAGGCGACGATGCCGATGTTGTTGGCCCACTGGTCGGCGACGTCCAGCGCGAGCAGACCGGTCGTGGTCGAGAAGAGCAGGATCGACAGCACCGCTGACACGGTGCCCAGGCGCAGCGCCGCCTGACGCGGGGTCAGCGCGAACTTCTCCTGCAGCGCGGCCGAGACCACCTGCAGCACGGAGATGAGCGACGTGAAACCGGCGAGGGCGAGCGAGCCGAAGAACAGCGCGCCGAAGATCGGCCCACCGGGCATCTGCGACACGATGGCGGGGAAGGTGATGAACGAGAGCCCCACGCCCGTGAGTCCCTCGAGCTCGGCGACCTCGACGCCCTGCTGGAAGGCCAGGAAACCGAGGGTGGCGAACACGCCGATGCCCGCGAGGATCTCGAACGAAGAGTTCGCGAAGGCCACGACCAGGCCGGGTGCGGTGAGGTTGGCGCGCCGCTTGCGGTAGGAGGCGTAGGTGATCATGATGCCGAACGCGATCGAGAGTGAGAAGAAGATCTGGCTGTACGCGGCGATCCACACGTCGGGGTCGGCGAGGGCCGCCCAGTTCGGAGTGAAGAGGGCGTTCAGGCCGTCGGCGGCGCCGTCGAGGAAGAGTGCCCGGACGACGAGCACCGAGAACGCGACGATCAGCACGGGCAGGAAGATGACGTTGACGCGCTGGAGGCCCTTCGCGACCCCGAGGGTGAGGACGACGATCGCGGCGATCCAGATCAGCGCCAGGGGGATGAGCACGCCGGGCACGAACTCGAGGCTGAAGCCGGGGTCGCCGGTGCGCAGGTACTCGCCCGTGAGGAATCCCGCGGGGTCATCGCCCCAGCGCAGGTCGAAGGAGAACACGAAGTACGACACCGCCCAGGCGATGACGGCGGTGTAGTAGAGACCGATGACGAACGCGATCGAGACCTGGAACCATCCGACGGACTCGAGCAGCCCCTTCGCTCGCCCTGCGGCGCGACGGAAGGCGGTCGGGGCGGCGCCGCGGAAACGGTGACCGAGCGCGTAGTCGAGGAAGAGGATCGGGATGCCGGCCGTGACGAGGGCGATCAGATAGGGGATGAGGAAGGCCCCGCCACCGTTCTCGTACGCGACGCCGGGAAAGCGCCAGATGTTGCCCAGTCCGACGGCCGATCCGATCGCGGAGAGGATGAACCCGAGCTGGCCGCTCCACTGCTCCCGCGGCTTCGCGTCGCCGTCCGGGGTGGGGCCTGTCTGCACATTCGTCACGCGTGCTCCCTGCTGCTGGCTGCGGCATGGGTCGCGTCGTCGTCGGCACGACCTGCCCGCACGCTACCAGCGCCGGTCATCGGAGCGACAGCATCCGCCCGTCGTGTCGTCGGCCCGCGCTCTCGCCCGCGCGACCGCGCCCCTCGGCGAACCCACATTTTTGCAGCGAGACACCACACGACACGTGGTGGCTCGCTGCAAAAATGTGGGTTCGCGGGTTCGCGGGTTCGCGGGTTCGCGGGTTCGCGGGTTCGCGGGTTCGCGGGTTCGCGGGTTCGCGGGTTCGCGGGTCGGCGGGGTCGGCGGGGTCGGCAGGTCGGCGGGTCGGCGGGTCGGGTCGGCAGGGCGGGAGGGGCGGCAGCGCCCGGCCATCAGCCGCCCGAGGTCACGATGCCGACGATGCCCGAGATGAGGAAGTAGAGGCCGACGGCGCCGACGACAACCCAGATCGTGATGCGGGTCGTGCTCGGGCCCGTGGGCTTGTCATCGCCGAAGTTGGTCACCCCTGAAGGGTAGTTCCCGGCCGCGGAGATCGCCCGGTGCCTCGCGGACGGGCTTAGCGTTGGTGCCATGAGACGCCCCGCGCCCGATCCCGTCGCCCCCGGCCAGGAGTCCGTGTGGGATTACCCGCGCCCGCCGCGTGTCGAGCGCGTCGACCGGCGCGTCAGTATCGACCTCGGCGGCGAGCGCATCGTCGACACCGATGATGTCGTCCGGGTTCTCGAGACCAGCCACCCGCCCGTCTACTACCTGCCGATCGACGCTTTCGCCCCGGGGGCGCTGGTCCCCGCCGCCGGGTCGTCCTTCTGCGAGTTCAAGGGCGCCGCACGGTACTTCGACGTGCACGGCGGCGGCCGCACCGCGCCCCGCGCCGCGTGGACGTATCCCGCCCCCGCACCGGGGTTCGAGGCACTGGCCGGGCGCGTGGCCGTCTACCCCGCGCCGATGGACACCTGCACCGTCGGGGGCGAGGTGGTCACGCCGCAGCCCGGCGGGTTCTATGGCGGATGGGTCACCGCGGACCTCGCCGGGCCCTTCAAGGGCGGGCCGGGGTCGCAGGGGTGGTGACAAGACCGTGCCCGTGCGGCACGGGCCTCGCGTACGACGGATGCTGCGGTCCGCTGCACGCGGGCGCGCCCGCGTCCACGGCGCTCGCTCTCATGCGCTCGCGATACAGCGCATTCGCCCGCGCCGATGCCGCGTACCTCGCGGCGACGTGGCACCCCGGGACGGTGCCCGACGCCGTCGACGTGGACGCCGGAGTGCGATGGACCGGCCTCGAGATCCTCGACGTCGTCGCCGGCGGACCGGGCGAGCGCCGGGGCACGGTCGAGTTCGTCGCCCGCTACCGCGAGGACGGCGTCGCACACGAGCTGCACGAGCGCAGCCGCTTCGTGCGGCAGAGCGATCGCTGGTGGTACCTGGACGGGCGGGGCTGACACTCGGCATCCCGAGGCGCCGTCGTGTCTCAGGCCAGCAGGCGCCCGCTCGCGCCGAGCGCGACCCGCCGGGGCACGATTCCGGCGAGTGTCGCGGCGACCGCGTTGGCCGCGCCGGAGACGACGCTCGGGGGAGTGCGGCGGCGGTCGAGGGCCCGGAGCGCGGTCTCGACGACCTGCGCGGGCGACTGCATGCCGCGTCCGGCGATCTCTTCTGCGCCGGCGATCTCGAAGAACTCGGTCGCGGTCGAGCCGGGGCTCAGCGCAAGGACGCGCAGGCCCGTGTCGCGCGTCTCGTACGCGATCGCCTCGGTGAAGCTCAGGACGAACGCCTTCGTCGCCCCGTAGACGGCCATGTGCGGGGTGGGCTGGTAGGCCACGACGCTGGCGATGTTGACCAGCGCCCCGCGTCCCGAGGCGACGAGGTCGGGGAGGAACTCGCGCGTGATCGCGGTCAGCGCCGCGACGTTGAGCTGGATCATCGCGTCGAGCCGTGCGGGGTCGGCCTCGGCGAACGCCCCGCGCGCGCCGAATCCCGCGTTGCCGATGAGGGTGTCGACGCGGATGTCCCGCGCATCGAGCTCCGCGCGCAGTGTTGCGGCGGCCCCGGGGGCGGCGAGGTCGTGCGCCAGCGGCGTCGCGGTGACCCCGTACCGCGACTCGAGCTCGGTGGCGAGGGCGCGCAGCCGATCCTCGCGCCGCGCGACGAGGACGACATCGGCGCCGCGCTCGGCGAACCGGGCCGCGAACTCCTCGCCGATACCCGAGCTCGCGCCCGTGATCAGCGCGGTCGTGCCGAGATAGGTCATGCCGCCGGCGTCGCTCGTGTCCACCCGTCCAGGCTATGCGCGCTCGAGGCGGGTACGGGCCGCGGCCCCGGCGACGGGTGAGCGGGGTTAGCGTGGAGGGATGTCGCGCATCCTCGTCTTCGGCGGCCACGGCAAGGTGGCCCTTCTGCTCGCTCCTGTGCTGGTCGAGCGCGGTCATCTCGTCACCGCCGTCATCCGCAACCCCGCACACACCGCCGAGGTCGAGGCGACGGGCGCGACCGCCCGTGTCGCCGACGTCGAGCGTCTCGACACCGCGCAGCTCGCCGAGCTCATCGCCGGCCACGACGCGGTCGTCTGGTCGGCCGGCGCCGGGGGAGGCGACCCCGAGCGCACCCGCGCGGTCGACCGCGACGCGGCGGTGCGGTCGATGGATGCCGCGGCCGCTGCCGGGGTCACCCGCTACGTCATGGTGTCGTACTTCGGCGCGGGTCCCGACCACGGTGTTCCCGAGGGCGACTCCTTCTATGCATATGCCGAGGCCAAGTCCGCCGCCGACGAGCACTTGCGTGCCTCCGCACTGGAGTACACGATCCTCGCCCCCGGCGCCCTCACCCTCGACGAGGCCACCGGGCGCATCGATGTCGCGGCGACCGAGTCTGCCTCCGTCGCGCGTGCGGATGTGGCGGCCGTGATCGCCGCGGCCCTGGCAGAACCGGCGACGATCGGGCGCAGCATCCGCTTCAACACCGGCACCGTGCCGATCCCCGAGGCGCTGCGCGGCTGACGCCGCACCCATCGTTCACCCGGGCTTCGCGCGCGCGACACCGAAAGGCCCCGAACCGGTTCACCCTCGCCTCGCACGGTGGAGGGACGGCGGAGTCACCGCCGTCTGAGGGTGAACCGGGGGTGACGTGGCTCACGACGTCGTCGCATGGGTGGAATCGCCGCTGCAGCTGATCGGGGCCGCCGAGTGGGCCCACGCTCATCGCACGAGCGCAGCGATCGCCGGGCGCCTGACCGCGCAGATGCCCGAGACCGCCGATGAGCTGTTGGCCCGAGGCGCGACGTTCGGCGCGATGGCTCCCTACCTCGGCATCCCCTGGGGTGTGCTGGCACGCCACCGGCACTGGCTCGTCGGCGACGGGTACTCCGGCCAGTTCCGGCTCGCGGCGTCGGTGCTGCGGCCCCGGCGCATCACCTTCCTCGACGACGGAGCCAACGCGGTCGCCTTCGCCGACACGCTGACCGGTCGACGGGGTTACAGCCGGCCGGGCGTCGCCGAGCGGGGCCTGACCACCCGCATCGCGCCCGTCGCCCTCGACCTGCTCCACACCCGTGCCCTCGCGGGTCGCGTCGACGTCTTCACGGCCTTCGCGCTCGGCGACGAGAGGGTGCGCGCCCTCGCCGAGCTCGGCATCCCGGTGCGCTTCCACCGCTTCGAGTGGACGCGGGCGAGCGCGCCCCGTGCCACGGCCGATGCCCGACCGACCACACGGCGCGTGCTCCTGGGCAGCGCCCGTCCGGTGGACGGACACCTGGATGCCGATCTCTACCTCGACTGGATCGCCGCCGAAGCAGCGTCCTCCCCGCTCACCTATCTTCCGCATCGGCGCGAGACGCCGGCACAGCTGGCTGCGGTCGCCGCGATCCCCGGGGTGCGGATCGCGCAGGGCCATCTGCCGGCCGAGCTCGTCCTGGCCGGAGCCGAGGGTCTCGACGTCCTGACCCTGGCCTCGAGCACGACCACGACCCTTCCGCTCGTGCTGGATGGCACCGGCAGCCGCATCCGCGAGCGCGTGCCCGGCCAGCGTCACCGACGCAGGGCGCTGCGATGACGGCCTCGGCGCGCGCCACGGGCGAGGTCGTCGCCGTCATTCCCGCGCGAGGCGGCTCCAAGGGCGTGCCGCGCAAGAACCTGCGTCGGGTCGCGGGGGTTCCCCTCGTCGGACGCGCCGTCGCCGCCGCGCTCGCCGCGTCCCGTATCGACCGTGTGATCGTCTCGACCGACGACGACGAGATCGCGTCGGTCGCGCGCGAGTGGGGCGCCCAGATCCTGCGTCGTCCGGCGGAGATCTCCGGCGACACCGCGAGCTCCGAGAGCGCGCTGCGGCACGCCCTCGACGCGCTCGCCGAGGGTGGAGTGGATGTCGGGGTCCTCGCCTTCCTCCAGGCGACGTCGCCGTTCATCGATCCCCACGCGCTCGACGACGCGATCGCGCTCGTGCGCCGCGGATCGTTCGAGAGCGTGTTCTCGGCGGTCGAGACCTACGGATTCCTCTGGGAACGGAGCGCGGAGGGCGCGCGCGGCGTCAACCACGACGCCGCCGTTCGTCCCCGCCGACAGGACCGCGAGCCGCACTGGCTCGAGAGCGGCGCGTTCTACGTCATGGACGCGCCGGGCTTCCGCGCGGCGGGGCACCGATTCTTCGGCCGTACCGGAATCGTCGCGGTCCCTGAGCGCACCGCGATCGAGATCGACTCCGAGGAGCAGCTGCAGCTCGCGCGCGCCATCGCACCCCTCATCCGTTCGCGGCTCGCCGGTGCCGAGGCGATCGACGTCGACGCCGTCGTGACGGACTTCGACGGCGTGCACACCGACGACACCGTGCTCGTCGGATCCGACGGCGCAGAGCTCGTTCAGGTCTCCCGCTCGGACGGAATGGGCGTGTCGCGGCTGCGGGCCGCCGGCATCCCGATGCTCATCCTCTCGACCGAGACGAACCCGGTCGTGGGCGCCCGGGCGCGCAAGCTGCGCGTCGACGTGCGGCAGGCCGTCGACGACAAGGCGGCGGCGCTGCGGGCGTGGGCCGCCGAGCGCGACCTCCCGCTTCATCGCATCGCCTACCTCGGCAACGACGTCAACGACCTCGGCTGCCTCGAGATCGTCGGCTGGCCGGTCGCGGTGCCCGACGCGCACCCCCTCGTGCTGGCGGCGGCGCGCGTCGTGCTCGCCCGCGATGGGGGAGCGGGCGCCGTGCGCGACCTCGTCGAGCGGGTGCTGCGGGCCCGCGACACGGCAGCCGACGGCCCGTCGGCGCCCGTCACGACCCCTCCGCACGCGGAGACCTCCAGAAAGGCTCAGCCATGACCGTCACCATCGGATCCCGCGTCGTGGGGGGTGGGCGCCCCGCGTACGTCATCGCGGAGATCGGCCTGAACCACAACGGCGAGGTCGACCTCGCCAAGCGCCTCATCGACGTCGCCGCGGATGCGGGCGCCGATGCGGTGAAGTTCCAGAAGCGCACGCCCGAGCTGGCGACGCCGGAGCACATGCGCGATGTTCCGCGGGAGACGCCGTGGGGCACGATGAGCTATCTCGACTACCGCCGCCGTGTGGAGTTCGGGCGCGAGGAGTACGTCGAGATCGGCGATCACGCGCTGCTGCGCGGGCTCGATTGGTTCGCATCGCCGTGGGACGTGCCGAGTGTGGCCTTTCTCGAAGACCTCGGCGTCGTCGCGCACAAGGTGGCATCCGCCTCCGTCACCGACCTCGAGCTGCTGAGTGCCCTGCGCGAGACGGGCAAGCCCGTCATCCTCTCCACGGGCATGTCGACGATCGGCCAGATCGACGCCGCCATCGAGGTGCTCGGCACCGATCGGCTCGTGCTCATGCACGCGACCTCCACCTACCCGATGGAGCCCGACGAGGCGAACCTGCGCGTCATCCCGGTGCTGCGCGACCGGTACCCCGGCGTTCCCGTGGGGTACTCCGGCCACGAGCGCGGGCTGCAGATCTCCCTCGCCGCCATGGCGCTCGGCGCGGTGGCGATCGAGCGGCACATCACTCTCGATCGCACGATGTGGGGCTCCGACCACGCCGCCTCGCTCGAGCCGACCGGTTTCGCCCACCTCGTGCGCGACATCCGCATCATCGAGTCGGCGCTCGGCGACGGCGTCAAACGGGTGTTCCCCGGGGAGCTGGCGCCGATGGCGAAGCTGCGCCGCGTGCCCGCGTGAGACCCGGCGCGAATCCTGCCCGGCTGCGGGTGGTCGCGCTCGCCGACACGGATTCGTACGTCAAATGGGCGGCGGCGTTGCTCGGGTCGCGGGCGGATGCCGTCACCCCGTCACTCCTCGTCGTGCAGACACCGCTCGTGGTCAGCGACGCGCAACTGTCTGCCGCGCTCGCCGGAAGCGGCCTCGAAGACCATGCCGTGCGCCGCATGGACTACGCCGGTCTTCTCACGGCACTGCGAGCGGCTCAGCCCGACGCCGTGCTGATCGCGGCACGGGGACCGCTCGTGCGGGTGCTCGCGCGACTGGTGGCCACGCTCGAGCCGCGTCCCGTGATCGTGACGGGCCTGCCGGGCATCTCGATCCCCGCCACGCGCAAGGCCGTGTTCTACCGCACGCAGTGCGACCTCTTCGTGCTGCACTCCCTGCGCGAGGTGCGCGATTTCACGGCGCTCGCCGCCCGCCTGGGCGTGAGTGCGCGGTTCGCGCTGTCGCGTCTGCCCTTCGCCCAGGTCGGGGCGGCGGCTCGCGTGCAGCATCCCGTGCCCGGTGGCACGGACCTGGTCTTCGCCGCCCAAGCGATCGTCCCGCGCGAGCGTCGTGAACGCGAACGTGTCGTGCGGATGCTGCGGGACGCCGCCCGCGCGGACCCCACGCGTCGTGTCGTGGTCAAGGTGCGGGCGATGGCGGGCGAGCGCCAGACGCACCACGAGCGCGACGACTACGCCGGTCTCATCGCCGCGCTCGGAGAGACGCCACCCAACCTCGTGCTCTCGAGCGCGCCGATGGCACGCGCGCTGGAGTGCGCCGAGGGCCTCGTGACGGTGAGCTCGACGGCCGCGATCGAAGCGGTCGCGCGGGGGATCCCCGTGATCGCCCTCGACACGTTCGGCGTCGACGAAGCCCTCATCAACACGGTGTTCGAGGGGAGCGGTCTGTTCGGCGGTGAGGACCGGGCGATCGCGCGGGACTTCCGGCACCCCCGGCCGGAGTGGCTGTGCGAGAACTACTTCCACGCGGCGTCGGAGGACGACTGGGTGGAGCGGCTGGGAGCGCTCACCGCCCTACGCCGCCGCGGCCATCTTCCCGGCCGCGAGCCCCTCGCGCGGCGCGGCGGAGCGCTGCGCGACGCCTTCGAGCGCAAGCAGGTCCTGGGCCGCGAAGATCGCACGCTCTCGGGCGCGCTCGCCTTCGCGGTCGGAGCGCCGGCGCGGGCGGTGCTCCTGGTGCTGCGGGGCATGCGCAGGCCGGTCCACGCCGCGCACCCGTAGTCTGGCGCGCATGGACGTCGACCCGACCGAAGGGATCGAGCCGGACTTCGCGGGCTTCATCGCGGACCGACGAGCCGCCCTCCACGAGCGGATCGGGATGCTCGAGCGTCAGCTGGAGGGCATCCGGCGGGCCCGTGAGGAGTGGACGGACGACGAGCACGACCCCGAGGGCTCGACGCTGATCACCGAGTGGTCGCGCGCCGAGGGGCTGCGCGCGGAGCACCTCGCCGAGCTCGCCGAGCTCGATCGGGCGCAGGAGCGGTTGGACGCCGGCAGGTACGGCGTGTGTGAGCGGTGCGGCACGCCGCTGCTGCCGGGACGGCTGCGCCTGCGTCCCGCGGCGACCCTGTGCGTGCCGTGTGTGGACGCGACCCGTGGCGGGCGCTGATCCCACGGGCGCCGCCGATCGGCGCGTCGCGCCGCGGATTCGACGGGCGCGGCATCCCCTCCTGCCATACTGTCCGGCGTGAACAGCACCCGGATCTTCGGCGCCTCCGTCGCCATCGCCGCCGCCCTCGCCCTGTCCGCCTGCGCCGGAGAGTCGACCCCGTCGACCTCGCCCTCCGCCTCGACCTCAGAGAGCCCCGCCACTCCCGTGATCGCTCCCGTCACCGTGGATTCGAACGACCTTCAGGCCGCCACCGTCGAGCTCGTCGTCGGACAGGTCCTCAACATCAACACCGGGGACCTCGCCGTCGACAGCTACTCGGCCGAGGTCTCCGACGACGCCGTCGCCGAGTTCGTCCAGGGCCGCGAGGAGGGCGGAGCCGTCTTCAACCCCGGCTTCGAGGCGATCGCCGAGGGGTCCACCGAGGTGACGATGACGAATGCGGACGGCGGCATCCAGCCCCTCGAGTTCACCATCGAGGTCACCGCGCGCTGACCCTCCCGCTCGATCCGCCGGTCGGCCGGCTCGACGCGGCGACCGCCGGTGCGCCCGACACGCGATGCGAAGCCCCGGGTCGCTCTGTTACCCTGGAGCGTCACTCGTGTGGCTCTTCAGCCGTGCGTGCGCGACAATCGAACGACAATCCGCTTCGCCTGATCCGGTTTCGCCTGTCCTCCCGACGGATGCCGCCGCCAGGCCCTGAACAACAACCCCAACAAGGACAACCCACTACATGACTACCGCAACGACCGCCACGGCCACCAAGCAGGTCGCGATCAACGACATCGGATCTGCCGAGGACTTCCTGGCCGCGGTCGAGAAGACCCTCAAGTTCTTCAACGACGGAGACCTCATCGAGGGCACCGTGGTGAAGATCGACCGCGACGAGGTCCTCCTCGACGTCGGGTATAAGACCGAGGGCGTCATCCCCTCGCGCGAGCTCTCCATCAAGCACGATGTGGACCCCAACGAGGTCGTCCAGATCGGTGACGCCGTCGAGGCCCTCGTCCTCCAGAAGGAGGACAAAGAAGGCCGCCTGATCCTGTCGAAGAAGCGTGCGCAGTACGAGCGCGCGTGGGGCGACGTGGAGAAGATCAAGGAGAACGACGGCGTCGTCACCGGACAGGTGATCGAGGTCGTCAAGGGCGGTCTCATCGTCGACATCGGGCTCCGTGGCTTCCTCCCCGCCTCGCTCATCGACCTGCGTCGCGTGCGCGACCTCACGCCGTTCCTGGGCCAGGAGATCGAGGCCAAGATCCTCGAGCTCGACAAGAACCGCAACAACGTCGTGCTCTCGCGTCGCGCGCTGCTGGAGCAGACGCAGTCGGAGTCGCGCTCGAACTTCCTCAACGCCCTGCACAAGGGCCAGGTCCGCAAGGGCGTCGTCTCGTCGATCGTCAACTTCGGTGCGTTCGTCGACCTCGGCGGCGTGGACGGCCTCGTGCATGTCTCCGAGCTGTCGTGGAAGCACATCGAGCACGCCAGCGAGGTCGTCGAGGTCGGCCAGGAGGTCACCGTCGAGATCCTCGAGGTCGACCTCGACCGCGAGCGCGTGTCGCTCTCGCTCAAGGCGACGCAGGAGGACCCGTGGCAGGTCTTCGCCCGCACGCACGCCATCGGGCAGGTTGCGCCGGGCAAGGTCACCAAGCTCGTCCCCTTCGGTGCGTTCGTGCGTGTGGCGGACGGCATCGAGGGCCTCGTGCACATCTCGGAGCTCTCGGGCAAGCACGTCGAGCTCGCCGAGCAGGTCGTCTCCGTCGGCGAAGAGGTGTTCGTCAAGGTCATCGACATCGACCTCGAGCGTCGCCGCATCTCGCTCTCGCTGAAGCAGGCGAACGACTCGGTCGACCCGTTCGGCACCGAGTTCGACCCCGCGCTCTACGGCATGGTCACGGAGTACGACGAGAACGGCGAGTACAAGTACCCCGAGGGCTTCGACTCCGTCTCCGGCGTCTGGCTCGAGGGCTTCGACGCCCAGCGCGAGAAGTGGGAGCAGGAGTACGCTGCGGCCCAGGCTCGCTGGGAGGCGCACAAGGCTCAGGTCGCCAAGACGCTCGAGGCCGAGGCCACCGCCGCGGCCGACTTCGGCGGTTCGGCGTTCACGAGCGAGCAGGCCGGCTCCGGCACGCTCGCCGACGACGAGGCGCTCGCCGCTCTGCGCGAGAAGCTCTCGGGTCGCTGATCCGCGGCTGAGAAACGCACCGACAGGGGCCGGGACCGAAAGGTCCCGGCCCCTGTTGCATGTCCGACGTGCGATGTCGGGACCGGCCGCATGTCGCCGCTAGGGTGACAACCATGCCCGACGCCCCCCGCCGCGCCCCGCTCGTCCTCACGGCGCTCACGCTCGCGGCGCTCGTCTGCAACATCAATCTCGCGGCGGCCAACATCGCCCTGCCCGACATCGGCGACGCGTTCGGCGCCACCCAGACCCAGCTCAATCTGGTCGCGCTCGGCTGTTCGCTGGGGCTGGCGATGTCGGTGCTGTACCTGGGCGCCGTGGCCGACCGCTACGGGCGCAAGCAGCTGCTGATGCTGGGCCTCACGCTCACAGTCCTCGCCAGCTTCGTCTCCGCCTTCTCCGTGTCGATCGAGATGCTCATCGCGGCGCGGGTGTTCACCGGAATCGCCGCGGGCATGGCCTATCCCACCACCCTGTCGCTGATCACGGCGCTCTGGGCCAGCGGCCCGCGACGCACCGGTGCCATCGCGCTGTGGTCGAGCGTGAGCGCCATGGCGACCGTGATCGGCTCGGTGCTCGCGGGCCTGCTGCTGATCGAGTGGTGGTGGGGGTCGGCCTTCCTCCTCGCCGCACCGATCGCCGCCGTCGCGCTCGTGCTCGTCGCCGCGCTCGTGCCCGCGCACGTCAACGAGTCCACCGAACCGATCGACCACGCCGGGGGAGTGCTGGCCACGTTCGCCGTCGCCACGCTGGTGCTCGGTGTCAGCATGGTGTTCGCACCCGGTCAGCTCGCGCTCGGAGCCGTCCTTCTGGTCGCCGCCGTCGTGCTGCTGGGGGCTTTCGGGTGGCGCCAGCGTGCGGCACAGCATCCCCTCTACGACCTGCGGATCGCCCGCCGCAGGCTCTTCTGGGTGCCTGCGGCCGCCGGCACCATCGTCTTCGGCTCGCTGATGGGGGCGATGTTCGTCGGACAGCAGTTCCTCCAGAACATCCTCGGCTACGACACACTCGAGGCGGGACTTGCGGTCGTGCCCGCCGCGATCGGTCTTCTGCTGGTCGCCCCCCTCTCCGCCCGCCTCGTCACGGCGCGCGGGTCACGCGTGACGATGCTCACGGGTTACGTGCTCGTTTTCGCGGGGTTCGTGACGATGCTCTTCTGGGGTGAGCGCACTCCGTACCCGCTCATCGCGATCGGATTCTTCGTGATCGGCGCGGGAGCGGCGTTCGCGATGACCCCCGCCTCGCGATCGCTCACGCAGAGCACACCCGTGCGGCGCGTGGGCATGGCCTCGGCCACCTCGGACCTGCAGCGAGACCTCGGTGGGTCGATCATGCAGGCGCTGCTGGGTGCGATCCTCGCGTCGGGCTTCGCGGCCGCATTCGGCCGGCAGATCGCCGCCAGCAGCGAGGCGTCGACCATCTCCGACAGCGTCACGGCAGCGTTGCAGGCGTCCTACGCGTCCGCTCTTCACGTGGCCGACCAGTACCCCGCCTCTCGCGACGAGATCCTCGCCGCGGCCGCGCAGAGCCTCGTCACCGGCGCCCTCGCCGCGTACCTCGTCGGTGCGATCGCGATCCTCCTGGGCGCCGCCCTCGTGCTTTTCTGCCTGCCCGCCCACGCGCGTGAGCACGAGCTCCTCGCCGAGTACGAGGCCCAGGATGCCGCGCGCCCGGCCCCCGCCGTCGGGGACGCGCCGGCGTCCGGGCCGCGCCTGCCGGGTGGTCGGGCCCGGGTCCGATAACGTCGACGCATGGCCTCGGAGGTGGCGGGCGCGAGGCGCGCCCGTGTAGACGACACCGCGCGAGAGCGCACCGTCCTCCTGAACCAGTCGCTCCTGGCGGGCGTCGCTCTCCTCGCCGTCGTACTCATCCTCATGTTCGGTCAGGTGCGCGCCGTCACGCCGCTCGTGATCGGCTGCGCGCTCGTCTTCGTCGCCACGGGCGCGGCGATGATCGTGCCGTGGAACCGGCTGCCGCACATCTGGGGCGCGCTCATCCCCGTCGCCGACATCATCGCGATCGCCTTCCTGCGCGACGCGTCGCCGACGGCCGGCCTCGGCATCCTCTGGGCCTTCCCTGTGATGTGGATCGCCTGGCTGTACGGGGTGGCGGGCGTCGTGCTCTCGGTCGTCGGCGTCAGCACCCTGTTCTGGCTGCTCGTCGCCGCCGACCCCACGCAGTCCCTCAGCACCTCGACCCTCCTGCTGCCCGTCACCATCGCTGCGGTCGCGACGATCGCCTATCTCGCCTCGCGGCGAGCCCTGGCCCAGAGGTACCTGCTCGACAAGCAGTCACGGCACCTCCAGCAGTCCGTCGATCGGGCGCGCCGTCAGGAGGACATCGTGATGGATGTCCTCGACGCCGTCGACTTCGGGGTGATCCGCATCGCCCCCGACGGCACGCTCGCCGTGACCAACGAGGCCCACGCGCGGCTGCAGGGCTCCCGCGACCACAAGGGCGAGACCGTCGCCTACGGCTCCGACGGCGTCACCCGTCTCACCGCCGAAGAGCTGCCGCTCGTCCGCGCGCGCCGGGGTGATGTCTTCGAGAACGAGCTGGTCTGGTACGGCGACCCCGGCGACGATCGGCGGGCACTGAGCATCACGGCCCGGCAGATCAGCGATCTCGACGGGTCGTTCGCCGGAACGATCGTCGTCTCTCGCGATGTCACGACAGAGGAGCTCGCCCTGCGTGCGCGAGAAGACCTCGTGGCCTCAGTCTCCCACGAGCTGCGCACGCCACTCACCTCGATCATGGGCTACCTCGACCTCGTCCTCGACGACGACGAACTCTCGCCCGCCGCGCGCCGCAACCTCGAGGTCGCCGAGCGCAACGCGGGGCGGCTGCTCGAGCTGGTCGCCGACATCCTGACGGTCTCGGCCGTCTCCCGAAAGGGCATCGACCTGAGCATCGACGCGGAGGTCACGGATCTGTCCGACGTCGTGCGCGAAGCGGTCGAGAGCCAGGCGCCGCGGGCCGCCGAACGCCGCATCACGATCGACGATTCGGGTATCGAAGAGACGATCGCCTATGCCGATGCGCACCGCATCCGTCAGGTGATCGACAACCTCGTATCCAACGCCATCAAGTACAACAACGACGGCGGTCATGTCGAGGTGGGCGCGACATCCGACGGCCTGCACGCGTGGATCGTGGTGCGCGATGACGGACCGGGCATCTCCGAGCAGGAGCTGCCTCGACTGTTCGAACGGTTCTTCCGCTCGGATTCGGTGCGCAAGTCGACGACGCACGGCAGCGGGCTGGGGCTTGCGATCAGCCGCGACATCGTGCGCGCGCACGGCGGCGAGATCACGGTGCAGACCCGCCCGGGCGAAGGGTGCACGTTCATCGTGCGGCTGCCGACCGCAGATCCGAAGGGAGAGGCCTGATGGTCTTCGATCTGTTCACCACCTCGATGCTCGCGGCGGTCGTGGTGGTCGTCTCGGGAGTTCTGTTCATCGTCGAGAGCGTCG
The DNA here is from genome assembly GCF_046111165.1 of Microbacterium sp. HA-8. Taxonomy (NCBI): domain Bacteria; kingdom Bacillati; phylum Actinomycetota; class Actinomycetes; order Micrococcales; family Microbacteriaceae; genus Microbacterium; species Microbacterium sp. HA-8. The sequence continues at coordinate 1,830,426 of NZ_CP162025.1, forward strand.
TGCGCAAGGACGCCGGGGCCGGGCGCGTGTGGTCGCTCGCTTTCCTCGGCGCGATCCTGTCGACCCTCTGCTACCTCGCCTGGGCGGCGGGCATCGATCCCTGGATCGCGGTCGCCGTCGGGAACGCCGCGTTCGTCGCGGGCACGGGATCGATGTGGCTCGGATGCCGGAGCTTCAACGGCCGGATCCTGCGCGTGCCCGCGATCATCGTGTCGGCAGCATCCGTCGCCGCGCTCGTCGCGGTCCTCATCGAGGGACCCGACGGCGGGGACTGGGCCGGGGCCGTGGTGATGTTCGTCGCGCTGGCGACGTTCGCGATCCTCGGCTCCATCGAGAGCCGGCGCGGCGCGATGGGGCGGCACGCCACGGCGATCGGGCTCACCGTGGTGCTCGCCTTCCAGGGCCTGTTCTACACCGCCCGCACGCTCGTCTTCCTCGCTGCAGGACCGGAAAGCGCGATCTTCCAGACGTGGTTCGGCTCGATCACCGTGAGCTTCCTGACCGTGATCCTGACGATCGTCGCCGTCGTGACGATCTCGGTTCTGCGTGGAACACCGGCCACGCGGACGATGGGCGATGCCGCAACGCTCGCGCTCAGCCCGGACGGCGTACTGCTGCCGGGTTCGTTCGAGCGGGTGCTCGGCCCCGTTCTCGACCGCGCGCGACAGTCCGGCGAACGGATCGCGGTGATCGCCCTGCGCATCGACGACCTCCCCCACATCGCGACCGCGTTCGGGCCGCTGGAGGCAGAGGACATCACGCGGGAGTGGCGGGCAGGCGTCCGCCGGTACGCGCCCACGACGGCGATGATCGGCGAGACCGACACAGCCGGTCTCGTGGTCGGATTCCCGCCCTCCTCCATCGGCGACGCGCGACGCATCGCCAGCCGTATCCACCGCCGGGTGCTCGATGACTTCGCCACGATGGGGACGGCGGTCGTGCCGGTCGTCGGGGTGGGTATCGCCCTCACGGACAGCATCGGCTACGACGCCGACCAGATGGTGCGGGCGGCATCCGAGGCGGCGACGCGTTCGGCATCGAGTCCCGACGCGTCTGTCATCATCGCCGGCATGGTCTGACCCGGTACCCGGATCGTCCGGCTGACCCGGGTGCGGTCGTCCCGGCCGGGTTCAGGCGGCGGTGAGCCGGTAGCCCACGCCGCGGATCGTCTCGATCCAGCGCGGCTGGGCGGCGGACTCGCCGAGCTTCCGGCGCAGGTTCGCCACGTGCACCTCGATGGCACGGGCGTCGTGCTCGCTGACGTAGTCGCTGCCGCCCACGTAGCGGTCGCCGCGCAGCATCAGGGCGAGGTCGTTCTTGCTGACCACGCGACGACCCGCGCTGAGCAGATCGAAGAGGATGTCGAACTCGCTGCGGGTGAGCTCGACGTCGTCGTCTTCGACCGTCACGACGCGCATGTCGGGGTGCAGTCGCAGTCCCTTGTGCGAAAGCCAGCCCTCGTCTTCGGGAGCCGCCGTCGCGACCGGAGACGGCGCGGTGGCGACGGCGACCGCGCCCGTGCTGGGCGCATCGCCCGCGACGGTGCCGCGCGGGCGCCGCATCATGGCCTCGACACGAGCGCGCAGCTCTCGAGGGCGGAAGGGCTTGGTGACATAGTCATCGGCGCCGGACTGCAGCCCCAGCAACGTGTCGATCTCGTCGGCGCGCGCCGTGAGCATCACGATGTACGTGTCGCTGAAGGCCCGGATGCGCTTGGCCGTCTCGTATCCGTCCATGCCCGGCATCGACACGTCGAGAGTCGTCACGACCGGGTCGTGGGCGCGGACGAGTTCGATGCCGTCGAGGCCCGCCGAGGCCGAGAAAACAGAGAAACCGGCCTGCTCGAGAACCGACGAGATCAGTGAGCGGATGTCCGCGTCGTCCTCGACGACGACAGCAACACGCGACTCCTGCACGGACACCCCTCCTGTGCGTCTCCGCACCCCTGGGGTGGGTTCGGCGACATCCAGGATGATATCCCAGAACACGCGCGTGAATGCTTCCCCCGGCATCCGCCTCGTCCTAATCGCTCGGAGGGGACGACAAAAAAGCACCCGTCACGGCGGTCGTCCCCACGACCACCGTGACGGGTCCCGCCACGTGCGAGCACGTGGCGGAGGAGAAGGCGCGGGGCGTGTGGATCACGCCCGCGCCCCCACCGGGAGAGGCGGCGGCGCCGCGGAAACTCCCCAGTCCCGCGCCGGCCGCCTCCTCTCGCCGAGAGGTCTGAAACTGCGGTGGCCCCCGACCGCCGCAACGCTCGACGCCTCACCCAGGCGTCTCGACATGCTCGCGTTCGGGTTCGCGAGCGAGCCCGCCGAGGGCGGGTGCGTGAGCGTTGTCGGCGGTCGGAGACCCCGTCTGTCGGGGGCGTGCACGGCGAGGACCCCCCAGACCTCGCGATGCCGCCCTGCGGTGCATGACACGGCGTTCCCCCCGCATGCGCCATGCGCCTGCACCCGCGCGCCGCGTCCCCCGAGGCGGTCGCGCAGGATGTCTGCAGCCACCGGGACCCACGCCGCGCCCGCGGCCCCAGAGTGCGCGATGGTGTCCATCTGCGCTCCTTCCGCTGGGCGACGATGTCGGTGTCCGGTGGTGTCTCGGGATCCTCCTGGCCGGCTGACCGGTCGTTCGCATCCCGTATGAAGAAGCTATGGCGCGCCCCTCAGGCGATCCTCAAGCCCGGCTCAGCGTCGACTTCAGGTTTCGGGAGCACCCCTCGCCCGGTCCTCAGGACACGGCATGGCATGCTCGAGGCATGCCTCTGATCGCGCTCACCGGCGGCATCGCGTCGGGCAAATCGACCATCGCGCGGCGTCTCGCCGGTCACGGCGCCGTCATCGTCGACGCGGATGCGCTCGTGCGCGAGGTCCAGAGCCCGGGCTCGCCGGTGCTCGAGCGCCTCGCCGCAGAATTCGGTGACGACATCCTGGAGCGCGACGGCTCGCTCGCCCGCCCGCGACTCGGCGCGCGGGTGTTCGGGCGCCCTGACGCGCTCGCACGCCTGAACGCGATCGTCCATCCTGCCGTCCGCGCGCTCTCCGCGGCGAGATTCGCTGCGGCACTGGCCGCCGATCCCGACGCCGTCGTCGTGTACGACGTGCCCCTGCTGGTGGAGGCACGCGGGGACGACCCCTGGGATCTGGTGGTGGTGGCACACGCGCCGGCGGCCATCCGGGCGGGTCGTCTCGTGACCGAGCGCGGACTATCGCGTGCGGATGCCGACGCGCGCATCGCCTCGCAGGTCTCGGACGACACGCGGCTCGCCGTGGCGGACGTCGTCATCGACACCGCCGGTTCGCTCGCGCACACGGAGGCGCAGGCGGACGCCCTCTGGGAGCGCCTGCGCACGCCCAGCGCGAACACCGGGACCGATGTCGGGGGCCCGTCCTAGGCTCGGAGCATGCAGACCACCCGCAGCGTCCGGCCGTTCGAGGTCGTCAGCGAGTACCAGCCCTCGGGCGACCAGCCGCAGGCGATCGCCGCGCTGGCGCAGCGCATCAACGCCGGCGAGACCGACGTCGTGCTGCTCGGGGCGACGGGCACCGGAAAGTCCGCGACGACCGCGTGGCTCATCGAGCAGGTGCAGCGTCCGACGCTCGTGCTCGCCCATAACAAGACCCTCGCGGCGCAGCTGGCCAACGAGTTCCGCGAACTGATGCCGCACAACGCCGTCGAATACTTCGTCTCGTACTACGACTACTACCAGCCCGAGGCCTACGTGCCGCAGACGGACACCTTCATCGAGAAGGACAGCTCGATCAACGCCGAGGTCGAGCGCCTGCGTCATTCGACGACCAATTCGCTGCTGTCCCGTCGCGATGTCGTCGTGGTGTCCACTGTCTCGTGCATCTACGGGCTGGGTGCGCCCGAGGAGTACCTGCGCGCGATGGTTGCCTTGCAGACGGGCGAGCGTTACGACCGCGACGCACTCATCCGCAAGTTCATCTCCATGCAGTACAACCGCAACGACGTCGACTTCTCGCGCGGCAACTTCCGTGTGCGCGGCGACACGATCGAGATCATCCCCGTCTACGAGGAGTATGCGATCCGCATCGAGCTCTTCGGCGACGAGATCGAGGCGCTCTACCGGCTGCATCCCCTCACCGGCGACGTGCTCGAGCGACTCGACTCCGTGCCGATCTTCCCGGCATCCCACTACGTCGCCGGCACCGACGTCATGCAGCGCGCCATCGGCACGATCGAGGTCGAGCTCGAAGAGAGGCTGAAACAGCTCGAGGGACAGGGCAAGCTGCTCGAAGCGCAGCGACTGCGCATGCGCACGACGTTCGACCTCGAGATGATGCAGCAGCTGGGATTCTGCTCCGGCATCGAGAACTACTCGCGACACATCGACGCGCGTGCCCCCGGCGAGGCGCCCCACTGCCTGCTCGACTTCTTCCCCGACGACTTCCTCATCGTCATCGACGAGTCCCACGTCACGGTGCCGCAGATCGGTGCGATGTACGAGGGCGACGCGTCGCGCAAGCGCACGCTCGTCGACCACGGGTTCCGGCTTCCGAGCGCGATGGACAACCGTCCGCTGCGCTGGGACGAGTTCAAACAGCGCGTCGGACAGACGGTCTACCTCTCGGCCACCCCCGGTCGGTACGAGATGGGCATCGCCGACGGCGTGGTCGAGCAGATCATCCGCCCGACGGGGCTCATCGACCCGCAGATCGTCGTCAAGTCCGCCAAGGGCCAGATCGATGATCTGCTGGAGCAGATCCGTGTGCGCGTCGGGCGCGACGAGCGCGTGCTCGTGACGACGCTCACCAAGAAGATGGCGGAGGAGCTCACCGACTTTCTCGGGGAGCACGGCGTGCGCGTGCGCTACCTGCACTCCGACGTCGACACGCTGCGCCGTGTCGAATTGCTCACCGAGCTGCGGGCGGGCGTCTACGACGTGCTGGTCGGCATCAACCTCCTGCGCGAGGGACTCGACCTGCCCGAGGTGTCTCTCGTGGCGATCCTCGATGCCGACAAGGAGGGGTTCCTGCGCAGCGGCACCTCCCTCATCCAGACGATCGGCCGCGCGGCGCGAAACGTCTCGGGCGAGGTGCACATGTACGCCGAGACGATGACGGATTCGATGCGCAAGGCCATCGACGAGACCAATCGCCGCCGAGACAAGCAGATCGCCTACAACCTCGAGCACGGCATCGATCCGCAGCCCCTGCGCAAGCGCATCGCCGACATCACCGAGGTGCTCGCGCGCGAGGGCGCCGACACCGCGGCCATGCTGTCGAAGCGGGATGCCGGCGGCAGAGCCGGCAAGGGCAAATCGCCCACGCCGCGGCTGCGGCGCGAGGGGATCGCCGCGGAGGGCGCGGGCCAGCTCGAGGCGACGATCGCGGATCTGAGCGACCAGATGCTCGCGGCTGCCGCCGAGCTCAAATTCGAGCTCGCGGCGCGCCTGCGCGACGAGGTCCAGGACATGAAGAAGGAGCTGCGGGCCATGGAGCGCGCCGGGCACGCGTGAGGTCAGGACCGCGCCGCGTCACGCGGTCGGCGGGGCTCCGGCATCCGCTCGCGGCGAACCTCGAGCCGATGTCGGAGGCCGCTCCTACACTTGACGAGTGCCTATCGTCCCCGTCGCCACCCCCGCCAAGCTCAGTGTTCGCGGTGCCCGCGTGCACAACCTGCAGAACGTCGACCTCGACATCCCGCGCGATGCGCTCGTCGTCTTCACGGGCCTCTCGGGATCGGGCAAGTCGAGTCTCGCCTTCGACACGATCTTCGCGGAGGGTCAGCGCCGGTATGTCGAGTCCCTGAGCGCGTACGCGCGGCAGTTCCTCGGCCAGGTCGACCGCCCCGACGTCGACTTCATCGAGGGTCTCAGCCCCGCGGTCTCGATCGACCAGAAGTCCACCAACCGCAACCCGCGGTCCACGGTGGGCACCATCACCGAGATCTACGACTACATGCGCCTGCTGTGGGCGCGCATCGGAGTGCCGCACTGTCCCGAGTGCGGAGAGGTCATCCAGCGTCAGACGGTGCAGCAGATCGCCGATCAGCTGATGGAGCTGCCCGAGCGCACGCGATATCAGATCGTCGCGCCCGTGGTGTCGCAGAAGAAGGGCGAGTTCGTCGACCTCTTCCGGGAGCTCGGGGCCAAGGGCTACGCCCGCGCCATCGTCGACGGCGAGCTGATCCAGCTTGCCGAGCCGCCGACGCTGAAGAAGAGCTACAAGCACGACATCGCCGTGGTCGTCGATCGCCTGGTCGCGAGCCCCGACATCCTCGGCCGCGTCACCGACTCCGTCGAGACGGCGCTCGGGCTGGCGGGCGGCATCCTGCAGATCAATTTCGTCGACGAAGAGGGCGACGACGCGTGGCAGGACTTCTCCGAGAAGCTCGCCTGCCCCAACGGACACCCCCTGCAGCTCACCGAGATCGAGCCGCGAACCTTCTCGTTCAACGCTCCCTTCGGCGCCTGCCCGACCTGCTCGGGCCTGGGCACCCGCATGGCGGTGGATGTCGAGCTGCTGCTCGGCGATGACGAGCTGTCGATCCGCGAGGGCGTCATCGTCCCGTGGACCACGCAGGGCAAGGGGCTGTTCCAGTACTACGAGAGGTTGCTCGAAGGGCTCTCGCGAGACCTCGACTTCTCCCTCGACACCCCGTGGCGCGAGCTTCCCTCCGACGTGCGGGAGGCGGTGCTGCGTGGTGAGAACTACAAGGTCACGGTCAAATGGAAGAACCGATACGGGCGCGAAATGCGCTATGCGTCGGGGTTCGAGGGTGTCGTGCCGTACATCGAGCGCCAGTGGCTGCAGGCCGAGACCGACACGCAGCGGGTTCGCTGGGCCGAGTTCCTGCGCGAGGTGCCCTGCCCCGTGTGCGACGGCGACCGGCTCAAGCCCGAGGTCCTCTCCGTGCTCGTCCACGGCCACTCCATCGCCGAGGCGTCGCGCCTGAGCCTCGGTCAGGCGCGCGACTACTTCGCGCAGCTGACCCTCACCGATCGCGAGGCCGCGATCGCCGCCCAGGTCCTGCGTGAGATCCGCGTACGCCTCGACTTCCTCATCCAGGTGGGGCTCAACTATCTCAGCCTCAGTCGCGCCGCGGCATCCCTGTCGGGCGGCGAGGCGCAGCGCATCCGGCTCGCGACGCAGATCGGCTCGGGGTTGACCGGGGTGCTCTACGTGCTCGACGAGCCCTCGATCGGGCTGCACCAGCGAGACAACCGACGGCTCATCCAGACCCTCGTCGCGCTGCGCGATCTCGGCAACACGCTGATCGTCGTCGAGCACGACGAGGAGACGATCGAGTCCGCCGACTGGGTGGTCGACATCGGCCCGCGCGCCGGCGTCAACGGCGGCACCGTCGTGCACTCCGGGCCGTACGCTGCGTTGCTTTCGGATGAGGACTCGCTCACGGGAGACTACCTGGCCGGCCGGCGCGGGATCCCGACTCCCGCGACACGGCGCAAGGTCGACAAGTCGCGACGGATCACCGTCGTCGGCGCCCGCGAGAACAACCTCCAGAACGTGACGGTGGACTTCCCGCTCGGGCTGCTGACCGCCGTCACCGGCGTCAGCGGGTCGGGCAAATCGTCGCTCGTGAACGGCATCCTCTACGAGGTGCTCGCCTCCCGCCTCAACGGTGCGCGGCGGGTTCCCGGCAAGCACACCCGTGTCACGGGTCTCGACAACCTCGACAAGGTGGTGCACGTCGATCAGAACCCGATCGGCCGCACACCGCGCTCCAATCCCGCGACGTACACGGGGGTCTTCGACCGGATTCGCACTCTGTTCAGCGAGACGCCCGAGGCCAAGGTGCGCGGATACCAGCCCGGTCGTTTCAGCTTCAACGTCAAGGGCGGTCGATGCGAGGCGTGCTCGGGCGATGGCACCATCAAGATCGAGATGAACTTCCTGCCCGACGTCTACGTCGATTGCGAGGTCTGCCACGGCAAGCGTTACAACCGCGACACCCTGGCCGTGCACTACAAGGGCAAGAACATTGCCGAGGTCCTCGAGATGCCGATCGAGGAGGCGGCGGTCTTCTTCGAGCCGATCCAGGCGATCCACCGTTTCCTCAAGACGCTCGTCGACGTCGGGCTGGGGTATGTGCGGCTGGGGCAGTCCGCCACGACGCTCTCGGGCGGCGAGGCCCAGCGTGTCAAGCTCGCCACCGAACTCCAGCGCCGCAGCAACGGCCGCAGCGTCTATGTCCTCGACGAGCCGACGACGGGTCTGCACTTCGAAGACGTCCGGCGCCTGCTCGACGTGCTGGGCGAGCTCGTCGAGAAGGGCAATACGGTCATCGTCATCGAGCACAACCTCGACGTCATCAAATCCGCGGACTGGATCATCGACATGGGCCCCGAGGGCGGCTCCGGCGGAGGCCAGGTCGTCGCGACGGGCACACCCGAGCAGGTCGCGCGCGCCGAGGGCAGCCACACGGGGGAGTTTCTCGCCGAGGTGCTCCGACTGCACGAGCAGCGTCGCTCCATCGAGCGGCGCAAGGCGGGCTGAGGTGGCCGCCGCGCGGGCGACGCGTCCGCAGCTGTCCTATCGCCCCAAGCCCGGCGAGATTCCGACCAATCCCGGCGTCTACCGCTTCCGCGATGCCGGCGGGCGGGTGCTCTACGTCGGCAAGGCCAAAAACCTGCGCGCGCGCTTGAGCAACTACTTCGCGCCCCTGCACACACTGCACGAGCGCACGCGGCGCATGGTCACGACGGCAGCGTCGGTCGAGTGGACGGTCGTCGGCAGCGATGTCGAGGCGCTGCAGTTGGAATACATGTGGATCAAGGAGTTCGATCCGCCGTTCAATGTCCGGTATCGCGACGACAAGTCCTACCCGTTCATGGCGATCACCCTCGCCGATGAGGCGCCGCGGGTGATCGTCACCCGCAATCGCCGCATCCCGGGTGCGAAGTACTTCGGCCCATACCCCAAGGTGTGGGCCGTGCACGACACGATCGACCAGATGATCAAGGTGTTCCCGATCCGCACGTGCAGCGACGCCAGCTACAAGAAGGCGATGCAGACGGGGCGGCCGTGCTTTCCGGGGCAGATCGGCAAGTGCGGCGGCCCATGCTCGATGAAGGTCGGCATCGACGAGCACCGTGCGATCGTCGACGACTTCGTGGCCTTCATGGCCGGCGGCGACAAGAGATTCACGACGATGCTCACGGCGCGGATGCGCGAGGCGTCGGCGGCGATGGACTACGAGTCGGCGGCCTCCTACCGAGACAAGCTGGGAGCGATCGACGCCGTGCTCTCGCGGTCCGCGCTCGTACTGGGCGAGGATGTCGACGCCGATCTGTTCGGTGTCGCCGAAGACGAGCTCGCCGCCACGGTCCAGCACTTCACCGTGCGCGGCGGGCGCGTCCGCGGCGTCCGGGCCTCCACCATCGAGAAGGAGCTCGACATCGAGGGCGGCGACCTCATCGACCAGGTGCTCCAGCGGGCGTACGGGGACGCAGCGGCCGCCGACATCCCCCGCCGCGTGCTCGTGCCGACGTTGCCCCCCGACGCTCAGGAGCTCGAGCAGTGGCTGCGGGAGAAGCGCGACGGCCGGCCCGTCACGATCCAGGTCGCCCAGCGCGGGCGCAAGGCCGAACTGCTCAAGACCGCGACCCTCAACGCGCAGCAGGCTCTCATGCTGCATAAGACCCGCCGCACGAGCGACTACGTCGCGCGCACGCAGGCGCTGACCGATCTGCAGGAGGCGCTCGGGCTCGCCGAGGCCCCGCTTCGGATCGAGTGCTTCGACGTGTCGCACCTGGGCGGCACCAACGTCGTCGCGTCGATGGTGGTGTTCGAGGACGGCCTGCCGCGCAAAGATCAGTACCGATCGTTCTCGATCGCCGAGACGACCGACGACACCGACTCCATCCACCAGGTGCTCACCCGCCGGCTCGCCCACCTCGACCGACCCGAGGAGAACGAGCCCGAGGACCCTTCGACGCCGCGGCGCAGGCCGCGCTTCGCGTATCCGCCGCAGCTGCTCCTGGTAGACGGCGGGCGACCCCAGGTCGAGGCCGCCGCGCGAGCCCTCGCCGACGCAGGCCACGAGGAGATCGCCCTCTGCGGCATCGCCAAGCGCCTCGAGGAGGTCTGGCTGCCCGGAGAGGAGTATCCGGTGATCCTCCCGCGCACGAGCGAGGCGCTCTATCTGCTGCAGCGGTTGCGCGATGAGGCCCATCGCTTCGCGATCACCCATCAGCGCAAACGGCGCGGGCGCGACATCCAGAGCGTGCTCGCCGAGGTGCCGGGGCTGGGGGCCGAGCGCATCCGTGTGCTGCTGCGCCACTTCGGATCCGTCGCCGCCCTGCGCCGCGCCAGCGCCGTCGAGATCACCGAGGTCAAGGGCATCGGTCCCAAACTCGCGCAGAACATCCACGCGCGGCTCGTGGCAGGTGAGGTCGCATCCGCCGTAGCGCCGGGGGAGGGGGATGCTGCCCCGGCCGATGCCGAACGGTCCCGTGCCGTCGAGTCAGTAGGGTAGACGCGAACATCGGACCGCAACCGGATGGGGCGAGGGTGGAAACGGACGGCGGCGCGGGCGAGGTCCTGATCGTCACGGGGATGTCGGGCGCCGGGCGCTCGACGGTGGCGAACGCGCTCGAAGACCTCGACTGGTACGTCGTCGACAACCTGCCGCCTCAGATGCTGCGCCCGCTGCTCGACCTGTCGGGGATGGTCGGCGGCGCGCTGCCGCGGGTCGCCGCCGTCGTCGACGTCCGCGGGCGCGGTCTCTTCGAGCGATTGCCCGAGGCGATGGGCGCGCTGCGCGAGGGGCGCAAGGTGCGGGTGGTCTTCCTCGACGCCTCCGACGAGGTGCTCGTGCGCCGGTTCGAGGCGGTCCGGCGTCCACACCCGCTGCAGGGTGATGGCACGATCCTCGACGGCATCGCGGTCGAGCGCCGGCGACTGGCCCCGATCCGCGAGAGCGCCGACCTCATCATCGATACGAGCTCGTTCAACATCCATCAGCTCGCCACCACCGTCGGCGAGCTCTTCTCCGAAGAGGGATCGGCCCGTCACACCGTCACGATCCTGAGCTTCGGGTTCAAGTACGGTCTGCCGCCCGACGCCGATCTGGTCGCCGATATGCGCTTTCTGCCGAATCCGTTCTGGGAATCGGATCTGCGCCAGCTCACCGGTCAGGACCCGCAGGTGCGCGACTACGTGCTGGCGCAGGCCGGGGCGAGCGAGTTCCTCGATGCGTATGCGGCATCGCTCTCGCCCGTTCTCGCCGGCTACCAGCGCGAGAACAAGAGGCACTCGACCGTCGCGATCGGCTGCACGGGAGGAAAGCACCGCTCCGTCGCCATGGCCGGCCAGCTCGCCGAGCGCCTGCGGGAGATCCCGGGTATCGCCGTCCGCGTGAAGCATCGAGATCTGGGTCGCGAGTAAGCTAGGGAGGTTCCCCACCCGTCTTCCCGATCCGAGGAGAGCCGTGCCACTCACCGCCGACGTCAAGGCCGAGCTCATGTCGATCCGCGACGCGCGACCCTCGTCCCGCGTCGCCGAGGTCACCGCCCTGCTGCGATTCTCCGGCGGTCTGCACTCGATCGCCGGGCGCATGGCGATCGAAGCCGAACTGGACTCCGAGGCGCTTGCGCGTCGCGCGGCGCGCGACATCATCGAGATCTACGGCGTGCGTCCCGAGCTCGGACACGTCCAGGCCTCCTCGTCGCGTCAGGAGGGGCACTTCGTCGTGCGCGTGCGCGAAGGCGGCGAGACGCTCGCCCGCCAGACGGGCCTTCTCGATCAGCGGCGCCGGCCCGTGCGGGGCCTGCCGAACAAGCTCACGACGGGTTCGCGAGACGATCTCGCGGCCGTCTGGCGCGGAGCATTCCTCGCCGGTGGCACCCTGACCGACCCGGGACGCTCCGCGGCGCTCGAGGTGACCTGCCCCTCGTCGGAGGCCGCCATGGCGCTCGTGGGAGCCGCACATCGCCTCGGGGTGGCGGCGAAGGCCCGAGAGGTGCGCGGCGTGCACCGCGTGGTCGTCCGCGATGGCGAGGCGATCCGCGCCGTCCTTCACCTCATGGGCGCGCAACGCGCGGCGGGGGAGTGGGAGCAGCTGCGCCAGCGCCGGGAGGTGCGCGCCGGGGTCAACCGCCTGGTCAACTTCGACGATGCCAACCTGCGCCGATCCGCGCAGGCCGCCGTCGCCGCCTGCGCCCGCGTCGAGAGGGCACTCGAGATCCTCGGTCCCGGCATCCCCGATCATCTCCGCGAGGCCGGCGAACTGCGCCTGGCGCACCGCGAGGCGAGCCTCGACGAGCTCGGTCATCACGCCGACCCGCCGCTGACGAAGGATGCCGTCGCGGGCCGCATCCGCCGCCTCCTGGCCATGGCCGACAAACGCGCCGAAGAAGAGGGCCTGCCGGGTACCGACGCGGGCATCCCCGCCGACATAGACGCCGGCTGATCCGGCCGCGCAGGGAAGTCAAGGGCCCGTCCGCCGCGTTACCCGTCACTAGGATGAAAACGTCATCCTCGCCGTGCGAAGGCGCGGCACCGACAGGAAGAAAGCGAATATGGCGACCTACACACTGCCCGATCTGCCCTACGACTACGCGGCACTCGAGCCGCACATCAGCGCGACGATCATGCAGCTGCACCACGACAAGCACCACCAGGCGTACGTCACCGGCGCGAACACGGCGCTGGAGCAGCTGGCCGAGGCCCGCGACAAGGGGGACTTCGCCAACATCAACAAGCTGGAGAAGGACCTCGCCTTCAACCTGGGCGGCCACACCAACCACTCCATTTTCTGGACCAACCTCTCGCCCGAGGGCGGCGACAAGCCGACCGGTGAGCTCGAGTCGGCCATCACCGACAACTTCGGCTCGTTCGACAAGTTCACGGCCCACTTCAGTGCGGCCGCGCTGGGTGTGCAGGGTTCCGGCTGGGCCGGCCTGTTCTGGGACTCCATCGGCCAGAACCTGATCATCCAGCAGTTCTTCGACCAGCAGGCGCAGTTCGCCGCCGGCACCGTCCCGCTGCTGCTGCTCGATGTCTGGGAGCACGCGTACTACCTCGACTACAAGAACGTCCGGGCGGACTACGTCAAGGCGTTCTGGAACATCGCGAACTGGGCGGACGTGCAGTCGCGCTTCGAGATCGCCCGTGAGAAGACGACGGGTCTGCTGGTAGGGTCTTGACGAGGTGAGGATGCCTCGGGGCCCTCGCTTCGGTGAGGGCTCCGGCATCCTCTTCTCCATGAAATAGCGCGGCGTCCCCGCGCGATGAATACCGCGCTACGGCGCGAAGAGAATCGGGAGACATCGTGTCTGTCAAGATCGGCATCAACGGCTTCGGCCGCATCGGACGCAACTACCTCCGCGCGGCGCTCGCGCAGGGCGCGGACCTCGAGATCGTGGCGGTGAACGACCTCACCGACAACAAGACCCTCGCCCACCTGCTCACCTACGACTCCGTGGGTGGCCCGCTCTCGGTCGACGTCACCTACGACGAGGACTCGATCACCGTCGACGGCCACACCATCAAGGTCTTCGCGGAGCGTGACCCCGCCAACCTCCCCTGGGGCGAACTGGGCGTCGACATCGTCATCGAGTCGACCGGTCGCTTCACCAAGGCCGAGGACGCCAAGAAGCACATCGCGGGCGGCGCAAAGAAGGTGCTCGTCTCCGCTCCGGCCACCGGCGACGACGCGACCATCGTGATGGGCGTGAACGAAGAGACCTACGACCCCGCGTCGGACGTCATCATCTCGAACGCCTCGTGCACGACCAACTGCCTCGCCCCCCTCGCGAAGGTCTTCAACGACGCCTTCGGCATCGAGCGCGGCTTCATGATGACGGCGCACGCGTACACCGCCGACCAGAACCTGCAGGACGGCCCGCACAGCGACCTGCGTCGTGCCCGCGGCGCCGCGATCAACATCGTCCCCGCCTCGACCGGCGCGGCCAAGGCCATCGGCCGCGTCCTGCCCGAGCTCAACGGCAAGCTCAGCGGATCGTCGTACCGTGTGCCGGTCCCCACCGGCTCGATCGTCGACCTCACGATCGTGACGCCCACCGAGGGCCTCACCGTCGAGCAGATCAACGCCGTGTACAAGACCGCTGCGGCCGAGGGTCGCCTCGCGGGCATCCTCGAGTACACCGAGGACCCCATCGTCTCGAGCGACATCCAGCTCAACCCGCACTCGTCGATCTTCGACGCGGAGCTGACCAACGTCAGCGGCAACCTCGTCAAGGTGTCGAGCTGGTACGACAACGAGTGGGGCTACTCCAACCGCCTCGTCGACCTGACCGAGTACGTCGCCGAGCGCCTGTAAACCGCGTCATGGCTCTGCGCACCCTCGAATCCCTGGGTTCGCTCGCAGGCAAGCGCGTCATCGTCCGTTGTGACCTGAACGTCCCGTTGAAGGACGGCGTCATCACGGACGATGGCCGCGTGCGCGCGTCGCTCCCCACGCTCAACGCCCTCATCCAGCAGGGCGCGCGTCTTGTGGTCTGCTCCCACCTCGGGCGGCCCGACGGCGCACCCGACCCGGCCTACAGTCTCGCCCCCGTCGCGCAGCGCCTGTCCGAGCTGCTCGGCAAGCCCGTGGCGTTCGCGCGGGACACGGTCGGCGAGTCCGCCCACGAGGCGGTCGCCGCGCTCGAGAACGGCGACGTCGCGGTGATCGAGAATCTCCGCTTCAGCCCGGGCGAGACCTCGAAGGACGACGCCGTGCGCACCGCCTTCGCCGGTGAGCTCGCGCAGCTCGGCGACGCACTGGTTTCGGACGGCTTCGGTGTTGTGCACCGCAAGCAGGCGAGCGTCTTCGACCTGGCGCAGATCTTGCCCTCGTCGGCCGGTCTGCTGATCGCCGCCGAGCTCCAGGTGCTCGACCGCCTGACCGAGACACCCGAGCGTCCCTACACGGTCGTCCTCGGCGGCTCCAAGGTCAGCGACAAACTCGGCGTCATCTCGCACCTGCTTCCGCGGGTCGACCGCCTGCTCGTCGGCGGCGGCATGATGTTCACCTTCCTTGCGGCACAGGGCCACAGGGTGGGCGCAAGCCTGCTCGAGGTCGACCAGCTCGACGTGGTGCGCGGCTACATCGAGGCGGCGAAGGAGCGCGGCGTGGAGCTCGTGCTCCCCACCGACGCGGTCGTGGCCTCGCGGTTCGCCGCCGATGCCGAGCACGTGATCGCGCCGGCGGACGCTCTCGAAGACACCGCCTTCGGTGCCTCCGGCCTCGGGCTCGACATCGGGCCGCAGACGGCCGCGGCGTTCGCCGAGGCGATCCGCGGCAGCCGTACGGTGTTCTGGAACGGCCCGATGGGCGTGTTCGAGATGCCGGCGTTCGCCGCAGGCACCAAGGCGGTCGCGCAGGCGCTCACCGACGTCGACGGGCTCTCCGTCGTCGGCGGCGGCGACTCGGCGGCCGCGGTACGACAGCTCGGCTTCTCGGACGATCGATTCGGCCACATCTCGACGGGTGGAGGCGCAAGCCTCGAATTCCTCGAGGGCAAGAAGCTCCCCGGACTGGAGGTCCTCGGATGGCAGCAGTGACCAGAACACCGCTCATCGCCGGCAACTGGAAGATGAACCTCGATCACCAGCAGGCGATCGCGCTCGTCCAGAAGCTCGACTGGGCGCTCAAGGACGCCAAGCATGAAAACGGCTCCGTCGAGGTGGCGCTCTTCCCGCCCTTCACCGATCTGCGCAGCGTGCAGACGCTCATCGCGGCAGACAAGATCTCGTTCGCGCTCGGAGCCCAGGACCTCTCGGTCCACGACTCCGGCGCATACACGGGTGAGATCTCGGGGCAGTTCCTCGCGAAGCTCGACTGCCGATACGTCATCATCGGCCATTCCGAGCGTCGTCAGTACCACGACGAGACGGATGCTGTCGTGGCCGCCAAGACGAAGGCTGCGCTGCGTCACGGGCTCGTCCCCGTGATCTGCGTCGGCGAGACGGCCGAGGACCTCGAGAAGCACGGCGCGAGCGCCGTTCCCGTCGCGCAGCTCGAGGCGGCGCTCGAGGGTGTGGCGCCGGGCGCCGACATCGTCGTGGCGTACGAGCCCGTCTGGGCTATCGGCTCGGGCCAGGCGGCGACGCCCGAGCAGGCGCAGCAGGTGTGTGCCCCGCTCCGTGCCGTCGTCGCCGACAAGCTCGGCGCCGATGCGGCTGCGGCCACGCGAGTGCTCTACGGCGGATCGGTCGGTGCGTCCAACATCGCCGGTTTCATGCGCGAGCCCGACGTCGACGGAGCGCTCGTCGGTGGGGCGAGCCTGAAGGTCGACGACTTCGCCGCGATCATCCGCTTCCAGAAGCACATCGGAGTCTAGGCCCCCGCCTATACTGGAGGACTGTGCGCCCGAGGCCCGGGCGCTGTGAAAGGCATCTCACTGTGCAGATCATCGAATTCGTGCTGCAGGTGATCCTCGGGATCACGAGTCTGCTGCTGACCCTGCTGATCCTTCTGCACAAGGGACGCGGCGGAGGGCTCTCCGACATGTTCGGCGGCGGAATGACCTCGTCGCTGGGTTCTTCGGGTCTGGCAGAGCGCAACCTCAACCGGTTCACCATCGTCCTCGCACTGACGTGGTTCTCCTCCATCGTGGCCCTCGGGCTCATCACCAAATTCCAGGGACTGTAAGAACATGGCGACAGGCGGCAACGCGATCCGCGGCACCCGAGTCGGTGCCGGACCGATGGGCGAACAGGACCACGGGTACCACGCAGAGCGTGTCGCCGTGTCGTACTGGGATGCGCTGGGCAACGAGACGGTGCGATACTTCGCGGCGGGAATCCCCGAGGAGGAGATCCCCGACACGATTGACAGCCCGCACTCCGGTCTCCCCGCGGGGCGCGACAAGGAGAACCCGCCGGCCCTCGCCAAGACCGAGCCGTACAAGACCCACCTGGCATACGTGAAGGAACGACGTACCGACGAAGAGGCGGCGCAGCTCCTCGATGACGCCCTGCGTCAGCTCCGCGAGCGTCGCGGCCAGTAACCGACCACCGCGAACAAAACGGAAAGACCCCGGCTGACCTCGGTCAGTCGGGGTCGATCAGTTCTTCGGGAACCTCGGCGGCAGCATCCACGTCGACGAAGAACAGGGTGCTTCGGCGACCTTTGGCGCCGGCCGCGGGAACGCTGAGATAGCTCGCGCCAGCGAGTGCCAGACCCAGCGCGGACGCCTTCTCGGCGCCGGTGAGCACCATCCACACCCGCTGCGACGCATTGATCACGGGACGGGTCAGTGTCACTCGCGTGGGCGGAGGCTTGGGGGAGTCGTGGACGGCCACCGCGGCCTCGTCGACGACGCGGATCTCGGGGCGATCCGGAAAGAGGGATGCGATGTGTGCGTCGGGGCCGACCCCGAGCAGGCAGATGTCGAAGCTTGGCCACGGCACGGTCGCGCCGGATTCGTCCTCGGAAGGGAAGCGTGCCAGTTCGGAACCGTAGGCGGCCGCCGCTTCTTCGACGCTCATTCCGCCGTCGGTCGAGGCGACGGCGTGCACGTTCTCGGGGGGCACCGGGATGTGGTCGAGAAGCGCCGCTCGCGCCTGACCGTCGTTGCGTTCCGCGTCGGCGGCGGGTACGTAGCGCTCATCGCTCCACCAGAAGTGGACACGCGACCAGTCGATGGCGGGCGTGCGCGGGTCGGCGGTGACGGCTTCGAGCACGCCGATGCCGGCTCCGCCGCCCGTGAGCGAGATGTGCACCTCACCCTCGGAGCTGAGGCGTGCGATCTTGTCGACGAGGCGGCGCGAGACGACGGCGACGACAGCGGCTCGGTCGGCGCTGACGACGACGCGACGGTCGGTTGTCCACTCAGGCGACATTCGGCTCCTGGCTGTGCGGCGGGTTCAGAAGAGCCCACCCATCGGTGATGACTCGACCATACAGGAGGTCGGGATCCAGGCGACGCAGCTCCTCCGCGAGGCACTCGCGCAGGGTGCGACGCGGAAGGACAAGGTCGTGCTTGGGCTGCCCGGGCTGGGTGAGACACGCCACGCCGGCGTCGGGGCGCTCGAGCAGGATGTCTCCGGACGCGCGCGTGAGGCGCACGGACTTTATGCCCTCGGACCATTCCGCGGGCGGCATGTACTGCCAGCGGACATCGACGTCGAGCTTGAGCCGCAGCCAGGCGGCCAGCAGCGCCGTGGACGGAGAGGAGCTCGCACCCCTCACCTCGACCGCGGTCACCTCGTCGAACGGCGGCTGATCGAGGACGGCCGCCAGCTGCTCGCGCCAGTGCGTCAGCCGCGTCCATGCGAGGTCGGTGTCGCCGGGCGAGTACACCTGGCCGAGGCGACGCAGACGATCCGTCGTGTAGGGCTTGGTCGAGGCGTCCGTGATGCGGCGCTGCGCGATGCGTCCCAGCGGTGAGTCGGCGGGAACGGCGGGAGGCTCGTCGGGCCACCACACCACCACGGGCGCGTCGGGCAGGAGAAGGCCCGTGACCAGAGCCTCCTCGTTCGACGCGGCGTCGCCGAAGGCGCGCAGGATGACGACCTCACTCGCGCCGGCATCGCCGCCGACGCGGATCTGAGCATCCAGGCGGGGGTCGCCCGCGGGGTCGGTCATCACGACGATGACCCGCATGGGATGCTCTCGCGAGGCGTCGTTGGCCGCCTCGATCGCGTCCTCCTCGAGACCGTGACGTGTGGCGATGACGAGCGTCAGCACGCGGCCGAGGGCGACGGCGCCGCCCTCCTCGCGCGTCGATACGAGCGAGCGGGCGATCTTGCTGACGGTGGTGTCGGGAAGATCGATGATCACGGGCGCCTCCAGACACGGCCGTCGCGGGCGAGAAGGGCATCGGCGGATGCCGGGCCCCAAGATCCGGGGCTGTACTGCTCGAGCGGTCCGCCCTGCTGGGCCCAGTACTCCTCGACCGGGTCGAGGATCCGCCAGGAGAGCTCGACCTCTTCATGCCGGGGGAACAGCGGGGGCTCGCCCAGGAGGACATCGAGGATCAGGCGTTCGTACGCCTCGGGACTGGCTTCGGTGAAGGCATGGCCGTAACCGAAGTCCATCGTCACATCGCGCACCTGAGTGCCGGCGCCCGGCACCTTGGACCCGAAGCGGATCGTCACGCCCTCGTCGGGCTGGATGCGGATCACCAGGGCGTTCTGCCCCAGTTCCGGAGTCTGACCGCGGTCGAACAGGTGCTGCGGCGCGCGCTTGAACACGACGGCGACCTCGGTGACACGGCGCCCCAGCCGCTTGCCCGTGCGCAGGTAGAAGGGAACACCGGCCCAGCGGCGGGTGGCGATCTCGAGCTTGATGGCGGCGAACGTCTCCGTGGTGGACTGCGGATTCATGCCGTCTTCGTCGAGGAATCCGTGGACCTTCTCGCCGCCCTGCCACCCGCCCGCGTACTGGCCGCGAGCCGTGGCGGTGGAGAGGTCGTCGGGCAGCTCGACCGCTGCGAGCACCTTCTCCTTCTCGGCGCGCAGATCCTTGGCATCGAGCGAGATCGGCTCCTCCATCGCGGTGAGCGCGAGAAGCTGGAGAAGGTGGTTCTGGATGACGTCGCGCGCCGCGCCGATGCCGTCGTAGTAGCCGGCGCGTCCGCCCACGCCGATGTCTTCGGCCATCGTGATCTGCACGTGGTCGACGTAGTTGCGATTCCAGATCGGTTCGTACAGCTCGTTCGCGAAGCGCAGCGCGAGGATGTTCTGCACCGTCTCCTTGCCGAGGTAGTGATCGATGCGGAAGATCGAGTCGGCGGGGAAGGCGACTTCGAGGGCCTCATTCAGCGCACGCGCGGAGGCGAGATCGTGGCCGAAGGGCTTCTCGATGACCACGCGGCGCCACGCGTCGTCACCGTTCGAGTCCTCGCCGACGAGTCCGGAGTCGCGCAGCTGCTTGGCGACGACGGGGAAGTCCTTGGGTGGGATCGAGAGGTAGTACGCGTGGTTGCCCATCGTGCCGCGTTCGACGTCGAGCTTCTCGACCGTCTCGCGCAGGCGCCGGAAGGAATCCGGGTTGTCGAACTCGCCCTGCACGAAGCGGATGCCCTGCAGGAGCTGTCGCCAGGTCTCCTCACGGAAAGGCGTGCGGGCGTGCTGCTTGACGGCGTCGTACACGACCGCGGCGAAGTCCTGGTCTTCCCAGTCTCGCCGGGCGAAACCCACCAGCGCGAACCCGGGCGGAAGCAGACCACGGTTGGCGAGGTCGTAGACCGCTGGCATCAGCTTCTTGCGAGACAAATCGCCGGTCACGCCGAAGATCACGAGGGCACTGGGACCCGCGATGCGGTTGAGGCGTCGGTCGTCCGGATCGCGCAGCGGGTTGTGCCCGCGCGCTATGTCGATGGGGGGCATGAAAGGGTGTTCTCGGTCCTTGCGTGGGGCGGCGTGCGCGCTACTGCGCGGCTTCGAAGAGTGCGAGCACCTCGATCGCCGGGTCGGTGAGGGTCAGGGTGACGACGGGTCGTCCGTGCTCGGCGAGGACCGAGGCATCTCCTGCGGCCTGAGCTTCGATGAGCTGGCCGAAGGTGAACGGCAGACCGGGGATCTCGAGATCGACGTCGGTGCGCTCCGCGATCTGCAGGAACACGCCGGTCTCGGGTCCGCCCTTGTGGTACTGCCCGGTGGAGTGCAGGAATCGCGGGCCCCAGCCGAATGTCGCGGGGCGACCGGCGTCGGCGGCGACGAGCTCGCGCAGACCCATGAGCTGCGGGATCTGGAGACGATCGACATAGGCCTGCACGGAGACGTACCCGTCTTTCCCGAGGCGGTCCCAGAGGGCGTCGAGGACGCCGGAGATCGTTCCGGATACGGCCAGCGTCGGATCCGACACCCGAACCTCGACACCCTCGACCGTGAACGCGGGCGCGGAAGGGGCGGGGCGCTTCTCCAGCAGACCGCGCGTGGCGATCTTGGCGGATTCGACGTCGGGCTGATCGAACGGGTTGATGCCGAGCAGGCGGCCGGCGATGGCGGTGGCGTACTCCCACACGACCATCTGCGCCCCGAGGGACCCGCTGACCAGCACCTCGCCCGGGTGGCGCTCGAGCATACGGAAATGCTCGGCATCGCCGACGAGGCGCACGATCTGCAGGTCGTGCAGGTCGGCATCGAACTCGGGCGAGACGGGGAGCAGGACGACGGGCAGGATGCCGGTGCCCTCCTTGCCCGTCGATTCGGCGATGAGCTGCTCGATCCAGTCCGGCAGGCCCTCGATGTGCGTGCCGTCGGCGACGAGGCCGACCTTGTCTCGGCGGGTTCCGCCGGGCCCCTCACTCGCGGCGATCGCCGCCGCGAGGGTCAGAGCCGGGTTGTCGGGGCTGTCGACGGCCACTTCGAGCAGGGTCGCGTCGGCCTCGTCGAGCAGCTCGCCGATGTCGGCACCGGCGAGGCCGGCCGGCACGAGCCCGAACGCGGTGAGGGCGGAGTATCGGCCGCCGACCGTCGGGTCGGCGTTGAAGACGCGGTAGCCGGCCTCGCGGGCGGCATGATCGAGCGGGGAGCCGGGGTCGGTGACCACGACGATCCGCTCCGCGGGGTCGATGCCGAGATCGCGGAACGCCGCCTCGAACGCACGCTTGGCCGAGTCGGTCTCGACCGTCGACCCGGACTTGGACGAGACGATCAGGGCGGTGCGCTCCAGCCCGCCGGTCTCGCTGTCGCCATCCAGGGCCGCGAGCACCTGACCGGGCGCCGTCGAGTCGAGGATCACCAGGGGCACACCGGCGGTCTGCGTGATGACCTCGGGAGCGAGGGATGAGCCGCCCATGCCTGCGAGGACGAAGCGATCCACGCCGCGGCCGGCGAAGTCGGCGCGCAGCGCCACGATCTCGGCGACGAGCGGCCGCGAGACGGAGACGGCGTCGACCCAGCCGAGCCGCTTGGCCGCTTCTTCTTCGGCAGCGGCGCCCCAGAGCGTCGGGTCCGCGGCGGTGATGCCGGATGCGACGAGATCCGCCACGAGCTGCGGCACGACCTTCTCGGCAGCGACCTTCGGCGCTCCCGAGACGTGGATCTCGAAGCTCATCGCGTCGACTCCGGCGCCTTCTCGAGAGCGGCCGTCACCGTGTCCTGCAGTTCGCGCCACGAGACCACGAACTTCTCCACGCCCTCGTCCTCGAGCACCTGGGTCACGTCGTCGAAGTCCACGCCCACGGCGGCCAGGGCCTCGAAGACGCCGTGGGCGTCCGCGTAGGCACCGGTGACGGTGTCGCCGGTGATCTCGGCGTGGTCGAAGGTCGCCTCGAGCGTCTTCTCGGGCATCGTGTTGACGGTGCCGGGCGCGACGAGCTCGGTGACGTACAGGGTGTCGGGCAGGGCGGGATCCTTGACGCCGGTGGAGGCCCAGAGCGGGCGCTGCACGTTGCCGCCCGCGGCGAGCAGGCCCTTGGCGCGGGCGGACGCGAACTGCTGCTCGTAGAGCTCGTAGGCCAGGCGGGCGTTGGCGATGCCGGCTTTGCCCTTGAGCGCGGCGGCCTCGTCCGAGTCGATCTGCGCGAGGCGCTTGTCGACCTCGGTGTCCACGCGCGAGACGAAGAACGATGCGACCGATTCGATGCCCGAGATGTCGATGCCCGCGGCCTTGGCGGTCTCGAGACCGGTCAGGTAGGCATCGATGACGGCCGCGTAGCGCTCGAGGCTGAAGATCAGCGTCACATTGACGCTGATACCCGCGCCGATCACCTCGGCGATCGCCGGCAGGCCCGCCTTGGTCGCGGGGATCTTGATCAGCGCGTTGGGGCGGTCGACGGCGGCGGCGAGCTTCTTCGCCTCGGCGACGGTCGCCTCGGTGTCGTGGGCCAGGTCGGGCGAGACCTCGATCGAGACCCGGCCGTCGACGCCGTTCGTGGCGTCGAAGACGGGGCGGAAGACGTCGGAAGCGGCACGGACATCGTCGGTGGTGAGCTCGAAGATCGCCTCGTCCGTGCTCGCCCCGCGCTCGGCGAGCCGGGCGACCTGGGCCTCGTAGGACTCTCCCTTCGAGAGCGCCGCGGCGAAGATCGTCGGGTTGGTGGTCACACCCGTGACGTTGCGCGTCGCGATGAGGTCGGCGAGATTGCCGGTGAGGATGCGGTCGCGGGAGAGGTCGTCGAGCCAGATGCTGACGCCCTCCGCGGCCAGACGTGCGGTGGGGGTGCTCATGCGTTCTCCTTGATGGTGGCAAGGGCCGCCTCGACGACGGCTTCGTGGGTCAGGCCGAACTTGCTGTACAGCGTCTTGTAGTCGGCGGAGGCGCCGAAGTGCTCGATCGAGACGGAGCGCCCCTTGTCGCCGACGATGTCACGCCAGCTGAGCGCGATGCCGGCCTCGACCGAGACACGCGCGCCGACACTCGGGGGCAGGACGGCGTCGCGGTAGGCGGCATCCTGCTCGGCGAACCATTCGAGGGAGGGCGCCGAGACGACGCGCGCGTTCACGCCCTGCGCCGCGAGCGTCTCACGCGCGGCCACGGCGATCTGCACTTCGGAGCCCGTCGCGATCAGGATGACATCCGGTGCGCCGTTCGGCGCCTCGGCGAGCACGTAGGCGCCCTTCGCGACGCCGGCGGTCGAGGCGAACGTGTCGCCGGAGGCGTCACCCTCGCCGCGCTCGAACACGGGGATGTTCTGGCGGGTCAGGGCGATGCCCACGGGGCCGCCCTGGCGGCGCAGGATCTCGAGCCACGCCGCAGCGGTCTCGTTGGCGTCCGCGGGACGCACGAGCGTGAAGTTCGGGATCGCGCGGAGCGTGGCGATCTGCTCGATCGGCTGATGGGTCGGCCCGTCTTCGCCGAGTGCGATCGAGTCATGCGTCCACACGAAGATGCTGCGGATGTCCATCAGCGCCGCCAAGCGCACCGCGGGGCGCATGTAGTCGCTGAAGATCAGGAAGGTGCCGCCGAACGCGCGGGTCGGACCGTGCAGGACGATGCCGTTGAGGATCGCGCCCATGGCGTGCTCGCGGATGCCGAAGTGCAGCACACGCCCGAAGGGGTTGCCGCTCCACTCGTGCGTCGACCACTCGGCGGGGATGAACGAGGGGGCGTCGTTGATGGTGGTGAGGTTGGACTCGGCGAGGTCGGCCGACCCGCCCCACAGCTCCGGAAGCTGAGCGGCCAGAGCATTGATGACCTTGCCCGATGCGGCGCGGGTGGAGACGTCCTTGCCCGACTCGAAGATCGGCAGTGCGTCGGCGATGCCCTGGGGCAGCTCACCCGCCAGCACACGATCGAGCAGCGCCTTGCGCTCGGGGTTCGCGGCCGCCCAGGCGTCGAAGTCCTTCTGCCAGGCCGCCTTCTCGGCCTCCCCGCGCTCGAGGAGCGAGCGGGTGTGCGCGATGACGTCGTCGGCGACCGCGAAGGTCTGCTCGGGGTCGAAGCCGAGCACCGACTTCGTCGCGGCGAGCTCGTCGGCGCCCAGCGCGGAGCCGTGGATCTTGCCGGTGTTCTGCTTGCCGGGCGAGGGCCAGCCGATGACCGTCTTCAGCACGATGATCGACGGCTTGTCGGTCTCGCCCTTCGCGGCCTCGATGGCGGTGTACAGCTCGGACACGTCCTCGACGTACTCGCCGCTCTTCTTCCAGTCCACGGTCTGGACGTGCCACCCGTACGACTCGTAGCGCCCCGCGACGTCCTCGGTGAAGGCGACGTTCGTGTCGTCCTCGATCGAGATCTGGTTGGCGTCGTAGATGACGACGAGGTTGCCGAGCTTCTGGTGGCCGGCGAGCGACGAGGCCTCGGAGGTGACGCCCTCCTGCAGGTCTCCGTCGGAGGCGATGACGTAGACGAAGTGATCGAACGGCGAGGTGCCGGGTGCGGCATCCGGGTCGAACAGGCCACGCTCGAAGCGCGACGCGTAGGCGAAGCCGACCGAGGAGGCCAGCCCCTGTCCGAGAGGACCGGTGGTGATCTCGACGCCCTTGGTGTGGCGGTACTCCGGGTGCCCGGGCGTGAGGGAGCCCCACGTGCGCAGCGCCTTCAGATCGTCGAGCTCGAGGCCGAAGCCACCCAGGTAGAGCTGGATGTACTGCGTCAGCGAGGAGTGGCCCGCCGAGAGGATGAAGCGGTCGCGACCCAGCCAGCCCGTGTCGGCCGGATCGTGACGCATCACCTTCTGGTACAGCAGGTAGGCCGCCGGCGCCAGGCTCATCGCAGTGCCGGGGTGGCCGTTGCCGACCTTCTCCACCGCATCTGCAGCCAGCACGCGGACAGTGTCCACGGCGCGCTCATCGATCTCATCCCAACGCAGCTCCGTCACCGGACCGCCCTTCGTGTTGTGGGGGAGCGCCCCGCCCGTCTCGCGATCGCACGCCGCATCCGCGGCGGGCTTCGTGGGAGTGGGCGCGAGGGCGCGCGTGTTCCTTCAGCATAGCGAAGCGGCATGCCGTGACGCAGATGCGGCGACGCTGTGTGACGGCAGTGTGGCATCCGCCCGTGACAGGTGTGTATCGCGGCCCTCACGGGGCTGGGCGCGCGGTTGTGAGACCTGCGGCGACGCCGGTCACGGGGCGCCGGCGGACGGACCGCGTGTGCACGATGCCATAGACTCGACGGGTAACTGCGAGTGTCGGGCGGGGGGGGGGCGATGGACATCACGGCGACGTCCGGCACCCCGGCATCCATTGCATCGCGCCCCTTCGGTCGCACCGTGCGCGCGTACGTCGCGCTCACCAAGCCCCGTGTGCTCGAGCTGCTGCTCGTGACCACAGTGCCGGTGATGATCCTGGCGCAGAACGGGCTGCCCGACCTCTGGCTGGTGCTCGCCACCGTGATCGGCGGATCCCTCAGCGCCGGCTCGGCCGCGGCCTTCAACATGTACCTCGATCGCGACATCGACGCCCACATGCAGCGCACCGTCAACCGGCCGCTGGTGACGGGCGAGGTGTCGCCGCGCGGCGCCCTCGTGTTCGCGTGGACGCTGGCCGTCGTCTCGACGCTCTGGCTCTGGCTCACCACCAACTGGCTGGCGGCGGTCCTCTCGGCCGGCGCGATCTTCTTCTACGTCGTCATCTACACGATGATCCTCAAGCGCCGCACCGAGCAGAACATCGTGTGGGGCGGCATCGCGGGCTGCTTCCCCGTCGTGATCGGCTGGTCGGCCGTGACCGGATCGCTCTCGTGGGCGGCGCTGATCCTCTTCGCGCTCGTGTTCCTCTGGACGCCCCCGCACTACTGGCCGCTGTCGATGAAGTACAAGGCCCAGTACGACGAGGTCGACGTGCCGATGCTGGGCGCCACGCGCTCGGGTGCTCAGGTCGGGCTGCAGGTCATCCTGTACGCCTGGGCGACGGTGGCGTGCTCGCTGCTTCTGATCCCCGTCGCCGGCATGGGACTGGTCTACACGGCGTCGGCGCTCGTCTTCGGCGGGTGGTTCATCTACGAGTCGCACCGCCTGTACAACCGCGCGGTGCGCGGCACCGAGCCGGCGCCGATGCGTGTGTTCCACGCATCCATCACCTATCTGACGCTGCTGTTCGTCGCGATCGCGATCGACCCGCTGCTGCCGTTCTGAGCGCCCGACGAGGGCGGGGGATGCTGCACCCCGCCGCCCGTCGGGAACGCTCGCGGTCAGCGGGACCCGGCCTCCGCGCGGTCCCGCCCGGGGGCGCCCTGAGCGGGCTCCTCGGCGTCGAACGCCTCGTCCCGGGCCCGGTCGTACGCGGCCGTCGTGGGGTGCGCGGCGTCGACCTCGGGCTCGGGGTCGGACGTCTCGTCCTCCTCGGCATCGTCGAACGACAGCGGCTCGACGACCTCGAGGGGCCGCTGTGGCAGCAGGGATGTCGCTGCGGCGATGGCGGCCGCGAGGGCGAGGCCCACCAGACCCGCCCCCAGCACGATCGCGCCGACGATGGCCCAGACCTGACCGACGTAGACGTCGCTGTTGGTCGCCGAGCCGTCGGTCAGCCGCGCGTCGATGCCGCTGAGCGTCTCCGTGGTCAACCACCCCCCGGCAACCGCGACGGCGAGCGATCCGACGAGCAGCGACCAGAACGGGATGCTGCGGATCAGACGGGGGCGAGTGGCCATGGGGGACTCCTCAGGTTCGGGGCGGCACGGTGCCGCGGATGTCCCGACTCTGATCGCCGCGATCGTGCGGAGTCTTTCCGGCAGCTATGCGTGGGCTGTGGATCCCGCGCTCAGCGCCCGCGCATGGTGGCGGCCTCGTGCGGGTCCGCTCGCCCCGCCACGAACGCGAAATCGCGCGCTCCCGACGGCTGCTTCAGATGCAGCACGACCGCCGTCATCGCCGCGACCAGCAGCACGGCCAGCACCATGTGGATGTTGACCAGCACGATGGGCAGGCCGGTACGCGCCTGCCACAGGCCGACGGCGATCTGCACGAGTTCGGTCGCCAGCAGCATCCCCACCCAGAACCGCAGGGGCGCGCGCAGCCGCCAGCCGGTGACGAGAAGCAGGATCGTCAGGGCGAACGCCGCGTAGGCCGGCCACGAGTGCAGATGCTGCATGTACTCGGGATCCAGCCCATTTCGTGCCGCGCCCGCGTCGCCCGCGTGCGGTCCGGAGCCGGTGACGAGGATGCCGACGACGACCGTGATGAGCACGGCGGCGCTGGTGAGGTGGGCAAGTCCCGCGTACCATGCGGGCACGGCGCGCTCTCGCGGCCCCGGTCCCGTGTAGACGCGGTAGACGAAGGCCGCGGCGAGGGCGACGAGCACGACCGAGGCGAAGTAGTGCAGGCCCACGACGTACGGGTTGAGGTTGCTGAGCACGGTGATGCCGCCGATGATCGCCTGCAGCGGGACGTACAGGCCGATCGCGAGGGCGAGCCAGAACAGGTCTGGGCGCTGCCGTCGCATGCGCACGACGAAGAGGAAGGTCACGATCGCGACCGCCACAAGGACGAAGGTGAGCAGGCGATTGCCGAACTCGATGACGCCGTGGATGCCCATCTCGGGCGTGTTCACGAAGGAGTCGTCGGTGCAGCGGGGCCACGTCGGACACCCCAGGCCGGATGCCGTCAGCCGCACGAGCCCGCCCGTGCCGACGATCGCCACCTGCACGACGAAGGTCGCCCAGGCCGCCCAGACCACGCGGCGATCCACCCGGGTGGGCAGCGCGCGCCACAGGCGGGCGACGAGGGAACGGTGCGCGGCGGGAGCGGGGGAGTCGTGCATGGCGGAGCCTTCCGGCGCGTGCTCCTCGCAGGGGCGGGTCGGCGGACCGGCCCGGCGGAGGGAGCCGTACCTGTAGAATCGGGGTGTTGCGATGTGTGCGCGAACCGCGTCACGGCATCGCTCACAGTGTAGGCGCGAAGACCTGCGCTTCTGAGAGGGCCCACCAGCGGCTTGTCCGGATCGATGCGATCGAGTCGGAATGCCGGGGCGGATGACACCGTTGCGGCCCGAGAGGAGAGTACGACCATGTCTGAGGTGCTGATCGATCGCCCCGAACTCGCTGGGCTGGGAGTCTACGAGTTCGGCTGGCACGACGACGACGCCGCCGGAGCCATCGCGCAGCGAGGCCTGAGCGAGGGCGTCGTTCGGGGGATCTCGTCGCTCAAGAGCGAACCCGAATGGATGCTGAAGACCAGGCTCAAGGGCCTGCAGCTCTTCGGCCGCAAGCCGATGCCGACGTGGGGCGCCGACCTCAGCGACATCGACTTCGACAACATCAAGTACTTCGTGCGCTCGACCGAGAAGCAGGCGCAGTCGTGGGAGGACCTCCCCGAGGACATCCGCAACACGTACGAGCGCCTCGGCATCCCCGAAGCGGAGCGCCAGCGCCTCGTCTCGGGTGTCGCCGCACAGTACGAGTCCGAGGTCGTCTACCACCAGATCCGCGAGGACCTCGAGCAGCAGGGTGTCATCTTCATGGACACCGACACGGCGCTGCGCGAGCACCCCGAGTTCTTCGAGGAGTACTTCGGCGCGGTCATCCCCGCGGGCGACAACAAGTTCGCGGCGCTGAACACCGCCGTGTGGTCGGGTGGGTCCTTCGTGTACGTCCCCAAGGGCGTGCACGTCGAGATCCCGCTCCAGGCCTACTTCCGCATCAACACCGAGAACATGGGTCAGTTCGAGCGGACGCTGATCATCGCCGATGAGGGCAGCTACGTCCACTACATCGAGGGCTGCACCGCGCCGATCTACAAGAGCGACTCGCTGCACTCGGCCGTCGTCGAGATCATCGTGAAGAAGAACGCCCGCGTGCGTTACACGACGATCCAGAACTGGTCGAACAACGTCTACAACCTCGTCACGAAGCGCGCCGTGGCGCACGAGGGCGCGACGATGGAGTGGATCGACGGCAATATCGGCTCCAAGGTGACGATGAAGTACCCCTCCATCTTCCTGATGGGCGAGCGCGCCAAGGGCGAGACGCTCTCCGTGGCGTTCGCGGGTCCCGGTCAGCACCAGGACGCGGGCGCGAAGATGATCCACATGGCCCCGTACACGCACTCGTCGATCGTCTCCAAGTCGATCGCTCGCGGCGGCGGTCGCGCGGGCTACCGCGGCGAGGTCAGGGTCGACGCGAATGCGCACCACTCGGCCAACACCGTGCGCTGCGACGCACTCCTCGTCGACACGATCTCGCGCAGCGACACGTACCCCGCGATCGACATCCGTGTCGATGACGTGCAGCTCGGTCACGAGGCGACCGTGTCCAAGGTCAGTGAAGAGCAGCTGTTCTACCTGATGAGTCGCGGGCTGCCCGAAGACGAGGCGATGGCGATGATCGTGCGCGGCTTCATCGAGCCGATCGCGCGTGAGCTGCCCATGGAGTACGCGCTCGAGCTCAACAAGCTCATCGAGATGGGCATGGAAGGATCCGTCGGCTAGATGACGACCACGACCACCCCCCGCCACGTGCCCGGCAGCGAGGCACACACCGACGGAGGATGGGGGAACACCCCTGCCGCCGGCGCGCCCTCCCACGTCCCGATCCAGACGCGCTCCGAGCGTCCGCGTTCGTACGACCCGGCCGACTTCGCCGCCCCCACGGGGCGCGAGGTGAACTGGAAGCACACGCCGATCGCGGCGCTTTCGCCCCTGTTCGCCGACGAAGACGGCGACCCCGGTGCCGTGCGGGTGTCGACGACCGGTCCGGTTGCGGCATCCACCCTCGCTCACGGGGCCGCCCCGCGCGGAGAGGCCTTCACCCCCGAAGACCTGCCGAGCGCGATCGCATGGACGCGCGTGGCCGACGCGTTGCACATCGCGATCCCCGCCGACGCGGAGTACGCAGAGCCCGTCGTCGTGTCGCTCGCGGGCACGGGGGCTGAGCGACCCGGCCACGCGCACATCGTGATCGAGGCCCACCCGCACTCGCGGGCCACGGTCGTTCTGCGCCACACCGGATCCGCGCTGTTCGCCGAGAACGTCGAGATCGTCGTCCGGGACGGGGCGAATCTGAACGTCGTGTCGGTGCAGGAGTGGGATGACACCGCCGTTCACCTCGCGGCGCACCAGGCCCGGGTCGGCCGTGACGCGCGGTTGCGCCACACGATCGTGAGCTTCGGCGGGACGCTCGTGCGGGTCAACCCCTCGGTCGAACTCGCCGGCACCGGCGCGGAAGGCGAGCTGTACGGGCTCGCCTTCGCCGATGCCCCGCAGCACCTCGAGAGCCAGGTCTACTTGCACCACAAGGGCGCTCAGACGCGCGGCGACGTCCTCTACAAGGGCGCGCTGCAGGGCGAGGGCGCGCGCACCGTCTGGATCGGCGACGTCCTCATCGGGCGGGATGCTGTGGGCACCGACTCGTACGAGGCCAATCGCAACCTCGTCCTCACGGAGGGCGCGCGCGCCGACTCCATCCCCAATCTCGAGATCGAGACGGGCGACATCGCCGGCGCGGGCCATGCGAGCGCAACGGGTCGCTTCGACGACGAGCAGCTGTTCTACCTGCAGGCGCGCGGAATCCCCGAGGACGAGGCGCGACGTCTGGTCGTCCTCGGCTTCCTCGCGGAGATCGTGCAGAAGGTGGGCGTGCCCGCCCTCGAGGACGAGCTCACGGCGCTCGTCGAGACGGAGCTCGCCGACGGGGCCCGCGCATGAGCCTGCAGCGCGCCTGCGGTCTCAGTGAGCTCGAGCAGGACACCGCGAAGCGCGTCGAGCTCGACGGCAAGCCGATGGCGATCGTGCTCGATGCCGACGGTGTCGTGCACGCGATCGGCGACACCTGCACGCACGGCGACATCTCGCTCTCGGACGGCTTCGTCGAGGGCGACACGCTCGAGTGCTGGGCGCACGGCTCGGCGTTCTCGCTCCGCACGGGAAAGCCCCTCAACCTCCCCGCCTACGAGCCGGTGCCCGTCTACGTCGTCGAGATCGACGGCGACGACGTGCTCATCGATCCCGACGCTACCGTGGCCGTCTCATGACCTGCCCCGTCTCCACTTCGGCCCTCTGACCGGCCGCACCGAATCCCGGCCGGTCCCCGGCCCCACCGAAGGAACCTCCACCATGTCTGTTCTCGAAATCCGCGACCTGCACGTCACCGTCGAGACCGATGCCGGCCAGACGCCGATCCTCAACGGCGTCACGCTGACCATCAGCACCGGCCAGACCCACGCGATCATGGGCCCGAACGGCTCCGGCAAGTCCACCCTCGCCTACACGATCGCGGGACACCCCAAGTACACCGTGACCGAGGGCACGATCACGCTCGATGGCGAGGACGTCCTCGCGATGAGCGTCGACGAGCGCGCCCGTGCGGGACTCTTCCTCGCCATGCAGTACCCGGTCGAGATCCCCGGCGTGACCGTCAGCAACTTCCTCCGCACGGCCAAGACCGCCATCGACGGCGAGGCCCCCGGCATCCGCACGTGGATCAAGGACGTCAAGGGCTCGATGAAGAACCTGCGCATGGACGCCAAGTTCGCCGAGCGCAACGTCAACGAGGGATTCTCGGGCGGCGAGAAGAAGCGCCACGAGATCCTGCAGCTCGAGCTCCTCAAGCCGCGCATCGCCGTGCTCGACGAGACCGATTCTGGTCTCGACGTCGACGCGCTCAAGATCGTCTCGGAGGGTGTCAACCGCGCCAAGTCCGAGACCGACCTTGGCGTTCTGCTCATCACCCACTACACGCGCATCCTGCGCTACATCCACCCCGACTTCGTGCACGTGATGGTTGCCGGGCGCATCGTCGAGGAGGGCGGCCCCGAGCTGGCCGACCGCCTCGAGAACGAGGGCTATGACCGGTTCGCGCCGCCGGCCGAGATCGACGCGTAGGATTCCGTCATGACCGCGACCCTCACTCCCGAGAAGTTCGACGAGGTCACCGAGGCTCTCAAAGACGTGATGGACCCCGAGCTGGGCATCAACGTCGTCGACCTCGGTCTGATCTACGACCTGGCCTGGGACGACGAGAACGACGCCCTGGTCATCCACATGACCCTCACCAGCGCGGGCTGCCCGCTTACCGACGTGCTCGAGGAGCAGACCGCGCAGGCCCTGGACGAGGTCGTCGACCGGTTCCGCATCAACTGGGTGTGGATGCCGCCGTGGGGCCCGGAGCGCATCACCGACGACGGGCGCGACATGATGCGCGCGCTCGGGTTCGCCATCTGAGACAAACCGGAGACAGTCCCCTCCTGGCGCAGCCGGGGGCTCTTCTGCGCGCGACGATGGGTGGATGAAGAGATCCACCGTGCTCGTCCTCGCGTCGGCCGCAGTCCTCGTCCTGGGCGGCGCGATCCTCGGCGTCGCGGCTGCGCAGAGCGGTCCCGCGTCGGTGTCCTCGACGGTGGCGCCGACTCCGATACGGGGCACCGGCGAGCCCGCCCCTTCGTCTGCCGCTCCCGATGATCCTTCGCCGTCGTCCGAGGCCCGGGATTCCGTGCCAGCCGGCGCCTACGTGGATTACGCCGACGACGCCGTGGCGGCAGCGACGGGTACACGCATCCTCTTCTTCCATGCGGACTGGTGCCCGCAGTGCCGCGCGCTGGAGGAGGACATCCTCGCGCAGGGGGTTCCTCCCGGCGTCACCATCTTCAAAGTCGACTACGACACGAACCAGGAACTTCGACAGCGGCACGGGGTGAGGCTGCAGACGACGGTCGTGCTGCTCGATGCCGCCGAGGAATCCGCGGCATCGATGGTGCCCTACGACGATCCGACGCTGGCGAGAGTGCTCGCCGGTCTCGGGGTGGGGTGAGCCATGCTCCTCCTGACGGTGGCGTCCTTCGCCGCGGGCGTGCTCACCGTCCTCGCGCCGTGCGTGCTTCCGCTGCTGCCCGTCATCGTCGGCGGCACCGCCGCGCGCACCGCCGACGGGCCGACGCGGCGTTCGCGTCCGTTCGTCATCGCCCTCAGCCTCGCGGTGTCGGTCGTGGCCTTCACACTCCTGTTGAAGGCGAGCACCGCCCTGCTCGGCGTCCCCCTGTGGGTATGGGCACTCGTCTCGGGTGGCCTCGTCGCTGCGATCGGCGTCACCATGCTCGCACCGGCCGCATGGGATCGCATCGTCGTCGCGTCGGGCGTGCAGGCCTGGTCCGGCCGCGCCCTCGCGCGCCATCACGAGCGCCGCGGGGTCGTCGGCGATGTTGCGCTCGGCGCGGCGCTCGGCCCTGCGTTCAACAGTTGCAGCCCTACGTACGCCCTCATTGTCGCGACGGTGCTCCCGACGGGTTTCGTCGCGGGCGTGCTCTACACCGCCGCCTACGCGGCGGGCCTGGCCCTCGCGCTGCTGGCCATCGCCCTCGCGGGCACCGCGCTGGTGCGAAGGCTCGGGTGGCTGGCCGACCCGCATGGATGGTTTCGTCGGACGATGGGCGCGCTCCTCATCCTCACGGGTCTGGGCATCGTTCTCGGCCTGGACAGGATGCTGCAGTCCTTCATCCTCGATCGCGGCTGGTACGCCCCCATCGAGCAGGTCGAGCGAAGCATCCTGAGCGCAGGCGCGCTCGGTTTCGCCATCTGACGCCCCGATCGGCGACTCCTCGAAACGCTGGTTAGGCTCGTCGGGTGAGTACGATGCCGCTTCAAGCCCTGCCCGTCGATCTGCTGCGTCAGCGTTCGAGCACGAAGTGGCGCACGTACCCCGACGACGTGATCCCGCTCTTCGTCGCCGAGACCGATTTTCCGCTGGCGCCCGCGATCACCGCTCGACTCGAGCGCGCGGTCGCGCTGGGTGACACCGGCTACACACCGCCGGACCCCGGCGTGCGCTCCGCCTACGCGGGCTTCGCTGCCCGCCGTTTCGGATGGCAGGTCGATCCGTCTCACATCCGCACGACCGGCGATGTCATCATGGGCGTCGTCGAGATCCTCCGGCGCGTGATCGAGCCCGGTGACCGCGTGATCGTCACGACCCCCGTCTATCCGCCGTTCTTCGACGCGATCCCCGAGGCGGGTGGGGTGGCGCAGCGTGTGCCGCTGATCGAGACAGGCGACGGATTCGCGCTCGATCTGGCGGGCATCGAGGCGGCGCTGGCGGCCGGCGCCCGCGCGGTGCTGCTGTGCAACCCCCACAACCCGACCGGGACGGTGCACTCGCGGTCCACGCTCGCGGCTCTCGCCGAGCTCGCGGCCGCGTTCGGAGCCGTCGTCGTCAGCGACGAGATCCATGCCCCGTTGACGCAGCCCGATGCGGGCTTCACACCCTTCTTGAGCTCCTCCGACACCGCGCCCCGCGTGGGCCTCACCGTGACCAGCGCGAGCAAGGCGTTCAATCTCGCCGGTCTGAAGTGCGCGCTCATGATCGCGGGCGACGAGGACCACGCCGGCATTCTGCGGGCGATGCCGGCGGAGGTCGAGTGGCGCACCGGGCTTTTCGGTGCCCTCGCCGCGACCGCGGCGTTCGCGCCCGAGAGCGATGGCTGGCTGGATTCGCTGCTCGAGGCGCTCCGGGCCAACCACCTGCTGCTGGCCGATCTCCTGGCCGAGCACCTGCCGGCCGCGCGGTTCCGCGTGCCGGAGGCGGGATACCTCGCCTGGGTCGACCTGAGTGATCTGGAGTGGGGCGAGAACCCCGCGGTGAAGATCCTGCGCGAGGCGCGGGTGGCCCTGCACCATGGCCCCCTCTTCGGCGAGCAGGGGCGCGGGCACGTGCGCATCAACGTGGGGTGCGCGCCCGAGGTGCTCGCCGA
Organism: Microbacterium sp. HA-8; assembly: GCF_046111165.1. Taxonomy (NCBI): domain Bacteria; kingdom Bacillati; phylum Actinomycetota; class Actinomycetes; order Micrococcales; family Microbacteriaceae; genus Microbacterium; species Microbacterium sp. HA-8. The sequence continues at coordinate 1,865,368 of NZ_CP162025.1, forward strand.
GGCGATCACGCGCATCGGCGCCCTGGCGTGAAACGATGAACGCCCCGGGCGACCGGGGCGTTCATCATGAGCGGGATGCTGTCACTTGCGCTCGTCGAGGGCGCGCACGCCGCGCCATGCGAGGGGGATCAGCAGCGCGGCGACCGCGGCTTTGACGATGCCGCCGAGGATGAACGGCAGGACTCCGGCCGAGAGCACGGATGCGAACGTCACCTCGACGCCGACGACCGTGGCGAGGATCAGGGCCATGTAGGGCACGCCGACGAGGAACGGGATGATGCTCGCGGCGATGAAGCCGACGAAGGCGAGCGCGGGTCGGCGGTCCCACGCACGCTCGGCGAACCAGCCCGCGACGAAGGCGGCGGGGATGAAGCCGAGGATGAATCCGAACGACGGTGTCAGCACGTAGAGCGGCCCTGCGAGCGCGGTGGCGAAGACCGGAAGCCCGGCGAGGCCCGCGAGCATGTACGTCGTGAGCGCCGCCGCGCCGCGGCGTGAGCCGAGCGCCGCGCCGACGAGGATGACGCCGAGCGTCTGACCCGTGATGGGCACGGGCCACATCGGCACGGCGACCTTCGCGAGCAGGGCGACGATCGCGGCGCCCGCGATCACGAGTCCGGCGTCGACGGCGAACGCACGAGCACGCGAGGACGGGCGGGCGATCACATCGGCGAGCACCCGGTGGGGTGCGGGGGCGGCGAGGGATGACATGGGGCTCCTTCGGCGTCAGAGACGACGGCCGACCCGAGCGGGGGCCGGCTCCCGACTTATACTAGGGGGCTGGTCCCTTCGGGCCTTTGTATCCATCCCACCGACGAAACGGACATCCGCTGTGCTCGCCGTGCACGACCTCGAGATCCGCGTAGGCGCCCGCGTGCTCATGTCCGACGTGTCCTTCCGCGTCTCGCCGGGCGACAAGGTCGGCCTGGTCGGGCGCAACGGAGCGGGCAAGACGACGCTGACCAAGGTGCTCGCGGGTGACCTGCTGCCCTCCGACGGACGTGTCGACCGGTCCGGCGAGCTGGGGTACCTGCCGCAGGACCCGCGCTCGGGAGATCCCTCGATGCTCGCGCGCACGCGCATCCTCGACGCACGAGGCCTCGGCACGCTGGCGATCCAGATGCACGAGGCGGCGCTGGCGATGGGCGATGACGATGCCGCCGTCGCCGAGAAGGCGATGAAGCGGTACGGCGCGCTCACCGAGCGTTTCGAGGCGCTCGGCGGTTACACCGCCGAGGCCGAGGCGGCGACGATCTCGCACAACCTGTCGCTGCCGGATCGCCTGCTCGATCAGCCGCTGAGCACGCTGTCGGGCGGGCAGCGACGACGCATCGAGCTGGCTCGCATCCTCTTCTCGGACGCGGACTCGATGATCCTCGACGAGCCGACCAACCACCTCGACGCCGACAGCGTCGTGTGGCTACGCGAGTTCTTGAAGAACTACAAGGGCGGGCTGATCGTGATCAGTCACGACGTCGAGCTCGTGGGCGAGACGGTCAACCGTGTGTTCTACCTCGATGCCAACCGCCAGGTCATCGACGTGTACAACATGAACTGGAAGAATTACCTGCGCCAGCGCGTGGCCGACGAGGAACGCCGCAAGAAGGAGCGCGTCAACGTCGAGAAGAAGGCGACGGCCCTGCAGCTGCAGGCTGCGCGATTCGGCGCGAAGGCCTCGAAGGCCGCAGCCGCCCATCAGATGGTGGCGCGGGCCGAGAAGATGCTCTCGGGACTCGATGACGTGCGCCAGGACGAGCGCGTGGCGAAGCTGCGCTTTCCCAAGCCCGCGGCGTGCGGCAAGACCCCGCTCATGGCCACCGGATTGTCCAAGTCGTACGGGTCGCTCGAGATCTTCACGGATGTCGATCTCGCGATCGACCGGGGGTCCAAGGTCGTCATCCTGGGTTTCAACGGCGCGGGCAAGACGACGCTGCTGCGCATCCTCGCCGGGGTCGACAAGCCCGACACAGGGCAGCTCGAACCGGGCCATGGCCTCAAGATCGGCTACTACGCACAGGAGCACGAGAATCTCGACGTGAACCGCTCGGTGCTCGAGAACATGATGTCTGCGGCACCCGACATCACCGCGACCGAGGCGCGCAAGGTGCTCGGGTCGTTCCTCTTCACCGGAGACGACGTGCTCAAGCCCGCGGGTGTGCTCTCGGGTGGAGAGAAGACCCGGCTGTCGCTGGCCACGCTCGTGGTGTCATCGGCCAACATGCTGCTGCTGGACGAGCCGACGAACAACCTCGATCCGGCGTCGCGCGAAGAGATCCTCGGGGCACTTGCACACTACGAGGGTGCGGTCGTCCTCGTCTCGCACGATGAGGGCGCGGTGATGGCGCTCAACCCCGAGCGCGTACTCATCCTGCCCGACGGCGTCGAGGACATCTGGAACCGCGAGTACCAGGAGCTCATCACCCTCGCCTGACTTCTGCGCGTCGACGGCCGCAGGCAGCCCGCGGGATGCCGTGATCCGGCGGGCCGTCAGCGCGACGCGGCATCGAGGATGGCGTCCTCGTCCTCCATGTCGCTGTCGCGACGTCGCCCGCTCCTGTCGCGTCGGGGGCGGGGCGGACTCGGTGCACCGTCATCGGGGGCGGCGTCCGCGAGATCCTCGCGCCGATGCGTGATCTCGGTGCGGATCACGTAGCCGATGAAGATGAATCCCATCACGGCGAAGAGGATCCACTGGATCGCGTACGACAGATGCGGACCGGGATCCGCGGTGGGAGGATCGATCGGCTCGGGGCGAGTGGCGGGCGTTGGCTCCTCGGCGACCATGAGCGCATAGGCCCCGGTCACCGTCGTGGCCCCCGTGTCCTGGGCGATGAGGGGCAGATCGATCGTCGCCACCTGCCCGTCGGGTGCACCCCGGCCCGACGCGGGAGCGGGCTCGCCCGGCCGGAGACGCGCGGTGACGATGACGTCCCCCGCGGGGGCGGCGGGAACCGCGGCGGGATCGGCGCTGTCGGATGCCGGCGGTACCCAGCCCCGATCGACGATGACGATGCGGCCGTCATCGAGCAGGAAGGGCGTCAGCACCTCGAACGCGCTCGTTCCGCCGCGCGGACGGTTGCGCACGAGCACCTCCTCGTCCGCCAGGTAGCGTCCCTGCAGCGCGACGGGCCGCCACTCGTCGTCGGCGTCGAAGTCCGATGTTCCCGCGATGAGCGTGCTCAGCGGGACGGGGGACTGGTCGTAGTTGCGGGCGACGAGGTCGAGTTGGGCGGCGCGCTCCTCATTGCGGGTGAACTGCCAGTCGGCGAGGAACGCGCAGGCGATCGCGAAGACGACGGCCAGCGCGATGTAGATCGCCCAGCGACCCGCCGTCGGGACCCGCTGCATGCTCATCCCGCGAGAGGGGTGCGCGCTCATGCGGGGGTTTCCGTCTGCGGGGCGGTGAACGGCGCGACCTCGACGGGGAAGTCCCGCGCGGCGAGGTAGTCGCGCAGGTAGTCGACGTGGTCGCCGCACGCCAGCCAGATCTTGCGGCGTTCCGCGGAGTGGATGCGGGGGTTGCGCCAGACGACCTGCCAGCGAGCGATCTCGCGGCAGCCGGCGCGCGCGCACGGTGCGGGTTCGCTCACGGGACCTGGTCCTCGGGTTTTCGGGGGATCTCGGAGATGCGGATGACGGCGGGCGCGCTCGGCGGCATCGCGCTCGACGCAGCAGCGCGCGGCGCGGCGGCCGGGAGGGCGCGTTCGGGGTTCTCGGCGCGAGGTGCACGTGCATCCATGCCCACGTTCGCGAGGACGACGGCGACGTAGGGGAGGAAGACCGCTCCCGCCGCGAAGACCCACGTATACCACCCGTAGGGCGTCACGAACGCCATGAGCAGGAAGCACGCGATACGGACCGCCATCGTCGTCGCGTATCGCCGAAAACGCGCGGCGGCCTCGTCTCGCGGTGCCTGCGGCAGCGAGGTGGACGACGGTGGCGGGGTGGACGATCTCACGGTGCTACCAGGGTACGCCGCCGCGACCGCGCGGGACCCGCTCAGGAGGAGATGGTGGGCGGTGTCTGCACGATGGTGAAGAAGAAGGGGATGAACGCGAGCACGAGAATGATCCCGAGCACCGCCAAGGCGACGCCCACCCACCCGATGATGGTTCCGGCCAGGGCGAGTCCACGCCCGCCCTCGCCGCTGCGGCGAACCTGCGAGAGTGCCATGTGCCCCGTGATCACGGCGACGATCGACCCGATCAGGGGCACGACGAACATTCCCACGAGGGAGCTGACGAACGACACGACCGCGAGGGTGTTCGTCCGCGGCGCGGCGCCGCCGTAACCGTAGCCGGGAGCGGCGGGGTATCCCGGCGCGGCGGGGTAGCCGGGCGCGGCGGGGTAGCCCGGAGCGGAGTCGGCGGCCGGTGCGCCCTGCGGGGCTGCGTAGGGCGGCGGCGCGCTCGGCGTGCGGTTCGGATCGGTTCCGCCGGCGGGGTTGTCAGCGCTCACGGTGTCCTCCAGATCGGTGGGAGCGGGACCGTCCAGGCCCCACCCCAGCCTCCCAGGTGGGGAACGGCGGTTCAATCCGACACGGCCTCGGGGCGCTCGGCGCGAGCCGAATGGCTAGGCTGGGGCGGTTCGTCACCCGCGACCCAGGGAGCACCATGTCCACCGAACGCGTCGTCCTCGTCACCGGCGGAAACCGCGGCATCGGCCGCGCGATCGCCGAGCGCTTCGTCCGGGAGGGCTACCGCGTCGCGGTCACCGCGCGCTCGGGAGAGGGACCGGAGGGCACGCTGACGGTGCGCGCCGACGTCACCGACTCCGCTTCGCTCGACGCCGCCTTCGGCGAGGTCGAGTCGGCGCTCGGCCCCGTGGAGATCCTCGTCGCGAACGCCGGGATCACGAAGGACACCCTGCTGCTGCGCATGAGCGAGGACGACTTCGACTCGGTGATCGCGACCAATCTGGGCGGCACGTTCCGCGCCGTCAAGCGTGCCTCCAAGGGGATGCTGCGTGCCCGATGGGGTCGCGTCATCCTCATCTCGAGTGTCGTCGGGCTCTACGGTTCGGCCGGGCAGATCAACTACGCCGCCTCCAAGAGTGCGCTCGTCGGGTTCGCGCGCTCGCTCACCCGCGAGCTGGGAGGGCGGGGCATCACCGCCAACGTCGTCGCTCCCGGGTTCATCGAGACCGACATGACGGCGGAACTGCCGGCGGACACGCAGGCGGAGTACAAGCGCAGCATCCCCGCCGGGCGGTTCGCGACCCCGGACGAGGTGGCGGGCGTGGTCACGTGGCTCGCCTCGGACGACTCCGCGTACATCTCGGGCGCCGTCATCCCCGTCGACGGCGGGCTCGGGATGGGCCACTGAGCCCCGAGCTCACCCCGCCAGCACCTGCACCAGCACCTCTCCGACATCGGCCGGTCGGCTGAACTGGGGCCAGTGTCCGGTGGGCAGGTCGATGATCTCGAGATCGCGGATGCGCGTGAGCTCGAGTGCCCACTCCGCGCCGTCGCGCATGTACCCCCGCATCTCTTCGGCGGAGTGGCTCGACATGATGACCGTCGCAGGGACGTCGAAGCGCCGATCGTCGCGCAGCGAGATCGGCTGCGAGGGGACGGCGGCCGGCACGTCGCGCATGCGAGAGGCGATCGCTGCCCGGGCGTCGTCGTCGAGGCCGCGCACATCGGCATCGTCGAACGCGTCCCAGCCGGGAAAGGGCACGACACCGTCGACGACGGGGAACTCCCACACGATCCCCCCGTCCACGGGAGGAAAGGTGTCGAGGTAGATCGCCCGCGAGACGCGGTCGGGGCGTGCGTCGACCGCGCCGTGCACGACGTTGCCGCCCCCGGAGTGGCCCACGAGCGCAACGGGACCCTCGAGCCCGTCGATCGCGCGGACGACGGCCTCGATCCATTCCGTCATGCCGATCTCCGTGGGATGCCCCGCCCCGACGCCCGGCATCGTCAGCGGATGGGCCGTGTGCCGGGCGGACTGAAGGACGGGGATCACCCCTTGCCACGACGACGCGTCGAGCCACAGTCCGGGAACCAGGATGACGTCCATGCCTCGACGCTACGCCCGGGCGCGGACATCCGGAACGGTCAGCGCGGAAGGAGCGGGATCACCTCGCGCAGATCGACCGCGCCGATGACGAGGTCGGCCTGCGCCCGCACGGCGGGCTTGGCGTTGAACGCGAGGCCGAGCCCGGCGGTGCGCATCATATGCAGGTCGTTCGCCCCGTCTCCGATGGCGACGGTCCGCGCGGCCGGCACACCGTGCTCGTCGGCCCACGCGCGCAGCATCGTCGCCTTGACCGCGGCATCCACGATCTCGCCCTCGACGTCGCCCGAGAGCACGCCGTCGCGGACGGCGAGGCGGTTGGCCCGCCAGACGTCGATCTCGAGGGAAGGGGCGATCGAATCGAGGATCTCGTGGAAACCCCCCGAGACGACACCGACGATGCCGTCGCGGGCGTGGACCGCCGCGACGAGCTCCCGCACCCCCGGGGTGGGTTCGATGCGCGCGAGCACCCTCGGAAAGGCCGCGACGGGCACTCCCGCGAGGGCGGCGACGCGGGAGCGCAGACTCTCGGCGAAGTCGACCTCGCCGCGCATCGCGGCCTCGGTCGCGGCGGCGACCTCGGCGCCCCTGCCTGCTTCGTCGGCGAGCAGCTCGATGACCTCGTTGCGGATCAGGGTGGAGTCGGCATCGAGCACGACGAGAAGCCGGGGGTGGGTCGAAGGCACCCCTCGAGGCTAGCGAACGTGCGCGCGGAGACCGCGCGGGTCAGGCCTCGACGTGGATGTTCTTGCCCACGACCGTGATCCCGGTCTCGGTCACGGTGAAGCCGCGCGCGATGTCGCGTTCGCGATCGACGCCGACCGTCGCCCCGGGCGCCAGCTCGACGCCCTTGTCGAGGATCGCGCGATGGATGCGGGCACCCGCGCCGACCCGCACGTGGTCGAAGAGCACCGAGTCGGTGATCGTCGAACCGCCGCCCGCGAGAGTCCACGGGCCCACCACGCTGCGCTCGAGATGCGTGCCCGAGAGCACCGAGCCGAGCGAGACGATCGAGTCGATCGCGTTGCCGATGCGGCCGACCGAGTCGCGCACGAACTTCGCGGGCGGCGAGTTGACCGCCTGTGAATGGATCGGCCAGTCCATGTTGTAGAGGTTGAAGATCGGCAGCGTGGAGATGAGGTCCATGTGCGCGTCGAAGAAGGACTCGATCGTGCCCACATCGCGCCAGTAGGAGCGGTCGCGATCCGTCGAACCGGGGACGTCGTTGCGCTTCATGTCATACACGGCGGCCTCGCCGCGATTCACGAAGTAGGGCACGATGTCGCCGCCCATGTCGTGGTTGGAGGTCGCGACCTCGCCATCGGCCTCGACGGCCTCGCGCAGCGCTTCGGCGTCGAAGATGTAGTTGCCCATCGATGCCAGCACCTCGTGCGGGGCGTCGGCGAGGCCGACTGCGTTCTGCGGCTTCTCGAGGAACTCGCGGATGCGCGTCGGATCGTCCGGCTCGACGTCGATGACGCCGAACTGATCGGCCATGCCGATGGGCTGGCGGATGCCGGCCACCGTGGCGCGCGCGCCGGATGCGATGTGCGCGTCGAGCATCTGCTGGAAGTCCATGCGGTAGACGTGGTCGGCGCCGATCACGACCACGATGTCGGGCTTTTCGTCGTTGATCAGATTCAGGCTCTGCAGGATCGCGTCGGCAGACCCCGAGAACCAGCGCTTGCCGAGTCTCTGCTGCGCCGGCACGGAGGCCACGTACGCACCGAGCATGGGGGACATCCGCCACGTCTGCGAGATATGCCGATCGAGGCTGTGCGACTTGTACTGCGTGAGCACGACGAGCTGCCGCAGGCCCGAATTGATGAGATTCGAGATCGCGAAGTCGATGAGGCGGTACTGACCGCCGAAGGGAACCGCGGGCTTCGCGCGATCTGCCGTGAGAGGCATGAGTCGCTTGCCCTCGCCCCCCGCGAGGATGATTCCGAAGACCTTCGTCCCTGTAGGCATGCCCACAGACTATGCCCCCGCCGGGGCGGGGACTAGCGTTACTCGCATGCGCGTCGACGTCGTCACCAAGGAATATCCGCCCGAGGTCTACGGAGGCGCCGGCGTCCACGTCGCCGAGCTCGTGAAGGCGCTCCGAGAGCGCATCGATGTGCGTGTGCACGCCTTCGGCGCACCCCGCGACGAGCCCGGCACGACCTCCTACGGCGTGCCTTCCGGTCTGTCCGCCGCCAACCCCGCCGTCCAGACGCTCGGCGTCGATCTCGAGATGGTCGGCGACGTCGCCGGCGCCGACGTCGTGCACTCCCACACCTGGTACGCGAATTTCGCCGGACACACCGCGGCGTTGCTGCACGGCATCCCGCACATCGTCTCGGCGCACAGTCTCGAGCCGCTGCGTCCCTGGAAGTCCGAGCAGCTGGGCGGCGGGTACGCCGTGTCGAGCTGGATCGAGAAGACGGCCTACGAAGCCGCCGCGGCGGTCATCGCGGTCAGCGGGGGCATGCGCGACGACATCCTGCGCTGCTACCCGGCCCTGGACCCCGCCCGCGTGCGTGTGATCTACAACGGCATCGACACCGAGGAGTGGGCGCCCCTCGATGATCCCGCGCTCGCGGCGTCGCTGGGCGTCGATCCGGCGAGGCCCTCGATCGTCTTCGTCGGCCGCATCACGAGGCAGAAGGGCCTGCCCTACCTCTTGCGTGCCGCCGAACTGCTCCCGCCCGACGTGCAACTCGTGCTGTGCGCAGGCGCCCCCGACACGCCGGAGATCCTCGAGGAGGTCGCCGCCGCCGTCCTCGGTCTGCAACGGACGCGCCAGGGCGTCGTCTGGATCGATCGGATGCTGTCGCGCACGGAGTTGCGCGCGGTGCTGACCGCCGCGACCACCTTCGTATGCCCCTCCGTCTATGAACCGCTCGGCATCGTGAACCTGGAGGCCATGGCGTGCGGGGCGGCGGTCGTCGGAACGGCGACGGGAGGCATCCCCGAGGTCGTCGCGGACGGCGTGACCGGCAGGCTGGTGCCGATCGAGCAGATGCAGGACGGCACGGGCACACCGATCGACGCCGATCGGTTCGTCCGCGACCTCGCCGCGGTCCTGACGGAGGTCGTCGCCGATCCCGAGCGCGCGGCCGAGTACGGCCGTGCGGGACGCCGGCGGGCAGCCGAATCGTTCAGCTGGCGACAGATCGCCGCGCAGACCGAGGCGCTGTACGCCGAGGTCGCCGCGGCTCACGGGTAGTCGCGCAGCGAGCCGATAGGCTGGAGCATATGGGCCAGGTGCTGGAATTCCGTGATGTCGTCGTGCGCCGCGAGGGGCGCGACATCGTCGATCACCTGACCTGGGGGGTCGCCGACGACGAACGCTGGGTCATCCTCGGGCCCAACGGCGCGGGAAAGACCACGCTGCTGCAGCTGGCCGACACGCTGATCCACCCCACGGCGGGCGAGGTCCACGTCCTCGGTGAGCGGCTCGGGCGCACCGACGTCTTCGAGCTGCGTCCGCGCATCGGGTTCGCCTCCTCCGCCATGGCTCGCCGGATTCCGCGCGAGGAGAGCGTGCTCGACACCGTGCTCACCGCCGCTTTCTCGGTCACCGGGCGCTGGCGCGAGGAGTACGAGGACATCGACGAGCGGCGTGCGCTGCGCGTGCTCGCGGAATGGAAGCTCGACCACCTCGCGGACCGCACGTTCGGCACCCTGTCGGACGGCGAACAGAAGCGCGTGCAGATCGCCCGCGCGATCATGACCGATCCCGAACTGCTGCTGCTCGACGAGCCCACCGCGAGCCTCGACCTCGGCGCCCGCGAGGAGCTGCTCGCACTGCTCGGCGGCTACGCTCAGGCGCCGACGACGCCCGCGATGGTCATGGTGACCCATCACGTCGAAGAGATCCCCGTGGGCTTCACACATGTGCTGCTGATCCGCGACGGCGCGGTCGTCTCGGCCGGTCCTGTGTCGGAGGCGCTCACCGAGGCGTCGCTGACCGAGACGTTCGGCCTGCCCATCGGGCTGACCGAGCACGACGGCCGGTTCGCCGCCCGGGCCAGGGCGCGTCTTGCCTCACGTCAAGATGTCCGGGAGTGAGTGATGCTTGCCTCACGTGAAATGTCCGCGTAGCTCAGGCGGCGGGGCGGGTGCCCTGGGTGCGGGCGGCGGCGAGTTCGATGAGTTGTTGCTGGATCTGGTTGATCCGTCGGGTGATCCGTGCCGGGTTCAGCTTCGCATGCTCGCGCTCCAGTCGGGCGCGGGTCTTCTCGTCGAGCACACCGGCGTCGAGCAACCGCTGGTAGGGGGTACGTGGCTTGTCGTAGACGCGCTTCTTCCGGCCGGCTGCGGTGTGGGTCCAGTCGATCGCTTTCACGCAGGGCAGCAGATGGTTCTTGCGGGCCATCACGAAATCCCAGAGCTCGTTGAGCAGGGTCATCTCCGCCTCGGTCTCGTAGCGGTAGCGGAACGCGTGTTTGCGGACCCAGTCGCCGTTGCGTTGCTCGACGTGCGCGTTGTCGTTGTGCTTGTAGGGACGCCCCCGGGTGACGGGGATCTCCTTCTTGTCCGCCCAGGCGATCACGCCCCAGTTCATGAACTCGGATCCGTTGTCGAAGTCGAGCCCGGCGACCGGGACGGGCGCGTTCTTCACCATCCATTCCAGGGCGCCGTGCACGTGCACGTAGGCGTTGTTGCGGATCGTGCGCAGCATCGTCCACCCCGCGACCGGGTCGGTGCCGGTCAGGGTGCGCAGGAACTCGCCTTTGAGGGAGTGGCCGCAGTGCGCGACGGTGTCCAGCTCCAGGAACCCCGGGACGGTCAGCGGGGCGTCCATGCTGGTGCGCGTCGGGATCGAAGAGCGCAGGATGTGGGACGGCTTCGTGCCCGAGACCGCGACCGGGTAGGCGGCGTCCTTGTGCGGTTTCAGGTACCGGTCGATCGTCGCGGCGCTCATCGATCGCAACTCGTCCAGCACCTCCGGTGTGACCCGCTGCTCGACCTTGCCGAGCTCACGGAAGCGGACGAGGCGTTCGAGGGTGTCGTCCATGATCGCCGCGAAGTACTTTCCCGACGGCTGCCCGGACAGCCGCCAGACTTCTTGCAGCACCACGAGCGCATCGTAGGAGTACTTCCGCTCACGCGGCTTACGCTGCTGATCGCGCGCGGCACCTTTGCGTGCGTTCGCGGCACGGATCGCGCGGCGCGCGTGATCACGCGTCCAGCCTGTCGCGTGCACAAGCTCGTCCAGCAGCCGGCCCTTCTCTTCCTTGCCTGCTTTCGCATACTCGCGGGCGAACTTCTTCGTGATCTCACGGCGCGCCGCCATCGACAACTCCCTGCTCATCACCCCAGGGAACTACGCGGACATTCCTACGTGAGGCACGCGCAGCCCTTCCCGGACCTTTTAGCTGAGTCTCGTCGGGGCGTAGGACCCGCGCCCGGCATCTGTTAGAATTGGCCCTTGGTGCCTTCGCGCCACGGACTTCTCTCCCACGTAAGCAACCGCCACAAGGATTCCGCATGAAGACTGACATCCACCCCGAGTACAAGGCCGTCGTGTTCCGCGACCTCGCGTCGGGCGAGACCTTTCTGACCCGTTCGACGGTCGGCAGCGATAAGAAGATCGAGCTCGACGGCGTCGAGTACCCCGTCATCGACGTCGAGATCTCGTCGGCTTCGCACCCGTTCTACACGGGCAAGCAGCGCATCATGGACTCGGCCGGTCGCGTCGAGAAGTTCAACCAGCGCTTCAAGAACTTCGGTAAGTAAGCCGTTCGACGAAGGGCCCCGCGCGTGTCGCGGGGCCCTTCGTCATGCCTCGCGTGCGGCGGGGCGTGCAGATCACCGGATGGGCCAGGATCCGTCGAGGCTCTCGGCGGGATCGAGCCGGCCGATGCGGATGAAGTACTCCGACAGGCTCTCTGCCTGCGCACGCGCCCACGCGATCTGACGGGTGTGCAGCTCGGCTCCCGTGGCGGGCAGTCGATCGGCGAACCGAGCCGCGATCGCCTGCGCCACGCGGCCGGCGGCGATCGCATCGGCCGACGCATCGTGCGCGGCCTCGAGCAGAACCTCGTAGTGCGCCGCGACGGCGTCGAGGGTGCGCTTGCCGCGGCGATACCGGTCGAACGTCTTGTCGACGACGAGCGGGTCGATCACGGGAGCGGGGGAGAGGATCGGGGCGATGCCCAAGCGCTGTGCCTCGTACTTGAGCATCGAGAAATCGAACGGGGCGTTGTAGGCGACGACGGGGATGCCGGCGGTGAACAGATCGCGCAGGCGGTTGACGATCTCACCGACCACCTCGCGCGCAGGGCGTCCGTGCTTCCGTGCATGCGCGGTGGTGATCCCGTGCACGGCCGTCGCCCCCTCGGGGATCTCGATGCCCGGGTCGGCCAGCCATGAGGCGTGCTCGATCACGGCGCCGCCGGGCCCGACCACGCCGACGTGCGCGCTGACGATGCGATCGACCTCGACATCCACCCCGGTGGTCTCGAGGTCGAATACACCCAGCGTCCGGCACCACGCGGGGGGACCCGGGAGGAGGAACTCGTCTCCGAAGAGGGGCTCGGCCTGCACCATGTCCCCACGCTATGGGCAGGCCCCGACATCCCCGGCGAGGCGCTCCGGGAGGTGAACGTAGACTCGGGGAGTGCCTCCCGCCGATCCCTACGCTGCCGCGCTCGCACGGATCCCGGTCGTGCGACGCGACGTCGCCGTCGGCGGCGGGATGACCGCCTACTGGGAGTACGGAGACCCCGGATCCGAGGTCACGGTCATCGCCGTGCACGGATTCCGCGGCGAGCACCACGGGCTCGAGCCGGTCGTCGCACATCTGCCGGGAGTGCGCGTGATCTCGCCGGACCTCCCGGGATTCGGCGAGAGCGCCCCTCTGCCGGACACCGTCCATGATCTCGACGCCTACGCCCGCTGGCTCGGGCAGTTCGTCGCCGCCACCGCGCCCGGCGCGGTGATCCTCGGTCACTCCTTCGGGTCGATCGTCGTCGCCGCAGCGCTTGCGCGCGGTCTGGGTGCCCCGCGCGTCGTGCTCGTGAACCCGATCGGCGCGCCGGCCCTTGAGGGACCCCGCGGCATCCTCACGCGCCTTGCGATCTTCTACTACTGGGCGGGCGCGCAGCTGCCCCGACCCCTTGGCGAAGCGCTGCTGCGCAATCGTCTGATCGTGCGGATCATGAGCGTCTCGATGGCCAAGACCCGCGACCCCGAGCTGCGCTCCTTCATCCACGGTCAGCACGACGCATACTTCTCGCGCTTCGCGGATCGCGATGTGCTTCACGACGCGTTCGTCGCCTCGGTGTCACACGACGTCAGCGAGTTCGCCCACGAGATCCGTCAGCCGACCCTGCTCGTGGCCGCCGAGCGCGACGACATCACCCCGATCGCGGCGCAGCGCGCGCTCGCCGGGACGTTCGTCGATGCACGGCTGGTAGAGATCGACGGGGTCGGGCACCTCATCCATTACGAAACGCCCGCGCCGGCCGCCGAGGCGATCAGGCGCTTCCTCGCGGAGCCTGACGTGCCTGCCGGCGACGATACGCGTTGACGTTCATGCGATTGCCGCAGTTGCCGGTGTCGCAGTAGCGCTTGGAGCCGTTGCGCGAGAAGTCGATGTAGACCGCCCGGCAGTCGTCGGCGGAGCACTCGCGCACGCGGCTGTACTCGTCCGCGCGGATGACGTCGACGAACGCCATGGCCGTCTCGACGAGGATACGTGTCGCGAGAGGCTCGTCGTCGGCCGCGGCGTGGATGTGCCAGTCGTAGTCGTCGTGGATCACGAGCTGGGGGAGCGCGCCGCCCGCGCGCAGGAGCGCATTGACGAGGGGCACGGCGCCGTCGCGGTCGACGCCCCAGAGATCGAGCAGCGGCCGGCGGATGTCGCGGAGCTGCGCGAGTTCGGTCTCGTCGCGACGGACCGCGCCGGAGTAGCGGTGGGTGTCGAGGAAGTCGGCGGCGTCCTCGATCGAGGAGAGGCGATCCACGTGGTCGTCGGCGGCATCGGGATGGGTGTTCACGAGATCGGCGGCGGCGCGGAGGGCGACTTCTGTGTCATGGGCGAAGACCATATTGACTCCTGACGAGGCGGGCGCTACTGTCACCAGTGTAATTGCATGTGACTCATGACAGTGGGACCCGCCCGTGGCTCAGACCCTCGCCGCGCCGATCATCGCGCCGCACACTCCCGCCCGCTCGCTCGGCGTGCTGACCGGCCTCGCCTCGGCCCTGGCGTTCGCCTCGAGCGGACCGTTTCTGAAGGCGCTCGTCGAGTCGGGCTGGTCGACGGGTGCGGCCGCCACGATGAGGATGTCGGGCGCGGCGGTCGTGCTGCTGCCCGTGCTCATCATCGCCCTCCGTCGCGATCCGCGCCTGTTCCACCGCCACGGATGGATCATCCTCGGCTTCGCGCTCACGGGAGCGGTGGGGTGCCAGGTGTTCTATCTCTCCGCGCTGCAGCGCATGCCGGTCGCGGTCGCGCTCCTGGTGCAGTATCTGGCGCCGGTCCTGCTGGTCGTCTGGGCATGGGCCCGCACGCGGCGAGCACCGGGCGGCCGCGTGCTCGCGGGGTCGGCGGTGAGCCTGGCGGGTCTGGTGCTGGTGATCGATCTCGGCGGCGCGTCGGTGGACGCGCTCGGGATCCTCTTCGCGCTCGGCGCGGCCGTGTCGATGGGGGCGTACTTCGTGCTCTCGGAGCGGGCGGGCGACGATCTTCCCCCGCTGACGCTGGCGGCCGCGGGTCTCGCGGTGGGATCCGTGATCTCGGCACTGCTCTGCGTCGTGGGAGTGATGCCCTTCACCGCGTCCACGGCCGATGTGCAGCTCGCCGGCGCGACTGTCGCGTGGTTCGTGCCTCTGGGGTGGGTCGTGGTCATCGCGACGGCCCTCGCGTACAGCCTCGGCGTCGTCGCTGTCACCCAGGTGGGGTCGCGGGTGGCCTCTTTCGTCGGTCTGTCGGAGGTGCTCTTCGCGGTCGTGTTCGCCTGGATGATCCTCGGCGAGACGCCGACGCCGGTGCAGCTGCTGGGGGGTGCGGTGCTGGTCGCGGGTGTCGTGCTCGTGCGCGCCGGCACGCCCGCGCGGGCGCACGAGGCTCGGCTCCCGGAGATCCCCTCGACGTGAGGGAGGTCTCCCGTCCACACGAGTGTGAGCGGCGGATGTCTCGGTTGGCGAGCTAACTAGACTGGGGCCTCACGCGCCCGGCTCTCGGGGGTGCGTCCCGGCGAACAGGAGCGATGATGCGCACCGAAGAGCTCACCCTGGACGCGGCGCGTTCGATGGAGCGCCTGCGACTCGCCGAATCCCGGCTCGCGCGCCGCCGGCAGACGGAGTGCGGTCCCAGTGAGAATGCGCGTGCCGCGATGCGATTCATCCTCGAGCGTGCAGACGCGGGCGACGCGGCGACGCCGCGGGGGATCGCCGAGTACCTGGGCATCTCGTCCCCGTCGGTGTCGGCGATCCTCGACAGGCTGCACGCGGGAGGCATGATCGCTTTCGAGCCTCATCCGCAGGATCGCCGCAGCAAGCTCGTCGTGCCCTTCGACCGGTCGACCGACATCGATCGACTCGATCCGCTCACCGCCCGTATCCGGGATCTCGCAGAAGAGCTCTCGCCGGACGCGGCGGCCGAGATAGCCCGCTTCCTCGACATGATCACGGATGCCGTCGAGCGGGAGTGCGCGTAGGTCAGACCTCTGCCGGCTCGGGGCCGAGTGCGAGTCCGTGGGGCCCGCTCGCGTCGTCCATGAGTGCGTCGACCCAGTGCCGGTTGATGGTCGGCGTGCGACTGCCGAAGAAGTGCAGGGTCATCGGAACGGCCGGATGGATCCACACGCTGCGGTGTCCTGAGCCGTCGCTCGTGGGAAGATGCAGGAAAAAAGGCTCGGCCCGACGCATCTTGTTGCTCAGGACGATACGCAGGTGCGCGAGGGCTCGATCGTCGATGTCGAACGATTGCGCCATGGCGCCATAAACGAGTCTGCCCACAAAATCAGAGTACACGGCCTGCACGCCTAACCAGATCTGCTTAGGACGCCTAACTACCTGTCGGGGGCTGAGGTCGACGGCTAACGTCTCGGGCCCTCGGCCGCAACCCCATCGACCGCACAGGGGCGCCACCATACCGTGGGGTGCATGATCTTCCTCCTGGCCGGTGGTCCGCGCGACGGGCAGTTGGTCGATGAGGTGCCGGTGGGCTACGTGACCGAGAGGACGCTCGGGGGATCGATCGAGATCCTCGAGGGGCTGATGGCCGTCACGGCGCGGTGGGCAGGGCCTCGTCCTCTGCCGCGTGCGGGTGGCTCCGGGCGGCGGGCGCTGCGCTGACGCGAACCCTCAACGCCGCGACTCGACGACGTCGCGGGCCTTGATGATCGGGAACGGGTTCACCGGGTGCGTGCCCAAGACCACCTTGCCCCGCGAATGCAGGCGCTGCAGGTCGGCATAGGCGTCGGCGACCCGGCCGAGCGGGTAGAAGCCGGAGATCAGCAGGGTGAACGCTCGACGTGCGGCGAGGGCGACGGCCCGCTCGAGGAGGGCGGTGCCGTGCGCCATCGATTCGGGGTCGTCGCGCAGCAGCGCCAGCTCGACGTCGCGTCTGTCCGCGCTCGAACGGAAGCGGGATGCCGGAACACCCAGTTCCTCCGCCACCTCGCGGCCGTCCTGTCCGAAGTTGTCGATGAACGCGGTCACCCCCTGGGGCGCCGCCTTGCGAATCCGGTCGGCGATGCCCTCGCCGTATCGGATCGGGATGATCCCGAGCTGGCGCAGATAGTCGAAGTTGCGGTCGCCGCACGTGCCGATGACCCGCGCGCCGAGGTGCGCCGCGATCTGCGCCTCCACGCTTCCCACCCCACCCGCGGCGGCGGAGATCACGACGGCGTCGCCTGAGCCGATCGACAGGGAGTCGAGGGTCTCGAGAGCGGTCGCGGCGGCCAGGTACAGCCCACCCGCGACCTCCCACGGCACCGTGCGTGGGCGACGGACCAGCGCCGCCGTGCTCACCGTGAGGTTCGTCGCCTGCGCGCCCGAGCGAAGGTGACCCACCACCTCCGTGCCCGGTGCCCACCCTTTCACGCCGGACCCGCACGCCAGGACGATGCCCGCGAAATCGCTGCCGGAGCGCCGGGGGAACTCCTCGCCCCACTCCTGCTCCCGGCCCGCGCGGAGGAGGGCGTCGATGTGGCTGATGCCGGCGGTGACGACTTCGATCACGACCTCGTCGGTTCCGGGTGGCCGCAGATCCCGCTCCCGGAGGACGAGCACGTCCGGTTCGCCCGGATTGTCGTACTCGACGACGGTGGCGGTGGTGGGGATCTTCATGGGCCCGTCCCTTCGCTCGACGATGAGCGCTCTCATGGTACGGCCGCCGCCGGGGGTCGAGGGTCGATCGACCGCATCGCGGGCCCGCCCGAGGCTCGGGATCCGGCCGTCCGCCCGTGTCCGCCGCCCGGGGGACAGTGTCCCCCGAAGGGGAGGGATGCTGTCCCCCAAAAGGACGACAGACCCTAGTCAGGGACTGTTTCCGGCTCGGAGCGCCTCGATGACGAACAGATGAAGCCTTGCTGGGAACGCCGTGAAAGCGCGAGACCACCGATCGCTCGGAAAGGGCCGCCCGGCCTGCGAGATATATCGGGCCTGTCCGCCGGACGGTGGACGAGCGGGCAGGGTTACGGTCCTGTGAATCCTGGTCGGACGGTCTTTGCATGCGCCCCGGCGGGGTCACACTCGAGTCAACTTCACAACCCCCAGCGTCGCGGGACCCACAAGGCCATCGATCACACGAGGGGTGCGGATGTTCATCTTCCTGCTGCAGGTGCGGCACATGCTCGGGGGGTACCCCGAGCTCTACCTGTTCGCGGTGTACTCACTGCTCATCTGGGGGCTGTGGCTCACGAAGCTGCTGCTCAGCCAGCGCTACCGCCCGTACACCGAGCCCTACGCCATCGGCACGAGCGTGATCATCCCGGTCGTCGACGAACCTCTGGATCTCTTCCGTGACGTCCTGCGCCGCATCGTGGAGCAGAAGCCCGACGAGATCATCGTGGTCATCAACGGCGCCCGCAACCTCGCGCTGGAGGGTGTCTGCGCCGAGTTCGCGCCGCAGGTGCACTGGGTGCACACGCCGATCGCCGGCAAACGCAACGCGGTACGCGTGGGTGTCGAGATGTCGACGTACGACATCTCGATCCTCGTCGACTCCGACACGGTCTGGATGCCCGGCACCCTCGAGGAGCTCATCAAGCCCTTCGCGGACAGCCGTGTGGGCGGAGTCACGACGCGACAGCGGATCCTCGAGCCCGAGCGTTCGTGGATCACCCGCTGGGCGGACTGGCTCGAGAACTCGCGCTCGCTGTACGCGATGCCCGCGCAGAGCGTGCTCGGCCAGGTGGGCTGCCTTCCCGGGCGCACGATCGCGTTCCGGCGCAGCATCCTGATGCGGGTCATGGAGAAATTCATGACCGAGAAGTTCATGGGGGTTTTCCTCGAGATCTCCGACGACCGCACCCTGACCAATCTGACACTCAAAGAGGGCTACCGCACCGTCTACCAGCACACGAGCCTCGTCTACACCGACGCTCCCCTGAAGGTGAAGAAGCTGTTCAAGCAGCAGCTGCGCTGGGCTCGCGGCAGCCAGTACAACACCCTGCGGATGATGCCGTGGATGCTGGGACACGCTCCCATGCTCGCGGTGTTCATGGCGATGGACATCGTGCTGCCGTTCCTGCTCGCCGGTGTCATCGGGGGATGGATCTACCGCGCCGCAATCGGCGAGGGATACAACTTCTACGAGGCGATCCTCGAAGAGTTCGGCTTCGGATCGGGCCTGATCTGGGTCATCGCCCTCATCGTGGTCTCGTCGGTGCTGAGCATGGCGATCCGCCAGCTGCGCCACCTCGCCGAGAAGCCCGGCGACTTCCTCAGGCTGCCGGTCTTCATCATCGTCTCCACCGCCTTCCTGATGCCGATCCGCCTGATCGGGTTCTTCCGCATGGGGCACGCCGCGGGCTGGGGCACGCGAGCCGGCGCGTACGCCGGCGGCGATGCTCCGGTCACGGAGGCGGCCGCCGGTGGGACCGACCCCGAGAGCGAGCGTCTGCACCGGGAGCTCGACGGGTTCGATTCTCCGATGCGCGCCGGCGCGTCGACGGACGGCGTGGACGAGCTCTTCGGACCTCTGGCGGACGACCGCGTCGCGGGCCCCACGACCGGCACGACCCTGCTCACCCGCAGCTCGACCCGCACGATGACCCGCAAGACGGAGACGGCGCCGGCCGCCGCCCCGCGCCGACGCCTCAACCCGAAGGCGGCCTGGCCCTACGTCATCGGCTTCACCATCTTCGCTCTGGAGGCGTTCCTCATTGTCTAGGTCACACAAGAACTGGTGGGCGGACACGCCCGCCGCGGGAAAGAGAGCGGCGCTCGGCGGAGGCCTGCTGGTCGTCGCCCTCGTCGTCACCGGCGCTGCGGTCTGGGCCAGCCCCGGCGCGGCCGATCCCTTCGTGACGGTCGACCAGCAGCTCGCCGCCAGCGTCGCCGAGAACGAGGCGCTGCGTGAGGAGCTCGCCGCCGCGGAGGCGAGCGCGGAGCGCGCCCGGTCCGCTGCGAAGAAGGCCGCCGCATCCCCGAGCCCGACGCCGACCGCCACGCCCACGCCGACCCCCACCCCCACGCCCGAGCCGGTGCCCGACGACGGAGGCGAGGTGTCGGGTCCCGACACGGTCGTGGTCTACCGCGACTCGCCGGCCCAGCCGCGCCCCGCGGCGCCCTCGACGCCGGCGCCCGCCCCGGTTCCGGCGGCGGTGACCGCGCCCGCGATCGAGACCCTCATCAGTCCGAATCAGCGCTACTTCGGCATGTACACCACGCAGGCACCGTTCAACTTCGCGACGTTCGACGACGCCGCGATGAAGGCCGGCAGCCGCCAGGGCATGGTGGGGTACTTCGGCGGGTGGGACGAGCCCTTCCGAGGCGACGCCGTGACGCGTTCCTGGGAGCGGGGCCTCGTGCCCATGCTGACGTGGGAATCGCGGCCGATCGCCGCCCAGAACGACGTCGTCGTCGAGCCCGACTACTCGCTCCCGCGCATCATCGGAGACCCCGAGAACGGCGTCGCCGGAGCCTTCGACGACTACCTCCGGCAGTACGCGCGCGACATCGTCACCACCGGGCTGCCATTGGCGATCCGCCTCGACCACGAGATGAACGGCACCTGGTACCCCTGGGCCGAGACCAAGAGCGACGGCACCTCCCTCAACGGCAACAGCCCGGGCGATTTCGTCGCCATGTGGCGTCACGTGCACGACATCTTCGAAGCCGAAGGCGCCAACCAGTTCGTCATCTGGACCTGGTCGCCGAACATCGTCAACAACCTGCCTGCCCGCAACAAGTCGGTCGAGTTCCTGGCAGCGCTCTACCCCGGCGACGAATACGTCGACTGGGTGGGTGTCTCCGGGTATCTGCGCCCGAGGTTCGACAAGGCCTCGCAGACCTGGTCGTACGACGAAGGGCAGACGTGGACGTTCGACTACACCTTCGGTCGCACACTCGAGCAGCTGCGCCAGATCAGCGACAAGCCGATCATCCTCACCGAGATCGGCGCGTCCGAGATCGGTGCGCACAAGGTCGAGTGGGTCACCGACCTCTTCGATGCCTTCACCCGGCCCGAGAACGCCGACATCATCGGCTTCTCCTGGTTCAACCTGGCCGTCACGACGATCAGCAACGGTGAGCGCGTCACCAACGACTGGCGCATCGACTCCCGGGCCGACACGCGCCAGGCGTTCCAGGACGGACTCGCTGATCCCGCCGGAAACTTCGCTTTGATCCCGTATTGAGCCTCCGACGGCCGACACCGACACCGACAGCATCCCACCTCGTAAGGAGCATCCCGTGAAGAACTCCCGCCCCGCTCTCCAGCCCGCCCCGCCGCTGCCCGAAGACGGCGCCGATCAGCCGCTGCGCGTCAGCGTCGTCGGCACCGGATACCTCGGTGCCACCCACGCCGCCGCGATGGCCGAGATGGGGTTCGACGTCATCGGCATCGACACCGACCCCGCCAAGGTCGCCGCCCTCGAGCGCGGCGAGGTGCCCTTCTTCGAACCGGGGCTTCCCGAACTCATCGCCACACACGTCGCGACGGGCCGCCTGCGCTTCACCACCGACCTGCCCTCGGCGATCGCGGTCAGCGATGTGCACTTCATCTGCGTCGGCACCCCGCAGAAGGCGTCGAGCCATGCCGCCGATCTGCGATTCGTGGATGCCGCCACGCGGGCGGTCGCCGAGAACCTCACGCACGACGCCCTGATCGTCGGAAAGTCGACCGTGCCCGTCGGCACCGGTGAGCGGCTGCGCGGCATCATCGCCGAGGCGGCGCCCGCCTCGGTGCACGCCGAGCTGGTGTGGAACCCCGAGTTCCTGCGCGAGGGACTCGCCGTCGAAGACACCCTGCGTCCGGACCGCATCGTCATCGGGGGCGCCGGCCCCTGGGCCGAGGAGCGCCTGCGCCGTCTCTACGCCCCCGCGATCGCGCACGGCGCACCGGTCGTGACGTGCGACCTGCCCACGGCGGAGCTCGTCAAGGTCAGCGCCAATGCGTTCCTCGCCACGAAGATCTCGTTCATCAACGCGATCGCGGGTCTGTGCGAGAAGGCGGGCGCGGATGTCGGGGTGCTGGCGGACGCGATCGGCTACGACGCCCGCATCGGGCGCAAGTTCCTCAACGCCGGACTGGGCTTCGGCGGGGGATGCCTGCCCAAGGACATCCGTGCCCTCATGCACCGCGCGGGGGAGCTGGGTGCCTACTCGGCCGTCGGGCTCATGCAGCAGGTCGACGAGATCAACATGGAACAGCGCCAGCGGGTCATCGACCTCGCGACCGAGGGCGCCGGGGGATCCGTGCTGAACGCGCGGATCGCGGTGCTCGGCGCGGCCTTCAAACCCGACACCGACGACGTGCGCGACTCTCCCGCGCTCAACGTCGCCGCCGCGCTGCACCTGCGCGGCGCGCACGTGAGCGTCTACGACCCCGAGGCCGGCGCC
This sequence comes from Microbacterium sp. HA-8, assembly GCF_046111165.1. NCBI lineage: Bacteria > Bacillati > Actinomycetota > Actinomycetes > Micrococcales > Microbacteriaceae > Microbacterium > Microbacterium sp. HA-8. The sequence goes on from NZ_CP162025.1 coordinate 1,887,399, forward strand.
ACGGCCAAGAAGCTGTTCCCGACCCTGTCGTACGCAGGCTCGACGGCCGACGCGGTCAGGGACGCCGACGTCGTGCTGGTGCTGACGGAGTGGAACGAGTTCCGCACCGCCGACCCCGTGGAGATCGCGGCGCTCGTCTCGCGCCCCGTCGTGATCGACGCGCGCAACTGCCTGCCCGCCGATGCCTGGCGCGCGGCCGGCTGGGACTATCGCGGGCTCGGTCGCGCGGCGGCCGGAAAGACGGCCGAGGTCGCGGGAGCGGCGCGCGTCGCGGCATAGGCCGCAGCATCCCGTCTCTCGCGCAGCGCCGTCGGTGCCGGCGGTGCCCAGAACAGGACATGCGCCGGGGATAGGAGGATCGGACGCCGATCTGCCTGTTCTCGGCGCATCTCCTGTTGTGGCGACCGAAGGAGGCCGGTCAGGGAGTGGGCAGCACGATGACGAGCAGCCCCTCCTTGGTGTCGGAGACCGTGACCCATCCCTCGCCGAACTGCAGCGTCATGCCGTAGCCCTGCGCGTCGGTCGACACGGTGGTGTCGGGATTCTCGGTGATGAAGACGACCGCGTCCTCCTCCTCGCGCACCCAGCCGTCCGAGACCAGCGCCGACTGGGTCTCTGCGGCGGTCTCCTCGTCGATGGGCGCCCACCCGTAGATCTGCACGTTGTCGCTGGCCGCGCCGGCGAAATCTCCCCACGTGCACCAGTGCCCGCTCTCGAGCTCGATGTCGGCCACGCGGAACGGGTCGTCGCGCACCGTCCATCCCGCGGCGGTGAAGGTGTCGATGAGGTCGGCGGGAATCAGCGACTCGCAGGTCACGGCCGCCGCATCGACGGTGGGTGCGGGGCTGGGGGAGGCCGGGGCGGCGGTGGCCGTCGCGCTCGGCTCGGGAGCGGTGGATGCCGAGGGCGGCGTCGATTCGCCGGCACAGGCCGCGAGGGTGAGCGCGAGCGCGCCCACGGCGAGGCCCGACACGGCGCGCCGCCGCGGGGAGCGGGAGGGCCAGGACAGACGGGGCATCAGGCGGTGGCCGGCGTCGGGGCGGAATGCAGCAGATCGAGGAACGCCTCGTGCAGCACGCCGTTCGTGGCGAGCGAGGAGCGGGCGGCGAGCGTGTCGTCGCCGTCGAACGAGGTGAATCGTCCGCCCGCCTCGGTGACGATGGGCACCACGGCGGCGATGTCGTACTCCTTCACGTCGAACTCGGCGACGAACTCGAGCCGCCCTTCGGCGAGCAGCATGTAGGGCCAGACATCGCCGTAGCCGCGGTCGCGGCGCACCGCGCGGGTCAGAGCGATCAGGGCGTCGAGCCGCCCCGCGTCATCCCACTGGCCGATGCTCTGAAAACTCGCGCTGGCCTCGGCGATGTCGTCGACATCCGACACCCGCAGGCGGCGTTCGCCGCCGTCGGGGGTGTTCGTGAACGCGCCGAGACCCTCGGCCGCCCACCAGCGTCGCCCGATGCCCGGAACCCCGACGACGCCCACGACAGGGCGACCCTCGACCGCCAGCGCGATGAGGTTGCCCCACATCGGGATGCCGCGCATGTAGTTCGCGGTGCCGTCGATCGGGTCGATGATCCACTGCCGGGCGGCATCTCCGGTCGTGCCGAACTCCTCGCCGAAGACGCCGTCGCCGGGCCGTTCCAGGGACAGGATGTCTCGGATCGCGCGCTCGGTGGCGAGATCGGCCTCGGTCACGGGCGACGAATCGGCCTTGGTGCGGATGTCGAGGTCGGCGGCGTCGAAACGGGCCATCGATGCTGCGGCGGCAGCATCCGCCAGTCGCAGGGCGAGGGCGAGATCGTCGGCGCGCGACGTCGACGCCGAGGCGATGACGGCCGGGGACTCGGACGCGAGCGGGGGAGTCGAACCGGCGGGGAAGGTCACACGGTAAAGGATACCGGCGACCCCTGTCTCGATTGGCGGTGAGCGTCATCATGATGGTAACGTTGACCCTCGGTTCGCCCGGCTCCACCCGGGCGTTCCCTTTGCACCTCTAGCTCAATCGGCAGAGCAACTGACTCTTAATCAGTGGGTTCTCGGTTCAAGTCCGAGGGGGTGCACTGGGAAGCCCGGAAACTCTCGCCAGTTTCCGGGCTTTTCTCATGCTCAGAGCGGTCTTGACGGTCGGACGAGAGCGAGATTCCGGTTCAACTTGTCCCACTTATGTCCCCGATCGGGCGCTGTCAAGCTGCCTGGAGTCGTTCGGGCTGTGGTTCGGTGTCGGTCTTGGGCAGGTTGATGCCGACGATGCCCGCGGGCAGCGGGGTGGTCGGGCGGCGTCGGAATCGTTCGGGATGCTGCTGGTAGTAGGCCAGCTGTGTCTGCTCGCGCCTTCCCCAGGCTTGTTCCCAGGTGCCGTCGTGGACCTCGTCGGGTGAGAACAGGGCGATCCCGGAGTGTTTGTGCTCGGCGTTGTACCAGGGCACGTACCAGGCCATGAACGCTCTGGCCTGCTCGAGGTCCTCGAACGTGCCGGGGTAGTTCGGTCGATACTTCATGGTGCGGAACTCCGACTCCGAGTACGGGTTGTCGTTGGAGACCCGGGGCCGGTTGTGCGTCTGTGTGACCTTCAACTTGCCGAGGTAGTCCTTCAGGACGGTGGACCGCATTGCCGGCCCGGAGTCCGCGTGCACGACGTCGGGTCTGCCCTCGCGGGCGATCGCGGCGCGGAACATCTCGACGGCGAGGTGGTCTGCTTCGCGGTCTTCGACCCGCCAGCCGACGAGCTTGCGGGAGTAGATATCGATGATCGAGTACGCCTTGAACGCGACACCTCGCCACGGGGAGCGCAGGTCGGTGATGTCCCAACTCCAGACCTGCCCGGGGCCGGTCGCTTCCAGCACCGGTGCCTCGCGCGGCGGTCTCGTGCTGCCTCTGCGTGTCGGGGCGACCGGGCGGATGGACTGATCCTCGATGTCTGCGGCGACACGCCACCAGGAGCGGCGGGAGCCGAGCATCACCCCGGCGTCCCAGGCGTCCGCGAACGTGTGATCGACGGAGACGCCCTCGACCCAGCCGGCGGTGATCAGCTCCGCGATCTGATCCCTGTCGGCCTGGTCGATGCGAGACGGATACGCCCGGTCCTTCTGCGGGATCGGATTGGTCACGCCGGGCCGCGGGCTGCGACGGTAATGCCACGTGGACCGCGACAGGCCCGCGATCTGCAGCGCCTGACGCTGCGATCCGGTCGCGGCGGTCAGCTCTCCGACGAGGGCGTTGTCGATGTCGAGGAACCAGACCGACCGGTCTTCGGCTGGAGCGCGTCGGGCTCTTGCTCGTTCATCTGATGCAAGAGCCCGATAGCTTTTCCCAGCGCGGCGTTGGTCTCCTCAAGCTCACGGATCCGCGCCTGCAGCCTCTCCGTCTCGGCCTCGTGCTCGGCGCGTTCCGCGGCGCGCTGCTTCGCCAACTCCGTGCGCTGTTTCGGGGGCAACGTCATCCCCCTAGCCTGCCTGGGCACCAGCCCGCGGTCGAGGTTCCCGCCGAACACCGCCTTCCGCCACTTGATCACATGGTGATACCGCAACCCACGCTCCGCCAGCCACGCCGCCTTCTGCCCATGCGCCACCAGCTGATACTCATGCACGAGCTCGCGGATCTCCGCCGTCGTGAACCCCGGAGTGATCGACACCCCGCACCCCCTACCGATCGTGAACTGACTCACAACCAGCCTGGCGAAGAGGGGATACTCCAAAAACTGCACACATTGGGCGGTGGCGAAGCCCGGAGGCTCTCGCCTTCACGAGACCCGCACCGTCACCAGCCTCATGACCGCGTGCATTGCGCCAGTGGCGCTGCCGCTGCGAGGTCATTTGGTGAACTCGAACTTGACGGTGATCGCCGGGTCGACGCTGGCGATGATGCGCGAGTAAAAATCTCGAGCTGAGGCCGTCAGGGTTTCCTCGTACTTGGCGAGGTAATCGCGCTGTTCCTCCGCGTCCAGGATGCGGTTAACCATCTCGAGCTTGTCGATCCCGGGGGTGGTCCAGCTGAGCACGCCATTGTTTTCCGCGGCGACTTCAAAGCTCGGCTCGTCGTAACCAATGAAGACGAAAGCAGGAATCGACACCGTGAAAGAGTTTTCGCCTGTCTGCTCGATATCCACATCGCCGCCGTCGATCCCCAACTTCGCCTCGAATGCGTACCGGATGAATGTGACCCGCTCGGTTCCCGGTATCGCCACACCGAAAACGGTGCCGCTCTCCGCGCGGTCGACGATGCCTTCGATACCCAGACTGACGAGTGCAACTTCCTCCTGCTGCTTGACGGACTGAACGAGCTGCGAGTTCCTCTCCTCGGTATTGCTGCCGAAAAGTGGACCGAGCGCCAGGGCGTTCATTCCTCCGAACCCGAAGGCTGCAACGGTAGCCGCCAAGAAAAGAACGCTGACGAGAAGGATGGGCCACAACAGGACCTTCGCCCTGAAGAACATCACGGGGTTTCCGGCTCTCTCTCGGTTGAAATCTCGCGGCGGACACGCGCGAGTATGCGCTGGTTTCGCGCGGCGACGAATTCAAGCTGACGGTTCCGAAATTCCTCGTAGGAGGGAAGCGTGCTGGGCAGCACGGGTCCGGTGAATTCGTCGAACGGCCCGTAGAACTTCACGGTCCCGTCTTCGACGAGATCCTGCAGCAAGAAAAATTCCACGTACCCGGCAAAACTGCCGAACAAACTGAAGAAACCGCTATATGTCGCGAACGTTCCACTCAAGGGATGGGGTTCGCCCGCGTAGTGGCGCCGTATCGCTTCCAGGGTGAGATCGAATCGGTCACGGATGCGCGGATGAGTTCCGCGCGCCTGATTGATGGTCTGCTTGCCGTCTACTCGATTACGCGGAAAAACGAGCCGCCCGCCGATCGCGCCGCCGCGCAGATGCCAGAGCTGGTTCGATTCGGTACCCATGGCGGCATAGAAAGCCGGCAAGGCGCCTCGGCTCGAGTTGGCGAGGGTGTCGCTCGAAAGAACGAAGTCCCCGAGGGCAGACCGATGCCTGAGCACGCGCGCGGCACCGACCTTCTCTGGTGTGAGGTCGAAGACCTGTCCGTTCGGGAGTGGCTTGCTCCACAACCGCTGGTGATAGCTCTGCAGAAGCGGGCTGTACAGGTCTGGATCCCGGCGACCGGAGTCCTCTTGGAAGTCGGTCGTCACATCGATGGGGTCGTGGCTCACGGGCTCACGCTATCGGTTGGTTCAGACATTTCGGCGCGGCGAGTCGAACGTCCTCGTGAAGAGGCGAGCGCCCGCGACCTAGGGGCGAGCGGGCGACGATCAGGCTCTAGGAAAGTGACCATCGTCTATGCTCCCGAATATGTCTGCCACGTCGAGCGGAAGCGGAAGCGGGAGCGGAATGACGAAGAAGGTTCTGTACGTCGACATGGACAACACCCTGGTGGATTTCAGCTCAGGACTCGCTCGCATGCCCGACGCGCTGGCGCGCGACTTCGTGGGACATGAGGATGACATTCCCGGTGTCTTCGGTCTGATGGATCCGATGCCGGGCGCTATCGACTCATTTCATGCGCTTTCTGAGGTGTATGACACCTACATCCTCTCGACGGCGCCGTGGCACAATCCGACGGCGTGGAGCGACAAGATCGGCTGGGTACAGAGGTACCTCGGCGTCGACGCCGACGGTCCCGCGTACAAACGCCTGATCCTGTCGCATCACAAGCATCTGAATCGCGGTGAGTTCCTCGTCGACGACCGTCCGGGCCACAATGGAGCGGATCGCTTCGAGGGTGAGCTGATCGCTTTCGGATCCGCCGAATTCCCGGACTGGGACAGCGTCTCCGCGTACCTGCTGGATCGCGCATGACGGCGGTCATGCAGGAGGGCTGGAGTCACGGTCCTTTTGTCTCGCTCGATGAACCGGGCCGCGTCGAGCAGGTGTCTCGGGCGCAAGCGGTCGCCGTGATCGCACACCGAAGGCGCCGCGAATACGGCGAGCGCTTCATCCATCACGCCGCGAGGGTCGCTTCCGGGTTCGACCCGATGACGGAAACGTTGCAGCATTGCGCCGCCTGGCTCCACGCCGTCCTCGAGACCACCGACATCTCCGAGGAGGTGCTCTCGTTGGCCGGGGTGCATCCCGAGGTCATCGATGTCGTCCGTGTGCTGACGCGCCGGAAAGGCGAAGCGGATGACTACTACGAAAGGATCCGCAGCGATCCTGTCGCGCTCGCGGTCGCGTACGCCGCAATTGCGGACAACGCCAACCCGAGCCGTCTGGATGATCTCGACGCGGAGACCCGCGAGCGGATCAGCCACGAGTACGTCAGGGCGCTAGGGCTACTCAACCTGCCCGAGCCGGACCACTGGATGTCGGATACGGCCGGCGGGTATCAGGTCGGCAACGTCGGCAGATTCGGACCACTTTTCACCTACGGGTAGGCGACCGATTCTCGATTTCTCTGCGTAATCGGCCGACGCCGCACCGCGCGGTCGCGGCGAGCAGGGATGCCGGGCTTCCGGCGATCGGGCGTAGATCCCGACCGCCGAACAGCTCCAGGAGCTCGAAAAGGTCGAACGACTCGGCAGATCGCCTCTGTTCGACGGATCGGACGAGCACAGCCACGGCGTCGGCAAGCGACTCCGGTTCCGTCTCGTCTGAACGTGCATCGTCAAGCAGCGGGTCTCGGACGTGACGTTCGTCGCTGGGAAAGTGGATGCGTCCGCCCTCGTCAGCCACGATCGCGGGCTCCCCGTCGCGGAGGATCAGCCAAAGCGGCTCGTGCCAGAGCCCTTCCTGGCCCCGGCGGCCGGCACGGCGGGCCGTCGCGACAAGACCTTGGGCGTGCCAATCGATCGTCGGCTCGAGCGTAGGGAACTGCTCGCCGAGAGAATAGGCAGAGTGTGGGTCACTCTCTTCCGTAACGAACTTGGCGGTCGTTACGGACCACTCGTGGCCATCGGACTCCTCGATGTCGCGAGGCGCGACGACGGCGCTGATGAATGAGTAAACGGCGGACCTGGCGGTATGAAGCCCGTCCCCGGCGGCCGTCCAGGCCGCGGAGCCAGCGGAAGCGACGAGCTTGGAAAGTCCGTCGGCCTCGAGCTCGTTCCAGCTGACCGCTGTGATCCCGCCATAGGCGTCGCGCCAAACCGGACCGTCCTCGTCATCGAAGAACAGTGCCGCGCCATTCGGATCATCGTGCACGGCGAGGGTGGCGGAGCCGTCCGGCTCGACGAGAAGACTCACCGTGAGCAAGGGATACGCGCTCAAGATGCTGCCGATGAGGCGCCACGCAGACGACGCGAGTCGGGCCTCGCTCAGTCGGGGATCGATAGTCACGAAGTCCCTATCGCTGATGCGTCACGTGTGACGGAAGGGCGAGCGGGCGCCGTCCAATGTGGTCGGTGAGTCCGCGCTCGAGACTGGCAACGAGGCGCGCCCGAGATCCGCTCTGTTCGGCGAGAGCAAGGTCGAGGAATGCCTCCAGCCTCGCAGCGTCGCGACGGTGCACCCAGACCCCGCTGTGACGCTGTCGGTTCTGAACGGCGATCAGCAGAATCCTGCCTCCGTTCGCACCCGCGATCCACGTCGTGTCGTAGGTTTTCGCCCAGAGCCATTCGACTTTGCCGGTTGGCCCGGTGAAAACCGCACGCTCTGTCGTCAGGAGGAAAGCGCCGATTTCTCCCGCCGTCAGACCGGTCTCGCCTCGAACGGTTTTGGGCGAGATTCGCAGTGCGGGCATCGACACCCACAATTGTTCGCCGCGAGCCGGTGTGAAGGGGAGTGCGGACGGGAGGGGTTGGGGTTGCACCGTCCGGGCGAACTCCACGGCGCTCTGATGGTCTGCGGCTTCACGTTCCCACTGAGCGACCGCTGCCGACCGTCTGCTCTGTTCCGCTTGGGCGGGGCCGACGAGTCGTTCAAGTCTCGCAATCCGCTTCGCGGTGCTCGGATGGCTCGTAACCAGTCCTGAGTAGAAGGCGGATGCATAGGGTGGGACGATGCATCTGGCGGCCACCGTTACGGGAACGGTCCCAACCTCCCATCGTTCGCCCACCCTCGCCAGCTTTTCGAGCGCCCGCCCCAGAGCGAGGGGGTCCGGATGGGACTCGGCACAGAGTCGGTCGGCCGCATACTCGCGCGAGCGTTGCCCGGCACAGATAAGGAGGTATGCGGCGCCCGAGCCGACAGCCACGAGCCCCGCCCCGAAGGCTGCTCCGGCCTCGGCGTCGTCGCGTCGTCGCGCGCCGGCTGACAAGGCCAGGGCGCAGCCCACAGCGAAGAAGAAGAAGATCACCATCAGCGAGCGACGCACCGCGTCGAAGAAGAGCATGTACGCGACATCACGGTTCTTGATGTGACCCACTTCGTGAGCGACGACCGCGCTGAGCTCATCCTCGGTGAGAGCGTCGATCGCGCCTTGGAACACACAGATGTAGCCGCCTGCGCGATCATTACTTGCGAATGCGTTTCCGACGGGCGACGGACTGACGTAGACGTCTGGGGCGGGGATGCCCATCGTCGCGGCATATGTCTTGACCTGGGCGATCATTGTCGCGTGACGTGCCGGATCAGCGGGGCGCGCGCTCACCGGCTCCAGCGATCGCCGACGGTCGAGCAGCAGCCAGCTGAAGAAAATGATCCCCACGGGCAGGAGAAGCCACCATGGCGAGAGCGCGCCGGCGATCAGTACGAAAGTCAGCAATGCGAGGGCGATCGAGAGAATGCTGCCCGTGCCCCATCGCGCACGCACGGCGGTCACGTTGTCTCGCCGCTGCCGCTTCGGGGGGCGCGATCGTTTGATCTCCGACGGCGCCTGTTCCTGTAGGGCACGATAGTCTCGGCGGCGCATGGGCGCGTCGGCGGGTGACAGGTCCGTCGCCGCAGACGAATCGGTGCCTCCCTTGGTCGGACCGCGGCGCGCGTCCGGCGCGGGTGCGTTCATCGTTGACCCGGGAGTCGTGGTCGACTCGGCGCGCTCGATCTCGGCCCACCACCATTCGTCATGCACCCTCCCTGATTCAGAAGGGTAACGGGTGTATCGCCAAGAACCGGTGTCGGAAACTTCAAGAACCACCTGCTGTGAGGACCGCAGCTGGTTTTAGCAGCCGTGGTGGACGTGCGGCCCATCACGGCACCCGGTCCGGCCAAGGCTCGGTGATCAAGCCCCGCCGACCAGCAGCTGGGACGGCTTGCCGGCCCACGTCACGACCAGCTCGTCTCGCGCACGGCTAGCCGCGACGTACAGCAGCGACCTCTCCTGCAGAAGCTTGTCAGGCATGTCTTCCTGAGCAACGTCCTTGTAGAAGTACATGTTCGGAATTGCGCCCTCGGACACGTCGTAGAGGAGAACCCGCGAGAACTCCATTCCCTTCGCGCTGTGCATAGTCATGCACACAACCCGGCCATCCACGATGTCGTCGACGTCTTTGGCCGCAGTGGCTTTCACATCTCCCACGCTCAAAAGACGCGCAACATGATCGCGCAGCTTCTGGGAGCGGGCGAGTACAGCGATTGTTTCGGGCTTCGCACCTTCGTCGAGCCACGCGGTGACGGTGGCTTCGACGGCCGAGTCCTGGTCCGCCCGACTCTTCGAGGCCACCGCCCGCGGAGCGGGTCCCCGTCGCGACGAACGATACGCTCCACCTGACTCCACGGTCTCCTCGGCATCGACGTACTCAGCTCCAGAAAGCACCCCGAGCGCGTATCCGAGGTTCTGCTGAGTGGTGCGGTAGTTGAGCGTCAGACGCCGCGACCTACCGGTGACCTTGATGTCGTACCGGGACAGAACCACACGCTGCCCATAGATCCGCTGATGCGTGTCGTCCGCAATGAAGAGATCGTTCTGCCCATCCGGCACCAGCGCCCGCAAAAGCTGCCACTGCGAGGGGCTGAGGTCTTGGGCCTCGTCGATTAGCACGTGGTCGGCAACCTTCGCTGCGGATGCGGCGTTCAGGTAGGCGGCCGCTACCTGTGCAATTTCCGCGTAGCTCAAGCTGCCATTGCGGCGGGCAGCTTGACGATAAGCCTGCACGACCGACCAGACGGCGTCCCTCTTCCGCCTGTCGAGGGAGACACCGCGCCCAGGCCGACGCGCGGCGAAGTACTGCTCCCGAGTGTGAAGCTGGTTGGGGAGGATGATCTGCAAATATTCCGCACTCATGAACGTCACGTTGCGTGCCGCATCCGGGACATCATCGCCCGCCTGGTCCAGCGCCTCAGACCAGCCATCGTCGGTGGACGCGACGCGCTTGACAGATTCGAGGGGCGCGCCGAATACGGAGGATGCGGCCATGTTGAAGGCAGAGCCCGCGGCGGTGCGTACGGACGCCGCGATGGCGTCGATTGTGGAGTTTGGCGCTTTTTGGCGGTGTTATGTGATCGTTTCGTGTCGCTAGTTGCCGATGACAAGGATTGAATCGCCCCGGTTTTGATGGAGGGTCTGATTCCCCGAGAGGATGATGACTATGCCAGCACTGAGGAAGTATCCGCCGGAGCTTCGCGAACGTGCGATGCGGCTTGTTGCCGAGGCCAGGAAGGAAGATCCGGAGCTGTCGCTGAACGCGGCGGTGACCCGGATCGGGCAGCGTGTCGGGGTGAACCCGGATACGTTGCGGGGCTGGTGCAAGCAGGCGTCGATCGACGCGGGCGAACGCCCAGGCACGACGACGAGCGATGCTGCTCGGATCAAGCAACTGGAGGCGGAGAACCGTGAGCTCAAGCGTGCCAACGAGATTCTGTTGGCGGCGTCCTCGTTCTTCGCGCGGGAGCTCGACCCGCGACTGCCGTGGTAGTTCAGTTCATCGACGATCATCGTGACCGGTTCGGGGTCGAGCCGATCTGCCGCGTGCTCACCGAGCACGGCGTGCCGATCGCCCCGTCCGGCTACTACGCATTCAAGAAGCGCCCACCGTCCCGGCGCGCCGTGCGGGATGCGGAGTGGATCCTCGAGATCGAACGGGTGTTCTGGGACCGGTCGCTCGGTCGCGGGATTAGTGGCGCTCGTAAGATCTGGCGCCTCCTCAAACGTGAAGGTGTCATCGTGGCCCGCTGCACGGTCGAGCGCCTCATGCGTCAGCAGGGGCTGCGCGGGATCCGCCGGGGGAAGCAGTTTGTCACCACGAAGGCCGACGGTGCCGCGTTCCGGCCCGCGGATCACGTGCAACGCTGCTTCCGCGCGGATCGTCCGAACGAGCTTTGGGTGGTCGACTTCACGTATGTTCCAACGTGGTCGGGGATGGCGTTCACCGCGTTCGTGACCGACGTCTACTCCCGCCGGATCGTGGGGTGGCGCACGATGGACCGGATGCCCACCGACCTGCCCTTGGACGCGCTGGAGATGGCGCTCTGGATCCGCGACCGCGCGGGGCACGACGTCACCGGCGTCATCCAGCATTCCGATGCCGGAGCTCAATACACCGCTTTGCGCTACTCCGAGCGGCTCGCCGACGTCGGTGCGATCGCATCGATTGGAACCGTGGGTGATTCGTTCGACAACGCCCTCGCAGAGACGGTCGTGGGGCTCTACAAGACGGAGTGCGTGAAGATCGATGGCCCGTTCCGCACCGTCGATGAGCTCGAACTGGCGACGCTGTCCTGGGTCCACTGGTTCAACGAGAGCCGACTGCACTCCTCGATCGGATACCTCACGCCGGTCGAGAAGGAGAACGAGTACTACCGTGAGATGAACCCCCAGCACCAGCCGGCGCTGGGAGAACTCGCCCTCCACTAAACCCGGGGCGATTCACGATCGACGTCGCGATCCCGAAGCTACGGCAAGGCACCTACTTCCCCGAGTGGTTGCTCGAGCGCCGCAAACGCGCGGAGTCCGCGTTGATCACCGTGATCGCGGACTGCTACCTCGCCGGGGTCAGCACCCGGCGGATGGACAAACTCGTGAAGACCCTCGGCATCCATTCCCTCTCCAAATCCCAAGTGTCCCGGATGGCGGCGGACCTCGACCAGCACGTCGACCAGTTCCGCCACCGCCCCCTGGGTGACGCGGGCCCGTTCACGTTCGTCGCCGCTGACGCGCTCACCATGAAGGTCCGTGAGGGTGGCCGGGTGATAGGTGCCGTGGTGTTGATCGCGACCGGCGTCAACGCCGACGGACGCCGCGAGGTCCTTGGGCTGCGCGTGGCGACCAGTGAGACCGGGGCTGCGTGGAACAGCTTCTTCGCCGATCTCGTCGCCCGCGGACTTTCCGGAGTGCGCCTGGTCACCAGCGACGCGCACGCCGGGCTCGTCGAGGCGGCCGCCGCGAACCTGCCCGGCGCCACGTGGCAGCGATGCCGCACGCATTACGCGGCGAACTTGATGAGCGTGACACCGAAGAGCATGTGGCCGGCGGTCAAAGCGATGCTGCACTCCGTCTACGACCAGCCCGACGCGGCCGCCGTGCATGCTCAGTTCGACCGGCTGCTGGACTACGTCGACGGCAAGCTCCCCGACGCGCACGAGCACCTCGACAATGCGAGAGCGGACATCCTCGCGTTCACCGGGTTCCCCGAAGGGCTCTGGCAACAGATCTGGTCCAACAACCCCAACGAGAGGTTGAACAGGGAGATCCGCCGCCGCACGGACAGCGTCGGCATTTTTCCCAACCGCGATGCGATCACTCGGCTCGTCGGCGCCGTCCTCGCCGAGCAGACCGACGAATGGGCCGAAGGCCGCCGCTATCTCGGCCTCGACATCCTCGCCAAGTCCCGCCTCGCCCTCGTTCCCGACACCGGACCCGAGGAGGTGACCGACACCATCCTCGAACTCAGCGCCTAACCGAAATCAACATCCGAAGGATCACCGACCGCTACACCACTCCCAGGGGCTTGACCCGATACGGCCGCTGAACACGTCCTTCACCGCACACAAGTACAACTTCCCCTCCGCGGTGCGGTGCTCGGTGTAGGGTCGGCCAGCAGCGCCCTGTCTGGCTTGCGCCGGGTGGGTTTCTGCTGGCCGCCCTCCGAACCGGACGTGCCCATTCCTGAGCATCCGGCTCTCCATGCGATCACGCCGTGACGCTCGCCCAGGGGTTCGGGATGCGGGTTCCTCGGTAGCGGTAGCGGGTCACGGGGACCTGCCAGGCACGGAAGAACTCGATCCCCTCGGCGCGGATCTGCCACCGGGGCAGGTGCCGTCTGACGAGGGTGCGCATATTCAGCTTCGGGTGCCGCTTCTTCAGCCAGCCCACGATCCGCCAGAAGGCGAAGTGATCGATGACGGTGAAGACGCGTTTGACCACGCCGTGCTGGAAGTAGGCGCACCAGCCCCGCAGCGCCGGGTTGAGGCGGCGCAGCAGGTCGGCGAGCGTTCGATGGGATGCCCGGCGGGTCAGCGTCCGCACCTTGTCCCGGATGGAAGCCAGCGACTTCCGTGACGGGTAGGTGTAGATCGCGGTCTTCCCGCCATGACCTCTGATCCGGCGGCGCTGGATGCGCCACCCGAGGAAGTCGAACCCGGTGTCTATGTGCGTGACCGTCGTCTTCTCGACCGACAGGCGCAAACCCATCGGCGCGAGCACGGTGGCTGTTTCGTCCCAGAGCGCTTCGGCATCCTCGCGGGTGCCGCGGACGAGGACGACGAAGTCGTCCGCGTAGCGGACCAGCTTCATCGTCGCGCCCCCGGCGCGTTGATGCTTCGTGCGCGACCATTGCGGGCCGAGCATGTCCCACTTGCGTTGGAAGTGCTCGTCCACCACGGACAGGGCGATGTTCGCCAGCAGTGGCGACAAGATCCCGCCTTGCGGGGTGCCGGTGAACGTGTCCCTGTTCACGCCGTCCTCACTGAGGACGCCCGCTCTCAGGAACCCGCGGACCAGACGCAACACACGCTTGTCGACGACCCGCGCCCTGACGCGCTGCATGAGCGCGTCGTGGTCGATCTCGTCGAAACACGCGGTGATATCCGCTTCGAACACCTGCACGTAGCCACGTGAGGCGTAGTAGTGGATCTCCGCGATCGCGTCCTGCGCCCGCCTGCGCGGCCGGAACCCGTACGAGGACGGCTGGAAGTCGGCCTCGAAGATCGGTTCCAGCACCAGCTTCAAAGAGGCCTGAACGATCCGGTCCGTCATCGTCGGAATCCCGAGCTTGCGGACCTTGCCGTTCGCTTTCGGGATCGACTTCTGACGCACCCGCTCTGGGACGAACTCGCCGTGCTTCACGCTCTCGCGCAGCTCGGCGAGCATCCCGTGCACCTTCTCCGGCGGGACGGATCGCGGGGCGATTCCGTCGACTCCGGCGGTGCGGCCTCCCTTGTTGCCCGCCACCCGGCTCCACGCCGCAACGAGGAACCCGGGGTCATAGACCAGGTTGAACACATCATCGAAGCGACGACCGGGGTCGGTCGTCGCCCATTGGTGCAGTTTCGTCTGCATTCTCAGTACCCGCGCCCACGCCTCCTGAGTATCGGCTGGCCACGGAACATCCGCATTCACGGTTGTGTCTCCCTTACTGCTTGTCGATCCTGCGATCACACTGGACCCCTTCGCCATGCGGCCGGCTTTCCCGGCCTCGGACTACTACGGGCCCTCCGTCCCATCCCGGCCCGATCAGCAGGCCGTGCGCTCAGCCCTCGGTGTCGTCGCTGGCGGCGACGCACCTCCGGCGAGGCCGGGATAGTTCCCACGTTCACTCTCGAACCCTTCGACGGGATCGGCACCCAGTTATGCCCCAGCATCCTCGCCACGGCTACGCCGCAGGCTTTCACCGTGGCCTCCCGACCGGCGACATCACCCAGCCCAGGAGTTCCCCTCACCGCCGAAGCCGTGAAGGTGCGCGATGCAACCCGACCCGCATCCGCCAGGTTGGAGTCGGTGGTCTCGTATTGAGAGGCTTTCAGCCACTGGTTCCTATCCGTATGCCTCTCCGTCTCGCTAGCCGAGCCCGCACCATCTGGCAGTTCTGGCACGACTCGTCGTTGTCGAGGACTGCTCCACCCAACCCGCTCACGCCAACGGGCCAGATCGTCCTCCAGCTATCACACGCCTGCTGCGACAGGCGCCGAGCGGTGTCCTTTCACCACCGCAAGGTTCAAGAGCGCCTCGTGGCGCTCGATGTCGGTGAGCCACAACAGGTTCGGTGCATCGGCGGTGAAGTCCCGCATCACGTGATCATCGTGCACCGCAGGTCCCGGCCGGCGGTGCTTCTTGCGGCCTTTGCGAGGGTGCGCAGCCGAGAACATGCCTTCCTGCGAGCACACCCGCCACACCCGCCGCTCCGACACCTCCCACCCGTCATCAATGAGCTCATCCGCGATGAACCGGTACCCCTGGCAACGGTCCTCGTCCCATACATCACGGGCCGCGTTGATCAGATATGCCTCCTCAAAGTCACGATCACTGATCGGATCGCGTCGCCACTGGTAATACGCCTGCTTACTGAAGCCCAGCACCCGGCACGCCACCGTCACCGGCACGCGCACAGAGGCACCGGGTGAGGCCATCTCTTGGACGAGCGGGTAGATCATTTTGGGGACGTGATGTGAATCTGGGACAAGTACGCCGCTGCGCGCCTGAGCACCTCGTTCTCTTGCTCGAGGAGCCGGTTCCGGCGCATCAACTCACGAATCTGGGCGTCCTCGGCAGCAGACACATCACCGGCCGCGGGCAGACCCCGATCAGCCCGGTCAGCATCCGTCACCCACTTCGATAACGCTGACTTCGACACCCCAAGATCACGACACACCTCACGCTGGGACGCACCCTGACGCACCATCGAAACCGCGTCGCGCCTGAACTCTTCTGAATACCTCATCATTGATCATTCTCTCCAACCCCACCCCCTCACGAGGATGGACAGGAGTCAACCAAACCTTCAGCATTCCCCATCCTCGTGGTCTTCACTCGGGACGCGTTCGCCGGTGTCGGGTAGTCCGTGACGAACGACAGCGTGATCTGCCGGTCGACGGACGAGAACAGCCTCACCGGCGCGGGGTGGTACGCCTCGAGGATCATCCGCAGCTGACTCTCGGTCGCCTGCTGCGTTTCCAGAAGCCGGTCCCTGTCACGGGTGAGTGCTTTGATCTCCGCGAGGAGCGGCGATGGGACAGACAATGGGCGCCAGCGCGCGTGGTCGAACCGGAGCGTGTCCGCGAGCACGAACGCGTCGAACCGGTCATCCTTGACTGCGGCGACCTTGTAGCGCTCGCGCGCGCGAGCGGAGATCCGCGGGGACACGGGGAACACCGCGTGCCCGGCCGCTTGGAGATGCTCGACGAGGAGACCTTCGGAGCGTTCGATCGCGATTGGAACCTGGGCGCCGAAGCCGTTCAGATGGTGGTCGAGTTGGCGGAGTCCGTCGACGTCGTGACTGACACGAGTCTCGAGCAGCCGCTTCCCGTCTGGCGCGACAACGCAGAGTTGATGGTTGTCACCGCCCCAGTCGACGCCGGCGAACACCGGCCAAGTCCGTTGGATGGGGTCTTGCATGAGTGCTTCTCCTTCGAAGACGGGTTCACCTCGTGACGAATCCCGCTGGACGCTCACTCAGGTGCTCCCGAACTCGGGGCACGACTCCCACTAGCCAGTCGGAATCCGCCACCGCCGGGAGGGACAGGTCTGCCGCTGGACCTCGAAGGTCACGCTGCCAAGGTCCTCTCCCGACGGTGAGGATGAACCAGCGGGACGATCCCGCCACTACCTATGTTGACGAGTGATCGCTGCCAGGCAGTGCCGGGCAGGTTCGCTGCGATCGCCTCGACCAGTCCCGGGTGGGCGTCGCTGGTGACCAGGCGGGCCCCGGTGAGGCCACGGGCGACAAGGTCGGCGAAGAAGGTGTTCCAGGCTGCACCGGTCTCAGAGGTGGCAACTTTCAGGCCGAGGACTTCGCGGCGTCCGTCGTCGTTGACGCCGGTGGCCACCAGCACCACAGCATTGATCACTCGGCCGCCTTCGCGGACCTTCATCGTGAGCGCGTCGGCGGCCACGAAAGTGAACGGCCCGGCTTCATTCAGCGGGCGGTTGCGGAACTGGTCGACGTGCTCATCGAGCTCGGCCGCCATCCGAGAGACCTGCGACTTGGATAGCGCGTGAATCCCCAAGGTCTTCACGAGCTTGTCCATCCGGCGAGTCGAGACGCCAGCCAAGTAGCAGTCGGCCACGACGGTGATCAACGCCGATTCGGCACGCTTGCGGCGCTCCACCAGCCACTCCGGGAAGTAGGTGCCCTGGCGCAGCTTCGGGATCGCCACGTCGATGGTCCCGACCCGGGTATCCAGCTCGCGGTGCCGGTAGCCATTGCGCTGCGCGAGACGGCCCGGGGTGGGCTTACCCCACTCCGCACCGACCACGGCATCCACGTCGGCGGACAACAGCGCGTTGATCATCGTCTGCAGCAAGTTACGCATCAAATCCGGCGACGCATCGGTGAGGGCTTCTGCAAGCAGGCCAGCAGGGTCGACAATGTGGGGAGCGGTCATCGTGATGACTCCATTCGAGTGAGAAGTAGAGAGCTTTCTCGAAGGATCACACGGTGACCGCACTCACGACGTGAGCGACGAGCCGATCACCGGGCTACACCACGCTACGGGGCACTACTTTCATCGCCGCCATGCGAAGAAGCCGATCTTCTGCGTCGCAGCGGTATGCAGTCTTATCATCCGCGGAAAAGTCTCCACCGCGTCAGAGGTAAGCGAGGGCCGGTCGCCGTACCGAAACGCGCACACGGTCTCCGGGTTCTGGCAGGTCGGGCGCGGCCAACCGTGAGCGCACGCGAGCGCCGCCGTCGAGTTCGAGGGTCACGAGCGCGTCGTGACCCGCATAACCGATCGAGATAACGGTGGCGTTCGCGCCATCCAGATGCACTGTCAACCATTCGGGGCGCAGCACGATGCGAACCCCATCTCCATCGCTAATCCCCCCGTCGAGAAGAACCGCGTCGAGACCTCCGAGTGCGCACTGCGCCTCCCCCTCTCGCCAGTATCCCGAAAACTCGACGGTGTCGCCGACAAAGCGCGCAACCCACGGCGTGGCCGGCCGCTCGTACACCTCGACGGGCGATCCCCACTGCAGGATGCGGCCGCCCATCATCACCGCGATGTGATCCGCGAGCGACAACGCCTCCTCCTGGTCGTGGGTGACCAGCAGCGCGGTGGAGTCCTGGCTGCGCAGTAGCTCGGCGACCTCCGCACGCAGTGCCGTACGAAGCATCGGATCAAGTGCGGCGAATGGTTCGTCGAGCAGCACGACGTCTGGCCGCGGGGCCAGCGCCCGGGCGAGGGAGACACGCTGCGCCTGCCCGCCGGAGAGCTGTGAGGGAGCCCGGCCGATGTGGTCGGCGAGCCCGACGAGCTCGGCGAGCTCGGCGATGCGCTCCGTGCGAGCGCGACCCTTGGGCAACCCGAACCCGATGTTGTCGCCGACGCTCAGGTGCGGGAACAGCGAGGCGTCCTGCGGCACCCAGCCGATGCCGCGCTTCTCGGGGGCGATGCGTCTCGTTGCCGTGGAGAGTTCGCGATCGCCGACACGGATGCTGCCCCCCGCCACCGGAAGCAGCCCGGCGATGGAGCGCAGCAGCGTGGTCTTGCCGCATCCGCTCGGCCCCAGCACGGCGACGATCCCCCCGTGCGGGATCTGGAGGTCCACCCCGTCGAGCACCGTCTGGGAGCCGTAGTTGACGCGCAATCCGTCTACGGTGACCCAGCTCACTCTTCCTCCTTCGCGAAACCCCGGATGCCTGACAACACGAATGCGGGCACGGCGGCCAGCAGCACGAGCGCGGCGGCGTAGGGCGCCGCACTGCCGAACTCGAGCACTGCTGTGCGGTTCCACAGCTCAACGGCGAGGGTTGAGATCCCGGTGGGACGCAGCAACAGGGTCGCAGGCAATTCTTTCATGATCGCGATGCCGACGAGTAGCGCACCGACCCCGATCGCGGGCGCCGCTATGCGCCCGATGACGCGCCACCAGGTGGCGAGGGGCGAGAGCCCGAGCGACCGGGAGACGTCGATGAGGCCCTCCGGCACGGCCGCGAGCCCGCTGCGCGCCGAGCCGATCGCCTTCGACATGAACAGCACGCAGTAGGCGAAGACCAGCATGACGACGGTCTGGTAGAGCGTGGGCAGCACGGCGAGGGAGAAGAACACGAGGGAGAGCCCGACGACGATGCCCGGCAGCGCGTGACCGAGGTAGCCGACGGATTCGATCGCGTTCACGATCCGTCCGCGGTAGCGCGCGGCGAGCACCGCGATCGGCAGCGCGAGGATGACCGCCACGAACGCGCCGGCGACCGCGAGCCCGAGTGTCGCACCGATCGCGCCGAGCAGCCGGGGCACGTCGATGCCGCGGATCGTCTCGGCCTCGATGAGCTTCGAGACGAGTCCGGCGACGGGAACGAACACGCCGCCGACCGGTGAGGCGAGCACGAGCACCGCCACCACCGGGAGCCAGCGCCGGCGCACGGTGTGCATCGGCACGGTGCGGGTCGCCGTCGCCGTGACCTGCCCCCTGGTCTTGCGCTCCCCCGCGACGACTGTGAGGGCGAGCACGACGAGCACAAGCGCGAGCAGTGCGGCCTGATTGCGGTCGAAGCTCGCCCCGTATGCCGAGTTGATGCCCCACGTGAGCGTCTGGAAACGCAGCATCGACACGGCCCCGAAGTCGGAGAGCGTGTAGAGCGCCACGAGCAGTGCGCCCGCCGTCGCCGCGGGCCGCACACGCGGCCAGGTCGCGGCACGGAAGGCGCCGACGGGTCCGCTCCCGAGGGTGCGCGCCACCGCCTCGAGGTCTCCGGATGCGCCGCGCAGCGCCGCCGCCACCGGCAGCGCGACGTACGGCAGGCACACGGCCGTCATGACGAGCCAGCTCGCGAAAAAGCCGTTGAACGACGGGATGGCGACCATCCAGCCGTACGCGGCCAGGTATGACGGCACGGCGAGCGGCAGGGCCGTCACGAGCAGCCAGGTGGGACCTCCCGGCATCCGGATGCGGCTGATCACCCACGCGACGGCCGTGCCGAGCACGAGGCACGACGCGGTGACGGCGACCGCGAGCCCCACCGAGTTGAGGGTGAGGCGCAGCACGCGCTCTCGCAGGAGGGTGTCGACCAGTTCGGCGAGACCGGCATCCGCGGCGCGCACGACGAGGTAGACGAGCGGTATCGCGGCCACGGATGCGCAGAGCGCCGCGACCACGAGCAGCCACGGCGGCGCACCGGCAGCGGGACGGGGCGCCGTGCGCCTCCGCCCCGCCTTCAGCAGCGTCATGAGTCCACCACGGTCAGGGTGTCATGGGTCTAGCGTCATGCTGGCAGTCGTCATGGCTAGATGAGGCCGTGCTTCGCGAGCAACGCCTGGGTGGCCTCGAGGCTCTCGAGGTCGGCGAGGTCGAGGTCGGGGTTGACGAGGCTCTCGAGCGCCGGCAGGCCCTCGGGCGCGTCAACGCCGGCGACAAACGGGTACTCGAAGGTCTCCTCGACGAAGTACTTCTGGGCGTCGGCAGAGACGAGGAACTCGATGAACTCGAGCGCGTCGGCGTCGGTCGCCCCCGCGCTGAGCAGTCCGGCCCCGGTCACGTTCACGATCGAGCCGGCGTCTCCCGCCGCAGGATAGGCGAGCTGTGCGCGCATGTTCGCCTCGCCGGCTTCGGCGGCCTGCCGGAACCAGTAGTAGTGGTTGATGAGGCCGGCGTCGATCACTCCCTCGCCGACGGCGGTGAGGATCGCGCCGTTGTTCTCGAACAGCTGCGGGTCGTTGGCGACGATCCCGGCGAGCCACTCGTCGGCGGCGGCCTCGCCGTTCAGCACGCGATACGCGGTGATGAACGACTGGAAACTGGCATTCGTCGGTGCGATACCGAACCTGCCCGACCACTCGGGATCGGTGAACGCGTCGACGCTTGCGGGCATCTCCTCGGGCGTGAACTCATCGCCATCGTAGACGATGACGCGGGCGCGTCCGGTGACGCCGACCCACGAGTCGTCGGTCGAGGTGAAGCCCGCAGGCACGCGGTCGGTGATCTCTGCCGGCAACGGGGCGAACAGGCCCGCGTTGGCAAGCGCGCCGAGCGCGCCGGCATCCTGCGACAGGAAGGCGTGGGCGGGGGTGCGCTCGCCCTCCTCGAGGAGCAACGCGCCGAGCTCGGCCGTGTTGCCGTATCGCACGTCCACCGTGATGCCGGTCTGCTGCTCGAAGATGTCGATGAGCGGTTGCACGAGGGTCTCGCTGCGGCCCGAGTAGAGCGTGAACGTGCCGTCACTCACGAGCTCGTCGCCCGCGGGTTCGGGGCTGTCGGCCGGGGTGGTGCTGCATCCGGCGAGGAGGATGGCTGCGGTTGCGGTCAGCGCGATCAGACGGGTGTTGCGGGTGCGGCGCATGTGTGGCTCCGAGGAGGTCGAGGGAAAGGTGCTTAGTTAGGTTAGGCTAACATTGCCTGCTGCGCCAGTCCTGACCGGAATCTCATGCCGAGGAAGCTGCCTTCGCCGCCGCGGGGAGGGCATCGAGGATGCGGTTCACCGCAGTGTCATCGTGCGCGGCCGTGACGAACCACGCCTCGAACACCGACGGCGGGAGGCTCACTCCGGCATCGAGCATCCCGTGGAAGAACGGCGGATAACGCAACGCCGCCTGCTGCTTCACCTGCGCGTAGTCCCGCGGCGCCTCGGCCGCGAAGGCGAACGAGAAGAGTGTTCCCGCCCGCTGGACGACGTGCTCGACCCCTTCCGCCGACAGGGCGGCGGAGACCGCATCCGAGACCTCCTGCGCGACCGTCGCCAGGCGCGCATAGACGGCGTCGTCGGCCGCGCGCAGGGTGGCGATCCCGGCGGCCACCGCCACCGGGTTCCCACTGAGGGTTCCCGCCTGGTAGACCGGGCCGAGGGGGGCGAGGCGGTCCATCACGTCGGCGCGACCGCCGAGCGCAGCGAGCGGCATGCCCCCGCCGATGACCTTGCCGAAGGTGAACAGGTCGGGCGCCCAGGGCGCTCCCTCCGCGGTCTCGATGCCCCACCATCCGCTCGGCCCCGCACGGAACCCGGTGAGCACCTCATCGAGGATGAGCAGCGCGCCGTTCTCCCGGGCAAGCTGCGCGAGACTCCGGTTGAATCCGGGGTCGGGCGGGATCACGCCCATGTTCGCGGCTGCCGCCTCGGTGATGACGGCGGCGATGCGGTCGCCGTGGGTCTCGAACGCGGCCCGTGCCGCGTCGAGATCGTTGTAGGGCAGCACGAGGGTCTGGGCGGCGACGGTCGCCGGAACGCCGGCGGATCCGGGCAGCGACAGCGTCGCGAGGCCGGAGCCGGCCTCGGCCAGCAGCGAGTCGGAGTGCCCGTGATAGTGCCCGGCGAACTTCACGAGCAGATCGCGGCCGGTGAATCCGCGTGCCAGCCGGATGGCCGTCATGGTGGCCTCGGTGCCGGTCGACACGAGTCTCAGCTTCTCCACGGCGCCGACCCGGGCGCGCACCAGCTCGACGAGCTCGGTCTCCCCCACCGTCGGCGCGCCGAACGACAGTCCCTTCGCCGCGGCATCCTGCACCGCCGCGACCACCTGCGGATGCGCGTGGCCGAGCAGCGCGGGCCCCCACGACCCGACGAGGTCCACATACTCGCGGCCCTCGACATCCGTCACGTACGGCCCCCGCGCGCTCGCCACGAAGCGCGGGGTGCCGCCGACGGAGCCGAAAGCCCGCACCGGCGAGTTGGTGCCGCCAGGGATGACCGTTCGGGCGTGCTCGAATTCCTGCTCGTTCGTCGTCATCGCGTGATCGCCTCCGCCGCCTCGATGGCCCAATAGGTCAGTACGGCGTCCGCGCCCGCGCGACGGATGCCGATGATGCTCTCCATGATCGCCCGCTCGCGGTCGATCCAGCCGTGCGCCGCCGCCGCCTCGATCATCGCGTACTCGCCGCTCACCTGGTAGGCCCACACCGGCACCGGGCTCATCGCGGCGACATCGGCCAGCACGTCGAGGTAGCCCATCGCGGGCTTGACCATGATGACGTCGGCGCCCTGCTCGATGTCGAGTGCTGCCTCGCGCAGCCCCTCACGGCGATTCGCCGGATCCTGCTGGTAGGTCTTGCGGTCTCCGGCGAGCGACGAGTCGACCGCTTCACGGAACGGGCCGTAGAACGACGAGGCGTACTTCGCCGCGTAGCCGAGCACGGCAGTGTCGACGAGGCCGGCGTCATCGAGTGCCTCCCGCACGACGGCGACCTGACCGTCCATCATGCCGCTCAACCCCAGCAGTGCAGAGCCTGCGTTCGCCTGGGCGAGCGCCATCGCGCAGTAACGCTCGAGGCTCGCATCGTTGTCGACGCGCCCCTGCGCATCCAGTACCCCGCAGTGGCCGTGGTCGGTGAACTCATCGAGGCACAGGTCGGTCTGCACGACGAGCGCGTCACCCACCTCGGCGACCGCGAGGCGCGTCGCGACGTTGAGGATGCCGTTCTCATCGGTCCCGCCCGATCCGATCGCGTCCTTGTGCTCCGGCACGCCAAACAGCATGACGCCGCCGATGCCTGCGGTCGCTGCCGTGGCGAGCTCGGTCTTCAGCGAGTCGAGCGAGTGCTGCACGACACCCGGCATCGAGCCGATCGGCACCGGCTCGCTGATGCCCTCCCGCACGAACATTGGCAGGATGAGCTCGGCGGGGTGCAGCCGGGTCTCGGTGACAAGGCGCCGCATCGCGTGCGTCGTGCGCAGGCGTCGCGGTCGATCGGGGAAGCTCATGGGGTCTCCTCGGTGTTGGGGGAATCCGGGCTGTTGATGGGATCCGGGCTGTTGGGAGAACCCGAGCCGTCGATGAGGGAACGGATCATGGCGTCCACCGAGCGACGTCGGGCGACGACATCGACGCGGAGGCCGACCTCTCTGGCGTCCTCGGCGGTGCGCGGCCCGATGCACGCGACGATCGTGCCGGGAGGTATGGCTCCGAATTGCTCTGCAACCTGTCGTGCCACGCTGCCCGAGGTGACGAGAATCGCGCGCACCTCCCCCGCGCGTACGGCCTCCACGACGGCTACGTCGGCGGTGACGGGCACGGTGCGGTACGCGGTCACGATGGTGACGTGGCAGCCTCGGGCGCGCAGGCCGTCGACGAGGGTGGCGTCGGCGAGAGCGGACTGCGGCACGAGCACCCGGGCGCCGTCTGCCGGCCACTCGTCGACGAGAGCGCGGGCCGAGGCATCCACGATCGGCTGGAAGTCAACGCGGAAGCCGGCCTCTTCCAGTGCCCTGGTGGTCGCATCGCCCACCGACGCGACACGCACGGTCTCCGGCGGTCGCGGGGTGCCGATCGCTTCGACCGTGGTGGCACTCGTGACGACGAGCCAGTCGAATTCTGCCGCCTCGAGCCGCTGCATCGCGTCGGCGACCGCCGCCGGATGCTCGGGACCGGTGAAGTCGATGAGGGGGGCAATCAGTGGCTCGGCACCCTGCGCCCAGAGCCGCGCGGCGACATCGTCGCCCCAGGGCCCGCCGCGAGGGACCAACACCCGCCAGCCGTTCAGTGGGAGGGTCACGCGCCACCCAGCGGCGCCAGATCGGCGGCGCCGTTCGCGAGCAGCTCGCCGACGATGCGCGATGCCAATTCCGCCACCGGGTCTTTCGTGTCGGCCGGGTACAGCGCGTGCGAGCTCGTGAGCATCGCCGTGCCGTCGAGCGCGTAGACGCGGGCGGAGACCAACAGCAGCCCCGCGTCGACCGACGCCGTCACGCCGACCGGGGCGGCGCACCCCGCCTCGAGCTTCGCGAGCACCGCCCGCTCGGCCTCCACCAGGAGGCGGGTCGGAGCATGGTTGAGCACCGAGACCTGGCCCTCTTCGCCCGCGCGCACCTCGAGCGCGAGCGAACCCTGCCCGGGCGCGGTGGGCCAGGCGGAGAGCTCGAGCAGCTCGGTGACCTCGCCGGAGCGGCCGAGTCGATCGAGGCCGGCGGCGGCGAGCACGACCGCGTCGAGGTCTGCGGATGCGACGCGACCGAGCCGCGTGTCGACATTTCCCCGGATGTCGACGACCTCGAGGTCGGGTCGCTTCGCGAGTGCCTGTGCGCGGCGACGCGGCGATCCGGTTCCGACCCTGGCACCGTCAGGGAGGGTCGCCAGTGTGAGGCCGTCGCGTGCGCACAGGGCGTCGCGGGCATCCGCCCGCTTTGGGGTGGCCGCGATTGTCAAGCCGGGCAGGGGGGTGGTCGGCAGGTCTTTGAGCGAGTGCACGACCATGTCGCACTCTCCTGCGAGCAGCGCCTCGCGCAGTGCGGCAGCGAATACGCCCGTGCCGCCGATGGAGGCGAGCGATGCCATGTTGCGGTCGCCGTCCGAGGTGATCGGCACCAGCTCCACCTGCGCCCCGGTGCTGCGTTCGAACTGATCCGCGATCTGCCGAGTCTGCGTCATCGCGAGCGCACTCGCGCGGGTTCCAATGCGAAGGGTCACGGTGCGACCCCCGCCACGGCGGGCTTGAAGCCCGCACGCACGTTCTCGCAGCACGCGGGCCGGCAGACGTCAAACCAGGGACCGAGTTCGGTGAGCGCCGGGCGGTCGGCCTCATCGACACCGTTCATGCGCTCCTGTACGAGGTCGATGAGACCCGAAACGAATGCGGGATCGACGCCCGGGGTCGGGGTACGCACGACCCTGAAGCCGCGTTGCTCAGCCGCCTCCCTCGCCTCGGTGTCGAGGTCCCACATCACCTCCATGTGATCGCTCACAAAGCCGAGCGGCACGATAACGATCGCATCGACAGCCTCACGGTCGAGGGAATCGATCGCGTCCACGATGTCTGGTTCGAGCCAGGGCATGCTCGGTGGCCCCGAGCGGGACTGGTAGACGAGCTGCCACGCCGGTCGCGTGCGCTGCGCGGCCATCACCACCTCGGCGACCGCCCGGTGCTGCGCCGCGTATGCGCCACCAGGTCCAAAGTCAACGTCGCGCGGGCCGCTGCGTTCGGCATCCGTGATCGGGATGCTGTGGGTGGAAAACAGCACATGCACACGGCCCGGGTCGATGCCGTGGTCTTCGAGCTCGGCGAGCGCATCGCTCACGCCCGCGATGAACGGCGCGACGAAACCGGGGTGGTCGAAGAACTGGCGCACCTTGTCGATCGTGATGACGCCGGCCATGCCGGTGTCATCGAGGGCTGCGGCGAAGTCTTCTCGGTACTGGCGGCAGCTTGAGTAGGAGCTGTAGGCGCTCGTGGCGATCCCGAGCAGTCGGCGGTAGCCGCGCTCGTGAGCGTCCACGACGGCGTCTTTGAGATAGGGGGCCCAGTTACGGTTGCCCCAGAGTACGGTCAGATTGACTCCGCGCGCGGAGAGCTCAGCTTCAAGGGCGGCCTTAAGCGCGCGATTATGGTCGTTGATCGGGCTTATCCCGCCGAAGTGGCGGTAATGGGTCGCAACCTCCTCAAGTCGCTCGTCGGGGATGCCGCGACCGCGGGTGACGTTCCTCAGAAAAGGGATCACATCGTCCTGGCCTTCCGGGCCGCCGAACCCTGCCAGCAGGATGGCGTCGTAGTGCGGTGCGGTCACGCCAGCACCTCGGGCAGCTCGTCGAGCCGCACGCGACGGCCGGTGTAGAACGGGACCTCTTCGCGCACGTGCAGTCGCGCCTCGGTTGCCCGCAGGTGGCGCATGAGATCGACGAGGTCGATGAGGTCGTCCGCCTCGAGGCCGAGCATCCACTCGTAGTCGCCCAAGGCGAAACTCGCGACGGTGTTCGCGAGTACCTGCGGAAACTCGCGCCCCAGACGACCGTGGTCACCGAGCATCCGGCGACGATCCTCCTCGGGAAGGATGTACCACTCGTAGGAGCGCACGAAAGGATAGGTTTTCGGGGCAGCTGACGAGCACGGTTGAGGTCCCCTCATCGGCCTGCACCACTGCCGCCTTTGGCATCTTCAGCCTCGTCGCCTCGTCGCCTGGGCTGGTCCACCTTGGGGGTGATCAATCTCGGCCCTGCCCGTCGCGGAGTTGGGGAGGTGCTATCGACGCCAGTGGAAGTGTTATCGTTTCAGCATCCACACGGGTGCCCTTGCAGGGGCTGAGATCGGGCTGACGCAGCCTGTGACCGTTGAACCTGTCCGGGTAATGCCGGCGAAGGAAGTAGGAATCTTCATGAGCTCTGCCATGTCCTCGCACGCACTCGCGTTTCTCCACGATTCGGAGCACGAGATCTCGGTCCCTGTGACGAAGATCGCCTTGGGGGTCAGTCCTAATGGGCGAGAGAACGACGCGTTCATTTCTTACCGGACCGAAGGCCCTGGAAGCGACCCCGTCCATGGTCTCGACCCGTTCCGGGCCCCGTGGATCGAAGACCGTCAGGACACGGAGGTGTATGTGGGTCGTGAACGCAACCTTCAGGACGATGGGCGCTCTGCAGAGCGTCGAGGTGCTGCGTCCGTTGAATGGAAAGGCACGAAGCCGGTCACTCGCCGAGCCGCGGCTGGCCGCGTCGTGACGCAGATGCATTACGCCAGAAACGGTGTCGTGACCCCCGAAATGCGTTTCGTGGCGCTGCGTGAAGGCTGCGACGTCGAGCTGGTTCGGTCGGAGGTCGCGGCCGGACGCGCGATCATTCCTAGCAACATCAACCACCCCGAGTCCGAGCCGATGATCATCGGCAAAGCCTTCCTCGTGAAGATCAACGCGAACATCGGCAACTCCGCCGTCACGAGTTCGATCCAGGAGGAGGTCGACAAGCTGCAATGGGCGGCGAAATGGGGTGCGGACACTGTCATGGACCTCTCGACGGGGGACGACATCCACACCACGCGCGAGTGGATCCTGCGCAACTCGCCGGTCCCGATCGGCACGGTCCCGATCTACCAAGCCCTCGAAAAAGTCAATGGCGAGGCCAACGATCTCACCTGGGAGATCTACCGCGACACCGTCATCGAACAGTGCGAGCAAGGCGTGGACTACATGACCGTGCACGCAGGCGTCCTCCTCCGATACGTTCCTCTGACAGCCGAACGCGTCACCGGAATCGTCTCGAGAGGGGGCTCCATCATCGCCGGCTGGTGCTTGGCGCACCATGAAGAAAACTTCCTCTACACGCACTTCGATGAACTGTGCGAGATCTTCGCGCAGTACGACGTCGCCTTTTCGCTCGGCGACGGGCTCCGGCCCGGTTCGACGGCTGACGCGAACGACGCTGCACAGTTCGCGGAACTCGACACCCTGGCAGAGCTGACCAAGCGGGCATGGAAGTTCGACGTTCAGGTGATGGTGGAAGGGCCCGGCCACGTCCCGTTCCATCTGGTGCGAGAGAATGTTGAGCGTCAGCAGAAACTCTGCGACGGAGCCCCGTTCTACACCCTTGGGCCCCTCGTCACGGATGTCGCTCCGGGCTACGACCACATCACTTCCGCAATTGGAGCGACCGAGATCGCTCGCTACGGAACGGCGATGCTCTGCTATGTCACCCCGAAGGAACACCTCGGCCTGCCGAACAAGGACGACGTCAAGACGGGGGTCATCACCTACAAGATCGCCGCGCACGCCGCCGATCTCGCCAAAGGCCACCCCGGCGCCCATGAACGCGATGATGCCCTCTCGAAAGCGCGTTTCGAGTTCCGGTGGCGTGATCAATTCGCGCTTTCTCTGGACCCGGTGACGGCAGAGGAGTTCCACGACGAAACACTCCCTGCTGAGCCTGCGAAAACGGCCCACTTCTGTTCGATGTGCGGGCCTAAATTCTGCTCCATGCGGATTTCTCAGGACATCAGGGATCAGTTCGGGGGCTTGTCCAGCCAGCAGATCGCAGCCGGCATGAAGCAGAAGTCCGCTGAGTTCACGACCCTCGGTGGGAAGGTCTACCTGCCCGCACCGACCGTCGGAGAACGCTGACCGTCGGCGTGGACCACTAGCCGGCCTTTTCACACTCTCTCATCGGGCCCGCTGCTCGACCTCTCACGCGTACTCGTCGGGGTTGGGCTGTGCAGAACGATCGAAACGCGCGAAGGATACGAGGGATGACACCCGAATGCTTAGTTGGGCCATCGGCGTCGACGATTTCTGATCGATCCGACGACCGCGAACGGCAGGTCGGGGTCCTCGGCGCTGCCGTTGGAGTGTCAGGTCGTAAGAGCAGGAAGCGCTGCCCGCAGGGCCTGCGCGGCCTCGAAGGGGTCCTTGGCGTCCGTGACCGCTCGGACGACGACGACGCGTCGAGCCCCCGCCTCAACGACCTGCTCCACATTCGTCAAATCGATGCCACCGATCGCGAACCAGGTTCGGCTTCCCGGAGTGACAGAGGCCGCATAGTCCACGAGTTCGGTGCCGACCGCGTCACGTCCCGGCTTCGTCGGTGTAGCCCAGACGGGTCCCACGCAGAAATAGTCGGCTTCGGGGTCCGCACTGGCTCGGTCGACTTGGTCGGTCGTGTGAGTCGACAGCCCAAGGGTCACTCGGGAACCGAGAAGCGAGCGTGCCGCGGGAAGAGGCAGATCGTCTTGGCCGAGGTGCAGGATCGGGCTTCCCGAACCCGCCGCGACGTCGGCGCGGTCGTTGACGGCCCACAGCTTGCCGTGCCGCTCGGCGGCATCCTTCAAAACCTCCAGGACGCGCAGCTGGGGCGCCGCTTCGAGTGTTTTGTCGCGAAGCTGAATGATGTCGACACCCCCGCTGAATGCGGCGTCGACGAAGTGGGCGAAGTCGCCCTGGCGGGTACGAGCATCCGTGCAGAGATACAGCTGTGATGACATCACGTTCATATCCCGAGCCTAATCCGCAGCACACCCCGACCTCGTCGACGAAAGGCGCATCGCGCGTCGATGTCGCCGTGGTTGGTGCAGGCATCATCGGCCTCGGCATCGCGTGGTCGCTCGTCCGGAGCGGTCGGAGTGTCTGCGTCATCGACCCGGATCCGGCGATGGGGGCGACTCGTGCTGCGGCAGGAATGCTGGCCCCCGTCAGCGAATACCACCATCAAGAGGAGGAACTCCTCGGACTCACCCTCCGATCAGCGCTTCTCTACCCGGAATTCGTGCGCACCCTCGCAGATGGCGGGAGAGAGACCGGGTATCTGACGACGGAGACACTGCTCGTCGGCATCGACGCGGGCGACCGCCAAGCCCTCCGGGATCTTTACGACAAACAACTCTCGCAGGGCCTTCCCATCCTCCCCATGACGATCCGGGAACTACGAACCCAAGAGCCCTTGCTGTCTCCCCGGCTATCGGCCGGGTATCGGGCCGCCGACGACCGTCAGGTTGACCCCCGAATCCTGTCCGCATCCCTCCTCGACGCCCTGGCAGACCCTGACGCGCACTCCGGTAAAACATCCTTCGAACGACGACCCGCGAAGGGGCTCCTGCACGAGCGTGCCGACGATTCGTCGTCACGAGTGGTCGGCATCCAGTTCGACGATGGTGACACCCTCACTGCAGACGAAGTCATCGTCGCAAACGGCACCGCCGCGGGCGACCTGCACGGGCTTCCTCGAGGGTTGTCCATGCCTCTCCGTCCCGTCTTCGGCGACATCATTCGCATCACCGTCCCCGGGACCCTACGGCCTTTGCTCCATGCCACGATTCGCGCCGCTGTCCACGGCAATTCCGTCTACATTGTTCCGCGGTCCGACGGCACCGCGGTCGTCGGAGCGACGCAGCGAGAAACAGGAACAGCAGGAGTCTCGTCCCGGGGCATCTTCGAACTTCTGCGGGATGCCCAGGACGTCGTGCCGGCCGTCGCCGAGGCCGACATCGCAGAAATCATGGCTAGGGCGCGTCCCGCAACCCCCGACAACAAGCCCCTTCTCGGCCGGGTTCGCCATCCGGACGGCTCCAACATCGCAGGCCTCATCATCGCGACGGGATTCTTCCGCCACGGAGTCCTTCTCACCCCTGTCGCCGCCGAAATCTGTCAGCGCCTCGTCGAGGGACCCGACGACACGCAATGGGCACCCTTCCGGCCCGACCGGTTCCGCCTCACATCCACTTCTCCGAAGGAGCATCAGTGACTCGCATCACTATCAACGGGGAAGCCCGAACTATCCCGAGAGACACCAGCCTCGGCGACATAATCTCGGCAGAAACCGGGCGAGACCTCCGGCCCGACGGGCGACCGCACGACGGCAGCCGCCTCGGGATCGCGGCCGCGAAAAACGCGGAAGTGATCCCCCGCAGCCAGTGGTTCAGCGAAGTCCCCACCGAGGGCGACACCATCGAGCTCGTCACCGCCACTCAGGGAGGCTGACCATGGCCACCGATTCATTGACCATCGACGGCATCCAGTTCGGATCCCGACTCATCATGGGAACCGGCGGCGCACCGAGCCAGTCGGGACTCCGAGAGGCTCTTAAGGCCTCAGGCACCGAACTCACCACGGTTGCGCTCCGCCGCCATCAACCGGGACGCGGAACGTCGCTTTTCGACCTGGTCACCGACCTGGGCATTCGACTTCTCCCCAATACAGCAGGGTGCCTCACTGCTCGGGAAGCCGTCCTCACGGCCGAACTTGCCCGGGAAGCTCTCGAGACCAACTGGATCAAGCTCGAGGTGATCGCCGACGAGCGCACCCTGCTGCCGGACGCCGTCGAGCTGACTGACGCGACCGAACAACTCGTCGCCCGCGGGTTCACGGTCCTGGCCTATACGAACGATGACCCCGCACTCGCCCTACGACTGGAGGGACTCGGCGCTGCAGCTGTCATGCCTCTCGGTGCCCCCATCGGCACCGGTTTGGGGATACTGAATCCGCACAACATCTCCATGATCGTCGCCCGCGCCGCCGTCCCCGTGGTCCTGGATGCGGGGATCGGTACCGCGTCCGATGCCGCGTTCGCGATGGAACTCGGCTGCGACGCGGTCCTGCTCGCCACGGCGGTGACTCGGGCGCAAGACCCTGTCGGTATGGCAACAGCATTCCGCCATGCGGTGCTGGCCGGTCGACTCGCCCACCTCTCAGGACGCATCCCGCGCCGACACACGTCGCTGGCCTCGTCCGACATGGAAGGACGGCCCGACCTATGAGTGCCACGGACACCCCGGCGTCGCCGCCGCCTTTGGTCCAAGCAGGCGGTCCCCTCTCGGCTGCTGACAGAGAACGCTATTCACGTCACATCATGCTGCCCCCCATCGGCACGGTCGGGCAGCAGCGGATCAGGAACGCGCGCGTGCTCGTCATCGGAGCAGGAGGCCTCGGCTCACCGATCCTCCTGTATCTCGCAGCCGCCGGGATCGGAACCATTGGGATCATCGACGACGACACCGTCGAGATCAGCAACCTCCAACGCCAGATCATCCACACGACCCCGAACGTCGGCCGGCCCAAAGTTACCTCCGCCCAGGAAGCCATCCACGCCATCAACCCTGGCATCAGTGTCGTCGAGCACCGATACCGACTGACCGAGGGCAACGCACTCCGGATCATCGACGAATACGACGTCGTCATCGACGGTGCCGACAACTTCGCCACCCGGTATCTCGTCAGCGACGCGACCACCCTTCTCGGCAAACCCAGCGTCTGGGGATCCCTCCTGCAATTCGGCGCCCAGGTGAGCGTTTTCTGGAGCGCGCACGGACCGACCTATCGGGACCTCTATCCTGATCCGCCGGATCCGGGTTCCGTTCCATCCTGCGGGGAAGCTGGGGTTCTCGGCATGCTCTGCGGCATCGCCGGAGCCCTCATGGCCGCCGAAACGATCAAGGTCATCACCGGGATCGGCATCCCCCTCGTCGGCCGTGTCGCCCGCTACGACGCCCTCGACGCACGCTGGCAGGAATACCAGCTCGCGAAGGACCCCGAAACACCCGAGATCACTGCGCTAGAAGACTACGAACAGTTCTGCGGCACTGCTGAACCAGCAGAAGAGAGCATCAATCTCATCAGCGCTGATGAGCTCGGCTCGCTCCTCCGACAACGGGACGAGGGCTCCATCGCCTTCGAATTCATCGATGTGCGAGAGAAATGGGAACACGACGCGAACCCCCTTCCCGGGTCGCGCCTTCTCCCTCTCGGGCTCCTGAATCAGCTTCCCGAACTCGCCGGAACGAATAAGGAGACCCCGATCGTCCTCCACTGCCAAAGCGGCGCGCGTTCCGACCGAGCCGCACGGATCCTGAACGATGCCGGATACACGGCCCTCCGCAGTCTTGCCGGGGGTGCCGCTGCGTGGACCACGGCATTTCAAGCGAGAAAACCATGACGACCCTGCTGCGAACTCGTGAAGGGGAGCCGAGATGAGCGCTCTTATCGCTCTGAGCATCGCAGGAAGTGATCCCTCCGGAGGAGCCGGTATCCAGGCAGATCTTAAGACCTTCAGTGCCCTCGGCGTATACGGGACGGCGGTGATCACGGCATTGACCGCCCAGAATACCCGCGGCGTCTCGGGGGTCCACCCTGTTCCCGCGGATTTCGTGCTCGAGCAGCTGGAGACGCTCGTCGACGACGTCCGCATCGACGCCATCAAGATCGGAATGCTCGCAAACCGCGACATCACCGAAGCAGTCACCGACTTTCTTCGAGGCCACCGCTTCGAGCATGTCGTTCTCGACCCGGTGATGGTCGCCACCAGCGGCGACCTCCTCCTCGCGCAAGAAAGCATCGAGTCCATTCGCCGCCTTATCCCGCTGGCATCCGTCGTGACACCCAACCTCTCCGAGGCCGCCATCCTCCTCAACGCGCCCATCGCCAGCGACATCGGCACCATGCGCAAGCAAGCCCGGGAAATCCATCGGAGATGGGGAGTGCGAGCTCTCGTCAAGGGAGGACATCTCCACCCGAGCGATGACGCCCCGGACATCTTTACCGGACCCGAAGGCGAGGTCACTCTCTCAGGACCACGGATCGACACCGTGAACACCCACGGAACCGGCTGCACGCTGTCGTCGGCGCTGACCGCTCTCCGCCCCAGCCACCCCGACTGGCCCTCGACCCTCCGTGATGCCAAGAACTGGCTTTCGCGAGCCCTTCTGGCTGCCGACACCCTCGACGTCGGTCACGGACACGGCCCCGTCCACCACTTCCACGACATCTGGAGAGCCACATGACCTTCACCGACGACCTTTGGGCGGCTACGCTTCCGATCCGAAACGCAATCGACCGTCTACCGTTCGTCGTCGCCCTCGAAGACGGGACGCTCTCCGAGGACAAGTTCACGTACTACCTCGAGCAGGACGCCCTCTACCTGGGCGCCTACGCACGAGTGCTGGCCGCAGCCGGAGCGCAGTCGTCATCGCCCGACCACCTGATCTTCTGGAGCGAGCGCGCCGCCTCGGCGATCCAGGTGGAGCGCACACTCCACGAGTCGTTCGTCGACACCTCCATTCCGCGAGTGCCGTCGCCGACATGCACCGCTTACACCTCTTACCTCCTTTCCCTGGTCACGTCAGGTTCCCTAGCTGCCCTCGTCGGCGGAATCCTGCCCTGCTTCTGGATCTATGAAGACGTCGGACGACGTCTCAAAAGCCGCATCAGCGGCCTTGCCAACCACCCCTTCGAGGCCTGGATCACCACATACGACGACCCTGCCTTCACCGCCGCAGCCAACGAGGCTCGCGCCATCGTCGACGAAATAGCCGAGCAGACCGGTCCCCGCGAACAACATCTGATGCAGGACGCGTTCACGACCGCGGCCCGCTACGAATGGATGTTCTGGGACGCGGCCTGGCGAAAGGAAATCTGGCCCGTCTAGTCAACAAGCCGACCCGGCATCGGGGCCGGAAGACCATAGTGACTTAAGCGCCCTCTGGATCGGGACAAGTATTCCCATTTCGGGCAGCTATCTCCCTCGCCCAATGACCCTCCAGGCGAGATGAACGATCAAGGTCGATCATCGTGCGCGCCGACACCGCCACTCAGCGATCACAGGACACCGCCATCTACCGATCAACTCCACAGGTGTCGACGGCGCTCGAAAACTGGACAGTAGCGGCGCTTGAAAAGTGAACACTCAACGATTGGAGAGTGATCACTTTGGAGGACTGGGCGTTGATCCGGAGGCTGGCCGGCGAGGGCGTGCCGAAGGCGCATATTGCTGAGCGGTTGGGTATCTCGAGGACCACGGTCATCAAGGCGGTGAACTCGGAATCGCCGCCTCACTATGAGCGGACAGCGGCGCCGACGTCGTTCACACCGTTCGAGTCGCGGGTGCGTGCGTTGCTGCTGGAGACGCCGACGATGCCGGCGACGGTGCTCGCGGAGCGGGTCGGGTGGACGGGCTCGATCCGGTGGTTCCGTGACAACGTGAAGCGGTTGCGGCCCGAGCAGCAGCGTCTCGATCCCGCGGATCGGATCACGTGGGCGGCGGGGGACGCGGCGCAGTGCGATCTGTGGTTCCCGCCGAAGAAGATCCCGCTCGAGGACGGGACAGCGAAGCTGTTGCCGGTGCTGGTGATCACCCCGGCGCATTGCCGGTTCACGACGGGAGTGATGATCCCGACGCGGAAGACCGAGGATCTGCTGCTCGGGACCTGGCAGCTGATCGAGCAGCTCGGCCGGGTTCCGCGTCGGCTGATCTGGGACAACGAGCCCGGCATCGGGCGAGGACGCCGTCACGCGGACGGAGTCGACACGTTCATGGGAACCCTCGCGACCAAGCTCGTGCTGCTGCCGCCGCGAGATCCGGAATCGAAAGGGATCGTGGAACGCCGCAACGGTTGGTTCGAGA
Organism: Microbacterium sp. HA-8; assembly: GCF_046111165.1. NCBI lineage: Bacteria > Bacillati > Actinomycetota > Actinomycetes > Micrococcales > Microbacteriaceae > Microbacterium > Microbacterium sp. HA-8. The sequence goes on from NZ_CP162025.1 coordinate 1,922,893, forward strand.
CATCGTTCATGCCGGGCCGGTCATTCGCCTCGCCCGCGGACTTCAACGAGCAGTTCACCGACTGGCTCGGAGTCGCCAACCAGCGGAGGGTGCGCACCCTGGCCACCTCTCCGATCTCGCTGCTGCCTGCGGATCTGGCGGCGATGTTGCCGTTGCCGCCGATCCCGTTGCATCTGGGCTGGCGGAACCGGATCCGGCTCGGCCGCGACTACTACGTCCGCATCGACACGAACGACTACTCCGTCGACCCGCGCGCGATCGGCAGGATCGTCGAGGTCACCGCGGACCTGGACCGGGTCCGCGTCCGCCTCGATGGACGGATCATCGCCGACCACACCCGTGTCTGGGCGCGAGGAATGGTGATCACCGACCCCGCGCATCGAGAAGCTGCGGCCGTCCTACGACGCGAGTTCCAGCAGCCGCGACTTGTTCCAGTCGGCGACGATCTGAGTCGGGATCTCGCGGACTACGACCGCGCGTTCGGGCTCGTCGAGGGGAGCAACTGATGGCCGGCAAGACCGACGTCGCGAAGCAGATCACCTATCTCGCCGGCGCACTCAAGGCACCCCGGATCACGGAGGCCGCAGCCCGGATGGCGGACCAAGCACGCGACGCCGGGTGGTCGTTCGAGGACTACCTCGCCGCCGTCCTCGAACGCGAAGTGAGCGCCCGCAACGCTTCCGGCGCGGAGCTACGGATCAAAGCGGCCGGGTTCCCGAGCCGGAAGACCCTCGAGGACTTCGACTGGGACGCGCAACCAGCCACTCGGCAGCAGATCGCGGCGCTCGCTTCGGGAGGGTTCCTCCTCGAAGCGCAGAACGTGGTCCTGCTCGGCCCTCCCGGAACCGGGAAGACCCACCTCGCGACCGCGCTCGGGATCGTCGCTGCCCGCCACGGGCACCGGGTGTTGTTCGCGACTGCGACGGACTGGGTCACCCGCCTCACCGACGCACACCGGCAAGGAAACCTCCCCCGAGAGTGGCGCGTAGCGCTTCTTGGTAGCGCGAGTCTGGCGAGTTGGTAGCGGTGTTGGGTGGTGTTGGTAGCGGCCCGGCCGTCGCTGACCGGGCCGCTGGTCGTTACTCCCAGTAGGTCTCTTCTGTTCGGGCGTGGTCGTGGCGGAGTCTGCGCATGTCGATTTGGCCGAGGTTGATGGTTCGGGCGTGGTTCGCGAGCCGGTTCACGATCGAGTCCGCCGCGACCCGGTCGGGTAGCTCGGTGACCCAGTGGCTGGGGCCGGTCTGCGAGGCGATCACGGTGGGGAGGCGGTGTTCACGGTTCGCGAGGATCGCGAACAGGTCGCTCGCGGCGTCGCTGTCGATCCCGACGGTGAGGAAGTCGTCGAGGATGAGCAGGTCGGTTTGCGAGAGCTCGTTGAGCAGCTTCTGGTGGGCGATGCCGTCGCCGCGGGCGATGACGAGCCTGCGGGCGAGGTCGTCCATGCGGGCGTAGGTGACGGCGTGGCCGTTGTGGCAGGCGGCGATCCCGAGCGCGCAGGCGAGGTAGGTCTTCCCGCCGCCGGTCGGGGAGATGATGAGCAGGTTCATCGGGTCGGCCCGCCAGTCGTGGGCGGCGTAGCGGCGCATCCGGACGGGGGTGATCCCTCGACCGTCCCGGTAGTCGATCTCCGCGACTGTCGCGTGCGGGATCGGGAACCCGGCCTGCCGGGTCAGCTTCTCGACCTTGTGTGCCCGCCGCTGTTCGAGCGCGTCGTCGACGGCGGTGAGGAACAGCTGCTCCGGGGTGAGGGTGTCGTTGACCTCGTCGGCGATGAGTTCCTCGAGGCGGGTCGCGACGTGCGTGACCCGTAGTGCCCGGAACTTCTCGTAGTCGATGCTCGTGAACGTCACCGGTCCGCCTCCCCGCTGGTGGCGTAGTGCGACGCGTCGCGGACGAACACGTCCGGGCCGTCGGCGACGTCGCCGCCGCGTTTCCGTGTCGACGCGGCCGGTGTCGCTGGTCGGGGCTTCTTGGTGTCGCTGTCGATGCCGGCCATGATCCGCTTCAGCGTCGTGTAGGTCGCCTGACCGCCCCGGTTGATCAGCTCCTGGCAGGCAGCTTCGAGTCGTTCCCGGTTCTGTTTCCCCAGCCCGCTGAGCACGTTCTGGCAGTCGAGGTAGCCTTGCGCCTCGATCTTCTGCCGGTCCAGGATCTGCTCGATCACCTCCACTGTCGCGGGTCCGAAGCTGCGGGCCCGGTCGGTGAACCAGCGTCTGGACCACAACCCGTCGATGTTGCGGTGCTGCGGCGGGACATGCTCGGGCAGCGTCGAGTACTGCCCCTTCCGGCCGACGAGGCGACGGTGTTCGCAGACGATGTCGTGGCCGTCGAACACGGTCACCCGGGTCTGCGTGAACCGGACCCGCAGCAACTGTCCGGCCAGCCGGTAGGGGACGGAGTAGCGTTGCGAATCCGCGGTGACATGGTAGTTGCGGCCGGCCTTGAGCTCCTTCCAGGTCACTTCCTCGAACGCGGCGTCGGGCAGCGCCGCGAGCAGGTGCGCCTCCTCGGCAGTGAACCGCTCCCACCGGGTCGAGTCGTCCGCCCGGCGCAGGTCGTGATTGATCTCCCGCACCCGCTCATCGATCGCGTCGTTGAGCTCGGACAGGGTCGTAAAGACGTCGTCCTCGAGGTAGCCGATGACACGCTTGTTGACGACGTTGACCGCGTTCTCGGCCGCCGCCTTGTCTCTCGGGCGCTTCGCCCTGGCGGGGACGATCGCGGTGCCGTAATGATCGGCGAGCTGCTGATAGCGGGCGTTGACCACTCGCTCCGCGTCGCCCTTGCGCGCCTGATGCGTCGAGGTCGCCGGGTTGTCCGGCACGACGATCTGCACTACTCCGCCATAGGACGCGAACGCCCGCACGTGCGCGTCCAGCCACGCCTCCGACCGCATGTCCGCGTAGGCGCGGCAGAACAACGCGCCCGAGAACGGCAGCACCGCGACGAACAGCACCGCCCGGGTGATCTCGCCGGTGACCGCGTCGACCAGGTCGATCGTGTCACCAGCCCAGTCCACGAGCATCGCCCGCCCCGGCTCGTGATGCAGCGTCGCGACCAGATCATTGGTGCGGACGTAGTCGGCGAACAGGGCGCAGAACTGCGAGTACCCATACTTCTTCCCCGCCCCACGCGCATCGGTGTAACGACGCCACGCCTGCAGCAACGTGAAGTGCCGGTTCTGCCGCATCGACGCCAGCACCCGCGCCAGATCCGGCTGGTCGTACTCGTCCGACACCCGCCGGCGCCCGTCCGGGAACCACTCCGCCAACTCGCGATCGCTGACCGCGATCGCCGACTCGATGCCATGCTCGACGATCGCCTGCCTCACACGCGCGACATCGCGATGCGAGCACCCCACGACCTCGGCCACGTCCCGGTAGCTGCGCCGCTCCAGCAGCAACGTGAGAATCCTCCGGTAGTCCGTCATGTTCCGCCTTCCACACAAGAACGGCGACGCCCATGCGTCACCGTTCCCTCAGCAGAGCACCACACCCCAGCCCGAGCGCTACCAACTCGCCGGAAAGCCGCTACCGACTCCGTGGACTCGCGCTACCAGGAAGCGCTACGCGCCAGAGAGCTCACCCGGCTGCGCCGCTACGGGCTGATCATCGTCGACGAAGTCGGCTACCTCCCGTTCGAACAAGACGCCGCCAACCTGTTCTTCCAGCTGGTCTCGTCACGCTACGAACACGCGTCACTGATCCTGACCTCGAACCTGCCGTTCTCCAGCTGGGGCGGCGTCTTCGGCGACCAAGCCGTCGCCGCCGCGATGATCGACCGCATCGTTCACCACGCCGACGTCCTCACCCTCAAAGGCGCCAGCTACCGACTCCGCGGCAGAGGCATCGACAGCCTCCCCAGCATCCGCACCACCACCGACGAAACACCTAGCTAGACTGCCCGCAACCGTTCACTTTTCGAGCGCCGAAAGTGACCAGGATTCACCCGCCGCCGACAACAGGCGTCGATTCCTCGGACGAGGACCCCGGGCGCACCCAAAGAAGTCGCCATCGGGATGTTCGGATCTAGCCGTTCGAGATCCCGCGCCAACGCTGAAGACAGGGCAGTCGTGAACGTCGTGAGAATAACGCGAGGGGTATTCGCTCGGATCGCGAGTCGCTTCGCGCGGTGCAAGAGCACGACGGTTTTACCGGTGCCCGCTCCACCGGTCAGGCGGAATGGCCCGTTGTAGTCGCGCTCGGCGTACGTGCGCTGCTCTGGGTGTAGGAACACACGCCAGGCGCCGAAATCTTCGCTGTCGATAACCCGGCGGAGTTCTTCGTCGTCTTCGATGAAAGTGAACTGCATCTTTGTCGCGGGGTGATCGAGCGCCCTCCTGAGCTTCTCGGCCTCTGTAGCACCGTCGTCGGCAGTTGGGTCTGTGATGCCGAGCTCTGAGCGAATCTCGGCAACGTTCATTCCCGAAACCAACCCCACGATGGCAACCTTTTGCCACTCGTTTTCGAGGTCGTCGGCGAGGTCATACAGTTGCGCTTCGGTTATGGCGACGAAGGCTGCTTGAGCCACTATCGGCGCGAACCCGAGGCCCTCCGTAAGGTCTTCGAGCCTGTATCCGCGCGCCTTTAGATATGGGTCCCCGTGTGCTTGAGTACCGAGGGGCGGTTCCGACGCCGGTCGTGAACGATACGCCTTCGAGGGAGCGACGACGAGGTCCGCACCGTCAACCTCGACGACCTCGAGGATGCCGTTGATCGGGTTGACCGTCAGCTTCCGAGTTTGGGCGCGCCTCGTGCCTTCGTCGTGTTCCCACGTTCCTGCGTACGCGTACGCCGGTTCAGCAGAATCGACATCGAGCTTGTATAGCGCCGCTCGCCAATGGAGATCGACACGCCCCGTCCGAGCCCGTGAGTCAGCCGAGTGATTTATGGGCTCTATGTGAAGTCCAGGAACGGCGTCACTTCGAGACAATTTTTCGAGGAAGTTCAGGATCTTGATTTTCACCGCGTTGTCGTGCTTGGGTCCGTTGACTTTGACCCACATGATATTGACCACGCGTACTCACTTTCCGAGCGCTCGCTCACTGTCTCGTCGGCGCTTCGACCTTTGTTTGACCGCGCGCTAGCCCCTGGGCTACCGCTCTGAGCCCGCCGTCGGATCCGATCTGGTAAGCCGATCGAGATCATATCTGGCGGCCCTGCGCCCTACGCGTGTGCGCGCAACTGACGCAAACGATGTCGCTGCCTGCCGATAGTCTGCAAGGCTCTGCAGGGCGGGGGGAGAACGAGGATGGAAATCAGTGATTTTCGTGAGCAGGATCGCGAGTGGCGGGCGAGGATGCGTGGGCTCTCCCTCGTCACCGAAGCGGACTTCGATGCGGCGCAGGCGATCGAGCATCTCCGCGAGTTGGGTGACAAGTACCTCGTGCTCGCGGGACTCCGGAAACCTCGAGGGCCCCTTCTCAACCGATACTGCGCCACAGTCTTGACGGGATTGACGGCGGTGGCTTCGTCAAAATACGACGAGGGGACCTTCTGGCCTCGTGTCAGCGAAGTCACCGGCATCGAGATGGTCCAGACTCAGCAGAAGGAATTTGCGGAAGCCTTTCGGCACGGTCTTACGTTGCTCGGTCTATCGCGGTTCGATACTCCGCTGCGCAATCTCGGTGAGATTCTCATGCACGCAGGCATCCCGATATCCGGCATCGGGGACTTCCTGCGGCTTCTGCAGCGTAGAGATTCGCTGACGTATGACCTGACGGGCACGGATTTCTGCGCCTGGGCGGCCGCGATGTCTCGGGGCGTTGCCGCGAGCAAAGGGCTCGATGCTCCCACCTGGCGTTTCCTCACGCAAGCCGGTGAAGTCGCGACTGAACTTGTCGATCGATTTCTCGGCATCCTCGACGCCCTGGGCTCGGGGGTGGATGCGTCCGAGGTCTCACTTGATGCCCTCCCCGCGCATATCGCTGCCGAAGTAGGCCGCCTCCTCGTCGCGGGTGAAGTGAGCGCTGGGCGCCAGCGCCGGCGGCGAGAGCAGCGATTCGTGCCGCGGCTCGTCTACATCGACGGGGAAATACAGGTCCACTTGCCTCCGTTCGAGCATCGTTGGAAGACCGGCGTTACCTGGCAGGTCACCGTCGCGGGGGAGTCTTGGACCCGAGTAGTCTCTGCGCCGCTCCCCGGTGACTCCGTCGAACCGACTCGCGAAGTCATCCGCAGACCGGAACGGAACGCTCTGATCGCCATCGAAGGAGGCGAGCAGCAGTGGGATCTGCCGGTGGTTGATGCTGAGTCTCCAGCTCTCGTCTTCGACGCCGCCTCGCGTGCGGCACTGCCATCAAGTCATCAGCTGCCGAAGGGCCGAGCATGGATAGCCGTGCCGAACGAGAGCGACCTCGATCTCGCGGCCGTGCTGGATGTTGAGGGCACGCTCGTTGTTATAGATGTCGTCGACGCGCCGTACGGATGGGACAACTGGGCGTTCGCCCTCGTCGATCTGACAGACGTCGTGCGCCTACGGCCGCGCGGTGACGGCAGCGAGTTTCGTTGGCGCTACGTGTCCTCGATCACCCGGCCGTACCTGGAGAATGTCGAGACGCTACCCTTCGTCCGTAGCGCTGCCGGTGGACACGTGTTTGCGGAGCGACCGTCCGTGTGCCTCCCGGCAACGCCTCAGGATCCCGGAGGGCGTCTAGCAACAACAGAGTGGAACATTGCTGTTCGGGGAGCCGGGGCGGACGAGACCTATTCCGTTGTCGTCAACGTGGGCGACGAACCGATGACGTTCGACGCGTGGCCGGATTTCTGGGGCGAATCGATCGTGGGCGAATTCGAGATTCGTGCGCAAGGCCCGCTGGGCCGAGGGGCCATCTTCATGATCGCAATCGCCGAAGGTTACGCGTCCGCCGCTACCCCGGAGTTCCGTTGGCTTGCACCGGGCGGTGGTCTGGAACCATGTGAACTGGTGCTTTCGGGAGCGGACCGGGAGCACATCGTCCATCTGGCGAGCAGCGACCGAAGCGTCGGGGTGGAGCTCGTAGGCGAAGCGCGTGCAACAACGCTCGCCGTCGTGACGGACGTCGACCACATGTGGGTCAGTGCGGTGAGCTCCGAAGGCGCTTCAGCGCCAGGCATCGGCGCGGTGAATATCGAGCTCGACAGCGTCGCAACGTCGATGCTTCGCCTCAACACCCAGCCACGGCAGGGGGGAATCGTCCGTCTCGAGGCCGGGCGAACCTCGATTCAGACTGCGGATCTCCGCGCGAACCAAACGGGCATTGCAACCCTCAACCTCGCCACCTTTGCGGATACGGCAGCGCAACGTGGGGTCAGCGAACTCGTCTACGACGCTGTCGGTAGAACTGTCGTCCTCGCCAGGATCCGGCCCAAGGCACTCGTCTCCGAAATCGTCATCGACGGGGATCACCTACGAGTGGCGAAGAATGGTGAGTCCTTGGACCTGGAGCTCGGCATCTACCTCGATTTTGCTCCGTGGCGCACGCCGGAGCTTGTGCACGTACCGGCGGAGGTGAATCTGATCCCTCTGCCAGAGCCTCTCCGTGGGCGCGGACCCGCACGCATGCTCGTACGAGTTCGGGACCCGTGGTCGTTCGACCCTTGGCCTGCGCGGCTCGGTGACCCAGGCGACAACGTCCATCGCTTGGACATCCCGGCGGCTGTCGGCGACGGGGGCATGGAGGATTCGTTCATCGGATGGGTGGCGGATATCGCGCCCTGCCCCGAATCACCCGAGGCAGTCGATTATGCCGTAGATATCTATGGACTACTCCGGGCTGCCCGCGCGGTGCGCCCCCGACGTGCATTGCTCGCCGATGTTGGCCAGCTGACGCGACGATACGGGGAGCGGTTTCACGGAGCTGCTCGGGCTGCGCGGTGGTCTCGTGCCACGCACACACGGCTCGTCGTCGACGGTTGGGCAGCCACGGCACGCACGATGGACCGCGCGCTCGATACTCGTACATGGCGGATCTCCCCGTTTTTGGGATTGCTGGAATCGCTGGGTGCATGGGATGGAACGAATCCGGAACTCGCAGATTCGTTGGACAGCAACCTCGGGCCGAGTGCTCGGCAGATTCTTGAGTCGGGGACTGACGAATTTGAGTCGGTAGGTGCGTTCCGTCGTGAGGCCGAGATCATGTCAGGGATGCCGATCGACCAGTTGAATGCGCTTTGGCGCGTAGCGTCACCCATCCCGGGCTTACTGCTCGAGCGCGATCAACGAGCTCTGCACGCGCGCTCTCTTTTCGATGCCCGAGTCGATGCGCGAGTCCGTGAGACCGCGCTGGCTGCCGGCGCAATCGTCGGGGGCTGCCGCGCTCTGTTGGGGCGCGAGTTGGGCGAGCGAGCTGTTGGCCCCCTGCGCGCTCGGTCCGGCGGAGACGGATGGCCGTTGCTGCCATGTGTCTCGATCAGCCTTGCGCTCGTTGCGCGCCTGGCGGCGCGCGGCTCGCACGACGCGCTCGCCGTCTACGAGCGCAACCGCTTCGCGTACGCAGAATTAGCTGATTGCGCGCCCGACTTCATTGAACAAGATCTGGTGCTCGCCGAGCTCTGGATGACTCGCTGGGAGAACGAATGACGTCCATCAACCCACTCGCCGTCAGCGACCGTCTGTCGGATGCGTATCGACGCTACTTGGGTAGCCTGATCAGCCCGAACGACCCAGATCTCGCGGCCGCTCTCTCGGGCGAGATCAATCGCCTGGCTGGCGCGCGAGAGGGCCTGGTGAAGGGGCCCTACCTCGAACTCACGCCTGCCTACCTGCAGGGAGCGAGCGCGAGGGAACTCATCGATAGCGGGGCACTAGGTGCGGAGTTCGCTCGTCTCGAGAGCGAACATTTCAGTCTCGCGCGCCCGTGGTACTCGCATCAGGTTGCTTCCTTGGAACAGATTCGTGCTGGGCGCAATGTCGTCGTCGCCACGGGAACCGGTTCCGGCAAGACAGAAAGCTTCCTCCTCCCCATCCTGGACGGGATACTTCGAGAGCCCGAGAAATCCCTGTCGACGCCCGGGGTCCGAGCCCTTCTTCTGTACCCGATGAACGCACTGGCGAATGATCAGCTCAAGCGTTTGCGTGAAGTGCTGGCTGAAACGCCCGAAATTACCTTTGGTCGTTACACCGGGGAGACCTTGGAGCGCCGCCCGGACGCCGAGGCGAAGTTTCGAACTCAGCATCCGAACGAGCCCTTGCTCCCTAACGAATTGCTGAGCCGGGAGGGAATGCGCAAAAACCCGCCGCATCTGCTGCTCACAAACTACGCCATGCTCGAATACCTGTTGCTGCGTCCCGAGGACAGCGAGCTGTTTAGCAATCCGTCCGCCGAAGGTTGGCGATTCGTTGTGGTTGATGAGGCACACGTGTACGACGGCGCCAACGGCGCCGAGATCGGGTATCTGTTGCGGCGACTTCGAGAGCGGGTGGCGTCGGGACGCAATATCCAGGCGATAGCGACCAGCGCGACCGTCGGGTCTGACCTCGCGCGGGCCGCAAAGTTCGCCAGTGATCTGTTCGGTGCGCCCTTCGACGCCAGTCAGGGCGACGTCGTCACAGCCAGCCACAAGCAGCTCTTCCGTGAGGCGTCGTGGGGAACGTTCGACGCCGCGAGTATCTCGCCCGGCCAGACGCTTCGCGGGCTCGTCGCAGACGCACGTGCGGCTGGCGCTACAGGCGAGACCGATTTCGACGTGGTTGCGGGAGAAGAGACGGTCCGAGAGCTGCATCGGCTCGGGACGGGCAAGCCACGAACACTGAGCGATGTTCTGCCCCGACTGAGTAATCAGCAACTCACGGCCGAACAGCTCACCACGCTGGTCGATCTCGCGGCGCAAGCGAAGGATCCCGAGGGCACTCCGGCGCTCGCGGCGAAATACCACCTGTTTGCCCGCGCCACAGAGGGTGCGTTCACATGCCTCTCCGAAAGCGGCCCGCATCTTTCGCTCGCTCGGAGGGAGAACTGCCCGGACTGTGGATGGTGCGCCTTCGAGCTGGCAGCGTGCAGACGCTGCGGCGGAGTGCATCTCGTCGGTTCGGAGCGGATCATTGACGGGGTCGTTCACTTCTCGCCGAAAGCGGCGGGGGTCAACCGCACGGTGTGGATGAGTTTCGACCGGTCCGATACCGACACACTCGATGAAGACGATGTCGTGCTCGATGAGGCCGTGCTCGACGATGCGAGCGAGGTTGGTCTTTGCCTTCGGTGCGGGTCCGTGGCGTCGAAGGCGGGGGGTCTATGCGCGGCGAAGGGTTGCGGAGCTCGCACCGTGCGAACGTCGCGCGTGGCACGTAGTGGTAACTCGTCTCCCCGCTGCATGGAGTGCGGCGCTTATGGCCCGCGCACGATCCGAAGATTCGAGAGTGGCAACGACGCGTCGGTGAGCGTGCTCACCACCGCCCTGTACCAGGAGCTCCCCGGAGCCGCCTCCGGCGCGAGCTCTCACCTGCCAGGGGCGGGCCGCAAACTACTCGTCTTTAGCGATAGCCGACAGCAGGCCGCGTTCTTCGCCCCGTACCTCGAACAGAGCTATCAGCGACTCATGGAGCGCCAGATCCTCGCTCGCGCAGTGGGTGGTGCGCAGTTCGAGGGCGAGGCGGCCGCCACAGAGGACATCGCGTCGAAAGCACGGTTGATTGCGACTAGAGCAGGCTATTTTCCCGAGGCGTGGAGTTCGCTCAGAAGGCAGACGGCGGCCGAAACATGGGTTCAGGCGGAGGTGATGGCGTTGGACGACAGGCAGTCGCTCGAAGGGGTCGGGCTCGTCAAGTGGCGCATGCGAGAACCAGGCGCGACCGATTCGCTCCGACCCTTGCTGACGGCGGGGTTCACCGAGCGGGAGGCGCTCGATACTGTCCAAGCGCTCGTTCGCACGTTACGACTTCAGGGCGCGGTCGCGGCTCTCGAGAACGTGGATATAAAGGAGTCACTGTTCGAGCCCCGGCTTGGTCCGATCTACGTGCGCCGCGTGGGGGGAGATCCAAGGCGCCGTGTCCTCAGTTGGTCGCCGACATCTAGCGGCCCGATCCGTCGGAGTAACACGCGGTCTTGGTACCTGTCGCGGATCTTCGCAACGATGGGACTTGATGCCAGCGAGGCAGGCATGGCCCTGGACGGACTCTGGAATCTGCTTACAAACCCAACTGGTGAATTCTCGCTGTGGTTCGTGCATCCTCAGACCCAGGATCTCGGAGCAGTCTCACAACTAGATCCCACCGCCCTCGAGGCAACGCTGATGCGAGAAGAGGATCCTCTGTGGCGGTGCGAGAAATGCGGGGGAGTGGGGAACATCAATGTTCGAGACGTTTGCCCTCGATTCCGTTGCGACGGTTTGCTTGCGCCGTGGGCGCTCTCACGCGACGGGAAGGACGAGGGACACTACAGGCATCTCTACCGGACGCTCGAAGCGATCCCGCTTTCGGCCAGCGAGCATACGGCGCAATGGACCAGCGAAGAGGCAGCACGGATCCAGCAGGAGTTCATCGACGGGAAGATCAATGTGCTGTCTTGTTCCACGACCTTCGAGCTCGGCGTCGACGTTGGTGAGCTTCAGTCCGTTGTGCTGCGGAACGTGCCGCCGACGGTGTCGAACTACATCCAGCGGGCCGGTCGAGCTGGTCGCCGCACCGACAGCGCCGCGCTCGTTTTGACATATGCTCAGCGGCGCTCACACGACTTGACGGTGTATGCGGATCCTGCCAAACAGATAGCCGGGGCGGTCAGGACACCGGTCGTCCCAACAGGAAATCCGCGGCTCGCCGAACGGCACTTTTTTTCCGTGGCGTTGGCCGCCTATTGGCGTGACGTTTTTCAATCGAGTGCACGCCAGTTCAGGTCGGTGGAGGACTTTTTCGGCGTGGCAGACGGCGCGGCGACATCAGCCGCCGAAGAAGTGGCTGCGTGGCTCACGGCGAACAAGCCACGGCTTGACTCGTCTATCGCCAATCTCGTTCAGAGTACGGGCCTCGCCAGGGCGGACTGGGACTGGCAGAAGTGGACCGGCAACTTGACCGCTCTTCTGGCCTCGGTTCAGCGTGACTACAGAGCAGATGTGGAACTCTACGAGGACCTTCTACACACAGCGTTCGACGAGCGGAAGGGCAGTCAGGGGGACTACTACAAACGAGTGTTGAAGACGATTCGCACCCGTAGCCTTCTCGGCTTCCTCGCCAACCGCAATCTGATCCCCAAGTACGGCTTCCCCGTGGACACCGTCGAGATGAGGATTCCCGGTGGTCTGGCGGATTCGGGCAAGCTCGACCTCGCTAGGGATCTCTCCCAGGCGATCTTCGAATACGCACCTGGCACCCGCGTCGTAGCGGGCGGAAAGCTGTGGACCTCGGTGGGAATCGCGCGGCAGAAAGAACGCGAGAATCCTCCTGTCTTTTACCGCATTTGCAAAAAGTGTGACTCATATACCGAGTCCCCACAGGACAACCGGGACCCTTGTGTCGTGTGCGGGGCTGATCCGACGGGAGTGCCGCACAAGTACATCGAACCCCGATTTGGCTTTATCGCGGGTAGCGAGTCAGAACGTCCCGGCGAGTCGGCGCCCCGAGCCAGTTGGCGCGGCGAGACACGGATCGCCAAAGACGGTTCGATCGTGGATTCCGGAATCGTCGATCTTCCCCGCGGACAGATTGCGTTGCAGGTCATGGAGCGCGCTGCGATGGTCAAGATCAATGCCGGTCCGAGCGACGCCGGTTTCAAGGTGTGGGGACTGCTGCACGGATAGGTGACATCTGATCTGGCTTGCCCGGGAGGGTGGCCTGGAAGGATGGCATCGTGCCAAAGCCCTATCCTGAGTATTCGCTCTTCTGAGGGCCACCGATATTGCGGCCGAGGGCCGGTCGCGCAGTGACGGGATCGCTTCGTTGGAGGCCACCAAATATTCGGGTTCAGGGCCATCGTTTCTAGGCTCCTTCTGCCGCGCGGACCTATCGCGCGGCAGAAGGAGTAGTTCGGATGGTACGCAGGATCAAAGCGAAGCTGGTGCTGAGGCTTCGCGCAGAAGGATTCACGGGGCGGCAGATCGCCGCGCAGGGCATGTCCCGCACGAGCGTGGCGGCAGTCATCGACGCCGCTGACCGGGGAGGGATCGGCTGGGACGACGTCGCTGATCTCGACGAAGCCGAGGTGTATGCGCGGCTGTTTCCGGGGCGGGGTGAGCATGACAGTGTTCACGCGCAGCCGGACTGGGAGCGGGTGCATCGTGAGCTCGCCCGTGTCGGGGTGACGCTGAAGCTGTTGCACGGCGAGTACGTCGACGCCTGCCGCACCACGGGATCGACGGCGATGGGGTACGACCGGTTCTGCAAGACCTACCAGCAGCACGTGCTGATCGCCGGGGCCGCGTCGCGGGTCGGTCACAAGGCCGGGCAGACGGTCGAGGTCGACTGGTCGGGCAAGACGATGCAGCTGACCGACCCGGTCACCGGGAAGCAGGCGCGGGTCTACGTGTTCGTCGGCACGCTGCCGTTCTCGAGGTTCGCGTTCGTGGAGCCGACGCTGGACATGAAGCAGGACACCTGGTTGCGCGCGCACGTCGCGATGTTCGACTGGTTCGGCGGCAGTGTTCCGCGAATCGTGCCAGACAACCTGAAGACCGGGGTGCTGAAGCATCCCGCGGAGGGCGAGGTGGTGCTCAACGACGCCTATCGAGAGCTCGCGGCGCACTACTCCGCGGCGGTGCTGCCCGGCCGGGTGAGGAAGCCGAAGGACAAGGCGAGCGTCGAGAACACCGTCGGGAACATCGCGACTTGGGTGATCGCCGGACTCCGGGATCGGCAGTTCGCGACGCTGCCGGAGCTGCGGGCGGCGGTCTATGAGCGGGTGGCCGCTTTCAACGCGGAGCCGTTCCAGAAGCGCGCCGGCTCGCGGCTGGGCGTGTTCGAGGGTGAGGAGAAGCCGCTGCTGCGGCCGCTGCCGCAGGTGCCGTTCGAGATCTCGCGGTGGTTCTACGGCCGCCGGGTGCAGAAGAACGGGCACGTCGTGTTCGAGCGCAACTTCTACTCCGTCCCCTACGTGAACATCGGCCGTAGCGTCGACCTGCGCATCACCGACACCACGCTGGAGATCTTCGACGGCGATCAGCGCCTGACCAGTCATCTGCTCGCCCCGGTGGGGGCCTCGAACGAGTACCGCACCCACGACGCGGACCTGCCGGGCAGGCCCCGCTACCGGCAGTGGGACGCCGACCGGGTTCGGGAATGGGCAGCCCGGATCGGCGAGGACACCACGACGGTGGTGAACCGGATCTTCGAATCGGTGCCCGTCGACGAGCAGGGCCTCGACGCAGCCCTGGCGGTGCTACGGCTGACGCGCCGCTACTCCGCGGCCCGGGTGGAAGCAGCCGCCGGCATCGCGCTCGCATCACGGGTCCGCTCGCCGCGCTACGCGCACCTGCGGCCCATCCTCGAATCGAACCAGGATCACCCCGACGGCAGGAGCCCCTGGTCGGAACCGGCGATAGCGGAGCCCGCAGGCTACGTCCGCGGGGCGGACTACTACGCGGGAGGCGCCCGATGAGCCGGCTCGACTCCGAGACGAAGCGGAAGCTCCGGGAGATGGGCGTCGCGTCGCTGGTCGACGCGCTCGAGGTCCAGGACGACACCCTCACCCTGGGGATGGTGTTCGAGGAGCGCGTGAAACTGGCCGTCGACGACGCCCACGCCGCGTTCAGCCACGCCAAGGTCGAAGGCCTGATCCGGCGGGCGGGACTGCGCTACCCGAACGCGGACCTGCGCCGCCTCGACCTGCTCGAACAACGCGGCCTGGACCGCGGTGTGATCGCCCAGCTCGGCACCTGCCAGTTCATCACCCGTCAGCAGAACGTCGTGTTCCAAGGCTTCACCGGCTCCGGGAAGAGCTACCTCGGATCCGCGCTGGCGAAGCAGGCCTGTCAGCACCGCTACCGGGCGCACTACATCCGCATGCCCGACCTTGAAGAATCCTGGGCCACGGCGAAGGACAAGCCGGCAGGGAAGGAGAAGTGGTTGCGCAAGTACGCCGCTTTCACCCTCCTCGTGATCGACGAATGGCTCCTGGACAGCCCCGACGACAGCGTCCGCGGCATGCTGCTCGAGCTCCTCGAACGCCGCTACGACGCCTCGTCGACGGTGTTCTGCACCCAGTACGCGAAGAAGGACTGGCACCAGCGCCTCGGCTCCGGAGTCCACGCCGACGCGATCATGGACCGCATCGTCCACAACACCATCTGGATCGAGACCGGCGACGTCAACATGCGCGAACACACCGCCACGACGAACTGAGCCCAGCCGGTGAGCGCCACCACCCACCCCGGGTGGCGCTCACCGGCAATACTCACTGGCCCCGAATCCCAATATCGAATGGCCCTGAACCTCAATATCCAGTGGCTCTCAAGAGTCCAAATACTCACTATCCCACCGAGTTCCGTGACGACGTGGTCCGCGTCGCGAGGAACCGCGAGTCCGGAGTCACGATCGAGCAGATCGCGAAAGACTTCGGCGTCCACCCGATGACGTTGCAGAAGTGGCTCGGCCGCGCCGCGGTCGACGAGGGCGCCAAGCCCGGCCAGTCCCGGACCGAGGCGGCGGAGATCCGTGAACTGCGGAAGCGGAACCGGCTACTCGAGCAGGAGAACGAAGTACTCCGGCGGGCGGCGGCGTATCTGTCGCAGGCGAACCTGCCGGGAAAAGGCTCTACCCGCTCGTGACGGAGCTCGCCGCTGCAGGGATCCCTGTGACGGTGACGTGTCGGGTTTTGAAGCTCTCTCGTCAGCCCTACTACCGGTGGCTGGCCGCTCCCATCACGCCCAGTGAGGTGGTGGAGGCGTATCGTGCGAACGCGTTGTTCGACGCGCACAAGGATGACCCGGAGTTCGGTCACCGGCTGCTCGCCGACGAGGCAGCGGAGGCGGGTGAAGCGATGGCCGATCGGACCGCATGGCGGATCGCATCGAGCAATGGCTGGTGGTCCGCGTTCGGGAAGAAGCGGGGCCGCAATGGCAAGAAGCCAGGCCCGCCGGTCCACGACGATCTCTGCGCCGTCATCGACGAGGACGGCAGAACGCGACATGTGTTCGCGGCCGAGGCGCCGAACGAGCTCTGGTTGGTGGACATCGAGCGCCACGAGGCGCTCTTGAACCTTGCGGTGGTGAAAGGACACCGCTCGGCGCCTGTCGCAGCAGGCGTGTGATAGCTGGAGGACGATCTGGCCCGTTGGCGTGAGCGGGTTGGGTGGAGCAGTCCTCGACAACGACGAGTCGTGCCAGAACTGCCAGATGGTGCGGGCTCGGCTAGCGAGACGGAGAGGCATACGGATAGGAACCAGTGGCTGAAAGCCTCTCAATACGAGACCACCGACTCCAACCTGGCGGATGCGGGTCGGGTTGCATCGCGCACCTTCACGGCTTCGGCGGTGAGGGGAACTCCTGGGCTGGGTGATGTCGCCGGTCGGGAGGCCACGGTGAAAGCCTGCGGCGTAGCCGTGGCGAGGATGCTGGGGCATAACTGGGTGCCGATCCCGTCGAAGGGTTCGAGAGTGAACGTGGGAACTATCCCGGCCTCGCCGGAGGTGCGTCGCCGCCAGCGACGACACCGAGGGCTGAGCGCACGGCCTGCTGATCGGGCCGGGATGGGACGGAGGGCCCGTAGTAGTCCGAGGCCGGGAAAGCCGGCCGCATGGCGAAGGGGTCCAGTGTGATCGCAGGATCGACAAGCAGTAAGGGAGACACAACCGTGAATGCGGATGTTCCGTGGCCAGCCGATACTCAGGAGGCGTGGGCGCGGGTACTGAGAATGCAGACGAAACTGCACCAATGGGCGACGACCGACCCCGGTCGTCGCTTCGATGATGTGTTCAACCTGGTCTATGACCCCGGGTTCCTCGTTGCGGCGTGGAGCCGGGTGGCGGGCAACAAGGGAGGCCGCACCGCCGGAGTCGACGGAATCGCCCCGCGATCCGTCCCGCCGGAGAAGGTGCACGGGATGCTCGCCGAGCTGCGCGAGAGCGTGAAGCACGGCGAGTTCGTCCCAGAGCGGGTGCGTCAGAAGTCGATCCCGAAAGCGAACGGCAAGGTCCGCAAGCTCGGGATTCCGACGATGACGGACCGGATCGTTCAGGCCTCTTTGAAGCTGGTGCTGGAACCGATCTTCGAGGCCGACTTCCAGCCGTCCTCGTACGGGTTCCGGCCGCGCAGGCGGGCGCAGGACGCGATCGCGGAGATCCACTACTACGCCTCACGTGGCTACGTGCAGGTGTTCGAAGCGGATATCACCGCGTGTTTCGACGAGATCGACCACGACGCGCTCATGCAGCGCGTCAGGGCGCGGGTCGTCGACAAGCGTGTGTTGCGTCTGGTCCGCGGGTTCCTGAGAGCGGGCGTCCTCAGTGAGGACGGCGTGAACAGGGACACGTTCACCGGCACCCCGCAAGGCGGGATCTTGTCGCCACTGCTGGCGAACATCGCCCTGTCCGTGGTGGACGAGCACTTCCAACGCAAGTGGGACATGCTCGGCCCGCAATGGTCGCGCACGAAGCATCAACGCGCCGGGGGCGCGACGATGAAGCTGGTCCGCTACGCGGACGACTTCGTCGTCCTCGTCCGCGGCACCCGCGAGGATGCCGAAGCGCTCTGGGACGAAACAGCCACCGTGCTCGCGCCGATGGGTTTGCGCCTGTCGGTCGAGAAGACGACGGTCACGCACATAGACACCGGGTTCGACTTCCTCGGGTGGCGCATCCAGCGCCGCCGGATCAGAGGTCATGGCGGGAAGACCGCGATCTACACCTACCCGTCACGGAAGTCGCTGGCTTCCATCCGGGACAAGGTGCGGACGCTGACCCGCCGGGCATCCCATCGAACGCTCGCCGACCTGCTGCGCCGCCTCAACCCGGCGCTGCGGGGCTGGTGCGCCTACTTCCAGCACGGCGTGGTCAAACGCGTCTTCACCGTCATCGATCACTTCGCCTTCTGGCGGATCGTGGGCTGGCTGAAGAAGCGGCACCCGAAGCTGAATATGCGCACCCTCGTCAGACGGCACCTGCCCCGGTGGCAGATCCGCGCCGAGGGGATCGAGTTCTTCCGTGCCTGGCAGGTCCCCGTGACCCGCTACCGCTACCGAGGAACCCGCATCCCGAACCCCTGGGCGAGCGTCACGGCGTGATCGCATGGAGAGCCGGATGCTCAGGAATGGGCACGTCCGGTTCGGAGGGCGGCCAGCAGAAACCCACCCGGCGCAAGCCAGACAGGGCGCTGCTGGCCGACCCTACACGGAGCACAAGACCGCGGAAGGCAAGCTCTACTGTTGCGCGATCAAGGACGTGTTCTCCGGCCGGATCGTGGGGTACTCGATCGATTCGAGAATGAAGTCTCGTCTGGCCGTCCAAGCGCTCGAGAACGCTGTCGCCATGCGCGGCGACGTCGCCGGCTGCGTGGTTCACAGCGACCGAGGATCTCAATTTCGGAGCAGGAAATTCCTGCGCGCCCTGACCCGACACCGCATGGTCGGATCGATGGGCAGAGTCGGCTCCAGCGGAGACAACGCGGCCATGGAAAGCTTCTTCGCGCTGCTCCAGAAGAACGTCCTCGACCGCCGATCCTGGACCACGCGTGAGCAACTGCGCATCGCACTGGTGACCTGGATCGAGCGGACCTACCACCGACGCCGACGCCAACGGCGCCTGGGCCGTTTGACGCCCATCGAGTTCGAGACCATCATGAACACGACCGCCGCACTGGCGGCGTGACTACAACCTGTCACCTATCCGTGCAGCAGTCCCTCGTGGCCGACACCGACCTGGCGAGCGACGGCCGCTGACGCGGCCGTCAACGAGGGATACTCCGACCGGTGCTCACGCACCAAACGGACCGCCCGGTCACGGAGGGCGGGATCGATCTTCTTCGGCATGACATACATCCTTCCAACTCAAAAGGATGCGGCATCAAACCTGGGGCGCTTCAAGCTGCCCGACGGTGATCCGTTCTTTCGCGATCTGCACCAGCGCGGCCAGTTGCGCGTCGTCGTGCGCGGAGCCGATGTGCTCCACGATCGTGCGGACCCCACGATGCTTGCGGACGATCTGGACCGCCGTCGCGCCAGACGCGGTCCTCACCTTCCGCACAAACAACCCCACCGAGCGAGTCTAAATCGACGCGGTTAGTGCCCCGCACGGACACCAACACCCCCGGAAAATCAACGATCCCAAGCCCCCGAAACCAGAATCACGAGAAAGTGGCACGAGTCAGGGGGAGCGCTAGCACAGGGGTGAACACGAGGCCGTCGTTCATGACCGTCACGACTTGGAGTCGTGGTTTCTACTCCGGAAGGGTGGTGCTCTCCGGCCATCTGGACCTCGAGGTAGCGGTGATCCGGGTCACCCGTGGGGTAGTCCGCCGGGTGAACCAGACACCAGGGGCATGCCGATCAACCAGCGCCACCTGCGTGCGCTTCTTCGAGCGGACGTGCGTCGTGCCGCGCCTGAACGCTTCCGATGGCGCCGAGTTCGCCTTGGCGCGCTGGCTGGGTCGGCAGCTGCACCGTTTGCGGATCGGAAGCCTGGAACAGAACCGAGCAGAAGCGATCAACTGGCTGCTTCGCATGCGACAACGTGGCACCTAGGGATCCGTAGCCCTGGTCCCCACTGTCCCAGATCTACTCCCCAGGCACGCCCTTGCCCTTGAGGTACTCGTACAACATTGCAGGCAGGGCCTTGCTCAACTCGCCAAACAGGCCGGAGTCCTCCAGGAGATCATCGATGAACGCGGGCGTCTCGTCCCGCACCTCCACGACTGCCTTGGTGAATGCCTTCGGGAGCGCCGGTGACTCGGCGAACTGCTGCGGAGTGTTGACTTCGGCTTGCTTGGCGAGGTTGTAGTCGAGGGCGAGCTTGCCGACGATATGGTTCATGGTGATGTCGATGACGCCCACGCCGTATCTGTCGCCGAGGCGCTCATTGAGTGTCTGAATAATCTCCTCGAGGGCGCTGCGGTGCTTCTCGTGAATTGCTCCCGAACCGATGGCTGCAATCGGGTCCAGGCTCTGCCCCTGCTCGAGCTTCAACTGCGCCGACTCGCCCGCGCTGATGTTGTATCCGACGAGTTGCACGAGCGTGATATCCACCGGTTCCACGTAAGTCGCGGTCGACAACTGCGGCAGGATCCGGCGGAAGAAGTAGTGCCGGCGGGGGAAGTCGGTATCTTCGAGGTTGCGGGCTTGGGAGATGAAGTCGTAGAACTTCACGAACTGTCCGACGTCCGACTTGAACAGCTTCAGCTCGTCCTGCTCGGTCTTGTCGTCGTCGAGAACGGCCGCGACCCACCGCTTCTGGAACCGGTCCACCGCAGGTGCGGTCGCCGCCGACACCTTCGAGTTCGCGTTCGTCCCGCCAGCGAGGGCGGCATCGAATGCCTGCTCGACCTCGCTCATCGTGTAGATCCCGGACGAGTCGAGCTTCGTCACCAGGTCCAGGATCAGGTTCGGGTCGGTCGTCGCGGTGAGCGTCGCCTTCCGGTAGTAGGGGAGGAACGCATCGAGCACGTCCGTCGGTTCGTTTACGAAGTCGAGGACGAACGTCTTCTCCTTGCCCGGGAATGTGCGGTTCAGCCGGGACAGGGTCTGTACCGCCTGCACCCCGCCGAGATTCTTGTCGACATACACCGCGACCAGCCGTGGCTGATCGAACCCGGTCTGGAACTTCTCCGCCACGATCATGACGTTGTAGGTCCCCGGCTTGAACGCCTCCGCGAGGTCCGACTGCACTCCCGGGTTCTGTGTCCGCTCGGTGAGCCCCTCGCCCAGGAGTTCGGGGTCATCCACTGTGCCCGAGAAAGCGACCAGCGACCGCACTCCTGTCAGGCCAGTGCCTGCAATGTAGTCGTCGAGGTACTTCTTCCAGCGCACCGCTTCCAGACGAGACCCCGTAACGACCATCGCCTTCGCCTTCCCATCGAGCAGCGGCTGCACGAACGTCCGGAAGTGGTCAACGACGATCTTCGCCTTCTGACTGATGTTCGTCGAATGCAACCGCACGTACCGGACGAGCGCTTTCACCGCGGTGGACTCATCGACCTCACTGTCACCGTCGTAATCGGCGCCGGGATGCTGCAGCTTCCACGCCACCTTGTAGGGGGTGTAGTTCTGCAGCACGTCGAGGATGAACCCTTCCTCGATGGCCTGCTGCATCGAGTACAGATCAAACGGCTCCGGAAGATCCCCACCCTCGGGCACCCGTCCGAACAGCTCCAACGTCTTCGCCTTCGGTGTGGCCGTGAACGCGAAGTAGGAGATGTTCGGTGCCGACGCGGTCACTTCCATCGCCCACTGCAGATACACCTCAGAATCGACCGGCGCGCCCTCCGCTACCGCCGCCTGCTCGGCCGGGGACAACACCTTCGTCAACGCTCCCGCAGTCGATCCCGTCTGCGACGAATGAGCCTCATCCGCGACAACGGCATACCGACGCCCCTGCAACTCCGGCAACGTCTGGATCGCGGTGATCATCGCCTCGAACGACTGGATCGTCACAATCACGATGTTCTTGCCACCGGTCAACGCAGCAGAAAGCTGCTTCGACTTCGACTCACCACCATCCTTGGTGATCGACTGCACCACACCGGCCTGCTTCTCGAACTGTGCGATTGCGTCCTGCAACTGCTTATCCAGCACCGTCCGGTCCGTAACAACCAAGACCGTGTCGAACACCCGCTCGTTCTGCTCATCGTGCAACTGCGACAGCCGATGCGCGAGCCACGAGATCGAGTTCGTCTTCCCAGACCCCGCCGAATGCTGCACCAAGTACCGATTCCCTGGCCCTTCAATCCGTGCCGCCTCGACCAGCCGGCTCACCGCCCGCCACTGGTGGTAGCGCGGGAACAGGACCTTCTCGGCGCGCGTCTTCTTCCCCGTGTCTGGATTGACATCGGTTTCGATCTGCAGGTGGACGAACGAGCCCAGCAGTTGCAGCCAGGTGTCGCGCTGCAGGGTCTCTTCCCAGAAGTACGACGAGGCCGACCCGTTCGGGTTTGGCGGGTTACCCGCACCCTCGTCGTGACCCTTGTTGAACGGCAGGAACCGCGTCGCCGCACCGGCGAGCTTCGTCGTCATTTGCACCGCACTATTCGAGACCACGAAATGCACCAGCGACCGCTTCGCGAACGCGAACAACGGCTCACCCGCGGGGTTCCGGTCGAACTGATACTGCGCAACCGCGTTGCTGATCGACTGCGTGAAGTCCGTCTTCAACTCAACCGTCGCCACCGGAATGCCATTCACGAACAGCACCAGATCCAGCGCCTTGTTCGGGTGCTTCTTCGAGTAATGCACCTGACGCATCACCCGCACCCGCATCTTCGCGTACGCCTCGACCGTGTCCGGATTGTTCGTCGTCGCCGGTCGGAACTGCGCCAACTTGAACTTCACCGCACCGCCCTGCAACGGCACCATCGAGAAGCCCTCATGCAGAATCCGGATCGTCCCGCCATTCTTCAGCGGATCGTTGTCTAGCGCGTTCGCCAGACGGTTCAGGATGCTGTGCGCCGCCTCCTCGCGCTGAGCCTCGGTGTCGCCGGGACGCACGACCTTCGCGTACTCCACCGGCTGCGAGTCGGCGAGCCAGCCGAGCACATCCTCGGAGAACAGCGCGAACTCACGGTCATAGCCGGCATCGGCCGGCGAGTAAAGCCACCCGTTCGCCGCGAGATGTTCAGCGATCTCGTTCTCCAGCACCGACTCCAGATGCGCCCCCGCGATGCCTGTCATGCCCAGAGCCTATCGACCCGTGTAGGTCGCGCGGGTTACGCTGTTTGCATGCAAACGGTGCCTTCGGTCGACTCGGCTTACAGCACGCCGATCTACTCGCAGAGCGAGGCGGCCCGCATCATCCAGGCGCCAGCGAGCTCATTCGGCCGATGGGCTCAGGGCCACCGGTTCAAGCAACGGCAGGCAGGCGAATGGGGGTGGAGCCCCGCCCTGCTGACCGGCGTGCGCCCCGGTCGCGGCATCACTGTGCCGTTCAATGCATTGGCAGAGGGATTCATCATCGAGGCCTTCCGCCGAGCCGGACTGCCTCTGGCGCGTATCCGCCCTGCGGTCGACGTGCTCCGCAACGAGATCGGCCTAGAGAATGCGCTGCTCAGCGAGCGGCTGATGACCGACGGCGCAGAGATTCTCTATCGCAATGGCGAGGGCGACCTGGTTGTCGTGCGCAATCACCAAGGTGTTTTCAAAGAGGTTGTCAGCGAGTATCTGAAGAGCATCAGCTACAGCGACGGGTTCGTCAACGTGATCCACCTGCCGACCTTTGAGGTAGTCGACGTCGTGGTCGACCCGCACCGCAACTCGGGGCAGCCGACCATCGACCGTCTCGGTGTCCGTGTAGAGGACGTGATAAGCCGAGTCAGAGCCGGGGAACGTGTCGCTGAAGTCGCTGAAGACTTCGGCCTGCAGCCGAACGAGATCCGGTCGCTCATCGTACAGGCCGCGTGACGTGACTTCTCCGCGATACCTCCTCGACAGGTCACTCGGCGGTCGCAAACTGGTCACCGTGCTGCGCGACGAGGGGTGGGATGCTGTCACCCTCGCCGAGCATTTCGGGGATACGCGAGCGCAGAGGATGGCTGACGAGGAGTGGATCGGGGAAGGCACACTCGCAGGATTCGTCCTGATTGCCAAGGATCATCGCGTCGCGACCAGGCCCCTTCAAGCCCGCGCGATCTATATGCACGACGCGCGCGTCTTCGCTTTCGCCCGCGGCGATGTCACGGCCGATGAGATGGCCGGCCTGTGTCTTGCGCACGCGGAGGCAATCCATCGCGTCGCGACCGTGCACCCACCGTTTGTGTTCTCGCTCGCTCAGCACGGTCTGCGCCGGAAGCATCTCAACTGGCCGGTGAAGTAGTTTGCACGCGGCACCGTCACACGCAGGGGGCGATGTCAATCTTCCCCGTCACCGCCGCCGAGATCAGCGCGGCGCGACGCTCGCGCGCAAGCCCGATTCCTCGCGTTGCGGACGAAACTGCCTTATCGATCCCTGCGGTTTGATCCGCGATGCGGTCAGCAATCGCACGCTGCTCTTCGAGCGGAGGCACGACGACGGGAAGTCGCAGAAACGCCTCCGGGTAGAGACGAAGTCGCGAGTCGGTGATCCCTCTCGAGAAGACCGACATCTTCGCAACGTATGGCGCCGATCTGTAGATGTAGTCGAAATACCGGGGTTCGTAAGGCAGGTCACCAATACGGCGATAGACGCCGTACGCCGGACTCGCGATTCCTGGGGCACTGGCAACACCGAGCGCACCCATCCACGCCCACATCGTGTTGATGACGAGGTCGCCTGAGTGCACGAGTTTGTACCCGACGGTCGATTCCGCCTCGAACATCGTCACGTTTTTTTCCGACCGAGGCGTGACTCCCGTGATGTGAGAAACCGTGAGCAGTTCGCCCCCGCCGTCCTCGGAAAGCCCGGCACGCTCGCGGAATAGCTGCTTGTTGCGCACTCGCAACCAATGCTGCGGCGCCTGCGGTAGTGCCTCTCCGACAGCCGCGGGCGTCGCGTCGTCACCGAGCCCCGACCACACCATGCCGTTTATCGCGACCGTGCGGCGCTCGGTGAGGAGGGCGATCAGTTCCTCGTTCTTCGCGATGAACGCGTCGATCTGCGCCGTTTCCCGATCCAGATAGTCTGCAATCGCCCGCTGGTGATCAGCGCTGTGAGCGGGAACACGTATCGCTCGCACGCTTCCCGCCGCGAGGTGTTTGACAGTCGTGGACCACGTCAGATCGTTGATCTCTTTGAGGTGTGTCGGAAGAGCGTAAGCGAGGTACCGCGAGTCAACTCCTCGGTGTGGGCGGAGGAGGCACACGCGCTGGTTTAGCGCGGCTTCGCCTCGATTCCAGAGCACGGAGTTGAAGTCACCGTCCATTCCGATCAGTACGTCGCCGTCCCGAACGAGCGCGAAGCGAGGGACCTTCTCTCTGGGTACGAAGGTCTCAAAGGTAGGCGTGGTGAGATCGCGGATGCGGACAAGCGGCACCTCTGCGTCCGAACTGAAATCTGCTGAGTCGAATGGATGCCCATTGACCAGAGTGGCGAGCTGCGAGATGCGGTGACGGGGCTCGGTGCCTTCGAGCTCATGGTTGGCGCTCAATGCTCGACCTTGTCGAGCATTGAGCGGAGTTCGTCCATGACGGCCTCGAGGTCGCGGTCGATCTCTTCGAGCAGGCGCGGCGGTACGTATTGGTAGAAGTGGCGCGTGAAGGGGATCTCAGCGCCTTCCTTGGTCTTCGTGTGATCGATCCATGCGTCGGGTGCGTAGGGGAGGACTTCGCGAGTGACGTAGGCCTGGACATCCTCGTCCCAGGGCACGTTCTCGATGTCGCGGAGCGAGCCATCCGGCTCGGGATTGCCCTTGGTGTCGGTGCAGGTGTCGGCGGTGTCGTCCTGTTCGCCGAGCTCGGCGGTCACGGTCTTCAGCACCGGTGTGGGGAGCGCGAGGCCCTCGGTCTTCGCGGCATCTTTCAGCGCCTCCTGGAACTCGGTGCGGTTGCGCCAGATGGAGGGCGTTTCGTCTCGCTGGGCTCGCTCAACGTCCGAGGGGGTGGCGAGCCGCTCGAGGGTGCGGCGGAGGGCTACGGCATCCTTCTCGCTCAGCTTCTGGATCGCTTTGGCTTCGAACACGGCGTCGATGCGCTCGGGGGTGGCCTGCCAGTTGAGCTTGAGGGGCCGTTCGACGGTGATGGTGCGGTAGAGGAAGTCTTCGTTGCGGAAGATCTTCGAGTGCTCGCCGTTCTCGAA
This sequence comes from Microbacterium sp. HA-8, assembly GCF_046111165.1. NCBI lineage: Bacteria > Bacillati > Actinomycetota > Actinomycetes > Micrococcales > Microbacteriaceae > Microbacterium > Microbacterium sp. HA-8. The sequence goes on from NZ_CP162025.1 coordinate 1,948,640, forward strand.
TCCGGCGTACAGGCCGACGATGGTCTCAATGTTGGTCGGGGAGAGTTCGTTGCGCTTGGAGCCGAGACCCTTGCGGAGCTTGGTGAACATCTCTCGGCCGTCAATGAGCTGCACGCGGCCCTTGCGGTCGTTTTCCTTGCGGTTGGTGAGCACCCAGATGTACGTGGAGATGCCGGTGTTGTAGAACATATCCTTCGGCAGCCCGATGATCGCTTCGACGAGGTCGTTGTCGAGCAACCACTTGCGGATGTTCGACTCCCCGCCGCCAGCACCGCCGGAGAACAGGGGTGACCCGTTGAGGACTATCGCCATGCGTGAGCCGCCGTCTTCGGACTTGCGCATCTTCGACACGAGGTGCAGCAAGAACAGCATCGCCCCATCGCTGACGGAGGGTGTGCCGGGTCCGAAGCGACCGTTGAAGCCGAGCTTGGTGTGCTCGTCGTCGACGACCATCCGCTGGTCTTTCCAATCGACGCCGAAGGGCGGGTTGGAGAGCCCGTAGTCGAACTTCTTGTCGTCGAACGCGTCTTCAGTGAGGGTATCGCCGAGCGCGATGTTGTCGACGTCCTGGCCCTTGATGACCATGTCAGCCTTGCAGATCGCGTACGAGGAATCGTTGTAGTCCTGCCCATACAGACTCAGCTGAATGCCCGGGTTCATCCTCCGCAGGTACTCATCCGCGACCGACAGCATCCCGCCGGTGCCCGCGGTCGGGTCGTAGATGGATCGGACCACGCCGGACTTGGAGAGGGCGTTGTCGTCGAGCGCGAACAGCAGCTGCACCATCAGTGCGATGACCTCGCGCGGCGTGTAGTGATCGCCCGCGGTTTCATTGGAGCGCTCATTCGCCCACCGGATCAGTTCTTCGAAGATGAGACCCATTTGGAAGTTGCTGACCGTGCGGGGATGGAAGTCGGCCTGCGCGAACTTTTCGGTCACCGCGAACAACTTGTTCTTCTCCGCCAGCTTGTTCAGTGACTTGTCGAATTCGAACCGGTCGAAGATGTCACGCACGTTCTGCGAAAACCCGGCCAGGTAGGACGAGAGGTTTACCCGGAGGTCCTGCGGGTCGGCGACGAGCTTGGCGAGGTCGAAGGGCGACGTGTTGTAGAACTGGTGGCCCGATGCTGCGGTGAACTTGATCTCCTGCAGCTTCTCTGGAAGATTCGCGGTGCTCTTCGCGACGTCGAGCACTTCGGCTTTCGTATCGGCAAGGACTGCGTCGAGCCGGCGGAGCACAGTGAAAGGCAGAACCACCGAGCCGTACTCGGACGGCTTGAACGGTCCACGCAATGACTCGGCGATGTTCCAGATGAAGTTGACGTGGTTCACCACGGGTGGGCTCTCCTGATGTAACGGTCGTAGTAATGCCAGGATCGGCGTTTTCCCATCCTGGTGCATCAGACCGACACGCGAGGGTTGCCATTCCCGAGCGGCAGGGTTCCGTCACGCCGCGAGATAAGCCCGGAGCCACCCGGTGTATGTCGGCCCCCCCGGTACTCTCAAGAAGAAGGCGCTCGACGGTGTGAAATGCATCCCGCGGGCTGAAGGAGTCACTATGGGGAGCGAGATCGAGCTCGTGAGCGACGGCGACAGTCTGGCCGTCATCGGTGATCGGACGGATGTCGAGCGGTTCTTCCTCGCGACCGGCCTTGACCAGGCGTCGTCTCGGGAGCTTGACCTGCATCGTCTCTGGTCCTTCTCGGGCACGGCAGGCGCCGCCACACAGGTCGGTGCAGACGTCGCGACCAACTCTGGGCGGTGGGTGAAGCTCACTGCGGAGTCGGCCGAAGCGGTCAAGATGTTCGGACTGATGCCCACGAATACTCCGGGCGTAGACCACGCCATGATCGGCAATCCCGGCGATATCAAACGGTGGCTCCAGATCGCGCAGGCCCCGTCCGTGCTACTCAGCGGACCGTTCGCCGTGGCGGCCCTGTCCACGATGATGCAACAACGCGCGATGCAGCAGCAGATGGATGAGATCGTCGACTATCTCCAAGAGATCAACGAGAAGGTCGACGACATCCTGCGTGGACAGAAGGACGCCGTGCTCGCAGACATGATCGGCGTCGACCTCGTCATCGAGGAAGCCCTGACCGTGCGGGATCAGGTCGGGCGCGTCTCCGAGGTCACCTGGTCGAAGGTGCAGGGGACAGGGATGACACTCGCGCGCACACAGGCCTACGCGCTCCGACAGCTCGACGCGATCGCCGAGAAGCTCGAAAAGAAAGCGGACCTCGGCGAGATCGCGAAGGCAACCAAGGACGCTGAGCCGAAGGTCCGGGAATGGCTCGCGGTCATTGCCCGAACCTTTCAGCTCCAGGAAGGGTTCTCGGTGCTCGAACTCGAGCGCGTGCTCGACTCCGCGCCCGAGGAACTGGACAACCATCGACTTGGGCTGAGTTCAGCCCGCCAGAACCGGCTCGCACTCATCGGCCGCAGCACGGCACGTCTGTTGACGCAGATGGACGAGACAGTGCAGCGGGCGAACACCAAGGTGCTGCTGAACCCTTTCGACGCACCTGCGGCCGTGAAGTCGAGCAATCACGTCGCGGCCGGTCTCCACGACTTCCGCGGACGTCTCGGCCTTGAACCGGGCTCCGAGTCGAAGGACGCGAAGCGCTGGAGTGAGGCCGCCACGGAAGCTCGAGACAAAGTGCTCGCGACCGCATCCGAAGGCGTTACCGCGGCGGGACGCTTCGGGTCAGCAACCGTCGACCGGGCAACCGAGGCCTTCCGAGCCGTCGATATCGACGGCGACGGCATCCCGGACAAGCCGCGAGCAGCGGCTGCCGCTGAGGAGGCCGGCGATGCGATCAAGGGCGCCGCTGTCGGTGTCGCCGATGCCTTCGGGACCCTCTTCAAACGCAAGCGCTAGCGAGAGGTCGTATCGCACCAGCACCATGCTGTAGGCCAGGGGTTGGCGGTCGGTATTGCCCGACGACTCAGATGAGTTGCTCGGGCCACCGTTTCACGTACTCCGCCATGCCCTCGATGTCGGCGTAGACCGTAGCGAAGCGGTATCCGAAGCGCTCCTCCAGCTGCTCACGGATCTCGCTCTTGGCGCCCGGACTGATGCGGTACGTGAACACCGGCGCTTTCTTCGGCAGTCGGTCCTCGCCGACGTGTGCGAGGCGCATCGGCACTGAGGCGAAGCGTCGGAGTTCGGCGGCCGCCCAGATCGAACGCCCGTCGGGCCGTGTGCGACCCGATTCCAGCGCATCGATCGGCGCTCCGTCGAGGATGAAGGCGGCATTCTGCGCCGGTATGCGGTCGTGGAGCGCGGGCGGACGCCAGATCTTGCGACCCAGGCCCGTACCCCAGTTCACCCGACGCCTGCTCGTCTCGTCGGTCAGCCGATGCCACCGTGGTGTGTTCGAGTTCCAATTCGTGTTCAGCTGGAGCGGCCTGTTGCTGTCGGTGAAGACCAGCAGACGCGCCGGATCCTCATCGTTGATCGGGTCTCGCGCGACCGCGAACCAAGCGGCGATGAGCGGATTGAACGTGACGTCCAGCAGTCTCGTGGGCACTCCCACGTGCTGCATCTGGGCGAAGAGTTGGAGCGCAGGTATGCCGTCGAGCCGCCACTCGATGCGCGCCAGGTGGAGGAGGCGCTTCTCAGCTGCCACCAAGTCGTCCTCGGTCGGCGGGCGATCCAGCTGGGTAGTGAGTGCCCGATCCAGGGAGCTCCGGAGCCCCCAGCGGGCGTTGGCATGGCCGCGCCATACGAAGCGTTCGTTCGAATAGGTCGACGTCAGCCTGTTGACTTCTTGCTGGAATGTCTCCCAGCTGTCGATCCATCCCTCCCATGGCGCAAAGAGGTCGGTCGCGTCAGGCTCGCCCATGGAGGTCATGCGCCGATCCTGTCAGAACTCGGGCGGGTGGCGTCCGAATCAGGACGGTGCCACCCGCAGCAGCGCCTCACGGAACGCGACCCGAGGGTTCGCTCCGGGCAGCGCCACGAGCACGTCGGCGAGCGCCTTCTCCGCGTCGATCCCGAGATGCCGCACTGCATAGGCTGCAGCGACGGTGGGCGTGCGACTGTGCGCCTCGACGCAATGCAGAAGGACGACGCGTCGCTCGCTCCGCAGAACAGCGACGGCGTCGGCCGCGTGGCGCAGCGCTCCGTCGACGTCGAGGTTGTCGTCCGAATCGAGGATCCAGATCACGGCGCGATCAGAGCGGCGGACCGCCGAGGCATCCGAAACGCCCACCCGAGACAGCGACACCACGGCGTCGACGCCCTCGGGCAGGGTGTCGAGGGCGCGAAGGTCACCGAGCCAGACTCCTGCGTCGTGCGGGTGCCGCACGACCGGATGGCGCACGATACCGCGCACCTCTCGCTCGGTCGCGACTCCCGATCCCACGAAGCCTGCGTCCAGGTCAGCGGAGATGTCGGCGCGCCCGCTGTTGAAGGCGAGGCTCGCGAATCCCACGAGGTCGTCGTAACCCCAACCCGGCCATCCGTGCAGGCGGCGCTGCCAGGCGAACGGAATCGCCGACACGCCGTGCCGTGCCCCGGCCAACGCGCCCGCGATCGCGGCAACCGTGTCGGTGTCGTTGCCGCAGCGTACGGCGCGCTCGAGGGTGTCGACCAGTCCGTCGCCTCGAACGATCGCCGACCACGCCGCCTGCAGCGCCGCGACGACCCATCCGTTGGAGCCGGGGATGTCGCGCGGCTCCAGCGACTCGGCCACGTCGATGCGGGCGTGCCAGCGCTCGCGACGGTTCGCGGGGAGCGTGTCGATGGGACCGCGAATGTCGAGTTCGCCCGTGATGATCACCTGCCTGATCGCCAGCGACCAGATCACGCAGGCGTCGCCGGCGTCTTCTTCGACGTGCGTGAGGTCGCTGACGGCACGTGCCGCGGCGGCGAGACCGCGCGGGTCTTCGAGGTAGGCGAGAGCCAGGGGACCGGTCCGCATCAGCGACCCGTTGCCTCCCGACCTTCCGGTCGAATCGTGAACTTCACGTGCCGCGGTCCGCGCAAGCTCGGCCAGTGCCGCGTCGGACACCGCGTCGCCGGCGGCGCGGCGCACCCGGTCCAGCACCTTGCGGGTCTGGATGCCGACGTCCTTGGCGTCCGTCGACCACGTCAGCCACGCCCGCACCAATGCGCCGAGGGTAGCGTCATCGCCGAAATTGAGCCGCCTCGCCGCCGCATGCAGGATGGGCATCGCCATGGAAGTATCGTCGGTCCATTCGCCGAGTCCCCAGCCGCCGCCCGCTTTGAGGACGACGAGTGTCGAATCGGGCAGTGAGGGTTTGAACTCGTACGGGGCGCCCAGGGCATCGCCGCACGCGGACGCGATGACGGCGCCGACAGCGCGGTTGCGATGGTGGGATTGATTCGTGTGTGAGGGCATGGTTTCTCCGATCGTTCGGTTCACGCGCGTTGAAGTACGGCGTGCGTGCGGTTGTAGGCGGTCGCGTGCATCAGCCCGCGGCGACGGCCCTCGGCATCTGTCACCCAGTCCGTCGTGATCGCCGTGCGCTCGTCTGCCGCGGCGATTGTTCGGATGCGCGGCGTGCGGCGTTCGTCACGACGGGGCACGGAGGCCATGCGCGCCGCGAAGGCGCGTGCCTTGAAGGACGGCGTCGCCACGGGGGACATGTGCGCCGCGTCGAGCACGGCGGCGTCGACGATTCCTCGCCACCGCGAGCGCAACCCGCGGGCGCTGCCGAAGATCTCGCACGCGACGATGCGACCTGCGATACCGAACATCACGCCGCGCTGTCCGTCGATCGGACGGATCTGCTTGGCGGGGTGCGCCGCGGGCGTTCGCGCACGGTCGAGATGGGTCACGAGGTCGCTGCTGACCGTCGCGCCGAAGGTTTGCTCGAAGCGCTGGACCCGATCCCAGACCTCGCCCTGATCGGCCAGGCGCGACGTTCCGAGATGCCGCCCGTAGCGCACGGAATGGCTCGCACGAAGGGAGGATGCCTCGTGTCGGGCGGACCCCGACCAGCGACCCTGTTCGACGCAGCGCACCGGCATCACTGCTGATTGTTCCGGATCAAGCAGCATCGCCGAGGCCGCCATTCGGTTCTGCTGGCCCCCGACGAAAAGGTCCCCGTCGAGGATCGGTAGGGGAGCGGCGCCGGTGTTGCGGACGACCAGCTCGGGCACGGATGCCGAGCCAGCGCGTTCCGAGACATCCAGGTGAGTGCGTCCCCAGTCGAGGCCCGGCGTGCCAGCACCGTCGACCCAAATCGGAAAGACGGTGAGCGACTCGAGCTGCGTGCCCGAGCCGACGTGAAGGTGCGGAATGAAAGTCATGTGGTCTCCCAGGTGCAACCGATATTTGCGCGATAAGCGCGCATATGTAAGTTAGCGCGGAAAACGCGATAATGTCAATCACATGGTGGAACCAAGATCTGATCTCGGGCTGACCGGCTATCCCAGACCCTCCGTCGCGGTCGACAGTGCGGTACTCACGGTGCCCCCCGGCGGGCCGCTCTCGGTCGTGCTGACGCATGACCCGTCGGGGGACTGGCGTCTGCCCGGCACGTTCCTGCACGAGGGAGAGCGGCTGGCGGATGCCGTCGCCCGATCGCTCCGCGCGAAGACCGGGTTGACCGGGATCGAACCCCGGCAGCTCGAGGTCTTCGACGATCCGCAACGCGACGATCGTGGCTGGGTGCTGTCGGTGGCGCACATGGTGGCGGTGCCGCACGACACGGTTCGCCATGTCGGACTCCCGGGTTCGCCGGATGCGGCAGTCCGTCCCGTGGCCACAGTCGGACGACTTTCTTTCGATCACAACGCGATCCTCGACATGGCGGTCGATCGTGTTGCCCGTGAATACCGGCGGCGACCCGATCCATTCGGGATGCTGGGTCATGCGTTCACACTCCGTGAGCTTCAGCAGCTGCACGAGGCGGTCACAGGGAAAAAATGGCACCGCGACGCATTCCGGCGCCTGATGCAGGACCAGTTGCGACCGACGGGGGAGCAATCGTCGGGGTCGGTAGGCCGGCCCGCGGCGTCGTTCACCACGACGGAGAAATGAGACTGCCCACCGTCGGCCGGTAGCGCCGTGCGGTAGCCACTACACCGACTTTGTCGCTTCAGGTCGTCCGCGAGCGACGCGTACTGCGGGCGCAGTTCGGGGCGATGGCGCGTCCTCGAGCGATGTGTTGTTCGGCGTTTGCGCGTGACATAACTCCACACCTAGCCATCGGTGCGCAAGTACTCTCAGCTTCCTAGGGTCAAGCCCCAATGCGTGGTGTAGCCGTTGGTGATCCTTCTTCTGGTTGTTAGGCGCTGAGTTCGAGGATGGGGTCGGTGTTCACCTCGGTTCCGGTGTCGGGGACGAGGGTGAGGCGGCTTTTGGCGAGGATCTCGAGCCCGAGGTAGCGGCGGCCTTCGACCCATTCGTCGGTTTGCTCGGCGAGGACGGCGCCGACGAGACGGATGATCGCGTCGCGATTGGGGAAGATGCCCACGGAGTCGGTGCGGCGACGGATCTCCCTGTTGAGGCGCTCGTTGGGATTGTTGGACCAGATCTGCTGCCAGAGCCCGTCGGGGAACTGCGTGAACGCGAGGATGTCCGCTCTCGCGGTGTCGAGGTGCGCGAACGCGTCGGGGAGCTTCTCCTCGACGTAGTCCAGCAATCGCTCGAACTGGGCGTTGACGCTGGCTGCGTCGGGCTGGTCGTAGACGGAGTGCAGCATCGCTTTGACCGCCGGCCACATGCTCTTCGGGCAGACGCTCATCAGGTTCGCCGCGTAATGCGTGCGGCATCTCTGCCAGACAGCTCCGGGCAGGTTCGCCGCGATCGCTTCCACGAGCCCAGCGTGGGCGTCACTGGTGACGAGGCGGACCCCGCCGAGCCCTCGGGCGACGAGGTCAGCGAAGAACGAGTTCCACGCAGCTCCCGTCTCGCTGGTCGCGACGCGCAGTCCGAGGACTTCGCGGTGCCCGTCGCCGTTCACGCCGGTCGCGACGAGCACAACCGCGTTGATCACCCGGCCGCCCTCACGGACTTTCATCGTGAGCGCGTCGGCGGCGACGAACGTGAACGGGCCGGCGTCGTCGAGCGGGCGGTGGCGGAACTGGTCGACGTGTTCGTCGAGGTCTGCCGCCATCCGGGACACCTGCGACTTCGACAGGCTGTGGATCCCCAGGGTCTTCACGAGCTTGTCCATCCGGCGGGTCGAGACCCCGGCGAGGTAGCAGTCCGCGACGACGGTGATCAGCGCGGTCTCTGCCCGTTTGCGGCGCTCGAGCAACCATTCCGGGAAGTACGTGCCCTGGCGCAGCTTCGGGATCGCGACGTCGATCGTCCCGACGCGGGTGTCGAGGTCGCGGTGGCGGTAGCCGTTGCGTTGCGCGGTGCGGTCGGGGCTGGGCTTTCCCCATTCCGCGCCCACGACGGCATCTGCGTCGGCGGAGAGGAGCGCGTTGATCGTGGCCTGCAGCAGGCTGCGCATCAGATCGGGCGACGCGTCGGTCAGGGCTTCAGCGAGCACGCTCGCAGGGTCGACAATATGAAGTGCGGTCATCGTGATGATGCCTTTCGAGTGGAGGTAAGAGACTTCTCGAAGGATCACACGGTGACCGCGCTTACGTCAGGAACGACGAGCCGGCCACCGCGAGCTACACCACGCTACGGGGCACTACTCTTCCTAGCTTCCTAGCTTCCTAGCTTCCTAGCTTCCTAGCTTCCTAGCTTCCTAGCTTCCTAGCTTCCTAGCTTCCTAGCTTCCTAGCTTCCTAGCTTCCTAGCTTCCTAGCTTCCTAGCTTCGGTCTTCGTCGCCATGTCTCCGGATCCCGTACCAAGCGCTGACTCGCGTCAGGATGGACGTCTTCCCTCGCCCAATGAGTGGGGAGACAGCGGAAGGCGCGCAACTCCCGTGACTCCGAAGTCGGAGAGTGTCATTTAGCTGCGATCAGCACAAAGACCTGGCACGACGGTCGGCCTGGGTAGTGACGCTGATTGCAGGAGACCGCGCATAGGGACCCTATGACTACATTTACTGCGACCAATCGTCCGTTCACTTTGCCGGAGCTATTCACACAGAATGACATCGCTCACGCCTTTGGGTTGAGCCCCCGCACGCTCGAAGATTGGCGGGTCAGTGGCAACGGGCCGCCGTACCTCAAGCTCTCCTATCGCTGTGTGCGGTATGAACTCGCTGCGGTGGAGAATTGGCTGCGAGGTGCGCGACGTGGCTAGGCCGCAGCTCGCCCCCGGCACGATGGGGAAAGCAAGCCTGCGTCAACGGGGGACCACGTGGCAGGCGCGAGCGAAGGCACGCACCTACGGCGGAGACCTCATTCAGCTCACCGCGACTGGCTCCACCGAATCCGAAGCTGTCGCCGAACTCGAACGTCAGCTCCGTGGCGCAACGGTATTCATGAGCGCGGACCTTTCGGAGAACTCGACCGTGAGTCAGGCCATTGACGCCTGGCTTGAGGGGCGGCGAGCAGCCGTCGTGACGGGCGCTCTCAAGCCTCAGTCCTACGAGAAATACGTGAGCACATCCAAGGCGGTGAAGAAGCTGGTTGGAGCGTTGCCTCTGCACCAGGCTGGTCCTGCGCGTGTTCTCCCTCTCATCGAGCGCATAACCCTCGCTCATGGACCTGCTCGCGGCCGCAGCTTCCGCGTCGTTCTGCAGGGTGCGTTCTCAACCGCCGTTTCTCGCGAGGCAATGACCCGTAACCCGCTGACCGACGCCCCAAGCATTCGCAGCACGCGCCAAATCGACAGCTGGCTGTCGAAGGACCAGTTCCTTGCCATGCGAGCCAGCATCATCGCTTGGGGTGGCAGGTCGAGTCGCCGCAGCGATTGGGAGAAACTACTCGCCCTCGTTGACACGGCGATGGGCACCTCGATGCGCATCGGCGAGGTGCTTGCGTTGCGTCCCATGGACCTAGCCCTTGACGGCGCTCAGCCCTCGGCCGAGCTGACGGGGACAATCGTCGAAGTAGAGGGCAGGCTTGTTCGGCAGAATGTCCCGAAACGTCATGGTCAAGAGCGGATAATCCCACTCCCTACCGTCGTCGCGACGACGCTCCGAGCACTCACGGCGCGGGCCGAAGCTCCGGAGTCGCTCATCTTTGGGACCCGGACGGGAGCGCCGGAGGGAAATCCCGGCAGGCTCCTTGCCTCGTGGCGCAAGTCCGGCGAGGGCCGGGCGTGGATAGAAAGCGTTGGCATCCCACCCGAGCAGGTGACCTTCAAGTTGATGAGGAGAAGCGCGGCAGCGCTCGTGCGCCGCGACCTCGGGCTCGCTGCTGCTCAGGCGCTACTGGGACACCGTTACGAAAGCACCACTGAAGGGTCCTACACCCCCATGCCGATGGTGGACCCGACCACTGCGAAGACGCTCACCAAGATGTGGGAGTAGCCTGAGCGCGGTTGGCCCGGGCGCTCTGTCCCGGGCCAACCTCACCAGCGGTGCGCGCGACTCAATGAGCGACGTCCACCGAGGCGCCGGTCTGGCGAAACTCTCTTCCAGAGCTTGGTCTGCAATGCCTGAAACTTTTCCAGCTGCTACTGCGATGCCGAGTGAAGCACGACCTGTCGACGGCGCTCGAAAACTGGACAGTAGCGGCGCTTGAAAAGTGAACACTCAACGATTGGAGAGTGATCACTTTGGAGGACTGGGCGTTGATCCGGAGGCTGGCCGGCGAGGGCGTGCCGAAGGCGCATATTGCTGAGCGGTTGGGTATCTCGAGGACCACGGTCATCAAGGCGGTGAACTCGGAATCGCCGCCTCACTATGAGCGGACAGCGGCGCCGACGTCGTTCACACCGTTCGAGTCGCGGGTGCGTGCGTTGCTGCTGGAGACGCCGACGATGCCGGCGACGGTGCTCGCGGAGCGGGTCGGGTGGACGGGCTCGATCCGGTGGTTCCGTGACAACGTGAAGCGGTTGCGGCCCGAGCAGCAGCGTCTCGATCCCGCGGATCGGATCACGTGGGCGGCGGGGGACGCGGCGCAGTGCGATCTGTGGTTCCCGCCGAAGAAGATCCCGCTCGAGGACGGGACAGCGAAGCTGTTGCCGGTGCTGGTGATCACCCCGGCGCATTGCCGGTTCACGACGGGAGTGATGATCCCGACGCGGAAGACCGAGGATCTGCTGCTCGGGACCTGGCAGCTGATCGAGCAGCTCGGCCGGGTTCCGCGTCGGCTGATCTGGGACAACGAGCCCGGCATCGGGCGAGGACGCCGTCACGCGGACGGAGTCGACACGTTCATGGGAACCCTCGCGACCAAGCTCGTGCTGCTGCCGCCGCGAGATCCGGAATCGAAAGGGATCGTGGAACGCCGCAACGGTTGGTTCGAGACATCGTTCATGCCGGGCCGGTCATTCGCCTCGCCCGCGGACTTCAACGAGCAGTTCACCGACTGGCTCGGAGTCGCCAACCAGCGGAGGGTGCGCACCCTGGCCACCTCTCCGATCTCGCTGCTGCCTGCGGATCTGGCGGCGATGTTGCCGTTGCCGCCGATCCCGTTGCATCTGGGCTGGCGGAACCGGATCCGGCTCGGCCGCGACTACTACGTCCGCATCGACACGAACGACTACTCCGTCGACCCGCGCGCGATCGGCAGGATCGTCGAGGTCACCGCGGACCTGGACCGGGTCCGCGTCCGCCTCGATGGACGGATCATCGCCGACCACACCCGTGTCTGGGCGCGAGGAATGGTGATCACCGACCCCGCGCATCGAGAAGCTGCGGCCGTCCTACGACGCGAGTTCCAGCAGCCGCGACTTGTTCCAGTCGGCGACGATCTGAGTCGGGATCTCGCGGACTACGACCGCGCGTTCGGGCTCGTCGAGGGGAGCAACTGATGGCCGGCAAGACCGACGTCGCGAAGCAGATCACCTATCTCGCCGGCGCACTCAAGGCACCCCGGATCACGGAGGCCGCAGCCCGGATGGCGGACCAAGCACGCGACGCCGGGTGGTCGTTCGAGGACTACCTCGCCGCCGTCCTCGAACGCGAAGTGAGCGCCCGCAACGCTTCCGGCGCGGAGCTACGGATCAAAGCGGCCGGGTTCCCGAGCCGGAAGACCCTCGAGGACTTCGACTGGGACGCGCAACCAGCCACTCGGCAGCAGATCGCGGCGCTCGCTTCGGGAGGGTTCCTCCTCGAAGCGCAGAACGTGGTCCTGCTCGGCCCTCCCGGAACCGGGAAGACCCACCTCGCGACCGCGCTCGGGATCGTCGCTGCCCGCCACGGGCACCGGGTGTTGTTCGCGACTGCGACGGACTGGGTCACCCGCCTCACCGACGCACACCGGCAAGGAAACCTCCCCCGAGAGCTCACCCGGCTGCGCCGCTACGGGCTGATCATCGTCGACGAAGTCGGCTACCTCCCGTTCGAACAAGACGCCGCCAACCTGTTCTTCCAGCTGGTCTCGTCACGCTACGAACACGCGTCACTGATCCTGACCTCGAACCTGCCGTTCTCCAGCTGGGGCGGCGTCTTCGGCGACCAAGCCGTCGCCGCCGCGATGATCGACCGCATCGTTCACCACGCCGACGTCCTCACCCTCAAAGGCGCCAGCTACCGACTCCGCGGCAGAGGCATCGACAGCCTCCCCAGCATCCGCACCACCACCGACGAAACACCTAGCTAGACTGCCCGCAACCGTTCACTTTTCGAGCGCCGAAAGTGACCAGGATTCACCCGCCGCCGACACGACCGGCGCGCATCGCGTGCGGCGTTAGAAACAGGTGCGCCAGCTTGGGTGCGCCCGACACTAGCTGGACCCTTCGTTGTTCCATATCTCTCGCCAAGAGAGGCCAGTACGCAGTAGTTCCCGGGTGTCCTTCTCGCTTTCGATCTGCTGTCGCAGCTGCTTACCCAGAGACTGGCCGGCCGCGAATGCGCGGAGCGCGAACGTCACCGCGACCGTGGCGCGCGTTTCACCGAAAGCGAGCACCGATCGAATAGTCGCTGCCGTCACAGGGTTACCGTGGGCGATAGCGTTGCGGGCTCGGCGATGTCGGTCGTCGAGCCGTTCGAGTCGATCGGCGTGCTCTCCAGCAAGGCGTAAGTAGTGCCTGGGATCTGTCAGTCCGCGTAACAGCCGTCGGAGTCCAAGCCGCTCCACTCGAGTCATCGTCAGCGCGAGTATCTGAGGTTGCGCGTTGGCAAGCTCAATTAGGTTCACCGTGCCGGGGCCGGAATGCGACTCGAGCCTGCCGCGAATCACCTCAGCGAAGCGTGGGGCGGTGGAGTACTTGAGCAGCGCATCAACCATGGCTATGGTCTCGTCAAGCCATTGGCTATATGGAAGGAGCGCGCGGAGGTCCTCCATCAGTTGCTGCGGCGGGATATCGGCCGTGGCGGCGACGCGCTCAAACGCTTGGTCTCGAAGGATTAGCGCTGTGCGTTCATGAATCTTTTGCGCCGCACCAAGGCTTGACTCCCGCGAACTTTCGAGGCGAGCTTCCGACAGAAGTCTCACCGATTCGCGCAGATCATGGGGGATCACCCCGGGCCCGAGCACGCCATCAATTTGGGGAAGCCATTCGTCCAAACCGCTTCGTGTTTGTCCGATGCCCATCCAGTCGACGAAAGCATGCCGCCGAGGAAGTGAGTGTGAGTACGCGACGCCGCGGCCCTCGGTGCGCAAGACGGCTGGCCCTACGCGGCGCCAACGGATGCCGTCTGCCCATGTGGACGCGATCGCGAGTACAGCATCGACGTCGGCTTCGGCATCATTAAGCCCGCCCCTCCACTGGCGGCGACCGAGGTCTACCCGCGCGATAACGCTCGGGGGCGCCTCCTCGCCGATTGCCCACCACGATTCACGCTCGCGCTCCGTGATTGCCGCGTGAAGCTCCTCCTGGTGCGGCAGTTGACCCCTGGGCGCGGCCGCTGCTGTCGGGCCGCAGTTTTGGGCGTTGTAGAAGGTGATGTGTCCAACAGTGGTAACTGGCCCGCTCACTTGCGCATGGTCGTAGCGCAGCCAGGCGACACAGTCGCTGACGTGCGCTTCTCGCAAGATGACTTCAAGTGCATTAGCCACTCGCGTAGCAGCTGAATCTTCCTGATCGCGTATTGCATCTTCGGGTAGAGCCCAGCTCGGGTCACCGCGAAGACACTGAACGGCGTCGCGCAATCGCTCTTCGGCATCACCGAAACGCAGAGCGAGGCATGCCTCGAGTGACCGCACTCGCGACGCCACTGTACGGAGGTCGAGACTTGGAACCGTCGACGCATCCTCTAGGTCCTGCCAGGCCGCGCGAGAGACTTCTGGAGTACCCAGCCGGTCGCGGATGGAATCGAGTACCTCGGAGATCTGACCGGCTGTCCCTCCCGCCAGCTTCGAAAGCGAGCGCAGTTCGCGAGCGACGTGAGCACGACACCTCGGCCCGAGGTCGGAGAGGCTCCATTCGAGATCACGTTGAAGGCTGGCGCGATTGCGAACCCAGTGTTCCTGATCGCTCCTGTCCTTCCAGCCACTGATCTGCTCGATGGAGTCAGATAGAAGCAGCGGGCCATCAGACATGCGGTCGCTGAGGAGATCGGCGAGTGCCTCGGCACCATCTACCAACGCAGCGGGATCGGCAGGATTCGTCAGGTTGATTCCCACCTTCCGAGAATGTCGTGTGAGGCCCACGATTCGCTGACGACGCGCGGCAGAATCGCCGCGAAGTTCGACTGCTGCTGATATTTATCGGCGAACCGTTCGTCTGCGGCGATGCGCGTAGCGCGAGCCCGGTACCGTTGGCGCGTGACCCTCCCCAAACCGACGGTCCGAGTGACTGATGGGAGGTCATGACGTGAGCGTGGCCTGCGGCGTCGGGGAAGGCGGCGAATCCCGTCTTTCTCCAACCCAGTGAGTCGCCGTGAGGGTTCGTTCGGTAGGCAGTCGCCGGCGGCTACCGGAGTCGGGCAGCCGCCGGACACGAAATGCGTCGACTATGAGTACCGCCCGCCGGTGCGCCTGTCGAACGCTGCGCGGTTCTCTTCGTCGGTGCCCGGGCGGTCGAAGATTTCGATGAGGCGGGCGACGACGTACCCTCCGCCGATGATGAGTCGGAAGTCGGGGACCAGCGGGGACGCACCTGGCTTGCGGGTCTGCATCGCGTCGTGGATGGCTTCGTAGTCGGGTGCGTCCTTGACCGCTACGAGGACGGTGGACCAGAGCAGGCCGGTGAGCGCGAGTTCCGGTGAGATGCCCTCGAGCGAGAAGCCGTTGGCCACGGACCACTGCGTGATGACTTCCGCGGCGCCTGAGGTGTCGCCGTCCGTGATGCTGAGCACGAGGCTCTCGTCGTCGAAGACGCGGGTGTCTGTGTCGCCGTGGAAGCGATACCAGGCAGGGACCCCGTCGACCAGGCTGAGGAGCTGGGAGGAGAACAAGAGAGCGATAGACATGATGTGGTTCCATTCGTCGGTGCCGCGACTGGGTGCGCAGCGATAACTCCTCTATGCGCGGTGCCATCGCCGGGAGCGACCCATCGGCGCCGGCACCGATACGGTCAGCCACGTCTCCCCTCGAACGGGTCGCTCCCTCCGGGGCAGATTCACACGATGTCGAGCATCGCGATGTCCTTCAGGGCGACCGCGTCCCGAAGCCCGATGAGCCGGATCAGTTCGCCCTGGTCGAAGTCGTGGTCGTCTGCGGCGGTGAGCGCGATTTCCGCGATGGCCTCCGCGATGGTGTGGGGGCGGTCGGCGTCGAAGTTCCTCGAGAGGGCGGGGAGTGTGTAGTGCACGGTGACGGGGAGTTCTGTGAGATCGCTCGTCAGCTTCGCGACGAAGTTCAGTACGTAGCTGTCCTCCTCGGTCAGCGTGAAAATTCCGCTGACCTGGTGGGTCGCAGCGGCTGCGGTGGAGGCGCCCAGCAGTTCCGCCCCCATCCAGCTGCGTACGGGGGCCTCGGTTGAGAGACGGAGTGGGGTGTTGAAGGGAATGCTCATGATCTGAACCTCGATGGTGTGGTGGTGAAGGTGTTCAGCGGGGCTGGTTGCTCCCGCTACCCAGACATGCGCGGTCCAGATCCGAAACGTCGTCACTGTCGGGATCCGACGCTGAGCCCCGGCGCCATTCTCTGAACGAGGGACAGCAGGGCGGACGAGGCCGTGATCGGTCTCGTATGGACGCTGACATTCAGATGTCGTCGCGTCGCGCCGACCCGCATCGGGAACAGCGCCTTTGGCTTCGTGTCGCACTTTTGATGTGGAGACCGTGCATGGGGGTGTTACCAGGCCGAAGCGATCAGCATCGGCCGCAACGAAAGAAGCCATTCATGAACAGGCATGCCAACTCTCACAACATCCTCGTCGTCACCGAAGTCAAGAGCGACCTGCCGCGTTGCTGGACCCGTCTCCCCGGGTCCGGCCCGACCACCGTCGTTGGACACGACCTCCTGCTCAGCGCCCGCGACCTGCTCGACATCAACGCGCTCCTCAAACAACGGCTACTGGACGAGTGGGCGACGAACATGGGCTTCTCGCTGGCGGGAATCAGCCATCGAGAAGCCTGGGGGAAGATGCTCCGTGGTGTCGCCATCGATGCCTGCTTCGCTGCCGCCGGCGACCCCGAGCCGCGTGAAATTGGCGGGCTCCTCTTCGACCAGGTCCGCGACATCGTCACGTTCAAGCGCGCTCCGCGCATGCTTCCGGACCTCCTCGTGCACATGGAGGGCGGCTGCGTCGCGAGCGTCCTCATCGACACGTTCGATGGCCCGCTCAGGGGACGTGACCCCCGTCCGCACATCAACCGGCGGCTTGGAGGCCTGACGGAGGAAATGATGAAGTGGTGGCCCGCATGGCGTTGAGCTAGCGGCTCAGCCCATGAGACTTGGCGGCAAGCGGTTCAAGCGCCGCTTGCCGCCAAGGCCGCGATAAAACGACGGAGTGCCCGGCGTCGTCGAGTGACGCAATCGGGCTACTGCGCCGAGCTAGATGGTGGTAGGTGTCCGTAGCAGGAGCCGAGGGCGTCGAAGAGGTCGACGAACTCTTGTACGCGGTCGCCCAGGTAGACCAGGACGACGGCGAAGGGCGCGTCCCCGGTCGCGTCTCCAAACCTGAGCCGGCCGCGCACGAAGCAGCGGGCGTATGGTGCGAGCCGATCCATCCAGGCAGTGTTCACACGAGCAGGGAGCAGGCAAATCGCTTCCGACACGCGCCCCGTGGTGTATTCGTCGACGAGCTTCGCAACCCATGGTCCGGGAGAGCCTTGAGAGTCCCAAGGAGGGTTCAAGAACACTCGTCCGCTCCACTCGCGTGAGAGTCCGTCGTCGGCCTTCGTGTAGTAGGTGCGGGCGGTGACCCAGGGCTCGCCTTCGTTTGATGCCGGATCGAGATCGATCGCACCGAAGAGTTCGGTCACCAGGTTGAGCACGTGAGGAGGGGTGTACCACTCGGTGCTTCCGCTCGCCCGCCGCAGCCTGTGGTACTCGGCGACGAGGATCTTGTCCTTTCCGGCCGCGCGGATGAGTTCGGCGGCCGCCCGGACCGCGATCAGTCCTCGTTGGACGTCATCAACGAGTTCGGCGGGGGCATGGTCGATGACGACCTTGCCGTCCCGCACGGATCGTTCACTCACACCCAGGCGCTCCGCGGCATCACGCTGGGTCAGCAGTGCGGGGTTGCCGCCGTCGCGACGACCGCCGTGGGTGAACGTTGCGAGACGCGCTGCCACGAGTGCGCGGGCGCTTTCGCTCAAGTGCCGCCGGTGACTGTTCGTGTCGACCACGAACTCGAGCGCCTCCCGGTCCGTCCCCGCGAACTCAACGAACCTGGGTTCGACTTCCGCGATCGCGCAGGCGCGCAGTCGGTTGCGACCGTCCAGGACGGCGCCGTCAGGGCGGAGGACGACGGGTTCCCGCAGTCCGTTGCGGCGGATGGAGTCGGCGAGCTCGGTCAGCTCCGGTGTTCCCATCAGCGGGTAGATCTCCGCGATCGGGCTGACTACGTGTTCCATCACCCTCCCATCTTCGGCTGGCCGCTGCGCCGTGCCGGGAGTGACGCACCAAGTGAGGTCGAACCGCGCATGGCGTTGTCATGGATGCAGACAGCAAAACAGACTTCAGCACGGAACTGGACAAATACCGCCGCAAGTACCCCGCGCGGACGGACCAGGCGTGGGCTGAGAACGCGCAACGCGTGCACGATTTCATCGTTGAGCACGCTCGCATGCCCCGGAAGGGGGATGAGCCGCGCGACCTGGCCACATGGATGCGCACTCAACACCGCCGCATCGCGTCGTCCGCCGGTAGCCAGGACGTGGCTCGGACAGCGAAGAAGGCAGAACGCGACGCGGACCGCGTCCGGGTGCTGAACGCGATGCCGGGATGGAGTTGGGGGAGCGAGGGCCCTTCATATGCGTGCTCGCAGCGACTCGTGCAGCTGGAGGCGTTCACCCGGGAGCACCATCGGCGACCAGTTCGGTCAAGAAGAGCGCAGCGAGGTGATGGGACGGAAGCGAGTCTGGCGCGCTGGCTGGATATGACGGAGCGCACGTTGCGCGAGGCAGCGAGAGGCGAGGAAGCCCAGACGCCACCCATGGTCGGGAGCGCTCACTGGAAGCTTCGTCGGCTGTACGACTTCTCAGGCGGGTTCGCCGGGCACTTCTTGGACTGAGTGCACCCACGGTGCGCATCGAGCCGGCAGGCGACACCCTAGCCTCGTCAGTTACTTGCTTGTCCGGGCAGAGGGGGAGGTCGTCGTGGGCCGAGACCTGTGGGAAGCGAACGCCGAGCACCAACGGAATGTACGAATGCGGGAGCTTGCCACGCGAGAGACGATTGCCGAATCGTCGGAGTGGCTATTCGGCCACACCGAGGTGCTTCCGGAGCCAGTTGCTGAGCAAAGGCGCCTAGAAGGCGAACTATTCCTCGAGCTGCGGTATCTTCACGCCCCGTCGTACAGCGCGCCCGCCCGGACGGATGAATTCTCGTTCCACAGACTGCGGCCGCGGTCAGACAGCATCGAGATCATCGCTGATCGCCTCACCGCGACGCGAGCCATCATCCGTGCCCTTCCCGTGGACATCGATGAAGAGCTCTGCGGGTTACCTGGCGTGAGGCTGGCGACGACGACTGACGGCGTCGCCCTGCGGCGGCTTCGCACGAGGGGTGAGATCCGATTTCCGGCAGTTACCGAAGGAGACGTGCTCCGAGAAGTCGCCCGCAACCGTGCGTCCGGAATGACGTACCTTCAGTGGAGTTCTCCTGAGCGACTCGCGCCACGAGAGCTAGATCTGATCGAGAACTCTCGGGGACTTTCTGATCACATCGTGGACGCAGCCAGCGCGGTTGCACGCCGCGTCGGCGTCCTCATCAATCACGGGACCACGTCAATCGACATGTGGACTTCCGCAGATCCCGACCAGCTCTGCGTGGAGGCGCGGTTCGACGGCATTCAGCATCTCACCGACCAGATGCTTGAAAATTTCGCGTCGCCCGCATACGAACCGCGATTGAGTCAGCTTGTTCATGACCGCCTCTATCCGCCCGCGCATCACCCCTTCCGGATCGGTCGGGCCCTCATCGATCTCCGACTTCGAGTTCACGCTTCGGACTCAGCGCATGGATGACGGTGCCCTCATCACCTGGGTCGACGAGAGGTACCCGAGCCCGATCCAACGCATCGTCGACCGCATCTGGGTTCCATACCTTCCCGAAGTCGTCGTGGAGCACGGTTGGTGGCCGCTTCTCGTCCGACTCGATACACAGCTCGCGGCGATAGATCCGAGCTACCGTCTGCGGTTCATCCGCCCGTACAAGGCACGGCTGCAGATCGAGACCATCGACGACGGCCCCCGCAGCGAAGAGTTCGCGCGGGTGCTCCGCGCCGCGGTTAGCGAGAGCGCCCGAACCTGCGAGACCTGCGGCCAGCCAGGGCGACGTCGCCGCTTCGATGAAGTGCTCTGCGACGAGGACGCGGGCTTCTTCGATGAGCCATGATTCCGTGCTCGTCGCCCGCTGGTCTGGGCGGTCAGTAGCGCAGACGTGGGGGAATCTGTGCCGGGCCAGCCGCGCCCTTCCCGGTGGCGGGGGAGTTGGCCTTCATGGCGTCGATGACGTGGTCGAGTCCTGTGTGTGCGAGTGAGATCGCGTGGAGGTCGGGACGGCCCTCCGTGGCTCTCAGGGCGTGGTGGACGCCGCGGAGCCCGGCGGCGAGCGTGACGACAGCGTGGAGCGCCGTGGGGTCGTCCGGTGTGAAGGGAACCGACGCTGAGTCGAGTAGT
Organism: Microbacterium sp. HA-8; assembly: GCF_046111165.1. Lineage (NCBI taxonomy): Bacteria > Bacillati > Actinomycetota > Actinomycetes > Micrococcales > Microbacteriaceae > Microbacterium > Microbacterium sp. HA-8. The sequence goes on from NZ_CP162025.1 coordinate 1,968,813, forward strand.
CGTGCGGGCTCCCAGATGTTCCCGTTGCCACCGTGTCGCCGACCCATCCCAGTTGGGCGTTCGACGGGGAGGGTGGTGAAATCGGCGACGATTCCGCCGTCGGGGAACAGGCGATCCCAGCGGGCCACCGCGACCCGACTGGCGGTGGGGTGGAGCGCGGTGCCCGGATAGTTGATGACGGCACGTTGCACCGCCCGCTTCACCTTCCGCTCGACCTCACCAGCCTCGCCGCGAGACGCGTCCTGACGGGCTGCGCAGACGAACAAAACAGTCAAGCCCGTCGCTTCCAAGCTGCGACGGTGGAGGATCGCGACGAGCTTCTCGACTTTGTCCGCGAACGCTGATCCGCTCTTACTCGCCGTCATCTCGACCGCAACCCGAAGGCCGTCCGGTCTCACCAGAGTGAGGTCGGAACCGCCCTGCGCGCCCCGCGATGGCACCTCGGCGCCGCAACCGGAGTACGCGAGCAGATCCATTCCACTCAGGGACTCGCCTAGCACCATCGACACCTGGCCGAACTCCGCAACACGAAGACCGAACTCAGAGGCGAGGACGTTGTGTCGTGCGTATTGACGATCCGTGAAAAACCCCCGACCGGACGTGACCGAGACCCACTCGGCGTAGGACAAGTACTGCTCGAACATGTCCTTCGCCTCGGACGTGCGTGCGGGTCTCAGCAGGAGCGTGCTCCGGTCAAGCGTGCTTGCGGCCAGGTCGCTCGTCGGCGAACCTATTTCGATGAGGCCGTGCACCCACAGGGCCGTCAGCAGCGAAGTTCTCCCGTTAGTCAGCCCGGCGACGTTGGTAAGCGCTTCAACCTGCTGCACGGTCATGGTGCGCCACTGCTCAAGCGCCGCCATGACGCACAGCACGTCTTCCCACAGCCGCCCGGCGTACACCCGCCTCTTCGATTCCTCGGCACTCATGTTCAACCACGCTGGAATGCGAACAACATCAGCAGATGCGAGCGCGACGTAATCATCCCGGCTGAACCACGCCGCAGTGCTGCCGCTTCGCCAAAAGCGCGCGGCGTACGGGTCGATGCGCTGACTGGTTCGGCGCAGGCTCAATGGAGTCCGCGATGGCAGATTCCGTATTGCAACAGCACGGTGCTCGCCATCGGGCGTCTCCGCGGAAGGATGCGAGTCATTCGAAGTGGTTTCGTTCACAACCAGTACCCTGCGGCGACTGGACGCAATGCAGGAGCGGCAGGCGCCTTCGCGCTCGACGAGTCGCTCCTCACCGGATGGATGCGTGCCGGCGTTCGACGGCTGACCGCGTGTGGCGAGCGTGCGTCGCTCGGTCAGTGCGCTAGCGCTGGAGGACACCGGGCCGCGCGACAGCGCTTATGCATCGATCGAGGGCGATTCCATCCGCATAGTAAGAGAGCTCGCGCCGGAGGCGCTCGCTCCGACAAGACGGTCCGTTATGCCGCAACCAGATCCGCGCTGTCTGAGCATGTTGGGGGCTGTCCCAGACTGGATACTGCGAGGCGGACCATGGGCAATTCGGCGCACGTCGGAGACTTGACGCAACGCCAGCGCGGGACCAGTTCACGAATGAACTCAAGGCGTGTGTCGCGACCTCACCGGGCACTCCCCGTGGTGTCGCATCGCGATTGGTCTGGGTCTCGGGTGCAGATGACGAACTGCGCGTTTCGGCGAGCTCCCCGACGCGCTTCGGAGCGTTGCGGAACGAACAGGATCGAGCGTCAATGCCGGCAATCCCATCGAGTAGACGACTGCTTCCTTGGAGCGCGGGCGCGGCGGTGGAGTGCTGTCTGATAGTGATCGGTGAAATAGGGGAGAAGTTCCGGGCCGTTCGCCGACCGCGCTCGGGCGAAGTACGTGTCATTTCGGACAACGCATGGCGAGAATCGAGCCGCAAAATTCGGGCGTTCCACCAACCGACCTGCTCTACCGGTGCAGCAGCAAAGCCCTCGCGTGCGCAGTAACTCGTGCGTCGCCGAAGGCGCAGCCCGACAGTGTTCTTTCGGCGTCGGGGTGGGTCCCGCTGAAGCTCGACGAGCATCTCGGGAATGTTGGGACCGTGCTCGTGCAGTTGTCGCGATGAGTTGCGGAAAGCGAACGGAACGGCGGATTCAACCGGCTAGCGCAACGGCCACGATACAGCGGGCTAGTAACGAGGAGCTATCTCGATCCATCACCGCCGACAATCTGCTGCTGATGACGTCGAGCGCGCTTCGGCGGCAACAGGGTGGCAACAGGGTGGCAACAGATGGTGCAAATCGAACCGCGAGCGGCTGAACTGATTGAGCCTGACTTTCGTTCCGTTCTTCAAGCAAGGATGGAACACGATGAACAGGAAGTATTCGTCGGAGAGGCGTGAGCGGGCGTTGCGGATGCGTGCGGAGACGCGGCTGTCGCACCCCACGATGATGGGCGCCGTTCGCCATGTGGCCGGGCTGCTCGGGATGAGCCCGGAGACGCTGCGATTGTGGCAGCGCCGCTACGAGGTGCCGGTGTTACGAGTGCCGTTGGACGATGACGTCTTGGTGCCCCGGTCGACGCGGGACGCATAGGGGCAACGCAGATACCCCGTTCCATTCGCCGCAGCGTACAGGGCGGAGAGAAGTCCTCATTAAGAATCAACCCGCCCCAGCCGGCAGACACGGAGACATCATGATCAGCAGCATCTTCACCATCCGCAGCGGACAGAGCGCCCTCGTCGCCCTCGCCGACGCCCAGGACAGCATCGTCCGCCTCATCGAATCGAGCCCGGCATACCCCGGGTACCCTCTCGAGTACGAGTACAGCGACGGTGGAGACGGCGGCGTGGCGACGCACACCCTGACGTCGGGCACCGACCTGCAGAAGATTGCGGAGGAACTCATCGCCGAGCTCGCGGTTCAGTTCAAGCGCGATTCGAGCCCGTTCGATGCTGAGGACGGCATCGCCCCGCATGCCCGGCTGTTCATGGAGACGCCGACTCAGGCGGACGTCCTCGACGAGAACGGCGAGGAAGTGCCCTTCCCCGAGAAGGGTTTGCGGGTCATCATTCGAGTTGGACTGCAGTTCGGCGACCGCATGTGACCCCGGCCTGTCGCCGGGGTCGCGGACTATCTGGTTTCGACTGAAGGGTGATGCAGTCGCTAGGAAAAGACGAGAAGGATGGGCCACAACAGGACCTTTACTCGGTCACGTTGCGACCGCTAATGTGAGCGCAATCCGAGAGAAGGGAGCCACCATGGCTCATGCATGCGAAAAGAATGGTGCTGCGAAGTGTGCGCGGTGCGCCGAGGCAGACAAGAACAGCTTCAGCTCGCACGTCTGCTCCCATTACGGTACCTGCGACTGACATTGGCCCTGAGCCACCGGCGCGCGAAAGCCTATCACTGAGACGCATCCGCCAAGCACACGAGCGGATATGCGGAAGCGCACCGAGATCCGGCGGCTCGGCCGACTCCGAAGCAACGCGACGTAAACGTGCCCGCATTCTTCGACCGACCCGGTACCAGCAACGGCCCCACAGAGGCGATCAGCGGCGGCTCGAAATCTCCGTGGATCCGCCCTTGGCTGCCGACACCTCGCAAGATTGCATCGCCCGCAGCCCGGTCGAGCGCGGAGGATTCCGGCCATTCCTGCGCACTCTCGCTCCGCCCACGTTTCCGCCATCCGCCGGGTTTACTCCTCACACCGGCTGGTGAGATCGTCCCATCTCCCCTGCGCGCGCAGTGGGCTCGTACGACATCCCATCAGCGAATGACGTTAAGTTAGTTCGCTCTTGGCATGGCACCAGTCTCTCCGTCCGACGATCTTGGCCTGTCGTGAGTCAACCCGGTCATGGAGGTTGAGTGGGACGGGATTTCCGGCGCCCTCTCTCGAGTGGAACGAAGGGATTCCCGGCTCGTGGTGACCTGCTGGGAAACGCTAAGGTCTTCACATGATCAATCAATCCTCCGTGATTGATCTCGCATCTCTGACCACCGCATAGAGCACCTTATGACCCATCCAAGGTGCGGCGAATGCCTCGCCCTTTATATGCGAATGCCTCGTCCTTATATCCAGATGAACGATCGGGGAGTTTTCTGTGGCATTTAAGACTGACGAATTGACGATTGAGACCTCTCGGTCCGTTCCGGACCTAGGGCGAGCTCTGCAGGAAATTCTGAGTAAGGTTAAGGCGACCTCGATCGAACAGATACAAAGCTCGTCGGGGGCGCTGTCAGCCTTTGACGATCGAGCAGATATCGAGATCATCGCCCAGGGCCAAAGCCTGCTCGGTCCACAGTGGGCTGTTCAGGTATACGTGGTGGACGAGGAGGACAAGCGCGCTATCCTGCTGGTTGCTCTCGGCGAGGGCGGATTCACAAGAGCGATGAGCGGCGCGCGAAACAGCCTCTCCCTGTCGGCGAGCATCAAGAGGCGGGACGAGATCGCGGCGGCGCTCCGGTAGGAGCGCAAGAAGTCGCCGCAGAGAGTCTATTCTGTGGCATGGGTGTTGTGATGCCGAGGACCTAGCGTCGCTGGCGGGTTCGGGCACTCATCGAGATGATCGAGCACGAGCCGGATCGATCGCTGCTTCGTCTCCTCCGGAATCCTCTTCGGCATGATCAACATCAGACACCAAGACCTTCGGCGTCGACACCCTGACCGGGTCGATCCGTTCTGGAAAGCAGCACTTCCGAAAGATCCCCTGCGCGGAAGGACGGGAGGGATACCAGTGCTGCCCTGCCCAGCTTTCTGAAGACTGGCGGAGGCACGCGGTGGCCCCGCGGATTCAGCACATTTGACTACGACTGACCCGGCCCCCGTTTGCGGAAGCAGAGCGCGTGCAAGATCGCATGTCACGGTGCAACTCACCATGGACGAAACATCGCGCGATGCTGCAGCAGCCGCTCAGTACATCGGATGGCCAATTTGAAGCAGTTCCTCTTACAGACAGCCCCAAAGCCTACGAGCGAAGTCCAGCTACTGCACGCATACTCGGTCGCGCCTTAAGCGCGATGAAGCTCGACAGCTACGCCGACTCAACGTGATTCGGCCCCGAAGCCTCGAACCTGCGACTGGGAGACCCATGTTCGGATCAGCGAGATACGAAGCATCTGTTCTTGAAACGGGGCGCCTTCGCCGTTACGCGAAGAAGGTAGCGACGCAAGCGGTCTCTGGCGGTCAAGCTAGAATGAGCGACGAGTATAAGGGGCACTCCGCCTGGTATTTGGGCGCGATCCCGTCCGAAGGTGTATGGCACCGGCAGGATTTCCGGCCGCACAATCCCCGGTACGTCGAATCACACGAGGAACGCGGCCGCCTTGTCGCGTTGGCGGCCTCGGGTGATCTGATTCACGCTGAGTATGAGGTCTTCGCGGCGGTCACGACCAACGACCCCGGTCCCGCAGAATGCTGGACGTCCGCCGCCAAGGCATCCGAGCTTCGATGGATACCGATGGAAGATTCCGATCTCACGATGCTGGATCGACCCAACCTGGGAAGTTATCGCGACGCGCGGCGGCTGCCCGGTCATCACGAGATAGTGCGAATGGAATTGCGCTCTGATTACAGGGTCACCGTGCACGCACGCGGGGTAGGCCTATCTAAGGCGTTGAATCAGCTCTTTCTGGCCTCGGGCGGAGGGGTTCCCTAGCGCCAAACGGCAAACTCATGTATCAGAGTTTGACCAGGCGAGACTGCACTGCAGGTGTCGTCACTGTCAGGATCGCGATCGCAGTTCTTCTCGGTGGGTGCGCGGGCGACGTAGCGGGCGCGGCTCGCGTCAGTAAACTGCAGACGCGCGACGTCGACCTCACCCGGGACATCGGCGACGTACGGCCAGACGACATCAGTGGATGGGCTCGTGCTGTCGCGGCAGCAACAACGGGCGTGAGGAACGAATCGGTGACAACTGATCGTTAGTGCCGCGAGGCGCTGACGAGAAGGATGTCATCATGCCCGGTCCCTCTCCCCAAGAGTTCCGCGAGGACGTCGTCGCGGTCGCAAGGCGCCGTGAGAGCGGCGTCACCGTCAAGCAGATCGCCACTGACTTCGGCATCAGCGAAGCGACTCTGCAGAACTGGCTCCGCCAGGCCGATGTCGAGGAAGGCAGTCGACCTGGTCAGACCGCGGCGGAGGCCGCGGAGGCACGCGAGTTGAAGAAGCGGATCCGTTTGCTTGAGCAGGCGAGCGAGGTGTTGCGTCGTGCGACAGCGTATCTGTCGCAGGCCAACCTGAAACTTGGTGGCTCCCCGAAAATGACATACCCGCTCGTTGCTGAGCTCGCCGACTCGGGTTTCCGTGACGGTGTCGTGCCGGGTTCTCAAGCTCGCCCGCCAGTCCTACTACCGCTGGCGGAACGACCCTGTCCGCAGCGCCGACGTGCTCCGCGCGTATCGGCTCAACGCGCTCCACGACGCCCACGGCGAGGACCCGACGTTCGGCTACCGATACTTGGCGGGCGCGCCGGGCCGGGTGGCGGATGAGTAGGCGGACGGCGTGGAAGCTGTGTTCTCAGCCCGGGATTCTCTCCTCTGCGCAGCGCTGTCGGCGCGGGAAGGGGAAGAAGGCTGGGCCGCCGGTGTTCGATGATCACGTGCAGCGCCAGTTCCGTGCGGACGCCCCGAACCGAGTCTGGCTGACCGATATCACGGAGCATTGGACGAGTGATGGCAAGCTTTACTGTTGCGCGATCAAGGACGTCCATTCCAACCGGATCGTCGGCTACTCGATCTCGGATCGGATGACCCGCGAAACTCGCCGTCGAGGCGCTCCGCAAGGCCGCGACGAGACTCAGCTAAAAGGTCCGGGAAGGGCTGCGCGTGCCTCACGTAGGAATGTCCGCGTAGTTCCCTGGGGTGATGAGCAGGGAGTTGTCGATGGCGGCGCGCCGTGAGATCACGAAGAAGTTCGCCCGCGAGTATGCGAAAGCAGGCAAGGAAGAGAAGGGCCGGCTGCTGGACGAGCTTGTGCACGCGACAGGCTGGACGCGTGATCACGCGCGCCGCGCGATCCGTGCCGCGAACGCACGCAAAGGTGCCGCGCGCGATCAGCAGCGTAAGCCGCGTGAGCGGAAGTACTCCTACGATGCGCTCGTGGTGCTGCAAGAAGTCTGGCGGCTGTCCGGGCAGCCGTCGGGAAAGTACTTCGCGGCGATCATGGACGACACCCTCGAACGCCTCGTCCGCTTCCGTGAGCTCGGCAAGGTCGAGCAGCGGGTCACACCGGAGGTGCTGGACGAGTTGCGATCGATGAGCGCCGCGACGATCGACCGGTACCTGAAACCGCACAAGGACGCCGCCTACCCGGTCGCGGTCTCGGGCACGAAGCCGTCCCACATCCTGCGCTCTTCGATCCCGACGCGCACCAGCATGGACGCCCCGCTGACCGTCCCGGGGTTCCTGGAGCTGGACACCGTCGCGCACTGCGGCCACTCCCTCAAAGGCGAGTTCCTGCGCACCCTGACCGGCACCGACCCGGTCGCGGGGTGGACGATGCTGCGCACGATCCGCAACAACGCCTACGTGCACGTGCACGGCGCCCTGGAATGGATGGTGAAGAACGCGCCCGTCCCGGTCGCCGGGCTCGACTTCGACAACGGATCCGAGTTCATGAACTGGGGCGTGATCGCCTGGGCGGACAAGAAGGAGATCCCCGTCACCCGGGGGCGTCCCTACAAGCACAACGACAACGCGCACGTCGAGCAACGCAACGGCGACTGGGTCCGCAAACACGCGTTCCGCTACCGCTACGAGACCGAGGCGGAGATGACCCTGCTCAACGAGCTCTGGGATTTCGTGATGGCCCGCAAGAACCATCTGCTGCCCTGCGTGAAAGCGATCGACTGGACCCACACCGCAGCCGGCCGGAAGAAGCGCGTCTACGACAAGCCACGTACCCCCTACCAGCGGTTGCTCGACGCCGGTGTGCTCGACGAGAAGACCCGCGCCCGACTGGAGCGCGAGCATGCGAAGCTGAACCCGGCACGGATCACCCGACGGATCAACCAGATCCAGCAACAACTCATCGAACTCGCCGCCGCCCGCACCCAGGGCACCCGCCCCGCCGCCTGAGCTACGCGGACATTTCACGTGAGGCAAGCATCACTCACTCCCGGACATCTTGACGTGAGGCAAGACGGGCCGTCACCCGCGGCGGCGACGTTGCCGGATGCATCCTGCACGCCGACAGGGGCAGCCAGTTGAGACGACGCCGCGATGGAGTCGTTCTGGTCGCTGTTGCAGACAAACGTCCTCAATCACCAACGGTGGGCCACCAGGCGGGACCTGCGCCTTGCGATCTCGTCTGGATCGAGCGGAAGTATCACCGACAGCGAGCACCGGACCCCCTCGGTGGCTTGACGCCCATCGAGTTCGAAGCAAAGCTAACCGAGCCGCTTACCCTCGCGGCCTAAACCCAACCTGTCACCAGTTCGTTTCACGCCCCCGTCCAGTCGGGTCCGAGCTTCGCCAAGCGCTCCCTGTCGGTGGCCATGGAAAACTGCCCGTAGGCGGTCACGAGACCTGCCCGTAGGTGGCCAGGAGAACTGCCCGTTGGTGGCCATGAGTTCTGCCCACGTCTGATGGTTCCGCCCCGCGCGTCGTCGCGATGGTGGGGCCCCTTCCCGGTTCGATGACGGGTGCTTAGGTCGTCGTCGCCCGGGAAGGGGCTGTGTTGAAGTCTGACGGAGAAGTCATGGAGATTCTGGAAGCGTTCGATGCGACGGGGTCGTATCGGGCTGCGGGGCAGCTCGCGGGTTGCTCTCATCACACGGTCGCCGCGTATGTCGCGGCGCGGGACGCGGGCCGGCCTGTCGGCGCTGCGGCGCGCAGGCCGCGCGTCATCGACGAGTTCCTGCCGAAGGTCGAGGAGTTGGTCGAGAAGACGAAGGGCAAGGTTCGGGCCGACAAGGTCCACGAGGTGCTGACCTCGATCGGGTTCGAAGGGTCGGAGCGGTCGACCAGGCGGGCGGTCGCTGCGGTGAAGGCGTCGTGGCGGGCGGGGAACCGTCGGGTGCATCGGCCGTGGGTCACCGAGCCGGGGCTGTGGTTGCAGTACGACTTCGGCGACGGGCCCGTGGTCGGCGGGGTGAAGACGGTGCTGTTCGTCGCCTGGCTCGCGTTCAGTCGGTTCCGGGTGGTGATCCCGATCCGCGACAAGACCCTCCCGAGCGTGTTCGCCGCGTTGGATCGGACGTTCCGGGCGGTCGGGGGCGCGCCGACGTATGTCCTCACCGACAACGAGAAGACGGTCACCACGATGCATATCGCGGGGGTCCCGGTCCGCAACGCGCAGACGGTGTCGTTCGCCGCGCATTACGGGGTCACGGTGCTGACCTGTCAGCCCGCGGACCCGGCCTCGAAGGGTGGCGCGGAAGCGTCGGTGAAGCTCGCGAAAGCGGACCTGGTGCCCACCGATGCGAACCTCCGCGACCAGTACGCCTCATTCGGCGAACTCGAGGCGGCCTGCGACGCGTTCATGGACGACGTCAACGGGCGGGAGCACCGGGTGACCAAGCGGCGCCCGGTCGAGATGCTCGCTGAGGAGCAGCAGCGGCTGCACCCGGTCCCGGGTCGTGCTCACACCATCGCGTTCGGAGTGTCCCGGCGGGTCGGGGAGAACACGCCGATGGTCGCGTTCGAGAACGGGCAGTATTCCGTCCCGCACCTGCTGATGGGCGCGGAGGTGTTCGTCCGTGTCCAGGGCGCCGCTGACTCCGAGCGGGTCGTGATCGTCCACCACGGCATCGACGGGCCCGTCGAGGTCGCCCGACACGACCGCGCCCGCCCCGGGACCCCCAGGATCGACGACGCCCACTTCCCCGCCCAGCCGGGGGTGAAGGTTCCCGGCGACTACACGATCAAGGCCCGCAGCACCGAGGAGGCGGAGTTCCTCGGTATCGGTCACGGCGCCGCGGCCTGGCTGCTCGAGGCCGCAGCGGCCGGGACGCAGCGGATGAACCAGAAGATGCGGGAAGCCGTCCAGCTCGCCCGGATCCACGGGATCGAGGTCGTCGACGAAACCCTCGGCACCGCAGCCGCGTATGGCCGGTTCGATACCGGTGATCTCACGTCGATCCTCGGCAGCCGGATCACCGCGACGCCGGCGAGAGCGGCGTCGGAGACCCGGTCGCTCGCGCAGGGCACGTCCGGGTGGGCCGCGATCGGCCAGCCGCGGGGTGTGATCGTCCCCGTCGTCGAGATCATCGCGACGGACGAGGAGGACGAGCTGTGAGCGTCGCGACCCCTGCCGCCCCGCCGATCCCGGCCGAGTTGGAGCAGACCATGCGGCAGCTGAAGATGCCCTACGCCCGCGGCATCGCACCCGACGTGTTCGCGACCGCAAGGGCACAACGCTGGGAACCCGCGGAGGTTGTCAAAGCACTCCTCGACGCCGAGATCGCCGGCCGGTCCCGGTCCATGCTCGCCGCCCGCCGCAAGGCCGCCGGGTTCCCCACCGGGAAGACCTTCGACTCCTGGGACCAGTCCCTGTCGACGATCCCGGCGCCGACCCAGCAGGCGTTGCGGACCCTGGAATGGGTGCACCGGCGGGAGAACCTCGTGATCTGCGGGCCCGCCGGGACAGGGAAGACGTTCTTCCTCGAAGCGCTCGGCCAGCACGCCGTCGAACAAGGCCTCCGCGTCGCGTGGTTCCGGCTCGAGGACCTCGGCGCGCTGATCCGCGCGCACCGCGTCGACGACACCGTCACCCGCACCGTCGCCCGGATCCTCCGCGCCGACCTCGTCGTCGTTGACGACATCGGTCTACTCGGCGTCGGCGACGACGCCGCGGAAGGCCTCTACCGGCTCGTCGACGCCGCCTACGAGAAACGATCGATCGCGATCAGCTCGAACCTGCACCCCTCCGGGTTCGACGAGCTCATGCCCAAGACCCTCGCGACCGCGACCGTCGACCGGCTCCTCCACCATGCCCACCTCGCGCAGACCACCGGCGAGTCCATCCGCCTCGCGCAGGCCCTCGCCGGCACGGGGGTGACCCCCATGACCTGACCCGGCGGGACTGCCTCACGCGGCCAGGGCCACCACAACCCGGTGGGCAGAACTCCTGGCCGCGAATGGGCAGTTCCACTGGCCACCAGCGGGCACTTCCGCTGGCCGCCTATGGGCAATTCCTACTGGCCGTTGACAGCTCCCCAACCTCTAGTTCACCGAGTGCGCCGAGACACCAGAGCCCCGGGTCGAACACGCGCGACCCGGGAGCGGTCGGGGGACACCGGCCTGAGCGCTCAGGCACGCAGGAATCACTGCCGCGGCGGGGACCGATCCGACCGCGTCCGCGGGTGCAACCGCCGTCATCGGCGGCGATGGCTTCGGTTGGTGTCACTAGTCGACGTCGACCTCGTTCTCGCTTCCGAGTGACGATCAAAAGACGGGCCCTCTGCGAGACGATTGTCAACGATCCGTTACTTGGTGCCCGGGTAGGGACCGGCTTGCGGGCGGCGTCTTTCGTCAGCTGCCTCCAGCCCGGGCGGGGCGCATGACAACCGATGACCGCGTTCAACCTGTCAAGGAGCGATCGGGCGCTGCCGGTAGCTGGGAGTCCACTCCGTCTTGTAGTCCCAGACCCTAGCGCCCTTACACGAGGTAGCCGAGACGATCGGCATGTGACCACTCCAAACGCTGGGCCAAGGGAGGACCGCGCCTACCGTCCTACTCGCGGCCTATTTGGTCCTCATATGCCAGCCGTGCTAGCGCTTGAGCACGCATTCCATTGATCAACGCGAACACATTCGAGTGTTCCATCGGCATTGCTGACCGGAGGAAGGCTCGGCCTTCGGAAAGCACGACTCCGACTGTCGCGGTTGGGAAGACCGACTCAAGAGCGTCGACGATGTGGTCGGTATCGATTGGCGAAAGAAGCGTGCAATACAGCTCGTTTAGCCCATTGTCCACGAACATCTCCGCGGGTGGCCGACCCTCTACTGAGACCGAGGCTCTCCACATCGCTTTTGCGCCATCGATACGCTCATGGGAGACCACATCAGTATCAGTCTCAAGCAGCCACTCGATCAGCGAAATGGTCAGGCCCGCCTTGTTCAAGTCCGGTGCTTCACCGCCGTCGCCGCTCCCACCTCTGCGACCGCTGGTCCAGCTCTCCATGTCGACAACGTCACCGGTATTGAAGATCTCGTACAGTTCGTCCCAAGTTGAGCTGTCGGTCGGGGACCCATGCTCCAGGTGCGCAGGAAAATAGGAGACGACTCGACCGTCGGCACCCGCGATGCCCTGCCGCAATTCCGAGATCATAGTGTCACGCTCACGCTCAGCAGCGCTGTTTACGCGAGCAACACCTGCTTCAGAGAATGCCCAAACAGTAACGCTCGAACCAGTTGGCGAGGTGATGGCAGTGAGAGCATTCGAGTCGTCTCGAGTCCAAGCCATCAAGTTCGGCCCGAGCTCGAGATCAGAGGGGAGCAGACCCAGGAGCGAGACTACGTAGTTGATCACGTCGGCAGCGCTGCCGCGCGTCGTGGTCCACGTCAGCGTGGGCGCCGCATGGAGATTCGTGTGGAAATCCTGCTTCGGGTGACCTGAGGGAAGCCGCGGGTCATGGAATGGCATCTTGGACTCGATCCGACTAGGCGCTGACGATCGGTGCTGACCGACTACGGAGCACACTATAGTGCGGGCTCGCCGTCGCGACGTAGGATCGACTCCCAGACAAAAGGCCGGCTCTCACGTCCGCGCAGGGCTTGGCTACAGCACTGATCGGCGCCCGGCTTCAGGAACGGATCGCCATCCTGCTGGTGATGCTGCTGGCGACATTCCCGTCGACGGCGAAGACCGCGCGTCGGATTCTCGCCACCCTGAACAGCTGAAGCTGGCCGGCGCGACGGGCTTCGGCGGAAATGTCGGGTGCAGCCCACTTCGAGGGCGTCCTCGTCGATGAGTGCGGTCGCTCCTCGCACGCGTGCGCATCGACCCCTCATCGCACGCGGTCCGCAGGCGCACCCCCATCCGGACGCGCTTACGCCGTTCCCGTCCCGCCTCATGCGGACACTGGGCACGCGAGGGCCTCCAATCGAGCCGTTGACGTCTAACGGTTGCGGGAGCTAACAGCCTTCGACGTGACCGCCGCGCGCAAAGCGGGCCGCGTTGTGCGATCGCGAGCACCTCGCAACGCGCTTGTTGGATGACCGTGTCTACATTCCGGCGGGTGTGTAGGCGCGCCTAATCGTTGAGTTCGAACGGCTTATGACCTCAAGGTGGCAGGCCTGGGATCGGGCCCGGATCGTGTCTGATCGTCCGAGTTGCTCGTCGACGCCCCAGATTGGACTGTAGCCCGCCAAGGGATGCCACACAGTAGCCTCAATGCCGAAGGACAAGCTGTTGACGTTTGAGGAAGGTGCGGCGTGATTGCGGAGCAACTGACCGACGCGTTACTTTGCGTGAGGCTGACCCCGAATCCCGGACAGGTGGTTGGTTGGTCAGGCTGCCAGCGTGAGCTGGCGGCGTTCGTACTCTAGCGGGCTGATGTAGCCGATCGCGGAGTGGCGTCTGCGCGCGTTGTACCAGCCGTCGATCCAGGTGTAGGCGCCGCGTCGAGCGGCGTCGATCGTGGCGAACACGTGCCGGTGGTAGTACTCGTTCTTGAACGTGGACCAGAACGATTCTGCGGCGGCGTTGATGCTCCTATATCTGTCAAGCCGCGATTTGGAGGGGTGGTCGGGCTTCGCGGATGGGGCGCATCGCGGCCCAGAGTTCGCGGGCGAGAAGACGTTTCAGACACCGGATGATCTCGGACTTCGTCTTTCCTTCGGTGATCCGGCGGGCGACGTAGGCCTTAGTGGGTTCGTGGTGCTGCATGCGAACGATGACGACACGGTAGAGTGCGGCGTTTGCTTGCCGGTGACCGCCCCGATTGAGCCGGTGTCGGGTGGTCATCCCTGACGATGCAGGGATCGGGGCGACACCGCAGAGCCGGGCGAACGCGGCCTCCGAACGGATCCGTTCCGGATTGTCGCCGGCAACGATCAGCATCTCGGCCGCGGTGTCAGGACCGACCGCAAAGGCTTTCGCGAGGTCGGGAGCGATCTGCGCGGTCAGCTCTGCCAGGAGCTTCTCATGCCCGGAGATCTCGGCATCCAGTACTTCCCAGCGACGGGCGATCGATCGTAACGTGTGCTTGGTCGACGCGATGATTGTGGTCACCTGGCCCGGACGAAGCGCCGCGCAGCGATGGATGAGCGCCATCTTCGATAGCGGTTGCAGCTCCTGACGCAGATCGTCGGGGGCGTTCACGATGACCTGCTTGAGGCTGATCATCGCGGATGTTCTCGCCTTGACGGCGACGTCCTTGGCGACCTTGATCTGACGGATCATCTCCACTGTTCCATCGGCTGACTTCGGGATGGCCGTCGCCAGGCCCGCGAGGACTGCCCTGGCTGCGTTCTCGGCATCGATGGTGTCGGACTTGCCTCGTAGTCGCCTGTCGCGACGGTCCGTTCTCATCACCTCCAGCGTCCCGATTCCACGACGGCGCACTGCGCCGGCCAGGCCTGCACCATAGGAACCGGTGCCTTCGATCCCGAAGGTGAGTTTCCCGCCGAACGATTCGCCCCAGTCGATCAGCTGGCCGTAGCCACCGGAATCCGCCGCGAAAGATCGGCGATCCAGGACCGCGCCGAGCTCATCGATCGCGACGGCGACGTGGACGTGTTTGTGAGTGTCGACGCCGACAACGACTCGACGGTGAGAGGGGACTTGCTGCATGCTCATAGTGCTCGCTCCAACCAGATCAGGACAGGGTGAGTGACACTGGCCGGTCGGGTGGACGGGACTGTGATGGGACTGTTGCGATCAGGCTCCTATGAGGTCACGCCCGCCCGGCCAGCACCACGAGGGTGATGCGCCTCCTGACGGACGACAGATCAACAGCAAGGACACCCAGACTTCGAGGTCAGTCGTCAGCAAGAGTCAGGCCGCCAGGAGGTACTCGACACTCTCACAGTCCCAGCAGACCCCGGTGCGACCCATCGATCGGAGCACCCCGAGCTCGGCCGCGGCTTCCGCGAGTTGAGCGCTGGTGTACTGGGTGCCCCTATCCGCGTGGAAGACCACCTTCCGTGGCAGGTGACCGCGCAGCGCGACCGCTTGCCGGAGGGCATCCTCGACGAGGTCGGTGTGCAGGCTGTCGCCGACGGTGCGACCGAGCACCCGGCGGGTGTTCCCGTCCCGGACGACACACAGGTATGCCCAGCCCTCACCGGTATGCAGATACGTGATGTCACTGAACCAGGCGAGATCACGCGCGCCCTGATCGAACTGCCGCTCGACGAGGTCGGGGACGGGGAACGGGTCCGCACCTCGGATCGTGGTCGGCGGGTGCCAGGTCCGCGGACTGATCCCGGTGATCCCGTCGGCCTGCATGAGTTTCGCGACCGTCTTACGTGAGACGGCCACCCCAGCATCATGCAGATCTGCATGGATTCGGGGCGCCCCGTATGTCCCGTCGGACGCGGCATGAAACTCGCGGATCTGCGCGGTCAGGACCACCGCCCGCTGCTGCCGGGCCGAGGGCCCCGCGACCTGCCGGGCGCGCCACTCGTAGAACCGGCGCCGGTCGACCCCGAGCAGCAGGCACATGCGCGTAATCGTCATATTCGCCTTCTCCGCCTCGATCACCGCGAACCGCTCCTCGGGTTCTGCTTCGATGCGAAGAAGGCCGCCGCTTTTCCCAGGAACTCGTTGTCCATCCGCAGCTCCGCGACCTCGCGCCGCAACCGTTCCAGCTCGGCACGCTCCGATACCTCCAGCGGCCCGTCCGGCCCACCACCAGCCCGCGCGTGCTCCTGCTGCACCCACCGGCCCAGCAGCTGCGCCCCGACACCGATCTCGCCCGCCACAGCGACGATCGTGCGCCCCGTGTCGATCACCAGCCGCGCGGCCTCACGCCGATACTCCGGCGTATACGTCTTCCTCTTGCTCGTGCCCATCACGGACATCCTCCCCGACAGGCACGCAAACACGCGGATCCCGCCTGGTCAGTGTCCGGAATCCGGGGGCAACCTCAGCGCACGGGCGTACCTCGTGCGCGCTAGGGAGACGGGTTCGGCGCTCATCGATCTCCCCGTCTGGGCTCGCAACGCGTGGACAGGGCGAGAGTTGCTCGATGTGGGCAAGAACGAGGAAGCATTGCGTGCGCTCTGGGTCGAGATCCAGATGGGGTGCCCGTGGTACCTGATGCAGGCGAGGTTCCTCGCCGAGGCGCGTCTCGAGGGATTTCTCGGGCATCCGGGGGCCGCGATTGATCGACTCTGCATGGCCGTCCAACTACCGGCGAATGATCACTGGGACCCCGATCTTTATCTGCAGGCGATCCACGAGATCGCTTCGTTCGAGACTCATGATCCGCAGATCGAGTCTGCGATACGGCGCGCGGAGTGGGCGCAGCTCGCGTTTGAAGTCGTCGACGCACTGACGTGGTGGCAGATCGGCGCGTGGTGGGATGAGCCGAAGCAGCACCGTCTTCGCGCGACGATCGCTGCCGCTGCTGCTGAGCCCATCCTCATTGATCACGATCCGAAATCTTCCTGGTCGCGCTACATCCTTGACCTGGATCACGAGATCCGCACTCGGGATGACTGGCAGGACGAGCTCGCGGGGCTCGAAGAGTCGCTCGTCGCCGCTGTGGCGATGTCCGAATTCAACGACGCCGGGCTTCGCCGGCCCTTCGCCGACGACATCGCGGCACTGTGGCGTGAGGGAGATCCTGCTCGCACCGCCGCTGACGTGAGCGATCTCCTGCTGGATGCCTACCGCCCACGAGAGTCCGACGAGAGCGACCTGCCTGGCGAGGACGCTGCGCGGCCCTATTGGCATGACCTGTCCGCACAGACAGAGCTTGAGGCGCTTCTCGTGCGCGCGAATGTCGCGCTCGGGGATCCCGCCGCGGCTGATGCCGCGTTCGCTCGCGCTTTCGAGGGGTACAAGGAAGCGTCCGGCTGGATTATCCAGCTGGAGGCGCTCACAGACGGGCGTGTCCTGGCATCACTGGGCGAAGTCGAGCGCGCATTCGATCAACTCTGGGAGTCAGTCCGACGTTCCAACTCATCGAGGGGAGACTTCGATCTCGCCCTCGAGGCGCTCTGTGAGCTTGCCCTGCTCGAACAGCCGTCGCCGCGGCACCCGTCGCCTCGCGACTGGGCGCTCGTCTCACAGGCCATGGCCGAAGCCGATGGGATCTGGTCACCAGGCCGCTGGTACGAGTCATTTCGCACACGGATCGACTGCATTGCACGTTAGGGCCGACACATACATCGAGCGAGATCGGATGGGCCGCGACAGAGAGATCGTGGATCGCCTTGCGGAGTCCATAGCGTTGAGCCCTCCGACTGCGGCAACCAGTCGGAGCCCGATTCCGAGGAGGCGCTGATTCTGCAGCCGGTGCGCGGGAATCCACGGGATCGCGCTCGTTCCCCGTCCCACGCAACGCGCTACTAGGAATCGCACCTTCGCGAGCGGGCGGGCACGCACCACGCTCCATGGGCCAACCGGCGGCTTGCTCACTGCCCTGTGGAGATTCGCGCGACAGGCTACGTCCCACGCAAGGCGTCGTGAGCCGCCCGATACGCCGCCGTGACGGTCCGCCCGCTCGAGTGTGCCCGCCCCATCGGCAGTGGATGGCACTGAGCGTGCGAGCGTGCGAGCGGCCGCAACTCGATGTTGTCGAACTCGCGCGCTCACTCGACATCGTTCGAGCGCGATTGAATCGGGCAAGACGGAGATGTCTTCTATCTCCGGGTATGCGTTCATCTCCCCGGGTGGCCGCCATGCCTCCTCGGTGCGCGCCAGCTGGGAATGCGAATCGTCGACGGATACGCTGCACGGGGGTGTCGTCGGTGTGGATGTGCGGAATGTGATCCGCGGGGTCGGGTGCAGCAAACGAGCATCGTCGTGGGGAGAAGGGCGCGGGTTCTGGTCACGATGGATACCCTGCGGCACATCGACGCGGGCTCCAGCGGCCACTCATGACAGAGCCGAATTTCTGACGACCTTGGATCGCGCTTGCGACGTACGGCGCTGAGACACAGGTCAGCCTGGGGTGTCCTCCGGATCGATGATCCGCTACCGGCAAGGACGATCGAGATCGTTGCACGGCGTGCCGAAGACACTCCAAGCACCAACGATTGGAACAGTGTCGCCGCTGGCAAGCGATTTATCGACTCTCATCAGGGCATTGCCTGAAAATGCGGCTCGCTGCCAAGGTCCTGCCAAGGTCCTGCCAAGCAAGAAAAACGTCTTTATCCCAGGTCAGGAGTCTAAAATAAGCGACCTGCCAAGGTTGCCAAGGTGCGGGGGGTATCCATAGAGAGATTGAAGAGAGTAAGTACCCGTTTTCTATCTACTACTTACCTTTTCTTCTCATGGAATACAACTACTACTTGGCAACCTTGGCAGACCCCCATTTTTCCGCTCTATGACTGGGAAAGGTCCTGCCAAGGTGACCTTGGCAGGACCTTGGCAGCCTTGGCAGATCGGGGTCGAATCCGCCCGCAATTCGCCGATGTATCGTTCTCGATACCCTGATCGCTACGGGGTGTCGAAACCGATAACCCCGCAGCCTTTGATCGAAATCGGACGTCAAGAGTCGAATTCGATACTGTGGCGAGATGGTCACAATCGTCGAACAGGTCGCGCAGGGACGACGCCAGCGCGGAATCACCCAGGCTGCGGCGGCAGAGATCTCGGGACTCGGACGATCCAACCTCTCCGCTCTGGAGTCGGGACGACGAGACCCGAATGCGTCGACACTCGAGAAAGCGGCAGCCGGTTCCGGTCTTCGACTTCTCGCTGTTGATGTAGGTGGGATGCCGTTTGTCGCCGATGTAGCGGAGGGTATTCGCGACGCGATCGCGCTTGGCGATGAGGGAGCCGCCTTCGAGCTCCTTGTCGCGCTGAGCGGGCAGCTTCGTGACAGCGAGCCGCTTACGCAAATTCTCGTGTCGTACGCCCCGCCCCCGACGGTCACTGATCACTGGGATGCCGCGATCGCCGGCGTTGTCGAATGGCGCTTGGGTGAATCTGGAACCGCGGCGCCTTCTTGGGCGAAACAGCCCGCTCCGTCGGCAAGCGAGTGGTGGGCACCGAGCGCCGCACCGCCCGTCTCTCAGGTAGACCACGAATGGGTGCCAGCGGAGCTCATTGATCGGGGAATCTGGATCGACCGAGAAACGCTGCATCCCTAACAGGGTCGAGTCCGTACCGCCGGTTCTGGTTCGGCTGATTTCCCTCACGTCTGTGGCACGGCCTTCAATATCTTGTTGGCCGCGCCGCTCGGTCTGGCGTTGTGTCGAGCGCTGGGACGTCGAGCATGCGCGAGCGCGTCGCGCAGTGCTGGGCGCATCGAACGCCTGCCATTGCGCGGAGCTACATCGGCAGGCCAGCGACACTCGAAGCCATGTAGGTCTGCGTCTCACCATCCGACGGGGATGAACATTGCCGATTCGGTGATGAAGCTCGCCGGTCAGCGCCGTCCACGCCTGCGCGAGGGCAGGGACTGCTGCACGGATAGGTGACATCTGATCTGGCTTGCCCGGGAGGGTGGCCTGGAAGGATGGCATCGTGCCAAAGCCCTATCCCACCGAGTTCCGTGACGACGTGGTCCGCGTCGCGAGGAACCGCGAGTCCGGAGTCACGATCGAGCAGATCGCGAAAGACTTCGGCGTCCACCCGATGACGTTGCAGAAGTGGCTCGGCCGCGCCGCGGTCGACGAGGGCGCCAAGCCCGGCCAGTCCCGGACCGAGGCGGCGGAGATCCGTGAACTGCGGAAGCGGAACCGGCTACTCGAGCAGGAGAACGAAGTACTCCGGCGGGCGGCGGCGTATCTGTCGCAGGCGAACCTGCCGGGAAAAGGCTCTACCCGCTCGTGACGGAGCTCGCCGCTGCAGGGATCCCTGTGACGGTGACGTGTCGGGTTTTGAAGCTCTCTCGTCAGCCCTACTACCGGTGGCTGGCCGCTCCCATCACGCCCAGTGAGGTGGTGGAGGCGTATCGTGCGAACGCGTTGTTCGACGCGCACAAGGATGACCCGGAGTTCGGTCACCGGCTGCTCGCCGACGAGGCAGCGGAGGCGGGTGAAGCGATGGCCGATCGGACCGCATGGCGGATCGCATCGAGCAATGGCTGGTGGTCCGCGTTCGGGAAGAAGCGGGGCCGCAATGGCAAGAAGCCAGGCCCGCCGGTCCACGACGATCTCTGCGCCGTCATCGACGAGGACGGCAGAACGCGACATGTGTTCGCGGCCGAGGCGCCGAACGAGCTCTGGTTGGTGGACATCGAGCGCCACGAGGCGCTCTTGAACCTTGCGGTGGTGAAAGGACACCGCTCGGCGCCTGTCGCAGCAGGCGTGTGATAGCTGGAGGACGATCTGGCCCGTTGGCGTGAGCGGGTTGGGTGGAGCAGTCCTCGACAACGACGAGTCGTGCCAGAACTGCCAGATGGTGCGGGCTCGGCTAGCGAGACGGAGAGGCATACGGATAGGAACCAGTGGCTGAAAGCCTCTCAATACGAGACCACCGACTCCAACCTGGCGGATGCGGGTCGGGTTGCATCGCGCACCTTCACGGCTTCGGCGGTGAGGGGAACTCCTGGGCTGGGTGATGTCGCCGGTCGGGAGGCCACGGTGAAAGCCTGCGGCGTAGCCGTGGCGAGGATGCTGGGGCATAACTGGGTGCCGATCCCGTCGAAGGGTTCGAGAGTGAACGTGGGAACTATCCCGGCCTCGCCGGAGGTGCGTCGCCGCCAGCGACGACACCGAGGGCTGAGCGCACGGCCTGCTGATCGGGCCGGGATGGGACGGAGGGCCCGTAGTAGTCCGAGGCCGGGAAAGCCGGCCGCATGGCGAAGGGGTCCAGTGTGATCGCAGGATCGACAAGCAGTAAGGGAGACACAACCGTGAATGCGGATGTTCCGTGGCCAGCCGATACTCAGGAGGCGTGGGCGCGGGTACTGAGAATGCAGACGAAACTGCACCAATGGGCGACGACCGACCCCGGTCGTCGCTTCGATGATGTGTTCAACCTGGTCTATGACCCCGGGTTCCTCGTTGCGGCGTGGAGCCGGGTGGCGGGCAACAAGGGAGGCCGCACCGCCGGAGTCGACGGAATCGCCCCGCGATCCGTCCCGCCGGAGAAGGTGCACGGGATGCTCGCCGAGCTGCGCGAGAGCGTGAAGCACGGCGAGTTCGTCCCAGAGCGGGTGCGTCAGAAGTCGATCCCGAAAGCGAACGGCAAGGTCCGCAAGCTCGGGATTCCGACGATGACGGACCGGATCGTTCAGGCCTCTTTGAAGCTGGTGCTGGAACCGATCTTCGAGGCCGACTTCCAGCCGTCCTCGTACGGGTTCCGGCCGCGCAGGCGGGCGCAGGACGCGATCGCGGAGATCCACTACTACGCCTCACGTGGCTACGTGCAGGTGTTCGAAGCGGATATCACCGCGTGTTTCGACGAGATCGACCACGACGCGCTCATGCAGCGCGTCAGGGCGCGGGTCGTCGACAAGCGTGTGTTGCGTCTGGTCCGCGGGTTCCTGAGAGCGGGCGTCCTCAGTGAGGACGGCGTGAACAGGGACACGTTCACCGGCACCCCGCAAGGCGGGATCTTGTCGCCACTGCTGGCGAACATCGCCCTGTCCGTGGTGGACGAGCACTTCCAACGCAAGTGGGACATGCTCGGCCCGCAATGGTCGCGCACGAAGCATCAACGCGCCGGGGGCGCGACGATGAAGCTGGTCCGCTACGCGGACGACTTCGTCGTCCTCGTCCGCGGCACCCGCGAGGATGCCGAAGCGCTCTGGGACGAAACAGCCACCGTGCTCGCGCCGATGGGTTTGCGCCTGTCGGTCGAGAAGACGACGGTCACGCACATAGACACCGGGTTCGACTTCCTCGGGTGGCGCATCCAGCGCCGCCGGATCAGAGGTCATGGCGGGAAGACCGCGATCTACACCTACCCGTCACGGAAGTCGCTGGCTTCCATCCGGGACAAGGTGCGGACGCTGACCCGCCGGGCATCCCATCGAACGCTCGCCGACCTGCTGCGCCGCCTCAACCCGGCGCTGCGGGGCTGGTGCGCCTACTTCCAGCACGGCGTGGTCAAACGCGTCTTCACCGTCATCGATCACTTCGCCTTCTGGCGGATCGTGGGCTGGCTGAAGAAGCGGCACCCGAAGCTGAATATGCGCACCCTCGTCAGACGGCACCTGCCCCGGTGGCAGATCCGCGCCGAGGGGATCGAGTTCTTCCGTGCCTGGCAGGTCCCCGTGACCCGCTACCGCTACCGAGGAACCCGCATCCCGAACCCCTGGGCGAGCGTCACGGCGTGATCGCATGGAGAGCCGGATGCTCAGGAATGGGCACGTCCGGTTCGGAGGGCGGCCAGCAGAAACCCACCCGGCGCAAGCCAGACAGGGCGCTGCTGGCCGACCCTACACGGAGCACAAGACCGCGGAAGGCAAGCTCTACTGTTGCGCGATCAAGGACGTGTTCTCCGGCCGGATCGTGGGGTACTCGATCGATTCGAGAATGAAGTCTCGTCTGGCCGTCCAAGCGCTCGAGAACGCTGTCGCCATGCGCGGCGACGTCGCCGGCTGCGTGGTTCACAGCGACCGAGGATCTCAATTTCGGAGCAGGAAATTCCTGCGCGCCCTGACCCGACACCGCATGGTCGGATCGATGGGCAGAGTCGGCTCCAGCGGAGACAACGCGGCCATGGAAAGCTTCTTCGCGCTGCTCCAGAAGAACGTCCTCGACCGCCGATCCTGGACCACGCGTGAGCAACTGCGCATCGCACTGGTGACCTGGATCGAGCGGACCTACCACCGACGCCGACGCCAACGGCGCCTGGGCCGTTTGACGCCCATCGAGTTCGAGACCATCATGAACACGACCGCCGCACTGGCGGCGTGACTACAACCTGTCACCTATCCGTGCAGCAGTCCCGCATGGTCCCAGACGGCGGTCACCAGTCGGATCGCCAGCCGCTCGCGCAGCGCAGTCAGAGCTGTGAGGTTGTTCAGTGGGCAACTTTCGCTCCAGCTTCGTTACTGATCGCCCGAGGTGAGCGCCCCGCCGTGATCCGATCCCGAATGAGGCGCTATCGTGCTGATCAGACCGTTAGCGGGCGGCCAAGACCGGGGAGTCTGGGATGACGACAGTGACGTCTGACGACGCACGCGAGGCAGTCGCGGCGTTCCGCGACGCTGTGACCGGTGCGAGCGACGGACCGACGACCGCGCGCACGACGCTGCTGCGCTCTCTCCACGGACCGAATGGTTGGCGAGGGGACTGGCTGTGGGTGAACCGGGCGATACTGCGCTCGATGCTGGCGGGATTTGCATCCGATACGACACAGCGATTCAGCAGCGCCGCCGATGCGGCGGATGTCGCTGCACAGGTCGGTGATTACTGGGGCGTGAGACGGTACCCCGTCACTCGCCCGGGCTCTGACGGCAAGAGGATTATCGACTGGGCGACGCGCGTCTGTGAGAGCCGGCCTGCGCTTCTTGCCGCACAGCGCACGATGGAGTCGTACGCGACGGAGTGGCGCGACGCCATGCCTGCGCACCGAGCGGCCCTCGCGTGGATCTCGCACCATCCGGAAGAGTGGCCGCCGACGGGGCCGGTGCGTGCGCACTTGGTCGAAGCGGTGCGTAGCCGCGTGAGAATGCCCGCCTCACTCAGCGACTCTGAGGAGCAGTTCGTTCAAATCCTTCGGCGACGCACCGCTCAGCTGCACCACTCCTATCTCTCGGGCAATCCGGCGATCAAAACGCGGTTCTGGTACTTGCGTCACTCGATCGTGCGGCCGTGGTTCAACGAGGACCTGCTGGACCTGCGTCACGATCCCGATGACGACGATGCAGGTATCCGTCAGTCGAGTGACCCTCGGGTGCCCCGGTCGCAGGCGGCGGTATCAATGCTCATGTTCCACGCCGCGATTCGGGAGTGGGACGATGACGCGTACAAGGCAATCATCACGTCACGGCTCGCGGCCTTCAGATCGGCGGAGGAGCCGATCATCCGATACATTCGCCAGGGTTTGCATACCGCCAGCGCCCCTAGAGAGGAGCATCTCCCAGAGCCGTCGCTGTCAGGGCTCGAGCATCTGGGCGGTTCCGCGAGGGTGCACCTGCTGATGCGTGCGGTGGTAGCGTTCCGCAAGACCGCGGATCCGGGGGACGCCGCTCGATATTTCAAAGCGCGGCGCGCAATTCAGGACGACTGGACGACGAACGTCAAGCAGGACGAGCGGCGCATCGTCCTACTCGCCGACCAGGCGATGCACCTCACCGTCGTCGGCGGCGGACTCCTCGACGCCGACAGCCGCACGGAGATCAGTCGCTTCCTCGCCGAGTCAGCCGAGGATCGGCTCGAGTACCGTGCCTTCGTTTGGCGCGACGCCGCGCTACAGGAATCGAAGGCGAAGCGGCTCGATCGCGCCATGTCGGCGGGGGAGGAGGGCCGACGCGTCCTGAAAAGGCACTCGTCGGACGCCGACTTCCGCTCAGGCGAGCGGGTATTGGTCGAGGTGGAGCATCAGATGAACCTTCTGATGGCTGGTAATGCCGTCAAGATCGTCGAAGCCATGATGGCGCGCAGCACCGTGACTCGCCGCACCGCCCGCGACGCAGACGAGGTGATCCGCGCGCGCGCGGCCGCCGCAGTCGGGTGGGCGTCACTCGCGATGGATTCGGTGCACCGCCTCGAAGCGGAGGGATGGCTCCCTTCCGAGCGCTATGGCGATGGCCACCTCGCGGAGGCGTCGTGGCGCACGCAAACCCGAATCATCTGGCATCGGTGTTTGTGCGCCGCTTTCACGATGATGCAGGCGTACAGCCTGAGACCACACGGGCACTACCGATTGAATCCCTGGATGAATGCGGTCACGACCGCAGATCCTCTCGCCGACGTCGGCACCGACACTCTCGACAAGGCATACATCGAGATGACGAGTATGTCGCTGCTGAGCCCTGGGCAGCATCTCAACATCGCGCAAGCAACACTGTGGCACTCCTTTCTGCGAGGTCGGCGCGTATCGTTCGACATGTCCCGGCTGAGCGACGCGCTGACCGAGTCCGACTATCTGACACCCGCACGCGCGCCCGAACGCGAGTGGGTGTCGCTGAGTGCCGATCGTGCGCTCGTCGCCACGGGTCACCTCCTCGTCGCACGTTACGACTTCGGTGCCATCGAGTTCACGCCGCGCGGCTCGATCGTTTGGAAGGCCCTGGAACGACTCTCGTCCGGCAGCTACAAAGAGTGGCGCGACACGATCGCCACTCTTCGTGATCGGACCGGCGCCTGACACCTCACGGCTGGGTCTGATCGACCGCCGAGCACGCCTTACCCGCTATGGCCTCGAGCGTTTCTACAACCACGCGTCGCGCTATACGCGGGGACGACGCGCCAGCCGCGACGGCGGCGGCACCCAGGTGGCGAATGAGCTGTTCGCGATCGGATAGCTCGTCGACTGTGGTGTCACCGAGGCGCGCCCGCTCGATGATGTGACCCAGCTCCGCGAGGACGGCTGCATGATCGAGAGAGGACCGAGTACCGATATCGAAGGCGGCGTCCATCAGTCGGGCAAGCATCAGCTGTGCGTCGAGGCGTCCGTCTACGCGGGCGACCAGCGCCTGCGACTCTCTTTCGCTGGCGCCGAACGCGAGTTGGTCCGGGGTCAGACCGGTGCCCGAGCTCGCCCAATCAAGGCTGATCGCGCGGTGGCCCACCCGATCGCGCCCCCTGGCCTGGAGGTCGGCATTCTTCTGCTTCATCTGCCCGACCATGAGAGGCACGAATGTCTCAACCGTCGGAGCCTCGCCTTTACGGAACAGACGCTCGAGCGCGCTCTGGAACACGTCGTCGCCGTCGTCGGAGGAGCCAGTGATGCGCTTCGCCGCTCGACGGAGCACGACTTGGCTGTCGTGCACGAGCGCCGCCCACGCCGCGCGGGTGCTCGCCGTCGACTCCGTGACGGGCGGCTCGGAGCCGTTCTCGCGGCGGCGCGCCTCGAGCCAGCTCGTATTCCAACGCTCTCCTCCCGCCTTAGCCGCTCCCGCCGCGACGCGGGCCACGAGCTCGTTTGTCAGCGGCCCATGAGCATCCAGCAAGTCGGGCCGCTCGCATAGGATCTCTGAGACTTCCAGCAGTAGCCTGCTCATCACCCGCGACTTGAAGTTGTTGCGCTCGTCCGAGTCGCAGGCGCGTCCGGCAAGGCGCTCCTGCGCGCCGTACGCCAGCACCTTCGCGCGGGGGTAGGCGGCGTTGGCGGCACGCGCCGCAGGGGCGAGCTCGCAAGCCACCTGGTAGATCGCGGAACCGAGCGCAGGGTCGATTCCCTGGATGAGGGGCACAGTGTTGGCGGCGGCAAGCTGGTAAGCGTCGATTCGAGCACGCGCCGCCGCCTCGATGAACAGCGGCGTGGCCGCGCGTGGCCGACCGCGCTTGGCGACCGGCGCGCCGGCCGCGTAGAGCGACTTCAGCGCGTCGAAGGTCGCCGCCGGGGTCGAATCAATTGACGAGGCAATGTCCGCGGCTGCGGCCCTGATGGCTTCGGCCCGGGAGGTGAACATTCCGGTGTGCATGGCTTCTCCTTCGGCGGTGGTGTCACGCGATTGCGTGAGCGCCACTCAAGCGAGCGAGAAGCTCTGGCGACGTTGATCGCGAAAATCGGAGACGCCCCGTGCGCGGAACGCCGAACGCCGAACGCGGAACGCGGAATGCCTTGGCTGAGGTGAGAGCTGAATGTGGAATAACTGCGCGAAAGTCGACCGACCTGACCCACGGGATCTTCCAGACCCTTGACATAGAACTTCGTCGACTCACGCACGCAGCGATCTCGTACGTAGGTCAGTTCCCGAAGCCGCGCACCGCCCTCCTGCTCAGCAGATCATGAGCAAAAGCCACCCGGTCGCAGCGTCGAGGGCGCCGAGCTTGAAGAGCGCGAGGTCGGCGCCATCCTGGCCAGCGCGCACGCGCCAACAAACGGTCTCGCGCAATGGAGTCTGGATACCGACCCACACCGTGGCGCCGCTGACGACGGATACGACCTAATCGCTGGGCGCGTGCCGGGGTGCAGCGCCGTGGGATGTGGTGCACGCCGGTACTCCTTGAGCCAAACCGCCTCCAGCGGGGACGCTCGCGAAGTCGACCATCTGCAGGCGGCGAGTTTGTGAGTCGCGGTGATCCCAGGCGGTGGGCAGGCTGACAGCGGCGACAGCTCCCAAACCGATCGCGGCTCCACTCCTGAAGAGGCGGAAAAACCGCCGTCGGGTGCGCATCGTCCTTGCGGAAGGCGAACGCGGGCGGGTGTCGACATCAGCCTTGTCCGCATCGCGTCTCAGGCGCGTTGGAGACGTATCAGTTCGTCGACAGCCCCGCGCAGGAGGTACTCGAGTTGGCGCAATTGCGCTTCGCGAGATCGATCGGCGGCCGCCCCGTGCGCACCAGCCGTGCGCAGCCGGTCGATATCTCGACGGATGTGGTCCACTCTCTCTTGCTGCGCACGGATGCGCCGCAGCTGGTCGTCGGTCATGTGGTTCCCTTCCGGGCGAAATGGTGGGGGGCGGGCCATCGCCCGCCCCCGGACGGGTGAGCAGCTAGAGTTCGCGGCCGCACTGAATGCACTGCTTGTTATTGGCGTTGTTGCTCGTATCGCAGAAGCCGCAAGTGCGCGCTTCCTTCTTCGTGTCCTGCATGGTCCACCTCCCTTCGTCATCGACGCTTACAACTTCTCTACCGATCCCGGCACGACACCGGGTCAGGACCATGACCGGGCGAGATCGGTCGGCGAAGAGGGAGCATCCTCGACCAGTTCTGCTCCGATCCCTTGCGCCGACCACGACCGGGGACATCGGGAAAGTGCGGCCGCGCGTCATCGACGTCGCCGACCACTCCCGCATATTCCTCTCGAATCCGGACCTTCCGCGTCGGAAGTGCTCCACGAGCCGAGGCTCCCGATTCGTGGGTCGGGCTGACATGTGCCGTCTCACTACCGTGCGGGTGGACTGCTCAGGACAGAACAGCATCCGAATCCGTCGGTGTTGAAGATCAGCGTGGCGTCGGCGGTGCGCACGTCACGGTGCGGCGTCGTGAAATCCGAGGCCTCCTACGCCAGCGCGGGGCGCCGCTTCGTCCTGGATTGCGTATGTGTTCGGTCCCCGCTACAAAACCAAGCCATCCCGAATGTTGACGAACGCGACCCAAGATCCCTTTCGAGTGTCGGCATCACTGCAGACGGGGTGGTGTTATCCGTGATGCAGGAGAACGGCCACGGCGTCGACGAGGAGTCGGCGGGCTGATCGGATTGCAGACAGGGTCTCCTGGAGGAGGTACTCCGCGTTTTGTGGTCGGTCGCCCCAGTCCGCGCCGAATCCCACCGCGTCGACGCTGAGTCCGTGGGGCAGGTAGAGCCGCCTGAGTCCGTCGAAACGCTGGAAAGGAACGAAAACTTGTGTGGTCACGACGAGGACGCGTTGCCCGGGTGTGGGGTCTGCGTACCGAGCCCACAGTGCGAACGTGTCCGAAGTGTCCGGCCGGTACGGGGGCCGACTGGTACTCGCCGAGATGGCCGAACCGCGTGTGCGCCCATCACTGAGAGCGAGACTGGTCGAGCGCTCGTGTGTGTATTCGGAGGGGACTTCGGCGGCACCGGGCTCTTTACTGTGCCGCCAACTCGGGCAAATCTCCGAAACGGAGGCGCAGCCGCACAAGAACTTCACGGGTTGTGGGGATAAATCGAACTCGCTGCTTGCTGCCGCCACCATCAGATCGAACTCGTCGGCTGCGTCAGGAGCGTATCCAGAGGTCACCGGCCTTTCGGCGGGTTCGCTCGTGATGAGGAATCGTGGGCTGCCGAGGAGGTACAGCCTGCCCAGGCCAATACCTTGCCGCTCGAGAAGCGCGGCATACCTGGTCCGCAGCAGCGGCGAACGGAATCCTCCGCCGAGAATGAGGGTCATGTCATACGCGTCGAGTGCGGGCCGCTTCGGTTCGATGAGTCCGAGTGTCGCGGTGCACTCCACGATGCGGGCACGGGTCGCGTCGTCGAAGTCGGCCTGGACTGCCTCGGAACGTTCGCGATACGTGCTGCTATCCCGGCTGCGAAAGTTGAAACTGTCGGCGGCTCGTTGCTCGAGTGCGATCAGGCTCGCGACAAGCCGGATGGTCGGATCCGAGCTTGCGCGCTCCTTGTCGGCCAGCAGATCGACGAGCCATAGGGGGAGTTGCTCGTTCAAATGCAGCCACGGCATGTCCTCGTTGGGCCGAATGTTCTGGACAAGTGCCAGAAGTGCCGTCATCGCGTCGCTCTCGGCCCACGAGCGAACTTCGTCGACGACGTTCCGGGCTCGCGCGATCTCGACACTCACAACACGACACTAACCTCGACGTTCGATCGGACGCTCGTCACGATTGCTCGAACCTCTCGATCGATGTGTCCCGTGTGTTTTATTGTGTGGGCGTTGCTGGGGGAAGTATGGAGCGTCCGGGCTGCACTCCGCGCGGGAGCCAACGATGAGCTCGGTGACGCGTTCATCGCCGCACCCACTGAAGCCGGAGGTTTCCGTAACAGGCAGCGAGCGAAGGATGTCACGACTCGTGGCGCGCTAGTCCGAGATCGGGTGATGAGCAAAAGAAGGGGGTCTAGAGCAACAGCCGTTAAGTAGCGTTTACTCAGACTTGTTCACGATCGAACGTCTGAAAAGGAGAAATTTGCTATGGCTCACGCGTGCGAGAAGTCTGGGGCAGGTAAATGCGCCTGGTGCAAGGAGGCCGACGCGAATAAGTACTCGTCGCACACGTGCTCGTCCAACGGAACCTGTGACTGATCTAGACCGTTCTGGCCGCGTACGTCGACGCCTGACTGGTTGGTCAGTGTTGTAGCAGCGAACTCGGTGCGGTGGAAAGACGCCGTCCGATCGGCGGGGCACCTCAGCAGTCACCCAAACTGCGATCGAAGGACTCGAATGGGGGAGAGCTGGGGGAATCAGGTTGGCCGAGCCTTTTCGGCAGGTCGAAACTCGGGGTAGAGGCCGCGGGTCTTTCCCATGACCGCTGCCGGAAAGCGGTACGTGCCGGCCGCCGCAGGAGCCGGGATCGGTCAATTGGAGGACACGGTCATCTGCGAAAGGCGCCGAAATGTTTGATCTCCTCTTGAGTCCGTACCGTCGTCTGCGCACGCGGACACGGTCCACCATCTATTCGGCGTCGATTGATCTGGCGGGTCGCGGGCTGTTTTGGCCCATCCTGTTCGTGGCTGTCGCAGCGCTTGCGACGACGCTTTTCGTCGGCTGGACGCCGCTGACGATGTTTGTCTACGGACTCCTCGAGCCGTGGTGGGTGTGGATCTACGTCGGCGTGCTCGCCTTCGCCGCGATCTTGTTCAGGATCCGTCGCACGGCCCTCTGGGCGGTACTACTTGAATGGATGTTGTTCTACGGCGTGATTGGACTCCCGACGCTCATCTGGGCGAGTTATCCGGGCTTGGGAGGCGGCGTCCAGGAACTCGCGTTCTGGATCGTGCTGTTCGGTGTGGCTGTCGCACTCGTTGCGCGAGCGTTGGGGCTGGGCCGGGTAGACGACGTCGGGCTCGGGGCGACCACCCCGGCCGCTCTAACTGGCTACGTCGTCGGCGCAATCGCGTTCACGATCTACCATGTTGCAGTCCGTCATCCCGTTCCCGGTGACTGG
Source organism: Microbacterium sp. HA-8 (assembly GCF_046111165.1). Taxonomy (NCBI): domain Bacteria; kingdom Bacillati; phylum Actinomycetota; class Actinomycetes; order Micrococcales; family Microbacteriaceae; genus Microbacterium; species Microbacterium sp. HA-8. Next base: position 1,999,473 of record NZ_CP162025.1, read on the forward strand.
TGGACAGCCCCGCTCTGCTCGTCCCTCGCGGTCGTGATCGCCCTGGTCTTCCTGGGCCGCTCCAAGACAAACGGATGATCGGCATGCCAGCGTCGCTGTAGCCGCAGACGTTCTTCGTTTCAGCGGTAGCGCTCCTCGCGAAGACTCTCCGCGTAACGGTCTCGAAGGGCATTCGCTGTTCCACTGTGCTCGCTGCGTCGGGAAGCGCGGCTCACCCGTTCGATCGCTCGGATCTCCTCGATGGCCTCCGCCGCGGCAGCGTCAATGCGGGCCATCCGGAGCCAATGCCCCAAACGACCCGTCCGCCGTGCCGGGTCAGATTTCGTCATTCATCCGTCGATGCGTCAGCTGAATCGTCTCGAGGATCAGCTCTCCCGCGAACGCGTCGCCGTCGGCTGCTTCCCTTCCGACGGCGACGATCTCGGCGGTGTTGCGAACCGCTCGCTCGCCCCGCTCGGCAATCTGGTTCTGTCGAACCAACGCCGCGCGGTGGGCGAGCTGGGCGCGATGCAGCCCACCCGCGGCGACGGACTTCTCCGCACTCGTCTGGCGCGCGAGCGCGCGCCGATCGCGACGAGCGAATGCGCCCTCTTCCGCGCCGTCCAGAAATTTGTCGAGCTGACTCATCGGTTCTCTCCTTGATCGTCGGTATCCACCACGAGCAGTTCCAGCGGAGCATGGTCGTGGCGCGGAGTGAGGAAGTTGCCCAGGCGGTTGCGCCGGGTGGCCTCGTCTCGCATCGCCGCACGTTCGGCGACAGCGTGCTTGAGCGCGCGCTCATGGGCCTCGGCTTCGCGTGCCTTGCCCTCGTGCTGTCGAGCGCGGCTCTTCTCGATGTCCGCGATGAGTTCGAGCTCCTCGAAGTTGTCGTCCTGGGCGGTCATCGTGCTCTCCTTAACTCTTCCTGCTTAGAACCACCGATCCCGGTGCGTGGTCGTGACGCCATGTAATCGGCCGTACGTATCTGCATTGTGAGGAGGAACCGTGGATTGGCGGGCGATGACTCAGATCGCACCTTCTGTTCCGCGACGGTGTGGGAACTCGATGACATCGTGGCGCTCTTATCTCGCCCCGATACTCGCCAGGCTTTCTGCGTCCGGAGTGTGGGCGCCCACGACTTGTGCATCGTCGAACTCAGCCGCCGACGCTCCAGACACATCAAGGTCCTCAGCCGCCCACGCGTCGCCCGCGTCGTCGAACTCAGCCGACGAAGCTTCACCCGCATCGAGGTCCTGAGCCCCGGGGCGCCCCATGCCCGGTTCTCCTGCCTTGACCACGCGTGCGACCGCAGTCTTGCTCGCGTCACCGTGTGGGTTGTGGATGCGGAGTATCTCGATGTCGACCTCGAGTTCGGTGGTAAGCCACCGCATGATGGGAGTGGTGAGCGAACGATGCTGGGTGAGTATCGGCACAGCGAACTCGAGGTTTGGGTCGGCGGTGCGCGTGGCTGATTCCACCGTGCCCTGCGTACCCGCCCGCGTCGCGGACACCAGTGGGGCGATGGCGCCGATGGCGTTGCTGCGGGCGTACCCGTCGGTGAGTAGCTGTTCGAATAGGACGATGGACTGGTTGGCATCCTGCAGGATGCGGACCACGCGCCATTTGAGTGCGAGCCACGCGCTGGTCAGTCCAGAGCGGGCTTGCAGCACGCCGCGTTCGAGTTCATCGTGCCGCTTCTGGTTGCGAGTGAAGATCGTCAGGGTCTTGCGGTCGTGCTCCAGTACGACGTCGCGTGAGGCGGCGTCGATGAGTAGGGCAACGATCGGGAGGACTCCGTAGCCGACGGCGAGCGCCCAGGTTGGGAAACTCAGTCCCGCATCGCTCGCGGCGGTGCCGAATCGGTGGATTGCCATGACGAAGAAGAACGCACCGATCAGGAGAGCCGCGAGGACGTAGACGATTCCCATGGGCCATCCGGCCCATGACTTTGCGTAGTCAGTGATCTTCACGCCGAAGATCTGCTCTGCGCGTTCGGGGTGCATCCTGTGCGCGCGGACACGTCCCAGGCTCTTGCCTCCGAACTCGGCGAGGGCGATGACGACGGCGGGAAACAGCATGGGCAGGGTGAGGGCGACGGCCCATTCGCCAAGTTGCGCGATCGCGAACGTCTCTACCGACAGCATGAACAGGTCACGGTAGACGGCGAACATGAAACCGAAGTCAGCGACCGCGACGATCAAGGCGATGGTCCAGACGATCGCGCGCGGTACCCGAACGTCGATGAAGTGCTTCTTTCCGCTTGCCTCGTAAGTGCGCGCGATCTTCGCCTGTTCGGCGACCGCCACGACCGCGGGGTCGGCGTCGAAGCTCGCCAGCGCGAGAGTGGACGCTGCGTGCTTGTCAAATGAGGTGACGACGTCGCGCCGCAGCTTCGCCCGGACGCGGCGGGTCCGCACGACCAAGGTGTGCAGTGTGTTCGTCGCGAGAGTGGACAGCGAGGCGATGAGATTTGTCACCTCGCCCGACCGGTGGGAGGCGGTGGCGGCGCCCAGTCGAGCGCTAACTCCTGACCGGGAGGGGCCGGTGAGTGCGTTCCTCAGGCCGGTGAACAAGTCGGTGATTTTGTGCCACATAGTGGGTCCTCTCAGAAGGCGTGGGGCGAGTGGTGCGGATAGAGCGGGAATCCCGTCAGGGACATAGACCGATCCCGAAAGATGGAGGGGTTACCGCTCCACGAGCAGCTGATCGGTGGTCGCGGCGATGGCCTCGGCGACAGCACGTCCCGTCTGTGCCGTGCTTTGTGGATCAGCGTGGAACTGCAGCGAGTACGGAAAGACGTCCATCCACGTGGCGGGGGCGCTGGACCCGTTGGGCAGGATGATCGCGACGCGGTCAAACCCTGACGCGCGCAATGTTTCCTCGATGCCGGAGGTGTCGGTGCCGATGATCCCATCGGAGATCGCCACGATCGCCGAACGGCATGGAGTGGTCGGCAACGCTGGGAGGAGGTCAACGGCCGGCCCGATGTCGGACCCGCCGCTGCCGGGTTGTCCGAGACTGGTGGGCAGGTTCGCGCCGGCACTCAGGGGGATCGGTGCAAGCGCCACAGTGGCGCCGTCGTCCCACACGATAACGGCGAATTCGTCGTCGTCGCGGAGGTTTGCGGGCGCCCATCGGGCGACCTCTGCCAGCGCTGTTGTCCGCACCTGCTCGAATTGCGTCATCGACCCGCTAACGTCGGGGGCGACGACGATCCGTACGCATGCCGGCCCGCGCATGCCCGTCAACGTCAGGTCGGCGAGGTCGTCAGATCGCGGATGCGGCAGCAATCCCAGCAGGACAGCTCCTAGGCCCAGGAGCAACAGCAGCAGCCACCAGTACTTCCGCCGGGTCGGCGTCTCCCGCAGCGCGCCCACGTCATGGAGTGTTCCGGCCTGCGGCATCATCAGCAACCCCCGTCGATGACGAACTCCACGCGCCGATTCTGGGCAGGCGCCCCGCCCGGCACCGGCTGCGTGTCGCCGAAACCGACCGCCGACACCTCACCCACACCGCCCGCGAGGTCAAGGACGCGAGCCTTCGCTGCCTCGGCCCGCTGGCTCGACAGCTGCTCCGCGAAGCCTTCGGGAGCCGACGCGTCGTAAGCGGCGTGTCCGCGCACCTCGATCCGCGCCCCGGACCGCACACATTGCACAACCTCGGCAAGGACCGTGTCGGCGTCCGTGGCGAGGGCGGGCGAGTTTGGGGCGAACAGCAGCGAGCCGGGCACGACGATGGTGCTCCCGGCATCCGTGCGCACTCCGGTGATAGCCGCAAGCTGCAGGTCAGCATCCTCGGGAGCATTGGAGCGCTCGCTCTCTCCACCGACAGCGATGGCCTGATCGGTGATCGGCACAGAGCACGTCGTCGCACCCGACCGCTCGCAGAGAGCCTGGTACAGACTGCGCAGCCAGTCGGCGTGGGCGGGGGCGACGATCACTCCAAACGAGCGTGCGACTCCGGTGACAGTGACGGACGCGCCATCGAACCGGGGGTTCCAGCCGACCGCATCGAGCCCGGAGACTACGTCCGCGACGGTCACGTCGTTGACCGTGCCGGTGACGTTCAGGGCACCCGTGTTGGCGAAGCCGTCGGTTTCGACGACGTAGGTGGTCACCCCCGCGGTCGCGCCGTGCTCCGCCGCAGCGCGGATGGCCTCCGCGATGTCGCTCCCGGGCGCAGTCGGTGTTTGCGCAGCGAGCGCACGCTCAATGCAAGGGACGCTCCGGGTGACCGCGGTCTTGTACACCGCGGTGTCGGTGCCGGCATCTGCCCGGTTCAACGCGACATCCGAGAGCACCCAATAGGGCTTCGCGCCTTCGCCGTCAACGAGAAGCACGGAGATCGATCCCTTCTCGGCGGACAGAGCACGAATGCTCTCCGCAGCCTCCGCGGAGAGCCCCCCGCTCGGGCGACTGCGGCTCGCATCGAACACCAGCACCCCTGCAGGCGCGGCGTCCGCGATCGCGGATCCGAAGAGGCGATCGCATTCTTCCGCGGTCGGCCCCTCATGCGCTTGTTCCCCGCAGGCCGCGAGCGAGAAGGCCAGGAAGAGTGCAAGCAACGCTGCCACAGTGCGGATTACGGCAGCGCCAGCGGTGCGGGTGATCGTGAGGTGATTCATGGTGGTGCTCCTGTCGGTTCGAGTGGGTGTGATGTGGCTTGCGAAAGAGATTCCGATCCCGTCGTTCATGCGGCGACCGCCTCTGGTGTGACGGTTGCCATGCCGGATGCCGCCGGTGCGCCGAGGCGCATCGTCGTGTGGGTCTGGCACGCGTTCCACAGCCTCCGCGAGGGCCGACCGCGGCCGATGATCTGGTGCGTCGACATCCCGAGTTCTCGAGCACGCTCGGTCTGTTCCGTGAAGATCCCATCGCCGCTCGCGATAACGAAGGTCGAACGGCGTCGCGCCTCGTGTGCGAGGTCGGAGAAGTCCAGAAGCGCGTGGTCGGCGCCGTCGGGGCCGTCCTGCCAGCGCCACTGCAGCGGAAACCCGGCGAGCGCGGGCATGATCCGCTTGGCGACGAAGCGGCTCGAAGCCACGACGATGAGATCACCGGGGCGGACGCGGATCGAATCGCGCAACAGGATACGCATCACCCGCGCGTATTCCTCGACCGGCTGGAGCGGTCCGCCTGCGAGGTTCTCGATGTCGCACTTGATGAACTTGCGGTCGACGCGCTCGAAACTGTCCCGACGTGCGGAGTGAGTTTTGCTGTGGGTGCCCATGTTGTCCTCCTCGGCGGGGGTGCCCATCACCCCTCGCAAACTGATACCAATCCCGGTGGCTCGAGCAGGCTCGACCCGAGTGGGTCAAGAGCGGTGTGGGGTGCGGCGCCTTCCGACGCGTTCCCGTCACCTGCGCCGGGATCGGTACTGCCGGGAGTGAGCGTGACTCGCACGCTCCGGGAAAGGAAGGCATCCATGCACGGGATCGACGAGACTTTTCTCGATGAATGTGGACTGGCGGCGTTGTCCGCCCGGATCGTAGGAGTCTCATCGCCCGCGTCCACGAGCAACTCGAAAGCACAGCGAGACGGCGCGGCGCCGGCGAAAACATGTACCGTCGAGTTGTGACCCGCGCCGGCAGTCCACGCGAGTTAGAAGAACGCGGCCGGGCGCGTCACGAGATTTCGCACGCAGCCATTGCACACATACACGGCGCCCGGCTGTCGTCAGTCGACATCAGAGTGTCCGGACATGTCGGGGGCACCTGCGAGTACGCCCTGCCTAAAGACGTCCCAGCTCATGATCAACTTTGGATCGCAGCGCAAGTGAGCCTCGCCGGAACGTTGTCTGACGTTCGGGATGCGCGTCCAAGTACGGCGTCCTACTTCGACCGGATGTCGACCACGCGGTCACTCACGGCCATCGTTCGAGGCGCAGTTCGCCCAAGCGGATATTCGGGCGCACTAGACAGGGAATCGCTCGCCTCCGCGGCCCGGTCCAACGTGCTCCACCTTTTGGGTGAACACTCCCGTGTCATTGTCCAGGCGAGCGAACTACTGGCTAACGTTGGCTCCCTCTCAGGGAATCAACTAGATCGCCTTCTTGGTCGAAGTATTGGCGCTCTACCCCCGCGCTACGGTATCAATGACTGACCAGCGGGCAGGAAAATGGGAAGCCATCGAGGTGGCGAAACTGCTCGAGCGCCTAGATCGCGATAGCTAAACGACAAGAGAGGGACTTAACCCCGATCCACCGATGACCGTGGGTGCTGGGCAGCTAACGCGACTCGGAAATGTCCCTCTGACCGGGAAGGATGGAGCATCCCTGTGGTCCTATTCATCCAACCCTGACAGTCATCTCGTAGATGCAGCGCAAACAAGCCCCGGCGTCGGTGCCCGTAGCGTTGAGCGATCCGGACAAGGACGCGAACTGCAGGCTCCTGCGAAGATCCGTCGTTTCATGTGTTCCTCTCAAGTTGCCCCGCGAGCGCGAGACATCTTGAGAAAGTATCAATCCGGAATGCGCTTGCCTAGAGCGTGTCTCCCAATAGGCGCTGCCAGGTGAGGATGGCGCAGTCCCACTCGTGTAACAGCCCCCCCTATCGGCACAGGCGCTACCAACCTAAGCTCGCAATTGAGCGGCAACCTTGGTCGCGGGATGAGAAATGACATGAAAACCAGAATCGCCTCCGGGCTGGTCGGCCTCACGATGGTCGCAGTCGCAGTCTTCAGTGCGTACCCGGCGCAAGCATCCACGAACGCAAGCGTCGTTGGTGGAGTGTCGAGCGCATCACAGCTGACCGTTGTTCCCTTCCGCGAACCGACTCCGGCGTGTGGCGACCAGGTGCAGCTAGTGCGCAACGGAAGCCAGATTCGTGCGGTTGGCGTTGGCGTCACCGTCTTTCCACCCAGCTATCCGTACGGACTGATTAACGTGTACGGACCGAACGGGTCGCTGTTGGCCCAGGGGAATGCCTCAAATAGTGGCGGTGCTAACGTTCCGTTCACTGCCGTCTCATCGGGCACTGCAACTTACCGAGTTGTTCTCAGCAACCCGGCCAATACGTACAGCTACTGTGCGGGCTATTACTCCAAATAACATGAAGGGCTACCACCCGCCAACGTATCCGCTTCTTGAGGCGCGATTTCATCGTTCCGAGAACGACACTGTGCGGTGGCTGTATGGCTGGAATGGACCGGTCACTGAGGCTGCCCGGGATGTCACCCTGGCAGCCTCAGCCCCCGCGGGACGTGCGTTGGTCACATCAGGTATATGGGTAGATGAGCGAGACGTTCAGTTATCCGCACTCTTGGCTGCGAATTCGCTGGAGCAGGCGCGGTTGTTTCCAAGTGCCGGTATCGATACGGCCATCGAGGGCATGCTTTGGTTACCGGCACCACTCACGATCAACGGCGAATCTACGCAGGTCCTGATGGGTCAAATCGGCGAATGCACAGTCGCATATGAAATTAATACTCCGACACAGTTTGCCGCCGCGTGGGCAAAAGGCAGTGAGCTCGAATCGCTCAGCACGATCGACGCGACGGGTTACCTCATCAATCCGCTAGAAATGCACTCCTATCCGTCGCTCAACGAGCAGACAACCAGAGTGATGTCCGTCGTCGATTTCTATTGAGGATGCTCCTATTGCTGTCAAGCGGCCAGTGGTGGGCTGATCTGCTCCAGGATGGCGGTCGCTCGGGCCTCGAGTTCAGGGTCGGCGCGAGTGCCGATCTCGAGTCGTCGGAGCCGCTGGTAGGGGACGCCGAGAGTGGCGGCGAGAACGCTGATCGGGATGCCTTTCGCTTGTCGGCGTGCTCGGAGTTCGCGCCCGACGGGATTGTCGGTGGCGGGATTGAGCAGAGCGGCATAGATCTCGTTCGCGACGTGTCGTTTGAGGCAGCGCATGATGTCACGGTCGGTGAGTTGCTCCGAACGACGCCTCTCGAAGTAGGCCATCGTCCGAGGCTCGCGATGCCGCATGCGCAACAGCACAATCCGGTGCAGCGCGGCGTTCGCGTGCCGGTTCCCGCCGCGAGAGAGTCGATGCCGTGTGCGTTGTCCGGAGGAGGCGGGGATCGGGGCGACACCGGCGAGAGCGGCGAAGCTGGCGCGGGTTCCGAGCCGCTCGGGGTTGTCGCCCGCGGCGACCAGGAGCGTCGCTGCGGTGACAGGACCGACTCCGCTCAGGGACAGCAGCGTGGGGTTGACCTGCCGGACGAGCATCTCCAACTGTTGTTCTATCAGGTCGATCTCGGCTTGCATCGTGAGGTGTCGGACCGCGAACCGTCGCAGTGTCTGCCGGGCGACGACCGCGGGATCGGGGGACGTGATTGTTCCGGGCCGAGTCTTGGCGAGCGTGTTCACCAGACGCTGCCCGCTGAGAGCGCGGAACGCCTGTCGCACGAGCTCGGGTGCGGTGATCAGCAGCGCGTGGATCTGGTTCATCACTTGCGCTCTGGCCTTGGCCGCCGAGCGCCGCTCTGCGAGGAGGATCCGCATCGACTCGACCGCGCCATCACCAGACTTTGGGATCGCGGTGTCCGTTCCTGAGAGGACAGCGACCGCTGCCTGGTGGGCGTCGAGGGGGTCGGACTTGCCGCGACGACGGCGGGCTTGCCGGTCCTGTCGCGCGACTTCGATGACGGTCAGCCCCGCCGTGGTCAGCGCGCGTGCGAGGCCAGCCCCGTACGACCCCGTTCCCTCCACCCCGATACGGACGACATCACCGTGCGCGTGGAGGAACGCGACGATCTGCGCGTAACCGCGACCGTCGGCACGGAACTCTCGGTCCGCGACAGGTCGGCCCACGAGATCGAGGATCGCGACGTGATGCGTGTTCTTGTGCGTGTCGACCCCGGCGACCAACTCGGAGCCTGGTGGCAACGGGTTGGTCAGCGGCGGGTCGAGTGTCATGCTCGTCATTGACGGGATTCCCTTCCAATGGTGATGAACGTCACCGCGGGTCGGGTGAGTGCAGACAGCACAAAGGTGAGACGACTTTCCGGTCAGGCTCCTATCAAGTCATGTGCCCGCCCGGCCCGCAGCGACCCCGGCGTCGACGGACAGATCCACAAAAAGACAGCCGCGAACGGCGTCCGTGTAATTTCGGGTCACGCCGGCGCCGGAGCCGAATCCATCATCTCTGTGTATCTTCCAGTAGCCGAACCCAGGTGAGGATGCTGCAGAGCGTGACGCCGGCGCGGTAGGTGATCGCGAGCTTGTCGTATCGGGTGGCGATCCCGCGCCACTGCTTGGCGAGGGCGAAAAACCGCTCGATCACGTTCCGTCCGCGGTAGGCGGCTGCGTCGAGGCCATAGGGGCGTCCGCCGCGGCTGCCGCGCCGATTGCGCGCGGCGATCTGGTCCTTCTTGTCCGGGATGACGGTCTTGATCCCTCGACGGCGCAGCTCCTTGCGGATGACGCCGGTCGCGTAGGCGCGATCGGCGATCACAGCGTCGGGGCGGGTACGCGCCCGACCTGGACCAACCCTGGGGACGTAGAGTTCCGCGAGCACCTCGGTGATCATCGCGCCGTCGTTGCGCTGCCCGCCGGTGACGACCAGCGCCAACGGTCTCCCGCGACCGTCGACGGCCTGGTGGATCTTCGTCGTCAACCCGCCACGGGAGCGGCCGATGCCGTGACCGGGCGGCTCAACATCCTGCCAAGGCAGATTCTTGTGATTCGATCCCGCCCCCTGTGTCCTGCTCTGGGCGGGTCGTGTTCGTCGCGTGCTGATGCGCACGCGCGATCGTCGCGTCCACCGACACAGCCCAGTCGACCTTCCCAGCCGCATCCGCCTCCGCCAGGATCTGAGTCAACACGCGATCCCACGTCCCGTCGCCGGCATACCGGCGATGCCGTTTCCACACCGTCTGCCACGGACCGAACTGCTCGCGAGGCAGATCACGCCACGGGATCCCGGTCCGGAACCGGTAGGCGATGCCCTCCACGACCCGCCGATGCTCGCCGAACGGGTGACCGCGCCGCCTAGAGTTCGAGGGCAGCAACGGTTCGATCCGCTCCCACTGCTCGTCCGTGAACACCCGATACCGTGAACGCGTCGACCTCACCTAGCCAGCATCCCGCGAGCCTCACCTAACATATGGGAGACACGCCCTAGATGCTCCTGCATACATTTACGCCGCAGGGACCAAGAACGCGACGACTACGACGCCGACTCCACTCGCCACGATGATCGCTGCTACCCCGAGCGCCGACGAGAATCGTGGCGTGGGCCGACGTGTGAGCAACAGTGTCAGCAGCACGGCAAGGATGGAAACGAGCCCGGCGCCGACATATGCGATGGTTGCCTGCAGGGCGTAGTCCGGGGGCGGCGGTGCGGGATCCACGAGTGGTCGGGCGTAGCGGAAGCTCGCAACGTATATGAGCCCTAACACGACGAGCGCGGTGACGACCGACTCGAACACCCACACGGACCGGTTGCTCATCGACCCCTGCGCTTTCATCACAACCCTTTCTAACAGCTCAACACGGTTCTCGGTCTGGCAAGCGATCGATCAGGGTAGCCCCCTCCGCTGGAGCGGGATGCGGGGCTCGCATCGGCATGTCCCGACGCGCCACAGACCAGGGCAGAATCCATCGCGCGATCAAGCTCCATCAGTAAGCTCCTGAGCGCACCCTCGATTCACCGATGAATCGCAGTATTGAATGGGTGGGAGCATTGACCGGAAATGCCCCTCGGATCAGGGAAAATAGAGCTTGTCTAAGGTTCCAATTCCCAGAAACGAGAGGCATCTCGTAGATGCAATTCAAGCACGCTCCTGCCGCGGTGTCAGCGGTGTTCGATGATCCGAATCTCGTGTCGGCCGCGGGGCTGGTGCCGATGCTGCGACTCGCGCGTTCCGCGGGGCTGGACGAGCTCGCGCGTGAGCGGTTGAGCGTCCCGACGGACAAGGGCGCGAACGCGGGCGCGAAGGTGATGTCGCTGGTGGCGGGGATGCTCGCCGGGGCGGACTCGATCGACGACATGAATCTGCTCCGCCACGGCGGGATGGGCCGGTTGTTCGATCGGACGTATGCGCCATCGACGCTGGGATCGTTCCTTCGCGAGTTCCGGTTCGGACACGTCCGGCAGCTCGATGCGGTCGCCTCCCGCGTCCTGGCGAACCTCGCTTCGGCTGCGCCGCTGCTGCGGGTGCGGGCTGGTGAGCGGGTGATGGTGGATCTGGACGACACGATCATCGAGGTCCACGGATACCAGAAGCAGGGCGCCTCGTTCGGGTACTCCGGTGTCCGCGGTTTGAACGCACTGATCGCCACGGCATCGACGTCGGCATCGGCGCCGGTGATCCTCGGGCAGCGGCTGCGGCAGGGGAAGACCGGATCCCCGAAAGGCGCCGCACGGATCGTCGGTGACGCCCTCGCCACCCTGCGCCGCACCGGCGTCGCCGCAGGGGCTCGGCCGTTGCTGCGGGCGGATTCCGCGTTCTACGGCCACGCCACGATCGGCACCGCGATCAAAGCCGGCGCCGACGTGTCGGTGACCGTCCGGATGGACCCGGCGGTGAAGGCCGCGATCGCGACCATCCCGGATGACGCGTGGGAGATGATCGAGTACACCGACTCAATCCGTGACGAAGCCACAGGCCAGTTGATCTCCAAAGCCGAGGTCGCCGAGATCGACTTCACCGCGTTCCGCTCCCGCAAGAAAGCCGAACGCGTCGCGGGACGGCTGGTGGTCCGCCGGATCCCCGACCTGAACCCGGCACAGGCGGAGCAACCGACACTGTTCGACACCTGGCGGCACCACGCGTTCTTCACCACGACCAACACGGACGACATGGACACCGTGGTGGCGGACAAGACCCACCGCGCTCACGCGATCATCGAGCAAGTCCACGCCGACCTCAAAGCCGGGCCGCTCGCGCACCTGCCCTGCGGAGTGTTCACCGCGAACAGCGCCTGGCTCGTCCTCGCCGTGATCGCGTTCAACCTCACCCGGACTGCCGGAATCATCGCCGATCGGGTGGGACGGCTCGCGAGAGCGACGACCGCGACGATCCGCCGCACCCTGATCCACGTCCCGGCGCGGCTGGCGCGCTCCGCGCGCCGGATCACGCTGCACCTACCTGAGGCCTGGCCCTGGCAGAACGCGTTCACCCAGCTATTCACGATCACGCACGCGCCGCCACCAGTCGCGGCCGTCTGACCATGGCCGCGACCGCGGCACGACCGAGGAGCCAGTGGACGACCGGGATGCGACGCCCGGAGCTCAACCCTGCCCACGACACGCCACCGCACACCGACCACGCCAGCCCGGCCCACCCAAAGCTCATCGGTGGATCGAGGCTTAATGGCAACCGATAACGTCGCGGTCACCTTAGAATTTCCGGGGGTCTCCGCTGAGGCCCTCCGCAACGCAGCCCTCGGGGTCTTCGCTGAGGATGTATTTACGGGGCAACCCGGTTGGCACCCGCCTATCGAGAGCGCGTGGCGGTCGATCGAATCAATCTTTTCCCTCCCGCATGAGAAGGACTACCCGGTTCTAAACCTCGAGGCCGGCGGCAAGAACACTCGCGAGCCTTACCAGGCGGGCAGTTACCTGATTCGAATCTTCGAAACGGATGCAGGCACTCGGCTCTGGGTGGACTATCGATCATTCAGCGATGCCTGGGGCAGGGAAAAGAAGCTCAAGAAGATGCGTGAAGTGTTCCCAACGCTGATAGACGCGGCGTTGCGCAAACGGCTGTAAGCCCGTCATAGAGCCGCACAACGCATCGGTCCCGATCCAACGACGCATCGGGCTGCTGGCCGAGCCGACCTGCAAGCAGGCCACCGTTCTACGCAACGCTTGCGGCTGGTCGGAGCGGTCGGTCCGCGTTCCGGCTTTGCTCCCTTCCGGACACGGGTTGACGGTCGGCATCCAGTCAGACCAGTTAGACACTGTGAGCTGTAATGATGTGGGCGGGCCACCATATCCAGTCGTCACGAGGGGCAGCTGCCAGCGGGTTGGGATGGACCGCTCTCGAGTCGGACCGCTAGAGCTGCCGCTGAAAATCGCGGATGCGCTGCTCGTTCGCCGAGATGGCCAACTTCAGCCCCCTGATCTCGTTCTCGCAGCGCGCCCACGATGGCGAGGGCGGTGGTGAACAGCGTTTGGTCACGGCGAGGCAGTAACCTCACGTTATTGTCGGCCGCTCCTCGCTGGAGCCCGGCGGCTTCAGGCCCCAGTTACTTCCTGGATCGATGAGGGAATGATCCGCTTAGCAACGAAGCGGCTCGCTGCGACGACGACGAGGTCACCGGGGCGGACGCGGATCGAGTCGCGCGGCAGGACACGCATCACCCGCGCGTATTCCTCGACCGGCTGGAGCGGTCCGCCTGCGAGGTTCTCGATGTCGCACTTGATGAACTTGCGATCGACGCGCTCGAGATTGTGCCGACGTGCGGCGTGAGTCTTGCTGTGGGTACCCATGCTGTCCTCCTCGGCGGGGGTGCCCATCACCCCTCGAAACGCATACCGATCCCGGCGGCTCGGGCTATCTCGGCCTGCTCGGGACAGGTACAGGGCGGTGCGCGGTCGCTGGTGTCGTTGTTCCCGCCACAGGCGTCGGGATCGGTACTCCGGGAAGCGAGCGTGACGCGCGCTCCGGAAAGGAACTCATCCATGCAGGGGATCGACGAGGCATTCCTCGATGAATGTGGCCTGTCGGCGTTGTCCGGTTCAGATCGCCGGAGTCTCCTCGCCCGCATCCACGAGCAACTCGAGCTCAGTGTCGGGCAGCAGCTCTCCCGCGGGATGAGCGCGGACCAGATCGAGGAATTCGAGCGGATCATCGATCAAGACGCGGTCACCGTCTCGGGTTGGGTCAGCGCGCACCGCCCCGATTACGCGGCCGACGCGCTATTCCAAAAGGTGCGGGCGCAGCTGGATCCCGCGACGCCCGCCGAGCGGGTGTTGGCCGAGTACGCCGCCACGGCGTGGCTGCACGCCAATCGTCCCGATTACCCTGAGGCGGTGGCAACGGTAGTCAGCGACCTCCGGGCCGAGTTGCGCGCGCACGCGCCAGCAATTCTCCACCGCCTGACAACGACCGAACCACCGAGTGTGAATGCGCCCTTTCGCTAGGCCTCGAGATCGCCTTGGAGCACATCTGCGCGTAGAGGACATACGCGACGGCGACGGCGACGGCGGCTGCGTAGCGACGCGCTCCAGACCGTGTGGAGCCAGCCTGACCTTGCTTCCGCTCGCCGGGGATGTCCTGTAGATCTCTCGCATACGCGACTCGTTCTTTGGGGTACATCTCCACCTCCTTTGCGAATTCTTGATCGATTGACAAGGTGACCGATCCCGGCGGTGGCGTCGCATCTCCGTTGAGGCGGCGGACGCTAGCCCAGGATCCCCTGCTGATCGATCACTGACGAGGTGACCAATCCCGGCTGTCGCGCGCCGCCGTGCCCGAGCGTGGGGCCCGACGTGGTTCCGGGATCGGTGGTCCTTCTACGAGTCGCACTTTGCGATCGAGGACGGGAGACACTGTGGAACACTTCGCCGAAATCCAGATGCCGCGGGCCGCCTCTGCGCCGATCGACCGCATCGATGCGCTCGTCGTCGAGTCTCTCGTGCGTGCCGGATCGCCTGAGGTGAGGTCGGCGCTCGCGGAGCGGCGACTCGTGCGCACGGTGGCGGAGTGGGCGCCGGGCACCGGGATCGACGTGGTGTTGCGGGCAGCTGCCCGTGGTGGCCGTGTCCACGCAGAGATCCGCCCGCTCGGTGAGGTCCACCCCGGTTGGCGGCGTGACGTCGCCGGGGCACTCGAGGGCCTCGCCACTCTCGAACGTCGCCGCCTCCCAGTGGGGGGCGGGGGCCCGCGTCAGCTCGCTGAGCTTGAGCGGGATCCCGCCCGCGCGCGGCGTCGGACCGAGGACGTCATCCCTCTGCGTGAAACGCAGCCCCTGGGAGCAGCCGATGTCGTCTGGCCCACTGCTTCCCGAGACGCCTCCCTTGAGCTGATCTCGGTGCTGCGGAGCGCGCCCGGCAGCTTTGTGCGGGTGCTTATGGCGCCGCCGAGTGACTTCGAGAGGCGGATGCTGATCGAAGAGATGAGCGCGACGTGGGACCGACTCAGCCACCCCGATTTCGACACCTACCTCGGCTCGCCGGTCCTGGCAAGGACCTTGTGATGTCTCAGGACATGGGTGACGGTTCTGCATCAGGACATCGGTGACACTTCTTGTATCAGGACATCGGTGGCAGTTCTTTGGGTTTGGGTCCGCGGGGCCTGCCGTTGCCGACGTAGCGGATGCCGGGTGGTGGCCAGAGGTGTTCGACGATGAGGGTGCCGCGTTCGTCGAAGACCATGATCCCGGCGGGCTCGTAGAGGACGAACACGTCCTGTCCGCGCATCGGGTAGCTGATGTTGAAGATGCAGCCGCGGACCTTGATTGATCCGTTCGGATGGACTGTCGCGACGCGGATCCCGTCGAGCACCCGACCGTTCGGCGAGGGTGCCGGCGGGAGCGGATCGTTCGGCTTGCGTTTGATGGTTCGAGGTCTGGGCGGGGTCGCTTTCTGTGTCGCTTCCCACGCCTGCAACGGTGTGATCCGGCCGGGCAACGCCTGATGCGGGCGTTCGGTGTTGTAGATGTGGTCGAACCGGTCGACCTGAGCCTGCAGTTCTCGGAGGTTGCCGGCGATGGGCTGCTTGTCGAGGTAGCGGAACAAGGTCTGGTGGAACCGCTCGTTCTTGCCTTGCGTGGTCGGCTTGTAGGGCTTCCCGGTGATCGGTTCGACGCCGAGCCGGGACACATACTCGACGAGCTGCCCGATGATTCCGCGGCGTGAGGGGTTCAGTGCGATGCCGTTGTCCGACAGCAGCCGCTGAGGAACACCGTGACGTTTGATCGCCTTGCGGACCACCCGGATCGCGTCTCTGGAGGTCTCGCCGACGGCGGCGTGGGACGCGACGGCGTAGCGGGAGTGGTCGTCTATGAGCTGGAAGATCACGCATTTGCGGCCGCCGGCGAGGACGTACTCGGTCGCGTCGAGCTGCCAGCATGCGTTGGGCGCCGGATACACGAACCGGCGATACGCGGCCCGCGGCTTCTTCCTCGGCTCGACTCGGGCGACACCGGCCTCCCGGAAGATCCGCGCCAGAGCAGCGATCGACGGCACCGGTGCCATCCCCAGGGCGATCATCTTGTCGTGCACGCTGATCGGCCCGTGATCCAGCCCGGACTCCTCCAGCGCGCGCCGCACCCCCACTGCCTGAACCTTGACGTCGTCGGCGATGGCCGTCGGGCTGGACTTCGGTCGCCGGCTCCGCGGCTCGAGCGCCGCGGCCTGCCCCTCGACGAGGGCGCGATTGCGGATCGCGTAGAACGTCTTCCGCGAGATCGAATGCTCCGCGCAGAACGTCGTCACTACCCCACGCGGCGCATCCGGCGGCCACTGCGCGATCGCGAGACGGACACGAGGATCGACAGGCTCAACACGGCTCATCCCTCACAAATAGAGGAGAAGTGTCACCACCAAACAGCCCCGAACTGTCACCGATGTCCTGATGCAGACTCGTCACCGATGTCGTGAGACATGACATCCTGGCAAGGACCTTCGTCGGCACGAATGGCGAGGAGGCTGGGCTCGCTGCGCTTCGGGCGACGGTGCGAGGGTGGGGTGCCGGGCTGGTGCTGCGCGAGGTCAGCGTGGATGAGTGTGCCCGAGCGGGGGCACTCTCCGTCAGCGACCTCGCGGGACACATCCGCCCTGAGGGTTGGGCGGTTTCCGCGTTGCGGCTGCCGGCGGTAGGACCGCAACCCACGCTGGGGATCGCATCCCATCCACGTCCCGTTGGTGAGCGTCCCGTGTCGCACGTCCCGCCGCGCACCGCGACCAGCATCGTCCTCGGCACGGCCCTAACGGAACTCGGCCGACGCGTGCCCGTCACGGTTGAGGCAGTCGACCTGTGTCGTCACGTGTTCGTCGAAGGCCGCAGCGGATCCGGGAAGACCACCTTCGTGACCGCCCTCGTCGCCGAACTCTCCCGCAAGGGAATCGGATGCACCCTGCTCGAGCACCACGGCACGGGTGTCGACCAGGCGCTTCGGGCTCTCGACCCGCGGGCCGCTGACCGTGCGATCGTCGTGCGACACGGTGATGCCTCCGCACCGGCCGGCGTCAACCTCTTCGACGAGAGCGACCGTGACGTGCGGGAGCAGATGACGGCGGAATTCATCGAGCTCGTGCAGGCCATCTTCGACCCGCGGAACGAAGGAATCGTCGGGCCCCGCTGGCGGCGTTGGTTCTCGCTGCTCTGCGACGCGGTCGCCGCATACTTCGGTTCCGATGCGACGTTGCTGCACCTGCTCGCCGTCGCCTCAGACCCCGCGCTGGTCAAGAAGCTCGCCTTGCGGGTGGCGAAGACCGACCGCGATCTGGGGCTTCGGCTGCACAACGAGGTGGGCTCGCTATCCGGAGACGAAGCATCGAACCTGCCAGCGTGGGCGATCTCCAAGTTCCAACCACTCGTGGGGCAGCGGCGGATGCGCGAAATCCTTGGCCGCCCGCGTGACGCCGTCGACGTCACTCGACTCATTGACGAGGGAGGAACACTCCTTGTTGATCTCGCGGGCAGCGCCCTTGGAACCGGATCCGCGCGCATGCTCGGATCACTCTGGTTACTGAAGCACTGGGTGGCCATGGGGCGTCGTGCAGACCAGAGCCGCCCCCACGTCATCATCGTGGACGAGGCGCACCTGATGACCTTTGGGGCGCTACCCGCGATGCTCGCCGAAGCGCGCAAGTTTGGTATCGGGGTCGTGGTTGTCAGTCAGAGCATCGAGAGCCTTTCGCCCGCACTGCAGAGCGCAATCGAAGCCAACGTCGGCACGTTCTTCTCCTACCGACTGGGCCTCAACACCGCCGGACGCGCGTCAGCGCGATTTGAGGGATGGCCCGCGCAGGAGCTCGTGCGGCTTCCCGACCTCCGTGCAGCCACGACGCTGACACGCGGAGGTCTGCAAACCGAACCGTTCCTTCTCACCACAACACGACCCGCAATCGATGACGCGGACGCATACGCCCAAGCGGCGGCCGTCGACGCGCGGTGCGCCGCTACCTGGAGTTCCCTCGCGGGACAGACCGTCAGCGACGCGGACGTTGCCTCAGCACTTGCGTCCCCGCAAACGCCCCGACCCGAGGCGACTGTTTCGGTACCGAGCGACACCGGCCGGCCCTCATTCCTCCAGGACTGGCTCACAGCGCGCGTTTCCCACTCCGCCGGGCACGACTCCCCGGTCGATTCGTCGAGCCATTGAAGGCCGACCTGGGGACACCGTCGCTCCTGGGTTTGTGCATGACGCGCCCAGCCGCTGCCGCAACGGTTAGAGCTTCCCGCACGGGGGTCTGCTATGGCCGCGCGATGGCTGGTGTTTTGCCGACTCTGAGCGGCGAGGGCTCGGTCGAAAGCCCGTGTGATCGCGTTCGCGAGAAGCTCCTGCGGCGCGGGCTTCGGGAGAGCTGCTTCGAGTTCGGTGATTAGTGAGTCGCCGACCCCGCTCAGGGTGCCGCCCACCTGGGTCCCGCCGCCTAGTCGTCGATCGACCAGTGAGACCATGCGGTGGTGTCGCCGAAGTCCGTCGCCCTTCCACAGGACGACCGGTGCCGTATGGTCCCGATACACCACCTCAATCGGCCTCCTAGCCTTCGCGCTGGGGCCGCGGACGCTGCTGAGGATCTCGTGACCTCCGTCGTATGTAAGTGTGCCGATCCAGATGCCGACCCGACGCGGGGACGAAGCAACGGTTGATCTGCACGCGCTCAGGGCGGCTGCGAGAGTTCGGTACGATCGACCGACAACTCTGGGGCCAGCTGCGGAGCAGCCAATTCCCCTGTGAGAAAGCGAGTGTCCGACGTGCCTCACTCGCTGCCGACGGACGACAGGCGAGCGGCCATGCTGCTCGATACCGAGAACATCTTCCATCGACGCGATCATGTGCTCGACGTCATGCGCGAGCGGGCCATACTCCGTTCCTTGGTACTCATGGCCGAGTGGCTTCACGGACGTACGCGATCACCGGTCGGGTCCGTTCGAAGTTACGGAAAGACGGTCGATCCGGCAGTGAGGGCGTTGCTAACACTGCTGCAGACGCGCGGCCGCAATGCGATATCGACCCCACGGTCGGCGACCTTCTCGATGACCGACCGTGGGAAACGCTGGCAGTTGCTGGACTTCTCAGGGACGCTGGTGCTGCACCCCGATGTCGAGACAGACGTCGTGCACACCGACGTCACATGGGGAAAGGATCGCGGTGAGCGGCGGCTCATCCGCGACGATGAGAATCGTCGCAATACGGAGTCAGACTTTGCGCTGAAGCTCATCGGGGGAGGGGACAAGCTCCTCGTCGGATACGTCGACCAGATCGAGGATGACGACGAGCGCTGCCGCTACTACCTCGTGATTCCTCCGTCGTCGTCGGGGACGCGCGCGGCCATCGGCTCGCCCGGGGGGTTCTCCCGGCTCTCTCCCGCTCAAGTGACTGGACTGGAGGACCTAGTGAACAGGGCGGCACGACAGGCGCAGGATGCCATGGCACCACCCGTGTCACGACCGCGGCCCGAGTCGACCCGTGTCGTCAAACCGGTAGAGTCCCCTGTGGCCGAGCTCGGTCGCGTCGCGTGGGATTCGCTCGTGGGGGTATTGCCGGCACAGGCGGAGTGGACGGAGAGGCTCGGCGTGCAGATCGCCTCGGCCGCTCGGCGTGGACTCGCCGAACCTTCTCTCCGGGAGCGACTTTCGCGCACCCAATCCACTACAGGAGGCGCGACCGTGTCCCGGCTGGAGAATGGGTCCGCCAGCCGATCTGAACTCCAAGCAGTCATCTCGGCCGCGGTGCTCTTCGACGTCGCCAGAGAGGCGGACGATCGGGTAGCGATTCGAAGGGAGATCTTTAGCTACCGCTCGCTCGGCTTCCTCAGGCCCGCCTGGGAACGCATTCAGCCGCTCCTCGGCGAGGCGTAATGACAGCCAGTGGGTGTCATCCCGACGCCCGACTATACAGCGGGTGGTGAACCGCAGAGAGTTCCCTCGTTGCTGATGATCTGTACCACGCGGCGCGGTCGTCGTCGGCAGCGCGACCCCTATGAGGCTTAACTCGTCGAAGGTGTCACGGTTGCTCATCGGTGATCCTCCTGAAGGACGAGAGCCTCTTCGCGCTCCGTACGTCGTGGGTGCATCGGGATCGGCGATCTTGATAAATGGCCGATATCGATCGAGGAAGTCAGTGCCAATTGATATGAATGCCGCGTCGAGTTCGCGGGAGCAGCCTACGACTTCGGTACGATCGGGACGGGAATGTCAGGGCCCGCGATGGGTGAGGCTCGCACATCCAGGGAGCAGGTGCGGTGTGCCTCTGAGTGCTGTCGTGATCGTCGAGGCGTGGGCTGCGCTGGGCGTGCAAGCCCGCGATTACCGACCGATGACGAGCGGCGGAGTGCCGACCGATCGTGTGAAACGCACGCTGTTCACACGGATCTTTGATAGGGAGATCAAAGCCGAGTTACAGCGCGCCGAGGTATCTCATGTCATCGCGGATGAGGCGGCTCGACAACTGATCGCCGTATCCGACCGTCTCGACCGTACGGCTCGCTGGCATAAGGCCCTGCGTGATGCCTATTACCTTCTGCCGAAGGACGAACGGTTCCTCCCCGACGCCGTGGAGGGCCTCTTCGTTCCTGCTTGGGAGGAATCGGACAGCCCGAATGCGCCCGACGAGGAGTCAGCGCAGGAAGTCATCGCGCGACTGACTCTACGCACCGGCAATTTCTCGGTGTTCCAGATCGATCGTCTGCTTGCGGACCCGGGGGTGCGAGAGGATCTGGAGCGCATCCTGGACCAGGCGTGGGACGGCGCCGCAGAGCACGAAGAACTCGGCGGCGCGGACGCGCGCGATGTGCAGCGTCAGTTGGCCGCATTCTGCGCAGATCTCGTGCCCGTTCGCGACCACTTTTCCACCGAGGTCATCGAGGCGTGGACTCGCCTATCCCAGGATCCTCGACTTCCACGCTCGATCGGCCCGCGCGGCATTCAACTCACTCTGGGGGCATCGCCCGCACAGCCGGCGCTCGACCGTGCCGAGGACTCCGCGGCTGACGAGGCGCACTGGTCGCTCGCGGCATCTGCATATCGCCCGCTCGATGACACATTGCGCGGACGGCTGGGCAAAGTCCTCCGGAAGCCGCCGCATCCATTCGATCTGACTCCTACTGCGTGGGACGGGCTCGAGCGCGCGGCGCGCGTCTCGGCTCAAACCTTCGGCCTGGGGAGCGACGCGGCGCGATCTGCACTCACAATCGGAGCCTTTGCATACCTGGGGGTCACCGTCGATCGACGCGGAAACTCGGGAAAGCTGCCGCCGGGTGCAATTGCGTACCTCGCGACCTGCTGGCGCAATGCTGGAGCCGTGTCCGCGCAGGTCGCTCGCAACGGTGCCGTCGCATTTTCCGATGCGCAGGACTTTATCGAGAACCCACATGAGTACCTCGTGGGGCGGCTGTGGGTACGGCTGTCACGTACCGATTACGACGGTCACATGGTCGCGACGCCCGCAGAGTTGTGGTGGCACGTGGTCAAGGCGCTGCAGTCGTCGGCGAATCATGTCAGTGAACTCGGCATGCGCATCGCGCGCGAGGGTATGGGCTTCGTCTCTACCGACAACCTCGAACACGCGGGAGAGGAGATCCAGGAAGAGCACGACTTGCGCGCTGGCCTGTCGGGCGAACCCCGGGGGAGCATGAGTGTTGTGCTGCGGTTCGGCGCGGCACGCGCGGGCGTGCAGCGCGTGGAAGCCGTGGTCGCGGCGATGACTGGTCGCGGTGTAGACGCGACCCTGGAGGCCGAACCTGCGGACGTGTGGGAGAGCTGGGTCCTAGGGGTCGCGGCGCTCCGGGCGGCTCGCCGGGAGTCAGAAGAGGGACCGTTCGATGCCTCGCAAGCTCGCGCCGTGCGGACGGAGGAAATTGGAAAACTACCGACGTATGCTCAAGCGCGAGAACAAGTCCGCGCACGCAGGAAAAGTCG
Organism: Microbacterium sp. HA-8; assembly: GCF_046111165.1. NCBI lineage: Bacteria > Bacillati > Actinomycetota > Actinomycetes > Micrococcales > Microbacteriaceae > Microbacterium > Microbacterium sp. HA-8. Next base: position 2,021,441 of record NZ_CP162025.1, read on the forward strand.
CCAGGATCGCGCGCAAGGCGTAGTGGAGAAGCCACGCGGAACCGAGACACGGGAGGAGGCATCATGATTGTCCGCAGCGTCGTCGTCGGGCGTGGTGAGCAAGGTGGACTGCGGATTGCGCCCGACAATTTTGTACCCGGCGGAGGCGTCCTGAGCCAGGTCCTCCCCGTAGCTGGCGGCCTCATCGAGGTCAATGTGGGAGCGCCCGACTTGGGGCTCGCCGCCCTGATATCTGATCTCGATGCGTCCGCCTGGTGGGTGCCGTTCGTGTTCGGCGACGACGTGGCCGCGGCCCTTGCCCTGATCGATGAGGACGACAATGCAGAGGCACGTATCGTGGCGGTCTCGCCTCGCGACGAGGAGCTCGTCGAAGCTGCCCTGCGTCTCGTTTACGGATTCTGGCTTCGCAGGTGGGCGCCCCCCGGTGTGTACGGCGGACCAATTCAAGAGTGGCTCGTAGACGCAGAGCTGGGTGCACTGGCGGCGCGCGCCGAAGTACTTTTCGGCAGCGATGACGTCGCTGTCGCCCTCCTGAAAGGCAAGCATGAGCGCCTGGCCGCCGCCCTTGCCGACATCGTGCGGTCTACCGACCCGGCCGAACTGGCTGCCGTATTCACGGCCGGTACGGTCGCCGGTGTTGTGCAGCGCGCGGCGTTCGCCGCGGCGGACCTTATGGATCCGGACGCGCCCGGCGGGGACGTTCTGGCGAGTTCGGTCGATGCGCTTCGCTCCGCTCTGCGGACCGTGCCCCCCGACTCGACGAGTCCTGTCGCCTCGGATGTCGAATTGGCGGTCCACGACGCGGTGGAGCGCTCCCTCGCTGATCTCAAGGAGAGCCTGCGTGGCTTTCGTCAGGAGGTCTTCGCGCTCACGACGAGTGCAGTCCACGGTCCCACCGAGGGCAGTGGACCCGTTGACTGGACGGCTGTGCACCCACGCCAGCTCTCCAACGGCGAGGACAGCATCAGCTGGGCGGTCGACGTTTCACACGACGAGCCCGTCGTAATCGTCACGGCCGCCGCTCCTGCCGCGTTGGTCACCATCCCGATCGAACCGGGCGAACTCTATGCCAGGGTGGACGTCGACGGCGAGATCCGTGTTGCGGCTTTCGAATACGACCCGGTCGATGAGTTCTTCGTCGCTCGTTGTGCTGTCGCCAGCGGAATCGGCGCCCTCGTATCCGTCTACTCAGACCTCTACGGGTCCGGCGGACGCAGCGCCCTGGATGCGGACCAGGTGCGATCTGTGAGGGCGGTCGTCTATGCCGTGTCGTCGAGGCGCGCCCGGGATATCCGAGAGGAATCTGCTTTGATACTCCCGTTCGCCTTCGAACGGCTGGCCGTCGGGCTCGATCAGGACGCACGGGCGGAGCGGGCGGTCGCCACGGCAGTTGATGAGATTGATCTAGAGTGGCTAGTTCTCTCGGAGTCGACGAGTACGCTCAGGGGCGGTCCGACGCCGAGTGCTGCCGCGTCCTTCGCGGGAAGGGACCCTCGCCTTGCGATCCGCGCGACGGTGACGAGGCTCAAGGGAACGTGGCGTGTGCGCCTCATCTCTCTGGGCCATGAAGGCCCCGTCATGGTCCTTGTCCGATTCGAATCGGGAGAGGTGTATTCGCAACTGGTCGACCTACCCGGCGATGGAGAAGCGTTGATCGAGATGCCCGCCTCATCTGGAGACCTGCCGGTCGCAATGCGGCTCACAGCGATCGATCGGTGAAATACCATCGCTCGGGACGAGTCTGAGGATCGATGCCCGTTGCTTCGTAGACGCTGAGCGCGGCTGAATGTGATAGCGACGTCAGCGGGGGGATTCCCGTGTGTTCCCAGCCCGGATGATCCAGCTCGAGCATAAGAGCGAGGGGTTCTGACCGCCTCGTGTCGCGTCCGGTGAGCGCTCTGCTCACCCTCGCTGTCGTCCCCGGACGTCGGAGCAACGCGGCAGCGACATGATCCACGTTGAGCACTTGATGGTGATGGACGAGAGCGATCCTGGATGCTTCGGCAAGAACCGCGAGGGTCTCGGCGTCGATCCCCGCGAGGGGCCCGCTGACCGGCCGGTTGAGCGCGCGGCCGACGCGGAGGCGGAGGAACATGTGGAGTCCGAGGCGGCGCCACGGAGAGCGCGCACGTACCCATAAGGCGTCCCACCCCCAAGCGTGCACGGCATCCCAGAGATCACGGACAGTGATCGCGTCCTCTCGGCGGTACGAGGCGATGTGCGCTGCGTTGTCCAAAAGCTTAAAGACGGAAGAGTCCACCCAGCTGCGCACGGAGCGTTCAGTGTGGGCTGCCATCATCGGACGCGCAGCGAAGCTCCCGATGCCGATGTGACCGGCCCACTCCCCGGGGGCACCTCTCTCACCCCGGGTCTCACGCCACTCGGCGAGTTGTGCGAGCTGGGCGTGGCGCAGGGCGCGATGAACAGGCGTTGTTCCGAGGTTCTCCACCAGCCGCCGATCTGCTGCGGCGCTGTCCACGATCGGGAACGATGTCACGACCGCGCGGGTCGCCCCCGACCAGAGCACGCCGGGGCCCAGGGTCGACCACTCCCCGGCTGTGGTGTTCTGCAGATCGCCGCTGCCGCAGGCGAGGAGCAGTGTTGTGCGCGGGAAGACAGGACCCCCTGACGGCGCATCAAGAGCAATCACCTTGTCCGGTCTGAACTCGTCCGGGCCTCCTAGCGACAGTGCCGCACGAGCGTCGTCTGTTCGGACGATCGTCGTGTGACCGGCGAAGACGAAGGTGCTGTCGCCCGGGACACGGTCCATCAGGGAGGTCACATCGCCGATGGAGGGATCGTCCGCAGAGGTCAGGACCCGTGCATCGGAAGGAAAGGAGTCGACGATCATCCGTGCCTGCGGGAGATCGCCGCCGGGGTCGATGACCGCTCCTCGGACCGGTGCCGCCGGAGCCTCTGCATCGCTCCCGGCTATGGCCTCAACTGTCAGCTCCGTGACGGCGAAGCGCGCCGCGATATCCGCCAGGAGAGCGATCGGCGGGGCTATCGCGATTCGGGCGCTCTCTACAAGCCTGAGATCGCCGCCGTCAATGACGACGGCCGCCCAGGGGACGTGACCGTACTCCACGGCTGGCGCGATGACCAGGTTGACCGGGGCCGCGCGCTCGATCGCCTCGCGCACAGGGAGCGGAATCAGGGCACCGAGCCGGCGCATGAGGTCTCGTTCGTGTGCTATCGGTCCAGTGAGGAAGACGCTCTCCGCTGTGCGCACGGCGAAGTCGTCCGGGTCCTCGCCCGGGAGAGGGATTGGAAGGGCGTCCCGCAGAGCGGCGAGTGCGGCGGAAATCGCCCCTAACGTTTCCCTCCCGCCCATGACGGGCTTTCCAGGCCGTACCAGCGTCCAGTACATGAAGCCCTGCGCACTCCAGGAAGACCACCACCATGAACCTGGACCGAGGACTGTGGAAGCGCCGGCTTCGAGATCGTAAATGAGCGGCACGGTGTCGGGCCGTTGCCAGAAGCTCTCCTCCAACGCAGAATGTCCCGCGACCCGCACGTAGGGCGGAGTGCTTCCAGTCGCCGCTCCGCGCGGGTCGCCCTGAACCCGAGCGGATTCAATGAGCTCGGCGAGGAGCCTCCAATCCTTGCCGTGAAACGCGTCGGTCATCGTCTGATGAAGCGCGGGCGCGTACACCCTCCACCAGGCCACTCGGTCAGATCGCAGGGCCATGTCGTGTCGGGTTGAGTTCAACGTGGCAAGGGCATCGACACGGCAATCCAGCGACGCCCGTCGATACTCCGGTCGATCTCGTAGGGCGTCGGCCATGGCCGACATCTCGACGGCAACTTCGAGCGGACTGCCCACCCTGAACAACGCCTCGCATCCGATCCGCCACTGTTCGAAATCCTGCGCCGGAAGCGAGTTCGAGGCAAGGAACGCGCAGCGCCGCATGGCGACGTCAGCGCGCGCCGCCTCGATTTCTGGCACCTGGGGGGTGCCGCCTCGCTCGACGAGCGTTCCCTCGGAAATGCTCCGGCGGGAAGTGGTTCCGAGAATCGCGGCGGACGTCAGTAGCCTGTCGGCGAGCGCTGGATTCTCGTCGATCAGGCTGGAGCCAGCGAGCCTGAGCAGCCGGATAGCGGGCACCAGTGCGCGTCTGCTCGGGGCTGTCGGGATGAGACCGACGATTCCGACAGGCCGCCCGGCTTTAGCATCGACTTCCGCGAGGAAAAGTGCGATATTCGTGCGGAGCGCAGGGTTGGCTTTCGCTATCCCTTCGATGAGCTTCTTGGCGCCGAGCTGCGCTCCCTCCACATTCTCGAGCTGATGAAAGGCCCGGGCGACGACGAGGGTGCGCAATAGCGGTTCGTTGGGAGGAAACTCATCGCGGAGCTCTAACGCGGCAGCGGCGCGCCCCGCCTCGAGCAGCGCCCAGGCGCGCAGCATCTGTACGCCCGCGGCGCGAGTGCGCTGGCCCTCCGAGAGCGACGCGATCCACGCATCGAGCATGCGCGAGGCAGTGGCTGCCTGCCCGAGTTGAACGAGGCGACGTGCGCGCAGGACGACGAGGGCTCCCGAGAGCGGCCGCACGCCAGGGAAGGAGACCGGGGCGGCAACCGGAAGGGGAGTGATGCGTCGCAGGTACACGCTGAGGAGGCGTGCCGCGACTCCCACGACGATTGTGAGGACGGGAAGGGTCGGAGCGATGCCGAAGACGATGACGAGGGCCGCCGCGTAGAGGACTCCGGTAAAGGTCCGCCCGAGTGCGACGAGGACATAGAGTGCGGCGAAAGCAGGCCATGCCGGAGATACCTCGGCGACACCCAAGAAGATTGGGATGCCTATCGCGAGCAATGCGATCATTCGCAGCGTCCGATCCCGGATCGGATATCGCATCGGCAGCCGGAGGGCGCGGATATAGGCGTGGCGCGCGTCGCCGCTTCGTTTCATCGCCGGCCCATAGGCGCGAGCAGATCTGGCCTGTATGTCCTCGCCCACGATTGCCACGACCTCAAGGACCACGTGCGACAGCACGAGGAGCTCCGCGACGGGCCAGAGTCGGAACAGAGACGCCACGCTGGCCAGGATGATGAGGTTCGGCCAGCGACTTCGCAAGCCTAGGGGGAGACGAGTGATCCCCGGAGCGTCGACGAGCGCGCTGTCACGCAGGGGGACCAGCACTGCGAACGCGATGGGCCACGCGACGAACGCGCCGGATCGAGCAGCAAGTGTCGCCAGAGCGATGCAGAGGGCGATTCGAAGAACGGGATCGACCCAGGGCGCGATGAGCTGCATCCGGTACCAGGGTTCGACGTAGCCGAAGGAAATCTCTCCCTCGTGCGCGTCCGCTGTCGCTGCGAGCTCCATCTCCTCTAGGTATCGATTCAGAATGGAGGGCGAGCCCTCAAGCTCCGCCAGATGAAATGCCTCCGTGACTACCCCGACGCAGCGCGAGACCGCGTCGGCGGCCTGCCGGGACGACACAGCGAGAGCGACCGCGATGTGCGCAACCGTCACCATGTCCGCCCCATACGCGCGTGCCACTGTCTGGGCGACCCCACATACGTGCGCAAGATCGTGCGGTGTCGTGAATTGCCCGGACCAGCGGAGACCCTCTAGCTCAGACGCCTCCAGTTTTACCTCGACACGAGACCATTCGGTATGGGCTTGAAGCCCGAGCGCCGCGATGAGGCGCGCGCGCTCCCGGGTGCGAATCGGCAGCTGGTCGACGACAGACAGGAGCCTGGTCGTGTCCTCGCTATGCGGGAGGTGGGCGGGCGCGGTCGATTCCACAGATTCTCCTCCCTCGCCACATGATCATAGAGGCATGCTCACCACGCACCGGGGTCGGGGCAGCTAGCCACCTCGGGGCACGCAAGTTCGGCATCGGGGGTCGTGATCGTCCGAGCGCCTTTCGCCTGCACTGAGAGCGCGACCGAACCGAACGCCGGTGCTGTCCGTTCGTTCAAGCTGGGCCTCAAAACCGCCGCATACGCGTCAGCACGACTTGAGCTGGCCCGCTCAGGAGCTGGTGCGGCTCCCGGACCTCCGTGCCGCGACGACGGTGACGCACGGTGCGCTGCAAAGCGATCCGTTTCTCACTGCAACCCGACCCGCGATCGATGACGCGGGCGCACGCTCATGCCACGGCAATCGACTCACGGTGCACGGCCCCTGGCGCTCCCTGAGGAATGAGGTCCGGTCGGTACCTGAGCGTTACCGGCCGGACCTCATTTCTCAGGGATTGGTTCACAGGGCGCTTCACAGCAAGCCGACCCAGACGGACTGCGGGGTGCGGCCGGGTTCGCGTCGGCAGCATGACGGCGGAGCCGCTTGCCGGGATCGGTCCTCCCCATGTCGGAGACGCCGACTACGGTGCAAGGCAGGGGTCGGATGAACGGACGCGAGCTCGACGCCGCATTTGCTCCCGCACCGGGAGGTCGACCGCTAGCGTTCGCCATCGAATGCCGCACAAGCCGTGTGGCAAATCGCGGCGGGACACATCCGGTTACGATTCGGTCAGACTGGACCGTCGAGACTCCCCACGACCTGGACGCCGAACGTATCGCGATGGCCTTCGGGGGGTACACATCGTGCCTGGACCTCGTGGACGCTACGATCCCAGCCGTTCGGGAGGCTCTGGGGGCAGTTGTCCGTCGTGCCCGTTCGCCGTTGCGGCGCGACAAGCGCGGCGACTGGCGACTGGCGACTGCATCGCAGGTATCCGATTGCTGTCGATCGCGAGCGTTTCCGACCGCCGCCGCTGCGGCCACGCACGCGAGATCAACTGCGCACCTTGCACGCCTATACGGCGCACCGCATTGGCAGCTCGCCGCTGTCATCGCTGCGGCCGGGCAGGCTTGGATCGCGATCGACTCGCCGGTCGCTTCGCACCCGGCCGCCAACAGTCTCGTCCGAGAAGCCGGAGGGGTGTCGGAACTCTGGCTCGCCGGCATCCATCCCAGGGAACTTCCCGTCCTGGCGGCTGCTGCAGAAATCGTGCGCGGACCACTGCCGACTGAGTACTTCCTCGGGGTGGTATACGGCAACACAGATCTGGCGTGGATCGCCAGCGTGCTGCATCACAGACCGGATGCGGACACCGCAGCATGGCTCGCGTGGGTCGACCGCTCTGGTCGATCGACTGATCCGCGCGAATGGGGCGAATGGCTTGATCTCGGGCTTCCCAAACATGACGTGCTTACGGCCCTCGACGCAGGCATCTCTGCGACTACGGTGCCGCTGGCCGCCGCCGCGCTGAAGCGGCCAGTACGAGCGACGGGAGCCGCGATCGCGGCATGGGCGTCGGTGGGCTGCGAGCCCACGACAGCCCACTTCCAGGTGATCGCACGACACGGCGTCGAGTATACGAAACCGTCAGGGCCCGCAATCGATGCCCTGGTCGCCGCCGCTAACCGCGCGGGTGTGAGGTCCGTCGACCGTACAGAGCTTGGCGTGCTCCTCATCATCCTGGGGACGAGGGTTGCAGTGCTTCGCGCCCTATCCGATGGCATCACCACGGTCGCCGAGCTCACTGATCGGGATGCAGACCCGAGGGCAACGGAGCGTCGCGAGGGGACCCCGCCACACCGACCCGACACCATACGACGAGACAGGAACACCGCATGAGCCTCCACACACGCACCGACTACGACAATGCGCTCGAGGCGCTTGGGATCTGCGTTAGTGCGCGCATCCCGGTGCTTTTGTGGGGAAATCCTGGCGAGGGCAAGACGGCCGTTGTCGAATCCGCCGTCCAGCAGGGCTGGCATGTCGAGACGGTGATCATCACGCACAGTGAACCCTCAGACTTCGCCGGGCTTCCTGTGGTCGGATCAGACGGCTCTGTGACACTTGCCCCGCCCGCTTGGGCGAAACGCCTCGCAGCACACCCGGGGCGCTCGATCGCATTTTTCGATGAGTTCTCGACCGCGTCACCATCGCTGCAGGCCGCGGCGTTGCGCCCTCTCACCCACTACGAGGTTGGGTCGCTTCAGCTTCCGCGGTCCGTATCGTTTGTGGCTGCTGCGAACCCCGCGGACGTCGCAGCGGCGGGGTGGGAGCTCGCGGCTCCGACAGCGTCACGTTTCGTCCATCTGGACTGGGGGATGCCCCTTGATGTTTTCGCCGAGGGCATGGTGACCGGCCACTGGCCGGCACTCCCGGTTCACGCGCCGACGTTGGATCTTGACCGTCTGCTCGGTGAGGAGCGTGTGCGCGTCGCGGGTTTCCTTCGCGTGCGCGAGTCGCAACTGAGCGTCATCCCCAGCTCGGCGACGGACCGCGGCCGCGCCTTTCCTACGCCCCGGACATGGGACTACGCGGCTCGTCTCGCCGCTTTTGCGCGCGCCGTCGGCGCCAATGACGAGGTAAGGCGGATCCTCGTCGCGGGGTGCGTCGGCGACGCCGCAGCGCACGAGTACCGCCGGTGGTCGGCAGCAAACGATCTCGTTGATCCGGAGGAACTGCTTGATGATCCGTCCCTGGCTTCTTTCGAGGATGTGCGGGTCGACCGGGTGTACGTCGTACTGCAGTCCGTGCTCGCCGCGTACTCGCGACACCCGACCGTGGAGCGCTGGGAGGCGGCGATCCAGGTCGCGGCCAAGGCGGCGGAGCAGGTGGGCATCGATCCGGCGGTACCGGTCGTGCGTGCGCTCATGCGGCCCACCCTGCGCCCGGCGGGTGCCGCCGTGCCCTCGAGCGTTGCGGTCTTCGCCCCCGCGCTCGCCCTCGCCGGGCTACTTCCGACTTCGTCGGGTATGGGTCGATGAACTTGGAGAAGCTCTCGGCCGCGAAGCTGTGGCTCATCAGCGAAGTACCGCACGGTGCCAGCGACGGCGGTCCCCGCGATCTGCCTTACCTCGCTCACGCCCTCTACTCCCTTATCCCGGTGCCCGATAGTGAGGTCGAGCGCCTCACATGCGATCGCTGGTGGCGCATCTACATCAACCCGGGGTGGCTCGCGGAGTCTTCGGTGCGCGTGGTGGCCGCCGAGCTCGCACATGTGTGCTGGCACCTGCTCGCCGACCACGCCGCACGCGCACGCGACCAGAGAGTCGATCGAGCGAGCTTCTCTGCCTGGGCTCAGGCGACCGACGCGACCGTGTCACATACCCTCGCACCCGACCAGATCAATCCGACAAGACTCGTCACGGCGGTTGACCTTCGCATGCCAGCCGGGCTCTCCGCCGAGGAATACTTCGCCAAGCTGTCGGGTCTGCCAGTCGGGAGCGACGAGCCCCAGGGCGAACTCGATCCGGATGACGGTTGCGGTAGCGGCGCAGACGGGCTGCCGCGGCGCCATGAGCTGCCCGCAGACGCGGACGTGGGTGCGGTCGGCGGGTTCGACGCCGCCGAGATCCGACGGAAAGTCGCCATCGACTATCGCGCGCACTTGCGCCGGCGCGGCGATCAACCCGGAGACGCGCTTCGGTGGATCAGCTCGACCCTCGAACCTCGCGTGCCGTGGGAGCCTTTGCTCGCTGGCGCGGTGCGCCGCGCCATCGGGTGGGCAGCCGGGCGCGGAGACTTCACCTATCGGCGGCCGTCACGCCGTGCATCGAGCGTGCAAGGAATCGTGCTGCCGGGCCAGCATCGACCCGTGCCGCGACTCTCCATCATCGTCGACACGTCAGGCAGCGTCGACGACGGTCTGCTCGCGCTAGCGCTTGGCGAGGTCGACGGCGCGATCGCCGCCCTCGGCGTACCCGACGCGAACGTCACCGTCTACTCCGTCGACGCGGCCGTGCATACCGTGCAGCGGGTCCGACGCGCGCGGGACGCACGACTCGTCGGCGCGGGTGGAACCGACCTGCGGATCGGTCTGCGAGCCGTGGAAACCGAGCGACCCCGACCTGACGTGGTTGTCGTCTTCACAGACGGTGACACGCCATGGACGACCGGACCACCTTCCGGAACGGCGGTGATCGGCGCGATCCTGGGCCGGCACGGTCGACCGTTGCCCAGCACACCGCCATGGGTTATTCGCGTTGAATGTCATCTGGGCGACTGATCGGTGTGCGCGGTCAGTTGATACGAATGCCGCACACTGGGCATTTGCGGAAGCTCGCTGGCGTGGTGATGGACGTGCCGCACCCTCGACAAACGTACGCGCGGCCGATGAAGCGAAAGTTTCGGATGGTCATTAGGACTCCTCATTGGTCTCGCGGCGGTGCCGCGCATTGGGATGACCGATCCCGGCCGAAACGTCATCTACTTCCCCGCCTGGCATGGCCATAGATCGGCTGGCGCGGCTTGGACGGCGTCAACTTCTGGTTCTTCCAGGGCATCCCCCGCAGACCCAGAGCGGACCGCTCGAGCCGCGGGGATTCGCACAGTTGACGTTGATTGTCGACGGCGCTCGAAAACTGGACAGTAGCGGCGCTTGAAAAGTGAACACTCAACGATTGGAGAGTGATCACTTTGGAGGACTGGGCGTTGATCCGGAGGCTGGCCGGCGAGGGCGTGCCGAAGGCGCATATTGCTGAGCGGTTGGGTATCTCGAGGACCACGGTCATCAAGGCGGTGAACTCGGAATCGCCGCCTCACTATGAGCGGACAGCGGCGCCGACGTCGTTCACACCGTTCGAGTCGCGGGTGCGTGCGTTGCTGCTGGAGACGCCGACGATGCCGGCGACGGTGCTCGCGGAGCGGGTCGGGTGGACGGGCTCGATCCGGTGGTTCCGTGACAACGTGAAGCGGTTGCGGCCCGAGCAGCAGCGTCTCGATCCCGCGGATCGGATCACGTGGGCGGCGGGGGACGCGGCGCAGTGCGATCTGTGGTTCCCGCCGAAGAAGATCCCGCTCGAGGACGGGACAGCGAAGCTGTTGCCGGTGCTGGTGATCACCCCGGCGCATTGCCGGTTCACGACGGGAGTGATGATCCCGACGCGGAAGACCGAGGATCTGCTGCTCGGGACCTGGCAGCTGATCGAGCAGCTCGGCCGGGTTCCGCGTCGGCTGATCTGGGACAACGAGCCCGGCATCGGGCGAGGACGCCGTCACGCGGACGGAGTCGACACGTTCATGGGAACCCTCGCGACCAAGCTCGTGCTGCTGCCGCCGCGAGATCCGGAATCGAAAGGGATCGTGGAACGCCGCAACGGTTGGTTCGAGACATCGTTCATGCCGGGCCGGTCATTCGCCTCGCCCGCGGACTTCAACGAGCAGTTCACCGACTGGCTCGGAGTCGCCAACCAGCGGAGGGTGCGCACCCTGGCCACCTCTCCGATCTCGCTGCTGCCTGCGGATCTGGCGGCGATGTTGCCGTTGCCGCCGATCCCGTTGCATCTGGGCTGGCGGAACCGGATCCGGCTCGGCCGCGACTACTACGTCCGCATCGACACGAACGACTACTCCGTCGACCCGCGCGCGATCGGCAGGATCGTCGAGGTCACCGCGGACCTGGACCGGGTCCGCGTCCGCCTCGATGGACGGATCATCGCCGACCACACCCGTGTCTGGGCGCGAGGAATGGTGATCACCGACCCCGCGCATCGAGAAGCTGCGGCCGTCCTACGACGCGAGTTCCAGCAGCCGCGACTTGTTCCAGTCGGCGACGATCTGAGTCGGGATCTCGCGGACTACGACCGCGCGTTCGGGCTCGTCGAGGGGAGCAACTGATGGCCGGCAAGACCGACGTCGCGAAGCAGATCACCTATCTCGCCGGCGCACTCAAGGCACCCCGGATCACGGAGGCCGCAGCCCGGATGGCGGACCAAGCACGCGACGCCGGGTGGTCGTTCGAGGACTACCTCGCCGCCGTCCTCGAACGCGAAGTGAGCGCCCGCAACGCTTCCGGCGCGGAGCTACGGATCAAAGCGGCCGGGTTCCCGAGCCGGAAGACCCTCGAGGACTTCGACTGGGACGCGCAACCAGCCACTCGGCAGCAGATCGCGGCGCTCGCTTCGGGAGGGTTCCTCCTCGAAGCGCAGAACGTGGTCCTGCTCGGCCCTCCCGGAACCGGGAAGACCCACCTCGCGACCGCGCTCGGGATCGTCGCTGCCCGCCACGGGCACCGGGTGTTGTTCGCGACTGCGACGGACTGGGTCACCCGCCTCACCGACGCACACCGGCAAGGAAACCTCCCCCGAGAGCTCACCCGGCTGCGCCGCTACGGGCTGATCATCGTCGACGAAGTCGGCTACCTCCCGTTCGAACAAGACGCCGCCAACCTGTTCTTCCAGCTGGTCTCGTCACGCTACGAACACGCGTCACTGATCCTGACCTCGAACCTGCCGTTCTCCAGCTGGGGCGGCGTCTTCGGCGACCAAGCCGTCGCCGCCGCGATGATCGACCGCATCGTTCACCACGCCGACGTCCTCACCCTCAAAGGCGCCAGCTACCGACTCCGCGGCAGAGGCATCGACAGCCTCCCCAGCATCCGCACCACCACCGACGAAACACCTAGCTAGACTGCCCGCAACCGTTCACTTTTCGAGCGCCGAAAGTGACCAGGATTCACCCGCCGCCGACATTGATGAGTCGATCGCCGACCTGGTCCGATCAGACTGACAGCCACCCGCGTCGTCGTCGTTCAATTCTGACGCGCTCCGACAAGCTGGTGCTCCCTCAACCGCGGCGCACTCAAAGCCGCACGACGACGCCGGTGCTTAGAGGTCGCCGGAGCCGTTGCGTGGACGGGCAACTCGATACCCAACTGTGTGAGGGAGTCCTCGATTGTCGTCGTGTCTCGACTCGACGATTTGGAGTCTCGTCGGGGTGCGGAGGCTATAAGCCAGACGGAGGCCTTGCGAGGTGCCGACACCGGACGTGAGACTGGAGACTCTGCTCCAGGCAATCGCGGACACTGTCCGGGATACGTTCGTCCAGAACGCACGACCTGGGTTTGCGGGCACTCTGCGGAGCTGTTCTGTCCACGAAACCCCCCGAATCACCCCGTAGAACTTCACCCCGCGAAGCAGCGCAGATCCGCGCCAACACAGGGAACTCGGCTCCGCCGGAACTCATATTTGCCAGGCGACACGGGAACAGTGGGTTCTCGGTTCAAGTCCGAGGGGGTGCACCAGGAAGGCCTTGGAACTCTCGCCAGTTCCAGGGCCTTTCGTCGTTCGCGGCCTGTTGACACGTCCGCGCCCCGCGATCTACGCTTTCGCCATAACCTGAATCGGGTTTCAGGTACCTGCACCTCTCAATGGCGAAAGGCACGCACATGCGCGTTACGAAGAAGTTGCTCTGGGGTTCGGCGGCGGCAGCCGCGGCCCTCTTCCTATCGGCGTGCGCGCCGCAGGCCGGCACCGACGGAGGCGAGGGAACGGACGGCGAAGCCGCCGAATCGGTCACCGTCGGCGTCATCACGAGCGAGACGGGGCCGCTGGCGGGCTACGGGGAGCAGTACCTCGAGGGATTCCGAGCGGGCTTGGACTACGCGACCGACGGCACCGGCGAGGTCGACGGGACGACCATCGAGGTCGACTACCGCGACGACGCCGGCAACCCCGACACCGCGGTGACGATCGCGAAGGAGCTTATCGGCGAGGGCGTGCAGATCCTCGCCGGCAGCGCCTCGTCGGGTGTCGCCCTCGCGGTGGCCGAGCAGGCCGCGCAGAACCAGGTGCTCTTCATCTCGGGCCCGGCCGCTGCCGACGCCCTCACGGGCATCAACGAGTACACGTTCCGCTCCGGACGCCAGAGCGCGCAGGACGTCGCCACGGCGGGTACGTTCCTCGACGACATCGAGGGGCGCAAGATCACGGTCTTCGCACAGAACAACGCCTTCGGTCAGGGCAACCAGGCCGCCGTCGAGGCGATCCTCGGCGCTCAGGGCGCCACGGTCGATGCGGTGCTCGTCGCCGAGGACGTCACGGAGTTCACGCCGTTCGCGCAGCAGGTCGTCGCGGGCGAACCGGACCTCGTGTTCGTGGCATGGGCGGGAGCGACGTCCGGCGCCATGTGGCAGGCGATGAGCCAGCAGGGCGTCCTCGACGCGGTGCCCGTCGTCACGGGCCTGGGCGATGCCGCGACCTTCGGCGCATACGGTGAGGCGTCCGAGCAGATCAGCTTCCTCAACCACTACTTCGCGGGCGCGAACGACTCCGAGGTCAACACCGCGATGATCGAGGCCGTCGAAGAGGCGGGCGGCACACCCGACCTGTTCACCCCCGATGGATTCACCGCCGCGCTGATGATCGTGCAGGCGATCCGCAAGGGCGAGGGCACCGTCGACGGCATGATCGAAGCCCTCGAGGGCTACGAGTTCGAGGGCCCGAAGGGCACCACGACGGTGCGGGCCGGCGACCACGCCCTCATCCAGGAGATGTACCAGGTGCGCCTCGTCGCCGACGGTGGCTCGTTCGTGCCCGAACTGGTCGACACCGCCGACGCCGAAGCGGTCGCCCCGGCAGAGGCGGAGTGATCGGGCGATGACGACCCCAGCCCCGCCCGCGCTCGAGATCTCGGGCCTGGGCCTGCAGATCGGCGGCGCGAGAATCCTCGAGGACGTCGACCTCGTGATCGCCCCGGGTTCGCTCGTCGGCGTGATCGGGCCCAACGGAGCCGGCAAGACCACACTGTTCAACGTGATCTCCGGCCTCGTTCGGCCGACGGCGGGCCGCATCCTCATGGACGGTGCCGACATCACGACGCTGTCGGTACCCCGCCGGGCGCGGGCGGGGCTCGGGCGCACCTTCCAGACATCCAGCCTGTTCCCCCGATTGAGCGTGCTCGAGAATGTGCGGCTCGCCGCGCAGGCGAAGCAGGGCGGCAACTACTCCCTGTTGACCTTTCCCCGGCCGACGGATGCTGCCACCCGTACGGCTCGGCAGACCCTCGATCGTGTCGGCCTCTCGCACAAGGCCGACGCCGCGGCGGGCGACATCTCGCACGGTGACAAGCGCAAGCTCGAGATCGCCGTGCTACTGGTCGCGGGCGCGCGCACCGTGCTGCTGGACGAGCCGATGGCCGGCGTCGCCTCCGGTGACGTCGCGGGCCTCGTCGAGAACATCCGCGACATGCAGCGCGAGTCGGGAGCGACGGTCGTCATGGTCGAGCACCACATCGATGTGCTGATGGGGCTCGTCGACCGCGTCGCGGTGATGTACTCCGGCAGCATCCTCGCCTTCGACACTCCGCAGAAGGTCATGGCCGACCCGCTCGTGCAGAGCGCCTATCTGGGGACGGCGGCATGAGCGCGGCGCACCCGGCTGCTGCCGGCACCGCGGCGGCGACACTGCCCGAGCCGATCCTCACCGTCACCCATCTGAAGGCCACGATCGCGGGTCAGCAGGTCGTGGAGGACGTCTCGTTCGCCGTCGCGGCGACCGGGATCACGGCCGTGCTCGGTCGCAACGGCGTCGGCAAGACCTCCACGCTGCGCGCGATCCTGGGGCTCATCCACCGTCGCGGCGAGGTGCGACTGGCGGGGGAGCGGATCGACGCCCTTCCGACACATCGCATCGTGCAGCGGGGCGTCGGCTACGTGCCCGAGGACCGCGAGGTGTTCGCGGGACTCACCGTGGCCGAGAACCTCGCCCTCGCCGAGCGCCGTTCGCGGCGCGGCGCGGCGGATGCCGACCGGCTCGAAGAGCGGCGCGAACTGGTCGCACAGCTCTTTCCCGACCTCGTCACGCGACGGGGCCAGGCGGCCGGCACGCTCTCGGGAGGGCAGCAGCAGATGGTCTCGGTGGCACGGGCGCTGCTCAACGACAACCGGCTCCTGCTCGTCGACGAGCCCACCAAGGGCCTCGCGCCGCGGATCGTGGGCGAGGTCGCCGATGCGCTCCGCGAGGCCTCTCGCCTCGTGCCGATCCTGCTCGTCGAGCAGAACCTCGAGGTCGTCCGCGCCCTGGCGGGAGATGCGATCGTCATCGAGAGCGGACGTGTCGTGCACACGGGCTCGGCCACCGGCATCCTCGACGACGAGGAGCTCACCCGGCGGCTGCTCGGCGTGCACGCGGAGGCGGCCGCATGAGTGCCCTCGTCCTCGTGCTGCTGACCGGCATCGGCCTCGGCGCCCTGTACTTCCTGATCGCGTCCGGCCTCAGCCTGATCTACGGGCTGATGCACGTGCTCAACTTCGCGCACGGCGCATTCCTCACCCTCAGCGCGTTCCTCGGCTGGGAGGTCGCACGGCGTCTGGACACCGCGTCGTGGGGAGGGTTCCTCCTCTCGGTGCTGGTGGGCGCCGCGATCGGTGCGATCTTCGCGACCGTGACCGAACTGGCCCTCATCCGCCCGCTCTACGAAAGACACATCGAACAGGTGCTCGTCACCGTGGGGCTCTCGTTCGCCGCGGTCGCCCTGTTCGAGGGCATCTGGGGCACCGATCCGATCTACATCGCGGGCCCGTCGTGGCTGCGCGACACGACCGAGGTGCTCGGCGCCCGCATCCCGAACACCTACTGGGTGCTGATCGCCGCCGCGATCCTCGTGCTCGCCGCCCTCGTGATCTTCCTGCGCCGCACCCGCTACGGCATGATCATCCGCGCGGGCGTCGAGAACCGCTCGATGGTCACCGCGCTCGGCATCGACGTGCGCCGCTCCTTCACCCTCGTGTTCGCGATCGGGGGCGCGGCCGCCGGAATCGGGGGTGTGCTCGCCGCCCATTACACGGGCTACGTCTCGGCGCACCTCGGGCAGACCCTGCTGATCTTCGCGTTCATCGTCACGGTCATCGGCGGTCTCGGCTCCCTCATCGGGGCGGCGATCGCCTCGGTCCTCGTGGCGGTGCTGCAGCAGTTCGCCAACTTCTATCTCGGCGGCACGGGCGATTTCATCGTCGTGGCGCTGCTCGCGGTCGTGCTGCTCGTGCGCCCGCGCGGACTCCTCGGGAGGAAGGCATGAGCGACACCCGCACCCCGCGATGGGCCCTGCGTCCCCTGCTGCCGATCGCCGCGGGCGTGGCCGGGCTCGTCGTCCTGGCGATCCTGCCGCTGCTGAACCTCAGCATCCCGGGCGTCCTTCCGGGGCCCACGTACACACCGGGCAGCCTCGCCCTGCTCTCGCTCTGCATGGTCTTCGCGGCCCTCGCGCTCTCGTACAACCTGCTGCTGGGCACGTCCGGGATGCTGTCTTTCGGTCATGCCCTCTACTTCGGTGCCGGCGCGTACGGTCTCGGCATCGTGCTCGAGCAGACGGGCATGGCGCTCTGGCCCGGGATCCTCGTCGCCCTGATCGGCGGACTCGTGATCGCGCTGGTGACCGGCGCGGTGAGCATGCGTGTCTCCGGCATCCCGTTCGCGATGGTCACCCTCGCCTTCGCTCAGGCGGGGTCCGTGCTCGTGCGCCGCAACCAGCAGCTCACCGGCGGCGAGGAGGGCCTCGGGCTCGAGACCGACTCGGTGCCCGGCTTTCTCGTCGGCGTCATCAACGCGCGCAACCTCTACTGGCTGAGCCTTGTCGTGCTGGTGCTCGTGTACCTCGTGGTGCTGTGGGTCGATCGATCACGCCTGGGCCACCTCACCCGCGCCGTGCGGGAGAACGAGGTGCGCGTGCGGGTGCTCGGACTCTCGCCCTACGCGGCCAAGCTCACCGTCTTCGTCGTTGCGGCCGGTTGCGCGTCGCTCGCGGGCGTCGCGTACATGCTGCTGCAGTCCGGCACGGCGCCGCGTTCGGTGTCGGCCGATCTCACGATCACAGTGCTCGTGATGGTGGTGCTCGGCGGTGTCGGGTTCCGGTGGGGGGCGATCGTCGGCGGGGTGCTCTACACGCTGCTGGATCAGCGTCTGACGGTTCTCGCGGGCTCCGAGGCGGTCGCGGGTCTTCCCGACGTGCTGCGGGTGCCTCTGTCGGAGCCGCTGTTCATCCTCGGCGTGCTCTTCATCCTCGTCGTGATGTTCCTGCCGGGCGGAGTCGCCGGAACGGTCGACGCCTGGGCGCGGCGGCGACGCGGTGGGCGTCGCGCGACGGCGCTCGGACGCCTGGACGCCGACGACGCGCAGGCCGAAGAGCCCGTGGAGGTGAAGGCGTGATCGCGGCGCCGGGATCCGAGGCCGACACGCGCGCGCAGGACGAGCCGCACACGATCGGGCGCTGGCTCACCGATCGCGCGGCTCACGCCCCGGACCGGGTCGCGATCGACGATCGCGGCGTCACGATCGGCTACGGCAGGCTGGCCGCGCGCGCGAGGCAGCTCTCCGCGCGCCTGCGTACGGCCGGGTACGGGCCCGGCGCGCGCATCGCGACGATCTCGGGCAATTCGATCGACCACGTCGTGGCGTTCTTCGCCTGCGCGCTCGCGGGCGTGGCGTTCGTTCCGCTGTCGTGGCGGCTGACACCCGGCGAGATCGCCGACCTTCTGCGTCGCAGCGATCCCGCGCTCGTCCTGGTCGACGACGAGTACGACGCGCTCGCCGCGGCCGCGCTGCGCGCGGAAGCGGGCGATGCGGGGCCGATCCGCGCCGTGCGGCAGCTGGGCACCACGGGTGCGGAGATCTCCGTGCCGCCGTTCGCGCGGGCGAGCGCGGCGGGCGACGCGCCCGTGCGCGACGACGATCCGCTGCTGGTGATCTTCACCTCCGGCAGCGAGGCGGCACCGAAGGGCGTGGTGCTCACCCACGCCAACTGCTTCTGGAACAATCTCGCCCTCTCGGGGGCGCTGCCCGTGCGCGAAGACGACGTGGTGCTGGCCATGCTGCCCCAGCATCACGTCGCGGCCTGGAACGTGCAGCCGCTGCTGGCGTGGTGGGTGGGGGCGACGGTCGTGCTCGAGCGGTCGTTCCAGCCGCGCCGCGTGCTGCAGCTGATCCGTGAGCGGGGCGTGACCTGCATGATGGGCGTCCCCACGCAGTACCGGATGCTGGCGGACGACGACTCCTTCCGCGCCGCCGATCTGCACTCCGTGCGTCTGGCTCTGGTCGGGGGCGCGACGATGCCCCCCGACCTGCACGAGGAGTGGGCCACGCATGGAGTCGCCCTGACCCAGGGCTACGGCCTGACCGAGGCCGCCCCGAACGTGCTGCACCTGCCCGCGGACGAGGTCGCCGCCCGGCCCGGCGCTGTCGGCCGGCCCTATCCGCACGTGGACGTGCGGATCACCGACCCGCGCTCAGGGCTGGAGCTCGCAGGGATCGCGACCGGCGAGCTGCAGGTTCGCGGTCCCAGCGTCTTCGCCGGATACCTGGGTGATGCCACCGCAACCGCGCGTGCCCTCGCGGACGGCTGGCTGCGCACCGGCGACCTGGTGCATCGCGACGCCGACGGGGTGTACGCGGTGGTGGACAGGCTGAAGAACATCTACATCTCGGGCGGTGAGAACGTCGCGCCCGCCGAGGTGGAGCGGGTGCTCGCGCGTCATCCGCTGGTCGGCGAGGTGGCGGTGGTCGGCGCGCCCGATCGGGTATGGGGCGAGCGGGGTGTCGCGTTCGTCGTGCCGAGACCCGGCGCCACACTGTCGGAGGACGAACTGCTCACGCACGCCCGACGCCATCTTGCGGCGTTCAAGGTGCCGGTCCACGCGGTCCTCGTTGCGGAACTGCCGCGATCGGGGATCGACAAGATCGCCCGCGCGAGGCTGCGGGAGCGGGCCGCTCGGCTCATGGAGGAGGAGACGCATGACCCTGCATGACCACCACATCGAGGAGGCGCCCGAGCCGGTGTCGCAGGCGACGGGCCGGCCGCTGACGAAACGGGGCGAGGCCACGCGCGCGCGGCTGCTGGAGGCCGCCGAGCACGTCTTCGCCGACGCCGGCTACCACGAGGCCTCCATCGTGCGGATCACGGAGCGGGCGGGCATCGGGCTCGGCACCTTCTACCTCTACTTCGACAGCAAGCAGTCCATCTTCGAGGCCCTCGTGCTCGATCTGAACCGCCGCGTACGTCACTCGATGGCCGAGGCCATGCAGGGCGCGTCGTCCCGCCTCGAGGCCGAGCGGGCGGGATTTGCCGGCTTCTTCCGGTTCACGGCCGCGCACCCGGCGCTGTACCGCGTGGTGCGTGAGGCGGAGTTCGTCTCTCCCGAGACGCTGCGGCTGCACTACACGCGCATCGTCGAGGGGTACGAGGCGGGGCTCCGCGCGGCGCAGCGCGCGGGCGATGTCGATCCCGGCCTCGATCCGCAGGTCACGGCCTGGTCGCTGATGGGCATCGGCGAGCTGATCGGGATGCGATTCCTGCTGTGGGAGCGAGACGCGGCGGGGGATCCGCCGCGTCAGCTGCAGCCGGAGATCTTCGACGCGATGATGCGCGTCATCGACAACGCCCTCGCGCCCGGGCACAGGAAGGAGCTCTCATGAGCGAGCAGAACCTCGAAGGACGGCGCGCGATCGTCACGGGCGCGGCGAGCGGTATCGGCCGCGCGTGCGCGCGACTGCTCTCGGCGCGCGGTGCCCATGTCATCGTGGCCGATGTCGACGGCGAGGCCGCCGAGGATGCGGCCCGCGAGATCGGCGGCGAGGCGTGGCAGATCGACCTCTCGGCGACGACGTCGTGGCAGGACGTCCCGCTCGAGGCCGACATCCTCGTCAACAACGCGGGCATCCAGCGGGTGGCGCCGCTGCACGAGTTCGCGCCCGAGGACTTCCGGCTCATGCAGCGACTCATGGTCGAGGCGCCGTTCCTGCTGATCCGCGCCGTCCTGCCGGGCATGTACCGCCGAGGCTGGGGACGCGTCGTCAACATCTCGAGCGTGCACGGGCTGCGCGCGAGCCCCTTCAAATCGGCGTACGTCGCGTCCAAACACGCACTCGAGGGTCTCTCCAAGGTCACCGCGCTCGAGGGTGGAGCGCACGGCGTCACCAGCAACTGCATCAATCCCGGCTACGTCCGCACGCCTCTGGTCGAGAAGCAGATCGCCGACCAGGCGCGCATGCACGGCATCGACGAGTCCGAGGTGGTCGCGCGGGTGATGCTCGCCGAGAGCGCGATCAAGCGCCTCGTCGAACCCGACGAGGTCGCCGATCTCGCCGGGTGGCTCGTGTCGGACGCGGCGGGTATGGTCACCGGCGCGTCGTACACGATGGACGGCGGATGGAGCGCCCGGTGACCGCGGGCGGCGACGCGGCGACGGGGGCCGCCGCCGCGGACGCGGGGGCGCGGGCGGGTGCTGCGGCGGGGGCGTCGCGGCACCCGTACCGCACGATGAACGTGCCCGTGGCCGGTGGCGCGCTGCGGGTCGGCATCTGGGATGCCGTCGGCCCGCACACCGCCGACGTGCTGCTCGTGCACGGGATCACCTCGTCGCACCTCGCCTGGCCCTTTGTCGTGGACGCCCTCCCCGACGGTGTTCGCGCGATCGCACCGGACCTGCGCGGACGCGGCGCCAGCCGCGACGTGCAGGGCCCCGCGGGGATGGCCGCCCACGCGGACGACCTCGTCGCCGTGCTCGACGCCCTCGGCATCGGCAGCTCCGTCGTGGTCGGACACTCCATGGGGGCGTTCGTGAGTGTCGTGCTCGCCGCCCGGCACCCTGCGCGCGTCTCGCGCCTCCTGCTCGTCGACGGCGGACTGCCGCTGGACGTACCCCCGGGGCTCACCCCCGACGAGGTCGTGCAGAGCGTTCTGGGGGCGACCGCCGATCGCCTGCACATGAGGTTCGCCGACGTCGCGGAGTACCTCGCATTCTGGCGGGCGCATCCCGCGTTCGCGGCCGACTGGTCGGAGCCGCTGGAGCGCTACCTCGCGTACGATCTCGTGCCCGAGGGCGGTGCGCTGCGTCCGGCGACGTCGTACGCCACGACGGTCGAGGACACGATCGACCTCAACACGGGCACCGCGATCGGCGATGCGCTGGCGCGACTGGCCCACCCGGCGGTGCTGTTGACGGCGCCGAGGGGGCTGCGCGACGAGCAGCCGGGGCTGTACGAGGAGGGTCATCTCGCGGGGCTGCTGGCCCAGCATCCCGAGATCCGCCACGAGCGGATGTCGGGCGTGAACCACTACACGATCGTGCTCGCGCCCGAGGGGGCCGCCCGCGTCGCCGCGCTCGCCGCCGGCTGAGCGGCGATGCTCACCGCGGCAGCGGGCGGGTCAGGCGCGTCGTGAGCTGGTGGGCGTGCGCCAGCAGCGTGCGCCCGAGCGTCGGGAGGCGGTCGGGATCGAAGCGGAACTGCACGCCGGTGAGGCTGAGGGCCCATTCGGGCCGCCCCGCCCGGTCGAACACCGCCGCGCCGATGCCCCAGCTGCCCGCCACGATCAGGCCGGGATTGACGGCGTAGCCGCGGTCGCGCGTCTCTGCCA
Source organism: Microbacterium sp. HA-8 (assembly GCF_046111165.1). Classification (NCBI taxonomy): domain Bacteria; kingdom Bacillati; phylum Actinomycetota; class Actinomycetes; order Micrococcales; family Microbacteriaceae; genus Microbacterium; species Microbacterium sp. HA-8. Next base: position 2,043,534 of record NZ_CP162025.1, read on the forward strand.
CGCGGGTGCGCAGCCGCGCCACATCGTGGGATGCACCCCAGCGCTCCGCGAGCTCGGGGTGGCGCTGGAGGTAGGCGTCGATCTCGTCGGGCGGGAGGAAGGCGAGGATCGCGAGCCCCGCCGAGGCGACGCCGAGCGGAAAGCGCACCCCCTCGCTCAGGACGAACGAGCGGATCGGGAACGAGCCCTCCTCGCGCAGCAGACACACGGTCTCATCCCCGCGGCGCACCGAGAGGAAGGCGCTCTCCTCCGTGCGCACCGCGAGCGAACGCACGATGTCGCGCGCCTGGGCGGTGATGTCGTACCGGGATGCCGCCACCTGGCCCATCAGGAAGAGCTCGGGCCCCGGCATCCATCGCGCCTTCGCCTCGTCGTGATCGACCAGACCCTCGGCGCGCAACGCGGTGAGCAGACGGTAGGCGGTGGATCGGGTCAGGCCGGCGGTGCGGGCGAGGTCCTGCACCGCGGCACCCTCCTCGCCCGCCGCGGTCACGAGCCGCAGCAGCGCCGCGGCGCGGGCGATCGCCTGCGCGCCCGGCACGACTCCAGCCTGTCCCACGATATGGATACTAGGCGTGCATGCGACCACATCGCAAGCGCACGGTTGGCGCAACGGCACCGACAGGAGCACGCTGGATGAACCGCACACGAAGGAGTGACGAGTGATCGACAAGCAGGTTGCCACCGCCGACGAGGCCGTCGCCGACATCCCGGACGGCGCGACGCTGGCGGTGGGGGGATTCGGGCTCTCGGGCAACCCCATCGCCCTCATCGAGGCCCTGCTCGCGCAGGGCACCACCGACCTCAGCATCGTCAGCAACAACTGCGGCGTCGACGACTGGGGCCTCGGCGTGCTGCTGGGTGCCCGGCGGATCCGCAAGATGACGTCGTCGTACGTGGGGGAGAACAAGGAGTTCGAGCGCCAGTTCCTCTCCGGCGAGCTCGAGGTCGAGTTGACGCCGCAGGGCACGCTCGCCGAGAAGCTGCGCGCCGGCGGGTCGGGCATCGCCGCGTTCTACACCCAGACCGGCGTCGGCACGCAGGTCGCCGAGGGCGGGCTGCCGCAGCGCTACGACGGCGCGGGAGGTGTCGCGCTCGCCTCGCCGCCCAAGCACGTCCGCACCTTCGAGCGGGACGGTCGCTCCCGCGAATTCGTGCTGGAGGAGAGCATCACCACCGACTTCGCGCTTGTCCACGCCGTGCGGGGCGACCGTCACGGCAACCTCGTCTTCAACAAGGCCGCGCGCAATTTCAACCCCCTCGCCGCGATGGCGGGGCGCGTGTGCATCGCCCAGGTCGAAGAACTCGTGGAGCCGGGCGAACTCGATGCCGACGGCATCCACCTGCCGGGGATCTTCGTGCACCGCGTCGTCGAGGTCGGCACCGGCATCGAGAAGCGGATCGAGCGACGCACCGTGTCGCCGCCGCGCGAGCCCTCGCCGGGCTCGGGAACAGGAGAATGACCATGGCACTCACCCGCGATGAGATGGCCGCGCGCGCGGCCGCCGAGCTCTCGGACGGCTCGTACGTCAACCTCGGCATCGGCCTGCCGACGCTCGTGCCCAATCACGTGCCCGAGGGGATCACCGTGGTGCTGCAGTCCGAGAACGGCATCCTCGGCGTGGGTCCGTACCCGAGCGAGGCCGCCGTCGATCCCGACCTGATCAACGCCGGCAAAGAGACCGTCACGACCCTGCCCGGGGCCTCCTACTTCGACTCGGCCACGAGCTTCGGGATGATCCGCGGCGGCAAGATCGACGCGGCCATCCTCGGCGCGATGCAGGTCTCGCGCGGGGGAGACCTCGCCAACTGGATGATCCCCGGAAAGATGGTCAAGGGGCCGGGCGGCGCGATGGATCTCGTGCACGGCGCGGCGAGTGTCATCGTGCTGATGGAACACGTCGCGAAGGACGGGTCGGCCAAGATCGTCGACGAATGCTCGCTGCCGCTCACGGGGCGCGGCGTCGTCGACCGCATCATCACGGATCTCGCCGTCATCGACGTCACGGACGAGGGGCTCGTGCTCGTCGAAACGGCCCCGGGCGTCACCGTCGACGAGGTCATCGCGGCGACCGAGCCGCGGCTGACGATCTCGCCGGCACTGCGGGCGGCGACGGTATGAACACCGCCGACATCGTCATCGTCGCCGCCGCGCGCACACCGCAGGGGCGTCTGAAGGGCCGACTCGCGCCGTTCACCGCCGTCCAGCTAGGCTCGCTCGCGATCAAAGGCGCCCTCGAGCGCGGCGGAGTTCCGGCGGATGCGGTCGACGCCGTCATCGTCGGCCAGGTGCTGCAGGCGGGAGCCGGTCAGAATCCGGCGCGGCAGGCGGCGATCGGCGCGGGGCTCGGCTGGGACGTGCACGCCGTCGCGGTGAACAAGGTGTGCCTGTCGGGTCTCACGGCGGTCATCGACGCGGCGCGCATGATCGCGACCGGCGACGCGACCGTCGTGGTCGCCGCGGGCATGGAGTCCATGACGCGTGCCCCGCACCTGCTGATGGATTCCCGCGAGGGCTGGGCGTACGGCAGCGTCGAGGTGCTCGACCACATGGCGCACGACGGTCTCACCGACGCCTACGACCGCGACAGCATGGGAGCGTCGACCGAGAGACACAACCCGCGTTTCGAGATCACGCGTGCAGAGCAGGATGACATCGCCGCCCGCTCGCATCAGCGCGCGGCCGCCGCTCGTGATGCGGGAATCTTCGACGCCGAGATCGTGCCCGTCGAAGTGCCGCAGCGCCGGGGCGAGCCCCTCGTGCTGACGGCCGATGAGGGCATCCGCGACGACACCACGGCGGACACGCTCGCGCGGCTGCGTCCCGCGTTCGCCGAGGGCGGTTCGATCACGGCGGGCAACGCGTCGCAGATCTCCGACGGGGCGGCGGCCGTCGTCGTCACGACGCGCGCGCACGCCGACGACAACGGCTGGCGGGTGCTGGCGGCGGTGGGCGCCTCCGGTCAGGTCGCCGGACCCGACAACTCGCTGCAGGCGCAGCCCGCTCGGGCCATCGAGCGCGCGTGCGCGAAGCAGGGCCTCGACCCGCGAGATCTCGACCTGGTCGAGATCAACGAGGCGTTCGGTGCCGTGGTGGCAGCATCCCAGCGCCATCTGGGCCTGGACGACGACGTCGTGAACATCCACGGCGGCGGCATCGCGCTCGGTCACCCCATCGGTGCGTCGGGTGCGCGGCTCGTCGTGCACGCCGTGCACGAGCTGGTCCGCCGTGGGACCGGCACGGCGGCGGTGGGCCTGTGCGGCGGGGGCGGGCAGGGCGAGGCGCTGATTCTCACGCGCTGAGCACGGCGTGAGGCGGCCTGCTCAGGAGCGCAGGCGCTTCTTCAGCAGCTTCTGCTCCTTGCCGTGCACGGGGGAGTCGTCGGCGATCGGGCGGCCGCGGGTCGCGCGCCGGGTGTCGACGATCGAGCCGATCGCGAGTGAGAGCGAGATACCCCAGCTGAGCCACGCCAGGGCGGTGCGCCAGGTGAACTCGCCCTCGCGCGCGGAGCGCAGCAGGGTGATCCCGCCCGTGAAGGCCGTGATGATGCCGGTGCCGAAGAGGTACTTGCGCATGGCCCCACGCTACTGCGTCACCCGCGGGCTGCAGCAGCCTTGACAATCGCCGGCCGGGGGCGCAAGTCCCCTCGGGTCCTCGGCGGCTCCGGGTAGCCTGGAAAGGCCCCATCGCCCGACCCGACGCCCCGTGAGAGGCCCCCGTGAGCACCGACAGTCTTCCCGATCGCGCCGAATTCGTCGTCGTGGCCAACCGGCTCCCCGTCGATCGCGCCGAAGGGGACGGCGAGTGGCGCCGGTCGCCCGGGGGTCTGGTGACCGCCCTCGAGCCGGTGATGAAGCGCGCCGACGGCGCATGGGTCGGGTGGGCAGGAAAGCCCGATCTCGAACTGGAGCCCTTCGATTTCGAGGGCACGCACCTCGTGCCGATCACGCTCACCGCCGACGACGTCGAGCTCTACTACGAGGGCTTCTCGAACGACACGATCTGGCCGCTCTACCACGACGTCATCGCCGCCCCGCGCTATCGCCGCGTGTGGTGGGAGGCGTACGTCAGCGTCAATCAGCGCTTCGCCGAGGCCGCGGCCGCGGTGGTCGCCGAGGGCGGCACCGTCTGGGTGCAGGACTACCAGCTGCAGCTCGTGCCCAAGATGGTGCGCGAGCTGCGCCCCGATGTGACGATCGGCTACTTCCACCACATTCCCTTTCCGGCATACGGTCTGTACTCGCAGCTGCCCTGGCGGCGGCAAGTGCTCGAGGGGCTGCTCGGCGCCGACGTCATCGGATTCCAGCGGGTGGCGGATGCCGGAAACTTCGCCCGCGCGGTGCGCCGCCAGCAGCGCTACGACACCAAGGCGTCGGGCATCACCGTGCCCGTGCCCGGCGGCGGTACCCGCACAGCGCTCGCGAAGGCGTTCCCCATCTCGATCGACGCCGAGTCCTACGCCGAGATCGCCCGTCGACCGGAGGTGCAGGCGCGAGCGAGGGAGATCCGCGAGGGGCTCGGCAATCCTCGCAAGATCCTTCTGGGCGTCGACCGGCTCGACTACACCAAGGGCATCCGCCACCGCATGAAGGCGTTCGGCGAGCTGCTCGAGGACGGCCGCCTCGACGTCAGCGACGTCACCCTCGTGCAGGTCGCGAGCCCGAGCCGCGAGCGCGTCGAGGCCTATGCGCAGCTGCGTGACGAGATCGAGCTGACGGTCGGCCGCATCAACGGCACGTTCGACAGCGTCGGGCACACGGCGATCAGATACCTCCACCACGGCTATCCGCGCGAGGAGATGGTCGCCCTGTTCCTCGCCGCCGACGTCATGCTCGTCACCGCCCTGCGCGATGGCATGAACCTCGTCGCCAAGGAGTATCTGGCCGCGCGCCTGGACAACCGCGGCGTGCTCGTCCTCAGCGAGTTCGCGGGTGCCGCCGATGAGCTCGGCAGCGCGCTGCTGATCAACCCGCACGACATCGGCGGGCTCAAGGACACGATCATGCGGGCGATCGAGATGCCCGGTGCCGAGCAGGGCAGACGCATGCGATCCCTGCGCCGCCGGGTGTTCGAGCACGACGTGGACGCCTGGTCGCGCAGCTTCCTCGCCGCCCTCGATCAGGCGCGCACCCGGGCGGAGGCGACCGCGTGAGCCACGACCACGCCTCCTTGCCCGATGACATCGCGGTCGCCCTCGAGAAGGTCGCCGGCGCGGAGCGGCTGCTCATCGCCCTCGACTTCGACGGCACGCTCGCGCCCCTGACCGACGAGCCGATGTCGGCGCGCGCGCTTCCCGAGTCCGCGACCGCCGTCCGCGAGCTCGCCGCGGCTCCCGACACCGTGGTCGCCTTCGTCTCCGGGCGCACCCTCGCCGACCTCGCGGTGATCGCGGAGTACGAGCCGGGGTCGCCCGTGCACCTCGCGGGATCCCACGGCGCGGAGTTCCGGCATCCCGAGGGTTTCGACGCCGACGCGGCGGGGTCCCAGGCGAGGACTTCGGCGCGGCACGAGGACTCCGGGACGGCCGAGGCCCTCGCGTCGAGCGAGAATCCTCACGCCGGGGACTCCGAGGCGCTGCGCGCGGCGGCCGAGCGCGCCGTCGAGCACATCGAGGGCGCGTGGATCGAGCACAAGGCCTTCGGCTTCGGGCTGCACACCCGATTGTGTTCCCCGACGGATGCCGCCGCCGCGGCCGCCGCGGTCGACGACATCGTCGCGCGGCATGCACCGGACTGGCGGCGCCGCTCGGGTCGCGACATCCTCGAATTCGCGTGGCGGCACGAGGGCAAGGACTCCGCAGTCGCGCAGCTGCGCGAGCAGACGGGGGCCACGGCGGTCGTCTTCGCGGGGGACGACGTCACGGACGAGGACGCTCTGGCGAGCCTCGGTGACGCGGACCTCGGCATCCGAGTGGGCGAGGGTGAGACCGCGGCGACTCTCCGCGTGGCCGACGCCAAAGAACTCGCCGGTGTGTTGTCCGCACTCGCGCGGTTGCGCATCGCCGCTCGGTCATAGACTCGGGGCATGGCCAGCACCGACCCGTCATCCAGCGCGCCCGTCGACATCAAGCCCCGCAGCCGGGTTGTGACAGACGGCATCGAAGCCACCACCTCCCGCGGCATGCTCCGCGCCGTCGGCATGGGCGACGCGGACTGGGAGAAGCCCCAGATCGGCATCGCGTCGAGCTGGAACGAGATCACCCCCTGCAACCTCAGCCTCGACCGCCTCGCGCAAGGCGCCAAAGAGGGTGTGCACTCGGGCGGCGGGTATCCGCTGCAGTTCGGCACGATCTCGGTGTCGGACGGCATCTCCATGGGGCACGAAGGTATGCACTTCTCGCTCGTCTCGCGGGAGGTGATCGCCGACTCCGTCGAGACGGTGGTGCAGGCCGAGCGGCTCGATGGCACCGTCCTCCTGGCGGGCTGCGACAAGTCGATCCCGGGCATGCTCATGGCGAGCGCGCGCCTGGGTCTGTCCAGTGTGTTCCTCTACGCCGGATCCATCGCCCCGGGCTGGGTCAAGCTCTCGGACGGCACCGAGAAGGACATCACGATCGTCGACTCGTTCGAGGGCGTCGGCGCGTGCCTGTCAGGGAAGATGTCGGAGGCCGACCTCAAGCGCATCGAGTGCGCGTTCGCGCCGGGCGAGGGCGCCTGCGGAGGCATGTACACCGCCAACACGATGGCGTCCGTCGCCGAGGCGCTGGGGCTGAGCCTGCCGGGCTCCGCCGCGCCGCCGTCGGCAGACCGCCGCCGCGACTACTTCGCTCACCGCTCCGGCGAGGCCGTGGTCAATCTTCTCCGCCGGGGCATCACGACCCGCGACATCCTCACCAAGGAGTCGTTCGAGAACGCCATCGCGCTGGCGATGGCCCTCGGCGGTTCGACCAACGTCGTCCTGCACCTGCTGGCGATCGCCCACGAGGCCGAGATCGACCTCGACCTGCACGACTTCAACCGCATCGGCGACAAGGTGCCGCACGTGGCCGACATGAAGCCGTTCGGAAAGTACGTCATGAACGACGTCGACCGTCACGGCGGCATCCCGGTCATCATGAAGGCGATGCTCGACGAGGGTCTGCTGCACGGCGACGCCCTCACCGTGACGGGCAAGACGGTCGCCGAGAACCTCGCCGAGATCGACCCCGACCCGATCGACGGCACCGTGATCCACACCTTCGACAACCCGATCCACGCGACCGGCGGCATCACGATCCTGCATGGCTCGCTCGCGCCCGAGGGCGCCGTGGTCAAGACCGCCGGCTTCGACGCCGCCGTCTTCGAGGGTCCCGCCCGCGTGTTCGAGCGCGAGCGGGCGGCCATGGATGCGCTGGAGGCGGGCGTGATCGCCGCGGGGGATGTCGTCGTGATCCGCTACGAGGGTCCCAAGGGCGGGCCCGGAATGCGCGAGATGCTCGCGATCACCGCGGCGATCAAGGGCGCGGGTCTCGGAAAAGATGTACTACTCTTGACGGACGGACGATTCTCAGGCGGCACAACCGGCCTCTGCATCGGCCACATAGCACCCGAAGCGGTGGACGCAGGTCCTATCGCCTTCGTGCGCGATGGTGATCTGATACGGGTCGATATCGCGGCTCGCACTCTCGACCTACTCGTCGATGACGCAGAGCTGAGCTCCCGCCGCTCGGGCTGGGAGCCCCTGCCCCCGCGCTACACCCGAGGCGTTCTGGCCAAGTACTCCAAGCTCGTGCGCTCCGCTGCGGAGGGCGCGGTCACGGGGTAGTCCGCGTCCCTCGCGGGTCGCGGCATCCGTCGGTCCTCCCGACGCACAGACAACCGCTATCGACACACAAGGATCCTCACCATGCCCGCCGAAACCGCAACGGCCGTGCCTCGGCCGCCCGCTCGCACCGCGTCCGCGCCTGTGCTCTCGGGGGCCCAGGCGGTCGTCCGCTCGCTCGAGCTGCTCGGAGTGACCGATGTCTTCGGCCTGCCGGGTGGCGCGATCCTTCCGGTCTACGACCCGCTCATGGACTCCACCGCCCTGCGTCACATCCTGGTGCGACACGAGCAGGGCGCCGGACACGCCGCGGAGGGATACGCCGCGGCATCCGGAAAGATCGGGGTCGCCATCGCGACCTCCGGTCCCGGCGCGACCAACCTCGTCACCGCGATCGCCGACGCCTACATGGACTCGATGCCCATCGTCGCGATCACGGGGCAGGTGTTCAGCACGCTGATGGGCACGGACGCGTTCCAGGAGGCCGACATCGTCGGTATCACGATGCCGATCACGAAGCACTCGTTCCTGGTCAAGCGCGCCGAAGACATCCCGGGTGCGATCGCCGCGGCATTCGAGGTCGCCGGCACCGGCCGGCCCGGACCGGTTCTCGTGGACATCACCAAGGATGCGCAGCAGGCCGAGGCGCCTTTCATCTGGCCGCCCAAGATCGACCTGCCCGGCTACCGCCCGGTCACCAAGGCGCACGGCAAGCAGATCCAGGCCGCGGCCCAGATGCTGACCGAGGCGCAGAAGCCCGTCCTGTATGTCGGCGGCGGGGTCGTGCGGGCACGCGCCGCGGCGGAGCTGCGCCGCCTCGCGGAGTCCACCGGCGCGCCCGTCGTGACGACGCTCATGGCCCGTGGCGCGTTCCCCGACTCGCACCCGCAGCATCTGGGCATGCCCGGCATGCACGGTACGGTTCCGGCGGTGCTCGCTCTGCAGGAGTCCGACCTCATCGTGTCGCTCGGCGCCCGCTTCGATGACCGCGTCACCGGCAAGGCCGCGCTGTTCGCCCCGAACGCGCGGGTCGTGCACGTCGACATCGACCCGGCCGAGATCTCGAAGATCCGCGCGGCCGACGTGCCGATCGTGGGCGACCTCAAGGACGTGCTCGTCGACCTCGACGCGGCGTTCTCGGGCGTCACGGGGGCAGCCAAGCCCGACATCTCGGACTGGTGGTCCTTCCTCGACGGGCTGCGCGATGAGTTCCCGCTCGGCTACACGGAGCCGAGCGACGGCCTGCTCGCACCGCAGTACGTCATCCAGCGCATCGGCGAGCTCACCGGCCCCGAGGGCGTCTTCGCCGCGGGCGTGGGTCAGCACCAGATGTGGGCGGCGCAGTTCATCAAGTACGAGCGCCCCAATGCCTGGCTGAACTCCGGCGGCGCGGGCACGATGGGCTACGCCGTGCCGGCGGCGATGGGGGCCAAGGTCGCCGAACCCGAGCGCGTCGTCTGGGCGATCGACGGCGACGGCTGCTTCCAGATGACCAATCAGGAGCTCGCAACCTGCACGATCAACAACATCCCGATCAAGGTCGCGATCATCAACAACTCCTCGCTGGGCATGGTGCGCCAGTGGCAGACGCTGTTCTACGACGGCCGCTACTCCAACACCGACCTCAACACGGGCCACGCCAGCGCACGCATCCCCGACTTCGTCAAGCTCGCGGAGGCCTACGGCGCCCTCGCGATCCGGGTAGAGAAGCCCGAAGAGGTGGATGCTGCCATCAGGCTCGCCCTCGAGACCAACGATCGACCGGTGGTCATCGACTTCGTGGTGAGTGCGGACTCCATGGTGTGGCCGATGGTGCCGCAGGGCGTCAGCAACAGCTACATCCAGTACGCGCGTGAGCACGCGCCGGCGTTCGAGCAGGAGGACTGATCATGAGCAAGCACGTTCTCAGCCTGCTCGTCGAAGACAAGCCCGGCCTGCTGACGCGCGTCGCGGGACTCTTCGCGCGGCGCGGGTTCAACATCGAATCCCTCGCCGTCGGTGTGACCGAGGTGCCCGGCCTCTCCCGCATCACCGTCGTGGTCGACGTCGACGAACTGCCCCTCGAGCAGGTGACCAAACAGCTGAACAAGCTCATCAACGTCATCAAGATCGTCGAGCTGGACTTCTCGACATCCGTCCAGCGCGAGCACATGCTCGTCAAGGTCCGCGCCGACAACGCGACACGATCGAACGTGATCGAGGTCGTCAACCTCTTTCGCGCCTCGGTCGTCGACTACTCCACCGACGCGCTCGTGATCGAGGTGACGGGCGATCACGGAAAGATCGACGCGTTCCTCCGGGCGGTCGAGCCGTTCGGCGTCAAGGAACTGGCCCAGTCGGGCCTGCTCGCCATCGGCCGCGGCGGCAAGAGCATCACCGAACGCGTGCTGCGCGGCTGAGCGCGGCTCCACAACCCCAAGATCCGCAAACAAGGAGAACCACGGAATAATGGCAGAGATCTTCTACGACGCAGACGCCGACCTCGCGCTCATCCAGGGCAAGAAGGTCGCGATCGTCGGCTACGGTTCGCAGGGCCACGCCCACGCGCAGAACCTGCGCGACTCGGGTGTCGAGGTCGCCATCGCCCTCAAGGAGGGCTCGAGGTCGATCGCGAAGGCCGAGGAGGACGGCTTCGCCGTCAAGTCCGTCGCGGACGCCGCCGAGTGGGCCGACCTGATCATGATCCTCGCGCCCGACCAGCACCAGCGCTCGATCTACGCCGACCAGATCAAGGACAAGCTCACCCCGGGCAAGACCCTCGCGTTCGCGCACGGCTTCAACATCCGCTTCGGCTACATCCAGGCGCCCGAGGGCGTCGACGTCATCCTCGTCGCGCCGAAGGCCCCGGGCCACACCGTGCGTCGCGAGTTCGTCGCGGGCCGCGGCATCCCCGACATCATCGCCGTCGAGCAGGACGCGTCCGGCCAGGCCTGGGACATCGCCAAGTCATACGCGAAGGCGATCGGCGGAACCCGCGCGGGTGTCATCAAGACGACCTTCACCGAAGAGACCGAGACCGACCTGTTCGGCGAGCAGGCCGTGCTCTGCGGTGGTGTCTCACAGCTCGTCCAGTACGGTTTCGAGACCCTGACCGAGGCCGGCTACCAGCCGCAGATCGCGTACTTCGAGGTGCTGCACGAGCTCAAGCTCATCGTCGACCTCATGTGGGAGGGCGGCATCGCGAAGCAGCGCTGGTCGGTCTCCGACACGGCCGAGTACGGCGACTACGTCTCGGGCCCCCGCGTGATCGACCCGCACGTGAAGGAGAACATGGCCGGCGTCCTCGCCGACATCCGCTCCGGCGCGTTCGCGGAGCGCTTCATCGGCGACCAGGATGCCGGGGCTCCCGAGTTCCTCGCCCTGCGCGAGAAGGGTGCCCAGCACCCCATCGAGGAGGTCGGTCGTGAGCTGCGCGCCCTCTTCGCCTGGAAGCAGCAGGACGCCGATTACACCGAGGGCAGCGCTGCGCGCTGACCTCGGCGTGTCCACCGGCACCCGATGGTGATCGCTTTCGCGATCACGGAGGGCAGCGCTGCGCGCTGACCTCGGCGTGTCCACCGGCACCCGATGGTGATCGCTTTCGCGATCACGGAGGGCAGCGCTGCGCGCTGACCCCACAGACCGCCGTCCGCACCACAGGCACGGCTCATGCCCGGTCGTCGCGGCCCCCACCCGGGGCGGCGGCGGCCGGGTCTTCGTTTCGGCGTACGCTGGAGCGGTGAGCACCCCCCGCGACGACGACGCCCTGAGCTGGGGCGACGATGACCCGACGCTCGTGACGGGTGGCCCCGACACCGCAGAAGCCCCCGCCCGGGAGGCCCGCTCCGAACGCCTCCCGGAGGGCTGGAACGCCGTGGGAAGGGGTAGCGACGGGGACGGACACGTCACGCCTGCGCCGGATGCGGACCCCGTCGAGACCGACGACGAGGACGCCCGTCCCGCCGCCGGCAGCGCCGCGCTCGTCGCCGTCGGCGTGCTCGGCGGCATCTATCTGCTCTACGCCATCGGCTGGCTCATCGGGGGCCTCCGCCTGCAGGGGCGCTACCAGGTGCTCGTCACCGACGCGATGTATCAGGGCGCACTGTGGGTCGCCACGGCCGCGCCGCTGATCTGGTTCGGCACCGTCCTGTTCGCCACGAGAGGCTCGCGGGCCTGGGTGCGCGGCCTCTGGCTCGTCGCGGGTGTGCTGCTGCTCGTGCCGTGGCCCTTCATCATGATCGGAGCGGTGGGCGCATGACCACGGCCGACGCCGGACCCCCGGCATCCCGTCCCTCGACGCCCGTTCCCGTGCTCGCGGGCATCGGAGGCGTCTTCGCCCTGTTCTACGCGTACGCGATCTGGCAGGCGATCGGCAATCTGGCCGGCTCCGTGCAGGCGGCGTCGGCGGTGGATGTCTCGCTCAACGCCCTCGGCTGGTTCATCTGGATCTTCGCGATCGTCTTCCCCGCCCTCGTCTTCGGCGCGGCGTTCGCGCTGTCCTGGCGGCGGGGGAGCGCGACCTACGCGCTCGTGCTCCTCGCGGGCCTCGGGCTGGTGGGCGTGTTCTGGCTCAATGTCGTCGCCTACACGAGCCTGAACACGGCGGCGGTCATCGGCTGACAGCATCCATCGCCCCCGCGAGCGTGAGTGGATGCTGTCGCACGCCGTCATGCGGCGCCGGGTCGGCGCGGTGAGCCGATAGGCTTTCAAAGCCTCGCCCCCACGGTGTGCGGCGCGGCGATCTCCCGCACCGCCCTGCGCCGCGACGCCTCGTTCGCCCGGCCGCGTTACCCGAAGGACCGCTCCGTGACGAAGCCCGTCGTCCTCATCGCCGAAGAACTCTCTCCCGCCACGATCGACGCTCTCGGGCCCGACTTCGATGTCCGCAACGTCGATGGCACCGACAGGCCCGCGCTGCTTGCCGCCCTCGCCGACGCGCAGGCCGTGCTCGTGCGCTCGGCCACCAAGATCGATGCCGAGGCCCTCGCCGCGGCGCCCTCGCTGAAGGTGGTCGCCCGCGCCGGCGTCGGACTCGACAACGTCGACATCAAGGCCGCGACGACCGCCGGCGTCATGGTCGTCAACGCCCCCACATCGAATGTCATCTCGGCGGCCGAGCTGACCGTGGGGCACATCCTGAGCCTCGCCCGGCACATCCCCGCCGCGCACGCCTCGCTGGCGGGCGGCGCGTGGAAGCGCAGCTCGTTCACGGGCACCGAGCTGTACGAGAAGACCGTCGGCATCGTCGGCCTCGGACGCATCGGCGCGCTCGTGGCCGAGCGGCTGCGCGCCTTCGGCGTGCGCGTCGTGGGATTCGACCCCTACGTCACCCCGGCGCGGGCGCAGCACCTGCAGGTCGAGCTGCTCTCGCTCGACGACCTCGTCCGCGAGAGCGACTTCATCACGGTCCACATGCCCAAGACGCCCGAGACGGCCGGCATGATCGGCGCCGCGCAGCTGTCGGCCATGAAGCCCACCGCCTTCGTCGTGAACGTCGCGCGCGGCGGCCTCGTCGACGAGGACGCGCTCTACATGGCCCTGACGACCGGCGAGATCGCGGGCGCCGGTCTGGACGTGTTCTCGAGCGAGCCGCCGACCGAGGACTCGCCCGCCCGGCGCCTGCTGGATCTGCCGAACGTCGTCGTCACACCGCACCTCGGCGCGAGCACCGAGGAGGCGCAGGAGAAGGCCGGCGTGTCCGTCGCCCGCTCGGTCAAGCTCGCGCTCGAGGGCGACCTCGTGCCCGACGCGGTCAACGTCGCCGGCGGCGTCATCGATCCCTTCGTGCGCCCCGGAATCGCCCTCGTCGAGCAGCTGGGCCAGTTCTTCGCCGCGCTCGCCCCGAGCGCCCTCACGAGCCTCGACATCGAGGTGCGCGGCGAGCTCGCCGCGTACGACGTGAGCGTCTACCGGCTGGCGGCCCTCAAGGGGATCTTCACGAACATCGTCAGCGAGAACGTCTCGTACGTCAACGCGCCTCTCTTCGCGGAGCAGCGCGGCATCGAGACCCGCATGATCGTCGAAGCCGACAGCCCGTTGTACCGCAACATCACCATCCTGCGCGGCTCGCTCTCCGACGGCAGCGTCCTGACCGTCGCCGGCACGCTCGCGGGCACCCGGATGGTGCCCAAGGTCGTCGCGATCGACGGTTACGAGATCGAGGTGCCGATCGCCCGCCACCACGTCGTGATGCGCTACGCCGACCGCCCCGGGATCGTCGCGATCTACGGCAAGAAGCTCGGCGACGCGCAGATCAACATCGAAAGCCTTCAGGTCGCGCACCCCGACGCGACGGGTCGCGCACTCTCGGTGCTCACGGTCGACAAGCAGGTTCCCGACGAGATCCTGCAGGAGCTGCACCGCACGGTGGGGGCCGACCTGTTCCAGCGGATCGAGATCACCGAGGCCTGACCGGCGCGAGCCGATCCCGCGGGCGTCGCCGTCCCGCGGGTGTCGCCGGCGCCGTTCTAGCCGCGAACCACCACTTTTGCAGCGAGCCACCACACGACGCGTGGTGGCTCGCTGCAAGAAGTGGGTCTCGGCGTCGCGCGGCGCGGCGTGGTGCGCCGCCGTGGCCCCGCGCGGCCGCACCGCCGAGCGAGCCGGGATGCCGGGGCTCAGCGCCCCGTCGAGGATTCCACGAGCGCGATGAGCGCGTTCAGCTCCTCGCCCTCGGGCACGGGGCCCGACACGGACCCCACCGTGAGGGCGTTGTTGAAATACAGCCCGTCACTGACGAGCATGATCAGCTGGAGGGCGGTCTCGTCGCGCGCGTGCGGGCGGAGGGCGTCCTCCCACAGGATGCGCAGCTCGCGGATCGCGGCGCCGGCCGAGGGGTGACCGTTCTGCGCCAGGCGCGACACGGCGACGATCGCACGGTCCAGAGGCGATCCGGTCATGATCGACGTGCGCATGAAGGCCGCGACGGGACCCTCCGGCGAGCTCTTGATCTGCTCGATGTCGTCGGCCGAGAGTGCGCGCAGTCGCTGCAGGAGCCCCTCCACGAGCGCCTCCTTCGAGGCGAAGTGGTACAGGAGTCCGCCCTTGGAGACGCCGGCGGCGCGGGCGGTCGCGTCGAGCGTCGCCGAGCGCTCGCCCTCGTCGATCACGAGGGACTCGAAGGCGTCGAGCACGCTCTCGCGGGCACGGGGAGGGCGACTCATGGGGTCGATCGTATCTGGGACGGCGCGGGTGGACCGGATGGCAGCATCCTGTTACTATACCGACTGGACGGTTTAGGAACGAACGACGGAATCATGGCACTGCACACTCTCGACACCCCCCGCATCACCCCTCGCGACGAGCGGGTCGGCTGGCGTGCCTGGGCCGCGCTCGCGGTGCTGATGCTGCCGGTGCTGCTGGTCTCGGTCGACAACACGGTGTTGAGCTTCGCGCTGCCGCAGATCGCCCTCGACCTGGCGCCGACGAGCGCGCAGCAGCTGTGGATCATCGACGCCTATCCCCTCGTGCTGGCGAGCCTGCTCGTGACGATGGGCACCCTCGGCGACCGCTTCGGTCGACGGCGCCTGCTGCTGATCGGGGCGACGGGGTTCGGGATGCTGTCGATCCTCGCCGCGTTCGCCCCCACCGCCGAGCTCCTCATCGCCGCCCGCGCGGGGCTCGGTGTCTTCGGCGCGATGCTGATGCCGTCGACGCTGTCGCTGCTGCGCAGCATCTTCCGCGATCGAGAGCAGCGGCGCCTGGCGATCGCGGTCTGGGCCGCGGGCTTCAGCGCAGGCATGGCGCTCGGCCCGATCGTCGGAGGTTTCCTGCTCGAGCACTTCGCGTGGGGATCCGTCTTCCTGCTCGCCGTGCCCGTGCTCATCCCGCTGCTCATCGCGGCACCGCTGCTGATCCCCGAGAGCCGCGACCCTCGTCCGGGCCGCATCGACCCGGTCTCGATCGCTCTCTCGCTGGCCACGATGGTTCCCCTCGTCTACGCGATCAAATCGCTCGCGGTCGACGGTTTCGAGGGACCCGCGCTCTGGCTGCTCGGCGCCTCCGTGCTCGGCGGCGTCCTCTTCGTCCGACGTCAGCTGCGCGCTCCGAGCCCCATGCTCGACATGGCGCTCTTCCGCCGTGGCACGTTCAGCGGGGCCGTGCTGGTCAATCTGCTCAGCGTCATCGGGCTCGTCGGGTTCCTCTACTTCGTGGCGCAGCACCTCCAGCTCGTGCTCGGGCTGAGCCCGATGGACGCCGGTATCGCGCTGCTGCCAGGACTTGCGGTGATGATCACCGCGGGCCTGGTCGTGGTGCCGATCGCTCGCCGTGTGCCCGCGCGGGTGCTCGTGCCCGCGGCACTCTCGCTGTCGATCGCCGGGTACCTGATCGTCGCCCTCACGACCGACGCGCAGAGCCTCGGGATGCTGATCCTCGCGTTCATGGCGCTCGGCGCCGGTATCGGCATGGCCGAGACCGTCTCGAACGAGCTCATCCTCTCGAGCGCGCCCGCCGACAAGGCGGGAGCGGCGAGCGCCGTCTCAGAGACCGCATACGAGATGGGAGCGGTGCTCGGCACGGCCGTCATGGGCGGCATCCTGACCGCGTTCTACCGCGCGACGCTCGAGCTTCCCGCGGGGCTGCCGGAGTCGGCATCCCTCGCCGCACGCGAGACGCTCGCCGGGGCGATGAACGCCGCCGAGGGACTCGAGCCCGCGGTCGGTCAGGCCCTGCGCGAGGCCGCGGCGCACGCCTTCGACGGGGGAGTGGTGATCACGTCGCTCATCGGCGCCGCCCTCATCGTGCTCGCGGCGGTCATCGCGGCCACTACTCTGGGGGGATCCCATCGGATCCATCCCCAGGAGCTGCAGCACAATGTCGCGCGTCGTCAAACTGGCCGTCATTCCGGGTGACGGCATCGGTCCCGAGGTCATCGCCGAAGCGCAGAAGGTGCTGGATGCCGCCGTCGCGACCTCTGCGGTGAGTGTCGAGAGCACGCAGTTCTCTCTCGGCGCGGGGCGCTTCCTCGAGACGGGGGAGACTCTCACCGATGCCGATCTCGACGCCATCAAAGAGCACGACGCCATCCTCCTCGGCGCGGTCGGCGGGATTCCCGGCGACCCACGGTTGAAGGACGCGAACATCGAGCGCGGGCTGCTGCTGAAGCTGCGGTTCGAGCTCGACCACTACGTCAATCTGCGCCCGTCGAAGCTGTATCCCTCGGTGCCGGGCCCGCTCTCCGACGCCGGCGAGATCGATTTCATCGTCGTGCGCGAGGGGACCGAGGGCCCCTACGTCGGCAACGGCGGCGCGCTGCGACGCGGCACGCCGCACGAGGTCGCCACCGAGGTGTCGGTCAACACCGCGTTCGGCATCGAACGGGTCGTCCGTCACGCGTTCGACCTGGCCGAGAAGCGCTCGAAGCGGCTGACGTGGGTGCACAAGACCAATGTGCTCGTGCACGCGGGGGCCATCTGGCAGCGGATCGTCGGCGCCGTGTCGCAGGAGCACCCGGACGTGGCCGTAGACTACCTCCACGTCGACGCGGCCACGATTTTCCTGGTGACGAACCCGTCTCGCTTCGACGTGATCGTCACCGACAACCTCTTCGGCGACATCCTGACCGATCTGGCCGGTGCGATCACCGGAGGAATCGGACTTGCGGCCTCGGGCAACATCAATCCCGGCGGCGCTTTCCCCTCGATGTTCGAGCCGGTGCACGGATCGGCTCCCGACATCGCCGGGCAGCAGAAAGCCGACCCGACGGCGGCGATCCTCTCCGTCGCGCTGCTGCTCGATCACCTCGGCCTCGCCGAGGAGGCCTCCCGCGTCACCCGAGCGGTCGAGGCCGACATCGCGGAGCGCACCGGCTCCGTCCGCACGACGAGCGCCGTCGGCGACGCGATCGCCGCGAGGCTGCAGGCGTAACCTGGAGCCCGCGGGCGGCGCGGCGGCGTCCCCACCTCTTCTACCGGCAGGACTGACATGACCCTCATCGACTCCGATCCCGACGCCGGACTCGCGCCCCTCGAGTTCGCCGTCGCGAAGAACCTCGCGGCCAAGAGCCCGGCCGCCCGTGCCGAGATCCTCGCCAGCCCCGGCTTCGGCACGAGCTTCACCGACCACATGGTCGACATCTGCTGGTCGGTCGGCGGTGGCTGGCATCGCCCGCGCGTGCAGCCCTACGGCCCGATCAGTCTCGACCCGGCGGCGGCGGTGCTGCACTACGGGCAGGAGATCTTCGAGGGCATCAAGGCCTACCGTCACGCCGACGGCTCGATCCACACGTTCCGCCCCGACCAGAACGGCCGGCGCCTGCAGCGGTCGGCCAGGCGCCTGGCGCTGCCCGAGCTGCCCGTGGAGTACTTCATCGAGTCGCTGCGCGCACTCATCGCGGTGGACGGCGACTGGGTGCCCTCAGGCGCCGACCAGAGCCTGTACCTGCGGCCGTTCATGTTCGCGAAAGAGGCGTTCCTCGGCGTACGCCCCGCGCACAAGGTCGCGTACTACGTCATCGCCTCGCCCGCCGGCGCCTACTTCAAGGGCGGCGTGCAGCCGGTGTCGATCTGGCTGAGCGAGGACTACGCCCGAGCCGGCAAGGGCGGCACGGGGGCGGCCAAGACCGGCGGCAACTACGCCGCTTCGCTGCTGCCGCAGTCCGAGGCCTACGAGAACGAGTGCGACCAGGTGGTGTTCCTCGACGCCGACGGCAATGTGGAGGAGCTTGGCGGCATGAACGTCGTCTTCGTCTATAAGGACGGCACTCTGGTGACCCCCGAGTCGCCGTCGATCCTCGAGGGGATCACGCGCGATTCGATCCTGCAGCTCGCCCGCGACCGCGGGCACAGGGTCGAGGGGCGCGCGGTGTCGCTCGGCGAGTGGCGCGAGGGAGTCGCCTCGGGCGACATCGTCGAGGTGTTCGCCTGCGGCACGGCCGCCGTGGTCACCCCGATCGGTCTGCTCAAGGGCAAGGACTTCTTCGACGAGCAGCCGACGGGCGACCTCGCCCTGTCGTTGCGCGAAGAGCTCACGGACATCCAGTACGGGCGCCGTGAGGACACCCACAACTGGCTGCTGCGCCTCGACGCCTGACCGGCGCCGTAGGGTGAACGGGTGAAGATCGCACGGTTCAGCCATCACGACAGCATCCGATTCGGCATCGTCGACGACACCGACCTCGTCGTCCTCTCGGGCGACCCGCTGTTCGCGGGGCTCGAGACGACCGGCGAACGTGTTCCGCTGTCTCAGGCGGCGCTGCTGGCGCCCGTGATCCCGCGCTCCAAGATCATGTGCGTCGGGCGCAACTACCACGACCACGCGGCCGAGTTCGGCAACGAGGCGCCGGCCGAGCCGCTGCTGTTCCTCAAGCCCAACACCGCGGTGATCGGGCCCGGCGACGCGATCGTGCGCCCGTCGCAGTCGCGGCGCACGGACTTCGAGGGGGAGCTCGCGGTCGTCATCGGCAGGGTCGGCAAGAACGTGCCCGTCGAGCGCGCGCTCGATCACGTCTTCGGCTACACGATCGCCAACGACGTCACGGCCCGCGACCTGCAGCGCAGCGACGGTCAGTGGGCGCGCGCCAAGGGCTTCGACACCTTCTGCCCGCTGGGCCCCGCCATCGAGACCGAGTTCGACCTCGACGGTGCGCGGCTCACCTCGCGTCTGAACGGAACGATCACGCAGGACGCGCCCCTCACGGACATGGTCCACTCGGTCGCCGACATCATCGCCTACGCCTCGGCGGCGTTCACGCTGCTGCCGGGTGACGTGATCCTCACCGGCACCCCGGCCGGCGTCGGCCCGTTCGAGGCCGGCGACCAGATCGAGATCGAGATCACAGGCCTCGGCACCCTGCGCAACTCGGTGCGGAACGCCTGATGCGCCCCGTCGGCGTCGCGCGATGACGATCGCCGCGGGCGCGCCCGCCGACATCGCGCGCATCCAGCGCCGCACGGTGCTCGTGCTCTCCGCCGGGCAGGTGCTGGGCGGACTGGCCGCGGGCACGACGATCTCGCTGGGAGCGCTCCTGGCCGCCGCAGTCTCGGGGGACGACGCGCTCTCGGGCCTTGCGACCGCCGCTCTCACGCTGGGATCCGCGGCCGTTGCCGTACCCCTCGCGGCGCTCGCGCGCCGCCGGGGCAGGCGCATCTCGCTCACCACCGGCATGCTGATGGCCCTCGCGGGCGTGTTCGTCGTGATCGGCGGGGCGGCGACGTCCCTGTTCCCGGTGCTCTTGCTGGGCTTCCTGCTGGTCGGATCCGGCACCGCGGTCAATCTGCAGTCCCGGTTCGCCGCCGCCGACCTCGCCACCGACCGCACCCGAGGCCGCGACCTCTCGCTCGTGGTCTGGGCGACGACGATCGGTGCGGTGCTCGGGCCCAACCTCGTGGGGCCCGGCGAGGCGATCGGGCGGGCTCTGGGCATGCCGACGCTCACCGGCCCCTACGTCTTCACGATCGTCGCCCAGGTCGCGGCGGTCGCGCTGTACCTCGGGATGCTGCGCCCCGATCCTCTGGTGCTCGCCGACCGCCTCGGGCGCGAGGCGCGGGGCGGGGGAGCGGCCCCCATCGCGCACGATGATCGCCCCCGCGTCGCGCTGTTCGCCATCATCGCGATCGCGGCGAGCCACGGCGTCATGGTGGCCGTCATGGCGATGACGCCCGTGCACCTGCAGCATCACGGCGCCTCGCTGACCGTGATCGGGCTGACGATCAGCCTGCACATCGCGGGCATGTATGCGCTCAGCCCGGTGTTCGGCATCCTCGCGGACAAGCTCGGCCGTGTGCGGGTGATCCTGCTCGGCCAGGCGATTCTGCTCGCCTCCCTCCTCGTGGCCTGGCTCGGCGCCGACGCGCCGTTCGCGGTCGGGATCGCCCTCGTGCTGCTGGGGCTCGGCTGGAGCGCCGCGACGGTCGCGGGATCCGCGTTGCTGACCGAGGCATCCGCCGAGCGCCTGCGCACACGTCGCCAGGGCCGCAGCGACCTCATCATGAACCTCGTCGGCGGCGTCGGGGCGATCGGCGCGGGCTTCGTCCTCGGAGCGATCGGGTACGGCGGGCTGGCGGTGGTGGCGATGGCCGCCGTGCTTGTCGTCGTGGCCCTGCTGCCTCTGACGCGCCCGACCGCCCGGCCCCCGGCATCCACCCCCTGACCGCCTCTCACCCGGCCGCCCGGCCGGCCGTGCGACTCCGGGCGTGCACAACTGCGGACCGGGGGCGTGACACGCCGGTGAGTGCGGCCCACCTGCGGCGTGTCGAGCGATTCTGTCCGCAGATGTGTACGCGGCTGCCGCGCGCGCGAGGCGGCGGGGATGCCGCGACCGGGCGGAGCGGGGCGCCACAACTAGACTGAGCCCTGTATGTCTGAGACCTCGTATCCCACCACGACCGCGACCGGCGCCGATGTGCGCGTGCGGTTCTGCCCCTCGCCGACGGGTCTGCCCCACGTCGGCCTCGTGCGCACGGCGCTGTTCAACTGGGCGTACGCGCGCCACCACGGCGGCACCATGGTGTTCCGCATCGAGGACACGGATGCTGCCCGCGACAGCGAAGAGAGCTACCGCCAGCTGCTGGACGCCCTGACCTGGCTCGAGATCGACTGGGACGAGGGTGTCGAGAAGGGCGGCCCGCACGAGCCGTACCGGCAGTCGCAGCGGCACGACATCTACGCCGGCGTGCTCGAGAAGCTCATCGCGGCGGGCGCCGTGTACGAGAGCTACTCCACCGCCGCCGAGATCGATGCGCGCAACGAGGCCGCCGGGCGCGCCAAGCAGCTGGGATACGACAACCACGACCGTCACCTCACCGACGAGCAGAAGGCCGCGTTCCGCGCCGAGGGGCGGGAGCCGGCCTGGCGGCTGCGTGTGCCCGACGAGGACGTCACCTACACCGACCTGATCCGCGGCGAGGTCACCTTTCCCGCCGGGTCGTTCCCCGACTTCGTGATCGTGCGGGCCGGGGGAGTGCCGCTGTACACCTTCGTCAACCCCGTCGACGACGCGCTCATGGGTATCACGCATGTGCTGCGTGGCGAGGACCTCATGCCCTCGACGGCGCGTCAGCTGGCCCTCTACCGTGCCCTCATCGAGGCCGGGGTGACGAGCTTCATCCCCCGGTTCGGGCACATGCCGCTCGTACTCGGCGACGGCACGAAGAAGCTCTCCAAGCGCGACCCGCGCGCAGACCTCTTCCTGCAGCGGGAGAAGGGCTTCGTTCCCGAAGGGCTGCTGAACTACCTCGCGCTCCTCGGCTGGTCGATCGCTCCCGATCGCGACGTCTTCTCGCTCCAGGAGTTCATCGCCGCGTTCGACATCGTCGACGTCAACCCGAACCCCGCCCGCTTCGACCAGAAGAAGGCGGAGTCGATCAACGGCGATCACATCCGGATGCTGCAGCCCGCCGATTTCGCGGCGCGTATCGCGCCCTACCTGGCCGAGGCCGGGTTCATCGCCCAGCCCCCGACCGAGGCTCAGCTCGCGACGATCGCCGCCTCGGCTCCGCTCGTGCAGGAGCGCGTGCAGATGCTCGGCGAGGTTCCGGGCATGCTCGGCTTCCTCTTCGTGGACGACGTCGTCTACGACGAGGACGCGCTGCAGGGGCTTCCCGCGAACGCGGGTGAGGTGCTCGTCGCATCGGTCGGCGCGATCGAGGTCGTGCCCGATTCCGAGTTCACGGCCGCGGCGATCCAGGCCGCCCTCGCCTCCGCGCTCGTCGACGACCTCGGCCTCAAGCCGCGAATCGCCTATGGGCCGCCGCGTGTCGCGATCACGGGCCGCCGCGTGTCGCCGCCGCTCTTCGAGTCGATGGAGCTGCTCGGCAAGGCCGAGTCGGTGCGTCGGCTCGGGGCCCTGGTCGACCACCTCGCGGGCTGAGGCGGGCCGGGTCGGTTTGGCCGATGCCGTGAGCATCGTCTAGACTTGACCCTTGGTACGGCTTCGGTCGACACCCCATGGGGTATGGTGTAATTGGCAACACGGCGGTTTCTGGTTCCGTTGTTCTTGGTTCGAGTCCAGGTACCCCAGCAAGTAAGACCCTCGAGATCCGGGGGTCTTTTTTGTTGTCTCCTTTTCGGGTGTCGCCTCCTCCCGGCTGCGGCCGGTTCCCGCGCGGTACGTCGGACGCCTTCGTTCCTGTCCGCCGACGCCGCGGGACTGGCGGTGATCGTCTGACTGATGCTCGGGCAGTCGGCCGCGCGGTCGAGTGTTGTTTTCTGTTGATCTCTGTTGTAACGTGTGGGCAATCCTTGAGGAAGAGGCCACATGTACGCAACGGAGCGCCAGGGCGCGATCGAGCGCCAGCTGACATCACGCGGCCGGGTCTCGGTCGTCGAGCTCGCCCGTGAGTTCGGCGTCACCACCGAGACGGTGCGCCGCGACCTCGACTCCCTCGAACGTTCCGGGGCATTGCGGCGCGTGCACGGCGGCGCCGTCGCGGCGGGTCGTGCCAGCACCGTCGAGACCGCCGTGGGAGAGCGCGACATGGTGCGCAGCACCGAGAAGCAGCGCATCGCCGCCCGCGCGCTCGAGGCCCTGCCGGACGGTTTCGAAGGATCCATCTACATCGACGCCGGCACCACGACCGCCGCCCTCGCCCGTGAGCTGGCCGCACACCTCGGCCAAGAGGGCGGGCGGGTCGAGGTGGTCACCCACTCGGTTCCGATCGCGTTCGAGCTCGGTGCGCGCGAGGACCTGCCCGTGACGATCGTCGGAGGACGCGTGCGGGGCCTCACCGCCGCCGCGGTCGGATCGAGCACCGTGCGGGCTATCGAGGGACTTCGTCCCGACATCGCCTTCCTCGGCACGAACGGATTCTCGGCGCAGTTCGGGCTGAGTACGCCCGACCCCGAAGAGGCGGCCGTCAAGCATGCGATCGTCTCGGCCGCCCGTCGGGTGATCGTCCTCGCCGATGCCACCAAGGCCGACGACGAGTACCTCGTCCAGTTCGCGCGCATCGCCGACGTCGACGTCGTCGTCACGGACGCCCCGCTGCCGCCGTCGCTCATCGAGGCGCTCGACGCCGCCGACGTGGAGGTCTGGACCGCATGATTGTCACCCTCACGGCCAACCCCTCCCTCGACCGCACGATCGCGCTCGAGGCGCCGCTCGCTCCGGGCGAGGTGCAGCAGGCGCTCTCGCTGCGAGAGGATGCCGGGGGCAAAGGAATCAACGTCTCGCGAGCGGTCGCGGCGGCCGGTGTCGCGACGACCGCCGTCCTGCCGCTCGCCGACGACGACCCGTACGTCGCGGCACTGCGGGCGGCGCGGATCCCGCACCTCGCGGTGCCGATCGCGGGACATAGCCGCGCGAACATCGCCATCACCGACCCCGCGGGAACCACCACGAAGCTCAATCTGCCGGGCGCGATGCTCTCGGCGACCGACACGACCGACATCATCGCGGCGGTCGTCGATTCCTGCGCAGGTGCCCACTGGCTCGTGCTCGCGGGGTCCCTGCCTCCCGGTCCCGGTGCCGACTTCTACGTCGACGTCATCCGCGCCGTGCGCGCGCGCTGGGGCGACCGATCGCCCCGCGTCGCGGTCGACACCTCCGGCGCGCCGCTGCGCGCCGTCGTCGAGCACGGCGCGCCCGACCTGATCAAGCCCAACGACGAGGAACTCGCCGAACTCGCCGGCGCGACCCTCGACGACGGCACGGACCTCCGCGCGCAGGTGCTGCGCATCGCCGGCGCGATCGTTCCCGCGAAGGTCGGCGCCGCCCTGGTGACCCTGGGCGCCGAGGGCGCGGTGCTCGCCACCTCCGACGGCGCGTGGGTCGGCATCCCGCCCCGCATCCGCGTCGCGAGCACCGTCGGGGCGGGCGACAGCTCGCTCGCGGGCTACCTGCTCGCCGATCTCGCGTCGGATGCGACACCCGAATCGCGTCTGCGATCGTCGATCCGCTACGGCGCGGCTGCGGCATCCCTGCCCGGCACCCAGATCCCCACACCCGACGACCTGCCCGCGGGCACCGTCGCCGTCACCCCGCTCGCCGACGCCGGCGTGCGGGCCGGAACACCACGACCAGAGGAGGTCGACCGTGTCTAACACCATCACCCCGCAGCTCGTCAGTCTGGACGAGCCGCTCGGCACCGACAAGCAGGCGGTCATCCGTGCGCTCGCCGAGCGGGTGGTCGCGCAGGGCCGCGCGACCGATGCCGCCCAGCTCTACGCCGATGCGTGGGCGCGGGAGGAGAAGGATGAGACCGGGCTGCCCGGCGGCATCGCGATCCCGCACGCCAAGAGCGCGTCCGTGACCGAGCCTTCGCTCGCGTTCGCACGGCTCTCGCCCGGTGTCGCGTTCGGCGCCGACGACGGCCCGGCCGACCTCGTGTTCCTGATCGCGGCTCCGGATACGGCCGCCGAGGCGCACCTTGCCGTCCTGTCCAAGCTCGCCCGCAGCCTGATGGACGACGATTTCACCGCCGCCCTACGCGCCGCGACCACGACCGACGAGGCGGTCGCCGTGGTGCGCGGGGCGATCGGCGAAGGGGATGCTGTGCCGACAGCATCCGCCCCCGCCGCTGCCGCGGACCCTGCACCCGCCGCGACGGTCCCGGCCGACGCGGGGGAGCGGACCCGCATCGTCGCCGTCACCGCGTGCGCCACCGGCATCGCCCACACCTTCATGGCCGCGGACGCGCTGACCGCCGCGGGCAAGAAGAGCGGGGTGGACCTCGTGGTCGAGCCCCAGGGTTCGAGCGGATACCAGGCGCTGCCCGCCGACGTCATCGCCGCGGCCGACGCCGTGATCTTCGCGGTCGACGTCGACGTACGGGAGCCGCAGCGCTTCGCCGGCAAGCCGGTCGTGCGCACGAGCGTCAAGCGGGGCATCGACTCGCCCGACAAGTTGATCGCCGAGGCCGTCGCAGCCGCGAAGGATCCGAAGGCCGAGCGCGTCTCCGGCACGGCACAGGCCGCCACGAGCGCCGCCGCGACCGAATCGGTGGGCGCGCGCATCAAGCGCTGGCTGCTCACGGGCGTGTCGTACATGATCCCGTTCGTCGCCGGCGGCGGACTGCTGATCGCGCTCGGCTTCCTGCTCGGCGGCTACGAGGTCACCGCGAACGCGGCGACCGTGATCATCCAGAATTCGCTGTGGGACCTGCCCACCGAGGACATCACCTCGCCGCTCGGGCCGCTGGGGCAGTATCTGGGCTCGGTGGCCTTCATGATCGGCGCCACATCGATGGGGTTCCTCGTGCCGGTGCTCGCGGGCTTCATCGCCTTCGCGATCGCCGACCGGCCGGGTATCGCGCCGGGTTTCGTCGCGGGTGCGGTGGCCGTGCTCATGAACGCGGGCTTCATCGGCGGCCTCATCGGCGGTGTGCTCGCCGGCTTCATCGCCTGGTGGCTGGGGCGCCTGCCCGCCCCGCGCTGGCTGCGCGGCCTGATGCCGGTCGTCATCATCCCGCTGATCGGATCGATCGTCGCGTCGGGCCTGATGATCCTCTTCCTCGGCCGTCCGATCGCGCAGCTCATGGTGGGCCTGACCGACTGGCTGAACAGCCTGACGGGCGCGTCGATCATCGGACTGGGCGTGATCCTCGGCCTCATGATGTGCTTCGACCTCGGCGGACCGGTCAACAAGGTGGCCTACACCTTCGCCACGACGGGTCTGGCCGCCGCCTCGACGAGCGACATCTACGGCACGCCCTTCCTCATCATGGCCGCGGTCATGGCCGCCGGCATGGTGCCCCCGTTGGCGATGGCACTCGCGTCCACCGTCATGGCGCGCGGCCTGTTCAACCCCGTCGAGCGTGAGAACGGCAAGGCCGCATGGCTGCTGGGCGCCGCGTTCATCTCGGAGGGCGCGATCCCGTTCGCGGCGGTCGACCCGCTGCGCGTCATCCCCGCCTCGATGGTGGGCGGTGCCGTCACCGGCGCGCTCAGCATGGCCTTCGGCGTCTCGTCCCTGGCCCCGCACGGCGGCATCTTCGTGTTCTTCGCGATCAATCCGTTCTGGGGCTTCGTCGTCTCGATCGTCGCGGGCGTCGTCGTCTCGGCCCTCGTGGTCGTCGCCCTCAAGAAGTGGGTGCACAAGAAGGGCGCGGCCGAAGAGGCGTCGCTGACACCGGCCGGCGTGCCCGTCGCCGCCTGAGCGACAACGACGAAGAGTGGATGCTGCGGACCCGTGCGGGCTGCGGCATCCACTCTTGTGCGTGTGCGGTGCGCGGCTCAGATGTCGAGCGTGTCCATCGGGTCGAGAGGGATGAACTCGCCGCCGCCCTGCGCCGTGGCCCACTGCAGGCGCGCGCGGTGCATGTCGCGGCCGATGACGGACACCGTCATATCGTGCGTGCCGAAGGCGCGGCGGGGCGCGACGGCGAGGACGAAGTCCATCGCGTCGCCGATCTTGAGCCAGGGGGCCCCGAGGGGTGCGGCCAGGACGTTGACCTCGACGCCCTCGGGGACGGTGTAGGAGTCCCCCGGGTAATAGAGGGTGTCGTTGACGAGCACGCCGACGTTCTGCACCTGCGGCAGGGACTCGTGGATGATCGCGTGCTCGCCGCCGAAGAAGCGCAGCGTGAAGGGCCCGATCTCGACCGTGTCGCCCGACTCGACGACGGTGACGCCGTAGTCCGACGCCGCCCCGGCCACCCCCGCGGGACCGTAGATCGGCACATCGGGCGAGGCGCGTCGGATGCGATCGAGCTGCTCGGGTGTCCAGTGATCGGGGTGCTCGTGAGTGAGGACGACGGCCACGACGTGCGACATCTCGGGGAACGGGGTGCTGAAGGCGCCCGGGTCGATGATGAGCCCTTTGCCTTCGTGCTCGAGGAGGAGGGCGGCGTGTTCGTGCTTGGTCAGGCGCATGAATGAAGTCAATCGCCCGGACAGGGCGTCGGCAAGCCGACCGCCGCGGACCGGCGCCGATTTGTCGAGTGCTCCGAGGTCATGGCATACTTGAACGGTTGTCGACGCGGCCCCATCGTATAGCGGCCTAGTACGCCGCCCTCTCACGGCGGTAACGCGGGTTCGAATCCCGCTGGGGTCACAACACATGAAAAGCCCATCCTTTCGGATGGGCTTTTCGCATTCCGCGGGCGTGCGCCCCGCCCGGCGCCGGTCCCGCTATCCGGGTCGCAGGCGACGCGAACCCACATTTTTGCAGCGAGCCACCACGCGACGAATGGTGGCTCGCTGAAAAAAGGTGGGTTCGGTGAATCAGGCGCGGCCGAACGAAGCGCAAGCCTGGGAATTCCCCGCGAGCGACCCTCAACGACATATCGGTGAGTATCGTTGACGTCATCTCGACCGATGAGGAGATCATCATGAACGGATCGTTCGACGCATTCAACGGGTTCGGCTTCGGCCAAGGCGGCGGAAAGCCCGGCGCCGGAATCTGGGAGGCGATGGAACAGCTGCGCGACGAGTTCGAGCGCCGAGTCGGCCCCAAGGTCGGCGTCCGCATGGGCCGCGGTGACGTGCGTGCGGCCGTGCTCGCCCTGCTCGCCGAGTCGCCGATGCACGGCTACCAGATCATCCACGAGATCGAGGAGCGCAGCGGCGGATCGTGGAAGCCGAGCCCCGGTTCCGTGTACCCGACGCTGCAGCTGCTCGCCGACGAGGGTCTCATCACGGCCGAAGAGGCGAACGGGCGCAAGACCTACGCGCTCACCGAGGCGGGCCAGGCCGAAGTCGATGCATCGGCCGACAAGCCTGCGCCGTGGCAGAGCGGCGCGCGCCCCGACACCGCCGGCCGGATGGCCGCGCTGCCCAAGGCTGGTGTCGAGCTCGCGCAGGCCGCCGCCCAGGTCGCCCGCACGGGCACGCCGGAGCAGGTGCAGGAGGCCGTCGCCGTGCTCGATGAGGCGCGCCGCCGGCTGTACTCGATCCTCGCCCAAGACTGACCCGGTGCCCCCGGCACGTCGGCGTCGCGGAGACAGGATGCCCGACGCCCGCAACACGCGCGCCCGCTACCGTCGTATCCTGCGCTTCGCCGCCCGCTACCTGGTGCAGACGTGGTGGTTCGAGATCGTCCTGCCTCGGTTCGGGCTCGCGAGGGTCGCCGAGCGCACGCGCAGCCGCCGCATGCGGCGGTTCGCACGCCGGTTCCACGTTCTCGCCGTCGACCTCGGTGGCCTGATGATCAAGGTCGGGCAGTTCATGTCCTCGCGCCTGGATGTCCTTCCGCCCGAGATCACGAAAGAGCTCGAGGGCCTGCAGGACGAGGTGCCGCCGGTGCCGTTCGCGGCCATCAAGGCCGCCGCGGAGTCCGAGTTGGGGGTGCCGCTCGAGCGCGCGTACGCGTGGTTCGATCAGACGCCCGTGGCGGCGGCATCCCTCGGCCAGGCGCACCGCGCGCGCCTGATCGAGGCGGACGCGACGCAGACCGGGTTGGATGCCGTCGTCGTCAAGGTGCAGCGTCCCGGTATCCAGCAGATCGTGGACGTCGACCTCGCGGCTCTGCGCCGCGTCGGCGGATGGCTCAGCCGCATCCGGCTCGTGTACACGCGAGTGGATGCTCCGGGGCTCGTGGAAGAGTTCGCGGCGACGAGCCTCGAGGAGATCGACTACCTGCACGAGGCCGGCAACGCCGAGCGGTTCGGCCGCGACTTCGCCGATGATCCCCGGGTCGCGGTTCCCGAGGTCGTCTGGGAACGCACGACCCGCCGCGTGCTCACGCTGCAGGACGTCACCGCGATCAAGGTGACCGATCACGAGGGGCTCCGCGCCGCCGGCATCGACCCGGACGACGTCGCACGCGCCTTCGCCGCCGTCATGTTCGACCAGCTGTTCGATCACGGCTTCTTCCACGCCGATCCCCATCCCGGCAACGTCTTCGTGACGCTGCTGCCCGGGGAGAGTGAGGGGGGCGGCCCGGCGTGGCGGTTCACCTTCATCGATTTCGGAATGATGGGCGAGGTGCCGGGCGGCATCCGTCGCGGCCTTCGCCAGGCGCTCATCGCCGTCGCGACCCGGGACGGGCGCGGGCTGGTCGACGCGATCCGCGAGGTGGGGGTGCTGCTGCCCTCGGCCGACACGGCGGAGCTCGAGCGCGCGATGACCCAGTTGTTCGCACGGTTCGGTGGCATGGGATTCGCCGAACTCGCCCAGGTCGACCCGCGAGAGTTCCGCGACTTCGCCATCCAGTTCGGCGATGTCGTGCGTTCGCTCCCGTTCCAGCTGCCCGAGAACTTCCTGCTCATCATCCGCGCCTCGTCACTGACCTCGGGGGTGTGCAGCGCGTTGAACCCCGCATTCAATCTGTGGGATTCGGTCGAGCCCTACGCGGCGGGGCTCATGCGCGACGAGCGCGGCACCATCGCTCAGGCATTCGGCAAGGAGGCCGTCGAGATCCTCGGTGTCGCCGCGCGTCTTCCGCGGCGGCTCGACGACCTCGTCACCCGGTTCGACGACGGACGGGTCGCGGTCGACACTCCGCGGCTTGATCGGCGTATCGCGCGGCTGGAGGCGGTGACACGCCGTGTCGTGTCGGCCGTGCTCTTCGCGGGCCTCTTCATCGGGGGCGCCGTGCTGCACGCGCAGGCGCCGGTGCTCGGCGTGGTGCTGATCGCCGTCTCGGCGGTTCCGCTGCTGCACGCCGCGTTCGGCGGCCTCGCGGGCCGCGGCCGCGGCTGACGCGAAAGCGCGGGGCGGCAGCATCCATCGTCAGGATGCCGCCGCCCCGCGCTTCGCGAGGTGTCAGTACCAGCCGACCGACTGCGAGTGCGACCAGGCGCCGCAGGGGCTGCCGTAGCGGCCCGAGATGTACCCGAGGCCCCAGGCGATCTGCGTCGCGGGGTTGGTCTGCCAGTCCGCGCCGGCCGAGGCCATCTTGCTGCCCGGGAGGGCCTGGGGGATTCCCGTCGCGCCGCTGGAGGCGTTGTAGGCGTTGTAGCGCCAGCCCGATTCCTTGTGCCACAGCGACACCAGGCACGAGAACTGGTCATCGCCCCAGCCGTAGCCGCCCAGCATGCCGCGCGCCGTGGCTTGCGCGTCGGCGGGGCTCGTGCCGCCGACCGCCCCGCCCGTGGCGTAGACGGGGGCGGGGGCGGATGCTGTCGATGACGACTTTGCGGCTGCCTCGGCCTCGGCGGCGGCCTGTGCGGCGGCTGCGGCGGCCGCTTCCTCTTCGGCCTTCTTGGCCAGCGCTGCGTCGAGGCTGCCGCGCAGGCTCGCGACGCGCTCGTCGACGACGGCCACGAGCGCGGTCACGTCGTCGGTGAGGTCGGGAACGAAGGGGGCGGGCAACACGTCGGCCTTCTCGAGCCGATCGGCGGCGCTCTCGAGGGCTGCCGTGTCGACGCTCGTGTCGGGCTGTCCGATGTCGAGGCCGGCGCCGGAGATGTCGGCCTGAACGCTCGCCGCCGCCGCGACCGAGGCCTCGGCGGCGGCGAGGGCCTCGCGAGCGCCGGTCGAGATCTCATCCGTGCCGCCGTCGGTCACGACGGCCGTGGGCTGTGCGGGCACGACGAAAGAGGCCAGGGCGACGCTCGACGTCGTCGCGGAGGCATCCGCCTGCGAGGCGGGGGTCGCGGTCAGACCCACCGCGGCGACAAGGCCCAGCGCCACCGCCGACGTGAGGATGGCGGGGCGGCGGGCGAGGCGCCGACGGCGCCGCTCGTCGAGGCGTCGTGAGCGGCGGTCGGGGGACGAAGACGTGAAAGAGCGCATGCGTAACCGGGTTCCGTATCGAGGTTCTGCGCCTTCGGGTGGCGCGGGGTGTCCGCGCAGGCGAACACAAAGCGCCGAGTCTTGCAGGTCTCACCTGAGTGCTTCCGGTGTGTTCCCTGGACGTGACGTGCGATCGAACGCTGGGGAAAGCCCTGATCCTGACCCCGCGGGCATCCGGGGCGGCCCTGTTCGGAGACGGGCGTACGCTGAACCCGTGCCCGCAGATCCGTCGCGCCAAGCCGCGCGTATGCAGCTCGCGAGCCTCACCGCCGAACCGCAGAACTCCCGCGCCGCCGCCGCGCTCTCCGCGCGATTCGGCCCCGCGCGCCCGGTGGGCGCGCGCCCCGCGGCGGTGCTGATGCTCTTCGGCGTGCTCGATTCACTGGCGAGCGATCACCGCGCGGCATCAGCCTCGGTCTCGCGTGATCTCGACGTGCTCCTGCTCGCGCGGGCCTCGACGCTGCGCGCGCATCCGGGCCAGGTCGCCTTCCCGGGTGGACGCATCGATCCGGGGGACGAGGGTGCGGTGGGGGCCGCCGTGCGGGAGGCGCGCGAAGAGACGGGCCTTGACCCCGCCGGTGTGGAGGTGCTGGGCACGCTCGCCGAGGTCCCGTTGGCGTACTCGGGTCATGTCGTCACACCCGTGCTCGCCTGGTGGCAGCATCCCTCGCCCGTTCGGGTGGTCGATGCGGGGGAGTCGGCCGATGTCTTCCGCGCGCCCGTCGCCGATCTGCTCGACCCCGCCAATCGCGGCGTGACCGTCCTCCGGAGAGAGGGCCAGGAATGGCGCGGGCCGGGCTTCCTCGTGCCGCGGGGGGACGGCGAGCACCTCGTCTGGGGCTTCACCGGGATGCTGCTCGACGGCCTCTTCGAGTTGCTCGGCTGGTCGGAGCCCTGGGATCGCTCGCGGGTGCTGCCTCTCGCGGACCCGCGGGTGGGTTCCTAAGCCTCGATCCACCGATGAGCCCTGGGGGGCCGGGGGTGGCGTGATCGCCGCGTGGTGACATAGCGGGGGCAGCACTAAGTTCCGGGCGTCGCATCCCGGTCGTCCACTGGGTCTCGGTCGTGCCGCGGTTGCGGCGGTGGTCAGGCGGTCGCCGGTGGCGGTGGTGCGTGCGTGATGGCGAAGAGTCGAGCGAACGCGTTCTGCCAGGGCCAGGCCTCGGGCAGGTGCAGCGTGACACGGCGCGCGGAGCGCGCCAGCCGCGCCGGGACGTGAATCAGGGTGCGGCGGATCGTCGCGGTCGTCGCTCTCGCCAACTGTCCGGCCCTGTCGGCGATCAGACCGGCCGTGCGGGTGAGGTTCAACGCGATCACGGCGAGCACCAGCCAGGCGCTGTTCGCGGTGAACACCCCGGAAGGCAGGTGCGCGAGCGGCCCGTTCTTCAGGTCGGCGTGGACTTGCTCGACGACCGCGTGGCCGCGGTGGGTCTTGTCCGCGACGACGGTGTCCATGTCGTCCGTGCTGGTGGTGGTGAAGAACGCGTGGTGCCGGTAGACGTCGAACAGCGTCGGCTGCTCCAGCTGCCGCGGGTTCAGGTCAGGGATGCGCCGCACCACCAGCCGCCCTTCGACGCGTTCTGCCTTCTTCCTGGACCGGAACGCGGTGAACGGGACCTCGGCGACCTCAGCTTTCGAGATCCAAGCCCCGGTGGTCTCGTCGCGGATCGCATTCGGGTACTCGATCATCGTCCACGCATCATCCGGGATGGTGGCGATCGTGGTCTTCACCGCCGGATCCATCCGGACGGTGACCGACACGTCGGCGCCGGCGTTGATCGCGGTGCCGATCGTGGCGTGCCCGTAGAACGCGGAGTCCGCGCGCAACAACGGCCGGACCCCGGTCACGACACCGGTGCGGCGCAGGACGGCGAGGGCGTCGCCGACGATCCGGGCGGCGCCCTTCGGGGAACCGGTCTTCCCCTGCCGCAGCCGCTGGCCGAGGATCACCGGCGCCGACGAGCTCGTCGATGCCGTGGCGAGCAGCGCGTTCAGACCGCGGACGCCGGAGTACCCGAACCCGGCGCCCTGCTTCTGATACCCGTGGACCTCGATGATCGTGTCGTCCAGATCGACCATCACCCGCTCACCTTCTCGAGCCCGCACCACCGGCGCCCGCGCGGTGAGGTTCCGGAGGACCCGGGAGGCGACGGCGTCGAGCTGGCGGACGTGCCCGAAGGTGAACTGCCGCAGGAACGATCCCAGCGTCGACGGCGCATAGGTCCTTACGAACAGTCGCCCCATGCCGCCGTGGCGGAGCAGGTTCATGTCATCGATCGAGTCCGCTCCGGCGAGCATCCCCGCCACCGGCGCCATCACCTTCGCGCCGGCGTTGGAGCCCTTGTCCGTCGGGACGCTCAGCCGAGACTGGGCGAGCTCGTCCAGCCCCGCGGAGCGGGCAAGACGGAGTATCGGCACCACACCGGCGGCCGACACAAGATTCGGATCATCGAAAGCCGCGGACACCGCGGCAGGAGCGTGCTTGAATTGCATCTACGAGATGCCTCTCGGATCAGGCGAATAGAACCTTCGACAAGCTCTATTCTTCCTGATCAGAGAGGCATTTCTGCGTCACGACGCCCCACTCATCCCATCAAGGTGTCAGACCAACCGGTCACAACTAGATCCATTGTGAAGACCGCGACTACCGGTTCGCTATTCGCCTTTTCGCGCGCACGACGGGCGTACGGCCATGCAGCGGCATCTTCACGGCCGAGACAAGCACGTAGTTAGTGGACGTGTCCCCTACGCGAAACCGCGAGGGAAAGTGACCGTCGATATCCCACCGAACTCTCCACTCAGTCCCCGATCCTCCAATCCGCCTGGAATCCACGGTGACATCATCGGGGTATCTCGAAGCAACGCGCTCGCACCGGAGATCCATCATGAAAACTTCCGCGCCTGTGCTCGGCAAGAGTAGATCTTCACCTCTCTGTCCCGATCGCCAGGCCTCCTCAAACCGCTTGATTGAATCTTGGTATTCGCGGTCGTATGTCCGCGTGTCCGCATTTCTAACCGCGTCGGCGATGACGATCTGTCCTGTCTCTCGACGGAAAGCTCGTACCCGCACAATGAGCCCATTGCCTAGCGTGATCCGCGACACCTGTCCCGCCCCCTACCTCGAGATTGCATTGGAGGGAGCCCGGGCAGTGCTGCCGCCCGGGCTCCCGTCAGTCGCTCACGGTTCCTGTCAGTACGTCGCCGCCCAAGCGGAAGCAGTGTCCCTCGTCGTCGAGCCGACGAAGAACGTTGCGTAACCCTCTACCCGCCACTTGTGCGGCATGACCCCCGTTTGCAGCGGAAGGTTGGCGTAGGTCGTGGAGTACCCCACGTAATTGCTAGGACCGCTTTGCCACGCACCTCCGGTTGCGCCCGGCGCGTTGGTTCGCCAGATGAGGTTTACGTTCTTATTTTTCGCGTACGGAAGGCCAGCCGCTGTGACCTTGATGTTCCACGAACCCTGTGTGCAACCACACGGTCCAGTGATCGGATTCGCCGTTGCCTTGATCGTGAGATAGGTGCCGTATCCGGAGCGTGTGTCGAGTGTGGACACTCGGTCGAGAGAATCGCAGTAGCTGCGAACGGTCGCGGTGGCCTGAGCCAGTTCCTGCGCGCTGAGCGCCTGTCCGGACGGTTTCACTGTATTCAGTTGCTCGGACTTGCAGACGGTGATTACACCGCTGGTCTCCCCTGTCGCCGCGTTCGCCGCAGGTGCCGCAACCACCGACGCGATGAGGAGCAAGGACCCGACGATCGAAACAAGAGCACGCTTCCTCACAGAACAACACCCTCCAAGTAGGTACTCGGCGTTCTCGCCGATTGGGACCCAATCTAGGTGCGGCCGAAGTTTGTGTATGTCATCTCTTCGGGGGACAAGTTTCGTGTAGCGGACCACTAGATCGTTGGATCTGCTCCTGAGACCTGCTCGGCTAGGCGCCACCGGCGCCATCACCTTCGCGCCGGCGTTGGAGCCCTTGTCCGTCGGGACGCTCAGCCGAGACTGGGCGAGCTCGTCCAGCCCCGCGGAGCGGGCAAGACGGAGTATCGGCACCACACCGGCGGCCGACACAAGATTCGGATCATCGAAAGCCGCGGACACCGCGGCAGGAGCGTGCTTGAATTGCATCTACGAGATGCCTCTCGGATCAGGCGAATAGAACCTTCGACAAGCTCTATTCTTCCTGATCAGAGAGGCATTTCTGCGTCACGACGCCCCACTCAACACCCTGGCTCATCGGTGGATCGAGGCTAAGCGCTCTCGCCACGCGCGTCGAGAAGGCCCTTCGCCCATTCGGTGGCGCGGTCGGTCTCACCCGGGAGCACGGGCCCCTCGTAGTCGGCGACGCGGAAGCTCGCCGTGTCGAGCACAGGGAAGCCGAGTTTGCGCGCGGCTTTCGCCGCGCTGCGTGATGCGGCACCCGGCAGGAGAGGCACGTCCACGCGTGTGTCGAACGAGGCGAAGTGAGGGCGGGATCCCGCGCCGAGCTCGTGCAGCCATTCACGGATGCCGCCCGCCAGATCGGTGCTCGCGGCGCCGCGTCGCACCGCGTCCTCGCGGGTGCCGTGCCGAGACATCGAGAACGCATGCGTCGGCCCGCCGACGACCAACAGATCGATGTCGTCCGGCACGGCGCGGGGCGCCTCGGCGACGTCGGTCAGGGTGACGCTCGCGGCGGGGGACAGGCCGTCGCGGATCGCCTCGGCGATCTGGCGGGTGTTGCCGAACATGCTCTCGTAGACGATGAGTGCTTTCACGACGAACCTCCGGTGAGACGGTGAACGGGTGCGTCGCCAGTCTCTGCTTCTGTGCGCGCGCCGTCCAGGCCTGCGCCTGTGTGCTGTCAACCCCGTCGCACTCGGCCCCGCGGAGTCCTACGGTGCAATCGAGGCCCGAACCGCGGGCCGGATGAGGAGGCGCACGATGACAGAGCACCACGGCGGCACCCACAACACCGACGGCTCATCGGATGCCGACGTCGAGGCCGACACGGCTTCGGGCGGCGCTCCCGAGGAGCCCGACACGACCGAAGACGACGGCACACCGGTGGAGAACCCCTCCGGCGGCTGAGGCTTTCTCTGCCGAGCAGAGGGTGGATGCCGGGGCGAGGGCATGTTCCCGGTTGTCGATCCTCTGCTCGGCAACGACCCTCTGCGGATCAGAGGGTGCGGGGCTCCGCACGTGTCGACCCCCCGCCGAGATGCGTCAGACGCGGGCGCCTCGCCATCCGAGAGCGGGCGCGACGTGCTTAGCGAACGACTCGACGATGCGCAGGTTGAACTCCACGCCCAGCTGGCTGGGGATCGTGAGCATCAGCGTGTCGGCGCTGCGGATCGCGGCATCGTCCATCAGCTGTTCGACGAGGATGTCGGGCTCGGCCGCGTACGTCTTTCCGAAGGTGGAGCGGATGCCGTCGATCACACCGACCTGGTCGCCGCCGCCGCTTCCGCCGAAGTACATCCGGTCCTCTGCCGTGGTGATGGGAAAGATGCTGCGACTGACCGAGACGCGCGGTTCGCCCGGGTGCCCGGCATCGCGCCACGCCGCGCGGAACGCGTCGATCTGCTGAGCCTGCAGCTCGTCGAAGGGCAGCCCGCGGTCCTCGGTCAGCAGGGTCGAGGACATCAGGTTCACGCCGACGCGACCCGCCCACTCCGCGCTCTCGCGGTTTCCGGCTCCCCACCACACGCGGGAGCGCAGGCCGGGGGAGTGTGGCTCGATCATCTGGGCCCCGCTGCCGCCGCCGAACGGGCTCAGGGGGTCGCGCTCGGCCAGGCCTTCGCCGTCGATGGCTCGCAGAAACAGGTCGAAGTGCTCGCGAGCGAGATCGCCGCCGCGCGGGTCGGTCGACCCGGTGTAGCCGAAGGCCTCGTAGCCGCGGACGACCGTCTCGGGTGAACCGCGGCTGACGCCGAGTGCGAGGCGGCCACCGCTGATCAGATCGAGCGCCGCGGCCTCCTCGGCGAGGTAGAGCGGATTCTCGTATCGCATGTCGATCACGCCCGTGCCCACCTCGATGTGCCGGGTGCGCGCGGCGATGGCGCTCAGCAGCGGCATCGGAGATGCCTGCTGGCGGGCGAAGTGATGCACCCGGAAGTAGGTGCCATCCACACCCAGATCGTCCATGCCCTGCGCGAGATCGATCGCCTGCAGCATCGAGTCCCGCGCAGTGAGGATGCGGCCGCCGCCGAGAGGACCGTAGTGGCCGAACGAGAGGGTTCCGAAGCGCTGCATGACCTCTCCAACCACCGACCGCGCGGATCCATTCCGGCGCATGCGTCGCCGGCGCGTTAGCGTGGAAGGCCCCGACGAGAGGTGACCATGACCGATCCGCAGCCCGCCTGGTACCCCGATCCGAACGATCCCTCGCGTGCGGGCACGCCGTGGATCTGGGTCGTCGTGCTGCTCCCGCTCGTGCCGGTCGCGGCCCTCGGGCTCGTGGACTGGCGGGCATACCTCGAGCAGACGCTCGCCATCTCCATGATGGATCCCACATCTCCCGGGTATCTCATGCAGATCATGTTCCCGGGAGGCACCGGCTGGCTCGTGCTGCTGGGGCTCGCCGTCAACGCGGCGGTGCTGCTGTTCGCCTGGCTCGATTGGCGGGTGCTGGTCAGCCGCGGCATCCATCGTCCCTTCCACTGGGGATGGGCGGCGCTGGCGCTCGTCGTCAGCAACGGTGTCTACGTGATCGGGCGCGGGGTCGTGCTCCGGCGCCGGACGGGCTCCGGGCTCGCACCGGTGTGGGTGTGGATCGCCGTTCAGGTCGTCGGGCTGATCGTCGCCGCCTTCTTCACGGTGTGGATTCTGGGGTTGACCTTCGACGTGCTCTTCGAGCAGATGCCTCCGCTGCAGACCACCTCCGCGTGAGAGCGGCGCAGCGGGCGTCGATCGCCTCGTGGAAGGCCGAGGCCCACACCCGGTAGCCGATGTCGTTGGGGTGGAAGTAGTCGTCCTTGAACTGGGTCAGCACCGCCCAGAGCCCCTGGCGTCTCATCGTGTCGTAGAGGGGCGCCACGGTCAGTCCCCGGTCGGCCGCGATCGTGCGCAGGATCGGACCCGCAAGACGGACTCGCCGCTCGGCAGGCACGATGTAGAAGTGCGGGAGGTCCGCCATGATCGCGTGATCGGGCAGGGCGTCGACGATGGCGCGCACGGATCGCTCGAAACCGCGGGGATCGAAGGCGGCCATGTCGTTCGCCCCGATCGCCACCGTCACGACGTCGGGCTCGAGGCGCGCCAGCCGGGGCAGCTGCTTCTCGACCAGCAGGCTCGTCGTTGCGCCGCTGACCGAGAGATTCACCACGCGCACCCGGCGGCCCGTGCGCCGAGAGATGCGGCGCGCCAGCAGCCCGACGTACCCCCGATCTGGCCGGCTCGCTCCGATGCCCTGCGCGGCCGAGTCCCCGAGCGCGACGTAGAGCAGGTCGCCGTCCTGCCTCGCGCGCTCGCGCCAGTAGATGCGGTGATGCTCCAGCACGCCCGTGATGCCCAGGATGCCGCGCCGACGGCGCCGCGCGACGTACAGCACCGCACCACCCAGCACGCCGAAGACCGCGACGCCCGTACCCAGCGACAGCGTGAGACGCGACGACGAGCGGGCCATCCGTCCAGGGTATGAGGAACAGGAACACCGTGACCGCCGTTGCACGGTGTGGAGGCCGGATCCGGCCCCACGACCCGCACAGAGAGGTACGCTCGGCCCATGATCGACACCGGCGACATCACCCGCACCCCCGGAACCGAGACCGCCGTCCTCGCGGGCGGATGCTTCTGGGGTATGGAAGACCTCATCCGGCGCCAGCCGGGTGTGCTCGACACCCGCGTCGGGTACACGGGGGGCACCAACTCGCACGCGACCTATCGCAACCACCCCGGTCACGCGGAGGCGGTCGAGATCGTGTTCGATCCGACGAAGACGACGTATCGCGACATCCTCGCCTTCTTCTTCCAGATCCACGACCCGTCCACGCTCAACAGGCAGGGCAACGACATCGGCACGAGCTACCGGTCGGCGATCTTCCCGCTCAGCCCCGAGCAGGAGCGCGTCGCCCGCGACACCATCGCCGACGTCGACGCGTCCGGGCTGTGGCCGGGCAAGGCGGTCACGACGATCGAGCCCGCGGGGCCGTTCTGGCAGGCCGAGCCCGAGCACCAGGACTACCTCCTGCGCATCCCGAACGGCTACACGTGCCACTTCGTGCGTCCCGGCTGGGTGCTCCCGCGCCGCGACGCGACCGCCGGCGTCTGATCCGCGCGATCAGTCGTCGAGGACCGTTGCGGCCCGGCGCGCGCGCCGTACGCGCCGTGCCCGGGTGATCCACCACACGAGGGCGCCGGCGACGCCGAGGACCACGAGCCAGGGCAGCAGGAATCCCAGCGCGACGACGACGCCGTTGAGCGTCGCGACGAGGCCGTTCCAGCCCGCGGCCAGTCCGTCGCCGAATCCCGCGGGGTCCGCCGCGACGGGCTCGCCGCGGGCGGCATTCAACTGCACCGTCAGGCTCGACAGCGCCACCTGGCCCTCGAGCATGTCGAGCTGCTGTTGGTAGGACTCCAGGGTTGCCTGTCGCTCCGACAGCGCGGACTCCGCCGCGATGAGGTCGGCGACCGAACCGCTCTGCGCCATCAGATCCGTCAGACGGGCGACGGATGCCTCGGCCGCGGTGATCCGCGCGCGCAGGTCGACGGCCTGGTCGGTGACGTCCTGCCGCGACACCGACGATGAGGTCACCTCGCCGAGGCCGCCCAGGGCGCTCATCGTGTCGGTGAGCTGATCGGCGGGCACACGGATCTGCACCCACGCCCCCTCACGCAGCATCGGCATCGAGGTATCGGTCATCACGCCGCCCTGCATGCCCTGCATCTCGGGGGCGATCACCCCGTCCGCACCCACACTCATGCTCTCCACGAACCCGCCGCGGGCCTCGGCCTCCGAGGCCACGCCGGACGCGGCCTCGGCGACGTCGTCCACGGTGAGCGTCAGCGAGCCCGAGGCGATGAGTTCGCGCTCGCCGCTCTCGGCCGCACCGGCGGCGGCCCCGGACTCGGTGCGGCCGTCCGCCGTGGTGCCCGTGATCATGTCGGGCACGGCCGCGCCGTCGGATCCGATCTCAAAGCCGCCCGCGTCCGTGGCCGGAGCCACGGCCGAGCCCGCCTCGTTGCTCGCGACCCCGCCCGCGATGCCGCCGAGAACTGCGGGGGAGATGACCGCCGCGACCACGACGACGGCGGCCGCGGCCGCCACGCCCAGCCACACTCGGCCGCGGCGTGCGCGCGTCCGTTCGCGCTGCTGATGGATGTCGGCGAAGACGCCGCGCTCGATGCGCGAGATCGTCGCGTCCGAGACATCGGGCAGGGTATCGGGCTGGGTCGTGTTCATGATGTCTCCGTGAGGGCGGTCCGCAGGCGCGTGCGGATGCGGGAGAGACGGTTGCGGACGACGCCGTGCGGCACGCCCAACTGCTCCGCGGCGGCGAGATACGACATCCCCTGTGCGGCGCAGAGGACGAAGATCTCGCGATCGACCGGTGACAGGCCCTCCACCTCTCGGAGGATCCGTTCGGCGAGGTGCGCGTCGATGACCTGCTGCTCGACGTCGATCGCGGCCGGCACGGACTCATCGACCGTCCCCGCCGTGTGCTCGCGGTCGCGACGACGTGCCCTCAGCCGGTTCGCGGCCTGGAACCGGCAGATCGTGCACAGCCAGGGCAGCAGCGAATCCGAGGCGAGTTCGAAACCGGGCAGCTTCCGCCACGCCGTGACGAATGTCTCCTGCGCGATGTCCTCGGCGTCCGCCGCGTCGCCGAGCAGCCCGAAGGCCACCCAGTACACGGGGCGGGCGTAGGCCCGGTACAGGGTGCGGAAGGCGTGCTCGCTTCCCGCTGCGGCCTGCGCCACGAGCGTGCGGTCGTCCACGTCCACCGGTTCGGCCACGCGTCACCCCTTCGGCATCCGGGAGCGTGGCTCCCGGCATCCTCACCTCGATTGTCTCTCACAGGGGGAGTGTCGAGACAGCCGGGATCGTCTCGCAGAACCACCGACGTGCCGCGCCTGCGACGGCGAAGCACGCGGACGGCGTGCCTGTAGACTCGGGCCCGCGAGAGGGAGTATCCCGACAGCGTGCACCCGTCATCACGGGCCCCGATCACGTGGCCCCGGGTGGCGCCGCGGTGGCCGGCTCAGGCCCGTGGGGAGAGACTTTCGGGCTTCGCCGACCCTCGACATCCACACCCCTTTCGAAAGGCCCT
Source organism: Microbacterium sp. HA-8 (assembly GCF_046111165.1). Classification (NCBI taxonomy): domain Bacteria; kingdom Bacillati; phylum Actinomycetota; class Actinomycetes; order Micrococcales; family Microbacteriaceae; genus Microbacterium; species Microbacterium sp. HA-8. The sequence goes on from NZ_CP162025.1 coordinate 2,085,055, forward strand.
GCATGGACCTCGGTCTCCCCATCTGGTTCGAAGTCGGCTCGCTCATCGTGCTGACGCTGATCCTCATCGGCGATCTGCTGCTCATCCTCAAGCGTCCGCACATCCCCTCGACCAAGGAGTCGACCCTCTGGGTTGTCTTCTACGTCACGCTCGCGCTGATCTTCGCGGCGCTGATGTGGTACTTCGCCGGCGGCGAGTACGCGGGTCAGTTCGTGGCGGGATGGCTGACCGAGTACAGCCTCTCGATCGACAACCTCTTCGTCTTCGTGCTGATCATGACCCAGTTCTCGGTGCCCCGGCGGTACCAGCAGGAGGTGCTGATGGTAGGCATCATCATCGCCCTCGTGCTTCGCGGCCTGTTCATCCTCGTCGGCGCCGCGGTCATCGAGAACTTCAGCCCGATCTTCTACATCTTCGGCGCGTTCCTGATCTACACGGCCATCAAGCAGGCCTTCCCGGGCGGCGACCACGATGACGACGTCAAGCAGGAGAGCTTCATCGTGCGGACGCTGCGCCGCACGATCGACATCAGCGAGACCTACGACGGCGCGAAGATCCGCACCGTCGTGGACGGCAAGAAGATGTGGACGCCGATGATCATCGTCTTCGTGGCGATCGGCGTGACCGACCTGCTGTTCGCGGTCGACTCGATCCCCGCGATCTTCGGCATCACGCAGAGCCCCTTCATCGTGTTCACCGCGAACATCTTCGCGCTGATGGGTCTGCGCCAGCTGTACTTCCTGCTCGGCGACCTGCTCGATCGCCTGCGCTACCTGCACTACGGCATCGCGTTCATCCTCGCCTTCATCGGCGTCAAGCTCATCTTCCACGCGATGCACGAGAACGAGCTGCCCTTCATCAACGGCGGCGAGCACATCGAGTGGGTTCCCGTGATCTCCACGTGGATGTCGCTCGCTGTCATCATCGGATCGATGGCGGTCGCGACGATCGCGAGTCTGCTCGCGTCGGCCCGCGAGCGTCGCGCCGTCAATGAGCGCGAGGCGGCGGCCACGGTCGCGGCCGAGAAGGGCACGCCGGCACCGGTCGAGCAGCCCTCGTCGAGCGAGGCCAAGCCCGACGCGCGCTGACGGACCCGCGCCCGCGGCGCCGTCGCGGCGTCGGCCGCCGACGCGCGGCCCCGGGATGCGATGCTACCCTGGGCCCGTGCGGATCGCTCGCCTCCTCCTTAGCGGCCGCGACGAGTCCTAGACCCCAGGCCTCACTCGTCGCGGAGTTTCTCGCGGGCTTGATCCCCCTCACAGGAGAGAACCACTGAGCATGAGCACACCGCATATCACCGCGTCCGACATCCCGGATCGCCCGCGCACCCTGGCCGAGAAGGTCTGGGACGACCATCTCGTCGTCAAGGGCGAGGACGGCCAGCCCGATCTGATCTACATCGACCTGCACCTCGTGCACGAGGTCACGAGCCCCCAGGCCTTCGACGGCCTGCGCGCCGAGGGACGGCCCCTGCGTCGCCTGGATCTGACGATCGCGACCGAGGACCACAACACTCCGACGCTCGACATCGACAAGCCGATCGCCGATCTCACGAGCCGCACGCAGATCGAGACGCTTCGTCGCAACGCCGAGGAGTTCGGCGTGCGCCTGCACTCGCTGGGCGACAAGGAGCAGGGCATCGTGCACGTCGTCGGCCCGCAGCTGGGCCTGACGATGCCCGGCATCACCGTCGTCTGCGGCGACAGCCACACCTCCACGCACGGAGCGTTCGGCGCGATGGCCTTCGGCATCGGCACGAGCGAGGTCGAGCACGTCATGGCGACGCAGACCCTCCCCCTCGAGCCCTTCAAGACCATGGCGATCACGGTCGAGGGCGAGCTGAAGCCGGGGGTCACGGCGAAGGACATCATCCTCGCCGTCATCGCCAAGATCGGCACGAACGGCGGTCAGGGCTACGTGCTCGAGTACCGCGGCAGCGCGATCCGCGCCCTCTCGATGGAGGGGCGCATGACGATCTGCAACATGTCGATCGAGGCGGGCGCACGCGCCGGAATGGTCGCGCCCGACGAGACGACGTTCGCCTACGTCCAGGGCCGCGACCACGCGCCGCAGGGTCAGGACTGGGAGGACGCGGTCGCCTATTGGCGCACGCTTCCCTCCGACGAGGGCGCGGTCTACGACGCCGAGGTCTTCCTCGACGCGAACGAGCTGGAGCCCTTCGTCACCTGGGGCACCAACCCCGGGCAGGGCGTGTCACTGAGCGATGTCGTGCCCACGCCGTCGGAGATCGCCGATCCGAACGAGCGGGCCGCCGCCGAGCGGGCGCTCGAATACATGGATCTGCAGGCGGGGACGCCGATGAAAGACGTCGCGGTCGATGCCGTCTTCATGGGCTCGTGCACGAACAGCCGCATCGAGGATCTGCGGCAGTTCGCCTCGATCATCAAGGGTCGGACGAAGGCGCCGGGTGTACGCGTGATGGTCGTGCCCGGTTCCGCGCGCGTTCGTCTCGAGGCCGAGGCCGAGGGCCTCGACAAGGTGTTCACCGACTTCGGTGCCGAGTGGCGGTTCGCCGGCTGCTCGATGTGCCTGGGCATGAACCCCGACCAGCTCGCGCCCGGAGAGCGCTGCGCCTCGACGAGCAACCGCAACTTCGAGGGACGCCAGGGCAAGGGCGGGCGCACACACCTGGTCTCGCCGCTGGTCGCCGCCGCGACTGCAGTGCGCGGCACACTCTCGAGTCCGAGCGATCTCGACGCGGACGGCGTCTCGCCCCGCTTCGCCCGCTCATCGACCGGGTTCTCGGCGAAAGAGGGGGCGCAGGCCTGACATGGAGAAGTTCATCACCCACACCGGCATCGCCGCGCCGCTCAAGCGCTCCGCGGTCGACACCGACCAGATCATCCCGGCCGTGTACCTCAAGCGGGTCACCAAGACGGGCTTCGACGACGCCCTGTTCGCCAGCTGGCGCCAGGATCCCGATTTCGTGCTGAATCAGCCCGTCTACCAGGGGGCCAGCGTGCTCGTCGCCGGTCCCGACTTCGGCACCGGATCCAGCCGCGAGCACGCCGTGTGGGCGCTGCGCGACTTCGGCTTCAAGGCGGTGCTCAGCCCTCGTTTCGCCGACATCTTCCGCGGAAACGCGGGCAAGCAGGGGCTGGTCACGGGCATCATCTCCGAGGCGGACCTCGAGCGCATCTGGGCGGCTCTGGATGCCGAGCCCGGAACTCGCATGACGGTCGACCTCGAGGCGCGCGAGGCGCGCGTCGCGGATATCCGGGTTCCTTTCGAGATCGACGATTACACTAGGTGGCGGCTCCTGGAGGGACTCGACGACATCGGGCTCACCCTCAGGAATGAAGACAAGATCGCCGCCTACGAGGCGCGACGAGAATCCTGGAGGCCGCGCACCCTGCCGGTCCCTCCGCTCCACGCACAGTAAGGCCGCACCGCATGACGACTCTCCTGAACGACACGGCGGACGGCAAGCGGACCGGGCGCGGCGGGCAGGGGAGGAGTGGCGAGATCCTCGCGATCCGCGGCGGACGGCCCCTGCGCGGCACGATCGAGGTCAAGGGCGCCAAGAACCTCGTCACCAAAGCCATGGTGGCGGCGCTCCTCGGCGAGACCCCCAGCATCCTGCGGGATGTGCCGGAGCTCAGCGACGTCGCGGTCGTGCGCTCCCTTCTCGAGGTGCACGGCGTCACTGTCGCCGACGGCGACGAGCCGGGCAGCCTCGTGTTCGATCCGAGCGGGGCGGCGTCGGCGCACTTCGAAGAGATCGATGCGCACGCGGGCGCGTCGCGCATTCCGATCCTCTTCTGCGGACCGCTGCTGCATCTGCTGGGCGAGGCTCTGATCCCCGACCTCGGCGGCTGCCGCATCGGCGACCGGCCGATCAACTTCCACATGGACGCGCTGCGCGCCTTCGGGGCGATCGTCGACAAGAGCTACGAGGGCATCCGCATCACGGCACCCGACGGCCTCCACGGTGCGAACATCGAGCTGCCCTACCCGAGCGTCGGCGCGACCGAGCAGGTTCTGCTGACCGCCGTGAAGGCCAAGGGCGTGACGGAGCTGAAGAACGCGGCCATCGAGCCCGAGATCATGGACCTGATCGCGGTGCTGCAGAAGATGGGCGCCATCATCTCCTACGAGCCCAACCGAGTGATCCTCATCGAAGGCGTCGAGTCTCTTCGCGGCTACGACCACCGCTCGATCTTCGACCGCAACGAGGCCGTGTCGTGGGCGTGCGCAGCTCTTGCGACCGACGGCGAGATCTTCGTCGACGGCGCCAAGCAGCAGGAGATGCTGACCTTCCTGAACGTCTTCCGCAAGGCGGGCGGATGGTTCGACGTCCAGGAGCACGGGATCCTCTTCCGCCGCGGCGGTCCCATCAAGCCGGTCGTGGTCGAGACCGACGTGCATCCCGGTTACATGACCGATTGGCAGCAGCCGCTCATCGTCGCGCTGACGCAGGCCGAGGGCGAGTCGATCGTGCACGAGACGGTGTACGAGAACCGCCTCGGCTTCACCCAGGCGCTCGTGAAGATGGGTGCCGACATCGTCGTGCACCCCCACGGTCTCGAGGGCGGAGCGCGGCGCGTGCCCCGCCGGGCGCTCGAGCAGGCAGCCGTCATCAACGGACCCACGCCGCTGCACGGCGCCGACATCGAGGTGCCCGACCTTCGTGGCGGGTTCTCCTACGTCGTGGCCGCGCTCGCCGCCGAGGGGGAGTCCACCGTCTCGGGCGTGGGCATCATCAGCCGCGGATACGAGAAGTTCTTCGACAAGCTCGACGCGCTCGGCGCCGATTTCGACATCGTCGGATGAGCGCCCGCACTCCCGCGTCCCCCGAGAAGACGCGACCGAGCGTCTTCTGGCTGCTCGGGGCGGTCGTGGTTCCGCTCGTGGGGCTTCTGGCCCGCATCGAGATCGTCGGCGGCGAGAAGGTGCCGCGCAGGGGCGCCTTCGTGCTTGCGCCCAATCACTACAGCGAGATCGACCCGCTGATCGTCGCGGTGATCGTCTGGCGCCTCGGTCGCGCGCCGCGCTTCATGGCCAAGGAGAGCCTGTTCCGGGTGCCGGTGCTGGGCTGGGCGCTGCGAGCCACCGGCATGGTACCCGTGGCACGGTCCTCGTCGTCGTCCGCGGCCAAGGAGACCCTCGCGGCTGCCGAGCAGCTCGTCGAGCACGGCCGCGGGGTGATCGTGTATCCGGAGGGTACGCTGACCCGCGATCCCGGTATGTGGCCGATGCGCGGCAAGACCGGCGCGGTGCGGCTCGCCCTCGAGGGCGATCTCCCCGTGATCCCGATGGCGCACTGGGGCGTCCAGCAGATCATGGGCAGGTACCAGAAGAAGATCAGTCTGTGGCCCCCGCGCAAGCGGGTGCGCGTGGTGATCGGCGACCCGGTCGACCTCGTCGAGTTCCGCGGCCGGGGCTCGCAGCCGGCGTCGCTGTCGGCAGCGACCACCCGCGTGATGGATGCGATCACGGCGCTGCTCGCCGGCATCCGGGGCGAAGAGGCTCCCGAGGTGCGCTGGAACCCCGCCCAGCACGCGCAGAAGGAGACGGGGCGCTTTGAGTCGTAGGCCGGTCGAGGGGCCCCGCGTCGCCGTGATCGGCGCGGGCAGCTGGGGAACGACGTTCGGCAAGATCCTCGCCGACGGCGGCGCGCAGGTCACCATGTGGGCGCGGCGTCCCGAACTTGCGCAGGAGATCGCCGAGGGCAAGCGCAACAGCCAGTACCTGCCCGGCATCAACCTGCCGCGAGGGATGACGGCGACCCATCACCTCTCCGAGGCGCTCGAGGGCGCCGAACAGGTCTACCTCTCGATTCCGAGCCAGGCCGTGCGGCAGAACCTCAAGGCGCTGCGGCCGCTCGTGGCTCCGACATCCGTTCCTCTCGTCAGCCTGATGAAGGGCGTCGAGCGCCGCTCGGGTCTGCGCATGAGCCAGGTCATCGAGCAGGAGCTCGAGTGCGATCCCGGCCGCATCGCCGTGGCGTCCGGACCCAACCTCGCCCTCGAGATCGCGCGCGAGCAGCCCACGGCCGCCGTCATCTCGTCGACGAGTCAGGAGACGGCGGATGCTGTGGCCCGTCGTGCCCGCAACGCCTACTTCCGCTCCTTCGTGAACACGGACGTCATCGGCACGGAGTTCGGCGGCGTGCTGAAGAACCTCATCGCCGTGGCGATCGGCATCGTCGACGGCGTCGGGTACGGCGAGAACACGAAGGCGTCCATCATCACCCGCGGGCTCGTCGAGATGACCGACTTCGCCGTCGCGTACGGCGCCCAGCCCGAGACCCTGCAGGGACTCGCGGGACTCGGCGACCTGATCGCGACCTGCCAGTCGCCGCTGTCGCGCAACAACACCGCGGGACGCCTGCTCGGCCAGGGGTACAGCTTCCAGGACGTGGTCAAGCAGATGGAGCAGACCGCCGAGGGACTGGCATCCGTCGCACCCGTGCTGCAGCTGGCCAAGGAGGTCGGCGTCGAGATGCCGATCGTCGAGCAGGTCAAGCGCGTGCTCGATGGCACCATGAACCCGCGCGACATCGCGCCCCACCTGACGACGGACGACGACACCCCGCGGGGCGAGAGGACGCAGAATGGACAAGCCGGCGGTGGCGGTGCTCTTCGGAGGGCGCTCCAGCGAGCACTCGATCAGTTCCGCGACGGCGGGCGGGGTGCTGCGCGCGATTGACCGCGACCGCTTCCGGGTGATCCCGGTGGGCATCACCCGCGAGGGCGTCTTCGTCCTCGAGCAGGACGACCCCGATCGCTTCGCCCTCGATGCGGCCCGGATGCCCGAGGTCCTCGACAACGGCACCCGGATCCTCTGGCCGGAGGGTGGCGCCGACCGCGAACTGCGCGTTCGGAACGCCGCCGGCGAGGTCTCCGTTCTCGGCCCCGTCGACGTGGTGCTCCCGATCCTGCATGGACAGCACGGCGAAGACGGCACCGTGCAGGGCTTCTTCGACACCCTGCGGATCCCCTGCGCCGGCGGCGGGGTGCTCGATTCGGCGCTCTGCATGGACAAGCACTTCATGAAGATCGCCCTCGAGGCGGCGGGTGTGCCCGTCGCGCCGTGGGTGACGGTGCGGTCGTCGAGGTGGGCAGGGGACTCCGAGGGCGTGCGGGCGGATGCGGCCGAACTCGGCTATCCGCTCTTCGTCAAGCCCGCCCGGGCCGGTTCGAGCGTGGGCGTCTCGAAGGCGCACGACGCCTCCGAACTCGACGAGGCGATGCGGATCGCGTTCGCCGAGGACGACAAGGTGCTGATCGAGCGTGGAATGTCGGGGCGCGAGATCGAAGTCGCGATCCTCGAAGGCAGCGACGGTGCCGTGCGGGCTTCGCTGCCCGGCGAGATCGTCCTGACCACGCGCGAGTTCTACGACTTCGAGGGCAAGTACCTCGGGGGCGACGGCGTCGACGTCGTCTGTCCCGCGGATGTGACGGATGCCGAGGCCGACGCGATCCGCGAGATCGGTGTGCGCGCGTTCCAGGCCGTCGATGGGCGCGGGCTCGCACGGGTGGACTTCTTCCTCACCGCCCACGGGCTGGTCGTCAACGAGTTGAACACGATGCCCGGATTCACGCCGATCTCGATGTTCCCGAAGTGCTGGATCGCCACGGGGATGACGTACGCGGAGCTGATCTCCGAGCTCATCGACACCGCTCTGGTCCGCGCCGCCTAGGCGGGGCGCACCGGCTCAGCCGGCCGGTCGGTCGGTGCAGACCCCGTCCACGGGCAGGGTCGCCACGGCGGGCGAGATGGCCTCGAGCACGGCGGCGCTCGAGACGCCGGTCTCGGCGTCGTTGTCGAGATAGATCTCGACGGCCGGTGTGCGTCCGAAGCTGGTCACCAGGTACCGCGGCGCGTCGGCGTCGTCGATGATCCAGTCCACGCCGTCCACGCTCTGGCACGGCAGGGTGGTCGGTCCGGGCGGCTCGACACCGCACGTGACGATCACGGCGGTGGGCGAGCCCCAGGCGCCGGTGGCCTGGGCATCCGTCCAGCGGCGCTCCTTGCCGTCGACCACCGCGGGCAGCCGCACCGAGACCTCGGCGCACAGCGGGTCGTCGGCTTCGGGAGCGGCCTCGAGCGAGACGGTCTGGCCGCAGGCGGTCAGCCCCAGGGAGAGCGTGAGCACGGCGATCGCGAGCGGAGCGCGGCGAGGGCGGGGCATCGCTCCAGGCTACCGTGGAGGGGTGACACAGCCTCCCGATCCGCCCCGCGTCGGCGATACGCCCGAGGGTGAGATCCTGCGCCGCATCCTCGCCGTGCTCGGGCCGACCCCGGGCGTGACGATCGGGCCGGGCGACGACGCCGCCGTGCTTCCCGGCGCCGGCCCGGTCGTCGTCACGACCGACACGCTCGTGCACGGACCCGACTTCCGCCTGTCGTGGTCGTCGGGCTTCGACCTCGGCTTCAAATCCGCTGCGGTCAACCTCGCCGACATCGCTGCGATGGGCGCGCGTCCGACGGCCCTCCTCGTGGCGCTCGCGATGCCTGCCGAGACCACCCTGGATTTCGTCGAGGACCTCGCCCGCGGGCTGCGCACGGCGTGCGAGCAGCTCGCCCCGGAGTGCGGGGTGGCCGGCGGCGACCTGACCATCTCACCGACCCTCACCATCGCCGTGACCGCCCTGGGCGCACTCGAAGGCCCTCCGGTGCTGCGCTCGGGCGCCCGGGCGGGCGACGTCGTCGCGCTCGCGGGCGAGGCGGGAGCCGCGGCCCGCGGGCTCTCGGTGCTGTTCGAGCGCTTCACGGATGCCGAGGGCCGCGCCCTCGCGATCGATCGATCCTCGCTCAGCCCGCTCGAGGCGGCATGCGTGGACGCGCAGCTGCGACCGCGCCCGCCGATCGCGCTCGGAGCGGCCGCCGCGCGAGGCGGGGCCAGCGCCATGATGGACGTCTCGGACGGTCTCGCGCTCGACGCGGGCCGCCTCGCGGACGCGTCCGGTGTGCGGATCGAGCTCGCCTCCGCGCTGCTCGGGCCTCATCTCCCGTGGGCCGTCGCCGGTGGGGAGGACCACGCGCTGCTGGCCACCTTCCCGGCCGATCGAGACCTGCCCGAGGGCTTCCGCGTCATCGGCCGTGCGGGTGCGGTCGACGACCCCGGAGGTGCCCGTGTGTGCGTCGACGGCGAGTCTGCGAGCGGCGGGTGGGACCCCTACCGGGATTGGGATCGCCGCGGCGATGCCGCCCCGGCATCCTGATTCAGATCTCTGTGTCCTGACTCGGACCTCTGTGTCCTGACTCAGACGTCTGTGCGTCGCAGCCACCACAGCGTCGTGTCGCCGTAGCGGCGGTCGCGCGTGTGCTCGAGGCCCGCCGGAGGCGTCGGGGCGTCGGAGCGACGCGAGCGCTCGACGACGACGACGGCATCGGGGGCGAGTGCCGGCACGAGCGCATCGAGAACCTGCGCGAGCGTCGTGTCGGGCAGGTCGTAGGGCGGATCGATGAGTACGAGGTCGTACGGGCCGCGCGTGCCCTGCACGAACGTCTCGGCCGCCGCGCGGTGGACTCGCGCGGGCACGCCGCCGATCGCGCGAGCCACCCGCTGGGCGTTGCGCTGCGCGACGGCGGCGGCACGAGCCGCCTTCTCGATGAGGTCGACGGAGGCAGCCCCCCGGCTCTGCGCCTCGAGCCCGAGGGCGCCGGATCCGGCGTACAGGTCCAGCACGCGTGCCCCTTCGACGGCGCCGGCGGATTCGAGCGCCGCGAACAGGGACTCGCGGACGCGGTCGCTCGTGGGGCGCGTCCCCGCGTCGGGGACGTCGAGGGCGATCGAGCCGGCACGACCCGAGATGATGCGTGTCACCGCCCCACGATAACCGTGGCGCGGCAGCCCCACGCGGCCGAGATGGATGTCGGGAGCCCCGCCTAGACTCGTCGCATGCCGTCGCTGAGCCTCGAATCGCGCCTGGACGGCGCCGTCGGGGGCAAGACCGCGGCGGCGCTGGGTCGTGCGTTCGGCATGAAGACGGTCGGTGACCTGCTCTCGCACTATCCGCGCCGCTACGCCCAGCGGGGAGAGCTGACGCCGATCGCTTCGCTGCCGCTGGGCGAGTCGGTGACGATCATCGCCCAGGTGACGCGCGTGGGCGAGCGCAGCATGCGCGCACGTCGCGGTTCCCTCCTCGAGGTGGTCATCAGCGACGGGCGCGGCGAAGTGACGCTGACGTTCTTCAATCAGCCGTGGCGCCTGGCAGATCTTCGGCCGGGCAGGCGCGGGATCTTCGCGGGCAAGGTGGGGGAGTACCGCGGCGGACGTCAGTTCGCTCACCCGGACTACGAGCTCTTCGACGACGACGATGCGCAGGCGGCCGCGCGCAGCGCCCAGGCCTGGGCGCGGGCACTCATTCCGATCTACCCCGCCACCGCGTCGGTTGCGAGCTGGCAGATCAAGAAGATCATCGACCTCGTGCTCGACGGGCTCGCACCGATCGATGATCCTCTGCCGGACGCGCTGAGGGATCGGCTCGGGCTGCTCTCGGCCAGCGAAGCACTGTTCCAGATCCACCGACCCGAGAACGAGGATGAAGCCGACCTCGCGCGTGCGACGCTGGGCATGCACGAGGCGCTCGTGCTGCAGACGGCGCTCCTGCAGCAGCGTCAGTTCGTCCGCGCGCTGTCGGCCACGCCGCGCCCGGCGCTGCCCGGCGGTCTGCTCGAGCGGTTCGACGACGTGCTGCCGTTCGAGCGCACGCCGGATCAGGTCGAGGTCGGCGCGCGGATCGGGGCAGACCTCGTCGCACCCTGGCCGATGAACCGCCTCGTGCAGGGCGAGGTCGGCTCCGGAAAGACGCTCGTCGCGCTGCGGGCGATGCTGCAGGTGGCCGAGTCCGGCGGACAGGCGGCGCTCATCGCCCCGACCGAGGTGCTCGCGGGGCAGCACCTGCGATCGATGGCACGCATGCTCGGCCCACAGCTGGCCCCTGAGCTCATGCCCACCCTCCTGACGGGTCAGATGCCCGCGGCCGAGCGGCGCAAGGCCGCGCTGCGGGTGGCGTCGGGACAGGCGCGGATCGTCATCGGCACCCACGCCCTGCTGAGCGATTCCACGACCTTCGCCGATCTTGCTCTCGTCGTCGTCGACGAGCAGCACCGCTTCGGAGTCGAGCAACGCGAGGCGCTGAGGGCCAAAGGTTCGAGCCCCCACGCTCTTGTCCTGACCGCCACCCCCATCCCCCGCACGGTCGCGATGACGGTCTTCGGAGACCTCGACGTCTCCACGATCCGCACGATGCCGGCCGGTCGACCGGGCATCGAATCGTTCGTGGCTCCCGTCGCCGAGAAGCCGGGCTGGTTCGCACGGGTCTGGCAGCGTGCGGCCGAGGAGGTGCAGAAGGGCCATCAGGTCTTCGTCGTGTGCCCGGCGATCGATGCCGAAGCTCCCCCGAAGGGCAAAGCTGCAGACGAGGCTCCGCTCGCTCCCGAGGTCGAGGGGGAGGCGAGCCGCGTGCGGTGGGGGGTGGTGCAGGTCGCGGAGATGCTCGCGGTCCACCCTCTCTATGCCGAGCTTCGGGTCGCCACGCTGCACGGCCGGATGAGCGGCGAGGAGAAGGACGCCATCATGCGTGCTTTCGCCGACGGACAGATCGACGTCCTCATCGCCACCACCGTCATCGAGGTCGGGGTCGATGTGCCGAACGCCTCGACGATGGTGATCCTCGAAGCCGACCGGTTCGGCGTGTCGCAGCTGCACCAGCTGCGCGGCAGGGTGGGCCGCGGGTCGGTTCCGGGGCTCTGTCTGCTCGTGACCGAGAGCGCGCCGCGCACGGATGCGCGCTCCCGGGTCGAGGCTGTCGCGCGCACACTCGACGGCTTCGCGCTCGCCGAGGTCGACCTCGAGCTGCGCGGCGAGGGAGATGTGCTGGGTGACGCGCAGTCCGGGGCGCGTTCCTCGCTGCGGCTGCTGCGGGTGGTCAGCGATGCCCACGTCATATCGCGGGCGCGCGAAGAGGCCGAGGCGATCCTCGAGACCGATCCCGCGCTGCGGCAGCACACGGGGCTGGCGGCGGCCATCGAACGTCGGCTCGACGTGACCGAACGCGCCGCCATGGCCAAGAACTGACCCGGATGCGCCCTATCGCGCGGATCCGATCGGGCTCGGCATCCCGCGCGTGGGTGCCCGGTAGGCTGGCGAGGTGAGCAACCGGATCGCCGTCGTGCCGGGATCGTTCGATCCTCCCACCCTCGGTCATCTCGACGTCATCCGTCGTGCGGCTTCGCTGTACGACACCCTTCATGTGCTGGTAGTGCACAACCCCGGCAAAGAGGCGATGCTGCCCATCGCGCAGCGTCTCGCCCTTCTCGAGCAGTCGATCGCCGAGAGCGACATCGAGGGTGAGATCGTCGTGGCCTCGTGGAGCATGGGTCTGCTCGTCGACTACGCGACCGATGTCGGGGCGGGTGTGCTCGTGAAGGGCATCCGCTCGCAGGTCGATGTCGCCTATGAGACGCCCATGGCGATCGTCAATCGCGATCTTGCGCACATCGAGACCGTCTTCCTGCTCCCTGATCCCGCGCACACGCTCGTCTCGAGTTCGCTTGTTCGTCAGGTGGCGGGACTGGGGGGCGACGTGTCGCCCTACGTTCCCGGCGCGGTGGCGCGCTTCCTCGACACCGGCGCCCGCGGGCTCTGATCCCGGCCCGACGCGCCCGGCGGCGCGGGTAGGCTGGTCGACCGTGAGAACCCGCAGACCAGGACCATTCAGCATCGGCGTGCGCGACATCGTCCACAGACCCGGAGAGATGCGCGAACACTCGTTCGAGGTGACTCTCGCCGAGCGATGGGGTGAGGGTCTGGTGCAGGTCGAGACGGGCGCCGAGGTCGACGTCGACGTACGTCTGGAGTCCGTGCACGAGGGGATCCTCGCCAGTGGAACGGCGGACGCCGAGTACACGGGGGTGTGCGGGCGATGCCTGATCGATATCGCCGCGCCCGTCGAAGTCGAGTTCCAGGAGCTTTTCGCGTATCCTGGGCAGGAAACATCCGACTTCGAGGTTCAAGACGACCACGTGGATCTTGAAACTCTGGTCAGAGATGCGATCGTGCTGTCGCTTCCGTTTCAACCGGTCTGCCAACCGGATTGCCCCGGGCTCGACCCGGAAACAGGCGAACGGCGGGCCGACACACCCGGCGCACCGTCACGCGCAGCCCTCGATCCTCGCTGGGCCGCGCTGACGGATTACGGCTCCGACGGATCCCCGTCCGACGCCGACAACACACCTTAGATCTCGGAACGAAAGAAGAAGAGCCATGGCAGGTAACCCTCCCAAGCGCAAGGTCTCGCGCTCGAACACCCGCTCGCGCCGCGCGCAGTGGAAGGCGGAGGCGACCCCTCTGGTCAAGACCGTCGAGAACGGCAAGGTCGTCTACAGCCGCCCTCACCAGGCGAAGGTCGTCACCGACTCGCAGGGCACCGAGCTGTTCCTCGAGTACAAGGGCCGCAAGGTCGCAGACGTCTGAGTCGATGACGGACGTCCCGGGGGGGAGGCGGCCACTCATCGACACGCTCGGGATCGTCATCGACCCCGATCTGCTGTCTCTCGCCCTCACGCATCGCTCGTACGCGTACGAGAACGGCGGCACTCCGCACAACGAACGCCTCGAGTTCCTGGGGGATTCGGTGCTCGGCCAGGCTGTCACGGTCACGCTGTTCACCCGGCATCCCGAACTGGATGAGGGGTCGCTCGCCAAGCGGCGCGCGAGCGTCGTCTCGACCGTCGCCCTCGCCGAGGTCGCTCGCCGCATCGGCCTCGGCGACCACGTCCTGCTCGGGCGCGGCGAGGAGCAGACGGGTGGGCGCGACAAGGACTCGATCCTCGCCGACACGACCGAGGCCATCATCGGCGCGACATATCTGTCCGCCGGCCAGGATGCTGCCACGTCGCTCGTCCTGAGGCTGATCGAGCCGCTGCTGGCCGACCCCGACCGCTACGGGGCCGCCATGGACCCCAAGACGAGCCTGCAAGAGCTCGCCGCCCGCCGGCAGGCGACGCCTCCGGAGTACTCGATCGAGGCCGAGGGACCGGATCACAATCGGGTCTTCACCGCCACGGTGCGCGTCGGAGAGGTCAGCGCGACGGGCATCGGCACCAGCAAGAAGACGGCCGAGATGGCCGCGGCGCTCGAGGCGTGGCACACGCTCAGCGACGATGACTGACGCGCGCCGCTGCGCGCGGACCACCCCGATCCGAATCCACTGAGCCGTGCCCGAGCTTCCCGAGGTCGAGGTCGTGCGGCACGGGCTCGCCCCCGCTGTCACCGGCGCGCGCGTCGAGTCCGTGCAGGTGCACGACACCCGCGCGCTCACCCGTCACGCCGGCGGCGCGGCCGACTTCGAGGCGCGGCTCGCAGGTCGACGGATGCTGGGCGCCGCGCGCCGCGGCAAGTTCCTGTGGCTGCCCCTCGGTGCGCCCGCCGCCGCGGGAGCCGCGGCCGAGGTGGTGCCGGAGGCGCTTCTTGTCCACCTCGGCATGAGCGGGCAGATGTTGCTGCGTGAGTCCGGCGCGCCGGCCGAGCGCCACGAGCGGGTCCGCCTTCAGGTGGAACATCCCCTGCACGGATCGCTGGACATCCTCTTCTGCGACCAGCGGACGTTCGGCTCGCTCGCGATCGACCGGCTGCGAGAGACATCGGATGGACAGCCCGCCGGGCGCGGGGCCGCCGACGCTCTGGTTCCCGCACAGGTCGCGCATATCGCCCGCGATCCGCTCGATCCCGCGTTCGGCGATCGCGTCTTCATCGCTGCGCTCGCGCGCAAAGGGTCCGGCATCAAGCGCGTGCTGCTGGATCAGACCGTGCTCAGCGGGGTGGGCAACATCTACGCCGACGAGGCGCTGTGGGCCGCGCGCATCCATCCCGAGACACCCGCGCGGGAGCTGTCGTCCCGCGCGGGTGCCCGGATCCTCGCCGAGATCCGTGCGGTCCTGCACAGGGCTCTGGCCGAAGGCGGCACGAGCTTCGACGCCCAGTACGTGAACGTCAACGGTCAGGCGGGCTACTTCGCGCACAGTCTCCACGCCTACGGGCGTCAGGGTCTGCCCTGCCCGCGATGCGGCCGGTCCATCGCCCGCGCGCAGTTCATGAACCGATCGAGCCACTTCTGCCCGTCGTGTCAGCGCCGGCGCTGACTCTTCATCCTCCGTCGCTCAGCACCTTCTTCCAGGCTCCCTCGTACGAAATCGGCGCGAAGCCGATCGCCTCGTTGATGTCGAGCATCGGGCGGTTCTCCTCGGCGTTGAAGGTGATCACCCGGGGAGACTCGGGTGCCACCTCGCGCCAGGTGAGCAGGCCCGCGCACTTGACGAGCATGCCCAACCGATGGTCGCGGTGTTCGCGCAGCACGAGGGTGTCCTCCTGGTGCGAGGCGAGGGTGCGGTCCACGCCGATGACGAGTTCGTTGAAGGCGCAGAGCTCGCCCGTGCCGATGTGCTGCGCGGCGGTCACCTGCACGAGCTGATCGGCCTGCAGATAACGATCGTCGTGCAGGGCGACGCGCGCGGCATCCCACCGCTCCTCGTCGAACTGCATGGCGGCGGAGGGCGCGTCGGTCACCATCCGGGACTTCATCCACGCATATCCGTCGACATACTCCGGCGGTGTGGGGCCGACCCACTGCACGACGCGATACCCCTCGGCGGCGTCACGGGCCGCTGCGAGCAGTCGCTGCACGTCGTCGCCGCTCGCGCGCAGATCCAGCGCGCTGCACCGCTCGATCTGCTCGAGCGTGAATCCGTGCCGGGTGAGGAATCGCGCGGCCGGGTCGTCGGCGGGGACGCTGCCGAAACCGGTCGGCGGTTCGAGGCGGGGCCCCGGACGATCGGGGTGCTCGGTCCAGGACTGCAGGATGGAGCGCCCGTTCGCGCGCGCGACCGCTTCGAGCAGGTCCAGGCCGCCCGTGCCGATGCCACGGCCCCAGACCTCGGGCAGCAGCTCGACCAGGAGGAAGGCGACGACCGACGCCGACTCGATCGGCAGGTCGAGGCCGAGGCGCCCGACCGGCCGTCCGCGCTCGAGGACGAGCCACGACATCCGACGCTCGTACTCGTCGGGACGATAGTGCGGCAGGAGGGCGGCCGCGGTCATGGCGTGGTCGTCGTGTCCGGAGACATGACGGTAGATCGCGTTTCGCACGTCGGCCATGGCGCGGAAGTCGGCGGCGTCGGCGGCGTCGATGTTCTCGGGAATGGTCATCGGCCGGAACTCGATGCCGGTGAGAGTGATGCTCATGATGGTTCTCTTCTTGTCGGAGTGGGTCGGGGATGCACGGCGCTCACGCGCCGTGCATCCAGAGCCGGGTAGCCATCGCGGCCTCGGCGTCGCGGCGCTCGCGCTCCGCGAGCAGGAACTCCCGCTGCCGGTGACGGTCGACGGCGTCCGTGTCGGCGACGGGACGCGAGCCCCACAGCAAGAGCCAGAGGCCGATGCGCATGGCCGCGCGATCGATCAGCGAAGCGCGGGGTACGCGTGTCGTCTCGGGAGGCAGGACCGAGAGAGGTTCGGGCGGGACGGGGTGCCGCGTGGTGAGCAGCGTGTTCATTGGTGTCTTCCTCGTGTGGATCGAACAGAAAGGCGGGAGGTGGGATGCCGAGATCGGCCGTCGCGAGAGGCGAGCGCCGATGGCGCGGAGAGTCGGCGGTCGATCGGGCCGGGGGAGAGAGCGCGGCAGCTCGACAGATGCCTGGGCGTTCAGACGCGGAGGGCGAGCCCGAAGCGGGCAGAGTTCTCCCCTGCGCCGGTCAGATGCCGGTGTGGGCGCGACCGCCCAGGGATGCGCGGAGGGATGCGGTCACCGGACGCAGCGATGCGACTCCTGCGAGCGCGGCACGAATCGGCGTGATGCCGGTGCGGATGCTGTTCATCATCATGGTGACCTCCTCTCAACCTCTGACGCGAAGAGAGACGTTAGCGCGGTCCTGATGCCGACGTCAAGCGAATTCACAGAAATCATCGTCGCCCGGGCGTTGCCCGCGGGCGACGGGGCCCCGCTCGGGTAGCGTATGCGGGTAGTCGAGGCGGGCCGGAGGCGGAACCATGCACCTGAAGAGCGTCACGCTCAAGGGGTTCAAGTCGTTCGCGCAGCCGACGACCTTCGCGCTCGAGCCGGGCGTCACCGCCATCGTCGGCCCGAACGGATCGGGCAAATCCAACGTCGTCGACGCACTCGCCTGGGTGATGGGGGAGCAGGGGGCGAAGACGCTGCGCGGCGGCAAGATGGAGGACGTCATCTTCGCCGGCACCTCGACGCGAGGGCCGCTGGGCCGCGCCGAGGTGCAGCTCACGATCGACAACGCCGACGGCGCGCTCCCGATCGAGTACGCCGAGGTCACGATCAGCCGCACACTCTTCCGCAACGGCGCGAGCGAGTACGCGATCAACGGCGGCTCCTGCCGCCTGCTCGATGTGCAGGAGCTGCTCAGCGATTCGGGACTCGGCCGCGAGATGCACGTGATCGTCGGCCAGGGGCGCCTGGACACCGTGCTGCAGGCGTCGCCGGAGGATCGCCGCGGCTTCATCGAAGAGGCCGCCGGGATTCTGAAGCACCGCAGGCGCAAGGAGAAGACCCTGCGCAAACTCGACGCCATGGAGGCCAACCTCACGCGTCTCAGCGACCTCGCGGGCGAGATCCGCCGTCAGCTCAAGCCCCTCGGCCGCCAGGCCGAGATCGCGCGCGAGGCCCAGACGATCGCCGCCGTCGTGCGGGATGCGAAGGCGCGCCTGTATGCCGACGAACTGGTGGGCTTGCGCCGATCGCTCGCCGAGCACACACGCGGCGAGCAGGAACGCCACGCCGAGCGCGTCGTGCTGCAGGAGCGCGCCGACGAGGTGCGACGCAGGGTCGAGAAGCTCGACGCGGAGCGCGGCGGGGATTCCGTGGATTCGGCCCGCAGCGTTCTGTTCGGCCTCGAGCAGGTGCAGGAGCGACTGCGTGGCCTGTTCACGCTGGCGAACCAGCGGCTCGCCCTTCTCGGGTCGGAGGACGATGACCGCCCGGCAGGCGTCACCGTGTCGCAGGCCGACATCGACGCCGCGCGAGCCGAGATCGGCGTCATCACCGACGCCGTGGGCGCGGCGACCGATACCGCCGCCGCGGCCGCGCGGGAGGTGGTCCACGTGCGCGCCGAGCTCGACGCGCTCGACACCGACATCGCCGCGCAGAGCGCGCTCGTCTCGGAGCACGATCTGCGCATCGCCCGCCTCCGCGCGGCGGCCGACGCGGCAGCATCCGCCCTCGCCGCGGTGCGCGGCGCGGTCCTGCGCCAGCAGAACGCCCTCGACGCAGCCCTCGTCCGGCGGGATGAGGCGGCCCAGGCGCTCGAGCAGCTCGAGCCCGAGACCGGCGAGGCCGAGGACTCGGGTGAGCACGCCGAGGCTTACGACCGTGCGCAGCGGGAGATCGGCGATGCGGAGGCCGATGTGTCCCGCCTGCGCGACCGTCTGCACGCGGCGGAACGCGAGTCCGGTGCTCTCACGGCGCAGACGGCAGCCCTCAGCCGTGCACTCGAGGTCAAGAACGGCGCCGCCGCACTGATCGCAGGCGGTCAGCCCGGCGTGCGCGGGCTCGTCGGCGACGCGGTGCAGGTGCGTCCCGGATATGAGGCGGCGATCGCGGCCGTGCTCGGTCCGCTCGCCGAGGGGGTCCTGGCGGAGGGCAGGGACGAGGCGTTCGCGGTGCTGGCCGAGGCCGAGCGGGCCGAACTCGGCGCGGTCGAGGTCGTGATCGCCGATGCCGATGCGGGAAGCGCCCCTCCGCCGCACGCCGTCGGCATCGTGTCGGCCCTCGATGTCGTCGAGGCGCCCCCTGGGGTGCTCGGGATGCTGCGGCACGTCGTGATCGCCGACGATCTGGCCGCCGCGCGCGCGGTCTGGCCGGCTCTGGCCGCGCACCCGCACGCCGTGACGGTCGTGACGCGTGCCGGTGAAGTGGCCACAGCCCACCTGCTGCGCGGGGGTTCGGGCGGATCGCCCTCACGTCTGGCCCTTCTCGCCGAGCGGGACTCGGCCGCGGAACGACTCACCGAGACGACGGCCGAGGCGGAGGACCTGCGAGGGCGACTCGCCACGGCGCAGGCGACGCTCACGCTACGCCGCCGCGCGGCGGCCGAGGCGCTCACCGCGTTGCGGGAGCACGACGCGGCCCTGGCGGCACGCGCGGAGCAGTCGAACCGGATCACCGTGCGCCACGAGGCGGCGGTCGCGGAGTGCGACCGCCTGCGATCGGGGCTCGCACAGGCGGAGGCTGCCGTCGACGATGCGGAGAGCGCGGCGCGCCGGGCCGCTGCCGAGCTGCAGACGGCGCACGAGACGCCTCGGCCGATTCTCGATGCGTCCGCGCGAGAGGGTGTTCTCGCCGAGCTCGAGCAGGCCCGTGAGGCCGAGATGCGTGCGCGGCTCGAGGTCGAGACCCTGCGCGAGCGCGTCCGCGCCCAGCAGGCACGGGTCGCCGGGCTCGAGCGCACGCGCGACGCCGAGCGGGCCGCGGCTGAGGAGGCCGCTCGGCGCGCGGTGGTGCGTCGGGCGCAGCGCGAATCGGCAGCATCCGTCATCGCCGAGGTGCCCCGCGTGCTCGACTCGATCGACCGTTCGGTGTCCGAGGCGCGTCTCGCGCTGGCCGAAGCGGAGCGGGAGCGCGCGGCGCAGAACGCCGAGCTCACCCAGCTCCGTTCGCAGGATGCCGCGATGCGCGAGCGCCTCGCCGCGCTCACCGAGGGCGTGCACTCGCTCGAACTGCAGATCCACGAGAAGAAGCTGCACGTATCGGGACTGCTCGATCGGGTGCGATCCGAGTTGGGTCTGGACGAGGATATTCTCATTTCGGAATACGGTCCCGATCAGGTCGTACCTCCGGATGGTGGAGTCCCCTCCGGCCACGAGGAGCGAAGCGAGCGCGGCGAAGAGACGCCCGCGGCCGAGACCTTCGACCGCGCTCGACAGCAGCGGCGCCTGCAGGACGCGGAGCGCAAACTCGGTCAGCTCGGTCGCGTGAATCCGCTCGCCCTCGAGGAATTCGCGGCTCTCGAGCAGCGGCACGCGTTCCTCACCGAGCAGCTGGCCGACCTCACTCAGACCCGCAAGGACCTGATGACGATCATCGCCGAGCTCGACGAGCGGATGCAGACGATCTTCGAGGCGGCCTTCGACGACACGAAAGCGGCCTTCGCCGAGGTGTTCCCGATCCTGTTCCCGGGCGGTACGGGAAGCATTTCCCTCACCGACCCGGACAACCTCTTGACCACCGGCATCGACGTCTCGGTGCGCCCGGTCGGCAAGAAGATCGAGCGACTGTCGCTGCTCTCGGGCGGCGAGCGGTCGCTCGCGGCCGTCGCGCTGCTGACGGCGATCTTCAAGGCGCGCCCGAGCCCGTTCTACATCCTCGACGAGGTCGAGGCCGCCCTCGACGACGCCAACCTCGGACGCCTCCTCGGCGTCTTCGAGCAGCTGCGCGCATCGAGTCAGCTGATCGTCATCACCCATCAGAAGCGCACGATGGAGATCGCCGACGCCTTGTACGGCGTCTCGATGCGTCAGGACGGGGTGTCGGCGGTCGTCGGGCAGCGCATCGTCGAACGCGCGGCGTCCTAGGCTGGAGCCATGGCGGAGAATTCCTGGTCGCTCGGTCGCGCGCTGCGCGGCATGTTCGTCAAGCCGACCATCGACGAGACGACGTGGGACGACCTCGAGACCGCCCTCATCCAGGCCGACTTCGGGCCAGACATCACCGAGCGCATCGTCGACGAGCTGCGTGAGAAGGTCGAGCGGTTCCGCACGACCGATCCCAAGGATCTGCAGCGGATGCTGCGCGAGACGCTCGAGGAGCACTTCGCGCGTTTCGACACCACCCTCCGGTTGACCGAGCGACCCGCCGTCGTGCTCGTCGTGGGGGTCAACGGCGTAGGCAAGACGACGACGATCGGCAAGTTCGCGAAGTTCCTGCAGCGGTACGGCCGCTCCGTCGTCGTCGGAGCCGCAGACACCTTCCGCGCGGCCGCCGTCGACCAGCTCGCGACGTGGGCCGAGCGTGGCGGAGCCGCGATCGTGCGCCCGCAGCAGCAGGGTCAGGATCCGGCATCCGTCGCTTTCCAGACCATCGAGTACGCCCAGCGCACGGGCACCGAGATCGTGCTGGTCGACACGGCGGGGCGACTGCACACCAAGGGCGGTTTGATGGACGAGCTCGGCAAGATCCGGCGCGTCATCGAGAAGCAGGCACCGATCAGCGAGGTGCTGCTCGTGCTTGATGCGACGACGGGCCAGAACGGCGTGATGCAGGCGCAGGCGTTCCTCGAGCACGCGGGGGTGACGGGTCTGGTGATCACCAAGCTCGATGGCTCGGCCAAGGGCGGGTTCGTGCTCGCGGTGCAGGAGCGCACCGGGATTCCCGTGAAGCTGCTCGGCCAGGGCGAGGGCATCGGAGATCTCACGGGCTTCACCCCGCACGTCTTCGCCCAGGCCCTGGTCGGCTGAGCGCCCCCGATCCGCGGGCGCAATCGCGCCGCGCCGCGCGGCGGGCTACCGCGAGGCGCCCCGACGGTGGTTGCATGGAGTCATGACGATCGAGCACGACTTCTTCGGACTCCTCGAGTCCGGGCCCGATGGGTCGATCTTCTGGTCCGAGAACATCGAGTTCGGAGACCAGTCGGTGACCGTCGATCTGACCGCGCCCGATCAGGACGATGTGTCCTCGGCGGCTCTCGACGTCGCCGCGGCGATGGTGTCGGCGCTCGAGAACATCGATCGTCGCGCGCGAGATGCGATGCTCGCCCAGTTCGACGACCGCACGAGCGAGGTCACCGAATACGTGCTTCACCAGCAGCAGACACTCGGCGCCGACGAGCTCGAGGAGATGCTTGCCGATGTGTCGGGCGACATCGCGGTCGACGTCATCCGCTCGCTGCAGCTGATGAGCATGACGATCCTCGCCGACGAGCTCGGCAGCGGTGATCCTTTCGCCGTGCTCGAGTACGCGCTCGACCCGGACGCCACCGATGACGTGCTGCTGGTCAATCTCGCGAGCGATGGCGAGATCCAGTCGGTGACCAGCGCGGAGTAGCGCCGTCACGCGCGCTAACGGAGGAGATCCCGGGTTCGGAGGATGCTGCGGCGCATTGCGATCCTCCGAAGTGGAGATCTCCTCCCGAGCGGGGAACCGAGCCGATCTCAGACCGCCTGCGCGAAGCCCTGGTCGACACCCTCGGCGATGTGTGACAGGTGCGCGGGGATCTCGCGTCCCTTCGAGACCATCGACTGCGCCCAGAGGCGCCCCGCACGATAGGACGAACGCACGAGGGGCCCGGCGAGCACGCCGAGGAAGCCGATGCGCTCCGCCTCATCCTTGAACTCCACGAACTCCTCGGGCTTGACCCAGCGGGCCACCGGCAGATGCCGAGGGGTCGGGCGCAGATACTGCGTGATCGTGATGATGTCGGTCCCCGCGTCGTGCAGGTCCTGCAGCGCCTGCACGACCTCCTCCGGCTCCTCGCCCATGCCGAGGATGAGGTTGGACTTGGTGATCAGGCCCGCCGCGCGCGCCTGGGTCAGCACGTCTAGGGAGCGCTCGTAGCGGAATGCGGGACGGATCCGCTTGAAGATGCGGGGCACCGTCTCGACGTTGTGCGCGAACACCTCGGGGCGGGAAGAGAACACCTCGGCGAGCAGGTCGGGATTGCCGCTGAAGTCGGTTGCGAGGATCTCGACGCCCGTGTTCGGGTTCATCTCGTGGATCCTGCGGACCGTCTCGGCATGCAGCCAGGCGCCTTCATCGGGCAGGTCGTCGCGGGCGACGCCGGTCACCGTCGCATAGCGCAGGTTCATGCGCACGACGCTCTCGGCGACGCGACGCGGCTCGTCCGTGTCGTAGTCCGCCGGTTTCCCGGTGTCGATCTGGCAGAAGTCGCAGCGGCGCGTGCACTGGGAGCCGCCGATGAGGAATGTGGCCTCGCGGTCCTCCCAGCACTCGAAGATGTTGGGGCAGCCCGCCTCCTGGCACACCGTGTGCAGGTCCTCGGTCTTGACCAGGGAGTGCAGGGCCGTGTACTCGGGTCCCATCTTGGCCTTGGTCTTGATCCACTCGGGCTTGCGCTCGATCGGCGTCTCGGCGTTGCGCACCTCGAGACGAAGCAGCTTGCGACCCTCCGGGACGGCGCTCATGCGGCCATTCCCGCGGGGGTGCCGGCGTAGGCGGCGTCGAAGGCCGCGGCGACCTCGTCGACGATGGCGGTCGGCGAGACATCCGCGCCGAGGATCTCGCTGAGCGTCGTGACCCCCGCATCCGCGATCCCGCAGGGGATGATCTGGCGAAAGCCCGCCAGGGAGTTGTCGCAGTTCAGCGCGAAGCCGTGCATCGTCACGCCGCGCTGCACGCGCACGCCGATCGCGGCGACCTTGTCTTCGGAGAGGGGGCGGCGCACCCACACGCCGCTGCGACCGTCCACGCGATACCCGTCGACTCCCCGCTCCCGGAGGACGTCGA
The DNA here is from genome assembly GCF_046111165.1 of Microbacterium sp. HA-8. Classification (NCBI taxonomy): domain Bacteria; kingdom Bacillati; phylum Actinomycetota; class Actinomycetes; order Micrococcales; family Microbacteriaceae; genus Microbacterium; species Microbacterium sp. HA-8. The sequence goes on from NZ_CP162025.1 coordinate 2,108,511, forward strand.
TGAGGATGCCCTCGAGCCGCCGCACGTGGGCGACGACGTCGACCGGCTCCGGCAGTCGCACGATGGGATAGCCCACCAGCTGACCCGGGCCGTGCCAGGTGATCTTGCCGCCGCGGTCGACGTCGACGACGGGCGTGCCGTCGACGGGGCGTTCGGCGGGTTCGGTGCGTTTGCCGGCCGTATAGACCGCCTCGTGCTCGAGGAGCAGCAGGGTGTCGGGGCGCTCGCCTCCGACGACCTCGCTGTGGATGCGCCGCTGCAGCTCCCACCCCTCGAGGTAGGGGACGTAGTCGGGGCTGAGGCCGACCTTCTGGATCTCGAGCACGTGCGCTCCTCGCTTGTGGCGACTTGATGGACCGCGTCCAACAATACGCCCGCGCGGGCGTGTACGGCGTCGTAGGGTGTGTGACATGTCGACGGATGCTGCCGCTGGGCGCTCGGGCAGGCCACGGGCGTCCTCGCGCGAGGTCCTGGCCGAGGCCGCGTGCGAGCTCTTCCTCGAGCGGGGCTACGAGGCCACCTCGATCGCCGACATCACGCGCCGCGCGGGCGTGAGCCGCTCGAGCTTCTTCAACTACTTCACCTCGAAGGCCGATGTGCTCTGGGGTGGGCTGGACGAGCGCATCGAGGCGTTCGTGACATGCCTGGCCACGGCGCACACGGCCGACGCCGACGCCGATGTGCGCTCCGCGCTCGTCGCGATGGCGGAGGGCTTCGCGCCCGACAGCCTGGCGCTCGCGCTGCTCAACGCCCGACAGATGGGGCTGAGTGACGAGCTCGCGCGCGAGGCGTCCGTGCGTCACGCGCGGATCGCCCGACCCGTCGCGACGCGACTGCGCGCGGCGGGGGCCGACGATCTGCGCGCCGCGGTCGTCGCCGCGGCATACGGGGGTGCCGTGCTCGCGGCCATCGAGGAATGGGCGCGGCACGAGCCGGGTCGCACGCCGCTCGTCGTGGTCCTCGGCCGGGCCCTCGATGTGCTGGGCTTCTCCGCGGGCTGATCGGCGACAGCATCCGCTCGCGTAAACTCGGGGGATCATGGCTACCTTCGGCACCCTCTCCGATCGTCTCACCGAGACCTTCCGCAACCTTCGCAAGAAGGGCCAGCTCACCCCCGCGGATGTCGACGGCACCGTCCGCGAGATCCGGCGCGCACTGCTCGACGCCGACGTTGCGCTGACGGTCGTCAAGGAGTTCACCGGCCGGGTGCGCGAGCGTGCACTGGGCGACGAGGTCAACCGCGCCCTCAACCCCGCGCAGCAGGTCGTGCAGATCGTCAACGAGGAGCTCGTGGGTATCCTCGGGGGTCAGCAGCGTCGTCTGCAGTTCGCCAAGACCGCCCCGACGGTGATCATGCTCGCGGGCCTGCAGGGCTCGGGAAAGACGACCTTCGCCGGCAAGCTCGCCAAGCAGCTCGAGAAGGAGGGGCACACGCCCCTGCTCGTCGCCGCCGACCTGCAGCGACCCAACGCCGTGAACCAGCTGCAGGTCGTCGCCCAGCAGGCCGGTGCCGCGATCTACGCCCCCCAGCCGGGCAACGGCACCGGCGACCCCGTCCGCGTCGCCCGCGACGGCGTCGAGACGGCGCGCCGGCAGCAGCACGACGTGGTGATCATCGACACGGCCGGTCGCCTGGGTGTGGATGCCGAACTCATGAAGCAGGCCGCCGACATCCGCCGCGCGACCGACCCCGACGAGGTGCTCTTCGTCATCGACGCGATGATCGGCCAGGACGCCGTCAACACGGCCAAGGCGTTCCAGGAGGGTGTGGATTTCACAGGCGTCGTGCTGTCCAAGCTCGACGGCGATGCCCGAGGCGGCGCCGCGCTCTCGGTCGCCTCCGTCACCGGCCGGCCCATCATCTACGCCTCCACGGGTGAGGGCCTCGACGACCTCGAGCCCTTCCACCCCGACCGCATGGCTTCACGGATCCTCGACCTCGGCGACATCCTGACCCTCATCGAGCAGGCGCAGCAGGCGTTCGACGAGCAGGAGGCGATGAAGGTCGCTGAGAAGCTCGCGACCGAGAGCTTCACGCTCGAGGACTTCCTCGAGCAGATGCAGCAGATGAAGAAGATGGGCTCGATGAAGAAGATGCTCGGCATGCTGCCGGGCATGGGCCAGATGAAGCAGCAGCTGGAGAACTTCGACGAGCGCGAGATCGATCGCACCGAGGCGATCATCCGGTCGATGACACCGGGGGAGCGTCGCAACCCGAAGGTGCTCAACGGATCGCGGCGCCTGCGCATCGCCCGCGGCTCGGGCATGACCGTCACCGACGTCAACCAGCTCGTGCAGCGGTTCGATCAGGCGGCCAAGATGATGAAGACCGTCGCACGCGGCGGCATGCCGCAGATCCCGGGAATGGGTCCCGTCGCCGGCGGGCACGGCGGCGGCAAGCGCGGCAAGCAGCAGAAGGCCAAGGCAGGCTCTCGGTCGGGCAACCCCGCCAAGCGCGCCGCCGAGAACTCCGGCATCGCGGCCAAGGCACCCAGCGCTCCCACGGGCTCGGGGTTCGGCCTCGGCGGTGCGCTGCCCGGCGGCGACGCGTCGCAGCCGAGTGAGGCAGATCTGGCGCAGATCCAGAAGCTCTTCGGCAAGGGCTGAGCGACAGCATCCCGCGTCTTCTCCGGCACGTGTGCCGCGAGAACAGGAGGCGGGGCGAGAACAGGACGACCTGAGCTCGATCATCCTGTTCCGGGCTCATCGCCTGTCGCGGGCCCTCCCCACCCCGCGGATTTCGGATGCGCTCCACTGATCCGCGATCGGCGCACGGGCAGACGCAACGCCGCCGGCACTGTGGCCGGATGATGTCGGTCCAGAGCGCCCCCGCAGATTTTCTCGATTGGCTCCGTGTGCGGGGAGGTGTCGCGCATTCACGGGATGCTGTCGCCGCAGGCTACTCCGGCCGCCAGATGGCCGCGGCGGTCGCGGGCGGCGCGGCGGTGCGCGTGCGACGGTCGTGGCTGCTCCTGCCCGGCACGGACCCCGGGGTGCGACGCGCGGTCGCGGCGGGTGGACGACTGACCTGCGTCTCCGCGGCGGCCAAGAGTGGCCTCTGGGTGCCTGCCCACGACACCACTCACGTCGCTGTCGACGCGCGCTCCTCGCGCCATGACCGCACCGACCTCGTGCTGCACTGGAGCTCCGGCCCGGTGCCGACGGGCGCGACTCAGAGTGAGGATCCCATCGTCAATGTGCTGTTCCACATCGCCCGCTGCCTGCCCGCGGCGGGCGCCCTCACCGTCTGGGAGTCGGCGATCCGCAACAAGGTTGTGAGCGTGGGCCACCTGCGGCGCGTCAGATGGGGCAGCACCCGCGCGCGGGTGGTGTGCGCAGCGGCATCGTCACTGTCGGACTCCGGCATCGAGACGATCTTCGTCGCGATCATGCGGGCGGTGGGCGTACGGGTCGTTCAGCAGGTGCGCATCGAGGGGCATGCGGTCGATGGGCTGATCGGCGAGCGGCTCGTCATCCAGATCGACGGGTTCGCCCATCACCGCGGGGCTCCCGACCGCCGGCGCGACATCGCGCACGACGCGCGCCTCGCGCTGCGCGGATATACCGTGCTCCGGTTCGACTACGCCCAGGTGATGTTCGAACCGGAGTACGTGCGCGACACGGTGCTCGCGGCGATCGCTCAGGGCCTGCATCTGGGCCGGTGAGGGCCCGTGCCGAAACCCTCGCGGAGGGACGTCACGAGAACAGGCGACGGGCCGAGAACAGGACCGGTCGCGCGCAGGGACCCTGTTTTCGGCGCCGCTCCTGTACTCAGCACGCCGCTGCTGTGTTCAGGCCGCCGGGATGCCGTCTCCCACGCCCGCGAGGTGTTCGCGCAGGGTCGGGCCCGCACGGAACTCGCGGATCAGGTGCTGCACGACGGCCCGGAGATCGCCATCCGCGGCGTCGGCGACGAGGAGCTGACGGGTGGAGCTGGCCCCCTGCTCGAGGATCGTCTGCAGCCCCGCGAACTCCCGTGCGCAGTGCAGCTCGGCCGCGATCGGCGCCAGGCGCTCGATCGTCTGCGCCAGATGCTCGCTGACCGGCACCTGGGTGCCCTCGCGGTCGGTGATGACCCTCGCGCCCAGACCGTACCGGGCGGCACGCCACTTGTTCTCGCGCACGAACCACGGCTGGATCGTGGGCAGCTCACGCCCGGCGTCCAGTTCGCGGGAGAAATGCTCGACGAGCGTCTGCGTGAGCGCCGCCACCGCCGCGAGCTCGGGGAGGGTCGACATCCCGTCGCACGCGCGCACCTCGATCGTGCCCCAGCGCGGTGCGGGACGGATGTCCCAGCGCACCTCGGTCGCGTCCTCCATCACACCCGTCCGCACCATGTCCTCGAGGTAGTCCTCGTACTCCGCCCAGGTCTGCAGCGGCCAGGGCAGGCCCGCCGTCGGCAGCTGCTGGAACACCAGCGCCCTGTTGGACGCGTAGCCCGTACGCTCTCCGGCCCAGTAGGGGCTGGACGCCGAAAGCGCCTGCAGATGCGGAAGGTAGACGGCGAGGGCGTTGACGATCGGGAGCACCTTGTCGACGTCTTCGACGCCGATGTGGACGTGGATGCCCCAGATCATCATGTTGCGTCCCCACCACTGGGTGCGCTCGATGAGGGTGTGGTAGCGGGTCTTGTCGGTCACGCTCTGCTCGTACCACTGCGCGAAAGGGTGACTGCCCGCGCACAGCAGCTCGATGCCGAGGGGGTCGGTGACGGTACGCACCGCGCGGATCGCGTCGGCGATGTCATCGACCGCGGCCTCGACGGTGTCGCCGACGCCGCTGGTGACCTCGATCGTGTTCGTCAGCAGCTCTTCGGTGACGGTGAAGCGTTCGAGGGCGGTCGGCTCGGCGAGAGCGGAGATGACCTCGCCCGCGCGTCCCACCAGGTCGCCGCTCGCGCCGTCGGCGAGCATGAGCTCCCACTCGATGCCCACGCTGGAGCGGGCCGAGGAATGGAACGTCACTGTCATGCGCACAGTCTGACACGACCCGTTCCGGGTGCAGGGGAGCGTCATCTGGTTCGCGGTACGTGCTCTCGTCTGGCAGAATGGTGGGTCGGGTCCGGCGCTCGACCCTCTATCCAGCGCCAGGTCCTCCCTATTGAGCTTCCGCCGGGTGTGCACCCCACTCTCCAGGCGATCGGTTCGTCTTCCATTGCTACACATTCAGGAGAATCGTGGCTGTCAAGATCCGCCTCAAGCGCATGGGCAAGATCCGTGCGCCGTACTACCGCATCGTCGTCGCCGACTCGCGCACCAAGCGCGATGGCCGTGTCATCGAAGAGATCGGCAAGTACCACCCCACCGAGGAGCCCTCGCTCATCGAGGTCGACTCCGACCGTGCCCAGTACTGGCTCGGCGTCGGCGCGCAGCCGACCGAGCAGGTGCTCGCGCTGCTCAAGCTGACCGGCGACTGGGGCCAGTTCAAGGGCGACAAGAACGCCGTCTCGACCGTCAAGGTCGCCGAGCCCAAGGCTGCTTTCCAGCCCGACGCCTCGAAGAAGACGGTGCTCGTGCCCAAGGCCGAGAAGAAGGCCGCGCCCGCCGAGGACGCCGCTGCGGCCGACGCCGACGCCGCCGACTCGACGGACGCCGAGTAAGACCTTGCTCGCCGCCGCACTCGAACACCTCGTCAAGGGCATCGTCGACCATCCCGACGATGTGCGCATCGAGGCCGTCACCTCTTCTCGCGGAGAGGTGCTCGAGGTGCGTGTGCACCCCGATGACCGCGGTCGTGTGATCGGGCGCGGCGGACGCAACGCCAAGGCACTGCGCACGCTGGTGGCTGCCCTCGCGGGCGGCCGCCGCGTGCGCGTCGACGTCGCGGACGACTGATGGCCGAGGGCAGCGGCCCGATGAAGGCCGAACCCCCCAAGGGGGCGAAGACTCAGTTGCGCGTCGGCCGTCTGGTCAAGGCGCACGGGCTCAAGGGCGCCCTCAAGCTCGAGCTGTACACCGACGATCCCGAGGGCCGTTTCACACCCGGCGCGACCTTCACCCTCCAGGTTCCCGAGTCCTCTCCCTGGCACGGCAAGCCGCTGACGGTGCGCGAGTTCCGCTGGATGAACACTCATCCGGTCGCGTTCTTCGAGGGCGTCGACGACCGCACGGGCGCCGAGAGTTTGGTCAAGGCCATCCTCTGGATCGATGCGGATGCCGCCGCCGAGCCCGCGGAGGACGACGCCTGGTACGACCACCAGCTGGTCGGGCTCGACGTCGAACGCGACGGCTCCGTCGTGGGGCGTGTCGTCCGGGTCGATCACTTTCCCGCACAGGACCTGCTCATCGTCCGTGTGCACGATGCCGCGGGTGAGCGCGAGGTCATGGTGCCCTTCGTCGCCGCTCTCGTGCCCGAGGTCGACATCGCGGCGGGCCGCGTTCGCGTGACGCCGCCCGAGGGACTGTTCGAAGACCTCGCCGGCGATGAGGACGAGCCCGTAGAGGTCGAGACTGCCGAGACTGCGGACGAAACCCGGGTCGCCGCAACCGAGGCGCGCGAAAGCTCAGACGGGCCCGACACCGTCTGATCCCGGCCGCCGCTACAGCGGCACGGGTTCGACGCGAACGATCGCGGTCTTGAACTCGGGCATCGCCGAGATCGGGTCGACCGCGTCGCTGGTGAGCAGATTCGCGCTCTCGGCATCGGCGAAGTGGAACGGCAGGAACACCGTGTCCGGGCGGATGTCGGCACTCATGCCCACGATGGCATCCACTGTCCCGCGGGGATTCGACACCCGCACGACGTCGCCTTCCGTGAGGCCGCGGTCGGCTGCCGTGACGGGATGCATCTGAGCCACGATGCGCGGGTGGGCGTCGTTCAGCTCGGCGACCCGTCGTGTCTGAGCCCCGCTCTGGTAGTGCTCGAGCAGCCGGCCCGTGATGAGGGTGAGCTCGTCCGCGGCCGCCGTCGGCACGTCGGATCGGCGCCGCACGGCGACGAGGCGGGCACGTCCGTCGGGGTGCGCAAAACCGTCCGCGAAAAGTCGGGGTGTGCCGGTCGTGCCGACCGCGAAGGGCCAGTAGGCGGCATCCCCCCGCTCGTTCATCTCGTCGAGCATGTCGTGGCTCAGGGCGGAGTAATCCGCGAGACCGCCGGCCGACGCGCGGGCCAGCTCATCGAAAACCTCGGCGGGATCGAGACTCCACACGCCCGGTGCATCGAGGCGTCGCGCGAGCTCGGCCATGATCCACAGCTCGCTGCGTGCACCCTCGGGCGCGGCCAGCGCCCGCCGACGCCGCAGCACGCGGCCCTCGAGGTTGGTCATCGTGCCCTCCTCCTCGGCCCACTGCAGCACGGGCAGCACGAGGTCGGCGAGATGCGCGGTCTCGCTCAGCACGAAGTCGCACACCACGAGCAGGTCGAGACGGGCGAGGGCGTCACGCGCGGTCTGCGCGTTCGGCGCCGAGACGACCACATTGGACCCGTGCACGAGCAGCGCCTTGACGCCCTCGTCGGTGCCGGCGGACTGCAGCAGCTGCACGGCGGGCACCCCCGGCCCCGGGATGAGGTCCGGATCCACGCCCCACACGCCCGCCACGTGCGCGCGCGCTTCGGGGTCTGTGATCTTGCGGTACCCGGGCAGCTGATCCGCCTTCTGCCCGTGCTCGCGGCCGCCCTGTCCGTTGCCCTGGCCCGTCAGGGTGCCGTACCCGCTGCCCCGGGTGCCGGGAAGCCCCAGGAGCAGCGCCAGGTTGATCGCGGCCGTCGCCGTGTCGGTGCCGTCCGCGTGCTGTTCGACCCCGCGTCCCGTCAGGATGTAGGTCGAGCGACCCTCGGCCAGCCGCCGGGCGAGGGTGCGCAGCGTCGGCGCCGGAACGCCCGTCGACTGCTGCACGCGTTCGGGCCACCATGACGCCACCGATGCCCGCAGCGCGGACAGACCCGTCGTGCGCGCGGCGACGTAGTCGGCGTCGTAGAGGCGCTCGGCGAGGACGATGTGCGAGAGCCCCAGCAGCAGCGGCAGGTCACTGCCGGGCACCGGCTGGATGTGCAGGCCCCCACCGTCATCGGTCAGACGAGCAGTGCTGCTGCGCCGCGGATCGACGACGAGCAGGCCGCCTGCCGCGCGCGCTCCCTGCAGGTGCGACACGAAGGGCGGCATCGTGTCGCCCACGTTCGATCCCAGCAGCAGCACCGTGTCGGCCGTGTCGAGGTCCGAAAGCGGAAACGGCAGGCCCCGGTCGATGCCGAAAGCGCGGGTGGATGCTGCCGCCGCAGACGACATGCAGAAGCGTCCGTTGTAGTCGATCCGCGAGGTCCGCAGCGCGATGCGGGCGAACTTGCCGAGTTGGTAGGCCTTCTCGTTCGTGAGGCCGCCGCCGCCGAAGACGCCGATGGCGTCGGGACCGTGCTCGGCCTGCAGCTCCCGGAGCCGGGCGGCCAGGCTGTCAAGAGCCGCCTCCCAGGAGGTTTCGTGGAGCTGACCGTCGTCACCGCGGGCAAGCGGCACCGTCAGACGGTCGGGCACGGCGAGCAGTTCGGCCGAGGTCCAGCCCTTCTTGCACAGGCCGCCGCGATTGGTGGGGAACTCTCGCCCCGACACCTGCACCGGCAGCCTCTCTCCGGGGGAGGGATCGAGGGTCATCGCGCACTGCAGCGCGCAGTACGGGCAGTGGGTGGAGATTCCGGTGGCTGGTCGAGGAAGCGCGCCCGCGAGATCCGGCGTACTCATGCGGGTGTCGCCTCGAGCGTGCCGGACGCGGTCAGCATCTCGGCGATCCGGGACCGGCAGCCTCCGCACCCCGTGCCCGCGCGGGTGCAGCGTCCGATTTCGGGGACGCTGGCGCAGCCATCGGCGATCGCGTCCTCGATGGCACCCGCGGTCACGGCGTTGCAGACGCACACGGTCGCCTCTCGTCCGCTCGCCCGCGGGGCGAGGTCCTCGACCGCGTCGAGGCGCAGCAGAAGCGAACGGTCGGAGGGCAGCTCTGCCTGCCGCGCGAACAGCACACCCAGCTCGGCGGCCGTGCGCGGCATCCCGACGCTGACGAAGCCGGTCAGCACACCCTCCCGCGTCACCATCTTGGTGTACGTGCCGTGCTCGGGGTCGGCCCAGAGCGCGACCCCCGGCGCGACCTCGCCACGGGGAACGGGCGTGAACGGATCGGGGGACACATCACCCGCCGACACGAGGTCGACGCCCTCGGCCTTCAGCAGCACGACGCCCGGAGCGTCGTCGGCGAAGGGGCCGATGTCGATGCCGTCGATCTCGGCGTTCAGCGCCCGAGCGAGCCACTCCGCCTGGCGCCAGCCCGGACCGATGAGCCCCGCGGGTCCGCCGGGGACGACCTGATCGTGCAGGTGGGCCTCGGCGTCGCCGATGTGCGCGCAGTCGCCGATGGCGTGGATGCGCGGGTCGGTCCAGGAGCGCAGGCGGTCATCGACGAGCACACCGCCGCCCACACGCAGGCCCGCATCGCGGGCCAGCTCGGCACGGGCGCTCACGCCGCAGGAGAGCACCAGCAGATCCGCCTCGATGCGCTTGCCGTCCGAGCTGACGAGGGCCTCGAACCGCCGCACGCCGCGCTCGTCCGGCCGCGCCACGATCGCCTCGGCGCGCGTGTGCGGCACGACGTGCACCCCCGCGCGCTCGAGTGCCGCGCCCAGCACCGAGGCCGCGCCGCGATCGAGCTGGCGCGGCATCGGGATCGGGCCGAAGTGGGCAACGGTGGGCTGTGCACCCGCCCGGGCCAGCAGCAGCGCCAGTTCGATGCCGAGTACGCCCGCACCGAGCACGACGACGCGTCCGCCGCCGGCGACGACCGCTCGCACACGCTCGGCATCGTCGGCGGTGCGCAGCACGCAGACGCCCTCCGTGAGCGCGTCGTCGAGGCCGTCGGAGACGGCGGCGAACCGCTCGAGGCCGTCGAGGACGGGCACGTTCGCCCGCGCTCCCGTCGCCAGCACGAGGCGGTCGTAATCGACTCGTCCGCCCGACGAGAGATGGACGATGCGCGCCTCCGGATCGATCCCGGTCGCCCGGACGCCGCGCAGGACCGTCGCCCCGGCAACCGTCAACTCGGTGGATTCGAGGATCGTCAGGTCGTCGCGGGTGACCTCGTGCGCCGCGTACTCCGCCACCAGCACCCGGTTGTAGGGATCGTCCCGCTCCGCGCCGACGACGGTCAGGGAGATCCTGCCGGCGGTTATCGCCGGGAGGATCTCCTCGGCGAAGCGCGCACCGACGGGGCCGAAGCCGACGAGCACGACGCGAAGCGGGACGGGGGCGCTCATCCGGGTCAGATCCTCTGTCCGGCGAGCGCCCGACGCGGGATCACGTAGGCGAAGACGGTGATCAGCAGTAGGGCGACGTAGGCGGCGACGAAGCCGTAGAAGGCCGCGGCGTAGCCGCCCGTCGTCAGCTGCGAGGCGTTCAGGATCTGCGGGATCACGAACCCACCGTAGGCCCCGATGGCCGAGATCAGACCCAGAGCCGCGGCGGCCTTGCGCTGCATGCCCATGCTGCCGTGAGCGGCGCCGCGGGCGATGCCCCGGGCGGCGAACACGTTCGGGATCATGCGGTACGTCGAACCGTTGCCGATACCGGTGGCCGCGAAGAGCACGAGGAAGCACCCGAGGAACACGGCGAAGTTGCGCAGCGGCAGCGTCCAGACGAGGGCGAGGGCGCCGAGGGCCATCACCGCGAAAGCGGCCACCGTGATGCGCGCACCGCCGAATCGGTCGGCGAGCCTGCCGCCGTAGGGACGGGCGAGGGAGCCCACGAGCGCCCCCAGGAAGGCCAGCGTGATCGCGGCCTGTCCCACCTGGAAGGTCGCGAACTCGGGAAACTGGTCGGCGATCAGCTTGGGGAAGACGCTGGCGAATCCGATGAACGAACCGAAGGTGCCGATGTACAGCAGCGACATCAGCCAGAGGTGCGGCTCGCGCAGGGCCGCGGCGGAGCCCGCGACGTCGGCCTTGGCGTTGGAGAGGTTGTCCATGTAGCGCCACGCACCCCAGATCGCGATCAGGATGAGCGGGATCCACATCCAGCCCGCGAGGGAGATGTTCAGCGTGGCCCCGGCGCCGATGGTGACGGCGATCGGCACGGCGAACTGTGCCACCGAGGTGCCGAGGTTGCCGCCCGCCGCGTTCAACCCGAGGGCCCAGCCCTTCTCCTTCTGCGGGAAGAAGTAGGTGATGTTGGCCATGGAACTGGCGAAGTTGCCACCGCCGAAACCGGCCAGGGCCGCCACGAGCAGAAGGACGCCGAACGGGGTGTCGGGGTTGCCGACGACGATCCCCAGAAGGGTCGCCGGGATCAGCAGCAGCGCGGCCGACACGATGGTCCAGTTGCGGCCGCCGAACCGCGCCACCATGAAGGTGTAGGGGAAGCGCATCGTGGCACCCACGAGGCTCGGCAGCGAGATGAGCCAGAACGACTGCGAACTGGTCAGGTCGAAGCCCGCGGCGGGCAGCATGACCACGACGATGCTCCACAGCTGCCAGACGATGAAGCCCAGGAACTCGGCGAAGATCGACCAGCCGAGGTTGCGTCGGGCGATGCCGCGACCCTCGCCCTGCCAGAAGTCGGTGTTCTCGGGGTCGTAGCCGTCGACCCAGCGCCCGGCGCGGCGGGTGAGGACGACGGGGGTGGTGCCTGAGGTGGTGCGGGCACCGGCATCGCTGCCGGCGGGTGCGGTCTGCACGGTCGTGGACATCAGGTCTCCTCGGGGAACGTGTGCTTCGACGTTACGGACGCCGTGTTTCGCGTCGCCTGCCGCGGGGGTTACCGCTGCGTCACTTCTCCGTCACGCAGGGACATCGGGCGCGGTTAGGCCGCCGTCACATGCTCGAAACATGAACGGATGCCTAGACTCGATCCCGTGCGCATCGACATCGTGACGATCTTCCCGGCGTTCTTCGATGTGCTGGATGTCTCCCTCATCGGCAAGGCGCGCGATCGCGGGATCCTCGATCTCCGTGTGCACGACCTCCGTCAGTGGACCAGCGACCGTCACCGCACCGTCGATGACACGCCTTACGGCGGCGGCGCGGGCATGGTGATGAAGCCCGAGCCCTGGGGCGACGCGCTGGATGCGGTGCTGGGGCCCGATGCACTGCTGCTGGTGCCGTCCCCGGCGGGCGAGGTGTTCACGCAGCGAATGGCCCGGGAGCTTGCGGGCGAGAAGCAGCTGGTCTTCGCGTGCGGTCGCTACGAGGGCATCGACCACCGTGTCATCGAGCACTACGCCGAGCGCGGGCGCGTGCGTCTGGTCAGCCTCGGCGACTACGTTCTCAACGGCGGCGAGGTCGCGGCGATGGCGGTGATCGAGGCGGTCTCGCGCCTGATCCCGGGCGTGGTGGGAAACCCGGAGAGCCTGGTCGAGGAATCGCACGAGGACGGTCTCCTGGAGTACCCGAGCTACACCAAGCCGGCGACCTGGCGAGGACACGAGGTGCCTCCGGTCCTGCTCAGCGGCAACCACGCCGCGATCGCCGGGTGGCGACGGGAGCAGAGCCTCGAGCGCACCCGCGTGCAGCGACCCGATCTGCTGCCCTGACGGCGCTCGCGGGGTCAGCCCGCGAGGGGGGCGGCCGCGTGCAGCTGTGCGGCCGCGGCCCGGAAGCGCTCCACGATGAGTGCCGCGATGCGCACGTCGGGGGCAAGCGGGGCCGTCACGAGGTCGGCCCCTGCCCGCCCGATGACATCGGCGAAGTATCCCGGTGCGAGAACGTAGCTTGCGGCGATGACGCGCTCGGCGCCCGCTTTCCGCGCGCTTTCGATCGCCGCGTCGATGCGCGGTTCGGCGCCCGCGGCGAAGCCGACGGTGATGGGCGCGAAGACGCACCGCGCGAGGCGGTCGGCCATCGCCTGCACGTCGACCGCGGCGGCGGGATCGCTCGAACCCGCTGCCGCGAGCACGATCGCGTCCCCGCCCTGCAGGTCGGCACCGGCAAGGCGTGATTCGAGCACCAGGGCCAGGAGGTCGTGCGGGCCCAGAGCGGGGGCGGCGATCGCACGGCCGGGATGTGCGGCGACGGCCCGGGCGATGTCGACGCGGGTGTGGTAGCCCGTGGACAGGAGCACGGGCACCACGACCGCCGGCCCCTCGGTGACGGCGGAAGCGACCACCTGGTCGATGGCCGGTTCCTGGACATCGACGAAGGCCTCCTCGACCCGGACGCCCGGAACGAGTGCGCGCACCTGGTCGAGCAGCGTGCTGATCGCGTGGCGACCCTCCGGTGACCGCGTGCCGTGCGAACAGGCGATGAGCGTGGGCGTCACGGCTGTGCCTCCGCCTCGATGACGTTGAGGCGGTAGCCCCGCTTGACGACGGTCTTGATGAGGTCGGGGGACGCGAGCGCTTCTCGGACGCGTGCGACGGCCATCTCCACGGCGTGGGTGTTCTCGCCCGAGCGCGGCAGCGCGCCCTGCAGGTTCGCGCGTGACACGACGCCCCCCGCCGCCGCGAACAGCGCGGCGAGCACATCGACTCCCGTGCGGGAGAGCGGGATGTGCCGACCATCGAGCATCGCTCCGGAGCTGCGCAGCTCGAGTCGCCCGGCGATGGTGTCGAGCCCGGCGACGTGTCCACCGCCGAAGTGCGTGACGACGGCCCGGACCAGGGATCCGAGCCGGCCGCGCTCGGCGACGAGGGGCGCCACGCCGGCATCGACCAGCGGTCCTGCCGTGATCGGCCCGACCGCGGCCATCAGTACCCGGCCCGCGGCCCACACGTCGCGGATGTCATCGAGGACACCCTCGCGCCGCGCCGCACTGATCCATTCCTCGGCGCCGGGGGCGGAGGTGAAGAGCACGGCGTCGATCTCACCCGCGCCGGTGGCGATCACCGAGCGACGCACCGCCTCCGGGTCGGGCGGCGGACCCCAGCGGTACACGGTCAAGCTGACGACATCCGCGCCGTGCCCCTCGAAGAGCTCGTCGAGTCCGTCGGCGCCGGACCCGTGATGCTGCACGGCGACACGGCGACTCTCGACGCCCTCGGCGAGCAGGAACTCGCCGAGCTCGGCAGAGGTCTCGGACTCGGCGACCCAATCCGCGGTGAGACCGGCCTGCTGGATCGCGCCCCGCGCCTTGGGTCCTCGGGCCACGATCTGCGCGCCCTCGAGCGCGCGGTGCAGATCATCGATCAGACCCGCCTCGTCAGCGGCCTCCATCCAGCCTCGGAATCCGACGCCCGTCGTGGCCACCACGATCTCGGGCGGCGCGTCGATCAGCTCCCGGGTGCGGGCGATCAGCGCCTCGTCGTCGATGTGCGGCACGATCGTCAGCGCCGGCGCGTGGCGCACCTGGGCGCCGTGACGCTCGAGCGCGGCGGCGAGCTCGCCCGAACGCCGGTCGACGGCGATGACGATCGTGCAGCCCTCGAGGGCCGCCGACAGGGCGGGGCGGGGCGGGGAGATCACCGGGTCGCGCCCTCCGCCCATGCCCTGTCGGGCATCAGCAGATCCGCGCGAGCCACCTCGCCGACGACGATCACGGCGGGATTGTGCACCCCGGCCGCTTTCGCATCGGCGATCGCGCTCGCGAGTGTCGTGCGCGTGGTCCGCTGGTGGGGGGTGTGGCCGTTCTCGACGATGGCGACCGGGCGATCGGCAGGCACGCCCGCAGTCTGGGCGGCGTGGACGAGGCGGGGGAGGGCTGCCACTCCCATCAGCACCACGGTCGTGACCGTCTCGTCCGCGAGGGCGGCGAGGGTGCTGGCGCTGACCTCGGCCTGTCCGTTGACGATGTGCACGGATGCGGCGGTGCCGCGGTGGGTGATGGGGATGCCGGCCGCCTGCGGCACGGACACGACGCTCGTCAGCCCGGGCACGACCTCGACGGGGATGCCGGCGGCCAGGCACGCGGCGACCTCTTCGCCGCCGCGGCCGTAGACGAACGGGTCGCCGCCCTTGAGACGCACGACGCGCTTGCCCGCGCGGGCGTGCGCCACCAGCAGCGCATTGATCTCATGCTGTGGCACCGGGTGGTGATTCGGGCGCTTGCCGACGTCGATCACCTCGACATCTGCATCGAGTTCGGCCAGGACGTCGGTGGGTCCCAGTCGGTCGGCGACGACGACGTCCGCCTCGGCGAGCAGGCGACGGCCGCGTACGGTCATCAGGTCGGTCGGGCCCGGCCCGCCGCCCACAAGATCGACACGACCGGCGGCACCCGCGCGCCGCCGCCGAAGCGGCAGTCGCCCCTCCCTCAGCAGGGCCCCGATCGTGTCGCGCAGGCGGGCGGCGCGGCGCGGGTCGACACCCGTGTCGGACACGACGCCGACGACGACATCGCCCGAGCGCGCCTCCGCCGCCAGGCGCGCCGTGCCGTGCGCGCCGTCCGAGGCGTTCACACACAGAATGCGGCGCTGCTCGCAGGCCTCGGCGATGCGCGCGTCGACGCGGGGGTCACCCGTCGCGGTGTGGACGAGCCACGCACCCTCGACGTCGTCGGCGCGGACAGTGCGCGGCATCCACTCCAGAGCGCGCGCGTCGACCAGTTCGCGCACCTCGGCGCTGAGCTGCGGCGCCACGATCCGGACCCGGGCGCCGTCCTCGAGCAGGCGTCGCAGCCGGCGCGCGGTGACCGCGCCCCCGCCGATCATGAGCACGTCGCGGCCGGCGAGCGAGATGCCGAGCATCGTGGTCATGTCAGCTCCTCGGATCGGACGTAGACGTCGCCGCCCTGCACCGCGACGGGCCAGACGGTGAGGGTGCGGGGCTCCTTGCCCTGCGTGTCGAGGCAGGAACCCGTGCGCAGATCGAACACCTGCTTGTACATCGGCGAGGCGACGGTGGGGGCGTCCTGCCTCGTCCCGACGATACCTCGGGAGATGACATGGGCCCCGCTGTAGGGGTCATAGTTCGACACAGCGTGCACACGGCCATCGTGCGTGAGGAAGAGGGCGATCTGCGCGCCGCCCAGGAGCGCGGCACGCCCGCGCTCGGGTTCGAGGTCTGCGAGCGGGCAGACGCGCACCCATGGCGAGGGCGGCTTCGCGACAGCGGAAACCGTCTTCGTATCGGCGATGGTCATCGGCGCACCTCCAGAGTGGTTCCGGCGATCAGGACCCGTGCGTCTTCGCGTTCGGCGGCGGACGCCGGGCGGGGCTGACCTCGCTCGGCCGTGTAGGCGAGCGACGGATCGGGGGTCGTCGGCGCGTTCACGAAGGAGGCGAAGCGGCGCAACTTCTGGGGATCCTCGAGGGTCGCTTTCCACTCGTCCTCGTAGTTCGCGACGTGGGTGGCCATGGCGGCGTCGAGGTCGGCGCAGATCCCCAGACTGTCATCGAAGATCACGGCGCGCAGTTCGTCGATGCCGCCCTCCAGATCCTCGAACCACGGTGCCGTGCGCTGCAGGCGGTCGGCGGTGAAGATGTAGTACATCAGGAAACGGTCGATGGCCCTCAGTAGCGCATCGTCGTCGAGGCCCTCGGCCAGCAGCACGGCGTGGCGGGGCGTGAAGCCACCGTTGCCCCCGACGTACATGTTCCAGCCCGCCTCGGTCGCGATGACCCCGACGTCCTTGCCCCGCGCCTCGGCGCACTCGCGTGCGCATCCCGAGACGCCGAGCTTGATCTTGTGCGGCGAGCGCAGACCGCGATAGCGCAGCTCGAGCTGCACGGCCATGCCGACCGAGTCCTGCACGCCGTAACGACACCAGGTCGAGCCCACACACGACTTCACCGTGCGCAGGGACTTGCCGTAGGCGTGCCCGGATTCGAAGCCGGCGTCGACGAGACGCTTCCAGATGTCGGGCAGCTGCTCGAGCCGCGCACCGAACATGTCGATGCGCTGTCCGCCCGTGATCTTCGTGTAGAGCCCGAAGTCCTTGGCCACCTGCCCGATCACGAGCAGACCCTCGGGCGTGATCTCGCCTCCCGCGATGCGCGGCACGACGGAGTAGCTGCCGTCCTTCTGGAGGTTCGCCATCACGTGGTCGTTGGTGTCCTGCAGGGTCGCATTCTCGCCCTCGAGCACATGCCCGCCGACGAGGGTGGAGAGGATGCTGGCGAGCGCGGGCTTGCAGATGTCGCAACCGCGTCCTGTGCCGAAGCGCTCGATGACGGCGCTGAAGGTGCGAAGACCCGACACCCGTACCGCGTCGAAGAGCTGGCGGCGCGAGAGATCGAAGTGCTCGCACAGCGCGCTGCTGAGGCTCGCACCGGATTTCGCCAGCTCCGTGCCGACGAGCTTCTTGATCATCGTGACGCAGGAGCCGCACGCAGCCCCCGCCTTCGTGCAGGACTTCACCGCGGCGACGTCGGTGCAGCCCGCCTCGTGCACGGCGTGCCGGATGGTGCCGGCCGTCACCGAGTTGCACGAGCAGACCAGTGCGGTGTCGGGCAGGTCGCCGCCGGGCGCGGCGACGCCCCCTTCCGGCATGAGGTATGCCGCGGGATCGCCCCCGAGCGCCCCGCCCACGAGGGGACGCAGCGACCCGTACGCGGAGGCGTCGCCGACGAGGATTCCGCCGAGCAGAGTCTTGGCGTCGTCCGAGAGGACGAGCTTCTTGTACACGCCCGCGACCGGGTCGGCGTACACGACGTCCAGCGCACCGGGTGTGGTGGCGAACGCGTCGCCGAAGCTGGCCACGTCGACGCCGCTGAGCTTGAGCTTGGTGGAGAGGTCGTAGCCGGGGAAGGAGGCTTCCCCGCCGCGCAGGCGCGTCGCGGCGACCTCGGCCATCGCGTAGCCCGGGGCGACGAGGCCCACGCACAGGCCGTCGAAGTTCGCCACCTCGCCGATCGCGAGGATGCGGTCATCGCTCGTGCGGCATTCGGCGTCGATGAGCACGCCGCCGCGCTCGTGCACGGCCAGCCCCGCGGAACGGGCGAGCTCGTCGCGGGGGCGCACTCCGACGGTGAAGACGACGACGTCCGTGCGCTCCCACGTGCCGTCGCGGAACTCCAGCCCCCTCACGCGGCCCTCGCGATCCGGATCCAGGCGTGTGGTGATCGCGCCGGTCTTGACCCGGATGCCGCGCCCCTCGATCAGCCGGGAGAGCGCTGCGCCCGCGGGCTGGTCGAGCTGGGCGGACATCAGCCGGTCGGAGGACTGCACGACCGTGCTCTCGACCTCCAGGCTCTGCAGGGCCCCCGCGGCCTCGAGGCCCAGCAGGCCACCGCCGATCACCGTGCCGGTGAGGGGGCGACCCAGCTGCGCCCTGCGCGCTTCGACGAATCCGCGCAGCGCCTCGACGTCGTCGAGCGTGCGATAGACGAAGCATCCCTCCAGCCCGAAGCCGTCCACCGCGAGGCGCGCCGCGTACGATCCCGTCGCCAGGACGAGTCGGTCGTAGCCGATCCGCTCGCCGGCCGCCGTCGTGACGGCCTGGGCATCTCGGTCGATCGCCGTCACCGCCGTGCCACGGACGAACCGCACACGCTCATCGTCGAGGACCGCGCGGTCGAGGGTGAGGTCGTCGGCGTCGGCGCCGGCGAAGTAGCCGGTCAGCCCGACGCGGTCGTATGGATGCCGGGACTCCTCGCCGATGACGGTGACACGCCAGCGGGCGTCGCCGCCGGAGAGCAGGCTCTCGACGAAACGGTGGGCCACCATGCCCGCCCCCACCACGACGATGTGCGGCGTGGAGTCCGGGTGGAGCATGCGGCCACCGTATCCGGGTGATGTTGCCGCGGCATTCGTGCCGTGTTTCGATCCGTCGACATCGGGCGTCGACCGGCCGGCCGGGGTGCGGTCTGCGTTCGAGGTCATGCCAGAGAGGCTAGGAACACGGTGTTTCCGGCGACCCGTTCGTTCCGTTACCCGGAGCGAACGTTTCCCTCACGTGCGCCGGGAGCGCATTGTGAGAATGTCCGCGGGAGGGGCCTCAGAGAGCGCGGATGCCGTCGGAGACGAGCACGACGCCGAAGACGATCAGCAGCAGCGCCATGATGACCGCGTTGTGGCGGGTGAGGAAGCGCCGCACCTCGGTCAGCGTGCGTGCGGAGGACGCGGGCGCGAGCAGGGTCCAGACGACGAGACCGCCCACCCCGAGCGTCGCCACGATCGCATAACCCGCCAGCAGAGCCCATACCGCGCCCGCTTCCGAGGAGCCCGTGCCGATGGTGAGACCGGCGGCCAGGCCCAGGAGCGCGTTCTTCGGGTTGGCGCCGGAGAGCAGCAGCCCGAGCACCGCGGCGCGCGGGGGTGTCGCGGTCTCCAGCCCCGACATCCACCCGGGAAGGGCGCCGTCGCCGGTGCGCGCGGAGCGGATCTTCCGCACGGCGAGGGCGAGCAGCACGAGGCCGAACACGATCTTGGCCCACGCCACGATCGGACGCGTCGTCGTGGAGTCCGCCGCCGAGAGCACACCGGCCGCCGCGACACCGACGGCGACCACGGCCAGGGTTCCGCCGAACCAGGCCACGGCGAACCACGCGCCGGACGCCCGTCGGCCGGACATCAGCAGCAGGACGGCCGCGATGAGGGGGATGGGGCTCAGGCCTGCCGCGAGCGCGAGGGGCAGGATCTCGCCGATCACGGCGTTCATATCGCGATCCTGGCATGCGGCCGCGCCGCCGCGCGCCGCATTTCGTTACACCCTGTTCATGTCGAAGGTCTCCCCAGGCGACAGAATCGACTCATCCCGAGCGTCGGGGGTCGAAAGGACACGCATGCGCCGCGCGAAGATCGTCGCCACTCTCGGACCCGCGTCCTCCTCGTACGAGACCGTGGAGGCGCTCGTGCGCGCAGGCATGGATGTCGCGCGCCTGAACCTCAGCCACGGCACTCACGCCGTCCACGAGAGCGTCTACGCGCACGTGCGGCGCGCAAGCGATTCCACGGGACGTGCGGTCGGCGTGCTCGTCGATCTGCAGGGCCCCAAGATCCGGCTCGGGCGTTTCGCCGACGGTCCCCATCTTCTCGCCGCGGGCGACCGCTTCACGATCACGACGGAGGACGTGGTGGGCACGAGGGAGATCGCGGGCACGACGTTCTCGGAGCTGGCCCGCGACGTCGCGGCCGGCGACACGATCCTCATCGACGACGGCAAGGTGCGTCTGCGCGCGCTCGAGAGCGACGGCGTGCGGGTCGTCACCGAGGTCGTCGTCGGGGGAGCGGTGTCGAACAACAAGGGCATCAACCTGCCGGGGGTGGCCGTCAAGGTCCCCGCCCTCAGCGCGAAGGACGAGGAGGACCTGCGATGGGCTCTCGCCCTCGGCGCGGATCTGATCGCCCTGTCGTTCGTGCGCTCGCCGAAGGACGTCATCCCCGTGCACCGGATCATGGCGGAGGAGGGCCGCCGCGTTCCCGTGATCGCGAAGATCGAGAAGCCCGAGGCCGTCGCGGCGCTGCACGAGATCGTCGACGCGTTCGACGGGGTCATGGTCGCGCGCGGCGACCTGGGCGTCGAACTGCCGCTCGAGCAGGTGCCGATCGTGCAGAAGCGCGCCGTGCAGGATGCACGGCGATGGGCGAAGCCGGTGATCGTGGCGACGCAGATGCTCGAGTCGATGATCGAGAACCCCGTGCCCACACGCGCCGAGACCTCGGATGTGGCCAACGCCGTGCTCGACGGCGCCGACGCGGTCATGCTCTCGGGAGAGACCGGCGTGGGTGCGCACCCCGTGACGGTCGTCGAGACGATGGCGCGGATCATCGCCTCCACCGAGGAGCACGGGCTCGAACGTGTGCCTCCGCTCGGCACCAAGCCCCGCACACAAGGCGGGGCGATGACGCTCGCGGCCGCCGAGATCGCCGACTTCGTCGGCGCGCGCTATGTCTGCGTGTTCAGCCAGTCGGGGGATTCTGCCCGACGCATGGCTCGGCTGCGGCATCCGGTCCCGATCCTCGCCTTCACCGATCTGGCGGGCACCCGCTCGCGGCTCGCCCTGAGCTGGGGCGTCGAGACGTTCCTCGTGCCGCGCGCGGCCAATACGGACGAGCTGATGCGCATCATCGACGATGTGCTGATCGGCGGCGGAAGGGCGGCCGAGGGCGACACCGTCATCATGACCGCCGGGGCGCCCCCGGGCATCGCGGGATCGACGAACAACGTGCGGGTGCACCGCATCGGCGACGGCCGGGCGCTGCCGGCCGTCGCGGGATGAGCGGGCTCAGGCGACGCCGAGCCAGGCACGATCGGTCAGGACGAGAGGGCCCTCCTCGGTGATGGCGATCGTGTGCTCGGAGTGAGCTCCGCGCGAACCGTCGGCGCTGCGCAGCGTCCACCCGTCGGCGTCGGTGATGAGACGGTCGGTGCTCGCGAGGAACCACGGCTCGAGCGCCAGCACCAGCCCCGCCCGAAGCGGATAGCCGCGGCCGGCCTTGCCGTCGTTGGGCACGTGCGGGTCGCCGTGCATCTCGCGTCCCACCCCGTGGCCGCCGAAGTCGGTGTTGATCGAATACCCTGCCCCGCGCGCGATCTCCGCGACGGCGGCCGAGATGTCGCCGATGCGGTTGCCGGCGACGGCGGCGCCGATCGCGGCATCCAGCGCCTTCTCGGTGGTCTCGATCAGGCGCAGGTCCTCGTCGCGCGGGGTTCCGACGACGAAGGACACGGCCGAGTCCGCGACCCAGCCATCGATCGAGACGGCGAAATCGAGCGAGACGAGATCTCCGTCGCGCAGCGTGTAGTCGAAGGGCAGCCCGTGCAGCACCGCGTCGTTGACCGAGGTGCAGAGGACCTTGCCGAACGGGCTCGCCCCGAAGGAGGGGTGGTAGTCGATGTAACAGGATGTCGCACCGGCCTTGCGGATGAGCTCATGCGCGCGGCGATCTATGTCGAGCAGATTGGTGCCCACGCGCGTCTCGTCGCGCAGCGTCGCCAACGTCTCGGCGACGAATCGGCCCGCCGGTCGCATCTGCTCGATCTCGGCCGTGGTGCGCAGTTCGATCATTCTGTTCCTTTCGCCCGCTCCATTGTGTCCGATCGCGGCGGGCGCCCCTGGGAGGTCGCCGGGCAACGCGGGCGCCGGGTCCGGCGCGGACCGACCCGGCGTAGGCTCGCACCATGTGGTTGCGCCGGGCTTTCTTCGGGTGGCTGATCCCCGCCGCCTTCCTGCTTCCCCTCTGGCTGCTGGTCGGGTGGGGCGTCTTCCAGGCCGGTGCCTGGGTGTTCCTGTGGGTGCTCTTCATCGCCGTCCCCTCCGTGCTGATCGGTCAGCTGGTCCTGGCGATGCTGGTGCGCGCCCGTCCCACCGTCCGGGCGGAGCGGGCCGTGTCCTGGGCCGATGTCGCAGGCTTCACCCTGTGGCACGGCCTGACGATCGCCGTGGGCTTCTACGACGGTGCGTGGTTCGTGCCCGTGCTCGTCGGTGCGATCCTCACGGGGCTCGCCCTGTTCTGGCTGAGCCTGTGGCAGCTGTGGAACGAGGCCCGGGCCGGCGGCTCCAAGCTCATGCTCCGCTATGCCACGGTGGGCGATGCCCAGGCGTCTGCGCCCCAGACCGCGGCACCCGATGTGTTCATCGTCACGGAGCAGGCCGACCGGCCCGGGGGCGCCGCCCGCTGAGGCGCTGCGCGGTTTGTCCGGCTCCGGCATCCATGGCAGAATGGTCCCTTGTGCCGTCACCGGCTCTGCCTCAGGGGAGCCCGCGGATCGTCAGATCCCGCAGAGCACAACGAATTCTCACCCACCTTCATCCGCGGTCGACCTGTGGCGGCCGCAGAGAGAGACGATCATGCAGATCCTCGACGCCGTCGACGCGGCCTCGCTCCGTTCCGACATCCCCGACTTCGCCCCCGGCGACACCGTCAAGGTGCACGTCAAC
This sequence comes from Microbacterium sp. HA-8, assembly GCF_046111165.1. Taxonomy (NCBI): domain Bacteria; kingdom Bacillati; phylum Actinomycetota; class Actinomycetes; order Micrococcales; family Microbacteriaceae; genus Microbacterium; species Microbacterium sp. HA-8. Next base: position 2,131,178 of record NZ_CP162025.1, read on the forward strand.
ATCACCGAGGGCAACCGCTCCCGCATCCAGGTGTTCCAGGGCTTCGTGCTCGGCCGCTCGGGCGACGGCGTGCGCGAGACCTTCACGGTGCGCAAGATCAGCTTCCAGGTGGGCGTCGAGCGCACCTTCCCCGTGCACAGCCCGATCATCGACCACATCGAGGTCGTCACCCGCGGCGACGTGCGCCGCGCGAAGCTGTACTACATGCGTGCGCTGCGCGGCAAGAAGGCCAAGATCAAGGAGAAGCGCGACCGCTGATCGCGCTCTTGGCGAAGACCCCGTGGCACCGGATGCCCGGGGTCTTCGCTTTCTGCCCGGGTGGCACCGGGTCCGCCCCGGTCGCGATGTGCGACGCTTGGAGAGCGGCGCATGCGCATCCGGAGCCGTGAAGGATCGAGACCGTGAGCACCGCCGTGACTGAGACCCAAGACCCGCCGCCGACCCGCAGCAGGCGCCGAAGCGCGCTCGCGCTCGCGCGCGATGTGGTGATCATCGTGCTCATCGCGGTCCTGGTGTCGTTCCTTGTCAAGACGTTCCTCGTCCGCTCGTTCTACATCCCCTCGGGTTCGATGGAGAACACGCTGCTCATCAACGACCGCATCCTCGTCGATGAGATCACCCCACGCTTCGGCGGCTACGAGCGCGGCGACGTCGTCGTGTTCCGCGACCCGGGCGGCTGGCTCGCCCCCACGCCGCAGCCGGACCGGCCGCCGGTGCTCGAGGCGTGGGAGTGGGCGCTCTCGCTCGTGGGGCTTGCCGCACCCGATAGCGACGACCATCTCATCAAGCGCATCGTGGGCCTGCCGGGCGATCACGTCGTCTGCTGCAACGCCCTCGGGCAGATCACCGTCAACGGGGCGCCGATCGACGAATCCTCCTATCTGGTGATGCCCGTCGGCGAGACCGCGGCGTCCGCCGACGCCTTCGACGTCGTCGTACCGGAGGACAGCCTGTGGGTGCTGGGCGACAACCGCTATCGGTCGAAGGACTCCCGTTACAACCAGGACCAACCGGGTCGAGGCTTCGTGCCGATCGACAACGTCGTCGGCCGGGCGTTCCTGATCACCTACCCGTTCGATCGGCTCGGCGGCATCGACTTCCACCACGACGTCTTCGCCGGCGTCCCCGAGGCGGCGGAGGCCGACGCCCCATGAGCGTCACCGAGCCGCGTCTGACCCTGGAGCGCCGTCTGCTCCGGGAGGTGCCGCTCGTGATCGCCTGCGACGAGGTCGGCCGCGGCGCCCTCGCCGGCCCCGTCGCCGTCGGTGCGACGGTGATCGACGCTCCGAGAGCGCGCAGACGTGTCCCGGCGGGCTTGCGCGATTCCAAGCTCGTGCCCGAGGCCCGACGTCCGGATGTCGCTCTTCGGGCGGGCTCGTGGGTTCTCGCCAGCGGGGTCGGGTGGGCGAGCGCCGCGGAGATCGACGACGTCGGCATCATGCGCGCGCTGGGCTTGGCGGCCGTGCGGGCACTCGCCGACCTCGAGGCACACGGAATCGAGATCGGCGAAGCGATCGTGCTCCTCGACGGCAACCACGACTACATCACCGCCGCCGGGGCGACGGGGCTGAGGGTGCGTCCGGTCGTCAAGGCCGACCGTGACTGCGCCAGCGCGGCGGCCGCCTCGGTGATCGCCAAGGTCGCCCGGGACACGCTCATGATCGGCCTGCACGATGATGCGCCGGAGTACGGATGGGCCCGCAACAAGGGGTATGCGAGCCTCGATCACCGCACCGCCATCCGCGAACACGGCCTGAGCCCGCATCATCGGGCCTCCTGGGCCATCGAGCCGGCGACGCTGTTCTGAGCCCGCCGAGTGCTGGTCGCCCGCCGAGTGGGCGGTCGCCGTCGCGTCCCTCACTACACTGGAGGAACCATGGATGACGATGTCTTCGAGGACTACGACCGCGAGCTGGAGCTGGCTCTCTTCCGCGAATATCGCGACGTCGTCTCGCAGTTCCAGTACGTGATCGAGACCGAGCGCCGCTTCTACCTCGCCAACGAGGTCAATGTCGTGCGCCGCGACACCGAGCACGACTTCTACTTCGAGATCACGATGTCCGACGTCTGGGTCTGGGACATCTATCGCGCTGACCGCTTCGTGAAGGCGGTACGCGTGCTGACGTTCAAGGACGTCAACATCGAGGAGCTCTCGCGCCGCGACTTCGAGTTGCCGCAGGAGCTCTCGCTCGACGGCGAATAGCCCCTCCTCCCCAGGAGGCACCGTGCCGGGCTCGTCCCCGGATCCGCGCCCTCCGCCCCGCCTCCGTCGCCGCGGACGTGAGGCTGATCCCGTCGCGCCTGCACCGGGCGCGGGGGAGAGGACGACGTGGCGGAGAAGGACGAGCGCGGGCGCGCCGGCGAGGATCGGGCGGTCGGGCATCTCGAGCGGGCCGGCTTCTGCATCCTCGAACGCAACTGGCGGTGCCCTCAGGGAGAGATCGACATCATCGCGGAGCGCGCCGACGCGCTGGCCTTCGTCGAGGTCAAGACCCGCTCAGGTCTCGGCTACGGCCATCCGTTCGAGGCGATCACCCGCCGGAAGCTCCTGCGGATGCATCGTCTGGCAGTGGCGTGGGTCATCGCTCACCCCGACGCGGCGTGGGGGCGCAGCATCCGCCTCGACGCGATCGCCATCACGGGCCGCGACCTCGCGACCGCGTCGATAGAACACCTTCAGGGCCTGCGGTGAACGTCGCGCGGACCTGGGGTGTCGCCCTCACGGGGCTCGAGGGCTCGATCGTCGAGATCGAAGCCGATCTGTCGAATCAGCTGCCGGAGCTACGCCTGATCGGGCTGCCGGACAAGGCGCTCGGCGAGGCACAGCTGCGGGTGCGGAACGCGACCGCCAACAGCGGGATGCCGCTGCCGAACCGTCGGCTGACGGTAAATCTCTCGCCGGCGAGCCTGCCCAAGCAGGGCTCGGGGTTCGACGTCGCGATCGCGATCGCCTCGCTGGCGACCGCGGGCGGCTTCGACCTCGCGTCGCTCGCGCGCACGGTGCACCTCGGCGAGCTGGGACTGGACGGGCGCCTGCGCCCCGTTCCCGGCGTGCTGCCCGCGGTCCTCGCCGCGGCACGCGCCGGTATGACACGGGTCGTGGTGCCGCACGCGAACGGCGACGAGGCGCGGCTCGTCGCCGGGATCACGGTGCTGTCGGCCGCCACTCTGGGCGATGTCGCGCGCTGGCACGGGTGCGATGCGCCTCGCATCGATCTGCCCCCTGTGCCCTCGGGCGTGATCGCCGCGCGTCCCGACTCGCCCCCGGAGCTTGCCGACGTGATCGGCCAGCGCGAGGCCGTCGATGCACTCATCGCCGCGGCGGCGGGCGGCCATCACGTGCTGATGTCCGGCCCGCCCGGCGCGGGCAAGACGATGCTGGCCCAGCGGCTGCCCGGCATCCTCCCGCCCCTCGACGAGGCGGCGGCTCTCGAGGTGGCGGCGGTGCGCTCGCTCGCGGGCGAGGTGGTCGTGGCGCTGGATCGCACGCCTCCCCTCGAGGCTCCGCATCACAGCGCCTCGATGGTCGCTCTCGTGGGTGGCGGTTCGAAGATCGTGCGCCCCGGGGCGATCGCGCGCGCGACGGGCGGCGTCCTCTTTCTGGACGAGGCGGGCGAGTTCGCCGGCAACGTGCTCGACGCGCTGCGGCAGCCGCTGGAGACGGGCAGCATCACCATCCACCGCGCCGGCGTCCAGGCGACGTTTCCCGCGCGGTTCCAGCTCGTGGCCGCGACGAACCCCTGTCCGTGCGGCAACCACGGGGTGCGCGGGGGCGAGTGCACCTGCCCTCCGCAGGCGATCCGCCGCTACCTCGGGCGGCTGTCGGGCCCGCTGCGCGACCGCATCGACATCGAGCTGCACGTCGAGAGGGTCGGCGCGATCGCGGCGGCGGCCACGACGGCATCCGTCACGACCGCTCAGGCGCGTCGGCGTGTGCGCGACGCGCGAGAGCGTGCCGAACATCGACTTCGTGAGACGCCCTGGAGCGTGAACGCCCACGTCTCGGGTACCTGGCTGCGACAGGGCCCTTGTGCGGTGCCGTCTGCCGTGCGCCGCCCTCTCGATACGGCGCTGCAGCGCGGGGCGTTGACGTTGCGAGGCTACGACCGCATCCTGCGGGTCGCGTGGACGCTCGCCGATCTCGGCGGACGGGCCGCGCCCGACGGCCAGGACATCGGCCGCGCGCTGTACATGAAGAAGGGGACGGCAGCATGAGCGTGACAGACCTGGATTCCTGGCTCGATTCGGGTGCCGACGTCTTGCGGCGGCGCCTGGGGCCGCTGCGAGGGACCGACGACGATGACGAGCGGGTCGCGGACGCGGCCGCCCGCGCGATCTGGAGCGTGCTGACAGAGCCCGGCGACGGTGTTGCCGGCACTCTCATCGCCGCCCACGGCGCGACCGAAGCGCTGCGGACACTTCGACGCATGACGCCGACGTCCGCCATGGACCCGCACCTCAGCAAGGGGATGGCGCGGTGGGTGCCGCGGATGACGGAGGAGGCGATCGAGGCGGCGGTGCGCGTCGCACGACGAACGGGAATGAGGATCGTCGTTCCGGGCGATGAGGACTGGCCGGCCGGACTGGACGACCTCGGATCGCACGCGCCGCACGCGCTCTGGGTTCGGGGCCCCGGCCTCCGCGAGCTCAACGGCGCGGCCGGAGTCTCCGTCATCGGGGCGCGAGCGGCGACCGCCTACGGTGAGCGGGTTGCGGTCGACATCTGCGCAGAACTCGCTGCACGCGGACTCATCGTGGTCTCGGGAGCCGCGTACGGCATCGACGGTGCCGCGCACAGGGCCGCCCTCCACGCCCGCGGCACGACGATCGGTGTGCTCGCGGGCGGTGCCGACCGCGCGTACCCCACGGGTCACTCGCAGTTGTTGACGAGTGTCATCGAGCGCGGTGCGGTCATCGCCGAGGTGGCACCCGGAACCGCGCCGTCGAAGTGGCGGTTTCTCCAGCGCAACCGGCTGATCGCGGCGATCTCGCAGGCGACGATCGTCGTCGAGGCGGGCTTCCGCAGCGGATCCCTGAACACGGCCGGACATGCCGCGACACTCGGTCGTCCCCTGGGAGCGGTGCCCGGCCCCGTGAGTTCCGCGGCCTCCGCGGGATGTCATCGGCTGCTGCGCGAATACGATGCCATCTGCATCCGACACGCAGACGATGTGCTCGAGCTCCTCGGGCGGCCCACGCGCGATCCCGAGCACGATGCGCGCACCGGCGGGGACGCGACCACGGCGCTGCACCCCGCTCGTGCGGGGCGCGCGACCGACGACGGCACGCGGGTACTCGATGCACTGAGCACCCGCGCCACACGCTCGACGCACGATCTGGCGCGCCGAGCCGGCCTCGATGCGGGTGATGTCGAGCCTCTTCTTGGCATACTCGCGCTCGAGGGGCTGGCGGTGCCGGCCGACGGAGGATGGCGCCGCGCCGGCGGCCGGTCCGCCGAGTCCATGCGCGGGTGATCGTGCGGCGTGCCGCGAGGCGCCGGCCCGGTACGGCGCGCATGCTGGAGACATGCAGTGGGACGCCGCCATCGATGCGTACGCCGCACACCTGACCGACGTACGCCGGCTCGCCCCGGCGACGGTGCGCGCGTACCGGGGCGATCTTCGAGATCTCGCACGGATGGCGGAGCGGGTCGGGGCGCTCGGACCCGCCGATGCCGACCTCGAGGTGCTGCGGGAGTGGTTGTGGCGTGCCACGCAACGCGGCGACGCGCGCTCGACCCTCGCGCGACGCACCGCATCGGCACGCGCCTTCTTCGGGTGGGCTCAGGAGTGCGGCCTGATCGGGACGGATCCGACACCGCGTCTGGTCGCGCCGCGCCGTGCGCGTACGCTGCCCGCTGTCGCGACCGCCGATGGCCTGCGCGCGGCACTCGATGATCTGAAGGCAGAGGCTGCCGGCGCCGATCCGATCACGCTGCGCGATCACGCGATGCTCGAGATGCTGTACGGATCGGCCATCCGCGTCTCGGAACTGACGGGGCTCGACATCGACGACCTCGATCGGCCTCGTCGCACGACGCTGGTGCGGGGCAAAGGATCCAAGGAACGGATGGTCCCCTTCGGTGTTCCTGCCGAGGAGGCGGTGAACGCCTATCTGTCCGAATCCCGTCCGGCTCTCCTCGCTCGCGGCGGCGGAGGTTCGGTCGGGGGTGCCCTCTTCCTGGGCGCCCGCGGGGCACGGATCACCCCACGCGCCGTGTACACCGTCGTCGCCGCGAGGATCGCGCCCGTGCTGGGAGTCGCGACCGTCGGCCCCCATGCCCTCCGTCACTCCGCCGCGACGCATCTTCTGGACGGGGGAGCGGATCTGCGCAGCGTGCAGGAGATGCTGGGGCACGCGAGCCTGGGCACGACCCAGATCTACACACACGTCTCGACCGAACGCCTCACGGCCGCCTACCGACTCGCCCACCCACGGGCCTGAGCGTGCGCCTCGGATCACCCGAGCGGCAGCAGTACGGCCCGCGGAATGCCGCCGAGCAGGAGGAGCGGATCGACGTACGCGCCGTGTACGCGGGCCCCCAGATGCAGCGCCCCCGGTTCGGAGTGGCCCCCGGCATCCACGTCTCCGATGACATCCCCTCGCCGCACGGGTGCGCCCGCCGTCACGGCCCACGCGACGGGTTCGAGCGTCGAGACGAGTCCGTCGCCGTGATCGATCGTCACGACGCCGCGGTCGACGACGCGACCCGCGAAGGCGACGAGCCCGTCGGCGGGCGCACGCACGGCGGTACCGTGCAGCGGTCGGATGTCGATTCCCCGATGGCCGGGGGCGTACTCGTGCGCGGGAGCCGCGTAGGCGGAAACAACACGAAACGGCGCGGCGAGGGGCCACGACCACCGCGGCGCCGCGGACGATGCCTCGGATCGCTCAGCGCCCGCGGCAGGGGGCGCGGCGGAGTGCGCGATCAGGAGCACGGAAGTCAACACGAAAGCGGCGAGGCTCGCACGAGCCGACGAAGACAGCATATGGACATCGTCCGACCCCGCGCGTCGCGTCCGAGCGCGTCGGGGACGCGCGGGGGATTCGACTCCGCGCGTCCGGTCGGGGGAGGGATCGGCGGTCGGGGTCCGGCTGATACACTGATGGAGCACCCCGGTTTCGGGGTGACTTCGCGTGCCCAGAGCGGCTTGCACGATCTCCGGATCTCGCAGCCGCGGCATCCACTCCCACCGGTCCCGTCTCGATAGAGGCGGGCGGGCGTGCGCCGGGCACCAGGATCGCCCTCCGCAGGAGCGGCGCAGAACCGCAAACGGCGCATCGCGCCAGACAAGGAGAACGGCCATGGCCGTCGTCACCATTCGCCAGCTGCTCGACTCGGGCGTGCACTTCGGACACCAGACGCGTCGTTGGAACCCGAAGGTCAAGCGCTTCATCCTCACCGAGCGCAGCGGCATCCACATCATCGACCTCCAGCAGTCGCTGTCGTACATCGACAAGGCGTACGAGTTCGTCAAGGAGACCGTCGCCCACGGCGGCACCATCCTCTTCGTGGGTACGAAGAAGCAGGCACAGGGAGTCATCGCCGAGCAGGCGACCCGCGTCGGCCAGCCCTACGTCAACCAGCGCTGGCTCGGCGGTCTCCTCACCAACTTCCAGACGGTGAGCAAGCGCCTCGCCCGCATGAAGGAGCTCGAGGAGCTCGACTACGACAACCCGGCGGACAGCGGCTTCACCAAGAAGGAACTGCTGATCAAGAAGCGCGAGCTCGACAAGCTGCACAAGTCGCTCGGCGGTATCCGCAACCTCACCAAGACGCCCTCGGCGATCTGGGTCGTCGACGCCAAGCGCGAGCACCTCGCCGTCGACGAGGCCAAGAAGCTGGGCATTCCGGTGATCGGCATCCTCGACACCAACGCCGACCCCGACGAGTTCCAGTTCCCGATCCCCGGCAACGACGACGCGATCCGTTCGGTGAGCCTGCTCACCCGCATCGTGGCCGACGCCGCGGCGGAGGGTCTCATTCAGCGTCACCAGCCCGCCGGCGAGTCCGAGCCCGCCGAGCCGCTGGCTGAGTGGGAGCGCGAGCTGCTGCAGCAGGCCGAAGTCACCACCGACGCCGCGGAGGTCGCCAGCGAGGCCACCGAGACGCCCGCCGACGACGCCGGTGCCGAGGCGCACGACGAGGCCATCGCGGCCGAGGCCACCGAAGAGCCCGCGGCCGAGGCGCCTGTCGCCGACGAAGCCCCGGCCGACGAGGCTCCTGCGGCCGACGAGCCTGCCGCCGAGGCCAAGTAGCACCTCGCCGGCAGGAGCCGGCGTCCGAGTCCACACCAGAACCACCAGAAGGAGAGCCACGACCCATGGCAAACTTCACGATCGCCGACATCAAGGCGCTGCGCGAGCAGCTCGGGACCGGCATGGTCGACACCAAGAAGGCGCTCGAAGAGGCTGACGGTGACGTCGAGAAGGCCGTCGAGATCCTGCGTCTGAAGGGCGCGAAGGGCAACGCCAAGCGCGCCGACCGCTCCACCAGCGAGGGGCTCGTCGTCGCCCGCGAGGTCGACGGAAGGGTGACGCTCGTCGAGCTCGCCTGTGAGACCGACTTCGTCGCCAAGAACGACCGCTTCATCGCGCTTGCAGACAAGGTCGCCGACGCAGCGGCCGCAGCGGGAGCGGACTCGGCCGAGGCGGCGCTCGAGGCGGCGGCCGGTGCCGGTACCGTCGCACAGCTCATCTCGGACGAGGCGGCCATCATCGGCGAGAAGGTCGAGCTGCGTCGCGTGCGTACGCTCTCGGGCGACTCGTTCGAGATCTACCTGCACAAGACGAGCAAGGATCTGCCTCCGCAGATCGGCGTGGTCGTGGCGTACACCGGTTCGGACGCGGAGACGGCGCGCAGCATCGCCCAGCACATCTCCTTCGCCAACCCGAGCTACCTCGACCGCACCCAGGTGCCCGAGGCCGATGTCGAGAAGGAGCGCGAGATCGTCACCGAGATCTCGCGCAACGAGGGCAAGCCCGAGGCGGCTCTGCCCAAGATCGTCGAGGGCCGCGTGAACGCGTTCTTCAAGCAGGTCGCCCTGCTCGATCAGGACTATGCCAAGGACAACAAGCTGTCCGTGGCGAAGGTCGCCCAGGACGCGGGTATCGAGGTCACCGACTTCGCCCGCTTCAAGGTCGGCGCTTAGTCGTTGAAAAGGCCCGCATCGCATCACGCGGTGCGGGCCTTTTTTCTGCCCGCGGGGGCCTTCAGTACATTGGGACAGGACGAGAGGAACACACGTGATGGATGAGGCGACCGGGCGACGGCGGGTTCTGCTGAAACTCTCCGGAGAGGCGTTCGGAGCGGGTGCCCTGGGGGTCAACCCCGATGTTGTGAGTCAGATGGCGCGGGAGATCGCCGCCGCAGTGGACCGCGTCGAGATCGCGGTCGTCGTCGGCGGAGGCAACTTCTTCCGCGGGGCGGAACTGAGCCAGCGCGGCATGGACCGCGGGCGCGCCGATTACATGGGCATGCTCGGCACCGTCATGAACGCGCTCGCCCTGCAGGACTTCCTCGAGCAGGCCGGTGCCGCGACGCGGGTGCAGTCCGCCATCTCGATGACGCAGGTCGCCGAGCCCTACATCCCGCGTCGCGCGGAACGGCACATGGAGAAGGGACGTGTCGTGATCTTCGGCGCGGGTGCCGGTCTGCCCTACTTCTCGACCGACACGGTCGCCGCCCAGCGCGCGCTCGAGATCAAGGCCAGTGAGGTCCTCGTCGCCAAGAACGGTGTCGACGGCGTCTACACGGCCGACCCGCGCCGCGATGCCACCGCGACCCGACTCGACCGCTTGACGTACGCGGACGCCCTGCAGCGTGGCCTCAAAGTGGTCGATTCGACCGCCTTCAGCCTGTGCATGGACAACAGCATGGACATGCGCGTGTTCGGCATGGAGCCCGCGGGGAATGTGACCCGGGCGCTGCTGGGCGAGGCGATCGGCACGCTGGTCACGGCGTGAGCGGCCGCCCGCCGATAGACTTGACAGACGCTCTACGACCGAAGGAGACACCGTGATCGCGGACGTCCTGGCGGATGCCGCCACCCGTATGGATCGAGCGGTCGAGGCCGCGAAAGACGACTTCGCCACCGTACGGACCGGCCGCGCAAACCCGCAGCTGTTCCAGAAGATCCTGGTGGACTACTACGGATCGCCGACGCCGCTCGCGCAGCTGGCCTCGTTGGCCAACCCCGAGGCACGCACTCTCGTAGTCACCCCCTACGACAAGACGGCGCTCAAGGCCATCGAGCAGGCGATCCGCGACACCCCGAACCTCGGGGCCAATCCCACGAACGACGGCAACCTCGTGCGCGTGACCCTGCCCGAGCTGACCGAGGAGCGGCGCAAGGAGTTCGTCAAGCTCGTGCGCGGCAAGGGTGAAGACGCGAAGGTGCACGTCCGCGGCATCCGCCGCAAGGCCAAAGACGACCTCGACGCGCTCAAGAGCGAGATCGGCGAAGACGAGATCGCCCGCGGGGAGAAGGAGCTCGACGCCCTGACCCGTGCCCACGTCGACCAGATCGACGACGCACTCAAGCGCAAGGAGACGGAACTGCTCGAGGTCTGAGCCGCACCCACCATGAGCGACCCCGCCGGCGACCAGCCACGCTCGCCCGAACCGGTCACCCCCGAAGAGGGTGTCGGTTCGGCAGAGCGCACTCGGTCGTCCCGTCGCGCGGAGGCCGCGCCGGAGTCCGCAGCCTTCCAGGCGCATGTGCGCGCCGCTCGCGCCGAATTCGAGAATCAGGTCGCTCACGCGCGGGGTCAGTTCGATGAGGCGAACGAGCGCCTCAAAGAGCGCACGGGTCGAGATCTCATCGTCGCCATCGTCATAGGTCTTGCGATCGGCGCAGTCGTCGTCGCTTCGCTCATCTTCGTCAAAGCGGTCTTCGCGGTCTTCGCCCTCGCGGTCGCGGTCCTCGGCACGTTCGAACTGAGCCGTGCACTGCAGGTGTCGGGGCGTCGGATCGACCTCGTGCCGCAGCTCGCCTTCGTGCCGGTGCTCGTGGCGGCGGGGTTCTTCCTCGATCTCTGGGCGCTCTGGGTGCTGGTCTTCGTCGACGTCGCCGTCGTCGTCGTCTGGCGCCTTCTCGGGCAGATGAGCGCCCGCGACGGACGGCTCTACGGCGACGTGCTCGCCGATGTCCTCATCGGCGCCTTCGTCCAGCTCTACGTCCCGTTCCTCGCGGGCCTTGCGATGGTTCTGCTGCGCCAGGAGGGCGGCGAGTGGTGGGTGCTGGCCTTCCTCATCGTCGCGGTCGCCTCCGATACCGGTGCCTACGCGACAGGGCTCGCGATCGGTCGCACGCCCATGGCGCCGCGCATCAGCCCCAAGAAGACCTGGGAGGGATTCGGCGGCGCATTCGCCGCCGCCCTCATCGCGGGCGTCCTCCTCGCCTGGCTCATGCTCGGGCTGCCGTGGTGGACCGGGCTGATCCTCGGCGCCGTGATCCTCGGCACCGCCACCGCCGGCGACCTGGGCGAATCGATGCTCAAGCGCGACCTCGGCATCAAAGACATGAGTTCGTGGCTGCCTGGGCACGGGGGCGTGCTCGACCGCCTGGACTCGATCCTGCCCTCCGCCCCCGCAGCCCTCGCCCTGTTCCTCCTCCTCTCGCCGCTCGGAGCGGCATGAGCGCGGCCGATACCCAGGACGCCACGCCGGCGTTTCCGATTGCGCCGCGCCGCGAGCGCGGGTACGAGCGCGCGGCGGTCGACGAGTTCCTCGAGCGCGCCCGGGCTCGTTTCGAAGACGAGGCGAGCGAGGGGTCTCCGCTTGATGCCGCATCCGTGCGCAGAGCGGCGTTCCCCCTCGTCCGCGGTGGCTACAGCATCCCGGCGGTGGATGCTGCGCTGACACGCATCGAAGACGCGTTCGCGACGCGCGAGCGCGAGCGGGCCATGGGCGCCAAAGGTGCGCGCGCGTGGGTGGCCCGGGCGCGCAGCGACGCGCAGGTGATCCTCGACCGTCTCTCGCGACCCCGGGGCACTCGCTTCACGCGTGTCGGATGGCTCGGATTCGGCTACCGCGTCGACGAGGTCGACATCGTGGCGGACCGCCTCGTCGGCTACTTCCAGGAGGGCCGGCCGGTCAGCGTCGAGCAGGTGCGCGGGGTGGCGTTCCGCATGCAGCGCCGGGGCTATCAAGAGAATCAGGTCGACGCGGTTCTGGATGCCGTCATCGACGTCATGCTTGCTGTTCGCTGACGGGCGCCGTCGATGCCGGGGCGACGCGCCCGCGCATGCGTGGCGACCGCGCCGGAGCGCCGCTAAACTCGACTCATTGTGACCCTGGGCTCCGAGATCACCCCCGTCCCGACGCGTGCTGCGGCCCGTATCGAGACGTCGACGCCCGCATCGACCCCGCGACGGACGACGTCCGCCGCTCCGGTGCGCTGGTCCCGTCGTCGCCCGGTGTTGGGGGTGTTCGCGGCGATCGCCGCCGCGTGCTTCCTGGGCGCGTACATCGTCGAACCCACGGGCGCGGCCCTCGCCGAGGCCGACGCCGCGGCGCAGGAGTCGACCACGACGCTGTTCGCGGTCGCGCAGGATGACGCGCAGTCGATCGTCGTGACGGCGGCCGGAGAGAGCGACGAGCCCGCTCTCGGGCGCGCAAGCTACGAGGTGTACGTCAAGCCCAAGCCCACCCCGCCTCCGGCTCCGGTGGCGACCTCGAGCTCTTCGGGATCGGGCTCGTCGTCCGCCACGGGCTGGGCGCCGCCTGCGGTCACTCCCGACCCGGGGTCCGCGCAGGCGATCGCGTACGACATGGTCGCCGCGCGTGGGTGGGGCGAATCCGAGTTCAGCTGCCTCGTGGCTCTCTGGCACAAGGAGTCCGGCTGGCGGGTCAATGCGCTCAACCGATCCAGCGGCGCCTACGGCATCCCGCAGTCTCTTCCGGGCAACAAGATGGCCTCGGCGGGCGCGGACTGGGAGACCAACCCCGCGACCCAGATCGCGTGGGGCCTCGGCTACATCGGCGGGCGCTACGGCACCCCCTGCGGCGCGTGGGGACACTCGCAGGCGCGCGGCTGGTACTGACGGCGATGCCGCGCTCGAACAGGCGGCGCCCCGAGCCGGAGGGCGACGATCGCCTCGAACGGTTGATCGCGGGGTGGAAACGCTCCGAGACCCGCCGTGGCGGCGAGTGGACGGTTCAGCCCATCTCGGCGGCGCAGGCCGCCAAGGAGTACAGCTGTCCGGGGTGCGGTCGCACGATCCCACCGGGCACGGCGCACCTGGTCGTCTGGCGGGCCGACGGGGTGATGGGCCCCGCGGCGGACCTCGCTGCGCGGCGACACTGGCACACGCACTGTTGGAGGATCGCATGAGCATCGAGATCCGGGGCCCGCTCGAACTGCCGGCCCGTCGCGGGGACATCGAACTGCGCACCATCGACGGTCTTCGTCTCGTCGGCGAGCTGGCCTCTCCCGAGCACGGCGCACCCGTCGCGACCCTCGTCACCCTGCATCCGCTGCCGACCGCCGGTGGGTTCATGGATTCGCACGTCCTGCGCAAGGCCGCCGCCCGCCTTCCCGCGCTCGCCGACCTCGCGGTGCTGCGCTTCAACACGCGCGGAACGTCGTCTCCGCGGGGCACGAGCGAAGGCTCTTTCGACGGCGGTCACGATGAAGCCTTCGATGTCGCTGCGGCGCTGGATTTCGTGCGAGAGCGCGGGCTGCCCGCGCCGTGGCTGGTCGGGTGGTCGTTCGGCACCGAGCTGGCGCTGAAGTACGGTCGCGACCACGACATCGCGGGCGCGATCCTGCTCTCGCCGCCCCTGCATCGCACCACCGACGAAGAGGTCGCCGCCTGGGCGGGCGATCCCCGTCCGCTCATCGCGCTCATCCCGGAGTTCGACGACTATCTGCGCCCGGATGCCGCGCGCGAACGCTTCGCGTCGGTCCCGGACGCGCTCATCGTGCCGGTCGAGGGTGGCAAGCACTTGTGGGTCGGTGAGACGCAGACGCGGCGTGTGCTGACCGAGATCGTCGCCGCCGTGAACCCCGCGGCCCTCCCGCTGCCCACGATGTGGTCGGGTCCGCTGCCCCGCAGCTGACCCGGCCGGCGCGCCGGGCCGGGCATCCCGTCAGCGCTCGTTCTGGCGCGGGATGATCACCTGCCGATAGATGATCAGGATGCTGGCCGCCACCGGGATCGCGACGAGCGCGCCGAGCAGACCCAGCAGCGACCCGCCGGCGAGTGCCGCGATGACGACGACGGCACCCGGCACGGCGACAGCACGGCTCATGATGCGCGGAGCGAGGATGTAGGCCTCGAGCTGCATGTAGATGAGGTAGTAGATCGCCGCGATGAGGGCGGTGGTGGGGGAACCGAGCCCGGGGATGAGGCAGGTCAGGACGATGATCGTCGACCCGGTGAGGGTTCCCACGAGCGGGATGATCGAGAAGAACAGCGCGATCACCGCGAGCACGGCGGTGAACGGCGCGCCGATGATCGAGAGGAAGATGAAGCTGAGCACGCCGTTGAGAAGGCCCAGGCTCAGCTGCCCCATGACGAAGTACCCGACGGAGTCGGTGATCTGCTCGGCGATGTCGATGAAGCGGGCGCGCTTGCTGGCGGGAACGAGCTGATAGACGGCGGCCTTGAGGTTCGGGGTCGACGCCGTGAAGTAGATCGTCAGGATCAGGACGATGAAGGCTCCGGCCAGCCCCGCGACCACCGTCGCCCCGACCACGATGACGCTCTCGCCGATCGCGGCGAAGTCCAGCGTGTCGAACCAGTCGGTCACGTACGCGAAGACCGCGTCGACGTCGAGGTTGGGGAAGACGCCCATCAGCCATTCCCGGAAGTCCTCGATGAAGGTGCCGCCCTCCACGATCTCGGCGATCGCCTCGATCAGCTGCCCGATCTGCGCGGCGATGATGGGCACGATCATGAGGATGATGCCGGCGAAGGCAGCGAGGATCACCAGCACGGTGATGAGGACCGCGAGCCATCTCTTCATGCGCCGTCGCTCGAGGAACGAGATGGCGGGCTCGAGGCCCAGCGAGAGGAACAGTGCGGTACCGATGTAGAGCAGGATCGTCGAGAGCGTCTCGACGCTCGAGATGAGGACGATGCCCAGGCCCACGCCGAGCGTCGCGACGAAGGCGACGCGGAAGGGGTTCTGGATCTTCATGGGCTCTCCTGCCGCCGCTCGAGCCGACGCGAGCGGTGTCGTCAGAATACGGCTCCGCGATCGCGAAGCCGCGCGCCACTCGCTCGGGGCTGACATTCAGGTCGTCTTCGGTAGGCTGGAACGTCCGATTCCGCGCCCTACGGGTGGCGCGTCGATGAAGGAGTTCGATCTTTGCGTTTCGTGTGGGCCGTCGCGGCGTTCGTTCTGGCCGCGCTGCTGATCGTCACCGGCATCGCCCAGAGGACGGTGTTCCTCGGGCCGAGGACGACGGAGGTGGCGGTCTCCGTCGATCAGCCGCTGCCGTTCACGCTGCTCGACGGTGCAGTCCTGGCCAGCATGCCGGGGGCGCAGACCCTGACCGCCGAGGGCGAGGGTGAGCTCTTCGCGGCCTACGGTCGCACCGCCGATCTGGGCGCCTGGCTCTCCGACGTCGAGTACAACGTCGTGACACTGGATGCCGACGGCGACATCGTCAGCCGTGTCGTCGAGCCCGAGGTTGCAGAAGAATCCGCCGACGCCGCGGAGCAGCCCGCGGAGGGCGAGCAGCCCGCGGAGGGCGCGGACACGGCGCCCGTCAACCGCAACCCCGCGGGGTCCGATCTGTGGCTCGATGAGTTCACCGACACCGACACGCTGACCGCGCGTCTGCAGCTTCCGGCCGACATGAGTGTTCTGCTCGCGGCCGACGGCACCGCCGCCGCGCCCGGGACGGTCGAGGTGTCGTGGCCGGTGAACAACTCCACCCCGTGGGCGGGTCCGCTCATCGTCGCGGGCGGAATCATGATGGCTCTGGGCGTCTTCCTCTACATCCTCGGCGTGCGGCACGTCCGCCGCTCCCGCGGCCCCCGGCGCAAGGGCCTGCCGCCGCTGCCCGAGACGCAGCCGCTCGAGACCATCCCCGACGGCGAGAAGAAGGGCGTCATCACCGCGGCACCCGCCGGACGCCGCGGGATCTCGCGCGGTCGGGCGTTCGTGGCCCTCCCGATCGTGACGGTGGCCACGCTCGCCTTCTCGGGATGCTCGGCCGAGGCATGGCCGCAGCTGGGCCCCACGCCCACGCCGAGTCCCACATCCACAGTCCTCGCCGCCGAGAACCAGCAGCAGCCGGCCGTCACCGAGACCCAGGCTCAGCGCATCCTCACGCGTATCGCGCAGACCGTCGCGGATGCGGACGCGGCGGGAGACGAAGAGCTCGCCGCCACGCGGCTGGCCGGAGCGGTCCTCGATGAGCGCAAGGCCAACTACACGATCCGAGAGAGCGTGGCAGATCACGCGCCGCTCTCGCCGATCCCCACCGATCCGCTGCAGATCGTGCTGCCACAGGCGTTCGACGGCTGGCCGCGCACGTTCATGACGGTCGTGGCGGATGACGCCGACGACGCCGCAGCCCCGACGATCGCCGTGATGACCCAGGAGGACGCGTGGTCGCCGTACAAGGTGACCTACCTCGCCAACCTCGCCGCGGCGGCCGAGTTCCCCGGTGGGGTCGCACCCTCGACCATCGGCGCGACGCTCGTGCCGCCGGACTCCTCCTTCCTCGTCGTTCCTCCCCAGGACATCGCGGCCGCCTACGCCGACGTGCTCAACAACGGCGAGAACAGTGAGAGCTTCGATCTCTTCCAAGAGGAGGGCGACCAGTTCCGCGTGCGCATCGCGGAGGATCGTCGCAGCAGGCTCGAGACGTTCAACCAGACGGGCGCCGAGACGGGCAGCCTCACCTTCTCGTCATCGGCCGGCGCGTACGAGCCGGTGGCACTGGCCACCCTCGAATCCGGGGCGATCGTGGCCGTGAGCGTCACCGACACCGACACCGTGCGCGCGACCAACAGCGACGCGGTGATCCGTCTCGACGGCAACCCGACCGTGGAGGCCCTCGCGGGTACGAGCACCTCGCCGGCGGGATTCCAGACCAACTTCTCCGACCAGCTCTTCTTCTATGTGCCCAACCAGGCCGACGGCGGGCAGATCCAACTGCTCGGCTACGCCTCCAACATCCTCAGTGCGGGAGTCATCCAGTGAGTCAGAATGCCGCCCCCGGAGCCGTCATGCGCGGCGCCGTAGACCTGTCCACCCTGCGCAACCGTCCGCAGCAGCCGGCATCTCCCACGGCGGGTGCCGCCGAGGCCGCACCCGCTCCCGCGGCAACAGACGCCCCCCGCGTGCCGTCCCTCGTGCTGGATGTCACCGATGCGACCTTCCCCGCGATCCTCGAGCTCTCGCAGCGCGTGCCGGTCGTCGTCGACCTGTGGGCGGAGTGGTGCGGCCCGTGCAAGCAGCTCAGCCCGGCGCTCGAGCGAGTCGTCACCGAGCTCGCCGGTCGGGTCGTGCTCGCGAAGGTCGACGTCGACGCCAACCCGCAGCTCGCCCAGGCATTCCGTGCGCAGTCGATCCCCATGGTGGTCGCGCTGGTGGGCGGACAGCCGGTGCCGCTGTTCACCGGTGCCGTGCCCGAACAGCAGGTGCGGGAGGTCTTCGCCCAGTTGCTCCAAGTCGCGGCGCAGAACGGGGTGACCGGCACGGTTCAGGTCGAGGGTGCGCCGGAGGACACCGGCGAAGAGTCCGAGCCGCCGATGCCGCCGCTGCACGCCGAGGCGTTCGCGGCGATCGAAGAGGGGGACTACGCGCGAGCGATCGTTGCGTACGAGAAGGCCCTCGCGGAGAACCCCCGCGATGACGAGGCCCGCGCAGGCCTCGGGCAGGTGCGTCTGCTCGACCGGGTGCAGGGGGTCGACCTGCAGCAGGCGCGGCAGGCCGCGGCCGCGGCCCCGCTCGAGGTCGAACCGCAGTTCGTCGTCGCCGATCTGGATGTCGCCGGCGGTCACGTCGAGGACGCCTTCGGCCGGCTGCTGGAGCTGTTCGCCGCGCTCGCCCCCGAAGAGCGGGGCGTCGTGCGCGAGCGTCTGCTCGAACTGTTCGGCGTTGTCGGCGACGCCGACCCACGGGTGCTCCAGGCGCGGACGCGACTGGCTTCGCTTCTGTTCTGAACGCCGATCGATGCGGGGGCGGGTCGGCGCCCCCGCATCGTGTCAGCCCTGCGTCGGGGAAGGCACGTGCGCCTCGGGTGCGTGGCGCAGCCACAGCACGCCGAGCGGCGGCAGAACGAGGGATGCCCGGGCCCGGGCGTCCGAGCCGCGATCGCTCGCGTGCACCATGCCCAGGTTGCCCACTCCCGACCCGCCGAACTCCGCCGCGTCGGAGTTGAGGATCTCCTCCCAGACGCCGCGCTCGGGCATGTCGAGTTCGAAGCCGTGCACGGGAACGCCGGAGAAGTTGCAGATGACGGCGACCGTGTTGCCGTGCCCGTCCCGCCGGGCGAACGCGACGACATTGGGGTTGTGGTGCGGGCCCCAGATCCTCGAGAACGCGGAGCCGTCGCCATCGCGCGCCCACAGCGGGGCGTTGTCGCGGTAGACGGCGTTGAGGTTCGACACGAACGCCTGCAACTGCGCGTGCGAGGGCTGGTCCAGCATCCACCAATCCAGGCCCCGGCCCTCGGACCACTCGGAGAGCTGACCGAACTCCTGGCCCATGAACAGCAGCTGCTTGCCCGGGTGGCCCCACTGGAAGGCGAGGAAGGCACGGGCGTTGGCGAGCTTCTGCCAGTGGTCACCCGGCATGCGTGCGAGGAGGGACCCCTTGCCGTGCACGACCTCGTCGTGGCTGATGGGCAGCATGTACTTCTCGCTGAAGGAGTACACGAACGTGAACGTGATCTCGCCCTCGTGGTGCGCCCGGTACATGGGGTCCCGCCCGAAGTACACGAGCGAGTCGTTCATCCAGCCCATGTTCCACTTGAAGCCGAAGCCCAGGCCCGCGTGGTCGGTGGGCGCTGTCACGCCGGGGAAGCTCGTGGACTCCTCCGCGATCATCGCGATCCCCGGGTAACGCTTGTACGCGGTGGCGTTGACCTCCTGCAAGAAGGAGATCGCCTCGAGGTTCTCACGCCCGCCGTGCACGTTGGGAACCCAGTCGCCCTCCTCCCTCGAGTAGTCCAGGTAGAGCATCGAGGCGACCGCATCGACGCGCAGTCCGTCGACGTGGAACTCCTCGAACCAGTACAGGGCGTTCGCGACGAGGAAGTTGCGCACCTCGCGCCGGCCATAGTCGAAGATGTAGGTGCCCCAGTCGCGGTGTTCTCCGCGGCGGGGATCGGGGTGCTCGTACAGCGCCTGCCCGTCGAAGCGGGCCAGCGCGAAATCGTCCTTGGGAAAGTGTCCCGGCACCCAGTCCATGATCACGCCGATGCCGGCCTGGTGCAGGCGATCGATCAGGTGACGCAGGTCGTCGGGGGTGCCGTAGCGGCTCGTGGGGGCGTAATAGCCCGTGACCTGGTAGCCCCACGATCCGCCGAAGGGATGCTCGGCGAGGGGGAGGAATTCGACGTGGGTGAATCCGAGGGACTGCACGTGGCCGATCAGCTGGTCGGCGGCATCCCGGTACGACAGGCCCGGCCGCCACGACCCCAGGTGCACCTCGTACACAGACATGGGGCGGTGCTGCGGGTTGACGCGCGCGCGGGCGGTCATCCACGCGTCGTCGCCCCACGCATGGCGGGCCTTGGTGACCACGGAGGCCGTCGCCGGCGGCACCTCGGCCCAGCGCGCCATCGGGTCGGCCTTGGTCACCCACGGACCCTGTTTGGTGAGCAGTTCGAACTTGTATGCGGAGCCCTCTCCGACGCCGGGGACGAAGAGCTCCCACACGCCGCTCGAGCCCATCGACCGCATGGGGTGGCCCTGGCCGTCCCAGCTGTTGAAATCGCCGACCACGCGCACCGCGCGCGCATCCGGAGCCCACACGGTGAACGCGGTGCCCTGAACGCCCTGGAGAACCCGGAGGTGCGCACCCATCACGCGCCATAGCTCCTCGTGTCGGCCCTCGGCGATCAGGTGCAGGTCGAGTTCGCCGATCGCGGGCGCGAAGCGGTACGGGTCCTCGGCGCTCCACACCGGCGCGCCCTCGTACGTCGCATCGATGCGATACGGCCGCATGGGCCCGCGGTGCGCGCCCTCCCACACCCCGCTGCGCACGTGACGCAGAGTCACGGCGCTGTCGTCGTCCAGAACGACCGTCACGGTCTCCGCGAGAGGCCGGCGAACGCGGATCGTCGTCGAGACGGTGCCCCGGTCATCCGTCACGGAGTGGGCGCCGAGCACCCCGTGGGGGGCGTAGTGCGACCCGGTGGCCACCAGGTCGATGTCTTCGTCGGTCACGGTCATCGTGTGCTCCTCACGTGCAGGATGTGCACCGGCTCGACGAAAGCGTCGAGGCGCACATAGTTGTGGTCGCTCCACGTCCATACCTCGCCCGTGACGAGGTCTTCGACCTCGAAGGGCTCGCCCGGGGTGACTCCCCAGATGCGGGTGTCGAGATGGATCGTGGTCTCGCGCGCCGAATGCGGATCGACGTTGGCCACGACCAGGATGGTGTCGGACTCGCCCGTGGGGGAGAGCGCGGCATCGAGGTGCTTGGAGTAGACCAGCACCGCGTCGTCGTCGCTCCAGTGCGCGCTGAAGTTGCGCAGCTGGCCGAGGGCCGGGTGCGCGCGCCGCACGCGATTGAGCAGACGCAGGTAGGGCGCGAGCGAGTCGCCGTGCGACTCGGCGGCGTCCCAGTCGCGCAGCTTGTACTCGTACTTCTCGTTGTCGATGTTCTCTTCCGAACCCGGGCGGGCGACGTTCTCGAACAGCTCGTAACCCGCGTACACGCCGTAGGTCGGAGCGGCGGTCGCCGCGATCGCGGCGCGCACCTTGTATCCCGCGCGACCGCCGTACTGCAGGTACTCGGTGAGGATGTCGGGAGTGTTCACGAACAGGTTGGGCCGCAGGAAGTCGGCCGTCTCTGTCGCGAGCGAGGTCAGGAACTCCTCGAGCTGCTCCTTGGAGTTGCGCCACGTGAAGTAGGTGTAGCTCTGCTGGAAACCCGCCTTCGCCAGCCCCTGCATGATCGCCGGGCGGGCGAACGCCTCGGCGAGGAAGACGACATCGGGATGCTGCGCATTGACCGTGCGGATCAGCCACTCCCAGAACTGGAGCGGCTTGGTGTGCGGGTTGTCGACGCGGAAGATGCGCACGCCCTGCTCGATCCAGTGCGTGAGCACGCGGAGCGCCTCGGCGCGGATGCCGACGGGGTCGTTGTCGAAGTTGACGGGGTAGATGTCCTGGTACTTCTTCGGCGGGTTCTCCGCATACGCGATCGATCCGTCGGGGAGCGTCGTGAACCACTCGGGATGCTCGGCGACCCACGGGTGATCGGGTGCCGCCTGGAGTGCGAAGTCGAGGGCGATCTCGATTCCCTTCGACTCGGCGTCAGCGACGAAGGCACGGAAGTCCTCGAGGGTGCCGAGGTCGGGGTGGATCGCGTCGTGCCCGCCGGCGGCGCTGCCGATCGCCCAGGGCGAGCCCGGGTCGCCGGGGTGCGCCTGAAGGGTGTTGTTGCGCCCCTTGCGGTTGAGTTCGCCGATGGGGTGGATCGGCGGCAGGTAGAGCACATCGAAGCCCATGTCGGCGACGCCCTGCAGACGGGCTCGGGCGGTCTCGAAGGTGCCGCTGGCGATCGTGCCGTCCTCGCGAACCGCCGCGCCCTCGGAACGCGGGAAGAACTCGTACCACGCGCCCTCTCCCGCGCGGCGGCGCTCCACCAGCAGCTCCCGTGCGGGGCCGATGGTGGTCAGGGCCATCACGGGGCGTGCGGCGAAGAAGCCGGCGAGCTCGGAGTCAAGGACGATGCCGTGCGCCGCATCGTCGTCGACCCCGGCGTCACGCAGGCGCCCTGCTGCGGCGGTCAGCTGTGCGCGTTCGGCGGTCGGCCTGGACTTCTCGGCAGCGGCGCGCTCGAACAGTCGTGCGCCGATCTCACGCATGAGCTCCGTGTCGACGCCCGCGGGGATCTTCAGCGCGGCGGCGTGCCGCCACGTCGCGTACTCGTCTCCGAACACCTCGAACCGGAAGCGCCAGATGCCCTGCTCGAGCGGCGCGACGAGCACCCGCCATCGATCGAACCCATCGTCCAGGGCCGTCAGGCGGTGCAGAGATTCGTCGCCCGAGGGCGAGTGCAGCCGTACGTGCACGCCGATCCGATCATGCCCCTCGCGGAATGCGGTGACCCCGAAGGGGACGACCTCGCCGGCGTAGGCCTTCGGGCGATAGGCGTCGCCCGGCACCGACGGGTGCGGCGCCTGGAGGGGTATCCGCCCCGCAGTGGTATCGCGTTTGCTCTGCCAGGCGCGAGCGGGACGCAGCGGGATGGCGGCGGCGCTGCGCCAGGCCGGGGAATCGGAGATGGAGCGAGACGTGGTAGCCACATGCTGAACCTACCGCGCGCATCGCCGAGGCGAAACGCCGTTGCGCGTGTCGGCGAGGCGCGCTATGCCCGGCTCATCACTCGGCGAGGAACAGTCTCATGGACGTGCCGTCGAGGCTCACGCGATCTCCGGGCGCGAACGTCTCGCGTGTGTCGTCCGGCTGCTCGTCGGACGAGCACCACAGCGAGACGAATCGGGTCACATCGTCGATCTGCGGCAGGGTCACATCGATCGGGGACTCCCTGCCGTGGACCATCAGGAGGATCCGGTTGAAGTCCTCGTGCTCGGGTGTGGAGGCGGCGACGTACTGCAGCGTGCGGTGCGCGGGGTCGGTCCAGCGCTCGGGCGACATCATCTCGCCGCGCTCGTCGTACCAGTCCATGACCGATGCGGACGGGGTGCGCTGATCCTGCACCGCGAACCGCACGGGACGCAGGGCCGGGTTCTCCTCACGCAGGGTGATGAGGCGGCTGACGTGCGCATGCAGGTCCTTCTGCCATGGCGCGTGCTCCCAGGCGAGCCAGGTCAGCGCCGAGTCGTGGCAGTACGCGTTGTTGTTGCCGCGCTGCGTGCGACCGAACTCGTCGCCCGCGGTGAGCATGGGCACGCCGGCGGAGAGGAGAAGCGTCCCCATCAGGTTGCGCATCGCCTTGCGCCGCGTGGCGAGGATGCGCTCGTCGTCCGTCGGGCCCTCCGCGCCGTGGTTGAAGGAGCGGTTGGTGTCGGCGCCGTCGCGGTTCTGCTCGCCGTTGGCGAGGTTGTGCTTGACGTCGTAGGAGACGAGGTCACGCAGCGTGAAGCCGTCGTGGGCCGTGACGAAGTTGACGCTGGCGAGGGGCCCGCGCTCGGACGAGAAAGTGTTGGACGACCCCGCCAGGCGGGTGGCGAAGCCCCCCACGCCCACGGGCGAGGTCGAGGCGCGGCGCGCATAGTCGACATCGCTCAGCCAGAAATTGCGCACACGATCGCGGTAGCGGTCGTTCCACTCGCTCCAGCCCTCGCCGAAGTTGCCGGTCTGCCACCCGCCCATCCCGACATCCCACGGCTCCGCGATCTTCTTGACATCGGCGAGCTCGGGATCGTCGAGGATCGCCTGGAGCAGCGGATGCTGCGGCGTGAAGCTGTGCTGGGCGTCGCGGCCGAGGGTGGCCGCGAGATCGAATCGGAACCCGTCGACCTGCACGTCGCGGGCCCAGTAGCGCAGCGAGTCCAGCACGAGGCGGGCCGCAGCATCCGTCGCGGTGTTCACCGCGTTGCCGCAGCCCGTCTCATCGACGTACGTGCCGTCGTCGAGTTGGCGGTAGTACGAGCGGTTGTCGATGCCGCGCAGGCTCGAACGCGGACCCCCGATGCCCTCCTCGGCGGTGTGGTTGTAGACCACGTCGAGGATGACCTCGAGCCCCGCCTCGTGGAGCAGCTTGACCATTCCCTTGAACTCACGCAGCACGGCCTCGGGGCCCTCGCGACGGCTGGCGGCGGTTGCGTACGGGGAATGCGGGGTGAAGAAGTTGAGGGTGTTGTATCCCCAGTAGTTGGACAGGCCCATCTGGTGCAGACGAGGCTCGCTCGCGAAGGCGTGCACGGGGAGCAGCTCGACCGCCGTGACCCCCAGTCCGGTGAGGTGTTCGATCATCGCGGGGTGGGCCAGGCCCGCATACGTGCCGTGCAGTGCGGGCGGTACGCCGGGGTGACGCTTGGTGAGCCCCTTGAGGTGGCCCTCGTAGATGACCGTGCGGTCGAGAGGCGTCGCGGGCTTCTGCACGCCGCCCCAGTCGAAACCGCCGTCGACGACGACGGCGCGCCAATCGTCGCGCCCGTCCGAGATCAGGCCGCGCGCGTAGGGCTCGATGAGGAGGGTGCGCGGGTTGAAGGTGTTGCCGGGGCCGCCCGGCCCTCCCACGCGGATCGCGTAGCGCGCGCCCGGGCGCAACAGCGGGGTGCGCACCTGCCACACACCGCCGCCCACGGGCTCGAGGGGCAGCGTGTCGGTGATCCAGTCGAGGTCGGTGTCGTCGAAGAGCACCAGTTCGACGCCGTCGGCGTGAGCCGACCAGACGCGCAGCGTGCCGCCGTCGTGCCCGAGGGTGACGCCGAGATCGTCGAGGGCGGCCGAGAGCAGGCCCGGAGCCGGGGCAGGGGGCATCACGGCCGATGTCGGGCTGACCATGCCGACAACCCTAGCCACGCCATGAGTCGCCCGCGTTACGGCCGTCACCGCACCGACCCCTCGACCCCGCGTGCTCCGTACAGTAGGGGGAGTGAGCGTCTATCTCGACCACGCGGCCACGACCCCCCTGCGGGCCGAGGCTCGCGAAGCCTGGCTGCAGACGTCGGCCTCGCTCGGCAACGCCTCCTCGATCCACACGGCCGGGCAGTCCGCGCGTCGGCTTCTCGAAGACGCCCGCGAGCGCCTCGCCGCGACGCTCGGCTGCGAGCCGATCGAGATCGTGTTCACGTCGGGCGGCACCGAGTCCGTCAACCTCGCCGTGACGGGCCTGTACCGCGCGCGCCGCGACGGGCGCGGTGCGCTCGTCCTGCCCGGGGGAGAGCATCACGCCACCCTCGACACGGTCGCCTGGCTCACCGCCCACGAGGAGGCCGAGGTCGTGGACGTGCCGATCAGCGCGGACGCGCGCATCGACCTCGACGCGTGGGATCGGGCGCTGCGCGGCCCCGGGGTCGCCGCCGCGACCCTCCTGGCCGCCAACAACGAAATCGGCACGATCCAGCCGCTCGAGCAGGCGGCGCGCATCGCCGCGGATGCGGGCGTGCCGCTGCACGTGGATGCGGTCGGCGCCTTCGGGCACATGCCGCTCTCGTTCGGGATGCTGCGCGGCGACGCCCGTGGATCCGCGGGTCTTGTCGCACTCAGCGTGTCGGCCCACAAGGTGGCCGGCCCGGTCGGGGTGGGCGCCCTCGTCGTCTCCCGGCACGCGGCGCTGGCCCCGCTCCTGCACGGGGGAGCGGCCCAGCGCGGCCTCCGTGCGGGGACGCAGGACGTCGCGGGCGCGGTCGCGTTCGCGACCGCCGCCGAGCTCGCGCTCGAGGAGTTGGCGCAGGAGGCCCGCCGGCTGGCGACGCTGCGCGACCGCCTGCAGGCGGGGCTCGCCGCCGCGATCCCCGACCTGGTGATCTCCGCCGCGGGGGCGGATCGGCTCGCGGGCCATCTGCACGTCCTCCTGCCCGGTGCCCAGGGCGACTCGCTGCTGCTGCTGCTCGACGCGGCCGGGGTGGCGGTCTCGACCGGGTCGGCCTGCCAGGCCGGCGTCCCCGAGCCCTCGCACGTGCTCCTGGCGATGGGTGTCGAGCAGTCGGCCGCGAGCGGCGCTCTGCGTCTGACGCTCGGGCGCACGAGCATCGACACGGACGTGGACGTCGTCCTCGCCGCGCTGCCGGCCGCCTATGAGCGGGCCCGCCGTGCCGGGCTGTCCTCCCGGGCCGTGCGCTGACCGGCGGTTGCCGACGCCGATCCGATGTCCAGGGTCCGCTCGTAGACTGGGGCCATGCGTGTGCTTGCGGCGATGAGCGGGGGAGTGGACTCCGCCGTCGCGGCCGCGCGCGCCGTGGACGCCGGTCACGACGTCACCGGCGTCCACCTGGCGCTCTCCCGTGCGGGGGGCACCCTGCGGGCGGGCAGCCGTGGGTGCTGCACGATCGAGGACGCGATGGACGCGCGTCGCGCGGCGGACCGGCTCGGCATCCCGTTCTACGTCTGGGATTTCTCGGAGCGATTCCGAGACGACGTCATCGAGGACTTCGTCGCCGAGTACTCGGCCGGACGCACCCCCAATCCCTGCATGCGCTGCAACGAGCGCATCAAATTCGCCGCGGTGCTGGAGAAGGCGCTCGATCTGGGGTTCGACGCCGTCTGCACGGGCCACTACGCGATCCTGCGCACCGGGCTCGAGGGCGCGCTCGAGCTGCACCGGGCCTCGGACGCCGCGAAGGACCAGTCCTACGTCCTCGGAGTGCTGACCGCCGAGCAGCTTGCGCACACCCTGTTCCCCCTCGGTGACACGCCCTCCAAGGCCCTCGTCCGCGCCGAGGCGCAGGAGCGCGGGCTCACGGTCGCGCACAAGCCCGACAGTCATGACATCTGCTTCATCCCCGACGGCGACACGCGCGGATGGCTCGCCGATCGAGTCGGCGCCGCGGAGGGCGAGATCGTCGATCGCACGGGCGCCGTCGTCGGCACCCACGAGGGCGCGCACGCGTTCACCGTCGGCCAGCGCCGGGGGCTCGCCCTCGGGGTGCCCGCCGCCGACGGCAAGCCGCGCTTCGTGCTCGAGGTGCGACCCGTCAGCAACACCGTCGTCGTCGGGCCCAAGGAGGCGCTCGCGATCGCCGAGATCTCGGGCGAACGCTTCACCTGGGTGGGCGCCGCGCCGACAGCATCCGAGTTCGCCTGCCACGTGCAGATCCGCGCGCACGCCGACCCGGTGCCGGCGACGGCGCGGCGCACCGCGAGCGGGGTCGAGGTCGTGCCGGACGAGCCGCTCTCCGGCGTCGCACCCGGACAGACGGCGGTGCTCTACGCGGGAACGCGCGTGCTCGGGCAGTTCACGATCGATCGCACCGTCTCGGCGGTTCCCGCCGGGGTGTGAGGGCGGTCGCCATGTCGCGGACCTCTGTCGGTGCCCGAACCTAGACTGATCCGGTGGCATCCGACGTCCCCCCATCCGCTCTTCCCGATCTGACGCTCGAGCAGGCGCGAGACGAGTCGCGTGCACTCGCCGACCGCATCGTCGAGGCGCGTGAGGCGTACTACGGGCGCGACACGGTCGTCGTCGACGATGCGACGTACGACGGGTGGATGCTGCGGCTCGAGGCCATCGAGCGGCTGTACCCCGAGCTGCAGGGCCAGGACTCGCCCACGCGTCAGGTGGGCGCGGCCCAGGGCGCGCTGTTCGCGCCCGTCGAGCACGCCGAGCGCATGCTGAGTCTCGACAACGTCTTCTCCCTCGATGAGCTGCGGGAGTGGTGCCTCAAAGCCGAGGTCGGCGCCGGGCGGCCGGTGCGGTGGCTGACGGAGCTGAAGATCGACGGCCTCGCCATCAGCCTGCGCTACGAGAACGGCGTGCTCACCTCCGCGGCGACGCGCGGCGACGGCCGGGTCGGCGAGGACGTGACGTTCAACGCGGTGCGGGTTTCCGGCATCCCGCAGCGCCTCGAGGGCGAGGGTCATCCGCCGATCGTCGAGGTGCGCGGGGAGGTCTTCATCCCGGTCGAGGCCTTCGCCGCGCTCAACGCGCTGCAGGCCGAGATGCGCGAGCGGGCGATCGAGGAGACACGGGCGCGCTCGCGCGTCTTCGACGCGGAACGCGCGCGCCTGAGCGCCGAGCGCAGGTTCCCCGCTTTCGCCAATCCGCGCAACGCCGCCAGCGGAGGGCTGCGCCAGCAGCTCGACAAGAAGGACGGGCTCGAGCGTGAGGCGGGGCAGGCCCGTCTGGATTCGCTGCGCCTGTTCGTGCACGGAATCGGGGCGTGGGAGCATCCGCCCGTCGCCGCGCAGAGCGAGATCTACGCGTTGCTGGCCGAGTGGGGGCTTCCGACGAGTCCGTACTTCCGCACCGCGGACTCCGTCGACGCCGTGCTCTCCTTCGTCGAGCACTACGGCGAGCACCGGCACGACGTCGAGCACGAGATCGACGGCATCGTCGTCAAGGTCGACGAGCTCGCCCTGCACGACGAACTGGGCGCCACCAGTCGCGCGCCGCGCTGGGCCATCGCGTACAAGTACCCGCCCGAGCAGGTCAACACCAAGCTGCTCGACATCGTGGTCTCGGTGGGGCGCACCGGGCGTGCGACCCCGTTCGCGGTCATGGCGCCGGCTCGGGTCGCGGGGTCCGTCGTGCGGCAGGCGACCCTGCACAACCAGGACGTCGTGCGCGCCAAGGGCGTGCTCATCGGCGACACCGTGGTGCTGCGCAAGGCCGGCGATGTCATCCCCGAGGT
This sequence comes from Microbacterium sp. HA-8, assembly GCF_046111165.1. Taxonomy (NCBI): domain Bacteria; kingdom Bacillati; phylum Actinomycetota; class Actinomycetes; order Micrococcales; family Microbacteriaceae; genus Microbacterium; species Microbacterium sp. HA-8. The sequence goes on from NZ_CP162025.1 coordinate 2,159,584, forward strand.
GCTGGGGCCCGTGGTGGAGCTGCGCGATGGCACCGAACGCGAGTTCGTGATGCCTGCCGACTGCCCCGAATGCGGATGGGCACTGTCCCCCGCCAAGGAGGGGGACATCGATCTGCGCTGCCCCAACACGCGGGCGTGCCCCGCGCAGGTGCGCGGTCGCGTCGAGCACATCGGATCGCGCGGTGCTCTCGACATCGAGGCGCTCGGCGAGGTGACCGCGGCGGCCCTCACCCAGCCGTCCCATCCCGCCGTCGCTCCCCTCGAGACCGAGGCGGGGCTGTTCGAGATCACGATCGACCAGCTGGTACCGATCGAGGTGGTCGTCCGCGACGCCGAGACCGGTGAGCCCCGCGTCGACGACAAGACGGGCGAGCCCGTGCGTCGGGCGCCCTTCCGTCGCAACCCCTCGGCCGACGAGAAGAAGCGCGGCATCACGACCGCCCAACCCTCCGTCCAGGCGGTGCGCCTGATCGACGAGCTCGAGAAGGCCAAGACGAAGGACCTCTGGAGATTCCTCGTCGCCCTGAACATCCGGCATGTCGGCCCCGTCGCGGCTCGGGCGCTCGCGCAGTGGTTCGGATCGATCGATGCCATCCGCGCGGCGTCGCGCGACGAGCTCGCGGCCGTCGACGGTGTCGGCGGCATCATCGCCGACGCGCTCATCGACTGGTTCACCGTGGACTGGCATCGTGACATCGTCGGACGCTGGGCGGCCGCGGGCGCTCAGCTGGCGACGCCCGGGCATCCGGGCCCGGGGGCCGCGGAGGGTGCGGGAGGGGTGCTCGCGGGACTGACCGTCGTCGCCACGGGCTCGCTCGAGGGCTACTCCCGCGAGGGAGCGCAGGAGGCCATCATCCGCGCGGGTGGCAAGGCCGCCTCGAGCGTGTCGAAGAAGACCGATTTTGTCGCGGCGGGCCCGGGCGCGGGTTCCAAGCTCGCCAAGGCCGAGCAACTCGGGCTCCGTATTATCGACGCCGCGCAATTCCACGTGCTCGTCACCGAGGGGCCGGCGGCGCTCGGTGACGGCTCGGCCGCGAACGCCTGAGTGTCGGAGGTATGTTCTACTCTCGCCGAAACGAGAGGAACGAACATGTCATCAACATCCGGCCCCGCAATCCAAGCCTGGCTTGATCAGGAGGATGAGCACACAGCCCGCATCATCCGCGCGCACGGCGTCTACATCCAGTACGTCGGCGGCGACAGTCGCCGCCGCGAGACCCCGTTCGCCTACACGGTGGGACTCTTCGGGCTCGGTCATCCTGAGGCGCTCATCGTCGGGGTCTGCACCCACACCGCGGGCGACGTGCTCAACGACGTCGCCGCCATGGTCAAAGACGGGCGCACGATCGTCCCCGGCGAGGTGCTGACGTTCGCCGGCTGGTCGCGCCGCGTTGTCGCCGAGACGGTACCCAACGCGGGCGAGATCGCCTTTGCCGCGAACCGCTTCTATCGCCGGCCGCCCGCGCACTCGGTCGGTCTGCTCCAGCTCACCTACGACGACACGAACGGGCGATTCCCGTGGGAGGAGGGGTACAGCTCGCCCGCTTGGGTACAGCCACGGCCGGGCGTGCTCCGCGCCTGACTCACCCGTAGCGATGGGCCGACCGATGCCACGCCCACGGGTGCGGGTCGGCTCGTTCAGCGTGTCGAGGCCAGAAGGGAGTCCCGCACCTGTCTGCGCAGCACCTTGCCGATGAGCGACTTCGGCAGCTCATCGACGATGACGAAGCGGCGTGGCACTTTGTACGGCGTCAAGATGCCGCGGGCGTACTCGCGCACGGATTCCTCATCGAGCGTTGTCCCGGGCGCGACGACGATCGCGGCCACGACCTCTTCGCCCGAGTGCTCGCTCGGCAGACCGACGACGGCCACGTCCTCGACCTGCGGGTGCTGCCGCAACACGGACTCGACCTCGGTGGGCGCGACGTTGAACCCGCCCGTGATGATGAGCTCCTTGATGCGGTCGACGATGCGCACGAATCCGGCTTCGTCGATCGTCACGATGTCGCCGGTGCGGAACCAATCGTCGACGAAGACCTCCTGCGTGTGCTCCGGCTTGCCGTAGTAGCCCTCGAACACCTGCGGCCCGCGCACGAGCAGCTCTCCTCGCTCGCCGGGAGCGACATCGGTGGTCGGTGAGTCGGGGTCGACGACGCGGCACTCCGTGCCCGGCAGCGGCAGCCCGACGGTGCCGGGCACGCGGTTCGGCGCGACGGGGTTGGCCATCAGGACAGGCGAGCATTCGCTGAGGCCGTACCCCTCCACGAGGTAGCCGCCGGTGGCCTCCTCGAAGGGAACCACGAGTTCGTGCGGCAGCGCCATCGCACCCGAGATCGCGATCTCGGTGCCGGCGAGAGAGACACCCTGATCGCGCGCGGCCTTCAGCAGGCGGTCGGCGATCGGGGGGACGAGCGGAAGGAACGTGGCGGGGTGCTTCTTCGTCGCCGCGAGCACCATGTCGGGGTTGAAACGCGGAAACAGCACCAGGCGCGCGCCCATCGACATCGCGAACGTCAGGCACAGCGTCAGGCCGTACGCGTGGAACATCGGCAGCACGGCGTACACGACGCACCCCTCGCCCCGGCGGATCGAGGGCACCCACGCCCGCGACTGCGCGGCGTTGGCGAGCAGGTTGCGGTGGGTCAATGCCGCGCCCTTCGGGGTGCCGGTCGTGCCGCTGGTGTACTGGATGATGGCCAGATCGTCGGTCGCGGGCGAAGAGACGGATGCCGGCAGGCGGTCGGATCGGACGAGCCGCTCCCACGCCACCGCACCCGTGACCCGCGTCGTCAGCGCGGTCCGCGCCTCGCGGGCCTTCGCTACAGGCAGGCGGAGGGCGAGCCGGGTGCCCAGCGGCATGGCCTGGGTCACGTCGACGGAGACGAGCGTCTGCACGCGCAGGTCCTCGGGGAACTCCTGCACCGTGCGTGCGACCTTGCTCCAGACGATCGCGTGCTTCGCGCCGTGGTCTTCGAACTGCTTGCGCAGCTCGCGCGGAGTGTAGAGCGGGTTGTGTTCGACCACGACGGCGCCCAGGCGCAGGATCGCATAGAAGGCGACGATGTGCTGCGGGCAGTTGGGCAGCACGATGGCGACCGGATCACCCGCTCGGACGCCGTGCGCGCGCAGCCCCTCGGCGGCGCGCTCGATCTGCTCGTGCAGGCGCCGGTAGCTGGTAGTGCGGCCGAAGAACTGGAGGGCGGGGGCGTCAGGGGCCTCGCGCGCGGAGGCGGCGACGATGTCGACGAGCGACCCCGACACGGGGTCGAGATCGGCGGGCACGCCTTCGGCGTAGCTGCGGATCCAGGGGCGAGGAGGATCGTACGTGCTCACGTGCCCCAGCCTAGGGGCGGGGTCGCCGCCCCGTGCGAACTAGACTTGTCCGGTGTCTGAAATCACCCCCGATCTCGTGCGCCATCTGGGCGTGCTCGCCAGGATCCAGCTGAGCGAAGAGGAGGTGGGGCGTCTCACCGGCCAGCTCGATGCGATCGTCGACAACATCGCCAAGGTCTCGCAGGTCGCCACGCCCGACGTCATCGCCACGAGCCACCCCGTCCCCCTGCAGAACGTCTTCCGCCCCGACGTCGTCAGCGGCATGCTCACCCCCGAAGAAGTGCTGCAGAACGCGCCCGACGCGGCCGACGGGCGCTTCCGCGTCACGGCGATCCTGGGGGAGGAGCAGTGAGCGATCTGATCCGCACCGGCGCCGCCGACCTCGCGCGGGCCCTGGCCGCAGGCGAGGTCTCGAGCGTCGAAGTCACCCGCGTGCACCTCGACCGGATCGCGGCGGTCGACGGCGACATCCATGCCTTCCTGCACGTGAGCGATCGTGCCCTGGACGTCGCCGCCGACATCGACGCGCGGCGAGCGGCCGGAGAGGCTCTCGGGCCGCTCGCGGGGGTTCCGCTGGCGATCAAGGACGTGCTGGTCACGACCGACATGCCCTCGACCAGCGGTTCGCGCATCCTCGAGGGGTACATGTCGCCCTACGACGCCACGGTCGTCGCCCGGGCGCGCGCGGCCGGCCTCGTACCGCTCGGCAAGACCAACATGGACGAGTTCGCGATGGGCTCCTCGACGGAGCACTCCGCGTACGGGCCGACCCGCAATCCCTGGGACCTCGACCGTATCCCCGGCGGCTCGGGCGGCGGGTCCGCAGCGGCGGTCGCGGCCTTCGAAGCCCCCCTCGCGCTGGGCAGCGACACGGGCGGCTCGATCCGCCAGCCCGCGCACGTCACGGGCACGGTCGGCATCAAACCGACCTACGGTGGAGTGAGCCGCTACGGCGCGATCGCCCTCGCCTCCAGCCTCGACCAGGTCGGACCCGTCGCGCGCACCGTGCTCGATGCGGGCCTCCTGCACGACGTGATCGGCGGGCACGACCCGCACGACTCGACCTCGCTCACCGGCGCATGGCCCTCGTTCGCCGACGCGGCTCGCGAGGGCGCACGCGGCGATGTGCTGAAGGGGCTTCGGATCGGTGTCATCACCGAGCTTCCCGACAGCGGGTTCCAGCCCGGAGTGGCCGCCTCGTTCCACGAGGCGCTGGCGGCGATGCAGGCCCAGGGCGCGGAGGTCGTCGAGATCAGCGCTCCGCACTTCGAGTACGGGGTGGCGGCGTACTATCTGATCCTGCCTGCCGAGGCCTCGAGCAACCTCGCCAAGTTCGACTCGGTGCGCTTCGGCATGCGGGTCACCCCGCACGCGCAGGCCACGGTCGAGGAGGTCATGGCCGCGACACGCGACGCCGGCTTCGGCGACGAGGTCAAGCGTCGCATCATCCTGGGCACCTATGCGCTCTCGGCCGGGTACTACGACGCCTATTACGGCAGCGCGCAGAAGGTTCGCACTCTCATCCAGCGCGATTTCGACCTCGCGTTCGGGCAGGTCGATGTCATCGCCACGCCGTCGGCTCCCACGACAGCGTTTCGTCTGGGCGAGCGGGTCGACGATCCGCTGCAGATGTACCTCAACGACGTCACGACGATCCCCGCGAACCTCGCCGGTGTGCCGGGCATTTCGGTGCCCTCCGGACTCGCTGCCGAAGACGGACTGCCGGTCGGCATCCAGTTCCTCGCGCCCGTGCGTGAGGATGCCCGCCTGTACCGCGTAGGTGCCGCGCTCGAGGCGCTGCTGCACGAGAGCTGGGGCGGGTCGCTGCTGGACCGGGCGCCGCAGCTCGCCCAGGGAGGTGTCGCCTGATGGCGAAAGACAGGCTGATGGACTTCGACGAAGCCCTCGAGCGATTCGAACCCGTGCTCGGGTTCGAGGTGCATGTCGAGTTGAGCACGCAGACGAAGATGTTCTCCGGGGCGGCCAACCCTGCCCACTCCGCCCACCACGGAGCAGCTCCCAACACCCTCGTCGCGCCCGTCGACATGGGGCTGCCCGGCGCACTCCCCGTGGTGAACGCGCAGGCGATCGAGTACTCGATCAGCCTCGGGCTCGCGCTCGGCTGCGAGATCGCCCCGTCCAGCAGATTCGCGCGAAAGAACTACTTCTATCCCGATCTCGGCAAGAACTACCAGATCAGCCAGTACGACGAGCCCATCGCGTTCGAGGGGCGGGTCACGGTCGAGCTCGAGGACGGCACAGAGGTGGTCGTCCCCATCGAGCGCGCGCACATGGAGGAGGATGCCGGAAAGCTGACCCACATGGGCGGGGCGACCGGTCGCATCCAGGGCGCGGAGTACTCCCTCGTCGATTACAACCGCGCGGGAGTTCCCCTCGTCGAGATCGTGACGAAGCCGATCTACGGAGCCGAACACTCGGCACCCGCCTTGGCCAAGGCGTACGTGCAGACGATCCGCGACATCGTGATCGGGCTCGGCATCTCGGAGGCGCGCATGGAGCGCGGAAACCTCCGCTGCGACGCCAACGTGTCGCTCCGCCCCCGGGCCGCGGCGGGTGAGCCCCCCGCGCCCCTCGGCACGCGCACCGAGACGAAGAACGTCAACTCGATGCGTTCTGTCGAGCGTGCGGTGCGCTACGAGATCCAGCGCCAGGCGGCGATCCTGGCGGCGGGCGGCACGATCACGCAAGAAACGCGGCACTGGCACGAAGACACCGGAACGACGTCGCCGGGTCGTCCCAAGTCCGACGCCGACGACTACCGGTACTTCCCCGAGCCCGATCTGCTGCCGGTCGTTCCCGACCCGGCGCTGATCGAGGCGCTGCGCGCGGCGCTTCCCGAAGAGCCCGCCGCGCGCAGGCGCCGGCTGAAGTCGGAGTGGGGCTTCACCGACCTGGACTTCCAGGGGGTCGTCAACGCGGGGCTGCTCGTCGAGGTCGAGGCAACGGTCGCGGCCGGGGCCACTCCCGCCGCCGCACGCAAGTGGTGGACCGGAGAGCTCGCGCGCATCGCGAATGCCGAGGGCCGAGAGCCGGCCGAACTCGTGACGCCGAACGACGTCGCCGAGCTGCAGAAGCTCGTCGATGCGGGCACGCTCACCGACAAGCTCGCGCGCCAGGTGCTCGAAGGCATGATCGCCGGCGAAGGCACCCCGCAGCAGATCGTGGACGCCCGCGGGCTCGCCGTCGTCTCCGACGACGGCGCGCTGATCGCCGCGATCGACGACGCGCTCGCGGCGCAGCCCGATGCCATGGCCAAGATCCGCGACGGCAAGGTTCAGGCCGCCGGCGCGGTCATCGGCGCGGTCATGAAGGCGATGAGGGGACAGGCGGATGCCGCGCGCGTGCGCGAGCTGATCCTGGAGCGCGCCGCGCAGTGATGACCGTCTCGAGGGGGTCCGGATGTCGGATCCCCGCGAGAGAATCGATGCATGGGACGCGGTGACGGCACGGGTCGGATCGTCTCGCCCGAGGGTGCGGACGATGCCGGCACCGGCATCCTGCATGTCGACATGGATGCCTTCTACGCGTCGGTCGAGGTGCTCGATGACTCCTCGCTCGCGGGCAGACCGATCATCATCGGAGCTCCCGAGGGGCGGTCGGTGGTCTCGAGCGCGTCATACGAGGCACGAAGGTTCGGTGTGCGTTCGGCCATGCCGGTCTCGCAGGCTCTGCGGCTGTGCCCGACGGCGATCGTCGTTCCCCCGCACTTCGATCGGTATCTCGACCTGTCCACCCAGGTGATGGGCGTCTTCCAGGAGTTCACGCCCCTGGTCGAGCCGCTGTCGATCGATGAGGCGTTCCTCGACGTCCGGGGGGCTCGGCGCCTCTGGGGCAGCCCCGGCACGATCGCCCGCACGCTGCGCGCGCGAGTGCGCGAGAAGACCGGGCTGACCTGCAGTGTCGGTGTCGCCGCGACGAAGCACGTCGCCAAGATGGCGTCGACGATCTCCAAGCCCGACGGGCTGCTCATCGTCCCGGCGGCACAGACGCTCGACTTCCTCGCGCCTCGATCCGTGCGCGCCATGTGGGGCGTCGGCCCCAAGACGGCCGAGACGCTCGAGGGTCGCGGCATCCGCACGATCCTCGACGTGCGCGAGGCCCCCGGCGACCTGCTCGCGCGAGCGGTCGGGCCCGCGATGGCGGAGCGATTGGCGCAGCTGTCGCGCGGCCTCGACGCGCGGGAGGTCTCGACGACGCGGATCGAGAAGAGCATCGGCCACGAAGAGACATTCGCGACGGACGTGACAGACACCACCCTGCTGCACTCCGAGCTCCTCCGACTCTCCGATCGTGTGGCGCGCCGCTTGCGCGAGGGCGGGTTCGAGGCGGCGACCGTCGCCGTCAAGGTGCGCTTCGACGACTTCACGACCCTCACGCGCTCGCGCACGTTGCCCGAGCCGACGGACGTCGGTCAGCGCCTCGGCGACGCGGCACGGGAGCTGTTCGATGCGCTCGCCCGACGCGATCCCGTGCGCCTGATCGGGGTCCGCGCCGAAAACCTGCGCACTGCCGCGCACGGGCTCTCCCTGTGGGACGACGATGAGGAGCGGCGCCGTCTGGAGGGCACCCTCGATGACGCACTCGCCCGCTTCGGCCGCAATGCGGTCGTGCGGGGCAGCCTCGTCGGTCGCGGTGAGCACGGACGCTCGCTTCCCTCGCACCCCCGTCCGCCCCGCCCACCCGCCTGAGCGGGATCCGGCCGGACGCCCGTGGGTCTTGGACCCCGGCATCCCGTCGTCGTCTTCTCGCGTGCACAGCTGCGGACGGCGGGCGCGACACACCGAGGGTTGCGCCACCGTCGCGGCGTGTCGCGGCGCCGTGTCCGCAGCTGTGCGCGTTACGCACCCACGTCAACCCGTTTGTCGAAGCCTCGGGAACGGCTAGCGTGGGGGCATGCCCAACATCGCTCTGGAACTCGGCAAGCAGGCTGTCCACTTCGGCGTCGACAGCGCATACGGCGAACAGCAGGACGTCGACGGGGTTCGACTGATCCCCGTTGCTGCGACCTGGCACGGTTTCGGCGGGGGGTCGGATGAGACCGGCAACAGCGGAGGCGGCGGAGGCGGTGCCTCCGTGCCGGTCGGCGCGTACATCCGCCGCGGCGACGACGTGAGCTTCGAACCGAACATCATCGCCCTGCTCGCGGTCGGCATCCCATTCGTGTGGGTCGCGGGGCGCGCACTGAGCCGTGTCATCCGCGCCCTCAAGAAGTAGCCGCGCCGCTCCCGACGATCCGCTCGCGCTCGCGCTGCGCACCGGTGTGGCGACGGTGATCCGCGACGTCGGGCGGATCGAGGCGACGAACCCCGTGATCCTGATCGATGGTCGAAGCGGCGCCGGCAAATCATCCCTCGCGCGTGCCGTCGTGAGCGCGTGGCCCGACACGGGTCGTGTGCAGCTGATCGCGCTGGACTCGCTGTACCCGGGCTGGGACGGACTCGAAGCCGGTGCGGAGATCGCCCGTCAAGACATCCTGGTGCCGCACGCCCGGGGGCTCATCGGGGTCTGGCGGCGGCACGACTGGGATACGGGCTCGCCCGCCGAGGCCCACGCCGTGGATCCCTCTCTTCCGCTCATCGTCGAGGGTGCAGGGGTCCTCACCGCGCAGAGCCGCCGTCTGTGCGACGTCGCCGTGTGGGTGGATGCCCCCGATGCGTCGCGGCGTCGCCGGGCGCTCGCACGCGATGGTGACACATATCGACCGCACTGGTCGCGCTGGGCGGATCAGGAAGCGGGGCACATCCGGCGGGAGGATCCCGCGGCGCTTGCCACGATCGTCGTGCGTGTGCCGTGAAAGTCAGTTGCTGAGCGCCTGCACGATTCCATCGAGGCGGTAGCCCACCCAGTCGTAGACGGCGTGGCGATCGTCGTCCGGGTCGCGGCCGTCGTCATCGTCCTCGATCCCGAGGCGGGTCGCGATGACCAGCCGGATCGCCGTGAGGGTGCGCATCCACGCCCACCCGGTATCGGCGTCGAGTGAGATCGAGAGATCGGAGTCATCGGCCTGCGAACTCGGCTCGGCGCCGTCGGCGGCAGCGAAGGCGGGTGCGAGATCGGCGAGAACTCGCAGCGCGTCATTCTGCCGGCGTTCGAACAGATCGGCGGTCGTCGCCGACCGGAAGTCGGCGGATGCTTCGGGGTCGTCCGGATAGGGATCCGGGGCGAGGCGCGCGAGTGCCGGATCGGCGGCCGCGGCCTCAGCGGCGACATGCGTGGCGGTATCGAGCACGGTCTGTTCGAGGAGCTCGGAGAACTGCGCGACGAGGTCGGCGAGATGTCGCGCCTCCAGGCGCGACAGGGTCATCACGATGCGTGGCGGGTTCATTGCGGAGCCTTTCTCACCGTGGCCCAGAGGCCGTAGTCATGCATGGCCTGCGCGTGCAGCTCCATCTGCTCGCGCGGGCCCTCGGCGACCACGGCGTGGCCGTGCTCATGCACCTCGAGCATGCGGCGGGTGGCCTCGGCGGGGCTGAACCCGAAGTACTGCCGAAAGACGTGGACGACGTAGCTCATGAGATTGACGGGGTCGTTCCACACGACCGTCTGCCAGTTGATCGGATGATCCACGGACTGCGCCGCGATGGTGTCGAGGTCGGGCAGGGCAGGAGCGATCATGCCCACCCCAGTTCGTGCAGTCGGTCGTCGTCGATGCCGTAGAAGTGCGCGATCTCATGGACGAGAGTGGTGTGCACTTCATCGCGCAGGGCGTCCATATCGTCACACACCGCGAGGTGCGGCTCTCGATACACGATGATGCGGTCGGGAAGCTCGCCGACGCCGTACCGGTCGCGCTCCGTCAGAGCGGTGCCGTCGTAGAGACCCAGAAGGTCGAGTGAGCCGTCTTCGGGGCGATCTTCGACCACGAAGACGACGTTGTCGAGACCATCGACCATGTCATCGGGCAGCAGGTCGAGTTCACCGACCACGAGGGTCTCGAATGTCTCGGCATCCATTTCGATCATTGGGGTGAGTAACGGGACTTGAACCCGCGGCCCCCTGGACCACAACCAGGTGCTCTACCAACTGAGCTATACCCACCATGTGCCCACGCGTGCGGGCAACCCGCCAATTGTATTACACCCCGGGAGCGAACGACGACACGACGGCGGCCGCCGCGGCGCGCGCGCCGTCACTCGTGGGACCGGGCTGCGGCACGAACACGGCCTGCCGGTAATAGGCGAGCTCACGCACCGATTCCCGGATGTCGGCCAGCGCACGATGCCCGCCATCCTTGGCGGGGGCGTGGATGTACGCCCGGGGGTACCACCGCCGCGCGAGCTCCTTGATGCTGGACACATCGACGTTGCGGTAGTGCAGGTAGCGGTCGAGACGGGGCATGTACTTGGCCAGGAACATGCGGTCGGTGCCGATCGTGTTGCCGGCCAACGGGGCCTTGCCTTCGATGGGTGCGAACCGCTGCACGTACTCCAGCGCGAGGAATTCGGCCTCGGCGAGGCTGACGCCGTCCGGGATCTCTTCAAGCAGGCCCGAGGAGCGATGCATCTCCGTGACGAAGTCGTTCATGTTCGCCAGGGCTGACGCGTCGGGCTTGATGACTACGTGGAAGCCCGGGTCGAGCACTCGCAGCTCGAAGTCGGTCACCACCACCGCGATCTCGACCAATTCGTCGACCGCAAGATCGAGCCCTGTCATCTCGCAATCGATCCACACGAGGCGATCGTTGTCGCTGCCTGCCATTGGGCCATCCTAGCCAGGGGCTCGGACGGCCCACCCGCGACGCCGCGCAGGGTTTCCCGATGTGCGCGATAACCTGGGTGGCAGATGCCCCCGTAGCTCAATGGATAGAGCATCGGCCTTCTAATCCGGTGGTTGCAGGTTCGAGTCCTGCCGGGGGCGCCGTCGTGGGTCTGGCTTTCTCGACGACGCCGGCGTAGCGTCGGCCTCGTCGAAGGGAGTTCGAAGATGAGCCAGACAACGACACACCATGCACTGTGGGTCGCGTACGGAAGTTCGGGCGTGGTCGGAACGATCCGCAAGGACGATGAGGGGTACACGGTCACCATGGCGGATGCCGACACCGTGACGGGGACCTATCCGTCGATGGAGGTCGCCAAGAGCGCCCTCTACTCCCACATGCGGGCCGGGAGCGACTGGCCGACGTTCCGAGAGCACTGAGAGTCCGCGGGCTGCGGGATCTCCGCGGCCCGCGGCCTTTCGGCCCTGGCGATTCGGCGGGTGTCGAAGACACGCAGGAACGCGTGGGCCAACGGTCCGATGGTGAGCGCGAACGCGACCGTGCCGATGCCGATAGTGCCTCCCAGCATCCATCCCACGAGGAGGACGCTGAGTTCTACGCTCGTGCGTGAGAGCCAGATCGGCCAGCCGAACCGGGCGGAGATGCCGGTCATGAGGCCGTCACGGGGCCCCGGACCGAAGTGGGCGCCGATGTAGAGCCCGCTCGCGAATCCCACGATGACGATCCCCGCAGCGAACATGAACGCGGCGGGAACGAATCCTGAGGGCCGGGGGAGCACCGAAAGCGCAAGCTGCATGGCCGTGCCGACCAGAAGGATGTTGAGCACCGTGCCCGCACCGGGCCGCTGACGCAAGGGAATCCACAGAGCGAGAACGGCGAGGCCGATCAGGTTGGTCATCCAGCCGATCCCGATGCCCGTCACCTCGGAGAGGCCCTGTGCGAAGACGGTCCACGGGTCCAGCCCAATCCCCGCGGCCACCATCACCGCGCACCCGGTGCCGTACAGCGGCAGGCCGAGGAGGAGTTGGATCAGGCGGCGGGTCATGGCATCCATTCCACGCGCAAAGTGGACTGGTCACCAGAGGCCAATCTGCCTAAGGTGGACCCATGCCGGACTCACGACTGTCATCACGCGCCTTCATCCAGATGCTCGGTGAGTGGCGCGGTCGCGGGCCGGCCTACCGCGGGCTCGCCGACGCCGTGCGTGTGCTCTGCCTCGACGGGCGCATCGCGCCCGGCACGGCGCTGCCGGCGGAGCGCGACCTCGCCACCCGTATGCAGGTCAGTCGGACCACCGTCGCCGCCGCATATCGCGACCTGCGCGATTCCGGACACATCTCGAGCCTGCGTGGATCAGGCAGCATCGTGCGTGCTCTCGGCCGAACGGCTCCACCGCCCGAAGGCGGTGAGGGCCACACGATCGATCTGCATCAGGCGAGCCCGGCGGGGTGGCCGGGGCTCTCCGACCTGTATGCGCAGGCCGCGGCCGATGCGGGCCGCTGGGTGAGGCGATCCGGGTACGACACGGTGGGCAATCGTGCCCTTCGGGCGGCCATCGCGCAGCGTTACGAGAATCGCGGTCTTCCCACACACCCCGACCAGATCGTCGTCACCACGGGGGCGCAGAGTGCGATCGCGCTCGTCGCCGACGTCATCGTGCGTCGGGGTGATCGGGTTGCCATCGAGACGCCGACCTACCCGCACGCGGCTGACGCGCTCCGCGAGTCGGGCGCGCGGCTCGTGGCGATCCCGGTCGACCCGGTGCGCGGCTGGGACATGGATCGAGCCGACAATGTTCTGCGGCGCACGGCTCCCAGCCTCGCCTACCTCATGCCGGACTTCCAGAACCCGACGGGGGCGTCGATGGATGCTGCCACCCGTGAGCGTCTGCTGGTGCTGGCTGCCGAGTCCGGTGCCATCCTTGTGGCCGATGAGACCACGGCTGAGCTCGACATCGACCGCGGCTCCGTGATGCCCCCGCTGGGAGCGGGCATGGGAGCGGACCACGAGCGCGCACTCGTCACGGTCGGATCGCTCGGCAAGACCGTCTGGGGCGGACTGCGCATCGGATGGATCCGCGCAGACCCCGATCTTGTGCCTCGTCTGATCGCGGCCCGCCCTCGGCGCGAACTCGGCACACCGGAGTTCGAACAGGAGGTCGCACTGCTCGCCTTCGACCGCATGCCGGAGATCCTCGCGCAGCGCGCTGACCTCTTGCGGGCCGGGCGCGACGCGCTCGTCGATGCACTGCGGACGCGTCTGCCGGAATGGGGTGTGCCGGAGGTGCACGGGGGCGTCGCCCTGTGGATCGCGCTGGGGCTGCCGGTGAGCTCGCCCCTCGCGCTGGCGGCGCGGGAGCGTGGGCTGATCCTGTCATCGGGACCGAGGTTCGGCGTCGACGGCGGTCACGAACGGCATCTGCGGATTCCCTTCACGGCGGCGCCGGACGTGCTCGAACAGGCTGTCGAGATCCTCGCCGAGGTGTGGCCGCAGGCGCGCGATCGTGGGCGACCGCTCGCGGAGCCTCCGCTGACCGCGGTGGTCTGACGATCACGATCCGCGCAGCACGCTGACGGCCTCGTCCGCGGTCCAGAAGTCGCCGATTGAACGGAATCGGGCGAGCGCGGGCTGATACCGGAGCGCCGCGAACCGCGCCCCGAGCGGATGGGCGAGGACGGCGAGGTGTCCGAGGATGCGCCCCGTCGAATCGGCGACGCGATACAGCGCGGGCCCCGCGGGCAGGATCCGGACGCGCAGAGCGGGGTCGACGGCGGGGGGCTCGGCCGTCGCGGTCAGCGGGTCGAGCGATCTGGGTGAGGCGGTCATGGTGGGTCTCCTTTCGCTACTCGAACATACGTCCGGCCGCCGACATCGCCTCGGTCGGGATGATTCCTCCACAGGCCGCCCTCGCATCGGGCGCTGCACCGATGATCGCTCCCGCGCCCTGCGGTCCCCCCGTGCTGCTCGATCCTGGCGGGGGCCGCGGCCCGCGTCCGGGAGAGTCCCGGCGCAGAAGGGAAGAACAGTGACTGACTCCATCACCATCGCAGGCAACATCGCGGGGGAGATCCGCCATACGGTGACGGCGAGCGGTGTGCCCATCACCGCATTCCGGGTGGCGAGCCCCCAGCGGCGCTACGACCGCGTCTCCGGCAGCTGGGTCGAGGGCGATCCGAACTGGTTCTCCGTGTCGGCCTATCGTTCACTCGCCGTGAACGCCTTCGCCTCGCTGCAGCGCGGACAGCGGGTGATCGTCACCGGCCGGCTCAAGGTGCGGCGATGGGAGAACGGCGAGCGCTCGGGGATCGCCGTCGAGATCGACGCCGACGCGCTGGGTCCCGATCTGCTCTGGGGCACCGCGTCCTTCCAGCGCGTCACCGGCGCTCGCGACGGCCAGTCCGGGTCCGACACGGCGGGGGCGACCGATGGTGAGGCGAGCGAGGCCGCCTGGCACGTGCCCGGCGCCGAGGAGCCGGCGAGCGCGCCGATCGCGGCGGGTGGGATGGACGGCATCGCAGCCGGCGATGACGAGCCTCAGGGTGCGGAATGGGCGGGTGCCGTGACGCCGTTCTGAGGTTCGTCGATGATGGGCGGGCCCGCATAGACTCGCAACGTGCCCCGCTCCCCACGCTCCGCCCTCACCGGCGCGCAGCGGATGCTGGTGCTCGTCGCCGTCGGAGCGGTTGTGACCGCGTGCACGGCCGCCCCCGAGCCCGTCGCGTCGACTCCGTCGGCCACCGTCGCGCCCGCGCCCGTCGAGTCGCCCTCCGAGCCGGCGGCGCCCGCCTTCGTGCCGGACGGGACGGCGACGGAGAACCTGCCGTACTTCGCGGAGGTCGTCGGGGGAGTGTGGGCCGGGCCCGACTCCGCGGCCGGCCGCGCGTACATCGATGCGTTGGTGGCGGCGGGATTCGATCGCAACGCGATGCAGGTCACCAACGACACCACGACGCTCGGCAACCCGGTTGAGAGCATCCAGTTCTCGGTGCTCTTCGCCGACGAATGCCTCGTGGGGCAGGTGGGCCCCGAGACGGGAGACCCCGTCACGGTCGTGCTTCCGGTGATCGAAGGAACGCACTGCCTCGTGGGACAGACGCGCCCGATCGACTGGTGAGGCGGGGCGCGGTCCGCCGACGCCCGTAGACTGGACCGGATATGGCTGAGTACATCTACCAGATGGTGCGCGCCCGCAAAGCGGTCGGCGACAAGGTGATCCTCGACGACGTCACGATGGCGTTCCTCCCCGGCGCGAAGATCGGCGTCGTCGGACCGAACGGCGCGGGAAAATCGACGATCCTCAAGGTCATGGCGGGTCTCGACCAGCCATCCAACGGCGAGGCGAAGCTCTCACCGGGCTACTCGGTCGGCATCCTCATGCAGGAGCCCGAGCTCGATGAAGACAAGACCGTGCTCGAGAACGTGCAGCAGGGTGTCGGCGACATCAAGGGCAAGCTGGATCGCTTCAACGAGATCTCGGCGCTGATGGCTGACCCGGACGCAGACTTCGACGCGCTCCTGGCTGAGATGGGCACGCTGCAAGAGGACATCGACACCGCCGACGCGTGGGACCTCGACTCCCAGCTCGAGCAGGCGATGGATGCCCTGCGCTGCCCGCCGCCCGAGGCGATCGTGGCGAACCTCTCCGGCGGCGAGAAGCGTCGAGTGGCGCTGTGCAAGCTGCTGCTGCAGAAGCCGGATCTGCTTCTGCTCGACGAGCCGACCAACCACCTCGATGCCGAGAGCGTGCTCTGGCTCGAGCAGCACCTGGCCAAGTACCCCGGTGCGGTGCTCGCTGTGACGCACGATCGGTACTTCCTCGACCACGTCGCGGAGTGGATCTGCGAGGTCGACCGCGGCCGCCTCTACCCGTACGAAGGCAACTACTCCACGTATCTGGAGAAGAAGCAGGAACGTCTGCAGGTACAGGGCAAGAAGGACGCGAAGCTCGCCAAGCGCCTCGCCAGCGAACTCGAGTGGGTGCGCAGCAACGCGAAGGGACGGCAGGCCAAGTCCAAGGCTCGCCTTGCGCGGTACGAGGAGATGGCGGCCGAGGCCGACCGCACCCGCAAGCTCGACTTCGAAGAGATCCAGATTCCGCCGGGCCCGCGCCTCGGCCAGATCGTCCTCGAGGCCAAGAAGCTGCGCAAGGGCTTCGACGACCGTGTGCTGATCGATGACCTCTCCTTCTCCCTGCCCCGCAACGGGATCGTCGGCATCATCGGTCCCAACGGCGTCGGCAAGACGACGCTGTTCAAGACGATCGTCGGCCTGGAGCCGCTCGACGGTGGCGACCTGAAGATCGGCGAGACCGTCGAGATCTCCTACGTCGACCAGAGCCGCGGCGGCATCGACCCGAACAAGTCGCTCTGGGAGGTCGTCTCCGACGGACTCGACTACATCCAGGTCGGCAAGGTCGAGATCCCCTCCCGCGCGTACGTCTCGCAGTTCGGGTTCAAGGGGCCCGATCAGCAGAAGAAGGCCGGCGTGCTCTCCGGTGGTGAGCGGAACCGGCTGAATCTGGCGCTCACCCTCAAGCAGGGCGGAAACCTCCTCCTCCTCGACGAGCCGACCAACGACCTGGATGTCGAAACGCTCGGCAGCCTCGAGAACGCACTGCTGGACTTTCCCGGCTGCGCCGTCGTGATCACACACGATCGCTGGTTCCTCGACCGCATCGCCACGCACATCCTGGCGTACGAGGGCACCGACGACGATCCCGACAACTGGCACTGGTTCGAGGGAAACTTCGAGGCCTACGAGCAGAACAAGATCGAGCGACTCGGCCCCGACGCCGCCAAGCCGCACCGCTCGGCCTACCGCAAGCTCACTCGTGACTGACGTCCCGGCAGGCTCCGAGCCCGTCTCGACCGGGTCGGGATCCGTCGCGACGGGCGCCCGGCTGCACATGCCGATCCATTTGCGCTGGGGCGACCTCGATGCGTTCAATCACGTCAACAACACCTCCATGCTCAAGCTGCTGGAGGAGGCGCGCGTGCGGGCCTTCTGGCGTCCGGCAGCGGGTGAAGACGCGCCGCCGACGGCCGTCCTGGATTCCGGTGTCGAGCACGGCGCGCTGACCCTGATCGCGCGGCAGGAGATCGAGTACCTGCTGCCGGTGCCGTACCAGCGGCATCCGCTGGATGTGCAGATGTGGTTCGGCAACCTCGGCGGATCGAGCATGGAGGTCTGCTACGAGGTCTGGAGCCCGCGCGAGGGCGGCGAGCAGCGCCTGTACGCGCGGTCGAGCGCGATCGTGGTGATGGTGGATGCCGATTCCGGCCGCCCGCGCCGACTCAGCGACCAGCAGCGTGCGGCCTGGCAGCCCTACGTCGGCGAGCCGATCGCGTACGCACGTCGGCGCTGAGGCGCCCGGCCGCGAAGCCGGCGCCGGGGTCAGGGCACCCGGATGACGACCTCCTGCGCGATGCTCGCCACCAGCATCCCGTCGCGGGTGTACATGCGCCCGGTCGCGAGACCGCGGCCGCCGCTCGCGCTCGGAGATTCCTGCACGTAGAGCAGCCAGTCGTCGACCCGCGCGGGGCGGTGCCACCACAGGGCGGAGTCGAGGCTCGCCAGTTTGAGGCCGCTGCGCACCCACTCGATGCCGTGCGCGCGCATGATCGGCTCCTGGATCGTGATGTCCGAGATGTAGGCGATCGCCGCGCGGTGCAGCGCAGGGTCATCCGGGAGGGCGCGCCGGGCGCGCACCCACGCGATATTGGTCGGGCGGCGTTCGGCGTCGGGACGCAGGTAGATGTCGGGCAGCACGTGGCGTACCTCGACCGGGCGATCATCGAGCAGGCGTCGCGAGAGAGGATGCTGCGCGCCGGCGGACGGATGCAGGGGGGCGACCTCGTCGGGGCCGGGGACTCCCTCGGGCATGGCCGCGGCGTGGTCCAATCCCGCGCCCTCGGCCTGGAACGAGGCGATCATCGAGAAGATCGGCTCGCCCTCCTGATACGCCTGCGTGCGCCGCGCCGAGAAGGAGCGTCCGTCGTGGATGCGGTCCACGGAGAAGGTGATGTCGCGCGTCGCATCCCCCGGTCGCAGGAAGTATCCGTGCATCGAGTGCGCCGCGCGGCCTTCGGGCACCGTGCGTTCGGCGGCGATCACGGCCTGCCCGAGCACCTGTCCGCCGAACACCCGGCCCGAGGGCATCGGTTCGGATCTGCCGACGAAGATGTCCTCCGTCGTCCGTGCTTCGCCGCCGCGCAGCTGCAGCGTCTGCAGAAAGCGGCCGACGGGATCGGATGCTGCGGCGTCGGGCGAATCGGTCACGGCACTCCTCGGGCGGTCGGTCGGGAGCACCGCCGCCTGTAGTTTAGAAGGGATGCCTGCCGCCCTGAGATTCGCCGACTCCGAGGCGCGTGACGACCTCCTCACCTTCGCCTCGCGCACGGCCAGGCTCTCCGACCCGGAGGTTCGGCTCCAGGCGGCCGGGGGAACGCTGGCGATGTGGGCGCCGGCCCTCATCCCGCGGGGAATCCTCGATGCGACGCCCACCATCCTCGCCCTGCGCGTGCTTCCGGTGGACCCCGAGCTCGTGTGCGATCTGACGGTCAACGCGTCGGGCATCGCCGCCGATCCGCAGGATCCGCGAGGTGCGACCCTGCCGGCGAGCGCGGTACGGGCGGTCTGGGCGGGCGTGGGTGCACCACGCGGCGCCTGGCGGCGGGTCGGCGAGATCGACGCGGCCGCGCTGGCCGCGCGTGCGCACGAGGGAATCGCCCGCGTCGCGGACGATGTGCCGCGTGACGCGGGAGCCGAACTCGTGCAGAAGGTGCGCTCCGCCGTCTGGGGCGAGCCGGTCTCCGAGTGGTTCGGTCTGCCCCGCGGCGTGGGGTTCGCGGCCTTCTCCCTCGGATTCATCGCGGGGGGCGAGGCGGCGGGTGTGCATCGATCCGGCGCGTGGGCGCGCGTGAGCCTTCGCCGTGGTCACGTCCTGGTGCGCGGCGCCGAGCTCACGGTCTGAGCGCGGGCGATCAGTCCTCGTTCGACGACGCGGGCGCGGCGGGCGCGGCCAGCCCGCCCGGGATCTCCGCCCGGCCCGCCCGGGTGGGGCCGATCGAGCTCGCCTCGAAGGTGTTGACCATGGCCATGGCGGCACGCTGGAGGTAGTCCCACAGCGTCGCCTCGTGCAGCGGCGCCAATTCAAGCTCGTCGACGGCGGCGCGCATGTGGCGCAGCCACCGATCGCGGGCGTCGGGATTGACGTGGAACGGCGCGTGCCGCATGCGCAGCCGAGGGTGCCCGCGGGTCTCGCTGTACGTCGTGGGCCCTCCCCAGTACTGCTCGAGGAACAGCGTCAGCCGCTCGGCGGCGGGGCCCAGGTCCTCTTCGGGATACATGGGGCGCAGCACCTCGTCGTCCGCGACTCCCCGATAGAAGGCGTCCACCAGGGCGACGAACGTCGCGTGGCCCCCGACCTCCTCGTAGAACGAGCGCGGGGTGCCCTCTTCGGCGGTCACGGCTTCTCCTCGTGGTCGGTGTCCGCTTGGTCGGATGCTGTCGCACTCTCGTCCGCGCCGTTTCCGGCAGGTTTCTCCGTCGCGCGCTTCGAGGTGCGTTTGGGCTTCCAGACGGGACGTTCCGCGACGGCGACCGGCGTGGGGCGCGTCTTGGGTGGATTGGCGCCGCGCACACGCTGCGCGCCTTCGAGCCCCGTGAGGGTGATCGAGTTGAGCTGGGGGAGGGTGAGTCCCATCGCGTCGATGGCCCGTTTGAGGCGCATGCGCAGTTCACGGGCGACATCGTCCTTCGCGTTCGCGCGTGTCTTCATGACGAGACGGATGACGAGCGCATCGCCGGACACCGACTCCAGGCCCCACACCTCGGGGGCCTCGATGATCCGCGTGCGCCACTTCGGCTCTTTCGCCAGTGCTTTGGCGGCGCCGAGCATTGCCGTCTCGACGGCCTCGATGTCGGCATCCACCGGCACGGCGAGATCGATGATGACGCGCGACCACCCCTGCGACATGTTGCCGATCCGCGTGATCTCGCCGTTGCGCACGTACCAGAGCGTGCCGTTGACGTCACGCACGTGCGTGATCCGCACACTGACGTACTCGACGACGCCGGTGGCGAGCCCGAGATCGACGACGTCGCCGATGCCTACCTGGTCTTCGGCGACGATGAAGATGCCGTTGAGCACGTCCTTGACGATGTTCTGCGCGCCGAAGCCGAGGCCCGCGCCGATCGCGGCCGTCAGCAGGGCGAGGGAGCCCAGGGCGTTGGGGGCGATCGCATTGATGACGAGCACGATCGCCACGACGCCGACGGCGACGTTGACGATGTTCTGCAGGATCGAGCCGAGGGTGCGCGTGCGCTGCACGAGCCGGACCGCCGCGAGCGGCGATCGCTCGAGGGCCTGGGTGTCGTCGACGTTGGCCTTGTTCTTGGCACCGCTGACGATGCGGTTGACGACGCGGCGGATCACGATGCGCAGGATCCAGGCCAGCAGGAGTGCGCCGATGATGATCAGCGCGGCGTTGATGAGGCGGAAGCCGCCCGTCGCGGCACGGTCGAGCAGTTCGGCCCACCAGCCGGGATCGGTGATGGTGTCTTCGCCGGTTGCCGCTGTGAACATCGGGACCGATCCTACCCAGGCAAGCCTCGTGAAACCTGGGCGGCCGGCGCCGCGCCGGACTCGGGCATCGGCGCCGACGTGGTGACGCCGAGACGGTGCGCGAGGATGACCGCCTGCACGCGATCTCGCGCGCCCAGCTTGGCGAGCACCCTGCCGACATGCGTCTTGACGGTGGACTCGCTGACGAAGAGCGCGGCGCCGATCTCGGTATTGGTCAGGCCGGCGCCGATCGCGGCGAACACATCACGCTCGCGCTCGGTGAGGACGGCCAGCGCGGATCGATCGGTGCCGGCGTGTGGCAGTCGGCCGCCGACGAGGTCGAGCAGGCGGCGCGTGACGCGCGGGGACAGCGTGGCGTCACCGTGATGCACCGCCCGGATCGAGGCGGTGAGCTCGCTCGCCTGGGCGTCCTTGAGGAGGAAGCCGCTGGCGCCTGCCGCGAGGGCACCGAAGGCGTATTCGTCGAGATCGAAGGTGGTGAGGACGATGACGCGGCACGCGGGGCGTTCGGCGAGGATCTGGGCGGTCGCCGAGATGCCGTCCATACGCGGCATGCGCACATCCATCAGCACGACGTCGGGTGCGTGCGCGCGAACGGCGTCGAGCGCCTCGACTCCATTCGCGGCCTCACCGACGACGAGAAGGTCGGGTTCGGCCTCCAGGACCATGCGGAAGCCGATGCGGATCAGCTGCTGGTCATCGACCAGCAGCACCCGGATCGTGGCCGGTTCACTCATTCGCCCCCTCCAGCGGGATTCGGGCGCGCAGGCGCCATTGATCGGGTGAGATCATTCCGGCCTCGAGGGTGCCGCCGAGGTGCTCGAGCCTCTCGCGCAGTCCCATCAGTCCGAGGCCCGTGCCGCGGGAGGGCTCGTGCGGACGGGAACCGTCGTTGCGGACGTCGACCGTGATCTCGGCGGGCGCGTGGGTGACGTGCACCCGGATGAACCGCGGGTCGTGCGCATACCGCATCGCATTGGTCAGACCCTCCTGGACGACGCGGCGGATCGCCTGCATGATCGCCGGCGGAGAGGTCGGCGATCCGGTGAGGGCGAGCTGCACCGGAAATCCCGCGCGGCGCGCGGCATCCACGATGTCATCGAGCGAGCCGTCCTGCGCGGGGGCGAGGGGTGCGTCCTCCGGCCGGTCATCGCGAAGCACGCCCAGCATCTCCCGCATCTCCGTCAGCGCATCGCGGGCGGTGGTCGCAACGGCCCGCGACGCCTCGCGCGAACGCTCCGGATCGGCCGTGACGCTCGCGCCTTCCGAGAGGGCGACGATCACCGTGAGCGAGTGCGAGACGACGTCGTGCATCTCGCGGGCGATCCGCGTTCGCTCTGCGGCCGCCGCGAGTCGAGCCTGCTGATCACGTTCGACGAGCAGCTGCCGGGAGCGTGCGATGAGGGCCTCGAGGTATCGCTTGCGGTTGCCGACGTTGACGCCGATCAACGCCCCGAGCAGAAGGAAGACGACTGTGCTGATATCGACGTTCAGGTACGTTCCCGCACTCGATGGTTCGGCGGAAACGCCCACGAGCGTCTGGGTGGCGATCAGACCGCCGGCGACGGCGAAGGCGATCCAGCACACTCGGGCGCCCCGGTAGACGGCGATCGTGTACATCGCGATGACCGAGACGGGGCCGCTGAGCGTCGTCGACAGACTGGGGTCGAACAGCAGCGTCGGAACCAGCGACAGGGAGAACACCGACACGGGCCATCGTCGGCGCCACACGAGCGCGATGCAGCCGACGATCAAGAGGGCGAAGGCGGCGCCGAGCGACCAGCCGCCTGCGGGTGCGGCAACCGGAGACCGCATGA
Source organism: Microbacterium sp. HA-8 (assembly GCF_046111165.1). Classification (NCBI taxonomy): domain Bacteria; kingdom Bacillati; phylum Actinomycetota; class Actinomycetes; order Micrococcales; family Microbacteriaceae; genus Microbacterium; species Microbacterium sp. HA-8. The sequence goes on from NZ_CP162025.1 coordinate 2,182,058, forward strand.
CGAGCGCCGGGGTCGTGAGCACGAAGGCGAGCACCGCGAGCAGGATGTCGGCGGCGAGAGGATGCCGAGACCAGAACCGCCGGATCAGCCCGGGAGGACGCGGCAGACGCAGCTCGTCCTCGGCCGGGTGGACGCCCTGGCCGAGGACGAGGTCGCGTGCTGCGGGCATCGACCGACTCTACGCGTCGCGTGTCTTCAGGACCGCGATGCCCCCGACGAGAGCGGCCACGGCCCACGCGATGATCGTGACGACCGCGGGCGCGGTCTCGAGCGGGTTGCCCGAGATGCCGCTGGAGAGGAAGAGCGACTGCCCGGCGTTGGAGGGCAGGTAGCTGGCGAGGTCGTGGATCCATGCGAAGTCGTCGACCCGCGGAAAGAAGCTCACGATCAGCGGCGCGACGAACACCAGCCCGATGCCGACGGCGAGCGCGCCGGGGCCGTTGCGGATGATGAAGCCGAGGCCCACGCCCATCATCGCCATCAGCGCGAGGTAGCCCGCGGCACCGAGCAGCGGCATGAGTGAGGAGTCCGCGTCGCCGATGTCGAGCGCGTTCGCGTCGAGGATCGGGGCTGTCACCACCGCCGTGACGGCGAAGACGACGACGCTCGTCACGAACATCGTGACTCCCACGACGAGAGCCTTTGCGAGAAGGGCGCCGAGCCGGGCGGGCGCCGCGGTCAGGGTCGAGCGCACCATTCCCGTCGAGTACTCGCCGGTCACGGTGATCGCGCCGAGGATGACGGCGAGCAGCTGGGTGAGCACCGTGCTGAAGACGATCACCTGCACGGCCACCGAGTTGCCCTCCGGCATTCCCCCGCCCGTGCCGGCGAAGCTGGCGAAGGATGCCGCCATCAGCAGGCTCAGCCCGATCGACAGCGCGATCACCAGCGCGATCGACCACCAGGTCGAACGCACCGTCGTCAGTTTGATCCACTCCGAGCGCACGAGACGACCGACCGTGAGGTGGACGCGGGGGTCGGCGGGGCGCTTCGAGGTGAGGTCCGGGGCGGGCGTGGTGAGGGTGCTCATGCGATGTCCTTGGTCTTGTACTCGACGTCGTCGCCGGTCAGGCGCAGGTAGGCGTCCTCGAGGGTTCCGGATGTCGGGGTGAGTTCGTGCAGGGTGATTCCGGCGCGGGCGGCGAGATCACCGACGGCTGCGGCGTCGATCCCGGCGATCTCGAGCACGCCCGTCTCGACGGAGGTGATGGTGATGCCCTCGCCCGCCAGCGCCTCGGCGAGCGCACCCGCCTGCGGGCTGCGCACGTGCACCGAATGACGCGTCCACTGGGAGACGATGTCGCCGACGGAGGCATCTGCGAGCACCCGGCCGCGCCCGAGGACGATGATGTGGTCGGCGGTCACCGCCATCTCGCTCATCAGGTGGCTCGAGAGCAGCACGGTGCGACCCTCCGCCGCCGCCTGCCGGACGAACCGTCGCACCCACATCACGCCCTCCGGGTCGAGGCCGTTCACCGGCTCGTCCAGGATGAGGGTGTGCGGGTCGCCGAGGAGTGCAGCGGCGATGCCGAGGCGCTGCCCCATACCCAGGGAGAATCCGCCCGCGCGCTTGCGAGCCACCGACCCGAGACCGGTGATCTCGATCACCTCGTCGACCCGGGAACGGGGGATGCCGTGGGTCGCGGCCATCGCGCGCAGGTGATTGGTTGCGCTCCGTCCGGTGTGGACGGCCTTGGCATCCAGCAGCACACCCACTTCGGTCAGGGGAGCGCGCATCGAGGCGTAGGAGTGCCCATCGACGGTGACGTGCCCACCGGTGGGACGGTCCAGGCCCACGATCATGCGCATCGTGGTCGACTTGCCGGCACCGTTGGGCCCGAGGAAGCCGGTGACCCTCCCGGGCCTGACGGTGAAGCTGGCGTCTGCGACGGCGTGCCGTGCCCCGAAGTCCTTGCTGAGGTTCTCTGCGACGATCATGGCTTCACGCTACGGAAGAACCCCCCTGGATCGCGTCCGACCCAGGGGGGTTCTTGCTCCGTCGCGGGTCGTACCGTGGTACCGGTCCGCGCGGGTGAGAGTCAGGCGGCGTCGCGCTCCTGCACCGAGAGCGCACGCTCGACCCCGGCGAGGTTCTCGTTGACGAGCCGGCGCAGAGCCGCGGGAGCATCCGGGTTCGCGGCCAGCCAGGCGCGGGTCGCATCCTGCAGCGCGGCGTTCGCCAGCGGCGCAGGATACAGACCCGTGATGAGGTATTGGGCGATCTGGTAGGTGCGCGACTCCCAGATCGGCAGCAGCATCTCGAAGTACGCCGGGACGAAATCCTCGAGCAGGTGCGCCGTCGCGGGGTGGGTGAAGCCGAGGGCCGCCTGTCGCACGATCGTGTTGGGCAGGTCGGCCTTGGACACGAGCGAGTCCCAGGCGGCTCGCTTCGTCTCTCGATAGGGCTGGGCGGCACGGGCGAGAGCGGCGAACTCGGCGCCCTTCGAGGTGTTGTCGGCGGCCAGCGCATCCTCGATGTCGGCGGCCGTCACCACGCCTCCCGCGGCGAGCGAAACCAGGAGCTGCCAGGAGAGGTCCGTGTCGATCTCGAGGCCGGGGAGAGTCGTCTCGCCGGCACGCAGCGCACGCACCGTCTCCCACTGCGCCGGCACCGCGGCGGCGTTGGCGAACGCGGTCACGAACTGCAGTTGGCTGTCGCTGCCGGCCTCGGCGCTCTGCGCGAGATCCCACAGGCCGTCGGCGACACGCACGCGCGTGGCATCGCGCGTTTCGGGCGCGACGTAGGAGTTGGCGGCGAGCTGGAGTTGGGCGAGAGTCGTGCGCACGGTGGTCGACTCGGTCTCGGCGCCGATGTTGCGCAGCACCAGATCGACGTAGTCCGAGGGCGAGGCCTCGGCATCCCGGGTCTGATCCCATGCGGCGCCCCAGACGAGCGAGCGCGCGAGCGGATCGGAGATGTCGCCGAGATGGGCGATCGCGGTGGCGAGAGAGCGCTCGTCGAGCCGGATCTTGGCGTACGCGAGATCGTCGTCGTTCAGCAGAACGAGATCGGGACGCGGCAGGCCGGTGAGCTCGTCGACATCGGTGCGATCGCCGTCCACGTCGAGCTCGATGTGGTGCACGCGGGTGAGCGCGCCGTCCTTCACCGAGTAGAAGCCGACACCCAGCCGGTGGGGGCGGATGGTCGGGTAGTCGGCGGGAGCGGTCTGCACGATCGCGAAACGCGAGATGGTGCCGTCCGCCGCCTCTTCGATGAGCGGGGAGAGCGTGTTGACTCCGGCCGTCTCGAGCCACTTCTTCGCCCACGACGACAGTTCGCGGCCGCTCGTGGCCTCGAGCTCGGCGAGCAGGTCGCCCACCTCGGTGTTGCCCCACTCGTGGCGGGCGAAGTACGCCGCGACGCCGGCGAAGAACTGCTCGATCCCCACCCAGGCCGCGAGCTGCTTGAGCACCGATCCGCCCTTGGCGTAGGTGATGCCGTCGAAGTTGACCTGCACGTCTTCGAGGTCGTTGATCTCGGCCACGACGGGGTGCGTCGAGGGCAGCTGGTCCTGCCGGTAGGCCCAGGTCTTCTCCATGGCGTTGAAGGTCGTCCAGGCAGCCGTCCACTCGGTGGCCTCGGCGGTCGCGATCGTCGACGCCCACTCGGCGAAGGACTCGTTCAGCCAGAGGTCGTTCCACCACTTCATGGTGACGAGGTCGCCGAACCACATGTGCGCGAGCTCGTGCAGGATCGTCACGACGCGGCGCTCCTTGACCGCGTCGGTCACCTTGCTGCGGAAGACGTAGGTCTCGGTGAAGGTGACCGCGCCCGCGTTCTCCATCGCACCCGCGTTGAACTCGGGCACGAACAGCTGGTCGTATTTGGCGAAGGGGTAGGGGTAGTCGAACTTCTCCTCGTAGTAGGCGAAGCCCTGCCGCGTCTTCTCGAAGATGTAGTCGGCGTCGAGGTGCCGCCAGAGGCTCTTGCGGCCGTACACGCCGAGCGGGATCACACGGCCGGAGGCGCTCGTGAGCTCGGAGAACGTGGACTCGTAGGGCCCCGCGACGAGCGCGGTGATGTACGAGGAGATGCGCGGAGTGGGCTCGAAGGCCCACGTCGCCGATCCGTCGCCCTCGGGTGCGGGCTCGGGCGTGGGGGAGTTGGAGATCACCTTCCACACCTGGGGCGCCCGGACCGTGAAGCGGAACTCGGCCTTCAGATCGGGCTGCTCGAAGACGGCGTACATGCGTCGGGAGTCGGGCACCTCGAACTGCGAGTAGAGGTACACCTCGCCGTCGACGGGGTCGACGAAACGGTGCAGGCCCTCGCCGGTGTTGGTGTACAGGCAGTCGGCGTCGACGATCAGCTCGTTCTCGGCAGCCAGGTCATCGAGCGCGATGCGCGAGTCCGCGAACGCCGTCGCGGGATCGATGGAGCGCCCGTTCAGGGTGATCTCGCGGACCTCGCGCGCGATCAGGTCGATGAACGTCGAGGCGCCGGGGGTGCCGCCGAAGCGCACGAGCGTGCGGGATCCGAAGACCTCCGCACCCTTCGTCAGGTCGAGATCGACGTCGTAGGAGTGCGTCTCGACGACGGCGCGGCGCTCCTGCGCCTCGATGCGGGTGAGGTTCTCTCCAGGCACTGCGATGCTCCCGTGGGTGGTGGGTGGAGGCGCGGACGCGCCGACGCGGATGTCGCGACCGGGCTGCTGGCGCCGGTGGCAACCGCCCCAGCCTACGCCCCGTGACGCGGCGCCGACCATGTCGCCGGGTGGCAGGATTGGGGACGTGCCCATCGACACCCCCGCGACAGATCCGGTCGTCCTCCACGCCTCGCCCGCCGCGGCCGGCGGCGCTGCCCACATCGAGACCCCGGTGCCGTACGACGGCATCCTCCTCGCCAGTTTCGGCGGCCCCGAGGGCCAGGAGGACGTCATCCCGTTCCTGCGCAATGTGACCCGCGGGCGGGGTATTCCCGACGAACGCCTCGAAGAGGTCGCGCACCACTACCGGCACTTCGGGGGCATCAGCCCCATCAACGCGCAGAATCGCGAGTTGAAGACCGCGATCGAGGGTGAGCTCGCCCGCCGCGGCATCGACCTGCCGGTCTACTGGGGCAACCGCAACTGGGGCCCTTTCCTCGACGAGGCGGTGCGAGAGGCCGCCGAGGCCGGTGACACGACCCTCCTCGCCGTCGCCACGAGCGCCTACAGTTCGTTCTCGAGCTGCAGGCAGTACCGGGAGGACTTCGCGCGCGTCCTGACCGATACGGGGCTGGCAGGCACCGTCACGATCGACAAGGTGCGTCAGTTCTTCGATCACCCGGGCTTCGTCGCGCCCTTCGTCGCCGGCGTGCGCGAAGCCGTCGCCGGCTTCCTCGCCGAGGGCGTGGAGGCCGCCGCCATCCACGTCCTCTTCTCCACCCACAGCGTGCCGATCGACGACGCCCGTCGCTCCGGCCCGCGCGACCGCGAATGGGGCGACGGCGGAGCATACGAGGCGCAGCACCTCGCCGTGGCCGAGTACATCATGGCGCAGGTGGCCGACGAGTACGCGGATGCCGCCACCGTGCCCTGGCAGCTGGTCTATCAGTCGCGCTCGGGCCCGCCGACCCAGCCCTGGCTCGAGCCCGACGTCTGCGATGTGATCGAGACGCTGCCCGCTCAGGGAGGCAGAGCGGTCGTCATCGTGCCGCTGGGCTTCGTCAGCGATCACATGGAGGTCAAGTGGGACCTCGACACCGAGGCGATGGATGCCGCCGCCGAGGCGGGTCTGCGTGCCGTGCGCACGCCCACCCCGGGCATCGACCCCGCCTACGTCGCGGGTCTGGTCGATCTCGTCGAGGAGCGACTGCACGGCACCCCGGCCGCCGATCGACCGCACGTGACCGACCTCGGACCGTGGTTCGACGTGTGCCGGCCCGCCTGCTGCGAGAACATCCGTGCGGGGTTCAAGCCGGCAGCATCCGGGATCGCCCCGTAGGCGCTCCCTAGGATGAATGCCATGCGCATCCACATCGCGACCGATCACGCAGGTCTCGAATTCTCCACCCGCCTGCAGCACCACCTCAGCGACCAGGGCCACGAGGTCATCGATCACGGGCCCCTCGAGTACGACCCGGTCGATGACTACCCGGCGTTCTGCATTCGTGCGGCGGAGGCCGTCGTGCGCGATCAGGCCGAGGGCGTCGAGGCTCTGGGTGTGGTCTTCGGCGGCTCGGGCAACGGCGAGCAGATCGCGGCCAACAAGGTGCGGGGCGTGCGCGCCGCCCTCGCCTGGAGCACGGCGACGGCGGAGCTCGCCCGGGAGCACAACGATGCGAATGTGATCGCGATCGGTGCACGTCAACACACCTTCGAAGAGGCCGCGTCGTTCATCGACACCTTCATCGCCACGCCGTTCTCGCAGGACGAGCGGCATGTCCGCCGTATCGCCCAGGTCGGCGCCTACGAGATCGACGGCTCGCTCCTGCCCGACCCGCGGGCGGCAGCGCCCGCCGGCGGCGAGTCGGCCGACGCGATCGACCCCGAGGCGGGCTGATGCCCGAGGGGCACTCCGTCCACCGGATCGCCCGGCAGTTCGACCGCAACTATGTCGGGCGCGAGGTCTCGGCCTCGAGCCCGCAGGGCCGGTTCCTCGAGGGCGCCGCGGCCATCGACGGACGGTCGGCGGTCTCGGTGCGCGCCGTCGGCAAGCAGATGTTTCTCGAATTCGACGCCGATCTGTGGCTGCGGATACACCTCGGGATGTACGGGGCCTGGGACTTCGCGGGCGAGATCCTCGTCGACCCGACGATCGCGGCCGCCAACGGGCGTATGGGACAGACCAACCAGCGCGGCACCGCTCTCGAGGGCGAGCCCGTGTTCGATGCCGCAGGGGAGAACTCCCTGAGTTCGATCGGCGCGCCGCGCCGGGCGCGCGTGCACGTGCGCATGTCGGAGCAGACGACGGGGCTCGCGGACGAGGGCGACGAATGGCCCCCGCCCGTGGTCGGCCAGGTGCGTCTGCGTCTGCTCACGGGCAGCACCTGCGCCGATCTGCGGGGCCCCACTGCCTGTCAGCTGCAGAACCCCGACGAGGTCGCCGCGACCATCGCGAAGCTCGGACCCGACCCGCTGGTCGACGACGTCGCCGCGGGGGAGGAGCGCTTCGTCACGGCGGTGCGCAGGAAGACGACGCCGATCGGTCTGCTGCTGATGGATCAGGCGGTGGTCAGCGGCATCGGCAACGTGTACCGGGCCGAGATGCTCTTCCGCGCACGGCTCGACCCGCACACGCCGGGCCGGGACGTGCCGACCGATGTAGTCCGCGAGCTGTGGCGCGATTGGGTGCGGTTGCTCGCGATCGGCGTCGAGACCGGCCAGATGATGACGATGGACGACCTCGACCCCGACGCGTACCGACGCGCGATGGCCCACCGCGACGACCGGCACTGGGTCTACCACCGCGCGGGTCTGCCGTGCCGGGTATGCGGCACCGAGGTGCTGCTCGAGGAAATGGGTGCCCGCAAGCTCTACTGGTGCCCGAGCTGTCAGCGCTGACAGCATCCATCCGCACGCGCGGATCGTAGGCTGATCGGGTGCGCCAGAATCCCTCGTTCGCGATGACCGACGTCGGCGAACTGCGTCGGCTGATCGACCTGAATCCCTGGGTGACCCTCGTCAGCCACACCGCCGACGGAGCCGTCGCCTCGCACTACGCGGTCCTTCTCGACGACGCGCGCGACGACCTCACGATCGTGGGGCACGTCGGCAAGCCCGACGACCTGATTCACGGTCTCGGCGACCGGGAGCTGCTCGTGATCGTCCAGGGGCCGCACGGCTACATCTCGCCGGGATGGTACGGCGATGTCGCGGCGGTGCCGACGTGGAACTTCGTCTCGGCCCACCTCTCCGGCGTACCCGAGCTGCTCAGCACCGAGGACAACCTCCGCGTGCTCGAGCGCCTCGTCGACCGGTTCGAGGGCACGATGGCTCACCCCCGGCCGATGTGGCAGGCGCCGAACGATCCGGTCTTCGTCGAGCGCCTCGAGCGCGGCACGGTGGGGTTCCGGCTGACGCCGACACGTGTGGTCGCCAAGCGCAAGCTCAGCCAGAACCGCCCCGCCGAGGTCGTCGAGACGATCATCGCCGAACTCTCGGGCGACGGCGTGTACGCTCAGCCCGCCCTCGCCGACGAGATGCGACGTGCTCTCGACGCACGACGGGCGCCGACGCCGTGAACCACGGCGAGCACGTCACGGCCGTCCTCGGCGCACGCATCGTTTCGGCGGGATCGCCGCTGCCCGGCGGCGACGACGAGCCGCACGACGTCTTCGTCGCCGACGGCCGCATCATCGACATCGCCCCGGCCGGCGCACTGCGACCGCGGGGCGCCGCGCTCGACGGCACGGGATGCTGGCTGACGCCGGGCCTGTGGGACCACCACGTGCATGTGATGCAGTGGGCACTGGTCGCCCAGCGGGTCGAGCTCGGCTCCGCCGCGTCGGCGGTCGACGCGGCGCGCATCATGGCGGATGCACCCGTGCTCCACGGTGTCCAGGACGACGGTCGACGTGTGGGCACGGGATACCGCGACGCCCTCTGGCCCGACGCGCCGAGCCTCGGTCTGCTGGATTCGGTGACGGGCGAGGTGCCGACCTACCTGATCAACGCCGACGTGCACAGCGTCTGGCTGAACTCCGCAGCGCTGCGTCGGGAGGGATTCGTCGACCTCGCCGACGACGGCGTGCTGCGCGAGGGGCCGGCGTTCGAGATCTCGCGCCGTCTGAACGACATCGAGCCCGCGATCGCCGACGCGTTCGTCACGCGCGCCGCACGGGCCGCCGCGGCGCGAGGGGTGGTCGGGATCGTGGATCTCGACATGGCCTGGAACGAGGGAGCCTGGACCCGCAGACTCGTCGGGGGGTTCGACGCGCTGCGCGTCGAGTTCGGCATCTACCCGGAGTATCTCGATCGCGCGATCGCCGAGGGGCTGGTCTCCGGCGCTCCCGTCCGCGGAGCCGACAGCGACCTGGTGCACGTGGGCCCCCTCAAGGTGATCACCGACGGATCGCTCGGCACGCGCACGGCGGCGTGCTCGCATGCCTATCCCGACGACCCGCACAACACGGGACTGCTCACCGTTGCGCCCGAACGGCTGATCGAGCTCATGACGCAGGCGACGGGAGCGGGCCTCCGATGCGCGGTGCACGCGATCGGCGACGTCGCCAACACCCGAGCCCTCGACGCGTACGCCCTGACCGGCGCCACCGGCACGGTCGAGCATGCGCAGCTGGTCGCCCACGCCGACATCCCCCGGTTCGCGCGCCTCGGCGTGGGTGCGAGCGTGCAGCCCGTGCATGCGCTCGATGACCGCGACATCACCGAGCGGGAGTGGGCGGCGCAGACGGCGCTGGCCTATCCGCTGCGTGCGCTGGCCGATTCCGGGGCTGCGCTGCTGTTCGGTTCGGACGCGCCCGTGTCACCGCTCGATCCGTGGGCGGCGATGGCTGCGGCGGTCTTCCGCAGCCGGGGCGGCCGCGCGCCGTGGCGTCCGCAGGAGGCCGTCCCGATCGGCACGGCGCTCGATGCATCGACGCACGGCGGCAGCGGCGGAGGCGCCGCGCGCATCGAACCCGGTGCGCGCGGCGATCTCGCCCTGTGCACGGCCGATCCCCGGACCGCGGATGAGCCGGGCCTGCGCGCCATGGGGATCGCCGCGACCCTGCTCGGCGGTCGGCTCACGCACATCGCCTGAGCTCGAGCCGTCCGAGGGACCTGCCCGGCGTGCACAGCTTCGGACGGAAGCGCCGACACGCCGGTTCATTGAGCCTGCGCGCGGCGCGTCGGGGACAGCATCCGCCGTTGTGCACGGGCGGGGATGCCGGGGCCCGGGCATGACGAAGCCCCCGGGCCGTGCGGCACCGGGGGCTAGATGTACTTCCCCGGCAGGTTGTGAACGGCTGAGGTAGGCGAAGACCTCCGGGCAGGATGTGGGTTACCACACTCGCACCCTGACCACGGAGGTCTTCGTGACTCACGCTAACGCGCCTTTGACGCCGGAGGGGCGTCGTCGTCTTGCTGTTCTCATCGTCGATGAGGGATGGACGTTGCAGCGCGCGGCGGAACGGTTCCAGTGCTCACCGGCGACCGCGAAGCGGTGGGCCGACCGGTATCGGGCCGGGTTGGCGTTGACGGACCGCAGCTCGAGGCCGCAGTCGTCGCCGAATCGGCTGCCGCAGAAGACGGAGCGGCGGATCGTGTCGTTGCGGTTCACCCGCCGGTGGGGGCCGCATCGGATCGCGTATCAGCTGCGGTTGCACCGCTCCACGGTCGGGCGTGTCCTCGCCCGATACGGCATGCCGAAGCTCGCGAATATCGACCAGGCCACCGGGCTCCCGGTCCGCAAGCCCAAGCCGAAGCGGTATGAGCTCGACACGCCGGGCCAGCTCGTGCACGTGGATATCAAGAAGCAGGGCCGGATCCCGGACGGCGGCGGTTGGCGGGTGCACGGCAAGGGGTCCGTGCAGGACCGGGCTGCCGGCGTCGCTCGCGGGAAGGCGACACGTGCCGGCGCTGCGGGCTCACGCGGATACCGGTATCTGCACCACGCCGTCGACGACCACTCGCGTGTCGCGTACTCGGAGATCCTCGACGACGAACGCAAGGAGACCGCCGCCGGGTTCTGGACCCGCGCGAACGTGATGACAGACAACGGCGCCTGCTACCGCTCACATGCCTTCGCCGCGGCGCTCGGCGACGATGTCAAGCACAGATGGACCAAGCCCTACCGGCCGCAGACCAACGGCAAGGTCGAACGGTTCAACCGCACCCTCGCCGCCGAATGGGCCTACGCGAAGCCCTACGCCAGCGAAGCCGAACGGACCTCCGCCTACGAGGCCTGGCTGCATCACTACAATCACCACAGACCCCACACCGGCATCGGCGGCCAGACCCCCTCAGCCCGCGTTCACAACGTCACGGGGAAGTACAGCTAGACGACAGCTGCTACGCGCTGACGTGGGCGACGAGGAACCAACGGTCCTTCTCGAGGCCCCGCTTGATCTCGATCGCGACGTCCTGGCTCGTCAGATCGACCTCGTCGAGGCCGTCGATGGCGGCCTGGAGGTCGGCGAGCACGGCGTCCATGTCGGCGATCACGTCGCGCACCATCTCGTCGGAGGCCGTGAAGCCGGCCGGGACGGCCGTCGGCGTCACCTTGCCTGCGATCGTCGAGAGGCGTGCGTCGATGGGCAGGCCGAGGGCGACGATGCGCTCTGCAGCGGTGTCGGCCCAGTCGCCCGCGTGGTCGACGATCACGTCGAGCAGTTCGTGCACGCCCACGAAGTTCGCCCCGCGCACGTGCCAGTGGGCCTGCTTGCCGTTGACGACGAGGGCCTGGAGGCCGAGCACGACGGGGGAGAGGAACTGGGCCGCGCCGACGGCGACGGTGGGGTCGACGGAACTGGTCGAAACGGTGTTGGAATCGGTGTGTGCCTTGGTCATGACATCCCCTCCTGCCACGGTTCTCGTGGCTCATTGGGCCCAACGCTACTCAGCCTCAGACATTCCGCAAGCAAGCTGAGGCTGGGCTAAGCGCCGCGGAACGACGCGGAAATACCGGGATCGGGTGCACGGGCGGGTACCGTCATCTGGTGCCCTCCGCAGACCACGACCTCGGCCCCCAGAACCTCGGGTCGCCTGCCCGCACCGTCCTGAGAGAGCCGCCCGCGGCGTCGCCGGAGCACGCGGAGCCGTCGCGCTTCATCCCGCACGTGCAGGGCCTGCGCGCGATCGCGGTGCTCTTCGTCGTGCTGTACCACTTCTGGCCGGGGCGCCTCTCCGGCGGGTACGTCGGCGTCGACGTCTTCTTCGTCATCTCCGGCTTCCTGATCACGGGCCACCTGATGCGCGAGATCGAGGCGACCGGAGGCGTGCGCCTGGCCCAGTTCTGGGCGCGTCGCGCGCGGCGGCTTCTGCCGGCATCCCTGCTCGTGCTGCTCTTCAGCGCGCTGGTCGTCGCGTCGCCGTATCTGTTCCCCCTGTCCGCGCTGCCCAACGAGGTGCGCGAGATCATCGCCTCGACCTTCTACGTCGAGAACTGGTACCTGGCGATCTCCTCCACCGATTACCTCGCGCTCTCGGGGGAGCCCACGACGGTGCAGCATTACTGGTCGCTCTCGCTCGAGGAGCAGTTCTACGTGCTGTGGCCCCTGATCATGCTCGGTGCGGCATACATCGCGGTGCGATTCGCGCGGGGCGCCCGTCGCCGCGCGATCCTCTGGACGCTGGGCGTGGTCACGCTGGCCTCGTTCGTGTTCTGCGTGATCTTCACGATCACAGATCCCGCACCCGCCTACTTCGTCACGTTCACGCGCATGTGGCAGTTCGGCGTCGGGGCGATGATCGCCCTCATCCCGATGCTGCGCGTGCGGCACGCGGTCGGCAGCTTCGTCCTCGGCTGGGCGGGCGTCTTCGCGCTGCTGTATGCGGCGTTCTTCTTCGACGGTCAGACGCCCTTCCCGGGATACATGGCGCTCGTGCCGACTCTCGGCGCGGCAGCGGTGATCGCGGCATCCAACACGCAGCGCTGGTGGTACCCGACGCGGATGCTGTCCATCCGGCCCGCGCAGTTCGTCGGCGACATCTCCTACAGCCTCTACCTGTGGCACTGGCCGCTCATCGTCATCGCCCCCTCGGTGCCCTTCTGGGGGCTCACGATCTACCACCGCGTCGCACTGCTGGCGCTCTGCTTCGTGCTCGCGTGGCTCACCAAGCGCTTCGTGGAGGACCCGGCGCGTTCCTGGAAGGTCCTGACCCGCCGCCGCCCGCGCGTGACGCTGTGGTCGTCGCTGGTCGCCATGATCCTCGTGGCCGCCACCGCCGCGGGCGCGTGGGCCGTCAACGCGCCCGCCTACCGCGACGGCGTCGCGGCGATCGCCTCGCTGCGCGAAGACCCGCCGGAATGCTTCGGCGCGCAGAGCGTGCTCGACCCCGCCTGCGCCGGCACCGACTTCGGCGACCAGGTGCTCCCCGCACCCGGATTCGCCGCCGCGGATCGGCCCGCCGAGGAGCAGTGCTTCGTGCAGTTGAACGACACGCGCCCCGTGACGTGCGAGTTCGGCTCGGACGCCCCCGACGCGCCCGAGATCGTGCTGATCGGCGACAGTCACGCCTTCCAGCTGCTGTCGACGTTCGAGCGCATCGCGACCGACAACGGGTGGCACCTCACGACCCTCTTCAAAGGCGCGTGCCCGTGGAGCACGACACCCCTGTCCACCCCCGGCGCGTTCGGCGAGGCATGCACCCAGTGGCGTGAGAACGCCGTGGAGGTGCTCGAGCAGCGAGCACCCGACGCGATCTTCACCGCCGCCATCTCCACCACCCCCTACTCGACCGCGGGCTTCGACTCGCAGCACGACGCGGCGGTGGCCGGATATCGCGAGGCGTGGGCCCCGATGCTGGATGCCGGCATCCCGATCGTCACGGTCGTCGACAACCCCGTGTGGGAGAACGATCCCAACAAGTGCCTGCGCACGCGCGGTGTCGCCGCGTGCGACGGTCCGCGCGATGCGCTGCTGGGCGACCAGGATGCGCTGCGCGACGCCGCCGACGGTCTGGATGGTGTCACCGTGCTCGATTTCACCGATGTCTTCTGCGACGACACGACGTGCTTCCCGGTCATCGGCGGGGCGAACGTGTATCGCGACGAGGATCACCTCACCGTCAGCTTCGTCGATTCGCTCGCGCCGCAGTACGAGGTCGCGCTGAGATCGGCACTGGGGATGGGCGACGGCTCGCTGACGCAATAGCCTCGAGCGCATGACGATCTCACCCGACGCCTCGCTGATCGCCCTCGAGGGGGCGGAGCCCGTCGTGCACCCCGCATCCTTCATCGCCGCCGGCGCGCGCGTGGTCGGCGGGGTGACCCTCGCCGAGGGTGCCAGCGTCTGGTACAACGCCGTGCTGCGGGGCGACTCCGCCTCGATCCGCGTGGGTCCGGGCAGCAATCTGCAGGACAACGTCTCGGTGCACGTGGATGCCGCGCACGGCGTCGAGATCGGCGCCGACGTCTCGGTGGGGCACAATGCGGTCGTGCACGGCTGCCGCATCGGCGACGGCACCCTCATCGGCATGGGAAGCGTCGTGCTCTCGGGCGCCGTCATCGGTGCGGGGTGCCTGATCGCGGGCGGTGCAGTGGTGCTCGAGGGGACCGTCGTGCCCGATGGCTCGCTCGTGGCGGGAGTTCCCGGCAAGGTGCGCCGGACGCTGAGCGATGACGAACGCGCGGGGATCCTCCGCAACGCGCACGTCTATCGAGAGCACTCCGCGCGCCACGCGGCGGCGCTCGGCTGAGTTCGGAATCGGAGGGGCTGACGGGAATCGAACCCGCATCATTAGTTTGGAAGACTAAGGCTTTACCACTAAGCTACAGCCCCGCATTCGACGGGTGGCCGTCGAGGGTGGGTGTTCAGTTGTGGGGGACTGCGGCGGTGAGCCGCGGCATCCGTCAGTGTAACGGAGTCTGCGAGGGCCCACGAATCGCCGACGAGACTCAGCTAAAAGGTCCGGGAAGGGCTGCGCGTGCCTCACGTAGGAATGTCCGCGTAGTTCCCTGGGGTGATGAGCAGGGAGTTGTCGATGGCGGCGCGCCGTGAGATCACGAAGAAGTTCGCCCGCGAGTATGCGAAAGCAGGCAAGGAAGAGAAGGGCCGGCTGCTGGACGAGCTTGTGCACGCGACAGGCTGGACGCGTGATCACGCGCGCCGCGCGATCCGTGCCGCGAACGCACGCAAAGGTGCCGCGCGCGATCAGCAGCGTAAGCCGCGTGAGCGGAAGTACTCCTACGATGCGCTCGTGGTGCTGCAAGAAGTCTGGCGGCTGTCCGGGCAGCCGTCGGGAAAGTACTTCGCGGCGATCATGGACGACACCCTCGAACGCCTCGTCCGCTTCCGTGAGCTCGGCAAGGTCGAGCAGCGGGTCACACCGGAGGTGCTGGACGAGTTGCGATCGATGAGCGCCGCGACGATCGACCGGTACCTGAAACCGCACAAGGACGCCGCCTACCCGGTCGCGGTCTCGGGCACGAAGCCGTCCCACATCCTGCGCTCTTCGATCCCGACGCGCACCAGCATGGACGCCCCGCTGACCGTCCCGGGGTTCCTGGAGCTGGACACCGTCGCGCACTGCGGCCACTCCCTCAAAGGCGAGTTCCTGCGCACCCTGACCGGCACCGACCCGGTCGCGGGGTGGACGATGCTGCGCACGATCCGCAACAACGCCTACGTGCACGTGCACGGCGCCCTGGAATGGATGGTGAAGAACGCGCCCGTCCCGGTCGCCGGGCTCGACTTCGACAACGGATCCGAGTTCATGAACTGGGGCGTGATCGCCTGGGCGGACAAGAAGGAGATCCCCGTCACCCGGGGGCGTCCCTACAAGCACAACGACAACGCGCACGTCGAGCAACGCAACGGCGACTGGGTCCGCAAACACGCGTTCCGCTACCGCTACGAGACCGAGGCGGAGATGACCCTGCTCAACGAGCTCTGGGATTTCGTGATGGCCCGCAAGAACCATCTGCTGCCCTGCGTGAAAGCGATCGACTGGACCCACACCGCAGCCGGCCGGAAGAAGCGCGTCTACGACAAGCCACGTACCCCCTACCAGCGGTTGCTCGACGCCGGTGTGCTCGACGAGAAGACCCGCGCCCGACTGGAGCGCGAGCATGCGAAGCTGAACCCGGCACGGATCACCCGACGGATCAACCAGATCCAGCAACAACTCATCGAACTCGCCGCCGCCCGCACCCAGGGCACCCGCCCCGCCGCCTGAGCTACGCGGACATTTCACGTGAGGCAAGCATCACTCACTCCCGGACATCTTGACGTGAGGCAAGACGATCGCCGCGGCGGTGGGGCGATGGCGCGCGCACCTCGCCGCGTGCGACCGTCGGCTAGACTCGCATGGGCCGTTTCGTGTCCGCGCGCCTGCGTGGGTACCGCCCGGGGCGTAGCTCAGCTTGGTAGAGCGCCCGCTTTGGGAGCGGGAGGCCGCAGGTTCAAATCCTGTCGCCCCGACATACGTGCCCCCAGACCTCACAGACCTTCACCCGCCGCGTCCGCGTGTGCGGAACACCACCGAGGAGAACAACAAGCATGGTGAACAGCACCGTCGAGCAGCTGAGCCCCACCCGCGTCAAGCTGCGCATCACGGTCACCCCCGATGAGCTCAAGCCCAGCATCACGCACGCGTACGAGCACATCGCGCAGGACATCCAGATCCCCGGCTTCCGCAAGGGCAAGGTGCCCGCGCCGATCATCGATCAGCGTGTGGGCCGCGGTGCCGTCATCGAGCACGCCGTCAACGAGGGGCTTGACACCTTCTTCCGTCAGGCCGTCTCCGAGCACAAGGTGCGCATCGTGGGCCGTCCGGCCGCCGACATCGTCGAGTGGCCCAACGAGAAGGACTTCTCGGGCGACCTGCTGGTGGATGTCGAGGTCGACGTCCGCCCCGAGATCACCCTGCCCGAGCTCGAGACGATCACCCTCACGGTCGACGCCGTCGAGGTCGACGAGGCTGCGGTCGACGCCGAGCTCGATCGCCTGCGCGGCCGCTTCGGCACGCTCTTGACGGTGGACCGCCCCGCCAAGACGGGCGACTTCGTCGAGCTCGATCTGGTCGCCACGATCGACGGCGCCGAGATCGACCGCGCCGGCGGCGTGTCGTACGAGGTCGGCTCGGGCGAACTGCTCGAGGGTATCGACGACGCGATCGAGTCGCTCACCGCGGGTGAGGAGACCACATTCCGCTCGACGCTCGTCGGGGGCGACCACGCCGGTGAGGAGGCCGAGGTCGCCGTGACGATCAAGGCCGTCAAGGAGCGCGAGCTGCCCGAGGCCGACGACGACTTCGCACAGATGGCGAGCGAGTTCGACACGATCGCCGAGCTGCGCGAGAGCCTGAGCGCGCGCGTGAGCGAGCAGTCCGTGTTCACGCAGGGCGCGGCGGCGCGCGACAAGCTGATCGAGACGCTGCTCGAGCAGCTCGAGATCCCGGTGCCCGCGCAGCTCGTCGAGGACGAGGTGCACAACCACCTCGAGGGTGAGGGTCGTCTCGAGGACGACGTGCACCGCGCCGAGGTGACCGAGGCCAGCGAGAAGCAGTTCCGCACGCAGGTTCTGCTCGACACGATCGCCGAGCAGTCCGACGTGCAGGTCTCGCAGGAGGAGTTGACCCAGTACCTCATCCAGTCGGCGGCGCAGTACAACATGGCCCCGCAGGAGTTCATGCAGGCGCTGCAGCAGGGCAACCAGCTGCCCGCGCTCGTCGGCGAGGTCGCCCGCAACAAGGCGCTCGCGATCGCGCTCGGCAAGGTCACGGTGATCGACACCGACGGCAAGTCCGTCGACCTCTCGGGCTTCGTCGCCGTCGACGACGAGGAAGAGATCGACGAGGCCGAGCTCGAGGCCGCCGAGGAGGCGCAGGACATCGCCGACGAGGCGGCCGCCGCCGAGGCCGAGAAGCCCGCCAAGAAGACTCCGGCCAAGAAGGCTCCGGCCGCCAAGAAGGCCCCCGCCGCCAAGGTTCCCGCCGAAGACGCCCCGGCCAAGAAGGCTCCCGCCAAGAAGGCCCCGGCCAAGAAGGCCGCGGCCGAGACGGAGTAATCGACTGAACGCCAAAGGGATGGATGCTGCAGCATCCATCCCTTTGGCGTCTCCGGGCCGCGAGTGCCGTGCCTCGACGCGTCGGCCCCATGCCCCGCGTCGGCCCCGTGTGTTCGGCGTTGGGGCGTCGGAATCACGTTGGGGCGCGCTGCAGCGCGCCCCAACGTGATTCCCGCGCCCCAACGTGCGGATCGAGGGTCGATCTGCCCACGGCGAACACGACCGGCGGCGCCGATGCGCGCCGGTAGATTCGTCGCAGACGTAAAACGAAACGGAGCAACAATGGCCGAACCATTGATGGCAACGAGTGTCTTTGACCGGCTGCTGAAGGATCGCATCATCTGGCTCGGGTCCGAGGTGCGCGACGAGAACGCCAACGAGATCTGCGCGAAGATCCTCCTCCTCGCCGCCGAGGACTCGCAGCGCGACATCTACCTGTACATCAACTCGCCCGGCGGGTCGATCACGGCCGGCATGGCCATCTACGACACGATGCAGTTCGTGCCGAACGACATCGTCACCGTCGGCATCGGCATGGCAGCATCCATGGGTCAGCTTCTGCTGACCAGCGGCACCAAGGGCAAGCGGTACATCACCCCGAACGCCCGCGTGCTGCTGCACCAGCCGCACGGTGGTTTCGGCGGCACGGCGTCCGACATCCAAACGCAGGCGCAGCTGATCATCTCGATGAAGAACCGTCTCGCGGAGATCACCGCGGCGCAGACGGGCAAGAGCGTCGAGCAGATCAACGAGGACGGCGACCGCGACCGCTGGTTCACGGCGGACGAGGCGCTCGAGTACGGCTTCGTCGACCACATCCGCGAGCACGCAGCGGACGTCGCCGGCGGCGGCGGAACCGCGAACTGACGGCACCGGGCGAAAGACAAGGAACGACACGCATGGACATCCCCACCTTCGGCGCTGCGGCGCAGGGTCTCGCCCACCGCGGTGTGCAGGCCCCCGGGTCGCGCTACATCCTCCCGCAGTTCGAGGAGCGCACGGCCTACGGCTACAAGCGGCAGGACCCCTACAACAAGCTCTTCGAAGATCGCGTCATCTTCCTGGGCGTGCAGGTCGATGACGCCTCGGCCGACGACGTCATGGCTCAGCTGCTCGTGCTCGAGAGCCAGGATCCCGATCGCGACATCATCATGTACATCAACTCGCCCGGTGGCTCGTTCACCGCGATGACGGCGATCTACGACACGATGCAGTACGTCTCGCCGCAGATCTCCACCGTCGTCCTCGGCCAGGCGGCCTCGGCCGCGGCCGTGCTGCTCGCCGCCGGCGCCCCCGGCAAACGACTCGCGCTGCCGAACGCCCGAGTCCTGATCCACCAGCCCGCCATGGGTGAGGCGGGTCACGGTCAGGCGTCGGACATCGAGATCCAGGCCGCCGAGATCCTGCGCATGCGCACGTGGCTCGAGTCGACGCTGTCGAAGCACTCGAACCGCACGCCCGAGCAGGTCAACCGCGACATCGACCGCGACAAGATCCTCGGGGCGACCGAGGCGCTCGAGTACGGTCTCGTCGACCAGGTGCTCACGACGCGCAAGCGCGTGCCCGCGGCGCTGACCACCTAACAGTCTGCAACGATCCAGCCCCGGCATCCGTCAATACGTACGGATGTCGGGGCTTGCCGTTAGGCTCGAGTAGACCTGAGCCCACCCGGGCAGCACGAGGAGGAGCCTGATGGCACGCATCGGTGAGAGCGCCGACCTGTTCAAGTGCTCCTTCTGCGGAAAGAGCCAGAAGCAGGTCGTCCAGCTGATCGCAGGACCGGGTGTCTACATCTGCGACGAGTGCGTCGAGCTGTGCAACGAGATCATCGAAGAGCGCATGGCCGAGTCCGGCTCCGGCGTCGTCTCGGACTTCGATCTGCCGAAGCCGCGTGAGATCTTCTCGTTCCTCGAGGAGTACGTCGTCGGGCAGGACGACGCGAAACGAGCACTCTCGGTCGCGGTCTACAACCACTACAAGCGGGTGCGCGCGCACGGCACCATCCAGTCCGCCGAGCAGCGCGCCGACGAGATCGAGATCGCCAAGAGCAACATCCTGCTGCTGGGCCCGACCGGCTGCGGCAAGACCTACCTCGCGCAGACGCTCGCGAAGCGTTTGAACGTGCCCTTCGCCGTCGCCGACGCCACCGCCCTCACCGAGGCCGGGTATGTCGGAGAAGACGTCGAGAACATCCTGCTGAAGCTCCTCCAGGCCGCAGATTTTGACACCAAGCGCGCCGAGACCGGCATCATCTACATCGACGAGGTCGACAAGATCGCCCGCAAGGCCGAGAACCCCTCGATCACGCGCGATGTCTCCGGCGAGGGTGTGCAGCAGGCGCTGCTGAAGATCCTCGAGGGCACCGTCGCCTCCGTGCCGCCGCAGGGCGGACGCAAGCACCCGCACCAGGAGTTCATCCAGATCGACACCACGAATGTGCTGTTCATCGTGGCCGGGGCCTTCGCCGGGCTCGAAGAGATCATCTCCTCCCGTGTCGGCAAGCATGGTGTCGGCTTCGGCGCTCCGCTGCAGGAGAAAGACAAGGTGCAGAACCTCTTCAGCGACGTCCTGCCCGAAGACCTGCACAAGTTCGGCCTGATCCCCGAGTTCATCGGGCGCCTGCCCGTCGTCGCGTCGGTGTCGCCGCTCGACCGCGAGGCGCTGATCGAGATCCTCACCGGCCCCCGGAACGCGCTCGTCAAGCAGTACGAGCGCATGTTCGAGCTCGACGGCGTCGGCCTCGAGTTCGAGCACGAGGCGCTAGAGGCCATCGCCGAGCTCGCGGTGCTGCGCAAGACCGGCGCGCGCGGCCTGCGCGCCATCCTCGAAGACGTGCTCGGGCCGATCATGTTCGAGATCCCTTCCGCCGAGAACGTCGCGAAGGTCGTCATCACGCGGGCAGCCGTCGAAGACGGCGCCGCGCCGACGCTCGTGCTCAACCGGGCGAAGAAGAGCGCCTGATCGGGTCTCTTCACGCAGGTGAGGGTCAGGCCGTCAGGCCTCGGCGCTCCAGCAGGGGCCGGATGTCGGCATCCCGGCCCCGAAAGTCGCGGTAGGCCTCGAGCGGATCCTTCGATCCCCCCACTCCCAGCAGGCGTCGGCGGAACCGCTCTCCGTTCGTGCGCGTGAGTCCGCCGTTCTCGCGGAACCACTCGACCGTGTCGGCGTCGAGCACCTCGCTCCAGATGTAGGAGTAATAGCCCGCGCTGTAGCCGCCCGAGAACACGTGCGCGAAGTAGGTGGAGGAATAGCGCGTGGGTACGGCGGGGGAGTCCAGCCCGATGTCCGCGAGCGCCGCGGCCTCGAAGGCGGCGACGTCCTCGACCGCTGCCGCCTGCGCCGGCGAGAGCGAGTGCCATGCCTGGTCGAGCCAGGATGCTGCCAGATACTCGCTCGTCGCGAAGCCCTGGTTGAACACCTCGCTTCCGCGCAGGCGCTCGACGACGTCAGCCGGTAGTGGCTCGCCGGTCTCGACGTGGCGTGCATACTCGGCCAGCACGTCGGGCCAGAGGATCCACATCTCATTGACCTGGCTCGGAAACTCCACGAAGTCGCGGAACACGTTCGTTCCCGCGAAGCGAGGGTAGGTGACGGTGGCGAACAGGCCGTGGAGGGCGTGCCCGAACTCGTGGAAGAGGGTCGTGACCTCATCGAGAGTCAGGAGCGTGGGCATCCCCGTGCCGGGCGCGGCGACGTTGAGGTTGTTCACGACGATCGGGAGCGTGCCGCGCAGGGCCGACTGCGAGACGATCGAGTTCATCCAGGCGCCTCCGCGCTTGGAATCGCGCGTGTACAGATCGAGGACGTAGAGCCCGACGGGGGACCCGTCCTCGTTCGACACCTCGAACACCCGGGCTCCCGGGTGGTATGCGGACAGATCACCCCGCTCGGCGAAGGTGATGCCGTACAGCGCCGTGGCGGCGCGGAAGACGCCGTCCTTCAGCACCCGCTCGGCCTCGAACCACGGGCGCAGCGCCGCGCTGTCGAGGTCGTATCGCGCCTGACGCACCTTCTCGGTGAGGTAGGCCCAGTCGTGCGCCCCGACCGTGAACGGCTCGGGCTCGGCGTCGGCCATGTGCTGCAGCTCTTCTCGTTCGGCCTCGGCATTGCGGGCCGCGGGTGCGGCGAGCCGCCGCAGCATCCCATGCACCGCGTCCGGCGAACCCGCGGTCTCGTCGGCGGTGACATAGGCGGCGTGCGAGGGGTACCCCAGCAGTTCGGCGCGCTCGGCCCGCAGCCGCACGATCTCGAGGAGGACCGCCGAGTTGTCGTTCACCCCTCCGCGCGCCGCGCGGGATCGGGATGCCGTCATGATGCGCTCGCGCGTGGCGCGATCGGTCAGCGTCGCCAGATAGGGGTGGCCGGTGAACAGCGGAAGAGTGATCGCGTAGCCCTGAACGCCGCGGTCGGCGGCCGCGTGCCGCGCTGCCGACAGCTCGCCCTCGCCGAGACCCGCGAGCTCAGCCTCGTCGGCGAAGATCACCGCCAGCTCGTTGGTGTCGGCGAGCAGATTCCTCTCGAAGGTCGTCGTCAAACTCGACAGGCGCTGATTGAGTTCGGTCAATCGCGCCTTGGCTTCGTCGTCGAGCGCGGCGCCCGCGTGGGTCATCTCGCGGAATGTGCGCTGCACGAGATACCGCTGTTCGGGGGTGAGGGGGAGGTCGTCCAGCTGCTCATGCAACGTGCGCACCCGCCCGTACAGTGCGGCATCGAGCTGGATGGCATCCTGATGGGCCGACATGAGCGGGGCGAGCGTCTCATCGACCTCCTGGATCTCGGGTGTCGCGTCGGCCGAGCTCACCGTGTAGAAGGTGCGCGCGACACGGTCCAGCAGTGCGCCGCTGCGCTCGAGCGCGTCGAGGGTGTTCTCGACGGTGGGCATCGACCGCTGTCGGGTGATCGCGTCTACCTCTGCGAGCTGTTCGGCGAACGCGATCTCGAAAGCCGGCAGGTAGTGCTCGGGCTCGATCGTGGCGTAGTCCGGCAGGCCGTACGGCAGCGGGCTGGGGGAGAGCAGGGGATTGGCGGACACGTCGGACATCCGACCAGCGTAGCCGCGGCGGCACCCCGAGGTCCGGGACGACGCAGAGCCAGGGACGTCCACGCAGTCACAAACGCAAACAATTGCTTGCAAAGGACCATTTGCAAAGATATGCTTGCGTCGTGGCAGATGAGCATCAGACAGCATCCGACCGGATCCCCCGGGACGCACGCGTGCTCGGGGTCGGCGCGTTGCGGGCGCTCGCCCACCCCCTGCGCATCCGCATCTACGATCTGCTCGCGGCCCACGGTCCGCAGACGGCGAGTTCGCTGGCCGACCTCGTCGGGGAGTCCTCGGGCGTCACCAGCTACCATCTGCGCGCGCTGGCCAAGCACGACCTCATCCGGGAGGTCGAGGGTCTCGGCACCGCGCGCGAGCGCTGGTGGGAGCGCCCCCGCGGGGCGGTGTCGCTGTCGAATCCCGAGACGGCCAAGACACCGTCGGGACGCGCCGCCACCGAGATGGTGCTCGCCGAGTTCTACCGGCAGCGTCACGACGAGCTCATGACCTACATCGCGACCAGCATGAAGCAGGACCCCGACGAGTGGCCCGGAACCCTCCTCACCGCCAACGCCCGCCTCACCCGCGCCCAGGCCGACGAACTCGGCCGCAAGATCCAGATGCTCGTCAACGACACCCTCGACAAGCACCGCGGACAGATCGGCGAGGGGCTGCTGCCCTACGCGGTGCGGGCCGACGTCTTTCCCCTCATCGTGGGTGAGGTGCGCACGTGACCGCACTCGCGGGCGCGCGGACGACGATCGCCGGCATCCGCCCGACTCTCCTCGAGCGCGGGATGCTGTCGCTTGCCACCGCGCTCGAGAACAGGGTCGCCCGTAGGCTCGAGCGTCGCGCCGACGCGGGGTCGCACCGCGGCCGACGGATCGATCACGCCCGGGTCGCGGACGCGCAGGAACGCTGCGTCGTGCGTGCCCACGCGCTCGGTGTGCTGCGCGCCTGACTCAGGCGAATTCGTCACCGGCGTCGTGGCGGACGACGACCTCGCCGTCGCGGTCGATCGTCACGATGACCCCGGTGTCGAGCTCGGCGACGGGGCGCCCTTCGAGCCACGTGAGCGTCCACCGCGGGGCGGGTGCACCCTCACTCAGTGACAGTTGCTCGACGTCGCGGATCGCTCCGTGCAGCGCCTGCGGCACCGCCACAGGCGGGACCTCACCGGCGCTCCAGCGTGTTCCCAGTTGCATCAGGCCGAGACCTCCTCGAACTCGATGGCCGCGACCGCCGTGGTCTCGGCCTCTGTGAAATCGATGCGGGCGATGCGGCCGACGGCGCGCAGGTCGCCCTCCGCGAGGCGGAGGCGCTCGATGTTCTCGGCCGTCGCCGCGATCGTCGCCCGGGCGACGGGGGTCTTCTGCGAGACCTTCGCCTCGGTCTTCGCGCGGCGGATGCCGATCAGTGCCTCGCCGGTCGCCGTCAGCACCGCGGGGTCTCCGGGCCGTGCACCGGGCGTCGGCCAGGGGCTCGTGTGCACCGAGTCCGCGTGGAACCACGACCAGGACTCCTCGGCCGCGAACACGAGCACCGGGGCGAGCAGGCGCAGCAGTGTCTCGAGGGCGGTGCGCAGAGCGAGGGCGGCAGAGGCCTGTCCGTCGTTGCCGCCGTCGTAGGCGCGCTCCTTGACCAGTTCGAGATAGTCGTCGCAGAACGTCCAGAAGAACGACTCGGTGACTTCGAGTGCGCGGGCGTGGTCATATGCCTCGAACGCCTTCGTCGCCTGTGTGATGACCTCGTCGAGGGTCGCGAGCATCGACGCGTCCAGTGCCTCGGTGATCTCGGCACCCTCCGGCACGGGGAACGAGAGCACGAACTTCGCCGCGTTCAGCACCTTGATGGCAAGACGCCGTCCGATCTTGATCTGCGTGGGGTTCTGCGGGTCGAAGGCGGCGTCGGTGCCCAAGCGGCTCGAGGCCGCCCAGTAGCGCACGGCGTCCGAGCCGTGCTGGGCGAGGATGTCGGCGGGGGTGACCACGTTGCCCTTGGACTTCGACATCTTCTTGCGGTCGGGGTCGACGATGAAGCCGCTGATGGCAGCATCCGTCCAGGGCGCGCGGTCGTCCTCGAGCGCACTGCGCAGCATCGTGGAGAACAGCCAAGTGCGGATGATGTCCTGGCCCTGCGGGCGCAGATCGAAGGGGGCGACCAGGCTCCAGAGGTCCTCGTCGCGTCGCCAGCCGCCCGCGAGCTGTGGCGTGAGGCTCGACGTCGCCCAGGTGTCGAAGACATCGGTCTCGGCGTCGAATCCGCCGGCCACGCCCCGCTGTTCGGCGGTGTAACCGGCGGGGACGTCACTGGTGGGATCGATCGGGAGGGCACCGGCATCCGGGGTCAGCACGCGCGAGTAGTCGCGCTCGCCGTTCTCATCCAGCGCGTACCAGACGGGGATCGGCACTCCGAAGAAGCGCTGGCGAGACACGAGCCAGTCCCCGGTGAGGCCGCCCACCCAGTTCTCGTACCGGACGCGCATGAAGTCGGGATGCCACGCCACCTCCTGGCCGAGCGAGATCAGTCGCTCGCGCAGCTGCTCGTCCCGCGCGCCGTTGCGGATGTACCACTGGCGGGTCGAGACGATCTCGAGCGGCCGGTCCCCCTTCTCGAAGAACTTCACGGCGTGCGTGAACGGCTTCGGATCACCGACCATCTCGCCGGACTCGGCGAGCAGCTCGACGATGCGCTTCTTGGCGCTGAACACGGTCTTGCCGGCGATCTCCGCGTAGGCGCTGCGTGCAGCATCCGTCACGAGCGCCTCGGGGGCGTCGGCCAGCACGCGCCCGTCGCGCCCGATGATCGTGCGATTGGGCAGGTCGAGCTCGCGCCACCAGATGATGTCGGTGACGTCGCCGAACGTGCAGATCATCGCGATGCCGGAGCCCTTGTCGATCTGCGCGAGCGGGTGCGCGAGCACGGGAACCTCGACGTCGAACAGCGGGGTACGGACGGTCGTGCCGAACAGCGGCTGATAGCGCTCGTCGTCGGGATGGGCGACCAGGGCGACACAGGCCGCGAGCAGCTCGGGGCGCGTCGTCTCGATGTGCACATCGCCGCTGCCGTCGGTCTTGTGGAAGGCGAGGCGGTGGTAGGCGGCCGGCTGGTCACGGTCCTCGAGCTCGGCCTGCGCGATCGCGGAGCGGAAGTCGACGTCCCACAGCGTCGGCGCGAGCGCCTGATACGCCTCCCCGCGCTCGATGTTGTGGAGGAAGGCGAGCTGGCTCGTGCGGATCGTCTCGTCGCTGATGGTGCGGTAGGTCTGGGTCCAGTCGACGCTCAGCCCGAGGTCGCGCCAGAGCGCCTCGAAGTGCTTCTCGTCTTCGACGGTGAGCTTCTCGCACAACTCGATGAAGTTGCGTCGGCTGATGGGCCGCTGGTCGGCTGCCTTGCTGCTCTTGTTGTCTCCGCCTTCGAAGGGCGGAGTGAACTCGGGGTCGTACGGCAGGGTCGGGTCGCAGCGCACGCCGTAGTAGTTCTGCACACGGCGCTCGGTGGGCAGTCCGTTGTCGTCCCAGCCCATCGGGTAGAACACCGTCTTGCCGCGCATGCGCTCGAAACGCACCTTGACGTCCGTGTGCGTGTAGCTGAACACATGGCCGATGTGGAGGCTGCCCGACGCCGTCGGCGGGGGAGTGTCGACGCTGTAGACGCCTTCGCGACCGGATGCCGCGGCCGCTGCACGATCGAAGAGATAGGTGCCTGCGGCATCCCATGCGCTGTCCCACTTGTGCTCGAGGCCCTCGAGGGCGGGCTTGTCGGGAATCTCGGCCATGGGTGTCTCCTCGATATGTGCGGCACGGTGTGTGCGTGCCTGAGTGTGGGATGCGCCTCGAGTTTATCGCGCGGGGTGGGCCCCCGGCATCCGGTCTCCGATCAGCCTCGATCCCGCCCCGCCCCGCCCGGTCCTGCCCCGTCCTGCCCCGTATGGGAGGAGATCCCCGTTGCGGAGGATGCTTTGCGCCGATTCCATCCTCCGAACGCGAGATCTCCTCCGAAACGGAGACCGGTGGTACGAGCAGTGCCTCCTCCACAGCGCGAGGTGGCGGGAGATCCTGCTCGAAAGCGCCGCGACCACCCTGTGCGGTCCTGCGGGGCGCTCCAGACTCGGCGGGTGGGTGTGGCGGACCAGGTTCGAGCAAGCGGAGGCGTGATGCGGGTGCGCACGCTGCGTGAGCTCGGCGTCAGCGATCACGTCCTGCGTCGCGCGCTGGGGTCGGGTCACATCGAGCGAGTGCGCCGGGGCTGGGTCGCGTCGCCCGGGGCGGATCCGATGCTGGTGGCCGCGGCGCGACGGGGAGTCGTGCTCACCTGCGTGACCGCTGCCCGAAGACTCGGGCTGTGGGTTCTGGAGGAGAGGCAGCCTCATGTCGCCGCGCCTCAGCATGCCGGGCGGATCGACATCCCGAGCGCGACGGTGCACTGGCACAGGCCTGTGGTCCCGAGGCATCCCGATGCGCTCGTCGATCCGATCGAGAACGTGCTCGCGATCGTGGCGCTGTGTCAGCCGTCTGAGGCCGCGCTCGCGATCTGGGAATCGGCGCTGAACAAGCGCCTGCTCGAACCAGAAGTGCTGAGACGGATGCCGCTACCCGCCGCCGCCCGCCAGCTTCTGGAACGGGCGAGCCCGTGGTCGGACTCCGGGCTCGAGACGTTCGTCGTGCCGCGCCTGCTATGGCTGCGCCTGCCGTTGCGGCGGCAGATCTGGATCGCCGGGCACCGCGTCGACCTGCTGATCGGGGACCGGCTGATGCTGCAGATCGATGGCGGGCACCATGTCGGGGCGCAGCGCGAGGAGGACATCGCACACGACGCGGCGCTGTGCCTGCTCGGGTACCACGTGATCCGGGTGGGTTATGCGCAGGTGATCGACCGTTGGCACGAAGTGCAGGACCTGATCATGCGGGCGGTCGCCCAGCGACTGCACCTGGCGTGAGAGAGTCACCCGCGATGTGGCCGTCGGCTTCCCACGTCGAACGCGATGCGGCGAGCGCCGGGGCGAGGCGCTCGACCTGCACGGCACTGAGCGTCGTGCCTCGAGGGCCGCGGCATCCGTGAGCGACACCATTTCGAGTCCACGCAAACCCTCAGGCGAACGGGTGCTGTCGGCGACGGGGCATCCGTCGACGGTGCCGGCTCGCTCGCTGCGGCACCGGCCTACCGCGGCATCCGTGAGGCTCGTCTGCCCGGGATGCCACCTTAGCGGCCTCAGCCGGGCACTGCCGCCCCGCGGATCCTCCCGGATGTTGACCTCGCCGCCGGAACACGCGGGGCCCCGTCCCGTTAGACTGAGAACACGAGCATCGATCCGGCCATCACCGGGGAGCTCTCGGAAGAACAGGCTCCCGGTGTCAAGACGGGGTCCTCAGTAGAACCGAGCGGGGCAGGCCCGTTACAGCCGCTGTGAAAGTGGCTGCGCATAGCGGCAAGCAGGGTGGTACCGCGGCTCGATTGGATCGCACTCCCGCATGGGAGAGGATGCAACGGGTCGTCCCGGCAGGAAGCACACGACAGCACCTGCGAGAAGCCATGACCTACCCCCGCAACACAAACCGGTCCCTGAGCGGCGGCGAAGCCGACAGTCGAATGGTCGGACCCGCCGCCGATGCGGTCCCCGCGAGCCCCCGCTTTCCTGAGATCGAGCGCGAGATCCTCGAATTCTGGCAGGGCGACGACACCTTCCGCGCGAGCATCGCCAACCGCGAGGGCGCGCAGGAGTGGGTCTTCTACGACGGACCGCCTTTCGCGAACGGACTGCCGCACTACGGCCACCTGCTCACGGGCTACGCGAAAGACCTGTTCCCCCGGTTCCAGACCATGCGCGGCAAGAAGGTCGATCGCGTCTTCGGCTGGGATACGCACGGCCTGCCCGCCGAGCTCGAAGCGATGAAGCAGCTCGGCATCACGGAGAAGGCGCAGATCGAAGCCATGGGCATCGACACCTTCAACGGCAAGGCGCGCGAGTCGGTCCTGGCGTACACGCGCGAGTGGGAGGAGTACGTCACCCGCCAGGCGCGCTGGGTCGACTTCGAACGCGGCTACAAGACACTCGACACCTCCTACATGGAGAGTGTGCTCTGGGCATTCAAGACCCTGTACGACAGAGGCCTGGCCTACGAGGGATACCGCGTGCTGCCCTACTGCTGGCGGGACGAGACGCCGCTGTCGACCCACGAGCTGCGCATGGACGACGACGTCTACAAGTCGCGCCAAGACCCCTCCGTCACGGTGACCTTCCCCCTCGTCGGGGCCAAGGCGGAGGCCCTCGGCCTGACCGGTGTGCGGGCGCTCGCGTGGACGACGACCCCGTGGACCCTTCCGACCAACATGGCGCTCGCCGTGGGGCCGGCGATCCGTTACGCCGTCCTGCCGGCGGGTCCGAACGGCGCCGCCGACGTGCATCACACGCCCGAGGGCGCGGCCGACGACCTGCTCGAGGCGAGCGCGCATCGCTATCTGCTCGCCGAGGACCTGCTCGGCGGCTACGCGAAGGTCCTCGGCTACGAGTCCGCCGAGGCTGCGCGCGAGGCGGTCGAGCGCACGGTCGACGGTCGCGAGCTCGAGGGCGTCGCGTACGACCGGCTCTTCGACTACTACGCGGATGCCGAGACCTACGGCACGCAGAACGCCTGGCAGATCCTCGTCGACGACTACGTCACGACGACCGACGGCACCGGCAT
This sequence comes from Microbacterium sp. HA-8, assembly GCF_046111165.1. NCBI lineage: Bacteria > Bacillati > Actinomycetota > Actinomycetes > Micrococcales > Microbacteriaceae > Microbacterium > Microbacterium sp. HA-8. Next base: position 2,211,372 of record NZ_CP162025.1, read on the forward strand.
CGTGCATCAGGCGCCGGCCTACGGTGAGGATGACCAGCGGGTCAGTGAGGCCGCCGGCATCCCCACGATCCTGAGCCTCGACGACGGCGGGCGCTTCCTGCCCGCGGTGGGCGATGTCGCCGGCCAGCTGTGGATGGAGGCGAACACGCCCCTCATCCGGCTGCTGCGCCAGGCCGGGCGGCTCGTGCGCGAGGCCAGCTACGAGCACCCCTATCCGCACTGCTGGCGCTGCCGGAACCCCCTGATCTACAAGGCCGTGTCGAGCTGGTTCGTGCGCGTGACGGACTTCCGCGATCGCCTTGTCGAACTGAACGAAGACATCACCTGGGTTCCCGAGAACGTCAAGCACGGCCAGTTCGGCAAGTGGGTCGAGGGGGCGCGCGACTGGTCGATCAGCCGCAACCGCTATTGGGGCTCGCCGATCCCGATCTGGAAGAGCGATGACCCGGAGCACCCCCGCGTCGACGCGTACGGCTCTCTCGAGGAGATCGAGCGCGACTTCGGTCGCCTGCCACGCAACGAGGCCGGCGACGTCGACCTCCACCGCCCCTATATCGACGAGCTGACGCGCCCCAACCCCGACGACCCCTCCGGGCGGAGCACCATGCGGCGCATCGAGGATGTGCTCGACGTGTGGTTCGATTCCGGCTCGATGCCGTTCGCGCAGGTGCACTACCCGTTCGAGAACCGCGAGTGGTTCGACACGCATGCTCCCGCGGACTTCATCGTGGAGTACATCGGGCAGACCCGTGGCTGGTTCTACGTCATGCACGTGCTCTCGGGCGCGCTCTTCGACCGCCCCGCATACACCGCGGTGTCGGCGCACGGCATCGTGCTCGGCAGCGACGGGCAGAAGATGTCCAAGTCGCTGCGCAACTACCCCGATGTCAGCGAGGTCTTCGATCGCGACGGTTCGGACGCGATGCGCTGGTTCCTGATGTCGAGTTCGGTGCTGCGCGGCGGCAACCTCGTCGTGACCGAAGAGGGGATCCGTGCGGGCGTGCGGGAGTTCCTGCTGCCGCTGTGGAGTTCGTGGTACTTCTTCTCGACGTATGCGAACGCCGCCTACGCGGGCGGCCCTTCGACAGACTCAGGGACCGCCGGGTCGACAGGCTCCGGGACCGCCGGGGCGGACCCCGCAGGATACGAGGCGAGCTGGCGCACCGACTCTGCCGATGCCCTCGACCGCTACATCCTCGCTCTCACGGGAGACCTCGTGCGGGGCGTCGCGACAGACCTCGAAGCGCTCGATTCGACGATGGCCGCGGCAAAGCTGCGGGACTTCGCCGAGGCACTCACCAACTGGTATATCCGGCGCTCGCGCGACCGCTTCTGGGCGGGCGTCACCGCAGACCCCCGGAGTCGCGAGGCATTCGACACGCTGTACACGGTGCTCGAGACTCTCACGCGTGTCGCGGCACCCCTCATCCCTCTCGTCAGCGAGCGCGTGTGGCAGGGGCTGACCGGGGGGCGCAGCGTGCACCTCCAGGAGTGGCCCGACGCCGATGCGTTCCCCGCGGCCGCCGACATCCGCACCGCCATGGATGCCGTGCGTGAGGTGTCGAGTGTCGCGAATGCCCTGCGCAAGAAGCAGGGCAAGCGCGTGCGGCTCCCACTCTCCCGCATGACGGTAGTGGTGCCGGATGCTGCAACCCTGTCGCAGTTCGAGGGGATCCTGCTCGACGAACTCAACGTCAAGAGCGTGGAGTTCGTCGAGTTTCGCCCCGAGTCCTACGACGACCACGGGCTGGCGCAGCGACTCGTCGTCAACGCGCGGGTGGCCGGGCCTCGGCTCGGAAAGCGCGTCCAGCAGGTCATCCAGGCCGCGAAGGCCGGCAACTGGATCGAAGATGACCGCGGGATCGTCGTCCAGACCCCGGAGGGCGAGGTCGTCATGCAGGACGGCGAGGCCTCGCTCGACAGCGACACATCGGTACGCCCCGAGGGCGAGGCGGTCGGGCTGCTGGCGGGCACCGACGGATTCGTGGTGTTGGACACGACCACGACGCCGGAGCTCGAGGCAGAGGGGCTGGCGCGCGATGTCATCCGTGCCGTGCAGGACACGCGCAAGGCTGCGGGCTTCGAGGTCAGCGACCGTATCCACCTCGTGATCACGTTCGCCGACGGCGCCGACGCGCGAGCGGTCTCGGACGGATTCGAATCCGCGGACGTCGCGGGCGAGACGCTCGCGGTCGAGTACCTGCTGGGCACGAAGGACGACACACTGCGCGGATCGTCGCGCAGCTTCGCGGGCGGGACGACCAAGCCCGAGCGCGAGGCCTCCTTCGCGGCGGGTGCGTTCGCGAACGCCGGGGCCTTCACCGTGGGCGTGACCCGGGCGGAGGGTCGCGCATGAGCGAGGATCCGGACGAGGGCCGGGCGCGGGCGGATGCCGTCTATGCGGCGCTGCTGGCGCGGGCGGGGGAGCGCTGGGTGCAGCCGCGCAAGGAGCGCACCGCGCGCCTGCTCGACTATCTGGGCGATCCGCAGCGCACCTACCGCGTCGTGCACGTCACGGGCACGAACGGCAAGACCTCCACGAGCCGCATCATCGAGAGCCTGCTGCGCGCCCACGGGCTGCGGACGGGCCTGTTCACGAGCCCGCACCTGGAGCGCTTCACCGAGCGCATCATGATCGACGGCGCACCCGTCCTCGACGACGCCGTCGCCGATGCGTGGGACGAGATGGCGCCGTTCGTTGCTCTGGTCGACGCCGAGCTCGGCGACGCGGGAGAGGAGTCGCTGACCTTCTTCGAGCTGCTCACCGCGCTCGCCTTCGTGGCCTTCGCGGATGCTCCGATCGACGTGCTTGTGCTCGAGGTCGGCATGGGCGGGTCATGGGATTCGACGAACACGGCCGACGGCGACGTCGCGGTGTTCGCGCCTATCGACATCGATCACGCCGATCGGCTCGGACACACCATCGCCGACATCGCGGCGGTCAAGGCGGGGATCATCAAGGACGGCGCCGCCGTCGTGTCGGCCAGGCAGCATCCTGACGCCGTCGCCGTGCTGCGGGCGGAGGCTGCCCGCCGGGAAGCGAGCATCGCGTTCGAGGGCGCGGAGTTCACTCTCACGGCGCAGCGCCTCGCCGTCGGCGGTCAGGTCATCTCGGTGCACGGCCTCGCCGGCACCTACGACGAGGAATACCTGCCCCTGTACGGCGCGCATCAGGGGGCGAACGCCGTGCTCGCGATCGCCGCGGTCGAATCCCTGATCGGCGGCGGGTCGCAGCGGATCGCATCGGAGGTGCTCGCCGAAGGGCTCGGCCAGGTGATCTCGCCCGGTCGCCTGCAGCTGGTCGGCACGGAGCCCACCGTGCTCGTCGATGCGGCGCACAACCCGCACGGCGCACGGGCGCTCGTGGATGCCCTGCGCACAGCCTTCGACTTCGACGAGTGGGGCGTGGTGCTGGGCGTCCTGGCCGACAAGGATGCCGCGGGCATCGTTGCCGCGTTCGCTCCGATCGCGACCGAGGTGTTCGTCACCGCGCCCGATTCCGATCGCGCCGACGATCCGGACGCGCTCGCCGACATCGTCGAGGCGGTCGGGATGCGTGCGAGCGTGCACCGTGACCTCGACGATGCGGCGGCATCCGCGCGGGAGTGGGCGGCAGCATCCGCCCGCCGCGCCGTCGTGATCGCCGGATCGGTCGTGCTCGCCGGCGAGGCGCTCGGTATCGCGGCGCGCGAGGGCTGGAAGGGCGGATCATGAGCGCCCGACCGCGTCGCGCACGTCCACCACGGAGCCTCGTCGCCAAGCTCGCCTCTGTGGTGCTGGCCTTCGAAGCCATCATCGTCTTCCTCGGCGGCTTGGCCGTCTACGGTCTGCGTGCTCTGCCGGAGGGCGTCGAGCCGTGGTGGGGAATCGTCGGGGGGACGCTCGTGGCCGTGCTGATGCTCGCCACCAGCGGGTTCGTGCACACCCGAGCGGGTATCGTCACGGGGTGGGTGCTGCAGGCGATCGTGGCGCTGTCGGCGTTCCTCGTGCCGGCGATGCTGCTGATCGCCCTCATCTTCGGAGGCATGTGGGCCTTCGCCACCATCCAAGGACCGCGAATCGAGGCACGCGCACGCCGCGCGCAGCCGGAAGGAGAATGACATGGCCACCGAAGAGACTCTCGTGCTCGTCAAACCGGACGGGGTCGCCCGCGGCCTGACCGGCGAGATCCTCGCGCGCATCGAGCGCAAGGGTTACGCGCTCGTCGACCTCGCGCTCGTCGAACCCGATCGTGAGCGTCTCGAACGCCACTACGCGGAGCACGAGGGCAAGCCCTTCTACGAGCCGCTGCTCGAGTTCATGATGTCGGGCCCCTCCGTCGCCATTCGTCTCGCGGGCAACCGTGTCATCGAGGGCTTCCGATCGCTCGCGGGCACGACCGATCCCACGACCGCGGCCCCCGGGACCATCCGCGGCGACTTCGGCCGCGATTGGGGCCTCAAGGTGCAGCAGAACCTCGTGCACGGCTCCGACAGCACCGAGTCCGCCGAGCGCGAGCTGCAGATCTGGTTCGGCTGAGCGAGGAGCGCGGCCTCCGTCAGAACAGGCTGCCCAGCACATCGAGGCGCAGCTGCGCGATCACGGCGATGATCGCGTAGCTGCCCACGGTGAGCAGCAGGATCCAGCCCATCAGCGTCTGCGCGGATCGGCGCACCGACGCGGGGGCGGGCAGGATGCCGGAGCGCAGCACGTGCAGCGTCACGGCGTAATACGTGGGAAGAGTGACGGCCCACGTCACCATGCACCACGGGCACAGGGTGCCGAGCACGAAGATGCTCTGGAAGATCAGCCAGATGACGAACGCCATGGCGAGCGTCATGCCGAGCTCGAACAGCCACCAGAACCACCGGGCGAAGCGCGCCCGGGCAAGGAGTGCGGCGCCGACGACGAGCGGCGCGACCCACCCCGTCAGGCCGAGAACGGGGTTGGGGAAACCCAGGACACTGCCCTGCCACGACTCGAGGTTGGCGCGGCACTGGACGAGCACGCTGAAATCGCAGGACAGGATCGCGTCGGGATCCGCCAGCAGCTCGAAGCGTTCGAGCGTGAGCGCGAAGGCCGCATACCAGCCGATGACACCCGCGATCATGAGCCATACCGCGAGCGTCGTGGGGCGGGTGTGCGTCTGAGCGGCGTGCGGCATGAGTGGGATTATGGCACCCGGCGGTGCGTGCAACCTGCCCGCGGCAACCGTGAGAATCCGGTGCCGGGGCCGCGCCGGCGGCGTCGCGACGACGATTCGCGTCGAATGATGCGATAATGACTCATCGATGCACCCGCGGCCGCGCCGCGATCCGCATCGACGAAGACTTCGGGCGATGACTGCCCTTCGCAGCACGAGCCACGGGCCTGCTGCAGACCGAGTGAGTTCGCGGCACCGCAGGTGCGGAGCCGCACGAGATTTCGCCGGGCGACGCGCGGCTGTCGCCCGCAGGGAGTGCGCCAGCAATGGCTGATGAGAACAGTGACCTCGACCGCAACGACCAGAACACCCCGGATGCGCCGCTAGAGCAGGGCGCCGTCCCTGTCGCCGCGGATGCGGCTGAGCCCGCCGCGCCAGAGCAGAACCCGGCCGCGGCGCAGCCCGAGCCCGCTGCTCCCGAGCAGCCTGAGCAGGATGCGGCGGAGCCCGAGCAGCCGGCCCAGCCCGAGCAGCCGGCCCAGCCCGAGCAGCCGGCCCAGCCCGAGCAGGCGGAGTCGACCGCGACCGAGCAGCCGGCCCAGCCCGAGGCGGAGCCGGCGTCGACCTATGCCGTGTCTGCGGCAGCCGATCCCGAATCGGAGGCCGCGTCCCAAGAGCCCGACCCTGAGCCCGGCCCCCTGACCGCCGCGGCGCTCGGGCTGCTGCCCGAGACCTTCGTCTCGCAGGTGTCGACGCAGCTGCACTTCTACGCGCCCGAGATCGTTGCGCTGCCCGCCCTGCCGGAAGAGCCCGCCGCCGACGCATCGCCGCAGGGTGGCGGCCAGGGATCCTCCCGTCGTCGCAACCGCCGCCGAGCGGGCGAGGATGCACCGAGCGAGACCGACCCGGGCACCGTCGTCAAGGTGCGGCAGCCGCGCGCGGTCGAGATGATCACCGAGCCGCAGCGCATCAAAGGCTCGACGAGGCTCGAGGCCAAGAAGCAGCGACGTCGGGACGGTCGCGAAGCCGGTCGCCGCCGCGCCGTGGTCACCGAGGCCGAGTTCCTCGCACGCCGCGAGGCCGTCGATCGTGTCATGGTCGTGCGCTCGAAGAACGGGCGCATCCAGATCGCCGTGCTCGAGGACAACGTGCTCGTCGAGCACTACGTCGCGCGCAACCAGGACGCCTCTCTGATCGGCAATGTGTACGTCGGCCGCGTGCAGAACGTGCTTCCGAGCATGGAGGCGGCCTTCGTCGACATCGGCCGCGGTCGCAACGCGGTGCTGTACTCGGGCGAGGTGGATTGGGATTCGGTCGAGACCGGCAACCAGCCCCGGCGCATCGAGCTGGCGCTCAAGTCCGGCGACAAGGTCCTCGTGCAGGTCACGAAGGACCCGGTGGGCCACAAGGGAGCGCGCCTGACCAGCCAGATCTCGCTCCCGGGCCGCTACCTCGTGTACGTGCCGGGCGGCGCGATGAACGGCATCTCGCGCAAGCTCCCCGACACCGAGCGCGCGCGCCTGAAGCGCATCCTCAAGGAGGTGCTCCCGGAGTCATCGGGAGTGATCGTGCGCACGGCCGCCGAGGGGGCGACCGAGGATCAGCTCACCCGCGATGTCGGTCGACTCATGACGCAGTGGGAGCACGTGAGTGCCCAGGTGGATCACGTGCAGGCACCCGCACTGCTGCACTCCGAGCCCGACCTGCTCGTCAAGATCGTGCGCGACGTCTTCAATGAGGACTTCTCGCGGATGCTGATCCAGGGCGAGGAGGCTCACCGCACCATCGAGGCGTACCTCGAATCCGTCGCGCCCGACCTGCTCGAGCGGATCGAGGCCTTCTCCGGCGACCACGACCCGTTCGATGAGTTCCGCATCACCGAGCAGATCGAGAAGGCCCTGGACCGCAAGGTGTGGCTGCCCTCGGGCGGCTCGCTCGTGATCGACCGCACCGAGGCGATGACGGTCGTGGATGTCAACACCGGCAAGTTCGTGGGGTCCGGGGGAAACCTCGAGGAGACCGTCACCAAGAACAACCTCGAGGCGGCCGAAGAGATCGTCCGTCAGCTGCGCCTTCGCGACATCGGCGGCATCATCGTCGTGGACTTCATCGACATGGTGCTGGAATCCAACCGCGATCTCGTGCTGCGCCGGCTCATCGAATGTCTGAGCCGTGACCGGACCAAGCACCAGGTGGCGGAGGTCACCTCGCTCGGCCTGGTGCAGATGACCCGCAAGAAGCTGGGCCTCGGTCTGCTCGAGACCTTCAGCGAGGCCTGCGAGGTCTGCGCGGGGCGCGGCGTCATCGTGCATCACGATCCCGTCGTCAAGCACCGGTCGGCGCAGCCCTCAGGCGGAACCGGCTCCAACCGTCGCTCTCGCGGCGGGGCCCAGCCCTCGTCGGCGGCTCCGGCCACGTCGGGCACCCACGTCATCACCGAGGGCGTCAAGTCCGCGCTCGCGCAGATCGCCGCGTCCACGCTCGGCCACGGACCCGAAGCGGATGCTGCCGCCGAAGCCGCATCGGCCACCGTCACGGCCGATGCCATCACGATCGTGCTTCCGGAGGGTCCCGGCGGATCGCCGGAGGGGGATCGGCCCAAGAAGCGCCGCAAGCGCGGCGAGCGTTCCGAGCGCGGCGAGCGGGGCGGCGGCGAGCGCGGCGATCGGCCCGGTGGCGAGCGATCCGATCGCTCCGGCTCCGATGCCGCGGAGCGTCAGGGCGCGCCGCGGACGGAGAAGCAGCAGCTTCTCGAGTCGGTGCTGCAGGCACTGCCCGAGCCGAAGGCGCCGGGCCAGGGGCGTGCCCGCCGGCGGGTGTCGACGGGTGTGCTCACGGGCACCCCGGTCACGATGCCCGGTGCGGACGAGTGAGCAGCATCCGCTGACATCATCCTGCGCTCAGGCGCCGGGTGCTCAGGCCTGGGAGCGACGCTCGCGCGCGGTGACCCGTAGACCCGAGTCGCGCAGCGCGTAGACGATCTCCCGACTCGAGACGTGCCGTGCCCCGCCCGCGATGAGGCGGGGGACGGCGTCTTCGGGGACGTCGTAGTGGTCGAGATCGAATCCTCGACGGGGGATGCCGTGCGCTGCGGCGAAGGCGTGGAGCTCGTCGAGGGTCGCGTCGCTGATCAGGTGCGCCCAGAGGCGGCCGTGGGCGGGCCAGCGTGCGGTGTCGATCAGGATCGCCATGGCGTCACTCTAAGCGGCCTGTGCCTGCAGCATCCCGTGCAGGACACCCGGGGGCCGCTTTTGCCACCGGGGTGAGCATCGGGTAGACTCGACCCTTGGTGCGTCACGTGCCGCCACCTCGTGTGCGCGGCGCGACAAGAGCCTAGCTTCCGCACCACGCTCGACGAAGCCGCGGCTTCCCGTGAACATCCCGAGTCGTACGGCTCTCCACATAACGGAGCCGAACAGCTCTCCAGACAGAAGGCGCCCGCCCGGGCTCCCCAGAGAAAAACAGGTGTGAAGTGGTTTACGCAGTAGTGCGCGCCGGCGGCCGCCAGGAGAAGGTGGAGGTCGGCACCATCGTCGTCCTCGACCGCCAGAAGGCGAAGCAGGGCGAGAAGATCGAGCTTCCCGCGGTGCTGCTGGTCGACGGCGACACCGTCACCACCGACGCCGACACGCTCGCGAAGGTCACCGTCACCGCCGAGGTGCTCGGCGAGCTGCGCGGACCCAAGATCATCATCCAGAAGTTCAAGAACAAGACCGGTTACAAGAAGCGCCAGGGGCACCGTCAGGACCTCACGCGCGTCAAAGTCACCGGCATCAAGTAAGCCGAGGGAGACTCGAGATGGCACATAAAAAGGGCGCAAGCTCCACCCGCAACGGTCGTGACTCCAACGCACAGCGACTCGGCGTGAAGCGCTTCGGCGGTCAGGTCGTCGGCGCCGGCGAGATCATCGTCCGGCAGCGCGGCACCCACTTCCACCCCGGCGTGAACGTCGGCCGCGGTGGCGACGACACGCTGTTCGCCCTCTCGGCGGGTGCCGTCGAGTTCGGCAACAAGGGCGGCCGCAAGGTCGTCAACATCGTCGCGGCCGCCGAGTAGTCGAAGCGACACTCCAGGCGCGACAGACGCGATTTCTGTGAGGGGGCGGGCTTCGGCTCGCCCCCTTCTTTTTCTTCAAGGAGGTGCGACGTGGTCACATTCGTCGACCGTGTGACGTTGCATCTGCGTGCCGGAAAGGGCGGCAACGGCTGCGTCTCGGTCAAGCGCGAGAAGTTCAAGCCGCTCGCCGGCCCCGACGGGGGCAACGGCGGACACGGCGGCGACGTCGTCCTCGTCGCCGACCCGCAGGTGACGACGCTCCTGTCGTACCACCACTCGCCGCACCGCTCCGGCGGGAACGGCGGATTCGGCATGGGGGATCACCGCCAGGGGGCGGCGGGGGAAGCCGTCGAACTGCCCGTGCCGGTCGGCACGGTGGTCAAAGACCCCTCGGGCGAGGTGCTCGTCGACATGATCGAGCCGGGCATGCGTTTCATCGCGGCCCCCGGCGGCATCGGCGGTCTCGGCAACGCGACGCTGGCCAACCCCAAGCGCAAGGCGCCCGGCTTCGCCCTCCTCGGCACGCCCGGATGGGAGGGCGATGTCCTCCTCGAACTGAAGACGGTCGCCGACGTGGCCCTCGTGGGCTATCCCTCGGCCGGAAAGTCGAGCCTGATCGCGGCCATCTCCGCGGCGCGGCCCAAGATCGCCGATTATCCGTTCACGACCCTGCACCCCAACCTCGGCGTCGTGCAGGCCGGCGACAACCGCTACACGGTCGCCGATGTGCCGGGGCTCATCGAGGGCGCGAGCGACGGTCGCGGGCTCGGGCTGGAGTTCCTGCGCCATGTCGAGCGGTGCACGGCCCTCGTGCACGTGCTCGACTGTGCGACGCTCGACCCGGGACGCGACCCGATCTCGGATCTCGAGGTCATCCTCGCCGAGCTCGAGGCCTACCCCGTGCCCGAGGGGCAGGTGCCGCTGATCGATCGCCCGCAGGTGATCGCTCTGAACAAGCTCGACGTCCCCGAGGCCCGCGAGCTCGCGGAGCTCGTGCGGCCCGACCTCGAGGCCCGAGGATTCCGCGTGTTCGAGATCTCGACGGTGAGCCGCGACGGTCTGCGCGCCCTGACCTTCGCGCTCGGCGACATCGTCGCCGAGCACCGCGCCGCGAAGGCGGCGGAGCCCGTGCCCGAGCGCATCGTGATCCGGCCGCGCGGGTCGGAGAAGGACTTCGTCGTGCGTGTCGACGGCGGCACGTACGGCAACATCTACCGGGTGCTCGGCGAGAAGCCGGTGCGGTGGGTGCAGCAGACGGACTTCCAGAACGAGGAAGCCGTGGGGTACCTCGCCGACCGTCTCGAGCGACTGGGCGTCGAGGACGAGCTCTACCGCGCCGGCGCCGTGGCGGGCTCCACAGTCGTCATCGGCGAGGGTGACGGTGTCGTCTTCGACTGGCAGCCCTCCCTCTCCTCGGCCGCGGAGCTGATGACCGCTCCGCGCGGCACCGATCCCCGCCTGCTCGAGGGCAATCGGCGCACGACGTCCGAACGGCGCGAGCGGTACCACGCGCGCATGGACGCGAAAGCCGAAGCCCGTGCCGAGCTGGAACAGCAGCGGCTCGCGCGGCCGGCAGATCACGACGAGGACGACGCGTGAGCGCACGCGCGCGCGCCGACATCCCCGGTGCCCGTCGGATCGTCGTGAAGGTGGGCTCGTCATCGATCAGCGGTGAGAACGCCGGCAAACTCGAGGGGCTCGTGGATGCTCTCGCGGCGGTGCACGCGCGGGGCACGGAGCTCGTCCTCGTCTCGTCGGGAGCGATCGCCACCGGCATGCCGTACCTCTCGCTCGATGAGCGGCCGACCGATCTCGCGACGCAGCAGGCCGCGGCCGCGGTCGGTCAGAACGTCCTCATCTATCGCTACCAGGACAACCTGCGTCCCTACGGCATCGTCGCCGGCCAGGTGCTGCTCACCGCGGGCGACCTCGAGAATGCGACGCCGCGCTCCAATGCCCGACGGGCGATGGAGCGGCTGCTGGGGCTTCGCATCCTGCCGATCGTGAACGAGAACGACACGGTGGCCACCCACGAGATCCGCTTCGGCGACAACGACCGGCTGGCGGCTCTCGTGGCCCAGCTCATCGGAGCGGATGCGCTGGTGCTGCTGAGCGACATCGAGTGCCTGTACACCCGCCCTCCGGACGAGCCCGGAGCGCGTCCCATCGACCATGTGTCGTTCGGCGACGATCTCAGCGACTACGAGTTCGGCTCGGGAGTGGTCAACTCCGTGGGTACCGGAGGCGCCGCCACGAAGGCGTCCGCCGCGCGCCTCGCATCGCAGGCGGGCGTGGGAGTGCTCGTCACGAGCACGGTCCTCGTCAGCCCGGCGCTGGACGGCGCGGACGTGGGCACGTGGTTCGAGCCGGGACCGCGCACAGCCGGCCCCCTCATGACGGGTCCCGTCCACACGAGCTGAGCGCTCCCGCGCCCGGCCCCCTCGTCGGTAGGCTGGAGGGATGACCGAAACGACCATCGTGTCGGCGCGGGACCGGATGCTGCAGGCCAAGCGCGCCTCGCGCCAGATCGCGCTGCTCACAGATGCAGAGAAGGCGCGTGCGCTGCACGCGATCGCGGATGCGATCGCCGCAGCGACCCCGGAGATCGTCGCAGCGAACGCCGAAGATCTCGAGCGTGGCGCCGCGAACGGACTGACCGCCGCCCTTCTGGATCGATTGCGCCTGGACGCTCCGCGCGTCGCCGCCCTCGCCGAGGCCGTGCGCCAGATCGCCGGACTCGACGACCCCGTGGGCCGTGTCCTCGATGAGCGCACGCTTCCCGGTGGGGCGACGCTGCAGAAGGTCTCGGTGCCCTTCGGCGTCGTCGGATCGATCTACGAGGCGCGCCCGAACGTCACCGTCGACATCACCTCCCTCGCCCTGCGCTCAGGCAACGCCGTGGTCCTGCGCGGGGGATCGGCGGCGGAGCGCACCAACGCCGCCCTCATCGCCGCGATGCGCTCCGCGCTCGAGAGCCTCGGCATCGATCCGGAGGCGATCCAGACCGTCGACGAGTTCGGTCGCGACGGTGCGCGCGAGCTCATGCAGGCGCGCGGACTGATCGATGTCCTCGTCCCGCGAGGCAGCGCCCAGCTGATCGAGACCGTCGTCACCGAGTCGACCGTGCCGGTGATCGAGACGGGTGCCGGCGTCGTGCACATCGTCCTCGACGACTCCGCGCCCCTCGACTGGGCCCGCGACATCGTCGTCAACGCCAAGGTGCAGCGGCCGAGCGTCTGCAACGCGGTCGAGACGGTCCTCGTGGTGCGTGAGGGCGCCGCGCGGCTGCTGCCGCCGCTCGCCGAGGCTCTCGCCGCAAGGGGCGTCACCGTGCACGGCGATGACGAGGTCGCTCGGCTCGTCCCCGGCGCCGTGCCCGCCACCGAGGCCGATTGGTCGACCGAATACCTCAGCCTCGACGTGGCGGTGCGGATCGTCGACGATCTCGACGACGCGCTCGAGCACATCCGGACGTACTCGACGGGCCACACGGAGTCGATCATCTCGACCGACGATGCCCACATCGAGCGATTCCTCGCGGAAGTGGATTCGGCCGTCGTGATGGCCAACACCTCGACGCGCTTCACCGACGGCGGCGAGTTCGGCTTCGGCGCGGAGGTGGGCATCTCGACGCAGAAGCTGCACGCCCGCGGTCCCATGGGTCTGGCCGAGCTCACGAGCACGAAGTGGCTCGCGCGCGGCGCCGGGCAGACCCGACGATAGTTGCCTAGACTGGTCCCGCACGTCCCCCTGAGAACGGAGCCCCGATGCACTTCGCCACGACACTCCTGGCGGCCGCCGAAGAGGCGCACCACGGCAATGTGATGGCCGAAACGGTCATCGCCGGGATCATCGCCTTCGTGGTCTTCATCGCCCTCGCCGTCGTGACGTTCTCGTACCGCGACGTGGCCAACCGGCACGCGGGCAAGGCCGAAGCCTATGCCCACGCGCAGGGCACCGATCTCGAGCACAAGGCGGGGCACGGCCACTAGGTCGCGTATGTCGGTGGCTGGAGATCGACCTCGCATCGGGGTGATGGGCGGGACGTTCGATCCGATCCACCACGGTCACCTGGTCGCCGCCAGCGAGGTGGCACAGCATCTCGACCTCGACGAGGTGGTCTTCGTTCCCACAGGAATGCCGTGGCAGAAGTCGAATGTGACCGACAGCGAGCACCGGTACCTGATGACCGTCATCGCGACAGCATCCAACCCTCGTTTCACCGTCAGCCGGGTCGACATCGACCGAGGCGGACAGACCTATACGGTCGATACGCTGCGGGATCTGCGCGCTCAGCGGCCGGAGGTGGAGCTCTACTTCATCACCGGGGCGGATGCCGTGGCGCAGATTCTCAGTTGGAGGGACCATGATGGCCTGTGGGACCTCGCGCGCTTCGTCGCGGTGAGCCGGCCGGGGCACGTGCTCGACACTCGGGGGCTCCCCGATGACGTCGTCAGCCAGCTCGAGGTTCCCGCCCTCGCGATCTCTTCGACCGACTGCCGCTCGCGCGTAGCCCGCGGTCATCCGGTCTGGTACCTCGTGCCGGATGGCGTTGTCCAGTACATCAACAAGCATCACCTCTATCGGAGCACCGAATGAGCACACCCGATCAGCCGCTGACCCGCAAGCAGATGCGCGAGCTCGGTCGCACCGGCTCCGTGCCCGTGCAGACCGATACGAGCGATGAGCCCGAGCAGAGTGGACCCGCTCCGGCGGCACCGCTGCCGCGTGCAGCCGTGCCTGCCGTGGTCGCCCCCCTGCCCACACCCGACGCGCAGGTCGACCTGGGCGTCGCTCCGCTGACCCGCAGGCAGGCGCGGGAGCAGGAGCGCATTCGCACCGCCTCGGTTCCTGTGATCACGCCCGACGTCGCGGCCGAGCACCGGGCGGATCAGACGCCCGACGAGGATCAGACGCCCGACGAGCAGTCGCGTGACGAGGATCAGACGTCCGACGAGCAGTCGCGTGACGCGGAGGAGTCTCCTTTCCTGGAGACAGCCAGCCCCGACGCGGAGGATGCGACGGACGCGCCGGACGACATGGCTGAGGCGGCCGACGATCCTGAGCGGGGCGACCAGACCGATCGTGATGATGCCGACGCGGATGGTGCAGACGGTGCCGATGCGGTGCCGGCCCACGACGACGAACCCACGGATGCCGCAGACGATCAGCCATCCGAGGTCGATCTCACCGATGACGAATCGCCCTCCGAGCCTGCCGCAGAGGTGCTGCCCGAGCCCGTACCGGTGTCCGCGGCGACGGTGAGTCCTCAGTTCGGAGCCGAGCTGCTCAGTGGCGACGAGGTCGCCGCCACCCTGCCGCCCTCGTTCGACGAGCTCATCGCCCGGGGCGGTACCTCGACGGGAACGCTCGCGACACCGAGCGCGCTGATCCTCTCGCAGACGCCGTCCGCGCCGCCGCTGTCGGGCCCCGTCAACGCCACCGGCGAAGTCATCATCACCGGCTCCTACCACTTGCCCGAGGGGCTCGGCTCGCGCGGAAGCGTGCCGAGTTCCACCGACGGAAAGGATGTCGACGCTGTGCTCATCGACGGCGAGCTGCCGCCGGCATCCTCTCCCACGCCCATCGCGGCCAGTGCCGCGATCAGCACCGTGCGCGGCACGGGTGAGATCATCCGACCTCCCGCACCCGAGAAGGGCAGCAGACTGCTGTTCACGCTCGCCATCACGGCGGGTGTGCTGGCACTGGCGCTCGTGGGTGTGCTCATCATCGCCGTCGTGAACGGGGCTTTCTGATGACCGCAACGGACGACGCACGACGACTCGTGCAGATCGCCGCCGCCGCGGCCGACGCCAAGGGCGGTGAAGACCTCGTCGCCCTCGACGTCTCGGGTCCGCTGCCGCTCGTCGACGCCTTCCTTCTCGTGACGGGGCGCAACGAGCGCAACGTGGGCGCGATCTCCGACGAGGTCGAGGAGAAGCTTCTCGAGGCCGGCGTCAAGCGACTGCGGCGTGAGGGACGCGAGGAGGGCCGATGGGTGCTCATGGACTTCGGCGACCTCGTCGTGCACGTCTTCCACGAGCAGGAACGGGTCTACTACGGGCTCGAGCGCCTGTGGAAGGACTGCCCCGTGATCCCGGTCGAGATTCCCACGCCGGCGCGTACCGACCGGGTCTGAGTCCGGCGCGCCCGGGGTGTGCTCACGATTCGAGTGCGCCCGCGGAATGTAGTAATCTTTTCGAGTTGCCCCGAGAAATTCGCGGTGATGCAAGGGCCTGTGGCGCAGCTGGTAGCGCACCTGCATGGCATGCAGGGGGTCGCGAGTTCGAGTCTCGCCAGGTCCACATTGAAAACCCCCGCTCCGGCGGGGGTTTTCGTGTTCCCAGGGCACGCCTCCGGCAGCGTTATCCGGTCACTATCGGCCATTTGGTGACCGCATTACGTTTTCAGGTCACCGGCCTCCGGGCCTCGGCGTGCTTCGACACGCCCGGGGTGCGCCGGGAGCGACTACTCCAAAAACGGCCGGCCAGGGATCACTACTGCTCCGATGTGTCATCGCGGGATACTCACACCGCGCATGTACACCTCATGACACAGACACTCGCTCTGCTCCCGCCCACCGACGCCGCCACCCTCCCGCTGCTGCTGACCACCGCCGAAGCGGCCGCCGTCCTCCGCCTCGCGCCGAAGACGCTCCGAAACTGGCTATGCGACTGGGAAACGCTGCAGCGTGGACCCGAACCGGTCAAGCTCGGCGGCCGCCGCGTGTACCGCCGCTCCGACGTGCTCGCCTACGCCGGCATTGAGGTGGCAGCATGACCCGCGCCGGCCTCGGTCCCGGAGACATCGGCAACGTTGCGTTCATCGAGAAGCCGGACGGGTTCCTCGCCCGTGTGCGCTACCGCCGACAGGACGGCACCGAAGGCCGCATCGCCCGCAAGGGCTCGAACAAGCAAGCGGCCCGTCGCGCAGTGATGGAAGCCGCACGCGAACGCATAGCGGACTTCGAGCTGGATGCCGGCCTCGCCCTCACCCGGGACAGCACGGTCGCCGAACTCGCCGAGGCATACCTCGCCATCCAGGATGAACGCAACGGGGGCAACACGCCCCAGTACCTCAACGACGAAGCGTCGGTCGTGCGCAAGTACATCATCGAGAAGCCGTTCGGCAAGACCACCCTCCGGGGACTCCGCCCGTCCGTCATCACCGCCGAGCACCGCGCCATCCTCGTGACACACAAGAAGCCCGGGCGTGCGCGCCAGTGGGCCACGGTCATCCAGAAGCTCACCGCCTACGCGTACGAGCTGGACCTGATGAACTCGAACCCGTGCGTCGGTCTCAAGTTCAAGCGGCCGAAGGTGGTCAAGCAGCATGCGGCCACGGACGTCGAGGTCGAGGTGCTCCAGCAGGTGGCGCACGCGTACGCGACCCGGCCGAACCGTCGTGGCCCGAAGCCGACCCCGCTCCTGCTCGACGTCGCCGACATCATCGCTGGCACCGGCATGCGTATCGGTGAGGCGCTCGCACTCCGGTGGGCTGAGGATGTGGACCTGGATGGGGAAGTGCCCGTCGTCTACGTGCGGGGCACCGTCGTCGAAGGTCACAGGGTGAAGAAGCACCGCCAGCCCTACCCGAAGACGGAGGACTCCGAGCGCGGCATCCCTATCCCGGACTACGCCGTCGACATGCTCCGCCGGCGGAAGGTCGAATCCCTTGGCCAGCACGCTCACGTCTTCGAGACGGCCACCGGCCTCCCCGTCGGGCAGCACCAGGTGCGCCTCCAGATGTGGAAGGCGCGGGACTGGGCGCTCACCCAGGATGACCAGCCGAACATCGACGTGAACTTGACGATGCACGCACTGCGCCGCGGAGTCGCTACCGAAGTGAGTGCCTCGCACGACATCGTCGTGGCAGCGAAGGTGCTCGGCAACAAGCAGTCCGCCATCACCGAGAAGCACTACGCCAAAGCACAGATGATGGTGCCCGACGTGCGCGCGACGCTGCAGAAGTACGGCCGGCGGTCGGTGGTGAGGAAGAGCGAGTAGATGAAATGAGGCCCCGGGACTTCCCAATCCCGGGGCCTCTGCGACGGGCTCCCCAGCCAGTCAGCGATGCGGCCAGCCCGACCGCACTACCTACATTCGCGGTGGCTGCCTGATCGTGTGCCATGCACCGATCACCGTGATCGCTGGGCACGACAAATCGCCCCCGCCCTTGGTTCCAAGGGCGGGGGCGTTCGTTCGTTACAGGCCTGAGGCTTCGCGGTACTGGTCACGCGTCATGTCAGCCGTGACCTCGACCGCCGCGGGCGCCGGGGTGTACACCGGCTGCGAGGGGTTGCCGAGGAGCCAGCCTGCGGAGGGCCAGCGCTTCGCGAGCCAGGTGACCGTAGCCCAGTAGAGAGCGGCGGCCAGTGCGGTGCCCGCGGACGCGAGCTCGAGCTCGGTACCCGGGGGCAGCGTCACACCGAGCAGGGCGAGCTGTGTCATGAGCCAGCCGACGGCGAGGGGGACGGAGGTACGGATGAGACCGATGAGGGTGTTGGACAACATGGAATAACTTCTTCCTACTTGGTGATGGTGGGAGGGTTGGTGCGGCCGGTACCGATCCACCCCGAGGCGATCCGGTAGGGGCCGGAGCCTTCGAGGATGAGGTGGTCACCGCGGGCGACGGTGGGTCCGGTGTGACCGCGCTTCGCTGCACGTGCGGCTGCAGCGGAGGGGAAGACGAACCAGGAGGTCGCCAGGCGGACGTAGCGACGGGCCGCGGGCGCCGGCGCCGGGGCGGGTGCGGGTGCTGCGGCGGTGCCGAGGTCAGCGAGCCCGTCGGTGGACTGCGACGTGAAGCCCGCGGCGGCGAAGAAGTTGCCGTTGAACGCGCCCCGATACCACACATTCGAGGTGACGCCGTCCACGGTGACCTGCTGCCCGCGGATGAACCCGTCGAACGTGCCCGTGACGTTGCCGCTCAGCTTCTGCGCGATCTTCGAGCCGGTGTTCGGCTGCGTGCGGCCGTTCAGGTAGCCGCCGGAGCCGACGCCCTGACGCACCACACGGTCCGCGCGGCCGGTCGAGGCCGGGGCTGCGGCGGGTGCACCGAGGCCTGGGAGATCGCGGGTGAAGTACGGCGCAGGGTCCACGCGGAAGCTCTCTCCCGAGCCGCCGATCCGGAGCTCGAAGTGAAGGTGCTTGGCGCTCACCTTCCCGGTGGCGCCCATGGTCCCGAGACGCTGCCCGGTTGCGACGTGCTGCCCGACCTTGACGGCGATGGTGCCGGAGGCGAGGTGGGCGTAGCCGGTGTAGACGCCGGCGCCGTGGTCGATGAGCGCGAAGTTTCCCCAGCCGCCGTTGTACCCGCCGCCGCCATAGACGGAGACGACAGTGCCGGAGAGGGCTGCGGTCACGGCGTCCCCGGCGCCCCAGCCGTAGTCGAGGCCGAGGTGACGGGGGTTCGTGCGGGAGAAGCCGGAGTGGTGGTCTTTGGGCGCGGGACGGGTCAGACGTGGCATGCCAGTGTTCCTTCTGTAGGAGCGGGTGGGGGTTTCGGGACGCGACGAGACACCGCATACCCGAGGTGCGGGTGACGGTGCGTCGCGCGGGCTGCGAGGCTTACGCCGGCGGCGCGGTGTGCACGGGCCAGATCGGTGGGGCGAGGTCCGGCGGCCAGGTGGGTCGCTCGGGCAGGGCGTCGATGGGCCAGAGGTGGTGCAGCTCGGAGCCGTGGCGGTGCGCGAGCCCGTACTGAGCGTGGCGGGCATCGCTTTCGCTGCGGACGGCGCCGAGCTCGGCCTTGACCGTCACGACCTCAGCGCGAGCTTCCTTCGCGATCTCTAGGGCGAGCTCGCCGGAGGTGACATCACGTGTCGCGGTCTGAGCCTTGCGTGCGGTGCGTGCTGCGACGAGATGCCCCACGACGACACCGATGAGGGTGAGGAGGGCGGCAGTGACGATGCCGGCGGTGGTGATGAGCTCGCCGGGGAGCTCTGTGAGGACGATGGTGGTGAGGATGTGGGGCATGGGCAGGTCCAGGGGTGGCAAGTGATGGATGGAAAAAAGGGGAGACTGCGCGGGCATGACGATGAGCGCGAGCCGGGGTGCGGGCGCGCGTGAAACTGGTGCGCCCCGGGCCGCAGAGTGAGCGGCCCGGGGCGGGATGGGGTGTGGCTTACCGACCGGCGAGGAATGCGCTGGCGATGGTGCTGTAGCCCTGCCCGTTCGATGTACTTTGACCCGCGAGCGTCGAAAGCCCGTGGATCGCACCGCTCGGCATGATTCGAAGGCCGCTGTGAGTGACAACTTCGAAGGATGGCCGGAACCCCGCAGGGAGGGTAGCGATGGACTGATTCGTGATTCCACCGCCGCCGTTTAGCCCGCGCAGCATGACGATTCCACTCGGTGTCTTTGTATACTCGAGCGGCTCCGTTGCGTGGTGCGTGTACCCGTTGCGGAGCGTGAGTTGCTGGAACTCATATGTTGCTTCACCGACCTTCGGCCACATGGCATAGCCGCGGTAGTAGGTCCGCTGCGTGCCTGTGCCTCCAGCCCAGGAGGATGTCGGTGTCACGGTGGCTGTGAGAAGAGAACTGCTCCGCTGTCCGGCGTAGGTGTGATTGCGCGACGGCCCAAGTCCCTGCGGGAATGTCACGGTGTCTTGCCGCAGAGAGTTGCCCAGAAGGAATACGGTCCCGTCTCGGTCAACGCCACCCGTAGTGACGTTGCTGACGTTCCACAGGTCATGGGTGGCGACGGTCCACACCGCGCTGCCCATCGCCACTGTCGCCGGCATACTGGCGGGATTGGTGGCGTAGTACGGGGCGAAGCTGAGCGCGCCACTCTCCTGGTCCATCGTGAGTGGCCAGTGGGAAGTTCCGCCTGCTTCGGTGGCTGCGAGGATGTAGACCATGGGCCGGTCAGGACGGTAAGCGCCGGGGACATACGCCACGACATGTGCGTCGTCGCCCGTGTAATTGGGATCCCGTTCGAGCATGCCCGAGAGGATTACCCAGTCGCTGGCCGTCTTCGTGACGCGCAGGTCGCCGTAGCGAGCGCTGTCGAAGTTCCGCCAGCCGGGGCCGGGTTCGAGGATCTCGACGGAGCCGGTGACCTCGCCGGGTTCTGCGGTGACGCGGCCGGCGACGGTGGAGTCCACGACCATGACGCGGTCGCCGCCGGCAGGGGAGTAGGAGGCGAGGAAGTCGAAAGGACCCTCCATCGAAGAAGCGCCGAAGTCGACGTACACAGGGTTGCCGGAGCCGCGGAGGTAGGTAGGGTCCACGGTGCCGTAGCGGGCACTCGCCCCGCCTCCGCCCCCGCCACTCTTGAACTTCCCGTTGCCGCCGACGTTGCCCAGCGACTTGGCCCGCTTCGCCAACTTCGATGCCGTGTCTGCCAGCCGATCCATGAGTCCGATGTCCACGGTGAGCACCATGTCGGTCCCACGCCGCAGCTGAACGGACGCAACGCGCACCTCTTCGATGGCCCCGGATCGTCGCACGAGCACCCAGTCGCCCAGGTCGTAGTGCACGAGCGGAACTCGGTCAAGGGTCGCAGCGGTCTCGGAGACCGTGAGCTCCGTCTTCGGTGCTGCACCGGCGAGCTCTGCGGCTGCGAGGAGGTCGAGGGTGCCCTGGTGGGTGACACCGGACGCGCTGATGGAGCGTTCTAGGACGCCCAGGCCCAGCCCGGCGTTGCCGGACTTGCGGATCGACTGCCCGGAGTCGAGGCGGAGGATCACGTCGGTGGCGACGCCGGCGAGCGACGTGCGCACCGGCCGTTCGAGGGCACGCTTGCCGATGGTGAAGCCGCGCTTCACTCCGGCGCTCTCGCGTGCGTAGACGACGAGCTCGCGGCCGCGGGTGGTCCAGTCGATGAAGCCGCCGGCGACGAGGACGGCAAGCGTCTCGGTGGCCGGCTGGTCAGCGGGGAGGTCCATGGTGAGGGTGCTCGCCCAGGGCTTGCCGGTGCTGTCGTGTGTGGCGGTGAAGGTCCAGGTGACGCCTTCGGCTGCCCCGCGGGCCTGCGCCTCGTCGAGGATGCCGTCGAGCATCCACCCCGGGGTCACGTCGGTGTACGTGCGGTCCCCGCCCTGTGTGGCGAGGAGGGCGCCGGCGAGGCGGAAGGACACGTACTCGACGACGTCGGTGGCGGTGGCCCGTGTCGGGTCCAGCTCGTCGAGCGAGCGGCCGAGCACAGAGAAGCGTGCGGCTTCGGGTTCGGTCCAGCGGCTGCCGTCCCAGATCTCGAGAGCGAGCTCCTCACCGTCGTGCACCTGGCCGTTGACCGCTTCGGCCTGGGAGAGCTGCAGCCGAAGGGCGGCCGTCTCGTTGAGCGCGGCGCTGTAGTCGATGCTGTCGCACCGCAGGTGCTCGGGCCGGAAGGCGGACGTGCCAGAGAGGCGGCGGACGCGGACGTCGAGGGTCATGGCTCTCCTCAGAGGATGTAGGCGGGGCGGGCGCGCACAGTCAGCGCGGATGTGGCGGATCGGCCGGTAGAGGTGACGCGGAGCTTCGGCTGCGCCAGCGTGGGGTCTGCACCGTCGATGACGGGTGTGATGCGGAGGTAGTAGATCTCCGGGCCGGTCTCGATGTCGGCTGTCGCCTCGTAGAGCGGAGACTCATACGGGTTGGAGGCGTTGTGCACCCACGCGCGCCCGGTGGCCATGTCGTAGCGGAGAGTCGCGCCCGCCCAGAGGCCCTTCGTGTAGCGGATCCACGAGAGCCCGGCCATGTCATGCACCTCGACGCCAGGCGCGAAGGGGCCGTCGATGAGCAGGGTGCCGTCAGACACCTTGCCGTCTGAGCCGGTGAGAACGTCGATGACCTGTGTGTCCTGGTCAAGCGGCGTGGTCGCAGTGACCTCAGCGCCGCGCGTCCAGACGCCGGGGATTACGAGCTCGGCGGTCACGGTGTACTCCGGGTCGCTGCCGATGCCGATCTTCTCGGGGGTGAAGGAGCGGAGGTTCACCTCGGCCTCACCTGCGCCCTTGCCCAGCGTGAGGGTCGGCGAGCGGAGGACGTTGCGAAGCCCGGGCAGCTCGGACTCCCGCACCGACCAGACGAGCGTGACGCCCGGGACGTCTTCCACGCCGTCCATCTCGACCGCACCGTCGAAGCCGGGGATGCGGACCTCGGGGCGGGTGATGGTCGTGGAGTAGATGAAGGTCGTGTCGTAGGTGAGGATCCAGCCCAAGGATGGGCTGTGGGCCGGGAGGCCGTTGAGTGTGTACATGGTGCGGAGTCCTTGCATCGAGGCACGGGAAGAAGGTGGTGCCCGGGGACGTGCGGGTAAGGCACGCCCCCGGGGCTTGTGTCACGCGAGGGCGATGTCAGCGCCGATGTCGCGGCGGTAACGCGACAGGGACTGAGAGGACTTCTCGGCGACAGGGTTGACGATGGTGACCTGTGTGCCACGGCCGCCGGAGCCGGCGCCGTTGGCGAGATCCATCGACACGTCGTTCGGGATGATGGTGGCGCCGGGGCTGAAGTGCATCAGCTCGGGGCCTTCCTCACCGACCCAGGAGAGGCCGGATCCGGTGACCTTGCCACCGTCTTTCATGCCGGGGATCTTGCCAGCCGCCGGGATCTTGGGGGCCTTGAGGCCGCCCTTACCGCCCATGGCCTTGTTCACCTCGTTGCTCGCCCACATGGCGAGCTCGACGATGTACTGCAGCGCGTTCTGGATGCCAGTGGTGAGGCCAGTCCAGGTGTCCGCGCCCCAGGCACCGATGCTTGAGAAGACGCCGCCGAACCATCCGCCGATCTGGGAGGCGCCGTTCTGCGCTGCACCGATGAAGGTGTCGAGGCCGAACTTGGTGTTCTCGAGAGCGGGGAGGAGCGCAGCCTGGATCTGGTTCGCGCCGTTCTGGAAGCCAGCGACGACGCCATCCCAGTTCTGCACGAGCCAGACGAAGCCTGCGACAAGCAGGCCGATGACGACGAGCGCGGCGGTCACCCACAGCACGATGGGGTTGGCGAGCATGGCGATGTTGAACGCCCACTGCGCGGCTGCCATGACGGCGATGGCCGCACCGATGGCGAGCAGGATCGTCGTGACGACGGGGTTGTCACGCAGCCAGCCGAAGACACCGGTCACGATCTGGAGAAACTCGCGAAGCTGCGGGAGGATCGGCCGGAGGGTGTCTGCGATGGCCCCGGAGAGGGTACGGCTGAGACCAGCGAGCATGTCGTCGAGCGACATGGAGGCGTCGGCCATCTCCTGCGCCGTTCCGGCGAACTCTCCGAAACCCTCGGCCGCGGTGCGCGGGTTCATGGATTCGAGCGCCGCGCCGAGATCTTCGGCTTTCGTCCCGAACAGGGCGACGGCGATCTGCTCCCTGGTCGCAGCGTCTCCGACTCCGTTGATGGCGTCGAATACTTCCTGCATTCCGAGTGCTGCGTCCGGTCCACCTTCGGCGAGGCGCCGGGTCATTTCTTCGCCTGACAGCCCGAGGGCTTCGTAGGCGGCGATGGAGGCCTTCGATCCGTCCACGGACCGAATCGAGAACTCCTTGAGTGCGTCGGCGACGAAGTCCGTGTTGCGCGCGCCGGCGTCCATGGCCTGCTTGACCATGCCCATGGCGGTCTCAGCGTCGATGCCGAGCTTCTGGAATTGGCCGGAGTACTCGGTGATGGTGTCGAGGATGTCCTCGCCGCTGGACTCACCGAACGACTGGTACGCCTTGGCGATGATGTCGGCGGCTTCGGTGACGCTGCCGGCGAGACCGGTGACCGTGAGCTTGTTCGTCGCGTCTGCCAGCCGTGCCATGTCGGCGCCGGTTTGCTCCGCGATGCCCATGAGGAGCGGGGCAAGCTCTTCGAGCTCGGATCGTGAGAGGTGACCGACTTCGGAGAGCATCGACTGGACGGAGGCGCCGACCTCTTCGAGGGACTCGCCCCAGCCCTGCGCGTACAGGTCAGCGGCGACGTCGGCGTACTCGGCGGCCACCTGCGGGGTGACCCCGAGGTTGGCGGAGAGGGTGCGTTCGAGATCGAGTTGGGCGGTGGCAGTGTCCCAGCCGTCCTTGAAGAGACCGCCGACGAGGCTGCCGATGGCAGCGAAACCGCCCCAGGCGAGAAGACGCTGACCGAGGCCCTTCGTCTTCTCCTTCGAGCCTTTCGCAAGGCCTTCGCCGATCTCCTCGCCGGCCTTCTGGGCTGGTTCCGCAGCGGTCCCGAGGGCGTTGTTGATGTCCTCGGAGACGCCCTGGGTGTCGGCGTACAGCGAGATGTATGCCGCTGCGACCTCGTAGCCTTCAGTTCGAGTCTTCTTGGCCATCGTCGTTCTCGCTTTCGGTCATCCACGCGAGGACGTCCTCGAGGGGGAGTGCTTCACCACGGGTGTTGGTGTCGGGGCCTTCGCCGCGGAGGGGCTTGGGCCGGGGGAAGGGCTGAACGTGTCCGCCGCGCCACTTCGCGCCGTTGCTCTTGGCGGTGACTTCACCGAGCCAGCCGAGGCGGTCGAAGAGGTGCGCGAGCATGGACTCGGTCATGCCCCACGAGTGCCCGTGGGTGACGCGGTAGACCGCGGAGGTGGGTAGCCACGCGAGGTGGCGGAGGTAGGCGTAGGCGTCGTCGTAGGAGAGCTCAGGCCCGATGCGGTCGAAGCGGAGGCCCGCGGCCACGAGGTCAGCGCGGAGCGCATCCTCACGGTCTGGGCCATCCACTAGCCACGCAATCAGGCCTTGGATTTTCCCGACGCGGCCTCGCCCTGCCGGCGCCACAGCTTGAGCAGGCGCTGCAGCTCGACGATGCCGAGGGATTCGAGGCCCTTGCGACCCTCGGCGTCGTCGGCGAGGTCGTAGAGCAGGTGGAGGTGGTCGATGATCTCGTCGCCTTCGAGCCCGTCGAATGCGCGGAGCGCCATGAGGACGGGCAGGGGCGTGAAGCCCTGCGAGGGGATGTCGATGATCCGGCCGCGGACGGTGCGGAACGTGAAACGATCCTGGTCCTTGCTGCGTTTGTCCTGCGGGAGGCGGTCGATGGTGGTGGCGTCAGCCATGGGGTGGTACTCCTTGCCGTGAGTGATGATGGGTGCCGTGAGGTGCCTGCGGGGTGCAGGCGAGGTGGTGCGCGGAGCCCCGGCTCACGGCAAAGCCGAGGCCCCGCGGGTCAGGGGGTCAGGCCTCTTCGGGCTCGGGGGCGATGACGGTCACGCCGGGCACGCCCTGGCGGTACTCGTACGCGTAGCCGCCGTCGGCGTCGGGGCGGCACTCGATGGTGATCTCGTAGTTCGTCGGCGTGGTGACGTTGTACGCGATGTCGCTGGTCTCGACGATCTGCGCCTCGGGGAGGTAGAGGCGGATCTTCCGGCCGGCGTCCACGAAGTGCACGGCCCAGGACTGCACGGGCAGCTCGGCCTTCGCGAACTTGGTGACGATGTCGCCCTCGGGCGAAACGGTCACGTTCTCCGCGCCGCGCATGAGCTGGAAGGACTTGAGCGTCGGGGCGAGCAGCGAGAGCGTGACGCGCACGCCGTACTCGGTCGTAATGACGCGGACGATGGCGCCCGATGCGTCCTTGACCGGCTCGGTGGACTTCGTCTCCGCGAGCGTGACGCCGTCCGGGGTGATGAGGCCCGCGTTGACGTAGCCGGTGCCGAGGGCGGTCGTGGCGTCGGTCGGGGCGGTTGCGGTGATCTCGCCGACCTGGAAGTAGCCGCCGGCGACGCTGGCGTCCGTTCCGGCGACGAGGATGTCGTGTGCGTTGGACATGAGTGTTCCGTTCTGCGGTTAGAGGCCGCGGGTGGTGATGGCGTGCGACTGGGAGTAGGAAGGCGCGCCGGTGACGGGGTGAGTGCGGGGTACGGGCCGGCCGACCTCGCGCACCTGGCGGACGGCCGGGGTGTGACGGGGCATGGCAGCCATGAGCCCTCGGATGAGAGAGGCGGCGCGGGAGGCGACGGTCGAGTCGTCGTCGATGCCGTAATGGACCTCGATGACGATGAGGGACTCGTCGGTGACCGGGGACGTGGTGCTGCCGCCGGTGAGCAGGACACGGACGTACTGCGACGCCGGCTTGCCTTCGGGCGTGCGAGGGACAGCGGTGCCGACGGGGAGGGTGATGCCGTAGCCGGGGAGCACGTCTCGCAGGTAGGCGACGACGAGGGCCTCGGGGTCGTCGAAGAGAATGATGTCGGTCATCAGATGCCCTGCGCTTTCAGCGCGGCGATGGCCGCTTCGAGGAGGTGGTCGTCGTGCTGGTGGTACACGGCCGCTTTCGTGTACGTGCGGGCGGTGGTGCGGTAGGACGCTTTGCGATTGCCTTCACGTCCACGCGCGCCGTCCACCAGGAAGTGGTGCTCGGCGACGCTCGACGTTTCGATGTGCTCGTTCGCATGCTGAGCGATCCGTTCCGCCGCCTGCCACAGGAGCAACGCCACCCCTTCGGAGTGCCGTAGAGCGCGGTAGGAGCCCTTCGTCACGGCTACACCGACTGCGGCTCCGCCGGTCATCGAACCGCCTCGTCGTGTCTTCCCGGCTCGGGCTCGTTTGAGAGCCCGTGCCTTCGTCGCGGGCGCTTCACGGCGGAGCTGGGCGGCATCCTCGGCTGCTTTACTGCGAGCAAGGGATTGCGGTGACTGGTCGCTCATACGTCCCCCTCGACGAGCTGCACGACGAGGTGGGCGACGGCCCCGGAGATGCCGCGGTGTGCGACGGGGATGCCGTGCACGTCGGCGATGTGCTCGACGCCACGGACGTCGGTCCAGCGGACACGGTCACTGGCGCGGATGTCGAGAGTGACGGCGCCACGGAGCGTGTGGGTGGCTTCCGTGAGCCCGTCGAGCTCGGTGCCGGCGACGGCGGTGATGCGGAGGCCGGTGAGTGCGGATTCGGTCCAGGTGTCGCGCGCCTGCCCGTGGGCGTTGCTCACGACCTCCGGCCGGAGCCGGGTGGCGGTGTCGCGGTAGAAGCTGCGCATCAGGCCACCAGGTGGATGACGCGGATGCCGCGACGGCGGCGCTTCTGCGCGTCGATGACTCGCTCTTCACCGCGGGTGAGGCCGGAGACACCTGCCCACGCGTCGGCGCCGTAGCTGACGGTCTCGCCGCCTGCTCCTTCGGAGGTGATGCCCTGCGCGAGCGCAGACCCCTCGATACCGGCAAGCCGCTGCGCGACGCCGGCAGTCAGCTCGATGAGCCAATCCTCGGTGGACACGGCGTCGATGAAGGCATCACCGGCGTAGGAGCGGATGCGGACGGAGGCGCGGGCGAGCATGGGTGCGCTGGCCTCGTAGCCGAGGGACGCGGCCTGCTCGGGGGTGCACAGGGGCGGGTTCATGGGTGCCTCCTCGGCAGGTGGTTAGGGGATGGGGGTGAGGGGCGCCCCGGGTGTGGGGCGCCCCTCGAAGCGGGCTTACGCGCTGGGCTCGCCGTCGACCGGCTTGGTGAAGCCGATGGCGAAGACGGTTGTCGGGCGGATGACCTTGAACCCGTAGACCAGGAGCGCCGAGACGGCGTCCTTGAACGAGTTGTGCGGGCGCACGGCCTGCGTCTTGTCGATCTGGCCGACGTACGCCGCGCTCTTCTCGTGGTAGGCGATGATGCCCGCCGTGGTCGCCAGCTCCGCCGGTACCGCGGCCGAGCTGAGCAGCTCGAAGCCGTAGATGCGGCCGAGCTTGCCCTCGCGCAGCTCCTCGCCGGTGGCGGCCTGGCCCGACGGCGACTTCGCGAGGAAGCTCAGCGCGCGGGGCACGGCGCCCGGGAGGACGAAGATCTTGCGGCCGGAGACCGGGACCTTCGCGGCGTTGGCGAGCGAGACGGCCTCGAGGCAGGCGGTGTCGAACTTCGCGTCCGTGGAGAGCGCGTCGGTCGAGCCCTGCACGGCGTCGCGGGCGGCGGACAGGAGCGCGTACGCCTCCGAGTCCTCGGCGAGGGCCGGAGCCATCTCGTCGGTCCACTGCGACAGGTCGCCAGCTGCCTGCGCGGCGTCCACGTCGTCGACCCAGACGGAAGTTGCCTTCTCCTGGTCGATGAGGACGGTGACATCGGTTCCCTCGAGGTCTTCGGGCGTGACCGTGCGGCCCTGCGCCTTGTAGTCCTGGACGGTGGGGCGCGCAGCGTTGATGATCTTGACGGCGTTGCCGCTGCGGATCGTGTCGCTGCCGGCGGGCTTCGCCGTGAACGAGTTGATGAAGACGAGGTCGGCTGCGAACTCGGTCTGGACCTCGGCTGCGGTCAGCTCGGGGATGAAGTTGTCAACGGACATGTTGGGTGGATTCCTTGTCTAGGAGGGGTGGTGGTTGGGGTCGTTGCTCAGCGACCGGCGAGCAGGTCGGCGATCTGGCCGGCCTCCTTGGCCGCGATGCGCTCCGCGGGGGAGAGCGCCGCGAACTCGACGCGGGTGAGCTGCTTGACCGACCCGGCAACGGATGCGCCATTCGCTCCCGACGCGACCGCGTCGTTGGCGGGAGGTGCGGGCGGGGTCGCTGCTGCCGAGGCGGCTGCCACGGCGGCGAGGAAGGTGTCGGCGGCCGCGGTGAGCGACTCCTCGTCGGTCCCGGTGAGGATGGCCTCGGGGACGCCCTTCGTACCGGCGATCCGCGCCTTGATGGCGTCGAGCTTCGACGCGGCGAGCTCGGCACGGATCTCGGCGAGCTGCTCGTCGGTGGTGCCGGGAGTCTTCGCGGCGGCCTCGTGCTTGCGCGAGAGGCCCTTCCACTTGTCGCGGTCGGCTTCCAGAGCAGCGATCTGGGCGGCGTAGTCCGGCGTCTCGGCGACCGGCGCGGGCGGGGCTGCGGGAGCCTCGGGTGCGGCGGGCGTTTCGACGACGGGGGTGACGGAGTCGGGCATGCGTGTTTCCTTGTCAGGAGAGGCCCACCCCATGTCGGCGTAGGCGTGTTGGGTCTGCCGGGTGGCAGGTGCGCCGGAGGGCGCGGGACCGCGTCGCTCCCATGTCGGGTGCGGGCGGGAGTGTGAGGGGCGCGTCAGCGCTTGACGGGCCGGACGCCGCAGTTGCAGGCGTCGTGGATCGGCTTCACGTCCTTGCGGGTGACGATGGCGCCGGCGATTTCCTTGCACCGGTCGCAGGAGTCGCCGGAGCCGAGGTAACGCTCGAAGAGGGTCACGCCGCCGGCGGCATACGTGCGGGACGAGGCGTCGAGGCGGCGGTCGCTCAGGGAGGTGCGGACGCCTTTGTCCATGAGCTGCACGGCATACGAGAACGCGTCGCGCTGGACGTCGGCCTTGCCGTAGTCCTTCACGTTCGCGGTGGCGTAGTAGTACCGGACCGCGGCGTTCATCATCGAGTGGACGTCAAGCTCGGTGAGCGCGAGAGCAGCCAGATCGGGCGTACCGGGGGCAAGGAGACCCATGGCCACAAGCTGCCGGGTGGCGTGGGAGCGGCTCTTCGCGACCGTGTCCCCGGCCACGGGTCGGAGCAGGGTGTGCGCGCGGGCCACGAACGCTGCGCGAGCACCCCCTTCGAGGGCTTCGGGCCCGGCCTGCGCGAGCAGCTGCGCGATGAGGGACCCTGCCCGAGACCAGCTCGCGTTGAGCAGGTCATCGTAGGAGGCCTCGAGTGACGGGTCGTACATCGAGGCCTCCTACGGTCACGCGGCGGGGGTGAGTGGTGCGAGGGAGGCGATGAGCGACTCGTCCTCTCGGGCTTCCTGCATCGCCTTGGCCTGCTCGGGGGTGTGCCCGAGGTAGTCGGTGGCGAGGGTGAGGAACGGCACGCCGACCGCCTTGGCTTGCAGGGCGGCGTTCGTGCGTTCGTTCGCGGTGGACAGGGCCGGGTTCATCCAGCTGACCTCGACGTCCTGGTCGAACGTGGCGCCGAGCTCCATGCGGAGAGCCTTGAGCAGCACCCCTTCGATGACGGGACCGAAGCGCCGCTGCCGGTCCAGCGCCTTGAGGATCTGCGCCTCACGGGCGGCCAAGGCCCCCTCCGCGCTCTGGTTCGCACCGTCGGGGATGAGGGCGGACAGCGGTGTGGAGGTGATGGCGGCGAGCTCGCGGATGTCGTCCTTGACTGCTTCCAGCAGGGGGCGGAAGTCGGTGCTCGACATCTCGTGCAGCTCAGCGTCATCCCCGAGATCGAGGATGGAGCCGGGGCTCACATCGAGGAGAGCTTCGGCCTTCGCGACATCGTCGGGGTTGTCCGGGTCCAGCCCGAGGCCCTTGATGTAGCGGAGCTTGAACGCCTCGTAGGCGACGATGACCAAGCGGTTGAGGATGCCGAGCGAGATGCGGTCCAGAAGGTTCAGCACGTGACCGAACTCGCTGGCGGAACCACGGTTGACGAGCATCGTGAGGGGCACGCCGTCGGACACGATCTCGTCCGCCAGGGGCTCCCAACCGCCGCTGTTCGTGGTGCGGAGCGCCTTGCTGTTCACGCGGGTGGAGGTGCGGATGAAGTCCTGCCGGCCGGTGAGAGTCCACACGCGGGCGTAGTCGCGGCCGGTGACCTCGTCACGCCAGACCTTGACCGCCGCGCGAAGCGTCGTCGGGTCCAGCGGGTCGGCGACAGCGAATGTGCGGTCGGCATCCTCGAAGGTGACGATGGCGCGGCCGAAGCTGTCCACCGCGGCGCACAGGAACGCGCGGCCCACGATGAGGGTGTCCTCAACCGCGTCGGCCAGCACGACGTCCAGGCGGGACCGCCGCCAGATCGCGTTGGCCTTGGCGCCGGCGTCGGCCGCGTCCCCGGCGCCGATGACGACGGCGGTTGGGGTGATGCGGGACGACAGCGACTCCGCGATGAGACGGGCGTAGACGACACTCGCGAACCTCTGGAATCGGATCCACGAGGCGCGGGCCTTCTTGCTCATCTCGGGGCCGGGCTGCGTGCCGGCGGCGAACGCACGGAGCTTCGAGTTCTCGGTGACCTGAGCGTCGAGACCCTTGGTGAGATACGGGAGCCATTCGGCGGGCGTGGAGTAGCCCATGGGGGCTCCTTTCGGGGAAGACGGCGTCGAGTCGGCAACTCAGTGGGGCGCTCCCTTTCCTTGTTGAGAGGCAGGATTGCGCTGTGGGCGGTTGGCCGGACAGGATGACCGCATGGGGAAGCGTGAATCGCGCGATTGGGGAACGCCGTTAGTATCCGCGCTGGCGCTGGTAGTCAGTGCCTTGGCACTTCTTGTCTCCGTGGACTCCTCGCGCGCAGATCGTCAGGATCGTTTCGATGAGTTGAGAACCAGCTGTCTGGATGTTCTCGGTGAGATTGAGACCGACGCCTCAGAGGTCCTGTATCGCTCGCACCGAGAGGTGATTTCAAACGAAGCCCTGCGATTCCGGACCAGCGACCTTCCGATGAGGTACTGGCGTGGTTGTGTCCTTCCGGGGATCGTGCCTACTGGCAGTGCTTTTGACGCCGCGCTTGACGAGATCTCTAGCGGGCTCGAGTTCGGCCTTGCTCCCTTCGTCGTTTCCTATGAGGGCCAGACTGAGGAGGAGCGGGACGAGATCATGACTGCGTCGCTTGCCGCGTCCGTGTACTTGATGTCCGACTTGGTATGGCAGACCAGGGGGTACGTGCAGGATCTGCCCGACGAGTCCATCTACCCGTGGCAAGAGCGAGCGATTCCTGAGCCTGTTTACGACGAGGAGAGCGGTGTGCTCGAGCCCCTGGAAGGAGTCGTCGAGCCAGTGGACTAGCTGACATCCATCGGCCTTCAGACGAGGTTGCCGAAGCCGCGGCGGCGCTTGCGTTCGGCGCCGATGCCCCGGTTGAGGGCGGCGCGGGCTGCCTCCCACGCGAGGATGGTCGCGATGAGGGCGTCCATCTTGTCGGGGGAGTCTGGCGTCTTCTTGTGCAGCTGTAGGCCGTAGCGGGTAGAGAGCCGGCGGGCGTTGGTGAAGTGGCGCATGAGGTCCGGGTCGGCGGCCATGCGGAGGCCGCCGGCGAGGATGGCCTCGTAGAAGTCCTCGACCTGCTTGCCGAAGCTCGCCGCGCTCGCACCGCTCATGTAGCGGTACATCGGGCGGGCGGCCGTGACCTTCGCCTTGAGCTTCGAGTGGTAGCGGGCGGTGAACGTGTCAAGCTCCTGCGTCCACCCGGTCGGGTCAGCGAAGAGGCCGATGACGTTGTAGAGCTTGAACGCCTCGTCGATGCGGGCCTTGATCTCGGCCTTCGGCGGGTTCCACGCTTCCTTCGGCAGCTCGCCGATGGCCTCGGCTTCCCATAGGCCCACCTTGTGGATGGACATGTCGGAGAGGCGGACGGCAATGAGCGCGGTGGAGTCGGGGACTCGCTTGGCCTTGCCGCCCTTCCACCCGGGCGCGTAGTCGAATCCGAGCGTGATGGTGTCGCCCTTGGCGAGCGGGGGGACAGCGTGTGCGGTGAGCGCGGCGACCTCGGTGTGGGAGACGTAGGCCGTGGCGGCGCTGGCCTGCTGGTTGAGGAAGAATCGGCGGAAGTCGGCGGGGTCTTCGGTGGGGTCCTGCGCCATCGCGACCATGCGGTCGTAGTCGACCCAGTCGCGGTGGCCATACACGCCCTCGAGAACGGCGCGCAGGCGCTTCTCGTCAGAGAGGTCCGCGATTACGCCGCCGTGGCGGGAGTCCCACATTGTGCCGTGGTTGACGATCTTCCCGGAGGCGATTTCCTGGGCCTTGCGGTGCAGGTTCTCGAGGGTGGATCCTTCACCAGCCTGATACATCGTGGAGATGTACAGCGCCCAAGGCTGCCCAAGCTTGCGCTTCACCAGGTTGTTCTTGATGCGCGTGACCAGGGCGTGATGCTCTTTGGACGTGTACAGGTGAGGTTCGTCGAACACGACGATGTTTTCCAGGCCGCCGTCCTTGGAATCAGCACCAGAGGTAAGCGGGGTGATTCGTCCACCGTCGCCGAGGCGGGCGAAGGTATCGAAGCCGATGATCTCGCCCATTCGGGTGAGCTCGTTGCCGTTGTCCGGGTCGAAGTTGAACCCGAGGGTGGCGCGATAGAAGCTGTTGACCTGATCTTCCGACACGGCAGCCATACGGCCGTCGGTTCCCGGGATCCGGCGACCCATGGGTTCGCCGGGTTCATAGACGTACTCGAACGTGCCTTGGCGGTACACCTCGCCGCCCTCGGCCCAGCCGGCAAAGCGGGAGGGACCCACGACGTCGAAAGCGATGATGAAGCTCGCAGCTTCGGTCTTAGCGGACCCCTTGGGGAGGACGATTGCGACTTCGTCGTAGAGGCGACGGCCGTTCTCGGCGAGAGCGTAGGCGTCGACGACGAGGTCGTAGACGACATCGTCCAGTTCCACCCGCTCGCCCTGCTTGTCGCCTCGCCCGTGACGCATGAAGTGCTCGGTCCACGAGACGGCAAGATGCCCGAGGCTGCGGTCACGGTCGTGGCCTGGCATGCGGACACAGAGCCGCTCAAAGGCGGGGAGTTCGGACTCTGGGATGTCTTCGGGGGCGTCGTTCATGGCGCCCTCCTGCGGGACGGTCAGGCTCGCGCAGTGCTGCGGGCGCGGCGGTCATCCCGCTTCGAGGGCGCGGGCGTTGCCGGGATGGCTTTGGGTTTGCGGGCGGGCTTGGCGGGTACCTTGTGCGGGGCGAGCTGCGCGAGTTTCTCTGCGTCGACAAGCTTGATGCGCAGCTTCCGTCGAGCCTCAGTGGTGAGGCCCAGCGCGTCGGATCCTCGGCGCCACTCAGCGTGAGCGGCTGCCTGCCCGGTGGAGTAGACGGTGTCGGCGATGTAGGCGAGGCCGACGAGAGCGTGCCACTCATCCGCGCGCCATTCGGCGGTATGGGGGAGTGCACGGACGGTGTCCCACCACGCTTTGGTGAGCGGATGCCAGGCGATGGTCTCGCCCTCGTCCGTGGTCCCCCGCGACTCGGGGAGCTTGACGAGCGGAGCCTTTCGGTTCGGCGTGTCGAGGATGTACTCCCAGTTGCCGGTGTCGTCGGCGGGGACGGGGCCGCGTGGGGCCATGGTCCCTCCTTCTCTCAGCGCTTGCGGTAATGGGGGTGGTTTCGTTCGCCGGGGTGACGTCCAAGCGCGGCTTTTTGGGCGTAGGCGGCGCGGGCCTCGGATTGCGTCTTCGCCTTGTGACATCCCGCGCACAGCCAGCTCAGGTTGATGAGGTCGTGGACGCGGGCGCCCATCGCCCGGCCTTCGGCAGAACGGACGTTGATGACGTGGTCGCATTCGGCGCCGGGCTCACGGCATCGGGTACCGTCTTCGAGCTTGCCCTCGCAGCGCCAGCCGGCGCGGATCGCGGTGTCTCGGCGGCGGGCTTTCCAGTCACCGGGGAGAGGCTCATGGCGTCGGGTCCAAGCCATCAGGTACCTCCGGGTGTCAGGTATCGAGTGTGTTCGGGTACGCCGCGAGGATGGAGATTGCCGTCTTGAAGTCGTCCTCACCGCAGGTGCAATGGGTACCCTTCGGCGGTGCGAACGAAACCGGGTCAAGCCACACGTCGCAGTCCTCGCAGTGAAGGAAGTAGACCTGTGCGATGAGCCCGTGCGGTACGAGCGCGGCCGCGGCCTGGTGTGCGATTGGCGTGACATCGCCCTCATACCGGATCGCGATGGCCATGTCTCTGTCGGTGCGAACGTGGAGCTGCTTCATGTGCGCGGGTGTCGGCTCACGCGGAAACGACCTGGTTGCGGAGTAGTCGTAGACGGTTGTCATGAGGCCTCCGTGTGGGTTAAGCCGCGATGGATACGGGGTCGATGCGAGCGGTGATGCCGGCGCGAGCAAGCCGGTGGGTGATGAGGTCGATGTAGCCCGCGTCCATCTCGATACCGATAGATGAGAACCCCTCGGCCGCGGCCGCTTCGAGCGTGGTCCCGGACCCGGCGAACGGGTCGAGGACGGTACCGCCCGGAGGGGTGACCATCTTCACGAGGTACCGCATGAGGGTGAGAGGCTTCACGGTCGGGTGAGCGGCGCCGTTCACTATCGGGCGCTCGGACTTCGGGGCCTTGGCGACATAGAAGAACCGCGACACGTCGGCGCTCTGCTCGCCGAGTACCGCGGCGGCGGCCTCGTCGAGCACGACGTTCGCGGGCCAGCGACCCTGCATGGTGTCGTCGCGGAGCTTCCCCCCGTTCAGCCCGTCGCCGTAGGCGGTGACCGTCTCGGTGCCTTCGGAGCCGCTGACGTAGCGGCCAGCGCCTCCGGCCGTCCCAATCCGCGAGGCGTCGATGTTGAGGGCGCCCGTGCCGTGCGCCAGGACGTTCGCCGCGACCGTGCCGATGAGCGGCTTGCGGGCGACGACGATGGGTTCGTGTGCGGGCTTGAGGGCGGTGCCCCAACCCTGCCAGGTGGTTGCTTCGGGGGTGGCGGGAGCGGTGACCTCTGCCTCCTTGCAGGGGTTACCTCGTAAACCTCCCCACTCGCTTTCACCGCCCGAGGCAGTCGAGTACCCGGGCAGCCCGACCTTAGACCCGATGACTTCACGTGCCGCGCCGGCCTGCTTGTCGATGGCCTTCGACACGTCGAGCGACTTGGGGAAGCCCGTCCCATAAATCCACTGGATCTGGTCGCGGATCTCGAACCCGGCGAGCCGGATGCTGAGCCCCATGAGGTCCACGGTGCGTGAGCCGGCGAACGCCAGCAGGTGACCGCCGGGCTTGAGGACACGGAGCGCCTCGTCCCAGATGGCGGGCGGCGGAACGAACGAGTCCCAGGACTTACCCATGAACCCTTTACCGCTCGGGGCGGCATCACGCTCCCCCGAAAGCCAGCGCGTCATGACGTCGGCGATGAGGGCCGGGTTGAGGTCGGCGAGCCCGTACGGCGGGTCGGTGACGATGGAGTCCACCGAGTTGTCGGGGAGGTCAGCGAGCGCGGTGAGCGCGTCGGCGTGCAGCACGCGGGTGGTGGCAGTCATGGCGCCTCCTTGGCGTGTTGTGCAAGCGGGCGGCTCGGGGGTCAGAGTGTGACTGCCAGCCAGATGGCCCAGCCGAGAACCGCGAGCGCGGGGGTGAGCAGGATGAGCGGGGCGACGATGCCGCCGCAGGGGAGGGGACGGGCTGCGCCGTGCTGGGTGTTCATGGGGCCTCCGTGGGCGGGCTCAGATTTTCGTAACTCCGCCGGAGCCCGAGCGACAGCGCCCTCCGCAGGGGAGAGGCCCCGGGGGAGGGGGTCCCACCCCGGGGAACCCGTCAGGATTTCTTACGGGTTCCCGTCGAGTGGCTCTGGTGCAGTGCGCACGTGAGCACGAGGCGAGGGCCGGCGGACGCAGCGTTCGGCGGCTGCCTGCCGGTCGAGGAGATCGACCATCGCGGCGAGCGTGGCGTGTGCGTCTCGAAGCTGCTGCTCCTGCACCTCGTCGAAGGTGACGACGATGGTGCGGGGCATGGTCACGAGCGTGTCTCCGATGTCGATGCGCTGTCCGGTGACGCGGCTGATGGGGTGGATGGTGACAGTCATGGTGTGACCCGAGATGCAGGCCGGGCGTGATGCCCGACCCTGCGTCTCAGTCAGGCCTGTGCTGCCTCGAGGGCGGCGGTGACGTACGCGACCCACTGGGCCGGGGACTCGGTGAGGTCGTCGGCGCCGCCGGCGGTGACGGTGAGCCCGTCGGGGCCGGTGATGAGCGCGTGGTCGGTGAGCTCGACGGTGACGCCGTGCTCGGCTGCCGATGTCTGCAGGGCCGCGTTCACGGTCTCGAGGTGTGCGTCGAGGGCCGCCTCGCCGACGGCGGTGAGGTCACCGTCCGCGTCGAGGAAGCCGGGGGTGGTCTGGTCGAAGGTCGTACTGGTCATGTCGGACTCCTGGGGTTGTGGTCGTGAGGCTTCTGTCCGCCTCACGAGATACCCTGCGGCGGATGTGCCGCGCACTCAGGAAACTGCCAGGTAAGAGTTTCGCCCGGCGTGTTGCGCGTCAGAAGTAGATGCGCTCGCGCTCGATGTACGCGTGACCGGCGAACGGATCCACAACCGTACCTGCCGCCCAGACGACGGGAGCCTCAGCTTTCGCTGGCTCGGGGATCACCTCATCGGCGTACACCGGGCGTCCGAGCGCCGGCGTCCAGATGCCCTTGGGCTTAGGCGGCGGTATCAGTCGGCGCTGCCCTTCGAGGTCGGTCTCGACCAGGCGGACACCGTGAGCGTGGAGCACATCCCCGAGCGCTGCGTCACCGCCGTAACTGATGACCGCGTACGGGACATGCCGGTCGAACTCGGAGCCGGTCCGCGGGGACAGGCGGGCCTGCTGGCGGGGCGTGCGATCCGCACGCGGGTAGCAGGAGTGGTAGCGGGTGACCGGAGTGCGACCGGTGCGGCCGTGAGTCTCCACGGTCACGTGCCAGCCGTCAGGCGCCTCGACGTCAGCGGTCATGAAGCCAGCGGTCTCGGTCACGTAAAGGCCGGTGCACTCGTGCCCGGCAGGGCAGTCGGTGAAGACGGTCATGGTGGCCTCCGTGGTCGAGCCCATAGATCGAGAGAAGAGCCCGCGGCAGGCGCCGCCGGAGGCGATGAGGCCTACGCGGTGGCGGTGTAGCCGAGGGTGATGGTGACGTGGTCGGTGTCCCGGATCGGGGAGAGCGAGCGGTGATGCAGGGGCGGGTGCGTGGCGGTGACCGTGAGGCGCAGGTCCGAGGGGATGGCGGTGTCATCGTGCGGGTCGGGGAGCAGCTGTTGGAGCATCGTGGTGAGCAGCTCCGCCCCCAGCTCATGCAGTCGGCACAGGCGCAGGCGGCGGTCATCGGAGGGGAGGGTGAGCGTGATTGCGTGTGCCGGGTCGGCTGCCGGGTGGAGGATCCCGACGACGGTCTGCAGGTCGCACTGTGCCGCGTCGATGAGCATGGCGGTCAGGACGGATGAGGTGTGGCGCAGGCGAAGGCTGTACACGTGTGAGGTCTCCCAGATGGTCAGTGGTCGAAGGTGCCCGGGTGGGCGGGTCGTGCGAGTGGTCGGAGTGTCGGTGCGCATCATGAAGTGGGCGTGATGTGCGTGAAGTCGTGACATGAGCGGGTGTCTGGTTTGGGGACAGGGAGAGGCTGGGAGGCCTCCGCAGACCGCGTATGGGCGAAGAGCGGGGGCTGAGAAAAGCTGGATCGTCGATGCCGGCGCCGCTTTCGGCGCATCGTCCAGGAGGTGCTCAACCCCCGGCCGCAGCGACCACAGCGGCGACCGGGGGGAGCAGTGTGCACCGGGGTGAGCGGTGCACGGTGACCCTCGCCAGGGGTCGGGTGAGCGCGTAGGAGAGGGCGCGCTCGGCGGCTTGAGAGTGGGCGGTGGGTCACGGGTATGGGGTCCGCCGCCGAGGGTGAGTCGGCGGCGGGGAGTCTGTGCGGCGGGTGCCAGGTGCCGGTCGGCGGGCCCGGCCCTCGATGGGGTCAGCGGGCGTGGGAGTGGCGGGTGCGTGTGCAGAGACTGAGTGCCCCCGGTCACGGGTGAGGTGACCGGGGGCGGCGCGGTGCATGCATCGACAGGAGATCCGCGCAGAGGATGTGGGCCGGCGTCGCTGCCGGCGTTTCTCCCTCTACTTGTATAAGGGCTGCAGTTGCAACAGCCGGCGGATCAAGTGGCGATCCACTCCCTGGTGAGCTCGCCAGACCGCATCCACTCGGAGGCGACCCGTGCTGCGGTTGCCGCATCCATGATGCTGGCGAGGGGCTTGATGCGGGAGCCGGCCGGGGTCGGGATGAGTGCGACGGTGGGGCAGGCGTCGGCGGGGATCACGGTGCGCAGTGCGTCACCGTCCAGCACCTCGACGATCTGCTCGCCGGTGCGCACTCGGGTGACGCGGGCCAGGTGGCCCGGATCGCTCACGGTGTCATGCCAGAGGGTCAGTGTCGTGCCTGCGCGGAGCCGGGAGATCATTTCCGCCAGCGCGGCGGGCGTAGCTCCGGAGATGTCGTGCGCGGTGCCGGTGGCGGCGTTGTAGGCACGGCGGGTGGCGATGAGGCGAGGCACGCCCTACACATGCGCAGCGCCCCCGGTCGAGTGGTGACCGGGGGCGCTGAGTGTGCTGCGAGTGTCAGACGACGACGTGAGCCTGTGGGCGGGGCCGGGCGAGCTCGTGGGCCGCGTAGAAGGGCCGCAGGGCCGCGATGTCCAGCCCCTCGCGGGTGAACTCGGCGTACACGATCCCTGCGTCGGAGATGTCGCCGCCCAGGTTCGCGTACCAGCTGGATCCGTTGTCGGCGGTCATCGCCTGCAGCCACCACCCCTGCCGCCCCGAGGCGGTGCGACCCAGGGGCTCGAGGCGCATGTGGTGGAAGTGCCCGGTGATGGTGAGGGCGGCGCCGCCGAGAGCACCCCCGTTCACCGCGTGGCCAGCTGCGAGCTTCTTCACCCCGTCGGGGCGGGACGTCTGGTGCGCGTGGACGACACCGATCTTCTCCCCGAACACCTCGACCACGACGGCTTCCTCCCGGAGCTTCACATCAGGGGTGACGACAGTGACGTCCAGGCCGAGCAGCTTGGCGGTGTGCTCGACCCGACGGGCGACCATGATCCCCCAGTCATCGGTCGCGGGGTTGCCGTATGTGACCCCGCCCTTCCTGAAAGCCGCGTGGTTGCTGGGCACCGCGATGTAGGTCACTGGCGCGACGCGGTCGTGGCCTTCGACGACGAGCTCGGTGGCGATGGTGCAAGCGCCGTCCACCTGCATCATGGGGCTGAGATCGTTGCTCTCGATGCCCTTACCGCCGGCGCTTTCGACGCCCTCGACGATGTCGCCCGGATCGACGATGATGAGGCGCGTCAGGCCGCGTGTGGCGGCGTGGGCGAGCACCTGCTCTTTCATGTCGGCCATCCGGGCGATGGTCTCGGGGGACCCGCCGAGGGCGTCGACCTTGCCGAGCTGGATGTCGCCGATGACGATGATCCCGACGCGCTCTGCGACCCGGGGGACACGCGGGGTGCGGTGACGCTTGGCGGCCTGCTCCCGCACGTAGGCCATCGTCGCGGGGAGATCGATGTCGCTGCGGTCATCACGGAGAGTCATCGCCGTGGTCGTCGTGACACCTCGCGGGCCTTCACGGCGGGTGACGCGCTTGGACACGATCTCCGAGGCGGCCGGCTCGTCGGTCACGGGCCGAAGCGTCGGGTAGGCGATGTCGATCTCGCCGGCATCCATCCGCTGGCGGGTGAGGCCGATGGTGGATCGGCTGATGGGGGTGATGACACCGATGATGGTGTGGGCCTGCGAGACGGTCAGGGATCGGTCGTGGAGTGCGGTGAGGACGATGTCACGCTCGGTGGCACTGAGGAGGTCCAGGCTCTCGGTGAAGGGGATAGTCACAGTCGCTCACCCGCCTCGTCTGCCGCCTCGTGGAGGGCCTCAAGCGCGCCCTCGATGCCCAGGAGCACGATGTCCAGGACACGGTCCGAGAGGCCGCCCTGTGGCCGCATCCAGACGCTCCGGGTGATGTCACGGACCTGCGCAGGGGAGAGGCTCGGCCGACGGGTGGAGATCACGACACGGTGGTCGATGCCGCGCTCACGGGTCAGGAGCAGTGCTGCGTAGGCCTCGACGAGGTCGGTGGGGATGTAGTGCTCGATGAGCGGGTGAAGCCGGCCGGAGCCAGCCGAGTCGCCGAGGACCGTGAGCTCTACCAGGAGCTGTAGGGCTCCTGCGGGTGCCGGC
Source organism: Microbacterium sp. HA-8 (assembly GCF_046111165.1). NCBI lineage: Bacteria > Bacillati > Actinomycetota > Actinomycetes > Micrococcales > Microbacteriaceae > Microbacterium > Microbacterium sp. HA-8. Next base: position 2,251,987 of record NZ_CP162025.1, read on the forward strand.
AGGCGTCGGGGATCCACGGTGCCGCTGACACGCTCGTCTGAGGCGTAGCGGTCGGGGCTGCGGGTGGCGGTGTGCGCGGCTTCCAGGGCCCGGAGGTACCGGGCGGGGAGGCTGTCGATGCTGTACTGGTGCATGAACAGTTAGGGCTGCGCCGGACCCTGATTTGCAACACGAACCCCTGTATACGTGCGCACACGCTCGCGCGCGACGAAAGGAGGTGCGGATCCCCGGGTAACGAGGCTCACAGCTACCGCTGGTGGGCCAGTGGCCCAGGGTGGGCCAGGCCTTCTGGGCCAGAAATCGGCCCATTTCGGCTGCAAGATCCGCGTGATTCCGCGGTTCTTCATGCTGCTGGGCCAGTGGGCCAGCGTTTTCGTACAACACCCCTATATAGGGGCTAGAAATGTTTTGTTTTGAACCTCTCCAATAAATATTTCTCTTTCAAGTTTTCAAGTAGGTAGTAGGTAGTGGGCCAGTGGGCCAGAAGGCACCTTCCCCTACTCCCGACTGGGATCGAGGGGTGGGCCAGGGGTGGGCCAGGGGTGGGCCAGCTGGGCCAGCAGCTCGGTTGCCGTGCCATTGCGGTCGATCTGCCTGTTGCAGATCGGGGCTGCTCACAGCCCTAACTGTTCATGCACATCGACAGCACTACCCAGCCCATCATCCGCCCGGCCCTCCGCACCCCGTGGGGCCCCGACCACTACGGCCTCGAGCGCGACGTCAAGCGCGGCGCCGCCTGGAAGCTTTCCGACTCCGGAGTGGCCCCGCTCGTCGCCCAGGCCCGCGGCTACTCCGTGTCATGTCTCACGACATCGGTGACGAGTCTGCATCAGGACATCGGTGACAGTTCGGGGCTGTTTGGTGGTGACACTTCTCCTCTATTTGTGAGGGATGAGCCGTGTTGAGCCTGTCGATCCTCGTGTCCGTCTCGCGATCGCGCAGTGGCCGCCGGATGCGCCGCGTGGGGTAGTGACGACGTTCTGCGCGGAGCATTCGATCTCGCGGAAGACGTTCTACGCGATCCGCAATCGCGCCCTCGTCGAGGGGCAGGCCGCGGCGCTCGAGCCGCGGAGCCGGCGACCGAAGTCCAGCCCGACGGCCATCGCCGACGACGTCAAGGTTCAGGCAGTGGGGGTGCGGCGCGCGCTGGAGGAGTCCGGGCTGGATCACGGGCCGATCAGCGTGCACGACAAGATGATCGCCCTGGGGATGGCACCGGTGCCGTCGATCGCTGCTCTGGCGCGGATCTTCCGGGAGGCCGGTGTCGCCCGAGTCGAGCCGAGGAAGAAGCCGCGGGCCGCGTATCGCCGGTTCGTGTATCCGGCGCCCAACGCATGCTGGCAGCTCGACGCGACCGAGTACGTCCTCGCCGGCGGCCGCAAATGCGTGATCTTCCAGCTCATAGACGACCACTCCCGCTACGCCGTCGCGTCCCACGCCGCCGTCGGCGAGACCTCCAGAGACGCGATCCGGGTGGTCCGCAAGGCGATCAAACGTCACGGTGTTCCTCAGCGGCTGCTGTCGGACAACGGCATCGCACTGAACCCCTCACGCCGCGGAATCATCGGGCAGCTCGTCGAGTATGTGTCCCGGCTCGGCGTCGAACCGATCACCGGGAAGCCCTACAAGCCGACCACGCAAGGCAAGAACGAGCGGTTCCACCAGACCTTGTTCCGCTACCTCGACAAGCAGCCCATCGCCGGCAACCTCCGAGAACTGCAGGCTCAGGTCGACCGGTTCGACCACATCTACAACACCGAACGCCCGCATCAGGCGTTGCCCGGCCGGATCACACCGTTGCAGGCGTGGGAAGCGACACAGAAAGCGACCCCGCCCAGACCTCGAACCATCAAACGCAAGCCGAACGATCCGCTCCCGCCGGCACCCTCGCCGAACGGTCGGGTGCTCGACGGGATCCGCGTCGCGACAGTCCATCCGAACGGATCAATCAAGGTCCGCGGCTGCATCTTCAACATCAGCTACCCGATGCGCGGACAGGACGTGTTCGTCCTCTACGAGCCCGCCGGGATCATGGTCTTCGACGAACGCGGCACCCTCATCGTCGAACACCTCTGGCCACCACCCGGCATCCGCTACGTCGGCAACGGCAGGCCCCGCGGACCCAAACCCAAAGAACTGCCACCGATGTCCTGATACAAGAAGTGTCACCGATGTCCTGATGCAGAACCGTCACCCATGTCCTGAGACATCACACCCGCGGCTACTCCGTCGTCACCACGAAGGATGAGGCCAAGGCCACAGCCGAGCGTGAGCGCACGTCCCTCACGACACTCGTCGCCAGCCGCTTCATCGAAAAGTCCCTGCACGGTGGCCTCGACGACGTCCTGGTGATGCCGTGGCATTCCATCGCATCGGTCGCCGAGGACGGTATCGCCGCCCGCCGGGCCCTGTCGCAGCTCCGCCCCTCCACCCCGGACATCGACGAGCGCACCGGCAAGGCCCGCAAGTACCTGAGCCTCCCCGGCGCGGACTTCAAGCTCGACATCCACCCGTCCACCCCCGCCTCCTGGCTCACGGGCGGTGACGACATCCTCCTCATCGAGGGACTCCTCAAGGGTGACTCCGTGCTCTCCGCCCAGCTGCTCGAGACGTACGACGCCGACAAGCTCGCAGTCCGCGAGACCCCGGAGCAGGCACGTCAGGATCTGCACGACCTCATGGAGGGGATGCCCGCCCGCGTCCGCGTACTCGTCGTGAGCGCCGCCTCCGTCACCATGTGGGAGCGCCCGGACGAGCTGCGCGAGATCGGCATGAAGGGCCGTCGGGCGTTCGTCGCCTTCGACGGGGACCTGAGCGTCAACCCGATGGTCTGGAAGCAGGCGAACAGGGCCATGACGTTCCTGTCCCGCCGCACCGGGACCGGCACTTACGCCATCGCGCTGTGGGACACCGCAGTCGAGGTCGCCAAGATCGTCGCCGGCATCGACTCCGACGCCAAGGTCGGCATGGATGAGTACCTGACGCGCATCGGAAGCTTCTACGGCGACCTGATGGATCCCGAGCGCGGCCTCATCGCGTCGGCCCTGCCCCCGGAGCCGCAGGCGGAGCCCGACCACAAGGTCGGCGACTGGCGCGTGCGCAAGGACTGCCCCGCCATCGTCGAGGAGCTCATCGCCTCCGTCCTGCCCGACGGGTCGAAGGGCCAGCCCCGCTGGGAAGTCCGCAGCCACATCGGTCTGGAGATCCTCGAGGTCCGCTCGACTCGCCTGCCGGTGGAGGAGGAGCGCCGCACCGGCCGTGTCCTCGACACAGTGGACGCCCCGTCCATCGAAGAGATCGTGGCCCGCTTCCACGTGCTCCCGCACGACGGTGACGCGGAGTTCGACGAGGTGCAGACGTTCGACGTGCGGATGCCGGCGTCGGCGATGGCCGCGTCGCGCGACGGTGACTGGGCGTCCCTGCTGCGTGCCGGCGCCATGAAGCTCCCGGCCGCGGTTCTCACCCACGCGCACTACCCGCCGAGGGACATGAAGGCGTGGCTCGCCGCGTCGAAGGCCTCCTCGCAGGTCGACGTCACGAACGGCTGGGCGACCATGGGGTGGCTGCCCACCGGTAGCGGTGGTGCGTTCGTGGTTGGGTCCACCGTCATCGCGGCAACCGAGGCGGAGGAGAAGTCCACGGTCAGCGGCCTCACCCCGGCTGTGCTTCCCCGTGCCAGCGCATGGGGTGTCGAGGACCACTACCGCGAGATGACCCACCGGGAGTGGGAGACCGCGTTCGTCGCCGACCTCCGGAAGGCGCTGGACATCTGGTTCGGCGCGTTCGCCTCGCCCGAGGTGGCGGCCATCGCGTGGGGCATGATGCTTCGCCCGACGATGCCCGCCCGCGGCGCAGGCTCCGTTCTCTACGTCACGGGCGGCGCCGGCAAGGGCAAGTCGTACCTCGCCTCGTGCATCATGTCCGGCTACAACGCCTACGCGGGCGCGTGGACCCACCACGCTCTCCCGGGCACCGCGGCGGACACTGTGGCCTCGACCGAGGTCGCTCTGTCGCAGACGCCGATCTGGGTGATGGATGACCTCGCCCCGAACAGCGATGCCGGTCGCGGGTCCACCCGCACCTCGTCGGTCGAGGACATGATCCGTGGCGTCTTCAACGGCACGCCCCGCCGCCGCATGGGTGACGCACCTGTCCCGCCGGCGGTCGCTCACCTCATCGTGACCGCGGAGAACGCGCCGACGGTCGAGTCCATCCGCCAGCGCACCTGGGAGGTCAACGTCGGGTCCGGCCTGCTCGTCGAGGGTGGACGCGAGCGCTTCGAGGAGGCCGTCGCGGACGGCCTGTTCGCCAGGATCGTCGGGTACGCCGCCCGGTCGTGGGTGAACGGGTCGCACACCGAGGGCACCCCTACGTGGACCGACCGGGTGCGCTTCGCCGAGGACGAGTGCTACGGCGAGGCCGCCGCCTACGTCGAGGACATCGCATCCCGGCTCCTCGGGACTGCTGACCTCTCCCGCCAGGCCCGCCAGGTGGAGAAGGCCTCCGCGCTCTACGGCCCAGTGTGGGCTCTGATGACCGCGTACTCCCGTGCACTCGAGCACACCGGCGGCAACCTCTCCGGCGACGCAACGCTTAAGGTGCTCGACGACACGATCCCCGAGGCCCTCACCGCCCACGCCATGGCTGCTGCTGCGCTGCACGCGAAGAACACTCCCGGCCGACTGGCACTGCGTGCGGTCGCGAACCTGCTCGAGGCGGGCATGGCTCACCTCACCAACGCGGTGAACCCCGGGCTCCCGCCCGTCGGTGGACCCGCGGAGCGTATCGCCGCGGGATGGCAGATGGACGGCGAGACCTGGAAGCCGCGCGGTATCGCTGTCGGCGCGATGGGCGCCCACCGTGACTCCGGCCAGGTGCTCGCCGTGCTCAGCACGACGACCGCTTTCACGAAGGCGGCGAAGGAGTTCCCGGCACTCATCCCCTCCGGCTCGACCGCGGCTGCGGCGTGGGCGTCGTTGGACGGCGAGAAGGATCTCATCCCCGACTGGACCTCGGCGGTCGTGGACCGGGTGCGACTCTCCGCCTCCGAGATCGAGGACGACAAGGCGACCGACGTGGCCCGTGTCCGCGGCGTCGTCATCCTCTGGGACGGACTCCGCGACCTGCTCAGCTGACCCGTCCCACCCGTTAAGACCCCCTCCGGACTCACCGCCGGAGGGGGTCTTCGTCGTTTCTGAGGCGAGACGCATAGGGGACCCGCCGGGAGACCACCTCGGCGGGAGTTCGACCGGCTACGCGGCCCGCGACACGCCCGGGATACACACCCGAACAGGGTTTCGAGAGTGCCGCGTACATGGCGGATATGCAGGAGAAAGCATCGACCACAAGCCCCACCGTCCACCCCGACGAGGTCCTCATGGACCTCCGACTCGGAGAGGCGGTGACCGACCGCACGCTGTCCATCGCGGCCACAGCCGCTACCGGTCGCACGCGGGACCGCCTCTGGACCGAGGTGATGAAACGGCTCACCCCCGCGGTGCGCTGGGTCGGCCGCATGGATGAGGTCGAGGGAGTCTCCTACCTCTTCGAGCAGGCGGCACTGCTTCACGACGGCTCTGTCGCGAAGTCCGGGGGCATCGAAAGCTACAGCGGCTGGGTCAACGGGTACCTCGGCCGGGGGCTAAGCCTCGATCCACCGATGTAGTGAGGTGTTGAGCGGGTGCCGTGACACGGAAATGCCCCTCTGACCGGGAAGAATAGTGATTGTCTAGGCCACTGTTCGACCGATCCGAGAGGCATCTCGTAGATGCAATTCAAGCATGCCCCTGCCGCGGTGTCAGCGGTCTTCGATGACCCGAATCTCGTGTCGGCCGCCGGGCTGGTCCCGATGCTGCGACTCGCGCAGCACGCAGGGCTGATGGAACTGGCTCAAGAGCGGCTGAGCGTCCCGACTGACAAGGGCTCGAACGCCGGCGCGAAGGTCTCCGCACTGGTCGCGGGGATGCTCGCGGGGGCGGACTCGATCGACGACATGAACGTGCTCCGCCACGGTGGGATGGGCCGACTGTTCGACAGGACGTATGCGCCGTCGACGCTGGGATCGTTCCTGCGTGAGTTCCGGTTCGGCCACGTCCGGCAGCTCGACGCCGTCGCAACCCGCGTCGTCCAGAACCTCGCCGTCAACGCGCCACTTCTGCAGATCTCCGCCGGCGAGCGGGTGATGGTGGATCTGGACGACACGATCATCGAGGTCCACGGATACCAGAAGCAGGGCGCCGGGTTCGGGTACTCCGGCGTCCGCGGCCTGAATGCCCTTCTCGCCACGGCATCAACGTCGGCGTCGGCGCCGGTGATCCTCGGCCAGCGGCTGCGGCAGGGCAAGACCGGGTCCCCGAAAGGAGCTGCACGGATCGTCGGCGACGCCCTCGCCACTCTCCGCCGGATGAATCTCGGGAACGGAGCGCGGCCACTGCTGCGGGCGGACTCCGCGTTCTACGGCTATGCGACCGTCGGCACCGCGATCAAGGCCGGCGCGGACGTGTCGGTCACGGTCCGGATGGACCCCGCGGTGAAAGCGGCGATCGCGACCATAGGCGAGGACGCGTGGGAGACGATCGAGTACCCGAACGCGATCCGCGACGAGTCCACCGGCCGGTGGATCTCGAAAGCCGAGGTCGCCGAGGTGCCGTTCACCGCGTTCCGCTCCCGGAAGAAGGCCGAACGCATCGATGGTCGGCTCGTGGTCCGGCGCATCCCCGACCTCAATCCGACGCGGGTGGAGCAGCCGACGCTGTTCGATGTCTTCCGGCATCACGCGTTCTTCACCACCACAGCGAAAGAAGCGCTGGGCACGGTGGTCGCGGACAAGACCCACCGCGCTCACGCGATCATCGAGCAAGTCCACGCCGACCTCAAACAAGGGCCCCTCGCTCACCTCCCGTCCGGGGTGTTCGCCGCGAACAGCGCCTGGCTCGTGCTCGCCGTGATCGCGTTCAACCTCACCCGTGCCGCCGGAATCCTCGCCGACCGCGGCGGCCGACTCGCGAAAGCGACGACCGCGACGATCCGACGCACCCTCATCTCAGTGCCGGCACGACTGGCACGTTCCGCACGGAGGATCACGCTGCACCTGCCCGAAGCGTGGCCCTGGCAGATCGCATTCGACAGGCTCTTCACGAGCACGCACGCACCACCACCGGCAACGGCCAGCTGACCATCGCCGCGACCGCGGCATGACCGAGGACAACGTGGACGACCGGGATGCGACGCCCGGAACTCCGCCATGCCCAAGACGCGTCACCGCACACCGATCACGCCAGCCCAGCCACCCCGAGGCTCATCGGTGGATCGGGGCTAAGCCCTCGCCTCGAGAACCTCACCGCCGGACGACCCGCCCAGGCCGTCATCGGTGCTAGCGCCCGCCGATTGACCCGTGCACTCACCGAGTGCTCCGGTGACCGTGACGCCGCACGCGAGGTCCTCGCACGAGAGGGGTTCAAGGGTGCCGCCTCAGACGAGGACTTCGCCGAGGCCATCGCCATCCAGGCAATCGTCCGCCCCATCTCGCTCTCCCCTCTGGACGGTAACGATGACGATTGGACCTCACACCTCGAAGCACAGGCCGTCGCACCTCGCCGCGCCGTGCCCCTCACCTCCGCCGGCTACGACCTGCTCCGCGAGCGCCTCTCGCTGACCGACACCGAGCTCGCCGTCATGACCGCCGAGTACGGCTTCGACGGTGCCGACGCCGTGTCCGGTGCCCGCGCCATCTCGGAGGAGACCGGCCTCGACTACGACCTCACCCGCAACGCCCAGACCACCCTCAAGCGCAAGCTCCGCAAGGCGGGAGCCGACGTCGTCCGCGACGCTATGACCGCCGCCCGTGAGGCCGCCGGAACGCCGGCTCACCGCACCGTCGCCGCACAGCGCCAGGCCGAGCTCGACGTGCTCCTGGCAGCGCCTGCCGTCCCAGTGGTCGAGGTCGCTCCCGTCGTCGAAGCGGAAGCGCCGGCCGAGGTGGAGATCGTGAACGCCACTCCGGCAGCCGAGGTTCCCGCCTCCGAGACGGTCGCGGCCCCGGAACCCGCACAGAGCCTCACAGCTAATTCCCAGGTTCAGCCTCAGATGACCGCCTCATTCGCCGCAGGGTATTGGGCAGAAGCGAAGAAGGAGCCGAGCGGCGCAGGCCAGGTGCACACCGATGACCAGCCGGCCGACGACTCCCCGCCCTTCGCTCAGCACGACCGCATCATCCACATGCCGACCGGCAGGTGGCGACCACACCACCCAGGAGCAGTCATGACCAGCATCACGCACTACGCCACACCCGAAGCCCGGGAAGCACGTCTCGCGTACCTTCGCACCCCCGAGGGCAAGGCCGAGCTTGAGGGCCGCGCTCACCGCATGGTGGACCGCCTCGTCACCATGTCCCGCACCGCCTGACCACATCCACCGCCGGCGACCACATCCGGCACCCCGATAGGAGAATCGAAATGCCACGAAAGGCCACCCGCCCCGACCCCCTCGCCACACTCGTGGCTGACCCCGTGCAGCGCGCGAGCATGCACGCCCTGAACGCCGGTGCGCGCGCCGCGATGACCCTGATGGGGCAGCCGCGCGAAGGCGCGCCTCTGATGGTGGCGTGCTTGCGTGCACCGCACCTGGTCCCCGCCGAGACCGCAGCATGGATCCGAGCGCTCGACCCCGCCGAGTTCAAGATCTCCGGTGTGCAGCTGTCCGTGGTGGCAGCCTCGGTCGAGCGCACGATGACTCGCGCTATCGCGGAGGCACGGGCCCTTGCCGGGGAGCAGGTGGCGGCATGACCGTCGACCTCCGCCCTGCAGTCATCACCGATCCGCGGCTTCGTCATCGTGCAGAGTCCGTCGCCCGTGTCAGCGGCCAGCGCCTCGAGATCGTCATCGCCATCGTCGCCGCGGTGGAGAGCTGGTGCCTCACCGATCTCGACTACGGGCTCGGTGCTTTCGACGAGCAGCTGGCGTGGTGGATCGCCTCGATGAGCGCGACGAGCCGTGAGCGGCAGATCCGCCACGAGGTACCGCGGCTCCGTCCCGAGCTGACGACAGCGCAGGTGGAGAGCCTCGCGGCCGCGGTCACGGAGTACGTGAGTGGTGCGGCACGCGGGGACCGTGAGTACCTCTGGGGAACCGGGCGGTCCTAGTGTGTGGCACGGGTGGATATCTCGCTGCAGTATTCAGATGAGCCGGGGCCAGGTCGTGGCGGACACTTACACCTCAGAGTCAGGTGTGTAACTGCGCCACGAGATCAGCCCGTGGCGTGCGCCCCCGCCGCCCTTCGGGCCCGACCTTCCTCGACGTACAGGGGGGATCCCGGGATGGCCTCGAGCAGCGCCCCTCTCAGGATCGCGTTGTAGCTCGACTCGTAGTAGCCGCACCAGCTGCCGACCTCGCGGACGAGGATGTCGTCGTGATCACCGGCGGTGGCGATGATCTCTGCGACGGCTTGGCCGGGATCGGCGGTGAGCTCGTGCCGGCTGCATGCGGCGGCGATGGCCACACCGAGTCGGGTGTCGGGGCTCAGCGGGCGGCTCATGCGTGCACCGTACGACGATCCGCGGACACAGGGGTGCCAGGAGACCTCCACATCTGGAGATCATGTGGCACGCCCGACAGTCGGCCCCGTCCGGCAGACTGGCGTGATGGATCAGGTGACCCGCATCCTCCCCGGCGAGAGCGACGCCGTCCTCGACCCGGTGCGCGCCCGCATGCCCGAGGGCTTCCGGCGGATCGGCATCGGCCAAGGGTGGTGGGCGATGGTGGGGGAGCTTGACGCGAAGCTCGCGGCGCTTGACCCCGACTACTCGGTGCGTCAGGTGAAGGCCGACTTCGGGAGGCTCGACTACGTCACGACCACGACCGTCACGGGCGATGACCTCGTCGCCTTCCGCGCTGCCGTTCGTGCCGCCGAGATCGCGTCCTCTCGAATGTGCGAAGCGTGCGGTGCTCCTGGGTCATCGAGCGTCGAGGGCGGCTGGGTGGGCGTCTACTGCGAGCAGCACGGCGGCGCCGACGTCGTCACCGCTACGTGACGATGGTCTCCGCCCCCTGGCTCCCGGCGCACCACGAGCGGGCGCTCTACACCGCCGCTCACATCGACGGGTGCATCGCTCGCCTCTCAGCGATCACGCATGACTATCTCGCCGCGGACCCCCTCCAACTTGCAAGCACCTACTCCGACGGCATGGAGCACCTCGTGCTCACTGGTGTCGATCCGCTGCCGGAAGCCGTGCCCCGACTCTTCGCCGATGCACTGAACAACGCCCGCAACCTCATCGAGCACGCCCTGTACGCCGAGGTGGGTGATCGACTGAGCCGCGAGCTCACGGACCTGGAATCGAAGGCCGTCGAGATCCCGGCCACAAGCTCACCCGAGTCTTTCGAGACGTGGACGCGGCACAAGAATCGGAAGTCCACTGGTCTCTTCGTCGCCGGGGGCGAACTCGCCTCCCGGATCGAGCGCCTACAGCCGTACCATCGCCAGGACCACACGGTCCACCCACTCAAGCTGCTCGTCGAGTACACCAACGCCTCCAAGCATCGCGAGCCGGTGGTCTCGGTCGTGCGCCTGGGGCGAGTGGATGTCGATGGGCAACCCCGTGACCCGCGCGCCTCCACCCATCAGGACATCACCGAGATCGGCTCGGTCATCATCTCCGTCCCGATGGGCACCCAGGTCGGCGTGAACCTCTGGCCGCAGATCATGGTGCGCCGTCCGCACACTGGGGAGCTGCGCACGCTCATGCATGAGCTCGGTGACATCGAAGAGTGGGTGAGGGCTCAGGCTCTGCCGATCCTCATCGCCGGGCGCACCGACCTACCCGAGCTACCGCCCGCGCTCGACATCTCGGTCGGGTACGAGTCCACATCCGCCGCCTGGGGGAACGCAGGCACAGTGCCGGCGCGGACGCGAGCCACACTGCGGATGATGGGTGCGGGGCTGCGGCGGGACATGCTCGAGATGCTCGTCGACCAGAACGGGGAACACACCCGCGACCTGTTCGTGACGTGGATGGACACCTTCACCGAAGAAGAGGTGGTGGCCATGTTCGTGCCCCTCGGGTTGGCTTCGGCGACGAACGACCTGGCCACGGTCACCAGCACGCTGCAAGCCTGGGCTGATGCCGCCGGCGTCGTGCCCGAGCGGTGACCGCATTGAGTGACCGCATAGTGACCGCATTGAGCAAGGAGTGACCGCATTGGTGACCGCAACTCGAACCCCGCGTTTCCGCGGGCACGGCAGGACATCCCTGATTTTCCGGGGGTTCTCCAGGCCCAATGCGGTCACTACAGGATCACCCCAGACACTTGACCTGATGCCAGGGGGTCAGGGGTTCGAGTCCCCTCAGGTCCACCAAATCCCCGGTTCTGCCGGGGATTTTGTGTTTGTCGCCGCAGAGACCCGAGTCCCGGCGACTCGGGTCTCCCCGTCGGTCGTGGCCCCAGCATCCCGCGCCGAGCACAACGGCGGACTTGAGTGCCGACACGCCGGATGCCGGGGGCACATGCCCGGCGTGTCGCACGCGGCGTCCGCAGGTGTGCCCGCGCGCAGCGCAGGCGGGGCAAGTGCCGCCGCCGGGCCCGGCCGGGTGGCTGATAGCCTCGCCCCGACGAAGGGCACGCCATGGATCCGCTGCAGCATCGACAGGACTACGACCTCGCCGCGCTCGACGAGAACACGATGGCCGCAGACCCGCTCACCCACCTGCGCGCGTGGCTGCACGAGGCGGCCGAGGCGGACGTCGCCGAGCCCAACGCGATGGTGCTCGGCACGGTCGATCCCTCGGGCGCGCCCGCCAGTCGCACCGTGCTGCTGCGCGGAGTGGACGCGGGGCTGTGCTTCTTCACGAATCGTCGTTCGCGCAAGGGGATCGCGCTCGGATATCTGCCGCAGGCGTCCGCCCTGTTCCCCTGGTACGCACTGCAGCGGCAGATCATCGTCACGGGTCGGGTGGAGCAGCTCACCGACGAAGAGGACGACGCCTACTTCGCCGCCCGCCCCCGGGCCTCGGCGATCGCCGCCCGGGCGAGCGCCCAGTCGCGCCCCGTGGGGTCGCGGGCGGAGCTCGAGCGGGCGTTCGAAGAGGAGAGCACGCGTCACCCGGAGGGCGATGCCGTTCCCCGGCCGGCCGAGTGGGGCGGCTACCGCCTGCTGCCCCGCGAGGTGGAGTTCTGGCAGGGGCGCCGCTCGCGGCTGCATGATCGCCTGGTCTACCGGCGCGCGGCAGACGGCTCCGGCTGGCGCATCGTCCGCCTGCAGCCCTGACCCGCGGCCGCGGGGCGGCACGCTCGGCGCGTCGACGGGCGCCGTGGACGGCTTCTGAGAGGATGCGCTCGTGGGCAGGGGGCAGGCGATGCGGGTGCTCGGCATCGTGCTGCCCGTGGCGGTGGTCACCGTCGTCATCGGGGTGATCGCGACGACCGCCGGTCCGCAGATCTGGACGGCGGCCACGACGCGCGTGCTCGAGGGCGACACGACGATCGACATCGAGGGCGCTCCCGGGCAGGCGACGATCGACGTACCCGGCGGCTGGGCGGTCCGTCCCGCGCCCTTCGATCGCTCTCGGGTCGGGGTGGTCACCCCCGACGGTGGCACGGTCATCGAGGTCCAGGTGCTCGCGGGCGTGGATGCGCGCACGGCGATCGATGACGCCGCGCCCGTGCCTGTCGGGCGCACCAGCACCGAGCAGATCGGAGAGGGCCGGATGCTGCTGCACGCTCGCTCCGCGGACGGGTCGGTCATCTCCGGGGCCGTCGTGTCGGGGCAGACTCTGGTGCGCTTCACAGCTAGCCCCGTCGAGGGGTTCGAGGCGGAGCTTGCCCGTCTGCTGGATTCGATCCAGGTGCACGGGTGACCGCGAAGCGGCGGCGACGCGCGATCGCGGCGCGCGGCATCGCCCTCGCCGTCCTCGCTCTCGTCGTCCCGCTCAGCGCGTGCGCACCGGAGCGGGATGCGGCGTGGTCGCCCGCGTCCTGGGCCGAGACGGGCTGGGTCGTCGCCGATGATCCCGAGCCTCAGCCCGCGCCGGATGCGGTCGCGCTCGTGCCGCAGCGCATCCGCAACGATGCGACGGGCATCGACGCGCGGTGGAGCTACGTGCCCGGCACCCAGGCCGTGAACGACGCGGTCGAGGGCGTCGTGCGGGCGGCCATCGACGCGCAGGTGGCGGTTTCCGGGGTGGGCTACATACCTCAGGTGCACGATCGCTCCGCCGGACTCGACCGGAGGGGATGCGAGCCCGGGTCGACGTCGGCACCGGCACCGGACCTGCTGGGTGCGGGCCCGCAGACGCACACGGTGGTCGTGTGCGAGATCGTGCACGCCGCCGGCACGGTCCTCGTCCAGCGTCTGCGCACCGTGCGCGGAAGCGCCGCGGGGATAGACGCCGACGAGGTCACCACGATCTTCACCGACCTCTCGACCGGTCAGGTGGGAACCGGCGCGGCACTCGTCGCCGATGCCGACGCCGTGTGGGAGCCGCTCGTCGAGACCCTGCGCCGCACCGCGGGCGCGCTCAGCCTCGCGCCGATCGTCCCGCCCACGCCCGATCAGCTCGCGGCGCTCACGGCGGCACTCGGCGACGCATACCTGGGGGCGGACGAGGTGATACTCACCCTTCCCACAGGCTTCACCACGCCCGAGCTCGCAGGCCTCGGCGCGTGGCGTACGCCCGATGCGCAGCATCCCGTGCGCGTCGCCCTGCCGATGTCCGCGGTCGAACCGCTGTTGACCGAGCTGGGGCACGCGATCCGCTCCTCCTCGGGTGCCTTCGCCGGCCCGGTGTCGGCGGGTGCCGCTTTCGATCGCACGCCCTGCGATCTGGTGCCGTGCATGGCGCTCACGCTCGACGACGGCCCGGGCGCTCTGACACCCGGCATCCTCGACGTGCTGCGGGAGAGGGATTCGGCCGCGACGTTCTACATGCTCGGCCAGAACGCACAGCGCAATCCGAACACCGTGCGTCGCGTGGCCGCGGAAGGCCACCAGATCGGCAACCACAGCTGGAACCACCCCTACCTGGTCGACCTGACCGACGCGCAGATCAGGGCGCAGCTCGAGGACACCGGTGACGTGCTGCGGGCTCTGAGCGGCCAGTCGGTCGCCACCTTCCGTCCGCCCGGAGGCCGCATCGACGATCGTGTGCTGGCGGTGGCGGGCATGCCCGCCGTGATGTGGGGGGTCGACACGCGGGACTGGACCGGTCCCGAGGACGGCGCGCTGGCCGCTCTCGCGATCGACTCGCCCCGCATCGGCACGATCATGCTCATGCACGACATCCAGGCGGTGACGGGGCGGGTGTTCGCCGAGGTCGTCGACGGGCTGCGGGCACGCGGTTTCAGCCTGGTCACGATCGACGCGCTCTTCGGCGGTGCGGTACCCGCCGGCATCGTGCGGCACGGCCCCTGAGGATCGATCACCACGCGGCGCCGCGGAGCACTACGGTGAGGACGTGAGTTCCGCCCCCCGCTGCCCGCACTGCCGCCACTTCGTCTACCTCAGCATGCGGGAGTGCCCGAACTGCGAGGCCGAACTGGGATTCAATCTGCTCGATCGCCAGTTCTACGGAATCCGCCAGGGTCAGGTCGTCATCGACGGCGTCACCTGGTACACGTGCTCTAATCGAGGGTGGGGGTGCAACTGGCTCGTGCGCGAGGACGCGCCCGCCGGGCAGTGCTTCTCGTGCCGGCTGACGCGGCGGCGCCCGGAATCCGATGACACGATCGCGCTCGAGAAGTGGGGGAGCGTCGAAGAGGCGAAGCGCCGCCTGCTCCTGCAGCTGGGAGAGCTCGGTCTGCCGATCGTCCCGTGGGATGTGCGGCCCGGCGGGCTCGGGTTCGATCTCATCTCCAGTCTCTCGACGGGGGAGCGCGTGATCATCGGGCACGCGAACGGCATCATCACGATCGACCTGGCCGAGAGTCTCGACGATCGCCGCGAGGCGCTGCGGGTGCGTCTCGGCGAGCCCTACCGGACGATCCTCGGCCACCTGCGCCACGAGGTCGGCCACTACTACCAGAACGTGCTGCTGGGCGACGACGCCGCGTGGGCGCGATGCCGCGAGCTCTTCGGCGACGAGCGCACCAGCTACCAGGACGCGATCACCCGGCACTACGCGCAGGGCGCGCCACAGGGCTGGAGCGCGTCGCACATCTCGGAGTACGCCACGATGCATCCGTGGGAGGACTTCGCCGAGACCTTCGCGCACTACCTGCACATCACCGGAACCCTGCGCACGGCGGCCGCGATCGGCATACACATCGACGCGAGCGTGACCAACCTGCGCGACACCGACGTCGAACCGCTCCTGAGCTACGAGGACCAGCCGGTGCAGCGGCTCCTGGCGGACTGGGACTGGATGAGCCAGGCATTCAACCGCATCAACCGGTCGATGGGCTTCGGCGACCTCTACCCGTTCGAGCTCGTCGGACCCGTACGCCACAAACTCGCCTTCGTGCACGACATCGTCACGAAGGCGCCGCTCAGTCACGACGAGCAGATCGCCCTCGCCCTCGCCTCCCATCCCGACGAGGCGAGAACCTAGGCCGCGTGTCGAGCCTCCCGCATAGGCTGGTCTGATGCGAAGCCGATGGGACGCCCTCTCGCGGACTGCGGCGATCCTGACGGCGGCGCTCGTGTCGATGGCGGCGGCGCCGCAGGTCGCGGGCGCCGCGACGGACGAGGCCGCGGACGGCGCGCCGGTGCGGGTCGTCGCCGCGACGGACGATGACCTCACGGCGCGTGCGGCCGCGATCGTGGCGGCGATGAGCGTCGAGCAGAAGGCGGCGGCGATCGTGATGGTGCACACGCCGGGCACCGATCCCGGTGCGCTGGGCGGCTTTCTGCGCGAGACGGAGGCGGGTGGGTTCATCATCATGGGCGCGAACGTCCCCGCCGGCGCCGATGCCGCCGCCGTGCGCGCTGTGACCTCCGCGATGACCGCCGATCCCGCCCTTCCGCCGCTCATCGCGGTGGATCAGGAGGGTGGCGACGTGCGGCGCCTGCGCACCGACGACTTCGCTGCCTCTCTCACCCTCAAGGACGAGGCGGCGGATGCTGTCGCGGCGGCATTCCGCAGTCGCGGCGCTCTTGTGCGCGACGCGGGCATCGACGTCAACTTCGGCATCGTCGCCGATGTCACCGGCGACTCAGGGTCCTTCATCTACCGGCGTGCGCTGGGAACCGGCGCGGATGAGGCCGCGCCGCGGGTGGCGGCCGCGGTGACGGGGGAGGCGCCCTTCGTGGCCTCGACGATCAAGCACTTTCCCGGACACGGTGCGGCACCCGGCGACTCGCACAGGGTGATCCCCTCCACCGCGATGTCGCTCGAGCAGTGGCGGGTCTCCGAGGCTCCGCCCTTCGTCGCAGGCATCGAGGCGGGTGCGGATCTCGTGATGTTCGGACACCTGGCGTACACGGCGGTGGATGCGGCGCCCGCCTCCCTCTCCGCGCCCTGGCACGACATCCTGCGCGACGAGCTGGGGTTCGAGGGCGTCGCGATCACCGACGACATGGCGATGCTCGAGGCCTCCGGTGATCCCGCCTACGCCGATCCCGTCGCGAACGCCGTGGCCGCCGTGGCAGCGGGCAACGACATGGTGCTGGGAGTGTCGTACACGACCGTCGCCCGAGCGAGAGCGGTCATCGATGGCATCGCGCAGGCGGCCTCGGCGGGGACGCTCTCGCCCGATCGGCTGCACGAAGCGGCGACCCGGGTCATCGAGCTGCGCCTTGCCCGGGCCACGGGCGCGGGTGCAGCACGCTGCGACTCCTGCGCCCCGGTGGGCTGAGCGGCACGGCCGTCGCCGCGCCGTCCGAGATCAGGCGGCCGACTCGATGAGTTCGGGCCCGTTGTTGCGCACGTTGCCGACCGCACGTCCGACGACGCGGTCGTCGAGGGACTCCGCGACCCGCGGCGCGGCGTCGATGGCGGCATCGAGGACGTCGCCGACGTTCTCGGTGGTGGGATCGAGCCAGGCCTCCGCGTGCGCCTCGTCGACGAACAGCGGCATGCGGTCGTGGATGGAGCCGAGCCGGCCGACCGCGTCGCGGGTGAGGATCGTGAAGCTCAGCATCCACCGGGCAGGGTCGGTGTCGGTACGCGCCGGGTCGCGCCACCACTCGTAGAGGCCCGCCAGCAGAAGCGGCTCGTCACCCTGGGGATGGATGAAGTGGGGTGTCTTGCCCTCGGGCGTCGTCTTCCATTCGTAGTAGCCGGATGTCGGAACGATCGCACGGCGCTTCTCGAGCGCGCTGCGGAACATGGGCTTGTCTTCGACCTCTTCGGATCGGGCGTTGAAGGCGCGCGCGCCGATCGAGGGGTCTTTCGCCCATCCCGGGACCAGCCCCCATCGGGCCGCCTCGAGGCGACGGGTGGGCGGCTCGGTCTTGATCGAGTCGAGCACGATCGCCACCCGATCGGTCGGGGCGACGTTGTAGGAGGGCTCGGGCAGGTCGTCGGCCACGGTGTCGACGTCGAGGAACTCCGCAAAATCTGCCGCCGTACTGGTGGAGAGAAACGTTCGATCCTGCACTATTCGGCGCGCAGCGTCGGATACTCGGACCATGTCCCGCCGGCTCTGCCGCGTCGTAGCGACGCAGTGATCGTGTTCACCCCGATGGTGTCCGCGACTACCGATGCGGAGAGAGTCTGGGCGAGCAGGTCGAGACGTGTCGAGCGCGCGGTAAGAGCTGGGAGCCCGATCGCGCGGAAGCAGTGGAGCACGTAGGCAGGAGTGATGGGCTGACCAGGGTGCAGGCCCTCGAAGACCCACTCGGACTCGCCGTTAGCGAATCCCCGTCTGGACCGGGTGGCAAGATGCTCGATAACGAGGTTCGCGAGTTGTCGGGGAAGGACAACGGGCGTGGTTGCGAATTGGACAGCAACGGCAACCCCGTCCACGACGACATGGTCGCGGGTCAAGCTCGCGACTCGAACCACTTGCTGTGCGAAGAGCAGAACGAATAGACCGATGATGCGGATCGTGAGTTCGATGCTCGTGTCGGTGAGGAGCCGTTCGGTGAGTGCCCAGATCTCCTCCTCGTCTTGAAGACTTGGGACAGGAGGATGTGACCGTCTGTCAATGCGAACAGCGGGCGCGGTGCCGCGTGTCATGGCCCATCGGAGGAACGGATGCACGATCTCGGGAGACGAGTTCTCAACGGCGTAGTGATCGATCGTTTGCTGACCGAGTGCTTCGAGGGTTGTGCCGTGCTGTTCAAGCCAGGAGAGGAATGCGGCGATCTTCCTCAGTTCGCTGCGTCGCGCGTCGTAAGAACCGCGACTCATGGCGTTGCCGCCTGCTCGCCGTTGGACCGTGGGGAGAACATGCCAGCGGTAGTACTGGCGGATGAGCGAACCGTGTGTGGCTGGGAGCGAGGCGGCGAACTCATGGACGAATGCGCCGAGGTTGCTCAGCAAGATGTCGACGGGCGGCAGCACACCGCTCTCCACGAGTATGCGGCGCAGGTAGGTAACTCGCCGGCTGGGCGCGAGGGAAAGCAAGGCATCGTGGGAGAGTTCGATCCTTCCCTTCGACATGTCGCTGAGTGCCTGGCCGATGGGTTCCTGTCGCAGCCAGCGGACCACCGACCGAGGGTCAAGTTCCGCCGAAGTCAGAAAGATGTGCAAGGCATCGAAGGGCGGTTTGATGACCCCGTCACCGTCGGCGAGTAGGTCTTGGAGGCGCTCGTCGAGGCGGCAACGTCCGCAGTGCGAGCCGGTCAGGAGCTCCTCGCTGCCGCAGCGTTCGCACCCAAATCGTCCGGGTTGACCTGCGCATCCGGCGCAGATGGCTCGTCCGAAGTCGTCGAGGAAGGCGAGAACTCTCGTGTCATCGCAGCCGGGGCAAGTACCCGGGTGGCGACGGAGGCGAGAATAGCAAGCGTTGCAGATGTGCCCGCCGAGGAGCTGGTATCGCGCCGCGACGTGGCGGTGGCAGCGGTCGCATCGTTCGCCGTCCCGCGGCGCGATCACGTGTTGCTCGTCGGGTCCGGCCGTCGGATGCGCGCGCGGACGGGCCGTAGGTCTCCGATCTGCTGCTGCCCGCCGGGCCGCGCCTGGTTGACGGCCACTGGTGCGGTTGCGGCGGCGGTCTTCACGACGATGAGATCGCTCGGGGAGCAGTCGAAGATCCGGCAGAGTGCAGCGAACACCTCGATGTTGAGCCGCTCGGGTATGCGCGTGACGAGCCGGAACACCTGCTCGCGGGACAGCTGCACGCCCTGTGCCTTGAGCGGAGCGATCAGATCGGTCGTCTGGAACATCCCTTCTTGCGCCATCAGGGTGCGGAGCTTCCATTCGATATGCGCGCTCTGTTGTTCAGTGTTCACTCTGTTCTCCGTAGATTCTCGAGAGCGCCTGTGCCAGCACGCGGTTCTTGTAGTCATCGCCGACGGACGTGTAGATCGCGGTCGTGGATGCGTAGGCGTGGCCGACTTGGTCCTGCACGAACTTCTCGCTGTAGCCCCACTCGATGAGGTTCGTGACGTAGGTGTGGCGCAGGGCGTGCAGGGTCAGCTCCGGAGGGAGCCCGACTTGCTCGCGGAGCTCGGCGAATCGCAGATCCAGGTACCGGACGGACACTCGTGTGCGGCGCTCCGTCGGCCAGAGAGTTTCCATCTCCCAGTCTCCGAGCATGCGCGAGCGGGCGACCTCGGCCCATTGCGCGAGACCTTCGACGGCCCAGTCGAACTCCGGCACGGTGAGCACAGTCCGTCGGCGCGGACCCGAGCCGCGGGTGCCCTTGCCCCAGCGCACGTTGAGCGCACCGTACGTTCCGAAGCGGGGCGCGGATGCATTGGGCCGGAGGTCAGCGATATCGAGTCCGACGACTTCGGCGCGGCGCAGACCGTATGCGTAGATCGTCTTGAAGATCTGCGTGTCGCGGAGTGCGGCGAAGCTTCCCTTCTTCCCTGCCCGGATGATCGAGTCGACACGAGCATCCGCGGCGTCGAAGAAGCGCTCGAGCTCGTCGCTGCTCAAGGCCCGTCGTTGCGGACGCCCCTCATATTCGACGAGGTGCGCAATCGTGTTCCAGTCGCTGCAGATCTGTTGCGGAGCCGCCCCGAAACGCGCGTCGCACGTGGCAGTCCAGCCGTAGCTGGCGTCAATGAGGTACTCGCAGAACAGTCGGATCGTGATCTGGTAGCCGCGGATTGTTGCTTTCGTGTTGGCGCGAGCCCCGCTCATCGCACTAACCGTGAACTCTTCGAGATCACCGGGCCGCCACTCCCACGGATAGGTGCCGCAGAACTCCTGAAACCGCTGGAGGATGCGGACCCGCGGCCGCACGGTGTTCTCCCGCAGTCCGCGACTGAGTTGCTGATCGACCCACCCGTCGACCATGTGCTGAAACACATAGGCGGGTTCGTCGAGCGGCACGACGTTCGCACCGAGCTGGATCAGCGCACGAGGTCGCTTCGGATCGAGTGACACGAGCCAAGTGTTGCAGTTGATGACACAATGATGCAACACATCAGACGAAGCATTGTGATGTACCGATCGAAGTCGGTGCGATGATTGGCAGCATGAAGGGCAGATGGCGGAAGATGGGCGTTGCGCTCGTTGCTATCGCCACGGTCGTGTCCACGACGGCGTGCACCTCGGTGTCGAGCTCCTCCACGCAGGCCGCCTCTTGCTCGCAGCTGCTCGCGGGGGCGATCGCATACGAGCGATCCGGCACGGGCGACATCGACTCCACCATGCAAACTTTGAGCGACAGCTGCTCCGACGAGTACGAGATTGCTGTCGACTACCTCTCCAACTCCGCCGACAGCGCGTTCAGCATCGACTCCTGCGATGAGCTCATCGGCTACGGGGTGAGGGAGGAGTCGGTTGCGCTTCTCGAGCAGGATGGACGGTGCAGCTTCGGTCAGGCCGAGGCTGCGGCCGACCCGGAGTGGCCGGACGGCGGCCTCGGATGGGATCACGCACGGGAGCATGCGGGAACCGTGCAACGCGTGTGCGGCCCGCTCATGAGCGTGAGAGACACTGACGACGGCACCTTCGTCAACGTTGGACGGGACTATCCTTCCGCCGATCGGTTCACGTTCATCTTCTGGGACATTTACCTCGAACCGATCGAAACCGGCGCCACCGTTTGCGGGAGCGGCGAGATCTACCTCTACGAGGGCGTCGTCGCTCAGATGGAGATGCGGGATCCAGGTGCGCTTGAGATCTGGCCCTAGCCAGCAACGCGATCTCGCGATGCATCGGTTGACGTTGTGGATGAGCACAATCAGCACAGCTCGCGACCGGTGAAGGCTGCGGATTCTGAGGAGCCGATAGGCTCGCACCATGAGCTGCGGGGGGCTGCCAGAGAGTTGGCGGAAAGCGCTAGGAGCGCGCTTGTTCGGTAGTGCCCAGCTCGACCTGCTCTACGACGGCCTGGACCGAGTGCTCTCGCCACCGCCTCCAGGAGGGGCCTGGTCGTTCGCCGCCCCTGACCGAGGACTCGTCTTCAGAGCCCTTCACTTGACATCGCCCGACGAGGTCCGCGTGGTGATTCTCGGGCAGGATCCATACCCGCAGGCTCACCCTGATCCCAACCCGTCGCGGCGCGGAGTCGCCGACGGGCTGGCGTTCTCTTCCGCCGGTCTGTGGCCGCAGCCGTCCCTGGCTCCGTTGCTCTGGAACCTGCGGCGAAGCGGCTTGCAGACAGCGGCTCCGTGCGGCGCCGATCTTGAGGTGTGGGCAAGGCGTGGCGTGCTCCTGCTGAACGCATCGCTCGTCTACACCGATGCGCCCATCGATCTATCCCTCCAGAACTCACTTCGCGACTTCTCCCGTGCAGTGCTTGCGCATTGCGCGGCACTTGCAGTGCGGCCCGCCTTTCTTGTCCTTGGCGGCGATGCCTGGAAGGTAGCCAAGCCGGTTCTCGGCAACTTGCCTCCGGAACAGGTAGTCCGGACCAAGCATCCGAGCCGGCCACCGTGGCCCGGTCCGCGCGACCCAGCTGAGCCATTCGTTGCTATCAACACGTTCCTTGGACCGCGTCATGTGGATTGGAGTGTCAGTTGAGCACGGACTCGGTGCGACCGGCCTCGAAGCAGTGGTGGCGACGCCCGTGGGTGTGGATTGTCGCCGCGATCGGTGTGGCGATCGTGATCTCGAACGCGCTCACGTTCCCCGCCGGCAGATACGAATGCATCTGGCAGGGAGAACGACCTGAGGGTGTGCTTGGTGACGGCGAACTCGTTGTGATCGTCGGGCAGTGGCCAGGCACCTATCCGCTGGATGCTCGCGTATACACGACGACGCAGGGGATGGTCCACATCGACTCGGAGTGGACTCACGCTCATTCAACTTATGCGCGTGAGTTCGAGGCCATGTTCCCCTCGCAGGGTGGCCGCTATCAGGCGCACTGCGAGCTTCCGTAGCCCGCGCGAGGGACCAGCGGGCGCACTGCTTGGCACTGGTTCCGCTCATGAGAAGCCGCATCATCGTTCGCTCGGGCACTCTCCAATGAACCCCAGGTAGCAGACAGCTTCGTGAGACCGCTCTGGGACGTCAACGACCCGCTCACTCTTCGTGTTCTCGCGAATCGAGAGGCGCCCCGATTGCACGAGCCCGCTGACTTCGCTGATTCCGTCGCGAGCGGCGTCACTCTTCATCTCCTGGATTACGTCGTAGTACTGTTCGCAGAGCTCCCTCGACGACGCATCGTGGGTGCGTTGGGCGCAGGCGAAGTTCCACTGATCCGTGTACTCATCGATGCAGTCCCAGTAGTTCTGCCCGACGTAACAGACGTCTTTGTCGTCGAGGGTGACGTGCCACGTCCCGTCCGGTACCTGAACAGTGCGCGCGACTTCCTCTTGGTCGGTCTTCGTCCAGTGCTGCGCGGTCGCGATAGCGAACACAAGAGCGCCAACGACGATCGCAACCGCGGAGAGCGCGATGGTCACCGGAATCCACCATCTAGCGGTCCGTCGCCGCTCGTCCACCGGAGATGCTTCCGGTAGTGATGCAGATGCGCGCGGCTCGGCTGTTGCTCCCCCCTCCGCGGCGAAACGCCATGCGTTCACGTCGGAGTCTTCGAGTCCGTTCTCTGCCAACCACCGCGTATAGGCGACTGCCGCCGTTGCATCCCGCAATAGGGAGGGGCGTTCCGAATCAGTCACAACCGTCAGAGTATCGGCTCATTGCCGACTGATCGTCGTCGCGATGCGGAGTCAAGGCCTATCGGTCACGGCGACCGCTGCGAGATCTTTCGTGACGGAACCGGACGACACCATCGCGGCGTCGAGTAGCTCATATGGTGGTGCAACGCTCTGCAACCAATCGACGGCCAAGTCGGGCGGGATCAGCACTGGCATCCGGTCATGAAACTCCGAAAGAGACGCCACCGCGGGCTGCATGAGAATCGAGTAGCAAGTGAACGATGCGCCGTCGCTTGTACGTCCACGCTGCGTGACGGCCGCGAGGCCGAGGAGCTCATGACTATCGAGGCCGAAGCTGTACCAAGTACGACTCGGCTTCTGCATCTCGAACCAACGAGTGGCGGGCACGATGGCACGCCCAGTCAGCGCCGTGGGGCGCTGAAGCACGCGCTCGGATCTCGTGTTGATCGACGGGAACTTGGCCGGCTCGCCGTCGACGAGATAGCCCCACCACCCGAGCTCGAGCGCAGGAGCACCATCCCGCGCCACGAAGATGGGATTCAGGTTCCGCAGATTCTTGCCAGTCGGGCGCAACGTCTCGTTCGCGTTCCGCTCCGCCCAAGCCCGGAGACTCCGTAGCAGTTCACCATCGAGCACTTCGACGAAGTCGTCATCCTCGAATCGGGGGTCCAGCCCGTAGCTCGCGCACATGCGCCCCAGCGTAGACGCCGCTGCGGACACAGCGAGTTGCCGACGGCTGGACTATACTTCGTATGTACGCGGTTCACACCGGAGGTGGTTCATGGGACTCGACGCAGTGTTCACGCTCAAGCTCGATGAGGGGCTGCGCGACGACTTCATGGCCGAGGCCGCCGCGGCGCACCGCCCCGCATCCCAGGTCGCGCGCGAGTTGATGCGGGAGTACGTCGAGAGCCAGCGCCGCGCCCGCGAGTACGAGGCGTTCCTCGCGGAGAAGGTGTCTGCGGCGCGAGCGTCGCTGCGGGCCGGTGAGGGTATCGACAACGCCGAGGTCGACGCCAAGTACGCCGCCCGTCGCGCCTCCGCGGCATGAGGGTCGTCTGGTCACCGCAGGCGCTCGACGACCGCGACGCGATCTGGGCGTACATCGCCGCAGACAACCCGTCGGCCGCGATCCGCGTCGACGCCGATCTCGCCGACGCCATCGGCGGGCTGGGCGACTACCCCGAGCTGGGGAGGCCCGGCCTGATCCCCGGCACGCGCGAGCTCTTCCCGATCCACAGCTACCGGATCGTCTACGAACTCAGCGACGACAAGGTGCAGATCCTGGCGATCGTCCACACCTCGCGGCTCTGGCCGCGGTAGGCGGCACAGGTTGCATCAAGCCCGAACAATTCGCGCTTCCCGGGCCACGACGAATCGTCCGCACATGCTGCCCAGCGTACGCGGGGCCGCCGACATCGCGGCAGCGGGGTCAGGCGAGGCCCACCTCTTCGAGTCGGCGCAGCAGCCCCGCCCCGTCGGAGGCCGTCACCCAGGGGGCGCTCGATCCGCTGTGGTCATCGACCGCCGTGCGTCCGCCGGCGAGCACTGCCTCGGCCGCGGAGAGTCGACGGATGGCCACGCCCGCGACCTGATCGGGGTACTCCCGGGCGAACTCGGTGTAGATGGCGTCGTCGTGCTGGCCGTCGTCGCCGATGAGAAGCCACCTGACCTGCGGGAACTCGCGCGCCAGCCGCCGCAGATTCGCCTCCTTGTGCGCGCGGCCGCTGCGGAACCAGCGATCGTGCGTCGGCCCCCAGTCTGTGAGAAGCATCGCTCCCGTGGGGAAGAGGTGGCGGGAGAGGAAGCGGGTCAGGGTCGGCGCGATGTTCCACGCCCCCGTGGAGAGGTAGATCATGGGCGACGCGGGATGATCGCGCACCAGCCGCTCGAGCAGCACCGCCATGCCGGGAACGGGCAGACGCGCATGCTCGTCGACGACGAACGAGTTCCATGCCGCGATCAGGGGTCGGGGCAGGGTGGTGACCATGACGGTGTCGTCGATGTCGGACACCACGCCGAAGCGGACGTCGGAGGCGACGATGAACACGCGGGTCTCGACGGCAGGCCCGCCCTCGACGGAGAGGTGCACGCTCTGCCATCCGGGTTCGAGGTCGGCCTCGATGACGGTGTCGACCACGCCGCCACGGTCGGCGACGACGTCGACCGTGCGGTCGCCGACGGTCACCGAGACCTGCGCGAAGCCGACGGGGATGCCCACGAAGCTGCGCCATCCGCGCACGCTCTCGAACTCGCCCGACGCGGTGCGCTGGGGAGGCCGCACGATCAGGACCCGTCCGGCGACCCGGACCCAGCTCTCGCCGCCGTACCCCGGAAACGGTGTTACCGAGGCGGTCATCCCGCGCCTGCGCGCACGGCGCTCGCGCCAGGCATGGAAGCGCCGCTCGAGGCGCGCGAACCAGAGGATCTTCGCGGGGGTCTCGGGAGCCTGTGCTGACGTGGGCATCGCCCTCAGTCTTCCACGTCCACCCGGGGCTCGTCGTCGTGCAGGTGGCGCCGCTCGATCCGCTCGATGAACTTCTTGCCCGCGAACGCCAGCAGAAGGAAGAGGACGATGATGCCGACGAAGATGTATCCCGCGAAGTGCACGGTGTCGGCGAGCTCGCGATACGTGCCCGCCGCGGCGGCCGCGACCGAGACGTACAACGTCGCCCACAGGACGCAGGCCGGGGCCGTCCAGGCGAGGAATCTCCCGTAGCGGAACCCGCTCATCCCCACCGTCAGCGGCACGAGCGAGTGCAGCACCGGCAGGAAGCGGGAGAGGAAGATGGCGGGTCCGCCTCGACGGCGCAGGTACCGCTCGGAGCGCGCCCAGTTCGCCTCGCCCAGGCGCCGGCCCAGGCGCGAGACCCGGATCTTGGGACCGAGCCAGCGCCCCAGCCAGAAGCCGATGCTCTCGCCCACGAGCGCGCCGATGACGACGGCGATGCCCAGCAGCACGCCCTCGAGAGGACTGCCCACCGCGGTCGCCGCGACGATGACGATCGTGTCGCCGGGAACGATGAGTCCGACCAGGATGCTCGTCTCGAGCATGACCGCGACACCTGCGAGCAGCGTGCGGGCGACGGCGTCGACCTCCTGCACTCCGTCGAGCAGCCACGTGAGGAACTCGTTCACTCTTCGAGCCTAGGGTGCTGCCCTCGTCAGTAGCCTGGGAACGTGTCCCACGTCCTCGTCGCCGAGCCGATAGACCGCGCCCCCGACGCGGTGCGCCTGTTCGCGGCGATCGAGCGACAGCATCCCGATGTGTTCTGGCTCGAGGGGGCTGCCCCCGGCGGCACCGGGTGGAGCGTGATCGGAATCGGCGCCCGGCGGGCCGCGATCGACGATCTGCGGGCGGTGCCGCTCGCCCAGGCGCCCGTTCCCGGCGCGGCGACTGTGAGCGACCCCTGGCCGGCGGGACCCTTCCGAGGGGGCTGGGTGGGCTGGTTCGCCTACGAGGACGGCGCCGCCCGCACCGGTGCCCCCGTGCACACCGAGAGCGCCGCAGGGGCGAGCGCGTTCGTCGAGGCGGGATGCTGGGTGTCGATCCGGCACGCCGACGGTGCCGCGTGGGCGGTCGCAGCCCCCGACACGGTCGGGGAGTGGGCAGACGAGGTGGCACGGATGCTCGCCGCCGAACCAGCGCGCCCGCCCGCGCCCGCCGCGCCCCGCGCCGCGGTGTCGCGGCATGCGCCCGACGAGTACGCCGCACTGATCGGACGGTGCCGCGACGCCATCCGCCGCGGTGACGCGTATCAGCTGTGCCTGACGACACGATTCGAGGTCGAGACCGGGGAGCGTCCCACCGACGTGTATCGCCGCCTGCGCGGGGGGAGCCCCGCACCCCACGGCGGATTCGTGCGGATCGGGGACGTGAGTCTGCTCAGCGCGAGTCCCGAGGAGTTCGTGACGGTGCGGTCGGGCATCGTCCGCACACGCCCTATCAAGGGCACCCGCCCGCGGGCGGCCGACCCCGCCGCCGACGCCGCCCTGGCGGAAGAACTCCTGGCGAGCGAGAAGGAACGTGCGGAGAACGTCATGATCGTCGACCTCATGCGCAACGACCTCGCGCGCCTGTGCGAGATCGGCACCGTGCGCGTGGATGCGCTGCTCGCGATCGAGTCGTACCCGCATGTGCACCAGCTGGTCAGCACGGTGTCGGGGCATCTGCGCCGCGGGGCTGTGCTCGGCGACCTCGTCGACAGGGCGTTCCCGGCCGGATCGATGACGGGAGCGCCCAAGCTCTCGGCGATGGGCATCCTGCACGCACTCGAGGGCGCTCCGCGCGGGGTCTACGCCGGATGCTTCGGCTGGGTGGGTGCGGACGGGACGGTCGAGCTGGCGATGGTGATCCGCACGATCGTCATGAGCGCGGGCCGCGCCGTCGTCGGCGCCGGGGGAGGGATCACGTGGTCCTCCGTCGCCGCCGAAGAGGTGCGAGAGGTGGGGGTGAAGGCGCGAGCCCCGCTTGCGGTGCTGGGGGCGACGCTTCCCCCCGGCTGGTGAGATCGGCCGTCCGGTAACCTGGAAAGAGCGCCTTCGCGCACCACCACCCCCCGCACGATTGGTTCTCCGTGTCTCAAATGGCTTCCACTGACACCGCGTACGCCGACGGCCGGCCGTACGACCCCGCCGCGATCCAGGCGAAGTGGCAGGCGGCGTGGGCCAGCGAAGATCCGTTCCGCGCCGGCGGCGACGCCGACACGCGGCCCCGCAAGTACGTGCTCGGCATGTTCCCCTATCCCTCCGGCGACATGCACATGGGTCACGCGGAGAACTACGCCTACGTCGACGTCGTGGCGCGGTTCTGGCGTCACCGCGGCTACAACGTGCTCAATCCGATCGGCTGGGATTCGTTCGGCCTGCCCGCCGAGAACGCGGCCATCCAGCGCGGGGCCGACCCCCGCGAGTGGACCTACGCCAACATCGAGCAGCAGAAGACGAGCCTGAAGTCCTTCGGCACCTCGTACGACTGGAGCCGGGTGCTGCACACCAGTGACCCGGAGTACTACCGCTGGAACCAGTGGCTGTTCCTGCAGCTGCACGAGCGGGGCCTGGCGTACCGCAAGGAGAGCCCTGTCAACTGGTGCCCGAACGACCAGACGGTGCTCGCCAACGAGCAGGTCGTCGACGGTCGCTGCGAGCGCTGCGGCCACGAGGTGGTCAAGAAGAAGCTCACGCAGTGGTATCTGCGCATCACCGACTACGCCGACCGCCTGCTCGATGACCTCAACCAGCTCGAGGGATTCTGGCCGCAGAAGGTCATCCAGATGCAGCGCAACTGGATCGGTCGCTCGGTCGGGGCCGACATCGATTTCGAGATCGAGGGGCACCCCGACAAGGTCACCGTCTTCTCCACCCGGCCCGACACGCTGTACGGGGCGACCTTCTTCGTCGTCGCGCCCGACTCCGACCTCGCCGCCGAGCTCGCCGCCGGGGCGGACGCGGATGTGCAGGCGCGGTTCCAGCAGTACCTCGAGGGCGTGCAGCGCTCGACCGACATCGAGCGGCAGAGCACGGATCGGCCCAAGACGGGCGTCTTCCTGGGGCGGTACGCGATCAACCCGGTCAACGGCGTCCGCCTGCCGATCTGGGCTGCCGACTATGTTCTGGCCGACTACGGCCACGGTGCCGTCATGGCCGTGCCCGCCCACGATCAGCGCGACCTCGACTTCGCGCGCGCGTTCGACCTGCCGGTGACGGTGGTCGTCGACACCACGGCACCGATCACGGGCGCGATCCCGGTGATCGAGCTCGACGAGAACGGCGATCCGATCGATCCGGGCGACGACGGCGATGCGCTGGCCGACATCGACCCCGCGCGCACGGGAGTGGCTCTGACGGGCGAGGGGCGGATGATCAACTCGGGCCCGCTCGATGGCCTGTCCAAGCGCACCGCGATCGCCCGCATCATCGACCAGCTCGAAAGCACCGGCACCGGCCGCGCGGCCAAGTCATACCGCCTTCGGGACTGGCTGATCTCGCGGCAGCGGTTCTGGGGCACACCGATCCCCATGATCCACACCGCTGACGGGCGGGTCGTCCCCGTGCCCGCCGACGAGCTGCCGGTGCGCCTGCCGCAGGTCGACGGCCTGGATCTCACACCCAAGGGCACGTCCCCGCTCGGTGCGGCCGCCTCCTGGGTGCAGACCGTCGATCCGACGACGGGTGAGCCGGCGCTGCGCGACGCCGACACGATGGACACATTCGTCGACAGCTCGTGGTACTTCCTGCGCTTCCTGTCCCCGAACGCCACGGGCGAGGCGTTCTCGCCGCGCGAGGCGTCGCGCTGGGCCCCGGTCGATTCATACATCGGCGGGGTGGAGCATGCCATCCTCCACCTGCTGTACGCGCGGTTCCTGACCAAGGTGCTCTTCGACATGGGCCTGATCGATTTCACCGAGCCGTTCTCGACCCTCATCAATCAGGGCATGGTGCTGCTCGGCGGTTCGAAGATGTCCAAGAGCAAGGGCAACCTCGTCGAGTTCGCGGCGAGCATGCAGTCGCCGGGCGCCGACGCCGTGCGCGTGGCCATCGCCTTCGCGGGCCCCGTCGAGGACGATATCGAGTGGGAGGATGTCTCGACCACCGGTGCGCAGAAGTTCCTGGCGCGCGCGTGGCGCATCGCCCACGATGTCGTCAGCGAGCCCGACGTGATCTGGGCCGAGGGTGACCCGGCGCTGCGCCGGGTCACCCACCGCCTGCTCGCCGACGCACCCGGCCTGGTCGAGCAGACCAAGTTCAACGTCGTGATCGCCCGCCTGATGGAGCTCGTCAACGCGACCCGCAAGGCGATCGACTCGGGTGCGGGGCCCGCCGACCCCGCCGTGCGCGAGTCGGCCGAGGTCATCGCGATGGTGCTCGATCTCTTCGCCCCGCACACGGCCGAAGAGATGTGGGAGATGCTCGGGTACGAGCCTTTCGTCGGACTCGTGCCGTGGCGCCAGCCCGACCCGACTCTACTGGTCGAGGAGAACGTGACCGCCGTCGTGCAGATCGACGGCAAGGTGCGGGCGACGCTCGACGTGCCCGCTCGCATCGGTGCCGACGAGCTCGAGTCCCTGGCCCGCGGTGACGCGCGTGTGGTCCGCTCGCTCGGCGACCGGGCGATCGCGAAGGTCATCGTGCGCGCGCCCAAGGTCGTCTCGATCTCCACGCGTCCCGCCTGACCTCTCCTCCCCAGCCGGTCCCTCGCGGACGGGATGCCGGCATCCGTGCGACGCGTCGCGGCCGTCATCGACCCCGCCCCTAGCGTGGGGCGATGCCCGCCGAGCCGCCCACCGTGCTCCCCGACGCATCGATCCCCGACGCAGGGCCGGCCTACCGGCGCGCGCCCGCGAGGGTGCGGCTGACGGTCGGCGCCGTCCTCGTCGTCATCGTGCTGGCGCTGGGTGCGACCGTCGCGGTGGCGGTCCTCCGCTCCTCGACGGCGGCTCCCGAGACGATCGCGCCGACCGCCCCCGCGGCGCGCGTCGATCCCGCCGCGCTATACGTGCACGTCTCGGGTGCCGTCCGCGAACCCGGGCTCTACCGGCTCGACGGGAGTGCGCGCGTCGTCGACGCGATCGCCGCCGCCGCGGGGTTCGCCGATGATGCGGATCGAGACGCCGTCAACCTCGCGCGGGCGCTGAGCGATGGCGAGCAGCTCGTCGTCCCGGTCGAAGGCGCGAACGAGCTCGGCGTCGTTCCCGGAGCGGGCGGGTCGGTCTCCGCCCCAGCCGACGGGCTCATCGATCTGAACACCGCCGATCTCGCGTCGCTCGACACGCTTCCGCGCGTGGGACCCGCCATCGCCCAGCGCATCATCGACTGGCGCGAGACGAACGGCCGTTTCACGAGCGTCGAGGACCTGCTCGCCGTGCCGGGCATCGGAGACAAGATGCTCGAGAGCCTGCGCCCGCTGGTGCGGGTATGACCGCCGAGACCCGTGTGCCCGCCGTCGGGGCGATTCTGACCGCTGCCGCGGGCGTCTGGACGACGGCGCTCGTGGTGATCCATGTCCCGGCGCCGGCGGGGATCGCCTGTCTGTCGGCCTTCACGGCGGCGCTGCTGCTGAGCGGGTTGCTGTTGCGCCGCGCGGGTCGCCGGCGGTCCCTGCTCGCGACGACCGCCATCGTGCTCGCGCTCGCGGGGGCCGTCGCCGGACACGTCGCCCTCGCCGAACCCGCACGGGCGCGCGCGGGCGACCTCGCCGTCGACGGCGGGCGCGCGCTCTCGGTCTCCGGCGTCGTCTCCTCGAAGATCGAGCGCTCGGCCGTGGGCCTGCGGTTCGACCTCGACGCGCACTCCGTGCACACGGGCCCCGTCATGCAGACCATCGCCGCGCCGGTCACCGTCCGCGTGGCCCCGGGCGACGTGCTCGCGGGGCTGGACCTCGGCAGCGAGGTCGTCGTCACGGGCACGGCGCGCGCGGCGGATGCGGGCGACCGATCGGTGCTGGTCGTCTTCGCGTCGCGCGGGGTCGAGGTGCGGCATCCCCCACCCACTCTGCTGTCGGAGGCGGCGGCGTTGCGGCAGGGGTTCCTCGCGGTCGCGGCGACCCTGCCCGGGGCGGGCGGCGACCTCCTGCCGGGGCTCGCGGTCGGCGACACGTCGGCGGTCACCGACGACCTGGATGCCTCGATGAAGGCGAGCTCGCTCAGCCACCTCACCGCGGTCTCGGGCGCGAACTGCGCCATCGTCGTCGCGCTGGCCTACGCCGCGGCATCGGCGTGCCGGCTGCCGCGGCCCGCACGCATCGCGACCGCGCTGGTCTGCCTCGGCGGCTTCGTCGTTCTGGTCACCCCCGAGCCCAGCGTGCTGCGCGCCGCCACGATGGCGGCGATCGCCCTCATCGCGCTCGCTCTCGATCGCCCCGTCCGAGGAATGGGGGTGCTCGCGGTCGCCGTCATCGTCGCGCTCATCGCCGATCCGTGGCTCGCCGCGACGCTGGGGTTCGCGCTCTCGGTCGCCGCGACGGCGGGCCTGCTGCTGCTCACGCGGCCGCTCACCCGCGGCCTCGCGCGTATCATGCCGGGCGCGGTCGCCGCGGCCGTGGCCGTTCCGCTGGCTGCCCAGCTCGCGTGCGGGCCGCTGCTCATCCTCATCGACCCGGCGGTGCCGCTGTACGGCGTCGTGGCGAACATGATCGCCGGGCCCGCGGCCCCCGCCGCCACGGTGCTCGGTCTCGCGGCGTGCCTGGTGCAGATGCTGCCGCCCGTGGCGCAGGCTCTCGCCTGGGTCGCGTGGGTCCCCGCGGCCTGGATCGCGGGCGTCGCCGAGACGTTCGCGGTGCTGCCCGGGGCTCGCGCGCCGTGGCTCGAGGGAATCGGTGGGGCACTCGCCCTGCTCGCGGCGGGAGCGGCGGTCGCACTGGTGCTCGGCACGGGCGGCGCGCGGTGGCGGGTGCCCCGGGTGGCCTCGGCGCTGGCCCTTGCCGCGCTTCTCGGGGCCGGAGCGGGTCATGCCGTGCTCTCCGGGCCGCTCTCGACGCTGAGAGCACCGCAGACGTGGAGCATCGCGCAGTGCGATGTGGGGCAGGGGGATGCCGTCCTCGTGCGCTCCGGCGACGTGACGATGCTCGTCGACACCGGTCCGGAGCCCGACGCGCTGCACGCCTGCCTGTCGACGCTCGGGATCGCGAGCGTCGACCTCTTGGTGCTGACGCACTTCGACGCCGACCATGTCGGCGCCGCCGACATCCTGCGCGGGCGGGTGGGCACAGTCATGCACGGACCGGCGGCGGATGCCGAGGCCGACGCCGTCCTGCGACGGCTGGCGGGGGGAGGTGCACACCTGGTGGCGGGCACAGCCGGGATGACGGGCACGGTCGGCGCGGAGCGCTGGCGCGTGCATTGGCCGCGCGCGGCCGGCGCGGGGTTCGACGCCGGCAACGACTCGAGTGTCGTCCTCGAGATCGGCGCGGCCGGGGGTGCAGTGCCGCGCACCCTGCTGCTCGGGGACCTCTCCGAATCCGCGCAGCGGGCGCTGATGGCGCAAGGCTCGGTCCGGGGCGCCTTCGACGTCGTCAAGGTCGCCCATCACGGCAGCGCGGACCAGGCTCCGGAGCTCTACCGCACCCTCGATGCCCGCGTCGCCCTCATCGGCGTCGGCGCAGACAACGACTACGGGCATCCACGTGCGACGTTGCTGACGATGCTGTCCGATGAGGGGATGTCCATCGGACGCAGCGACACCGACGGCCTCGTGCTCGTCGGCAGCGAGGAGGGCGAGCTGCGCGTGTGGCGACAGCATCCCCGCGGCTGATGTCGGCGCGCTCGTTAGGCTGTTGCCATGGCCACGAAACCCCGTCGCGCGCCCGCCAGACCGGCGGCGCGCAGCAGCATCCCGCAGCTGTCGTGGCGACGCCCCGAGCCCGCGCCGCTCGTGTTGGTGTCGGGTCCCGAAGAGGTTTGCGCCGAGCGGGCGATCGCCGGGCTGCGCGACTATCTCAAAGCCGAAGACCCCTCCCTCGAGGTCACCGACGTACGCGCCGATGCCTACGCCCCCGGCACACTGCTGGCGGTCTCGTCCCCGTCACTGTTCGGTGAGCCCCGCCTGGTGCGCATCTCGGGCGTCGAGAGGTGCACGGACGAGTTCCTCGCCGAGGCGCTGTCCTATCTCGCCCAGCCGCAGGAGGGCGCGACGATCGTCCTGCGTCACACGGGAGCGAGCGTGCGGGGCAAGAAGCTGCTCGAGGCGATCCGCGGGGGCCAGGGCGGTGGCGTCGAGATCGCGTGTCCCGCCGTCAAGCGCGATTCCGACCGGTTCGACTTCGCGGCGGGCGAGTTCCAGGCGGCGGGGCGTCGCATCGCCCCGCCGGCATTGCGCGCGCTCACATCGGCCTTCGCCGACGACCTCACCGAGCTCGCCGCGGCGTGCCAGCAGCTCATCGCCGATGTCGACGGCGACATCACCGAGCAGATCGTCCGGCGCTACTACGGCGGGCGCGTCGAGACATCCGCCTTCACGGTCGCCGACACGGCGATCGCGGGGCGTTACGGCGAGGCTTTGGTCGCCCTCCGCCACGCCCTCGCTTCCGGCTCGGATCCGGTGCCGATGGTCGCCGCGATCGCGATGAAGCTGCGGGGCATGGCGCGGGTGGCGGGAACGAGGGAGTCCTCCGCGCAGCTCGCGGCGCGCCTGGGCATGAAGGACTGGCAGGTCGATCGAGCCCGGCGCGACCTGATCGGGTGGAACGACGATCAGCTGGGCATCGCCATTCAGGCCGCGGCACGCGCCGACGCCGAAGTCAAGGGCGCCTCGCGCGATCCGGTGTTCGCGCTCGAGCGTCTCGTGACCGTCATCGCCACGCGGGCGCCGTTCGCATCGTGATCGCGCCGCGGACCGCGCCCGCCCTCAACGACGAAGGTCCGCCACCCGGCAGGGGAGCGGACCTTCGTCGTCGAGCGGGGTGCGTCAGAGCGACGAAACCTGCTTGGCGATCGCCGACTTGCGGTTCGCGGCCTGGTTGCTGTGGATGACGCCCTTGCTGACGGCCTTGTCGAGCTTCTTGGTCGCGGTGCCGAGAGCGGTCTCGGCGGCGGCCTTGTCGCCCGCGGCGACGGCCTCGCGGGTGCGACGCACGGCGGTGCGCAGCTCGCTCTTGACGGCCTTGTTGCGCTCGTGCGCCTTCTCGTTGGTCTTGTTGCGCTTGATCTGCGACTTGATGTTTGCCACGTGTCGGGGTCTTTCCGTTAGGTGTCTGCCTGGATGAAATGCCGACGGCGAGAGAGGGATGCCGAACGGCGGTCGTGAGGGGAGTGAGACCCACACGCAAGCCAATCAAAGAGTCTAGCAGGTCGACGGCTCGGCGCCCGCGCGCGCCCGGGCAGGGTCGGTGTCGGGGGCAGGGGCGGCGCCGACGGTGGCGATCGCGAGATCGAGGACCGCGTTGAACACGCGCGGCCGCATGGCGGTGACGAGGTGGCTGGTGCGGGGAACCACGATGAGCTCGGCATGCGGGACGAGACGCTGGAACAGTCGCTCATTCGCGCGCAGCTGGTCGAACTGACCGTTCACGAACCAGGTCGGCACACGGATGTGCCGCAGGGCGTGCATGAGGTCGAGCATCGACAGCGAGCGCAGCGCGATGTCCTGCGCGTCGAACGCGTACCCGCCGGCGCCGAAGTCGGATCGGGTCTCATCCGGCAGGGTCCGGGCCAGGACCATCTCCGTGAGCCGCATGCCGCGATCGGGCAGGCTGTCGAAGCGTCTCGCCAGCGCGCGGTAGGTGGCAAGCCCTACGCCCCGGGGGATCGCCGTGCAGGAGGCGGCGACGAAGGCCGCGACGGGCGGCGGGTCGGGCGCGCCGACATACTCGCAGCTGATCAGCCCGCCCATCGAATGCGCTGCCAGCACGACGGGACCGCGTTCGGCTGCCGTGCGCACGGCCGTGTCGATGGTCTCGAACGCACCCTCGAGCGTGAAGGTCTCGCCCATGCGGGTTCCGTGCCCCGGAAGATCGATCGCGGTCGCCGCGATGTCGCGACCGTCCAGGTGCGCACGCTGGGCCCGCCACATCGTCGCCGAGGTGCGGATCCCGTGCACGAGGACGACCTGAACAGCCATACGTCCAGCCTAACTTTCGCCGGTGCAGCGGGCCCCGACGCGGAGCGGCCCCCGCCCGACGCGGGCGAGGGCCGATCCGGCGGAGCGGTTCTTAGAAGAGCACGCGCACACCGACCGTGCGGCTGGTCGACCCCTCGACCGCGCCCGGGTCAGCGGGTACGAACTCGGCCGTGTAGCGGTGTGTGCCTCGCGAGAGCCGGGGCAGCGTGGTGGCGGCCAACCCTGCGCGCGTGAGCGCCACCTCGGCGACGACACGGTCGCCTTCGCGGAACACGACCGTGCCCTCGGCGCGTCCCTCGGACTGCGAGACGTACGCGATGAGGCGCGAGTGCAGCAGGCCGTTGATGTGCACGGGCGGCAGGGCGACGAGCGTCGTGCGCGATGTGACCAGCGGGACGGGCTGCTCGATCGTGAGCGGGACCGTCACCGATGTGCCGCCGGCATCCGTCGTCAGAACCAGGGCCGAGGCGCCCGCTGCCGTGCCCGCGGGCACCGTGACGGCGACCGTGGCGGCCCCGGCCGTGACCGGCACCGTGGCGAGGGTCTGGCCGCCGAGGGTGACGGTCAGGGCGGTGACCTCGGGGGCGCCACGACTGGTCATGTTCACTCCCGAAACCGAGAACGACACCTCGGCGCCGGCCTCGACCGCGTCCGGCACACCCTGCACCGAAACCGCCTGCTTGGCGTAGGAGGGCTCGACGGGCGAGGAGTCGGCGAGGTAGTCCACCCATGCCTCGTAGTCCAGCAGGCCGGTGTCGACGTAGTCCGTGCCCTCGGTGAAGACGCGGAAGTTGTCGCCGCCCGTGGCCAGGAACGACAGCGTGCCGATCCGGTACTCGGCGTCGGGATCGAGCGGCTCGCCGTCGATCGTGACCGACGTGATCCGCGATCCCTCGGCGAGGTTCGGATCGTAGGTGTAGGTGACGTTGTCGGAGAGTCCCAGCTGCAGATAGGGCCGGCTCGGCACGTTGCCGGCCGCGTCCCGCTGCCACTGCTGCTCGAGCAGCGTCGTGAACTGCGCACCGGTGAGGGTGACGAGCGCCATCGTGTTGTTGAACGGCAGCACCGCGTTGGCCTGCGAGAACGAGACCGTTCCATCCGGCATGCCCGGCACCGCGGTCGCACCGAACTCCGCCTGCGTGTCGAACAGGTCGGCGCGCAGGCCCCCCGGATTGGTCACGCCGATCTGTGCACCGCCGGGCAGGGCGGAGAGCGAGTCGCGGATCGACGTGGCGACGAGGTTTCCGAGAGCCGATTCCGAGGCTCGGTCATCGCGCGTCCCACCCGTCCACACGCCGTCGACGAATGCGCCGCCGGAGTACGCCGTGGTGATGTCGTCCGAGACCTCTGCCACGGCGGTGTTGCCGATCTCGGCGGCGTCGGCGAGGGCCTGGGCGACGATCGCCTCCACCTCGGCGACGCGGGGGTATGCCGCGATCAGGTCGGCCGCCGGTGCGGTCGTGCGTGCGACGTTCTCCTGCGTGTGCGAGAGCACCGCTCCGGAGGACGCGTCCAGGGAGAGCGTGATCTTGCCGATCCGCGCCCCGTAAGAGCCCGTCTGGACGATCGGTCGGGTGCGGTCGGTGCCCGGAATCTCGGCGGACCACGCGTATTCCTTGTGTGTGTGGCCGGTGAAGATGGCGTCGACGTCGGCATCCGTGTCGTTCACGATGGCGGCGAACACGCCGCCGGCGGCCAGCTCCTGCTCGAGCGAGGATCCGTCGGGCGTTCCGGCGCCCGCGCCCTCGTGATACATCGCGACCAGCACATCGGCTTCGCCGTTGGACGACTCGCCGTCGCTGAGCTGCCCGGCCACCCGATTGACGGCGGCGACGGGATCACCGAAGTCGAGGTCGGTGATGCCCGCGGGGGAGACGAGTGCCGGAGTCTCCTCGGTGACGGCGCCGATGACGCCGACGGTCATGCCGTCGACCTCGATGAGCTCGTACTCCTGGAGTGCCGGCGTCTCGGTGCCGACCTCGTAGACGTTCGCGCCGAGGTGCCAGAAGTCCGCCTCGTCGGTCACCCGTCCGGTCAGATCGGCGAATCCGCGGTCGAACTCGTGGTTGCCCACCGCGGATGTCTGCAGGTCGAGCGCGTTCAGCACGTCGATCGTCGGCTGATCCTGCGCGACGGAGGAGGCGAAGAGCG
Organism: Microbacterium sp. HA-8; assembly: GCF_046111165.1. Taxonomy (NCBI): domain Bacteria; kingdom Bacillati; phylum Actinomycetota; class Actinomycetes; order Micrococcales; family Microbacteriaceae; genus Microbacterium; species Microbacterium sp. HA-8. The sequence continues at coordinate 2,289,805 of NZ_CP162025.1, forward strand.
ACGCGCCGATGTTGTCGCCGGCGGAGAGGAACAGCGTCGGCCCCTCTGCCTGCGCGCGCAGCTGCTCGATCGTGCCGGCGAAGGCGACGGTGTTGGCGTCGATGCGACCGTGGAAGTCGTTGATGCCCAGGAGCGTCAACTCCACAGGAGCCGCTTCGGCGCTCAGGCCGACGATCACGGGGTCGTGGTCGGAGGAGCGGTAAGGCCCTTCTTCGTGGAAGAGCGTGCCGTGGTAGCCGTAGCGGCTGTACTCGAGCGCGACCGACTCGCCCGAGTTGATGTTCCAGATGTCGCCGCCGGTCGCGCGGGACAGTGCGGCGTCGTTGAGGAGGATGTGATCGAGCGAGCCGACCAGACCCGAGAAGGAGTAGCTCGAGGTGTCGATGTCGAAGGCCGCTTCGGCGCCGGTGTAGCCGGCCTCGTAGAGCACCTGGAGCGGATCCTCCTGGCCGTAGGAGTTGAAGTCTCCCGCCAGCAGCACGGCCTCGGTGTCGCCCTGGATCTCGGCGACCCAGTCGCGCAGCGCAGTCGCCTGACGCACGCGGGACTCGTTCGCGTTGCCCTGACCGTCGCCGGCATCGACGTCACCCGGCCACGGACCCGCCGAGCCCTTCGACTTGAAGTGGTTGACGACGAACAGGAACTCGGCGCCGCCGTCGGTGGGCGCGAAGACCTGCCCTATCGGCTCGCGTGCGTTCTGGAACGCCTCGCCGCTCTCGCTCTGGTCGCCGAGCGCGCGCGAGTCGCCGACGCGTTCGACGAGCGCGGGCTGGTAGATGATCGCGTTGGTGATGACGTCCTGACCGGATGCTGCGGGCAGCTCGTCCGAGGAGGGCACGAACGCCCATTTCTCGGTACCGGCGGCCGCGTTGAGGGCGTTCACGAGAGTCGCCGTCGCCTCGTCGACGCTCTCGCCGAGCGCCGCGGAGTTCTCGATCTCCATCAGACCCACGACCGCGGCATCCAGTGCCTCGATCGCATCGACGATCTTGGACTCCTGGCGCTCGAAGTCGGCATCCTCCCAGGCCCCGCGCTGGTCGCATCCCTCGCGCACCGAGACGGGGTCGCCCGACGGATCGGTGTAGGGCACGCACGTCGCGCCCTCGTCGCCGAGGGTGGTGAAGTAGTTGAGCACGTTGAACGAGGCCACGCTGACATCGCCTCCCACCGCCGCGGGGGCGGAGGTGCGGGTGTTCTCGAACGTCACGCCGTCGGCGCCGCTGCCGTCCGCGGTGAGCGCGCTCGTGGGGTTGAGCTTCCACGACCCGTTGCGCCAGTCCACGATCACGGGCTCGGTGAAGGTCGCGGCCGCGCCGACGATCACCGGTTCGACGAGCGAGACGTAGGCCGGGGTCAGCGCGCTGTTGGCTCCGGAGAGGAAATTGATGGACGCGCCGTCATCGAGGATCACCGCACGTGCGGCGTTGTCGGCGGCGACGGCAGCGGCCTCGGGGGAGCCGGGGCGTGCGACGTCCGTGGGCTGGCGCAGCGGTGTGGTGCCGGCAGCGAGGCCGACCTCGCCGTACTGGTTCGTGCTGTAGGTGTTCGACACCGTGAACTCGCCCTGGGGAGCGATGAGCATCGATTCGAGGGCCTCGCGTTCGGCATCGGTCGTCGGCCAGCCGATGGTTGCGGGCAGCGGTGCGGGCGCGTCGGCGAGCACCGTGGCCGCGCCGGGTGCGACGGTCAGCTCGGTCAGGCCGTTGAATTCGCTCACGACGCCGGTCACGCGCACGGTGTCGCCCAGGGCGACCTCGCCCTCGGCCCCGGGTGCGTAGACGAAGACGGCGTCGGATGCCGTGTGCGCTGCGGCGTCGATCGCGCCGCCGGTGCCGGAGGTCTGGATGACGTAGCCGCGGAAACCGCCGGTGGGGTAATGCGCGGTGACGACACCCTCCGTGGTGACGGTCTGCCCGGCGAGAGGGGATTCGGCACCGGTGCCCTGGATCGCATCGATCGCCACGACCACGGGGTCCTGTGGCTCCTCGGGATCGACGGGCTCTTCCGGTTCTTCTGGCTCCTCCGGCGTCGTGCCGGACGCCATCGGGGTGGGCGCGCCGGCCGTGAAGTCCGCCGCGTTGTCGGCGGTGTTGGTGTGCGTCTCGTCCCGCGTCGCGCTGGTGCTGTTGTTCAGCGCGGGCGCCGCGCCGGATCCCGCGAAGTCGCTCGCCGAGCCATAGCCGACGTAGTCCACGACGCTCTCCGCAGTGCCGGCGACGCCGGTGGCGCCGCTCAAGGGCGTCGCCTCGGAGACCAGGGCCACCTTGCCCGACCCCGCGGCCATCGCGATCGACCCGGTGGCATCCGGCGTCGGCAGCGGGGTCGTCCCGCCCGAGCCCTGCGCGTGCTGCACCAGATAGAAGCCCCCGGGCTCGATCGAGCCCGTCAGGGCCGTCTGCTGCCAGCTGCCCCCCGCGGAGGAGGCGTACTGCACCGTCCAACCCTCGAGCGACACGGGCTGGTCTGTGACGTTGACCAGCTCGACGAAGTCGTTGGTGAACGTCGCGCCGGAGTTGCCCCCACCGCCGTAGACCTCGTTGATCACGACCGGGGCATCGGTGCTCACCGCGGCCTGCGCGGCGGGCGCGAGCCCCACCGCGGCGAATGCCGTCACCGCCGCGAGAGAGGCGGCGAGCGCGGCGCGACCCCGGAGCGCGGGCGCCAGGGTCGAGGCTGACGGGGAGGCAGGGGGTGTCTGCTGTGGCACGAGCGTCTCCGAAGCGGCACGGGCGCGACTCTGGGGAAGCCGCGCGGGGACCGACCGCACTCTGAGCATTCTTTGCAGTCCGGGCGCCGCGCAAGTGTCTTTATGGTTAACAAACTCTCATCGACTGTTTACATCCTGCAAGCTGGCGTGTCCCCGCATCCACGGTCTAAAGTGCCGCGACGATCGACCGGTGGGCGCGTGCGCGGGGCCGTAGAATCGAGCGGATATGTCTCCCCGCGCCCTCACGCCCCTCGAGCCCGCCGCCACGCCGCCCGAGCGCATCCGAAACTTCTGCATCATCGCGCACATCGACCACGGCAAGTCGACGCTCGCCGACCGGATGCTGCAGATCACCGGGGTCGTCGCCGACCGCGACATGCGGGCCCAGTATCTCGACCGCATGGACATCGAGCGCGAACGCGGCATCACCATCAAGAGCCAGGCCGTGCGCATGCCGTGGACGGTCCCTTCGACGGGCTCAGGGACCGGGGGCTCGGGCTCAGGGACCGGGGGCTCGGGCTCAGGGACCGGCGCCGAGACGTTCGCCCTGAACATGATCGACACCCCCGGCCACGTCGACTTCACCTACGAGGTCAGCCGTTCACTCGCCGCCTGCGAGGGGGCGATCCTGCTGGTCGACGCGGCGCAGGGCATGGAGGCGCAGACCCTCGCCAACCTCTACCTGGCCCTCGAGAACGACCTGCAGATCATCCCCGTCCTCAACAAGATCGATCTGCCCGCCGCCGACCCGGACAAGTACGCGCGCGAACTCGCCAGCCTCATCGGCGGCAGCCCGGATGATGTGCTGCGGGTCAGCGGCAAGACCGGCATGGGCGTGGAGGATCTGCTCGACCGGGTGGTGGAGCAGATCCCCGCGCCGCAGGGTGATCCGACGGCGCCGTCGCGCGCGATGATCTTCGACTCCGTGTACGACTCGTATCGCGGCGTCATCACCTATGTGCGGGTCGTGGACGGGGCGCTGAGTCCGCGCGAGCGCATCCAGATGATGTCGACGCGCGCCGTGCACGAGCTGCTCGAGATCGGCGTCTCGTCGCCGGAGCCGACCCCGACGAAGGGTCTGGGCGTGGGCGAGGTCGGCTACCTGATCACGGGCGTGAAGGACGTGCGCCAGTCCAAGGTCGGCGACACGGTGACCAACGCCGCCAAGCCCTCGAAAGAGGCGCTGCCCGGCTACACCGACCCGAAGCCCATGGTCTTCTCGGGGCTGTACCCCATCGACGGCAGCGACTACCCGGTGCTGCGCGAGGCGCTCGACAAGTTGAAGCTGTCGGATGCTTCGCTCAACTACGAGCCCGAGACATCCGTCGCCCTCGGCTTCGGTTTCCGCTGCGGGTTCCTCGGATTGCTGCACCTCGAGATCGTGACCGAGCGGCTCGAGCGCGAGTTCGGTCTCGACCTCATCTCGACGGCGCCGTCCGTGACGTACGAGGTGATGACCGATGACAAGAAGACCTTCACGGTCACGAACCCGAGCGAATTCCCCTCTGGCACCAAGATCGCAAGCGTCACCGAGCCGATGGTCAAGGCCGCGATCCTCGCGCCGAAGGACTACGTCGGCACGATCATGGAGTTGTGCCAGCAGCGGCGCGGCACGCTCTTGGGCATGGAATACCTCGGCGAGGACCGCGTCGAGATCCGCTACTCGATCCCGCTCGGTGAGATCGTGTTCGACTTCTTCGACCACCTCAAGTCCAAGACGGCCGGGTATGCGTCGCTCGACTACGAGCCCAGCGGTTCCCAGGAGGCCGACCTGGTGAAGGTCGACATCCTGCTGCAGGGCGAGGCGGTCGACGCCTTCAGCGCGATCGTCCATCGCGACAAGGCCTACGCCTACGGTGTGCTGATGACCGAGCGTCTCAAGAAGCTCATTCCCCGCCAGCAGTTCGAAGTGCCCATCCAAGCCGCGATCGGCGCGCGCATCATCGCCCGCGAATCGATCCGCGCCATGCGCAAAGACGTCCTCGCCAAGTGCTACGGCGGCGACATCAGCCGCAAGCGCAAACTGCTCGAGAAGCAGAAGGAAGGCAAGAAGCGCATGAAGATGGTCGGCCGCGTCGAGGTGCCCCAGGAAGCCTTCATCGCGGCGCTGTCGGGGGATGTCGAGGCGAAGGCGAAGTAGGGTGGAGCGCATGCGCCGCGGGAGCTTCCGGGATGACACCGTCGACTACGCGGCCGTCGGGGCAACCCAAGCGGCCGACCTGATGCACTTTCCGCCCGAGCGCAGCATCCCCGCCGAGGAGACGCTGCGCATCGGCTCGGGTGAGGCGAGGTTCCACTCCGCCGGCGAGTCCCTGCTCTCGTGGGCGGCTCTGAAGGGCGCGGGTCTGCGCCTGTCGGATGTGCGTCCCGCGGCCGGTCCGATGTACACCGGTGTCGGCTTCGATGACGAGGGCAACCCGGTCGCCCCCGCCCGCAGTGAGAGTGAGCAGCGCTTCGACGCGGACGGCACGCCGTTCGTCGGCGCGGGTACGACCGTGCACGTACGAGGCCGGGCCGGCGGGATGAAGGCGGATGCCGAGCTGCGCGTGATCTTCGTCGTGGAGGAGCCGCGGCGCATCGGGTTCGCCCTCGGCACGGTCGGAGGATCGGTGGTCAGTGGCGAGGAGTCGTTCATGCTCGACTGGCGCACGAACGATGAGGTGTGGTTCACGGTCCGCGCGTTCGATGCGCCCACCGGTCTGCTCCACCGGGTGCTGCCGGGGCTCACCCGCCGTCGGCGCAAGGCCCTGTTCACCGGCTACCTGCGCGCCATCTCACCGATGTACAGCACACCCTCCTGACGTGGCCGGTCCTCTTCCCCCGGGCGATCCCGCTCCGGCCGACGGTCTGCTGCCCGCCGACGTCGCCGTCGACGCCCGCGCCCCGTTCGGCGTCTACCTGCACGTGCCCTTCTGCCGCGTGCGATGCGGCTACTGCGATTTCAACACCTACACCGCGACGGAGCTGCGCGGTACGACCCAGGCCGCGTACGCCGACACGGTGCTGCAGGAGGTCGCCCTGGCGCGCCGTGTGCGTGACGCGGTGACCGACAGCCGCCCCGTGCACACGGTCTTCTTCGGTGGGGGCACGCCGACGCTGCTGCCGCCGGGAGACCTCGCGCGCATGCTCGACGGTGTGCGCGAGGCGTTCGGCGTCGAAGCGGGCGCCGAGATCACGGTCGAGGCGAATCCCGACACGCTCAGCCGCGATGTCGCCGACGCCCTGGCCGCGGCCGGGGTCACCCGGGTCTCGATCGGCATGCAGTCCAGCGTGCCTCACGTCCTCGCGACCCTCGACCGCACCCACGACCCGCGCAACGTCGCCACCGCCGTGGCCGCGGCGCGCGAAGCCTCGCTCGATGTCAGTCTCGACCTGATCTACGGCACGCCGGGGGAGTCCCTGGCCGACTGGGAGCGATCGCTCGAGACCGCCCTCGCGCTGCGCCCCGATCACCTGTCGGCGTATGCGCTCATCGTCGAAGACGGCACTCCGCTGGCTCGGCGCATCCGCCGCGGTGAACTCGAGGCGCCGGACGACGACCTGCAGGCCGACATGTACGAGCTCGCCGACGGGATGCTGTCCGCCGAGGGGTTCTCCTGGTACGAGATCAGCAACTGGGCCCGAAATCCGCACGCCCGCTCGGAGCACAACCTGGGCTACTGGCGGGGCGGCGACTGGTGGGGCTTCGGCCCCGGCGCCCACAGTCATGTCGCCGGCGTGCGCTGGTGGAACGTGAAGCACCCCGCCGCGTACGCGCAGCGTCTCGCCGCCGACACGTCTCCCGCCGCCGCCCGGGAGCGGCCGGATCCTGCCACCGCAGAACTCGAGCGCGTGCTGCTTCGCACCAGGATCAGCGAGGGCCTGCCGCTCGATTCGTTGGCGCCGTCGGGCCGGCGCGCCGTGGCGGGCCTGATCGCGGACGGCCTCGTGGACCCCGCCGCGGCGCTCGGCGGGCTGGTGCGCCCGACACTGCGGGGTCGGCTTCTCGCGGACGCCGTGGTCCGCGCCCTCGTCGCGGACTGACCCGGTCCCGCTGCGCCTCGCGCGGGCCCTTCCCGGGTCGGGCTAGAATTGGCACTCAGACTTCTCGAGTGCCAGCATCCGGAGGGGGAGCCATGGTCAGCGAACGCGGACTGCAGGTGCTCCGTGCCATCGTGCAGGACTACGTCGAGACCCACGAGCCGGTGGGCAGCAAGTCGATCGTGGATCGGCACGCGTTCGGCGTCTCGGCCGCGACGATCCGCAACGACATGGCGCTGCTCGAGGACGAAGAGCTCATCGCGGCCCCGCACACCTCCTCGGGGCGCGTGCCCACAGACAAGGGCTATCGCGTGTTCGTCGATCATCTCGCCGAGGTGCGGCCCCTCTCGCCGGCCCAGCGCAGCGCCATCTCCACCTTCCTCGGAGACCCGGGCGATCTCGACGACATGCTCGCCCGCACTGTGCGTGTGCTCTCGCAGCTGACCGGTCAGGTCGCGATCGTGCAGTACCCCTCGTTCGCGCGCGCGACGATCACGCACGTCGAGCTCGTCGGTCTGGCCCCGACGCGGTTGCTCGTGATCATCGTCACCGACACGGGCCGGGTCTCGCAGCGCATCGCCGGCCTCTCGGCGCCGCTCGGCGACGACGAGATCCCGATCCTGCGCGCGCGGGTGACGACCCTGATCTCCGGGATGCCGGTGGGCGATGCCTCCGACCGGGTCGATGCGCTGCGCTCCGTGCCGCAGCAGGCTCCCGCGCCCGTGGAGGCTGCCCTGCTGCAGATCGCGCACGTCGTCTCCGAGGAGCTGGAGGAGTTCCGCCAGGATCGCCTCCTGATGGCGGGTGCCGCAAACCTCGCGCGGCGGGAGTCCGACTTCCGCGGCAGCATCTATCCGCTGCTCGAGGCGATCGAGGAGCAGGTCACGCTGCTGCGACTGATGACGGAGATGGTCGCGGACTCGCAGGGGCTCGCCGCGAGCATCGGTCGTGAGAACGAGCCGTGGGGTCTCGGCGAGGCATCCATCGTGACGAGCGACTACGAGACCTCCGGCACCGTCGCCCGCGTGGGGGTGCTGGGGCCGACCCGCATGGACTACCCGAGCAACCTCGCGACGGCGAGGGCCGTCGCCCGCTACCTGTCGCGACTGCTCGACGAAGACGAGAACCGGCGCTGACGCGCCCCGCCCGCCGCGCCCGCGTCGGCGGGCGCTACCTGTGAAAGGCGAATGTGGCTGACCATTACGAGGTGCTGGGTGTCGCGCGCGACGCGAGCACCGAAGAGATCAAGAAGGCCTACCGCAGGCTCGCTCGCGAGCTGCACCCCGATGTGAACCCCGGGGCTGATGCGTCCGAACGCTTCAAGCTGGTCACGCACGCCTACGACGTGCTCAGCAACCCCGAGGAGCGTCGCAAATACGACGTGGGCGGCGATCAGGCCTTCGGCGGCGCCGGGGGATTCGGCGGCTTCGGCGACATCTTCGAGACGTTCTTCGGCGGCGCGGGCGGGGGGCGGGGTGCGCGTCCCCGGTCGCGCCGTGAGCGTGGTCAGGACGCGCTCGTGCGAGTCACCCTCGAACTGGCCGATGTCGTCTTCGGCACCCACCGCGACCTCGAGGTCGACACGGCCGTGCTGTGCGAGACCTGTCAGGGATCCTGCTGTCAGCCCGGCACTCAGCCGGTGACGTGCGACATCTGCCGCGGCAGTGGACACGTGCAGCGCACGGTCCGCAGCCTTCTCGGCAACGTCGTCACCAACCAGCCGTGCGCCAGCTGCCAGGGGTACGGCACGACGATCCCGTACCCGTGCTCCACCTGCCAGGGTCAGGGGCGCGTCCGTTCGCGCCGCACGGTTTCGCTCGACATCCCCTCGGGCGTGGAGACGGGGCTGCGCCTGCAGCTGCCGGGGTCGGGCGAGGTCGGCCCTGCCGGCGGTCCGCACGGCGATTTGTACATCGAGGTGTCGGTGGCTCCGAACGAGGTGTTCAGCCGCGAGGGTGATGACCTGCTCGCGACGCTCGAGGTGTCGATGCCCGACGCGATCCTCGGCACCACGACGACGATCCAGAGCCTCGACGGCCCCGTCGAGCTCGAGGTGCGTCCCGGTGTCCAGGCCGGCGATGTGCTGACGATCAAGGGCCGCGGCATCACTCCGCTGCGGGGATCGCAGCGCGGTGACCTCCGCGTGGGCGTGCAGGTGGTCACGCCCACCCGGCTCGACGGCAAGGAGCGGGCACTGGTGGAGGAGCTGCGCAAGCGCACGAAGGCGCCCGCGCCCCAGCTCGCCCACTTCCACCAGGGTGTGTTCGCCAAGCTCCGCGACCGGTTCCGGAACGGCTGATGCCGCTGCACTTCGTGCAGGACGGCGCCGGTTCTTCGGAAGTGGGGGATGCCGTCGTCCTGACGGGTGCCGAGGCGCACCACGCCGCGGCGGTGCGCCGCGTTCGCGTCGGCGAACAGGTCACGGTCGGAGACGGGCGCGGTGTCTGGCTCGAGGGCGAGTGCGAGGCGGTGTCGCCGAAAGAGGTCGTCGTGCGTGTCGACTCGCGCCGATTCGTCGAGCCCCCGCATCCACGGGTCGTGCTCGTGCAGGCCCTCGCGAAGGGGGACCGCGACGAGTTGGCGGTGCAGTCCGCGACGGAGCTGGGCGTCGATGCGATCGTGCCGTGGCAGGCTGCGCGCAGCATCTCGAGGTGGGACGCGGCGAAGGCGGTCAAGGGCGTCGCGCGCTGGCAGAGCATCGCGCGCGAGGCTGCCAAGCAGGCCCATCGCGCGTGGCTGCCGGAAGTGGAGGATCCCGTCACGACCGCCGAGCTCGCCTCCCGCGCCGCGATCTCCCTCGTGCTGGTGCTCGAACCCACCGCCGACGAGCCCCTCACCGCGCTCGAGGCCATCGCGGCAGAGCGCGGCGACATCCTTCTCGTGGTCGGACCCGAGGGCGGGATCGCGCCCGAGGAGCTCGAACGGCTGCAGCGGGCGGGAGCGCGGACGGTGCGACTGGGGGACACGGTGCTGCGCACCTCGACGGCCGGACCCGCCGCGCTGGCGGTCGTCAGCGCCGCCCTCGGCCGCTGGTGAGTCGGCCTCGGTAGACTGGCGTGGTGTCAGACGAACCCTCGATCTTCACGAAGATCCTCCACGGCGACATCCCCGCCGAGATCATCGCCGAGACCGAGAACGTCTTCGCGATCCGCGACATCGCTCCGCAGGCGCCCGTGCATCTGCTGGTGATCCCGAAGCGGCAGACCTACCGCAACGTGGTCGAGCTCGCCGCGGGCGATCCGGGGTTGCTGGCCGAGGTCGTCGGTGTGGCCAACACCCTCGCCGCGCAGCACGCGGGCGGTGACTTCCGGCTGGTGTTCAACACGGGCGCCGAGGCGGGCCAGACGGTCTTCCACGTGCACGCGCACGTGCTGGGCGGCGGCCTCGCAGAGGGGAGCCTCGGTGGCTGACGCCGATTCCGAGATCGTCACCGAGCGTCTCCTCGCCGACGGCGTGGCGATGGTGCAGCTGCTCGGCCCGCAGGACCGCCTGCTCCGGGTCGTGGAGCGCGAGCACCCCGATGTCGACGTGCACGTGCGAGGCAACGAGATCGCGCTGAGCGGCACAGTCGAGGCCGTCGCGGCGGCGCGCACCCTCGTCGAGGAGCTGCTGACCATGACCAAGTCGGGCCACGCTCTCGGACCCACCGACGTCTCCTCGTCGGCGCGCATCCTCGGCCGAGACGGTCAGCGCCCCTCCGAAGTCCTCGGCGAGGCCATCCTGACCTCCCGTGGGCGGGCGATCCGCCCCAAGACCCTCGGACAGAAGGCGTACGTCGACGCGATCGAGCTCAACACGATCGTGTTCGGCATCGGTCCGGCAGGTACGGGAAAGACCTACCTGGCCATGGCGAAGGCTGTCCAGGCGCTGCAGCGCAAGGAGGTCAGCCGCATCATCCTGACCCGCCCCGCGGTCGAGGCGGGCGAGCGCCTGGGATTTCTGCCGGGCACGCTCAACGACAAGATCGATCCCTATCTGCGCCCTCTCTACGACGCGCTCAACGAGATGATGGATCCCGAGATCGTGCCCAAGCTCATGGCCACCGGCACGATCGAGGTGGCGCCCCTGGCCTACATGCGCGGTCGAACGCTCAACGACTCCTTCGTCGTCCTCGACGAAGCGCAGAACACCACGCCCGAGCAGATGAAGATGTTCCTCACACGGCTCGGCTTCAACACGCGCATGGTCGTCACCGGCGACATCACGCAGGTCGACCTTCCCGGCGGCAGCTCCGGCCTGCGGCTCGTGACCCGGGTGCTCGACGGCATCGACGACATCCACTTCGCGCGCCTCACGAGCGAGGACGTCGTGCGCCACACTCTGGTGGGCAAGATCGTCGATGCCTACAGCGCGTTCGACGAACAGCGCGCGGCGGCGCGGCACGAGCGCGAGCAGGCGGCCGAGTTCGCGAACCGCGCCGAACGCCGCTCGTCGACCCGACCCCTCGGTCCGAAGGACCGCCTGCCCAAGCGAGGCCGCTCATGACCATCGAGATCACCAACGAGTCCGGGTTCACGGTCGACGAGCCCAAGCTGCTGCGTCTCATGGAGCACCATCTCGCCGAGCTGCACGTCAGTCCCGAGGCGGATGTCGCGATCATCCTCGTCGACGAGGGCGCGATGGAGGCGCTGCACGTGCAGTGGATGGATGAGCCCGGGCCCACCGACGTGCTGAGCTTTCCGATGGACGAGCTGCGGCCCGGCACCGAGGATGTGCCCACCCCGCCCGGCCTGCTCGGAGACATCGTGCTGTGCCCGCAGGTGGCCGAGACCCAGGCGCGCGACAATGGGCAGTCCACCGAAGACGAGCTGCTCATGCTCACGACGCACGGGCTGCTGCATCTGCTCGGCTTCGATCACGCCGAACCCGACGAAGAGCGCGAGATGTTCGGTCTGCAGAAGGAGCTGCTGGTGGGCTTCGCGATGCGTGAGCGTCGCCGGCGCCGCGCATGACGCCGCTTCTGCTGATCATCGCTTCGGCGGTGCTCGTGGCCTTCGCGGGACTGATGGCCGCTCTCGAGGCCGCGTTGGGCGTGACGTCCCGGGGCGATCTTGTCGACTGGTCAGTGGGCGCGCGGACGGCGCGGTCTCTGCGCCGCATCGCCGAACAGCCCGATGCGCACACGAACGCGGTCGTCTTCATCCGCATCCTGGCCGAGACCGCCGCCGCAGTGTTCGTCACGACGGCGCTGACGATCATCTTCGGGTCGATCTGGTGGGCGATGCTGGCCGCGGTCGTGCTGATGACGGGAGCGAGCTTCGTGCTCGTCGGCGCGAGCCCGCGCTCGGTCGGGCGTCAGCACGCGACGGGGCTGCTCAAGACCTGCGCGCCGATCATCCGCTTCGTCCGCGTGATCCTGGGACCCCTGGCGAATGCGCTCGTCGCGGCCGCCAACCGCTCGACACCCGGGGGACGCAGCGCCGCCCCCTTCGCCTCCGAAGAGCAGCTGCTGAGCATGGTCGACGAGGCGGTCGAGGCCGACCTCATCGAGGACGAGGACCGCGAGCTCATTCACTCGGTGTTCGATTTCACCGACACCTTCGTCCGTGCGGTGATGATCCCGCGCACCGACATGGTGACCCTCGACGCGGGGGCATCGTCCGACGAGGCGATGGCGCTGTTGCTGCGCACGGGTGTGTCGCGGCTTCCCCTCGTCGAGGGCGATGACGACGACGTGGTCGGGATGCTGTACCTCAAGGACCTCGTGCAGTTCAGTTTCGGCGCGGTCGATGGCTGGCGCATGCACGGCGTGCGCGGCATCGCGCGCCCCGCGGTGTTCGTGCCGGAATCGATGATGGCCTCGACGCTTCTCGCGCAGATGAAGCGGGACGCGGTGCACGTGTGCATGGTCGTGGACGAGTACGGCGGCATCGCGGGACTCGTGACCCTCGAGGACCTCATCGAGGAGCTCGTGGGCGACATCGCCGACGAGTACGATCTGCCGCAGAACGAAGTGGTCGAGTTGGCCCCCGGGCAGTACCGCGTGAGCACCCGGCTCTCGCTGGACGACCTCGGCGATCTCTTCCACATCGAGCTCGAGGACGATGACGTCGACTCGGTCGGTGGTCTGTTCGGCAAGGCGCTCGGTCGAGTGCCGCAGCCGGGTGCGCAGGCCACGCACAGCGGCATCCGCATGACCGGCGGCGCCTCGCGGGGGCGCGGGCGCGGCATCAGCACGGTGTTCGTGGAGGCGACGCCCGAGCTTGCCGCCGCCGAGGAGGCATTCCTCGCGCTGTCGACGGGCGAGATCGCGACCGTGGACGGCAGAGAGGCGCGAGAGTCGCGCGAGAGCAAGAAACGCCGAGGAGAATCGCGTGACTGAGGACTCCGAAGAATTCCGCAGCGGCTTCGTGACCTTCGTCGGTCGGCCCAATGTGGGAAAGTCGACGCTCACGAACGCCCTCGTCGGCGAGAAGGTCGCCATCACGAGCGACAAGCCGCAGACGACGCGCCGCGCGATCCGGGGCATCGTCAACCGTCCCGCGGGTCAGCTCGTCGTCGTCGACACCCCTGGACTGCACAAGCCCCGCACACTTCTCGGCCAGCGCCTGAACGATCTCGTCGAACAGGTGCTCGGCGATGTCGATGTCATTGGCTTCTGCGTCCCCGCCGACGAGAAGGTGGGCCCGGGCGACCGGCGAATCGCCGAGTCCCTCGACGGATACGGCAGGGCGAAGAAGGTCGCGATCGTCACCAAGACCGACGCGGCGGGCCGCGACCAGATCACCGAGCGATTGCTCGAGGTCGATGCCCTCCGCGAGGACTGGGCGGCCGTCATCCCGCTCTCTGCGCTGACCGACGATCAGCTCGACGTGCTCTCCGACGAGCTGCTCGCGCTCATGCCCCCGGGTCCGGCCCTGTACGAGGCGGGTGTCGTGACCGACGAGTCGATCGAGGACCGCATCGCCGAGATCATCCGCGAATCCGCTCTCGAGGGTGTGCGAGACGAGCTGCCGCACTCCATCGCGGTGACGATCTCGGACATGGCACCGCGCGAGGATTCGGACCTGACCGATATCTGGGCGGACCTGGTCGTCGAGCGCGACAGTCAGAAGGCGATCATCATCGGCCACCGTGGTTCGCGGCTGCGGGATGTCGGGGCTCGTGCCCGCGCGCAGATCGAGCCGCTCGTGGGCACGCGTGTCTTCCTGAGCCTGCACGTGCGCGTCGCGAAGGAGTGGCAGCGCGACCCCAAGCAACTGCGGCGCCTCGGGTTCTAGGGTCGGCCGGTCGGTCGGGTTCGAACCCCTACTTGCGAACGGATGCGATTGAACCGTCAGGTCGGCTTCGACTCGCCGGGTGGAGCCGTGCAGATGTTTCGGCTGCGGACCGGGTGAAGTACTTCCTTCGAAGCGGGGACTTCCTTTTCCCTCCTGCACCGCGCCTTCCGCGGAGAGCTGTAGCCCACCTATGCAGCGAGCGGCGGGCGGCCGAGGCTCCCCGGCCGCCCGCATCGGGAATCAGTCGACCTTCGTCCAGTCGCCGCAGTGCTTCGACATGAAGTCCTGTCCGTCGCCCGAGCGGTAGATCGACCAAGAGCAGGTGTCGGTCGACGACGTCGCACGGCATGTGCCGGGCTCCAGCCGACTCGCGCTCGTACGCGCCTTCGGCGGGGTTGGTGCGGCGCTGGGCGTCGTCGTCGGGCGTGCTGTCGAGTGTGCTGTCGGACATGATCATGCTCTTTCGTCGGGCCTGACGCGATGCCGCTGTGCGCCACCGGCGGATGGCCAGTCGCGCAGTTGATCATGGGGCTCCGACATCGCCCGCGATTCACGTGCGTCTGACGACCCGGTCGAGCAGTCTCGTCTTCGAGGCGGTGGCGGCGCGCCAGGTGGGTCGGCCTTCGATCCAGGTGGGGGCGAGCACTTCGGGGACGCCGTGGTTCATGCGGATGCGCCAGCCGTGGTGGTCGAGGTGGCGGTGGTGGTACCAGCACAGCAGGACGCCGTTGTCGGTGTGAGTCGGGCCGCCCCGGGAGTGTTCGGTGACGTGGTGGATTTCGCACCAGCCCGCCGGTACCCCGCATCCGGGGATGATGCAGCCGCCGTCTCGGAGGGCGATGGCGCGGCGTTGGTGGCGGTTGAAGATGCGTTCTTCGGTGCCGATCTTGCGGATGCGTCCGTTGTGGCCGAGCATGACGCGTTGGATGACGCCGGCGCAGCCGGCGTGCTGTGCGGCGGCGCGTGAGACGGGTTCGTCGGCGCCTTCGACGTGCGCCCACCCGTTCTGGGTGAGGAGGTCTTCGGCGCGCACCGAGACGACCAGCGTTGGGGCGGCGCCGCCGATCGTCGGAAGGAGCCTGCTGGACGCGGCGACGGTGAGGACGGTCGCCAGGGCGTCGTGCATCTTCTGCGCACGGGTCCGCCCATCCGTCCCGTCATCAGGGGTGATCTCGTCGGAGGGCCGGAACATCACCGACCCCTCACCGTCGCGCACGCGTGGCGAGGTGATCGCGTCGAAGGCGAACTGCAGTTGTGCGGCGATCTCGGGCAGCATTGCGCCGCGGATCGGCACCACGCCATCGGTGGTGCGGCCCAACGTGAGGCCCCGCAGGCGGAGTGCCCGTGCTTCGCGGGGCTCCGCGCCGTCCTGATCGAGTGCCGCGCACCACACCTGCGCCTGCACGCGGAGTTGATCCGCAGTCGCCGGGGGAGCGGCAGCCGGTCCCTCACCGCGCGCTTCCGCAGCCAGCACGGCGTCTGCCATCCGCACGTCATCGAGCGGGACCCGGTCCGACATTGCATCCAACGGCCCGGCGACAGCGAGCAGTCCGTCCAGCCCGATGGTGCCGTCCATCAGCGTCGCGCGGATCGCGGGGAGCAGGGGTGGCAGGGGGTCGCCGTTGAACGCCTCCCGCACCCGCACCGGCTTCGCCCCCCGCTGCAGCCGCCCCACGGTCGCCGGTGCCAGGCGCGTGGTGCGCTGGACGAGCTCGCTCACGTCATGGCACCCGTATCGGGACGTCATCCGCAGTTCCCGGTCGCGCTGCACCGACCGGCGGGCCACCTCGCCCGTCGCCTCGACGAGGACGGCATCCGTCACCCTCTGGAGCTCGGCAGCCAGAGCGAGCGCACGCATGATCTGGTCATCGGACGCGTGAAGCACACCACCCTCGCCGAGGGCGGATCGCACCCGGTCGCGTACGGGCTCGATGACCTCTTGGAGGTGTTCGAGCAGTGCGTCCATACCCACAATTCTGCCGGGGGCCACCGACATTCGAACCCCGGATTACCCCAGTCCAGAAGAGAAATCCCGAAGAACATCCGATCAACGTCGCTGCTGATTCAGTGACTCTGCCGAGCTCTTCACCGGCTGGATCTACGACGCAGAAGCGCTCCCGCGCCCCTATGACTCGTCGTTCGCCGGGCTCTCACGCGCCATAGAGTTCACCGCGGCCGCCGGCCGCCCCGTCACTCTCAAGCTCGACGTCATCCGCACGATCGGCAACGACGCCGTGCACAAGGAGGCCCCCGTACCGATCGACCGTGCGCTGTCCTCGCTCGAGCAGCTCCATCAGGTGCTGCTGTGGCTCGCGCACTCCTACGGCGATCGGGATTCGCGCCGCCCGCGTGAGATCCCTCCCTCGTTCCTCCGCCGCTCGCGGGCGTCGTCATCCGCGCGCGCCGACCTCGAACGTCTTCAGGCGCAGAACGAGGCGAAGGACCGAGAGCTCTACATCGATCTGCTCCTGAACGAGGCGGGGCGGAAGCTCGACGAGAAGCGCGACCGCGAATGGCCGGTCTCCGGCATGCCGACGCCCTGGAGCGCGAGTTCGGACAGCGTCCGCTCATCTATGCCATCAACGGCTACGAGCACTGGCTCTGGGACGGGCAAGACGCGCACAGCGATCGCGCTGGTCGACGTGATGCAGCGTGCCAACTGGGCCAAGCGCGTGCTTTTCCTCGCCGATCGTACCGCCCTGGTCCGTCAAGCAGCGCACGCGTTCAAGATGCATCTGACCGACAGCGCCACCATGAACCTGATCGACGACAACGACACCGAAGGACGCGTCACAACACCTCCCGGCTGTTCGAGCTCGAGGACGGCGTGCCGACCGACGCATTCGAACTCGATGAAGCGATCACGGGCGGTTATCTCCTGCCACCCGTCGCCCGGCCGATCGAGCGCGGCTTCATGACCCGCCCGCAACAGCCCGCATCGCCGAGCGGATCACGACGGCGCCCTCGCCGTAGGTTGCATCCGCCGCGTCCTGCAGGGTTCCGTCGTCCCAGACGACATCCACCCACAGCCATCCGTTCTCGGGGTACGAGGCGAGCAGGCTGTCGCCGAGCAGTGCAGGCAGAGCATCCTGCATATCCGCCACCTCGGCGTCGTCCGCTGTTCCCGGTTCGCCGCCCGTCGGATCCGCCGGTGCCATCGGGTCGTACAGGGCGAGCATCACCGGATCGCCGGTCACCGCGAACGACGACCCGTCGTACCTGCCCTGCACGGCGTAGGCGCCCCACGTCACATCGCCCGACGTCTCCCACCCCTCGATCCCGTCCCACGACCACCCCTCGACCGGGATGCCGCTGCACTGCGGCGGGTAAGACTCGGCGATCGGGCCGAGGCACAGCTCGGCCGCGCCCCCGACATCCATCACGGTGCCCTGTGCCATCACCTCGCCGGCGGGCGGCGACGGCGCGTCCCACACGACCGCTCCGCCCGGAGAAGCTGTCGCACAGCCGACGAGCAGGAGAACGAATGCGGTGGCCAGGGCGCCGGCGGCGAGGAAACGGCTCATACCCGGGAGTGTCAGGGCGCGCGGGATCGTCTCACGTCGACGCATCCCTGCTACCATCGGTCCCATGCGTTTGCGCGGGCTTCTCCTCCTTAGCCGCCGCGACGAGGCTTCGATCTAGGGCCTTTCTCGTCGCGGAGCTTGTCGTTGGCCCCCACCAGTTCGATCAGAGAAGCGACGACATCATGGAGAACACCCAGAAGACCTCGGGGATGCCGGTGCACAAGTACCGCCCCTATCACGAGCAGATCCGCGTCGATCTGCCCGACCGCACCTGGCCGAGCACGCGGATCACGCAGGCGCCACGCTGGTGCGCCGTCGACCTGCGCGACGGCAATCAGGCCCTCATCGACCCGATGAGTCCCGAACGCAAGCGCGTCATGTTCGAGCTGCTGGTCAAGATGGGCTACAAGGAGATCGAGGTCGGGTTCCCCTCCGCGAGCCAGACGGACTTCGACTTCGTCCGGCAGCTGATCGACGAAGACCTCATTCCGGACGACGTCACGATCCAGGTGCTCACCCAGGCACGGGATCACCTCATCGCCCGGACCTACGAGTCCATCGCGGGTGCCAAGCAGGCCATCGTCCATCTGTACAACTCCACGAGCATCCTGCAGCGCGAGGTCGTGTTCCGCACCGACCGGCAGGGCATCATCGACATCGCGCTCGAGGGTGCCCGCCTGTGCCGGGAGCACGAGAAGAGCATCCCCGAGACGAAGGTGCTCTACGAGTACTCGCCCGAGAGCTACACCGGCACCGAGCTGGAGTTCGCGCTCGATGTCTGCAACCAGGTTCTCGAGGTCTTCGAGCCCCGTCCCGACCGCAAGGTCATCATCAACCTGCCCGCAACGGTCGAGATGGCGACGCCCAACGTCTACGCCGACTCGATCGAGTGGATGAGTCGTCACCTGAACCACCGCGAGAACGTGATCCTCTCGCTGCACCCGCACAACGACCGCGGAACCGCGGTCGCCGCGGCCGAGCTGGGGTACATGGCCGGCGCCGACCGCATCGAGGGGTGCCTGTTCGGCAACGGCGAGCGCACCGGCAACGTCGATCTCGTGGCGCTGGGCGTCAACCTGTTCACGCAGGGCATCGACCCGCAGATCGACTTCAGCGACATCGACCAGGTCAAGCGCACCGTCGAGTACTGCAACCAGCTCCCCGTGCCCGAACGCAGCCCCTGGGCCGGCGACCTCGTCTTCACCGCGTTCAGCGGATCGCATCAGGATGCCATCAAGAAGGGTTTCGAGGCGATGGATGCCCGGGCCGCGGCCGAGGGCGTCTCGGTCGACGAGCTCGAGTGGGCGGTTCCGTACCTGCCGATCGATCCGAAGGACCTGGGCCGCTCGTACGAGGCCGTCATCCGCGTCAACTCGCAGTCCGGTAAGGGGGGCGTCGCCTATCTGCTGAAGAGCGACCACGCGATCGACCTGCCGCGGAAGCTCCAGATCGAGTTCTCGGGTGTCGTGCAGGCGAAGACGGATGCCGAGGGCGGCGAGGTCTCGAGCGATCAGATCTGGTCCATCTTCCGCGACGAGTACCTGCCGGCCGACGAGGCCGACTCGCGCTGGGGCCGGTTCGAGCTGCTGGCGACGCGCACGCAGAGCGACATGAGCGGCGATGTCTCCCTCGAGGTCACGCTGCGTGACGGCAATGAGCGGTTCGAGGCATCCGGTCACGGCAATGGCCCTGTCGCGGCGTTCCTCGAGGTCGTGCGCGCACAGGGCTTCGACGTGACCGTGTACGACTACGTCGAGCACGCTCTCAGCGCCGGCGGCGACGCTCAGGCCGCGGCCTACGTCGAACTCCAGATCGACGGCGAGCGCCTGTGGGGCGTCGGCATCGACGGAGACATCTCGACCGCGAGCCTCAAGGCGATCGTGTCGGGTGTCAACCGCGCGATCCGCACGCGTCAGCTCGAGTCGCGCCTCGCCGCCGTCTGATCAGTCCGGTCGCCGCACGATCGGCAGGGCGCCGGTCTCCGCCGCGACACGGCGGCGATAGAGCACGCGCTGCTCGGGCAACGACAGGTCGAAGACCACCGCCAGCACGCGGATGACCGCCGTGAGCGCGATCCCGGCGATCGCGGCGGGCACGATCGGCACCCCGATCGTCGCGGCGCCGGCTAGCAGCAGGCAGCCGGCGCCCGCGGCGACGGCATAGAGCGAGCCGACGTGCATGATGGCGACGGGCAGCCCCATGATCACGTCGCGCAGCACCGATCCCCCTACGGCCGCGCACACGCCCACGAAGACCGCGGGAACGAGCGGCAGACCGACGGCGAGGGCCTTGCTGGTGCCGAAGGCGCCGAACATGCCGATGACAACGGCATCCAGCCCCACGATCAGAGCGCTCAGTCGCTGGAAAACTCCGGCCAGGAGCATTCCGACCAGCGCGGCGCCTGTGGCCGTGAGCAGGTACCAATTGCTCTGCAGCGTCGAGGGTGGAAGACCGAGCAGCAGGTCGCGGATGAGGCCGCCGCCCATGCCGATCAGGATGCCGATGATCGCGACGCCGAGCAGATCGAGTCGACGCTGCCCGCGGAATCCGGAGGCGAACAGCGCCCCCTGCACACCGCCCAGGCCGACGGCCGTGAGATCTGCCCAGAGCGGGATGACGAAGAGGGGCTGGTCCACGCATCCATTCTCGCTCGCGCGCCCTCGCCGGACAGGTCGCCCGCGCGGCGATAATGGTCCGATGCCCACCTTCCGCGACGAGGTCGTGGTCCTGCGCACCCACAAGCTGGGCGAGGCCGACAGGATCGTGACGATGCTCAGTCGTCGGCATGGAAAGCTGCGTGCCGTGGCGAAGGGGGTGCGCCGCACCTCGTCGCGCTTCGGATCTCGTCTGGAGCCCTTCATGGTCGCGGACGTTCAGCTGTACGCCGGCCGCTCCCTCGACATCGTGCAGCAGGCCGAGAGCATCGGGGCATACGGGGCCGACATCGTCGTCCACTACGACCGCTACACCGCGGCCAACGCGATGGTCGAGACCGCCGACCGACTGAACGAGGCCGAGGCGACGGCGCAGCAGTACCTCCTGCTCGTGGGCGGTCTGCGTGCGCTGGCCCGGGGCGATCACGGGTCCCGCCCGATCCTCGACTCCTACCTGCTGCGCGCCATGGCGCTGTCGGGTTGGGCGCCCAGTCTCGCCGCGTGCGGGCGCTGCGGGGCTCCGGGGCCGCACGACACGTTCGTCGCCCAGCTCGGCGGCATCGTCTGCCGCTCCTGCGCGCCTACGGGCAGCGCACGGATCGGATCCGGTGCCGTCGCAACGCTCGAGGCGCTGATGACGGGGGAGTGGCGGCTGGTCGAGTCCGCGGAATCCCGCGATCTTGCGGCGGCGTCGGGCGTGATCGCCGCATACACGCAATGGCACCTCGAGCGCGGCATCCGTTCCCTTTCGCATCTGGAGGCACCCCGATGAGTCCCAAGCCGTACACGCATCGGGATGCCGTGGCCTATCGTCCGCTCGATTGGACCGGTGTCCATCCGCCCGCCTTTGCGCGCGGGAGTGTTCCGGAGCACGTCGCCATCGTGATGGACGGCAACGGCCGGTGGGCGAACAGGCGCGGGCTCTCGCGCGTCGAGGGACACAGAGCGGGAGAGGCGGCGCTCCTCGATGTCGTGGCGGGCGCCATCCAGGCCGGCGTGAAGCACCTGAGCGTCTACGCGTTCTCGACCGAGAACTGGACGCGTTCGCCCGATGAGGTGCGATTTCTCATGGGCTTCAACCGCGATGTGCTGCACCGGCGCCGCGATCAGCTGAACGAATGGGGGGTGCGCGTGCGCTGGGCGGGCCGCAAGCCGCGCCTGTGGGGGTCGGTGATCAAGGAGCTGCAGTACGCCGAGGAGCTCACCGCCGACAACGACGTCCTGACATTGACGATGTGTGTCAACTACGGCGGGCGCGTCGAGCTGGTCGACGCGATGCGTTCCATCGCCGACGATGTCTCCGCGGGCCGCCTCAAGCCCTCGGCGGTGACGGAGAAGCTGATCCGTCGTCGCCTGTACATCCCCGACATGCCGGACGTCGACCTGTTCGTGCGTTCCAGCGGCGAGCAGCGGACCTCGAACTTCCTGCTCTGGGAGTCCGCCTACGCCGAGTTCGTCTTTCTCGACACGCTGTGGCCCGACTTCTCGCGCGTCGATCTCTGGGATGCGATCGGGATGTACCTCGACCGCGACCGACGTTTCGGCGGCGCGATCGACCAGCCGGACGCGCCCGCGCTCTGACGCCCGATCGCCCCCTGGGCGCGGGGCGCGCACGGGTGTATCGTTCGCCGCATCACCCACTCCTATCGAGTGAGGGGCGACGACGGTCGTCGCCGCTCAGGGAGGTGCGACGTGGACCGACACCGCCGGGAACCGGCCATCCGGGCCGCCGTGATCCTGTGCGCGCTCGTTCTCGGGCTCGCGGGATGCGCGGCGGCAGAGGATGACCCGGTGGATGCTCCGGTCGCGGTCGATGTGCCCGATCCCGGCCCGCAGTCGCCCCCCGATCAGGGGGAAGAGGGCGACGCCGTCGAGGACGGCGAGGCCGATCCCGCGCAGCAGACCCGTCGGAGCGGCATCGCGACGAACTTCGGCGGCCCCGCGCACGGCGATCAGGGCACGACCGATCTGGGTGACGGGACGTGGTGTCAGGGGGTCGCGCTGTTCTGGGGAGCGCAGGTGCCCGAAGGCGTGCGATTCACCGTCGACGGCGGCGCCGCGGACGCGGAGGGAATCGCGCTGGGTCGCGGTGCATGCGGTGATGTGGGCACCGACGGCGCGTGCATCGGCCTCGTTCTCTGGCACGACGATCAGACACTGTTCTGCAGTGTGCCCCTCATCCCCGCCGAGGGCTTCACGAACGGCACTCAACTCGCGCTCGTGGGAACGCTGGAATGCGAGGAGGCGACGGACTGCGATGCCGTCATCGCCCGCGAGATCGACGCGGGACCGCCCATCTTCGTCTGCGATCCGGTGTTCGTCGCCGAGGGAAACGTCTGCGATGCCACGGCCCGTGAGAGCGGCTGAGAAGGTGATCGACGAGGGTCCCGCCCGCGCGGCGGACGCGGACGCCGCGCACGGGCTGGGGTTCGAGCGATGGGTCGGCTTCCTCACGACGTTCGTCGCCCCGGCGACCTTTCTCACCGGGCTGCTGTTCTACTTCGGCTACGTCTCGTCTCGAGAGTTCTTCCTGTATTTCGGTGTGGACATCGACGCGATCGGACTGAGTTCGCAGGAGATCGTGATGCGCAGCCCCGGAGTGCTGTTCGTCCCCGTCATGGTCGTCCTCCTCATCGCCGCCGCTCTCGTCGTCGCGCATCGCATCACGCGGGCCCGCGTGCGCGAGATGTCCGAAGCCGGACGTCGCCGAGTGATCGCGGGGCTTGCCGGTGCAGGGGTCGCTGTGCTGATGGCGGGGCTCGTGCTGGCCTTCCTGTTCGCGCCGCTCGGTGCCTGGCCGCTGTATCCCTTCCTCACCCCTCTCCTGCTCGCCGTCGGCGCCGGCCTCGCCGGCTACGCCGCATCGACGGCGCGGGTGCTGCGCGGCGGGGGCGCGGGGCGCAGCACCGTCATCCTCCTCGTGAGCGTCATGGTCGCGGGGACCTTCTGGTCGGCCGCGACCGTGGCCCAGTGGTGGGGTCTCGGGCAGGCTCGCGCACTCGCCGCCGACCTCGGCGCGCTGCCGGCTGTGGTGTTGGATACGTCGGAGCGGCTGTACCCGGGTAACCCGGCGATCACCGCGCAGCCGCTCGAGGTCGCCGACGAGGGGCAGGTCTTCCGTTATCGGTACTTCGGATTGCGCCTGCTGGTGCACGGGGGTGACCGGCTGTTCCTCGTGCCCGATGCGTGGTCGGCCGACGCGTCCACGATCGTCCTGGCCGATGACGAAGCCGTGCGGGTCCGCTTCCGTTTTTTCCCCGACGAGGATCCTCCGACATGACGCATGTACGTGCCGGGGAATACATGCACGGAGTCGGCGGTTGTCCCGGGTGTGACGGATGCCATCAAGATCGACGTGTGGAGCGACATCGCCTGCCCCTGGTGCTACATCGGCAAGCGCAATCTCGAGGCGGGGCTTGCGCAGGCCGCGACCGATGACGACGCTCCGGTCGTGGAGGTCGTCTACCACTCCTACGAGCTCTCGCCGGACACCCCGGTGGATTTCGAGGGCGATGAGCTGGACTACCTGGCCGGACACAAGGGGGTTCCCCGCGAGCAGGTACGGGAGATGCTCGACCGGGTCACCGGCGTCGCCGCCGAGGCGGGTCTCGCCTATCGCTTCGACCTGCTGCGGCACACCAACACCGTGAAGGCGCATGAGCTGCTGCACGCGGCGAAGGCCCGCGGTCGTCAGCACGAGATGGCCGAACGCCTCATGGCAGCGTACTTCACCGAAGGTCGTCACGTCGGCCGCATCGAGGAGCTGGTCGACCTCGCCGTCGAAGCGGGACTCGACGGCGACGCCGTGCGCGCCGAGCTCGACGCGCAGACTCATCTGCCGGCGGTGCGTGCCGACCAGGAACAGGCCCGGGCCTTCGGCATCACCGGGGTGCCCTTCTTCGTGATCGACGGCAAGTACGGTGTCAGCGGGGCGCAGCCCGCCGACGCCTTCGCACAGATCGCGCGCCAGGTGTGGGGCGAACACCGCGACGCCGACCGCGCACCGGCCGAGGTCTGACCCGTCGCCCGCTCAGCGCGGCAGGTGGGCCTCGATGATCTCGACCACCTCGGGGTCATCGGGCTTCACCGAGGGGCGGAATCGGTGCACCCGCCCCGACGGAGTGATCACGAACTTCTCGAAGTTCCACAGGATCGGGCCATGCCCGCCCTCGGCGTCCTCGGCACGCTTGAGCGCCTTGTAGAGAGGGGCGGCTTTGGGGCCGTTGACCTTCACCTTGTCGAAGACGGGGAATGAGACGCCCCACGTGGTGGCGCAGTAGTCCAGGATCTGCTCCATGGAGCCGGGCTCCTGGCCCATGAACTGATTGCACGGAAAGCCGAGCACCGAGAAGCCTCGCTCGCCGTAGGTGCGCTGCAGCTGTTCCAGCTGCTCGTACTGAGGAGTGAGCCCGCATTTCGAGGCGACGTTCACGACGAGAAGGACGCTGTCGCCGAAATCCGCGAGCCGCGCCTGGCTGCCGTCGGCGGCGACGAAGGGGATGTCACGGATGTCCACAGCGCTCTCGACACTCATGACTCCACCATACGGGCGCCTACCGGAGGGAAGGCCGCTCGCGTCTGGGAGAATGGTCGGGTGACAGCATCCGCCCTCGCTTCCGCGCCCGCGCTGCGGATCGGCCCCCTCGATCTCGATGTGCCGGTCGTCCTCGCGCCTATGGCGGGCATCACCAACACCGCGTTCCGGCGACTGTGCCGCGAGTACGGAGCCGGGCTCTACGTCAGCGAGATGATCACCTCCCGCGCGCTGGTGGAGCGCAACGACACCACCATGCGTCTCATCCGTCACCACGAGTCCGAGACTCCGCGGTCGATCCAGCTGTACGGCGTCGACCCCGCCACCGTCGCCGAAGCGGTGCGGATCATCGTCGCGGAGGACCACGCCGACCACATCGACCTGAACTTCGGCTGCCCCGTGCCCAAGGTCACGCGCAAGGGCGGCGGCGCGGCGCTGCCCTGGAAGACCGAGCCCTTCCGCGAGATCGTGGAGCGCGCGGCGAAGGCTTCGGGTCCCCTTCCGCTGACGGTGAAGATGCGCAAGGGCATCGACGACGATCATCTGACCTATCTCGAGGCCGGTCGCATCGCCGAGGGTGCGGGGGCGGCCGCGGTTGCACTGCACGCGCGCACCGCGGCGCAGTTCTACTCCGGCCAGGCCGATTGGTCGGCGATCACGCGTCTCGTCGAGACCGTCACGAGCATTCCGGTGCTCGGCAACGGCGACATCTGGTCGGCCGACGACGCGGTGCGGATGCGCGAGGAGACGGGATGCGCGGGCGTCGTCGTGGGTCGCGGGTGCCTGGGCCGTCCGTGGCTGTTCGGGGAGCTGGCGACGGCGTTCGGCGCCGACGCCCCGCCCGTGGACGCGACACTCGGCTTCGTCGCGTCCGCGTTCCGGCGGCACGCCGAGCTGCTCGTGGAGTTCTTCGACGACGAGGGACGCGGATGTCGCGATATCCGCAAGCACGTCGCCTGGTACTTCAAGGGCTATCCGGTCGGCGGTGACACCCGGGCGGCGCTGGCCACGGCATCCTCCCTCGAGGAGATCGACGCGCTGCTGGCGACGCTCGATCGCGACGCGCCGTATCCGGGTGCCGCGGCCGAGGGACAACGGGGCCGCGCGGGCACGCCGAAGCGGCCGGCACTGCCCGACCGCTGGCTCGAGTCTCGGCTGCTCGATGACAACACGACGGCGGGCCTGGCAGCCGCGGAGCTGGACCACAGTGGCGGTTGAGGGGGAGCGGATGCGCGCGGATGGCTACGGCGCGCGCGACGCCGAGCGGTTCTACGCGGAGCAGCATCGATCCGAGCGCGACGACTTCGCCCGCGATCGTGCGCGTGTGCTGCACTCCGCCGCGCTGCGACGCCTGGCCGCCAAGACGCAGGTTCTGAGCCCCGCGAGCCCCGCGGACTTCGCGCGCAATCGCCTGACGCACTCCCTCGAGGTCGCGCAGGTCGGCCGTGAGCTCGCGACCTGGCTCTCCCTCGCCCCGGACGTCGTGGATGCGGCGTGTCTCAGCCACGATCTGGGGCATCCGCCGTTCGGCCACAACGGCGAGCGTGCGCTCAACGACTGGGCCGAGGAGATCGGCGGTTTCGAGGGCAACGCGCAGACGCTGCGGATCCTCAGCCGTCTCGAGCCCAAGGTGTTCGACGACAACGGTCGCACGCACGGCCTCAACCTGACCCGCGCGAGCCTCGACGCCAGCTGCAAGTACCCGTGGACCTCGGATCACCCGCTGCCCGATCCGGGCGGGCGCCTGAAGTACGGCGTGTACGCCGACGACGAGCCCGTCTTCCGCTGGATGCGGGAGGGCGCGCCCGGACGCGTGCGGTGCATCGAGGCCGAGGTGATGGACCTCTCGGACGACATCGCCTACTCGGTGCACGATTTCGAAGACGCCGTCACCAACGGCTACCTCGATCCGGCCCGGCTCACCTCGACCGCAGAGCACGAGGGTCTCGTGACGGCGATCCAGGCGTGGGTAGGGTTCGACTTCGCGAGGGACGAGCTCGACGATGCCCTCTACCGCCTCACCCGGATGTCGGAGTGGATCACCGAGTTCGACGGGTCGCGCGCCGCTCTCGGCCGTCTGAAGAACCTGACGAGCGATCTGATCGGGCGATTCGCCCGCGCCGCGACGACCGCCACTCGCGAGGCTTACCCGGCGCGAGCCCTCACCCGCTACTCGGCGCACGTCATCGTGCCCCGCGTCGTCGAGGCCGAGGTCGCCGCGCTCAAGGGCATGGTGGGCGCGTTCGTCGTATCGATCGACGGACGCAAGGAGCTGTATCGCGAGCAGCGGCGGATGCTCAAGCGGCTCGCGACCGCGCTGTGGGACGCCGGCCCCGCCGCGCTCACCCCCGCGCTGCGTGCGGACTTCGACGCCGCGGACGATGACACGGCGAGGCGCCGGGTGATCGTCGACCAGGTGGCCAGCTTCACCGATCAGGACGCCATCTCCTGGCACACCCGACTCGTCGGAGATGTCGATGCCGCCTCCCTCGGCATCTGGACACCGGCATCCCGCGCGCCCTCCGACGTGCTCGGCGAGGACTGATGGCCGGACGCATCCGCCAGGCCGACGTCGAGGAGGTCAAGGCGCGCACCAACATCGCCGACGTCGTCGGTGAACGGGTCGCGTTGAAGCCGGCGGGTGTCGGCTCGATGAAGGGCCTGTGTCCCTTCCACGACGAGCGCAGCCCGAGCTTTCATGTGCGTCCCCAGGTCGGCTTCTATCACTGCTTCGGGTGCGGCGAATCAGGTGATGTCTACACCTTCCTGCGCAAGATGGACCACCTCTCCTTCACCGACGCGGTCGAGCGGCTCGCGGGGCGCATCGGATTCGCGCTGCACTACGAAGAGGGCGGCGGTCCCGCCCCGGAGACCAGCGGACGCGCACGCCTGTACGCCGCGAACATCGCGGCAGCGGAGTTCTTCGCCTCCCAGCTCTCGAGCGCCGAGGCGGAGGCGGGACGGCGGTTCCTCGGGGAGCGGGGCTTCGACGCGGGTGCGGCGTCCCATTTCGGAGTGGGTTACGCTCCCCGCGGTTGGGAGGGCATGACCAAGGCGCTCACCGCACAGGGTTTCACTCGCGACGAGCTGGCGGCGGCGGGCCTGGTGTCGCAGGGTCAGCGCGGCGTGTACGACCGGTTCCGCGGGCGCCTCGTGTGGCCGATCCGCGATGTCACGGGGCAGACGGTCGGGTTCGGGGCGCGCAAGCTCTACGACGATGACCAGGGCCCCAAGTACCTCAACACCCCCGAGACGCCGATCTACCGCAAGTCGCAGGTGCTCTACGGCCTCGACCTCGCCAAGCGCGACATTTCCCGCGAGGACCGGGTCGTGGTCGTCGAGGGCTACACCGACGTCATGGCCTGTCACCTCGCGGGCATCACGACGGCGGTCGCGACCTGCGGCACGGCCTTCGGCAGCGATCACATCACGGTGTTGCGTCGGGTCATGGGCGATGACACGGCCTCGGGCGAGGTCGTGTTCACCTTCGATCCCGACGCCGCGGGTCAGAAGGCGGCGCTGCGTGCCTTCGCCGAGGAGCGCCGCTTCCAGGCGCAGACCTATGTGGCTGTGGCGCCCGAGGGCCTGGACCCCTGCGACCTTCGCCTGCACCGGGGCGACGGCGCGGTGCGCGCTCTGCTCGACCACAAGCAGCCGATGTTCGAGTTCGTCATCGACCGACGGCTCGCCGACTACGACCTGGCAAGTGTCGAGGGGCGCGTGGGAGCACTGCGGGCGGCCGCGCCGATCGTCGCCGAGATCCGCGATCCTTCGCTGCGACCGGGCTACACGAGGGTCCTCGCGCGCCGGCTCGGCATGGATATCGGCGAGGTGCGACCGGCGGTGGATGCTGCGGCTCGGCGCTCCGCCGTCCCCGCCGATGCGCGCGGTGGCAGCGAGGGTGAGCGCGGCCGGCCCCCGGCATCCGATCCCGACGACGCTCCGGCCGTCGCCGCGCCGAGGCTCGCGACGCTGCCGCGCACCCCCGATGTGATGCTCGAGCGCGAGGCCGTGATGGGGTACCTGCAGTACGGGCACACGATCCCCGATGTGCTGCGCGAGCGGGCCTTCGCCGAACCGCTGCGCCACCCGGCACTGGAGGCCATCCGCGCCGCGATCGCGGCGGCGGACGTGCACCGGGCGGGCTGGTCACTGACCGCGGTCGAGGAGGTGCGCGAACCCTACCGAGGGCTTGCCGCCGATCTGCTGGCAGCCCCCTTCCCTGCCCGAGACGAAGCGGGGGCCCGGGCCTCGGCCACGTCGCTCGCTCGGCGGATCGTGCTGCGCGCGTACGACGCGCAGAAGGCCGAGCTGCTCGGTGCCGTCCAGCGCGTGCCGGCCGATTCGCCCGACGGCCGCACGCTGCGGATGCGGCTGCGCGACCTCGATGCCGAACGACACGGCTGGGCCTCCGAGGAGTGATGCTGGCCCATGGGCCCGCCAGAGGGCAGGATGAACCCATGGGCCGACGCGAGGAGAGCACGACGCCGGTCGTCGTCGAGGACCTCAGCGTCGCGCACGCGTCGGGTTCGCGGCCGGGCGGCGGGCGTGCGGTCGACGGTGTCTCATTCCGCATCGAACGCGGTGGTGCGCTGCTGGTGCTCGGACCGACGGGGTCGGGCAAGAGCAGTCTCCTGCACGCGATCTCGGGACGCGAGATCGATGACCTCGAGGTCGTGGGCGGCCGGGCGGTTGTCGAGGGGATCTCGATCAAACGCCCCGGGCGGGCTCGCCGGGTTCTGACCTATCACGTCGGGCATCTGGCCCAGCGAGCGGGAGCGGACCTCCCCGCCCGGCTGACTGCGGAAGAGATCATCCACGCGCCCATCACGAGCCGCGATCGCAAGGTCAACACGCGAGCTCTGTCACTGCGGGTCGCGGCCCTGCTCGACGAGCTGCATCTTCCGCTGGGTACCGCGCAGAAGTTTCCGTACGAACTGAGCGCCGGCATGCGCCAGCGCGTGGCGGTGGCGAGGGCCCTCGTGCTGGCTCCGAGGGTGCTGGTCGCCGACGAGCCGCTCGCGAATCTCGATGTCGAGGCCCGTCGCGTGGTGCTCGACGCGATCGAGCACCGCCGCCGGGCATACGGGATGGTGACGCTCGCCGCCGCGAACGACGTGCGGATCGCGGAGGCTCTGGACGCCGACGTGCTGGTGCTCCAGCACGGGCATCCCGTCGCGCAGGGGCACCACGAACGCGTCGTCTGGTCGCCCTCCGCCGAGGCAGACGCCCGGCTGCTGGTCTCGTGACGGACTCGCCCGGCGGATGCGCCGTGCGTCTTGCCTCACGTCAAGATGTCCGGGAGTGAGTGATGCTTGCCTCACGTGAAATGTCCGCGTAGCTCAGGCGGCGGGGCGGGTGCCCTGGGTGCGGGCGGCGGCGAGTTCGATGAGTTGTTGCTGGATCTGGTTGATCCGTCGGGTGATCCGTGCCGGGTTCAGCTTCGCATGCTCGCGCTCCAGTCGGGCGCGGGTCTTCTCGTCGAGCACACCGGCGTCGAGCAACCGCTGGTAGGGGGTACGTGGCTTGTCGTAGACGCGCTTCTTCCGGCCGGCTGCGGTGTGGGTCCAGTCGATCGCTTTCACGCAGGGCAGCAGATGGTTCTTGCGGGCCATCACGAAATCCCAGAGCTCGTTGAGCAGGGTCATCTCCGCCTCGGTCTCGTAGCGGTAGCGGAACGCGTGTTTGCGGACCCAGTCGCCGTTGCGTTGCTCGACGTGCGCGTTGTCGTTGTGCTTGTAGGGACGCCCCCGGGTGACGGGGATCTCCTTCTTGTCCGCCCAGGCGATCACGCCCCAGTTCATGAACTCGGATCCGTTGTCGAAGTCGAGCCCGGCGACCGGGACGGGCGCGTTCTTCACCATCCATTCCAGGGCGCCGTGCACGTGCACGTAGGCGTTGTTGCGGATCGTGCGCAGCATCGTCCACCCCGCGACCGGGTCGGTGCCGGTCAGGGTGCGCAGGAACTCGCCTTTGAGGGAGTGGCCGCAGTGCGCGACGGTGTCCAGCTCCAGGAACCCCGGGACGGTCAGCGGGGCGTCCATGCTGGTGCGCGTCGGGATCGAAGAGCGCAGGATGTGGGACGGCTTCGTGCCCGAGACCGCGACCGGGTAGGCGGCGTCCTTGTGCGGTTTCAGGTACCGGTCGATCGTCGCGGCGCTCATCGATCGCAACTCGTCCAGCACCTCCGGTGTGACCCGCTGCTCGACCTTGCCGAGCTCACGGAAGCGGACGAGGCGTTCGAGGGTGTCGTCCATGATCGCCGCGAAGTACTTTCCCGACGGCTGCCCGGACAGCCGCCAGACTTCTTGCAGCACCACGAGCGCATCGTAGGAGTACTTCCGCTCACGCGGCTTACGCTGCTGATCGCGCGCGGCACCTTTGCGTGCGTTCGCGGCACGGATCGCGCGGCGCGCGTGATCACGCGTCCAGCCTGTCGCGTGCACAAGCTCGTCCAGCAGCCGGCCCTTCTCTTCCTTGCCTGCTTTCGCATACTCGCGGGCGAACTTCTTCGTGATCTCACGGCGCGCCGCCATCGACAACTCCCTGCTCATCACCCCAGGGAACTACGCGGACATTCCTACGTGAGGCACGCGCAGCCCTTCCCGGACCTTTTAGCTGAGTCTCGTCGCCGTGTCGTGGGACGCTCGCGGGGTTTGCTAACATAGTCGGGTTGCCCAGCGTCAGCCGGGCGCATTCCTCGGTAGCTCAATTGGCAGAGCAATCGGCTGTTAACCGATAGGTTCTTGGTTCGAGTCCAAGCCGGGGAGCACACGACGAACGCCTCACCGCACACGCGGCGGGGCGTTCTGTTTCTCAGCCGGCCGCGCGCGAGCGGGGGTCTTCGCCGAGCATGCTCCACACCGTGCGGGTCAGCTCCGGATGCTCGATCGCGATCTGGCGCAGTACCCGATAGTCACGCACGTGCGAGGGCATGCGTCCGCCGTCGGCGATGATCGCGTCCGCGCGCAGAGTGTGCACGACCAACTCGTCCACCGTGGGCAGCTCCTCCATGAAGGACCAGGGATCCTCGCCGTGGCGCAGACGCTCCTCGACGACGACGCCGAGTTCCTCCGCGGCCTCGGCCCGCAGCAGCTCCAGGCTGGCGCGGCGCTCGATCCGGATCTCACTCACCCTTCGAGCCTAACCGCCGTCGAGTCGCGACGAGGCCGCACGTCGACGCCTCGATGACCACGCGTCGACCTCACGCGTCGAGGTCATCGACTCCCGGCATCCACGAGTGCCCCTGGCGACCCCAGCCGCGCTTGCGGGCGAGCTTCTGCACCGTCTTCCAGTCGCCGTCGTCGAGTCGATCGATGTACAGAATGCCGTCGAGATGGTCGTACTCGTGCTGCAGGATGCGCGCGCGCCACCCGTCCACGTCGATGCTGACGGGGTCGCCCTCGAGGTCGGTGCCCGTCACACGCACCCGGGAGGAGCGGCGCAGCGCGAACCGTTCGCCGGGAAACGAGAGGCAGCCCTCGCTCTCCTCGTCGGGATCGGGCATGCCCGGCTCCAGCGGATGCATCCACAGCTCGGGATTGATGACGACGCCGCGCCAGGGAGCCCCCTCGTCGTCCTGATAGCTGTAGACGAACAGCCGAAGGGGTACGCCGACCTGCGGAGCCGCCAGCCCCACGCCGGGCGCGGCATCCATCGTCTCGAACATGTCGTTCACGAGCGCGCGGATGTCGTCGGTCACGGACTCGACCGGAGAGGCGGGGGAGTGAAGGACGGAATCGCCCATGATCATGATCGGAAGAACGGCCACGTCCTGAGCCTATCCAGCGGCGCGCGGGTAGTCTCGATGCCGTGATGTGGGCGGGCACGGTCGAAGAGGTGGGCGAACAGCTGGTCGGCGCGTTCCAGAACCCCGGACTCCTGCTCGGCATCCCGCTCGCCCTCGCCGGTGCGGTCTTCATGTCCTTCGGCGCGCAGTATCAGCACCGCGGTGTCATGAAGGTCGAGCGACTGAGCGGCCAGGATGGGGCGGCGGGCCTGACGATGGCTCAGCTTCGACGCCTGCTCACTCGTCCCTCGTGGGTGGTCGGCACGCTCATGCTCGGCATGGCGATCATTTGTCAGCTCGGGGCGCTCACCGTCGCGCCGCTCATCGTGGTGCAGCCTCTGGGCGCGATCGCGCTCGTCGTGACGACCCTCCTGAACTGGCGTGTCAGCGGCCATGCGCCCACCCGGCGCTCGCTCATGGCGATCATCGCGTGTGTGGGCGGCATCTTCATCTTCGTGCTGATCGCCGCCATCTACGCCACCGAGCGCACGCTGTCGGAGAGCGAGCTGATCACCGTCCTCGTGATCCTCGGCGCGGTCACGGTGGTGCTGCTGGTGCTGTGGATGCTGCTGCGACACCGCATGCGCGCGCTCTTCTACATCCTCGCGGCCGGTGTGGTCTACGGCTTCGTCGCCACCCTCGCGAAGGTCGTCATCAAACGGGTGCAGGCGGGCGACTTCGAGTGGCTGACGCTGCTGTGCCTCATCGCCCTGCTCGCCGCCACGGCCATCGGCGCCTACTTCGTGCAGACGGCGTACTCCGCGGGACCTCCGGATCTCGTCATCGCGGGACTCACGGTGATCGATCCGATGGTCGCCGTGCTCATCGGCCTGTTGGTGCTCGGCGAGGGTGCGGCGGCCCCGCTCTGGGCTCTCATCGGTTTCGGCGTGGCCGGCGCGATCGCCACCTGGGGTGTCGTCTCGCTCGCGCGGTATCACCCTCAGATCGTCAGCGACAGTCAGGAGCTGCCGCTGCTGCGCGGCAGTGAGACCACTATGACGCGGCGCGACGGCGCGGGAGAAGACCCGCTGGTCTGATTCGCCCTCGCGTCGCGGTTGGGTAGGCTCGTGGGATCAGGGGGCGGTGGCCAAGCTGGTCAAGGCAGCGGGCTCATAACCCGACGATCGTGGGTTCAAGTCCCACCCGCCCTACAGGAGAGCTCGACGAGCGAGACCGCTACATCGCCGCGCCGACGTAGGAGTACTTCACGAACACCTCAGCCGCGATACCGGCCTCGTCGAGCACGCCCTGCACCGCGGTCAGCATGTACTTCGAGTCCCAGCCCATATAGAGGAAGTTCTGCTCGTCGACCTCGTCCCAGTGTCCGTTCCAGGCTCGAGCGGGGTAGAGCGGCCCGCCGCGGCGCGCGCTGAAGGCCTCGACCGTTGCGCGGTGATCGGCCCAGAGACGCCTGAAGACGCGATTGAAGAGGTGTTTGACGTCGTACACCTCCCAGTGCTCTCCGCGGTACTCGACGTACTCGAACTCCCGTTCCCACCCGCGCGGCCAACCGCGCCGGCGCTGTGCGTCGAGGATCGGGGTCAGGCCGTCGTCGTCGATTCCCGTGACCTCGGGTCGTGCCCACACGCGCATGAACTCCTCGGACAGAGCGCCGGTCCGCTGGGAGATGGCCGCCGTTCCCCATGAGGAGGTGTGTGCGATGTCCCTCGTCAGGGCGAACGCGCTCTCGGGATAGAGCACGTCCCGCTTCTGGGGGAACGATGCCTCCCAGGCTCTTTCGGCGAGCGGATCCTCGAGGAGCGTCAGGTTGCCGAGGGTCGACGCGAGAGCGCGGTGGCTGTTCTGCTCGTCCTCGG
Source organism: Microbacterium sp. HA-8 (assembly GCF_046111165.1). Classification (NCBI taxonomy): domain Bacteria; kingdom Bacillati; phylum Actinomycetota; class Actinomycetes; order Micrococcales; family Microbacteriaceae; genus Microbacterium; species Microbacterium sp. HA-8. Next base: position 2,324,070 of record NZ_CP162025.1, read on the forward strand.
TGTAGTCGCCCCAGGTGCGAAGCCCATCGCCGGTCCACGTGTCACCGGGAGCGAGCGGGACGACGTACTCGATTCCGACGCCGTCGAGATCGGTCACCCCTGCCAGCCGACCCAGCACGTACGCGGGGTGGGGGAGCGGGTTGTACTTCAGCTCGATGCGGACGCGCTCGTTCGAGGGCATGATGCGGGCGATCGCGTGCATCATGGCCGCGTGGCCATCCTCGCGTGCCCGGCACAGCCGCGCCACGAGCCTGTCGGTACCCAGGCCCACGACGGTGCGGCGCAGCAGCAGCGACTGGATGCCCTCGAGCGTGGCCAGCAGGTCGGCGCGGCTCGCGCGTCCCCGCGCATGCTCGTGCAGGACTCGCATCAGCAGGGGGTACATGCCGCGGCCGAAGATGTTCACTCCGGCGAGCCGGTCAGCGATGGCATCGTCCTGTTCCCGAGCGGGATCGAGCAGGATGCGATAAATCGCCGAGTACTCGCGCCAGGTGGCGGCATCCACGCGGAGTGAGGCCAGGTCAAGGCGCGGGAACCGCTGACGGAACGCGTCGTAGACGCTGCGCTCGCCCGCGACGGCCACCTCGCGTCCCGACGTCATGACCAGATAGTGCCGCCAGAATCCGGCGATCGCGTCACCGGTGTTGGATTCGATCGGGGCCCAGAATTCAGACTCGATCTCGGTCTGCTCGCTGTGGGTCAGACCCATGAGCACGTAGTTGTGGATGAGTTCGTGATCGCGCAGCGGTTCACCGGTCGAGTTGAGACTCTCGAAGATCTGCTGGGCGTTCGCCCCGACACCCAGCGTGATCGAGACGTGCTCGAGTTTCTGCAGGCCCCGCCAGATGCGCGGCACCTCGTCGAGACGGACCTGGCTGCGGAAGTAGGCGTAGTTGTCGTCGAAGCGGGATTCGCGCAGCTGTCCGCCTGCGCCGTGGTGACCGCGCACGACGCTCTCGAAGACGTCGGCCCACGCGCGATGAGGGCGGAGTTTGGTGCGCCCGGGACCACTCGCCCGCAAGAGCACGCGCCCGAGCTCGTCCGCGAGGGCGGGGTCGGTGTCTGCGATCGTGTGTCGAAGAGCGGCGATGAGCAGCATCAGGGTCGTGATGCGCTGCTGGCCGTCGATCAGCACCAACTCGCCGGGGGCCCCTTCACCCGGGCTCTCGGCGGAGAGGATGGAGCCGATGAAGTGCATGCTGCGCTCGTCGAGGTCGGCCACGGCGCGGATGTCGGCAAGGAGCTGCTCGCACCCGCCGATGTCCCATCTGTACTGGCGCTGGTAGACGGGAACGACGATCGCGGTCTGCGGCTCTGCCAACCAGGCGATGGTGTTGACCGCGTGCGCCTCGACGTTGGTGGCACTGCCCATGACTGCTTCGCCCCTCGTTGCACATCGGAACTGCGGGGCGAAACACCCGCGCGCGATCCAGTCTAAGCACCGCGGATCCGGTGTCCCTTATTTACGGCCGGGGCTTCGGGGAGCGTTCAGCGGCCCGAAGTAGGCTTGCCTAAGTTGGGCCTGTTAAAACGTGCTGGCCCTCTGACGAAAGGCATGTCACCTCATGGGTTACATCAAGTCCGCCGCTCTCGAGGAGACCGGCTATGTGGTGCTCGACTCCTACAACCAGGAGCTCGATCCCAAGGAATGGCTCGACATCGAGTACAACGACTGGAAGTCCTCGGGCGACACGCGCTTCGCGCCGCTGGCGAGCGCCTTCGGCGAGATCGAGTGCAACGGGTTCTGGAACCATAAGCCGCCGCGCACCGACAAGGACGGCGTGTGGATCGACTCGCAGGTCGCCAAGGCGCCGAACCTCACGCGCCGTGCCATGGAGCCGGGCGCGAACGTCGGCCGGTGCCGCGTGATCGAGCTTCAGCCGAACACCTACGCCGACTGCCTCTACAACCTGCACCAGGACGACAACAACCGGCTGAACCCGGACGGCACGGGCTGGGTCGTGCGCGGATTCTTCAACCTCACCGACGACAAGACGAGCTACTTCGTGCTGCGCGACAATCGCACCGACCCCGAGGGCGAGGTGCGTATCGCACTGCCGGCCGGGGCGCAGCTGATCGTCGACACCCAGCGGCTGTGGCATGCGGCGACGCACCCGGGCACCGAGCCGCGCTACTGCCTCATCACGTCGTGGACGTCGGGACCGGAGCTCGACGCGTACATCGAGAAGTACAACGGCGTCCCTCGTGTGCCCAACTTCGAGGTGCCGCAGGAGGAGCTCGACGCCGGTCAGGCCGAGCAGACTCGCCGGCTCGCCGCCCGTGCCGCGTACTACGCGGCCAAGGGTCAGGCCGAGAAGGTGGTGATGAGCGAGGCGTGAGCCACGCCGCGTCCAGGGGGTTTCGGTCGTGCGGCCGAAACCCCCTGCGTCGTCTCGCACCGTGATGACAGCATCCACGCCGTACACCGTCGCCACCGACGGTGCGTGCAAGCGCAATCCCGGGCCCGCCGGATGGGCATGGGTTGCCGAAGACGGTCACTGGTCGGCCGGTTCGCTGCTCGCGGGTACCAACAACATCGGCGAGCTCCTGGCCCTGCTGCACGCCGTGCAGGATCACGCTCACATCGAGCGTCTTGTCGTCCAGGCCGATTCGATGTACGCGATCGACACGTATCGATCATGGATGGATGCCCATGCCCGCCGCGGATGGAAGACCTCCACCGGCCAACCCACCAAGAACGCCGACATCTTGGCGGCGTTGATCGCTGCGCGCGACGCTCGGCGTCGGGCGGGGCTGGCAGACATCGTTCTGGAGCATGTGCGAGGCCACGCGGGTCACCGTCTGAACGGCTGGGCGGATGAGCGCGCCGTGCGGGCTTCTGAGCACGCCGCGGAGGGACGGGAGCTGATCTGGTCAACACACCGCACAGCGCCTCTGCTCGATGTCAGCGATGACGCCCCGCGCGCGGCGAAGGAGCGTGCGCGACGCGCCCGAACGACACGGCGTCTTGCCTCACGTCAAGATGTCCGGGAGTGAGTGATGCTTGCCTCACGTGAAATGTCCGCGTAGCTCAGGCGGCGGGGCGGGTGCCCTGGGTGCGGGCGGCGGCGAGTTCGATGAGTTGTTGCTGGATCTGGTTGATCCGTCGGGTGATCCGTGCCGGGTTCAGCTTCGCATGCTCGCGCTCCAGTCGGGCGCGGGTCTTCTCGTCGAGCACACCGGCGTCGAGCAACCGCTGGTAGGGGGTACGTGGCTTGTCGTAGACGCGCTTCTTCCGGCCGGCTGCGGTGTGGGTCCAGTCGATCGCTTTCACGCAGGGCAGCAGATGGTTCTTGCGGGCCATCACGAAATCCCAGAGCTCGTTGAGCAGGGTCATCTCCGCCTCGGTCTCGTAGCGGTAGCGGAACGCGTGTTTGCGGACCCAGTCGCCGTTGCGTTGCTCGACGTGCGCGTTGTCGTTGTGCTTGTAGGGACGCCCCCGGGTGACGGGGATCTCCTTCTTGTCCGCCCAGGCGATCACGCCCCAGTTCATGAACTCGGATCCGTTGTCGAAGTCGAGCCCGGCGACCGGGACGGGCGCGTTCTTCACCATCCATTCCAGGGCGCCGTGCACGTGCACGTAGGCGTTGTTGCGGATCGTGCGCAGCATCGTCCACCCCGCGACCGGGTCGGTGCCGGTCAGGGTGCGCAGGAACTCGCCTTTGAGGGAGTGGCCGCAGTGCGCGACGGTGTCCAGCTCCAGGAACCCCGGGACGGTCAGCGGGGCGTCCATGCTGGTGCGCGTCGGGATCGAAGAGCGCAGGATGTGGGACGGCTTCGTGCCCGAGACCGCGACCGGGTAGGCGGCGTCCTTGTGCGGTTTCAGGTACCGGTCGATCGTCGCGGCGCTCATCGATCGCAACTCGTCCAGCACCTCCGGTGTGACCCGCTGCTCGACCTTGCCGAGCTCACGGAAGCGGACGAGGCGTTCGAGGGTGTCGTCCATGATCGCCGCGAAGTACTTTCCCGACGGCTGCCCGGACAGCCGCCAGACTTCTTGCAGCACCACGAGCGCATCGTAGGAGTACTTCCGCTCACGCGGCTTACGCTGCTGATCGCGCGCGGCACCTTTGCGTGCGTTCGCGGCACGGATCGCGCGGCGCGCGTGATCACGCGTCCAGCCTGTCGCGTGCACAAGCTCGTCCAGCAGCCGGCCCTTCTCTTCCTTGCCTGCTTTCGCATACTCGCGGGCGAACTTCTTCGTGATCTCACGGCGCGCCGCCATCGACAACTCCCTGCTCATCACCCCAGGGAACTACGCGGACATTCCTACGTGAGGCACGCGCAGCCCTTCCCGGACCTTTTAGCTGAGTCTCGTCGCACGGTTGTGATTCTTCGTTGCGCTCCGTCATAATGGGCGCACAACCGGATAACAATTTCACATCATCGCCGCCACTCCGCGGCAGGTCGTAGGGGAAGACGTACCTGAGAAAACGGGAGTGGAAATGGCGACATCACAGGCGCGCGGAGTGATCTACATCCATTCCGCGCCACGAGCGTTGTGCCCCCATCTGGAGTGGGCGGTGGGACGCGCTATCGGGCGAGCCGTCGGCTTCGAATGGGCCGAGCAGCCCGTCCTTCCGGGCGCGCGTCGCGCCGAGTTCTACTGGGAGGGCCCCGTAGGCACCGGTGCCGCTCTCGCGACGGCGATCCGTGGCTGGGAGCATCTGCGGTTCGAGGTGACGGAGGATCCGACTCCGCGATCGGATGGCGGCCGGTGGCTGCACACCCCGGATCTCGGCATCCACTACGCGCAGACGGACACGGCCGGCAACGTCGTCATCGGCGAGGATCGCGTGCGGTACGCGATGGAACTTGCCGCCGGAGATCCGCGAGAGCTTCAGCGTGAACTCGGCGTCGCACTCGGAAGTGCCTGGGACGAGGAGCTGGAGCCTTTCCGACACGCGAGCGATGAGGCCCCCGTCGTCTGGCTGCACAAGGTCGGGTAACGGACAGCGGGGTGGCGCACAGGCCTGAAGCGTGCGTGCCTCGACCCGCGGACTGCTCGTGTCAGATAGGCGCGTGCCTCGATCGCGGAGTGCTCGCGTCAGAAGGGTGCGTCCTGTACGTCGGGCATGAATCCGATGGTGACCGGTGGTGGGGTGTCTGTGTAGTGGAGTCCGCCGGGTGATATCCACTCGATCACCCCGCCCGGGTGGTGTTTCACCCGCCAGGGCGTCTCACCCTTCAGAGTGTGATGTCGTCGACAGAGCGCGCAGAGGTTTCTGTGGTCGGTGGCTCCGCCGAGGGCAAAATCCTCACCATGATCCATATCGCACCGATGGGTGGGCATGCGGCAGCCCGGGAATCTGCAGTGCGGATCCCTCACCCTCAGATGTCGGGTGAGGTCTGCGGATCTTGTGTATCTGTCGACGGCGAGGACTCCGCCGGTGATGGGGTCGGCGAGTACGCGTTCCCATCCGGGTACCGAGGCGGCGAGGATCCTCGCGGTGTCGAGGTCAATCGGGGTGCGTCCGACGAGCTCTGCGGGGTCATCGGTCACGCCGGCGAGTGCGAGGGCGGGGACGGTGACGTTGACGGTTGCGCGGATGGAGGCGAGTCCGCCGTGTCCGTCGCCGAGCCCTTCACCGGTCTGGGGGTCGATGCGGTGGGTGAGGACCATCTCCATGAGCACGTCGGCACGCACCTGATCCAGGGTCCGAGAATCCACCGGGACTCCGTCACCCTCGGCCTCGGCGGCGTCCTCGCCCTCGACCTCGGCGGCGTCCGCGGCTTCGGCCGCGTCCGCGGTTTGGGCGGCGTGTGCGGTGTTGAGGACGTCGCGGGCGATGTGGGTGATCATGTCGTGGATGCCGTGCACCGGTACCGCCGGGCCCCGGAGGAGGAGTTCGCTCATTCCGTCTTCGACGTCCCGCACCCACACCCCGCCGCTCTTGCGCGCGACCTGATGCCGCTCCGCGAACGTCGTCGGCTGCACCTGCTCGACCAGGCGCGCCAGTTGCGGTCCGAGCCGCCCGGGTGTGGTGGACGCGGCCCGCTCCAGCGCCTCGGCTTCGAACGCGGCGCGCACCTCCGGGTCGGTGAGTTTCACCCCGTGCTCGACGATCGCCCGCACATGCCCCACCGACACGACACCCGCGGCCAGCGCCTCGAACGATGCCGCGAAGCGCGTCACGAGGGTGTGGGCGTCGTTCATCCGCCGCTGCACCGAACGATCGGGTTGCCGCGCACACGCACCCAGCTCCGCGGCGAGCGCCCGCAACGGGAGTTCGGCTTCGCGGCCCGCGCTGCGGGGGATCTCCGCCACCCGCTCCAACCCGACCGCCTGCGCCTCGGCGAGCACGCTCATCGCCTGAGCCTCGGCCGCAGCGATCGCTGCCACCGCGGCCGCGTACTTCGCCGCAAGGGCCGCCGCGACAGCGTCGACACGATCGACGTTGTCGTCGTGTGCGTCGCCGCCCGGCGTGGTGTTCATACTCGAACGCTACGCGCAGGCTCCGACATTGACCGTCGAAGATATGTGCTTCTGACGCCCCGCGGCGAGATTCTTGGTGAGACTTCTCTCATCTCCCTCGCGACCTGCGCGAGGACGGCAGCGTCGGTGTCAGACGAAGAGATTCGCCCGCTCGAGGTCCTCGGCGAAGTCGACCTCGACGGCGTAGAGATCCGAGATGTCGAGGGGCTCGAGCAGCAGCCCGTTCTCGATGATGGCGAGCTCGAGACCGCGCTCGAAGTAGTCCTGGTCATCGACCCGGCCGAGCTGGTGGATCAGCGCCTTCTTGTCCCGGCTCGAGATGTAGTTGATGCCGACGGCCTCGCCGATTCCGCCTTTGACGGTCTTGGAGAGCTCGGCGATGTACCCCTCGGGGTCGACCGTGTACTTGACTTCTTCGTCGCTCACCTTGGCGGTGTTGACGGTCACGAACGACTGATCGCGCTCGATCAGGTCGATCGCGCGGCCCAGAACTCGAGGGTCGAAGACGACGTCCCCGTTCATCCACAGCACTCCGCCGCGGCCCGTGGCCTTGAGGGCGCGCAGCAGCGACTTCGAGGTGTTGGTCTGGTCGTATCGGTCGTTGTGCACGTAATCCGCGTCGGGGAAAGCGTCGACGATCGTCTCGGCGCGATAGCCGACGACCGTTGTGATGCGTGCCTCACGGCCGAACGCGGCATGGATGTTGTCGTGCTGCTGCTGCATGATGCTGCGGCCGTCGCTGAGCTCGGTGAGCGGCTTGGGCAGGCTGCGACCCAGTCGCGAGCCCATACCGGCTGCGAGGATGACGATCTGTCGAGTCATGATGCTCCTGGGAGTAGTCGCTGTGTTCACCATCGATTCATCGATGCGACACTCCGTTGTGCCGTCCCCATGGTAGCGAGAGCACCTGGGAAGACACAGGGCACGGCCCCGTCGTTGCCTTTTCGTGACCCATCGGCGCAGGGTTGCGACATGCGCGGTCGCGCCGCCGTGGGTGTCGGGGATGGTTGATACGTTGGACCGGTGACCGCCTCGACGCCAGCCCCGCGGGAACCGCTCGACGACGCCTCCGGCGATGCGGACCGCGAGGCGAGCCGCCCCGCGAATACTGAGGCTGCCGAGGGGCAGTCCAAGGTCGCCTCCTCGGGCGTCGAGGAGGCCGAGCAGAAGGCGACGACGCCCAAGCCGCGCGCGCCGCGGCCGCGTGCGCCACGCAAGACCGCGGCGCAGCGCGCGGCTGAGTCCTCGGCATCAGCATCCGAGAGCGCCGTGGAGCCTTCGGCACCACGTCCGACGACGAAGACGACGCCCACGAAAAAACGTCCGGCCACACGGCCCGCTGCTCGTTCGGCTGCAGGCGGCACGAAGCCCGGCGCCCAGAGGCCGGCGCCACCCGTGTCCGAGTCGAAAGTCGACGACTCCGCGCAATCGTCGGGGCAAGGCGTCCAGGGTCCCGAGATCGGCACGTTCGCAGCGCCAGGCCCGCCTCCGCCTCTTCCCGTAGCTCCGCCCGTGTTCGTGGTGCCGCCGCCGCCACCTCTGCCCCCGCGTCCCCCGTTGCCGGATCTGACGGACCCCGCGTCCGAGCCCGAGGACGATGCAGCGGAGCTCGAGGACGATGCAGCGGGACCCGAGGGCGAGACGGAGCCGCCTGTCGTCACGGCTTCGCCCGCGCAATCCGACGAGGCCGGCGCAGCGCAATCCGACGAGGCGTCGCCCGCGCATGCTGCGGCAGCGGAACCCGACGAGGCTGAGGCAGAGCCCGAGAGCCTCGACGCCCTCATCCCCGAAGCTCCGGAAACCTCCGCACTCCTGCTGCGCGGAGTCGGCAAGGTCTTCGGCGGCCTGCCCGCGGTCGACGGGCTCGATCTCGAGATCCCCGCCGGCTCCTTCTATGGGCTCGTCGGGCCGAACGGCGCAGGCAAGACCACGACGCTGTCGATGATGGCGGGCCTCCTGCGTCCCGACGCGGGCACCGTGTCGGTCTGCGGTGTGGATGCCGCGCGCGAACCGGTTCGTGCGAAGAAGATGATGGGGGTCCTGCCCGACAGGTTGCGCACCTTCGACCGACTGACCGGACGTCAGCTTCTCTACTACTACGGCGTGCTGCGCGGGCTCGCCCCCGCCGTCGTGCATCGCCGCATCGCGGATCTGGCACGGGCCTTCGACCTGACGGACTCGCTCGGGCGCACGGTCTCGGACTACTCGGCGGGCATGACGAAGAAGGTCATGCTCGCGGGTGCGCTCATCCATTCACCCCGCGTCCTCGTGCTCGATGAGCCTTTCGAAGCGGTCGATCCGGTCTCCTCCGAGGTGATCCTCGACATCCTGCGGGCGTACGTCGAGGGCGGCGGCACCGTCGTCCTCTCGAGCCACGGCATGGCGCTGGTCGAACGCGTCTGCGATCGCGTCGCCGTGATCGTCGGTGGTCGGCTGCTGGCGGAGGGTACGGTCGCCGAGGTGCGAGGCGAACTCACCCTGGAGCAGCGGTTCGTCGAGCTGTCGGGCGGTATCGACGACGCGGAAGGCCTGGAGTGGTTGCACACGTTCTCCGGCTGAGGCTCGCCCTGCTGCTGGGCGCCTTCCGCGGTGATCGCCGACACATCGTCCGGTCCGTGGCCGGCGTGTTTGTGGTCATCCTGCTCACGGCAGGGGGATGCTGGGGTCTCACCGTCACGGCCGAGCACTCGGTCGCGGATCTTCGGATCGTCCTCGTCGGCGGAGGCTTCTCGCTGTTTCTCGCCTTCCTCCTCGCGGGGGCTCTGACGGGAGTCGAGGATCCGCTGGATCCGCGACGGTTCGTCGTCTTCGGGCTGCGCGAGACGACGCTCACCGGGGCGCTCGTCCTCGCGGGGCTGCTCAGCCTGCCTGTCTTCGCGCTGGCCGCCCTCGCGGTCGCCGCGGTCGTCCTCGTCGTCGATGCGGGCGCCCCGGTGCCCGGCGTCGTCGCGGCAGCGCTGGTCGGCATCCTCACGTGCGCCCTGGCAGCGCGGGTGGGCTTCGCGTCCGTCGCGGTCCTCGCGCCGCGTCGGCGTCGGACGCTCCGGCGGGGGATCGCGCTGCTCGCTCTGCTCGCGGTCGCGATCCCGGCATCCATCGGCGTCGTCGCCGCCACAGGCTGGGGCGGTGCGCCGCTCACAGCGACGCTCGCGCATGTCACCGATGCGCTCGCGCTGGTGCCGGGAGGTGCGTCCTGGGCTGTGCTCGTGCCCGGCAGCGGGGAGGATGCGCTCGCGTGGACGGTCGCGATCGCCACTCTCGCAGGTCTCGGCGCGATCTTCTTCGCTCTCGCGATACGGCTGCAGCGCCACACGCCCGCGGCGTCCGCACAGCGCGACCGCGGGCGTCTCGGCTGGTTCGGGCTCATGCCGGGCACTCCCGGCGGTGCGATCGCCGCGCGCAGCATGCTGTACTGGCTGCACGACCGCCGCTATCTCACCAACGTCGTGATCGTGCCGATCGCGGCGGTCATCGTCGTCGTACCGCTCCTGGTCGCCGGCGTTCCTCTGGGCACCGCGATTCTGCTCCCCGTGCCGCTGATCGCCCTCTTCCTCGGCTGGCTGCCCCACGACGACGTCGCCTACGACTCCACGGCTGTCTGGATGCACGTCGCGGCGGGGGTACCGGGAGTGTCGGATCGAGTCGGAAGGCTGGCCCCGCTCCTGTTCGTCGGCACTCCCGTCCTGGCTGTCGCCGTCCCCCTCGCGGTCGCAGTCAACGGCGACTGGAGTCTTCTCCCAGCCCTGGCGGGCGTGTGCGCGGGCCTATTCTTCTCGGGGCTCGGACTCTCGAGCGTCTCATCGGTCATCGCGCCCTACGCCGTCACGCGACCCGGCGATTCCCCGTTCCGTCAGCCGCAGCGCACGGGATCGTCGGGTCTCATCGCACAGGCCGGCGTTTTCATCGGCGCCCTCGCGGCGTCCGCACCGGCCCTCTGGTTCGCCTGGCTCACCTTCACCGGATCCAACGAGCACGCGATGTGGGCGCTGCTGTCGGGTGTCGCTGCGGGGGCGGTCGTCCTGCTCGTAGGGGTGGGCATCGGATCGCTCATGTTCAGCCGACGCGGCGGGCGACTGCTGGAGTTCGCCGAAACCGCCTGACCCCGGTGGCCCGGGCACGACTAGACTGACGACCCATGAGCACGCCTCTCGACAGCCCCGACCAGGGCGGCATCGCCACCCTCGACCGCGAGCTCGAAGAGCTCATCCGCGAAGAGAGCGTCGAGCCCGGCGACCATGAGCGCTTCTCCCACTATGTGAAGAAGGAGAAGATCCTCGAGTCGGCGATCACGGGCAAGCCCGTGCGCGCCCTGTGCGGAAAAAAGTGGACGCCTGGCCGCGACCCGGAGAAGTTCCCTGTCTGCCCGTCGTGCAAAGAGATCTACGAGTCGCTGCAGACGTGAGCGTGACGCTCAGCGCTCGACGTACACCGTCGGAAGCTCCGGGTCCGATCGACTGAGCGCCAGGGCGCTCACCGGCAGCTCCGCGCGTACCGCCCTGTGGTGCACCCGCGCGCCCGCAGTGCCCGCTGCGCCCTCGTGGGACCCTTCGATCTCGCCGTCCACGACCAGCGGGACCTGCAGCGCCCGCGCGCCCGGGTGCGCGGATGCCTCGTCGAGGGATTCGAATCCGTCCGAAACGGTGATGAGTTCGCTGGTGGCGACTCCGTCCTCGAGCGTGCGGAACGCGGCCTTGCGGCCACCGCGGGAGGCCTTGTCCAGGGATGCCTTGGCCACCGGGACCCACCCGCCGACCGCATCCTGACGCGCGACGAGCTTGTAGACCATGCCGGCGGTCGGGTACCCGGACCCCGTGACCACCGAGGTGCCGACACCGTACGCATCGATCGGGGATGCTGCCAGGGCGGCGATCGCATACTCGTCGAGATCGCTCGTCACGGTGATGCGTGTGCCGGTCGCGCCGAGGGCGTCGAGCTGGGCGCGCACGGAGGCCGCGACGAGCGGCAGATCACCGGAGTCGATGCGGACGCCGCCGAGATCAGGGCCGGCGACGCGAATGGCGGTCTCGACGCCGCGGCCGATGTCGTAGGTATCCACCAGCAGCGTCGTGTCCGAACCGAGCGCCGCGATCTGTGATCGGAACGCCTGCTCCTCGGAGTCGTGCAGCAACGTCCAGGCGTGCGCGGCGGTACCCATCGTGGGAACGCCCCACCGGCGCCCCGCCTCGAGATTGCTCGTCGCGCCGAAGCCCGCGATGTACGCGGCTCGGGCTGCGGCAACGGCCGACTCCTCCGCGGCGCGCCGCGAACCCATCTCGGACAGCGGGCGGGCGCCCGCGGCGATGCTCATCCGCGCCGCGGCCGTCGCCACCGCGGAGTCATGGTTGAGCACGCTGAGGGCCAACGTCTCGAGCACGACCGCATCGGCGAAGGTTCCCTCGACCGTCAGCACCGGCGAGCCGGGGAAGTAGATCTCCCCCTCCCTGTATCCCGAGATGGAGCCGCGAAAGCGGTAGTCCTCGAGGAAGCGCACGGTGGCGGCATCCACCACGCCCTCATCGCGGAGGAATCGCAGCTCCGGCTCCGCGAAGCGGAAGGCCCGCAGCAGCCCGAGCAGCCGCCCCGTGCCCGCGACGACGCCGAAGCGGCGACCGCCCGAGAGCCTTCGGGCGAACAACTCGAACACGCAGCGGCGCTCGGCGGTGCCGTCACGCAGCGCGGCATCGAGCATCGTGAGCTCGTAACGGTCGGTGTACAGGGCGGCGCTGCGGGGCTCGGGTTCGACCATGCGCGTCACTCTACCGATGCACCGTCGGGGGAGTGCCGGAGCGGGATGGGTAGGCTGGGGGACCATGGATGACGCGCCGATCGGGATCTTCGACTCCGGGGTCGGCGGACTCACCGTGGCACGCGCGATCGGCGATCAGCTGCCCCGCGAATCGCTGGTCTACGTCGGCGACACGCTGCACTCGCCGTATGGGCCGAAGCCCATCGCGGACGTGCGGCGCTACTCGCTCGAGGTGCTGGATTCGCTCGTGGCGCAGGGCGTGAAGATGCTCGTGATCGCCTGCAACACAGCCTCGGCCGCCGTCCTGCGAGACGCGCGCGAACGCTACGACGTGCCGGTCGTGGAGGTCATCGGCCCCGCCGTGCGCACGGCGATGTCGTCGACCCGCAACGGCCGGGTCGGCGTGATCGGCACGGAGGGCACGATCGGGTCGGGTGTCTACCAGGACATGCTGGGCGTCAACGACGCGCTCACGGTGTTCACCCGGGCCTGCCCGCGCTTCGTCGAGTTCGTCGAGGCGGGGGTGACCGGCTCGCCCGAGGTCCTCGCCGTCGCGGAGGAGTACCTCGCACCCCTGCGCGCCGCCGACATCGACACCCTCGTCCTGGGCTGCACGCACTACCCGTTCCTCAAGGGAGCCATCGGCTACGTCATGGGCGACGGCGTATCGCTCGTATCGAGCGACACCGAGACAGCCAAGGACGTCTACCGCCAGCTCGTCACCCGCGACCTGCTGACGTCGGCGACCGAGCCCGGATCCCACGTCTACGAGGCCACCGGCGGCTCGCCCACGGCCTTCATCGACCTTGCCAACCGACTCATGGGCCGCGAGGTGCGCTCCGTGCAGCTCGTGCAGACCGGCGCCATCGACCTGCAGGACGCCCGCTCCGAACGAACACGAGGATGACATGACCGAAATCACCCGCGCCGACGGGCGCAGCGCCGATCAATTGCGACCCGTGACGATCGAACGCGGATGGAGCGCGCACGCCGAGGGTTCGGCCCTGATCAGCTTCGGCGGCACCAAGGTGCTCTGCACCGCGTCGTTCACGAACGGCGTACCCCGCTGGCTGACCGGCAAAGGAAAGGGCTGGGTCACTGCCGAGTACGCGATGCTGCCCCGGGCGACCAACAGCCGCAACGACCGCGAGAGCATCAAGGGCAAGATCGGCGGGCGCACCCACGAGATCTCCCGACTGATCGGGCGTGCCCTGCGCGCCGTGGTCGACACGAAGGCGCTCGGCGAGAACACCATCGTCATCGACTGCGACGTCCTGCAGGCTGACGGCGGTACGCGCACGGCGGCGATCACCGGCGCGTACGTCGCACTCGCCGACGCGATCGAGTGGGGGCGGGAGAAGAAGTTCATCGCGCAGCGCTCGCAGGTGCTGCGCGACTCCGTCGCGGCGATATCGGTCGGGATCATCGACGGTGAGCCGATGCTCGACCTCGCCTACGTCGAGGATGTGCGCGCCGAAACGGACATGAACGTGGTGGTCACGGGTCGTGGCCTGTTCGTCGAGGTGCAGGGCACCGCCGAGGGCGCGCCGTTCGACAAGCGCGAGCTCGACGCCCTTCTCGAGCTCGGCGTCTCGGGGTGCGACGCGCTGCGGGTCCAGCAGCTCGCGGCGCTCCAGCCCGCCGCGGCGGAGTGAGCGCCGTGCCGAGGCGGGTCGTCCTCGCCACCCACAACCCGCACAAGGTCGCGGAGTTCGCGGCGATCGTCGCGGCGACCCGCCCCGACATCGAGGTGGTCGGGTACGAGGGCCCTGAGCCCGTCGAAGACGGCGTGAGCTTCGCCGAGAACGCCCTGATCAAGGCGAGGGCAGCGGTCGCTCACACCGGCCTGCCCGCCTTGGCGGACGACTCCGGCATCTGCGTCGACGTCCTCGGGGGCGCTCCCGGCATCTTCTCCGCCTACTGGGCGGGGCACGCAAAGGATGCCGCGGCCAACCTCGCGCTGCTGCTCGATCAGCTCTCGGACATCTCCGATCCGCATCGCACGGCACAGTTCGTCTCGACGATCGCCTTGGCGATCCCGACGGGCGCATCCACGGGGGAAGCCGTCGAGCACGTCGTCGAGGGGCGCTGGCCCGGGCGCCTCGCCACCGCCCCCGGCGGCGCGGGAGGGTTCGGGTACGATCCGATCTTCATTCCTGATGGACAGCATCCCGGGCCGGCCCGCACGGCGGGCGAGCTCACACCGGCCGAGAAGAACGCGCAGTCGCACCGTGCGCGCGCCTTCGCGGAGCTCGCGCCCCTGCTCGCCGCGCTGTAGGCGCCGCGCCGCGCCGCACTCGGACGCACACCGTGGGGATGAGAACCGGACTCATTCCCGACTTCGCGACACGGCGGTATCCGCGCGCGCCACGCGCCTAGCCTGATCTCATGCACGATCACGCACCGGCCGGAGGAGGCATCCGCAGCGCCTCGAGCAGGCGACTACTCGCGCTGTCACTCACGATCACGGCGAGCGTGATGGTCGTACAGATCGTCGGCGGCGTACTGAGCGGCTCCCTCGCCCTGTTGGCCGACGCGGCGCACATGTTCACGGACACGGCCGCGCTCGTCATCGCCCTGGCCGCGAACGTGGTCGCGGCGCGCCCGGCGAACGAGCGGAACACCTACGGGTACCAGCGCGCGGAGGTCTTCGGGGCTCTGCTGAACGCTGCCGTGCTGATCGTCCTGTCCGTGTGGATCGCGGTCGAGGGCGTCGGGCGTCTGCTGGTTCCCGCGGAGGTGGACGTGGAGGGCGGTGTGATGCTGGTGGTCGCCGTCGTCGGTCTCGTGGCGAACGCCGTCGCCCTGTGGCTGCTGAGCCGCGCGCAGCGGTCGAGCATCAATGTGCGGGGTGCGTACCTGGAGGTGCTCGGAGATCTGCTCGGCTCAGCGGCCGTCATCGCCGCAGCCATCGTGATCCTCCTGACGGGGTGGCTCCCGGCCGACGCGATCGCGTCGCTGCTCATCGCGGCGATGATCGTGCCCCGTGCGATCGGCCTGCTGCGCGAGGTCTTCTCCGTGCTGGCGGAGTCGGCGCCGAAGGGCACGCAGATCGCCGAGATCCGCGATCACATCCTGGGTGCGCCGGAAGTGGCGGACGTGCACGACATCCACGTCTGGCAGCTCACACGCGGTGCACCCGTCTTCACCGCCCACGTCGTCGTCGAACCCGAGGTGCTCGAGCGCGGCGGAGCGGCAGAGCTGCTGGCGAGTCTGCAGGGGTGCCTGGCCGATCACTTCGACGTCGAGCACTCGACGTTCCAGATCGAGCCTGCGGGTCACTCCGACCGCGATGCCGCCACCCACGCCTGACGTCGGGACTCTGCCGAGATCCTCTTCTCACGCCGAGTCGACCGCGAGTCAGTCCTCTCGCACAACGTCGGCGGGGGTCTTGTCGGGGCGGAGGCCCCGCCAGCGCGCATGACGCAGCGAGCCATCCCGGGTCCACTCGGCGAACTCCACCTCAGCAACGAGTTCCGGCCGTACCCATAGCGCATCCGAGGCATCGGCCGACGGGATATCGACGAACGGGTTCGTCTCCGTGCGTAGCGGTGTCAGCGCCTGGGCGAGTCGCGCGAGGGTGGCATCGCTGAACCCCGTTCCGACACGCCCCGCATACTGCAGCCCATCCGGACCCGGCACACCGAGCAGGAGCGACCCGATCGAACCGTTCCGGCCACCACGCCCCGGCCTGATGGCGCCGATGACGACCTCCTGCGTTCGCGTGAGCTTGACCTTGAGCCACGACTCGGTGCGGATGCCGCGGCGATACGTCGACTCGGGGTCCTTCACCATCACGCCCTCCAGGCCGAACTCGCGAGCCGTCGCGAGGGCGGCGTCCAGATCGTCGAAGACGGGCGGCGCGGACAGGGGAGGTCGGGCATCCGCCACGACACGTTCGAGCAGCGCCCGACGCTGGTGCAGGGGGAGGGCCCCGACATCCACTCCGTCGTGCTCGATGAGGTCGAACACGTAATACGTGACCGGAGTGCGCCGGGCCTCGGCGGCGATGTCCTGAGCCTTCTCCAGATTCATGCGGCGCTGTAGAAGCGAGAAGCTGGGTCGACCGGTCTCGTCAAGCGCGACGAGCTCGCCGTCGAGCACCGCGGCCTCGGAGGGAAGCCCGAGCGACTCGTCCGTGAGTTCGGGGTAGCGGGCGGTGATGTCGGTGCCACGGCGACCGATGAGTCGGAGCCTCTCACCGTCCCAGACCCCGAGGGCGCGGATGCCGTCCCATTTGAATTCGACCCACGGGTCCGCGCCGGCGCGTGCCGACCAGCGCCGGATCGCCCCGGCGGCGAGGCCGGGCGCAGAGCCCGTCGCGAGGGTCGGGCGGAGGCGCTCGGCGGGCGGTGCGTCGTCGTCCGCATCGGCGAGCGCGATGACGGGGGCCTCTTCGGGCTGCGGCGCACCGGAGGCATCCGTCTTCATCCGATGCAACAGCCACGTCGATCTCTCGCCCCCGCCGTCCGTGCGGATGAGCGCGAGGCGCACCGTCCCGAGCGGTCCTGCCGGTCGCCCCTTCAGGGTGAAGATGATCTCGTCATCGCGCCACTTCTCGAGGTCGTAGCGGCCGTCGTCCCAGATCGTCATCGACCCCGCACCGTATTCGCCCGCGGGGATCGTGCCCTCGAACTCGAGGTACTCGATCGGGTGGTCTTCGGTCTGCACGGCGAGGTTGTTGCGGGCAACTGTCGGGGGCACGCCCCGGGGTACGGCCCAACTCGCCAGCACGCCGTCGCGCTCAAGGCGCAGGTCCCAGTGCAGGCGGCTCGCGTGATGCTCCTGGATGACGAAGCGCGGGCGGTCGCCGGATGCCTCGGAGGCGCCGAGCGCGTTGGAGGGCACCGGCTCCGGGGTCCGTCTCGCGTCGCGCTTGGCGATATACACGGCGAGCGGTCCGTCATCGGCGGCGCGCCCACCGGCGTGGAACCCGAGATCTGCGAGCGGGTCGCGCTGCGCTTCGACGCGTTCGAGGACCGCGGCGACGTCGAGGTGCGCGAGGTCGGGATCGTCGAGTTCGTCCCAGGTGCGGGGCGCCGCGACCGTCGGGTGCGGGCGTCCGCGCAGCGAGTAGGGTGCGATCGTCGTCTTCGCGCCGTTGTTCTGACTCCAGTCGATGAACACCTTGCCCGGGCGTGCGGCCTTGCTCATCGCGCTGACAACGAGGTCCGGATGATCCGCCTCGACCGCGCGCGCGAGTTCCTTCGCGAACGCCGAGATCTGCTCGCTCGTCTGGGTCTGGTCCAGTGCGGCGTAGAGGTGGATGCCCTTGCTGCCGCTCGTGACCGGGTGCGCGTCCCAGCCCATGCCGCTGAGAATCTCGCGACACCATCGTGCCACCGCGGCGCATTCGGCAAGCCCGACGCCCGGGCCGGGGTCGAGGTCGAGCACGAGACGGTCGGGGTTGCCGCGGCCGCCCTCCGGCGTGAACCGCCATTGGGGCACGTGCAGTTCGAGGCTGGCGACCTGCGCGAGGTAGACGAGCGTGGCCACGTCCCCGACGAGCGGATAGTCCTTGGCGCCGCCCGAGTGCTCGATCGGGGTGCGCCGAACCCAGTCGGGCGCGCCGGGCTCGAGATCCTTCGCGAAGAACGAGGACTCGGGATGCTCCGCCGTGCCCACGCCATCCGGCCATCGCTTGCGGGTCACCGGCCGGCCGGTCACGTGGGGGATCAGGAACGGCGCGATGCGTGTGTAATACGCGATCACCTCGCCCTTGGTCGTGCCCGTGGCGGGATAGAGGACCTTGTCGAGGTTCGACACGCGCAGTCGCCGCCCCGCGACGCGCACGACCTGCTCTCCCGCCATCCGTTCAGGGTAGCCGGATGCCCCGAGTCGACGTCCGTCCGCCGTCGAGCGCTGGCATCCTCGGGCGGCGGGGGTGTCTACTGGTCACATGAGAGCGATCTGGAAGGGTGCCGTCGCGTTCGGCCTCGTCAACGTGCCGGTCAAGGTGTATGCGGCGACCGAGGACCACGACGTGTCCCTGCACCAGGTGCACAACACCGACGGCGGCCGGATTCGTTATCAGCGCATCTGCGAGATCGACGGCGAGGTGGTGTCGTACTCGGATATCGACCGCGCCTTCGACGACGGCGAGCGCACCGTCGTGCTCACGAAGGAGGATCTCGCCTCGCTGCCGTCGGAGCGCAGCCGCGAGATCGAGGTCGTGGAGTTCGTGCCTTCGGAGCAGGTCGACGCGATCACTTTCGACAAGTCCTACTACCTCGAGCCCGATTCCATGTCCCCCAAGGCATACGTTCTGCTCCGCAAGACACTCGAGCGGACGGATCGCACGGCGATCGTGCGATTCTCCCTGCGGCAGAAGACGCGGCTCGCGGCATTGCGGGTGCGCGGGGACGTGCTCGTTCTGCAGACGCTCCTCTGGGCGGATGAGGTCCGCGACGTGTCGTTTCCCGCTCTCGATGAGCCGGTGAAGATCTCGGCGAAGGAGCTGGAGCTCTCATCCAGCCTCGTGGAGAGCTTCTCGAGCGACTTCGACCCCGGCGAGTTCGTCGACGAGTATCAGGCGGAGCTGCGCACGCTGATCGAGGCCAAGCTCGAGAAGGGCGAAGCGCTCGACACCTCCGAGACGTTCGGCGAGGAGGCCGATGAGGGCGGCGGGGAGGTCATCGATCTGATGGAGGCGCTGAGGGCGAGCGTGGAGCGCTCGCGCGCGGCGCGATCCGGCGCGAAGGACCCCGGTGAAGACACGTCCGAAGCGAAGCCGAAGAAGAAGTCGGCCAAGAAGGCGTCCTAGCGCGGGGCGGCGCCCGTGGTGCCGGTCGTGCCGGGAGCCTCGCCATCGGGTGTCTGGTCGAAGACCTCGGGATCGAGGACGAGCTCGCGCGCCTCGCCCGCGTCGGTCGTGACGTCCTCGCCGGCCGCTGCCGCCGTGCGCGCCTTGCTGCGCTCACGCAGGTAGTGCCACAGGGTGACGAGCGCGGTGCCGCCGACCGCGATGAGGAGGATCACGTCGATGTACTCGGTGACGATGTCGCGCACCCAGGGGATGAACCCGATCACATAGCCGAACATCGTCAGTCCGAAGCCCCAGAGCACGGCGCCGATCAGGTTGTACAGCGTGTACTTGCCCTTGTGCATGTGACCGACGCCGGCCGCGACGGGGGCGAAGGTGCGCACGATCGGGACGAATCGGGCGAGGATGATCGTCAGCCCGCCGAAGCGCTCGAAGAATGCATTGGTGCGTTCGACGTTCTTGACGCTGAACAGGCCCGACTCCTTGCGCTCGAACACGGCCGGCCCCGCTTTGTGACCGATCAGGTATCCGACCTCACCGCCGACGAACGCGGAGAGCCCGATCAGGAGCGCGACCCACCACACGCTGATGCCGAAGACGCCGTTCGGCGCGATCGCCGTGGAGTGGGAGAGCAGGCCCGCGATGATCAGGAGCGTGTCGCCGGGCAGCAGGAAGCCGACCAGCAGGCCGGTCTCAGCGAAGACGATGAAGCACACGACCACCAGCGCCCATGGTCCCGCCCATTCGATGATCGCGGCGGGATCAAGCCAGGGGATGAGAGCTGCCGGCTGCACGTGGTGTTCCCGTCGTTCGTGGGCGGGGGAGGGATGCGCGGGGCGCGCCATCGGCGGACCGCGTGCGGAAGGTGGGACTTGAACCCACACGCCCGGAGGCACAGGAACCTAAATCCTGCGTGTCTGCCAATTCCACCACTCCCGCGAGTGCGCTCATTCTATCCGCAGGCCGCTCCGGCGAACCGGGCACCGACCTGTGGATAATTCCGCGGGCCGTCGGCGCCCGATTGGCAGGATGAGCCCGTGATCAGCGCCTCGCCCCCGCACCCCGGTCCCGAGTCGTCCGTCGCGTCGCGCGTCCGCGACCGCCTGCGGAGGGAGGGGATCGATCCTTCGCACGATCCGCTCACCGCCGAGCTGCTCGCGCGCACCGAGGTGCGGCGCCACAACGATCTCGCCCCGGGCCGCGGCGTGCCATTGATCGCGGATGAAGACGCCTGCGTGCGCGGCGTGATCGCACAGGTCGCGGGTCTCGGGCCTCTGCAGCACTATCTCGACGACCCCGGTATCGAGGAGATCTGGGTCAACGCTCCCGACCGGGTCTTCGTCGCCCGGCGCGGCGTGGCCGAGCGGGTGGCCGTGTCGCTCACCGACGCGCAGGTGCGCGACATCGTCGAGCGGATGCTCCAGTCGACGGGGCGGCGGGTGGACCTGAGTCAGCCCTTCGTCGACGCCTCGCTGCCGGATGGCTCGCGAGTGCACGTCGCCATTCCTGACATCACCCGCCGCCACTGGGCCGTCAACATCCGTAAGTTCACGCCGGCCTATCGCGATCTGGCAGCCCTCGTCGAGCTCGGATCGCTGCGAGAGGCGGATGCCGTCCGCCTTCGCGCCGCCGTGGCGGCGGGTTCCAGCATCCTGGTCTCGGGTCCCACCCATGCGGGCAAGACCACCCTGCTCGCCGCGCTCGTCGCGGCGAGCCCGCCCCATCACCGCATCATCACGGTCGAGGAGACCTTCGAGCTGGGTGTCGAGGTTCCCGACATCGTCGCCCTCCAGGGCCGGCAGCCGAGCCTGGAGGGCACCGGAGAGGTGTCGCTGCGGCGGCTGATCAAGGAGGCGCTGCGCATGCGTCCCGATCGGCTGGTGGTGGGCGAGGTGAGGGATGCCGAGGCTCTGGATCTGGTCCTTGCGCTGAACACCGGGGTGCCCGGTACCGCGTCGATACACGCGAACTCAGCTGCGGACGCGCTGGCGAAGCTCGCGGCGCTGCCTCTGCTGGCGGGACGCAACATCGACGCAGGGTTCGTTCTCCCCGCGATCGCATCCTCGATCGACCTCGTCGTGCACTGTGCGAGGGACGATCGCGGGCGTCGCTTCGTCTCGGAGATCGCGCAACCAACCGGTCAGGTCTCCGACGGCGTCGTCGAGGTGCGGTTGGTCCACGCCGGAGCGGCGAGATGATCCTCCTGCTCGGCGCGTGCCTGGCAGCCGGGCTTCTGCTCGTGCTCTCGCCGTGGTGGTGGCCGAAGCGCACGCGCACAGCCGAACGCCGGGCGCCGGCATCCCGCCGCAACGGCCTGGTGCGACTGCTCGAGGAGGCCGGGTTCTCCGGCGCGCGGCCACGGTCCGTCATCGCCGCGTCGTCGCTCGGCGCGCTGTTTGCGGGCTCGATCGTGTGGATCATTTTCGGGGTGCCGGTCATCGCGCTCGCGGCGGCCATGACAGCAGCGTCGGCTCCGGTGCTGTGGCTGCGCGCGCGGCGTGGTCGATTGGCGCGTTCACGACGAGCTCTGTGGCCCGATGTCTGCGATCACCTGATCGCCTCGGTGCGAGCGGGTGCGGGGCTTGCCGACGCCGTCGCGAGCCTGCGGACGAACGCACCCGAGCCGCTGCGGCCGGCCTTCGACGGCTTCGCACGCGACATCCACGCCTCCGGCCACTTCGATTCCAGCGCGGAACGACTCAAGGTCGTCCTCGCCGATCCCGTCGCAGACCGCATCGTCGAGACGCTGCGGATGGCGCGGCAGGTGGGCGGCACCGAGTTGACGGCGGTGCTGCGTGCCCTCGGAGCGTCGGTTCGCGCCGAAGCCCACCTGCGTGCGGAGGTCGACGCCCGCCAGTCCTGGATCCGCGGCGCCGCGGGGCTGGGGGTCATCGCACCGTGGGTGATCCTCGCGATGCTCTCCCTGCGTCCGGAGGGTGCGCAGGCGTACTCGAGTCCGGAGGGCATCGTCGTCGTCCTGACCGGCGGCGCGATCTCGGTGCTCGCCTATCGTCTGATGATCCGCATCGGCCGGCTGCCCGAGCCTCGGCGGTGGTTCGCGTGACCGGTCCGTTCACCGCAGCCGCGTTCGCGGTCGTTCTCGGCGGCGGTCTCGGACTCGGGCTCTGGTGCCTGCTCACGCTGTCGCCTCGATGGAGCGCGCCGGGCCTCGCGGACCGCGTCGCACCGTATGTGCGCGACGTGGCCGACCCGCGCGGGATCACACCGCTGGGGCGGCCGGCCGGCGGCGGGATGCTGTCGTGGCGCACCGCGGCCGAGGCGCTCGCCGCGAGGATGGGGCGGGCGGTCGGAGGGTCGGAGGTCATCGCGCGCCGCCTCGCCCAGGCCGGCGATGCGAGGGGCGTGGAGTCCTTCCGCGGCCGTCAGCTGTGGTGGACGGTGGCGGGGCTCGCCCTGGGATCGATCGCGGTGATCGCGCTGGCGCTAGCGGGCAGGATGAGCCCCGCGCTCGTCGTCGTGCCCCCGATCGCCGCGCTCGCGGCCGCGGCGCTGTGCGATCTGCGTCTTCAGTCCCGGGCGAGAGCGCGAGCATCGCGACTGCATGATCAACTTCCGGCGGTTCTGGAGTTCCTCAGTCTGTGCCTCGCCGCCGGCGAGGGCCTTCGTGATGCGCTGCGTCGTGTGGCTGGTGTGTCGTCGGGCGAGCTCACGGACGAACTGCGCACGGTCGTGCTCGATGTGGGCACGGGGTCCTCGCTCGCGGAGGCCCTGCGCGAGCTCGACGAGCGTGCGCAGCTTCCTGCGCTCTCGCGCGCCGTCGATCAGCTCGTCGGTGCGATGGAGCGCGGCGCACCGCTGGCGCACGTTCTGCAGGCCCAGGCGCACGACGCCCGCGAGGAAGCCAGGCGCAGCCTCATCGAGCGCGCCGGTCGCGCCGAGATCGCGATGCTCGTCCCGCTGGTCTTCCTGATCCTTCCCCTGTCGGTGCTCTTCGCCGTCTACCCCGGTGTCGTCCTGCTGAGGCTGGGGCTCGGATGAGCGCACACGCGGCATCACGGCTTTCGCAACCACACCCGATCGAAAGGACACCCTATGACCCTTCTGCTGACGAGGTCCGCGCGACTGCGCACCCGATTCGCCGAGCTGTCGGCCGACGATCGGGGGGATGTGCCGGGGTGGGTGTTGATCACGCTCATGACCGCCGGTCTCGTCGTCGTCATCTGGGCCCTGGCGGGTCCGGCGCTCGCGCAGCTGTTCGAGCAGGCGATCTCGAGCGTCGGCGCGATCTGACCGCGACCGATCCGGCCCGCGACCGGGGGTCGGGCACCGTGGAGTTCCTCTTCGTCGCGCTTGTGCTCACGGCGCTCACCCTCGGGGTGCTTCAGCTCGGCGTCGCCGTCTACGTGCGCAACGTCGTCCACGACGCCGCAGTCGAGGGGGCCTACGTGGCAGCCCTCGCCGATGCGGCACCCTCCGAGGGGATCGCACGCACGCGCCAGATCATCGAGCGCTCGGTCGGCGAGGCGTTCGCGGAGCACGTCTCGGTCGTCGAGAGCTCCGCACTCGGCCACCCGACGGTCGAGGTGAGGGTCGTGGGGGCGCTGCCGGTGCTCGGGATGCTGGGGGTCTCCGGCGCCCTGGAGGTGGTGGCGCATGCCCCGCGCGAATCGCTCGGCTGACGCCGGATCGGCCACGGACACGGGCTCCGCCGCCCTCGAGTTCGTGCTCGCGGGGGTGCTGCTGCTCGTGCCGCTGGTATATCTCGTGCTCGCGCTCGGTCAGATCCAGGCCCATGCGCTCGGCGCCGAATCCGGTGCTCGTCATATCGCCCGCGCCATCGCGTCGGCGAGCGGCCCGGCCGCGGCCGACGCACGCGCGCAGGCGGTTCTCGCCGCGACCATCGCCGAGTACGACCTGGCGCCGGACAGCGTGCGCGTGACGCTCTCCTGCGTGCCCGCGACCGCGACCTGCCCGGAAGCCGGCGGCACAGTCGTCGTGACCGTCAGCGCCCGCGCGCGACTGCCGCTCGTCCCCGGTGTGCTGGGGCTCGACCGCGTCGCCAGCGTTCCCGTGGAGGCGAGCGCCGCGCAGCGGGTCTCACGATTCTGGGGTGCGGGATGATGCGGAACAGAGACGATGACAGCGGCAGCATCCTCATCCTCACCCTGGGGTACGCGCTGCTCGCCCTGGCCCTCATCGTCGTGTGCGCCAACGCGACGAGTCTGCATCTCGCGCAGAAGCGGCTGGATGCGCTGGCGGATGCCGCTGCCCTCGCGGGCGCGAACGGATTCACGCTCACCCTGGAGGGAGAGGATCCTCGTGCCCGGCTGACCGACGAAGGCGTACGCGTTCAGGCGCAGGAGATCGTCCGCGTCGCGGGAGAGGGTGCGACCCTGGTCTCCGCCGTCACTCCGGATGGCCTCTCCGCGCGAGCCACGGTGGCGACGCGGTGGAAGCCCATCCTGGTCTCGGCCTTCGTTCCCGACGGCGTCGCGCTGTCGGCGACCGCGACGAGCCGCACGGCGCTGCGCTGACCCCGCGGGCGGACCTCAGCGCGCGCGGGGCACGAACCGCGGCACCCAGCGCACGAAGCCCGCCGCGCCGAGCAGGCCGATCGCCCCGACGATGCCCACGGCGCCCGGCAGCGACCAGGCAGCCGTCACCGCGGAGACGAGCAAGGGGGTGGTCGCGCCGCCGGCATCGGTGAGCGTGCGCCACGAGCCCAGGAACGGCGCCGGATCGGCGCGAGGTGCGAGGTCTGCGCCGAGAGTGAGCAGGATGCCGCTGGAGAGCCCGTTGCCGACGGCCAGCACCATCGCGAACGCGGCGAACCACACCGCGGCGCTCTCGCCGTCATGGGTGAATGCGAGCGCGAGGAACCCCGAGCCCATCAGCACCATGGCCGGGAGCGCTGCCCAGAGCCGGCCGAAGCGGTCCATGACCTGCCCGCTCGCGTAGAAGAGGGCAAAATCGATCGCGCCCGAGATGCCGATGATGAGGGCGAGCGTCTGCGCGTCGACTCCGATGGAGAGTCCCCAGAGCGGCAGCACGAGCTGGCGGGCGGACCGCACCGCCGACAGTGACGCCGCCGCCAGGCCCACGCGCGCCAGCACGCCGCGGAAGAGCCACATCGTGCGGAACACCCCGACGGGGGCCGCCGTGGGGATGCCCCCCGTGACGGGCTCGCCGGTGTCTTCGGCGATCTCGGCCGGATCGGCCGAGACGGTGTGTTCACGCGGCGCGACCGCCGTCTCGGGATCGGGGCCGAGCATCACGAGCAGGATGCAGGCGATCAGGCACGCCCCGAAGAACCACAGAGCGCTGTGCTCGTCGCCGAACAGCCAGAGCAGCAGAGCCGCCGCGAACGGGCCGATGAACATGCCGAGCCGGAACGTCCCGCCCAACAGCGACAGTGCCCGTGCGCGGTACGCGAGCGGGACACGGGTCGCCATGAACGAGTGACGCGCCAGGCCGAACGCCGCGGCGCAGACCCCGATGAGCAGGACGGATGCTGCCAGCACGCCGATGTGCGGAGCCCACAGCATCCCGGCGACCCCGACAAGCGCGATCATTCCCGCGATGCCCATCGTGAGCCGCTCGCCGATGCGGGAGACGGCCCAGCCGGCGGGGATGTTTCCCATCAACTGGCCGACGACGAGGGCGGACGCGACGAGCCCGGCGACGGCCAGGCTGGCACCGAGCTCGGCGGCCAGCAACGGCAGCAGCGGTAGCATCGCGCCCTCGCCGAGGGCGAACAGCACGGTCGGCCCATAGATCATCGGCGCGAGCCGGCCGATGATCGTGCCCACCCCCGGCCCGGAGTCGGGGGCGGGGGAGGAATGGGACACGAGTATCCACGTTAGTCTGGACTGTCATGCTCGACTTCGATCCTTCCGCCGAGATCCAGGCGCTGCGCGCCACCTTCGCCGACATCAAGGCGGTGGTCGACGTCGACGCGCTGCGCGCGGAGATCGCCCGCCTGAGTGAGGCCGCCGGCGCCCCCGACCTGTGGGACGACCCCGAGGCCGCGCAGAAGGTGACGAGCGCGCTGAGCCACCGTCAGTCCGAGCTTGCGCGTGTCGAAGCCGTCGAGCGTCGCCTGGACGACCTCGAAGTGCTCGTCGAGCTCGCGATCGAGATGGACGACGAGGAATCCGCCGAGGAAGCCCGCCGCGAGCTTGCGACGCTCGAGAAGACGGTCGGCGATCTCGAGGTCCAGACGCTGCTGGACGGGGAGTACGACGCCAGGTCGGCGGTCGTGACGATCCGCTCCGGCGCCGGCGGCGACGACGCCACCGACTTCGCCGAGATGCTCATGCGCATGTATCTGCGGTGGGCCGAGCGGCACAAGTACCCCGTCAAGGTCATGGACACCTCGTTCGCCGAAGGTGCGGGCATCAAATCGGCGACCTTCGAGGTGGACGCCCCCTACGCGTACGGCACGCTCTCGGTCGAAGCCGGCACCCATCGCCTCGCGCGCATCAGCCCCTTCGGCTCGGCCGACAAGCGGCAGACGTCGTTCGCCGCGGTCGAGGTGATCCCCGTCATGGAGGAGGCCGTCGAGGTCGAGGTGCCCGAGGGCGACATCCGCGTCGACGTCTTCCGCTCGTCGGGCCCGGGCGGTCAGTCGGTCAACACGACCGACTCCGCCGTGCGCATCACGCACATCCCGACAGGCATCGTCGTGTCGATGCAGAACGAGAAGTCGCAGATCCAGAACCGCGCGGCGGCAATGCGCGTGCTGCAGACCCGCCTCATGCTGCTGCAGCGCGAAGAGGAGGCGGCGAAGAAGAAGGAGCTCGCCGGTGTGATCACCGCGAGCTGGGGCGACCAGATGCGGTCCTACTTCCTCTATGGGCAGCAGCTGGTGAAAGACCTGCGCACGGGCTACGAGGTCGGCAACCCCGCGGTCGTCTTCGACGGCGACCTCGACGGGTTCATCGCCGCGGGGATCCGCTGGCGCAAGCGTCCCGACGAGGACTGACGCGCAGCATCCGCCCGGGATGCTCCCTGCCGGGTGTCGCTCGGGGGAGTCGGCGCCCACGCGCTTAGGCTTCAGAAGCCATGATCCGGTTCGACAGCGTCACGAAAACCTACCGGGGCTCCTCGAAGCCCGGGCTCAGCGGGGTCGACTTCGAGGTCAAGCGCGGCGAGTTCGTCTTCCTCGTCGGACCCTCGGGTTCGGGAAAATCGACGTGCCTGCGCCTGATCCTGCGCGAGGACGGCCCGACCACGGGTCGTGTCGTCGTGCTGGGTCGCGACCTCACGACCCTGTCCAACCGCAAGGTGCCGTACTTCCGGCGCCACGTGGGGGCGGTGTTCCAGGATTTTCGGCTGCTGCCCTCCAAGACCGTGTTCCAGAACGTCGCGTTCACGCTGCAGGTCACGGGGGCCTCGCGCGGCTTCATCCACCAGGCCGTCCCCGAGGCTCTCGAGCTCGTCGGGCTCGCCGGCAAGGAGAAGCGCCTGCCGCACGAGCTGTCGGGCGGTGAGCAGCAGCGTGTCGCGATCGCCCGCGCGATCGTCAACCGGCCCCAGGTCCTGCTCGCCGACGAGCCCACCGGAAACCTCGACCCCGCCACCTCGATCGGCATCATGCAGCTGCTCGCGCGCATCAACGCGGGCGGTACGACGGTGTTGATGGCCACACACGAGGCGGGATTCGTCGATCAGATGCAGCGTCGTGTGATCGAACTCGCGCACGGCGAGATCGTGCGCGACGAAGTGCACGGTGGGTACGGCGACACGTCGGGTCTGCCGAGCCTCGCCCCCGAGAAACCGCGCGGCGCCGAGGCGATCGCGGCTCTCACAGCCGTGCTCGAGCTGCAGCAGCGCGTCGCCGCGGGCGATGCGCCGCCGGCGACCGGCGAGGTGCCGCTGTTCACCCCGGATGTCGAGCCCGAGCCCCCCGTTGCGGCCGCCGCCGCGGAGGAGCGGATCATCGCCTCCTCGGTCATCCCGGACGCCGACGCTCTCGCCGTCGCGAACGCCGCCGTGTCGGCCGTCGCGGGGCAGGCCGCCGCCGCCGTCAGCCCGCCGCCCGTCGAGGTCGAGGGCGAGGGCGAGGGTGACGATGCACCGCGCGTGTCGCTGACCGGGCCGATCGAGATCGAACTGCCCGAGTTGCCCGAGGTCGGCGTCGCCGACCGTCTGGGGTTGGGCGAGAAGGACGAGGACGACACCGTGGGGCCGACCTCGTGAGGGCGCAGCTGATCCTGGCCGAGGCCCTCACGGGACTGCGGCGCAACGCGTCGATGGTGATCTCGGTGGTGCTCGTGACGTTCGTCTCGCTCACCTTCGTCGGCGCTGCGATGCTCATGCAGATGCAGATCGGCAAGATGCAGGACTTCTGGGTCGATCGCGCCCAGGTGGCCGTGTACATGTGCACCTCGATCTCGACGACGCCGACGTGTGTGGACGGCGTCGCCACACCCGAGCAGATCGACGAGGTGCGGGCCGCCCTCGAGTCCGATGCGCTGGCCCCGCTCGTGCAGCAGACGCGTTTCGAGACCCGCGACGAGGCCTACGCCAACCTCATCACGCAGATGGGTGAGGACTACGCGAGCGTCATCGCCCCCGAGCAGATGAACGAGACCTTCTGGATCAACCTGGTCGACCAGTCCCAGTCCGACGTGCTGATCGAGGCCTTCAGCGGCATGAACGGCGTCGAAGAGGTGGCAGACCAGCTGCAATACCTCGATCCGCTGTTCCAGGCGCTCACCGTCGCGACGTACATCGCGGTCGGGATCGCGGCGCTCATGCTGATCGCGGCGGTGCTGCTGATCGCGACGACGATCCGGCTCTCGGCCTACGCGCGCAGGCGTGAGCTCGGCATCATGCGCCTCGTGGGAGCATCCAACCGCTTCATCCAGACCCCGTTCATCCTCGAGGGTGTGCTGGCTGCGCTGCTCGGCTCAGGTCTTGCGAGCGTCGCCGTGTGGGCGGGACTCGAGTTCGGCGTCGACGGCTACCTGCGCGATCGCGTCGCATTCATCACGACGTGGGTCGGAGCGGGCGAGCTCGCGATCGTGATCCCGGTCATGATCGTGGTCGGGGTAGTGCTCGCGGCGCTCTCGGCGGGCTTCGCGATCCGGCGCTGGCTGCGCGCCTGACCCGGCGCGGCCCCTGCCCGTCGACCCGCCTGGGAGTGCCTGTGCTGATAGGCTGAGCGGCTGCCGTGCGCCCGCGCGGCGAGAGATCGGGAGGTCATCGTGGTCAAGGAACGCGGGGAGAAGGTCATCGCGACCAACCGTCGCGCGCGCCATGAGTACACGATCGACAAGACCTACGAAGCGGGCATGGTGCTGACCGGCACCGAGGTCAAGTCGCTGCGTCAGGGGCGCGCCAACCTCTCCGACGGGTACGCGTACGTCGACGGCGGCGAGATCTTCCTCGACTCGGTGCACATCCCCGAGTACTCGCAGGGCCACTGGACCAATCACGCCACCAAGCGCGTACGCAAGCTTCTGCTGCACAAAGACGAGATCGTCAAGATCTCGCACGCCGTCTCGGCGGGCGGGTACACCCTGATCCCTCTCAAGCTGTACTTCTCGGACGGTCGCGCCAAGGTCGAGATCGCCGTCGCCAAGGGCAAGCACGAGTGGGACAAGCGACAGACCCTGCGCGAGCGTCAGGACAAGCGCGAGGCCGAGCGCGCCATGCGCAGCCGCAACCGTCTGGGCGACTAGTCCGACGCGGGCATGCTCTCGGTCGCCGGAGCGGTGACGGCCACGGCGCGGTCGGTGAAGGCCTGCCGGGGAACGAACGCGAGCGCCACCGCTGCCACGAGCGCCGTCGCCCCGCACACCACCCACACGGTCACGTATCCGGCGAACGAACCCGCCGTGCCCTCTGCTGCCGCGCCGGTCGCTCCCTGCAGTAGCGCGATGCCGAACACGCACGAGGCGATCGCGCCTCCGACCGTCTTGACGGAATTCGTCAG
Source organism: Microbacterium sp. HA-8 (assembly GCF_046111165.1). Classification (NCBI taxonomy): domain Bacteria; kingdom Bacillati; phylum Actinomycetota; class Actinomycetes; order Micrococcales; family Microbacteriaceae; genus Microbacterium; species Microbacterium sp. HA-8. The sequence goes on from NZ_CP162025.1 coordinate 2,353,918, forward strand.
CCCCGTCGCGACGCCGGTCTGGGTCGCGGGTGCGGCGGAGGCCGCCGCCGCGGGCAGCGCCGCCACGAGTGCTCCTGAGCCGAGTCCCACGACGACCATGTTGGTGATCACCTGAGCGTAGGTGTCGTGGAAGGGCAGGAACAGCAGAAAGCCGATCCCGACGAGCGTCGATGCGCCCATCAGCGTCCGGCGCGGCGTGGCGAGGCGCGCGACGAGGGGAAAGAGCAGGGCGCCGGCGATCATCGCAACCAGGTACACCCCGATGATGAGGGATGTCGCGAAGCCGGCCGTGCCGAGCCCGTACCCGTAGACGGCCGGGTCGGTGCGGGCGAACGTCGACAGGGGCGCCTGGGCGCCCAGCACGCTCACACCGAACAGACCGGCGGTGAGGAACACGGGGCCGAGGGCGGGGGAGCGGAACATGCGCACATCGATCAGCGGATCGCTCTGCCGCAGCTCCCACCGGGCGAACGGCACGACAAGCACCAGCCCCAGCGCCACCAGACCCCACGACAGCGGGTCGGCGACGCCGTTCAGGCGCAGAAAACTGAGGCCACCGGTGAATGCGATCAGGGCGAGGGAGATCAGCACGAGGCCGACGGTGTCGAAGCGTCCGCCCACCGGATCCGGCGACTCGTCGACGCCGAGCCAGATCACGAAGAAGCACGCGACGACCGCGAGGGCGGGAATGAGCAGCACGACCTGCAAGGGCAGGGCGTCGATGAGCGCGCCGCCCGCCAGCGCACCCGTGATCGCCCCGGCCTCGAGGGCGGCCACGAGCAGGCCCGCCGCCCTGGCGGTGATGACCGAACGTCCCGGCATGCCTCGCGAACGCGACCAGATCAGCGCGATCTCCAGCGGCAGCCACACGACATAGAACCCCTGCAGGGCCCACGCGATGAGGAAGACGGCGAAGGAGTCGGTGAAGGGCAGGACGAGGGATGCTGCCGCGGTCAGCGCCGTCGACACCAGCAGCATCCGCTTGTGCCCGACCATGTCGCCGAGTTTCGCGAAAGCGGGCACGACGAGCGCCGAGAGCATCAGCTGGGAGCCCTCGAGCCAGTTGACGTCCGCGTCGTGGATGCCGAGGTGCCGCGCGATGTCGGTGAGCATCGGCGTGTAGTAGCCCTGCAGGATGCCGCTGGTGAACTCCACGAAGGCGAGGAACCCGACGACGCCGGCGAGGGTGCCGAGGGTGACGCGGGTGCGGATCGAGTCGCTCACGCGGGCAGTCCTTTCAGCAGGGCGCGGTGGAAGAGCACGCCGCGCTCGAGTGAGGAGATCTCGACGCGCTCGTCGACGCCGTGGATCGCCGCGCGCTGTGCCTTGGACATGCGCAGTGGCGCGAAACGGTACACGGCGGGGCTGAAGCGGTGGAAGTACCGGGAGTCGGTCGCGGCCATCATGACGTACGGCACCGTGCGGGCTTCGGGATAGGAGGCCGCCACCGCGGCGGCGACGAGGGCGAAGGGGGCACCGTCGGTCGGCGACTCCGGCGAGGGCTCGCTCGCTTCGACCACCTCGACCGTGACCGCTCGATCCGCGATGCGTCGCCGGAGGCGGCGGACGGTTCCGGCGACGGTCTCGCCGAGGGCGATCCGCAGGTTGAGGGTCGCTGTCGCGGACGCGGGCAGCACGTTGTCGGCGGTGCCGCCGGCCTGCAGAGTGGCCGCGACCGTCGTGCGGACGAGCGCGGCCGGTTCGCCGCCCACCGCGGCGAATACGTGCGCCGTGAGGCGGGGCATCCGGGCGAGTGCGCGCAGAATGTGGCGCGCGATTCCGGTGCTCTGTTCGGCGAAGAGCGACAGCATCCGTGTGATGGCGTGCGGCGTGCGCGCGGGAAAGGTGCTCGGTGCCAGGCGGTCGACGGCGCGGGCGATGCGGCCGATCGCGGTGCGGCGCGGAGGCGCGGAGGCATGGCCGCCGTCGCCGCGCGCGGAGAGCCGGATCGTGGCGACGCCCTTCTCGCCGACACCGACCATCGCCGCTCGGCCTCCGACGAAGGGCAGGGGGGCGTCGACCACCGCGCCGCCCTCGTCGAGCACGATCCACGGCGTGATCCCCCGCTGCCGGAACGTATCGGCGATGGCGCGTGCGGCGGCGCCGTGGCTCTCTTCGTTGCCGCCGAAGCAGAGGTAGACGTCGCGGGCGGGGACAAAACCCTCGGCCAGGAGGGTCTCGACGGCGTCGAGAAGGACCACCATCGGCCCCTTGTCATCGAGCGCGCCCCGTCCGAACACCCAGCCGTCCTCGATCACGCCATCGAACGGGGCATGAGTCCAGCCCTCGGCGTGGGGGTCATCGCCCACCGGCACGACGTCGTAGTGGGCCATCAGCACCGCGGGATCCGTGTCCGGCCCGGTGCCGGGCAGACGGTAGAGCAGACCGAGATCGGTGATGCGCTCGCGTTCGCACCGCTCGTGCACGAGCGGGTACAGCTCGGCCACAAGTGCCTCGAACTCTCGGAACGGCTGCAGACCCCGCAGATCGATCTCGGCGCTGACGGTGGGCAGCCGGATCATGCGGGAGAGCCGCTGCGCCAGGGCGGGCGGGGCGGCGCGAGGAGCGTCTGACACGTCTCAGCGCGCCGCGAAGCGGCCCTCGACGCCCGCGGTGACGATGATGGGCTGCGGTTGCAGGTCGATGCCGGGACCTGTGCCCGCGGCATCCGAACTCATCATCGCGGCTCGCATCATGCGCGGTGCCGCCTGCGGAGGAGTCTCGGCGCGGGTGAGCAGGCCGGTGTCGGCGATCTCGAGGGGCGTCACACCCCCGCGGTCGATCGCCGTGGCGTACGCGGTCGCCCGAGACACGGCGATTCGCACGGCCTCGGCGGCGACCTCGGCCTCGACCGCGCGGCGCGTGGCGGGCGTGAGCTGCCACACCACGGTGTGCACCTGCACACCCTCGCGCTCGGAGACGGCGGTGAGCCACCACGAGAGCGCCGCGAAGTCGGAGAAGGAGGCGGAGAAGGAGACGGAGGCGTGGTGGACCGGAGCGAGCTGCTTGCCCTCGTTGTTCCACGGTCGCTCCGACCAGACCGCCGCGCGCTCGCTCGACCATTCGGCGACATCGCCGTCGGCCTGGCGTCGGGAGAGCTCGTCCCGTACCGGCGCGGCCAGAGCGGCGATGCGCTCGACGACGGGACCCCGCGAGGGGCCCTCGCAGCGCACGGAGATGTCGGCGATGCCGAGTTCGGGAGCCACCCGGGTCTCGTGCTCGCCGCGGACGGTGATGATGACCTCGCTCATGGCCGAGAGCCTACGCCCGTGCGGAGCGCAGAAATTCTCAACGCGGTGCATCCACGGGTGGGGCTGACACGGAACAACTCTTCAGCAGGCGCGAACGGTTCGCGCCGTCAAGGAGGAATCGTGCGTAAGACACTTGTGGCCGGCATGGTCGCCGGCCTCGTCGCGGCCGTAGGCTTTGCCGCTCCCGCTCAGGCGATCTCTGCCACCAGCGCCGACCTGTCGGTGCTGCACGGCATCCCCGACACCCCGGTCGATGTCTACGTCAACGGCGAGCTGACGCTCGACGATTTCGAGCCGGGTGACCTCGCGGGGCCGCTCGACCTGCCCGCGGGCGACTACGAGGTCGCGATCACGGCGCCGGATGCCGCCGATGCCAGTGCGCCCATCCTGGGCCCCGTCACCCTGAGCCTCGCGGCGAACAGCAGCTACACCGCCGTCGCTCACCTCGACGCGGCGGGTGAGCCCACGGCGACGCTGTTCACGAACGACATCGCCCAGACCGCGGCGGGCGAGGGACGTCTCACGGTGCGCCACGTCGCCGCAGCTCCCGCCGTGGACATCCTCGCGGGCGGCACGGCCGTCGTCAGCGGACTCGAGAACCCGGACGAGGCGTCTCTCGACCTGGCCGCGGGAACCGTCTCGGCCGCGGTCGCTCTCGCCGGAACGACCGACCCGGTGATCGGACCGGCGGATGTCACGGTCTCGGATGGCACCCTCACGATCGTCTACGCGTGGGGCAGCGCTGAGGACGGCAACCTCGAGCTCGCGGTGCAGACCGTCTCCGGGCTGCACTCGAGCCCGGACGGCGTCAACTCCGGGTCCGCGGGTCTTGCCGCCGAGAACGGCGCGCCCACGGCGCTGTTCTGGGGACTCGGCTTCGCCGGGCTCCTTGTCGCCGCAGGTGCCGCGCTGTTCGTCGCCCGGTCGCGTCCGAGCGCCTGAGACGCGGGGCAGACGGATGACGAGGATCACGCGTGCCGCTGCTGCGGCGCTGCTGATGCTCGTGCTCACGGGCTGCTCGCTCCCCGCCCCGTCCGGGGGGAGCGGGCAGCCCGCACCGTCGCTGACGCCGATGGCACCGACGCCGGACCCCGCCCCCACCGCGGCCGTGGACGTCCCGATCGTCTCCAGCGCACCGACGACCGCGCCCGCCGCCCAGGTGCCGACACGGGTGCGGGTGGATGCTGCGGCCATCGACATGCCCGTCGTGCCGGTGGGGGTGCAGTCCGATGGGCAGATGGAGCTTCCCGTCGAGCCGAGCGTCGCGGGGTGGTACCGCTTCGGTCCCGACCCGGGGAGCACCGCGGGCCGGGTTGTGATGGCCGCGCACGTCGATTCCCGCGTCTACGGTCTCGGTCCGCTCGCCAGGCTGCGCGATGTGGCGCCGGGCACCGAGATCGTCGTCGACGTCTCCGGCGGCGAGCCCGTCCGGTATGCCGTGCAGAGCATCACCTACTACCCCCGCAGCGCACTGCCCACCGACATCCTGTTCGCCAGGACGGGCGAAGCGGCGCTCGTGCTCATCACGTGCGGGGGCAGTTTCGACCCCGTGAACAGGTCGTACAGCGATAACGTGGTCGCCGTGGCGACGAGGGTGTCATGACGAGCCCGCCGCGCCGACGAAGGCGCACCACCCGAGACCAGGGGCACACCGTGGATGTCGACGACGATGCGCGCGCGGATGCGAGCCTCATCGATCGTTTTCGAGCGGGCGATGAACGCGCGCTCGAAGAGGTGTACCGGCGCTGGGCGCCGGTCGTCTACACACTGGCGATGCGTTCGCTCGCCGATCCTGCGGATGCGGAGGATGCCACGCAGAAGACATTCGTGGCGGCCTGGACGGGACGCGCGACGTACGACTCGTCGAAGGCGGGGCTGGCCACCTGGATCGTGACGATCGCGAAGCGGCGGATCGCCGACACGCACGAGGCGCGCGCCCGGATGCGTCGTCTGCAGGAGCAGCTGCAGCGCGTCACGACGCCCGACGAACTCACGGTGGCACCGCCGATCGATCTCGGCGAGACCCTGCTCGTTGCTCAGGAGATCGACAGGCTGGAGCCCGATGCCCGCGCTGTCGTACGGCTGGCCTTCTTCGACGACCTGACCCATCATGAGATCTCGACCCGGCTCGACATGCCGCTCGGCACGGTCAAGAGTCATATTCGCCGGAGCCTGGCCCGGATGCGCACCCGTCTGGAGGTAGGCCATGTCGCACGTTGACCCCGAGCTGCTGGCGCTGATGGCGCTCGGCGAGCACGTCGCCACGCCGGACGACGACCGGCACATCGCCGCCTGCGCCGAGGAGCTCACGGATCTGCGTCGTGCGGCGCGCGTGGGTCGCTCGACCCTCGCGGCCGGTCCGTTGCTCGCGCCGCCGGAGCGGGTATGGACGGCGATCTCCGACGAGCTCGGGCTCGCGTCCGCCGACACGGCTCCTGCGCGCGCGCGTGCGCGACGTGGACCGACGGCGCGGCGCGGGGCACGGACGCTGTGGGCGCTGGCCGCCGGTGTCGCGCTCATCGCGGCGATCGGGGCCGGCGTGTGGACCGCGGTGCGCGTGGGTGCTCCGGTCCAGGTCGCCGAGGCCCTGCTCGAACCGTTCCCCGATCACCCCGAGGCCCGGGGCGCCGCCGTGCTCGAGGAGGCCGCCGACGGGGAGCGCACGGTGCGGGTGCGACTCGATGCGGCGACCGAATCGGATTCGTACCGGGAGGTCTGGCTCATCACGCGGGACGCGTCGTCCCTGATCAGCCTCGGTGTGCTGAGCGACGACGAGCAGAGCTTCGTCGTGCCGCGGGGTATCGACACGTCGAACTACGCGCTGGTCGATGTCTCCGTCGAGCCTCTCGACGGCGATCCGGCGCACTCGGGTGATTCGATCGTGCGCGGGGAGCTGCGCGCCGAGTGACGCTGGTGCCGTCGATCAGGTCCAGCGAGGTGGGTCTGCACCCCACGTGTGCGCGGGGCGCGGGTAGGTCGAGGGCGCTGCGTCGAAGGCGAGCACCGGCGCCGCCGACGTGACGCGGTGCGGGCCGTCGGGCGCGTGTACGGTCTGAGTCACGGTCGTCTCGGCGGGATCCGGCCCGCCGTCGCCGGCGCCGCGTGGCGATTCGCCGTCGTGCGCGCTCGGCTCACCGCCGGCGAGGAGTTCCTGAGCGAGGCGGGCGAGGGCGATGCGGACGTGTGTCGAGCGTTCGGTGGCGCGCTGCCGTGCGAGCGCCGTCGCGACGCTCGCGGCGAGCAAGTGGCCGGCGGAGTGGTCCAGTGCCTGCACGGGCAATGCGCCGGGGGCGTCTCCCGTCGTGCTCTCGGCGAGCGCGATGCCGCTGGCCGCCTGCACGAGGCTGTCGAACCCGCGGCGGTCCTGCCAAGGGCCGGCGGTTCCCCACGCCGAGAGCTCGGCTGTGATGAGGGCGGGATATCGCGACGCGAGCGCTGCGGGCTCCAGCCCGAGCCGTGCGAGGGCGTCGGGTCGGTAGCCGAGCACGAGGACGTCGGCGCGCTCGAGCAGGTCATCGAAGCGCCGCCGGTCGCGGGCCAGGTCCAGATCCAACAGGGTCGAGCGTTTGCCCTGGCCCGTGTCGAGATGCTGCCACGGGATCTCGGGGAGGCGGGGCGAATCCACGCGCAGCACGTCGGCGCCGGCGAGCGCCAGATCCCGCGTTCCGACGGGCCCCGCGATCACCCGCGTCAGATCGAGCACCCGGATCCCCGCGAGGGGAGCGCCGTCGATGGACGGCCACGGTCGTGGGGTGTGCGGATCACCGAGCCACTGCGTGAGGAGCGGTTGCGCGGCGTGCTCCAGGGCGACGGGATGCTGTCGCCAGGCGTCGGCGGTGCGCACCGCGACCGCGAGGGCACCGCTCTCATACGCGGCGTGCTCGAGGTCGAGGCTACGCCACGTCGCGATCCGCGCGGCGGCTCGCTCGGTGACGCGGGACGGGTCGATCGAGTCAGACAGTCCCAGGAGGCGGCGGAGGCGGGATTCGTGGTGCGGATAGTTGCCGTGTGTCCGCACCCACCCGTCGGCCGTGCGCCAGAATCCCGATAGCGGGGACCAGACGGTGGGGGCTGCCCCGTCGATCCGGAAGACCCTCTCGCTTCCGAACGACGCCGCCACGCGGGCCGCCGACACCCGCACGGGTGCCGGTGCCTGGTCACCCGACCGCGCGGCGCGCACGACGTTCATCGCGAGAGAGGCCAGGGCGACGCTGTTCATCGCCAGTTCCCCGACTCGCAGTCGTGAACGCCAGGCGGGCATGGAGAGCGGGACGTGGATAGCGGCGCTCTGCTCCGCGGTCAGGCCGATCGCGGTGGCCGCCGAGGATCCGACGCCCTGCAGGCCACGATCCTGCGCGCTTTCCGAGTGCGGGGCAGCGGGTGGCTCTTCGTGCATGCTCTCTCCATCCGGTGTATGCTGAAGGGCTCGGTGCGAACCGAGCGAGACAACTCCACAGTGTGTGAACAGCGGCTCCTTCGACAAGAAGGCTCACGGGGATGATCGGTTTCGACATCGCCTGAGAATCTGTGAGAAGCGGGCCGAGGATGCAGGGTTATCTCGTAAACGATCTCTGCAAAACCATAAGTGCCGAATCCAAGCGCACTGACTTCGCCCTCGCTGCCTAAGCGAGCCCGATAGTCCGTCAGACCGTGGGTGTTCCCGCCACGGACCCTGGCGTCATTTAGGGGACTTGCTGCACGACGTCGCCTGAGCGTCGTGCGGGACTCTCTTCAGGCTGGGCCCGTCGACTTAGGTGTCTGTGACAAAGGTCGGGGCCGAGCAGAACGTCTGCACAGACTACGCCCGTAGAAGGCGCAGAAACACAGCGATGGACGGGGGTTCGATTCCCCCCATCTCCACGGCCGCGGTTCACACGCTGGAGAGCTCACCTGTCGGCGTGGGCCCCGTGGCGATGGGACTGCCCGGTGTGTTCGACCATTGGCTCCACGAGCCGGGGAACACCGCGACGTCGATGCCCGCCACCGCGCCCGCGAGGGCGAGGTGTGCCGCGGTCAGGCCCGACCCGCAGTAGGCGGCGACGGGAGAACGCTCTGTGACACCGGCGCCGGCCAGGGCGCGGTTGATCTCCTCCGGTTGTGCGAAGCTCGCACCCTCGAGATATGCGCTCGCGGGCAGGTTGATCGCGCCCGGGATGTGTCCCGCGACCGGGTCGTAGGGCTCGGTGTCGCCCCGGTAGCGTTCGGGCGCCCGCGCGTCGAGCAGAATGCCTCGGGCAGGCCAGGCTTCGGCCTCGGCGATCGTCACGATTCCTCTGCTCAGTTCGTCGAGTGCGATGGAACCGGGCTCGGGGACGACATCTCCCGTCTCGAGCGGAAATGCCGCCGCCGCCCATGCCGACAGGCCGCCGTCCAGTACGCGCACGCCATCGACTCCCGAATGGGTGAGCAGCCACCACGCGCGCGCGGCCGACACCGATCGGTAGTCGTCGTAGACGACGACGGTGTCGCCCGTGTGCAGCCCCCATCGCCGCGCAGCATCCTGGAGCGCTGCTCGCGAGGGGAGGGGGTGTCGTCCTTGTGAGGGATCGCCGTGTGTGGCGAGTTCCGTGTCCATGTCGACGTACACCGCGCCGGGAAGATGGCCGGCCCGATGGTCCGGTCGACCGTCGGGTTGCTCGAGTCGGTATCGCACATCGAGCAGACGAATCCGCTCACCGGCCTCGAGTCGTGCGTGAAGTTCGTCGGTCGAGATCAGGGGAGAGACCGGGGTGGATGCCACATCGCCATCTTCACACGCCCGAATCCGAGCGCGGGGAGAGCGCGTTCATGTCGCCGCCGCATCCGTACCGTGCATGGGCGGGGTGGGGGTCCAGCGCCAGTCGTTCCGAAGCCGGTACCACTGTTCTCGCGGCTGCCCAGATTCGCGTGCGATGTCGGTGAGCCAGATGGTGGCGTCGGGGCCCCACCCGCCGATCACCGAGCCATGATCGGCGTCCACGTCGATCAGCTGGTTCGCTGCGGAGAGGTATCCGAGCGTGGTGAGATGCACCGCGTCCCATTGCGCGGAGAGCCGCTCCCAGTCGGGAATCAGCCAGGGGCCCTCGCGACCGGTGACGCGGAACCAGTCGTGCCGACGGGATGCTGTCACTTCCATCGGATAGGCCCGACAGAGATCTGCCCAGTCAGCCGGCGATCGGACCTCGAGTATGCGACCCGCGCCGTGCACGGGAATGACCGTCGCGATTTCCCATCCCAGGGAGTCCTCGACCAGTTCGAGGGCATCCGGAATGCTTCCACGAGTGGTGAGCAGGCTCTGCGGCACGGACCACCATGTTCCCGAGAAGTTCGCGCGCACATCAGCGGGCCTCTTCGCCGATCTCGACTCGTCCTCGTGTTGGGTGCGAGTCCATTCCGCCAGTTGTGCCGCGGGGTCGGCGGGGAGCGGCGTGCTCTCAGCGAGGGGAGTCCAGGCGACGGCGTACTGTGCCGGGCCATGCGCCATCGACAGGTCGTGGACAGCCGGGCTCAAGTGGCGGGCGACGCGTCGGAGCGTGTCGTGCACGTCGGGGAGGGCGGCGACGGCATCGGTTCCGTCGGGCTCCTGCCAGTAGCGGGCAAGGTCGACGGACGCCTGCAGTGCTTCGCGCAGGCTACCGTCGCGGACATTCGTCAGGACGACCTTGTTGATGAGCGAAGCCACGTCGGCGCCGGTGAACTCCGGATCGGGCTCGCCCGCGGATGCCCCGTCGGTGAATCGGAGCGCAGTGCCTGGAGTCGGATCGAGGTCGCGGGCAAGCCAGAAAACGGCTTCCTGCACTGTTCTGTCCATGCGCACCGCGTATTCGAGGCACAACCGCCGTCCGCGGGTACCGCTCATGAGGGCGTCGACGGGATCGGTCATCACTCCACACTGCCCGACTCGTCCACCGCATCTCCACCGCCGGTCGCCTCGATCGGGGCGCGTCGTGTTAGAAGGGTGCGTCGTCGAGGTCGGGGATGAATCCGATGGTGACGGGTGGTGGGGTGTCTGTGTAGTGGAGTCCGCCGGGGGATATCCATTCGATGACCCCTCCGGGGTGGTGTTTCACCCGCCAGGGTGTTTCGCCCTTGAGTGTGTGATGTCGTCGACAGAGTGCGCAGAGGTTTCTGTGGTCGGTGGCTCCGCCGAGGGCGAAGTCCTGGCCGTGGTCGACGTCGCACCGATGGGTGGGCATGCGGCATCCGGGGAATCTGCAGTGCGGGTCCCGCACCCTCAAATGTCGGGTGAGATCCGCGGATCTCGTGTATCTGTCGACGGCGAGGACCCCGCCGGTGATCGGGTCGGCCAGGATCCGTTCCCATCCGGGGACGGATTTCGCGAGGATCCTTGCGGTGTCGAGGTCGATGGGGGTGCGTCCGACGAGTTCGGCGGGGTCATCCGTCACCCCGGCGAGCGCCAAGGCGGGCACGGTGACGTTGACCGTCGCGCGGATCGAGGCGAGCCCACCGTGCCCGTCGCCGAGCCCTTCGCCGGTCTCGGTGTCGATCCGGTGGGTGAGGATCATCTCCATGAGCACGTCGGCACGCACCTGATCCAGGGTCCGAGAATCCACCGGGACATCGTCACCCTCGCCCTCGCCCTCGCCCTCGCCCTCGGCCCCGGCCTCGTCCGCGGCTTCACCCGCGTCCGCGGGTTCGGGGGCGTGTGCGGTGTTGAGGACGTCGCGGGCGATGTGGGTGATCATGTCGTGGATGCCGTGCACCGGCACCGCGGGTCCCCGCAGCAGGAGCTCGCTCATCCCGTCTTCAACGTCCCGCACCCACACCCCGCCGCTCTTGCGCGCGACCTTGTGCCGCTCCGCGAACGTCGTGGGCTGCACCTGCTCCACCAGACGCGCGAGCTGCGGTCCGAGCCGCCCGGGTGTGGTCGACGCGGCCCGCTCCAGTGCCTCGACCTCGAACGCCGCGCGAACCTCCGGGTCGGTGAGTTTCACCCCGTGTTCGACGATCGCCCGCACATGCCCGACCGACACCACCCCTGCCGCCAGCGCCTCAAACGACGCCGCGAACCGGTTCACGAGGGTGTGGGCGTCGTTCATCCGCCGCTGCACCGAACGGTCCGGTTGCCGCGCACACGCACCCAGCTCCGCCGCGAGCGCCCGCAACGGCAGTTCGGCTTCACGGCCCGCGGAGCGAGGGATCTCCGCGACCCGCTCCACCCCCACCGCCTGCGCCTCGGCCAGCACGGCCATCGCCTGAGCCTCCGCTGCAGCGATCGCGGCCACCGCGGCCGCGTACTTCGCCGCAAGGGCCGCCGCGACAGCATCCACACCGTCGACGTTGTCGTCGTGCGCGTCGCCGCCGGACCCTGTGTTCATATTCGAACTCTATCCGAGGCCTCCGACATCGCCGTTCGTACGTATGTATCCCTGACGCCCCAACGCGAAATCTTTCGATGAGAGTTCATTCATGTCGAAGAGGCCCCGCTGTGACAGCCCCTCGCACCGACCGCGCGCCCTTCAGCGACCCGGTCGAAAGATGCACATTGAGCATCCATGCCCGGGTGCGCATAGGTTTGATATATGGCGTGCACACGGCAGGCCCGATTAGGAGACCCACTCATATGGATCTGTTCGGACTCATCGGCATCGCGGTAGCTGCCGGAGTCGCGCTCATCGGCTTCCTGGTGTTCCGAGCGTGGTATCAGGTGCCGAAGGCCGACGAGGCGATCGTCATCGTCGGTAAGAAGGCGCGCGACAGCACCGAGGGCGAAGCCAACAAGATGACCGTGATCAGCGGTCGCGGCGCCTTCGTCAACAAGCTGACGCAGCGATCCGACAAGGTGTCGCTGCGCTCCCGGCAGATCAAATTCGAGCCGACGGCCCAGACGATCAACGGCGTCACGATCGATCTGACCGGTGTCGCGCTGGTCAAGATCGGGTCGACGCCAGACCAGGTGCGCCGCGCGGCAGAGCGCTTCGCGTCGCAGGACGAGGCGATCGTCATCTTCACGACCGAGCAGCTCGAGGGCGCCCTGCGCGGCGTCGTCGCCAAGCTCACGGTCGAGCAGGTCATGCAGGACCGGCAGAAGCTCAGCGACGAGATCGCCGAGGGGATCTCCGGCGACCTGCTCGCTCAGGGCCTCGTGCTCGACTCGTTCGCGATCCAGGGCATCACCGACAAGAACAACTACATCTCCGCGCTCGGCGCGGTCGAGGTGCAGCGCGTCAAGCGCGAGGCCGACGTCGCCGAGATCGATGCGCTGCGTGAGGTCAAGAAGCGCCAGCTCGCCGCCGACGAGGCCAACCTGATCGAGCAGACCGCGCTCGACAAGAACAAGGCCGCCGCGATGTCGGAGGTCGGGCGCGCGAACGCACAGGCAGAGCAGTCCGAGAACCTCGCCCGCGCCGAGGCCGAGCAGGGCGTGCTGCTGCAGGAGGCGAACAACACCCAGGCGCGATTGGATGCCGAGGTCAAGAAGGTCGCCGACGCCGACAAGTACCGGCAGCAGACATCCGCGGACGCACGCGCCTACGAGGCGCAGATCGCGGCCGACGCGGAGGCGTACAAGCGGCAGAAGAACGCCGAGGCCGACCGCAGGGTCGCCCAGGAACGTGCGGACGCCGAGGCGTACGCTGTCAAGGCGCAGGCCGAGGCGCGCGATGCGTCGGCCGCCGCCGATGCCGCGGCCGTCCGCGTGCAGGCCGAGGCCGAAGCGGCCGCCGTGCGCGTGCAGGCCGAGGCGGAGGCCGAGTCCATCCGTCTCCGCGGTACCGCCACCGCAGACGCGATCGCGGCCGAGGCTTCGGCGCTGCGCGAGAACCAGGACGCGATCCTCGCCAAGGAGATCATCGGACAGCTGCCGCAGCTCATGGCCGAGTTCGCCAAGGGTTACGAGAAGGTCGGCAACATCACCCTCATCGGGGGCGACAGTGCCGCGACCCACCTGGCGCGCGAACAGTCAGCGAGCCTGTCGGCCACCTTCGAGAGCGTCAGATCAGCGACTGGGCTCGATCTCGGCGCCGTCATCCAGGGCCAGGCGCTGGGGCGCGGCATCGCGGAAGGACAGCAGGCGTAGCGAACGAGCCGCGAGCCGTGCGCGTACTCGCGCGCGGCTCTAGGCTGTCCGCAGCAGGGGGTGTGATGTCCGAGGACCGGGTGGCCGAGGTGCGCGCGCAGTTGGCGGCACTCGAGGATCCGCGCATGCGCGAGGTCAATGAGCGCCATGGTGACGACCACGGTGTGAACCTCACCCGCCTGCGCGCCCTCGCCAAGGCGCTCAAGACCGACCATGAGCTCGCGGGCGAGCTGTGGGCCACGGGCGACACGGCGGCGCGCCTCGTCGCCCTGCTCATCTGCCGGCCCCGGCAGTACTCGGCAGAGCAGCTCGACGGGATGCTGCGCGAGGCGCGGGCTCCGAAGGTTCAGGACTGGCTCATCAACTACGTGGTGAAGAAGAGTCCGCACCGTGAGCAGTGCAGGCGCGAGTGGATGGCCGACGCCGACGCGAACGTCGCGGCCGGGGGATGGGCCCTTGCCGCGATGGATGTCGCCGACAACCCGCACCTTCTCGACCTGGGCGGCCTGCTCGAGAGGATCGAGGCCGAGATGAAGACCGCTCCCGATCGGCTGCAGTGGCAGATGAACACGACTCTCGCGACGATCGGCATCCGGCATCCCGAACTGCGCCCGCGCGCGCTCGCGATCGGCGAGCGTCTCGAGGTGCTGAAGGACTATCCGACGGCACCGAACTGCACCTCGCCCTACGCGCCGATCTGGATCGACGAGATGGTGCGGCGCCAGAGCGCCGGTTGATCACGAAGTCTCGCCACCGTCATCCGCCCACAGCATGGAGATGGGGATGTCGGAGCCGACGATTCGCGAGGCCGCCCGGTGCCCCGACAGCATGGCTGCCGTCACGGTGGCGGGGTCATCCGTCCACGTCGCCTCGCCCGCGAGATGCAGCACACCGCCGATCGGGGTGGCGAGGTCGTCGTGATCGGCGGTCGTCGATCCCGGGATCATGTAGGCGTAGGACCCGCGGGCGAAGGGGTCGTCCTGCCAGTGCGTCCGGTGCACGTCGGTGGGCTCGACGACCCGGTCCGGGTAGAGACGACGCAGCTGGGTGAGGATCGAGTCCACGACCCGCTTCTGGCTCCACGCGCGAGTGTGGACCGCGGCGGGCCCCGCCGCGAAGGTGAGCAGGGTGGGCGCACCGTGCAGCGGCGTGAGGTCGTACCAGGAGTGCCACCATCGCGCCTCGGCCCCCTGCTGCCGGATCGCGTACACGCCTTCGTCCCAGAACCGGTGCGGGAAGCGCAGGAAGATCTTCTCGAACGCGTTCATCCGCAGACGGCCGAGCGCCCCCGCGACGGGCTGGGGCAGCGGGGGATCGATGACGAAGTCCGTCGACTGCAGGACGCCCACCGGCACCGTGATGACGGCTCGCCGTGCGTGGAACTCACCGCGGCCGGTGCCCACGACCACTCCCGCATCGGACCAGCGCGCGGTCGCGACGACGTGCTCGAGGCGCACGTCGAGACCCACCGCGAGGCGGGCCGCCAGCCGGTCGTACCCGTCGGGGAACACGACCTCGTCACCTTCGATGACATCGTCGTCGAGGCCGTGCGCGGCGAGGTCCTCGATCCACGCGCCGTACTGCTCCTCGCTCCGATGCTCGAAGTACTCCCGTGCCCGCTGCGTGCGCTCCGCGTCCCAGCCCTGCGCGGCGAGCGCCGCCTCCGTCACGTCGCGGTATGTCGCCGCGGGTGCGGACGTCGCGACGATCGTGGGCAGCAGCGCATCGAGGGCATGGATGTCGTCGGCGAAACGCCGTGCGGCAGCATCTGTCAGTCTGCGACCTGAGGGGTCGAAGGAGCGGATGGGGCGGCTATCCGGCTGGTAGCCGCCCACCGTGAACTCGAGGGTGCGCATCCCGAACGCCTCAGCGGCTGCCGCGACGGGGGAGTCCCTGATGCCGTGGATCCACGACGCTCCGAGGTCGGTCGCCAGTCCGCGCGAGCGGTCGGTGTGCACGCGCCCACCCACCCGGTCGCGCGCCTCGAGCACGACGACGCTGCGGCCCGCGCGACCGAGCAGACGGGCCGCGGAGAGGCCCGCGACGCCTGCGCCGACGACGAGCGTGTCGATCACCGTCATGGGGTGGATCCCCTCCCGAATCGAACCAACCGTCACGCTGCGGTAGGTTTGCTGAGGACGCACTCGCGCCCTCCCTCATCCTTCCCCCCGCCGGCGTTCGCCGACACCCGCGCATCGGAGCGCGATCCTCCCGTGTGCTCCCCGGAGCCCGAACGACAGGAGAGGTATGACCGCCGTCATCCCCGCTCGCGACGATCCCGCGCGCTATCGCATCGAACCCACCGTGCTGCAGGCGCTGCGCAACCCGCGGCTGCTGACCCGCGAGGTGCTGGCGGGTCTCGTCGTCGCGCTCGCGCTCATCCCCGAGGCGATCGCCTTCTCGATCATCGCGGGCGTCGATCCGCGGGTGGGGCTCTTCTCCTCCTTCGTCATGGCCGTCGCGATGGCCTTCCTCGGCGGCAGGCCGGCGATGATCACCGCAGCGACAGGTGCCGTTGCCCTGGTCGTCGCCCCCGTCGCGATGACCTATGGGCTCGACTACCTCATCGCGACCGTGCTGCTGGGCGGGCTCATCCAGATCGTCCTCGCCGTTCTGGGGGTCGCGCGCCTCATGCGGTTCATTCCGCGCTCGGTCATGGTCGGGTTCGTCAACGCCCTCGCGATCCTCATCTTCACCTCGCAGTTCCCCCAGCTGATCGGCGTGCCGTGGCTGGTGTACCCGCTCGTGGCCGCGGGACTTGTCGTGATGTATCTGCTCCCGCGCATCACGCGCGCCGTGCCCTCGCCGCTCGTCGCGATCGTCCTGCTGACCGTGGCGGTGGTGGTCGCCGGCATCGCCGTGCCCACCGTAGGCGATCAAGGCGAGCTGCCGGACAGCATCCCGATGCTGTTCATCCCCGATGTGCCGTTGACGCTCGAGACCCTCGGGATCATCGCCCCCTACGCCCTGGCGATGGCCGTGGTGGGACTGCTGGAGTCGCTCATGACCGCCAAGCTCGTCGACGACGTGACCGACACCCACTCCTCGAAGACCCGGGAGTCGTGGGGCCTGGGCGTCGCCAACGTGCTCTCTGGCGCGTTCGGGGGCATGGGCGGCTGCGCGATGATCGGTCAGACGATGATCAACGTCAAGGCTTCAGGCGCGCGCACGCGCATCTCGACGTTCCTCGCGGGCGTGTTCCTGCTGATCCTCGTCGTGGCGCTCGGCGAGGTCGTCGCGATCATCCCGATGGCCGCGCTCGTCGCCGTGATGATCATGGTCTCGATCGCGACGTTCGATTGGCACAGCGTGCGTCCCTCGACGCTGCGTCGCATGCCCCGCAGCGAGACGCTCGTGATGCTCGTGACCGTCGTCATCACGGTGTGGACGCACAACCTGGCGATCGGGGTGGGCGCCGGTGTGCTCACAGCCATGGTCCTCTTCGCCCGTCGCGTCGCCCATTTCGTCAGCGTCACACGCACCCTGCCCGGTGACGAGAGCGTGCCGACGGCGCACTACAGCGTCGACGGCGAGCTGTTCTTCGCCTCGAGCAACGACCTCACCACCCAGTTCGACTACGCGAACGACCCCGACCGTGTCGTCATCGACATGTCGCGCTCCCACATCTGGGATGCGTCGACGGTCGCGGCTCTCGACGCGGTCGTGACCAAGTACGAACACCGCGGCAAGCGCGTCGTCATCGAGGGCATGAACGATGCCACGACGGCCTTCCACGGGCGCCTCAGCGGTAACCTCGGCGGAGAGCACTGACCACTGCGCGAACGAGTCAGCTCTCAGACGCGCCAGTCGCGGGAGCCGGCAGGGGCCGGAACCGCCGCAGCCGCAGGCTGTTGGTCACCACGAAGATGGAAGAGAGCGCCATCGCCGCCGCAGCGACGAGAGGATTCAGCAGTCCGAGCATCGCGATCGGCAGGGCCGCCACGTTGTAGGCGAACGCCCAGAACAGGTTTCCGCGGATCGTGCCCAGCGTCCGCCGTGCCAGCCGGATCGCCTCGACGGCCGAGAGCAGGTCGTTCGAGACGAGCGTGATGTCGCTCGCTGCGATCGCGGCATCCGTTCCCGCACCCATGGCGAGTCCGAGGTCTGCCGCGGCGAGGGCGGCGGCGTCGTTGACGCCGTCGCCCACCATGGCCACGACCCTTCCCTCCGCCTGGAGTCCCCGGATCGTCTCGAGCTTCTGCTTCGGGCTGACGCCGGCGTGCACGATGTCGATCCCCGACAGTCGCGCCATATGCCGGGCGGCGCCGGGGCCGTCGCCGGTGAGCAGAATCGGTTCGAGACCGAGTTCTCGCAGCCGCGCGACAGCGATGACGCTCGAGGACGCGAGGGTGTCGGCGATCGCAAGCGATCCCAGAAGTCGTCCGTCACGGGCCACCGTCACGACGGTGGCTCCGCGTGCGTGGGCCTTGCCGATCCACTGTTCGTGGTCGGGGGGCATGGTGATCGCGGCGTGAGCCCGGACCCATTCGGGTCGGCCTGCGACGACGACCGCGCCCGCGACCGCGCCCTCCACGCCGAAGCCCGCGTGGGACCAGAAGCCCTCCAGAGCCGATGAACCCGGATCGGAGGTCGCGGCGACGATCGCACGTGCGACGGGATGCTCGGACCCGATCTCGACGGCGGCCACGGCCCGCAGCAGCTCTGCGCGATAGACGCCCGCGTGCGGAAGCGCGTCCTCGAGAGTCATGCGTCCCGTGGTCAGCGTGCCGGTCTTGTCGATCACGATCGTGTCGACGGATCGCGTCTGCTCGAGAACCTGCGGGCCGCGGATGAGGATGCCGAGCTGCGAGCCCCGGCCGGTGCCCACGAGAAGCGCCGTCGGCGTCGCAAGACCCAGCGCGCACGGGCAGGCGATGATGAGAGTCGCCACGGCGGCGGTGAAGGCGAGATCGAGCGGGGCCCCCGCGATGAGCCAGCCCACGAAGGACACGGCGGCGAGGGCGATGACGACGGGAACGAAGACGGCCGAGACGCGGTCGGCGAGCCGTTGGATCCGGGCTTTGCCGGTCTGGGCGTCCTCGAGCAGGCGCTGCATGTGCGCGAGCTCGGTGTCGGCGCCCACGCGCGTGATCTCGAGGCGCAGCATCCCGCCCACATTCACCGTGCCGCCCGTGACCCGTGCGCCCTGGGCGACCTCGACGGGTACGGACTCGCCCGTGAGCATGGCGGCATCGATCGCGGATGATCCCGCGAGCACGAGCGCATCGGAGGGGATCTTCTCTCCCGGGCGCACGACGACGACATCACCGACCGCGAGATCGGACACCGGGACACGTCGCTCGATCCCGTCGACGAGAAGGCCCGCCTCGCTCGCACCGACGCGCATCAGCGCCCGCAGCGCCTCGGCGGAGGAGCGCTTCGCGCGGGCTTCGGCATACCGGCCCGCGAGAAGGAAGACGGTGACGAGCGCGGCCACCTCGAGGTAGATCTCGTGGCCTCCGGATTGCGGCGAGCCGATGAGGGTGAAGCTCATCCGCATGCCCGGCATGCCGGCGCCGCCGAAGAACAGGGCGTACAGCGACCAGCCGAAGGCGGCGATGACACCGAGGCTGATCAGGGTGTCCATCGTCGCCGCGCCGTGGCGGGCGTTGACCGCCGCCGCGCGGTGGAACGGCCACGCACCCCACACCGCGACAGGGGCGGTGAGGGTGAGAGCGAGCCACTGCCAGTACTCGAACTGCCACGCCGGCACCATCGAGAGCACAGCGACGGGCAGCGCGAGCGCACCGCTGATGACGAGCCGGCGGCGCAGGGAGACGATCTCGGGGTCGTCGCCGGTCGCGGGTGCCCGATCGGAGATCTCGGGCTCGGGGGGAGCGGGGATGCTCGCGGCATATCCCGCCTCGGAGACGGTGCGGATCAGGTCGGCGATGGAGACGCCGTCTGCGTGCACACGGGCCTTCTCCGTGGCGTAGTTCACCGAGGCTTCGACACCCGGCATCCGGTTGAGCTTGCGCTCGATGCGGGTCGCGCACGACGCGCAGGTCATGCCCGTGATCGCGAGCTCGACGTCGGATGCGGTCATGCCTGGGGGACGAGCTCGTAGCCCGCCTCGTGCACGGCGTCGCGCACGGCATCGTCATCGAGCGGTCCTGCGCTTCGGATCGTCACGCGGGATGCCGCGCCCGGTGCGAGGTCGACGTCGACCGATTGGACGGCGGGGAGCGCGGTGAGCTCTTCGGTGACGCTGCGGACGCAGTGCTGGCAGGTCATGCCGGCCACGAGCAGGTGGGTGGCGTTTTCGGTCATCGTGTGCCTCTCGGTGGGTGCGCGATCAGGAACGGACGAGGCGCGCGATGGCCTCGTTCGCCTCGCGGATCTTCTCGTCGGCCACGGCGCCGCCCTCGGCGCTGGCCTGCGCGACGCAGTGGGTGAGGTGGTCGCCGAGCAGGGAGAGGGCGACGGTCTCGAGGGCCTTCGTCGCGGCCGACACCTGAGTGATGATGTCGATGCAGTACTTGTCCTCTTCGACCATGCGGGCGATGCCTCGCACCTGACCCTCGGCTCGGCGCAGTCGCTTGAGCAGGTCGTCCTTGTTTTCGACGTAGCCGTTCATGCTTCTACTCTACCCCCGTAGGGTATGCCCTGGCCACGGCGAGCTCGGGCACGATGCGAGCAGACTCAGTCCGCTTTGCGGGCCAGCGCCATGAGAGGGCTGACACGATAGGGGATGATCTCGCCCATCACGAGGGAGGTCTCGGTGCGCTCGACACCGGGGACGGCGAGGATCCGGGCGTCGACATCAAAGAGGTGTCGTGCGTCACGGCATGCGACGTGCACGAGCAGATCGACCTGACCGCTGAGCCCGTACGCCTGGATGATCTCGGGGATCTCGGCGATGCGGGCGGCGATCGAGGGCAGCTCGGTCTGGCGCACGAGCACCGAGATGGCGGCCTGGAGGGGATAGCCGAGGGTGTGCGGTGCGATGGTGCGCTCGAAGGAGAGGAACACACCCGCGCGTTCGAGCTTTGCCATGCGTGCCTGCACGGTGTTGCGCGAGAGGCTCAGCCGATCCGCCAGGGCGACCACGGTGGCTCTCGGGTCGTCGGCGAGCGCGCTCAGCAGCGCGAGATCGACGTGATCCAGCTTGCTCATAGTGCGGGACTTTATCACGATGCGACCCGCCACTTCGGCGCATCCTGCTCAATACGCACGCGCATGCTTGAGCGTCGTGCGAATCTTCGTACACTCGAATCAGCGGCGACGACGCCGCAGCTCGACAGCGTCCCACAAGGACCGACGAGACCCAGGAGGGCCGCGATGACGCACCCGATCTCCACTGTCCACCCCGGCGCGATCGCCGCGGACGACGACCTCGCCCAGGTGCTGGACGCCGAGGGCGAACGCCACCCGGATCCCACGCTCGATCCGTACATCGCGGATGTCGACGCCGACCTTCTGCGCGGTCTGTTCACCGATATGAGCATCGTTCGGCGACTCGATCGCGAGGGCGTGGCCCTCCAGCGGCAGGGTCAGCTCGCACTCTGGGCGCCGTGCCTCGGGCAGGAAGCCGCGCAGGTCGGCACGGGCCGGGCGCTGCACGCCGCCGACTTCGTCTTCCCGAGTTACCGCGAGCACGGTCTGGCGTGGGTGAGGGGCGCCGCGCCCGTCGACCTGATCCGCGTCTGGCGCGGGGAGGAGAACTCGTCGTGGGATCCCGCGGCGGTGCGGATGGCGCCGCCCCAGATCATCATCGGCGCGCAGACGCTGCACGCCGTCGGGTACGCGATGGGCATCCAGCGGGACGCCGCGCTCGAGCGGGGCGGCACGGCGGGCACTGCGTCGCCGGTCGAGGCCGCCGAGCGGGAGATCTCAGTGGCGTACTTCGGCGACGGCGCGAGCAGTCAGGGGGATGTGCACGAGGCGATGGTGTTCGCGTCGTCCTTCCGCGCACCCGTCGTCTTCGTGTGCCAGAACAACCACTGGGCCATCAGCGAACCCGTGGGCGTGCAGGCGCGGCGCCCCCTGGCCGGGCGGGCGCCGGGCTACGGCATCCCGAGTCTGCGGGTGGACGGCAACGACGTCCTGGCGTGCTTCGCAGCGATGCGGTGGGCGGCGGATCATGCGCGATCGGGTCGCGGACCCGCCTACATCGAGGCGGTGACCTACCGCATGGGGCCGCACACGACGGCCGACGACCCGACCCGCTACCGCCGGGATGCGGAGGTGGATCGCTGGGGGCACCGCGACCCGCTCGCCCGCGTGGAACGGCATCTGCGCGCGCAGGGCGCCTTCGACGACGAAGTCGCCGCGGATGTCGCCGCCCGATGCGATGCACTCGCGCGGGCGGTGCGCGAGGCAGCCCTGACCTACCGATCCCGCGCCCCGCTCGCCGTCTTCGACGACGTGTACGCCGAGCCCCACACCGCGATCGCGCGGGAGCGCGCCCACTTCGCCGCCTACCTCGACGGGTTCGTCGACGCCGGCCACGACGGGGAGGACGCACGATGAGCGAGATGACGATGGCCCGCGCGATCGGCGCAGGGCTGCACCGTGCGATGACGGACGACCCGCGCGTGCTCGTCATGGGCGAGGACATCGGGCGCCTCGGCGGTGTCTTCCGTGTGACCGACGGCCTGCTGGCAGAGTTCGGTGCCGACAGGATCATCGACACCCCTCTCGCCGAAGCGGGCATCGTCGGCACGGCCGTCGGCCTCGCGTACCGCGGCTTCCGGCCGGTCGTCGAGATCCAGTTCGACGGCTTCATCTACCCCGCCTTCGATCAGATCGTCTGCCAGGTCGCGAAGCTGCACTATCGCACCCGCGGGCGCGTGAAAATGCCGCTGACGATCCGGGTGCCGTGGGCAGGCGGCGTGGGTGCCGCCGAACATCACTCCGAATCCCCCGAGGCGTACTTCGTGCACACGGCGGGGCTCCGCGTGGTCGCGGTATCCCACCCCGGCGATGCGTACACCATGCTGCGGCAGGCGATCGCCTGCGACGATCCCGTGGTGTTCTTCGAACCCAAGCGGCTGTATCACAGCAAGGGTGAGGTGGACCTCGACCGCAGCCTCGCCGATGCGCCGCCGATGGGTCTTGCGCGCATCATGCGCCCGGGAAGGGACGTCACTCTCGTCACGTACGGCGCGCAGGTGGCCGTGGCGCTGGATGCCGCCCTCGCGGCCGAGGATGAGGGCGTGTCGATCGAGGTGGTCGACCTGCGCTCGCTCTCGCCGATCGATCACGCGACCCTCGATGCGTCCGTGCGCAGAACGGGGCGCGTCGTGGTGACCCACGAGGCGGCGCTCCAAGGGGGACTGGGCGCCGAGATCGTCGCGGGAGTCACGGAGCGGTGCTTCGCCGATCTCTCGGCCGCGCCCGTCCGGGTGACCGGGCACGACATCCCGTACCCGCCCGCCAAGCTCGAACGCCATCATCTGCCGGATCTCGACCGCATCCTCGACGGTGTGGACCGGGTGCTCGGCCGACCGAACTCACTCACGGGGGTGACGCTGTGACCTACACCTTCGCGTTGCCGGACCTCGGAGAGGGCCTCACCGACGCCGAACTCGTGCACTGGCAGGTGGCGGTGGGGGAGCACGTCGATCTGAATCAGACGATCGCCGAGGTCGAGACCGCCAAGGCGGTCGTCGAGCTCCCCTCGCCGTGCGCCGGGACCGTACGCGAACTGCTCGCCGACGTCGGTCAGACCGTGCCCGTCGGTGGTGGCATCATCACGCTCGACGAGGATGGCGAGCCCGTGCTCGACGCCGGACCCGACGCGGGGCCGGCCCCGCACCTCGTCGGCTACGGCGCGCCCGCGTCTCCGGCCGGACGCCCGCATCGGCGTCCCCGCATCCCGCGCCCTGCCGAACCGCCGGCGCCGCGTACAGAGCAGCCCGCGGTCGCCGAAACGCGAGCGGACGAGCGGGTTCCGATCCGCGGACTGCGACGCCGCACGGCCGAGGCCATGGTGCGAAGCGCCTTCACCGCGCCCCACGTCACGACGTTCCTCGACGTCGACGTGACACGCAGCGTCGAGCTGGTGGACGCGCTCCGCGCGGACCGGTCTCTCTCGGCCCACAGGATCGGCATCCTGACGGTCACCGCGCGCGCGGTATGTCTGACGCTTGCCTGTCATCCCGAGCTGAACGCGTCGTGGGACGACGCCGCCGGCGAGATCGTGCGTCACACCGCGGTGAACCTCGGCATCGCGGTGGCGACGGAGCGCGGACTCGTCGTGCCTGTCGTCCGGGGCGCCGACGCTCTTGCGCTCCCCGCGCTCGCCGACGCCGTCGACGAGCTGGCCCGCACGGCCCGCGAGGGTCGCACGAGCCCCACTGCGATGACGGGCGGAACATTCACGATCTCGAACATCGGCGTCTTCGGGGTGGATGCCGGCACGCCGATCCTGAATCCGGGCGAGGCGGGCATCCTCGCCCTCGGCGCCGTGCGGCGACGGCCGTGGGAGCACGGGGGTGAGATCGCGCTGCGCGAGATCATGACGCTCTCGCTGTCGTTCGATCATCGGCTCGTCGACGGAGCCGAGGGCGGGCGCTTCCTCGCCGATCTCGGGATGCTGCTGACCGATCCCGCACGGGCGATGCTCTACGCATGAGTCACGCGGACGCGGCGGGCGACGCAGACGGCGACGCGTCGACCTTGGGATAGAAGAGCCCGGGAGCGTGCGCGGCGAGCACCGCGTGCGCTTCGGCGTAGGTCTGCGGCTCGGGGTCGCCGGGCTGACCGTAGCGGGCCTGCAGCAGGCCGAGCAGACCCTTGCCGGGCTGACTCAGGGGCTTCAGGCGATGCTTGCCGTGGGCGAGGTCGGCGAGTGCGTCCTCCTCCGCGTTCTGCTGCACCCACATCGGGTGCACGGCGGGCCACGTCGCGGGGTCGCGGGGAGCGTCGAGGTTGACGATCGCGAACAGGTCGTTCGCCCCCTCATCGCGACGTGTCAGCGGTGCGAGCCCGTGCAGGCGGCAGAGGGTGCGAATCACGGCGGCGTGGTGCATCTCGTCGTGCACGATCGTCCCGCGTCGCGTGTAGGCCGAGACGGCGATCGCCGGCACACGCAGCCCGAGCCGGTCGAACGCGAATCCCATCTCGCCGGCGGGTGCGTCCGCTGTGGGGGGTGTCGCGCGCGGCGGCGGCATGTGATCGTAGGTGCCGCCGTGCTCGTCGAAAGTGATCAGCAGCAGGGTGTTGAGGGCGTTCGATCCGTCGGCGCTCGCGCTCGTGCGGACCGCGTCGTACACGCTCGCCACGAGCGCCTCGCCCGCGCGCACGTCCGAAACGGCCGAATCGGCGATGTATTCGCCGTCGACCTCGCTCTCGCGCAGCGCCCCGAACGGCGGGTGGAAGTCGTTGTGGTTGTACACCATGCGCGGCTCGATGAATGCATAGGCGGGCAGGGTGCCCGCCGCCGACTCGTCGAAGAACTCCGACATGTAGCCGAAGCGTCCGGTGCGCCAGTACTGCTCGAGCACAGGGGCGTGCATGACACCCGTGAGTGAGACGAGCTGGAGTTCGTCGAAGTAGATCTTCCAACTGATCCCCGCCTCTTCGAGGCGATTGAAGATCGTCGGATCCGGGTTCGCGTCCAGCCACTTGGCGTAGCCGCTGCCGCCCCGATTGGTCACGTAGCCGTGCGAGGTCGAGGCGTGGAAGAACGACCGGTTGCAGTAGGTCTGGCTCGGCACCGCGGCGAACCAGTTGTCGAAGACGGCGAACTCGCGAGCGAGGGTCGAGAGCACAGGCAGCATCTCGGGCGAGAATCCGCCCATGATCTGCGCGACCTCTTCGGCGCTCGGAGCCTTGCCCCGGTGCATCCGCTCGTAGTTGATGCGGTAGTCGGCGACGAATCCCTCCATCGTCGGCGTCGCGTCGGCGTCGGGTGCGTTGTAGGGGGCGGCCATCTCGTCGACCCACAGGCGTCGATTGCCCTCGGGCCGCACGGTGCCGAAGAGCTGGGTGTTCACATGCGGGAACTCCTCGCCCGGATCGGG
The DNA here is from genome assembly GCF_046111165.1 of Microbacterium sp. HA-8. Lineage (NCBI taxonomy): Bacteria > Bacillati > Actinomycetota > Actinomycetes > Micrococcales > Microbacteriaceae > Microbacterium > Microbacterium sp. HA-8. Next base: position 2,379,156 of record NZ_CP162025.1, read on the forward strand.
GTCGGGCGAGCCCATGATGACATCGGTCGAGCCTGTGTAGACGTGCGCCGGCACGCTCCTGCCGTCCTGATCCGCATTGGCGTACTCGCCGAACGCGAGGCCCGCGAATCTCTCGCCCGCCGGGATCGTCGCGGGGGTGTACAGCCATCCGAGGAGGTTGTCGAAGGAGCGGTTCTCGCCCATCAGCACGACCACGTGGGCGAACCCCGGCTCGTCGCGAACCTCCTGGGCCGCCGACCCCGACTCGCGCACGCCCGCGGCATGCCCGAACGCCGCACCGGCGGCGCCTCCGGCGACCCCGCCGACGAGCAGGCCCGCAGCGGCGTACCCGCCTGCGCGCAGAAAGTCGCGGCGGCTGCGCTGCGACGCGTGCTCCCGCTCGAGTGAGTCCTCATCCGCCATGTCGTGCCCCCTTCTGCGCCGCAGTCAGCGTATCGGCGCGGCGGTGGGGTCAGGCGCGCAGCGCCGCGCGGGCCATTGCGGTGAGCACGGCGCGGGCCGCCGCATCCGTCGCGCCTGCCCCCGCATGCGGCGTGGAGTTCATGAGCCCGAAGGCGGCGTGTGCGCGAAGGCGGGCTTCGGCGACGGCGCGCGCCGGGTTCTCGGCGCACAGCGCGGCCACCCAGAGCTCGACGTAGGCACGCTGCAGGCGCCGGACGGCGGCGCGATCCTCGTCGGACAGGGCGGCGAGGTCACGGTCCTGAACGCGGATGACGTCGGGACTGCGCACCGCGAAGTCGATGTGGAATGCGATGAGCGCATCCAGACGCTTCGCGGGATCGGGTGTGGATGCCGCAACCTCGGCGCCGTCCTCGTGCAGCTGCTCGCTCGCCTCGCGCAGGATCACCCCCAGCAGCGCCTGCTTGGTGGCGAAGTGGCGATACACGGCCGGACCCGAGATCCCCGCCGCCGCGCCGAGATCCTCGATGCCCACTCCGGAGAACCCCCGCTCGGCGAACAGGCGAGTGGCGGTCCGGATCAGTTCGTCACGACGCTCGGCCTTGGCGAGGGCGCGAGCGGAGCGCGGGGCGGGTGTGACATCCCGGACTGTTGCCACGTCCCGCCTCCCGGAGTAGTCTGCTGTCAGTTAGTGAACACTAACCGAAATTCGAACGGGGCGGCAACGCCCGCGGCGATCGACGGAGACGCCATGATCGAACGAGCCGAGGCAGAAGCCCCGCCGACCCAGCGCACTCTCGCCGAGCAGCTGCGACGACGCCTTGCCACCGTCGCGCAGGGGGGACCGCGGGCCGCGCGCGATCGTCACCTCTCCCGAGGCAAGCTGCTGCCGCGCGAGCGTGTGGAGCGACTCCTCGATCCGGGCAGCCCCTTCCTCGAGATCGCGCCTCTCGCGGCGTGGGGGATGTACGACGGTGAGGCTCCGGCAGCGGGCGTGATCGCCGGCATCGGGCTCGTGCACGGCCGCCACATCATGGTCATCTGCAACGACGCGACCGTCAAAGGCGGCACCTACTTCCCCCTCACCGTCAAGAAGCACCTGCGCGCGCTCGAGATCGCCGCCGAGAACAAGCTGCCCTGCGTCTGCCTCGTCGATTCCGGCGGCGCCTACCTTCCGTTGCAGGACGAGGTCTTCCCCGATCGTGATCACTTCGGGCGGATCTTCTATGCGCAGTCGCGGCTCTCGGCGGCCGGCATCCCGCAGATCGCGGCGGTGATGGGCTCCTGCACGGCCGGCGGCGCGTACGTTCCGGCGATGAGCGATGAGAGCGTGATCGTGCGCGGCACGGGCACGATCTTCCTCGGCGGGCCGCCGCTGGTGAAGGCCGCGATCGGAGAGGTGGTCACGGCCGAAGAACTCGGCGGCGGAGACCTGCACGCCAGACGTTCGGGCGTCGTCGATCACCTCGCCGACGACGATGCGCACGCCCTCGAGATCGTCCGCGACATCGTGCGCACCCTGCCCCCGCCCCAGCCGCAGATCTGGCGGGTGGAGACCACGACGCCGCCGGCCGTGGATCCGGCGACACTCGTCGATGTCGTACCCCTCGAAGCTGCCGCGCCGTACGATCCGCGCGTCGTGATCGATCGCCTCATCGACGGCGGCACCTGGCACGAGTTCAAGAGCGAGTTCGGCACCACCCTCGTGACGGGTTTCGGCCGGCTGCACGGCCACCCGGTGGGCATCCTCGCGAACCACGGGGTGCTGTTCTCGGACTCGGCTCGGAAGGGCGCGCACTTCATCGAGCTGTGCGACCAGCGCGGGATCCCGCTGCTGTTCCTGCAGAACATCTCGGGTTTCATGGTCGGGGCGGACGCGGAGGCGGGTGGCATCGCCGCGGACGGCGCGAAGATGGTGACGGCCGTTGCGACGACCCGCGTGCCCAAGCTCACGGTGATCGTCGGAGGCTCCTTCGGCGCCGGCAACTACGCCATGTGCGGGCGGGCGTACTCGCCGCGCTTCCTCTGGTCGTGGCCGGCGAGCCGCATCTCGGTCATGGGCGGCGCGCAGGCGGCCGCGGTGCTCTCGACCGTACGACGCGAGCGACTCGAGGCCGAGGGAGGGGAGTGGTCCGCCGACGACGAGGAAGGGTTCCGCGCCCCTATCCGGGAGCGCTACGAGCGCGAGGGAGACCCGTATCACGCGACCGCGCGGCTCTGGGACGACGGCATCCTGGATCCCGCCGTGACCCGCGACGCACTCGGGCTCGCCCTCGACGTCGTGTCGCGCTGTCCGCTGCCCGACCCGCGCTTCGGCGTGTTCCGGATGTGAGCGCCATGCCCCTCTTCGAATCGGTGCTCGTCGCGGGCCGCGGCGAGATCGCCGTGCGCATCGTGCGCACACTCCGTCGCCTCGGCATCCGCTCGGTCGCGGTCTACAGCGACGCCGATGCATCGGCACCGCATGCGCGTGCGGCGGATGAGGCGGTGCGGCTGGGACCGGCACCGGCCGCCGACTCGTACCTGCGCGCCGACGCCGTCGTTCAGGCGGCCCTGCTCACCGGAGCGCAGGCCGTGCATCCCGGCTATGGCTTCCTCTCCGAGAGTCCTGTGCTGGCCGGCGCGTGCGCCGATGCGGGCATCGTCTTCGTCGGCCCCCGGACGCGGGCTCTGGAGATCATGGGCGACAAGATCGCCGCTCGCGAGCACGTCGCCGCCCACGGCGTGCCCGTCATCCCGGGCCGCTCGGGGGCAGACCTGGACGAGACGCAGCTGGCCGACGCGGCGGCATCCCTCGGCTTTCCCCTGCTGATCAAACCCTCCGCGGGCGGCGGAGGCAAAGGCATGCAGATCGTGCGCGACCGTCGCGACCTGCCCGAAGCGCTGGCGTCGGCGAGACGCGTCGCGCGTGCGGCCTTCGGCGACGACGCCCTGCTGCTCGAGCGGCTGATCGAGCGGCCGCGCCACATCGAGGTGCAGGTGCTCGGCGACGCCCACGGCACACTCATCCATCTGGGTGAGCGCGAGTGCACCCTGCAGCGCCGGCATCAGAAGGTCATCGAGGAGGCTCCCTCGCCCCTCGTCGATGCGGCCCTGCGGGAGCGGCTGGGGGATGCTGCGCTGCGAGTAGCCGCGAGTGTGGACTACGAGGGCGCCGGCACCGTCGAGTTCCTCGTGTCGGCGGACGCGCCCGACGAGTTCTTCTTCATCGAGATGAACACGCGGCTGCAGGTCGAGCACGCGGTGACGGAGCTCGTGACCGGCATCGACCTGGTCGAACAGCAGTTGCGGATCGCCGCCGGTGAGCCCCTCCCGTCCGCAGTGCACGACGCGCGATCGTCGGGGCACGCGATCGAGGCGCGCATCTACGCGGAGGATCCCCGTCGGGGCTTTCTGCCATCCACGGGCACGGTGGGGCGTTGGCGTGCGCCGCGGGGTGAGGGAGTGCGGGTGGATGCCGGCATCGAATCCGGCGCGGACGTACCGGCCTTCTACGATCCGATGGTGGCGAAGATCATCGCGCACGGAGTCGATCGCACCCAGGCGCTGGAGCGTCTCGACAGCGCACTCGCCGAGACGATCCTGCTGGGGATCGAGACGAACATCCCCGCCCTGCGGGCGCTTCTGGCCGACCCTGCCGTGCATGCCGGCGAGCTGGATACGGGGCTCATCGAGCGTCAGGCGCCGCTGCCGGACCCCACCCCCTCCGTGACCACGCTCGAGCGGGCGGCCTCCGCGTGGATCGCGGCGCGAGCGCAGTCCACCCATGCCGTAGACGCGTCACCGCTGTGGCGGGAGCGCGGCGGGTGGCGTCTGGACGGCGAGATCGGGGTCGCCGTCGGCTTCGACACCGGTCGCGGGGAGGCCCACGTCCGCGTGACGCCGGGGCGGGCCGTAGACGCGCACGGTGCGGAGATCCTCATCGCCGGCGACGATGTCTGGATCCACGCCGACGGCGAAGCGCTCCGACTGACTCCGATCGACCGGCGTGCGGCATCCGCCCGTCAGCGCACGCCCCGGGACCGCGCGGCGACGGGGACGTACGGCGAACTCCGGGCGCCGATGCCCGGAATCGTCACGTCCGTGCACGTCGCCGACGGCGCGCGGGTCGACGAGGGCGGGCGGATCGTCACGATCGAGGCCATGAAGATGGAGCACCCCGTCAGCGCCTCCCACGCCGGCATCGTGCGGTTGCGGGTGGGTCAGGGCGCCCGGGTCGGTCGCGACGAGATCGTCGCGACGCTGGTCGCGCCCGAGGAGCCGGACGGCTCCGGTCGGGTGCGAGTGCGTGACGAGGAGGCATCGGATGGAGTATGACCTGAGCGAGGAGGAGCGGGCGCTGCAGGCGATGGTGCGCGATTTCGCCGACGACGTCGTGGCGCCCCGTGCGTACGAGGCGGATCGTGATCACACCCTTCCCCTGGATGTCGTGGCGGGCATGGGCGAGCTCGGACTGTTCGGGCTCCCCTTCCCGGAGGACGTCGGAGGGCAGGGCGGCGACCTGTTCGCGCTGGGCATCGCGATCGAGCAGCTGGCGCGCGTCGATCAGTCGATCGCGATCACCCTCGAGGCGGCGGTGAGCCTCGGCGCGATGCCCGTGCACCGCTTCGGGACTGCGGAGCAGCGCGCACGGCTCCTGCCCGATCTGCTCGCCGGAACGGCTCTCGCCGGGTTCGGGCTCACCGAACCCGACGCGGGGTCGGATGCCGGCGCCACGCGCACCACCGCCCGCCGCGACGGCGACGAGTGGGTGATCGATGGAGCAAAGCAGTTCATCACCAACTCGGGCACCCTCATCACGAGCTTCGTGACGATCACGGCCGTGACGGGCGAGCGGGCGGACGGGCGGGGAGAGATCTCCACGATCATCGTGCCCTCCGGCACGCCCGGATTCACCGTGGGACCGGCCTACGACAAGGTCGGCTGGCGCGCCTCCGACACGCACCCGCTGTGGTTCGAGGGCGCCCGCGTGCCGGCCGCGAACCTGCTCGGCGAACAGGGGCGCGGATTCTCGGGATTCCTGCAGATCCTCGACGAGGGGCGCGTCGCCATCGCGGCCCTCGCGACGGGGGCGGCCCTCGGCTGCCTCGAGGCGGCACTCGCCCACGCGAGGGACCGTGTGGTCTTCGGCGCACCGCTGGCCACGCGGCAGAACGCGCAGTTCACCATCGCGCGCATGCAGGCCCGCGTCCACACGGCGCGCCTCGCCTGGCACCACGCGGCGCGCTTGCACGGCGCGGGGCGGGCGTTCGCAGCCGAAGCCGCCGTGGCCAAGCTCGTCGCGAGCGAGGCCGCGATGGACAACGCCCGGGAGGCGACCCAGCTGTTCGGCGGCTACGGCTTCATGAACGAGTATCCGGTCGGGCGGCACTATCGCGACTCCAAGATCCTCGAGATCGGCGAGGGCACCTCCGAAGTGCAGCTGCTCGTCATCGCCCGCTCGCTCGGACTCGCGGGGTAGCGTGGCCGGCATGAGCGAGGCGGCAGACGTCGGGTCGGACGCGGGATCGGAACGCAGCATCCACCAGCGCGGACTGTGGTTCGACGAGCTCGAGGTCGGCGTGCGCTACGTGCACACCCCCGGCCGCACCGCCACGGAGGCCGACAACGTCCTGTTCACCACGCTGACGATGAATCCGCAGGCGCTGCACCTGGATGCCGCCTTCTCGGCGACGCAGCCCTTCGGGCGCACCCTGATGAACTCGTTCTGGACGCTCGCGACCATGGTGGGCCTCTCGGTCGCGCAGCTGACGCAGGGCACCCTCGTGGCGCAGCTCGGGCTGCGCGAGGTGAGGTTTCCGAATCCGCTGTTCGTCGGCGACACCATCACGGCCGAGACCGTCGTCATCGATGCGCGGCTTTCGCGGTCACGGCCGGGGCAGGGAGTTGCGACGATGCGGCACACGGCGCGAAACGAGCAGGGCCGGATCGTCGCGATCGCCGAACGCTCCGCGCTGATGTGGTGCCGTCCTCACGCGCCCGAGGCCGATGGGGGAGCGCGAGCATGAGTGTTCTCGAGCATGGACCCGCCCTCCTGTTCTGCCCCGCCGATCGGCCCGAGCGATTCGAGAAGGCGATCGAGCGCGCGGATGCTGTCATCCTCGATCTCGAGGACGCCGTCGCGGCCGACGCCAAGGTCCTGGCGCGCGGTGCCGTCATCGAATCCGCGCTCGACCCCGACCGCGTGATCGTGCGGGTGAGCGCTCCGGGCTCCGCCGCGTACGCTGCCGACCTCGCAACCCTCGCCCAGACCGATTACCGCACGATCATGGTCGCCAAGGCCGAGCAGGCCTCGCCGATCGCGAGGGTCGACCCCCGCTTCCGCGTCATCGCCCTGTGCGAGACCGCGAAGGGCGTCCTCGCGGCCGAACGGCTCGCGGCACTCGCGAACGTGACGGCACTCATGTGGGGCGCGGAAGACCTCGTCGCAAGCATCGGCGGCACCTCGAGCCGCAAGCGCCACGGCCGCTACCGTGACATCGCCCGGCATGCGAGGTCGCAGGTCCTGCTGGCCGCGGGCGCCGCGGGTATCGACGCGATCGATGCCGTGCACCTCGACATCGCCGACGACAAGGGGCTGCGGAGAGAGGCGCGCGACGCGGCCGCGTCGGGGTTCGCCGCGAGCGCGTGCATACACCCCGGTCAGGTCGGGATCATCCGCGCCGCATACCGGCCCGCGCCCTCGGATCTGGCCCGGGCAAGACGCCTGGTCGCGGCCGCCGAAGGACAGCCCGGAGTCTTCGTCCACGAGGGACGCATGGTCGATGAGCCCGTCCTGCGGCACGCGCGCACGCTGATCTCCCGAGCGGGCTGATCTTCCGAGCGGGCTGAACGCCCGAGCGGGCTGATCGCCGCGCGAGGAAGCCTCCGCCGGGGCTTACGCCGCGGCGACCGCGGAGTACGAGAGCAGACGCAGCGCGTCCCCGTCGATGTGGAACATGTGAGCCGATCCGTTCTCGATCCGCTCACCCGCCAACGGCAGCGTGTCGCCGCTCGCGTGGCGGATCATCTCGCCGATCAGAGCGCCGTGGGCGACGACGATGACGGATGCCGCGGTCGGCGCGCTCTCGCTCCGCACATCGCGCGCGACGCGGCGCAGGGCCCGCACGCCGCGGGCGCGCAGCTCCGGGCGCGTCTCGGCGCCCGGGATGTTGTCGCGGTCCCAGCTGCCGAAGCGCGCGAGGAAATCCTCGATGAACACGCCCTCGGCCTCTCCGTAGGCGCGCTCGCGCAGCTCGCGGTATCGCTTGCGCGGTGCGTCGAGACCGAGCCGGTCGGCGATGATCTCGGCGGTCTCGCCCGCGCGGCTCAGGTCGCTCGCGACGACGACCGTGGGGCGGGTGAGATCGAGCATCTCCGCAAGTGCGGACGCAGCATCCCCCGCCTGCCGGCGCCCCGTGTCGTTGAGCGGGACATCGGTCTCTCCCTGAATGCGTCGGGCGAGGTTCCAGTCGGTCTGTCCGTGGCGCACGAGGGTGAGGATCGTCACTCCTCGAGCCTACCCGGGCCCGACGGCGTCAGCGCGCGGCGGGGAGCGCCCGAGCCAGAGTGCGCAGCACCTCGCTGGTTCCCGCATCGATCTTGACGGTCGCCTTGCCGTCGGCGCGGGTCACGCCGCGATTGACGATCACGACCGGCTGCTTGCGACGGCGCGCCCGCTCGACCAGCCGGATGCCGGAGTTGACCACGAGCGAGGATCCGGCGATGAGGAGCGCGTCGCTCGAGTGCACGAGCTGTTCGGCCTCGCGGAACTTCTCGGCCGGAATGAACTCGCCGAAGAAGACGACGTCGGGCTTGAGCATCCCCCCGCAGACGCTGCAGTCCGGCACCACGAATCCGTCGGTGCTCTCGGGGAGGACGTCGCCGTCCGGCCCCAACGGCACGTTGTCGGGCACCGCCACCCACGGGTTGTCGGCCTCGACGCGCTCGGCGATGTCACGCCGGTCGAACACCTGCCCGCAGTGCGTGCAGAACACGCGGCGCATCGTGCCGTGCAGCTCGACCACGCGGCTGCTGCCGGCGCGCACGTGCAGACCGTCGACGTTCTGCGTGATGACCCCGGCCGCGACCCCCTGCGCCTCGAGCTCCGCGACGGCGGTGTGCCCGGCATTGGGCCGGGCGGCGGCGAACGCCTTCCAGCCGAGGTGACTGCCGACCCAGTACCGACGACGCGCGCCGGCGTCGGCGACGAACTGCTGCGCCGTCATCGGGGTGCGCGTGGGCGCGCCCTTGCCGCGATAGTCGGGGATGCCCGAATCCGTCGAGACCCCGGCGCCCGTGAGCACCGCGACGCGCCTCCCGGCGAGGGCGTCTATCGCCCGGCCGATCAGGGCCGACGTGGCAGGGTCGAAGGCGACCTCGCCTGGCGCGGTGAAGACCATCGCAGAGTCCCTCCTCGGGTGGCTCAGTGTAGACGGCGGGCTTTACCGGGATGTTACGCGTACCGTGGAGCGGTGCCGACGAGAGGATGCCGATGCGCATCGAGCAGGTGACCGATCCCGCCGACCCCCGGCTGAGCGACTACCGCGACCTCACCGATGTGGCCCTGCGTCGCGTGCTCGAGCCCGCGGGCGGGCTCTACCTCGCCGAATCCGCGAAGGTTCTCGCGCGCGCCCTCGCCGCCGGGCATGAGCCGCGCTCGGTGCTCACGCAGGAGAAGTGGATGCCGCAGGTCGAGGCTCTGCTCCACGACCGCGACGTTCCCGTGCTTCTCGCATCCGCGGAGGTCGTCGAGGGTGTCACGGGATACGCGGTGCACCGCGGGATGCTGGCCTCGATGCACCGCCCGACCGACAGGCCCGTCGTCGACGTGCTGGCGGGGGCGCGGCGCGTCGTCGTGCTCGAAGACCTCGTCGACCACACCAACGTCGGCGCCGTCTTCCGCGCCGCGGCGGCGCTCGGGGCCGATGCCGTGCTCGTAACACCGCGCTGCGCCGATCCGCTCTACCGGCGCAGCGTCCGGGTGTCGATGGGAACCGTGTTCCAGGTGGCGTGGACGCGCCTTCCCGAGTGGCGTGACGCCCGGGAACTCCTGCACGACGCCGGCTGGCACATCGCGGCGCTCGCCCTGACCGAGGACGCCGTTCCGCTGGACGTCTTCGCCGCCGGCGCACCCGAGCGTGTCGCGCTCGTCGTCGGAGCCGAGGGTGATGGCCTCAGCCGGCGCGCTCTCGACGCGGCCGACACGATCGTGACGATTCCCATGGCGGGAGGCGTGGACTCGCTCAACGTCGCGGCCGCGAGCGCCGTAGCGATGTGGGAGCTGCGCGCGCGCTGAGTTCGCGGTGGCGGGCGGGCGGCCGTGCTGCGCGGCGTCAGACCTGCTCGCCCCGGTCGGCTGCAGCATCCCGGCCCGGTGCGAGGAACTGCACAGGAGCGGGATCCGGGCGCTTCGCGGTGATCCGATCGCCCGACGATTCGTGCCGCAGCCGCCGGAGCACCCACGGCACGAGGTGGGTGCGGGCCCACACGAGGTCGCTCGCGCGGGCGGTGCGCCACGTCGTGACCGGGTAGGGGTCGGGCTGCATGGGAGTGAGATCGTTCGGCACATTGAGCGCACGCAGCACCATCCGCGCGACCTCGTGGTGACCGAGGGAGTTCAGGTGCAGACGGTCGGCATCGAAGAAGCGCGGGTCCTGGATCTCTTTCAGCGCCCACTGGTCGGCGACGACGCAGTCGTAGCGGTCGGCGATGGAGCGCAGGTTCTCGTTGTAGATCGCGATCTTGCCGCGCATCGAGCGGAAGACGGGCTGCCAGCCGACGTCGATACCGGTGAAGATGACGACCGTCGCGCCCGTGCCGGCCAGGCGCACGACCGCATCCTCGAAGATGGAGGCGACGGTGTCGGGGTCGGCACCGGGGCGGATGATGTCGTTGCCCCCCGCGCACAGGGTGACCAGGTCGGGAGCCAGGGCGAGCGCGGGATCGATCTGCTCCGCGACGATCTGGCCGATGAGCCTCCCGCGCACCGCGAGATTGGCGTACGCGAAATCGGGCACCTGTGAGCCGAGCACCTCGGCGACACGGTCGGCCCAGCCGCGATGACCGCCGGGCGAGGCGGGCTCGGGATCGCCGATACCCTCGGTGAACGAATCGCCGATGGCGACGAAACGCCGCCAGGGATGTGGGCCGGCATTCACGTCGTCGCCGACGCGGGGGAGCACGTGATCTGTGTCTGACATGGCTCTTTCCTCGGTTCGTGACCGTTATCGACCCTAACGCCGGCATGCCGCCCGGTCGATCGGTCAGTGCTCCCCCGAGAAACGGCGGGCGCCCGCCTCGGGCTGTCGGGGGCGTCGATTATCGTGGTCAGTCGGCACGGGGAGGGTCCCGATCCGCGTGCGCGGTCGGCGTGCGCGACCGATCCGCGCCGGAGGGAGGGGGTGTCGTGACCGAAGAGATGCCGGGCGCCCACGTGGGCAGCTTCGCCGCCGAGCACCTCTCGCCGTCCTACCCCCAGCGCGCCCCCTGGGGAACAGCGCAGCGTCTGCGCGCCTGGCAGGCCGAGGCCCTCGACGAGTACTTCGCGCTCGACGGCCCCGACGGACCGGGCAAGGGCCCACGCGACTTCCTCGCGGCCGCGACACCCGGCGCCGGCAAGACCACCTTCGCGCTCCGACTGGCGACGGAGCTCCTGCGCCGGCGCGTGGTCACGCGCATCGTCGTCGTGGCACCCACCGAGCACCTCAAGACGCAGTGGGCGGATGCCGCCGCGCGCGTGTCGCTGCGGCTCGATCCCGCGTTCAGCAACCGGCACGCGATGCCCGCACGGCACTACCACGGCGTCGCGGTGACCTACGCGCAGGTCGCGGTGAAGGCATCCATCCATCAGCGGCTGGTCGACGATGCGCGCACGCTGGTGATCCTCGACGAGGTGCACCACGGCGGTGACGCGCTGAGCTGGGGTGATGCGCTGCGCGAGGCCTACGGTCGCGCGACCCGTCGGCTGCTGCTGTCGGGCACCCCGTTTCGCAGCGACACCGCGCCGATCCCGTTCGTGGAGTACCTGCCCGATGAGAAGGGCATCCGCCTCTCCCGCACCGACTACGCGTACGGGTACCGGCGAGCGCTCGAGGACGGCGTCGTGCGTCCGGTGATGTTCCTCGTCTACGCCGGAAAGATGCGCTGGCGCACGCGCACGGGCGATGAGATGGAGGCCCATCTCGGCCAAGACAACACCAAAGACGTCAACGCTCAGGCGTGGCGCACGGCGCTGAACCCCGACGGCGACTGGATTCCGGCGGTGCTCCGCTCCGCCGACCGTCGCCTGACCGAGGTGCGGGAGCAGATTCCGGACGCGGGGGGCCTGGTCATCGCGACCGACCAGACGGCCGCCCGCGCCTACGCCGCGATCCTCGCGCGGCTCACGGGGGAGCAGCCGACGATCGTGCTCTCGGACGAGGCCGAGGCCTCCTCCCGCATCGAGACGTTCTCCTCGTCGACGTCGCGCTGGCTCGTCGCCGTGCGGATGGTCTCCGAGGGTGTCGACGTCCCGCGCCTGGCGGTGGGCGTCTACGCGACGAGTGCGTCGACCCCGCTGTTCTTCGCCCAGGCGATCGGGCGGTTCGTCCGTGCCCGCCGCCGGGGCGAGACGGCGAGCATCTTTCTGCCCAACGTGCCGCAGCTGCTCGCCCTGGCCGGCGAGATGGAACGTCAGCGTGATCACGCCCTCGACCGCGACAGCGAGGGCGACGACGAATGGGCACTCGATGACGACCTCATGGACGCCGCGGAGCGCGAGGACAAGGCCTCCGACTCCCTGACGGAGGAGTTCTCGTTCCAGGCACTCGGCTCGCTGGCGCACTTCGATCGGGTGATGTTCGACGGCCGGGAGTTCGGCGAGCTCGCCGTACCCGGAACGCCCGAAGAGGAGGAGTTCCTGGGGCTGCCCGGACTGCTCGAGCCCGAGCATGTGCACGAGCTGCTCATGCAGCGACAGGCGCGGCAGACGCGGCACCGCAAGGTGCGGGAGGCAGCCGAGGGCGCCTCCGGTGAGACGGTCGAGACCGTGGAGTCAGCCCCGCCGCAGGCGCTGCACCGCACGCTCAAGGAGCAGCGCCAACTGCTCAACAGCCTCGTCGGCCTCTACGCGCGTCAGAGCGGCGAGGCGCACGGTCTCGTACACGCCGAGCTGCGTCGCATCTGCGGCGGGCCGGCGGTCTCGCACGCGACGGTCACGCAGCTGCAGGCGCGTATCGAGGTGCTGCGCAAGCGGGTGCGCTCCTAGCGACCGGGTCGGGTTCGGAACCCCGAAATGCTGTCAATCCGGGGATATCGACGGTGACGCCGCGATGCGGATCCTACGGTGGAGGCATCCCCCCGACCCCCGCCGCCGATCTGGAGGCCGCATGATCGCGCCCGCGATGCAGACCCCGACCGCCGCCGACCGTCGACGGTGGACGCGGTACCTCGTCGACGAGCGCGCCGAGGCGCGCGTGTATCGCGATCTGGCCGCGCGACGCGACGGCGAAGAGCGCGACATCCTCCTGGCCCTCGCCGCCGCCGAGGGGCGTCACGAGGCGCACTGGCTGACCCTTCTCGGGGGCGAGCCGGCTCGCCTGCCGCGGCCCGGGGCAGGAACACGGATGCTGGCGTGGATGGCGCGCCGATTCGGCTCGATCTTCGTGCTGGCGCTGGCACAGAACGCCGAGGCTCGCTCGCCGTACGACACCGAACGTTTCGCGACCGCGGCCATGCGCGCCGATGAGAAGATCCACCACGAGGTCGTCCGCGGACTCGCCGCGCGGGGCCGGCGTCGACTGTCGGGCACATTCCGCGCCGCCGTCTTCGGCGCCAACGACGGCCTGGTCTCCAACCTCGCGCTCGTCATGGGCATCGGTGCCACGGGGGTCGCTCCGCAGTTCGTGCTCTTCAGCGGAATCGCGGGCCTGCTCGCCGGGGCGCTCTCCATGGGTGCGGGGGAGTTCGTCTCCGTGCGCTCACAGCGCGAGCTGCTCGACTCGACCGAGCCGAATGACTTCGCCGACGACGTGCTGCCCGACCTCGATCTCGACGCGAACGAGCTGGCCCTGGTCTACCGCACGCGCGGCCTGACGCCGGATGAGGCGATCGAGCGCGCTCGCGCGGTCGTCGAGGCGGCGCGCTCAGCCGACCGTGCCGAGCCCTACCGCAGTCCGCGCGGGGATTCGGGAGACCACGAGGTCGTCGGCGGCGCACTGGGCGCCGCGACATCGAGCTTCCTGTTCTTCGCGTCCGGCGCGATCATCCCGGTGCTCCCCTGGATCCTCGGCCTGAGCGGTGTGGCGGCCGTCGTCCTCGCGCTGGTGCTCGTGGGAATCGCCCTGCTGGCAACGGGGGCGACCGTCGGCCTGCTCTCGGGAGCGCCGCCGCTGCGGCGCGCGCTGCGCCAGCTCGCGATCGGCTTCGGCGCCGCCGCCATCACCTACGCGCTCGGCCTGCTGTTCGGGGTGACGGCCGCGTAGCCCCGGGTGTCCGTCCGCTGCACCGCCGGACATGGTCCGCGGCCGCGCATGCTGAGCCGAACCTACATTCCTGCAGCGAGCCCACATTTTTGCAGCGAGCCCACATTTCTGCAGCGAGCCCGCATCTCTGCAGCGAGCCCACCTCCGACGCGTGGTGGCTCGCTGCAGAAATGTGGGGTCGCATCGCACCCGGTCGCGGGCACGCAGATCGGGCCGCCGCCGGGTACGACGTACGGCACGCCGCGAGAACAGGAGATGCGCCCAGAACAGGATGCTGCACGTCAATGCGTCCTGTTTCGGCGCCGTCTCCTGTGCTCGTTCCCGCCGCGCCGCGTGGCCCCAACCAGGGGCGTCGCGCCGACACTGTCGCACAACAAAAAAGGGCCCCTTTCGGGACCCTTTTTCGTTCTGTGCGCGAGGGGGGACTTGAACCCCCACGCCCTATACGGGCACTAGCACCTCAAGCTAGCGCGTCTACCTATTCCGCCACCCGCGCATGGGTGAGTTGCTTTCGCAACCGAGGATCGAGCCTAGCATGTTCCGGGGCGTCCTCCCGACCCGGGTAGCCTGGTGCGCATGTCAGGGCCCACGGCACCCGCCGCCAACGCGAGCGATCCCGCCGCGCTGCCGGAAGTGGCCCGCATCGCCCGCGACCTCATCCGCATCGACACCCAGAACTGGGGCGGCGGCCGAGCGTCCGGGGAGCGTGAGGCGGCCGAATACGTCGGCGCCTATCTCGAATCCCTCGGGCTCATCACCCACTACTTCGAGCCGATTTCGCGGCGCACCAACGTCACCGCGCGTGCGCCGGGCAAGAATCCCGATCGGCCGGCGCTCATCCTGCACGGTCATCTGGATGTCGTGCCCGCGCCCGCCGAGGGATGGAGCGTCGATCCCTTCGAGGGTCTCGTGCGCGACGGGATGCTGTGGGGTCGGGGGGCGGTGGACATGAAGGACATGGACGCCATGATCCTGACGTCGGTCGCCGAGCTGCTGCGCGCAGGCGAACAGCCCGATCGTGATCTCATCCTCACCTTCTTCGCCGACGAGGAGAACGGCGGCGTCGAGGGCTCGCAGCTTGTGGTGCGCGATCGGCCCGAGTGGTTCGCCGGCGCGACCGAAGCGATCAGCGAGGTCGGCGGCTACTCGATCGATGTCGCCGGTCGGCGTGCGTATCTGCTGCAGGTGGGGGAGAAGGCGCTGCTCTGGATCCGGCTCGTCGCCCGCGGCCGCGCCGCGCACGGTTCGCGCCTGCACGGAGACAATGCCGTGACCCGCCTGGCCGAGGCGGTCGCGGCGCTCGGTCGGACCGAGTGGCCGGTGCGTCTGACCGAGACGACCACGCAGCTGCTCGCGCGCCTCGCCGAGATCACGGGAGAATCCGACGCCGACCCGGACGCCCTCGCCGCGTACACCGGCCCTGCACAGGGCTTCCTGCGCTCCACGCTGCGCACGACCGCCAACCCCACGGGGCTCACGGCGGGGTACAAGCACAACGTGATCCCGGATCGCGCCGAAGCGCTCATCGACGTGCGGGTACTCCCCGGCACGGAGGATGCCGCCCTCGCCGACATCCGCCGCATCATCGGTGACGACGTCGAGATCCAGACCGTGCATCGCGACATCGGTCTCGAGGTGCCGTTCTCCGGCGACCTCGTCGAGCGGATGGTCGCGGCCCTCGGCCGGCACGATCCCGGCGCCCCCGTCATCCCGTACCTGATGGGCGGCGGCACCGACAACAAGGCTCTCGCCTCACTCGGCATCGCCGGCTTCGGGTTCGCACCGCTGCGACTGCCCGCCGACCTCGATTTCACCGGCATGTTCCACGGTGTCGACGAACGCGTGCCGATCGCGTCGCTCGAATTCGGTCAGCGCGTGCTGACCGATCTGATCCGCACCTGCTGATCCGCGGATGCCGGGACCCGGCATCCCTCATCACTCCCGCATCGCTGCGACCAACCCGGAAGGCGCCATGCAGTTCATCGAAGCCCTCATCCTCGGCATCGTGCAGGGGTTGACCGAGTTCCTGCCGATCTCATCGAGCGCCCACCTGCGCATCGTCGGAGAGTTCTTGCCCTCGGCCGAGGACCCGGGCGCGACGTTCACCGCCATCACCCAGATCGGCACCGAGCTCGCCGTGCTGGTCTATTTCTGGGGAACCATCGTGCGGATCATCTCGCGATGGGCGAAGTCGCTGACCGGCGCCGTGCCCCGCAATGATCCGGATGCGCGGATGGGATGGCTGATCATCATCGGCACCATCCCGATCGGGGTGCTCGGGTTCCTCTTCCAGGACGTCATCCGCGGCACCTTCCGCAACCTGTGGCTCGTGGCCATCGTCCTGATCGGCTTCGGTCTGCTCCTCGGCGCGGCGGATCGATGGGGCTCCCGCCGCCGTCAGCTCAGCGACCTCACCTACCCGCACGGCCTGGGCCTCGGCTTCGCGCAGGCCCTCGCACTCATCCCGGGGGTGTCCCGCTCCGGCGCGACGACCACCCTCGGGCTCGCGCTCGGCTACACCCGGCCCGCGGCGGCCGAGTACGCCTTCCTCCTCGCCGTGCCTGCCGTGTTCGGCTCGGGGCTCTACGAGCTGCTCCAGGCGTTCGAGGAGCCGAGCGGCCCCTACTCGCTGATCGACACGGCCGGGGCCACCGTTGTCGCGTTCGGTGTGGGACTGGCCGTGATCGCGTTCCTCATGCAGTACCTCAAGCGGGGCAGCTTCCTGCCGTTCGTGATCTACCGCCTCGCGCTCGGCGCCCTGCTGATCGTGCTGTTGTCGCTGGGCGTGCTGCAGCCGTACTGAGTCCGGAGGCGCCGGCGCGAGCCCTCGCGGCGACTCAGCGCCGCGGGTCGTCCCGAGGGGGCTTGCGCGGTCCGTCGCCGCCGCCGCGGCGCAGGTAGCGCTCGAACTCCTCGGCGATCGCGTCTCCCGACGCCTCGGGGGAGTCCCACGTGTCGCGCGTGCGCTCGAGGCTGCGGATGTACTCGGTCATCTCCTCGTCGTCGGCCGCCGCCGCGTCGATGGAGGCCTCCCAGGTCGCCGACTGC
Source organism: Microbacterium sp. HA-8 (assembly GCF_046111165.1). NCBI lineage: Bacteria > Bacillati > Actinomycetota > Actinomycetes > Micrococcales > Microbacteriaceae > Microbacterium > Microbacterium sp. HA-8. Next base: position 2,396,045 of record NZ_CP162025.1, read on the forward strand.
GTGGGCAGGTCCCCGCGCGGGATCTGTGCGCCGGTGATGTCCTCGAGACGATCGAGCAGCGCCAGGGTCGCTTTCGGGGAGGGCGTGTGGCCAGCGACGTAGTGCGGGACGCTCGCCCACAGGCCGACGGAGGGCACTCCCGCTCGTTCGGCCGCCTCGGCGAGCACCGACAGGATGCCGACCGGGCCCTCGTACGTGCTGCGGTCGATGCCGAGGTGGTCGCGGACCCGGTCGTTGTCGCTGCCCGCGAACACCGAGATCGGCCGGGTGTGCGGCACGTCGGACATCATCGACCCCAGCGCGACGAATCCGGTGATGTCTTCGCGCAGGGCGACGTCCATGAGCTCGGCGGCGAAGGCCTGCCAGGCGCGGGCGGGTTCGACCCCGGTGAGCAGCCAGAGCTGCGTGCCCCGTGTGCGCCGCGCCGGGCGCAGGATCGTCGTCTCGGGCCAGGTCAGCTGGCGGCGGCCCTCGGCATCCATCGCGATGTGGGGACGGGTGTACTGGTAGTCGAAGTAGAGCTCGGGATCCACCGAGTGCACGGCTTCGTATTCGCCGGATTCGCGCAGCGCGGCGACCGCAGCCGTTGCCGCCTCTCCCGCGTCGTTCCAGCCGTCGAATGCCGCCACGAGCACTCTGCGTCCGAGTCCATCCACCACGCCTCCCGACTGGCTCTGCGGGTCTGCGGTGCAGAATCGAGCATCCTGCACCCCCGCGCGGGTTCCCTCAAGGATAGGCGGTCGCGCGGACAGGGGTATCAGGCGGGCCTCGGGCGCGTCGGTAGCATGGGGCGGGTGACTCACCCCCCTCTGCGCGCGGTCCTCTGGGACATGGACGGCACTCTCGTCGACACCGAACCCCATTGGATGGCCGCTGAGACGCCGCTGGTCGAGAGCTTCGGAGGCACGTGGTCGCACGAGCAGGCGCTGCAGCTCGTGGGCCTCGGCCTCGATGACGCGGCCCGCATCTTCCAGGCCGCCGGTGTGCGGCTGAGCGTCCCCGAGATCGTCGACACCCTCACCGATCGCGTGCTCGAATCCCTCGCCCGCGAGGGCGTCCCCTTCCGCCCGGGTGCGCGTGAGCTGCTCTTCGCCCTGAAGGAGGCGGGGATCCCGACCGCGCTCGTGACGATGTCGATGCGCAGGATGGCGCTGTCGATCGTCGAACTGATCGACTTCGACGCCTTCGATCTCGTCATCGCGGGCGACGACGTCAGCCGTCCCAAGCCGTTCCCCGACCCGTATCTGATGGCAGCAGACGAGCTGGGGGTCGACATCCGGCAGACCGTGGCCATCGAGGATTCGCCGAACGGCGTCCGTTCCGCCGTCGCGGCGGGCGGTGCTGTCCTGGGTGTACCCAACATCGTCTCGCTCGAGGGCACCGGCGCGAACCGGCTCTCGCCGTCGCTGGCCGATGAGACGCCGGCGACGCTCCAGGATCTGCTGACCCGACACGCCCGGCACGCGGGCGCGGAGCACGGCGCATGAGCGCGGCTCCCGCATCCGCCCCCCGTCAGAGCGGGCCGTTCGGCCTCGGAGACCGCGTGCAGCTGACCGGCCCCAAGGGGCGCCGGCACACGATCACGCTGCGCGAGGGCGGCGAGCTGCACACCCACCACGGTGTCCTCACGCACGAGGCCCTCATCGGCGCTCCCGACGGCTCCGTCGTCGTCAACAGCTCAGGACACGAGTACCTCGCCCTGCGCCCTCTGCTGCGCGACTTCGTCATGTCGATGCCGCGCGGTGCGGCCATCGTGTATCCGAAGGATGCCGTGCAGATCCTCGCCGAGGCCGACATCTTCCCCGGGGCCACGGTCGTCGAAGCGGGGGTCGGATCCGGCGCGCTCTCCCTCTGGCTGCTGCGGGCCGTCGGACCCGAGGGGCGACTGGTCTCGTTCGAGCGCAGGCCCGAGTTCGCCGAGGTGGCGACGGCGAACGTCGAGACGTTCTTCGGCGAGCACCCCGAACGGTGGGAGGTGCGTGTGGGCGACCTCGCCGCAGATCTCCCCGATGCCCTGCCGCCCGGCGCCGTCGACCGCGTCGTGCTCGACATGCTCGCGCCCTGGGAATGCATCGACGTCGTCGCGGACGCCCTCACTCCCGGCGGTGTCGTGCTCTGCTACGTCGCGACGGCGACGCAGCTCTCACGCGTCGCGGAGTACCTGCGCGGCACGGGGCTGTTCACCGATCCGGAGGCTTCGGAGACGATCGTGCGCGGCTGGCACGTCGAGGGCCTCGCCGTGCGACCCGACCACCGCATGATTGCGCACACCGGCTTTCTGATCTCGGCGCGTCGCCTTGCCCCCGGCGCAGTGCCCCCCGAGGTCAAGCGTCGCGCATCCAAGTCGAGCTACGGCGACGAGGATGTCGAGCTGTGGACCCCGGGTGCCGTCGGTGACCGCGAGATCACCGACAAGAACCTGCGCAAGCGGGTCCGCGAGGCACGCAAGGCGGCAGATGCCCGCCTCGACGGCGGACCGCTTGCGGGCGACGACCCCCACGGGGCGACGTCGGACGACGGCCTAGACTGATGCGCGTGCGTAGACTTCCCGCTCTGGTGGCAGCCGTCGGCCTCGTCGGATTAGGACTCGTCGGCTGCGCCTCGGCGCAGCCCTCCGGCGGCGCGTGCGAGCGCGAGGTGTCGCCGGATTCGGCCGTCGCCGAGCTCGTGAGCGTCGAGGGCGACCTTGGTGAGATGCCCGAGCTCGAGGCCTACACCCCCGTGCAGACGGATTCCACGATGTGGGCCGATGTGCTCACCGGCGAGGGGACGGCCATTCGCACCGACGACCAGCTGGTGGTCTTCGACCTCGCTGTCTTCGACGGCGAGAGCGGCGAGCAGCTCGTCTCGACGCCCTTCGACGGCACGCTCGACGCGGCGCCCCTGACTCAGTGGACGGGCATCTTCCCCACGCTCGAGCAGTCACTGGCGTGCGCGCGCGAGGGCGGCCGCGTCGTGAGCGTGATCCCCTCCGGCGATCTCGACGAACAGACCGCCGAGGGACTGGGGCTTGCACCGGGAGCGACCGCCATCGTCGTCACCGACCTGCGCAAGGTCTACCTCGACAAGGCGGACGGCGACGACCAGTTCGTGACCGGCCACGGCATGCCCTCGGTCGTCCGCGCACCCGACGGGCGCCCCGGCATCATCGTTCCCGACACCGCGCCCCCGTCCGACCTCCAGGTGCAGGTGCTCAAGAAGGGACGCGGCGAGATCGTCACGGGCGACGCCCCGGTGCGCGTGGCGTACACCGGCGTCCTCTGGGACGACCGCACCGTGTTCGACTCGACGTGGGACGAGGGCAAGACTCCCGCGTCGTTCGAACTCGATCAGGTCGTCGAAGGCTTCGGGCAGGCTCTCGAGGGGCAGACCGTCGGCTCGCAGGTGCTGATCGTGATCCCGCCCGAGCTCGGGTACGGCGACGACGATGCCGGCAGCATCCCGGGTGGGTCGACGCTCGTCTTCGTCGTCGACATCCTCGGCATCGACGCTCCCGCCGGATAGTCCGTCCCGGCGGCGTCGCGCTCGCGCCGGACGCGGGAGCGCCGACCTAGGATTGGGGCGTGCCGGAGAAGATCGCGCCCGAGGAGCGGCTGCTCAGTCTCACCGTCGCGCTCATGGCGCATCGCTACGGGCTGACGAAGGAGCAGATCCTCTCGAGCGTGTCCGGATACCGCGAGGCGCGCGCCGAAGGGCGCAGCGTCGACGCGCTCGAGAAGATGTTCGAGCGCGACAAGGATGCCCTTCGCGAGCTCGGTGTACCCATCCACACGCTCGGTGACGCCGCCGACCCCGACGATCTGCGCGAGGCGCGCTACGTCATCCCCAAGGCCGAGTACGTGTTGCCCGAGGACCTCGAGTTCACCCCCGCCGAGGTGGCGGTGCTCAACGTCGCCGCCGCGGTATGGGGCGAGAGTTCCATCTCGGGCGAGGCGCGGTCCGCGTTGCGCAAGATCCGCGCTCTGGGTATCGAGGTCGACGAGCCGATCATCGGCTTCGCGCCCCGGATCACGGCGCGGGATGCCGCCTTCCCGGCGCTGCGCCAGGCCGCTGATCAGGGGCGGGTCGTGCGCTTCACCTACGTCAAGCCCGGCGACGACGTCCCCCGCCTGCGCACTCTCGAGCCCCACGCCCTGATCGATGTCGAGGGACGCTGGCACGTCTACGGATACGACCGCGACCTGGCCCAGGAGCGGACCTTCCTGCTCTCTCGCATCGTCGGCGACATCGAGCCGACGCGGCAGCGTTTCGATCCCGCCGCGCGAGCAGGTGCGGGGGAGCGAGCGCGCCGAGGGCTCGAACAGGTCGCGGCGCGCAACACCGCCGTGCTCCGGGTGCAGGAGGGCACGGAGGCGGCGCTGCGACTGCGACGGCGCGGCGAACGGCGCGGCGACCAGGTGCACGTGCCGTTCATCGACGTGCACGTGCTGGCCGACGAACTCGCCTCCTACGGACCCGAAGTGTTCGTCGAGGGGCCCGAGGCCCTGCGGGCGCAGGTCATCCTGCGGCTGCAGCGCACGCTGTCCGCGCACGGGGAGGCGAGCTGATGTCGGTTCCTTCCCAGGGCGGGGCGCGCGGCTCCCTGCCACGGCCCGTCGCCATGGTCGCGATCGACCGCGTGGCGCTCGTGATGAATCTCGTGCCCTATCTCGTCGAGCGCGGTCCGGTGCCGGTCGTCGAGGCGGCGCGCGATCTCGACGTCGACCCCGACACCCTCCGGGCCCTCGCGGAGAGTCTGGTCGTGATCGGTCTGCCGGGCGGTATGCACAACGAGCTCTTCGACATCGACTGGGACCTGCTCGATCAGAGCGACGAGTTGCAGCTGCTGAACACCGTCGCGTTCGAACGGGCGCCCCGGCTGACCGCCCGCGAGGCCGCGGCACTGCTGGCGGGACTGCAGCTCGCGCAGTCGGCCCCGGGAGTCGCCGGCGGTGGCGTCGTCCCGGCGCTCATCGCAAAGCTCGCGCGCGGGGCGAGCGCGGCGCCGACGGAGCTGGTCGTCACCGCCGACCCCATCGACGACGTGCGGTCCGCGGTGCGCGACGCCCTCGACCGGGGGCGAGCGGTGTCCTTCACGCATCGAAAGCCGGATGCCGAGGCCACGACTCGCACGGTGGACCCGGTGCGCATCGTCGTCACCGACGATCAGTGGTACCTGCGGGGCTGGTGTCATCTGCGCCGCGACATGCGCACCTTCCACCTCGACCGGGTCAGCGACGTGGTGGTCACGGACATTCCCGCCGCGCACCACGACGATCCCGAGACCGAGGTGTTCACTCGGGCGGACGGGGCGCTCGAGGCGTCGATCCGATTCGTCCCTCATGCCGCGCCCCTGCTCGGTCAGTACCTCGACTTCGCCGAGGTCACCCCGGGTGAGCCGCTGTCCTCCGCGGTGCTGCGGGTCGCGGACCCACAGCAGCTCAAGCGCCTCGCGGCCCGCCGGGGCGGGGCCGTCGAGGTCGTCGCGCCCAGCGAAGCGCGCGAAGCGAGCATCGCCTGGGCGCGCCAGGGGCTTGCGCAGTACGAGTGAGCGGCCTGAGGCTCCCGGCCATCGCGGCATCCGCGGGTTAGACTGGGCGGACCGCATCCTCACGTGAGACGGAGAGCACCATGTTGGGAAACCTCAACGGCTGGCACCTGCTGATTCTTCTTGCGGTGATCCTGCTGCTCTTCGGTGCGGCCAAGCTCCCCGCACTGGCCAAGAGCGTCGGCCAGTCCGCTCGCGTCTTCAAGGGCGAGATGAAGGCGATGAAGGACGAAGATCACTCCGAGGGCAAGACCGAGCAGACGGTCGGCACCCCGCCGTACGATCCCTCGCTCGGGCAGAACGCCTCGGCGAGTTCGACGCCCCCTGCACCGGGCGCGTCTTCCGACACAAAGCCGTAGGCTGCCGTGGCCACGACCGCTGCGGGCGTGACCGTCGGGGATGACGAACCGCGCCGCGACAAGCGCATGTCGCTCGGCGCCCACCTTGTCGAGCTGCGTCGTCGGCTGATGATCGCAGCCCTCGGACTGATCGCCGGCATGGTGGTGGCCTTCTTCATCACCGACGGAATCATCTCCCTGCTCAACGAGCCGATCCTCGAGGTGGCGCAACGCCGCGGACTCGAGATGCAGGGCGACGCGCTCACCGCTCTGAACTTCACGACCGTCACGAGCGGCTTCGACTTGCGCATCCGCATCGCGTTCGCGATCGGCCTGCTCATCTCGGCACCGGTCTGGCTCTGGCAGCTGTGGGCGTTCGTGATGCCGGGCCTCACGCGCAAAGAGATCCGCTATACCTGGTCGTTCATCGGGGCCGCCATCCCGCTGTTCTTCGCCGGGTGCGTCGTGGGCTTCTTCATCATCCCGCACGTGATCGAGCTGATGGCATCCTTCGTGCCCAACGGCTCGGCGCTGCTGTTCGCCTACGACACCTACTACGACTTCGTCTTCAAGTTCTTCATCGTCCTCGGCTGCGCGTTCGTGCTTCCCGTCTTCCTCGTGGCGTTGAACATCTCGGGCGTCATGAGCGGGATGGCGATCCTCAAGGGATGGCGGGTCGCCGTCCTCATCGCCGCCGTCTTCTCGGCGCTCGCGACGCCGGCGGCGGATGTCACCTCGATGCTTCTGCTCATGGGCATCATGATCGTGCTGTACTTCGCGGCCGCCGGACTCTCTCTGCTCTTCGACCGCCGCCGCCGCAAGCGCGACGCCGCGCTGCTGGCCGCGGGGACGCCCGGGTGAGCATCCCGAGCCCCGCGGAGAGGTACGCCTCCGCGCGGGAGGCGCACCGGCATCCCCTCACCTCCGCGTTCGCTCAGGCGCAGCGGTTCGACCTCGACCCCTTCCAGGTCGCGGGGTGCCAGGCCCTCGAAGAGGGGCGCAGCGTGCTCGTGGCGGCCCCGACCGGAGCGGGCAAGACGATCGTGGGGGAGTTCGCCGTCCATCTCGCCATGCAGAGCGATCGCGGCAAGGCCTTCTACACGACACCGATGAAGGCCCTGTCGAACCAGAAGTTCCGCGAGCTGCAGGAGGTGTACGGCGCAGACGAGGTCGGGCTGCTCACGGGCGATGTCAACATCAACGGCAACGCCCGCGTCGTGGTGATGACCACCGAGGTGCTGCGCAACATGCTCTACGCCGACTCGCCGGCATTGCGCGACCTGCGCTTCGTCGTGATGGACGAGGTCCACTACCTCGCGGACAGGTTCCGCGGCGCAGTGTGGGAGGAGGTCATCATCCACCTCTCCCGCGACGTGCGCCTCGTGTCGCTGTCTGCGACGGTCTCCAACGCCGAGGAGTTCGGCGACTGGCTCGACACCGTACGCGGCGACACCGAGGTCATCGTCTCCGAGACCCGGCCCGTGCCACTCGAACAGCACGTCCTCGTGCGGGGAGACCTGCTGCCTCTCTTCGACGATCGCGCGGGGGTGGCCACCGCGCAGGTGAATCAAGAGCTGATGCGCATCCGCTCGCCGAAAGGGGCGAACCTCGACAACAACCGTCGCGCGCACGCTCGCAACAGCGACCGTCAGACCGGCCGATACGAGCCCTCGCGTCGTCGGCCCGACCGCGGTCACCACCGGCCGGTGCGGCCCGGCAACGTCCAGCGGATCGAGCGACTCGACCGCCCCGATGTCGTCGAGCTGCTCGGACGCAGCAACCTGCTGCCGGCGATCTTCTTCATCTTCAGCCGTGCGGGGTGTGATGGCGCGGTCCAGCAAGTGCGCCGAAGCGGGCTGCGCCTGACGTCCCCCGAGGATCGTGCCGAGATCCGGGCCGTGATCGAGGAGCGCACCCGCACGCTGCCCGACGAGGATCTGGCCGTGCTCGGCTTCTGGGAATGGCGCGAGAACCTGGAGCGGGGCGTGGCCGCCCACCACGCGGGGCTCCTGCCGGCCTTCAAAGAGGTGGTCGAGGAGCTCTTCCGCCGCAAGCTCGTCAAGGCGGTCTTCGCGACCGAGACCCTGGCTCTCGGCATCAACATGCCCGCGCGCACGGTCGTGCTCGAGAAGCTCGAGAAGTTCAACGGCGAAGCGCGGGTCGCCATCACGTCGGGGGAGTACACGCAGCTCACCGGGCGCGCCGGCAGGCGGGGCATCGATGTCGAGGGACACGCGGTCATCCAGTGGACCGAGGGTCTGGATCCCCAGCAGGTCGCGGCGCTGGCGTCGCGTCGCACCTACCCGCTGCACTCGAGCTTCCGGCCCACCTACAACATGGCCGTCAACCTCATCGACCGGTACGGCAGGGGTCGGGCCCGCGAGCTGCTGGAGTCCTCGTTCGCCCAGTTCCAGGCCGACCGTGCGGTCGTCGGCCTCGCGCGGCAGGTGCGCGAGCAGGAGGAGTCGTTGGCAGGTTACGCGCAGGCGATGACCTGCGACCGCGGAGACTTCGCCGAGTACTCGGGCATCCGACGCGAGCTGAGCGATCTCGAGAAGCAGAATCGGACGGATGCCGGGGCGAGCCGCGGTGCTCGCGAACGTCGGCAGGCCCAGCTCAAGAGCCTGCGCACGCGCATGCAGCGCCACCCGTGTCACACGTGCCCCGACCGTGAAGCGCACGCGCGATGGGGGGAGCGGTACTGGAAGCTGAAGCGGCAGGTCGATTCCCTGCGCCGGCAGATCGACAGCCGCACGGGCACCGTCGCGCGGCAGTTCGACCGGGTCACCGATGTGCTGCGCGCGCTCGAGTACCTTCGCGAGCGCGACGGCCGGGTCTTCCTCACCCCGGCGGGCAAGACGATGCGGCGCATCTACGGCGAACGCGATCTGCTCGTGGCCGAATCGCTTCGTCTGGGCCTCTGGGATCGGCTCGATGCCGCATCTCTCGCCGCTCTCGCGAGCTGTCTGGTCTTCGAACCGCGCCGCGACGAGGCGGGACCGGGGGAGCGGGGACTGCCCGGAGGGGAGTTTCGGGCGGCGCTCAGCGCGACGCAGGATCTCTGGTCGCGGCTCGACGATATCGAACGGGATCACCGGCTCCCGGGGTCCGAGCCGCTCGCGACGGGTCTGGCCCGCGCGATGCGGGCCTGGGCGCGCGGAATGCCCCTGGATCGTGTGCTCGATGACGCCGATATGGCGGCGGGGGACTTCGTACGCTGGACCAAGCAGACGATAGATCTTCTCGATCAGCTCTCGATCGTCGCGGACGCGCCCCTCGCCGGCACGGCGCGCGACGCGCTCGACGCCGTGCGGCGCGGCATCGTGGCCTACTCCGGCGTGTGAGCTCCCGCATCCCGCCCGGCGCATTCTCGCGCGCGTTTAGGCTGGAAGGCGTGCCCGTGACCTCCGCTTCGCCGCGCACCGGCACGAAGCCCCTCCTCCCCCTCTGGGCGGCCCTGATCGCCGCCGCCGTGGGAGGTCCCGTGCTCGATCTGGCGTATCCCTCCGTCGGCGTGTGGCCGCTGGCGTTCGTCGGGATCTCGCTCGCGCTCGTGTCGCTCGTCGGCCGGAGTGCGTGGTCGGCTCTGCTCGTGGGGGCGGTGTTCGGCGCGTCGTTCTACTTCGTGCACATCCTCTGGATCACGCGCTACCTGGGTCTCGTGCCTTGGTTCGCCCTCGCGGGGCTCGAGGCCGTCTTCTGGGCCGTCGGCTCGCTTCCGATCGCGCTGGCGTACCGATGGATGCCGCGGGTGATGCCCGCGCGGACGGGTCGACTCGTCCTCCTACCGCTGCTCGTGGCCGGACTCTGGACGGCGCGTGAGGTGTTCATGGGCTCGTGGCCGTACACGGGATTTCCGTGGGCGCGGATGGGGATGAGTCAATCCGAGAGCCCCCTCGCGCACGTGTCTTCGTGGGTCGGTGTCACCGGCCTGACGTTTCTGATGGTGGCCGTGTGCGCCGCCGCGATCGAGTGGGCGCGACTGCGGCATCTGCGCGATGTGCGCACCGCACTGCCGACGCTCGTGCTGGCGACCGTGCTCCTGCTCACTCCGCAGTTCGCGACGGCGACGGCGGGGACGATGCGTGTGGGCAGCGTGCAGGGCAACGGCCCCTCCGGGTACTTCGACGAACGCGCACCCGGAGATGTGCTGCGCGCCCAGCTCGCCGCCACGCAGCCGATCATCGACGACGATCTCGACGTGCTGCTGTGGCCCGAGGGCGGGATCGACTCGGATCCGACGCAGAACGCGTCGACGGCGCGCACGCTGGACTCGCTGTCGTCGCTGGCCGACGCCCCTCTGATCGTCAATGCGGCCACCCAGCGCGGCGACGAGATCTTCAACACCTCGATGCTGTGGCGGGCGGGCGAATCCAACCCGGTGCAGTACCACGACAAGCGCAAACCCGTGCCCTTCGGCGAGTACGTGCCCGACCGGTGGTTCTTTGAGGCACTCGCACCGGATCTGATCGGGCTGATCCAGCGCGAGTACACACCCGGGCAGAACGCCCCCGTGTTCGATGTCGACGGTGTCGGCGTGGGATTGGCGATCTGCTTCGACGTCATCTACGACGACGTCATCCACGAGGGAGCGCGAGACGGCGCGCAGGTGTACATGTTCCAGACCAACAATGCCGACTTCCGTGGGACGGACGAGAACCTTCAGCAGCTGGCGTTCGCGCGGATGAGGGCGATCGAGACGGGCCGCTCGGTCGTGAACATCTCTACGGTCGGCACGAGCCAGGTCATCGCACCCGACGGCTCGACGATCGACGCGCTGCCCGCCGACGAGCCGGGCGCGATGGTCACGGATGTCGAGTTGCGCGAGGGGATCACTCCCGCCGTGCTCATCGGGTCGACGGTTCAGGCGATCCTGTTCTGGGGAGCCCTCGCGGCTTTCGCCGGCGTCGGTCTGCTGGCGCGTCGCCGTCGGCGCGACGCCGCCTGAGGCGCCCGGATATGACGAAGGGCGCCGGATGTCGTCATCCGGCGCCCTCCGTGGCGGATCGTGAGGCTCAGGCCCCGAGCAGCATGCTGTCGGGGTTCTCACCGGCGCCGCGACGGGCGCGCAGGTAGGCGAGCCGCTCCTCGAGCAGCTCCTCGAGCTCGGCGCGCGAGCGACGTTCGAGCAGCATGTCCCAGTGGGTGCGGGCGACCTTGTCGTCGCTGTGATCGATCGTGACCGCCTTGTCGCCGACCACGAGGGCTGCCTCCGCGCCGCAGGTGCGGCACTCCCAGGCCTCGGGGGCTTCGGCGTCTGCGGCGAACATCAGGACGGTGTCGCGTCCGCACGTGCTGCAGTTGTAAGTGTGTTCCGCGCGCTCCATGAACACGACGCCCTCTTCGCTCTGTAGGCTCTGGGCGCCGAGCCGCATGCCGCGCAGGCTGCGATCTGCCATTGTGTGGTCTCCTCGGCGGTGGGTGGTGACGGTCTGTCTAGGTCCGTCCTCCGGTATAACGTGACCACCTGGATGCTTCATCCGAACGGGCCGTTGCGGCGCGGCATTCTCAGTCAACGCACAGTGTCAGACGTGCGGAAACCGTCGCAGCGCCACGTCCGCGCGATCCGTGACGATGCCGTCGACGCCCATCGCGACCAGGCGGTCCATCTCGTGCTCCTCGTTGATCGTCCACACGTGCACCTCGACGCCCTTCTCATGCGCCGCGTCGAGCAGCCGCGGGCTGAGCACGCGCACGCGGCCTCTTCGCTCCGGAATCTGGAGCGCGTCGACATCCGAGAGCAGTGCGCGCACGACGCGCCTCTGTCGCAGGGCGAGGGCAGCGAGCAGCCGCGTGAGCACCCACCTACCCGCCGATGTCGCGGGCGGGGAGCTTCCGCCCGCCGCGGCCGAAAGCGCTGCTCTCCGGCGTTCATCCGAGAAGCTCGTCAGCAGCACGCGCTCGGCATGGGGTGCGATGATCCTGCCCGCGGGATGGGCTGCGGCCGCGGCTTTGACATCGATGTTGAACCGGACCGTCGGGAAGGCGTCGAGCGCCTGCTCGAGGGTGATCAGCCCGCCGCGCTCCGCCATCAGCTGTTCGAGCTCACGGACTCCGACGTCCGCGAGGGAGCGCGCATCGCCGGTCACGCGCCGAAGATCGGGGTCGTGGAAGAGGACCACGACCCCGTCCTGGGTCAGGTGGCAGTCCGACTCGACGTACAAGGCCCCGGCGGCATGGGCCTCGGCGACGGCCGCGAAGGAGTTCTCGGCGATGCCGTGCGCTGCGCCGGTGTCCGTGACGAGTCCGCGATGGGCCAGCACTCGGGGCGCCGCCGAGGCGGCGAACCACGGGTGTGTCACGACGCGGAGGGCCCATCGGGGTGCGATGCAGCGCGAGGGGCCGCCTCACGAGCCGCCACATCGGCGAGCGTGCCTGAGAAGGCTCCCGAGACGTTCTTCAGGGCTTCGGTGAACTCGCTGGGGATGATCCACAGCTTGTTGGCCGAGCCCTCGCTGATCTTGGGAAGGGTCTGCAGGTACTGGTAGGCGAGGAGCTTCTCGTCGGGATTGCCCTGGTGGATGGCGGCGAAGACGGTCTGGATCGCCTCGGCTTCGCCCTGCGCCCGCAGCACGGCGGCCTGCTTGTCGCCCTCGGCGCGCAGGATCTCGGCCTGCCGGGCGCCCTCGGCCGTGAGGATCGCGGACTGTTTGGTACCCTCGGCGGTCAGGATCAGGGCACGGCGATCGCGTTCGGCGCGCATCTGCTTCTCCATCGAGTCCTGGATGGAGACCGGCGGGTCGATCGCCTTCAATTCGACACGCCCGACGCGGATGCCCCACTTACCCGTGGCCTCGTCGAGAACTATGCGCAGTTTGCTGTTGATCTCGTCCCGGCTGGTGAGCGCCTCTTCGAGGTTGAGCCCGCCGACCACGTTGCGCAGCGTGGTCGTGGTGAGCTGCTCGACCGCGCCCAGATAGTTGGCGATCTCGTAGGTCGCCGCGCGGGCATCGGTCACCTGGAAGTAGACGACGGTGTCGATTGAGACGACCAGGTTGTCCTCGGTGATCACCGGCTGCGGGGGGAACGACACGACCTGCTCGCGCAGATCGATCAGCGGCCGCACCCGATCGATGAACGGCACCAGGATGTTCAGGCCCGGCATCAGGGTCTTGCGATAGCGGCCGAGCCGCTCGACGACCCCCGCCGTGGCCTGAGGGATGATGCGGATCGATCGTACGATCACCACCAGCACGAAGATGAAGACCGCCGCGGCGAGGACCCAGCCGATCGCGGTCGGGATGATCTGCTCGAGATCGCTCATACGCCCTCCTCGGGGATCTGCGTGCGCACGACGGCGGTCGCGCCGTCGATGCGCACCACGGTGACGGGGATGCCGGGGGTGATCTGCGCGTCTGCGGCGCCGCTGTCGGCGCGGGCAGTCCATGTGTCGCCGTTTGCGAGGCGTACCTGGCCCCCGAGCGTCGAGACCGTGGACACCACGACCCCCGGCATCCCGAGCAGTGCGTCGATGTTGCTCGGCGTGGGATCCTCGCCGCGGCGCAGGCGCCGCAGCAGCGGGGGGCGCAGGAGCAGGAGCAGTCCCGCGGCGACGGCCGCGGCGAGGACGACCTGCAGCCAGAGCGGAGCGCCGGCGAGACCCGAGACGAGACCGGCGACACCCCCGACCCCGAGCATGAGGAAGGTGAACTCCAGGGTGAGTGTCTCGATCGTGAAGAAGACGAGGATCAGGACGATCCACCCGATCCAGGCGAACTGCTCGATGGTCTGAACAAGGTCCACGGCGCGCCTCCTCGTCTCGAACCTAGCACGGGGCCCGCGGGCCGGGGTTGGTAGGGTCGAGAGGTCCGTGACATCACCTGTGCGCGGCCCGTTCGATCCCTCTGGAGCACCCCGTGACCGACCCCGCCGTCCCTCTCGCCCCCGGATCCCTCGCCGGCAAGCGCGCTCTCGTGACGGGTTCCTCGCGCGGTATCGGTGCCGACACGGTTCGATACCTCGCCCAGGCCGGCGCCGACGTCGTGATCAACTTCCGGAACAAGGCTCCTCGCGCCGAGAAGCTGGCGAACGAGGTGCGTGCGCTCGGTGTCCGCGCCATCGTGGTCGGGGCGGACCTCACCGACGCCGACTCCGTGGGCGCGATGTTCGCCGAGGTCGAGCGCGAGTTCGGCGGCCTCGACATCCTGGTGCTCAACGCGTCCGGCGGCATGGAGTCCGGCATGGGGGAGGACTACGCGCTGCTGCTCAACCGCGATGCGCAGGTGGGTGCGCTGCAGGCGGCGCTGCCACTGCTCGGCGAGGGCGCACGTGTCGTGTTCGTCACGAGCCACCAGGCGCACTTCATCCGCACGACGCCGACCATGCCGGAGTACGAACCGGTCGCGCTCTCCAAGCGGGCCGGTGAGGACGCGCTCCGAGAGCTCATCCCCGATCTCGAGCGCCGCGGTATCGGCTTCGTCGTCGTCTCGGGCGACATGATCGAGGGCACGATCACCGCGACCCTGCTCGAGCGGGCCAACCCGGGCGCCATCGCGTCGCGCCGTGAGTCGGCGGGGCGGCTCTACAACGTCTCGGAATTCGCTGCCGAGGTCGCTCTCGCCGCATCCGACCCCGTACCGACGGACAACACGCGCCTCATCGGCGACACCAGCGGCTTCGCCGGCGCTTAGTCACGGCCCGCTCGCACGAGAAGAGCCCACGCGCCCCGGGGGAGGGAGCGTGGGCTTTCGCGTGTGCGCCTCGGCTCAGAGCGTCTTGAACGTGAAGGCGCGGATGATCTGAAGGATTCCCAGCACGACGAGCGAGATGCCGATCAGCCACCACAGCACCACAGCGCCCCAGATGGGCGAGAAGAGCAGGATGACGCCCGCGACGATGCTGAGGATCGCGAAGAAGATGCTCCAGCCCTTCGAGCTCGAACCGCCGAGCGTCGTGAGCGCCACGACGCCCTCGACGATCCACATGATGCCGACGAGGATGCCGAGGAAGAGGGCGAGCCATGCCGTGGCGGCGCCGAGGTTGGCGAAAGCGATGATGCCCGCGATGACGAACAGCACGCCGAGCACGATGTGACCGATGCGCGACCATCCGCCCATCGCCTTGGAGAAGATGCCGAGGCCGGCATATACCAGGCCGGCGACGATCGCATAGATCGCGATGATCGCCGTGACGACGGCGGCGGTCTTGCCGGGCCAGACGAGGATCAGGATTATGCCGATCAGGACGGGCACGCTCGCGACCGTCGTGAGAAAGACCGTGTCACGCGAGATCGTCTCGCCGACACCGTACCGCTGGGAGTAGTTGAACACGTTCTGGGCTGTGGGCAGCGCCGCCAGCACGACGACGACGAGCACCTCCGCGGCGGAGAGATGGAAGATGTAGGTCGCGACGGCCCATGCGGCACACGGCATGACGAAGAGCTTCAGTGCCGAGGCGAGGAGGATGTCGCGACGCCGGCCAGACGCGCCCAGCACCCGCTGACCGTGGAGCGAGATGCCGTAGCTGATCAGCAGGACGGGGACGCACGCGTCGGCGATGAGCAGGGCGGGATCGAGCACGACGGGCGGCAGCGTGATCCCGCTCACGGACACGAGGGTGCCCAGCACGGACCCGATCACGATCGGGTTGCTCGCCGTGCGCGCCAGCGCGCGGCCGAGCGACGCGCGCCCCGACGTGACGGATTCGAGGATCGTCATCGCGATCGGCGTGAACACGAGCAGCTGCAGCAGGATGACGGGCGCGGGAAAGGCCGCGCTTCCCAGCATGTAGAGCGAGATGGGGATGCCGATGTTGTTGGAGTTCACCTGCCCGGCCGACAGCGCGCCGATGAGGGTCTCGCCGACCGAGCGCTTCCAGATCAGTCGGGCGACGACGGTGTATGCGACGAAGACCGTGAGCGCGGCGAGCGCCGAGACGGGGAGCATCGCCGAGAACAGCATCGCCACGTCGGCCTGGGCGAGCACGACGAAGAGCAGGAAGGGGGAGAGGACGAAGAAGGTGAGGCGGCTCAGCACGGGGCGCGCGTGCGGTCCGAGCAGATCGATGCGCCCGATCACGTAGCCGACGGCGATGGCGACGCCGATGACGACGAATCCGGTGAGGGCCTCGATCACGGCGCCGCGTCGGAATCGGCGGGACGCGGCATCCTCCCAGCGTAGCGATCGTCCTGCGCGTGGCCCTCGCGCAGGCTCCGCGCGCCGATACTCTGGAGACCCAGACCGTTCGGAGGCGTCATGGCCGTGTTCTCCCGGGGCTTCGGAGCCCGCCGCCGCGAGAGTGATCCACGGCTGCCTCCCGGGCAGTACCTGACGGAGGATTTCCCCGTGCTCTCGGCGGGTCCGACGCCCCGGGTGGACACGGGGGAGTGGGCATTCTCGATCCGCACCGAGGACGCTGTCACGACGTGGACGTGGGATCAGCTGATGGCGCTTCCGATCGAGGATGTGCACACCGACATCCACTGCGTCACCCGGTGGTCGAAGCTCGAGACGACGTGGCGCGGTGTGTCGCTCGACACCCTGTTCGCCGGCATCGACACGGAGCTGGCGTTCGCGATGATCCATGCGTATGGCGGCTACACGACGAACCTGCCCCTGGACGATCTGTTGGGCGGCAAGGCATGGGTCGCATGCGAATTCGACGGCAAGCCGCTCGAGCCCGAACACGGCGGGCCCGCACGGCTGCTCGTGCCGCACCTGTATTTCTGGAAGAGCGCCAAGTGGGTGCGGGGCATCGAGATGCAGAAGAGCGATGACCCGGGCTTCTGGGAGCAGAACGGCTACCACCGTCGGGGCGACCCGTGGGCCGAAGAGAGATATTGGTGAACGCAGGCTGGCGGCCCGCGCGGATCGTGGCGGCGCGATCGGTGACGCCCTCGGCGCGTGTGCTCGAGGTCGAGGTGCCGGGCTGGCCCGGCAGCGTTCCGGGCCAGCACATCGATCTCCGACTGACGGCCGAGGACGGGTACCAGGCCGTGCGGTCGTACTCCCTGGCCTCCGCCGATGCGGGTGAGCACATCGAGCTGGCTGTTGACGAGGTCGCCGATGGTGAGGTTTCGCCCTACCTCGTCCGTGACGTGCTGCCGGGTGACGAACTCGAAGTCCAGGGGCCGCTCGGTGGCTACTTCATCTGGCGCCCCGAGGATCGGGGGCCCGTCCAGCTGATCGCCGGCGGTTCGGGGATCGTGCCGGTCCGGGCGATCGCGCGCGCTCGTGCGACCGCGGGTTCGGGCCAGCCGTTCCGCCTGCTCTATTCGGTGCGTTCACCGCAAGACGCGATATATCGTGATGATGTCGAATCCATGGGGGAGCAGGGCGTCGACGTGACCTGGGTCTACACCCGGCGCGCACCCGATGGCTGGTCGGGCCGAGTCGGGCGGGTGGATGCCGAGACCGTGGAATCCGCGGTGTGGCCCGTGGATGTCGGGGCCACAACGTTCGTCTGCGGGCCGACGGGATTCGTCGAAGCGGTCGCGCGGACACTCGTCGAACTCGGACATCGGAGCGACCGCATCCGTACCGAGCGTTTCGGAGGTGCGTGATGGGAGTCGGGTCTCCGCGACACGACCGCCGGGCCGCGCACGCGACACTGGTCGACGGAAACGCCCTGGCGGGCGTCCTGGCGCGCCTGCTCGGCGGGGACCCGACGGCGCTCGTCGCATCGTGCGGCGCGTGCGGCGCGGCAGAGCCCTTGGCGGCGGCATCCGTCGAGGTGGACGATTCCGTGGCGATCGTTCGTTGCCGGTCCTGTACGCACACGCTGTGCACCGTCGTTCTTGATGAGGCGGCGCCGTCGCTGCGGATCGGGGCGCTGACGGAGCTGCGCGTGCGCTGAGGCCCGGATGGGTTATTCGCCGATAATGCACATTATGTCAGGTTGAGTTGTTCGGGCGGCCTTCGTGGGGCGTGCGGCGGCGCTCGTCGTGTGCGTGCCGTCATCGTGAGGGCGCTCCCCTGTCGCGATGTGCGGGTGCAGCGCGGCGCGACCCGCACTTTGCGACAGGCGAAGTGCGCACCGGCGCCTGCGCGAGGTACTCGCCTGTCACGAACTGCGGGTCGGACGGTGTCGCACCCGCAGTTCGCGACAGGCGAACGGTTGTGAGATGTCGGCGACGCCGGGGCACGCCTGGGGTGAGGCGAACGGTTGTGAGATGTAGGCGACGCCGGGGCACGCCTGGGGCGGCCGCGACCAGGGCCGCCGCAGCGGATGCGTGCGTCGACGCGTCAGGTCATGCGCACGTCGAAGACCACGCGCGCGAACTGCCCGACGGCCTTCGCCTCGACGAGTGTCAGGCGGTCGGATTCGATACGGCGTGGCAGCAGGGGCGCGCCGGAGCCGAGCGCGACCGGCGCGATCGAGATCGCGATGCGGGTCAACACTCCGGCGTCGAAGAACTGCCCGGCCAGATCTCCCCCGCCGACGACCCACACATCTCCGTCGCCCGCGGCCTCCCGGATCCGCGGCAGCGCCTCGGCGACCGAGCCCGAGACGAAGCGCACGTCGGCTCCCGCCGGCACGGGAAGCTGCCTCGTCGTGAACACGAACACCGGCCGATCGCCATGAAACTCCTGCCACTTCTCGGGGTGCGTCAGGATGTCGGACTCTCTCAGCAGCCACTCGTAGGTGGTCGATCCCTCCACCAGGACCGCATGATCGTGCGGCAGCAGCTCGTCGGCGGGCGACTCGCCGTCGGGCACGGCGAACAGCCATGCGAGCGAGTCGGCGTCGTCCGCGATGAAGCCGTCGAGGGACGTTGCGGTGTCGAAGAAGAACCGAGTCATGCGGCGAATGTACGACGAACCTCCGACATCTGTGGATAACCGCCGTCGCCTGCTGCCGCACGGCTAGTTTGTCGCCATGAGATTCGGGATCGTCGCGCTCGCCGCCGCCGCCCTGCTGCTGGTCGGATGTGCGTCGCAGCCCGACGCGACGCCCACACCCTCCGCGACTGCACTCCCCTTCGCCACGGACGAAGAAGCCTTCGCAGCCGCCGAGGCGACATATCGCGCCTACGTCGACGCCCAGAACGGCGTAGTAGTCAGCGATCCGGAAACATTCACCAACGTCTACGAGTGGAGTACCGGCGAAGCGAATGCTGGTGCTCGAACGTACCTAACCGAGCTCCACTCGCTGGGACATGAGGTGACGGGCGAGACGCGCGTCCTCTCTATAGGTGGTCAAGCAGAACGCCTCCTCGTCTGCGTAGACGTTGGCACAGTGAAATTGGTTGACGCGTCCGGCAGTGTGATCCCCAATTCTGACCGTACAAGCATCCAATCGTTCGTGGTGATTCTCGAAGAACGTCCCAGCACCGCCACTGGCTTGGCTGTGTCGAAGTTCCTGCCCGGAGACCCTGCGCTGTGCTGAGAACGGCTGCCGCGACCTTGATGCTGGTAGGGGCGATGCTTGGCACAGGCATCCCCACATCGAATGCTTGCCAGGGCGGTTTTGGCTGGACGACGACCTGCCACGCCACGACGAACGGCACCCAGGTCGACGTCGGCGCCGACACCCGCAGCCTCGGCGGGCAAAGCGGGCCAGCGACGAGGCCACAGACGGGCTCGGCAACGAATCCAAGCCGCGACGACACCGGCACAGCGCCCGCCGCTCCCCCGGCCTGCACGACCGCGCTGTGCCGCCCCAACTACACGGTCGTCACCCTCCCCGACGTCACGGCGGCGGACCTCGCCTCGTTCATCCCGGCGGCCCCGGCCATCACGGGCGAGCCGCAGGGGCTCGGCGTCGTCGGCATGCCCACGAACCTCGTGGCGACAGCATCCACCCATGCGTTGACGGGCACGCTGTTCGGGTACGACGTCACGGTGCGGTTCTCCCCCACCGCCTTCCGCTTCGAGCACGGCGACGGCACGGCGCGCGCGGCATCCACCGGCGGCGCGCCGTGGCAGAGACTCGGGATGCCGGAGTTCAGCCCCACCGCGACGAGCCATGTCTACGGCGAGCCCGGCCGTTACCGTGTCACCGCGCGGGTCATCTACCAGGCGGCGGTCGACTTCGGCACGGGGGCATGGCGACCCGTCACCGGGGCGGTCACCTCGGCGGGCGTCGGATACGACGTGCGTGTCGTCGAGGTGCACACGGCCCTCGTCGCCCGCACCTGCATCGAGGATCCCGCGGGCCCGGGCTGCTGACCCGCGGCTGAGACGTATCAGACGTCGCCTCGCGAACTCCTTTGAGGGTGAGCGCACTCCCCCGCGCTCGCCCTCAGACAGGAGAGAGCGATGGTGCATCACGAGAACACGCCTCGCGTGCGCGGTACCGAACCCGACGAGTTCGCCATCCGGGATATGCGCAGCTTCCCGGACATCTCGGGCGATCCGCGGCTGTACCGGCGATTGACCGACACGGTCGCGGTCATGACGGCGAGTGGCGCCGGCGCCGAGGAGATCTATCAGCGCGCCCTGGCCCGCGTGCGCGAGGACGCGGACTTCGCCGTCCTGGTGCTGAAGACCCACGATGCGCTCGAGGAGGATGCCTACATCGAGCGGTGGGCGCTCGTGCAACTGGCGATCGATCTGGAACACCCGGCGGCGGGTGAGTTGCTCGCCGACATCGTCCGACGCCCCATTCCCGAGGAACGGTCCGCCGACCCCGCGCACGGCATCAGCACGGTCACCGAGGAGGTGCTGCTGCGCACCACCGCGATGGAGGGCCTGAGCCGCCTCTTCCGGCACGGCGTCGACACGAGCGACGTGCTGCTCGAGACCATCGCCCGCGCCGATTACACCGCGATGCGCCGCGCCGCGTGGTTCGCACTCCTCGACGGCGATCAGCGCGACGCGCTCGAGCGCGCCCGCGCCCTTCTCGACGAGCGGGGTGACGGGTGGATCGCAGACCTGCAGCGCCACACCGTGTCGGACGCCGAACAGGCCGATATCGACCGCATCGATCCGCCGCAGAAGGACCTGCCCGGCATCCCGCGCCCCTTCGACGAGTGACCCGCGCAGCATCGAGAGAGGAATGAGACCATGACCGCCTGTGGCGCCACCGTGCCCGACAAGAACGCCTCCGGAGACGCCTTCTACGGCGCCTCCATCTGCAGTCAGCCCTTCGTCGACTACTTCTGGAACACATACGGCTTCTTCGCCAATGCGACCTGGAACGCGAGCTTCGGGTACGACGACTGCTGCAACACCGATCTGCCACTCGCCCGAGCCTTCAACGGCTGCTACGCGCTGACCTACTCGGCCCAGAACTACCTCGACGACGACTATTCGGGCGCCTGCCTGAACTGGGCGCGCCGGTACGTGCGCGAACACATCGGCGATCTGCGTGCCGCCTGCGGAGACGGCGACGCCGTCGCTCGCAACAACGGCTCCAACGTCGAGCTGTACTCGCTGTTCTTCTACAGCAAGAACGCCCCGGGACGCGCCGAGACGCTTGTTCACGAGGCACGGCACGCCGCACTCCGGCACAACTCGACCTTCCCCGCGGGTTCGACATTCGGGGAGGGCAAGGACGGCGCCGACTCGAACTGGGCCTACAACGGCGCGTGGATGTACGGTGCGCTGTACCTCTGGTGGTACTTCGCCGAGGGCGCGCGTACGACCAGCGCACTGCGCCAGCTGGCCCGCCAGCGCGCGCAGATCGTCATCGACGGTGCCTTCGCCGAGCACCCGGGGTACGTGCTCTGAGGGACACGTGCTCCGAGCGGGTCCGGGCTCTGAGCGGGTCCGTGCTCCGAACGGATGCCGCGCTCAGGTGCTCGGGTCGATCGGCGTCCACGCGCCGTACTTCGCCTGGCGGCCATCACCCGATGAGGTTCCGGTCATCCGCCGGCGCACCCACGGACCGACGTGCTCGCGATAGTAGGCCCACCCGCGCGCGCTTCGGGGACCCGCATCCGGCAGCGCCCACCACTCCGGCGGCGGGGTGTGCCCGAGGGCATCGAGCACGCGGGCGGCGACACGGTGATGCCCGCGTGCGCTCATGTGCAGCCTGTCCTCGGACCAGAACGGAGGCGTGCCGAGCTCGTGATCGTGCCAGTTCAGCGCGCGGACGACATCGTCGCGGTGCTCCACCCGCTGTTCCACGGTTCGTGAGAGCTCGTCTCCGCGGCGCCGAATGAGCCGCCCGAGCGGCAGCTGCGCGGACGGGTTCGCGCCCGAGAGCAGGATCAGCGTGACCCCTTCCTCGTCGCACCGACGCAGCACGCGCTCGAAGGCGTCGGCGACGCGCACCAGGTCGGCGCGCGGTCGGAGCATGTCGTTGCCCCCGCCGTTGAACGACAGGTGCGTGGGATTCAGCGCGAGGGCCGGTTCGAGCTGCTCCTCGACGATCGGCCAGACGAGCTTGCCCCGGACGGCGAGATTGGCGTACTCGATCCGATCTCCCAGCGCATTCGCCCAGCCCTGCGCGGTGAGATCGGCCCACCCCCGGGTGCGACCGTCGGGCAGCTCATCGCCGACGCCCTCGCTGAAGGAGTCGCCGATCGCGACGTACCGAACGTGTACCACTCCCCCACCCTATGCGGGCGGGTCAGGCGTCGAGCGCTGCGCCCGTGCGGTCGCCGAGCGGCAGGACGGCCACGGCTGCGAGCACGAAGAACCCTGCGAACACGGCGAACAGCAGCGGCGTGCCGCCCCAGACGAGCATCACCGGCACCAGCAGCGGCGCGACGATGGATGCGAGACGCCCCACCGCGGCCGCCCAGCCCGCGCCGGTCGCGCGCACGGGCGTCGGATAGACCTCGGGAGTGACGGCGTAGAGCGCACCCCACGCGCCGAGGTTGAAGAACGACAGCGCCATCCCGGCCGCGATCACCTGCCACTGCGCGATCGCGGTGCCGAAGAAGTAGGCCGACACCGCCGACCCCGCCAAGAAGACCACGAGCGTCGCACGCCGGCCCCAGACCTCGATCAGCCACGCCGCCACGGCGTATCCCGGCAGCTGCGCGAGAGTGATGATCAGGGTGAATCCGAACGAGCGCACGAGGTCGTATCCCGCCGCGACGAGCAGCGACGGAATCCAGATGAAGGCCCCGTAGTACGAGAAGTTGACGCAGAACCACACGACCCAGAGGGATGCCGTCCGCAGGCGCACGCCCGGACCCCACAGCGCCGCGACGCCGCGCATCGCGCCCCGCGCCCGGCCCGCCCCGCCAGGTGCCGCGTCCACCGCGGGCGCCACCGGTAGGCCGCCGTCGCGCACCGTCGCCGCGGCCGGGGACGGGCGGCCAGCGGACGCCTCGAAGCGCCGGACGACAGCATCCGCCTCGCCGAGCCTTCCTCGCGACTCGAGGAACCGTGCCGACTCCGGCAGACCCCAGCGCACGATGAGCGCGTAGACGGCCGGGATCGCACCGATCGCGAACGCCCATCTCCAGCCGTCATCGGAGGCGGGGATGACGAGGTAGCCGATCAGCGCGGCCGCGGTCCAGCCGACGGCCCAGAACGCCTCGAGGATCACCACGAGACGCCCGCGGATGCGCGCGGGGGCGAACTCGCTCACGTACGTCGAGGCGACCGGCAGCTCGGACCCGAGTCCCAGGCCAACGAAGAACCGCAGCACGAGCAGCGCGGCGACCGAGCCGAAGAGAGCGCTCGCACCCGTGGCGACGCCGTACACCAGCAGCGTGATCGCGAAGACCTGCCTCCTCCCCAGCCGATCCGCCAGCAGACCGCCGACACTCGCACCGATCGCCATGCCGATGAATCCGACCGAGGCGATCCACGACGCTTCGTGCGGCAGCAGACTCCACTGCACGGTGAGAGCGGCGATCACGAAGGAGATGAGTCCGACATCCATCGCATCGAGTGCCCAGCCGATTCCCGAGCCGGTGAGCACGCGCAGGTGGGCGCGGCTGAACGGCAACGTGTCGAGACGGTCGGAGGGCCGCGCGGAGCGTGCGGCTGCGGTGTCGGTCACGCCGGCCATCGTACGGCTCAGCCCACCGGCCATCGTACGACTCAGCGCACCGGCTGGCGGGAGTCCGCGAGCATCTCCTGCACGAGCGGGGCGACCCGCGTACCGTAGAGCTCGATGCTGCGCATCAGCATGCTGTGCGGCATGGTGCCGGTCGCGTACTTGAGGTCGAAGCGCGAAACGCCCAGAGTCTGCACCGTGTCGACGATCTTTCGCGCGACGGTCTCGGGGGATCCGGCGTAGATCGCCCCTTCGGGGCCGACATCGTGCTGGAAGCGCATCCGGCTGTAGGGCGGCCATCCGCGCTCGCGCCCGATGGTGTTGTTCATCGCCTCGAAGCCGGCGTAGGCCTCGTCCCAGGCCTGCTGGTCGGTGTCGGCGATGTGACCCGGCGAGTGCACGCCGATGGGCAGCGCCTCGCGGCCGAAGGCGTCGAGCGAGCGGTGATAGAGATCGACGAACGGGCGGAACCGGTAGGCGGGCCCGCCGATGATCGCGAGCATGAGGCCGAGACCATGACGTGCCGTACGCACGACCGACTCGGGGCTGCCGCCCACGCCGATCCAGGCTTTGAGCCCCCGGGCGGTCTTCGGAAACACATCCGCCTCGGTGAGCGGTGCGCGGGTGGTGCCCTGCCAGGTGACGGGCTTCTCGGTCATGAGCTGCGTGAAGAGGTCGAGCTTCTCCTCGAAAAGGGTCTCGTAGTCCTGCAGGTCGTAGCCGAACAGCGGAAAGGACTCGATGAACGACCCGCGCCCGAGGATCACCTCGGCGCGCCCCTGCGAGACGGCGTCGAGCGTCGCGAAGCGCTCGTAGAGGCGCACGGGGTCATCGCTCGAGAGCACCGTCACGGCGGTGCCCAGGCGGATCCGGGACGTCCGAGCGGCCGCGGCGGCGAGGACGATCTCGGGACTCGAGATCGCGAACTCGCGGCGGTGGTGCTCCCCCACCCCGAAGAACGCCAGCCCGACCTCGTCGGCCAGCTGCGCCTGGTCGACGACGTTTCGGATCGTCTCGGCATCGCTGATCAGGTGCCCGTCGGATCCCAGGCTCACATCGCCGAACGTGTCGAGCCCCAGCTGTACTCCGGTGGATTCGGTCATGATCCCGCCCTTCTATTCAGAAGCATGCAACGGATGCCGTCGTGCCGGCATTCCCGCCGCATCATGCCGCTGCGAGCGTACTCTGGCCGCATGGCAGCGCAGCCCTTCCGCGATCGTGCCGATGCCGGTCGTCTCCTCGCCGAACGCCTCGTCGCGGAGGCGGCCGCGGGCACCGTGGGTGCGGACGCGGTCGTGTACGGGATTCCCCGCGGGGGCGTCGTCGTCGCGGCACCGGTCGCGCGTGCCCTTGCCGCCCCGCTGGACGTCGTGCTCGTGCGCAAACTCGGCGCGCCGGCACACGCGGAGTACGCCGTCGGTGCGATCGGCGAGAACGTACGGGTGGTGGATGCGGCCGCCGTGCGCGGCATGGGCGTCGGACCGGAGCAGCTCGCCTTCGTCGAGGACCTCGAACGCGTCGAGCTCGCCCGACGCACTCGGCTGTTCGGCGGCGACGGCGCGCGAGCGGACGTGCGCGGACGCACGGCGATCGTCGTCGACGACGGCATCGCCACGGGGGCGACGGCCACCGCCGCGTGCCGGGTCCTGCGCGACCGCGGCGCCGCAACGGTGGTGCTCGCGGCGCCCGTCGCGCCGGCGCAGTGGCGCCCCGACCGCGGCATCGCGGATCTGTACGTCTGCCTACGCCCGGAACGGGAGTTCTGGGCCGTCGGGCAGTTCTACGAAGACTTCACCCAGACGGGCGACGAGGAGGTCGCGGACCTGTTGCGGCAGCATCCCGCTGGCGGAACGCCCCCGTGAGGCCCCGACTCAGCCGCGTAGAAGGGCCGTGCGGAGCGTGTCGAGTCCGACACCGCCCATGTCGAGGGCGCGCTTGTGGAACTCCCTGATCGAGAAGGCCTCGCCCCGCTCATCGCGGTAGGCGTCACGCACCTGCTCCCAGATGCGCTGCCCGACCTTGTACGAGGGCGCCTGTCCCGGCCACCCCAGGTAGCGGTTGACCTCGAACTGCACGAACTCGTCGGGCATGTTGACGTTGCGCCGCATGAACTCCAGCGCGAACGCGGCGTCCCAGGGGCCCTGGCCGTCGGGTCGCGGCTTCTCGAGGTGCACGCCGATGTCGAGGACGACGCGGGCGGCCCGCATGCGCTGTCCGTCGAGCATGCCGAGGCGGTCGGCCGGGTCGTCGAGATAGCCCAGATCCTGCATCAGGCGCTCGGCGTAGAGAGCCCAGCCTTCGGCGTGGCCCGACGTGCCGGCCAGCAGCCGGCGCCAGGAGTTGAGCTCGCCACGGTTGTGGACGGCCTGCGCGATCTGCAGATGATGACCGGGCACCCCTTCGTGGTACACCGTGGTCAGCTCCCGCCAGGTGTCGAAGCTGTCGACGCCCTCGGGCACAGACCACCACATGCGGCCGGGCCGGGAGAAGTCGTCTGTCGGCCCCGTGTAGTAGATGCCGCCTTCGTTGGTCGGGGCGATCATGCACTCGAGCGTGCGGATCTGCTCGGGAATGTCGAAGTGACTCGCGCCCAGCTCGGCGATCGCACGGTCGCTCGTCGCCTGCATCCAGCGCTGCAGCGCCTCGGTACCGTGCAGCTTGCGGGCGGGATCGGCTTCGAGGATCGCGACGGCGTCCTCGATCGAGGAGCCGGGCGCGATCTCGTGCGCGACCTCCTCCTGCTCGGCGACCATGCGCGCGAGCTCTTCGGTGCCCCACTCGTAAGTCTCGTCGAGGTCGATCTCGGCTCCGAGGAAGCGCCGCGAGTGCAGGGCGTAGAGCTCGCGACCGACCACATCCTTCTCTGTGGCCGCGGGCGCCAGCTCGTCGGCGAGAAAGCCGGCGAGCTCGTCGTAGGCGACACGGGCGGCGTCGGCACGCTCGGCGAGATCACGGGCGAGGGATGCCGGCAGCTGGCCCTCGGCGGGAGCCGCCTGAGCCGCGAACTCGGCGAAGAAACCGGTGTCGGCCGTGTACCGGTGCAGCTGGGTGACGACCTCGACGACCTGACGGCGCGCGGGGACGACTCCCTGCGCGATGCCCTCGCGGAGGGTCTGGATGTAACCGCGGACCGCGCCGCGCACCGCCCGGAGGCGCTCGCCGATGACGGCCCAGTCCTCGACCGTGTCGGTGGGCATCAGATCGAACGCCGATCGGATGTCTTGTGCGGGAGAGGCGATGACGTTGAGATCGCGCAGGTGCCAGCGAGCGTCGTGCAGATCGAGCGCCAGACGGAGACTGCCCCCGAGGTCCGCCTGCGTGACCGCATCGATGGCGTCAGCCGGGATCTGCGCGTCGAGTCGCGTGAGCGTCGTGCGCGCCGCGTCGGCGAAGCGCTGCGCCCCCTCGGGCGAGAAATCGTCGAAGCGCCCGTTGTACTCGAAGCGACCGATGTAGGTTCCGAGCGTCGGGGAGAGCTCGGCGAGAGTGTCGACCCACGCCTCGGCGACCTCGTCGATCTTCGTGGGTGTCCGCTGTGCGTCCGTCATAGCCTCGAGCCTACTGACCGGGGCCGACACGACTCAGTGGGCGGCCTCGTTCCAGTCCGCGCCGCGCCCGATCTGCACATCGAGGGGAACCGTCAGCTCGGCCGCGTCGCCCATGCGCGCGCGGACGATCTCTTCGGCGGCATCCCACTCCCCGGGCGCCACCTCGACGACGAGCTCGTCGTGGATCTGCATGAGGATGCGCGAGCGCAGACCGGCCCCGCGCAGCGCATCGTCGATGTGGAAGAGGGCGATCTTCATGATGTCGGCGGCGCTGCCCTGGATCGGCGCGTTGAGCGCGGCACGCTCGGCATTCTCTCGCAGCACGCGGTTGGGGCTGGCCAGATCGGGGAAGGGACGGCGACGACCGAAGATGGTCTCGGTGTACCCGTCGATCCGCGCCTGCTCGACCGATCCGCGCAGATAGTCGCGGACCGCGCCGAACCGCGCGAAGTACTCGGTCATGAGCTGCTTGGCCTCGGACTGCTCGATGCGCAGCTGCTTGGACAGACCGAACGCCGACAGGCCGTAGACGAGACCGTACGACATGGCCTTGACCTTGGTGCGCATCGCCGGGGTGACGTCGGCGGGCTGCACGCCGAACACGCGCGCGCCGACGAAACGGTGCAGATCCTCCCCCGTGCGAAACGCCTCGACCAGCCCCGGATCCTCGGAGAGGTGCGCCATGATGCGCATCTCGATCTGGGAGTAGTCGGCGGTCAGAAGGGCCTCATACCCCTGACCGACCTCGAAGGCACTCCGGATGCGACGCGACTCCTCGGTGCGTACGGGGATGTTCTGCAGATTCGGTTCGGTGCTGGACAGACGACCGGTCTGACTGCCCGTCTGCACGTAGGTGGTGTGGATGCGGGCGTCGGGACCGATCGCGACATCGAGGGACTCGATAATCTGGCGCAGCTTCGTCGCCTCGCGGTGCTGGAGCAGCAGATCGAGGAAGGGATGCGGGTTGCTCTCCTGCAGGTCGGCGAGCACGGCCGCATCGGTCGAGTAGCCCGTCTTGGTCTTGCGTGTCTTCGGCAGCTGGAGGTCTTCGAAGAGCACCTCCTGCAGCTGTTTGGGCGACCCCAGGTTGAACTCTCGGCCGATGATGGCGTACGCCTCGCGCGCGAGCGTCTCGGCACGAGCCCCCAGATCACCGGAGAACGACGAGAGCTTGGCGTGTGACACGGTCACCCCCGCCAGCTCCATGTCCGCGAGCGCCGTCAGCGTCGGCATCTCGATCTCGGAGAGCACCCGCGTAACGGACGCCGGCATGTCGGCCAGCAGAGCGTCGGCGACCCTGAGGATGTACCACGCGCGCTGACCGGGGGTCGCCCCCTCGGTCTCGGGCACGAGCTGATTCGGGTCGGCCTCGGGCAGCGCCTCGCCCAGATAGCGATCCACGAGGTCGGCGAGGTTCTTGTCGGGAAAGCTCGGGCGCACGAGCCACCCGGCGATCAGCGTGTCGTGCGCGACGCCGGCGACCTCGACTCCCGCCCGCCGGAGGAACTTGAGCTGCGGTTTGGCGTCGTGCATCACCTTCGGTGCGGTCGAGGCCAGCCATGCGGTGAACGCCGAGAACGCCGGGTCGTCGTCGGCGGGCATCCACGCGAACTCCACGGCCTCGGCCGATGTGGCGAGGCCGACACGCGCGGCGGCCGCCGTCGGCTGCGGGTCGCACACCATCGCGATGCCCGCCGGGTGGCTCTCGAGCGCCGCGGCGATCCAGCCATCGAGCTCGCCGGGCGCGATCTGCCGTGCGGGAGCGGCGGTGGGCGCCGCGGCGGGAGAGTCCGTCGCCGCCGCGGCCGAGGCATCCGCTCCCGTCGCCTCGAAGACGCGTGGCAGGAGTGTGCGGAACTCGAGGCGGGCGAAGATGTCGCGCACGCCCTGCGCGTCGATCGGGCGCACCGCGAGGTCGGCCGGCGCGACGGGCAGTTCGACGTCGGTGAGCAGGCGGTTCAGCGTGCGGTTGCGTCGCACGTCGTCGAGGTGGTCCCGCAGGTTGCCGCCGACGACACCCTTGATCTCGTCGGCGCGGGTGAGCAGCTCATCGAGCGAGCCGAACTGGGTCAGCCATTTGACCGCCGTCTTCTCGCCGACCTTCGGCACACCCGGCAGGTTGTCGCTCGTCTCGCCGACGAGAGCGGCGATCTCGGGATACTGATGCGGCGGCAGCCCGTACTTCTCGACGACGGCCGCGGGATCGTAGCGCTTGAGCTGCGAGACGCCCTGAACGTTCGGGTACAGCAGCGTGATGTCGTCGGTGACGAGCTGGATCGTGTCGCGGTCTCCGGAGACGACGAGGACGTCGTATCCCTGCGCGGCCCCCTGGGTCGCAAGCGTGGCGAGGATGTCGTCGGCCTCGATGTCCTCCTGCTGCAGCACCGTGATGCTCATCGCCGCGAGGCAGTCCTGCAGGAGGGGGATCTGCCCCTTGAACTCCTGCGGCGTCTCGCTGCGGTTGGCCTTGTACTCCGCATACTCACGCGTGCGGAATGACACTCTCGACGTGTCGAAGGCGACCGCCATGTGCGTGGGCTTCTCAGCCTTGATGAGGTTGACGAGCATCGCCAGGAAGCCGTAGATGGCGTTGGTGTGCTGGTGATCCTTGGTCGTGAAGTTCTCGACGGGGAGGGCGAAGAAGGCCCGGTAGGCCAGCGAGTGGCCGTCGACGATCATGAGGGTAGGCTTTGCGGAGTCCGGCACCCTGACAGCCTAGTCAGGGGTTCCGACACCGCCCGCGGCCCCGTGCGAGCGCCGCGGCTCCGCCTCCCCCGTCCAAGGAGTCCCGTGAACGACCATGCCGCATACCCGTCCGCACTCGAGTGGGCGCGGGCGCGCGGGGTCGGTGCGCTCGCCGAGAAGATGGGCTTCGAATGGGTGGAGTTCACGCCCGAACGCGCCGTCGCCTCCCTCCCGGTCGAGGGCAACACGCAGCCCGTGGGACTCATGCACGGCGGGGCGTACGTCGTGCTCGGCGAGTCCCTCGGTTCGATGCACGCGAACTTCCATGCCGGCGAAGGGCGGCTCGCGGTGGGCGTCGACATCAACGCGACCCATACGCGATCCGCGACGTCCGGACGGGTCACGGGGGTATGCACCCCGATCCATCTCGGGCGCACCATGACGGTGCACGAGATCGCGATCAGCGACGATCACGGCCGTCGTGTCTCGACGGTGCGCATCACCAACCTGCTCAAGGATCTGACGCGATCAGCCCGCTGAGGGATCTGATCAGGCCTGCCTCGCGGGTCAGGCCTTCTTGGGGGCGAGCTGCTCGATGATCGCTTTCGCGACATCCTGCATCGTCAGGCGGCGGTCCATCGACGCCTTCTGGATCCAGCGGAAGGCCTCGGGCTCGGACAGCCCCATCTTCTCGTTGAGCAACCCCTTCGCGCGGTCGACCAGCTTGCGCGTCTCGAAGCGCTCCACCATGTCGGCGACCTCGGCCTCGAGCGTGATGATCTGCTGGTAGCGGCTCAGTGCGATCTCGATCGCGGGCAGAAGGTCGTTCGGGGTGAACGGCTTGACCACGTAGGCGAGCGCACCCGCCTCGCTCGCGCGCTCGACGAGCTCCTTCTGGCTGAAGGCGGTGAGCAGCACGACCGGCGCGACGTGGTTCTTGTTCAGCTTCTCGGCGGCGCTGATGCCATCGAGCACGGGCATCTTGACGTCCATGATCACGAGGTCGGGGCGCAGCTCGGTGGCGAGCTGGACGGCGGTCTCGCCGTCGCCGGCCTCGCCGACGACCTCGTACCCGTTGTCGCGAAGGATCTCGACGATGTCGAGGCGGATCAGCGACTCATCCTCGGCGACGACGACGCGTCGGGTGGTGGATGCCGCGGGCTTGGCGTTCAGGTCTTGCTCAGTCACCTTTGAATCCTACGGTATCGTCTCAGGCGGACGCGCGGGCAGGCCGCTCGCGCGGGCCGGTGTGGCGGAATGGCAGACGCGACCGACTCAAACTCGGTTGCCCGAGAGGGCGTGTGGGTTCGACTCCCATCACCGGTACCGCAGCCCCGACGGCACACGCAGACGGCGGCATCCCCGCAGGGATGCCGCCGTCTGCGTGCTGTCGGGGCGGGTCGTCGGGCCCCGAACCGCTACTCGCGCGTCTGGTAGATGGGCGCGGCGCCGTGCACGGCGTCACCGACCTTGTGGACGCGGATGTCGTTCGTGGAGCCGATGATTCCGGGAGGTGAGCCCGAGATCACGACGACCTTGTCGCCGATCTTGGCGAGGTCGTTGGAGAGCAGGTAGTCGTCGACCTGGATGAACATGCGGTCCGTGTGGGCGACGTGCTCCACCAGCGTCGACCGGATGCCCCATGTCAGCGCCATGCGGCGGCGGATCGCCGGGTCGGGGGTGAACGCCAGCATGGGGATCTTCGGGCGCAGACGCGACATGCGGCGGGCGGAGTCGCCGGACTCCGTGAAGATGCAGAGATACTTCGCCTCGACGAAGTCCGCCACCTCGATCGCCGCGAGGGTGATCGCCCCGCCCTGCGTGCGCGGCTTGTTCGTCAGCGGTGCGATGCGCTCGAGACCGTGCTCCTCGGTCGAGGCCACGATGCGCGCCATCGTCTCGACGACGACGACGGGGTACTCCCCCACGCTCGTCTCGCCCGACAGCATGACCGCGTCGGCGCCGTCGAGCACCGCATTCGCAACGTCGGAGGTCTCTGCGCGGGTGGGTACCGGGTTGTTGATCATCGATTCGAGCATCTGGGTCGCCACGATGACGGGCTTGGCCATGCGGCGGGCGAGCTCGACGGCGCGCTTCTGCACGATCGGGACCGCTTCGAGCGGCAGTTCGACGCCGAGGTCGCCGCGGGCGACCATGATGCCGTCGAAGGCGTCGACGATCTCCTCGAGCTGGTCGACGGCCTGCGGCTTCTCGATCTTGGCGATGATCGGCACGTGTCGGCCTTCCTCGGCCATGATCACGTGGGCGCGCTGCACATCCTTGGCGTTGCGTACGAACGACAGCGCGATCATGTCGGCGCCGATGCGCAGTCCCCAGCGCAGATCCGCCTCGTCCTTCTCGGACAGCGCGGGCACGTTGACGGCGACTCCGGGCAGGTTGATGCCCTTGTTGTTGGAGACGGGCCCGGCGACGATCACCTCGGTGGTCACTACGGTGCCGTCGGTCTCGACGACCTTGACCTTCACCTTGCCGTCGTCGATGAGGAGGAAATCACCCGGCTTGACGTCCTGGGGCAGGCCCTTGAACGTCGTCGAGCAGATCTCCTTCGTGCCCGGGATGTCTTCGATCGTGATCTTGAAGATGTCACCGACGGCGAGCTCGTGGGGCCCGTCGGCGAACTTGCCGAGTCGGATCTTCGGTCCTTGCAGGTCGACGAGCACGGCGACGGGACGCCCCGCGTCGTCCGCGGCCTTGCGCACATTGGCGAAGTTCGCCTCGTGCACCGTGTAATCGCCGTGGCTGAGGTTCATCCGGGCGACGTCGACGCCGGCCTCGATGATCGCGCGCACCATCTCGTACGAGGAGGTGGCGGGTCCGAGAGTGGCGACGATTTTGGCACGTCTCATCGTGAGGAGCTCCGTGGGGTTGGGGGGGTGTGGGATTTGTTGCGAAGGCGGCAGAAATGCGCCGCCCCTCAGCCTACGCGGGCTGCAGGCCGATCGCGACGTCGTTCGGGTGAACGGGGAAGGGCAGCTCGGTCTCTCCCATGAGGTAGGCATCGACCCGCGCTGCGGCGGCCCTGCCCTCTGCGATCGCCCAGACGATCAGCGACTGTCCGCGGCCCGCATCCCCGGCGACGAAGACGCCCGGCACGGTCGTCTGGTAGTCGCCGTCACGCTCGAGGTTGCCGCGGCCGGTGAACCGCGCGCCGAGCTGATCGGAGAGCTCGCCCTGCTCCGGTCCGGTGAACCCCATGGCGATGAGCACGAGATCGGCGGGGATCTCGCGCTCCGTGCCGGATTTGGGCACGCGTCGGCCGTCGACGAACTCGGTCTCGGCGACACGCAGCGCGCGCACCTCGCCCGCACCGTTGCCGAGGAACTCGACGGTGGAGGCGAGGAACATCCGCTCACCGCCCTCCTCGTGCGCCGACGCGATCTCGAAGATCGTCGGCGACATCGGCCAGGGCTGCTCGTCCGTGCGCGAGGCCGGGGGCTGCTTGCCGATGGCGAGGTTCGTCACGCTCAGTGCACCCTGCCGGTGGGCCGTGCCGATGCAGTCCGCGCCGGTGTCGCCGCCACCGATGACGATGACGTGCTTTCCCTCGGCGCTGATCTGGTGCGGCACCGCGTCGCCCGCGACCGCTCGATTGGATTCGACGAGGTACTCCATCGCGAAGTGCACACCCGCGAGGTCACGGCCGGGGATCGGCAGCTCGCGCGGGATCGTGGATCCTGTCGCGATGACAACGGCGTCGTAGCGGGAGCGCAGCGCGTCCCATGTGATGTCTTCGCCGATGCTCACACCCGCGCGGAAGCGCGTGCCTTCATCCTGCATCTGGCGAAGGCGCGCCTCGAGGTGCTTCTTCTCCATCTTGAAGTCCGGGATGCCGTACCTGAGCAGTCCGCCGATGCGGTCATCGCGTTCGTACACGGCGACCGTGTGGCCGGCACGGGTGAGCTGCTGAGCGGCGGCGAGGCCGGCGGGACCCGAGCCCACGACCGCGACGGTCTTGCCGGTCAGGCGGCCCGGCGGCTCGGGCTCGACCCAGCCGTTCGCGAATGCCTGGTCGATCGTGGCGACCTCGATCTGCTTGATCGTGACGGCGGGCTGGTTGATCCCGAGCACGCACGAGCTCTCGCATGGCGCGGGGCACAGACGGCCCGTAAACTCCGGGAAGTTGTTCGTGGCGTGCAGACGCTCGATCGCCGAACGGCCCTCGCCGCGCCACATGAGGTCGTTCCACTCGGGAATCAGGTTGCCCAGAGGACAGCCCTTGTGACAGAAGGGGATGCCGCAGTCCATGCAGCGCCCCGCCTGCCGGCGGAGGGCGGCGGGATCCCCCGCCTCGTACACCTCTTTCCAGTCCATGATGCGGACGGGTACGGGGCGGCGAGCGGGCAGCTCGCGCTCCGTGACCTTCAGGAAGCCTTTCGGGTCAGCCACCGGTCACCTCCAGGATGCGGGTCCAGACGACGTCGCTGTCGGGGTCGAGCCCCTCGTCGACGGCGTCCTGTCGGGTCTGCAGCACTGCCGCGTAGTCGCGCGGCAGCACTCGGGTGAAGCGCGGCGCCTCCTCCTCGAAGTTCTCGAGCAGAGCGGCCGCGAGTGTCGAATCGGTCTCTGCGACGTGTCGGGTCAGCAGGTCGCGGAGCATCTCGGCGTCGCCGGCGCCGAGCTCGAGCAGCTCGAGTTCGCCGGAGGCCAGCGCCTCGCGGTTGACCAGCGAACGATCGAGGTCGTACACGTAGGCCGTGCCGCCCGACATGCCGGCGCCGAGGTTGCGGCCTGTCCTGCCCAGGATGACCGCGAGGCCGCCCGTCATGTACTCGAGCGCGTGATCGCCCACGCCCTCCACCACGGCGGTCGCGCCGGAGTTGCGGACGAAGAAGCGCTCGCCGACGACTCCGCGAAGGAACATGGATCCCTGGGTGGCGCCATAGCCGATCACGTTTCCGGCGATCACGTTCTGGGACGCATCGAAGGATGAACCCCGCGGCGGCCTGACCACGATCTGACCGCCCGAGAGGCCCTTGCCGACGTAGTCGTTGGAGTCGCCTTCGAGTCGGAGCGTGATCCCCGCGGGCATGAACGCCCCGAAGGACTGCCCGGCGGACCCGCGCAGATTCACGGTGATCGACCCCGACGGCAAGCCGTTCTGGCCGTGAGCCAACGTCACACGGTTGCCGAGCATCGTGCCCACGGCCCGCGCCGTGTTGCGCACGGGCAGATCGATCACGACCTCGCCGCCGTGCGCGATCACATCCTGCGCGCGCTCGATCAGCTGAACGTCGAAGTGCTCGTCCAGCTCGTGCTCCTGACCGCGGGCGTTGCGCCGCGGCTCGTCCTCCGCGAAGGCGGGGCCCTCGAGGATGGGCGCGAGGTCGAGACCGTTCGCCTTCCAGTGCTCCACGGCGCCGTTGACATCGAGGAGCTCGTGGTGCCCGATCGCCTCGTCCAGGGAGCGGAAGCCCAGCTCGGCCAGGTACTCGCGCACCTCCTCGGCGATGAACTCCATGAAGTTCACGACGAACTCCGGCTTGCCGGTGAAGCGCTTGCGCAGCACGGGGTTCTGCGTCGCGACGCCCACGGGGCAGGTGTCGAGGTGGCAGACACGCATCATGATGCAGCCCTCGACCACGAGCGCGGTCGTGGCGAAGCCGAACTCCTCGGCACCGAGCAGCGCGCCGATGACGACGTCTCGTCCCGTCTTGAGCTGGCCGTCCACCTGCACGACCACCCGGTCGCGCATGCCGTTGAGCATCAAGGTCTGCTGGGTCTCGGCGAGACCCAGCTCCCACGGCGTCCCGGCGTGCTTCAGCGAGTTCAGCGGGCTCGCGCCCGTGCCGCCGTCGTGGCCCGAGACGAGGATCACGTCGGAGAGGGCCTTGGCCACACCCGCCGCGACCGCACCGATGCCCGACTGGCTGACGAGCTTGGTGTGGATACGCGCCTTCGGGTTTGCTCGCTTGAGGTCGAAGATGAGCTGCTTGAGGTCCTCGATCGAATAGATGTCGTGGTGCGGCGGCGGCGAGATGAGGCCCACCCCGGGCGTTCCCCCGCGGGTCCGGGCGATCCAGGGATACACCTTGCCCGGCGGCAACTGCCCGCCCTCGCCGGGCTTGGCGCCCTGCGCGAGCTTGATCTGGATGTCCTCCGCGTGGGTGAGGTACATGCTCGTCACGCCGAAGCGGCCGGAGGCGACCTGCTTGATGGCGCTGCGGCGTTCGGGGTCGAGCAGACGGTCGAGATCCTCGCCGCCCTCGCCGGTGTTCGACTTGCCGCCGATGCGGTTCATCGCGATCGCGAGGGTCTCGTGCGCCTCCTTGGAGATGGAGCCGTAGCTCATCGCGCCGGTGGAGAAGCGCCGCACGATCGCCGAGACCGGCTCGACCTCGTCGATCGGGACGGGAGAGCGCTCACCCGTACGCAGCCGGAAGAGTCCCCGCAGGGTCTTGAGCTCGGCCGCCTGGTCGTCGACGAGCTTGGTGTACTCGCGGAAGATGTCGTAGCGGCGGGCGCGCGTCGAATGCTGCAGACGGAACACGGTGTCAGGGTTGAACAGGTGCGGGGCCCCGTCACGGCGCCACTGATACTCGCCCCCGGTCCACAGCCGCTCGTGCGCACGGACCGCGGCGTCTTCGGGATACGCGTAGGCGTGCCGCGCCGCGTTCTCGGCGGCGATCTGATCGATCCCGACGCCCCCGAGCTTGGTCTCCGTACCGGAGAAGTACGCGTCCACCAGACCCTGCGACAGGCCGACCGCCT
Source organism: Microbacterium sp. HA-8 (assembly GCF_046111165.1). Classification (NCBI taxonomy): domain Bacteria; kingdom Bacillati; phylum Actinomycetota; class Actinomycetes; order Micrococcales; family Microbacteriaceae; genus Microbacterium; species Microbacterium sp. HA-8. Next base: position 2,432,713 of record NZ_CP162025.1, read on the forward strand.
CGAAGACCTGGGCGCCCGCGTAGGAGGACACCGTCGAGATACCCATCTTGGACATGATCTTCAGCACACCCTTGCCGAGTGCGTAGATGAGGTTCTTGACGGCCTTCTGCGGGGACACCCCCGAGATGAAGCCGGCGCGTACGAGGTACTCGACGGTCTCCATCGCCAGGTAGGGGTTCACCGCGGATGCGCCGTAGCCGATGAGGGTCGCGACGTGGTGCACCTCACGGACGTCTCCCGCCTCCACGACGAGCCCCACCTTCATCCGCGTCTCCTTGCGGATCAGGTGGTGATGGATCGCCGACACCATCAGCAGGGACGGGATGGGGGCGAGGTCCTTATTCGAGTCGCGGTCGGAGAGCACGATGAACTCCGCGCCGTCCTCGATGGCCTGATCGACCTCGTTGCACATCTGTGCGATGCGCTTCTCGAGTCCCTTGCGCCCTCCCTCGACACGGTAGAGCCCGCGGATGGTCACCGAGGTGCGACCGGGCAGTGCGGTGTCGATGTGCTGGATTTTGGCGAGCTCGTCGTTGTCGATGACGGGGAAGTCCAGCGTCACCGTGCGCGCGTGGTCGGCGCCCCACGACAGCAGGTTGGGCTCGGGCCCGAGTCCCATGCGCAGACTCGTCACGACCTCTTCGCGGATCGAGTCCAGCGGCGGGTTCGTGACCTGCGCGAACTGCTGCACGAAGTAGTCGAACAGCAGACGCGGACGCTCGCTGAGCACCGCGATGGGCGTGTCGCTGCCCATCGCGCCCAGCGGCTCGGCACCGTTCTGGCCCATGGGTGTGAGGAGGATGCGCACCTCTTCTTCGGTGTATCCGAAGGTGCGCTGACGACGGGTGATCGACGCGATGGGGTGCACGATGTGCTCGCGCTCGGGCAGGTCAGCGAGACGCACCGTACCGCTGTCGAGCCACTCCTGCCAGGGCTGGAGCTCGGCGAGCTGCTGCTTGACCTCGTCCTCTTCGATCATGTGACGCGCCGCCGTGTCAACGAGGAGCATGCGGCCCGGGCGCAGCCGACCACGACGCTTGATCCGCTCGGGCGCGAAGTCGAGCACACCGGTCTCGCTGCCGACGACCACGAGTCCGTCGGTGGTCTCCGTCCAGCGCCCGGGGCGCAGCCCGTTGCGGTCGAGCGTCGCGCCCACGAGCGTGCCGTCCGTGAAGATCAGCGCGGCGGGGCCGTCCCAGGGCTCCATCTGCATGGAGTGGTACTCGTAGAATGCGCGCAGCTTGGGGTCGATGTCGGGCTGCTTCTCGTACGCCTCGGGCACCATCATCATGATGGCGTGCGGCAGGCTGCGCCCCGTCAGCGTCAGCAGCTCGAGCACCTCGTCGAACGATGCGGAGTCGCTCGAGCCGGGCGTGCAGATCGGCAGCAGAGGCTTGACGTCGCCGAGCAGCTGGGACTCGAGCTGCGACTGGCGGGCACGCATCCAGTTGCGGTTGCCGTTGACCGTGTTGATCTCGCCATTGTGTGCGAGCATGCGCAAGGGCTGCGCGAGCGGCCACGACGGGAACGTGTTGGTCGAGTAGCGCGAGTGCACGACCGCGAGCTCGGATGCGAACCGCTCGTCCTGCAGGTCCGGGTAGAAGGGCTCCAGCTGCAGCGTCGTGACCATGCCCTTGTAGCCGAGGGTGCGGCACGAGAGCGAGACGAAGTAGGCGTCGAGTTCGCGGCGCGCGCGCTTGCGCAGACGGTACACACGGCGGTCGAGCTCGATGCCCGAGAGCGCCGGCGCCGATCCGGAGGCGGGACGCGAGACGAAGAGCTGCTCGAATGCGGGGCGGGCGGCATGCGCCAGCTTGCCGAGGTTGCTCTCGTCGGTGGGCACCTCGCGCCACCCGAGCACGACGAGGTTCTCGCTCGCCGCGATCTTCTCGACACCGTTCTTCAGAGCGATGCGCTCGTCATCGTCGAGGGGCAGGAACGCCATGCCGACGGCGTACTCGCCGACGGGCGGAAGATCGAACTCGACGACGGCCCGGAGGAAGGCATCCGGAATCTGCGTCAGGATTCCCGCGCCATCTCCGGTTCCCGCGTCGGAGCCGATGGCCCCGCGGTGCTCGAGATTGCGCAGCGCCGTCAGCGCCAGGTCGACGATGTCGTGACCGGGCGTTCCGCGCAGCGTAGCGACCATGGCCAGACCACACGCGTCCTTCTCGAACGCGGGGTTGTACATGCCCTGCTTCGCGGGGAGGGAACTGCGGTCGCCGATAAGAGGGCTCGCGGCCATTTCAACCGTCCTCACTGGGTGTTTCTACATGGGACGACGTCGGCCCGGCTGCGTTACTTCGCGGCGACTGTGCTTGTGGCCGTTGCCCCGCTCTTCGGTTCGTTCGCGGGCGGTTCGCTCACGTCCACGAACTCCGTGGTGTCCTGCGATTGTACCCCCTCCCCCGTCGGCGACCACTCTCGGCCGTCGCTGTAGGGGCCGGGCTCGCGCCCCGGGTGGCGGCGCTTCTGCACGAAGATGATGATGAGGCCGAACACGACGCCGGCGATGGCAGCCCAGACGTTGGTGCGGATGCCGAGGAAGATCTCGCTGGGATCGATGCGGATCGACTCCCACACGATGCGCCCCGCGCCGTACCACACGAGGTACAGGCCGAACAGGCGCCCCCACTGCATACGCAGCCCGCGCCCGGCCCAGAACAGCACGATCACGCCCGCCACGTTCCAGATCACCTCGTACAGGAAGGTGGGGTGGAAGAGGGTGTCGGGTGCGAGCCCCGGGGGGAAGGCGGTGTTGTCGGCGTCGATCTCGAGGCCCCACGGCAGATCGGTGGGCAGCCCGAAGAGCTCCTGGTTGAACCAGTTGCCGAAGCGTCCCATGGCCTGTGCGAGCAGCAGACCGGGCGCCAGGGCGTCGGCGAACGACCAGAACCGGATGCCCGTCCAGCGGCATCCGAGCCACGCTCCCACGGCGCCGCCCATGAGGGCGCCGTAGATGGCTATTCCGCCCTCCCAGATGAAGAAGACCGCCCAGATGTTGGTGCCCTCGCCGAAGTAGAACCCCGGGTGGGTGAGCACGTGGTAGATGCGCGCGCCGATGATCGCGAGCACGACGGCGGGCAGGGCGACATCGAGCACGACCCAGGGCTCGGCTCCGCGCTTGGTGAGCCGGTGATTCGTGATCAGGGTCGCCGCGATGATGCCCGCGATGATGCACAGGGCGTAGAAGTGGATGCGCAGCGGCCCGATGTCGATGTAGCTGACCGAGGGGCTCGGGATGCTGGCCAAGACCTGGGTGGTGGCGCTCGTCAGGTCGTGCGGAAACGCGAAGGGCATGCCTGCGAGTCTAGTCAGCCGCGACGGCTGTTCCTCGGCGCGTGCCCGCGGCGAGGTCGCGGGCCACCCGGGCCAGGCGCGGCACTCCGCCATCGCGCAGCGCACGCACGAGAGCCGTTCCCACGATCGCCCCGTCGGCGTAGTCGAGCACGCCCGCCACCTGATCCGGGGTCGAGATGCCGATGCCGACGCACGCGCGTGTCGCGCCGCGATCTCGGAGACGGCCGACGAGCGTGCGCGCGGCGGCGTCGAGTTCCGCGCGCTCGCCGGTGATGCCCATCGTCGAGACGGTGTAGACGAAGCCCGTCGAGTTCTTCACGACGAGGTCGAGGCGGTCATCGCTCGACGTCGGTGCGGCAAGGAACACACGGTCCAGTCCCGTGCGGGTGCTCGCGGCGATCCACTCTCCGGCCGCCTCGGGCGTGATGTCGGGCGTGATCAGACCGGCCCCGCCGGCGGCGGCCAGGTCATCGGCGTACCGATCGACGCCGTACTGCCACACCGGGTTCCAATAGGTCATCACGAGCACGGGCACGTCCACCCGACTCGTGATCTCACGGATCGCGGGAAAGAGGTCGCGCAGTCGGAAGCCGTTCGCGAGGGCCGCGACGGTGGCCTCCTGGATGACCGGACCGTCCATGACGGGGTCGCTGTACGGAGGGCCCAGTTCGAGGATGTCGGCGCCTGCCTCCGCGAGGGCGACGGCGGCGTCGATGCTCGTCTGCAGGTCGGGATACCCGATCGGGAGGTAGCCGATGAAGGCCCCCCGCCCTTCGGCTTCGGCCTTGGCGATCGCCGCTTCGACGGGCGACGTCACAGCTTCTGTCCTTCGCCCCTGGCGGCGTCCGCGGGGCCGGGATCGGCATCCCCGTCGTCGTACAGTCCGAAATACCTCGCGGCGGTGTCCATGTCCTTGTCGCCCCGGCCGGAGAGGTTCACCGCGATGAGCGCGTCGGGACCCAGCTCGCGCCCGATCCGCAGGGCGCCGGCGAGCGCGTGGGCGGACTCGATCGCGGGGATGATGCCCTCGGTCTCGGACAGCAGGCGCAGCGCCTGCATCGCCTCGTCATCGGTCGCGGGGATGTAGTCGGCGCGACCGATCGAAGCAAGCCACGCGTGTTCGGGGCCCACACCGGGGTAGTCCAGTCCTGCCGAGATCGAGTGGGATTCGATCGTCTGCCCGTCCTCGTCCTGCAGCACGAAGGTCTTCGCACCGTGCAGCACACCCGGCCGCCCGCGCCCGATGGACGCGGCATGGCGCGGCGTGTCCACGCCGTCGCCGGCCGCCTCGACGCCGTACAGGCGCACCTGCGCGTCGTCGAGGAAGGCATCGAACATGCCGATCGCGTTGGATCCGCCGCCCACGCAGGCGACGACCGCGTCGGGCAGTCTGCCCACCTCGTCGAGCAGCTGCGCTCGGGCTTCGTCCCCGATGACCTTCTGGAAATCACGGACCATCGCGGGGAACGGGTGCGGACCCGCCGCGGTGCCGAAGATGTAGTTGGTCGTCTCGACGCTCGCCACCCAGTCTCGGTAGGCCTCGTTGATCGCGTCCTTGAGGGTGCGCGAGCCTGTGGTCACCGGCACGACCTCTGCGCCCAGCAAACGCATCCGCGCGACATTCAGTGCCTGGCGCTGCGTGTCGACCTCGCCCATGTAGATCGTGCACTCGAAACCGAAGAGCGCCGCGGCCGTGGCCGTGGCGACGCCGTGCTGACCTGCGCCGGTCTCGGCGATGACGCGGGTCTTGCCCAGCCGCTGCGTGAGCAGGGCCTGGCCGAGCACGTTGTTTATCTTGTGGGACCCGGTGTGGTTGAGATCCTCGCGCTTGAGGAAGATGCGGGCGCCGCCCGCGTGCGCGGCGAACCGCGGTACCTCGGTGAGAGCGGAGGGGCGGCCTGCGTATGAGTGCAGGAGGCGCGCGAACTCGGCGCCGAAGGCCGGGTCGGCCATGGCCGCCTCGTACACGGCGGTCAGCTCGTCGATCGCGGCGATGAGCGACTCGGGCATGAACCGCCCGCCGAACTCGCCGAAGAAGGGACCGCTGGCCTCGCGCAGGCTCACGCGGTTGCTCCCTGGTCGCGGAGCGCATCGCGCTCTGTCGCCGCCAGGAAATCCCGGAGCGTGGCGATCGGGTCGTTGGTCACGAGGGCCTCCCCCACCAGCACCACGTCGGCGCCGGCTCGTCGGTAGTGCGCCACGTCCTCCGGGCGCAGCACGGCGGACTCGGCGACCTTGATCGCGCCCGCGGGAATGCGCTCCGCGAGGCGTCCGAACAGGTCGCGATCGAGCTGGAACGTCGAGAGATCGCGGGCGTTGACACCGATCACGCGAGCGCCCAGCTGCGCGGCCCGGTCGACCTCGTCGGCGGAGTGCGCCTCCACCAGAGGAGTCATTCCGAGATCGAGGATCAGAGCGTGCAGCCGCTCGAGCGTCGGCTGATCGAGCGCGGCGACGATCAGAAGGACGAGGTCCGCGCCGGCCGCGCGCGCTTCGACCACCTGATACGGCGTCGCGATGAAGTCTTTCCGAAGCACGGGCAGCGATACTGCGGACCGCACCGCCTCGAGGTCGGCGAGGCTGCCTTTGAACCGGCGCTGCTCGGTCAGCACGCTGATGGCGCTCGCCCCGCCCCGCTCGTAGAGTCCCGCCTGATGCGCGGGGTCGGGGATGTCGGCGAGATCGCCGCGCGAGGGGCTCGCGCGCTTGACCTCGGCGATGATGCGCACGATGTCGGCGGGGGCGAGGGCTTCGAGGGCGTCACGGGCGGGCGGCTGTCCGAGGGCGGCGCGCTCGACGTGTGCGAGCGAACGACTCGCCTCGCGGGTGCGGGAATCCTCGACGGCGCCGGCCATGAGGTCGGCGAGCATGCTCAGTGCTCTTTCGGCGTGTACTTGGAGCCGCCCACGCCGTAGCCCGCGCGCGCCATGATCCAGCCCACGAGGGCTCCGACGACCAGCAGCCCGGCCGAGGCCCAGACCAGCCAGGGAAGATCGAAGAAATAGGCCACCGTGCCGATGGTGACGGCGACGAGCATGATGACGACGGCGGTCCAGGCGGCGGGCGAGTGTCCGTGACCGGGGTCGGCGATGTCGTTGCTCATGGGACTCCTTCGATCGACAACCGCTTCAGTCTATCGGGCGATGCCGCGCTGCCGCGCGCCTGCCGCACCTCGCCGATGCACGATCCGATCAGCGGGTGGGATCGGTGCCGTGGCTCAGGTCGTCCCACGAGTCGATGGCGTCGAGCGTCCCGGCGTCCTCCGCGCCGGGGGCGGGCGCAGAGCGCGGTGAGTCCGTGCGGTACCGGCGTCCGGAGGCACGCCAGCGGTGCGCCGTGGCGAGCACGACGCCGCCGGCGCCGGCCAGTACCACGGCGCAGACGAGCGCGATCGCGGGCCACACACCCGCGCTGATCGACGCGACGAGCTGGGCGATCGCGGGCTCCCCGGCGATTCCGGTGGCCTCCGTCACCGTCGCCGCCACGGTGCCGATCGGAGGATCGACGGCGACGGGGGCGATCAGGATCACGAGCAGGATGCCGAGCGCGAGCGCCAGCGCGCCGAAGATCGTGCCGAGCACCCGGCCGGCGATCGAAAGTGCACCTCCGACGGCGAGGGCCGCCAGCGCGAGCGGCGCGAGAACCGGCACCGCGGCGGCACCCGCGACCTCGAGCGCGGCATCCGGGCTCTCGCGCAGCGAGACGCTCACCCAGGTCTGCGTCGATGCGATGAGCAGCATCGCGCCGGTGGCCAGAATCGCGAGGATCGCGGTGGTGCGACCCCGACGTGCACCCTTCACGCGTTCGCCGCCGGCATGCGGGTCACCGGGTGCAGGTCGTCCGCGTCGAAACAGGTGCGGTCGCCGGTGTGACAGGCGGCACCGACCTGCTCGACGCTGATCAGGAGGGCGTCGCCGTCGCAGTCGAGCCGGGCTCCGCGCACGAGCTGCACGTGGCCCGAAGTGTCGCCCTTGCGCCAGTACTCGCCGCGCGACCGCGACCAGTACGTGACGCGGCCGCTGGTGAGTGTTCGGCGCAGTGCCTCGGCATCCATCCACGCGAGCATGAGGACCTCGCCCGTGTCGTGCTGCTGCACGATGGCGGGAGCAAGCCCCCCCTCCCCGAAGACGACCCGGGCGATGCGCGCCTCGACGTCGTCGCCGTCGGATGCTGTCGAATCGGTCATGCGCGCACCTCGATCCCGTCGGCGCTCAACGCCGCCTTGACGTCGCCGACGGTCAGCTGCCCCGAGTGGAACACGCTGGCCGCGAGCACGGCGTCCGCACCCGCGCGGATGGCCGGGGCGAAATCGCCGACCGCACCGGCACCCCCGGAGGCGATGACGGGGACGCTGGAGACCTCGCGCATCAGCGCGACGAGCTCGAGATCGAAGCCCGCCTTCGTCCCGTCGGCGTCGATGGAGTTCACCAGCAGTTCGCCGGCGCCGCGCTCGATGGCCTCGCGGGCCCAGGCGAGGGCGTCCAGCGTGGTCGCCGTGCGTCCGCCGTGGGTGGTGACGACGAATCCGGACTCGGTATCGGGCGAGCGCTTGACATCGAGCGAGAGCACGAGGACCTGGGCACCGAAGCGGTCGGCGATCTCGTCCAGCAGCGCGGGGCGGGCGATCGCGGCGGAATTGACCCCGATCTTGTCGGCGCCCACCGACAGCAGACGTGCCACGTCGTCGGCGGTGCGCACTCCCCCTCCCACGGTCAGGGGGATGAAGACCTGCTCGGCCGTGCGCCGCACGACGTCGTACGTCGTCGCCCGCTCATCGACAGTGGCGGTGACATCGAGGAACGTGATCTCGTCGGCGCCCTGATCGAAGTACAGCTTCGCGAGTTCGACGGGATCGCCCATGTCGCGCAGGTTCTCGAAGTTCACGCCCTTCACCACGCGCCCGGCGGCAACGTCCAGACACGGGATGACGCGACACACGAGGCTCATGATCACAGCCTCGCGGCGTGGATGGCGGTGACGAGGATCGCGCGGGCGCCGATCGCGTAGAGGGAGTCCATCACGCGGTTCACACCCTTCCGGGCGACCATCACGCGCACGGCGACCCATTCGGGGTCGCGCAGCGGAGAGATCGTCGGCGACTCGATGCCGGGGGCGAGCGCGACGGCGTAGTCGATGAGCGCGGCGGGCAGGTCGTAGTCGACCAGCACGTATCGGCGCGCGACCATGACGCCGCGCAGCCGGCGCAGGAGCGTCTCGGCGCCGTCCGCGTCCTGGTTGGCGCCGCCGATCAGCACCGCCTCGGACTGCAGGATGACCGGGCCGAAGATCTCGAGCCCTGCCTGACGAAGCGTCGTGCCGGTCGACACGACGTCGGCGACGGCATCCGCAACGCCCAGACGGACGGCGGATTCGACCGCGCCGTCGAGCGGCACCAGGTCGACCGCGACGCCGTGCTCGTCGAGGAATCCGTCGACGAGGCCGGGGTAGGCCGAGGCGACGCGCAGCCCCTCGAGGTCGGAGAGGTCGGTGAAGCGGCCGGGAGGGCCGGCGAAGCGGAAGGTCGAGTCGCCGAAGCCGAGCGCCTCGATCTCGCGTGCGCGTCCGCGCACATCCAGCAGCAGATCGCGGCCGGTGATGCCGACATCGAGCGCGCCGGAGCCGACGTAGGTGGCGATGTCCCGGGGGCGGAGGTAGAAGAACTCGACGTCGTTCTGCGGGTCGATGACGTGCAGATCCTTGGAGTCGCGGCGGCCGGTGTACCCGGCCTCGGCGAGCATCTCGGCGGCGGTTTCGGCGAGCGAGCCCTTGTTGGGCACGGCGATGCGCAGCATGTCGGCGGTGCTTTCGGTTCGGATGTCGGGGGGACGGGGCGCGTCAGAGATGTCGGTAGACGTCGGCGGGCGAGAGGCCCTTCGCGAGCATGAGCACCTGCAGGTGGTACAGCAGCTGCGAGACCTCTTCGGCCGTCGCCTCCTGCGACTCGTACTCGGCCGCCATCCAGACCTCGGCCGCCTCTTCGACGATCTTCTTGCCGATCGCGTGCACCCCTCGATCGAGCTGGGCGACGGTTCCCGATCCCTCGGGGCGCTCCGCGGCCTTGGCCGCGAGCTCCGCGAACAGCTCGTCGAAAGTCTTCACCCTGCCAGGTTACCGGCTCGATCCGGGCGCGTGCGTCGCTCGGGCCTGCGCGGTCAGTGGGTGAGGATGCTGAGGAGGATGACGATCAGCCCGAGACCCGTGGTGGCGAGCACACCGAGGATCCGCCAGTACCACGGGCTGCGGTTGCGGGCGGCGTTGGCGTAACCGATGAGCGCGAGCAGGACGACGCCGCTGCCGAGCGCGAGGAGGTATGCGGTCCACTCGTCGACGAGGCCGGCGACGCCGAAACCGAGGAGGACGGCGGGCACGAGCATCGCGAGCAGCATCCCCGACGCGTGGCGTGCGCCCGAGCGGATCGCGGTTCCCACGCTCTCTCCCCGCCCGTGCGTCGGGGATCGACTCGCGACGACGGCGGCGTAGACGTGGCAGAGCCAGAAGACGAACACCGTGCCGACGACGAAGAGGAGGACGTCGAGGTCGGTGTCCTCCTCGGCCGCCACGGCGATGAGGGCGGTGACCAGCACGACCCCGTAGATGCCGTGTTCGCCGCTGTAGGCATCGAGCACGACCCGCGCGGGTCGCGTGAGCCTCGCCGCGCGGGAGGAGACGACGCGTGCGGGCTGCGGGTCGGGGGACGGCGCGCTCATGCGCACGACCCTACCGACTCAGTGGGCGTGCCTTGCGGCACCCGCGCGCAACGCCGCGATGGCGGCCGCAGGATCCGACGCGCCGAACACCGCGGAGCCCGCGACGAAGGTGTCGGCACCGGCCTCGGCCGCCTGCGCGATCGTCGACTCTCCGATGCCGCCGTCGACCTGCAGCCAGACCGCGGAGCCCCGGCGCCGGGCCTCGTCGGCCAGCGCGCGCAGCTTGGGCATCGTCTCGGGCATGAAGGACTGCCCGCCGAACCCCGGCTCGACGGTCATCACGAGGATCTGGTCGAATTCGTCGAGCACCTCGAGCAGCCCTTCCACGGGCGTGCCGGGCTTGACGGCCACGCCCGCGCGCGCGCCGATCTCGCGCAGACGCCGGGCGAGTGCCACCGGCGATGCGGCGGCCTCGAGGTGAAAGGTCACGGACGCCGCGCCGATCTCGGCATAGCCGGGCGCCCACCGTTCGGGGTCGTCGATCATGAGGTGCACATCCAGGGGCACGGGGGTCGTCGCCTGGATACGCTCGACCATCTGCGGTCCGAAGGTGAGATTGGGCACGAAGTGGTTGTCCATCACGTCGACGTGCACGAAGTCCGCGGCCGCGATGCGGGCGAGCTCCGCCTGGATGTTCACGAAATCGGCGGCGAGGATGCTGGGGTTGATGCGGGGCGTCGGCACTCCCCCATTATCGCTAGGGTCGGGGCGTGGACCCGATCGCCCCCATGCTCGAGGCCGTGCTGCAGGAGGTCCGCGAGGACACCTCCGGCGCCGTCGCCGACTACATCCCCCAGCTCGCCGCGGCGCCGCCCGATCGACTCGCGTTCGCGGTCGTCGGTCCGCGCGGCCACGTCTTCTCCGTCGGCGACGACGAGGTGGCCTTCACGATCCAGTCGGTGTCGAAGCCGTTCGTCCTCGCTCTCGCCCTCGAACGGCTCGGGCGCGACGCCGTGTTCGCGCGCGTGGGCGTCGAACCCAGCGGGGAGCCCTTCAACGCGATCAGTCTCGAGGCCGGCACCGGGCGCCCCGCCAATCCCATGGTCAACGCCGGCGCCATCGCGACGTCGGGCCTCGCGGCAGAGGGGTCCGCGGCGGAGCGCTCATCGACCCTGCGGGACACCCTCTCGCGCTTCGCGGGTCGGTCGCTGAGCATCGACGAGGAGGTGTACCTCGGCGAGTCCGAGACGGGTCATCGCAACCGTGCCCTCGCGCACCTGCTGCGCTCGCACGGCATCATCGACGGCGACGTCACCACGGTCGTCGAGACCTACTTCCGGCAGTGCTCGATCCTCGTCACGGTGCGCGACCTGTCGGTCATGGCGGCGACCCTCGCGTTCGGCGGCGTGAACCCCGTGACCGGGGAGCGCGTGGTGCGCGAGGCGGTCGCACGCGACGTCGTCTCGGTGATGGCCAGCTGCGGCATGTACGACTACTCGGGCGAGTGGATGCTGCGCGTCGGCATGCCGGCCAAGAGCGGTGTGAGCGGCGACCTGATGGCCATCGCCCCCTCTCAGTTCGGCGTCGCGACCTTCAGCCCGCGCCTGGACCGTCACGGCAACAGCGTGCGCGGCATCCGCGTGCTGGAGCGGCTGTCGGAGGAGTTCGGCATGCACGTGTTCGAGCCCCACGAGAGCATCGCCGAACCCGGCATCCGCATCGAGCGCACCGACGGCGGAGTGATCGTCCACCTCGGCGGCGAGCTGGCCTTCAGCGGTGCCGCACGGGTGGTGGGCGTGCTGCGCGATCTCACCGGCGCGGACTCGGAGTCCGATGTCCTCGTCGATGCGAGCGCGCTGGCTCGCGCGCACCCTGCGGCGCTTTCGGTGCTGCGCGCCCAGCTGGAGACGGAGGGCGGGCGACTGCACTTCACGCAGTGAGCCGACGCCGGCCGGGCCCGCTCAGTCCGCGACCCTGCGAACAAGCTGGATGAACATCGCATCGGTGCCGTGCCGGTGCGGCCAGAGCTGGGCATGCAGGGATGAGTCGCGCGGGTCGCCGAGATCGAGCGGTTCGCGCACGACCTGTGCCAGGACCGCCCGCGTGTCGATCGCCTCGACGCTGCCGCCCGCGCGGCGCAGGCCCTCGGAGACGATCGCGGCGGTCTCGGCGAGGTGCGGCGAACAGGTCACGTATGCCATCACGCCGCCCGGCCGCAGCGCGGCCACGCCCGCGTCGAACAGCTCGGTCTGCAGATCGGTCAGCGGCACGACGTCCGCCGGCTGCTTGCGCCACCGAGCTTCGGGACGCCGCCGCAGCGCGCCCAGACCCGTGCAGGGAGCGTCGACGAGCACGCGGTCGTAGGTGCCGGCGGCGGCCGCGCCCCGCTCCCGGCCGTCCGCTTCGCTGACCTCGACGTCGAGGGGCACCCCCGCGACCGCCCGGCGCACGAGGCCCGCGCGAGCGGGCGAGATCTCGTTCGCATCGAGCGTGGCGCCGACGGCCAGCGCCTCGGCGGCGAGCACGGCCGTCTTGCCGCCCGGCCCGGCGCACAGATCGAGCCATCTCTCGCCGCTGTGCGCGGCCTCGACGCGGGACAGCGCGAGCGCCGCGAGCTGCGACCCCTCGTCCTGCACGCGCAGGATCCCGCCGGATGCCGTCACGATCGGCTCCGGATCGCCGCCGGCACTGCGGAATCCGATCGGCGAGTACGGTGTGCGGACGGAGCCGGCGGGCGGCTCCGCGAGCCCCGGCAGGGCCGCCATCGTCACGGCGGGCGAGACGTTGTCGGCCGCCAGCAGCGCTTCCAGTTCGTCGCCGCGTCCTTCCGCGATCAGCGCGCGGCGGAACGCGCGCACGATCCAGGGCGGGTGGGCGTGAGCGAGCGCGAGCCTGTCGATGTCGTTCTTCGCGGTCGCGAGCACGCGGGTGCGCCAGGTGCCGGGATCCTCCCGGGCGATGCTCCGCAGCACGCCGTTGGCGAATCCGGTGGCGCCTCGGCCGGCGTGCGCACGCACGAGCTCCACGCCCTCGTGCACCGCGGCGTGCGACGCGATCCGTGTCGACAGCAGCTGGTGGACTGTCAATCTCAGTGCCTCGAGCACCGGCGGGTCGATCGCCGTCACGGGGCGCCTCGCCGCCAGTGCGATGACGGCGTCGTAGTACCCCCGCCGGCGCAGGGTGCCGTAGGTGAGCTCGGTCGCCAACGCGGCATCGGCGGTCTTCAGCCCCGCGCGGACGATCGCGCTCGGCAGCAGCAGATTCGCGTAGGCGTCGGAATCGGTGACGGCGCGCAGGGTCTCGTAGGCGACGCGTCGCGCGGGCTGGACGCTCATCCCTCGGCCAACAGCTCGGGTACCCGCAGACCGCGCCACCAGTCGCCGCCCGACATCTCGGAGCGGCCCGCCGGCTGCACCCGATCGAGGCTGATCGCGGTCGTGCCGGTGCCGACGAGCACGCTGCGCCCGGCCGCTGCGAACTCCCCGGGCCGCAGGATGACCTCGGCGCCGTGCGCGCGCGCCGCGAGGACCTTCAGTCGCGTGCCGTTCACAGTGGTGAAGGCTCCGGGCTCGGGCGTCGTGCCGCGCACCCGGTCGAGCACCGTCGGCGCGGGATCCGCCCAGCGGATCCGTGCGTCGTCGAGGTCGAGTTTGGGTGCGAGCGACGCTTCGCCGGTCTGTGGTGTGGCCCGCGCGCTGCCGTCCTCGATGCCGGCCACGACATCGCGCAGCAGCTCGGCCCCCAGGCCCGCCAGGTCGGTCAGCACGTCGCCGGCGCTCGCCTCGGGAGGCACGACGTACTCCCGGGCCTCGAAGACGTCGCCGGCGTCGAGCTCGGGCACCAGTTGGAAGACGGCGGCACCGGTGACGTCGTCGCCGTTGATGAGTGCGTGCTGCACCGGCGCAGCGCCCCGCCAGCGCGGCAGCAGGGAGAAGTGCAGGTTGATCCAGCCCCGCGCCGGTGCACTCAGCAGCGGCTCGCGGACGAGGCCGCCGTAGGCGACGATCACCCCCAGGTCGGCACCGACCGCGGCGATCGCCTCGGTGGCCGCCTCATCCAGCCGTGCGGTCTTGAGCACGGGGATGCCGAGCTCGTCCGCGGCGCGGGATACCGGCGAGGGCGTCAGCGTCCGTCTGCGGCCCTTCGGCGCGTCGGGACGCGAGACCACCAGCGCGATGTCGTGGCCGGATGCTGTCAGCACCTTCAGTGCGGGAACCGCCGCATCGGGGGTGCCGGCGAAGACGAGCCGCATGGCGTCTCCTTCTAGAGCTCGGGGTCGGGCACATCGACCCGCACTCTGAGTGTATTGCGCGGCGCCCCGCCCCTCGCGGGCCGTCGGGTGCGCAGAGCCGCCTGCACCACCGAGGCGCGCAGGCTCGCGGTGACGTCCGCGCCGTGTGCGTAATCGAAGAGGACGAGCGCCCGGGCTGCGGGTCCCGGGCGTGTCGCGGCGCGACCACGGGGTCGGTCGGGCGGTTCGACGGCGACCGGGCCGACCACGGTGCCCTCGGGCAGCTCGACCTCGGTGCGCAGCTGCTCGAGAGCGCGTTCGACGGCGTCCACATCGCCCTCGACCGCCGCCACGCGCGCAGTCGGCGGCATGCGCAGAGGCGCACGCGAGGCCAACTCGGCGCGCGCGTAGGCCGCCTGGTTCCACGTCGCGAGCGCACGCGCGACCTGGCCGGCGACTCCCACGAGGTGCACGGGCGCCCCCGGCGCCGCCAGGGCGGCCGCGTTGGACCACCAGCGCAGGCACGACTCGCCGATGCGGAGCGCATCGGCCATGAGCATCCGGTCTCCGTCGAGGAGCACCACGGCGCGGTAACCGCCGTCGGCCACGGGCTCGGCGCCTCTCGTGGCGATGATCAGGGCCGGGCGGGCATCGACGTGCAAGACGGGGTGATCGCCGTCCGCGACGATCACCCGCACGCCGGGAAAGGCGCGACCGAACTCGTCGGCGGTGCGCGTGGAGCCCGCGGATGCCAGCCGGAGCTTCTCGCCCTGGCAATGCCCGCATCGCCACGCGACCGCGGCGCGTCCGCACCAGCGGCACTCGGGAGCGCGACCCCGGGCCGCGGTGTGGAGGGGACCCGCGCAGTGCAGACAGCGCGCAGCCTGACGGCAGTCCCCGCAGACGAGGACGGGCGAGTAGCCGGGTCGCGCCACCTGGATGAGCACGGGTCCGTGGGCGAGCGCCTCGCGCGCGGCCGCGAAGGCGGCGGACGGAACGCGCACACCGGGTCGCTCCCCCTCCCTGGCCGCGCTCAGCACGACGCGCGGACTCTCGCGCCTGCGCGGGCCGACATCGCGCACCCAACCCACCGCGACGAGCCTCTCGACGTCGGTGGTGCGGGTGTGGCCGGCGAAGACGAGGGCGCCACCCTCGAGCTCCTGACGGACGAGGGCGGCGTCCCTCGCGTGGACGTAGGGCGCCAGCGGTTCGTCGAGCAGCGGATCGCCGTCGTCCCAGACCGCCAGCATCCCGAGCCGGCTCACGGGGGCGTAGACCGCCGAGCGGTTGCCGAAGACGACGCTCGGCGCGGGCTCGAGCGTACGCAGAAAGCCCCGATAACGTTCGGCGCCGGTGCGTGCGGCATCCACTCGCACCAGCGCGTCCGCGGGGATCAGCGGTGCGAGAGCTCGGTCGAGCTGATCGAGATCTCGGTGATCGGGGGCCACCAGCACGGCGCTGCGGCCGCCCGCGAGCACGCGCGCGGCCGCAGCGGCGAGCAGCAGAGCCCACGCGGCCGCCTGCTCGCCCGTGGCGGTGGTGCCGGGCCGCGGCGGTGCATCGAGGGCGATGCGCTCGCCGCCCTGGAGTGCGTCGCCGAGGCCGGGATAGACATCGAGCATCTGCTCGGCCCAGGCGATCTGCTCCGCCGTCGGTGCCGCGGGTTCGACGGCATCCGCGCGCGCGAGCCAGGTCTTCTCGACGCGCACCTGGCGCTTGGGGATCGCGAGGCGCAGGATGTCGGACGCCGAGCCCGCGGCCCGGTCCGACACCCGACGCGCGAGGTCGTAGAGCGGGCGCGGCAGGACGCGGACGGCGGAGACGACCTCGTCGATCTCGGACAGTGGGCGGTCGGGATCGACCGCCTCGCCGAGTTCGACGACATAGGCGTCGACGACGCGACCGGCGGTGCGCAGCGGAACCCGCACCCGCACGCCCGGGACGACGTCGCCCTCCAGCGCGGCGGGGATGGCGTAGTCGAGCAGCCTGTCCAGCTGTGGAAGCGGGGCATCCAGCAGCACGCGCGCCACGGGCGCGGTGCCCATGCTCAGATCCCGGCGGCGGCGCGCAGCTCTTCGACGCGGTCGACGCGCTCCCACGTGAAGTCGGGCAGCTCGCGGCCGAAGTGCCCGTAGGCCGCGGTCTGCGCGTAGATCGGCCGGAGCAGGTCGAGTCGCTCGATGATCGCCGCGGGCCGCAGGTCGAACACCTGCGCGATCGCGCGGGTGATCGTGTCGTCGGACACCGCGCCGGTGCCGAAGGTCTCGACGTACACGCCCACGGGGCGGGCCTTGCCGATCGCGTAGGCGACTTGCACCTCGATGCGCTCCGCGAGCCCCGCGGCGACGGCGTTCTTGGCCACCCAACGCATGGCGTAGGCGGCGGAGCGGTCGACCTTGGAGGGGTCTTTTCCGCTGAAGGCGCCGCCTCCGTGTCGTGCGGCCCCACCGTAGGTGTCGATGATGATCTTGCGGCCGGTGAGGCCCGCGTCGCCCTTGGGACCGCCGACGAGGAACGGCCCGGCCGGGTTGATGTAGTACTTCACCTCGGGAAGGTCCAGGCCGGTGCTCTCGAGGACCGGGTCGATGACCTCGCTGCGGACCAGAGCGCGCAGCTCATCCTGCGAGATGTCCGGGTGGTGCTGCGTCGAGAGCACAACCGATTCCACCGTCTTGGGCACGCTGCCATCGAAACCGAGCGTCACCTGGGTCTTGCCGTCGGGACGCAGGAACGGGAGCGTACCGTCGCGGCGGGCGGCGGCGAGGCGTTCCGCCATGCGGTGCGCCGTGTGGCTGGCCATCGGCATCAGCTGCGGCGTCTCGGTGGTGGCGTAGCCGAACATGATGCCCTGATCGCCCGCACCCTGTTCGTCGTGGGGATCCAGCGAGCGCTGCTCGCGCTGCTCGAACGCGCGGTTGACACCCGCGGCGATGTCGGAGGACTGCGCGCCGATCGACACGCTGACGCCGCACGAGTCACCGTCGAAGCCCGTCTCGCTCGAGGTGTATCCGATGCGGTTGACCACGTCGCGCACGATCGCCGGGATCTCGACGTACGCCGAGGTCGACACCTCGCCCGCGACGTGGACGAGTCCCGTCGTGACGAGGGTCTCGACGGCCACACGACCCCGCGGATCCTCCGAGAGGATGCCATCGAGGATGCTGTCGGAGATCTGGTCGCAGATCTTGTCGGGGTGGCCCTCGGTGACGGACTCGGACGTGAACAGGCGCAGATCGCTCATCGGTGCTCCAGTCGGGGGTGAACGCGCATCAGTATGCCCCCCGCCGCCGACACGGCGCGGGAGAGCGTGGATGCGGCCTCAGTCGCCGGCGCGCAGGCGGAGCTTGTCTTCGTTGATCTCGTGCAGCGCGATCGTCAGCGGCTTGTCCTCGACGGACGAGTCGACGAGCGGGCCGACGTTGTCGAAGAGGTTTCCTTCGTGCAGGTCGGAGTAGTAGTCGTTGATCTGGCGCGCGCGCTTGGACGCGAAGATCACGAGCTGGTACTTCGAGAGCGCACCGCCCTCGGCATCCTTCTTCTGCAGCAGGGAGTCGATGGGGGGCTCGATGATGCCCTGGTTCGTTCCGGCCATGGCGGAATCCTCTCGTTGGCGACGGATGATCGTCGGTGGCGCGACCGCCCGCGGGTGCGGGCTGCGGCGGGATCGTGCGGGTCGCGCGGCTAGGAGCGCGCGGGCGCCTCGACCAATTCTACGACCTCGCGTGCCGCGCGGGCGACGTCGTCGTTCACGACACGGAAATCGAACTCGCTCTGGGCCGCGAGTTCGCGCTTCGCGGTGCGCAGGCGGCGAGAGCGTTCCTCGGCGTCCTCGGTGCCGCGGCCGATGAGTCGCTGCACCAGTTCGTCCCAGCTGGGCGGGAGGAGGAAGACGAGCGTGGCATCCGGCTCGCGGGTGCGCACCTGGCGGGCGCCCTGGATGTCGATCTCGAGCAGCACGCTGCGGCCCTCGCCGACGGCGGCCTCGATCGGAGCGCGCGGCGTGCCGTAGCGGTGCCGGTTGTGCACCGTCGCGTGCTCCAGCAGCTCGTCCTCGCGCACCAAGCGATCGAACTCGGCGTCGTCGACGAAGAAGTAGTGCACGCCCTCGACCTCGCCGGGGCGCGGCGGCCGGGTGGTGGCCGAGACCGAGAGGAGCATCTCGGGGTGGTGCTCCTTGATGTGCGCCGCGACGGTGCCCTTGCCGACGGCCGTGGGGCCTGCGAGCACGACGAGACTGCTGCGCCCGGGACGGGGCTCGGGCTCGGGAAGGCGCTCGTCGAGGAAGGCCGCAAGATCCACGCGCTGTCGCGAGCCGAGGCCGCCCAGCCGCTTGACGGGCGAGATCCGGAGGGATTCGAGGATGCGGTCGCGCTTGCCCGCGCCGATGGCCGGGATGCTGGTGAGGAAATCGGGCACCCGCATCGCGGCCGCCGGCGAGTCGGTGTCGGCCCACGCGCGTCGCAGGAGCTCCTGAGGCGTGATGACGCGGGTCGTGACGTCCCGCTTGAGCGCGGCGCGGGCGCGTCGCGCGGCGACGGCGCGACGCGACGCGGCCGCACGATCGACCTCGGGGGGACGACCGGCCACCCTGTCGTTGCCCTGGAGCTCGCCCTCAGCCACCGATCATTCCTTTCACGCCCCGCCTGTCGTCGATCGCCTGCTCCATGCCGTCGGGACCGGCGGAGAGGATGCTCCGGCTCTCGCTGACGATCACCGCGGGCGCAAGCGCCCCGAAGATCGCGAGGAGGTCCTCGGGGCGGGCGCCCTGGTGACCGAAGCCCGGAGCGAGGATCGGGGCGATGGGCTCGATCGTAGCGTCAAGTCCGACCGCGGCGCGGTCCACCGTCGCGCCGATGACGAAGCCGGCGCTGGCCCACTCCCCCGGAGCGCCGGTCCGGGCGTTGAACGCCGAGACCTCGGCGACGACCGACGCGGCCACCGAGCGCGATGTGGCAGCATCCGTCGTGCGGGCACTCTGGAGTACGGCGGCCTCGGGGTTGCTCGTCGCGGCCAGGATGAAAGCGCCCTTGCCGTGGGCGAGCGCGAACACCAGCGTGTCCTGCAGCGAACCGACGCCGAGGTACGGGCTGAGGGTGACCGCGTCGACTTCGAGGGCGGATCCCGGGCTCAGCCATGCGCGGGCGTACGCGTCCATCGTCGTACCGATGTCACCGCGCTTGGCGTCGGCGATCACGATGAGTCCGGCGGCGCGGGCCGCGGCGATCACCTCTTCGAGGGCCGCGTAGCCCGCCGACCCGAAGCGCTCGAAGAAGGACACCTGCGGCTTGACGATGCCCGCCCGCCCGGCGCAAGCCTCGACGACGCGCAGGCCGAACGCGCGCACGCCCTCCGCCGTGACGGGCAGCCCCCAGGCGTCCAGCAGGCCCTCGTGCGGATCGATGCCGACGCAGAGGCGCCCGGTCACGGCCACGCTCTCGCGCAGCCGCTGCCCGAACCCCGAGGCGGTGTCGCTCACGCGCGCACCGCGCGGTCGGCGGCGTACTCCTGCAGGCTCTTGACGTCGAACCCGTCGCGGACCGCGTCCATCGCGCTCACGGCTGCGCCGAGTACCGCGATCGTCGTGAACAGCGCCTTGTCGGCGGCCACCGCGGCGGCTCGGATCTCGTAGCCGTCGGCGCGCGCCGAGCGCCCACTGGGCGTGTTCACGATGATGTCGATGCTGCCCGCATTGATGAGGTCGACGATGTTCTCGGCGCCCGACTCCTGGGTCGCGCTGTACTTCTCGACCACGCGCACCGCGATCCCGTTGCGGGCGAGGATCTCGGCGGTGCCCTCGGTGGCAGCGATGTCGAACCCGAGCTGCTGCAGCCGGTGCGCCGGCAGGATCACGGCGCGCTTGTCGCTGTCGGCGACCGAGATGAACACGGTGCCCGAGAGCGGCATCCCCCCGTAGGCGGCCTCCTGGCTCTTGGCGAACGCGCGCGGGAAGTCGCGATCGATGCCCATCACCTCGCCCGTCGAGCGCATCTCGGGGCCGAGCACCGAGTCCACGATGTGACCTTCCTTGGTGCGGAAGCGCTTGAACGGCAGCACCGCCTCCTTCACCGATACCGGCGAGTCCAGCGGCACGCGCGACCCGTCGGCAGCGGGCAGAAGACCCTCGTCCTTCAGCTCGGCGATCGAGGCGCCGACCATGACCCGAGCCGCGGCCTTCGCGAGCGGGATGCCGAGCGCCTTGGAGACGAACGGCACGGTGCGGCTCGCACGGGGGTTGGCCTCGATGACGTAGAGCACGCCGGCGCTGATGGCGAACTGCACGTTCAGCAGGCCGCGAACGCCGACGCCGCGGGCGATGGCGAGCGTGGCCTCGCGCACGCGGTCGATCTCCGAGCGCCCGAGCGAGATCGGCGGCAGTGTGCAGGCGGAGTCGCCCGAGTGGATGCCGGCCTCCTCTATGTGCTCCATCACGCCGCCGATGTAGAGCTCGGAGCCGTCGAACAGCGCATCGACGTCGATCTCGATCGCGTCGTCGAGGAAGCGGTCGACCAGCAGCGGCATGCCGGGGCCGACGATCACCTCCCCCGCGGTGCGCACGAAGTAGTCGCGCAGGCTCGGCGTGTCGTACACGATCTCCATGCCACGGCCGCCGAGCACGAAGCTCGGGCGCACGAGCACGGGGTATCCGATGTCCTCGGCGACCGCGACCGCGCCCTCCACGTCGGTGGCGGTGTCGTGGCGCGGCGCGATGAGGCCCGCCCCGTCGAGGATCCCGCTGAACAGCCCGCGCTCCTCGGCCAGATCGATCGCCGCGGGGCTCGTGCCGAGGATGCGGTAGCCGGCATCCTCGATGCCCTTGGCGAGCCCGAGCGGCGTCTGTCCGCCGAGCTGGCACACGACGCCGAGGATCTCGCCCGAGGCCGCCTCGGCGTGCAGCACCTCGAGCACGTCCTCGAGGGTCAGCGGCTCGAAGTACAGGCGGTCGGAGGTGTCGTAGTCGGTCGACACGGTCTCGGGGTTGCAGTTGACCATGATGGTCTCGTACCCGGCGTCGGAGAGCGCGAACGACGCGTGGACACACGAGTAGTCGAACTCGACACCCTGGCCGATGCGGTTGGGCCCGGAGCCGATGATGACGACCTTGGTGCGTTCGGACGCCGTCACCTCGGTCTCGAGGTCGTAGCTGGAGTAGTGGTAGGGCGTGAGCGCCGGGAACTCCCCCGCACAGGTGTCGACCGTCTTGAAGACCGGTCGCAGACCCAGCCCGTGGCGGATGCCGCGCACCTCGGCCTCGTCCAGACCCCGCAGCTGGGCGATCTGGGCGTCCGAGAAGCCGTGCTCCTTCGCGACGCGGAGGGTGGCGGCGTCGAGTTCTGCGGCGCCGCGCACGAACTCGGCGACCTCGTTGATGAGCGCGATCTGGTCGAGGAACCACGGGTCGATCGCCGTAGCCTCGAAGGCCTGCTCGATGCTCGCGCCCTTGCGCATCGCCTGCTGCAGCACGACGATGCGACCATCGGTCGGGGTCTTCGAGACCTCGAGCAGCTCGTCGACCGAGCGCGGCTCGTCTCCCCAGTGGAAGCTCGACCCCCGCTTCTCGAGCGAGCGGAGCGCCTTCTGCAGCGCGGTGGCGTAGTTGCGGCCGATCGCCATCGCCTCGCCGACGCTCTTCATCGTGGTCGTCAGCGTGGTGTCGGCGGCGGGGAACTTCTCGAACGCGAACCGCGGCACCTTGACCACGACGTAGTCGAGGGTCGGCTCGAAGCTCGCGGGCGTCACCTTCGTGATGTCGTTCGGGATCTCATCGAGCCGGTACCCGATCGCGAGCTTGGCGGCGATCTTGGCGATCGGAAAGCCCGTGGCCTTCGACGCGAGAGCCGACGAGCGCGAGACACGCGGGTTCATCTCGATGACGATGATGCGGCCGGTCGCGGGGTCGACGGCGAACTGGATGTTGCACCCACCCGTGTCCACTCCCACGGCGCGGATGATGTCGATGCCGATGTCCCGCAGCTTCTGGTACTCGCGATCGGTCAGTGTGAGGGCCGGCGCGACCGTGATCGAGTCACCGGTGTGCACACCGACCGGGTCGACGTTCTCGATCGAGCAGACGACGACCGTGTTGTCGGCGGTGTCGCGCATGAGCTCGAGCTCGTACTCCTTCCAGCCGAGGATCGACTCCTCGAGCAGCACCTCGTGGGTGGGTGAGTCGCGCAGCCCCGCGCCGGCGATCCGGCGGAGATCCCGCTCGTCGTACGCGAACCCCGACCCGAGTCCGCCCATCGTGAACGAGGGCCGCACGACCAGGGGGTAGCCGAGCTCTTCCGCGCCGGCGAGAACTTCGTCCATGGACGTGCAGATGCGGCTGGCCGCGACATCCGCCCCCGCCTCCAGCACCAGCTCCTTGAAGATCTGACGGTCCTCGCCCTTGTTGATGGCTTCGAAGTTCGCGCCGATCAGTTCGACGTCGTACTTCTCGAGGATCCCGTGGTTGTGCAGCTGGATCGCGGCGTTCAGCGCCGTCTGACCGCCGAGGGTCGGCAGGATGGCATCCGGCTTCTCCTTGGCGATGATGGTCTCGATGACCTGCCACGTGATCGGCTCGATGTAGGTGGCGTCCGCGAAATCGGGGTCGGTCATGATGGTCGCCGGGTTCGAGTTGACGAGGATGACACGCACCCCCTCTTCGCGCAGCACGCGGCACGCCTGCGTGCCCGAATAGTCGAACTCGCAGGCCTGGCCGATGACGATCGGGCCGGATCCGATGACGAGGACGCTCTGGATGTCGTCGCGCTTGGGCATCAGTTGTTGTCCTTCACTGTCGGTCCCTGAGCTTGTCGAAGGGCCGCGATGACCATGTCGCGGAACCGGTCGAAGAGATAGTTGGCGTCGTGCGGGCCGGCCGCCGCCTCGGGGTGGTACTGCACGCTGAAGGCCGGGATGTCGAGCGCGCGCAGACCCTCGACGACGCGGTCGTTCAAACCGATGTGGCTGACCTCGACCTGGCCGTATCCGTGCGGACTGGCGAACGCGCCCTCGAGCGGCGCCTCGACCGCGAAGCCGTGGTTGTGCGCCGTGATCTCGACCCGGCCGGTCTGCTTGTCGAGCACGGGCTGGTTGATGCCCCGGTGACCGAAGGGCAGTTTGTAGGTGCCGAGGCCGAGCGCGCGGCCCAGGAGCTGATTGCCGAAGCAGATGCCGAAGAACGGCAGGCGCTCATCGAGCACGGCGCGCAGGAGCTCGACGTGGTGCTCGGAGGCGGCCGGGTCGCCCGGGCCGTTGGAGTAGAACACCGCGACAGGCTCGATCGCGCGCAGCTGCTCGATCGTGACGTCCTGCGGCAGCACGTGCACCTCGAAGCCGCGCGCCGCGAGATTGTCGATCGTGGCCTGCTTGACCCCGAGGTCGAGCACGGCGAGGTTGCCCAGACGTTCGCCCCGGGCGGGCGTGACCTCGGCGACCGTGACCGAGACGTCGGCCGACAGGTTGCGGCCGGTCATCGCCGGCGCCTCGCGCACGAGGCGCAGCTGCTCCTCCGGGTCGATGCCCGCGGCGTCTCCGGAGAAGATCGCCCCGCGCATGCTGCCCGACGAGCGGATGCGGCGGGTGACCGCGCGCGTATCGATCCCTGAGATCCCGACGATGCCGTCGCGCTCGAGCGTGTCATCGAGGGACTCTTGCGAGCGCCAGTTGGACACGATGCGCGAGGGGTCCCGGACGATGTATCCGGCGACCCACACCCGGCGCGACTCGGTGTCCTCGTCGTTCATGCCGGTGTTGCCGATGTGGGGGGCCGTCTGCAGCACGATCTGTCCCGCGTACGAGGGATCGGTGAGTGTCTCCTGGTAGCCGGTCATGCCGGTGGCGAAGACGACCTCGCCGAGCGTGGTGCCTCGCGCGCCGTAGGCGCGTCCGGTGTGACGGGTGCCGTCCTCGAGGACGAGCACGGCGGGGTCGGTGGAGATGAGCGCGGTCATGCGTCGTTTCCTGTCGGTGTGGCGGGAGTCGCGGCCGAAGGCCGCAGCGGGTCGATGGCGTGCACGAGGGCGTCGGGGTCGCCGCCCTGCAGCCGGAGGTAGGAGTCGGCGACGGTGGCGGTGTCGAGGCGCCACGAGAGGACCACAAGACCGTCGCGCTCGACGACACGGTCGATCGTCCACGTCGCACGCCCGACGCCGACGATGGACGCGCGATCGACGAACACATCGGGCTCGCCCGTGATGCGCAGCAGCACACCCCGCGTCGTGACGTCGATGCGGCAGCGGCCGCGGTACGCGAGATGGCGCACCGCGAGACGCTCCAGCGGCGCGTCGTGGTGCGTGGTGGCGACGTAGAGGCCCGAGAAGGATGCTGTCACGACAGCATCCGCGGGAACATCCGTCGGCGCGGCGAGCGAGCGGTCACGGCGGGTGCGACGCCACCAGCCCCAGGCCATCAGCGCAAGGAGGGCGACGGCGAGGGCGATCATGACGGCGATCGCGCCCTCGCGGGTCATCGGGAGACCCCCTCGACGAGCGCGCCGTCGGCGAGCACCGCCGCGCCCCGGTGGATGGTCCAGAGGACACGACCGGGCAGGTCTCGTTCGAGATAGGGCGAGTTCACGCTGCGGCCGCGCAGGTCGGTCCGGGTGAACGACGCGCGCGCCGAAGGATCGTAGAGCGTGAGCTCGGCGGGCTGACCGGCGGCGATCGGCGTGCCGTGCCCGGACAGCGACCCGATGCGCGCGGGCGACTCGGACATGACGCGCGCCACATCGTCCCACCCGAGCAGACCGGTCTCGACCATCGCCTCGTGGACGACCCGCAGGGCGCTCTCGAGGCCCACCATGCCGTTCGCGGCCGCCGCCCACTCGCACGTCTTGTGCTCGGCGGGGTGCGGGGCGTGGTCGGTCGCGACGATGTCGATCGTTCCGTCAGCCAGCCCCTCGCGCACGGCGAGCACGTCCTCTTCGCGACGCAGCGGCGGATTGACCTTGTAGCGGGCGTCGTATCCGCGCACGAGCTCGTCCGTCAGCAGCAGGTGGTGCGGGGTGACCTCGGCCGTCACGTCGATGCCGCGCTTCTTCGCCCAGCGGATGATGTCGACGGATCCGGCGGTGGAGAGATGACACACGTGCAGACGGGATCCCACGTGTTCGGCGAGCAGCACGTCGCGGGCGATGATCGACTCTTCGGCGACGGCCGGCCAGCCTGCGAGCCCGAGCTCGGCCGACACCGTGCCCTCGTTCATCTGCGCACCCTCGGTGAGACGCGGATCCTGCGCGTGCTGGGCGATGACCCCACCGAACGCCTTGACGTACTCGAGCGCGCGGCGCATGATCAGCGGGTCGTGCACGCAGAAGCCGTCGTCGCTGAAGACGCGCACGCGTGCGCGCGAGTCCGCCATCGCGCCGAGTTCGGCGAGACGCTCGCCCTTCTGGCCCACGGTGACCGCGCCGATGGGCTGCACCGTCGCGTATCCCGCAGCCTCGCCGAGGGCGAGCTCCTGCTCGACCACACCCGCCGTGTCGGCGACCGGCGACGTGTTGGGCATCGCGAAGACCGCGGTGAAGCCGCCCGCGGCCGCGGCACGTGTGCCGGTGAGGATCGTCTCGGAGGCCTCGTATCCGGGCTCGCGCAGGTGCGTGTGCAGGTCGACGAGACCGCGCAGCGCAACGAGTCCGTCGGCGTCGATCCGGGTCGCCCCGGCACGGCTGAGTCCCGTGCCCACCTCCGCGATCCTGCCGTTCTCGATCAGGATGTCGGCGGCGGCGCCGCCCTCGATCCGTGCGCCCGTGATCAGCATCGTCCCGGGCGCCGGGGACGCGCCCGCGGCGGCGTCTCGAAGAGCGCTCATCGTGTCTCCTCCGTCTCGGCCGGCGCGGCCGTGTCATCGTTCGCGGCCTGCTCCCCCGCCAGCAGCAGGTAGAGCACCGCCATCCGCACGGACACGCCGTTCGCCACCTGCTCGAGCACGGTCGAGCGCGGAGAATCGGCGGCCTCGGCGGAGATCTCGAGTCCCCGGTTCATGGGTCCGGGGTGCATCACAATGCTACCCGGGGGCAAGGCCGCGAGCCGCTCGGCGTGCAGCCCCCACCGCCGGGCGTACTCGCGTTCGGTGGGGAAGTAGGCGGCCCCCATGCGCTCGAGCTGGATGCGCAGCATCATGAGCGCGTCAGGCGCCGCCGCGACCGCCTCGTCGAGGTCGTAGACGACCCGGACGGGCCAGGCCGACACGTCCTGCGGCACGAGCGTCGGCGGTGCCACGAGCGTGACATCGGCGCCCAGTGTCGTGAGCAGCCAGACGTTCGAGCGCGCCACGCGCGAGTGCAGCACATCGCCGACGATCGTGACCCGCATCCCCGCCAGATCCCGTCCCCGGCTGTCGGATCCGAATCGCCGTTTGCGCATCGTGAACGCGTCCAGCAGCGCCTGCGTGGGGTGCTCGTGCGTGCCGTCGCCGGCGTTGACGACGCCGGCCGTGATCCAGCCGCTCGAGGCCAGGGTTCGCGGCGCTCCCGAGGCGCCATGACGGATCACGACAGCATCCGCCCCCATGGCCTGCAGCGTCTGGGCGGTGTCCTGCAGGCTCTCGCCCTTCGAGACGCTCGAGCCCTTCGCGGCGAAGTTGATGACGTCGGCGCTGAGCCGCTTGGCGGCGGCCTCGAACGAGATGCGCGTGCGCGTGGAGTCCTCGAAGAAGAGGTTCACGACGGTCTTGCCGCGCAGTGTGGGGAGCTTCTTGACCTCGCGTCGCTGCGTGTCGGACATGTCCTCCGCGACATCGAGGATCGCCAGCGCGTCCTCACGGGCGAGCGAGCGGGTGTCGAGCAGATTCCTCACGGGATCACCGCCCCTCGATCGTGACGGATTCTGCGCCGTCCGTCTCGGCGAGGTGCACGTTCACGCGCTCGTCCCGCGCGCTCGGCAGGTTCTTGCCGACGAAATCGGGCCTGATCGGCAGCTCGCGGTGCCCCCGGTCGATGAGCGTTGCCAGGCGCACGATCGCGGGCCTGCCGATGTCCTGCAGGGCGTCGAGGGCCGCACGGATGCTGCGCCCCGAGAACAGGACGTCATCCACGAGCACGACCACCCTGCCGTCGACGCCGCCGGGTGGGATCTGGGTCGGGCGCGGCGCACGAGTGGGGTTGCGGGCGAGGTCGTCGCGGTACATCGTCACATCGAGGGCGCCGACGGGGACCGCCGTACCCCCGAACTCAGTGATGAGGGCGCCGATGCGGTGGGCGAGCGTCACGCCGCGGGTCGGGATGCCCAGGAGCACCAGATTGTCGGGGCCCCGGTTGGACTCGAGGATCTCGTGCGAAATCCGAGTCAGGGCTCGGGCGATGTCGGCCTCGTGCAGCACGGTTCGCGTGCCCATTCGCCGCTCCCTTCTCCGCCTCACGGGACGGGATTAAAGGTTGCTCTGGTGCGGTGTCCACTGTAGCGGACGCGGCGACCCGGCATTCGTGCCGCGGGCCGCGCCCCCGCCGCCGGTCGTGCTCCCCGCCGCGGGCCGTGCTCTCCAACGCGAACCAAGCTCTCCGCCGCGAACCAACACTTTTGCAGCGAAACACCACGCGACGGATGTGGGTTCGCCGCAGAAGTGTTGGCTCGACGGCGCATCGGCACGTGGCGGCGGCGCGCAGGGCCGGGCGGCGGCGCGCAGGGCCGGGCGGCGGCGCGCAGGGCCGGGCGGCGGCACAGGGTCAGACCCCGACGCAGGGCCAGACCGCGACGGCGCTCAGACCGCGGCGGGCGCGGGTGCCTCGGCTGCCGCGTGCGCCCGGATCGGGTGCCCCTGCGTGGTCAGGCACCGGCCGGTGGCCAGATCCCACTTCCAGTCGTGGAGGCTGCAGGTGAGCACGCCGTCCTCGATCTTGCCGGTCTTGGTCAGATCGGCGCGCAGGTGCGGACAGCGCCGCTGCACGACCCAGTCGCCGAGCTGCGCGTCCTCGGTCTGATCGGACTGCTCGGAGTACCAGTTCTCGACGTACTCGATCCGGTCGCGCGAGAGGCACTTCAGGAACGTCGTGAGGAACTCGTTGAACTTGCCGCTGCGCCCGACCTCGAACTGCATCGAGAGGAAGATCGAGTTGGACCAGTCGATCTCGTGGTCGCGGATGTTCGTCGAGACCAGATCAGCCGGGATCGTGTACCAGTAGATGCACTCCTCGCCCGCATACTCGCGCACCTTCGCCTTCGGAAAGTCCACGACCATGTCGAGCTCGCCGATGCGGAAGCGCACGTTGCCGCCGACGCCGTTGCGAATCGTGCGGGCGCGGCGCAGCAGCGGCTCCCACCACTCCTTGATCGCGGCGAGCATCTCGGCGGGGGGCAGGACCTCGGCCCTCGTGGCCTCCTCGGCCCTGATCTCGTCCGCTCGCCCGTCGCGCTGCTCAGCGAGATAAGCCCACTTGTCGTCGAACATGCGGTCGATCTCGTCGTCCGTGTAGAGCGTCTGGGTCACCGAGATGGCGCCGGAATTCAGCTCGACGACGGTGCCCGGCACGAACTCGTACCCCTTCTGCTGGGGGCGCTGCTCGCGCATGTGCGCGAGGAACTGACGCTGATCGGTGAAGATCGAGTCGTCATGCTCTCCGATGCCGTTGTAGCGGAACAGCTCCTCGCGCAGGAACATCGGCGGACCCGCCATGGGGAACACGTGCGGCGCGTCGACCTTCTCGATGTAGTACATCGCCCGCTTGTTCTGGGCGTCGCGCTTGAGCTTTGCGAAGTTCTGCTTCGCGTCCTGAGGCAGGTCGTAGACCATCGGCCACCAGATCGCCCCCGACACCTGCGTGAAGTACGCCTCGGGCTTGGAGAACGACAGCAGCTTCTCGAGGTCGAGCGGGTGCGAGTCGTTCTGGTTCAGGATGCTGGCGGTGCCGTCATCGACGCTGAGAGAGGAGTCCCCGATCGGCCCGTCGCTCGGTGCGCGCAGGGGCGTGACCATCAGGGTCAGCGCGCCGAAGGTCAGCGGCTCACCGCCGCGCGTGTAGACGAGGTTGTCGTATCCGCACGCGCGCAGGTCGCTCTCGAGGTCGTCCGTCGGGTATTCCGGGAGGAGGACGCGGATGTCCTTGCGCACGTAGCGCTCGAGCAGCGCAGGATCGAAGTGATCGCGGTGCCGGTGCGAGATGTAGAGGAAGTCGGCGGCGCCGAATCGCTCCCAATCGAGGCCCCGGTTGTCTGGGAAGGGAAACCACGACCCGAAGAAGCTCGGGCCGATCACCGGGTCGCAGAGGATGGATCCCCCCGCCGTCTCGATGAACATGCCGGCGTGTCCGAGTCCCGTGATCTTCATGCTGCTCCCGTCGGGTCGTCTCGTGAACTCCTCGATTCTACGTGCGGCCCTCGTCCGGGCCCGGTCGACGGACCGGGCAAAACGGCATCCCTCACCCTTCGAACAGGGTCCGGATGTCGTCGGCCGAGAGCGTCTGCCCGAACAGCGCCTCGTCGTCCATGACGGCCGTGAAGAGCCGCGCCTTGCGCTGCTGCAGCGCCATCACCTTCTCTTCGATCGTGTCGGAGGCGATCATCCGGTAGACCATTACCGTGCGGTCCTGCCCGATGCGATGGGTGCGGTCGACGGCCTGCGCCTCGGCCGCGGGATTCCACCACGGATCGAGCAGGAACACGTAGTCCGCTTCCGTGAGCGTCAACCCGAACCCGCCCGCTTTGAGGCTGATCAGGAAGACGGGGCTCTCGCCCGCGCGGAAACGCGCGATGACCTCGTCCCGATGACGGGTCGATCCGTCGAGTTGCGTGTGGCCGATCTGCTCGCGTTCGAGACGCCGCGCGACGAGCGCGAGGAACGACGTGAACTGGCTGAAGACCAGCACGCGGTGACCCTCGGCGACGATCTCGCCCAACTGGTCGACGAGCGCGTCGATCTTGCTCGATCCGAGGGACGCGTGTGCGGGGTCGACGAGCTCCGGCGCGAGGCTGAGCAGGCGCAGGAGCGTCAGCGATCGGAACACGATGAATCGGTTGCGATCCAGGTCGTCGAGCAGGCCGAGCACCTTCTGCCGTTCGCGCTGCAGCACGGTGTCGTACACACTCCGGTGCGCGGGTGAGAGTTCGATGTGCAGCTGCTGCTCCTGCCGGGGCGGCAGCTCGGGCGCCACGATCTCTTTCGTGCGACGGAGGACGAGCGGGCGGATGCGCCGGCGAAGGCGCTCGAGCCGCGCCGCGCGATAGGCGCCACCCTCCTGGTTCTCGGGAACCTTGCCCTGCTCGATCGGCGCGACGTAGTCCTGGCGGAATCGCCGCCCCGACGCGAAGAGTCCGGGGGCTGCGAGCGCCAGGATCGACCACAGGTCGATCAACGAGTTCTCGAGCGGCGTTCCCGTGATGGCGTATGTGGCGTCGGCGCGCAGCGCCTGCGCGGCGCGGTGCAGCTTGGTCTGCGGGTTCTTGACGAACTGCGCCTCGTCGAGGATGACCGCGGCCCATTCGACGTCACCGAATTCGGCCTCGGAGAGCCGCAGCAGGGCGTAGGAGGTCACCACCACATCCGCCTGCGCCGCCAGAGCGCCGACCGAGGCATCGCGTCTGCCCCGTGTCGAGCCGACCGATGCGACGCGCAGCCCCGGACTGAACCGCAGCGCCTCGTCCCGCCACGTCGAGGTGACCGATGTCGGGGCCACGACCAGGAACGGACGATGCTCACCGCTCTCCTTCGCGTGCGCGACGAGCGCCAGCATCTGCACCGTCTTGCCCAGCCCCATGTCGTCGGCGAGCACACCGCCGAGGCGATGCCGCCAGAGGAAGGCGAGCCAGTCGAATCCGCTCTTCTGGTAGGGCCGCAGCTGTGCGCGCAGGCCGGACGGTGCCGGTGTGGGCTCGACACGATCGATGTGGCGCAGTCCCTCGACCGCCGCCCGCCACGCTCGCGCGGGCACGGCCTCATCGGCGACGTCTTCGAAGTCCGCCCACAGCGAGCTCTGGTGGCGACTGATGCGCGGGCCGGTCTCCCACTCCGCGACGTCGGCCGCCTCGTCGATGAGATCGCGAAGACGGTGCAGGGCGGGATGTGCGAGCGAGAAGTAGCGGCCGTCCGAGAGCAGCAGCTTCTTCTTGCCGAGGGTGAGCGCCGTGAACAGGGGCGCGAACGGGATCGTGCGGCCATCGATCGCGACGATCACGCCGAGATCGAACCAGTCGGCATCTGCCGATTCGACGGTCGATACGGTGATCCGCGGCGCCCCCGTCAACTCGCGGTACGCGCGACGGGTGCCGCGGGTCTCGACGCGGACTCCCTGACGCTCGAGCGCCGGCACGACCCGGGTCATGAACTCGGCCGTCGCGACCTCCTGCAGCGTGCCCGCTGGCTGGAACGGAAGCTCGAGACCACCGGTCCACGCGGCCTCGACCTCGCGGAGGATCCGCTCCTCCGCGCCGCGGTCCCGGTCGGGCTCGCCGGAGTCCGGAGCGCCCGATTCGGGCGCTCGCTCAAGGCCGGGATAGTCCCAGGCGAACGCGTAGTGCAGGGTGTCCGCGGCACGGAACTCGACGCTCAGCACCGGCGTCGGATCGTGTGCCGGCGGAATCGACACGCCACCGCTCGCGCGGACCACGGCCCGACGAGCGAGCCTCGGCGACCCCTCGCGCAGAAACTCCTCGGCCTCCCCCTCGGCGACCGCGATGTGGCCGCCCGCCGACACGAGCGCGTGCACCGGATCGCTCAGCGGCACCTCCGCAAGAGTGACGCGGATGCTGTCGTCCGAGACCGCGAACGCGTAGACGCCGCTGCGGCCGATCGCGCGCACGGACGCCGCGTCGCAGCTCTCCCCGGCGATCACGAACTCGGCTTCGACCCGGAGCCCGCCGGTCTCCGCGGGCTCGATCCGGATGGCCGACTCGGCCTCGGAAGCGAGCGTCACCGTGCTCAGCCGGTTCATTCCCACGAGCGCGATCCCGAGCCGTTCGGCCCGCCGCAGCTGTGGCCACAGCAGCACGGAGCCGACGGTGTCGAGCGTGACCGCATCGGACGAGTCGGGAAAGGCCCCGATGGCGAACACGTCGCGGGCGATGCTGTAGAGCTCGGCGAACCACCGCGCCTGCGCCGTCGCGAACGAACCTCCGGGGCGACGCACCGCCTCCCAGGAGGCCTCGCCCTTGATCCACGCGCCCGTGCTCGGGCTGCGCATCAGGGGTCGGGCGCGCAGAAGGAGTTCGCTCGCACTCCGGCTGACGGAGCGTGGCGTCACGGGCTCGGCCCGGCGCGGCATCCACGCCGAATGATCCGCGGCTCTGCGCTGGGTGAGGTCGAAGCCGAGGGCGAGGGGAACGGACCGGCAATCGTGGGGAGCACCGGGCATGAGGTCGCGCCAGGACGGTGCCGAATCGGCGCGTGCACGGGAGACGGGAACGTCGACTCCCACAGAGACGACCGCCGGCGCCGACACTGCGGACGAACCCTCGAGGGCTGCGTTGCTCGCCAGCAGGGCGGCGACGGTGTGCTTGCAGTCGGCCTCCATCGGACAGCTGCAGACCGCCAGGAGGATCGGGGCGCCAGGGCGCCCCGGATCGAGGCGGATCGTGCACGAGTAGGGATGTGCTCCACTGCCGCGAACCTGCGCCGTCAGGACGCGGGTCGCATCGTCCCATGCGATGTCGCGCACGGCGCCGCTGCGGAAATATCGCACGCCGCGCTCGTAGCCCGCCCCGAACGCGCGACGTCGGATCGCGTCGGGGGCGACGAAGGGCGCAGGCATGTGCTCCATCCTCGCAGGGCGCTCCGACACGGCGCCGACCCGGCCTCGCCGCGAGCCGGTGCGCGCGTCAGCCGGCTCGGGCGACGCGCGCGAGCACGCCGTGCACGAACGCTCCGGAGTCGTCGGTGGAGAACTCCTTCGCGAGTTCGACGGCCTCATCGATCGCGACGGCGGTCGGCACGCCGTCGTTGAAGAGCACCTCCCACACACCCATCCGCAGCAGCGCGCGGTCGACGGCGGGCATGCGGTCGAGCTTCCAGTCCCGCGCGTGCGTCGTGATGATCTCGTCGATCTCATCGCGGTGATCGATCACCCCGTCGACGATCTCGCGGGCATAGAGCCATGACGCCTCGCGGGCGGGCTCGCCCACGGCGCGCTTGGCCTCCGCTGCGAGGATCACCGCAGTCTCGTCGCCGCGGACGTCCGCCTGGAACAGGATGTCGAGCGCGCGTTTGCGCGCCTTCGTGCGGGCACTCATCGGGCCGGACCGCCGAGCTCAGCTGACGCGGCCGAGGTAGTCCCCGGTGCGCGTGTCGACCTTGACCTTCGTGCCGGTCTCGAGGAAGAGCGGCACCTGGATCTCGTAGCCGGTCTCGACCGTCGCGGACTTCGTGCCGGCCGACGACCGATCGCCCTGCAGACCGGGTTCGGTGTAGGTGATCTCGAGCACGACGGATGCGGGGAGGTCGACGTACAGCGGATTGCCGTTGTTGGTGGCGATCGTGACCTGCTGGTTCTCGAGCAGGAAGTTGGCGGCGTCCCCGACGATCGTCGCGGACACGTTGATCTGGTCGTAGTCGGCCATGTCCATGAACACGAAGCTGTCGCCGTCGTTGTAGAGGTACGTGAAGTCGCGGCGGTCGACGTTCTCGATGTCGACCTTCGAGCCCGCGTTGAACGTCTTGTCGACGACCTTGCCGGACATGATGTTCTTCAGCTTGGTGCGCACGAACGCACCGCCCTTGCCGGGCTTGACGTGCTGGAACTCCACGACGCCCCAGAGCTGCCCGTCGATGTTGAGGACGACGCCGTTCTTGATGTCTGCGGTGGATGCCATGAGGGTGAAAGGTCCTTCGGGATGACGGGTGCAAGACCCGGGAGGATGCGGCCCGACCGGGCCCGACGTTCGATTCTACGGGATGCCCCGCCGGGCGCTGCAGGTCAGCCCTCGGCGGTGCCCGTGATGATCGCGACGAGCCGCTCCACCGCCCGCGCGTATCCCTGTGCGCCCTCGCCGATGACATGGACGGCGGCCACGTCCGAGACGTACGAGAAATGGCGGAACGACTCGCGCGCGCGGACGTCCGAGATGTGCACCTCGGCGACGGGCAGCGCCACACCCGAGAGCGCGTCGCGGAGCACGACCGAGGTGTGCGTGAGACCGCCCGGATTGATGACGATGCCGGCGCAGTCCTCCCGCGCGGCGTGGATCGCATCGATCAGCACGCCCTCGTGATTGCTCTGCACGGCGCGCACGGAGAAACCGAGGTCCGCGGCCGCGCGCGTGGCGATCTCCTCGACGTCGGCGAGGGTGGACGAGCCGTAGATGCCGGGCTCCCTCGTGCCGAGGAGGTTGAGGTTCGGGCCGTTGACGAGCAGGAGACGGCGTTCGGCACTCATGCCCCCACCTCCTGGTAGGCCGCGAAGAGCAGCGATTCGTCGGGGGCCTGCAGCACGGTCGGTCGTGCGAGATCGTCGAGAACGATGAAGCGCAGCATCCCGCCTCTGCTCTTCTTGTCGCGCTGCATCGTCGCCAGCAGCTGGGGCCATGCCCCCGCGCGGTAGGTCACGGGCAGGCCGAGCGTCTCAAGGATGCTGCGGTGCCGGGCGGCGGCGGCGTCGGGAAGACGCCCGGCCAGCCGGGAGAGCTCGGCGGCGAACACCATGCCCACCGATATCGCCGCGCCATGTCGCCAGCGGTAGCGCTCGGCGTGCTCGATCGCGTGACCCAGGGTGTGTCCGTAGTTGAGCACCTCGCGCAGGCCCGCCT
The DNA here is from genome assembly GCF_046111165.1 of Microbacterium sp. HA-8. Lineage (NCBI taxonomy): Bacteria > Bacillati > Actinomycetota > Actinomycetes > Micrococcales > Microbacteriaceae > Microbacterium > Microbacterium sp. HA-8. Next base: position 2,467,539 of record NZ_CP162025.1, read on the forward strand.
CGCGGAAATCCTCGCCGACCACTCGGGCCTTCATCTCGATCGCCAGCTCGATGCAGCGTCGGAACGCCGGGCTGGACGGGTCGGTCGCCGCGGCCGGATCCGCCTCGATCAGGTCGAGGATCTCGGGATACCAGATGAACCCGGCCTTGACCACCTCGGCGAAGCCCGCCACGGCCTCGTTCTGCGGCAGGGTGTCGAGCGTGTCGAGGTCGCAGACGACCGCGCGGGGCGGCCAGAATGCGCCGACGAGGTTCTTGCCCTCGGCGGTGTTCACGCCGGTCTTGCCGCCCACCGCCGCATCGACCATGCCGAGCACCGTGGTGGGCACCTGCACGACCTGCACGCCGCGCAGCCACGTCGCCGCGACGAACCCCGCGACATCGGTGACCGCTCCCCCGCCGAAGCCGACGACGGCATCGGTGCGGGTGAAGTCCGCCTGTCCCATGACCTGCCAGCAGAACGCCGCGACCTCGATGCGCTTGCCCGCCTCGGCATCCGGGATCTCGGCGAGCAGCACCTCGCGCGACCCGTCGTCCATGAGCTGCTCCCGCAGCGCGGCGGCCCGCTTTCCGAGGGTGGGCGGATGCACCACGAGCACCTTGCGGACGCTCGGTTCCAGGGCGTCGGCGACGCGGGTGAGGATGCCGCGCCCCACACTGATCTCGTATCCGGAGTCGCCCTGCACCGCGATCGTCGTCGTCTCGCTCACTTCTCGCCCCTCAGCCAGTCGAGGATCGCGTCCGCGACCCCCGTGATCGGTCCGAACGACGTGTCGAACGTCCGGTCGGCGACCTCCTCGTACAGGGGTCGCCGTTCGTCGAAGATCTGCTGCCATCGCGCGAGGGGATCGTCGCCCTCGACGAGGGGCCGGTTTCCGTCGCGGATGCGCGCGGACACCGCCCGTGGCGTCACGGTGAGGAAGACGACGCGGTGGCCTGCCAGTGCCGCCCGCGTGCCCGCGTCCAGCACCGCTCCCCCGCCCAGCGAGATCACTCCGCCGCGCTGCAGCGATTGCGTCACGGCCTCCCGCTCCCACTCGCGGAACCGCGCCTCGCCGTGCGCGGCGAAGATGTCGGGGATCGGGCCGTGCGCCTGCACGATGACCCGATCGGTGTCGGTGAAGCCCACCCCCAGACCGCGCGCGACGCGTCGCCCGATGCTCGTCTTGCCGGCGCCCATCGGCCCCACGAAGACGACGGCGGGCGGCTCAGCCGAGGAGGTCATGCTCGACGAGCGCCGCCTCCGAGGCGGGAGTCGTGCGCAGAGCCGCGGGGATCTCGGCGAGGTAGGCCTCGAGGTTGCGGCGCGTCTCGCGCACGCTGTCGCCGCCGAACTTCTCCAGCACCGACCCGGCCAAAACGATCGCGACCATGGCCTCGGCGACCACGCCGGCCGCCGGGACGGCGCACACGTCGGATCGCTGGTGATGCGCGGCCGCCGTGTCGCCGGTGGCGACATCAACCGTGCGCAGCGCGTGCGGCACGGTCGCGATGGGCTTCATGCCCGCGCGCACGCGCAGCACGGTGCCCGTCGACATGCCGCCCTCGGTGCCGCCCGCGCGATCGGTTGCGCGGGTGATGCCCTCGCCGGTGACGAAGAGCTCGTCGTGCGCGGCCGAGCCGCGGCGCCGCGAGGTCTCGAAGCCGTCGCCGACCTCGACGCCCTTGATCGCCTGGATGCTCATCAGCGCCTGCGCGAGCTTGCCGTCCAGTCGTCTGTCCCAGTGCACGTGCGAGCCGAGCCCGGGCGGCAGGCCGTACGCGAGCACCTCGACGATCCCGCCGAGCGTGTCGCCGTCCTTGCGCGCGGCGTCGACCTCGGCCACCATCCGCTCCGAGGTGTCGGCGTCGAAACAGCGCAGCGGGTCGGCGTCGAGCACGTCGACGTCGTCCGCCGTGGGGAGCACTGCCCCCTCGGGCACCCGGACTGGTCCGATCGAGAGGGTGTGGCTGACCAGGCGGATGCCGAGCTCGACCAGGAACCCGCGCGCCAGGGCGCCGAGGGCCACGCGGGCCGCTGTCTCGCGCGCGCTCGCGCGCTCGAGGATGGGCCGCGCCTCGTCGAAGCCGTACTTCTGCATGCCGACGAGGTCGGCGTGCCCCGGACGCGGGCGGGTCAGTGCCGCTCCGCGGCCGCGCGAGCGCTCGGTGAGCTCGACGGGTTCGGGGCTCATCACCTCGACCCACTTGGGCCACTCGGTGTTGCCGATGCGCAGGGCGATGGGGCTGCCGAGGGACAACCCGTGACGCACGCCGCCCGAGAGGGTCAGCTCGTCCTCCTCGAACTTCATGCGCGAGCCGCGTCCGTAGCCGAGCTTGCGGCGGGCGAGGTCGGCGCGGATGGCGTCGAGCGAGACGGGGACGCCTGCGGGCAGGCCCTCCATGACGGCGACGAGTTCGGGGCCGTGGGATTCACCGGCCGTGAGCACGCGGAGCATTCCCCTAGTCTCCCATGAGCGCGCGGCGCATCGCGGCGATGACGGCCTCCTCGGCGGCGAGCGGGATCTCGACGTCGTCGTTGACGAAGAATCGCACCTGCAGCACCGCCTGATGCAGCAGCATCGACAGGCCCGACATCGCCGCCCCGCCGCGCGCCCCCTGCCGCTCGGCCAGGTGCGAAGGCCAGGGACTGTAGGCGACGTCGAGCAGCGGCCCGGACTCATCCAGCGCAGCGTCGGCGATGTCATCGTCGAGGCGGACTCCTCCGGGCAGCGTACCGATCGTGACGTCCGCGGGCGCGAGGCTCGCGGACCCGAGCGCGTGCGCCCGGACGTCGACGCCCATCCGCGCCCCGAGCGCGCGTATCGGTGCGACCGCTTCGGGACGTCGCGCGAGCACGACCACGGAACCCGCACCCAGTTCGCCGAGCGCGACGAGCGCCGAGGATGCCGTCGCGCCGGCACCGACGATCCGCCCGGTGTCGACGTGGTCGATACCGCTCTCGCGCAGCGCGCGCACGAGACCTCCGACGTCGGTGTTGACGCCTCGGGGGCCATCGGCGTCGAGTCGAAGCGTGTTCACCGCTCCGGTGAGCTCGGCGCGCCGATCGCGGTGCACGGCCGCGCGGAACGCCTTCTCCTTGAGGGGCATCGTGAGAGACAGCCCGCGCCAGCGGCGATCGAGTCCCGCCAGCGCCCCGTCGAACGCGCCGGCGTCGACGTCACGCCGGTCGTACTCCCAATCCAGGCCCAGCACCGCGTACGCGGCCGCGTGCAGCTGCGGCGAGCGGCTGTGCGCGATGGGGCTCCCCCACACCGCCAGATGGATGGGGGAAGAACCCGATGTCACCTCAGCATCCCGACTCGGGATTCTCACGGCACCACTGCTGCCACTGGGTGACGGCCTGCTGATGCTGCGCGTTCGTCTCTGTGAAGATCGTCTCTCCGGTGTCGAGATTGACCGTCACGAAGTAGAGCCAGGGACCGTCCTCGGGGTTCATCGCAGCGTCGATGGCGGTGTCGCCGGGGTTGGCGATGGGACCGATCGGAAGGCCTGTGTTGACGTACGTGTTCCACGGGTTGTCGTCCTCGAGCGCCTCGGCGCTGGAGGAGACGGTGCCATCGTGCATCTCGCCGTAGCCGTACTGCGCGGTCGAGTCCATCTGCAGCAGGCCGTTGGTCTCGTCGTTGTCCGGTGAGAGGCGGTTGTAGATGACTCGGGACACGCGATAGAAGTCCTGCTCGAATCGCGCCTCCCTCTCGATGATCGACGCGATGGTGAGGATGCGCTGGCGCTCCTCGACGGGAACCCCTGCCGAGTCGAGGGACTGGATCGTTCGATCGACCAGCGTCTGGATGACCTCGCTCGCGCTGACTCCGGGATTGAAGGTGTAGGTCGCGGGAAAGAGCCACCCCTCCATGCTGTCGGCCGGAACACCGTATGCAGCCGGATCGGCGACGGCGGCCTGGAGATCCTCGAGCGGCAGGCCGATGCCATCCGCCAGCAGCGGCAGCGACTGGTCGACGGTCAAGCCCTCGCGCAGCTGCGCGGAGTTCTCCATGCGGTTGTCCGGGTTCTGCAGCGCCTCGAGAGCGGCGGCGGAGGTCATCTGCTCCTGCAGCCGGAAGACGCCGGGGTAGAACGTCGGAACCGCGTCGAGGGTCAGGATGTGGGCGTAGAACGCCTCGGGCGTCATCGTGACTCCCGCAGCGTACAGCGTGTCGGAGATCGTCGATCCGGTGTCGCCGTCGACGACGGTGACGAGCACCTCGCCGGTGGCCATGCCCGGCTCGTAGTCGATCGGCTCCTGCCAGCCGAGCACGGCGCGGATCTGGTCCTCATACGTGTTCCAGGCCCATGCGCCGGCGCCGGCGATGCCTCCGATGATCAGCACGACGACTCCGAGCGCGATCCATCCGCCGATGCGGCGATTGCGGCGGCGCTCCGCCTTGGCGTGGACAATCGCCTTCTCCTCGGCGAAGAGGTCATCGAGGGTCATCGACGCGGCAGCCGGTGCCTGTCCGGAACGAGGGGGCCCCGACTCCTCGGGCGGACGCGGACGGGTCAGCGGCGGCGTGGCAGCCCCCGCCGGTGGCGCGTCGGCAGCTCGCGGCGCCGCGACCGGAGCCGTCTGTGATTCACTCGAGGGCCCCTGCCGCGGAGCGGCCTCCGCAGCGGACTGCTGCCGACCACCCTCCGCGGCGGAATCCGGCTGCTCCTGCGCGGCCTGGGCCGACGCCAGAGCGCGCATCTCCCGCCGCGACAGGGGGGCGCCGGTGCCGTGCGCGCTGTCGGCCGCGCCGCCCTGCTGCTGGCGCGACGCCCGGGCCGCCGCATCCCGCGCGGATTCGGCGGGCACGGGCGGCGGCGCCTCGGAGCCCAAGGCGCCCGAACCCTCCGCCTCGGCGGCGTCGGTCACCGTGCGCCCGCGGGGATCGGGCAGCCGGCCGAAGAGCGCGGCGAAGTCGTCATCGGCAGGGGGCTTGTCATCGGGCATCAGGTGGACTCCTGGGCAAGGACGGGCTCGCCCGCAGGGCGTCCCGTCCGCTTCTCGACATCGAGGGCGTGCTGGAGCAGCACGACCGCGGCGACCTGGTCGACAATGCTACGTGACCCACGCTGGCTGCGGCCCGATCGGCGCAGGGCATCGTGTGCGCTCACCGTGCTGAGACGCTCGTCGACGAGCCGCGTGGGCAGGGTGGATGCCGTCGCCAGACGCTCCGCGAACCCCCGGGCGTCGGCCGTCGACGCCGTCTCGCCGCCGGACAGACTCACGGGGAGCCCCACGACGATCTCGACCGCGTCGTACTCGCGCGCGATGGCCGTGATCCGCGCCAGGGGATCCGGGCCCTCGCGCGGCACCGTCTCGACGGGAACGGCGAGCAGACCGTCGCGATCGCACCGTGCCACGCCGATGCGGGCCTTGCCCACGTCGACGCCGAGCCGCACGCCCGCGCGGAAACCCGTCACGCCGCGGTCGCCTCGATGTGGGCGCGGACATCGGCAAGGGCTGCGGGCAGGGCCGCAGCATCCGCACCCCCGCCCTGAGCGATGTCGTCACGGCCGCCACCGCCTCCGCCGAGGGCGGAGGCCGCGATCTTCGCGAGCGCGCCCGCTTTGGCGCCGCGCGTGCGGGCTGCGTCGTTCGTGGCGACGATGACCACCGGGCGCCCCGACACCTCGCCGCCGAGAGCGACGATCGCCGGCTCGGAGCCGAGCCGGTCGCGCACCCCGAGCACCAGCTGGCGGAGGTCGTCCTGGGATGCGACGGCGCCCGCCGCACCCGTCACCACGGCGATGCCGGAGACGCGCTCGGCCGTGGCGGCGAGGGCGGGAACACGATCCTGCAGGGCGCGCGCCTCGAGGGCCGCGAGCTTCTTCTCGGCGGCCTTGAGGCTCGCCGTCAGCTCCGCGATGCGCTCCGGCAGCTGATCGCGCGGGGTCTTCAGCGTCGTGGTCAGCTGGGAGACGATGGCACGCTCCGCGGCGAGCTCGCGGAACGCCGACAGACCCACGAGGGATTCGATACGCCGGTTGGAGGCGCCGACCGAGGACTCGCCCACGAGGGAGATGAGTCCGACCTCTGCGCTGGAGGACACGTGCGTGCCCGCGCAGAGCTCCCGCGACCAGGGTCCGCCGATGTCGACCATGCGGACGACGTCGCCGTACTTCTCACCGAAGAGTGCCATCGCCCCGGCCTGCTTGGCCTCGTCGAGAGAGAGCACGCGCGTCTCGACGGGCAGGTTGTCGCGGATCGCGTTGTTCGCGATCTCTTCGATCTCGGATCTCGTCTCGCCCGACAGGGCCTGACCCCACGTGAAGTCGAAGCGCAGGTAGCCTGCCCGGTTGAGCGATCCCGCCTGTGTCGCGCTCTTGCCGAGCGTGTCGCGCAGCGCCGCGTGCACGAGGTGGGTGGCCGAGTGCGCCTGGCGCGCGGCGCGCCTGTTCGCGGCGTCGACGACGGTCGTGGCGGCGGCACCCACCGACACCTCGCCCGCCGTCACCTCGACCGTGTGACTGACCAGGCCCGGCACCGGCTTCTGCACATCGAGGACGTCGAGCTCGAATCCGGGACCGACGATGACGCCCTTGTCGGCCACCTGACCGCCCGATTCGGCGTACAGAGCGGTCTCGCCCAGGATCACCTCGGCGACCTGACCCACGCTCGCCCGGTCGACGGAGATCCCGTCCACGAGCACGCCGAGCACACGCGACGAGGTCTCGAGATCCGTGTAGCCGGTGAAGACGGTCTCGCCCTGGGCGCGGAACTCGCGATACACGCTGTGATCGGCGAGCGCCCGCTTGCGGCTCTTGGCATCGGTCTTGGCGCGCGTGCGCTGCTCCTGCATGAGCGCGTCGAAGGCCGCGCGGTCGACGGTGATGCCGGCCTCCTCCGCGACCTCCAGTGTGAGGTCGATGGGAAAGCCGTACGTGTCGTGCAGCAGGAACGCCTCGGAGCCCGCGAGCGATGTGCCCCCGGCATCCTTCGTCTGCGTCACCGCGAGGTCGAGGATCGTGGAGCCCGCGGCGAGGGTGCGCAGGAACGTCTCCTCCTCCGCGTAGGCGTACGCCGAGAGCCGTGCGTAGTCGCTCTCGAGCTCGGGATAGGCGGAACCCATCGCGTCGCGGGAGGCGGTGAAGAGCTCGGGGAAGGTGGGGCCGTCGACGCCGAGCAGACGCATCGCGCGCACGGAGCGTCGCATGAGGCGCCGCAGGATGTAGCCGCGACCCTCGTTCGAGGGCGTCACCCCGTCGGAGAGCAGCATCAGAGAGGACCGGACGTGGTCGGCGATGACGCGGAAGCGCACGTCGTCCTCGTGCTCGGCCCCGTACTTCTTTCCCGAGAGCTCGACGGCGCGGTCGAGAACAGGGCGGACCTGGTCGATCTCGTACATGTTCTCGACGCCCTGCTTGATGAAGGCGACGCGCTCGAGTCCCATGCCGGTGTCGATGTTCTTCATCGGCAGCTCGCCGACGATGTCGAAGTCGACCTTGCTGCGCACGTTCGTGATGAGATCTTGCATGAACACGAGGTTCCAGATCTCGGTGAAGCGGTTGTCGTCGACTGCCGGGCCGCCGTCACGCCCGTACGCCGGGCCACGGTCGAAATAGATCTCGGAGCAGGGGCCGGCGGGGCCGGGCTGGCCCGTCGACCAGTAGTTGTCGTCCTTGCCCAGCCGCTGGATGCGCTCGGCGGGAACCCCCGCCACCTTCTGCCACAGCGCGGCGGCTTCGTCGTCGTCTTCGTAGACCGTGACCCACAGATCCCGCTCCGCGAAGCCCAGACCGCCGTCGGCCTCGGAGGCGGTCAGCAGCTCCCAGGCGTAGCCGATCGCGCCTTCTTTGAAGTAGTCGCCGAACGACCAGTTGCCGAGCATCTGGAAGAAGGTGCCGTGCCGAGCCGTGTGACCGACCTCTTCGATGTCGTTGGTTCGAATGCACTTCTGCACGTCGGCGGCGCGCTTGTACGGAGCGGGCACGACTCCGGTGAGGTACGGGATGAAGGGCACCATGCCGGCGACCGTGAACAGCAGCGAGGGATCGTCGGTGACGAGCGACGCCGAGGGGACGATGACGTGATCGTTCTTCTCGAAGTAGTTCAGGTAGCGCTTCGCGATATCAGCGGTCTTCATGGCGGCGTCGTTCCTTGCATGCGGGAGCAGCCACCGCTTCGCGGGGCGCCGGGAGGGGAAAGGTCAGTCGGAGCTGGCGGGGCGGGCGGCATCCGTCGCCGCCTCCGCCGCGCGGCCGGCGACGCTCTTGGCGTCGTCGAGGAACGACGCGAACTGCGCCTCCTGCGCGTGGTACGCGTCCGCGATGCGGTCGGTGAACTCGCCGATGCGCGCATCGACCTCGGCGAGGGCCTCGTGGCCCGCCGGGTTCTTGTTGACGAGGTGCGCGGCGACGAACCCCCCGATCACGCCGAGCATGAACCACGTCAGGTTCTTCATGTCACCACTTCCTCGCAGAACGCGGCCGCGCGCGCGACCCGCAACCATCGTAGCCGCGGACGGCGAAGGGCGCCGGATCCTCTGCGGATCCGGCGCCCTTCGACTGTCGTCTCGCGCCGTCTGTCAGCGTGCGGCGTAGTACTCGACGACGAGCTGCACGTCACAGGTGACGGGCACCTCGGCGCGCTTGGGGCGACGCACGAGGCGCGCCTGCAGCTTGTCGAGCTCGACCTCGATGTAGCCGGGAACGGGGGGCAGCACGTCGGCGTGACCGCCGGCGGCGGCGACCTGGAAGGGCTCCGTGCCCTCGCTCTTGGCCTTGACGTGGATGAGCTGACCCGGCTTCACGCGGAAGGAGGGACGGTCGACGAGCTGGCCGTCGACGAGGATGTGACGGTGCACGACCATCTGGCGAGCCTGCGCCGTGGTGCGGGCGAAGCCCGCGCGCAGCACGAGGGAATCCAGACGCATCTCGAGCAGCTCGACCAGGTTCTCACCGGTCAGGCCGTCGGTGCGGCGGGCCTCGTTGAACGCGATGCGCAGCTGCTTCTCGCGGATGCCGTACTGGGCGCGCAGGCGCTGCTTCTCACGAAGGCGGACGGCGTAGTCGCTGTCCTGCTTGCGCTTGCTGCGACCGTGCTCGCCGGGAGCGTAGGGGCGCTTCTCGAGGTAGCGGGCCGCCTTCGGGGTGAGGGCGACGCCGAGGGCGCGCGAGAGGCGCGTCTTGCTTCGGGTCCGGGATTTGGTGGACACAATTGCCTTTCGGTGACGTGGCCGCGTCGGTCGCGGGCTCACGGACGTATCTCCCGCCTCCTGCTGCCGGGCGCACGTCGGGGCGCACCGGAAGTGTGGTGTCGGAGAGGGGGATGCTCGAAATGCGGATTCGAGCCGATCTAGTCTAGCAGACCGAGTATTCTGCGCAGCTTCTCGAGGCGCGCGTGGATGTCGCGCTCGGTGCCGTGCGTCGTCGGCTCGTAGTACCGCGTGCCGCGCAGTTCGTCGGGCAGGTACTGCTGACGAACGACGCCGATGTCGCTGTCGTGGGGGTACAGGTAGCCCTTGCCGTGACCCAGGCGCTTCGCGCCGGCATAGTGCGCGTCGCGAAGATGCAGGGGCACACGCCCGATCCGGCCGTTCTTCACATCGGCGATCGCCTTGCCGATCGCCGTGTAGGCGGCATTGGACTTCGCGGCCGTGGCCAGATAGGCCGTCGCCTCGGCGAGCGGGATACGACCCTCGGGCATGCCGATCAGCTGAACGGCATCGGCGGCGGCCACCGCGATCGTGAGCGCGTGGGGGTCGGCGAGTCCGATGTCCTCAGACGCCGAGATGATCAGACGACGGGCGATGAAGCGGGGGTCCTCCCCCGCCTCGATCATGCGCGCGAGGTAGTGGATGGCCGCGTCGACATCGGACCCGCGGATCGATTTGATGAAGGCGCTGATGACGTCGTAGTGCTCATCGCCCTGCCGGTCGTACCGCAGGAGCGCGCGGTCGACCGCCCGTGCCACATCGTCGGCGTCGACGACGGCCGGTTCGGCATCCGTCTCGTCATCGATGGCAGCCCTGCCCGTCTCGTCCGCGTCATCCGGCACGGCCCCGCGCGCCGGTCCGGATTCTCCCTCGACGTCCTCCGCGCCGAGCACCGATGCCGCCGCCGCCTCGAGCGCCGTGAGCGCCCGGCGCGCGTCGCCGGAGGACAGGCGCACGAGCGCGGCCCGCGCGGCGGGATCCAGGCGCACGGCATCGTGCAGGCCGCGCGGGTCGGACACGGCCCGGTCCAGCAGCGCACCCAGGTCGTCGTCTCCGAGCGGCTGCAGCGTGAGCAGGAGCGAACGGGAGAGCAGGGGCGAGACGACGGAGAAGCTGGGGTTCTCCGTCGTCGCGGCGATCAGGACGACCCAGCCGTTTTCGACCCCCGGCAGCAGCGCGTCCTGCTGTGCCTTCGTGAATCGGTGGATCTCATCGAGGAAGAGGATGGTCGAGGTGCCGTAGAGGTCCCTCTGCGTGAGCGCCTCCTGCATCACCTCGCGCACGTCCTTCACCCCCGCCGTGACGGCCGAGAGCTCGACGAACCGTCGGCCGGATGAGCGCGCGATCGCCTGGGCGAGTGTCGTCTTGCCCGTGCCGGGCGGGCCCCACAGGATCACCGACACGGCACCGGCCGCGCCGTCCGGGTCCGCCAGCTTGACCAGCGGTGACCCGGGGCGCAGCAGGTGACCCTGACCCGCGACCTCGGCCAGCGAGGTCGGCCGCATGCGCACCGCGAGCGGTGTGCTGCCCTGGAACAGCGCGGAGGAGGGGGTCACCCCCTCAGGCTAACCGCCGCCGCACGCCGAATATGCTGGCACCGCACGCGGTGACGTCCGCGCGCGGACGAAGGGATGCGCGAATGGCGACCGGCAAGGGTGACAGAGCGCGCGGCGACCGCGAGGCCCGCGAGCGCGCGCGCCTCTACCGTGCCCGACAGGAGCTGCGTGAGTCACAGGCCGCCCGACGCCGACGCGACACGGTGCTCGCCGCCGTCGTCGGCGGTGTCGTGATCCTCGCGAGCATCGGCGGCCAAGTGGCATACGTCACCGCCGGCCCGGGAGCACCGTCGCCTGCTCCCTCGTCGACCCCGTCGCCGACGGCGACGTCGACGTCGACGCCCCTGCCGACGCCGGCCGCTTCCCCGGCTGCGACGCCCGCGCCCAGCACGACCCCCTGAGTCCTGTGCGCCCCACGTACTAGGCTGGGGTGGTTTCCGCACCCGGCACCGCACACGAGGAGAACCGTGTCCTCCGACTCCGCTCACGCATCAGACCGGCCGTGGGGCCGGGTCGATGACGACGGCACCGTATTCGTCCGCGAGGGCGACGACTGGCGCGAGGTCGGGCAGTTCCCCGACGGTTCGCCGGACGAAGCTCTCGCCTACTTCGCCCGCAAGTACGCCGACCTCGCCGACAAGGTGACCCTCCTCGAGCAGCGCCATCGCCGCGGTGGCGCCTCCGCGTCCGATCTGGCCTCGGCATCCCGCCACCTGCGCTCCGACGTCGAGGGCGCGTCCGCGGTGGGTGATCTCGCCGGCCTCGTTGCACGCATCGATGCGCTCGGAGCCACCCTCGCCGAGGCATCCGCCACCGAAGCCGCGGCCGCCAAGGAGGCGGTGGCCGAGGCGGTCGCCGAACGCACCGCGCTCGTGGAGCGCGCCGAGGCGCTCGCCGCGCGCGACCCGCGACAGGTGCAGTGGAAGCAGGCGACACAGGAGCTGAACGACCTGTTCGCCCAGTGGCAGGCGCACCAGCAGAGCGCGCCTCGCCTTCCCAAGCGCGACGCGCAGGATCTCTGGAAGCGGTTCCGCGACGCGCGCGCGAGTGTCGAGAAACATCGTCGCGAGTTCTTCGCCGAACTCGACGAGGCGCACAAGGGCGCACGCGACCGCAAGTCCAAGCTGGTCGAACGCGCCGAGGCACTCTCCACCAAGGGCGAGGACGGCATCCCCGCCTACCGTGCGCTCCTCGATGAGTGGAAGACGGTCGGACGCGCGGGCAAGAAGGTCGACGACGCGCTCTGGGATCGGTTCAAGGCCGCCGGCGACGCGCTCTACGGCGCGCGTGCCGAGCGCGACGCGACCGAGCTCGCCGAGTCCGCGCCCAAGATCGAGGCCAAGCACGCCCTGCTCGTCGAGGCCGAGGCGGTCGCCGACGAACGGAATCTCACCGCCGCGCGATCGCAGCTCACCGGTATCCAGCGCCGTTGGGACGAGATCGGCCGCGTCGCGCCGCGTGAGAAGGATCGCGCGCTCGATGACTCGCTGCGCAAGATCGAACAGGCTCTGCGCGCACGCGAGGATGTCGACTGGAAGCGCAACAACCCCGAGACCAAGGCGCGCGCCGGCGACATGGCACGCCAGCTCGCCGATGCGATCGCCGCGCTCGAGGCCGACATCGAGACGGCCCGCGCGAAGGGCGACACCAAAGCGGTGACGAAGCTCGAGGCCGAGTTGGCCACGCGGCGCTCCTGGATGCAGGTCGTCAGCGGCTGACTCGACCGACCCGCGGGTTGTCCACAGATCCGGGATGCCGTCATCCGGCGTCCGCCGCAGTGGGCTTCAATCGGGACCATGGTCTGGCCGTTCCTGTACTTCGCGCACGATCGACTCTCGCCCGCCGAGCTGTCGGCGGCACGCCTGGATGGCGACCTCGTCGAGATCGGCGAGGGGTACATGCCCGCCGATGCGGTCGAGAACGCGGCCATGCGCGCGGCATCCCTCGCTCCTCTGTGCAGCGAGAGACTGGCTGTGGGCATCTGGAGCGCGGCGTGGGTCTACGGCGCTCTCCACGAACCTCCCGCGCGCCATTCGCTGGTGCGTGCTCCGGGCCGGCGGGTCGGCAACCTCGTCAGCCGTCGCGCCGTCTTCCACGACACGGCGATCGATGCGGACGACGTCACGCTCCTCGGCGACGTGCGCGTGACGACGCCGCTGCGCACCCTCACCGACATCGCGCGGCGGACCGGCAAGGGCTCGGATCCGTCACGGGCGGCAGCCGCGGCACGCGGGCTGATCGAGACGGGTCTGGTCACCGCGACCGCGGGGCGGGACTTCCTCGCCATCCACCCCGGGCTGCCGGGATGCCGCCGGGGTGACGCGCTGCTCGCGCGGATCGCAGGCGGGGCCGCGTCATCCGCTCAGGAGGACGTCACACGGTAGACGTCGTACACCGCGTCGATGCGACGCACCGCGTTGAGGACACGATCGAGATGGACGATGTCACCCATCTCGAAGACGAACTTGCTCAGCGCCAGGCGGTCATCGGTCGTCGACACCGAGGCGGAGAGGATGTTGACGTGGTGCTCGCTGAGAACGCGCGTGACATCGGACAGCAGTCCCGAGCGGTCGAGCGCCTCGACCTGGATCTGCACGAGGAAGACGCCCTTGGGCGTCGACGTCCACGACACCTCGATGATGCGGTCGGGATCGGTCATCAGCGACGCGACGTTCGGGCAGTCGGTGCGGTGCACCGAGACTCCGCTGCCGCGGGTCACGAAGCCGACGATCTCGTCGCCCGGAACCGGAGTGCAGCACTTGGCGAGTTTGACGAGGATGTCGGGGGCCCCGCGCACGAGCACGCCGGTGTCGCTCGAGCGCGGCGTGCGCTGGCGGCCGATGTGCGGGAGATCGATCGGGCCTGTGGATGTCTCGCCGCTGGCACCGACGAGTGCCGTCACCTTCTCGATGACGGACTGGGTCGAGACGTGGCCTTCGCCGACAGCCGCATACAGCGCCGATACGTCTTCGTACCGCAGCTGACGGGCGACATCCGCGAACGAATCCTGGCTCATCAGGCGCTGGAGCGGGAGGTTCTGCCGGCGCATGGCGCGGGCGATCGCCTCCTTGCCCTGCTCGACGGCCTCCTCGCGGCGCTCCTTCGTGAACCACGCGCGGATCTTGTTGCGCGCCCGCGTGCTCTTGACGAAACCCAGCCAGTCCTGGCTCGGTCCCGCGTCGGGGTTCTTCGACGTGAAGACCTCGACGACATCACCCGAAGACACGGGCGAGTCGAGGGGCACCAGCCGGCCGTTGACCTTGGCGCCCATCGTGCGGTGCCCGACCTCCGTGTGCACGGCGTAGGCGAAATCGACCGGTGTCGCGCCCGCGGGCAGTCCGATCACGCGGCCCTTGGGGGTGAAGACGTAGACTTCTTTGGCGCCGATCTCGTAGCGCAGCGAGTCGAGGAACTCCCCCGGGTCGGCCGTTTCCGCCTGCCAGTCCGAGATGTGGGCGAGCCACGCCATGTCGGTGTCGAGGGACTTGCTCTCGGTCTTGGCGCCCGACATCCGCTCCTTGTACTTCCAGTGCGCGGCGACACCGAACTCCGCCTGCTGGTGCATCTCGTGCGTGCGGATCTGGATCTCGACCGTGCGGCCGCCGGGGCCGATCACCGTCGTGTGCAGGGACTGATAGAGGTTGAACTTCGGGGTGGCGATGTAGTCCTTGAACCGTCCGGGCAGCGGCGTCCACCGGGCATGGATCGCCCCGAGCACCGCGTAGCAGTCGCGCACCGTGCCCACCAGGACGCGGATGCCGATCAGATCGTAGATGTCGTCGAACTCGCGGCCGCGCACCACCATCTTCTGGTACACCGAGTACAGCTGCTTGGGCCGGCCCATGACACGACCGCGGATGCGGAGCTCGCGCAGATCCTCCTCGACCGAGCCGATCACGTTGTCGACGTACTGCTCCCGCTGCGGGGTGCGCTGTTTGACGAGACTCTCGATCTCGGCGTACAGCTTGGGGTGCAGCACGGCGAAGGAGAGATCCTCGAGCTCGGACTTGATGGTCTGGATACCGAGCCGATGAGCCAGCGGTGCGTAGATCTCCAGCGTCTCGGTCGCCTTCTTGGCGGCCTTCTCCGGCGGCACGAATCCCCACGTGCGGGCATTGTGCAGTCTGTCGGAGAGCTTGATGACCAGCACCCGGATGTCTTTGGACATCGCGACGATCATCTTGCGGACGGTCTCGGCCTGGGCGGCATCGCCGTACTTGACCTTGTCGAGTTTCGTGACGCCGTCGACGAGCATCGCGACCTCGTCACCGAACTCGGCCGACAGCTGATCGAGCCCGTAGGCGGTGTCTTCGACGGTGTCGTGCAGGAGGGCTGCAGCGATGGCCTTGGGTCCGAGCCCCAGATCGGCGAGGATCTGGGCGACGGCGACGGGGTGCGTGATGTACGGCTCGCCGCTCTGGCGCTTCTGGCCCTCGTGCGCCTTCGAGGCCACGACGAAGGCCCGCTCGATCACGGCCACATCGCTCTTGGGGTGGTTCGTGCGCACCGTGCGGATGAGGTGCTCGACGCCCTCGCTCCGGGTGGAGCGCGAGAAGATGCGGGGCACGAGTCGGCGCAGCGACGAAGCCTGCGCGACGGGCGGAACCGTCTCGGTCATCGGTACACCTCCCCCGCGTGCGGATCGCGGGCTGACGCAGTCCCGACGGATTCATCCATCCTACGCCCGCGGGCGGGTCGCTCCGACGCGGTCAGACCCCCACCGACGCGCGCTCGCGGGCCTCCATGAGTCGCTGGTCGCGCTCGCGGAGGTCGGGCTCGCTCTCGCGGAACAGCGAGTACAGCGGAGCCGCGACGAACAGCGTCGAGTAGGCCGCGACGATGATGCCGACGGTGATCGAGAGAGAGATGTCGCTCAGCGTGTCGGCACCGAGCCAGAAGGCACCGATGAACAGGATCGCGGCCACCGGCAGCACCGCCACGACGGAGGTGTTGATCGATCGGATCAGGGTCTGGTTGACGGCGAGGTTGACGGACTCACCGAACGTGCGTCCGGACTTCATGCCGTCCTCGGATGTGTTCTCGCGGATCTTGTCGAACACGACCGTCGTGTCGTACAGCGAGTACCCCAGGATCGTGAGGAACCCGATCACCGCCGCCGGCGAGATCTCGAACCCCGCGAGGGCGTAGATGCCGATCGTGATGACCAGCACGTCGACGAGGCCGATGATCGCCGCCGCCGACATCTTCCACGTGCGGAAGTAGATCGCGAGGATCAAGAAGGCCAGGGCGAGGAAGATACCGAGACCCCAGAGCGACTGACGTGTGACATCCTCGCCCCAGCTGGGGCCGATGAAGGATGTCGTCACCTCGGTCTCGGGCACGCTGTAGGCCGCCGCGAGGGCCTCGCTCACCGACTGGGTCTCGTCGGCGCTGAGCTGGTCGGTCTGCACCCGCACCGCGTCGCCGCCGACCGTGGTCACGCGCGTCGCTGCATCGGGGACGACCGAGCGGACCGCATCGGTCGCGACGAGCTGGTCGGGCTGCTCGAGGCCCGTGACGGTGAACTGCGATCCGCCAGTGAACTCGATCGAGAACTGCGGGGGCTTGATCAGCAGAACGAGCGCCGACCCGATGATCAGCAGCGCGGCGATGATGAACCACAGCCGCCGCTTTCCGACGAAGGGAACCGACGCCTTGCCCGTGTAGAGGTCGTTGCCGAACCGGCTCATGGGACCCATCAGTCGTCCTTCCCCTCGGGGCCGCTCGTGCCGCGGCCCGCGGCGGCCAGCTCCGCCTGCTTGCGTTCGGCGATCGTCTGCCGTTTGACCGCCTCGCCCCGCGATCGTGCGGCCCGGGTGCTCGCGCCGCGTCCCTCAGCCGTGACGGGGGCCTTGAACTCCGCGCGATTGCGGTAGACCGCGCCCAGGGCGACGGGGTCGAGACCGGAGAGCGGGTGGCCCTGCCCGAAGAAGCGGGTGCGGGCGAGCAGCTGCATCACCGGGTGGGTGAAGATGATGAAGATCAGCACGTCGAGCACGGTCGTGAGGCCGAGCGTGAACGCGAAGCCCTTCACGGTCGCATCGGCGAGGATGTACAGAACCACGGCCGCGAGGATGTTGATCGACTTGGAGATGTAGATCGTGCGCTTGGCTCGCGCCCAGCCGTCCTCGACGGCGCTGGTGATCGACTTTCCGTCGCGCAGCTCGTCGCGGATGCGTTCGAAGTAGACGATGAACGAGTCGGCCGTGAAGCCGATCGTGACGATGAGTCCCGCGACGCCGGCGAGAGAGAGCCGGAAGCCCATGCGCCACGACAGGATGCACAGCGCGATGTACGTGAGCACAGCCATCACCGCGAGCGAGGCGATGATCACGAACCCGAGCGAGCGGTAGGCGATCAGGGAGTACACGGCGACCAGGGCGAGGCCGATGAGTCCGGCGATCATGCCGATCTGCAGCTGCTGGGAGCCCAGGGTGGCCGAGATCGTGTCGGAGCTCACGACCTCGAAGCTCAGCGGCAGCGCGCCGTACTTCAGCTGATCGGCGAGCACCTGGGCGCTCTCCTGCGTGAACGATCCGGAGATGCTGGGCCGGCCGTCGAGGATCAGCCCGTTCATCGACGGCGCCGAGATGACGGCACCGTCGAGGACGAAGGCGAACTGATTCAGCGGAGCGGTCGCGCCGTAGAGCCGCTGGCTGACCTCGCCGAAGATCTCGGTGCCCTCGGAGTCGAACTCGAGGTTGACGGTCCACTGGTTGCTCGTCGTGTCGAGACCCGAGGTGGCGTCGTCGATCGAGGAGCCGTCGATCTCGACCGGACCCAGGATGAACTTGGCGGTGTTGTCGACGTCGCACGTGATCAGCGGCCGGTCGGCGGGAGCGCCCGAGGGATCGATGTCGGGATCGGCGCAGTCGTAGGCGAGGAAGCGGGCTTCGAGCGCGGGGGTGATCCACGCCAGGTCGCTCGGGCCCGTGGGCTCTGCCGTCGGGGTCGCAGCGAGCGTCGGGTCGGGCGAGGGGTAGGGCGTGGCGTTGCCGTCCTCCCCCACGAACTCGGTTGCGGGCGAG
This sequence comes from Microbacterium sp. HA-8, assembly GCF_046111165.1. Classification (NCBI taxonomy): domain Bacteria; kingdom Bacillati; phylum Actinomycetota; class Actinomycetes; order Micrococcales; family Microbacteriaceae; genus Microbacterium; species Microbacterium sp. HA-8. Next base: position 2,485,265 of record NZ_CP162025.1, read on the forward strand.
CCCGTGAACAGGACCGGCCGCAACTGCAGCTGGGCGCTGGCCTCGATGCGCTCGCGCGTCTCCTCATCGGCCTGGCCGGGGATCTGCACGACGATGTTGCGCCCACCCTCGGTCGTGACATCGGCCTCGCCGACACCCGACGCGTCGACGCGCTGGCGGATGATCGTGACCGCCTGGTTCATCTGCTCGCTCGAAGGCGCCGCGCCATCCTCGACCTGAGCCTCGAGGATGATCTGCGTGCCGCCCTGCAGATCGAGGGCGAGCTCGGGAACCCACGAGCTCTGCTTGAAGACGTAGACGCCGAGGGCGTTGATGCCGAACAGGACGGCGGTCAGCACGAGGAGTGCCGTCAGCGCACGCCACGCGTGCCGGACGGGAGTGGATGTCGCCACCGGGGCCAGCTTTCTACGTCGTCCGCGCGGGGCGCGGGTCAGGCCTCGGGCTTGTTCTTCTTCTCGGCGTCGGCCTCGGCCTCGCCGGCCCGGTAGACGCGGTCGTCGCTGATCGAGGAGATCTCGCCGTCGGCGACACCGGAGACGTACTCGGCCTCGCTGGCCTCGGCCGCGATGAACTCGTCCTCCGTCACAACGCCCTCGAGCGGGTTCACGACGCGGAGGATGGCCTGGCTGTGCACCTTGATGACGGTGCCGGGGGCGATCTCGACGAGGGCCGGCTGGTCGAGGTCCTCGCCGTTGTACTCGACGATCGTGCCGTAGAGCCCGCCCTGGAGCAGGACCTCGGCACCGGGAAGGGTCTGACGGCTCTTCTCCTCCTGCTCGGCCTTCGCCTTCTGCATGCGCTTGCGCGAGTTCCAGAACATGAAGCCCAGGAGGGCCACGAGGACGACGATGAGCAGGATGTCCATGCGGGGGGTGCCTTTCGAGGGCGCACCGAACGGCACGCAAGATGGAGGCCCGGAAGCCTTCAGCGATTATAGGTCATCGAATCTGAGGGCGTCCCGGACGCGGGGCGCGCCGAGGTGGGCATACGCGTCGGGCATCGCGACACGGCCTCGCGGGGTGCGCCCGAGGAATCCGATACGCACGAGGTAGGGCTCGACGACGCTCTCGACCGTCTCGGACTCCTCGCCGACCGCCACCGCCAGGGTGCCCAGACCCACCGGACCGCCCTTGAACCGATGGATGAGGGCATCGAGGACGGCCCGGTCAAGCCGGTCGAGGCCGATGGTGTCGACGTCGTACAGCTCGAGCGCCGCGCGCACCGCCGCGAGATCGGCCGACCCCGTGTGGACCAGCGCGTAGTCGCGGACGCGACGCAGCAGCCTGTTCGCGATGCGCGGTGTGCCGCGAGAGCGACGCGCGATCTCGACCCGGGCCTCGGGCACGAGGTCGACACCGAGCATCGTCGCCGACCGCTCGATCACGCGCTCGAGGTCGGCCGAGTCGTAGAACTCGAGATGACCCGTGAACCCGAACCGGTCGCGCAGGGGACTCGGCAGCAGACCCGACCGTGTCGTCGCACCGACGAGGGTGAAGGGCGCTAGATCGAGGGGGATGCTGGTGGCCCCGGCGCCCTTGCCCACCATGATGTCGATGCGGAAGTCCTCCATCGCGAGGTACAGCATCTCCTCGGCCGAGCGCGCCATCCGGTGCACCTCGTCGATGAAGAGCACCTCACCGGGGGTCAGGCTCGACAGGAGCGCAGCAAGATCGCCCGCGTGCTGGATCGCGGGACCGCTCGAGAGCCGCAGCGGTCGGCCGCTCTCGTGCGCGACGATCATCGCGAGTGTCGTCTTGCCCAGCCCGGGCGGACCGGCCAGGAGGATGTGATCTGCAGGACGCTGCTGGATGCGGGCGGCATCCAGCAGCAGCTGCAGCTGGCCGCGCACCTTGGGCTGCCCGACGAAGTCGCCGAGCGAGGTCGGACGCAGGGCGCCCTCGACGGCCAGATCGGACTCGGACGCGTCCGGGTCGATTCCGCGCGCGATCTCCTCACCCTCAGCCACGCGCGCCTCCCGCTCGGGCCGGCCCGAGCGCGGCCAGGGTCAGCCGCAGCAGCGCGGGCACGGTGGCGCGCTCGGCTTCGTCGCTCGTCTCGAGCGTCGTGGTCACGGCATCGGTCGCCACCCGCTCCGGCCATCCCAGTCCGATGAGCGCCTGCACGACCTGTGCGCCGATGTCGGATGCCCCGCCCTCCGCCCCCCGCGCCGCGGGACGCAGCGCCGGCGCGATCTTGCCCGCGAGCTGCAGCACGATCAGCTTGGCGGTCTTGGGCCCGATGCCGGACACGCGGCGAAAGGGCGCGTCGTCATCGTGGGCGACAGCATCCGCGATCTGATCCACGCTCAGCTGCGAGAGCACGCCCAGCGCGGACTTGGGACCCACGCCCGTCACCTGCAGAAGCAGCACGAACGTCTCGAGCTCGTCGCGCGTGGCGAACCCGAACAGCGAGAGGGCGTCTTCGCGGACGACCAGATGAGTGTGCAGCGCGATCGCCTCGCCGGTGTGCGTCGTGCGCACGACATCGCCCGGCACGGCCACGCTGAGACCGAACCCCCCGACCTCGACGACGACGCCCTCGGGCCCGACGTGGACGACCGTGCCGCGCAACGTGGAGATCATGCTTTCGAGCCTAGATCACATGTCGTAGTTATGTTCGAGCGACACGCCGTCACACCCGGGCCGAACGTGTCAGACGCTCGGCATCCGCCCACGCGCGCTGCGCGGGAGTGAGCGCCGAGCCTGCGCCCGGCGCCACGGCCGCTCCTCGTCGCCAGGCGTGACACAGCGCAAGGGCGAGGGCATCCGCGGCGTCGGCGGGTTTGGGGAGTGCATCCAGGCGCAGCACGCGGGCGACCATCGTCTGCACCTGACGCTTGTCGGCCGCGCCGTACCCCGTGATGGCGGCCTTCACCTCGGTGGGCGTGTGCGTCTCGGCGGGCAGCCCGTGCTCTGCAGCCAGCAGCAGGGCGACCCCGCTCGCCTGCGCCGTTCCCATCACGGTGCGGGTGTTGTGCTGCGCGAAGACCCGCTCGACCGCGACGACGTCCGGCCGATGATCGGCCAGCACCTCGCGGATCCCCCTCGCGATCGTCGCGAGCCTCTCGGCCGCGCTCGCATCGACGGCGGAGCGGATGACCCCGACGTGCACGAGCACGGCGGAGCGATCGGGCGCGACATCCACGATGCCGACACCGCACCGGGTCAGGCCCGGATCGATGCCGAGCACACGAAGAGAGGTTCGGGCCACTCCCCCACGCTAGACGCGCGACGGTCAGCCTCGGGTCAGGCGCGCCCGCTCAGTCATCCTGCGCGAGCTCCGCCTGGACCTCGGGTGTCAGATCGAAGTTGCTGAAGACGTTCTGCACGTCGTCGCTGTCTTCGAGGGCATCGATGAGCCGGAAGATCTTGCGCGCCGTCTCGGCGTCGATCTCGACCTTGAGGCTCGGCACGAACTCGACATCGGCGGATTCGTAGTCGATGCCCGCCTCCTGGAGAGCGGAGCGCACACTGACGAGGTCGGTGGCCTCGGTGATGACCCCGAACCCCTCGCCGTGCGGCTCGATCTCCTCGGCTCCGGCGTCGAGGACGGCGAGCATCAGGTCGTCCTCGGTGGTGTTCTCGGACGACACGACGATGACGCCCTTGCGGTGGAAGTTGTAGGCGACGCTGCCGGGATCGGCCATCGTGCCCCCGTTGCGCGTCATCGCCGTGCGCACCTCGGCGGCCGCGCGGTTTTTGTTGTCGGTCAGACACTCGATCAGCAGCGCCACGCCGTTGGGGCCGTAGCCCTCATACATGATCGTCGTGTAGTCGATGGACTCACCGGTGAGCCCCGCGCCGCGCTTGATCGCGCGATCGATGTTGTCGTTGGGCACCGAGGTCTTCTTGGCCTTCTGGACGGCATCCACCAGGGTGGGGTTGCCCGAGAGATCGGCGCCGCCGATCTTGGCCGCGACCTCGATGTTCTTGATGAGCTTGGCGAAGGACTTGGCACGACGCGAATCGATGATCGCCTTCTTGTGCTTGGTCGTCGCCCACTTGGAATGCCCGGACATGTAACTCCCGTGTCTGTCGATCGGCCCGAAAGCCTCCGTAGATTCTAAGCCCGCGCGGGCCGCACCCTCAGGCGAGGATGCGCAGCAGCGTCCGCAGGTTGCGGTTGGTCGTCCGCGCTCTGTAGGTCGTCCGGGCGATCGTCTTCGCGAACGGAGTATCGGTCGTGCGCCCCTTCGGAGGGTTCCAGAAGACGACACCCGGGCCGGGCGCGACGGGGTCGACGTCCGCATCGAGCGACGCCGCGGCATCCGTCAGCTCGTCCCGCGTCGCGTCGTCGACGCAGAAGATGACCCAGGGCTGTCGGCCGACGTCGTCCGCGTCGAAGGGGAAGGATGCGACAGCCGTCTCGATCTCCTCCCGGGTGACCAGCACGATCCACGCGTCGTAGTCGAACCGGTTGCGCAGCGCCGCCTCGATCGCGGGCTTGAGGTCGCCGTGCGATCGTGTCGACCGGAACGCTGTGTTGCCGCTCGCGAGAAACGTGCGCACGTCGGTCAGGCCGAGGCCCGAGAGCACGTCGCGAAGCTCCGCGCTCCGGATCGTGACGCCGCCGACATTCACCCCGCGCAGCAGCGCCACCCATTCGGTCACGTCGTCACCCTCACACAGGGCCCCGACATCGGACTCAGGCCGCGTCGCCGGAACAGGAGATCCGGCGAGCACAGGAGGATCCCGCCCCGATCTTCCTGCATCCGGCGCATCTCCTGTCGCCGGCGCATCAGGATGCCGCCCGCACCGTGTCGAGGAACAGCGCGTGGAAGCGGGTCTCGCCCGTCACCTCGGGATGGAAGCTGGTGCCCATCAGCGCGCCCTGGCGCACGGCGACGATCCTCCCGTCATCCAGGGCCGCGAGGGTCTCGACATCGGGACCCACCTGCTCGACGAGCGGGGCGCGGATGAAGACGGCGTGCACGGGCGGTGCGCCGAGCACCGGCACGTCGAGGTCGGTCTCGAACGAATCGACCTGGCTGCCGAAGGCATTGCGCCTGACGGTGACATCGAGTCCGCCGAAACTCTGCTGCCCCGCGATCGCGTCGGTGATGCGGTCGGCGAGCAGGATCAGGCCCGCGCAGGTGCCGTACATCGGCATGCCCCGGGCGATCGCTTCGCGGACGGGATGCTGCATGCCGAACGCCCGGGACAGCTTGTCGATGACGCTCGATTCGCCGCCGGGGATGACGAGACCGTCGACGCGGGCGAGCTCCTCCGGGCGACGCACGGCGGTCGCGGCGGCGCCAAGATCGGTCAGCACGCGGACGTGCTCGCGCACGTCTCCCTGGATCGCGAGCACACCGACGCGGGGGCTCACCACCTGACGCCCGCCGGCTCTGTCGTCTGCACGACGGTCGGCGCCCGAACCACCACACGCGCCACGTCGGTCACCACCCGCCCCGCCGATCCGACAAACGTCGTCCCATGCCTACCAGCCGCGCTCGGCGAGGCGATGGGGCGCGGGCAGATCGGCGACGTTGATGCCGACCATGGCCTCGCCGAGGCCGCGCGAGACGTCGGCGATGACCTTGGCGTCGTCGTAGAACGTCGTCGCCTTGACGACGGCGGCGGCACGCTCGGCCGGGTTGCCCGACTTGAAGATCCCCGAGCCGACGAAGACCCCGTCGGCGCCCAGCTGCATCATCATCGCCGCATCCGCGGGGGTCGCCACGCCGCCGGCCGTGAAGAGGACGACGGGGAGCTTCCCGGTCTCGGCGACCTCGACGACGAGGTCGTACGGGGCCTGCAGATCCTTCGCCGCGACGTAGAGCTCGTCCTTCGTCATGGAGCGAAGGCGATTGATCTCGGCCGTGATCGTGCGGATGTGCTTCGTCGCCTCCGATACGTCCCCCGTGCCCGCCTCACCCTTGGAGCGGATCATCGCGGCGCCCTCGTTGATGCGCCGCAGCGCCTCGCCGAGGTTGGTGGCCCCGCACACGAAGGGCACGGTGAAGCCCCACTTGTCGATGTGGTTGACGTAGTCGGCGGGCGAGAGCACCTCGGACTCGTCGATGTAGTCGACACCGAGCTCCTGCAGCACCTGCGCTTCGACGAAGTGGCCGATGCGCGCCTTGGCCATCACCGGGATCGAGACCGCCGCGATGATGCCGTCGATCATGTCGGGGTCGCTCATGCGCGATACGCCCCCCTGCGCCCGGATGTCGGCGGGCACGCGTTCGAGCGCCATGACGGCGACCGCTCCCGCATCCTCGGCGATCTTCGCCTGCTCGACGGTGACGACGTCCATGATGACACCGCCCTTGAGCATCTCGGCGAGGCCGCGCTTGACGCGCGATGATCCTGTGGTGGAAGAGGACATGGGGGCTCCTTCTTTGGCCTAGGCCAAAAGATAGCATGGGGCTCTACCCGCCCCCAGCGGTGAGACGGAGTGTGACATGGCAAAGACGAGACGGCCCACCCCCGGCATCAGCGGCGCCTCTGCAGCAGAGATCGCCGACAACATCCGGATGCTGATCGAACGCGCCGCGCTCGGCCCGGGCGACGCGCTGCCGCCGGTGCGCACGCTGGCCGACGACCTCGGCGTCAACCGCAACACAGTCGTCGCGGCCTATCGCCAGCTCGCCCAGACAGGCCTCGTCGCCGCGCACGGACGCGGGGGCACGCGCGTCGCAGGCAACACCCGCGTCGCGCAGGACGGGTATGCGGCATCGGGACGCCTGACCGATGTCGGCACCGGCAATCCGGACCCCACGCTGATCCCCGATCCTTCCTGGGCGCTCGCCGCGATGGCCGGTCGACCCGTGCTGTACGGCGAGCCGGTGATCGATCCGGGCCTCGAGGCCTGGGCACGCGACTGGATGTCGACCGACGCACCCGACGCGGAGTCGTTGCGACTGACCATCACCAGCGGCGCGGTCGACGCGGTCGAGCGTCTGCTCGCTCAGGCGCTCGTGCGCGACGACGCCGTGGCGCTAGAAGATCCCTGCTTCCTCGCCAGCATCCACACCGTCCGTCTCGGCGGTTACCGCGCGATCCCCGTGCCCGTCGACGCCGAGGGGATGACCGTCGCCGGGCTTCGAGCGGCGCTCGACGCCGGTGTGCGCGCGGTGGTCTGCACGCCGCGCGCCCAGAACCCGACGGGGGCGAGCCTGTCGGCACGTCGCGCCGCAGATCTGCGCGCCGTGCTGGCCGACCATCCCTGGGTGCTCGTGATCGAGGACGACCATTTCTCGCTGCTCTCGACGCGGCCGGCGCACTCCGTCATCGGAGCGGGCCACCGGCGGTGGGCTCGCGTGCGCTCGGTCTCGAAGTTCCTGGGTCCCGACATGTGCCTGGCGATCACCGCCTCCGATCCCGAAACCGCCGAACGCCTCGCGCTGCGGTTGAGCCCCGGCACCACGTGGGTGAGCCACCTCCTCCAGCGCCTCGTGCTCACCCTCGTCACCGATCCCGATGCGCTGGCGGTCATCGCCCGCGCCGCAACGCACTACGCCGACCGCAATACCGCGTTCGCGGCGCACCTGCGCGCGCGCGGCATCGAGGCGACGGCGGGTGACGGCCTCAATCTCTGGGTCCGCCTGCCGGTGACGGCGCGCGGGGTCGCCGCCCGCCTCGCCGACCGCGGATGGGCGGTACGCACCGGGGACGAGTTCGTCCTCGCCGATCCCGCCGCCGCCTCCTGCCTGCGGCTGACGGTGCACGACCTCGGCGACACCGACGCCGCGCGCCTCGCGTCGGATATCGCGACGGTCGTCGCCGACCGCGTGGCCGCGCACGATGCACCGGTCACCGCGGCGCCGGCATCGTCGGGAGTGGGATGATCGAGCGGTGAAGGTGCTCTCCATCCAATCCGCCGTCGCGTACGGCCACGTCGGCAATTCCGCGGCTGTCTTCCCCCTGCAGCGCATCGGCGTCGACGTCCTGCCCGTCTACACGGTCAACTTCTCGAATCACACGGGCTACGGCGTGTGGCGTGGGCCGCTCATCTCCCCGGAGGACGTGCGCGCGGTCATCACGGGCATCGAAGAGCGCGGCGTGCTGCCCGAGATCGATGTCGTGCTGTCGGGGTATCAGGGCGGAGAGGGCATCGCGGATGTGGTGCTCGATGCCGTCGCACGGGTCAAGGCCGCCAATCCCGACGCGGTGTACGCCTGCGACCCCGTCATGGGCAACGCCGTCTCGGGGTGCTTCGTGGCCCCGGCGATCCCGGTGCTGCTGCGGGACCGCGTCGTGCCCGCGGCCGACATCATCACGCCGAATCAGTTCGAGCTGGGGTTCCTGACCGGCACCGAACCCGGAGACCTCGACTCCACACTCGTCTCGGCCGACCTGGCACGCGAGATGGGACCCTCGACCGTTCTCGTGACGAGCGTGCTGCAGCCGGAGGCGCCCGACGGCACGATCGAGATGCTCGCTGTGACCGATGACGGCGCCTGGATCGTGCAGACACCCCGCATCCCGATGAAGGCGAACGGATCGGGAGACGTCACGGCCGCGCTCTTCACCGCGCACCTGCAACAGACGGGGGATGCTGCCCTCGCGCTCTCGCGCGCGGCTTCGAGCGTGTTCGACCTGCTGCAGACGACGCATGACTCGGGTGAGCGCGAACTCAAGCTCGTCGAGGCTCAGCGTTTCTACGCCGACCCGCGCATGCAGTTCGAGGTACGTCGCGTGCGATGAACGCACCCGCCGACGATCAGGCAGGCCAGGCCTTCGCCACCGCGGCACGGACATCGCCCAGAAGCTGGGGCAGCGCCTTGGTCTTCGCGATGATCGGGAAGAAGTTCGAATCGGTGGCCCAGCGCGGAACGATGTGCTGATGGAGGTGGCCATCGACGCCCGCCCCCGCCAGGCTCCCCTGGTTCATGCCCAGATTGAAGCCGTCGCAGCGCGACACCGTGCGGAGCACCCGCATCCCGATCTGCGTCAGCTCGCCGATCTCGGCCACCTCTTCGGGCGTGGCCTCGTCGTACATCGGGATGTGGCGGTACGGGCACACCAGCAGATGCCCGGAGTTGTAGGGGAATAGATTGAGCAGCACATAGGCCGTGCGGCCGCGTGCGACGATCAAGCCGTCCTCGTCCGACATCTGGGGCGCCGCGCAGAAGGGGCAGCTGTGGCGCAGGGGCTCGGGTCCTGCCTGGATGTAGGCCATCCGGTGCGGCGTCCAGAGTCGCTGGAACTCATCGGGCACGCCGGCGAGCTCGGACGCCGCGATCATCTCGGGTCCTGAGCCCGCCGAAGGACCGTCAGCGCTCACGCGAGATCCGCGGCGGTCGCGACCTGCGTGTGATCGGCGATGGCCCGGGTGATGAGAGCGACAGCATCCGTCACCGGCACGCCGTTGGTCTGCGTGCCGTCGCGGAATCGGAAGGAGACCGTGCCCGCCGAGCGGTCGGCCTCGCCCGCGATCAGCTGCACGGGCACCTTCATCGTCGTGTGGGTGCGGATCTTCTTCTGCATGCGGTCGTCGGAGTGGTCGACCTCGGCGCGCACGCCCTCGGCGCGCAGTCGGGTGATGATCTCGTCGAGGTAGTCGCCGAACTCGTCCGCGACGGGGATCCCCATCACCTGCACGGGCGCCAGCCACAGCGGGAAAGACCCCGCGTAGTGCTCGAGCAGGATCGCGAAGAATCGCTCGATCGAGCCGAACAGGGCCCGGTGGATCATGATGGGGCGTTTCTTCTGCCCGTCACGGTCGGTGTACTCGAGATCGAAGCGCTCAGGCAGGTTCGGGTCGACCTGGACGGTTGAGAGCTGCCAGGTGCGCCCGATCGCGTCCTTGGTCTTCAGGTCGATCTTGGGGCCGTAGAACGCCGCTTCTCCCGGCACCTCGGTGAGCTTCAGACCGCTCGCGACGGCGACGTTGCGCAGCGCGTCGGTGGAGTACTCCCAGAACTCGTCCGTGCCGATCCACTTCGACTTCTCGTCGTCGCGCATCGAGAGCTCGAGCTCGAAGTCGTCGAGGCCGAAGTCTCGCAGCATGGAGATCACGAACTCGAGCACGCGCGTCGCCTCGGACTCCAGCTGATCCGGGGTCACGAACAGGTGCGAGTCGTCCTGCGTGAAGCCGCGCACACGGGTGAGGCCGTGCAGGGCGCCCGAGAGTTCGTTGCGGTAGACGGTGCCGTTCTCGGCCAGCCGCATGGGCAGGTCGCGATAGCTGCGTCCGCGCTCCTTGAAGATCAGGATGTGCATCGGGCAGTTCATTGGCTTGAGGTAGTAGTCGATGCCCGCCTTGGTCACGGCGCCGTCGGCGTCGCGCTCCTCGTCGAGGTGGATCGGCGGGAACATGCCGTCCTTGTAGGTGACGAGATGATTCGACGTGAGGAACAGATCCTGCTTCGAGATGTGCGGGGTGTACACGTAGGTGTAGCCGCCCTCGATGTGACGCCTGCGAGCATGCTGCTCCATCTCGCCCCGGATGATGCCGCCCTTGGGGTGCCAGACCGACAGGCCCGAGCCGATCTCGTCGGGGAAGGAGAAGAGGTCCAGCTCCTTGCCGAGCTTCCGGTGGTCGCGCTTGGCCGCCTCCTCGAGGCGCTCCTGATAGGCGCGCAGCTCGTCCTTCGTCGGCCACGCGGTGCCGTAGATGCGCTGCAGCTGCGGGTTCTTCTCGCTGCCGCGCCAATACGCGCCGGCGATGCGGGTGAGCGCCCAGCCGTTGCCGACCATGCGCGTGCTGGGCACGTGGGGGCCGCGGCACAGGTCCTTCCAGACCGTCGTGCCCTCGCGGTCGACGTTGTCGTAGATCGTCAGCTCACCGGCCCCGACCTCGACGGAGGCGCCCTCCGCGATCGCGGTCGCCGAGGCACTCGAAGCGCCGCCTTTGAGCCCGATGAGCTCGAGCTTGAAGGGCTCGTCGGCGAGCTCGGCACGGGCCTCGTCGTCCGAGACGACGCGGCGGATGAAGCGCTGCCCCTCGCGGACGATGCGCTCCATCTCCTTCTTGATGGCCTTCAGATCCTCGGGCGTGAAGGGCTCGTCGACGCCGAAGTCGTAGTAGAAGCCGTCGGTGATCGGAGGGCCGATCCCGAGGTTCGCCTGGGGATTGATGCGCTGCACGGCCTGCGCGAGCACGTGCGCGGTGGAGTGTCGCAGGATCGACAGGCCATCGGGGCTGTCGATCCTGACGGCCTCCACCTCGTCGGTCGCGGTCACCGTCGTCGCCAGGTCCTTCAACTCGCCGTTGACGCGGAGCGCGACGACGGAGCGGTCGGGGAACAGAGCAAAACCATCGGCGGGGAACGACACGTCCTCCGCGGGGCGCAGATCAGTCAAGGGAACTCTCCTGGGGTGACAGGGTTCTAGGCTATCGCGGGCCCCGACGCTCCCCACACGGACAGACGCGGTGAAGCACGCCGCTTCGGGCCCGGATGCCGACGCCTGGTCGTCAGGACAGGAGATGTGCCCAGAACAGGATGCTGAGCATCCATGCGTCCTGTTTCGCCACCGATTCCTGTGCTCGTCGCCGCCGCGGCGACGCGGGCTCCCCAGAAACGAAAAAGCCCCCGGGTTTCCGGGGGTTTCGTCGTGCGCGATACTGGGATCGAACCAGTGACCTCTTCCGTGTCAGGGAAGCGCGCTACCGCTGCGCCAATCGCGCCCAAAGGGGCTATTCAGTTGCAAGTGGAGGTGGCGACGGGATTCGAACCCGTGTAAACGGCTTTGCAGGCCGGTGCCTAGCCGCTCGGCCACGCCACCGCGTGTGGTTTGACCCCACGTGCCTTGGCTTCCCCTGAGGAAAGCCCCTGCACTCGAGCGGATGACGAGATTCGAACTCGCGACCCTCACCTTGGCAAGGTGATGCGCTACCACTGCGCTACATCCGCGTGCTCCCCGTGTGACCGGGGCGCCTTGGAAGACTTTAGCCGATGCTCGGCGCCGTGCAAAACCGGCGACGAGACTCAGCTAAAAGGTCCGGGAAGGGCTGCGCGTGCCTCACGTAGGAATGTCCGCGTAGTTCCCTGGGGTGATGAGCAGGGAGTTGTCGATGGCGGCGCGCCGTGAGATCACGAAGAAGTTCGCCCGCGAGTATGCGAAAGCAGGCAAGGAAGAGAAGGGCCGGCTGCTGGACGAGCTTGTGCACGCGACAGGCTGGACGCGTGATCACGCGCGCCGCGCGATCCGTGCCGCGAACGCACGCAAAGGTGCCGCGCGCGATCAGCAGCGTAAGCCGCGTGAGCGGAAGTACTCCTACGATGCGCTCGTGGTGCTGCAAGAAGTCTGGCGGCTGTCCGGGCAGCCGTCGGGAAAGTACTTCGCGGCGATCATGGACGACACCCTCGAACGCCTCGTCCGCTTCCGTGAGCTCGGCAAGGTCGAGCAGCGGGTCACACCGGAGGTGCTGGACGAGTTGCGATCGATGAGCGCCGCGACGATCGACCGGTACCTGAAACCGCACAAGGACGCCGCCTACCCGGTCGCGGTCTCGGGCACGAAGCCGTCCCACATCCTGCGCTCTTCGATCCCGACGCGCACCAGCATGGACGCCCCGCTGACCGTCCCGGGGTTCCTGGAGCTGGACACCGTCGCGCACTGCGGCCACTCCCTCAAAGGCGAGTTCCTGCGCACCCTGACCGGCACCGACCCGGTCGCGGGGTGGACGATGCTGCGCACGATCCGCAACAACGCCTACGTGCACGTGCACGGCGCCCTGGAATGGATGGTGAAGAACGCGCCCGTCCCGGTCGCCGGGCTCGACTTCGACAACGGATCCGAGTTCATGAACTGGGGCGTGATCGCCTGGGCGGACAAGAAGGAGATCCCCGTCACCCGGGGGCGTCCCTACAAGCACAACGACAACGCGCACGTCGAGCAACGCAACGGCGACTGGGTCCGCAAACACGCGTTCCGCTACCGCTACGAGACCGAGGCGGAGATGACCCTGCTCAACGAGCTCTGGGATTTCGTGATGGCCCGCAAGAACCATCTGCTGCCCTGCGTGAAAGCGATCGACTGGACCCACACCGCAGCCGGCCGGAAGAAGCGCGTCTACGACAAGCCACGTACCCCCTACCAGCGGTTGCTCGACGCCGGTGTGCTCGACGAGAAGACCCGCGCCCGACTGGAGCGCGAGCATGCGAAGCTGAACCCGGCACGGATCACCCGACGGATCAACCAGATCCAGCAACAACTCATCGAACTCGCCGCCGCCCGCACCCAGGGCACCCGCCCCGCCGCCTGAGCTACGCGGACATTTCACGTGAGGCAAGCATCACTCACTCCCGGACATCTTGACGTGAGGCAAGACGACCGGGACCGGTCCGCGCGTGTCGACGGCCGGGGCGGACGCCGCGCGTTCGCCGACGCGCTCGGCATCCGGTAACATCGTGATTCGGCCCCCAGGGGCCTTGGGCGATTGGCGCAGTTGGTAGCGCGCTTCCTTCACACGGAAGAGGTCGTCGGTTCGAGTCCGGCATCGCCCACCGTTTTGCTCAGCCCACGACCCGCCAGCCGTGACGCGCCTGCAGCGCGGCGGCGACGCGCGCGAAGACGGCGCGCTCCAGCGCTGCCGCCTCCCGGCGCATCCCGGACCTGTGCACGCTGTACAGCTGGTCGGTGTCGACCCACGACTCTCGCCCACGACTGTCCCACGGGCCCGCGCCGATAGGGAGGAGATCCCTGTCGCCCTCGCGACCACGACTGGTCAACCGCACCGCGTACACCCGATCCGCACTCTGGCGCCCGATCACGAGCACCGGACGGTCCTTGCCACGCCCATCCTTCTCGGCATACGGCACCCAGGTCCATACGACCTCCCCCGCATCGGGATCGCCGTCGCGATCGGGTGCGTAGGTGATCCGCAGCCCATCGCGCGGCGGAGGATCGATCTCAACCGTCGCCGCGGGGCCGGTCTGCCCGGGGCTGCCCTGAGCGTCGGGAACTCGCGTCGAGGCGTTCGGCACCGGCTGGGTGCGTGGGCGCAGGAGGGAGGCGAGAGATCGAAGGATGCCGCGGGTGCTCACCCGCTCACCCTACGCACGCCGAAGGGGCGCCGCGATCTCGCGACGCCCCTTCGTGGACAGTGAGCTGTACGTTACTCGCGCTCGGCGATCGCGTACCCCTCCTCGCCGTGGACGACCGTGTCGACACCGGCGATCTCGTCCTCGTTCTTGACGCGGAAGCCCAGGGTCTTCTCGATCGCGAAGCCGATGATGAAGGCCAGCACGAACGAGTACACGAGCACGCCGAGGGCTGCGATCACCTGCAGGATGAGCTGCTCCGCACCGCCGCCGAGGAACAGACCGGTCTCGGTCGCGAAGAAGCCGAGGTAGATCGTTCCGATCAGACCGCCGACGAGGTGGATGCCGACCACGTCGAGCGAGTCGTCGAAGCCGAGCTTCCACTTCAGCTCCACCGCAAGGGCGCAGACGGCACCGGTCACGATGCCGAGAAGCAGTGCCCAGCCTGGGGTCAGGTTCGCACAGGCGGGCGTGATGGCCACGAGACCGGCGACAGCACCCGATGCCGCGCCGACGGAGGTGGCCTTGCCGTCCTTGAGCTTCTCGACGATCAGCCAACCGATGATGGCGGCAGCGGTCGCACCCATGGTGTTGATCGTGATGAGCCCGATGAGCGAGTCCTCGGTGCCCAGCAGCGCGAAGGTGCCCTCGGCGCCACCGTTGAAGCCGAACCAGCCGAACCACAGCAGCGCGGCGCCCAGCAGCACCAGCGGAACGTTGTGGGGCTTGTGGATGCCCTTCTGGAAGCCGACGCGCTTGCCCAGCACGAGCGCGAGGGCGAGTGCTGCCGCACCGGCGTTGATGTGCACGGCGGTGCCACCGGCGTAGTCGATGACGTTGGTGGAGAAGCCGAAGGTCTCGCCGAGGCTGAAGACCCAGCCGCCACCCCAGACCCACGCGGCGACCGGGAAGTAGACGAGCGTGACCCAGATGCCGGCGAAGATCATCCACGCGCCGAACTTGGCGCGGTCCGCGATGGCACCCGAGATGAGCGCAACGGTGATGATCGCGAAGGTGGCGCCGAACGCCGCACCCACGAGGCCGTTGTCATCGAGGGCGCCGAGGCCGAGGTCGGAGAAGGGGTTGCCCGCGAATGCCCAGGGGCTCTCGACGGCGCTCATGTTGAAGCCGTAGAGAATCCAGAGCACGCTGACGAGGCCGAGCGCGCCGAAGCTCATCATCATCATGCTGACGACGCTCTTGGCCTTGACGAGGCCACCGTAGAAGAACGCCACACCGGGCGTCATGAGAAGCACTAGCGCCGTTGCTGTGACGGACCAGGCGAGATTTCCGCTATCCATGAAGTTCCTCATCCATGTGTTGTGTATCAAGACGCGTGGGGCTTCGGGTACAGAGGGCCCCACGACCTCGCCCCAGTCTGGACATCAATGGTTACGGTGTGGGACGGATCGATGTTTCGTGCGCGTTACGTCGGCCGCCCGCATGTAAACATCGTGTTTCACGAAGCCGTGAGGTCAGAAAGAACAGCGCGCGTCAGGCCGCGGTCGACGCGTTCAGTCGGGAGATGGCGCGCAGGTACTTCTTGCGGTAGCCGCCGGCGAGCATCTCATCGGGGAAGACCTGATCGAGGCCCGTTCCCGTGGCCCTGATCGGCAGCTGGGCGTCGTACACCCGGTCGACGAACGCGACGAAGCGCAACGCCGCAGACTGGTCTGTCAGCGTGTGCACGTCGCGGATGCCGACGACGTCGAGACCGTCGATGAGGCGGATGTACCGCGAGGGATGCACGTGGGCGAGGTGCCCGATCAGCCCGGAGAAGCTGTCATCCGACACGAGACCCCGGGTGGCGGCATCCGCTATCGCTGCCTCGTACTCCGCAGGCTGCAGCACGCGCGCGTGGCCGTCGATCGCCCGCTGACGGTAGTCGACGCCGTCGATGCGCACCGTCTCGAAGCTCGCCGCCATCGCGTGGATCTCACGCAGGAAGTCCTGGGCGGCGAATCGCCCCTCCCCGAGCGCATTGGGCGGGGTGTTGCTGGTCGCCGCGAGCTTCGTACCCGAACCCACGAGTTCGCCCAGCAGCCGGGTCATGACCATCGTGTCGCCGGGATCGTCCAGTTCGAACTCGTCGATGCAGAGCAGGTCGGCGCCTCGGAACAGATCCACCGTGTTCCTGTAGCCGAGCGCTCCGACAAGCGCGGTGTACTCGATGAAGGAGCCGAAGTACTTCCGCCGTGCGGGCATCGCGTGATAGACGGCCGCGAGCAGGTGCGTCTTGCCCACCCCGAAGCCGCCGTCGAGGTAGACGCCCGGCTTCGTCTCGGGAACCCGCGCACGGCGCGAGAACAGCCCTCCGCGCTTGGCCGCGGGAGCACGTCCCGCAAAAGCCGTGAGCAGCTCCTTGGCGTGCTGTTGCGAGGGATAGGCGGAGTCGGCGCGATAGTTCTCGAACGACGCCGCGTCGAACTGCGGCGGCGGCACGAGATGCGCCACCATCTCCGTCCCTGTGACCGAGGGCGCACGATCGGTGAGCTGGACGATACCCGCGTCGGTCGAGAGTGGCATGCGGTCCTTCCGGACGTCACATTCGGTCGGCGCGGGTGCGAGGCGGCGCCCGGCGACCTAGGGTTTCAAGGGATGGCATTCAGCCTATCTGCGCGCGACCGACAGCCCCTCCCCGGCGACCGCGCCCGATGACGTCCAGGAGAGACCCATGAGCACCCCCACCGACTCCTCCGATCCCAAGTTCGCCGCATATGCCCACCCCGAGCGCCTGGTCACGACCTCATGGCTCGCGGAGCGTCTCGGAGAGCCGGGCCTGGTCGTCGTCGAATCGGACGAGGACGTGCTGCTCTACGAGACCGGCCACATCCCCGGCGCCGTGAAGGTCGACTGGCACACCGAGCTGAACGACCCCGTCGTGCGCGACTACGTCGACGGTGCCGGCTTCGCCGCACTGATGAGCCGCAAGGGCATCGCGCGGGAGGACACGGTCGTGATCTACGGCGACAAGAACAACTGGTGGGCGGCCTACGCCCTGTGGGTGTTCTCGCTGTTCGGCCACCGCGACGTCCGCCTGCTCGACGGCGGCCGCGACCGCTGGATCGCGGAGGGTCGCCCTCTGACCACGGATGCTGCAACCTCCGAGGCGACCGACTATCCCGTCGTCGAACGCGACGACTCCACACTGCGCGCCTACCGCGAAGACGTGCTGGCGCACCTCGGCAACCCGCTGATCGATGTGCGTTCGCCCGAGGAGTACTCCGGAGAGCGCACCACCGCCCCCGCCTACCCGGAGGAGGGGGCGCTGCGGGCCGGGCACATCCCGTCGGCCCAGAGCGTGCCGTGGGGCAAGGCCGTCGCCGAGGACGGCACGTTCAAATCCCGCGCCGAACTCGAGGCCGTCTACCTCGAGGGTGCCGGGCTCACACCGGGCGACGACGTCGTTGCATACTGCCGCATCGGCGAACGCTCCAGCCACACCTGGTTCGTCCTGCAGCACCTGCTCGGGTTCGAGAACGTGCGCAACTACGACGGATCCTGGACCGAATGGGGCAGCTCCGTGCGCGTGCCGATCGTCGTCGGCACAGAGCCCGGGCCGGCCCCGACCCGCTGACCGGAGGGCGTCTCGTGGGAGAATGGACCCGATGACTGAGCACCACCTCCCCGACGCGCTCGCCGAGATCCGCGAGGACTTCCTCGACCTCCCCGAGTCCGAACGACTGCAGCTGCTCTTGGAGTTCTCCAACGAGCTCCCGCCGGTGCCCGCCGAGTACGAGGGACATCCCGAACTCGCGGAGCGCGTGGCGGAGTGCCAGTCGCCGGTGTACATCATCGTCGACGTCGATTCCGCGGGTCGCGTCGCGATGCACGCGACGGCGCCGCGCGAGGCTCCGACCACGCGGGGGTTCGCCAGCATCCTCGCCCAGGGCATCACGGGCCTGACCGTCGCCGAGGCGCTGGCGATCCCCGATGACTTCCCGCAGAGCATCGGTCTCACCCGCGCCGTGTCGCCCCTGCGGATCGCGGGCATGACGGGCATGCTCATGCGCGCCAAGCGGCAGGTGCGCGCGAAGTCATCGGTGTGAGCGAGCGGATGCTGCTGACGCAGGTGCTGCCGGTCGGCCCGAGCGTCGACATCTCAGACGCCGACGGACGCGCGTGGCTCGAGAGCGTCTACGCCCCCGATCCCGGCCCGTTCGTGCGCCTGAACATGATCACGAGCCTGACCGGATCGGCGGCCGGGCCCGATGGCACGAGCGAGAGTCTGTCCAACCGCGCCGACCGCGCCGTGCTCGGCGTCATCCGGGGGCACGCGGACGTCGTCATCGTGGGCGCCCAGTCCGTGCGCGCCGAGGGCTACATCGTGCCCCGTTCCGCACGACTGGCCGTCGTGACCCGCTCCGGTGACCTGAGTGGACATCGTCTCGACGCGTCGGCCGACGGTGCGCCGCCCGTCCTCGTGCTCTGCCCGCAACCGCGCGTGGCCGCCGTGCGGGCGCGATTGGCTGAGATGAATGCGGAAGTCGTCGGCGTGCCGGCGGACGCCGACGGCACGCTCGAGCCGCGTCGGATCCTCGCAGCGCTGCACGCACGCGGCCTCGAATCCAGCGTCTGCGAGGGTGGACCGACCCTGGCCGGTCGATTCATCGCCGCGGGCGTCGTCGACGAGGTCTGCGTCACCGTCGCTCCGGCACTCACGCCCTCCAGCGGACCGTTCATCCCCGTCGGCGCCGCCGATGATCCCCCCGGCGCCGTCGCGGGGATGCTGGTGGATCAGTCCGGATTCAGCTACCTTCGCCTGCGTCGGCGGCCGTGAGCCCGCGTTCGCGCAGAAAGCGCGCGATGGCGCCCGTCCAGCGGTCCTGGTCGTAGTTCCACAGCTTCGTGTGGCGCGCGACCTCGAAGGACTCGAGCGTGACGAGATCAGGACGCGCGCGCGCGAGGGCCCGCGATGCGTCCGAGGGCACGAACCCGTCGTCGTCGCTGTGCAGGATGAGGACCGGATGCCGCAGTTCGCCCGCGCGTGCCACGACGTCGAGGCGATCGAAAGGGATGCGATCGCCGGAGCCTCGCAGCGGCCCCGTCCACTCCCCGCCCAGCGCGCCGAGGGTCATGCCGACGATGGGCCTCGGCAGGCGCAGCATCCCGGCCTGAAAACGAAGGACGTCGGCCCAGTCGATCGCCGGCGAGTCGAGCACGACGGCGGCGATGTGCTCGCGGTGCGCGGACGTCAGGGCCAGCTGCAGGGCGATCGCGCCGCCCATCGACCAGCCCATGAGCACGATGCGACGCGCTCCGCGACGCCGCGCGAAGGCGACCGCCGCATCGACATCGCGCCATTCGGTCGCCCCGAGCGTGTAGGTGCCCTGGCGGCTGCGGGGGGCTTCGCCGTCATTGCGATACGACACGAGGAGCGAGGTGAGCCCGAGATCGCGGAACACGGGCACGGCACGCAGCGCCTCGGCGCGAGTGG
This sequence comes from Microbacterium sp. HA-8, assembly GCF_046111165.1. Taxonomy (NCBI): domain Bacteria; kingdom Bacillati; phylum Actinomycetota; class Actinomycetes; order Micrococcales; family Microbacteriaceae; genus Microbacterium; species Microbacterium sp. HA-8. The sequence goes on from NZ_CP162025.1 coordinate 2,504,638, forward strand.
TGCCGCGGCCATGGATCTGGATGACCCACAGGTCGCTCGGCTGCGCGGCGGGGAACAGCCAGGCGGGGCAGGGTCCCAGCGGTGACCCGATGAGCTCGGGCGAGTACGGCACCTGCAGCTGCTCGGGGCGGTCGTAGTACCATCCGGAGAAGGCGGCCTCGGCGCCGAGCCTCGCTCCGCGTTCGATGTGCGTGAGCAGCTTGCGTTTCACGGTCGTGTCGGACTCGGTCAGCACCGAGCCGAGCTTGACGTAGGTCTCGGCGCCGGAGGTGAACAGTCCGTACCGGCCGGGGAGCCGCGTGTCGGGGGTGCGGTCGAGGGTGATCGTCTGCGCCGCGGTGTCCAGCCCCACGATCCGGGTGTCGGCGACCCGCGGCGCCGGGGTGACAACCCGTCGCGCGAGCCGGCCGGATACGACTGTCATCGCGGCCAGCAACGTCACGATCGATCCGCTGAGCACGGCGGCGGTCACACGAAGGCCGGCTGCGAGGGGGCCGTTCGCCGCTGCGGCGCGCCTGGGGAGGATCATCGAGGCCCCACTCTAGTCTGTGGACGTGACCGCGGATCATTCGGAAGAGGGCTTCTCCGCTCTCTTCGCCCGGGCAGTCGCAGATGTCCGGGCCACCGACATCCGTGGCGATCTCAGTGTCCGCGAGATCCCCGCGCCGACGGGCGTCGCACCCGAAGCCCTCGCCCTGGCGGGGGACGTCCGTCAGACACAGGACTCGGCGGACTCGCCGTACGGCACGGGCAGGCTGATCCTCCTGCACGATACGAGCATGCCCGACCCATGGGGCGGCCCACTGCGGATCGTCTGCTTCGCCCAGGCGCCGCTCGAGCCCGAGATCGGCACCGATCCGCTTCTCGCGGACGTCGCCTGGTCTTGGCTGATCGATGCGCTCGACTCGCGCGGGGCCCAGTATCATTCGGCATCGGGAACGGCGACCAAGACGCTCTCGAAGGGATTCGGCTCCCTCGCGGATGAAGGCGACGGCGCGCAGATAGAGTTGCGTGCCTCGTGGACGCCCGCGGGCGGGTCCCTTTCACCACACGTCGAGGCGTGGGCGGAGCTCCTGGGCATGCTCGCGGGGCTGCCGCCGGGATCGGAGGGCATCGAGATCCTCTCGGTTCGCCGGAGGGACCGGGACTGAACGTCGCACCGGCCGCGCCGCCCGGCCGTGCGAGGTGCACCGCACGGGCTTCCGCCCACGCGCACCACACATCATCGAGGAGACGACAGTGACCAGCCATCCGGTCATAGACACGGGCGAGGGGCTCGCCGAGGCCGCCGCACTGCTCGCCCTCGGCGTGGGGCCCGTCGCGGTCGACGTCGAGCGGGCGTCGGGCTTCCGATACTCGCAGCGCGCCTACCTCATCCAGGTCTTCCGTCGCGACGCGGGCGTCTTCCTCTTCGATCCCCCGGCGATCGGCGATTTCGACGCTCTGCAGCGCGCGATCGGCGGCACTGAGTGGGTGCTGCATGCGGCGAGCCAGGACCTGCCTTCGCTCCGAGAAGCGGGGCTCGTGCCGCCGATGATCTTCGACACCGAGCTCGCCGCCCGCCTGCTCGGCCGCGAACGCGTGGGATTGGGTGCTGTGGTCGAAGAAGTGCTCGGCATCTCGCTCGCCAAAGCCCACTCCGCAGCGGACTGGTCGACCCGCCCGCTGCCCGATTCCTGGCTCGAGTACGCCGCGCTGGATGTGCTCCACCTCGTGGATGTGCGCGACGCACTCGCCGCGGATCTTCACGCGCAGGGCAAGCAGCGCTTCGCCGAGGAGGAGTTCCGTGCCGTGCTCGAGCGCCCGCCGCGGCCCGCCCGGGAGGACCCCTGGCGCCGGTTGAGCGGTCTGCACACCGTGCGCGGACGTCGATCGCTCGCCGTCGCGCGCGAGCTCTGGACCGCCCGTGAGGAGTACGCCCGCGAGGTGGATGTCTCACCCGGTCGCCTCGTGCCCGACCGCTCGCTCGTCGCGGCGGTGCTGGCGGATCCGCAGACGAAGCAGGCGCTCGCGTCCGTGAAGGAGTTCACGGGACGCGCCTCGCGTACACAGCTCGACCGGTGGTGGCAAGCGTTCGAGCGGGGGCGCTCCGAGACCGCGCTTCCGGTCGAGCGGGTGTCGGGCGATGGCCCTCCGCCACCGCGCGCATGGGCCGACCGGAACCCGGCTGCGGATGCGCGACTGCGCGCGGCACGACCCGTCATCGAACAGCGCGCGAGCGAGCTGACGATGCCGGTCGAGAACCTCTTGACCCCGGATCTGCTGCGCCGGGTCGCGTGGGCGCCGCCCGAGACGGTCGATGCGGAGTCGATCGGGCGTGCGCTCGAGGCCCTTGGCGCGCGCCCGTGGCAGATTGACGAGACTGCACAGTTGATCGCCGAAGCCTTTGTCAGTTCCACACAAGAGGCCGTCGCGCCCTCCGAAACCGGTTCGTAGGTTCGACCCAACCGATTCCGGCTGTCCGCGGCCGGTTCCTAGGCTGGGGTCATTCCCTAGTTTTGGAGGCAGTGTGGCCGAGCTCTCGGACGTCTACTTCGTCGATGGAACGCGCACCCCGTTCGGGCGCGCCGGCGAAAAAGGCATGTACTGGAACACCCGCGCCGATGATCTCGCCGTCAAGGCGACCATCGGCCTCATGGAGCGCAACCCCCGGGTGCCGCTCGGTCGGATCGACGACGTCGCGATCGCCGCGACATCCCAGACCGGAGACCAGGGCCTCACCCTCGGTCGGTCCGTCTCGATCCTCGCGGGCCTGCCCCAGTCGGTTCCCGGCCTCGCGATCGAGCGCATGTGCGCAGGCGCCATGACGAGCGTCACGACCATGGCCGCCTCCATCGGCGTCGGCATGTACGATCTCGCTCTCGCGGGCGGCGTGGAGCACATGGGCCATCATCCGATCGGGGGCAACGCCGATCCCAATCCGCGCTTCGTGGCCGAGAAGATGGTCGATCCCGGAGCTCTGAACATGGGCGTGACCGCAGAGCGCATCTTCGACCGGTTCCCGCACCTGACCAAGGAGCGCTCCGACCGATTCGGGATGCTGAGCCAGCACAAGGTGCAGGCGGCCTACGACGCCGGTAAGATCCAGCCCGACCTCGTTCCCGTCGCGATCAAGGACGCCGACGGCGCCTGGGGTCTCGCCACCGAGGACGAGGGGCGACGTCCCCAGACCACGATGGAGGACCTTGCCGCGCTGAAGACGCCCTTCCGGCCCCACGGACGTGTCACCGCCGGCACCTCCTCCCCCCTCACCGACGGTGCCACGATGTCGCTCCTCGCCGGTGGCGACGCCGTGAAGGAGCTGGGCCTTTCTCCGAAGATGCGCCTGGTGTCCTTCGCCTTCGCCGGCGTGCAGCCCGAGATCATGGGCATCGGGCCGATCCCCTCGACCGAGAAGGCCCTGCGCAAGGCGGGACTCTCGATCGACGACATCGGCCTCTTCGAGCTGAACGAGGCGTTCGCGATCCAGGTGATCTCGCTGCTCGATCACTTCGGCATCGCCGACGACGACCCCCGTGTCAACCCGTGGGGCGGCGCCATCGCCGTGGGCCACCCGCTGGCCGCCTCGGGCGTGCGGCTGATGATCCAGCTCGCCGCGCAGTTCGCCGAACGTCCCGATGTCCGCTACGGCCTCACCGCCATGTGCGTCGGGCTCGGCCAGGGCGGCTCGGTCATCTGGGAGAACCCGCACTACAACGGACGGAAGAAGAAGTGAGCGCGCAGACCACAACCGACGCCACCGCCCAGTACGACGACATCGACTTCGCGCCGCTCGGGGCCCTCGCAGACGACGAGATCATCACCCACGCGCGCGTCCGTGACGTTCGGCTGCCGTCCGGGCGCGTCCTCGCCCTGATCACGCTCGACAACGGACGCGACCACACACGGCCCAATACGCTCGGGCCCGCGACGATGATCGCGCTCGGCGAGACGCTCGAGACGCTGAAGGCCCGCGCCGACGCCGGCGAGATCGAGGCCGTCGCGATCACCGGCAAGCAGTACATCCTGGCGGCGGGGGCGGACCTCTCCGACATCACCAAGGTCGGCTCCCGCGACAATGCCCGCCTGATCGCCCAGCTCGGTCACAAGGTGCTCGGAAGGCTCGGCGAGCTCGGTGTGCCCTCGTTCGCCTTCGTCAACGGCCTCGCCCTCGGCGGCGGACTCGAGATCGCCCTCAACTCGACCTACCGCACCGTCGATGCCTCGGCGGCGGCCGTGGCCCTCCCCGAGGTCTTCCTCGGCATCATCCCCGGTTGGGGCGGCGCCTACCTGCTCCCCAACCTCATCGGCATCGAGAACGCGCTCGAGGTGGTGATCTCCAACCCGCTGAAACAGAACCGGATGCTGCGCCCCCAGCAGGCCTTCGACCTCGGCATCATGGATGCCATCTTCCCGGCCGCAAGCTACCTGGAGGATTCTCTGCGCTGGGCCGACGGCGTGCTGGGCGGCCGGGTCACCGTCGAGCGCCCGCACACGCCGGGACGGATCGAGCGTTCCGTGAAGTGGCCCGTCGCGATCAAGATGGCGCGCGGGATGCTGGAGTCCAAGATCGGCACCATTCCCCGATCCCCCTACGTGGCGCTCGACCTGCTGGAGCGGGCCAAGTCCGGTACCAAGGCCGAGGGATTCGCCCGTGAGGACGAGGCGCTGGCCGACCTCGTCACCGGCGATCAGTTCGCCGCATCCATGTACGCCTTCGACCTCGTTCAGAAGCGCGCGAAACGTCCCGTCGGAGCTCCCGACAAGGATCTGGCAAGGAAGGTCACGAAGGTCGGGATCATCGGCGCGGGACTCATGGCGAGTCAGTTCGCGCTGCTCTTCGTGCGCAAACTGCAGGTGCCCGTGCTCATCACCGATCTCGATCAGGCGCGCGTCGACAAGGGTGTCGCCTATATCCACGACGAGATCGGCAAGCTCGAGGCGAAGGGACGCCTGGATGCGGATGCCGCCAATCGTCTGCGCGCGCTCGTGACGGGCACGACCGACAAGGGCCTGTACGCGGATTGCGACTTCGTCATCGAGGCGGTCTTCGAAGAGGTCGGAGTGAAGCAGTCCGTCTTCGGCGAGATCGAGAAGATCATCGCCGAAGACGCGATCCTCGCCACGAACACCTCGTCGCTGTCGGTCGCGGAGATCGGTGCACGACTCGAGCACCCCGAACGACTCGTGGGGTTCCACTTCTTCAACCCCGTCGCGGTGATGCCGCTCATCGAGATCGTGCGCACCGACAAGACGGCCGACGCCGCGCTCTCAACCGCTTTCGTGGTCGCTCGCGGGCTCGGCAAGAACGCTGTGCTCACCGCGGACACCCCCGGCTTCGTCGTCAACCGACTGCTCGCCATGGTGATGGGCGAGGCGGCCCGTGCCGTCTACGAAGGAACCCCGGTGGCGGAGGTGGAGCACGCGTTCGCACCGCTGGGACTGCCCATGGGGCCGTTCCAGCTGATCGACCTGGTGGGGTGGAAGGTCGCCGCCCACGTGCAGGACACGATGGTCCGCGCCTTCCCGGAGAGGTTCTACGCGAACGAGAACTTCCACGCGCTGGCGCAACTGCCCGAGGTCGTGCAGAAGGACAAGGGCGGCCGGGTGACCGGATTCACCAAGCCGGCCGAGAAGGTGCTCAAGGGCAGTGTCGGAACCGATCCGGCGTCGGCCGAGACGATCCTTCGCCGCGTGCAGGACGGCCTCGCGCGGGAGATGCGCATCATGCTCGACGAGGGCGTGGTCCCGGCCGTCGAGGACATCGACCTCTGCCTGATCCTCGGCGCAGGCTGGCCCTTCATCGATGGTGGGGCATCGCCCTATCTCGACCGGGAGGGGGCGTCCCAGCGCGTGTTCGGCGACAGCTTCCACCACCCCGTCATCCGCGGCATCGGCGGCTGAGCGCGCGGAGGCCGCGCGCGGGTCAGTCCCCCGCGGCCTCCGACACGCGGGTCAGCCACGCGGGCTCCCCCGCGGTCGGCCTCGCGACGGGAACCCGCGTGCCGAGGACCTGCGACACGACATCCTGGGCGATCTTCGCCGGAGTCAGGCCCGCGGCCTCGAGGATCTGATCGCGGGAGGCGTGGTCGATGAACTCGTCGGGCAGGCCCAGTTCGTCGACCGCCGTGTCGACACCGGCCTCGCGCAGCACCTGCCGGATCCTGGTGCCGATCCCCCCGACGCGGATGCCGTCCTCGATCGTGATCACCAGGCGATGGCGCGCGGCGAGGTCGACGATCGAGGGAGCCACGGGAACGACCCAGCGGGGATCGATGACCGTCGCACCGATGCCCTGTGCAGCAAGGCGGGTGGCGACATCCATGGCCGTGTGCGCCATCGGCCCGATCCCGATGATGAGCACATCTTCGGCGTCGGCGCGCGCGAGGACGTCGACGCCGTCGGCGAGTCGCTCGAGGGCGGGCAGAGACGCGCTGACCGTCGCCTTGGGGTATCGCACGACCGTCGGAGCGTCATCGACGGCGACCGCCTCGCGCAGTTCCTCGCGCAGGCGCGGCTCGTCACGCGGTGCGGCGATGCGGATCTGCGGAACGAGCTGCAGCATCGCGAGATCCCAGATGCCGTGGTGACTGGGCCCATCCGGTCCCGTGACACCGGCGCGGTCGAGCACGAACGTCACACCCGCACGATGGAGTCCGACATCCATCATCACCTGATCGAAGGCCCGATTCATGAACGTCGCGTAGATGGCCACGACGGGATGCAGCCCGCCGTACGCGAGCCCCGCAGCCGAGGCGGCGGCGTGCTGCTCGGCGATGCCCACGTCGTAGACGCGGTCGGGAAAGCGCTCGGCGAAGCGCTGCAGCCCCGTGGGTCGCAGCATGGCGGCCGTCATCGCGATGATGTCTTCGCGCTCCGCCCCGATCGCCACGAGCTCATCGGCGAACACGTCCGTCCACGAGGTCGCCGCGCCGCCGAGCGTCTCACCCGTCACCGGGTCGATCCGACCCACCGCGTGGAACTGGTCGGCTTCGTCGTTGCGGGCGGGCAGGTAGCCACGACCCTTCTCGGTGATCATGTGCACGATCACGGGCGCGCCGTACTCCTTGGCGAGCTCGAGGGTCTCGAGGACGGTAGGCAGGTCGTGTCCGTCGATCGGGCCGAGGTACTTGATGTCGAGGTTGGAGTAGAGCGCGGCGTTGTTGGTGAACCGGGAGAGGAACCCGTGGGTTCCGCCTCGCACCCCGCGGTAGACGGCGCGGGCGGCGGGCCCGAGGCGGTGGAAGAACGTGTCGCTGCTGCGGTGCAGCGTGCGGTACGCATCGGTCGTGCGCACGCGGTTGAGGTGGCGGGCGATACCGCCGATCGTCGGGGCGTAGGAGCGACCGTTGTCGTTGACGACGATCACGAGATTGCGATCGTTGTCGTCGCTGATGTTGTTCAGCGCCTCCCACGTCATACCGCCCGTGAGCGCGCCGTCGCCGACGACGGCAACCACGTGCCGATCGCGCCGGCCGGTGCGGGTGAGGGCACGTGAGACGCCGTCGGCCCAGCTGATGGAGCTGGACGCGTGCGAGGATTCCACCACGTCGTGCTCGCTCTCGGAGCGCTGCGGGTAGCCTGCGAGACCGCCGCGGGAGCGCAGCCCCGAGAAGTCCTGACGACCCGTGAGCAGCTTGTGCACGTACGACTGGTGGCCGGTGTCGAAGATGATCGGGTCATCCGGCGAACGGAAGACACGGTGCAGCGCGATGGTGAGCTCGACGACACCCAGATTGGGGCCCAGGTGGCCGCCGGTACGTGAGACGTTGTCGACGAGGAACTCGCGGATCTCGGCGGCCAGCTCATCGAGCTGTTCGACGCTCAGGGCATCGAGGTCGCGCGGCCCCGAGATGGACGACAGCAACGGCATTGCGCTCCTCCCCCGCCCGATGTGACGTCCGCACCGGGCATCGACCCAGTCTACGGGCCCTGCCGGGCGCCGCTCCGCGAGCGGCGGGCGTGGCGGCTCCCGTGCCCCGGACACGACCCAGCCGCAGAAGCCCGCCGATGATCGCGGGCCCCTGCGGCGTCGCGTGTCAGACCAGGCTGCGCAACACGTACTGCAGGATGCCGCCGTTGCGGTAGTAGTCCGCCTCGCCCGGGGTGTCGATGCGCACGACGGCTTCGAACGTGATCGTCTGCTTGCCCTCCGATGAGAACTCACTGGGCTCGGCGGTCACCGTGACCGTCTCCGGCGTCACGCCCTCGTTCAGCTTCTCCAGTCCCGAGATCGAGACGATCTCCGTGCCGTCCAGGCCCAGCGACTCCCAGCTCTGACCGGCGGGGAACTGCAGCGGCACCACGCCCATGCCGATCAGGTTCGAGCGGTGGATACGCTCGAAGCTCTCGGTGATGACGGCCTTGACGCCAAGCAGGCTCGTGCCCTTGGCCGCCCAGTCGCGTGAGGATCCCGAACCGTACTCCTTGCCGCCGAAGATCACCAGCGGTGTGCCCTGATCCTGGTAGTTCTGGCTCGCGTCGTAGATGAACGACTGCGGTCCCCCGGGCTGCGTGAAGTCGCGGGTGAAGCCGCCCTCGACCACCGCGCCGTCGTTGACGGCGCTGACGAGGGCGTTCTTGAGGCGGATGTTGGCGAACGTGCCTCGGATCATCACCTCGTGATTGCCGCGGCGCGACCCGTAAGAGTTGAAGTCCTTCTGGCGCACACCGTGATCCTCGAGGTACTTCGCCGCGGGCGTGCCGATCTTGATGTTGCCGGCGGGGCTGATGTGATCGGTGGTGACCGAGTCGCCGAGCGTGGCCAGCACCCGGGCGCCGGCGATGTCGGCGACCGGCGTCAGCTCCATCGTCATGCCGTCGAAGTACGGCGCCTTGCGCACGTACGTCGAGTCCTCGTCCCACTCGAACACCGGCCCGGTCGGGGTCGGCAGGTTCTTCCAGCGCTCGTCGCCGTCAAAGACGGTGGCGTACTGCGTGATGAACTGCTCGCGCGAGATCGACGTGTCGATGACGTCCTGCACCTCATCGGGCGCGGGCCAGATGTCCTTGAGGAACACGTCGTTGCCCTCGAGGTCTTTGCCCAGGGGGTCGGTCTCGAAGTCGAAGTTCATCGAGCCGGCGAGGGCGTAGGCGACGACGAGGGGCGGCGAGGCCAGGTAGTTCATCTTGACGTCGGGGCTGATCCTGCCCTCGAAGTTGCGGTTGCCCGAGAGCACGGCGGTGACGGCCAGGTCGTGGTCGTTGATGGCCGCCGAGACCTCCTCGATCAGGGGACCCGAGTTGCCGATGCAGATCGTGCAGCCGTACCCGACCGTGTAGAAGCCGATCGCCTCGAGGGACTTGTCGAGCCCCGACTTCTCGTAGTAGTCGGTGACGACCTTCGAGCCGGGTCCGAGCGTCGTCTTGACCCACGGCTTGCGCTGCAGGCCCTTCTCGACCGCTTTCTTCGCCAGCAGACCGGCGGCGATCATGACCGACGGGTTCGAGGTGTTGGTACAGGAGGTGATCGCGGCGAGCGTGACGGCGCCGTTGTCGATCGTGTAGGGCATGCCCTCGGCAGGGGTGATCCGCACCGGCTTGGATGCTGCTGCCGGGCCTCCGCTGGAGATGTACACCTCGTCATGGGTGACAGGCTCTTCGACGCCGGGTGCGTTGCCGGGGTCGGACGCCGGGAAGGACTCCTGCGATTCGAGGTCCACGATGGACTCCGAGGTGGTCGCGGAGGCGTAGTTCAGGATGTCCTTCTCGAACTGGGCCTTCGACTCCGACAGGAGGATGCGGTCCTGCGGGCGCTTGGGCCCGGCGATGGAGGGCACCACGGTACCGAGGTCGAGCTCCATGTACTCGCTGAACGACGGCTCGCGCGACGCGTCGTGCCAGAGCGACTGCGCCTTGGCGTAGGCCTCGACGAGCGCCACGGTCTGCTCGTCACGACCGGTCAGGCGCAGGTAGTCCAGCGTCACGTCGTCGATCGGGAACATCGCGGCCGTCGAGCCGAACTCGGGGCTCATGTTGCCGATCGTGGCACGGTTGGCCAGGGGCACCGAACCGACACCGGCGCCGTAGAACTCGACGAACTTGCCGACCACCCCGTGCTTGCGGAGCATGTCGGTGATCGTGAGCACGACGTCGGTGGCCGTCACTCCGGCGGGAATCTCGCCGGTGAGCTTGAAGCCGACCACGCGCGGGATGAGCATCGACACCGGCTGGCCGAGCATGGCCGCCTCGGCCTCTATGCCGCCGACGCCCCAGCCGAGCACCCCGAGGCCATTGACCATCGTGGTGTGCGAGTCGGTGCCCACGCAGGTGTCGGGATAGGCGCGCAGCACGCCGTCGACCTCGCGGTCGTAGATGACCTTGGCGAGGTGCTCGATGTTGACCTGGTGGACGATGCCGGTTCCGGGCGGGACGACCTTGAAGTCGTCGAATGCGGACTGACCCCAGCGCAGGAACTGGTACCGCTCGCCGTTGCGCTCGTATTCGATCTCGACGTTGCGCTCGAGGGCGTTCTCGGAGCCGAACAGGTCGGCGATCACGGAGTGGTCGATGACCATCTCGGCGGGCGAGAGCGGGTTGATCTTGTCGGGGTCGCCGCCGAGTGTCGTGACCGCCTCGCGCATGGTGGCGAGGTCGACGATGCAGGGCACTCCCGTGAAGTCCTGCATCACGACGCGCGCGGGCGTGAACTGGATCTCGGTGTTCGGCTGCGCATCGGGGTCCCATGAACCCAGCGCCTGGATCTGCGCGCTCGTGACGTTCGCGCCGTCCTCGGTGCGCAGAAGGTTCTCGAGGAGCACCTTGAGGCTGAACGGCAACCTCTCAGACCCCGCCACGGTGTCGATGCGGAAGATCTCGTAGTCGGTGCCACCGACTGTGAGCGTGCTCTGCGCTCCGAAGCTGTTGACCGATGCCACGATGCCGTCTCCTTCAGGTAGCTGCGACCTCTCGCCGGCCTCCATCTTCGCGGCCGGGCCGGAAGCGCGGCTAGCAAGGCGAGCCTTACCAGTCTGCGCCCTCGACGGCGTGCGAGGAAGGGCCGAATTTATCTTGATATCAAGATAAATGTATCACTCCGCCCGCGGCCGGTACACCGCGCGCACCGCGAGCCACGTCACCGCCAACAGGGGCGCGAAGAGCGGCACGCCCATGATGAGCTTGAGCGTTCCGAGCGCGGTCACATCCCCCGCGAAGTAGAGCGGAAGCTGCACCGCGAGCCGCGCGGCGAAGAGAGCAGCCCACGCGATCGCGAGCCAGAAGAACACGCGGCGCTTGCGGGCATCCGAGCGCCACGCGGTGCCCTCCCCCATGAGGAAGCCCGCGGCCAGTCCGATCAGCGACCATCCGACCAGCGCCGACACGAGAAGCGCGGTGCCGTAGAGACCGTTGGTGAAAAAGCCCCAGATGAAGTTGTCCTCGGCCCGGCCGGTCCACAGCGCCAGGAGCGCCGCGGCACCCGTGGCCACCAGCCCGCCGACTGCGGCCGAGGCGGGAGAGCGGGCGATCAGACGCAGGACGGTGAAGACGACCGCCAGCCCGACGGAAACAGCGAGGGCGAGGGGCAGGTTCTGCCAGATCGTGTAGGCGACGAGGAAGGTGAGGCTCGGCAGGACGGATTCGAGGATGCCTCGCCAACCGCCCATGGCACGCCAGACGACGTGCCCGGTGGTGCTGCCGTCATCGGGGTCCAGTCCCGCGCGCCGTGCCGCCCCCGCAAGCGCTCCGCCGAGCACCTCGGATGCGGGCGGCGGGGTCAGGGGGTCCTTTCCGTCCTCGGGCGCACGGGACTCGTTCACGCAGCCCCCGGGGCCGTCGGCATCTTCAGCGGGATGAATTCACGCGGGGGCATGGGCGTCCCGCCGCGTACCACGACGATGGAGCGGAAGAGATCCTCCACCTGCGCTGCCGCCTCGAGGTCGGACGCCGCTGCACCGCCGATGACGCCCCGCAGGAACCACCGCGGTCCGTCGACGCCCACGAAGCGGGCCAGGCGCTTGCCGGAGTCGCCGGCCGCGCCCGCCATCACGGGCACCTCGGCGAGCAGCTCCGGACCCAGCGGGCCTTCGCGCTCCTCCACGCGCCCGCCCTGCTGGCGTACCTGCTCGCGGATCTGGGCACGCGTCTCGTGCCATAGTCCGCTCGACCGGGGCGCCGCGAAGGGCTGCACCTGAAGGGTGGAGTCGGCATAGTCGAGCCCCACGGCGACGATGCGCTGCGACTGTTCCTCGATCTCGAGGCGGAGGTTGAGTCCCTCTCGCGGAAGCACCTTGATGCCGCCCAGGTCGATGTAGGGCCGCACCGCGTTGGCTTCGGCCTCGTCGAAGGGCCCGGCCGTGGCGCGATCCAGGGGCGCCGACTTCGCCGTCGGGTCCTCTGCCGCCGTCTGCGCGTCGCTCACGCGGACACCTCCGCCGCCGCGAGGGGCCGCACACCGGTGGATCCGAAGCCGCCCGTCCCACGCGCGCTCTCGCGCAACTCCCTCACGGGCACGAATCGGGCGCGGGTCACCGGCATGACGATGAGCTGGGCGATCCGATCTCCCGCCGTGATCTCGAACGCGGCATCGGAGTCCGTGTTCAGCAGCGTCACCTTGATCTCCCCTCGATAGCCGGCATCCACCGTGCCCGGCGAGTTCACGATCGTGATGCCGTGCCGGGTGGCCAGGCCGCTGCGGGGTACCACGAACGCGGCGTATCCGTCGGGGAGTGCGATGGAGACGCCCGTGCCCACCAGCGCGCGCTGTCCGGGCTCGAGCCGCAGGGACTCGGCCGCGACCAGATCGGCGCCGGCGTCACCGGGGTGGGCGTAGGCGGGAGGTTCGGGAGCGATAATGGGAACGTCCACGGAATCGGTCACTCATCGAGGGTAATGCAGAAGCCAACAGCCGCCTATCGCGAGAGACTGACCCCGTCACTGTGGGTGCTCGTCTCGGCCGCCGCCGTTGCACCGATGGCATCCCTCGTGCTCGTACCCCTCGATCCCACGCTTGCGCTGGCGACGGGACTGGCCGTGGCTGTCGCCGTGATCGGCGTCCTGGTGGCTCTCTCCCCCGTCGTGGAGGTGCGCGACGGAGAACTTCGCGCGGGCCGCGCGCACATCGATGCCGACCACCTCGGTGAGCCGCTGCCGCTCACCGGTGACGAGGCCCGTCAGGCGCGTGGACCGAGACTGGATCCGAGATCGTGGATGCTGATCCGCGGCGGCGTCGAGGGCCTCGTGGTCGTACCGATCACGGACGAGGCGGATCCCGTTCCGGCGTGGGTGATCTCCACCCGGACGCCGGACAGGCTCGCCGCCGCTATCGAGCGCGGCCGTGTTATGCGGCGCAGTCCCGGCAGATCAGTCCGTACGACTCCTCGTGATCGACCTGCGAACGGTGCTTGACCAGGAAGCAGCTCACACAGGTGAATTCGTCCTCCTGGGCGGGCAGCACCACGACGTCGAGCTCGAGGTCGGAGAGGTCGGCACCGGGCAGCTCGAATCCCGTGGGGTTGTCGGCGTCTTCGTCGCCGACGGCACCCGACAGCTTGTCAGGAACGCGCTCCTTCAGGGCCTCGATCGACTCGCTGTCGTCTTCGGTCTTGCGGGGGGCGTCGTAGTCGGTTGCCATGCGTGAGAGTCACTTCTTTCATTGCGTGCTGGTGGTGCGGGTGCCAGTGAGGCGGCGCTAGTTTGCACGACAGGTGCGCATTTCGCAAATGCGTGCTCCGGCGACATCCGCCGTCCTCTCCGAACCCACGGCGCGCCCGCGATATTCCCGCATCCGGACGCCGCCCGTGACACGATGGCCGAACACAAACGATGCGGAAGAAGGCGTTCGCATGCAAGAACTCAAGGTCATCCGCACGGAGGACGATCGCCTCATCGTCGCCAGCGACAACGGTGAGACGTTCGCACTGGTCATCGACGAGGTCCTCCGCGCCGAAATCCGGCGCGCCCGCGCGCGCGCCGAGGTCGACGACACCCGAGCCGCGCGCCCGAGCCCACGGGAGATCCAGGCGCACATTCGCTCGGGTCTGTCCGCCCGCGAAGTCGCGCAGCTGCTGGGAGCCCGCGAAGAGGACGTCGCCCGCTTCGAGGCCCCCGTCCTCGCCGAGCGCGAACACGTCGTGGGGCTCGCGCTCGCCGTGCCCGTGCTTCTGGGCGCCGTCGACGACGCCGATGCACAGCCCACGTTCGGTGCCGCCATGCGCGCCAAACTCGCCGAGGTCGGCGCCGCCGGCGAGCGATGGACCAGCTGGAAGGAGAAGGCCGGCTGGGTCGTGAAGGTGGAGTTCGCCGTGGGCGAGATCGAGCACGACGCCCGCTGGAGCTTCGATCCGCGGCGCAGCGCCCTCTCACCCCTGAACGCCGACGCAACGCAGCTGTCCCGTCAGGGGTCGCTGCCCGAGGGCCTGATCCCCCGCCTGCGCGCACTCGATCAGAATTCCTCTGCGCTCAAGGACGACTCCCGCTTCGACAGCGGCGCTTTCGGCCCGCGTCGCGATCCGCACCCCGCCGTCGCGCCCGCGACCGATGAAGCCCCGCCGCAGTCGGGCGCTGTTGATGCCGCCGTCAAGCGCTCGGCCGAGTCGCCGTCGACGAGCTCGGAGACGGCCGACCTGCTCGACGCGCTCAGACGACGCCGCGGTCAGCGTGAATCCGCGCCGAGCCTCTCCGAGGCGTCACCGGTGGCGCCGCACGCTCCCGTGGCCCTGTTCGACGCGCTCGAGCCCGGCTACGAGTCCGTGGACGACTCCGTCGAGACGACGACGCAGCCCGCAGAATCGGCAGCCGAGACCGGTGGCCGTCGGCGCGGACGCGCGTCGCTCCCGTCATGGGACGAGATCGTCTTCGGCGCGCGCGGCGACGGGGAGTGAATCCACACCTCAGCGAGTGGCGTAGGCGCCGAGTCTGATCAGAGGCACGAGTCGCTCGTCGAGCGTCAGAGACCCGTGCTGACCGACCATGTTCTGCGGTCCTTTGTCGGGCAGCCGGTCGTCGTAGTAGGCGACCCTCGCCCGCGCTGCGACCAGCACGTCCCCGAGGCGCGGCATCACCTCCGGATCCACCGACCCCAGGATCCCCGCCGAGATCGCCTCGGCGCGCGAGAGCACCCAGGATCGTGACTCTTCCGACGCCCGCCAACGGTGTGCCACCTGCTCGGCCTCGCCCGGTTCCGCGTAGACATGCAGCATCCGCGGCTCGCCCGCAAGCGCTGCCACGCCATCGAGGATCGCGTCGCCCTCTACGACGAGCACATGGCCGTGCCGCGGAACGTCGACCATGCCGTGGTCTGCGGTGAGCACCGCGCCGATGCCCAGGGCGGCCGCGTCGCGCGAGAACTCCCGGGCGGCGGCATCCACCTGCTCGAGCGCAGCGACCCATGCGTCCGACTCCCACCCGATACGGTGCCCCAGCGCATCGAGGTCGGGCGTGTAGACGTAGGTCAGACTTCCGGGATGTGCGCGGGCGGTCTCGAGAGCGAGGGTCAGTCGATCGGCGAACGATCCCGCCGCGAGGAAGTGCGAGCCCCGGAATGCCGCGCGCGTGAATCCGGAGGAGCGATAGTCCTCGCGGCTGACGACGAAACACGCGTGGCCGCGTCGGCTTGCGCGCTCGAAGAGCGTCTCGGCCCGCTGCCAGGTCGCCGGATCGAGGCCGTCCTTCTCCCACCCGGTGAGCTGATTCGACAGCACCGCCGTGCCGGGCACGCGCACACGGTAGCCGACGATGCCGTGTCGTCCCGGGGCCGCTCCCGTCATGAGGCTCGTAAGCGCGGATGCCGTCGTGGAGGGGAAGACGCTCAGGGCGGTGTCGCGCTTGGCCATCGCCTCGCGAAGGAAGCGCGCGTGGCCGGCCCGGGCAGCGAGGTTCGCCGCACCGAGCCCGTCGACCACCACCGCGATGGCCGATGCCACCGGGGGCAGCTGCTGCACCCCGAAGTCGGGCTCGGGACCGCCGACCGACGCCCACAGGCGTGGCATGACCTCGGTGAGGCTCCGGGCGTGCGCGGGCGGCGCCGGTAGCATGAGGGACATCGGGGCCAGTCTCGCACACCACGCGGACGGCCCCTCGTCTCGCCCGAAGGACCCCATGCCCGACTCCCGCACCGATCCCGCCGCCGAGCGCATCGAAGACGTCGACGTCTCGACCGAGATGCAGGGATCGTTCCTCGAGTACGCCTACTCCGTCATCTACTCACGAGCGCTGCCCGACGCCCGCGACGGGCTCAAGCCCGTTCAGCGCCGCATCGTGTACCAGATGGCCGAGATGGGACTTCGGCCCGACCGCGGGCATGTCAAGAGCGCCCGTGTCGTCGGCGAGGTGATGGGAAAGCTGCATCCCCACGGTGACGCCCCGATCTACGACGCACTCGTGCGCCTCGCGCAGCCCTTCTCCCAGCGCGTGCCGCTCGTCGACGGACACGGCAATTTCGGCTCGCTCGACGACGGACCGGCGGCCGCCCGCTACACCGAGGCCCGGCTCGCGGAGTCCGCGCTCGCGATGGCCGAAAGCCTCGACGAGGACGTCGTCGACTTCATCCCCAACTACGACAACCAGTTCCAGCAGCCCGAGGTGCTCCCCGCCGCATACCCCAACCTGCTGGTCAACGGCGCGAGCGGTATCGCGGTGGGCATGGCCACGAACATGGCCCCGCACAACCTCATCGAAGTGGTGGGCGCCGCCATCCACCTCATCGAGAATCCGGATGCCACCCTCGAGGATCTGATGGCGTTCGTGCCCGGTCCCGACCTGCCTTCCGGGGGCGTCATCGTCGGTCTCGACGGTGTCCGGGATGCCTATCGCACCGGCCGCGGATCGTTCAAGACGCGTGCACGCACGAGCATCGAGAGCCTCGGGCCGCGCAAGACGGGCATCGTCGTCACCGAGCTGCCCTACCTCGTCGGGCCCGAGAGGGTCATCGAGAAGATCAAGGACGCCGTCCAGTCCAAGAGGCTGCAGGGCATCAGCGACGTCGCAGACCTCACCGACCGCAAGAACGGCACCCGGCTCGTCATCGGGATCAAGACCGGCTTCGATCCGCAGGCCGTGCTCGAGCAACTGTTCCGGCTCACGCCGCTCGAGGACTCGTTCAGCATCAACAACGTCGCCCTCGTCGAGGGGCAGCCCCGCACCCTCGGGCTGCGCGAGATGCTCCAGGTCTACGTCGATCATCGCCTGCGCGTCATCACCCGACGCAGCGAGTACCGCCTTGCCCGCCGCCGCGAGCGACTGCATCTGGTCGAAGGCCTGCTGATCGCCATCGTCGACATCGACGAGGTCATCCAGGTCATCCGCACCTCCGACGACGGCGAACAGGCTCGCGCGCGGCTGATGGACGTGTTCGATCTGACCCGCGTGCAGGCGGAGTACATCCTCGAACTGCGCCTGCGTCGCCTCACGAAGTTCTCCCGCATCGAGCTCGAGTCCGAGCGCGACCAGCTGAAGGCCGAGATCGCGGCGCTCGAGGAGCTGCTGGCCAGCGACGTGCTGCTGCGACGTCAGGTCGCGACCGAGCTGGACGATGTCGCCGAGCGTCTGGGCACCCCTCGCCGCACGCTGCTCACCAACGCGGCGGCGACGACCGCACGCCCCTCCCGGACCGCCCCCGTGCTCGAGATCGCCGACGCGCCGTGCCGCGTGATCCTCAGCGCCAGCGGGCGCATGGTGCGCGTCGAGCTGGCGCCCGATCAGCCCGCGTCGGGGATCGTCGCTCCCACGCGCCGCGCCAAACACGATGCCGTGCGCTCACAGGTCGACACCACGACACGCGGCGACCTCGCCGCCGTCACCAGCGCAGGGCGCCTCGTGCGCTTCTCCCCCGTCGATCTGCCCAGCGTGCCGGGCAACTCTGTGCAGCCGGGGGCCGGCACACGCGCGGATCAGTACCTGTCCCTGCCGAAGGACGAACACATCGTGGCCCTGGTGCCGCTCGTGGATGCGCCCCCGATCGCGCTGGGGACCCGTCAGGGCGTCGTCAAGCGCGTCAGCGCGACCGAGCTGTCGAACAAGCACGACATCGAGATCATCGCGCTCAAGCCGGGCGACGCGGTGGTCGGTGCGGCACCGGCCGCCGACGACGCCGAGCTGATCTTCGTCGTGAGTGACGCACAGCTCCTCCGGTTCGACGCCGCCGCGGTGCGCCCGCAGGGTCGCTCGGCGGGTGGCATGGCCGGTGTGCGCGTGGCACCGGGGCAGGCCGTCGTGCACTTCGCCGTGGTGGACGCCACAGCATCCGACCCCGTCGTCGTGACGATCGCGGGCAGCAGCGCCGCCCTCGCCGGAACAGATGCCGGCTCGGCGAAGGTATCGGAGCTGTCGGAGTTCCCTGCCAAGGGGCGCGGCACCGGCGGCGTGCGGGCGCAGCGGCTGCTGCGCGGCGAGGACGCCATCCGCCTGGCCTGGGTCGGCGAGGGTCCCGCACGCGCGCTGGACGCCGATGGCGCGGTGCGCGCGCTTCCCGAGTCCGGCGCGAAGCGCGATGCATCGGGTGTGACGCTCGACGCCGTCGTCGCGAGCATCGGACACGCGATCCGCTGACGCGCGCCCCCCGCTTCCGCGTCAGGCGTCGATGCGCTCGCGCTCGAGGCGGGCGGATGAGTCGACGATGAACTCGCGGCGGGGCGCGACCTCGTTGCCCATCAGAAGCTCGAACACACGCCCCGCGTTCTCGGCATCCTCGAGCCGTACGCGGCGCAGCATCCGGCCCGAGCGATCCATGGTCGTCGTCGCGAGCTGATCGGCGTCCATCTCGCCGAGGCCCTTGTACCGCTGAATCGGCTCGTGCCAGGTGCGCCCGGACTTCTGCAGCTTCGTCAGCAGCGCCTGCAGCTCCTTCTCGCTGTACGTGTAGACCGTCTCGTTCGGCTTCGATCCGGGATGCCGGATGATGACGCGATGCAGGGGTGGAACCGCCGCGAACACCCTGCCGTCCTCGATGAGCGGTCGCATGTAGCGGAAGAACAGCGTGAGCAGGAGCGTGCGGATGTGGGCGCCGTCGACGTCGGCGTCGCTCATCAGGATCACCTTGCCGTATCGGGCCTGGGGCAGTTCGAAGGAGCGACCCGAGCCCGCCCCGATCACCTGGATGATCGACGCGCACTCGGCGTTGCTGAGCATGTCGCTGATCGACGCCTTCTGGACGTTCAGGATCTTGCCTCGGATGGGCAGCAGCGCCTGATACTCGCTGTTGCGTGCAAGCTTCGCCGTGCCGAGTGCCGAATCGCCCTCGACGATGAAGAGCTCGGATTCGGCGACGTCGCTGGAGCGGCAGTCCACGAGCTTGGCGGGCAGCGAGGAGGACTCGAGGGCGTTCTTGCGCCGCTGGGTCTCTTTGTGCGCGCGGGCCGAGAGCCGCGCCTTCATCTCGGCGACGACCTTGTCGAGCAGCAGTGACGTCTGGTTCTTGTCGTCGCGCTTGGTCGAGGCGAACCGGGCACCCAGCTCTTTGCGCACCACCTGGGCGACGATCTGGCGCACGGCGGGGGTGCCGAGCACCTCCTTGGTCTGCCCCTCGAACTGCGGCTCGGGCAGGCTCACGGTGAGCACCGCGGTCATGCCCGCCAGTGCGTCGTCCTTGTCGAGCTTGTCGTTGCCGACTTTCAGGCGCCGCGCGTTCTGCTCCACCTGCGTTCGCAGGACCTTCAGGACCTCCTGTTCGAAGCCCTGCTGGTGCGTGCCGCCCTTGGGCGTGGCGATGATGTTGACGAACGACCTCGTGATCGTCTCGTACCCCGTGCCCCACCTCACGGCGATGTCGACCGTGCATTCGCGCTCGACCTCGGTGGCGACCATGGCTCCCGTGGCCTGCAGGACGGGAACCGTCTCGGTGAACGTCCCGACGCCCTGCAGCCGCCATGTGTCCGTGATCGGCGCGTCGGCGGCGAGGAACTCGGCGAACTCCGAGATGCCGCCCTCGTACTGGTAGACCGTCTCGACGGTCTCGTCGCCGCGTTCGTCACGGACGACGATCCGCAGGCCCGGCACGAGGAAGGCCGTCTGGCGTGCGCGCGTCTCGAGCTCATCGAGCTGGAAGGCGGCGTCCTTGGTGAAGATCTGGCGATCCGCCCAGTAGCGGATGCGCGTGCCGGTCACGCCGCGTGCGGCCTTGCCCACGACGCGCAGTTCGCTGCGGTCCTCGAACGGAGTGAAGGCGGCGGAGGGGCCGGGCTCACCGTCGTCGGCGAACCTGCCCGGCTCGCCGCGGTGAAACGACATCGCCCACGTCTTGCCGCCGCGATCCACCTCGACGTCGAGACGCTCCGACAGGGCGTTCACGACGGATGCCCCGACCCCGTGCAGACCGCCGGATGCCGCGTACGATCCTCCGCCGAACTTTCCGCCGGCGTGCAGCTTGGTGAAGACGACCTCGACCCCCGACAGTCCGGTCCGGGGTTCGACATCCACCGGGATGCCTCGGCCCCGGTCACGCACCTCGACGCTGCCGTCGGCGTGCAGGATGACGTCGATCTCGGAGCCGTTGCCCGCGAGAGCCTCGTCGACAGCGTTGTCGATGATCTCCCAGAGGCAGTGCATCAGACCCGGCGAGCCGTTCGAGCCGATGTACATGCCCGGCCGTTTGCGCACGGCTTCGAGCCCCTCGAGTACCTGGAGGTGGTGGGCTGAGTACTCGGACGTCACAATCTCCCAGCGTACAAGCGCGGCCTCGACTGCCTGACCCGACACACGGCCGGCGTCGCCCGGCGTACGCGCTGAGCGAAATGTCACCGAATCGCGGCCTGGCCGTAACAAACCCGTGGTTCTATGGGACGATGTCGCACCCGACCAGCGATCCGAGGAGGCACCGAGATGACCACGCTTACGACTCCCACCGAACACGAGATCACCTACCGCCTCAGCGCTGCCGACCGCTGCGACTCGTGCGGTGCGCAGGCCTACATCGCCGCTGAAGTCAACGGCAGCGAACTGCTCTTCTGCGCACACCACGGGCGCAAGTACGAAGACAAGCTGCGCAGTGTCGCCACGTCGTGGCACGACGAGACGGCGCGCCTCATCGAGGCGGGCTGACCCCATACTCCGCGGATCCTTCGATCCGCCCCGAATCGGCCGTGACGCTCAGGCGTTGCGGCCGATTCGCATGTTCTCGAGCACGATGCGGTTCGCGGTCTCGGCATGCGCATCCGCACGGCTCTGGCGAGGATCGACCTCACCGGCACCGATGCCACGTCGGGCGAAGGCGCGCAACAGCACCTCGTCCGCGAGGCGCGGGTTGCGCGCCAGCACCGGCCCGCGGATGCCCGTGCCGACACAGGCGCCGATGACGGCGCCGTCCTCCCGGCCGCCCGCCACGAGGTTGCCGATGCCGGAGACAACGACGCCCAGCGGCTGCTCGGCGCCCGAGCGCACATAGTCGCGCAGGTGGTACTCGTAGCCCACGAGGCGGCCGAAGGCGGAGTCCACGGCCACGGTTCCCACGCGCCGCTCCGACGCGACGGCCCGTCCGGGGAACACGCCGAGCCCCGGGGTGTGCTCCCCCGGTGCGAGCTCGACCGACGCGCTCAGCAGCTCCCAGCCCAGACCGACGGCGACCAGCGGCACCCCCGCGGCGACCCATCCCGAAAGCTCGCCCTCGAACGATCGCAACGCAGCGAGGATCTCGGCTGCGTCGGCGTCGAACCCCGCCCCGATCGTGATGGCGTCCGGATGCTGCGCCGCAGCATCCGCGGATGTCTCGACGTCGACCACGGTGGCATCGACACCCCGCCAGCGGGCGCGGGCGGCCAGCACCTGCGCGTTCTGCGCATCGCCGTGGATATCCAGCAGGCGCGGTACGAGTGACGCGACGACGAACCCGCTCATCGCGCGCCCGCCTTCGCCCGCACCTCGGCGCTCGTGAGCCCGTAGTGCCCGCGGATGCGGCGCATGCTGCGTGAGGTGAACACGACGGTCTTGTCTCCTTCGGAGGGAGCCGGCAGAGCGAGGAACGCCTCGAAGGCCCGAATCAGGTCGGTGTCGACCGTTCCGAAGGGCACGCCGTCGTACGCGAGGCGATTGGCCATCGCGTCGGCCTTCGGCCCGCCGACGATGTCGACGTGACCCAGGGCCTCCGTGTGCACCGTCCACAGCCAGGAGGTGTCTTCTTCGGCGTCGCACACTCCGAGGAACACGCGCTCCCGCGCGGGACCGATCGCGTCGATGTTGAGCTGGAAGCTGGCGGTGTTCTGCACGAGCAGGCACTCGATGCGCTGGCCGGCGATCTCGACCGTCTCGCCCCGCCCGAACACGGGCTCGAGGGTCGAGAGTGTGCGGGCCGAGAGCGCCGCGTCGAACGCATCGCCGAAGACGGCGTGCGCCGTCTCGATGGCCGCCGCCGCGTCCACCGCGAAATGAACGCCGCGTGCGGGGAGGGTGACCGGCATCGACGCGCCACCGCGCGTGATCTCGGCATCTCGCCCCGACACCGAGAGGACCAGCGTCCCGTCGCTCGCCGGCATCCGCTCCGGCTCGGTGCGCACATAGCCGAGCCCGTAGGGCTGCGCATCCATCACCGTCCCGGCGACGCCGAATCGGTGGACGGCGACGCCCCGCTCGCCGGCCTCGACGGCGCGCGCCACCCGCGACAGCGAGGCGTCGTCGGCGTTGAGCACGACCGCCTGCGTGGCGCGTCCGGCGACGGTGCTCAACAGGCGGATCACCCGCTCGTAGGACTCGAACCGCGCAATGTCGTCGAGGTTGATGTTGGTGAGGGTCACGACCCTGGCCGTGTACATCCCGGCGATCTTCGCACCGAATGCCTCGTCCATCTCGAGGACGGCGATATCAGCATGCACCCGCCCGGCCCAGTCGCCCTCATCGAGCACGGCCGAGGTGATGCCCTGGGGCAGGTTCGCCGTCGACGAGTTCGTGAACACGCGCAGCCCGTGCGCGCGCAGCAGAGCCGCGACCATCTTCGTGGTCGTGGACTTGCCGGCCGTGCCGCTGATGACGACGACCCCCTCGGGGAACGAGCCGAGGACGCGCGGCAGCAGACCGGGGCTGATCCGGTTGGTCACCAGCCCGGGCGCGCCGGACCCCTTGCCGCCGCGCACGCGCAGCGCCCACTGCACACCCCGGCCGGCGGCCACGCCCACGGCGTCGCGTACCCGGCCGACGGCGCCCGCGATCGCGCCTGCCATCCCGGCTTACTCCAGGTAGTCGCGCAGCGACTGAGACCGCGACGGATGCCGGAGCTTGGCCATCGTCTTCGACTCGATCTGACGGATCCGCTCGCGGGTCACCCCGAACGTGTCGCCGATCTGGTCGAGCGTCTTCGGCATGCCATCGCCCAGACCGAAGCGCATGCGGATGACACCCGCCTCGCGCTCGCTGAGCGAGTCAAGGAGCGACTCGAGCTGACGCTGCAGCATCGTGAAGCCGACGGCGTCCGCCGGCACGACAGCCTCGGTGTCTTCGATGAGGTCGCCGAATTCGCTGTCGCCGTCCTCGCCGAGGGGGGTGTGCAGCGAGATCGGCTCACGGCCGTACTTCTGCACCTCGATGACCTTCTCGGGGGTCATGTCGAGTTCGCGGCTGAGCTCCTCGGGAGTGGGCTCGCGACCGAGATCCTGAAGCATCTGGCGCTGGACGCGCGCGAGCTTGTTGATGACCTCGACCATGTGCACGGGGATGCGGATCGTGCGGGCCTGGTCGGCCATGGCTCGGGTGATGGCCTGACGTATCCACCACGTGGCGTACGTCGAGAATTTGAAGCCCTTGGTGTAGTCGAACTTCTCGACCGCGCGGATCAGGCCGAGGTTGCCCTCCTGGATCAGGTCCAGGAACTGCATGCCGCGGCCGGTGTAGCGCTTTGCCAGCGAGACGACCAGCCGCAGGTTCGCGCCGAGCAGGTGGGACTTGGCGCGCTGACCGTCCTTGGCCACCCACGTCAGGTCGCGCCCGAGCTGCGTGCGCTTCTCGGCGTCGGAGAGGTGCGAGAGCTTCTCCTCGGCGAACAGGCCGGCCTCGATGCGCATCGCGAGTTCGACTTCTTCGGCCGCGTTCAGCAGCGGAACCTTGCCGATCTGCTTCAGGTAGTCCTTGACGGGGTCGGCCGTCGCGCCGGTGATCGTGGTGGAGTAGACGGGAACGTCGTCCTCGTCGCTCGACGAGATCACGATCGCGCCCGTGGGGAGCGGCTCACTCACCGGCTTCTTGGGTGCGTCCTCGTCGTCGTCGTCGCCCGAATCGTCGTCCGAGGCCTTCTTCTCGCCCGACGCGGACTCCTCCGACGTGTCATCGTCGGCGGAGTCGTCGGTCTCCTCGACCTCTTCGATCGCCTCGTCGGGGTCGACGTCCTCGTCGTCCCCTGAAGCCGAGGTCTTCTTGCTGGCCTTCGCAGGCGCCGCCTTCTTCGCGGCGGGGGCCTTGGCCTTCGCGGCGGGCTTCTTCGCCGCCGTCTTCGTCGCGGGCTTCGCCGCGGTCACGGTCGCCTCGTCGACGACGTCTTCGGTGGTGGTCCGGGAAGGAGTCACAATTCGCCTTTCACCGCCGCCCCTCGGTCCCTGAGTCGGGGGGCGTCCGGTCGGTTTCGGACACGAGTAAGACCCTTGTCAAGTCCTGGGCAGAGCATTCACCCTTGACAACGGGTCGGATTGTCCATTATCGCACACTGGATGCCGGCTGCCGACACCTGCGGGACTGCCGTTGTCAACGCGGCCCGTCGACTGGGCATTCCCCGGTTCGCGTCAGGAGAGTCCGGTGTGCTTGTCGTCGTCGCCCGCGGGGCGGGACGCGAGGAATCGCTCCAGCTCCGCCGCGAGTTCGTCGGCGCTCGGCAGCTCGACCTCGCCGAACGACGCCGCGCGCAGCGGCGACCCCGCCATGTACTGGTCGTAGCGCGACTCGAGGTTCTCGAGCATCGTCGCCAGCTCGTCACTCGCACCGATCTGCTCCTCGACCTTGGACAGGAAATCGAGGTTCGCCTCGCGAAGATCCTCGGAGGGCAGAGCAAGCCCCGTCGCGATGGTGATGCTCTCGAGCGCGGTGATCGCCGCCGCCGGATACTCGGCGTCGGCCAGATAGTGCGGGATGAGCAGGACGAAGCTCGCCACGGGCGTGTCGTGCTCGGAGAAGCGGAGCTCCAGAAGATGGCCCGCCGTCGCCGGCACCTGGGTGTGCGGCTGCCACACGGAGTGGGCGGAGATCAGCTCGGCACGGGTGCCGCTCACCGTGGTGCCGATCGGCCGAGTGTGGGGAACGGGCATCGCGATCGCGTGCACCCAGGTCACCGACGACACGGAGTACCGATCAGCCAGATCGAGGACGGCCGCGGCGAAGGCGTCCCAGCCGAAGTCGGGCTCGTAGCCCGTGAGGGTGAGGAACGCCTTGCCCATGGCATCGTGGGCGAGCGCCAGCTCCAACCGCGGCGGGCGGTAATCGGTCAGATGGTCCTGGTCGAAGGAGATCACGGGTCGCCGCGCCCGGTAGTCCAGGAGCGCGTCGTTCGAGAAGGCGATCACGGCGGAGGTCTCCATCGACTCCCGCAGCACGTCGATCACTTGGGAGACCGCGCTGCCCGCGTCGGTGAAGCCGGTCAAGGCGATCACGAGGGGCAGGCCCGCAGGCACATCCGGCGCGTCGTCCGCATGCGCGTAGAGGGGTCCGAACGAGGGCATCCCCCCACTCTACGAGGCACCCGGCGCGGTGGCTCGGACATGACGCGCGCTGACAGCGAACACGTCGGGCGCTCGGCGCGTGCTCCCCGCCGCCGGGCGCACGCCCGACCTAGGATGGTCCATATGCCGACGCCTCAGCTCTCGCACAGCACTGGTTCCGCACCCGAGATCGAGGCTGACGCGCAGCTGCTCCTCCTGATCCCCTCGCCGCTCGATGAGAAGGCTCTCGAAGCCTGGGCCGGCCTTTTCGACGCACTGCGGGCCGTGGAGTTCGCCGGCGCCGCGGGGTCTTTCTCCCGTGTTCCGTTCGATGGCGCGACGGTCGCCGTGGCGGGGGTCGGTCCCGGGAGGGATGCCGCCGCCTATCGCGACGCCGCGGGCGTCGGCCTGCGTGCGCTGGGAGGCGTCGAGGCGGTCGTGGTGAACGCGCCGGCGGCGCCCTCGGGCGCGTGGCGTGCGATCGCCGAGGGCGCGGGGCTCGGCGCCTATACATTCGCGTCGTACAAGAAGGACGGCGGCAAGCGCCGCGCCTCGACGGTGCGCGTCGTGTCCGATGACGATGTCGCGGACGACGATGTCGCGGCGGTGCAGTCGGTCGTCGACGCCGTCGCGCTGGTGAAGGATCTCGTGTCGACGCCCGCCGACCGGCTCGGCCCGCAGGACCTCGCCGACGAAGCCGTCACCGCCGTGCGCGACCTGCCCGTCGAGGTGACCGTGCTCGACGAGCAGGACCTCGCCGACGGCGGCTACGGCGGCATCCTGGGCGTGGGACGCGGGTCGGATCGACCGCCCCGGCTCGTGCGCCTGGACTACTCACCCGCCACCGCGACACGTCATGTCGCCGTCGTCGGCAAGGGCATCACGTTCGACACGGGCGGGCTCTCGCTCAAGCCCGCCGGATCGATGGTCGGCATGAAGTACGACATGTGCGGCGCCGCCGTCGCGCTGGCCGTCGTGCGCGCCGCGGCGCAGCTTCGCCTCCCCGTGCGGGTGACGTCCTTCCTCTGCATCGCCGACAACATGCCCTCGGGCCGCGCGACCCGGCCGGGTGATGTGCTGACGGCTCTCGACGGTACGACGATCGAGGTGCTCAACACGGATGCCGAGGGGCGGCTCGTGTTGGCCGACGGGCTCGTCGCCGCCTCGCGCGAGCATCCCGATCTGATCGTCGACGTCGCGACGCTGACCGGAGCGATCACGGTGGCCCTCGGCACGCGCCACGCGGGTGTCATGGGCGAGGGCGAGGCGGTGCGGGAATACCTCGAGGCCGCGACCCGCGCCGGCGAGCTCGCCTGGCATCTGCCGCTGCCGGCCCACATGCGAGACGACCTCGACTCCCCCATCGCCGACCTCGTGAACGCCAAGATCGGCGACCCCGCCGGCGGCTCGCTGTTCGCGGGTCTGTTCCTCCAGCACTTCGTGGGTCGTGTCGATGACACGGCGGATGCTGCGCGCATCCCGTGGGTGCACCTCGACATCGCGGGCGTCGGCATGAACAAGGGCGCGCCCTTCGGCGCCACGGACAAGGGCCCGACCGGAGCGACCGTGCGGTCCCTCCTCGCCCTGCTCGAGGGCGAGCGCAGCCGCTGATGGCCGAGCACACGGTCGATCTTGTCGTCCTCGGGGGTGGCAGCGGCGGCTACGCCGCCGCCATCCGGGCGGCGGAACTCGGCTCCACCGTCGTTCTGATCGAGGCCGACAAGGTGGGCGGGACGTGTCTGCACCGCGGGTGCATACCGACGAAGGCGCTGCTCCACGCGGCCGAGGTCGCGGATTCCGTTCGCGGTGCCGCGCATCTCGGACTCGACGCACGCCTGGACGGCGTCGACGCCGAGCGGCTGCGCGCGTATCGAGAGGGAATCGTCGCCAAGAAGTACAAGGGCCTGCAGGGACTGCTTGCGACGCGGAAGATCACGGTCGTGCACGGCCGTGGCGTCCTCGAACCCGGTCCGGCCGTGCGCGTCGGCCACGATCTCTACCGCGGCGCGAACGTCGTCCTGGCAACGGGGTCAGCCTCCCGCACGCTTCCCGGCCTCGAGCCGGGTGGCCGCATCCTGATGAGCGAACAGGCGCTCGAGCTCGGCGAGATCCCGCGGCGTGTCATCGTGCTCGGCGGCGGAGTGATCGGCGTGGAGTTCGCGAGCCTCTGGCGCTCCTTCGGTGCGCATGTGACGATCGTCGAGGCCCTGCCTCACCTGGTGCCGGGCGAAGACGACGTCCTCAGCAAGGGCCTCGAGCGAGCCTTCCGCAAGCGCGGCATCGAGATGAAGCTCGGTGCGCGCCTGTCGTCCGCCACCCAGAGCGACGACAGCGTCGAGGTCGTGCTGGAGGACGGCACGTCGATCGACGCCGACTACCTGCTGGTCGCCGTCGGACGGCGACCGGTGACGGAGGAGATGGGCTACGCGGAGACGGGAGTCGAGCTCGACGACGGATTCGTGCGCGTCGACGAGAACCTCGCGACCACCGTCACCGGCGTGTGGGCCGTCGGCGACATCGTCCGCGGGGTCCAGCTCGCCCATCGCGGCTTCGCACACGGCATCGCGGTCGCCGAGCGCCTCGCGGGACGCACCCCCAGCCCGGTCCCCGACCACCACATCCCGAGGGTCACCTACAGCGACCCGGAAGTCGCCTCCGTGGGGCTGACGAAGGCGCAGGCGATCACGCAGCTGG
This sequence comes from Microbacterium sp. HA-8, assembly GCF_046111165.1. Taxonomy (NCBI): domain Bacteria; kingdom Bacillati; phylum Actinomycetota; class Actinomycetes; order Micrococcales; family Microbacteriaceae; genus Microbacterium; species Microbacterium sp. HA-8. The sequence goes on from NZ_CP162025.1 coordinate 2,532,846, forward strand.
GCGAGGCCGCCGTCGTCGTCCAGGACTACAACCTCGCCGGCAACGGCCGCAGCGAGATCCTCGGAACCGCCGGCCTGGTCCGGGTGGTGCGCGAGGTCGACGGCCCCGTCGTCGGAGTGCATCTTCTCGGTGCACGCGTCGGCGAACTCATCGCCGAGGCCCAGCTGATCGTCGGGTGGGAGGCCCATCCCGACGACATCGCACCCTACGTCCACGCACACCCCACGCAGAGCGAAGCGCTGGGTGAGGCGTTCCTCGCCCTCGCCGGCAAGCCCCTGCACGCCCTGTAGGCGCGCACCGAATGCGCGTCAGTAAGCTAGAACACAGCATCGTCCTGAAGGAGACACCGTCATGAGCACATCCGTCGTCCTCCCCGCGCTCGGTGAGAGCGTCACCGAGGGAACGGTCACCCGCTGGCTCAAGCAGGTGGGCGACGAGGTCACCGCCGACGAAGGCCTGCTCGAGATCTCGACCGACAAGGTCGACACCGAGATCCCCGCGCCCGTCTCGGGAATCCTCGAGGAGATCCTCGTCCAGGAGGACGAGGTCGTCGAGGTCGGCGGCATCCTCGCCACCATCGGCGACGGAAGCGCAGCTTCGGGCGATGCTCCCGCCCCGGCGGAGGCGGAGCAGCCGTCGGACGAGGCTCCCGCAGAGGCAGAGCAGCCCGCAGCCGCCGAGCCGCCGGCTCCCGAGCCCGAGGCACCCGCGGCCGAGCCCGCAGCCGCCGCTCCCGCCGCGGCCTCGGATGATGCCACATCGGTCGTTCTTCCCGAGCTCGGCGAGAGCGTGACCGAGGGAACGGTCACCCGCTGGCTCAAGCAGGTGGGCGACGACGTCGCCGTCGACGAGCCGCTGCTCGAGATCTCCACAGACAAGGTCGACACCGAGATCCCCTCCCCCGTCGCCGGCACGCTGCAGGAGATCGTCGTGGGCGAGGACGAGACCGTCGCCGTCGGCGCGGTCCTCGCCAAGATCGGCAGCGGTGCGCCCGCCAAGGCCGCCGAGCCCGCAGAGCCCGTCGAGGAGCCCGAGGCGCCCTCGACCGAGAAGCCCGTCGACGAAGACGTCCCTGCCGCCGAGACGAGCGAGAAGGCCCCCGAGCCGGAGCCCGCTCCGGCCGCGGCGGCCCCCGCGGCGTCCGCTCCCTCCGAGCCGGCGGCGCCCGCACCCGCACCCGCCGCGGAGGGCGACGACGAGCGCTCGTACGTCACGCCGCTGGTCCGTCGCCTCGCGGCCGCACAGGGCGTCGACCTCGCGACCGTGAAGGGAACCGGTGTCGGAGGACGTATCCGTAAGGAGGACGTGCTCCAGGCCGCGGCCGCAGCATCCGCACCCGCACCCGCTGCCGAGACGCCGGCCGCCCCCGCCGCGCCGAAGCTCGAGGTGTCGCCGCTGCGCGGCACGACACAGCCCATGTCGCGTCTGCGCAAGGTACTCGCCGAGCGCGCCGTCGCATCGATGCAGGCGACCGCGCAGCTGACCACCGTGATCGAGGTGGATGTGACCCGCCTCGCCGCGTACCGCGACAGTGTGAAGGCCGAGTTCCTCGACAAGACCGGCGACAAGCTCTCGTTCCTGCCTTTCTTCGCGCTGGCCGCGGCTGAGGCTCTTCAGGCCTACCCGGTCGTGAACGCCACCGTCGACGGCACGGACATCGTCTACCCCGCGAGCGAGAACCTCTCGATCGCGGTCGACACGGAGCGCGGCCTGCTCACGCCCGTGCTGCGCGACGCGGCCTCGAAGAACCTCGCGGAGATCGCGCACGAGATCGCCGACCTCGCCGGCCGTACGCGCAACAACAAGCTCAAGCCCGATGAGCTCTCGGGTGGAACGTTCACGCTGACCAACACCGGTTCGCGCGGCGCGCTCTTCGACACCCCCGTGGTGTTCCTGCCGCAGTCCGCGATCCTCGGCACGGGCGTGGTCGTCAAGAAGCCGGGTGTGGTGAAGGTCGACGGCGTCGAGGCCATCGGAGTCCGCTCCTACGTCTACCTGGCGCTCTCGTACGACCACCGCATCATCGACGGTGCCGACGCCGCGCGCTTCCTCAGCGCGGTGAAGACGCGTCTAGAGGCCGCGGACTTCGCCGCATCGCTCGGGATCTGACATCTCCTCACGAAGGCGCGGTCATCCCTCAGGGGAGGCCGCGCCTTCGGCGTCCGCGCATGTGTCTCGCCCTCACGGGAGACGCTGGGTCTCGGTCACGTCTCGGATGCGCCAGCCGCCGTCGCGGATCACGAGCACGACGAGCTGGGCCGGCATCGTCTCGGCGAGGTCTCGAATTCGCAGCACGGCGACGCCGCCGAGGTCGTCGAGCAGCTCGATCGCGCGGGCGTCGGGGGCGAGGTCCACGGCACCGGCCGGCAACAGGGTCTGCGCGGGCTGCTCGAAGACGCCCTCGAAGCACTCCTGCGCATCACCTGCTCGGGTGCAGTCGGCGCGCTCACGAAGCAGGCCGTCGAGAGCGGCGACGGGGTCCTGCGCCGCCTCTGCAAGACCGGTCGGCCCCGCGGGCTCGGACACGGCGGTCGCACCATCAGGGTCCATCGGAGCGCTCGAAGGGCCGGGAACCGGGTCCGAGCGCGGCGAGGTCGTCTCGAGCGATCCACGGTCTGCGGACTCGGCGGGATCGGTGGGCACAGGCCACAACAGGCCGCCCGCCACGACGACGGCGGCGGCGGTGGCCGCCGCGACGATCCACGGCATGCGCCTGCGCGCGACGAGTTCGCTCCCCCGCCGCCGCGTGCGGTCGACGGCATCCGACATCAGATCGCCGAGTCCCTCGTCCACATGTCGGCGCAGCATCCGCCGGACCAGTCCTGCAAACCCGGCGGGCGCGGCGTCCTCGACGACGGGGGCCGTGGCGTCACCGCGCGGCCGGAGGCCCGTCACGCGGCGCGGGGTGAGCTGTTCGCGGTCGAGGGCCCTGGCCTGCCCGAGGGCGAAGACAGCGGGCTCGAGAGGCGCCACGTCCGCGCCCTCCGCGATCGCGGAGGCGAGCCGCTCGACCACGGCCGCACCCGTGTCGAGGTCGCAGGTGTGCGCGATCTCTCTCAGCACGGATGTGGTCGCCTCGATCGCGGGCGCCGAGCCGACGGCATCCCAGACCAGAACCGGCATGCCCTCGTCGGTGAGCCACCAGGCCGCCCCGCGCTCGGGCGTACGGCGGGCATGATCCCAGCCGCGCAGGAGGCTGGCGGCGAGCGTCACTATCTCGCCGGCGCTCAACGGTGCCGCGCCCGCAGCACGCCGGGAGAGGAACGCGGTGATCGATTCGACGCACCACGGCAGCACCGCATCGTGACCGTCCGGGCGCCTGGCGATGTCTCGCGCGGCCAGCACATGGACGTTGTCGTCCGCTCCGCGCCACGCGGGCATGACCTGGATGTCGACGAGGAGCACCGCCTGTTCTCCTTCTCGGGCCAAGACCGCCGGGAAGGGTGTCTCCGGAGGCACGAGCGAGCGCACGGGTCGGTAGGCGCCGGCGAAGACCGGCGAGGGCGAGGGGGCGGCTACGCGGTCGTGATCCACGTCGCCAGCGTCTCAGTACCTCCGCGTCGATCGATTGAACCGGCTGTGCGTGGAGGACGACAGCCGCCTCACCCCCGCTGGGGAGGAGCCGACGGCGCGGACTCGGGCCGATCTGCGGTGCGCGGCGAAGGTAGGCTGGATGTCATGGCAGCACGCAGCACGGCGCCCGAGAAGCGCCCGGGATTCTTCTCTCAGATCCGAAGCCTCTACTCCTTCACCCAGCAGGAGTTCCGCTTTCTGCCCTGGCTGCTGATCGGCATCCTCGTCGTCGCGATCGGCCTCGGCATCCTTCTGGGCTTCCTGATCCAGCCGGTGCAGTGGTGGACCGTGCTGCTCTGGGGGATCACCGGCCTGCTCGCGGGCGTGCTCATCTCGCTGATGACGATGACACGCCTGTCCACCAGGGCGATGTACGTCAAGCTCGACGGCATGCCCGGAGCGGTCGGACACGTCATCTCCACATTCCTCGGTCGTGGCTGGACCGCCTCCGAGATGCCGGTGGGCGTGAACCCCAAGACGCAGGATGCCGTCTACCGGGTCATCGGGCGCGGCGGCGTCGTGATCATCGGCGAGGGCGCCAAGGGGCGTCTCTCCCGCCTCGTCGGCGACGAGCGCTCCAAAGTCACCCGGGTGGCCCATGGCGTTCCCGTGCACGTCTTCTACATCGGACACGGTGACGGAGAGGTGCCCATCAAAGACCTCGCCAAGACGATCAAGTCGCTGCCGAAGAAGCTCGACAAGGCCACGATCGGCGCCGTCATCAAGCGCGTCGACTCGATCTCGCAGGGCCTGAACTCCCTTCCGATCCCGAAGGGGATCGATCCGACGAAGGTGCGCGCGCCCCGTCCGCGCTGAGTCCGTCAGGACCTGACGAGCACCGTCCCGGCCGCCTTGTCGTGCAGGCCGCGCTGGTCCGCGTCCCAGATGACCGCCGGGATCACGACGATCAGCAGCGCCGTACGCAGGATGGGACGCCACAGCCCCACCCATCCGCCGCCGACGCGCTCGAGGCGCAACCCGAAGATGCGGTGCCCGGGGCTCCCCTGCAGCGTGGGCAGGAAGGCGATCTGGATCAGTCCGAAGATCGCGAGGATCGCGAGCGGGTCGAAGGCGAAGAAACCGGAGATCAGATACGCCGCGCCGTAGTCGATGAACAGCGCACCGACACGTCTGCCCAGCCGGGCGACCGAGCCCGCACCGGTACGCGGGAGACCCAGTCTGCGGCCGGGAAAATCAGCGGGTTCGATCGACGTCACCACGCCAGCGTATACAGCGGCGCGTAACATGCCGGAAACATAGGCGTCACTGCCGGGCAACGCCCCGTCGATAGGTTTCCAGGGAAGCCCGCACACGCGGGCGGCAGTTCCCGAATGCCCTACCTCTGGAGACTCCATGTTCAGTGATTCATCCGAGGTGCTGAAGTTCATCAAGGATGAGGACGTCAAGTTCCTCGACATCCGATTCACGGATCTTCCTGGTGTGCAGCAGCACTTCAACATCCCGGCCTCGACCGTCGACGAGGAGTTCTTCACGGTCGGTCAGCTGTTCGACGGTTCCTCCATCCGGGGTTTCGCGAACATCCACGAGTCCGACATGCAGCTGATCCCGGACGTGTCGACGGCCTACCTCGACCCGTTCCGTGAGGCGAAGACGCTCATCATGATCTTCGACATCTACAACCCGCGCACGGGCGAGATCTACCACAAGGACCCGCGTCAGGTCGCCAAGAAGGCGGAGAAGTACCTGGCCTCCACGGGCATCGCCGACACCGCGTTCTTCGCCCCCGAGGCCGAGTTCTACATCTTCGACGACGTGCGTTACGAAGTGAAGCAGAACTCCAGCTTCTACTCCGTCGACTCCGAGGAGGGCGCCTGGAACAGCGGCCGCGTCGAAGAGGGCGGCAACCTCGGCAACAAGACGCCGTACAAGGGTGGCTACTTCCCCGTCAGCCCCGTCGACAAGACCGCCGACCTGCGCGACGACATCACACTCAAGCTCATCGAGTCGGGCTTCGTGCTCGAGCGCTCGCACCACGAGGTCGGCACGGGTGGCCAGCAGGAGATCAACTATCGCTTCGACACGATGGTGCACTCGGCCGATGACATCCTGAAGTTCAAGTACATCGTCAAGAACACCTCCGAGCAGTGGGGCAAGGTTGCGACCTTCATGCCCAAGCCGCTCTTCGGCGACAACGGCTCGGGCATGCACACGCACCAGTCGCTGTGGCTCGACGGCAAGCCGCTGTTCTACGACGAGGCCGGCTACGGCGGCCTCTCCGACATCGCCCGCTGGTACATCGGCGGACTCCTGGCCCACGCGCCCGCCGTCCTCGCCTTCACCAACCCGACGCTGAACTCCTACAAGCGCCTGGTCAAGGGCTACGAGGCTCCGGTCAACCTGGTCTACTCGGCCGGTAACCGCTCGGCGGCCATCCGCATCCCCATCACGGGCTCGAACCCCAAGGCCAAGCGCATCGAGTTCCGCGCGCCCGACGCCTCAGGAAACCCGTACCTCGCCTTCGCGGCGCAGATGATGGCGGGCCTCGACGGCATCAAGAACCGCATCGAGCCGCACGAGCCGGTCGACAAGGACCTGTACGAGCTTCCCCCCGAGGAGGCGAAGAACATCCCGCAGGTGCCGAACTCGCTGCTCGACTCGCTCGAGGCGCTGCGCGCCGACAACGAGTTCCTTCTCGCCGGCGGCGTCTTCACGCCCGAGCTGATCGAGACGTGGATCGAGTACAAGATCGAGAACGAGATCAAGCCGATCGCGGCGCGCCCGCACCCGTTCGAGTACGAGCTGTACTTCGGCGTGTGAGTCAACAGGGACGAATGCGTAGGACTGCGTAGCTACACGTAGCACTGCGTATCTCGCGAGAGCGAGATACGCCCCGGAGTTCTCATAGACTCCCTGAGCCCCGGTTCCTCCTGGAATCTCTTGATTGAGACCGGTTGGGCCGGGGCTCAGTCGTTTCCGCACGTGAGAAACCCGAGAAGGGATCGTCTTGTTCGTGACCGGTACACCGACGGTAGAATAACGATATGGACACCACCTCTCCGGGTCTGGCTCGTGAACTGGGCGTGAGTCTTCCCACAGTGCATCGCGCACTCGATTCCCTCGGGGTGCCTCGCGCCGGTCGCGGCCACGTGCGGAAGATCCCCGACGGTACGTTGGCGCGACTGCTCGCCGCGCGAGGCGCCTCGCCACGGCATCCGACTCCGGCTTCCGAGCTTCGGGTTCTCGCTGCACTCTCTCGCGCCCCGCTCGGGGTGCCCAGCGCGCGAAGCGTTGCGGCTCAGGCAGGGGTGAGCACGACCACGGCGTCGAAAGTGCTGAATCACTTGGCCGCGACGAATCTGGCTTCGCAGACATCTTTCGACGTCGCGAGCGGAAGGGCACGGCGTGAGCTGAGGTGGATGGCGAATACCGCAGCATGGCCTGAGGATCTCCGCCGCACCGTGCGACGGACTCGATTGCCTCACCAGGAGTCCTCCGCAGCTCCGCTCCCCCGCTCGCTCCACCACCTCTTCTGGAACGCCGACGTCTCGAAACTCTCTCCCGACGTGGATGGCAGCTACATGGCCGGTCGTCTGCTCGAGGCGCCCGATCTTCGCGCCTGGCGCTGGGCGCTTGCCAATATCTCCCCGCACGACATCGACAACGCCATATCCCGACGCGGAGTGAACCCACGCATCAAGTCCCTCGTCGCGAATTGGATGCGCGGTGAGTGAGAGCATCGACGACCTGTCCTCACTCGTCGGCGTTCTCCCGGCAGGGACGCTGAGAGCCTGGCGCACACTCGCGCCCGTCGTCCCCGCTGCGGCCTACCTCTCCGGCGGCACGGCGCTCACCGCGCATCTGCGGCACCGAGTGAGCCGCGACCTCGACTTCTTCACCGAGGAGAGCTTCGATAGCCGAGCCCTCGACGCCGCGCTGAAGTCTGTCGGCGCCTTCGCCCCCACGCTCGCCGAGGACGGAACCCTCAATGGCGTATTCGAGGACACGAAGGTACAGTTCCTCGACGCGTCGTCGCAGCGACTACTCGAGCCCACGACCCAGTTCGGCGGCATCCGCCTGGCCAGCCTCGCCGACGTGCTCGCGACGAAACTCAAGGTGATTCAGGACCGCGGCGCTCTTCGCGACTACTTCGACCTGATGCTCATCGACGAACACATCCCGATCGAAGAAGGCCTCGGCCTCCTCGTGCAGAAGTATCAACCGGTGGCGCCGGCCGGCCTCATCGCGAATGTGGTCCGCGGGCTCGGGTATCTCGACGATGTCGAAGACGACCCCTCGCTCCCGATCCCCCGCACCGACATCGAGTCCTTCTGGAGACGACGCCAGCCCGAGATCATCAAGGAAGTCGCGCTCTGATGGTTCCTCCCGAAGACCTCCTTCCCCTCCCCGAAGTTGTGCTCCCGCTGATTCGGGCGAGCAGCCGCGATCTCTGGCGCTACGCCGCCGCCAACGAGCAGGGCGCCCGTATGCATGAAGGAGTGGAACTGCTCGAGGTTGCGCTCGAGGATCCGGACGCGCTCCCGTCGCAGGGCATCCGGGCACCAACCCCGCGGGAGACCCACACAACCACGCACAAGGCGCTCGCCAGCGCGATCCGCGTGATCGCCCGCGCCGACGACTCCGCCGGCATCATCGGCGACGCGTGCCGCGCCCTCATCGAATTGCATCCGCACACTGCAGCGGTCGCCGGAGTTCCCGGGGTCAAGCTCGCCGACTGGGTCTACGACTTCCATTTCGACGATGACGTCGACTACTTCGAGTTGGACCCCGTCGCCTACGCCCCGGCGCTCGGAGAGAAGGGGCTCGCTCGGCTCCGCGCCCGGATCGATGCGCTACGCGCCGAGATCTCACCTGTCGAGCCGAGCCAGCGCTTCTCACGCCACGACCATCGAACGTTCGTTGTCGAATGGTTCGACAAGCGTTTCGCGGTCCTGGATCGCGACCACGACGCGATCATCCGTACGCACCTTCGCGATGGGCGCGTCGCCGCCTGGCATGAAGACGTGGCCAAGGCCTTCGAGGAGATCGGCTCGACCGACCTCGCGATCCACTGGGCCGAACGAGCGACCTTGTTCGACCACGGGCACCAGGCGCGCCGCGCCGCCGATCACTGGTGGCGCCTGCACCAGGAGCATCGTCCGGAAGCCCTTCCGGAATCCGCCAAGACGATCTTCGACCGCTGGCCGACCGCAGGGACCGGCGCGCGGCTCGTCGCGGTGACCGGAGAGGATGCCATCGACAGTGTGCAGGAAACCCTCGCGGCCCGCCCTACCGAGCTCGTCCGCTTCCAGCTCGACACGATGCGCGATCCACGACTCGCGTGGACGAGTGCCGAGCGACTCGCACTCGACGAAGCCGGAGTGTGGGCGGATCTAGCGAAGGCGTACCTGCCCTTCGACCCGATCGCCGCGATAGGGGTCCAACTCCGCCTCGTCGCCGGGACGCTCATCGAGGCGAACACTCGGAAGTACCGACCCGCTGCCCGCGAACTCGCGAGCATCAGAAAGACCGCGGTGACCAGCGGTGCCGAGGCGATCGCCGTCGTGGACGACACCATCGCCGATCTGCGTGATCGCTACAAACGACGCCCCAGCCTCATCGCCGCACTCGACCGCGCGCGACTGCCATGACCATCGAACGTGCACGTCGACGTCGGCAGGCTACAGTATCGCGACAAGAACTGAGCCCGATGCAGACGTTGCGGTGCGCACCAACACGCCCCCGTGCGCACCAACACACGGGAGTACGTGCCCGACGACCGCACGAGCTGTACTTCGGCGTGTGAGCTCACAGGGGCGAATGCGAAGGATTGCGTAGCAGCACGTGCGTCGATGAGCCCCGGAGGTCTCCTCCGCCTACTGAGCCCCGGCTCCTCCTGGAATCTCTTGACAGAGATCAGGTGAGCCGGGGCTCAGTCACGTGCGGACGATGAGCGGTCGCCGAACCTCCGCTCATTGAACGCGAGTGCTACGGTGGGCCCATTCCAGTCGGGAGGTGAGTGACGCGATGATCGACGCGATGACTTCCTTCTTGCAGGTTCTGCTCTCCTCCTCCAGCGTGATCGGCGCTTCCGACGCTGGTTTGGTGGCGATGTGGGCTGTCGTCTTCACGGCCGCCGTTCTTGTTGTCCTGCTGCAGGCCGTGTGTACGCCCGGATCCATTCAGGCTTCTCTGGTTCGTCCCGACCGAGCCATCGATGCATCGGTCGCGGTCGCGCAGAGCGATCCGGATGCTGCCGGGCACACGCGTTCTCGCGCTCCAGGGATCGCGGCTGCGGCCGCGTAGCGCGTCGACGCTCCCCCACCCCGTCCCGACCGGGGTGGGCTCTGCGTTCGTCGATGTCGGACGTGGTCGCTCAGCGACCACCTCCACATCGACGAACGGACCTCATGGACCTCTCCTCTTTCCCGCCCATCTCGGCCACTCTGGATGCGGCGTACGCGCTGCTGATGGGATTGGCATCGCTTCTGCAACCGATCACGGGTGACGCATCGGCGGCCATCGCCATCGTGCTCCTCACCGTGATGGTCCGCGCGATCTTGATTCCCACGGGGGTCGCCCAGGCGAGGGCGGATCAGACCCGCGCGCGCGTGGCACCGAAGCTCCAGATGCTGCAGCGCAGATACAAGAACGATCGGGAGCGTCTGCAACGCGAGACGATGAAGCTCTACACCGACGAAGGAGCGTCCCCCTTTGCCGGATGCCTCCCTGTTCTCATCCAGGCCCCGGTCGTCGGCATCGTCTACATGCTCTTCCTGAACGTCACCATCGCCGGCCACCCGAACGACCTGCTCGCCGAACAGCTGTTCGGCGTCTCGCTGGGGACGAGCCTCGCCGGAGCCGTCGGGAGTGGAACGCTGTCGTGGGCCGCCGCAGCAGTCTTCGGCGCGGTGATCCTGTGGATCGTGGTGATCGCAGAGATCACCCGACGGGTCTTGCGTCCTCTTCCCGGGCCGGCAGTTCCTCCTCAGGCGCGCGAACGGGTGCTGGGTCTGGTGGGTCTCTTGCAGTTCGGTACGGCAGTCGCCGCCGTGTTCGTTCCGCTGGCCGCCGCGCTCTACCTCCTCGTCACAGCGTCTTGGACACTCGCGCAAAGGCTGCTCCTGCGGCGGCGATTCCCCCACCCCTGGTGAGAATCGGTGCCACCCGCACGAACGCTTGAGACCGTGCTGTGGGCGCCGGGAGAAGGTGCATCGTAGGCTCAGACCTATGGACCCGAAGGTGCGTGGATGGATGGTTGCCGGCAGCGCACGCTTCGCAATGGTTACAGTCCTCGCCAAGGAGCGCCGCGCCGCGCGGTGAACCACCGGCTGAGGGCGCGCGGCGTCGCACTGAAGGTCCGATCTGGGATCTCGCTGGATATCTCTCCGCCCTCTTGTCCGGTGGGCATGGCACGCTGGAACGATGAAACGTCCCGCACTTCGCGCGCGGCTTCTCACGGCGCTCGCGGGCGATCCGGACGGCACGCCGCGGTGGGTGCGCGAGCTCGCCGACGGCGATGACGACGGGTACTTCCCCGACGGGGGCGCGGTGTTGACGGTTCATGCGGGAACCGCAACATTTGTCGCCGGCATCCGGGCGCTGCTCATCCAAGCCCTTCACCCCGGCGCGATGGCCGGCGTGCACGACTTCTCGCGCCACCGCGAGGATCCGATCGGGCGCCTGACCGGTACCGTTCGCTGGATCATCTGCGTCACGTACGGCTCAACGACGCAGGCGCAGCAAGAGACAGCGCGCGTCGGCCGGATGCACGAGCGAGTCGCGGGGACCTACGAGACGGATGCCGGCGCTCGCTCCTATTCGGCGTCGGACGCCCGTCTCGTGGAATGGGTGCATCTCGCGTTCACCGAAGCGTTCCTCGGTGCGCACGAGCGTTGGGGCGGTCCGATTCCCGGAGGTGCCGACGAGTATGTGCGCGAGTGGGCGACCGCCGGGCGTCTCATGCGCCTGCAGAACCCGCCCGAAACCGAAGCCGATCTGCGCGAGAGGATGCGCGGATTCCTCGTCGGCGGAGAGCTCCGCCGCGACGAGCGCGTCGACGAGGTGGTGCGGTTCTTGCGTGACGTGCCCTTCACTGGCTCGATGCGAGTCGCCTACCGCGTGCTGTTCGCCGCCGCTGTTGCGAGCCTGCCGCGGCCGTACCGACAGCTGCTCGGTGTGCGTCGCACGGTCCTGCCTGTCGTGACGGCGACGCGGCTCGTGCTCGCGATATCGCAACGCGCTCTCGGTTCGGGTCCTCGCGCGCAGGACTTCGCTCGTGAACGGCACCGCCGCCTCGCGCTCGAACAAGCCCGGGTCCACCCCGAGAGGTGAGCCTCACCCGAGCAAGCAGTGTAGGAGGGGCCTATCTCGGCGCTCAGATGTCAGTTCGCGGAATCCGGGTCGAGTCGATTGGGGCGGCCTCGTGCCCCACGCCACCCGGCGAGGAAGGCGACCGACAGGAACCCGATCGTCAGAACTACCAATCCGAGGATCGTCGTATGGGACAGGAACACGCCGCCACCATCGGGAACGAACGTCGCATCGGAAGCCGGCTGAAACGCGAACCAGCCGAACGTCACCGGCGTCAGCAACCCGATGATCAGCACCACAGCCCCGATGCCGATTACGCCACTGGCAATCGCCCAGGCCAAGGTCGATCTGTTACGTTCACTCACGCGTCGACACTATCGATGCGCGAGACGGTGGGATCCCCTATTCGGACAGTACGCGCTGGAGGTTGGTGTGTGTGCGGAGCCAGTCGGCTGGTGTAACCGTGCCTTCGGCCTTCCTCGTCGCGGATACGCGCAGCTTCAAAGGCGGTCGCGATCCGCCGAGCTGCGCGGGACGAGGTGAAGGCGAGAATCGCCACGGTTGACCGGGTCTTGGGGCGGGTCCCGTTGCGGCGTGTGGTCCGCTCCGGGGTGCGCTCGTGCGGGGCTGCACCGATCTTCACGGTCGCTTCCGCGTTGATCAGGTCCTGCAGGCCGGCCTGCAGCATCCGGCGGAACACGTCCGAGTGGGCGAGGTCGGGGTCAGCGAGGACTTCGCCGATCAGGGTCGTCAAGGCAGACTGGTTGTGGGTCATCGTGGGATCACTTCTTTGCTTCTTGGCGGAAACAACTGGGTATCCCACGATGGCCCCCCTACGTCAACGACGACGAGGACCCCGCGGGAAGTGACACCACACTATGGGGCTCACCCTCGACGCGCTCAGCCGTAGAAGAGCTTCTCGAACACGCGGCGGGCGCGGCGCGCTGTGCCGAAGTAGTCCTCTTCGACCTGGGTCGCCGAGCGCGGCGGGTAGTCGAGGATGCGGCCGATGCCATCGAGCTGACGCCGGTCGGTGGGCAGCACATCGCTGGTCTGGCCCGACAGGAGCGTGTTCGCCGAACGCAACCGAGTCGACAGGTGCCAGGCCTCGGCCAGCCGGCCGGCCGATGTCTCGCCGATGAGACCGGCCGCGACGGCGGCATCCAGCGCACCGAGGGTTGACGTCGTCCGCAGTGAGGGGTGCGCTCGCGCGTGCTGGAGCTGGATGAGCTGGACGAGCCACTCCACGTCGCTGAGGGTGCCCGGGCCGAGCTTGAGGTGACGCGCTCGATCGACACCCTGCGGAAGGCGCTCGTTCTCGACGCGCGCCTTGATGCGCTTGATCTCGCGAAGGCCCTTCTCATCGGGATCGACGGGATAGCGGAGGTCGTCCGCGAGCTGCATGAACGCGCGGATCAGCTTGACGGATCCTGCAACACCACGAGCGCGCAGGAGCGCCTGCGCCTCCCACGACAGTGACCAGCGACGGTAGTACTCCGCGTACGACTCCAGCGAGCGCACGAGCGGTCCGGTGCGGCCCTCCGGGCGTAGATCCGCATCGAGATCGAGAGGCACGCGGTAGTCCTCCGACACACGGCGCAGCTCGGTGACGATCTTGCGAGCGAGCTCGTTCGCGCGCTCAGGAGCGACTCCTTCGGGCCGATACACGTACAGCACGTCCGCGTCGGACCCGAACCCGAGCTCCGCTCCCCCGAAGCGCCCCATCGCGATGATCGCGAAGTCGAGATCCGCGTCCTCGGGAGGCACGACCTGCCGTCGCACGGCGCGAAGCGTCGACTGCAGCGTCACCTCGGTGATCGTCGTGAGGCTGTCCGCCAACTCCTCGATCGTCAGCACACCGAGCACCGCCGCGACGGCCGTGCGCAGCAACTCGCGGCGCCGCAGCGATCGCACGGCGCGCATCGCGTCGTCGATCGTCTCGTGCCGCTTCTGGATGGCACGCGCCTCCTCCTGCAGCACCACTCCCGGGCGAGGGCGCAGGTCGGCGTCGTCGTCGAGCCATGCGACGGACTCGGGGATCCACTCCATCAGCTCCCCGACGTATCGTGAACCCGACAGCGCGCGGGTCAGCCGCTCGGCGGCACCCGATGAGTCGCGCAGCATCCGCAGGAACCAGGGTGTGTCGCCGAGCCGCTCGCTGATCCTTCGGAATGCCAGCAGTCCGTAGTCGGGGTCGACCCCGTCGGCGAACCATCGGATCATGACGGGCATCAGATGCCGCTGGATCGTCGCCTTGCGACTCAGACCGCTCGTGAGGCTGCCGATCGTGCGCAACGCCCCCGCGGGATCCCGGAATCCGATCGCCGCCAGACGATCGTGCGCCTGCTCGGTGGAGAGCTCGCGCTGCTCTTCGGGCAGCGACGCGACCGCCGAGAGAAGCGGCCGGTAGAACAGCCGCACATGGATCTCGCGCACCTCTCGCTTGACGCGGTCCCACACCTCCTGAACTCCGGCACCGGTCTGCGCGAGTCCGGACGAGCGCGCGAGGGTGCGCAATCCCTCGGGTGTACGCGGCATGAGATGTGTGCGGCTCAGGCGCACCAGCTGCAGCCGATGCTCGAGCAGGCGCAGCACACGGTAGTCGTGTGCGAAGGCCGATGCTTCGGTGCGTCCGATGTACCCCCCACCGACGAGAGCGTCGAGCGCATCGAGGGTGCTCCGCTGCCGGATCGACTCGTCGGTGAGCCCGTGCACCAGTTGCAGCAGCTGGACGGTGAATTCGATGTCGCGGATGCCGCCGGGCCCCAGTTTGAGCTGATACGGCACATCGTCGGCGGGGATGTGCTCCGTGACCCGCTCCCGCATGCGCTGCACCGAGTCGACGAAGTTCTCCCGCGCGCCGCTCGTCCACACCTTGGGCTGGACGGCCTCGACGTAGTCGGCGCCGAGCTGCTCGTCTCCGGCGATCGCGCGGGCTTTGAGCAGAGCCTGGAACTCCCAGCTCTTCGCCCAGCGCTCGTAGTACGTCAGGTGCGAATCCAGCGTGCGCACCAGCGCGCCCTGGGATCCCTCGGGCCGCAGGTTCGCGTCCACCTCCCAGAGCGGGGGCTCGACCTCGAACTCCGATACGCCGCGCATCGTCTGCACGGCGAGACGCGTCGCGATGTCGATCACCCGGCTGGCGCCGATCCGCTCCATCGCCTCCGGAGAGGCACCACCGACGAAGATGACGTCGACGTCCGAGACGTAGTTCAGCTCGCGCGCACCCGTCTTGCCCATTCCGATGATCGCGAGTCGGGCGTCTGCGACGGCCTCGCGCGAGAACAGGGCGCCGGGCGCGAGACCGGGCGTCGAGATGCGCGTCCGCGCCACCGCGAGCGAGGCTTCGAGTGCTGCCGCCGCGGCGTCGGCCAGAGCCGCGGAAACGGCGCGCACGGCCTCCACCGCATCCGGGGCGAGCAGGTCGAACACCGCGATGCGCGAGACGAGGCGCCGATAGCCGATACGCAGCGCCACCCACGAGCTCTCACCGCCGTCCTCGGCGAAACCGTCCACCGCGCCGACACTCTCGAGCAGGTCGTGCTGCATCTGCGCCGCGCTGGGCAGTGCGATGTGCGGCGTGCCCAGATGCACGATCTCCTCGGGATGCCGCGCGTAGAACGCGCCGAATCCCTCCGATGCCCCGAGCAGCGCCCACACCGCGCGACGCCCGTGCGTCGTGGCGAGCACCGCACGCAACGGGCCGGAATCACGGCGGGCGACCGCGACGAGCCCCGCGGTCGCGCAGTCCGGATCGGCCGCGGAGGCAGCATCCGCCACCAGCTGTTCGCGGGGCACACCGATCAGACCCTCGAGCTCGGCCAGGCACGCATCGGCCGCCGCCAGATCGGCGAAGCCGATCCGCGCGAGTGCCGTCAGCGCCGACGAGCGCTCGGGAGCTGCCATGCGGGGAGGATGCCGGTCAGAGCATCTCGAGGTTGCTCTTCAGCTCGAACGGCGTCACCTGGTCGCGGTACGCGGCCCACTCGCGACGCTTGTTCTTGAGCACATAGGTGAAGACCTGCTCGCCGAGCGTCTCGGCGACGAGCTCGCTCTCCTCCATGTACTCGAGCGCGTGGTCGAGGCTCGTCGGCAGCGGCGCGTATCCGAGCGCGCGGCGCTCGGAGTCGCTGAGCGACCAGACGTTGTCCTCGGCCTCGGGGGGAAGCTCATACCCCTCCTCGATGCCCTTGAGACCGGCCGCGAGCATGAGCGCGTACGCGAGGTAGGGGTTGGCCGCCGAGTCCAGCGCGCGGTACTCGACCCGCGAGGACTGGCTCTTGTTCGGCTTGTACATCGGCACGCGCACGAGGGCCGAACGGTTGTTGTGTCCCCAGCAGATGAAGCTCGGAGCCTCGTCGCTGCCCCACAGGCGCTTGTAGGAGTTGACGAACTGGTTGGTCACGGCCGAGATCTCGTTGGCGTGGCGGAGTAGGCCGGCGATGAACTGCCGGCCGACCTTCGACAGCTGGTATTCGCCGCCCTCTTCGTAGAACGCGTTGACATCGCCCTCGAAGAGGGACATGTGCGTGTGCATGCCGCTGCCGGGGTGGCCGCTGAGGGGTTTGGGCATGAACGTCGCATAGACGCCCTGCTCGATCGCGACCTCTTTGATCACCGTGCGGAAGGTCATGATGTTGTCGGCCGTCGCGAGCGCGTCGGCGTAGCGCAGATCGATCTCGTTCTGCCCGGGGCCGCCCTCGTGGTGGCTGAACTCGACCGAGATGCCCAGGTCCTCGAGCATGCGCACGGAGCGTCGGCGGAAGTCGTGCGCCGTGCCGCCCGGCACGTTGTCGAAGTAGCCGGCGGAATCGACCGGCTCGGGTCCGTCAGCGCCGTACGAGGACGACTTGAGCAGGTAGAACTCGATCTCGGGATGCGTGTAGAACGTGAACCCGCGCTCGGCGGCCTTGGCGAGCGTGCGCTTGAGCACGTGCCGCGGGTCGGCGACGGCGGGCTGCCCGTCGGGGGTGGTGATGTCGCAGAACATGCGCGCGGTCGGGTCGATCTCGCCCCGCCACGGCAGGATCTGGAACGTCGAGGGGTCGGGATGAGCCAGCAGGTCGGACTCGAACGACCGGGTCAGACCCTCGATTGCGGATCCGTCGAAGCCCAAGCCTTCGGCGAAGGCCCCCTCGACCTCTGCCGGGGCGATCGCCACCGACTTGAGTGTTCCGATGACATCGGTGAACCAGAGTCGGACGAACTTGACGCCCCGCTCCTCGATCGTCCGCAAGACGAAATCGCGCTGCTTGTCCATGCTTCCCTCCGCGGCGTCAGGCCGCTCTCCAGCCTAGTGGCGCTCGGGGTCCGTGCCCGGCGCAGACGCGCCCCACGCGTCGTCGCGGGCATCGTCGTCCGCCCACGCGCGTGATCGCTGCTTCAGCAGCTCGGGTGCGTTCGCCGCCTCTTCGGCCGTGTCGAACGGGCCGACGCGGTCGACCGCGGGTGACGCGTAGCCCTGCTCCACAGCCCTGGTGGACAGGTTGTACCAGTACTTGTTCTCGGTCTCCGACACGTCGGTCCCCCTTGATTCGTCGTCCGTGTCGATCCTACTGATGGGGTGGGCGGCCTTGGCTAGGCTGAGGACCATGGCGAAGAAGACGGACCGGGCTGTCGGGGTCGACATCGGAGGCACCGGCATCAAGGCCGGCATCGTCGATCTCGAGGCCGGCGAACTGGTCAGCGACCGCATCCGTGTCAGCACCCCCGAGGGTGCCGCTCCGAAAGACGTGCTCGCCGCCGTGATCGAGGTGCTGGAGCGCCTCGGCGGCGTCGAGGACCGCCTGCCGCTCGGCGTCGCCTTTCCCGCCATCGTCAAGCGCGGACGCACACTGTCGGCCGCGAACGTGTCGGATGCATGGCTGGACTTCGAGGCAGAGGCCTTCTTCGAGCAGGGACTGGGCCGCGACATCCACTTCGTCAACGATGCGGATGCCGCGGGCATCGCAGAGGTCCGCTACGGCGCCGCGCGGGGTCAGGAGGGGCTGACGATCCTGACGACGCTCGGCACCGGAATCGGCTCGGCGTTCATCTACGACGGGATGCTGATCCCCAACACCGAGCTGGGGCACCTGAACTACAAGGGCGAGTCCATCGAGCGATACGCCGCCTACTCGGCGATGGAGCGCGAGGAGCTGACGTGGGAGAAGTGGGCCAAGCGCCTGCAGAAGTTCTACACGCACGTCGACTTCCTGTTCTCCCCCGACCTCTTCGTCGTGGGAGGGGGCGTGTCGAAGCACCCCGACCGCTTTCTGCCGCTGCTGGATGTGAAGACGCCGATCGTCCCGGCGGTGCATCGCAACAGCTCGGGCATCATCGGTGCGGCGGCCCTCGCGGGCGACTGAGACGGGGGCGAATGGGCCGGCCTGTACGCCGGGTTCTGTCCGGGGGCACGTGCCCCGTGGACGGTCATCTCTCTCGGCGACACGTTGCCGTGCCGCTCCAGCGGTCTACCCGGGGACTCGGCGGGCCGCGTCAACATCCCCTGTCTGACCTTGCTCCGGGCGAGGTTTACCGTGCGGGCCGTGTCACCACGGCCCCGGTGGTCTCTTACACCACCCTTTCACCCTTACCGGGGTCTCCCCCGGCGGTCTGCTCTCTGTGGCACTGTCTCGCGGATCGCTCCGGGTGGGTGTTACCCACCGCCCTGCCCTGCGGAGCCCGGACGTTCCTCGGTGCGCTCGCGCGCCACGCGACCGTCCAGCCGACCCATTCGCAGGTGCGAGTCTAGCCGCCGGCGACCCTCGTCAATCCTTGCCGGCGGTGCGCGAGATCCGGAGGTCGAGGGGGAAGTCGAGCGGGAAATCGCCGAAGAGCAGACGCCCCGCGGATGCCGCCGCCTCTCGCACGGCGTCCGCCACGGCCTCGGCGAGCTCCTCCGGGGTGTGCACGATGACCTCGTCGTGCAGCCAGAAGACGAGGTGGGGATCGTGGGCGAAGGCCGGTCCCGAGGCGCGCGCGGGCGGTGCGGTGACCGGGCGGGTGAGCGTTCGCAGCCGCGCGCGCAGGTCCGCCAGCCACACCAGAGCCCACTCGGCGGCGGTGCCCTGCACGACGAAGTTGCGCGTGAAGCGGCCACGGTCGCGGGCGGTGCGGCGCGCGATCGCCTCGTCGGCGGGCGTGGCATCGAGGGCGTGCGCCCGGGACTGCAGCTCCCGCCACGCCTCCAGGGGCGGCGGCGATGTGCGCCCCCACCACGTGGAGACGACCCCACCCTGCTCCCCCGTCGCCGCCGCCGCGAGGATCGCGTGGCAGAGCCGCAGATCATGGCAGCGCTCGACGCGCCGGCCTGCGGCCAGGATGTCGGGATACCAGAGCGCCGTATCGCCCCAGACGATCCGCGGTGCCGTCGCCGCGTCGCCCAGCACATCACCGAGCACGTCACCCAGGCCGTCGCGCGCGACGGAACGGCGGCGGAGCTCGCGCCCCACACCGTCGAGGAACACGAGGGCGACGACGTCGCGGTCGGCGCGTCCGACGACGACGAATCGCGCGGTGTCAGTGGACGGTGAGGTCACGGCGGAAGCTCTCGCGCCGGTCCATCGCCTCGTTGGCCACCGCATCCGCGCGCGCGTTGTCGGCACGCGGGACCCACTCCAACTGCACCGGCCGCCCCGCGATCACCTCGCGGGCCTCGCGAGCGAGCTGCTGCATCGCCGGGTGCTTGATCTTCCAGCGTCCCGACACCTGCTCGACGACGAGCTTCGAGTCCATCCGCACGCGCACTCGCGCCGACGGGGCGATCTCGAAGGCCGCGCGCAGCCCCGCGATCAGTCCGCTGTACTCGGCGACGTTGTTGCTGGCGATGCCGACGTCGACGCCGATCTCGGCCAGGACCGCGCCCGTCGCGGCGTCGATCACGACGGCACCGCCGGCGGCCACGCCGGGGTTGCCACGCGAGCCGCCGTCCGCCTCGACAATGAGCTCGGCGGGTGTCGGCCCGGCCGACGGAGCGCTCGTCGCGCCCGAAGGCGAGTCGGTCACAGACCTGACTCCTCGGTGCGGACGAGGATCGCCGCGCACTCGGGACAGCTGACGACATCCGTCGCCGTGGCCGCGCGGATGAGCTGCAGGTCGGTGCCCGACAGCATCATGTGGCAGCTGCCGCACGTGCGGGCGCGCAGCAGGCCCGCTCCCGCGCCGCGTGCGGCGAGACGCTCGTACAGCGCGAGCAGGTCCGCGGGAAGAGCGGCGGCGATCGCGGCGCGGTCGCGAGTGAGCTGATCGATGCGGGTCGACGCGTCGCCGACCACAGCCTTGGCCTCGGCGGACAGTCGCGCGCCCTCCGCGTTCGTCTCGGCGATCGCCGCTTCCTGCTCCGCCACGGCGGCATCCGCCTGCTCGAGACGCTCCATCACACTGAGCTCGGCATCCTCCAGATCGCTCTGACGCCGCGTCAGCGAAGCGAGCTCGTGCTCGAGGCCTGCGGCATCCTTCGGATTGGTGACCGTCGCGAGAAGATCGTTGTCGCGCTTGCGACGAGCCTCGACCACCTTGACGTCGGATTCGATTCTCGCCAGCTCCGTGCGCAGGTCGTCGCGCGCCCCCGCGCGGATGGACAGCTCGTGCGAGAGGGTCTGGCGAGCCGCCACGAGCTGCTGGATGCGGGCCGCCTGCGGGGGGTTGCGGCGTTCGGCCTCTGCCTGGCGCAGGCGAGCATCGATGTCGGCGATCTCGAGAAGGCGCCGCTGATCGGCGGGTGCAGCTTGCATGTGGGCCCTGCCGGGATCGAACCGACGACATCCACGGTGTAAACGTGGCGCTCTACCAGCTGAGCTAAAGGCCCTCGCGCCCAGTCTAGGAGGCGACTCCGTCCCGGACGGTCACCACCCCCGCGGAAATGACTAGGCTGTTCCGCGGTGCGCATTTGTGGGAAGCCGACAAAGCTCCGCGCCCCTTACCCGGTTCCCCGGCACGATCTGCCGGCTCGAAGAAAGGTCACCCGGTGACTGTTCACGACCAGGACCCGTATTCGCAGGACGCTGCCGACAGCGACCCCGAAGAGACCTCGGAATGGCAGGAATCCCTGCAGCAGCTCGTCGATGCCAAGGGCCACGGCCGCGGTCGCGAGATCATGCTGAGCCTGCTGAAGAAATCGCACGATCTGCACCTGGGCGTGCCGATGGTGCCGACGACCGACTACATCAACACGATCGCTCCCGAGAACGAGCCGGACTTCCCCGGCGATGAGGAGATCGAGCGCCGCTACCGTGCGTGGATCCGCTGGAACGCGGCCATCACGGTGCACCGCGCACAGCGCCCCGGCATCGGCGTGGGTGGTCACATCTCGACGTACGCGTCCTCCGCCGCCCTCTACGAGGTCGGTTTCAACCACTTCTTCCGCGGAGCGGACCACCCCTCCGGCGGCGACCAGATCTTCATCCAGGGCCACGCATCGCCCGGCACGTACGCGCGCGCCTTCCTCGAGGGGCGTCTGACCGAGGCGCAGCTCGACGGCTTCCGCCAGGAGAAGTCGGCCGGACGCAACGGAATCCCGTCCTACCCGCACCCCCGACTCATGCCCGAGTTCTGGCAGTTCCCGACGGTGTCGATGGGACTCGGACCGATCAACGCCATCTACCAGGCGATGACGAACAAGTACCTCACCAACCGCGGCATCAAGGACGTCGGCGACGGGCACGTCTGGGCATTCCTCGGCGACGGCGAGATGGACGAGGTCGAGAGCCGCGGCCAGCTGCAGGTCGCCGCCAACGAGGGCCTGGACAACCTCACGTTCATCGTCAACTGCAACCTGCAGCGCCTGGATGGCCCGGTGCGCGGCAACGGCAAGATCATCCAGGAGCTCGAGAGCTTCTTCCGCGGCGCCGGCTGGAACGTCATCAAGGTCGTCTGGGGTCGCGAGTGGGACGACCTGCTCGCCCGCGACACCGATGGCGCCCTGCTGAACCTCATGAACGTCACGCCCGACGGCGACTACCAGACGTTCAAGGCCGAGGACGGCGCTTACGTGCGCGACAACTTCTTCGGTCGCGACGAGCGCGCCCTCGCCCTCGTGAAGGACTACACCGACGAGCAGGTGTGGAACCTCAAGCGCGGGGGCCACGACTACCGCAAGGTCTACGCGGCCTTCAAGGCGGCCGTCGAGCACAAGGGCCAGCCCACCGTCATCCTCGCCAAGACCATCAAGGGCTACGGCCTGGGTCCGCACTTCGAGGGCCGCAACGCGACCCACCAGATGAAGAAGATGACCCTCGACGACCTCAAGCAGTTCCGCGACGCGATGCACATCCCCATCAGCGACGCGCAGCTCGAGGAGAACCCGTACCAGCCGCCGTACTACAACCCCGGCACGGGCGACGAGACCATCCGGTACATGCTCGACCGACGGCGCGACCTCGGCGGCTTCATCCCCGAGCGCCGCGCGACCCACGTGGACCTCGCGCTGCCGGGCGACGCCGCCTACGCCCTGCCAAAGAAGGGATCGGGCACGCAGGAGATCGCCACGACGATGGCCTTCGTGCGCCTGCTGAAGGACCTGCTGCGCGCGAAGGACTTCGGCCACCGCATCGTGCCGATCATCCCCGATGAGGCGCGCACGTTCGGCATGGACGCGTTCTTCCCGACGGCGAAGATCTACAACCCGAACGGCCAGCACTACACCTCGGTCGACCGCGAACTGCTCCTGGCGTACAAGGAGAGCCCGCAGGGGCAGATCATGCACGTCGGCATCAACGAGGCGGGTGCCCTCGCCGCCTTCACCGGCGTCGGCACGTCCTACTCCACGCACGGCGAGCCGCTCATCCCGGTCTACATCTTCTACTCGATGTTCGGCTTCCAGCGCACCGGCGACGCCCAGTGGGCCGCCGGCGACCAGATGGCGCGCGGGTTCATCATCGGCGCCACGGCGGGACGCACGACACTCACGGGCGAGGGCCTCCAGCACGCCGACGGCCACTCGCACCTGCTCGCCTCCACCAACCCGGCCACGGTGTCCTACGACCCCGCCTACGGCTACGAGATCGCCCACATCGTGCGCTCGGGCATCGAGCGGATGTACGGCGGAGCACACCCCGATCCCAACGTCATGTACTACATGACCGTGTACAACGAGCCGATCGTCCAGCCCGCCGAGCCCGAAGATGTGGACGTGGACGGCATCGTCCGCGGCATCCACCGCGTCTCGGTCGGCGAGGGCGAGGGTGCGCGCGCCCAGCTGCTCGCATCGGGCGTGGGCGTGCCGTGGGCGATCGAGGCCCAGCAGCTGCTGCGCCAGGACTGGGGGATCGCCGCGGACGTGTGGTCGGTGACCTCCTGGACGGAGCTGCGCCGCGACGGCCTCGCCGTCGACGAGCACAACTTCCTGCACCCGGGCGAGCCGTCGCGCACCGCCTACATCACGCAGAAGCTGGCCGGCGCTCCCGGGCCCGTCATCGCCGTGAGCGATTTCATGCACGCCGTTCAGGACCAGATCCGCCCCTGGGTGCAGCACGACTACTGGACGCTGGGCGCCGACGGCTTCGGCTTCTCGGACACCCGAGCCGCCGCCCGCCGGTACTTCAAGATCGACGGTCCCTCGATCGTCGTCCGCACGCTGCAGGCTCTCGCCACGCAGGGCGCCGTGGATGCCGGAGTCGTCGCCGCGGCGATCGAGAAGTACCGTCTGCACGATGTGACGGCCGGCACGACCGGGAATGCCGGCGGCGAGAGCTGACGCTCAGGTGGCAGGGACGACGCAGTCCGAGCGCAAGGCGGAGACACTCACGTGGCTCCGCCGTATCTCGGGCGACCTCGCGACAGCGACGCTGAAACGTCTCGAGGACACCCTGCCCTGGTACCGCGAGATGCCGCCTGGGCGACGATCGGCCGTCGGCTTGGTCGCCCAGGCAGGCATCACGTCGTTCATCCAGTGGTACGAGGATCCCGAGTCCACACCGTGGATCGCGGCCGACATCTTCGCGGCGGCGCCGCGGGAGCTGCTGCGCAGCGTCAGCCTGCAGCAGACCCTGCAGCTGATCCGCGTGACCGTCGAGATCACGGAGGAGCGCGTCGCCGGCCGGGGCGGAAACGTTCGCGAAGCGATCCTCAAGTACTCCCGCGACGTCGCATTCGCCGCGGCCGACGTCTATGCACGCGCCGCCGAGGCGCGCGGTCTGTGGGATGCCCGGCTCGAGGCGCTCGTCGTCGACTCGATCCTCACCGGCGAGGCTGACGCCGAACTGCCGAGCCGTATCGCCGCGCTCGGCTGGCACGGACACGGCGAGGTCTGCGTCCTCGTCGGCACCACGCCGCCGCAGTTCGACGTCGATCAGCTGCGGCGAATGGCGCGCAAGCTCGGCGTCGACGTCCTGATCGGCGTGCAGGGATCGCGCCTCGTTCTCGTCATGGGTCGCTCCGACGCGGGCGCACGTGGCGAAGAGCCTGTCGCTGACCTGCCTTTTCCGGACATCGCCCTGCACCTGGAGCCCGGGTTCGGACCCGGCCACCTCGTGCTCGGGCCTCCCGTGCCTGCGCTGGTCGATGCGAGCGCGAGCGCCCGGGCGGCCCTCGCCGGCTTCGCCGTCGCACGCGGGTGGCGGCACGCTCCACGGCCCGTCGAGGCCGACGATCTCCTGCCGGAGCGCGCGCTGGCCGGCGACCCGCTCGCCAAGCAGACCCTCGTCGAACGCATCTACCGTCCGCTGCAGGCGCACTCACCCGATCTCGTGACGACGCTGTGGAGCTACCTCGACAACGGGCGCTCGCTCGAGGCCACCGCGCGCGAACTGTTCGTGCACCCCAACACCGTGCGCTATCGACTCAAGCGCGTCAGCGAGGTGATCGGGTGGGATGCCACCGGCCCGCGCGAGGCGCTCATCCTGCAATCCGCCCTCATCCTGGGACAGGTGGCGGGTGCCGAGGGGCAGCGCAAG
This sequence comes from Microbacterium sp. HA-8, assembly GCF_046111165.1. NCBI lineage: Bacteria > Bacillati > Actinomycetota > Actinomycetes > Micrococcales > Microbacteriaceae > Microbacterium > Microbacterium sp. HA-8. The sequence goes on from NZ_CP162025.1 coordinate 2,557,562, forward strand.
CGTCCCGGATTGGCGGGCGCGCACAAACGTCCGGCGGTTTCTTCGTAGCACGGCGCCAGAATCGGCATCCGTGGGATTGGCAGACTGGTCGAGTGATCGTCGTCGTATGCCCGGGACAGGGTTCGCAGTCCCCGGGTTTCCTCACCCCCTGGCTCGAGCTCGATGGAGCACGCGACACCCTCGTGGCATACTCCGAGGCCGCCGAGGTCGACCTGATCGCCGCCGGCACGGAGTGGGATGCCGACGCGATCCGCGACACGCGCGTGGCCCAGCCGCTCATCGTCGCCGCGAGCATGCTCTCGTGGCAGCATCTGCCGGGCCGCGAGCAGGTGCGAGGTGTCGCGGGTCACTCGGTCGGCGAGCTCGCCGCGCTTGCGATCAGCGGCGTCCTGGAGCCGCTCGAGGCGATGCGACTTGTCGGGGTGCGCGGGCGGGCGATGGCTGCCGCAGCCGCGCTCGAGAGCACCGGCATGAGTGCCATCCTCGGGGGCGCAGAAAGCGACGTGCTCGCGCGCCTGGCGGAGCTCTCGCTCACGCCGGCGAACTACAACGGCGGCGGGCAGATCGTCGCGGCGGGCGGGCTGGACGCGCTCGGCGTGCTCGCCGCCGAACCGCTGCGGGGTACTCGCGTGGTGCCGCTGCAGGTCGCCGGGGCCTTCCACACCTCGTACATGACCCCTGCCGTCGCCGAGCTGCGCTCCGCGGCCGACCGGGTGAGTGCATCCGACCCCGCGTTGACGCTTTGGACGAACAGCACGGGAGCCACGGTCGCCGACGGCGACGAAGCCCTGCGGCTGCTCGTCGGTCAGGTGGCGTCCCCGGTGCGCTGGGACCTGTGCATGGCGGGCTTCGCCGAAGCCGGCACGACGGGCCTGGTCGAACTCGCTCCGGCCGGCGCCCTGACGGGCCTGGCCAAGCGTGCCATGCGGGGCACGCCCGCCGTCGCGCTGAAGACTCCCGACGACCTCGAGGCCGCCGCGACGCTGCTTTCGGAGGAGAACGCATGAGCACCATCACACCCCTCGTCCAGCCGACGGGACCCGCCCACACCCGCATCTACGCCTACGGCGCGGCGCGCGGTGAGGAGTACGTCGACAACGACGCGCTCGTGGGGCCCATCGACTCCAGCGACGAGTGGATCCGCCAGCGCACCGGGATCGTCACGCGCACACGCGCCATCGCGACGACGTCGGCTATCGATCTGGCGGCCGACGCCGCCGTCGAGGCCATCGAGGCATCCGGCGTCCAGGCGTCCGACATCGACCTCGTGATCGTCGCGACGATCAGCAACCCGAAGCAGACGCCATCGGTCTCGGCGATCGTCGCCGACCGCGTCGGCGCCAATCCCGCCGCCGCCTACGACCTCAACGCAGCCTGCGCGGGCTTCGCCTACGGTGTCGCGCAGGCCGACGCCCTGATCCGAGCGGGAGCGGCGCACTACGCGGTCGTCATCGGCACGGAGAAGTTGAGCGACATCGTCGATCCCACCGACCGCAGCATCTCGTTCCTGCTCGGCGACGGGGCCGGAGCGGTGGTCGTCGGGCCGAGCGACACGCCCGGAATCGGGCCGACGATCTGGGGCTCGGACGGCTCCAAGGCCGACGCCGTGGGCATGAACCACACGCTGACCGAGTTCCGCGACGCAGCGTCGCCCTGGCCGACGCTGCGGCAGGAGGGGCCCACGGTCTTCCGCTGGGCGGTGTGGGAGATGGTGAAGGTCGCCCGGCAGGCCCTCGAGGCTGCGGGCGTGACAGCCGACGACCTGGCGGCCTTCGTGCCTCACCAGGCGAACATGCGCATCATCGACGAGTTCGCGAAGCAGCTCGGTCTGCCCGAGAGTGTCGTCGTCGCCCGCGACATCGAAACCACCGGCAACACGTCGGCCGCTTCGATCCCGCTGGCCACACACCGACTGCTCGCCGAGCACCCGGAGGTCGCCGGCGGGCTCGCCCTGCAGATCGGCTTCGGCGCGGGGCTGGTCTTCGGCGCGCAGGTCGTCGTGCTCCCGGGCACGGCGGACTCGTCGCCCTAGACTGATCTGCGGTCGCCGACACGTCCACTCCCCCGAACTCGAATCACCCATAGAAGGAGACATCATGGCCCTTTCCACCGAAGAGGTGCTCGCAGGCCTCGCCGAGCTCATCACCGACGAGACCGGCATCTCGGCCGACGAGGTCGCGCTCGAGAAGTCGTTCACCGACGACCTCGACATCGACTCCATCTCGATGATGACGATCGTCGTCAACGCCGAGGAGAAGTTCGGTGTGACGATTCCCGACGACGAGGTCAAGAACCTCAAGACCGTCGGCGACGCCGTCACCTTCATCACCTCGAACCAGTCCTGATCCGGCGGCCCGGGGGCGTGTGCCCCCGGGATCTCCGTTCTTCCCCGTGAGGTTTCGTGTCATGACCACCCCCCGTATCGTCGTCACCGGCATCGGCGCGAGTTCGCCGCTCGGCGGCACCGCCCCCGAGAGCTGGAGTGCGCTGCTCGCCGGCGAGTCGGGTGCGCGCACCCTCGAGCACGAGTGGGTCGCCACCTACGAACTGCCCGTCACGTTCGCGGCCGAGGCGAAAGTCCGCCCCGAAGCGGTGCTCGCGCGGCCGGTTGCCAAACGTCTCGACCCGGCGTCGCAGTTCGCGCTCGTCGCGGCGATGGAGGCGTGGGAGGACGCGGGAGCGCCCGAGGTCGACCCCGAGCGCCTCGGCGTCGACTTCGCCACCGGCATCGGCGGTGTGTGGACCCTGCTCGACGCGTGGGACACGCTGCGCGAGAAGGGTCCTCGCCGGGTGATGCCGATGACGGTGCCGATGCTCATGCCCAATGCGGCGGCGGGAAATCTCTCCCTCCACTTCGGAGCGCGCGCCTTCGCGCGCACCGTCGCCAGCGCCTGCGCCTCGAGCACCGAGTCGATCGTGAACGCCGTCGAGCACCTGCAGGACGGGCTCGCCGACATCGTCATCGCGGGCGGCACCGAATCCGCCATCCACCCCATCACCGTCGCCTCGTTCGCCTCGATGCAGGCGCTTTCGCGCCGCAACGACGACCCGAGCACGGCATCGCGCCCGTGCAGCGTCGACCGCGACGGCTTCGTCATGGGCGAGGGCGCCGGCGCGTTGATCCTCGAGACCGAAGAGCACGCCAAGGCCCGCGGCGCGAAGATCTACGCGTACGTGGTCGGCGGCGGCGTGACCGCGGATTCGTACCACATCACGGCCAACGATCCCGAGGGCCGTGGAGCGGCACGCGCCGTCCGACTTGCTCTGGAGATGGCCGATGCCTCGCCCGACGACGTGACCCACATCAACGCCCACGCCACCTCCACCCCGGTCGGCGATCCGAACGAGTATCAGGCGCTGAAGGCCGTCTTCGGTGCCCGGGTCGATGAGATCCCCGTCTCCGCCACGAAGGCTTCGACCGGCCACCTGCTCGGCGGCACGGGGGCGCTGGAGGCGATCTTCACGGTGCTCGCCATCGGTCAGCGTCAGGCCCCGCCCACCATCAACCTGACGACACAGGATCCCGAGGTGCCGTTCCGCATCTCCGGCGATGTGCAGGATCTCGGTGCTGGTGACCAGCTCGCGATCAGCAACTCTTTCGGCTTCGGCGGGCACAACGCGGTTGTCGCGTTCTCCAACGCCTGATCCGATTCTGTTTTCGCCTCCTGGGCCTTTTGCGCGCCCTGAGCCAGTCTTCGCGCGCCATGCCCGTTGCGCCCCCTGAGCTGCTACGTGCCCTGAGCTCGTCGAAGGGCGCTCGGGTCTCGCTGCCGACTTGAGATGAGAGAAGTCTCATTCGAGAAATTTGCCGTGGGGCGTCAGAGATACATATATACGACTCTCGATGTCGGAGACCTGTCGTAGAGTTCGAATATGAGAACACCGACCGGCGGCGACGCACACGACGACAACGTCGATGGCGTCGATGTCGACGGTGTGGATGCTGTCGCGGCGGCCCTTGCGGCGAAGTACGCGGCCGCGGTGGCAGGGGTGGCCTCGGCCGAAGCTGAGGTCATGGCGGTGCTGGCTGAGGCGCAGGCGGTGGGTTTGGAGCGGGTGGCGGAGATCCCCCGCTCCGCCGGTCGCGAAGCCGAACTACCCTTGCGGGCACTGGCTGCGGAGCTGGGGGCGTGTGCGCGGCAACCCGACCGGTCGGTACAGCGGCGGATGAACGACGCCCACACCCTCGTGAACCGGTTCGCGGCGTCGTTTGAGGCGCTGGCCGCGGGTGTCGTGTCGGTCGGGCATGTGCGGGCGATCGTGGAACACGGGGTGAAACTCACCGACCCGGAGGTGCGCGCCTCGTTCGAGGTTGAGGCGTTGGAGCGGGCCGCGTCCACCACGCCCGGGCGGCTCGGACCGCAGCTCGCGAGGCTCGTGGAGCAGGTGCAGCCGACGACGTTCGCGGAGCGGCATCAGGTCGCGCGCAAGAGCGGCGGGGTGTGGGTGCGGGACGTCGAAGACGGGATGACCGAACTCCTCCTCCGAGGCCCGGCGGTGCCGGTGCACGGCATCCACGACATGATCACCCACATCGCCCGCGACGTCCTCAACACCGCACACGCCGCCGAAACCGCGGACGCGGCGGCTGCGAGCGCAGCTGGGACTGGCGAGCCTGCGGCTGACGCGGCTGCCGCGGGCGGCGCGGGCGGCGCGGGTGGCGCGGGTGGCGGCATCGTGGATTCTCGGACCCTGGATCAGGTGCGTGCCGACGTGCTCATGGAGATGGTCCTCACCCACCGCATCGACACCGAGACCGGTGAAGGGCTCGGTGACGGGCACGGTGGGCTCGCGTCGATCCGCGCGACGGTCAACGTCACCGTCCCCGCCCTCGCACTCGCCGGGGTGACCGATGACCCCGCAGAGCTGGTGGGACGGGCGCCGATCGACCTCGACACCGCGAGGATCCTCGCGAAATCCGTTCCGGGATGGGAACGGGTGCTCGCCGATCCGATCACCGGCGGGGTCCTCGCCGTCGACAGGTACACGAGATCCGCGGACTTGACCCGACATTTGAGGGTGAGGGATCCGCACTGCAGATTCCCGGGCTGCCGCATGCCCACCCATCGGTGCGATATGGATCATGGTGAGGATTTCGCCCTCGGCGGAGCAACCGATCATCGAAACCTCTGCGCCCTCTGCCGACGACACCACACCCTCAAGGGCGAGACACCGTGGCGGGTGAAACATCACCCGGGCGGGGTGATCGAGTGGATATCCCCCGGCGGACTCCACTACACAGACACCCCACCACCCGTCACCATCGGATTCATCCCCGACGTAGAGGACGCACCCTTCTGAAACCGAGCACAATTCGGACGCCGCCTCAAGCGTGTCGATCACCACGGCCGCCTGAGCGACGAAGGAAGCGATAGTCGACGCAACCAGGCGAGGCAGCGCACGGCGCGCGGCGCGCGAGTCGACGCGACACGCGACACGCGACACGGCGGACGACAGCGCCCGAGCCCATCTCCCAGACAGCAGGATTAGGATCTGCCCGATGGCCGAGAAGGTACACAGGATCCACACACTTCCCTCCGACACACCGTGGGAGGGCGGGTTGCCGCCCGTGGGCTCCGAGGAGCACCCGCGGGTGATCCGCGCACTCGATCGCGTCCTCGCCATACAGCGCCCCGTCGTCGTCGCACATATCCGCAGCATCCGCCTCCGGCATCCCGATGCCACGACCACCGAGATCGTGCGGATGCTGGAGCGACGGTACCTCGCCGCCGTCACCACCGGCGGAGCCGCCGTCGGAGCGACCGCCGTCGTGCCCGGCATCGGAACCGGCGTCACTCTCGCCCTCTCCGGCGTCGAAACGGTGGGATTCCTGGAATCCACGACCCTCTTCGCGCAGTCGGTCGCCGAGGTCCACGGCATCGCCGTCGACGACCCCGACCGCGCCCGCGCGCTCGTCCTGACCCTCATGCTCGGCAAAGAGGGCGTCGACCTCGTGTCGCAGCTCGCGGGACAAGCGGCAGGCAAGGGCGTGACGCGTCCCGCGTACTGGGGCGAACTCGTCACGAAGACACTCCCCCGCGCCGCCGTCGGCCCTCTCGTCGACCGCCTGAAGACGAGCTTCATCCACCAGTTCGCGGTGCGCGGCGGCGCGTCCTGGGTGGGCAAGGCGCTGCCCTTCGGTGTGGGCGCCGTCATCGGCGGCGCGGGAAACCACATCCTCGGCCGCCGCGTCCTCACCGGCTCCCGGCGCGCGTTCGGCGTGCCCCCGGCCGCGCTACCCGGCGATCTCGAACCCCGGCCCGGCGCGCAGCGGCTCGAACGCTCCGCCGTAACGGGCGTACGACGCGCAGGCGGCGCTGTTGCAGGACTCGTCGGCGCCTCTGCACGTACCGTCGGCGCTGCGGGCAGCCGCATCGGCGGCTCCGTCGCCCAGGCGACCCGCCGCGTGCGACCCTCACGCGAACGCCCGGAACTCACCACCGGCGCGACCGACGACACCGGCGTGAACGACGACACCGACGCCGCCCGCCCCAGCTGACACGCGCACCCCTGGCGTGCGCGACCAGCGCGCGGTACTGTGCCCTCGGATCCCGGCGGTGTGGGCAGGGGGTGGGCGATGGCGCGTTCTCAGGAACCACCCGACCTGCCGCGCGAGTTCCCCGGGCTCGAGCCCGACGACGACCTGCTGCCGGATCCCCTGCAACCGGGGCCGCAGGGTGAAGATCCGGGTCAGGTCGATCGACGCGAGCCCGCGCCGCGGCGCCCGGGCGGACCCGCGTTCGAGCTGCCCGGAATGCCGCGCACAGCATCCCTCGTCACCGATTCGGTCATCACGCGCCCCCTCAGCGAGCGGATGGCCTCAGCTCCCCCCGATGAGGCGATCGGCATCATCGTCGAACTGCGCACCGACAGCGGCCTGGAGCCGGCCCACGCTCTCGCGCAGCTGACGACGATGCTCACGATGATCGCCCCCCGCGCCCCCGTGTGGAACACCCGCGCCTACCTGATGTCAGCCCTCACCGCCGACGAGATCCGCCGCCTGGCCGAGGTCGACTCCCGCGGCGCCGCACGGAGCGGTTCGTCGCGGCACGATCAGCGCAGTGCGCCGCGACGCTTCATCCACCGCATCTGGCCCAACTTCGAGGTGCGCGCAGCCGTGCACCGCACCGTGATGACCACCAAAGCCGAGGCGGCGATCCGCGCGTTCGACGCCACCGGCGAGGGCATCGTCTGGGCCGTGCTCGACACCGGGGTCGATGCGAAGCATCCGCACTTCGCCGCCCATGACACCTTCGACCTGCCCGGCAACCTCGCCCACCGCAGCTTCGTCCCCGGTTCGAGCGACGCCGATGCCCTCACGGATGTCAACGGACACGGCACCCACGTCACGGGGATCATCGCGGGAGGCCGTACCGCGACCGCGAAGAGACCGATCGTCGCGGCGACCTGGTACCGCACGGCGGGCGGAGGGGCCGGCGTCGAACGCGTCTCGCTGGATCGGATCAGCGGCATGGCACCGCGCACGAAGATCCTCTCGTGCAAAGTCCTGCGCGACGATCGCACGGGCGACGTCGCGGCGTTGCTCGCCGCACTCGAACACATCCAGGATCTGAACAACGGCGGCCGCGAGCTCAACGTCCACGGCGTCAACCTCTCGCTCGGCTACCCGTTCGATCCGTCCTGGTTCGCCACCGGGCTCTCGCCGGTGTGCCGAGAGGTGGATCGACTCGTCGCCTCGGGCGTGTGCGTCGTCGTCGCGGCCGGCAATACGGGGTACGGCGCGGCCCGCGACACCGCGGGGAGAGAGATGCGGCTCGGGTTCGGCATGACGATCAACGATCCCGGCAACGCCGCGCGCGGGATCACCGTCGGCTCGACCTCCGTCAATCCGTACTCGTCGGGGGTGTCGTACTTCTCCTCGAAGGGTCCCACGGGAGACGGCAGGCTCAAGCCCGATCTTGTCGCCCCCGGCGAGCGCGTGGTCAGCGCGGGCGCCGGCTACCTGTTGGAGAAGGCCCGCGCCCACGTGGCCGACGCGGCATACGTCGAGGATTCCGGCACGTCGATGTCGGCCCCGCATGTATCAGGAGTAGCGGCCGGCTTCCTCTCGGTGCACAGGGAGTTCATCGGCAAACCCGACGAACTCAAGCGCATCCTGATGGACACGGCGAGCGACCTCGGTCGCGAACGCGCGTTCCAGGGCCGCGGCCTCGTCGATGCGATGCGGGCCATCCAATCCGTCTGAGAGCGAGCACACCATGAAGCTTCCCTACGCCGAGGTCGCGTTCGACAAGAAGGGCCGCGAAATCGACGGCGCCGACCGCGAACGCCTGGACGAGCTGCTCGCCCGCACACGCCCGACCGACCTGATCGTGATCTCGCACGGCTGGAACAACACCCACGGTCAGGCGCGCGCCCTGTACGAGCGATTCATCGACTCCCTGGTCGCCGTACGCCCCCAGGTCGACGGCGCCGCCACGCGCCGATTCGTCGTCGTCGGGATGCTGTGGCCATCGATCCTGTGGGCTCCGGCCGAGTCCGACGGCGCGGGCGCCGGAGTGGGAGGTGAGGAGGAAGCGCTGATCGCCGACATCCGGGCCCGCGTCGACGACGAGGATGCCGCGGCCGAGCTGATCGCGCTCGTGCCGCAGCTCGAGACGTCGGGCGATGCGCAGAAGCGCTTTGTGGATGTCCTGCGTGCGACGCTTCCGGATTCCTCGGAGGGCGAGGACGCGGCCGGGTTCGAAGCCCTGCGCACGGCCGATGCCGCCGACGTCCTCGACGCGGCACGCGCGCTGGAGGAGGAACAGGCCGCACCGGCAGCGGTGGGCGGAGCCGCCGTGATCGATCCCGCGGGGCTGTCGCCCCTCGATTCGGGCGGCCCCGGCGGGGGCGCGGGACTGTTCGACAGCATCCTGCGCGCGGGACGCGGCCTGGTGAACGTCACGACCTATTACACGATGAAGGAGCGGGCCGGCGTCGTCGGCGCACGGGGATTCGCTCCCCTGCTCGGTCACCTCCACGAGGAGGCGCCCGCCGCCCGCATTCACCTGGTGGGGCACTCCTTCGGCGGTCGTGCCGTCACCGCGGCTGCTCTCGCGAGCACGGCTCCGGTGGCATCGCTGTCTCTGCTGCAGGCCGCATACAGCCACTTCGGCATGGCGCGCGCCTACGACGACACGGGCGCGGACGGCGCGTTCGCCGGTGTGCCCGAGAAGGTCCGCGGTCCCGTGATCATCACCCACACCGTCAACGACAAGGCCGTCGGGCTCGCCTACCCGGTCGCCTCCCGGCTGGCGCGCCAGATCGGGGTCGGGCTCGGCGACGCCGCGGATCCCTACGGCGGAATCGGTCGCAACGGCGCGCTGAAGACGCCCGGCGCCACGACCGCGGACCTCGGCGACGTGGGCGCAACCTATGCTCTCGCCGCGGGACGGGTGACCTCGCTCCGCGCCGATCGGTACATCGGAGACCACTCCGACGTCACCGGCCGCGAGGTGGCATACGCCGTCCTGTGCGCGGTCATGAGCGCATCTGCGCCGTGAAGTCAACCCGTCCGGCGCATCTCGACACTGCCGGGGGTCGAGAATACGCTCGCCCTATGGACAGCACGATTTCGTGCCTGGCGGCGTGGATGCCGCGGCAGCGATGGTATGCCGGCAAGGGCCGTGCTCCGCATCTCGCGATCATCGGCTCGTGGGACCTGCCCTCGCCCTCCCCCGGCGTCGTGGTGCGCACCTACCTCGTCGTCGATGAGTCCGCGCTGCCCATCGTGCTCTACCAGGTGCCGGTCGTGGCGCGGGCGACCGCTGACGTCGAGGCCGATGCCGCGCACGTCATCGGCGATCCGGAACCGGGCACGACCCTGATCGACGGGCCGCACGATCCCGCCTACGCGAACGCGCTTCTCGCCCTCATCACCACCGGGACCGAGGCGGTCGGAAGCGGAGCCCGCGCCCAGGGCTTTCCCGCAGGCGCGGGCGCGCCGCTCACCGCGATGCGCTCCGCGGTGCTCGCGGGTGAGCAGTCCAACACCTCGATCGTGTACCGCCCGGCAGAAGAGGGCGCGGCGGCACCGATCATCTGCAAGGTGTTCCGTCAGCTGCACGGCGGACGCAACCCCGACATCGAGCTGCAGACCGCGCTCGCCGCGGCCGGCTCCGAGCATGTGCCCCCCGCGATCGGGTCGATCGGGGGGTCCTGGCCGGATCCGATGGGCCGAGGCGAGCAGGCGGGTTCTCTCGCGTTCGCGCAGGAGTTCCTGCCCGGCGTGGAGGATGCGTGGCGGGTCGCCCTGCGCGCCGCGTCGTCCGGCGAGGACTTCACCGAGCGCGCGGAGCAGCTCGGTGTCGCGACCGCCGAGGTCCACCTGCTGCTGGCCGGCCTGTTCCCGCCGCACGAGGCCTCGGAGCAGGACCGGGCGGCCGTTCGTGCCGTCTGGGACAGGCGGCTCGTGACCGCCGTCTCGGAAGTCCCCGGCATCGCCGCCCGACGTGCCGAGATCGAGGCCGTCTACGACCGTGCACTGCAGCATCCCTGGCCCGCCCTCCAGCGCGTGCACGGCGACTACCACCTGGGACAGGTCATCCTCGTCCCCGGGCGCGGCTGGGTGCTGCTGGATTTCGAGGGCGAGCCGCTGCGACCGATGGCCGAGCGCACGCGTCCCGACCTCGCGCTGCGGGACGTGGCCGGGATGCTGCGCTCGTTCGACTACGTCGGCGGGTCGATACGTCTTGACCGGCCTGATCACTCCGTCGATGCGGTGACCGACTGGGTCGCCGCGGCGCGTGCCGCGTTCCTGCGCGGCTACGCGGGGGCGGCCGACGTGGACCTTGCGGACGTGGCGGACCTCCTGAACGCCTTGGAGCTCGACAAGGCCGTCTACGAGGTCATCTACGAGGCACGCAACCGACCGACGTGGACATCCATCCCGCGTTCCGCCATCGGACGCATCATCGATCGGCCCGGGTGAGTGTGCGGGCGTGCCATCGCTCCCAGTCGTCCATGAGGCCCTGGATCGCGGCGTGGAACTTCGCCGTCGCGGCCCCCGGCGCCGTCTCACCGAAGTAGTGCTGCACCCACGTACCCAGCCGTTCGATCGCCGCGGCGTCGCCGCGCACCCGCTCGACCTCGGCGACGATCCCGCCCGCGTCCGCGGCGTCCAGCCACTCGCACGCCGAGAGGTAGCCGTTCGTGTCGACGAGGGCCTCGGGATCGGCCGGGCGCGTGATCATCAGCGGCTTGCCCGCCGCCAGCCGGTCGTAGACCATCGCCGAGATGTCGACGACGGCGACGTCCGCGGCGGCCAGCTGCCAGCCGAGGTCGGGCCCGTCGTCGAAGACGTGCTCGGCCGTGGTGTCCGCCGCATTGGCCCGGCCGAGCGCCGCGATGATGCGTTGATTCGCGGCACCGTACGCGGGATCGATGACCCCGCTGCGGGGATGCGGTCGGTAGATCACGCGATGACGTCCGGTCGTCAGCAGCGCATCGACGAGCGCCTCGCCGTGGGTGAGGATGGAGCCGTAGTGCGCCGAGGGGCGGTCGCCCTCCCATGTCGGGGCGTAGAGCACGACGGTGCGCTCGTCGGGCGTGTACGGGAGCGCACCCGAGTAGTGATCGGCCTGGGGCCTGCCGATCTCGATCGCCCGCTTGTCGAGGTCGTAATCCCACAGCACGCGGTCGAGGCGCTCGCGGGCCGCGGCGCCCGCGATGAACGCCACGTCGTACGCCTTGTACTGGTTGGTCGTCATGTACATCTTGTCGGACTCGCCGTGGTTGATGAACACGTGCCACCGTCGGCCGTAGCGGAACATCTGGAAGTTGCGGGTGTTCTGGTTGACGTAGAGCACCACGCGGATGTCCTGCGTGTGCACGTAGCGCTCGAGATCACGCACCGTGGGCACGAAAGCCACCGGAAGTGCGCCGTCTGCGAGGAGGGCACGCGCGCCGGTGGCGGAACGGGCGAGCACGACCACCGGCCAGATGCGGGCCAACTCGGCCAGCGGCTTGTACCACTGGCGCATCTGGTACATGTTCACATCGCCGTCCGCGAAGTACACCGCGACGCGATAGTGCTCGGGCGCATGCGGAGGCAGCGCCGCCAGGGTCTTGCGGACGCTGCGCACGGACGCGCGGGTGGCGAGCGCCTTCACCAGCAGCGCCCTCGCCTTGCGCGCATCCGACACGATTCCCACCCGGCAAGCCTACCCAGGCTCACATCGCGCGCCCGTGACATGATCGACGGGTGCAGGTGGATGATCCCGGACGACGCGCGATCGCACGCCGGGACGCCCCCACCGTGGCGGCCGGCTCGGGCGTGTCGTTCATCATGCCCGTGCTCAACGAGCGTGCCTACCTCGAGCGCGCGGTGCGCACCGTCCTCGAACAGGTCGTCGACGGACCGACCGAGCTCGTACTCGCGCTGGGCCCTTCGAGCGATGGAACGACCGCACTGGCCGAACGCCTCGCCGCCGCGGATGACCGCATCCTCCTCGTGCACAACCCGGCCGCCGACATCCCGGTGGGTCTGAACGCCGCGATCCGTGCGAGCACGCTACCGACGATCGTGCGCGTCGACGCGCATTCGGAGCTGGCCCCCGATTACACGCGACTCGCCCTCGCGACGCTCGCGCGCACGCGCGCCGCCAACGTCGGGGGCGTCATGCGCGCCGACGGCCGCTCACCCTTCCAGCGCGCCGTCGCCCGCGCCTACAACTCCCCCATCGGCCTCGGCGGCGGCGCGTACCACGGCGGCACCCGCGAGGGCGAGGCCGAATCGGCCTACCTCGGGGTCATGCGCCGCGCCGTCCTCGACGAGGTCGGTCTCTTCGACGAATCGATCCGCCGCGGCGAGGACTGGGAGCTCAACCTCCGCATCCGCAGCGCCGGATACCGCGTGTGGTTCGATCCCGGCCTCTCCGTCACCTACTGGCCCCGCGAGAGCTGGCCGCGGCTGGCCCGTCAGTTCTTCGCCACCGGCACGTGGCGCGGCGAACTCGTCCGCCGCTACGGACGACGCAATTCGCTCCGCTTCTTCGCGCCGCCGGCCCTCGTCCTCTCGGCGGGCACGGCAGCCGTGCTCGCCGTGCTGCAGGCGACCCGGATCGTGACGGGTGCGGCCTCGATGGCAGCATCCGTCCTCTACCTGCCCGTCGCCGCGTACACGGCACTCGTTGCGGGTGTCGCGGCCGGTCGCGGCGGAGGCCGCGGGTGGCGAGACAAGGTCTGGACGCTCGCCGTGCTGCCGACGATGCATCTCGCGTGGGGAGCCGGATTCGTGCGCGGGCTCGCGCGCGGGGCGCGCGACACCGTCGACACCTCGCGCCTGAGCGAGCGCAACACCCCCCTGCCGTAGCCCGCACGGCCGGCAGCGGATCAGTCTCGGCCGATGAATCCCTGATCGAGCAGACGCGCGACGACGCGCTCGGCTGCGCGGCCGTCCTCGCGTGCCGTGAACGCACGCTGCCACGCCGTGTAGCGGGCTCCGAACAGCCCGGGCAGATCGCTGTCGCCGAGCGCCGCCGCGAGCTCGTCCTGCGTGCGCACGACGGGCCCCGGCGCACGCTCGACGAGATCGAAGTAGAAGCCGCGGAGCTCGCCCCGATAGTGCTCGAGATCCGGCACGAGGAAGTACATCGGCTTGCCGGTGACCGCGAAGTCGAACATCACCGAGGAGTAGTCCGTGATGAGCGCGTCGGCGACCAGGAGCAATCGAGAGATGTCGGGATAACCCGTGACGTCGATCACCCTCGGCCCATCGACGTCGCGTCCCGGGATCAGCGTGCGGGAATGACCGCGCACGAGCACCACGGCATCCGCATCGCGGGCGAGGGTCGCCGGATCGACGAAGTCGACCATCAGCGCTCGATCGTCCCGCCAGGTCGGGGCGTAGAGCAGCACCCGTTCGTCCGCTCGGATGCCCAGCGCCCGTCGGATGTCCGCACCGTCGCCGGTGACGAGCACATCGTTGCGCGGATACCCCTCCACCCAGATGGGACGTGTCAGGAACGCGTAGGCCTTGCGCAGGATGTTCGCCGCATAGGGGTTCGCCGCCAGCAGCACGTCCCAGCGGCGTCCCTCGCGCACGACCGCGATCATGCGACGCGGATCGAAACCGGGCCGGTGCAGCGCCAGCCGCTTGAGCGGCGTGCCGTGCCATGTCTGCAGCACCCGCTGCCCCGGCCGCCGCGAGAAACGGCGACGCAGCCAGTCGTTGACCACCAGCAGGCGCGCCTGACCCCGCGCACGCCACCACTCCGGGCTCGCCTCCACCACGGGTACGGCTCCCGGCGGCACCTCCACCGACAGGTCGACCACACTCCAGTAGCGCGTCACCTCAGGCGCGACGCGCGCGAGTTCACGGTCGATCGCGAGCGGATTGCAGCTCGCGCTGCGTCCGTAGAAGCTCTCGAAGAAGACCGCGTTCTCGAGCGGACCGGCTCCGGCCGCGTAACGGCGCTCGAGCGCATCCTGCCCCTCACCGGAGTCGTAGACAGGGTCCACCGGGGGGCCCACGGCCAGTCGGCCCGCCTCGCCGTCGAGCTGCGCCCGCAATGCCGTGCCCACGGTGAGCGGCACGGAGTCCGAAACCACCGCCTCGGCATCCCGACCGGCCCATCGCGCACGCACCTCGTACGCTCCGGAGGGCAGCGGCAGCCGCGCGCCGCCCCACCTCGCCGCGGTGAGGGGTACGCGTGCCCGCCACGTGCGACCGCGTCCCGTCAGGGTCGCATCCACGCGCGCGCGGGGGCCTTCGAGCCACAGAGCCTCGGGGCGCTCGCCCTCTCCCGTGATGGTGAGCTCGGGCGCTTCCGCGCACCTCAGCTGAGCCGTCGTCATGCCGTGGTCCCCTCCGCGCCCGCGTCCGCACGCCCGGCACCCATCGTGGCTGCGGGCAGACCCGCCCGTTCCACAATCGCACGGTACACCCGCCGCGTGCTGCCACCGTCGCGGAAGGCGTGCACGCGCAGGCTCAGAGCGCGCGACAGCGCGGATCGCCGCTCCTGTTCGGCGGGATCCCTCAGAAGCGTCGCCAGCTGCACCGTCGCCTCGGCCCATGTGCGCGCGAGGTCCGGCCCCGCCACATCCTCGTACCGCCCGTAGAACCCGCGACGCCGCGCGTACACCTCCGCATCGGGCGCGAAGTACAGCACGGGAAGCGCGACGAGCGCCGCGTCGAACGCCATCGAGGAGTAGTCCGTGATCAGCGCATCCAGGCCGGGCAGGGCCGGTGTCGCATCTCGGACCAGGTCGCTGCCGAAGGCACGCACGCGCGCAGAATCGCGCGGCGGGGTGTAGTCCCCCGCACCCAGCGGGTGCGAGCGCACGAGCAGCACCGCGTCGCACGCGTCGAGCACCGCGAGAAGCGCATCCCACTCCTGCCCCGTCGGCACCGCGGGGTCCGGATCTCCGTCGCGCCACGTCGGCGCGTAGAGCACGACGCGCGACCCGGGCGTGGGCAGCGGCCCGACAGCATCCACGATCCTCGCGCGCGCACGATCTGCGCTCGGCTCCACCCCGCCCGCCGTGAGGACGTCGGTGCGGGGCTCGCCCGTCACGGGCACACGCTCGTCGGGCAGGGCGAAGGCCGACTCGAGCCGCCCCCGGACCAGGTGCGACGCCGCCGGCAGCAGATCGATGCGCCGCGTCGCCCTCGTGTACATCAGCCGAAGCAGCGCGCGCACGACGCGCGAGCGCGGCAGGATGCTGCTGCGCAGCGTCTCGGGAGAGTCCAGACCGATGCGCTTGAGGGGGATGCCGTGCCACAGCTGCACGGTGAAGGCACCCGCAACGGCGTACCTGTTGGCGTCGCCGAAGCCGTGCGTGACGACGACGACCCGCGCGCGCGCGGTGCGCCAGAACCCGCGGAGGGAGCTCTTGCGCGCGAAAGTGATGCCGAGTGCGCGCGCATCGGCGTCGTCGCGCGGCGATCCCGTCAGCCAGAGGGCCGGGCGGCCGTCGGCCGTGACCTGCCTCCAGAGCGCGAGCGCTCCGTCGGTCACCCCGGCACCGCAGCCGAACACCCACTGGTCGCGCGAGCGCGGAATCACCCGCACGGCCAGAGCGCCGAGGACGTAGGCGGGGATCCGCAGCAGCTGAGCCGCGTTGCCCGCGCCGAACGAGAACGACGCCACGATCATGCCTCCCCGCACGAGCCTAGCGGGGGCACACCCTCCGTCAGGCATGCGGATGCCCCCGGGCTGGAGGTCCCGGGGGCATCCGACGTTCGTCGCGGGCCTACTGCAGCGACCCCAGGGTGACCGTGGTCTCGAGGGTCTCGCCGTCACGCACGTAGGTCACGGTCGCCTCGCTGCCCGCGGCGGCCGCACGCACCTGCGCCGTGAGATCGACCGAATCGGTGATCGGAACCCCGTTGAACGCGGTCACGATGTCGTCCGCGGCGAGTCCGCCGTCCTCGGCCGCGCCGCCGGGCGTGACCGAGTCGATGTACGCGCCCGAGATCGTCGCTCCCTCCACCGCACTCGCGGCGAGAACGGTGGCACCCAGCAGGCCGTGAGTCGCTTCACCGTCGGCGATGATCTCGTCGGTGATGCGCTCCACGACATTCGAGGGGATCGAGAATCCCACGCCGATCGACCCCGACTCGCTCGACGAGCCGGCCGTCGCGATCGCGACGTTGATGCCGATCAGACGCCCCTCGCCGTCGACGAGCGCGCCGCCCGAGTTGCCGGGGTTGATCGCGGCGTCCGTCTGGATGACGGCGATCTTGATCGTCTCGCTCGCCATGGACTGCTGCTCCTGACCGGGGATGTCGAACTGGAACGGACCCTGGTCCTGCTCCTGGTCCTCCTCACCATCCCCCTCATCGTCGCCGCCGGACTCCGGAGCCGCCGACGAGGCGATCTCGATGCTGCGGTTCAGGGCGCTGATGATGCCCGTCGTGACGGTGTTCGCAAGCCCGAGGGGCGCTCCGATCGCTACGCTCTGATCGCCCACGTTGAGCTCGGACGAGTCCGCGAACTCGATCGGCGTGAGCCCCTCGGCATCGACGAGCCGGATGACCGCGAGGTCGTACGTGGGATCCGTGCCGACGATCTCGGCGTCGTAGATGCGACCGTCTGAGGTCGTCACCCGGATCTCGGGGGTGCCCGTTCCGCCATCGAGCGTGACGACGTGGGTGTTGGTGACGACGTAGCCGTCCTCGCTGAGGACGACACCCGAGCCGCTGCCTCCCGAGCCTCCGGCCGAGACCTCGATGGTCACGACGCTCGGCAGGACCTTGGCGGCGATCGCGGTGGTGGCCGTCACGCTCTCCGGATTGTTCACGGTGACCGTGCCACCGCCGGCCACGACGGTGGTCGCGGGCTGGCCCCACAGCTGGGTGCCGGCGTACGCCGTACCGAGGCCGGCCGCGCCGCCGACCAGGGCGGCCGCGACGATCAGACCGGTCACCTTGCCCGCGGCCGACTTCTTCTTGGCGGGTCGTTCGGCCGTGGCGGTGCTCGAGCCGAAGGTCGGGCCACCGGCGGACGCGCCGCCCAGCGGAAGCGTGGGCTGGGTGGCGTGCGCTCCGTAAGGGGATGCCGCCGGACCGAACGAGGCCCCGTGTGAGGGGGCGCCGGCGCCCGGGTGGTAGCCCGCGGGATACGCGGGCATCGGTGGCCGCGGCGGCACCGGCGCAGCCTGCGCCGGGATCTCCGTCTGCGGATGCGGGTGGGGGGCGGCGGTGCCCTGCGGCTGCTCGCCGTCGTGGTCGGGGCGGACGCCCTGCGTGTCACTCATCGGTGCTCCTTCGTCCAAAGCCCTTTCACCATCCTCCCGGATCCTGTGTGTTGCTTATGACGACACCCCATTTCGGCTATGCGATGACGTTGCCCTAGCCTTGAGCGGCCCGGCCTCCGAAGCGGGCGGAAGGTGCCACACATGAGTGAGATCACAGGCGCCTGGCGTCGGACGGCGGCGGGCGCGGGACTTCTCCGGCCCGACGGATCGGTCGCCACGACGATCTTCGCCGAGATGAGCGGCCTCGCCACGAGCACCGGCGCCCTCAACCTCGGGCAGGGCTTTCCCGACGAGGACGGGCCCGCCGAGGTGCTCGAGGCTGCGCGCTCGGCCATCGCGGGCGGAGCGAACCAGTATCCGCCGGGCCGCGGCATCCCGGATCTCCTGCAGGCGATCGCCGAGCACCAGGAGCGCTTCTACGGCGTGACCCTCGACCCCGAGCGGGAGGTGCTCGTCACCGCCGGTGCCACCGAAGCGCTCGCCTCGACACTGCTCGCCCTCATCGACTCGCCGGAGGACGAGGTCGTCGTCTTCGAGCCCTTCTACGACTCGTACGCCGCGTGTGTCGCTCTCGCCGGGGCGCGATTAGTGACGGTCCCCCTGCGCTGGCCCGATTTCCAGCCCGATCTCGACGCGCTCGAGGCCGTCGTGAGCGATCGCACGCGAATCATCCTCGTGAACGATCCGCACAACCCCACCGGTGCGGTCTTCAGCTCGGAGGTGCGCGAGCGCATCGTGGCCCTCGCCCATCGGCACGATGCCGTGATCGTCACCGACGAGGTCTACGAGCACCTCACCTTCGGTGAGCCGCACGTTCCGATCGCGACGATTCCCGGAGCGGCGGAGCGCACGCTGACGATCTCATCGGCGGGCAAGACGTTCCGCACGACGGGGTGGAAGATCGGCTGGCTGAGCGGCCCGGAAGAGCTCGTGACCGCCGTCATGACCGTCAAGCAGTACCTCACGTATGTCAACGGCTCGCCCTTCCAGCCTGCGATCGCCGTCGGGCTGCGACTGCCCGATGAGTTCTTCGCGCACATCGCGCGCGATCTCGAGCACGGCCGCGACATGCTCGGCGCCGGCCTTCGCGCCGCGGGGTTCGATGTGTCCGTGCCGCGTGGGTCCTACTTCACCGTCGCCGACGCCGGTCCGCTCGGCGCGACCGACGCCGATGAGTTCTGCCGCGAGCTGCCCCGGCGCGCAGGGGTCGTGGGGATCCCCGTGACCGCGTTCGTCACCCCCGAGCACCGCGCAGACTATGCCGCGCTGGTGCGTTTCGCCGCCTGCAAGCGCGTCGACGTGATCGAGCAGGCCGCCTCGCGTCTGGCCGGCATGGCCCCCTGAGCGTCGGCGCAGGCGCCTCGCTCCGCGAACGGGGTCAGGCGGGCGCGACGCGGAATCGGCGCAGCGCGAGCGCGGGGTTCACACGGCGCACCCGTTCGATCGCTGCGCGTTCGAGGAACGCGACCGCGACGTCCGTGCCCGTACCCACGCACGCCATCTCGACGCCCTGCGGATCGATCACGCCGCTGTGCCCGATCCCGAGCGGCGGCGGATGGTCGGCGGCCGCGACGTAGAGGGTGTTCTCGATCGCTCGCGCCTGCAGGAGGGTGCGCCAGTGGTGCTCCTTCAGGGGGCCGCGCACCCACTCCGCCGGCACCAGCACGACATCCGCGCCGGCGTCGGCGAGTGTGCGGGTGACCTCGGGAAACCGCAGGTCGTAGCAGGTTTGCAGCGCAAAGCGCAGTCCGTGCCACACGAAGGTCTCGGGCGTCGCGATCTCGCCCGGTTCGATCCAGTCCGACTCGCGCTGCCCGAAGGCGTCGTAGAGGTGGAGTTTGCGGTACGTCGCCAGCAGGCCCTCGTCGCCCGACACCGCCACGACGGTGTTGCGCACGCGCCGTTCATCGGCGGCGCGCTCCAGGAACCCCGCGACGATGCAGACGCGGTGGCGGGCGGCGAGGGCGGTCAGCGCCGTCACGAAGGGGCCGTCGAGATCCTCGGCGTGGGTCGCGAGAGAGGCATCGAAGGGGTCGACGAAGTAGCTCGAGTATTCGGGCAGGAGCACAAGATCAGCGCCGCGCGCGACCGCCCGTTCGACGAGGTCCGCGATCACCTCCAGGTTCACGGCGGGAGCGGCGCTGGGTGCGAACTGGGCGACGGCCACGCCGACGGTGGTGGTGGCGACCGTGGTGGGGGCGGCATCCGTCATCGCTCGTCCTTTCCCTCGGGGCGCAGGCGCCACACCAGCGGTAGGAGGACCCACAGCGCGACGATCACGACGCCGAGGGCCACGGCCGACACTGTCGCCGCCAGGTGGCTCACGACGACGTCGAAGATGAACGCGACGACGCCGACGACCAGCACCGACACCGTCGCCAGGGCGGTCAGCAGGGCCGCGTGGCCGTAGGCGACGATGCGTCGCTTCTCGCGGCGGCGGAACAGGATGCGATGCAAGGCGACGGGGGCGAGGGCGATGATCGCGCTGAGCGCCGAGGCGACGACGAGGAAGAGGTAGAACCCGCGCTGCCCGTCCGACAGATCGCCGAAGGCCGGCTGAAAGGCGAGGGCGAGGAGAAAACCGGTGAGGATCTGGGTGCCCGTCTGCAGGACGCGCAGCTCCTGGAGCACCTCGATCCAGTTGCGGTCGTAGCGCTCGGTGGCGCTCTCGTCCCGCCCGTCACGTACGTCATCGACGCGGGAGGAATCCCCGTGCCGCGAGGATCTCCCCGACGTGGAGCCCTTCTCGATATCGACCATTCCCCCATCCTCGCGGCCCCGTCCGCGCGCGGGCAACCCGTCGCGACCGTGTTGCGCCGTGCGTCGTCCCGGGTTGGCACGGCTGCGCTTCCCCGTGTCAGGATGGCCGGGTCGGAAGGAGGGGTTGCGTGAGCCATACCGCCCCCGCAGCCACCCTCGAGAACTCCGTCGTGCTTGACGGGGACGTGGTGCGGATCCTCGACCGCCGCGTCTTCCCGGCCCGCATCGAGTGGGTCACCGCGCGCACGGCCCACGAGGTCGCCGCCGCGATCCGCGGCATGGTCACGCAGAGCTCCGGGCCGCTGTACGCCGCGTGCGCCGGCATGCAGCTCGCCGCGCTGCAGGCACGTACGCTGCCCGTGGACGCCGCCCGACGCGCCCTCACCGCGGCGGCCGGCGAGATCGCCGCCGCGCGCCCCACCAACGCGCACCCGCGCGATGCCGTCGCGCGCGTGATCGCCGGCATCGCCGACGCCACCACGACCGCAGAGCTCGTCGCGTCCGCGATCGATACCGCGCGAGACATCGACCTGGAGTACCGCGATGCGGGTCTGCGACTGGGGCGCGTCACGATCGAGCTGCTGCCCGCGAACGCTCGAGTACTGACGCACTGCTGGATGGACGCCTATCTCTTCGGGGTGGTCGCCGCCGCGCGTGAGGCCGATATCCGCCTCGACTGGGCGGCGACCGAGACCCGGCCGTATCTCCAGGGCGCGCGCCTGACCGCGCACTCCCTCCGAGAGTTGGATCAGCGGGTGACGCTCATCACCGACGGAATGGCCGCCGCGGCACTCGCATCGCCATCGGGGACGGGCACGGGACCGATCGACGCCGTCCTCACGGCGGCGGATCGGGTCTCACTCGACGGCGACGTCGTGAACAAGGTGGGCACCCTGGGAATCGCCGCGGCCGCCGCCGCATTCGGGGTGCCCTACTACGCCCTCGTGGAGGCTCCCGATCCCGCCGCCGCCACGGGCGCCGACATCGTCATCGAGGATCGGGATCCGCGTGAAGTGCTCGAGGTTCTCGGTGCGCGCACGGCGAGCCCCCTCGTCACCGATGCCTGGTACCCGGCGTTCGACCTCACGCCCGCGCGTCTGGTCACCCGCGTGGTCACCAAGCGCGGCGCGTTCGAACCGGCCGCCGTCGCAGCGCACTTCGCGACCGCGCCCGATCTTTACGCCCAGCCCCTCATCGCGCGTGGTCGGCGGGTCGCAGCATCCCCCCTCCAAGGAGCAGTTCCCGCATGAGCGAATCCGTCACCGCGAGCGCCGATGTCGTCGTCCTCGATCTCGAAGGCACCACCAGTGCCGCGGGGTTCATCCTCGGCGATCTCTACGATTATGCGCGGCCGCGACTCGAGGGGGTGCTTCGGCGGGCGGCACACGACGAGGGCGTGGCGCGCGCGCGGCGCGCGGCGATCGCCGAAACCGGCCTGCCGGATGATGCCGCCGACGCGCAGGTGGCCGACGCGCTGCGGGCTCTGATGGCGACCGATGTGAAGTCCACCCCGCTGAAGACGCTGCAGGGGATCATCTGGGCCGAGGGATTCGCGGCGGGTGAGATCTCGTCGCACTTCTTCGACGACGTTCCTCCCCGGCTGACCGGCTGGCACGCCGCCGGTGTGCGCCTCGTCGTGTACTCCTCGGGCTCCGTCGCCTCGCAAAAACCGTGGTTCCGTCACGCACCGCAGGGAGATCTGTCCTCGCTCGTCGAGGACTGGTTCGACACGGTCAACGCCGGTCCCAAGAAGGAGACCGGGTCGTACGAACGCATCGCCGCACACCTCGCCGTCGCCCCGGAGCGCGTGCTCTTCCTCACCGATCATCCCGACGAGGTCGCAGCGGCGCGCGCCGCCGGGTGGCAGGTGATCGCCCTGGACCGCCCCGGCGAGCCCTGGGAGGGTGCACAGGTCGCCGCGCCGGCGGTGACGTCGTTCGCGCAGATCGACGTGCGCCCGTGACCGGCATCGACGCCCTCGCCCTGAAGGCCGCGGGCGGCGCCCTCGCGGCCGAAGCGGCCCGTTTCTCGGGGTACGGCTGGATGCGCGGGACATCGGGCAACCTCTCGATCGTGATGCAGCGCGAACCTCTCGTGCTCGCCGTGACGGCGTCAGGACTCGACAAATCGGAGCTCACGGACGCCGACATCGTCCTCATCGACGCCGCGGGTCGCGCCGCCTCGGCCGATGACCCCCGTGCGCCTTCCGCCGAGGCGGGGCTGCACGCGCACATCGCCGCGCGCACCGGGGCCGGCGCGATCTTCCATGTGCACGCTCTCGACGCCGTCGTGGCCGGGCACCGGTGGCCGGAGGGCGTCGAGCTGCGCGACCTCGAGATGCTCAAGGGCATCGGACACGCCGCCCATGGCGAGAGCATCCTCATCCCCGTCATCGCCAACGACCAGGACATGGTGATCGAGTCGGAGCGCTTCGACTCGGTCTACGCGCCCCCCACGCCCCGGACGGCCGAGGTGCCGGCCCTCATCGTCGCCGGTCACGGCATGTACGCGTGGGGCGCCGACGTCGCCGCCGCGCGTCGCCACCTCGAGATCGCCGAGTGGATGCTGCGCTTCACCGTCGCGACGCGCTGAGACGCTCGGCACCTCGTCCGCCGACGCAGATCAGCCGAGGACGATGTCGCCGGTGCGCCGCACGAGGTCCGCGATGTCGACCTCCCCGTGCCGCTGCGTGGCGAGGGCGCGCGCGGCGCGCAGGACCAGGCGTGCCGCGATCTCGCGGACGTCGGGCTCGAGGGTCTGGATGTCGGCGACCTTCGAGAATCCGACGATGCGCCGGATGGCCTTCGCGGCGGCGTAGACCGCGGCATCCGAGCGCACGCGCCGCAGCGTGTCCGCCAGGACGTCGTCGCGATAGACGCGCGCGTCCACGCGGTCTGGCCAACGGCGCATGAACTCGAGCTCGAACGACTCCACGAGTTCGACAGGCAGTCCGAGCAGCCGCTCGGCATCGCCAGTGCGCCCGAGCACCCGCGCGCGCGCTGAGGCGATCACGAGGTTCGCCCAGACGGCACCGAGGTCGAATCCCGTCGGGGCGAAGGTGCCGAACTCCTGGTCGAAGGCGCGCACCGAACCGTGCTCCCCGTCCGCGCCGTCCGCACGCACGAAGACGGAGCCCGTGTGCAGATCGCCGTGCACGAGGCTCTGCGCGTCCTCCTGGAAGCGGACCTTGGCGAGCCCGATCTCGCGCACGAGCGCTCGATCTGCGCGCAGCTCGGCGACGTCGCGATCATTGCCGGGAAGCCAGCCGTTGTGTTCGTGATCGACGTAGGGCTCGCTGAAGACGAGGTCCTCGGTGATCTCGGACAACTCCGGGTTGGTGGCCTCGGCGATCGCCCGGCGGCGGTCGGGCCCCGGCATCCCGAACACGCTCGTCGCGAATCCCGTCGCCCCCACGTAGCGGCCCAGCTGCGCCGCGGCGTAGGGGTGCAGCCGCCCTTCGTTCAGCTCATACCGCCACACCGCGTGGTCGCTCAGGTCTTCGATGCCGATCGTGAACGTCTGCTCATCGAAGCCGTACAGGGCTGGCACGTGCGCGCCATCGACGCTCTGGTGAGCCCCGAGCACGACGGCCTCCCGCTTCGTGCGCGATCGCGTCAGCGGCCAGCTCGTGTCGACGCGGACGTGCGGCAGCGACTGCTTGAGCACAACGCCCGCTCCGTGGGCGTCGGTGACGACGAACACCAGGTTGAGGTTGCCGTCGCCCACCTCGCGCACGTCGGTGATCGCCGCGGGGTCGAGCGGTCCGGCGAGCCCACGGTGCGTGGCGAGATACCCGGGAACGCTCTCGACGGAGAGCTGACGGATGCTGTCGTCCCGCGTGGGTGCGGAGGTCGAAGGTGTCGTCACGTCGTGCTCCCGGCGATGATCGTGGTGGTGCGGCGGCGGAAGGTGAAGCTGAACAGCAGGGCGACCAGCAGCACGACGCCCTTGCCGAAGTCCTGGATGTAGTAAGGCAGTCCCATCATCGAGAATCCCGTCACCATGACGGCGATCAACACCGCGCCGAGTGCCGTGCCCCACGCGTTGGGGCGTCCGATGCCGAGCACCGAAACGCCGACGAGGGCCACGGCGACGGCATCCAGGAGCAGCGAGTTGCCGGCCGAGACATCTCCCTGACCGATTCGCGCGGCCAGCAGCAGACCCGCGATCGACGCGAGGATGCCGCAGCCGATGTAGGCGGCCGCGCGATATGCCCGCACGGGAATACCCGCGAGACGCGCGGCCTCGGGGTTCGAGCCGACCGCGGAGAGAGCCCGCCCCCAGCG
Source organism: Microbacterium sp. HA-8 (assembly GCF_046111165.1). Taxonomy (NCBI): domain Bacteria; kingdom Bacillati; phylum Actinomycetota; class Actinomycetes; order Micrococcales; family Microbacteriaceae; genus Microbacterium; species Microbacterium sp. HA-8. Next base: position 2,582,311 of record NZ_CP162025.1, read on the forward strand.
GGTGCGGTCCAGAACGAACCACAGCAGCGCCGTCAGAACGAGGAAGAGGATGACGGGCACGGAGACCGGACCGATCGCGCCGCGGTCGAACCAGAGGAAGTCCGGGGTGAACCGCCCCGGCGCGGTCGAACCGTCCGACAGCGTCATCTGCGACGAGATCGACTTGCCGTCGACGATGATGAGCTTGAGCCCGACCACGGCGAACATCATCGCGAGCGTCGCCAGCAGGTCGGGAATGCGGGCGAAGACGATGAGCACGGCGTTCAGAGCGCCGATCACGGCGCCCGAGAGCAGCACGACGATGACGGCGACGCCGCCCACCTGGCCCGCGATGACGAGGGTCCAGGCGGCGATCGACACCGCGAACCCGGCGTTCGCACCCACCGAGAGGTCGAGCCCGCCGACCGTCATCGCGAGTGTGACCCCGAGGCCTGCGATACCGATCGGAGCGATGTATTTCAGCATCCCGAACACATTGTCGACGGTGCGGAAGTTCGGTTCGGTGATCGCGAAGAACGCGATGAGACCGACCGTGACCGCGACGAATCCCCATTTCGCGACGCCGTCGAGCACACGCTCCCCCACCGGGCGCGCAGGCCGACCCGTCACGGACGCCGAAGCGAGGGTGGACATCATACGGACTCCTCCGGGTGGTGCGGATCATCGAGCAGGGCCGCGACGATCGTGGCACGATCGCGCTCCCCGGCGGCGACATCGAGGGTGACGCGTCCGCTCACGAGCACGACGAGACGGTCGGCGACCTCGAGCACCTCGTCCACATCGGAGGTGAGCACGACGACGGCCTTGCCCTCGGAGGCACGCGCTCGCACGGCCGTCCCGATCGTGCGCCTGGCGCCGATGTCGACGCCACGGAAGGGCTCGTCGAGCACGGCGACCTGCGGATCGGTCGCGAGCCAGCGTCCGACGATCACCTTCTGCTGGTTTCCCCCGGACAGATCGTCGACGCGCTCGGCCACCGACGTCGTCACGACGCCGAAGTCCGCCACGACGGCGGCGGCGCGTCGACGCTCCTCCGCGCCACGCAGGACGCCCCACGCCGTGGCGACACGACGCAGCTCGGGCAGGCTCACGGTGTGCGCGATCGACCAGCCGGGCTGGATGCCCTGTCGCTGGCGATCCTCGGGAACGAGCACGATGCCGGCAGCCTGGGCGGCCGCGGGGGTGCGCGGCGCGTAGGGTCGCCCCTCGCGCTCGAGCGTCGCCGTTCCCGCCTCGCGGACACCGCAGAGTATCTCCGCCAGTTCGGTCTTGCCGGCGCCGAGGAGGCCCAGCACTCCGGTCACCTGGCCCGCGTGCACGGTCAGATCCAGTGGGGCGGCGCCGGGGAGCAGCACGGCGCCGCGGACGCTCAGCACCGACTCCCCCGGCGGGAGCGGCGCGACGACGTGCTGCTGGAGTTCTGTGGGAACCCCCAGCATCGCCTCGAGCGCCGCGTGCCAATCGAAGGGCCGCGCAACGTCCAGCGCGGGGCTGCCGTCCCGCAGCACGACGATGCGGTCGGCCAGACGCTCGATCTCGCCGAACCGATGACTGACGAAGAGGATGGCCAGCCCCTCGGCCCGCAGCGCGCGGAGCACGTCGAACAGGCGGTCGGCCTCGGCCGCGGTCAGGGCCGAGGTCGGCTCGTCGAGGATGAGCAGGCGGGGCCGACCGCGCAACGCCCGGGCGAGCACGAGCAGCTGCGCGTCGGAGGTGCCGAGCCGTCCGGCATCGGCCCGGAGGACCTCGTCGCTCCAGGACAGCCCCAGGCGAGACAGCGCGGTGCGCGCCGCGGCCTCCGTGTCCGATCGCCGGAGGACAGGTCGGCCGCTCGCGGCGAGATCGGTCAGGACGGCGTTGTCCGCGACGGACAGTCCCGGCACGATGCCGTCCGAGATCTTCTGGTGCACCGTCTCGATACCCGCGCGACGGGCGACGGTCGGCGAGGAGATGCGCGCGGGCACGCCGCCGACCTCGATGTCGCCGGTGTAGTGGGCGTTCGCCCCCGACACGGTGCCGATCAACGTCGACTTGCCGGCACCGTTCGTCCCCAGGAGCGCCGTGATGGAGCCTGCGTGCAGATCGAGCGAGACATTCTCGAGCACGCGGTTCGTCCCGAAGCGCACGCCGACACCGCGCAGACGGACGACCGGCTGGTCGTCCTTCTGCGCGGTGTGATCGACGGCGGGGCTCACTGCGAGATGGCGGGCAGCCACTCCGCGACGACCACGTCATCGAGCAGGAGGGTGGGCTCCGCCTCGCGCAGCGCAGCGACGTTCTGGATGTCGTTCTCGAGCAGGAAGTCGCGCGTCACGGTCACGGCCGGGAACTGCACCTCGGTCTCATCGAGCTCCCCCGCGAGCGAGAGGGCGAGGGTGCGCACGACCGCCGCACCGATCGCCGCCGGGTCGGTGGCGCTCGTGGCCACCCACGGGCTGTCCTCGGCGATCATGACCTCGATGTCGGCGTTGGAGATGTCGATGCCGTACACCTTGACGGAGTCCTGCAGGTTGTTCTGGATCACCGCCTGCACGACGCCCTTCGCGATCTCGTCGTACGGGGCGAAGATCGCCTGCACCTCCGGGTTCTGCTTCAGCGCGGCATCCACCAGGGGGATGTTGTCGGTCGCCGTGGACTCGGTGACCTCACCGGTGAAGAACAACTCGTTCAGCTCGTGCTCCGTCACGAACTCGTCCCAGACGGCCTTGCGGCGATCCAGCGGAGCAAAGCCCTCGGCGCTGACGAGGCCGACATTCGCACCCTCCCCGACGTCGTCGATCAGCTGGTCGAGCACACCCTGCGCCATCGACGCATCGGACTGCGACGTGACGAGCACACCCTCGGTGTCTTCGAGGGCGAGGTCGTAGACGATGACCGGGATGCCGGCGTCCACCGCCTCATGCACGAGGTGCTCGATCGTGTCCGTCTGGCCGTGGTCGACGATGATCGCGTCGGGAGCCGAGGCGATCGCCTGCTCGAGGTCGGAGGCGTGCTTGGCGTTGTCGTTGCGTGCGTCGTAGACGGTGAGGTCGATGTTCGCCGCCGACGCCTGCGCCTGCGCACCGGCTGTCCACGCGGTGAAGTAGTCACCCGCGCCGGACTGCTGCACGAGGGCGACCTCTACGGGCTCACCGTCGAAGGGTGCGGGCAGGTCTGCGGCGGGAACAGCGCGTGCGTCGGCGTCGTCGTTCGGCGCCGACTGCTGGGCGCATCCGGTGAGGGCCAGCAGGGCGACGGCGCCTGTGGCGGCGAGGGCGAGCCAGCTCTGGCGCGCGGGACGAGAAGACATGGTGATCCTTCGGGTAGCTGTGTCGGCGACGGTGCGGAGCCGAGCCCGGTCGAGTCAACCAGCATGCCCCGCGTCACAGCCAAACGGGCGTTGCGCCGTGTTACGAGTTCAGGACATCTGTTACGGGGTGCCGTGCGCAGGCCATCGGCGCGCGCCAGAATCGGTGGTGTAACCCGTCCTGTAAGGAGACCCCCGTGACGCTGCTGACGGTCTGGAAAGACACCGATCCGACGACACCCGTGCTCGAGACCACCGATGAGCACGAGATCCGCGCTGCCCTGGCCGGGCTCGGCGCGCGCTTCTCCCGGTGGGAGGTGAAGGGCTTCGCCGAAGACGCCGCCCTGGATGACGTGCTCGCGCTCTACGCGGACGAGGTCGAGCAGGTCAAGCGGAGCGAGGGCTACACACTCGTCGACATCGTCGGTCTCAGCCCCGCGCAGGCGAACTACGACGACGTCAAGGGCCCCTCGCGGGAGAAGTTCCTGTCCGAGCATGCGCACGACGACGATGAGGACCGCTTCTTCGCCAAGGGCGCCGGCGTCTTCTACCTGCACGTCGACGGCAAGGTGCACGCACTGTACTGCGAGGCGGGCGACCTCGTCTCAGTGCCTGCCAACACGACGCACTGGTTCGACATGGGCACAGCGCCCGAGTTCACGTCGATCCGCTTTTTCCACGATGACGACGGATGGGTGGGCCATTTCACCGGCAGCCCGATCGCGGAGTCGTTCGCGGGTTTCGACCAGCTCGCCATCCGACGCGCACAGCTCGCCGACGTCTGAGCAGAGACAAGAAAAGGCGCCCCGACCGGGGCGCCTTTTCTTGTCTTTGGTTGCGGGGACAGGATTTGAACCTGCGACCTCTGGGTTATGAGCCCAGCGAGCTACCGAACTGCTCCACCCCGCGGCACAAGAAGTTAGCCTAGCACGGCTTCGGGCGCGTGGCGAATCGGGTGCGACCTCGGCCTCACCGATGTTCGGGTTCGAGGCGGCCGACTCCGTATCGGCGGTCCGGCGGCACGTCGGCTGCCGCGCACAACGCCAGCCACACATCGCGCGGTGGCACGCCCTCGCGGATCGCCTGATCGGCGGTGCGACCGCCGATCTCGGCCAACTGGAGATCAGCGGTCAGCACCGCACCGTACGCATCACCGAACTCGTCGGCGACGGCGCGATCGAACTCGCTCCGACGCATGCCGGGTCAGCGCAGCGACAGCTCGGCGTCGACCGATGCCATCAGGTCGTCAGGCACCACATCGGGGAAGGTGTGGATCCCCTCGAGCACGGAGATGCGATCGCCGACCTCGCGCATGATCGTCGAGATGGGTACATCCAGCGCCTCGGCGACCGACGCGAGGATCTCGCTCGATGCTTCCTTCTGTCCGCGCTCCACCTCACTGAGGTACCCGAGCGCGACGCTTGCCTTGCCCGCAACCTGCCGGAGGGTCTGGCCCTTCTGCAGTCGGAAGTCTCGCAGAACGTCACCGATCTCTTGACGAACCAGGATCATGATGGCCCCCTCCTCACTGTCCTCGCGCATCTCTTCGGGTGTTCGAGAGTACAACACCGGATGGTGCCAATCTAACGGTCCCCGCTGTGGGATGGCTCGGAATCACCGAATGTAACGGAGGTGAAACACGCGGTATTCCGACCGGACATACCGGCGCGTCGTGCGTGCCCGCGGTGGGCGGCTCAGAGGGCGTCGAAGACCGCTCGGAGGGCCCTGCGCACCGTCTCGCGGCGGATGGCGATCCGGTCACCCTCCAGGAGGAGCGGGAGAGCCCGCGTGCCCACCGGAGTCGACACCCCGATGAAGACCGTGCCCACCGGCTGTCCGTCGGCGGGATCGGGCCCGGCGACTCCGGTCGTCGACACGCCGACCTCGGCGGGGCGCCCTGCGATCGCCGCCGCCTCCCGCACCCCGCGTGCCATCTGTCGCGCGACCTCGGCGTGCACGGCCCCATGCTGAGCGAGAAGCCCCGCATCCACCCCCAGCAGGGACTGTTTGAGCGCCGTCGAGTACGCCACCACTCCCCCGCGCACGACGGCGGAGGCCCCGGGGAGCGCGATGAGCTCGGCACACAGCAGTCCGCCGGTGAGCGACTCGGCGCAGGCGATGCTCCATCCGAGTCGGCCGAGGCGATCGAGCACGCGCTCGGCATCGGGCCGTCTGTCGCGGGCGACCGTGCTCTCGAGCTCGTCCGGCAGATCGGGGTGGGCGCCGTCGCTCATGCGCGGCGCTCGCGACCCCGTCTCGCGCCGCGCACCTCCGTGACCACGTAGTCGATCCCGCTCGCCACCGTGAGGATCACCGCGGCCCACATCGTGACGATGTTCAGCCACACGACCCAGCCGCCCACGATCTCCGAGAGCGGGAGCAGGGCGAGCGAGAGCGCCACCGCCTGCGCGATCGTCTTGAGCTTGCCCATCCACGCCGCGGCGACCACGTGATCGCTCGCGACGACGAGTCGGTGGACGGTGATTCCGATCTCGCGCACGAGCACGAGGATCGTCACCCACCACGGCAGCTCGGCGAGGATGGACAGTCCGATGAACGCGAAGCCGGTCAGAACCTTGTCGGCGATCGGATCCAGCAGCTTGCCGAGGTCCGTGACGATCTTGTATCGCCGGGCGATGTAGCCATCGACTCCGTCTGTCGCGATGGCGACGATGAAGAGGATCGCCGCCGCCCAGCGCATCCCGCCGTCCGCGCCGCCATCGGCCAGCAGAAGCCAGAGGAACACGGGCGCGCAGAGGATGCGCGCGATCGTGATGGCATTGGGCAGCTGCCGGGGAACGGTCATCAGTCGCGTCCCGTCAGACCCCAGGCGTCTTCGTCGCCTTCGCTCTCGACCACCGGCATGCCGTCGAACTGGGCGTCGACCGCGTCGGCCCCGTAGGGATCACCGGATGCCGGCGACCCACCCTCGACCGCGACGTCCTCGCCGCGCAGCCGCGCGAGCACGGCGGGCAGCTGCTCGGCCGTGACCAGGACGTCGCGAGCTTTGGAACCCTCCGACGGCCCGACGATCTCGCGCGACTCGAGCAGGTCCATCAAGCGCCCCGCCTTGGCGAATCCGACTCGGAGTTTGCGCTGAAGCATCGATGTCGACCCGAACTGCGTCGAGACGACCTGCTCCGCGGCGGCGAGAAGCAGTTCGAGGTCGTCACCGATGTCGGCATCCACCTGCTTCTTCTCAGCAGCGGCCGCCACATCGGCACGGTACTCGGGCTGCGCCTGCCGTGTGACGTGCTTGACGACGGTCTCGATCTCGTCCTCGCTGACCCACGCGCCCTGCACGCGCAGTGCCTTGGACGCGCCCATCGGGAGGAAGAGCCCGTCACCCTGCCCGATGAGGCGGTCGGCGCCCGGCTGATCGAGGATCACGCGGGAGTCGGTCACGCTCGTGACGGCGAAGGCGAGGCGCGAGGGCACGTTGGCCTTGATCAGACCCGTCACGACGTCGACGCTCGGTCGCTGGGTCGCGAGCACGAGGTGGATGCCGGAGGCGCGGGCGAGCTGGGTGATGCGAACGATCGAGTCCTCGACGTCGCGGGGTGCGACCATCATCAGGTCGGCGAGCTCGTCGACGACGACGAGCAGGTACGGGTACGGCTTGAGGACCCGCTCGCTGCCGGCGGGCAGGACGATCTCGCCGGCGACCACTGCCTTGTTGAAATCGTCGATGTGGCGGAATCCGAACGACGCGAGGTCGTCGTACCGCATGTCCATCTCCTTGACCACCCACTGCAGCGCCTCTGCCGCCTTCTTGGGATTGGTGATGATGGGTGTGATCAGGTGCGGCACCCCCGCATACGAGGTCAGTTCGACCCGCTTGGGGTCGATCAGCACCATGCGCACATCGGCCGGCTTCGCCCGCATCAGCAGGCTCGTGATCATCGAGTTCACGAAGCTGGATTTTCCGGATCCCGTGGACCCGGCCACGAGCAGGTGCGGCATCTTGGCGAGGTTGGCGACGACGAAGCCGCCGCCGACATCCTTGCCGACGCCGATCGTCATCGGATGCGTCGACTGCTGCGCCGCGGAGGAGCGCAGCACGTCGCCGAGCGTGACGATCTCGCGGTCGGTGTTGGGGATCTCGACGCCGATGGCACTCTTGCCCGGGATGGGCGCGAGGATGCGCACCTCGTTGGAGGCCACCGCGTAGGCGATGTTGTTGGTCAGCGCGGTGATGCGCTCGACCTTGACGCCCGGTCCGAGGGAGATCTCGTACTGCGTCACCGTCGGCCCGCGGGAGAACCCGGTGACCTTCGCGTCGACCGAGAACTGCTGCAGGACCTCGGTGATGGCGCGGACGACCTCGTCGTTCGCGGCCGATCGCTCCTTGTGCGGCGTGCCCTGTGCGAGGGCGGTGACGGCCGGCAGCCGATAGGGCGCGACGGGGCCCGAGGCGGCGTGCGCGCCGTCGGTCCCGAGCCCGGAGAGCCCCGGAAGGGTGGCGTCCTCGGCGTCGTCGCCGTCTTCGTGGATCGAGGTGTCGGCGCGACGCGCCGACGCTGCGGCCCGCTCGGCCCCGGTGATCACCGACGGGTCGATCACCTCGGTGAGCGCATCGGGCGCGAATGCGGGAGCGGGGGGCCGGGGCGGGGTGGCGGGGGCCGGCGGCGCGGTGGCGATGGCCTGATCGAACCCGCCACGCGCGGTTCCGGGGGTCAGGAGCTCCGTGAGGTCCTGCGATCCGATGCCGTCATCGGGGTCTTCTTCGCGCCCGGACTTGTTGCGCCGCCACCACGGCAGCGTCGGCTCATCGCCCGCACCTTCGGATGCCTCCGCGGTTCTGTCGCGCGGCTCGGGACGCTCGGGACGCTCGGTGCCGAACATCCACGCGTACAGGTCGCCGAGACGCTGACCGATCCGATTCGGCGGGGTCTTGGTGATGATCAGGATGCTGAGCACGGCCAGCAGCACGAGCACGATCCACGCCCCGACCGGGGTGAGCGCGAGGGTCAGCGGCTCCGCGACCATCCAGCCGAACAGCCCACCGGAGGCGCTGAGGACGGGCAGCCCGTCGCTCGGGACGGGTCGCTGCCCCGCAAGATGACAGAATCCCGCACCGGTGAGCACCAGCATCCCGAATCCGATGCCGATGCGACCGTTGTCGTGGACGCTCGAGGGATGCCGGAAGAGCCAGCCCGCCAGCAGTAGGACGAGGACGGGCAGGACGAACGCGAGCCTGCCGAGCATGCCGCCGACCGTGTAGTCGCTGATGGTGCGGGCGACGTCGTTGCCGATGAAGAACCACTCCACGACCGCGCCGAGAACTGCCAGCAGGACCAGGAGGAAGGGAAGCCCGTCGCGGCGCTGGTCGCGCTCGAGCGTCTCGGGCCCGAAGGCGCGGAACAGACCGCCGACACCGTGGGCGAGCCCCATCCAGGCGCGCGCGATCGCGGGCGGCCTGTGCTCGTCGTCTCCGACGTACTTCTTGGGCACAGGGGCGGGTTTACGGGCGCGCGAGGAGGACGCCCGCGCGGGCGCCTTCGAGCTCTTGGTCGGACTGGTGCTCCTGGCCATGCCTTTACGGTACGTCCCACCGGCGACATTCGCCCGCAGCGACGCGGGGCCCGCCCCGCTCGGAGGCGGATCAGCGCAACAGCTTGACCATGATGTCCCGCCCGTAGTCCGCCCGGACGACGGCGAATCCCTCGCTGCGGTAGAGGGACACCGCGAAGTTGCCGCGCTCGACGCTCAGACTCATCCGCGCGAATCCCGCGGACCGGGCCGAACCCGCCAGGCGTTGCAGGAGGGCCCTGCCCACCCCGTGCGCCCGCCAGATCGGGCGGACGCCGATGATCAGCTCGGGAACCGCGGTGCCCACGTAGGCGAATCCGGGATCGGTGCGCGGGAACATCCGATACCAGGCCGCACCGACGGGCGTGTCGTTGCCATCGAGCGCGACGTATCCGGCGTCGCCGGGGCGCATCCAGCCCGAGACGTAGCGGAGGTGCTCGGGAGCGCTGAGGATCTCGTGCCGCGGCCGCACAGCGCCGCTCCAGTTCGCGGCCTCGACCACCATGTCGGCGAGGAAGCTGCCATCGGCCTGCTCGGCCGGACGCACACGAAAGGGGGGCACGCACGGATTCTAGCCATGCGCACCCCCTCGCGATCAGGCCTCGACGAGACTCAGCTAAAAGGTCCGGGAAGGGCTGCGCGTGCCTCACGTAGGAATGTCCGCGTAGTTCCCTGGGGTGATGAGCAGGGAGTTGTCGATGGCGGCGCGCCGTGAGATCACGAAGAAGTTCGCCCGCGAGTATGCGAAAGCAGGCAAGGAAGAGAAGGGCCGGCTGCTGGACGAGCTTGTGCACGCGACAGGCTGGACGCGTGATCACGCGCGCCGCGCGATCCGTGCCGCGAACGCACGCAAAGGTGCCGCGCGCGATCAGCAGCGTAAGCCGCGTGAGCGGAAGTACTCCTACGATGCGCTCGTGGTGCTGCAAGAAGTCTGGCGGCTGTCCGGGCAGCCGTCGGGAAAGTACTTCGCGGCGATCATGGACGACACCCTCGAACGCCTCGTCCGCTTCCGTGAGCTCGGCAAGGTCGAGCAGCGGGTCACACCGGAGGTGCTGGACGAGTTGCGATCGATGAGCGCCGCGACGATCGACCGGTACCTGAAACCGCACAAGGACGCCGCCTACCCGGTCGCGGTCTCGGGCACGAAGCCGTCCCACATCCTGCGCTCTTCGATCCCGACGCGCACCAGCATGGACGCCCCGCTGACCGTCCCGGGGTTCCTGGAGCTGGACACCGTCGCGCACTGCGGCCACTCCCTCAAAGGCGAGTTCCTGCGCACCCTGACCGGCACCGACCCGGTCGCGGGGTGGACGATGCTGCGCACGATCCGCAACAACGCCTACGTGCACGTGCACGGCGCCCTGGAATGGATGGTGAAGAACGCGCCCGTCCCGGTCGCCGGGCTCGACTTCGACAACGGATCCGAGTTCATGAACTGGGGCGTGATCGCCTGGGCGGACAAGAAGGAGATCCCCGTCACCCGGGGGCGTCCCTACAAGCACAACGACAACGCGCACGTCGAGCAACGCAACGGCGACTGGGTCCGCAAACACGCGTTCCGCTACCGCTACGAGACCGAGGCGGAGATGACCCTGCTCAACGAGCTCTGGGATTTCGTGATGGCCCGCAAGAACCATCTGCTGCCCTGCGTGAAAGCGATCGACTGGACCCACACCGCAGCCGGCCGGAAGAAGCGCGTCTACGACAAGCCACGTACCCCCTACCAGCGGTTGCTCGACGCCGGTGTGCTCGACGAGAAGACCCGCGCCCGACTGGAGCGCGAGCATGCGAAGCTGAACCCGGCACGGATCACCCGACGGATCAACCAGATCCAGCAACAACTCATCGAACTCGCCGCCGCCCGCACCCAGGGCACCCGCCCCGCCGCCTGAGCTACGCGGACATTTCACGTGAGGCAAGCATCACTCACTCCCGGACATCTTGACGTGAGGCAAGACGGGCCTCGATGACCAACGGGACGATCATCGGGCGCCGCCGCAGCGACTGGTTGACCCAGCGTCCGATCGTGCGACGCACGACCTGCGACAGCGCGTGCGAATCGCGCACGCCCGACTGGGCCGCTTCGGCGAGCGCCGCGGCGATCTTCGGCTTGACGGCGTCGAAGACGGCGTCCTGCTCGGCGAAGCCGCGTGCGTGGATCTCGGGGCCGGAAATGACCCGCCCGGTCGCCGCGTCGACGACGACGATCACCGAGATGAATCCCTCCTCACCGAGAATCCGGCGGTCTTTGAGGTCGGCATCCGTGATCTCGCCGACGGTGGAACCGTCGACGTAGACGAACCCGATGTCGAGCTGCCCGACGACCGAGGCCGTTCCTGCGCGCAGGTCGATGATCGTCCCGTTCTCGGCGAGGATCGTCCGCTCCACCGGCACACCGCTGGACTGCGCGATCTTCGCATTCGCGGTCAGGTGGCGGTACTCGCCGTGGATGGGCAGCACGTTGCGCGGTTGGAGAATGTTGTAGCAGTACAGCAGCTCTCCCGCCGCCGCGTGCCCCGACACGTGCACCTTCGCATTGCCCTTGTGCACGACGTTGGCGCCGAGCTTGGTGAGGCCGTCGATCACGCGGTACACGGCGTTCTCGTTGCCCGGGATGAGGCTCGACGCGAGAATCACCGTGTCACCCGGGCCGGGCTCGATCTCGTGGTCGAGATTGGCCATTCGACTGAGCACCGCCATCGGCTCGCCCTGCGAACCGGTCGACATGTAGACGATCCTGTCATCGGGCAGGTCGCGGGCCTTCTTGTAATCGATGAGCACGCCGTCGGGAACGTTGAGATACCCGAGATCGGAGGCGATCGTCATGTTGCGCACCATGCTGCGCCCGAGGAACGCGACGCGACGTCCGTGCGCGGCCGCGGCGTCCAGCACCTGCTGCACGCGGTGGACGTGGCTGGAGAAGCTCGCCACGACGACGCGGCGGGGCGCCTTGCCGATCACCTGGTCGAGCACGGGGCCGATCGAACTCTCGAGCGGCGTGAAACCCGGCACGTCGGCGTTCGTCGAATCCACGAGGAAGAGGTCGACACCCTCTTCGCCCAGTCGGGCGAACGCCCGCAGGTCGGTCAGTCGACCGTCGAGGGGCAGCTGATCCATCTTGAAGTCGCCCGTCGCGAGCACAAGACCGGCGGGGGTGCGGATCGCCACCGCGAGCGCATCGGGAATCGAGTGGTTGACCGCGATGAACTCGAGGTCGAAGGGGCCGACCTTCTCCTCCTGGCCCTCGATGACAGAGAGCGTGTACGGCTTGATGCGATGCTCCTTGAGCTTCGCCTCGACGAGCGCGAGCGTGAGCCCCGACCCGATCAGTGGGATGTCGCGCTTGAGCTTGAGCAGGTAGGGCACGGCCCCGATGTGGTCCTCGTGCCCGTGCGTGAGGACGACGCCGACGATGTCGTCCAGGCGTTTCCGGATCGGCTCGAAGTCGGGCAGGATCAGGTCGACGCCCGGTTGGTGCTCCTCGGGGAACAGCACGCCGCAGTCGACGATGAGCAGCTTGCCCTCGTACTCGAAGACCGTCATGTTGCGACCGACTTCGCCGAGACCGCCGAGCGGTGTGACGCGGAGCGTGCCCTGGGGCAGCGCGGGCGCGTCGAAGACAGGGGTGGCCATAGGGTGCCTCCTCGGGATGCCGTCGTGCGGCATCCCCTCGTGTTTTGTTGTGTTGTGCGAGCCGATGTGCGGCCCGCGATTGGCTGGGGGCGGACGCCGGGGCGTCAGCGGGTGGTGCCGTGGACCTTGGGCAGGGCGCCGCCCGCGGCGGCGTTGCGATCGGGGCGGAAGTTCTTGAAGTCGACCCCGGGAACCTCGCCGACGAGCGCGAGCTCGTCTTCGATCATCGCGGCCTCCCACTCCTCGGGGCCCACGAGCGGCAGGCGCACGCGCGGGCTGCCGATGCGGCCGAGTCCGTGCAGGATGTACTTGGCCGCGACGGTGCCGGGAACATGCGTCATGACGGCGCGGACGAGGGGTTCGAGCTTCTTGTGCGCCGCCGTCGCGATGGCCAGGTCACCCGCGTTCACGGCGTCGACGATCGTGCGGTACGGGGCAGCGGCGATGTTGGCCGTCACGCCGATCAGGCCCGAGGCGCCGATCGAGAGGTGCGGGAGCACGTTGGCGTCGTCGCCCGAGAAATACAGCAGATCGGTCTGGTTGAGCACGCGGCTGACCTCGCTGAAATCGCCCTTCGCGTCCTTGACGGCGAGGACGTTCGGGTGCTTGGCGATCCGCAGAATGGTCTCGTAGTTGATCGGCACACCCGTGCGGCCGGGGATGTCGTAGAGGATGACCGGCAGATCGGTCGCGTCGGCGACGAGCCGGAAATGCGTGAGGATGCCCGCCTGCGTGGGCTTGTTGTAGTACGGGGTCACGATCATGATCCCGTCGGCTCCGGCCTTCTCGCTGGCCTTGTACAGCTCGATCGCGTGTGCCGTCTCGTTGGAGCCGCCGCCGGTGATGATCTTCGCGCGTCCCGCGGCGACGTCCTTGCCGACTTCGACCAGCCGGAGCTTCTCGGGGTCTGTCAGCGTGCTCGTCTCACCCGTCGTGCCGGTGACGACGATGCCGTCGGCACCCGCCTGGATGCACGAGTCGATGTGCTTCTCCGTGGCGGGCCAGTCCACTTCGCCGTCGGCCGTCATGGGGGTGACGAGCGCGACCAGCACCTGACCGAACGGATTGGCGGTGTGCGTCATGCTCCTAGGCTATCGGGCCCTCTGCCCCTGCACAGATCCCGCCACCCCCATCGCCAGAGCAGTGTCGGCCGCTCATCTGCACGACCCGTGGTTCAGGAGCGCACTCGTGCGGCGCGTGTCATCATTCTCAGGTCGAGCGTCGTGCATTCAGTACCCGCAGCCGGGCCAGGACGGCGGAGCGAACACGTTCCCAGTCATGCACGACGAGGGCATAGTCGAATCGGAGCGTTTCGTACCCGAGGGCCGCGGCGACGGCGTCACGCACAAGATCCTTGTGCCGCATCGACGGACCGTCGTGATTCTCGCGTCCGTCCACCTCGATGATCAGACGGCCGCCGACGACGAAGTCCACGATGCCGACGCCGGCGATCACGACCTGGCACTCGAGCGCGATACCGAGCAGGTGCAGGCGCAGGCGCAGGCGCGACTCCAACCCGCTGTCCGCGTCGGGGCGGGCGATGTCGACGAGCCATCGTCGTGCCGCCGGCAGCCGGTTGCGCACCTCGACGCGGTCGGCCCGCGTGAGAAGTCCCTTCCGCCACGCCGATTCGAAGGCCGCGAAGAAGGCTTCGGACCCGAGACAGTCGACGACCTGGACGAGCGCGTGCACGACCGAGACGATCCCGAATGCGGAGCGCCCGGCATCGCGGTGAGTGATGCATTCACAGCTCTCGTGTGGGTGCGCGCGACCGTTCGCTCCGACCCAGACATGACATCGCTCGTCGGGATCCAGCATCCACACGCCGTGGCGACGCAGCGCCGCAGCGCAAGCCAATTCGCCGCCGTGGAGCGCCGCCTCGCCGATCTCAGGCATGATGCCGACGCTGTAGACACCGTTGCGGACCCGTGAGATCGTCCCGACATCCACGGCATGCGCGAGGTGGTGACGTGTGACGTTCATCGCGCGCAGCGCCCGGCCACGAACGATGCCTCCTCGATTTCGGATCAGCGCGGCGATGGCAGCGGGTTGCATCTTCGCAGGATGCGTGGTGCCGGCATGCGCGAGGCATCGAAGGCCGGACTTTGGGAACAACGCTCGAGGAACCGGGACTGGGGAGGGAGCGACGCGACGACGTTTGCACAATCCGTGGTGCTGATGTTCACGCACGAGCCGCGTGGGGCGATCTCCGCGCGACTGCCGTGCAGATGTCGCCGATAGGTCCGAGGGCGATCGCCTACGGCGCGACGCGGCCGTTGGCGTTGAACGCGGCGTGGGTGAGCGGCATCAGCTCGGTCCAGGCCTGCTCCATCTTCTCCGCGACCATCTCGATCTCACGCTGCGGGAACGACGGGAAGTGCGTGCCCTCGCGCTTGGTGCGCAGCGACAGGAAGTTCATCAGCGCCCGCGCGTTCATCGTGACGTACATCGAGGAGTAGATGTTCAGCGGAAGCACGATACGCGCCACTTCACGGGCGATACCGGCCGCCAGCATCCCCTGATACGCCTCGAAGGCCTGCACGGATGCTGCCCGCGTGGCCTCGTCGACGAGGGCGGTCTGCTCGGGGGTCCCCTCGAGGAACTCGTAGGCCCCGGGCTTGCCGACCTGCACGAGTCGGCGCTCCGGCGCGGGGACGTAGAACACGGGACGAAGCTCGCGGTAACGGCCGGACTCCTCGTTGTAGGAGGCGATGCGATGCCGCATGAACTCTCGGAAGACGAAGATCGGCGCCTGCACGTAGAACGTCATGGCGTTGTGCTCGAAGGGCGAGCCGTGACGGTCGCGCATCAGGTAGTTGATGAGTCCGCGGTCGCGCGCCGACGCCTCCGCCCCGGAGGCCGCGGCGTCCAGCGTCTGCTCCCCCATGGTCGACACCCGCGCGGCGAAGAGCACGTCGGCGTCGGCGGCGGTGGAGCGGACGAGCTCGACGGTGACGTCGGAGCGGAACTCGATCGGGGGCGGCGTCTGTGCGGCATCGGTCACGCGCCCCAGACTACCCGCGCGTGACCGCCCCGACCGCCCCCCATCCGCGTCGTGCGAAGACGCACGGCGCCCACCACCGCACAGCGGGATATCCTGGGATGCTGTGACACTCGTCGAAGCTCTCATCGGACTCGCTGCGCTCCTCGCGGCGACGGTCCTCCTCGGCGTTCTGGTGCGCTGGCGCCAGGGCAAGCCGTCCCATCACGTCGCGCACGAGGTGGTCGAGCCCGCGCGTCTCGGCGCCGACGGGCTCGGCGAAACCGCGACCCTGCTGCAGTTCAGCACCGAGTTGTGCGCCAAGTGCCCGGGAGTGCACCGGCTGCTGACGTCGGTGGCCGACGGACACGAGGGTGTCCGTCACCTGGACGTCGATCTGACGCACCGCCCCGACATCGCCAAGCACTTCCACGTCCTGCAGACGCCGACGACGCTCATCCTCGACAAGGACGGCGTCGTGCAGACGCGCTTCGGGGGCGTCCCCCGCCGCGACGTCATCGAGCTCGAGCTCGCCCGCGTCACCGGCGAGATGGAGCCCGAGCGTGTCTGATCCCGTCACGAAGGATGCCGCGGGCATCGACCCGCGCGGCCCCCGGTTCGCCGCGGGGATCACGGCCCTCCTGCTCCTGGTCGCGGTCCTGCTCGGGCTGACCGGGCTGTCGACGGCGGGTGTCGCCGACGCGACGCTCGCCCAGCGCGCGCTCGACCCCGCCTTCCTCCTGGTGCTGGCGATCGCGCTGCTGTTCCTGTGGGGGGTGCTCTCACCGCGCACCGCACCGTGGGGTGTTCTCTATCGGCGGCTGATCCGCCCCCGGCTGGCCCCGCCCAGCGAACTCGAGGACCCCCGTCCGCCCCGCTTCGCGCAGGGCGTCGGCCTCTTCGTCACCGCGCTCGGTCTGATCCTGCACCTGCTCGGAGTGCCCTGGGCGCTGCCCGCCGCCGCCGCCGCGGCCTTCATCGCGGCCTTTCTCAACTCCGTGTTCGCCTACTGCCTCGGATGCCAGATGTACCTGCTCCTGCAGCGGGCAGGCGTCCTCGGGCGCGAGCGCCCGGCCGTCTGAGGCCGCGCACCGCGGGCGCATCCGAAATCGACGGCCCGGCACCCGGCGTGCGTCGATAGGCTGGCCAACGACATCCAGCCACGACGGAGGTTCTCCATGAGCGTCACCAGCGAAGCCAGCACCGCCTGGAAGGGCAGCCTGACCGAGGGATCGGGCACGGTCGCCCTCAACAGCTCGAAGATCGGCACCTTCGACGTCAACTGGAAGGCCCGCTCCGAGGGCTCCAGTTCGACGACGACCCCCGAAGAGCTCATCGCCGCCGCGCACTCGTCCTGCTTCTCGATGGCGCTCTCGCATGCCCTCACGGGCAACGGCACTCCGCCCGAGAGCATCGACACGACAGCATCCGTCACCTTCGTGCCGGGCACAGGCATCACGGGCAGTCACCTCAACGTCAACGCCGTGGTCCCGGGTCTCTCGGCCGAAGACTTCGCGCGCCTCGCCGACGAGGCGAAGTCGGGCTGCCCCGTCTCGCAGGCGCTCGCCGGAATCGAGATCACCCTCGAAGCCACCCTCGCCTGAACGGCGGGCGACGGATGCCGGGACGCATCGTCGTCGCGGGCGCCTCGGGCCTGATCGGCCGGGCGCTCGTCGAGAGCCTGCGCGCGGACGGTGTCGAGGTGCGCACCCTCGTGCGGCGCGCGCCGGCGGCCCCGCACGAGATCGAGTGGCTGCAGGACACTTCACCTCTGGATCCCGAGTTGCTGGAGGGCGCCGAAGCGGTCGTGAACCTCAACGGCGCGAGCATCGGGCACATCCCGTGGACGCGCTCGTACAAGCGCTCCCTCCTGTGGTCCCGGCTCACGCCGACGCGCACGCTCGCCACCGCGATCCGCGCCCTCGGGGCGTCGGCACCCGCCTTCGTCTCGGCGAGCGCCGTCGGCTTCTACGGGTCGGCACCGGGTCGCGCGCTCACGGAGTCCTCACCGCCGGGCGGCGAATTCTTGAGCGGCATCTGCGTCGAGTGGGAGAATGCTGCGCTCGCAGCCGGTGACCAGGCGCGGGTGGCGCTGTTGCGCACCGCCCCCGTCGTGCACCCGGAGGGTGTCCTGAAGCCTCTCATGCTCCTCACGAAGGCGGGTCTCAGCGGACCTCTCGGCGGCGGACGCCAGGTGTGGCCGTGGATCTCACTCACCGACGAGGTGCGCGCCATCCGCGCCGTGATCGAGCGCGACATCGCGGGACCGGTGAACCTCGCGGGGCCGACCCGGGCGACCGCGAACGACCTGGGTTTCGCCCTCGCCCGCCGCATGAACAGGCCGTTCGCGATCCCCGCTCCGGCGTGGGCGATCCGTCTGGGCCTCGGTCGAGACATGGCCGACTCGGTGCTGCTCGGCGACGCGCACGTGCTCCCCGAGGTGCTGCGCGACGCCAGCTTCACCTTCACCCACCCGACGGTGGAAGATGCCGTCGCCGCCGCGGTCCCGGCGCGCTGATCACTCGGCGCGGCGCTCCGCCGACTCCCGCCGGATTGCCTCGCGCACCGCGGATCGCGCCCGCCGGCGGTCCCCCGCGGCGTCGTAGGCCAGGCCGAGCCGGTACCACGCGCGCCAGTCCTCGGGGTCGGCTTCGACCTGGGCGCGGTAAGTGGG
Source organism: Microbacterium sp. HA-8 (assembly GCF_046111165.1). Classification (NCBI taxonomy): domain Bacteria; kingdom Bacillati; phylum Actinomycetota; class Actinomycetes; order Micrococcales; family Microbacteriaceae; genus Microbacterium; species Microbacterium sp. HA-8. The sequence goes on from NZ_CP162025.1 coordinate 2,600,416, forward strand.
AAAGACCGCGTCGCCGTCGGAGCGCAGCACGCGGCCGCTCTCGCGCACCGCGACCTCGTCCTCGGGCAGCCCGCCCTCGATCTCGAGGCGTCGGCCCACACGCTCGGCGCGGACGCCGAACCAGAGCTCCCGCCCGAGCGCCCACGCCGCCACCAGGGGCAGAACGAAGATCGCGACGCCCATCGCGATCCCGACCGGATCACCCGACCCCAGCAGCAGCACGCCGCGCTGCGTCACGAGCACCAGATAGAGGGCCAGGAGCACCGCCATGACGGCGACGCCGATGCGCGCGTTCACGAGAGGACGGTCACAGACCGGTCGCGGCGGCGACCTGACCGGGCACGCCGCCGTCGTCGATGGGAGAGCCGGCGGGCGAACCGAGCCGCCCGATGCCGATGTCGATGAACGTGTCGAGCCCGACGATCACGCCGGTCGCGGTCCGGGCGGCGTCGAGGGCGATGCGGATGCCGGGGGCATAGGCCCGCGCGGGCTCGATCGTGTCGTGCACGATGTGCAGCGACTCCCCCGGCCCCGAGAGCACGACCTCCTGTTTGGCGATGACGCCCGGCCGTCGCAGCGAGTGCACGGGGACGCTCGCCACTCGCTGTCCGCGGGCGCGCTGATCGGCGTGCGGCGCCTCGACGGGTCCGACATCCGCGCGCGCTGCGGCGATCAGCTCGGCCGTGCGCACGGCGGTGCCACTGGGCGAATCGACCTTGCGCTCGTGATGGGCCTCGATGATCTCGATCGAGGGGAAGAAGGGCGCGGCCGCGGCGGCGATCGCCGAGCCGATGACGGAACCGAGCGAGAAGTTCGGGATGAAGACGACACCCGTGCCGGCCGCCGCCACGAGCGGCCGCACGAGCGCGATGCGCTCCTCCGACCAGCCCGACGTACCCACCAGCACGTTGATTCCCCGCTCGGTGGCCGCGCGGACGACATCGATCGAGACCGCCGGAGTCGAGACGTCGACGACCAGGTCTGCACCCTCGATCTCGGCGATGTCGCTCTGCGAACCGAGCATCGCCAGCACCTCGTAACCATCGGCCTGTTCGATCACGGACTGCACGACGCCGCCGAGGCGACCCGATGCACCCACGATGGCCACGCGTGTCGTCATGGCTTCCATCCTAGGTTCGCGGGCCCGTCGTAGACTCGCACGGTGGTGCACCTGCGTGAATCCCCCGTCGACACCGCCGAAGCGCACACCCTGCTGGCCGAGTACTTCGGCGCCCGGGCCGACATCTTCCCCGGCGGCGGCTACCGCACGGTCTTTCCGGACCCCGCGGCCTTCGTTCCGCCTCGCGGCGTGTTCGTCGTGCTCGAGCAAGAAGGCGCCGGCGAGACCGCTCAGGCCGTCGGCTGCGGCGGCATCCGACGAATCGACGACGGCGACCTCGGCATGCGTTACGAGCTCAAGCACCTGTACGTCAAGCCGGAGGGTCGCGGCAAGGGATGGGGCAGGATGCTGCTCGATGACCTCGAGGCGCGCGCCAGGGCGTTCGGCGCGGCAGAGCTCGTGCTCGACACCCACCACACGCTCGAGGCCGCCGGCTCGCTGTACGCGCACTCCGGATTCGCCGCCATCGCGCCCTACAACGACAACGCGAACGCGACCCGCTGGTACGGCAAGTCGCTCTGATCAGACCGGATGCGTCTCGGGAAGCCCCGTGCGCAGCTCGAAGGGCAGATGCGCCAGGTCGTTGTGCGTCAGCAGCGTCCAGGGGCGGCCCTGCTTCTGAGCGATGACGGTCAGGCCGCAGTGCGCCTGGTTGAGGGTCATCCAGCGCCACTCCGGGGCGCCGAGAACCTCGCGGACGAACCAGCCGATCACGAAGTTGTGGGTGATCAGCAGCTCGTGCACGTCGCCGGTCCGCCGCACCAGGAACTCCGCGGTGGCGTCGGCCATCTGCGCGTGACCGGCGTCGATCTCGGCCTCGCTGACCGATCCGAAGAAGGGCTCGAAGGCCGCGGGTGTGTCACCGGCCATGCCCGAGGGAACGCAGTCGAACAGCAGAGCCGAGGGCTGCGGGTCGATGGCGGGCATCCGTTCGGCGACGATCCGCGCCGTCTCGGTCGCCCGCAGCAGCGGCGAGTGCCAGACCGAGCTCAGCGGAACGCCCGAGAGCCGGTCGGCGATCAGCGACGCCTGGCGCTGACCGCGCGGTGAGAGGGGCCCATCGACCAGACCGTGCTCGGCATCCTGATGCTCGCCGTGACGTACGAGGTAGATGAAATGGGTCACGCTCTCACTCTCGTCGCAGGGGGCCTCGGTGCCGCGCCTCTTTTCAGCCTATGTCACCTCTGCGACAAGGCCGAGGACCGCGGTCACTGCGCGGCGCGGGTCAGCTCGGCGAGGTGGCTGCGGCTGAGCTGCACACCCGCGCCCTGCACGAGCTCGTCGACGTGCTCGGGCGCATAGGCGTTGACGATGGGCGCGACGACGGTGCGCTGGGCGAGCAACCATGCCACCGCGACCGCGGCGTCGGGAACACCGAGCTCGAGCGCGATGCCATCAAGAGCCTTGAGCGCGCGCTGGCCCCGGCGGTTGAGGTAGGTGGCCAGTTGCATTCCGCGGGCCGACAGTCCCATGCGATCCCGGTTGCGGTGCCGCCCGGAGAGGAAGCCGTGCGCGAGCGGGTGCGACGGCGTGACCGCGATGCCCTGCGCCCCCGCGACGAGCCGCAGGTCTCCCTCGAAGGGTGTGCGATGCAGGACGTTGTAGTGGGCATCGAGCACCGTGAACCGCGGGTAGCCCGCCGATGCGAGGATCCGCGCCTCGACGAGGCGCTCCGGCGAGAACTCGGCCGCCGCGAGGTGACGCACCTTGCCCGCGCCGATGAGCCACTCCGCCGTCGCGAGGGTCTCTTCGAGCGGTACGGCCTGGTCTGCGGAGCCGTCGAGGTAGAGCACGTCGATGTGGTCGGTGCCCAGGCGTGTGAGGGAAGCCTCGACAGCCCGAACGAGATTGACGGGGCCGAGCCCGGGGTTGTCCGGGTGCCCGCCCACACGCACCGCGACGCCGATGTCGTCGCGGACACCGCGGGTGGCGAGCCACTGGCCGATGATGTGCTCGCTGCGGCCCGCGGAGAACGAATCCGCCGTGTGCAGCACGTTGCCGCCGAGTTCGACGTAGCGGTCGATGATGCGGTGGCTGGCGGCGATGTCGACGTTCCAGCCGAACTCCGCACCGCCCAGCACGAGCGGGAAGATCTCGAGGCCGGTCTCACCGAGCGGCGTCCGCAGCCCGTGGCCGATGCTGGGTCCCTGTACCGGGATCGGAGCAGAGGGATGCGCGACCGGCATCCGCGGCGTTCCGGGGCTCGCCACAGAGGCGGCTGATCCCACACCGAAGAAACCCATGCTCCACCCCCTCGCGACCCGTTTCACCCGTTCCGCGACCTGTGCGTCGTGCGCGCCCCCCGGCGCTTAAGTACGAGGGTAGGGCCTCCGGGGCGGCCCGGCCGACCAACCGGTGGCCGCGTCGTGAATTGCATATAACGCTTTGATCACGAAACGGCGATGCCCCCGGCATCCCGGAAAGGACGACGGGGGCATCGCGCGGCGATTCAGCCTTCGGCGGGCGCCTCGGGACCGGGGTTGGCCGCGGCACGGCCCTCCTGGTCGGCTGCCTCTTCGACGACGGGCTCGAGCGAGAGCTTGCCGCGGTCGTCGATCTTCGTGATCTTCACGAGGATCTTCTGACCGACGCCGAGGACGTCCTCGACGTTCTCGACACGCTTGCCGCCGGCGAGCTTGCGGACCTCGCTGACGTGCAGGAGCCCGTCCTTGCCCGGAAGCAGCGAGATGAACGCACCGAACGTCGCGATCTTGACGACCGTGCCGAGGAACTGCTCACCCACCTCGGGGTTGGTCGGGTTGGCGATCGCGTTGACCTGCGCACGCGCCGCCTCGGCCGAGGGGCCGTCGACCGCGCCGATGTAGACGGTGCCGTCATCCTCGATAGAGATCTGGGCGCCGGTCTCGTCCTGGATCGAGTTGATCGTCTTGCCCTTGGGGCCGATCAGCTCGCCGATCTTGTCGACGGGGATCTGCACGCTGATCACGCGGGGAGCCGTGGCGGCCATCTCGTCGGGCGCGTCGATCGTCGCGTTGATCAGCTCGAGGATCTGCATACGCGCATCCTTGGCCTGCTGCAGCGCGCCCGCGAGCACCGACGACGGAATGCCGTCGAGCTTCGTGTCGAGCTGGATCGCCGTGACGAACTCGCTCGTGCCGGCGACCTTGAAGTCCATGTCGCCGAGGGCGTCCTCGGCGCCGAGGATGTCGGTCAGCGCGGCGTAGCGCGTCTGTCCGTCGACCTCATCGGAGACGAGACCCATCGCGATGCCCGCGACGGGCGCCTTCAGCGGCACACCCGCGTTGAGCAGGGCGAGCGTCGAGGCGCAGACCGAGCCCATCGAGGTCGACCCGTTGGAGCCGAGAGCCTCCGAGACCTGGCGGATCGCGTAGGGGAACTCCTCGCGGCCCGGCAGCACCGGGACGAGGGCGCGCTCGGCGAGGAAGCCGTGCCCGATCTCGCGACGCTTGGGGCTGCCCACACGACCGGTCTCACCGGTGGAGTAGGGCGGGAAGTTGTAGTGGTGCATGTACCGCTTGCTCGTCGTGGGCGAGAGCGAGTCGATCTGCTGCTCCATCTTGAGCATGTTCAGCGTGGTGACGCCCAGGATCTGGGTCTCACCGCGCTGGAAGATCGCCGACCCGTGCACGCGCGGGATGACGTCGACCTCGGCCTCGAGGGCACGGATGTCGGCGAGGCCACGACCGTCGATGCGCACACCCTCGGAGAGGATGCGGCCGCGGACGATCTTCTTCGTCACGGACTTGTAGGCCGCCGAGAACTCGAGCGTCGCGACGGCGGGCAGCTCGCCCGACTCGACGGCGGCGAGCAGCTGCGCCTTCACACGGTCCTTGACCGCGTCGTCGGCGTCCTGACGCTGCTGCTTATCGGCGATCTGGTAGATGCCGACGAGCTCGTCGTACGCGCGACCCGCGACGAAGTCGTAGGTCTCCTGGCTGTAGGGCAGGAAGACCGGGTAGTCGCGGATCTCCTTCGCGGCGCCGTCGGCGATGACCTGCTGCGCCTCGACGAGCTGCTTGATGAAGGGCTTGGAGGCCTCGAGGCCCGCGGCCACGACGTCTTCGCTGGGCTTGGTGGCGCCGCCCTTGATGAGGTTCCAGCTGTGCTCGGTGGCCTCGGCCTCGACCATCATGATCGCGACCTCGCCGTCGGGCAGCACGCGGCCGGCGACGATCAGATCGAACACGGCCTCCTCGAGCTGCTCCGCCTTGGGGAACGCGACCCACTGGTCGGCGTTCTCGCCGTGACCCGGGATGAGCGCGAGACGCACGCCGGCGATCGGGCCGGAGAAGGGCAGACCCGAGATCTGGGTGGACGCCGAGGCCGCGTTGATCGCGAGCGCGTCGTAGAACTCGCCGGGAGCGATGGAGAGCACCGTCACGACGATCTGGACCTCGTTGCGGAGGCCGTCGACGAACGACGGGCGCAGCGGGCGGTCGATCAGGCGACAGACGAGGATCGCCTCGGTCGAGGGTCGACCCTCACGACGGAAGAACGACCCCGGGATCTTGCCGGCGGCGTACGAGCGCTCCTCGACGTCGACCGTCAGCGGGAAGAAGTCGAAGCCCTCGCGGGGGCTCTTGCCGGCGCTCGTCGCCGACAGCAGCATCGTGTCGCCGTCGAGGTACGCGGCGACCGCGCCCTGCGCCTGCTGCGCGAGGCGACCGGTCTCGAAGCGGATGGTGCGGGTGCCGAAGCGTCCGTTGTCGAGAACGGCTTCGGCGGATGTGATTTCAGGACCTTCCAAGAGGTCTCTCCTTCTTTGTTTCGACTCGCCCGCCCGTGTGGCGCGCGAGTGTATCCGAAGGAGCGGGAGTAGGCAGATATGAGCGCGCGAGACGCGAGGGCGGCGTGCGCTTGCGCTGGCCACCAGTAGAAATCCACCCGGCGAGACCGACGAGGAGACCACCACAGGGGACCAGCTTCCTGCCGGCCTGCTCCTGAGACGCCGGCGGTGCCGGCGCATTGTGCAGTTGTGCGGTGGCGCGAAGCGATCCGCACAACCTTCGAAAGCCTACCAGCGCGAGGCGCCGGGAGCGGGATGCCGCGGCCCGACGTCTCTCGCCACTCTCGCCCCGCGTGCGTAGGCTGAGCCTCATGAGCACCGACGAGAAACCCCAGGACGCGGCATCCGACGACCTGAAGCGCAAGTTCAAGGAGGCGCTCGAGAAGAAGAACGCCCACCACCGATCGGGCGAGGCGCACCTGAACGGCGATTCCGCCGTGCACGCCACCCACGGACCCGCGGGGGCCAAGCGCACGTTCCGGCGCAAGAGCGGATAGGAGTCAAAAGATGAGCGAAGATCGCCGTTCCCCCGGCGATGTGCCCGACGACGACCGTGAGGTCCCTCTCGAGGACGAGGCCGAATGGGACGGACCCGACCCGACGATCGACCCGCGGGAGAGCATCGAGCTCGGCGAGAGCCTCGAAAGCGAGGTCGACCAGTTCGAGCGCGGCTTCGAGGGATGACGGGCGGCCGGGCGACGCACATCAGAGCGAGTCGTGCGGCTCCGCGTCCCGCACCTTCATCGACCGCGGTGGCAGCGCGATGAGGGCGTTGTGCTTGGGTCCGAGCCCGTCGCCGGCCGTGCGGCCGCGCAGCCGGCGCCAGACCCAGGGCAGCGCGTGCACCCGCAGCCACGACCCCTCCGGCGGGGCATCCTCGACAGCATGGAAGGCATCGTCCAGACCGCCGAGCGCGTCCGCATCGGGTACTCCGAGCACATCGGCCGCACGGTAGGCGAGCACCCGGTGCCCGCGAGCCGAGAGATGCACACGATCGTCCGCCCACGCCGAGGGATCGGCGAGCTCGGGCATGGCCTCGGCATCCAGCAGAAGGCACCCCGTCTCGCGTGAGATCCGGCGCAGCGCGGAGGAGTAACGAGCGAAACGCCGGACGAAGAGAACGGATGCGCGACGGCGCGGCAGCACCGGGGTGACCAGGAGCACCTGACTTCCCGCCGCACGCAGGGTGCGGACGGCCGAAGCCACCTCGGCCGCGAGCGCCGCGACGTCCGCCCTCGGCCCGACGAGATCGTTGGCGCCGATGAACACCGAGACCAGATCCGGCCGGAGCGCCAACGCCATCGGAAGCTGCTCGTCGACGAGGTCGCGCACCCGACGGCTGCGCACCGCGAGGTTGGCGTAAGCGAGCGGCGTGTCGCCTTCGCGCGCGTGCGCCAGCAGCTGCGCGAGACGGTCGGCCCATCCGCAATACTGCCCCGGCGGCATCCTCGACGTGTCGCACAGCCCCTCTGTGAGGGAGTCCCCCAGGGCGACGAAGCTCGCGCAGCGTCGACCGGACGACGGCGAGGGGGGCACGGGGAGCGCCGGCCGTTCGAGCCCGCGCCCGAGACGTGCGTCGTCGAGGGGTCGCAGCGCCCGCGCTTCGGCGTAGTGCCCGAGCAACTGATCGCCCAGTGCAGCCCAGGTGCGGCCCCGCACGCTCTCGCGCGCCGCGCGCGCGAACGCTGCGCGCTTCGCCTCGTCGCCGACCAGATCGGCGACGCGCGAGCGCAGATCGCCGAGGTCGCCCGGCCGGTAGAGCCAGCCGTCGATGCTGCTGCGCACGAGATCCAGGGGACCGCCGCGTCCCGTCGCCACGACCGGTACGCCGCTGGCGAGCGCCTCCTGAACGCCCTGGCAGAACGTCTCGTGCTCTCCCGGATGCACGAAGACGTCGAGCGACGCGAGCGCCCGCGCAAGCGCCTCGCCACCTAGGAATCCCGTGAACAGCGCGTCGGGCAGCAGCTCCTCCAGCCGGGCGCGCGCCGGCCCCTCCCCGATGACCACGAGCCGGACGCCGGGCAGATCGGCGAGCGCACGAAGATCCTCGACCTGCTTCTCGGCGGCGAGTCGACCGGCATAGCCCACCAGCATCCGTCCGCCTCCCGCGCGCGCACGCCACAGATCGTCGCGCCGCTCCGGGGTGAAGCGCTCCGCATCGACGCCGCGCGCCCACGTGCGGATGCGATCGACGCCGAGTCCCTCGAGCTGCGCACGCGCGGAGCTCGAGGGGGCGAGCGTCAGTGTCGCGCGGCGGTGCAGGCGGCCGACGTGGGCCCCCACGAAGGGGGCGGCGCCTGCCACACCGTACTTCTGCGCGTACGCCGTGACGTCGGTCTGGTAGACGGCGACCGAGGGCACCCGCAGGGCGTCCGCGGCCTGCACCCCCTGCCAGCCGAGCACGAAGGGCGAGGCGAGATGGATCACGTCCGGACCGAACTCCCGCAGAATGCGCGTGAGGGTCGCCGTGCGCGCGAAGACCACACGCACTTCGGGATATGAGGGAAGCGGCACCGATCGCAGCAGCGCCGAGCGGGCGCCGTGCAGGTCGGCATCGACCTCGCCCGCACGCGGCGCGATCACGAGCGTCTCGTGACCCTGTGCCCGCAGATGGCGCAGGACGTGGAGGACGGATCCCGTCACACCGTTCATGTGAGGGAGGAAGGACTCGGCCAGCAGCGCGACTCTCACAACTCCACGGTGACGCCTGCGCACGCCGCGCGCCCGCCGAATCGGCGTACGGCGCCGAGTGTTCACCGGATGCACGCCGGCACGTCACCGTCCGCGCGCCGTTCGGCGGCCGTTCACCCGCGGGTCGGCGTCCTACTCCCCCGCCAGGCCGCCCAGCAGGTGCCCGAACGAACGCCCCTCGCCGAGGTAGGTCGCGGGATCGAAGGGGTCACCCGCACCCTGCACGCCGCGCCGCTCGATGGCATCGGCGAGCTCGCGGGCAGCCCGACCGATCCGCGCGCCGAGGGGCGCCACCTCGTCCGGTGTCGAACCCCAGTCGGCGGAGGCCGCGAACACGCCGGTGGGCACGGGATCGGCGTGCAGGTACGTGAACAGCGGACGGATGGCATAGTCGATCGCGAGCGAGTGTCGCGCGCTGCCCGCATTGGCGCCCAGCAGCACCGGGGTCCCCGCGAGCGCGTCCGGGTCGAGCACATCGACGAACGACTTGAACAGACCCGAGTAGCTCGTGGAGAAGATCGGCGTCACGGCGATGATCGCATCGGCCGAGACGACGGCGTTGATCGCGGACTCGAGCGCCGGAGGCGCGAATCCGGTGAGCAGATTGTTCGTGATGTCGTGCGCGTAGTCGCGAAGCTCGAACACGTCGACCGACGCGGCGATCTCGCGCTCCGAAAGCTCGCCGAGCACCGCCTGGGTCAGTCGATCGGCGAGCAATCGGGTCGTCGACGGGTTCGACAGACCGGCCGTCACGACGGCGATGCGCCGGGCGACCATCTCAGGCCCCCTTCCGCGTCGCGGCGGCGCCGAAGGCCGACCCCGCCAGCACGGGAGCCGCGGCGGCGTCCTGATACGGCGAGGGACCCGCGAGGTTGTCGCCCCGGTTGGCCCGCGGGCGGGCCTCACGCGCGGGTCCGTCGCCGTAGACCGCGCGCACGCGGGCCGCGTGCGTGGGACCGTCGGGCACCTCGGCCGGCCGGTTCTTCGCCAGCTCGCGACGCAGGACCGGCACGACCTCGCCGCCGAGGATGTCGAGCTGCTCGAGCACCGTCTTCAGCGGCAGGCCTGCGTGATCCATCAGGAACAGCTGGCGCTGGTAGTCGCCGAAGGTGTCGCGCATCGCGGCGTAGCGGTCGATGACCTGCTGCGGCGAGCCGACCGTGAGCGGCGTCATCTCGGCGAAGTCCTCGAGCGACGGTCCGTGTCCGTAGACGGGGGCGTTGTCGAAGTACGGGCGGAACCGGGCCACGGCATCCTGCGACTTCGCCGCCATGAACACCTGTCCGCCGAGCCCGACGATCGCCTGCTCGGGGGTGCCGTGGCCGTAGTGCGCGTACCGCTGACGGTAGAGGGCGATCAAGCGCTGGTAGTGCTCCTTGGGCCAGAAGATGTTGTTGGCGAAGAAGCCATCGCCGTAGTACGCGGCCTGTTCGGCGATCTCGGGGGTGCGGATCGAGCCGTGCCACACGAACGGCGCGATGCCGTCGAGCGGCCGCGGCGTCGAGGTGAACCCCTGGAGCGGGGTGCGGAATTTGCCCTCCCAGTCCACGACGTCCTCACGCCACAGCTTGTGCAGAAGCGCGTAGTTCTCGATGGCGAGCGGGAGCCCCTGGCGGATGTCCTGTCCGAACCACGGGTAGACGGGACCGGTGTTGCCGCGCCCGAGGGTGAGATCGACCCGGCCCCCCGAGAGATGCTGCAGCATCGCGTAGTCCTCGGCGATCTTCACCGGGTCGTTGGTCGTGATCAGCGTCGTCGCGGTCGACAGGATCAGGCGCTCCGTCTGAGCGGCGATGTAGGCCAGCGTCGTCGTGGGAGAAGAGGACCAGAAGGGCGGGTTGTGGTGCTCGCCGAGCGCGAAGACATCGAGCCCCACCGCTTCGGCGTGCGTGGCGACCGTCACCGCGTTGCGGATCTTCTCCGCCTCGCTCGGCGTCTTGCCGGTGGTGGGATCCTCGGTGATGTCGCTCACCGAGAAGATGCCGAACTGCACGGCCTGTGACGTGGTGTCGTTCACGATCTGCTCCGCTTCCTCCGCGCCGGGATCACCGTCGCGAGTGTCTATGCAAATGAATGTACCCGGTGAAACGTCCGCTCCCCCAGATTATTCCGCCCGGCTCGAGGCCGCGCCCCGCATCCGCCAGAGCAGGGGATGCCGCGCCGCGGTGCCGCGGTAGGGTGAGCACGCTCATGAGCCAGACCACTCCGCCCGGCCGGGCCGCGGCATCCGCCCCGCGCTCCTCCGACCCCGGGTCGCCCGCGACGGGGACGACGCCGCGCCCCAAGCGCCGCGTGCCGTTCTGGGACAATGCCCGCTTCGCGTGCATCGTCCTCGTGGTGCTCGGCCATGCCGTGCAGCGTCTGACCTACGACTCCGACATCGCCCTCGCCCTCTACCTCACGGTGTACGCGTTCCACATGCCCGCGTTCGCGATCATCTCGGGATACTTCTCGAAGGCGGGCACGCCGACCAGGCGGCAGATGGCGCGCGTGGTCACCGACATCCTGCTGCCCTACGTCATCTTCGAGGGCCTGTGGACCCTGACCAAGTGGATCGTCGAGGGGGACGGCGACCCCAACCTCAGCCAGCCGTCGTGGACACTGTGGTTCCTGCTCGCCCTCGGCATCTTCCGCCTCGTGCTGCCCTACCTCGCTCTGCTCCGATGGCCCCTGGTGTGGACCGTGCTCATCTCGGTCGGCGCCGGGTACGTGACGAACATCGACTCGACCTTCTCGCTCTCGCGCACGCTCGGCCTGCTGCCCTTCTTCGCCCTGGGGTGGTGGCTGAGCGAGCGGGACGTGGTGAACCGGTTGCGGCTGCTGGATCGCAGGCCCTGGTGGGTCACGGCGGCGGCGCTGGCTGTCCTCGGCGTCACGGGATGGGCGGCCTGGGCCTTCGTGGACGTGTGGGAGCGGATGAACCTGCGCACCTGGCTCTTCTACGACGACTCGTACGCCGCCCTCGGCGGCGATCAGTGGTGGGCCGGCGGCGTCCGACTGGCGCTCATGGCGATCGCCCTCGTGCTCAGCGTCGCGTTCTTCGCGCTCGTGCCGCTGAGGCACACCTGGTGGACCCATTTCGGCCAGTACACGATGTACGTCTATCTGCTGCATTCCTTCGTGCTCTATCCGTTCCGCGAGTCGGGCGTGCTGCGCGATCTCGAACCGACGTGGCTGTGGCTGCCTCTCGTGGTCGTGCTCGCCGTCGGCGTCGCGCTGGGCCTTGCCACACAGCCCGTGCGCCGTCTCTTCCGGCCGCTCGTCGAGCCCCGACCAACGTGGCTGTTCGCCGATCCCGCCCTCGCCGGCCGCGAGGGACGACGGTCGGACCCGACGGGGTCGCGCCGCCCGCGCTGATCACGCGCCCGCGTGGTAACGCGGGGCAACACGGCGTGACGACGCGCTCATCCTCCACCTACCCTGGCGGCATGAGTGAGCTGAACCTTCCGGTGCTCGATCTGTCGGCACTCGACCGGGGCGCAGAGGCGTCCGAGCGCTTTCGGCAGGAGCTGCGCGCCGCCACCCACGAGGTGGGATTCTTCTATCTCACCGGTACCGGCGTGACGGCCGACCTCGAGGCACGCCTGCACAGTGTCGCGCGGCGGTTCTTCGAGCTGCCCGAGGCTGACAAGCTGGCGATCGAGAACGTCCGAAGCCCGCACTTCCGGGGCTACACGAGGGTCGGCGGGGAGCGCACCCGGGGCGCGGTCGACTGGCGCGAGCAGATCGACATCGGCCCGGAACGCGAGGCGGTGCGGGATGCCGCGTCTCCCGATTTCGCGCGGCTCATCGGCCCGAACATGTGGCCCGACGCCCTCCCCGAACTGCGCGACGTGGTCGCCGAGTGGCACGATCACCTGGCCGGCGTGTCCCGCAAGCTGCTGCGCGCCTGGGCGCTCGCCCTCGGCGCACCCGAGGACTACTTCGCCGCGCCCTTCGGCGAGCCGTCCACGCTGATCAAGATCATCCGCTACCCCGGCACCGACGACCCCGAGCCCGCGCAGGGCGTCGGAGCCCACAAGGACTCGGGCGTGCTCACCCTGCTCTGGATCGAGCCCGGAAAGGGCGGCCTGCAGGTAGAGCGCGACGGGGTCTGGGTCGATGCGCCTCCCGTTCCCGGGGCCTTCGTCGTCAACATCGGCGAGATGCTCGAGTACGCCACGCAGGGCTACCTCACGGCCACCAATCACCGTGTGCTCTCACCGCGGTCGCCCGAAGACCGCATCTCGGTGCCGTTCTTCTTCAACCCCGCGCTCGATGCGACCCTGCCGCTGATCGAGCTGCCGCCGGAGCTGGCCGCCCGCGCCTCCGGGGTCTCCGACGACCCGTCGAATCCGATTCACGCCCTGTACGGCGAGAACGCCCTCAAGTCGCGGCTGCGCGCGCACCCCGACGTCGCCGAGCGCTGGCACGCGGATCTCCTGGCGGCGCGCGCCTGACACGAGGAAGGGCCGCCCCACACCTGGGACGGCCCTTCAAGAAGTTTCGTGCGATTGAACGCTGGCGCGACTTAGCGGCGCAGCCCCAGCTTCTCGATCAACGCGCGGTAGCGGTTGATGTCGATGTCCTGGAGGTAGCCGAGCAGACGACGGCGCTGACCGACCATCAGGAACAGACCACGACGCGAGTGGTGGTCGTGCTTGTGCTCCTTCAGGTGCTCTGTGAGGTCCTTGATGCGCTGCGTCAGCATCGCGACCTGCACCTCGGGGGATCCGGTGTCACCGGGGTGCGTCGCGTACTCTTCGATGATCGCCTTCTTGGCTTCGAATTCAAGCGGCATAGAGGGGATCCCCTTTCTCTTCATTGCGCGGCGCCCATCGCCTGATGCGTGAGCTCTCTTTATCCGCGGCCGATCGAACGGCAACCTGAAGAGTCTACAGGCAAACCGATCCGCGCGCGGACACGAGAAAGGGGTGGATGCGGCGACCCATCGGCCGCGACATCCACCCCTGCTCGCGATGTCAGGCCTGCAGCGAACCCTGCAGGTCGAGGGTGATCGTCACGTCCTTGCCGACGAGCACGCCGCCGGTCTCGAGCGCGGCGTTCCACGTCAGACCGAAGTCCTCGCGGTTGATGACGGTCTTGGCGCTGGCGCCGGCCTTGTAGTTGCCGTAGGGGTCGGTGCCGAATCCACCGAAGTCGAGCTCGAACGTGACGGTCTTGGTGATGCCGCGGATCGTGAGGTCGCCGTCGATGTAGAGGTCGTCACCCTCGATGCGGGCACCGGTGGAGCGGAAGTCCATCGTCGGGTAGGTCTCGGCATCGAAGAAGTCGGCCGAGCGCAGGTGCTGGTCGCGGTTCTCGTCCTTCGTGTCGATCGAGGCGACGTCGACGCTGGCGGTGACCTCGGCCTCGAGCGGGTTCTCGGGGGCGACGAGCGTGGCGCTCTTGACACCGAAGGTGCCGCGCACCTTCGAGATCATCATGTGGCGGACGCTGAAGGTGACCTCGCTGTGCGAAGGGTCGAGAACCCAGGTGCCGGGCTTGTAACCGGGAAGGTCGAGGGTGGTGGCGCTCATGCTGTCTCCTTGGGGATCGTGGGTGCCGTGTGCACGGCGTCTTTCGTCGTCAACCAGTATGCAGGTGCATGTATTCCGATGCGCGACGACGATGTGACGAAACGATGAACGACCCCGGCGCCGCCGGGGTCGTTCGATGCGGGGCGGGTCAGCCGACGGCGATGAGGTCGATCACGAAGATGAGCGTCTTGCCGCCGAGGAAGTGCCCACCCGGAGGGCCGTACGCGAGCGCCGGCGGGATGACCAACTCGCGACGCCCGCCGGCCTTCATGCCCGGAATGCCGTCCTGCCAGCCCTGGATCAGACCGCGCAGAGGGAACTGGATGCTCTCGCCCCGGTTCCAGGAGGAGTCGAACTCCTCGCCGGTCTCGTACTCCACTCCGACGTAGTGGACGGTGACGGTGTCGCCGGGCTTCGCCTCGGCGCCGGTGCCCTCGATCAGGTCCCTGACCACCAGTTCGGTCGGGGCGTCGCCGACGGGGGCGTCGATTTCGGGCTTGGTGCGCTCATCAGTCATGGTTCCATCCAACCCGAGCCGGACGCGGGCGTCAAAGCACGCCGGCGCGGCCGTCAAGAGGGGTTGACACCTGCGCGCGGCCCGGGCAACCTGGGTTCAGGCCGACTCAGCGCCCGGTTGACACGCAGGCATCGCCGCGGCACCGGGCGCTGAGTTTTAGAGTGCGAGCAGGGATTCCCGCGCCGCCGCCGTCCGCTGGAGCAGCACGCGCTCGTCTTCGACCGCGTGGGGATCCCGTCCCGAGATGGCCCGCTGACGGGCCGCCGCGAGCCCCGTCGCGTCGGCGATGAACTCTCGCATGATCGCCGTGCGATCCCCGCGCAGACCGCGCGCCCACGCCAGCCCCCGCTTGCGACCGGCGCCTGTGGCGAGCATGTCGACCTCCTGCGATGTGAACCAGCCCGCTGCGGCGTACTCCCCCAGTCGCTGGTGGGTCAGACGCGACTCCTGCCGTCGGAGCGCGACGATGCCCAGGATGAAGCCGACGAACAACGGCACCTGCAGGGTGAGGTAGAGCGCGAAGAAGTCGCCGAGCATCGCGGAGCCGTTCCAGAAGGCGTGCAGCAGGATCGCTCCGACGAGCCCCAGCATCCAGTACCCGAGCACTCCCCCGCGCGCGCCCCGGCGAGCGGCGAGGCCCAAGGCGAACCCGATGATCGCCGTGAACATGGCGTGGGCGAAGGGCGAGAGGATGCCGCGCACGAAGAAGGTGCCGGTGACATCCTCGATCCCTCCCTGCAGGAAGCTGATCGCGAAGTACTGGATGTTCTCGGTGAAGGCGAATCCCGCGCCCACCAGAGCGCCGTAGACGACTCCGTCGACCGGGCCGTCGAAGGCGCGCCGGGCGGTGGCGAAGATGATGAGCAGGCCGAGACCCTTGGCGACCTCTTCGACCACCGGCGCCTGCACGACGCTCGAGAAGAGCTCGCGCGCGAGGGTGTCGTCGCGGCCGATCAGGAACACGATGCCGAGGTCCACGAGCAGCGCGATCGCGACGGAGGCGACCGCGCCCCAGGCGACCGCGAGCACGAGGAGACTGCGTGGTTCGGGCTCCCAGCGGTCCACGAGGCGCACCGCGAGCAGCACCCCGACGAAGGGCACCAGCGCCAGCACGAGCCCGAGGATGGACGCCCCCGCCCCGAGAAAGGTGAGGAAGTAGCCCACGAGTCCCACCGAGACCAGGACGAGGGCACCGAGCAGCCAGAGGGAAGCGCTGCGCCCCCTGCGCGGCACCTCGGGCAGTTGCGGGAGCGTGTGCACCGTCGGAGGTGGCGGCGGGATGTAGGCGCCGGTCGCATGGGGAGGCTGATCGAGGGCCGATGAGAACGACGCGGACGGCACGCCGTCGCGGCGATCCTGTGGCGGCCAGGGGGGTGGGGCGTACGTCACAACCGTCAGCCTAAGCGCGCACGCCCGGTAGCGTGGAGACGTGCGTTTTGCCCACATCGTCGTATCCCCGTCCGCGCCTCCCGTTCTGGCGGTGGTCGTCGGCGACCACGCCGTTCCCGTGCCGGGACTGTTCGAGGGGGCGCCGCGCGATCTGCAGACGCTCGTCGAGGGCGGTGACGAGATGCTCGCCCGGGTGCGCGCGGCGAGCGAAGACCTGCCGACCACCGCCCCCCGGCATCCCCTCGCTGACGTCTCGTTCGCGTCCGCCGTCGACCGGCCGCCGCTGATCCTCGCGATCGGATTGAACTACTCTGCGCACTCGAGCGAGCTGGGTCTGAAGACCGACGCGGCGCCCACCGTCTTCTGCCTCTGGCCCAACTCCCTGACGGGCCACGAGGGCACCACCTCGTGGCCGCGCTCGCTCAGCGAGTCGGTCGACTACGAGGCCGAACTCGGCGTCATCATCGGGCGCCCCGCACACGATGTGTCTCCCGCCGACGCGCTCGATCACGTCTGGGGCTACACCGTCGTCAACGACATCACGGCCCGCGACATCCAGTTCTCGGAGGCGCAGTGGTCGCGATGCAAGTCGTTCGACGGCTTCACCCCCACGGGGCCGTTCGTGGTCACCGCCGACGAGATCCCCGACCCACAGGACTTGCACATCTGGGCAGTCGTCGACGGTCGGACGGTGCAAGATGCGACAACGGGCCAGATGGTGCGCTCGGTCGCCACGCTGATCGCTCACCTGTCGAGTTCGGCCACTCTGCTGCCCGGCACGCTCATCTCCACCGGCAGCCCCGGAGGGGCCGGATACTCCCGCGACCCGCAGATCTTCCTGCGCGACCGCTCGAGCGTCACCGTCGGCGTCGCCGGCATCGGTGAGCTGACGACGCACTGCCGCATCACGGACTGAGGCGGGATGCCGGGGGTCAGTGATCCTCGGGTGCCACCTGGATCGGGATGGCCGCGGTGATCGCCTCGAGTCCCGACAGGCGCGCCGGCGAGAGCTGTTTGGCGACGTCCTCGCGCGACATCAGACCCGCCTCGACGACGAGGTCACCGACGTTCCGCCCCGTCAGCAGCGCCGCTTTCGCCAGCGCCGCCGACGCCGCGTAGCCGATGAACGGCGTCAGCGCGGTGATGACACCCACGGAGGCGCCCACCATCGCCCCGAGTCGCTCGCGATTGGCGGTGATGCCGTCCACGCAGTTGACGCGAAGGGTGTACATCGCTTGACGCATCCAGGTGATCGACTGGAAGATCGAGTGGGCGATCACCGGCTCGAACGCGTTGAGCTGCAGCTGACCGGCCTCGACAGCCATGGTCACCGTGGTGTCGGCGCCGACGACCGCGAAGGCGACCTGGTTGACGACCTCGGGGATCACCGGATTGACCTTGCCGGGCATGATGCTGGAGCCCGCCTGACGCGCCGGCAGGTTGATCTCGCCGAGACCCGCCTGCGGTCCCGATGAGAGCAGGCGCAGATCGTTGCAGATCTTGGAGAGCTTGATCGCGTTGCGTTTGAGCGACGAGGAGAAGGACATGAACGCGCCGGTGTCGCTCGTGGACTCCACGAGGTCGGTGGCGGTTTCGAGGTCGAGGCCCGAGATGTCGCGCAGGTGATGCAGCACGGCCCTCGCGTAGGCGGGGTGCGTCGTGATTCCGGTGCCGATCGCCGTGGCGCCCATGTTGATCTCGGTCAGCAGGTAGGCGTTCTCTTTCAGCCGGTTCCAGTCCTCGCGAAGAGTGGTCGCGAAACCGTTGAACTCCTGCCCGAGGGTCATCGGCACGGCATCCTGCAACTGCGTGCGACCGACCTTCAGCACGTCGTGGAACTCGTGCGCCTTGGCCAGGAACGATCGACGGAGCAGATCGAGCTGCTCGAGCAGGGCACGCAGATCCAGGCTCAGCCCGACCTTGATGGCCGTGGGATACACGTCGTTGGTGGATTGGCTGCGGTTGGTGTGATCGATCGGCGACAGGAACGCGTAGTCGCCCTTCTCCCGGCCCGCCATCTCGAGCGCGATGTTGGTGATGACCTCGTTCGCGTTCATGTTGGTCGACGTGCCGGCGCCGCCCTGGATGACGCCGACGACGAACTGGTCGTGGAACTCGCCGTCGATCACCCGCTGCGCGGCGCCATCGATCAGGTCGGCTCGCTCGGCATCGAGCACACCGATCTCGCGATTCGCGCGGGCCGAGGCCTGCTTGACCATGGCGAGTGCGCGCACGAGGTCCGGATAGACCGAGATCGGCCGCTTGCTGATCGGGAAGTTCTCGAGCGCCCGGGCGGTGTGAATGCCCCAGTAGGCATCGTCGGGGATCTCGAGCGATCCCAGGGAGTCGGATTCGGAACGGGTGCGCGTCATTGCGTCGAGGGCCACGGGGTGTCCTTGTGGGTCGGTCACGGCGGGGATGGGATGCCACCGAGCCTACTCTCGCGGAGCCCGGCCGATCAGGATCGCGGCGGCTTGCGGGAGAAGCGCTCGAGTCGCTCCTCGGGGGTGATCGCAGACATCCGCTCGTACCATTCCGGCGAGAAGTAGTCGCCGGAATCGGCGCCCGCCACCGGCACGACGGAGTGAGTGATGGTGTGTTCGTAGACGTGCACGAGGTGGAACGACTGTCCGGCGTCCATGCCGTTGATGGATGTCGGGGGCCGGGCGATGTCCATGGTGTAGCAGGTGGCGGCCGAGACACTCACGGGCACGCCCGCGAACGTGCCGTGGGTGGAGTAATGCAGGTGCCCGGCGAGGATCGCGCGCACGTCGGAGCCCGCGATCGCCTCGGCCAGCAGATCTTGGCGGCGCAGTTCGAGGATGCCGAACAGCGGAACGTGGCTGGGCAGGGGCGGGTGATGCAGCGCGAGGATCGTGCCCATCGGGGCGGGCTGCGCGAGACGCCCGCGCAGCCACGAGAGCTGCGCGTCGTCGATGTCGCCGTGATGCCAGCCGGGCACGGTCGAATCGAGCGCGATCAGGCGCAGCCCGCCGAGATCCCACTCCCCCGTGATCGCCTGCTCCGTGGGCTCGAGCCCCAGCAAGTCGCGGCGCATCTCGGGGCGCTCGTCGTGATTGCCGGCGACCCACGCGACGGGGGCGCCGAGTCGCTCGGCGACGGGTTCGACCAGTTCGCGCAGACGCGCGTACGCGGAGGCCTCGCCGAGGTCGGTCAGATCTCCCGTGAAGACGAACGCGTCGGGACGAACGCCCAGCGATTCGACCCGCTCGAGCGTGCGCCGCAGATTGTCCTCGGTGTCGTATCGGTCACCGAGGCGCCTGTCGCCGGCCAGGAGATGGGTGTCGCTGAGGTGCAGCAGCGTGCGCGCGGCGGGAGGATGCTGCCCGAAGGCGGGCGCGGGCATGTTCACCCCGCAAGCCTACGGGCAGCCCTCGACGTGCCCGGCAATCCGCTGGCGGCTTCGCCGCGAACAACTCCCAGGCGGTCGGAGCGGCTGCGCAGGAGCGGAGGATCGGCATGGTCAGCACACTCAGCCGGCGCGGAAGCGTGATCTGGAGCGCGATCGCCGGCGTCGTCAGCGCTGCGGCCTTCCTCGCCGTCGCGGAGCTCGTCGCCCTCATCGTCGCCCGCGAGGGCAGCCCGATCCTCGCCGTCGGCTCCTTCGTGATCGACATCGTCCCGCAGCCCCTCAAAGAGCTCGCCATCTCGACCTTCGGCGCGTACGACAAGATCGCGCTGCTGATCGGACTCGCGCTCGCGGTGCTGGTCGCCTCGGCGATCGCCGGGATGCTGGAGCTCTGGCGCCCGTTCGCGGGCGTCGCCGCGATGGGGATCGCCGGTGTCCTCTCGATCGCCGCGATCGTGACGCGCGCTGGGGCCACGCCCCTTGCGGCGATTCCGCCGATCGTCGGAGCGGCTGCCGGTGGCGTGCTGATCTTCGTCCTCGTACGACGTGCGCGCGCGTGGCGCGAGGGGACCCGCACGGCAGCGGAAGCCGACACGGACAGCGTGGCCGCCGGCGGCACCACCGCGAATCCCGACCGTCGCGCCTTCTTCCGCCTGACGGCGATCGCCGCCGTCTCCGCGGCGGTGGTCGGGATCGGCGCACGGCTGGTGAACACCGCGACGTCCTCGATCGCGAATGTTCGCGAGGCGCTGCGACTGCCCAGCCCCCGGACCACGGTGACGATCCCCGCCGGCGCCGAGCTCGACATCCCGGGCCTGTCCGACCTCATCACCCCCAACGCCGACTTCTACCGCGTGGACACCGCGCTGACCGTGCCGTCGGTCGATCCGTCCGCGTGGCGGCTCGCGGTCACCGGGATGGTCGACGAACCGTTCGAGCTGAGCTTCGATGACCTCGTCGGGATGGGGCTGGATGAATACGCCATCACGCTGACCTGCGTGTCGAACGAGGTCGGCGGCGGCCTCGTCGGCAACGCGATCTGGCAGGGGATCCCCCTGCGCGATGTGCTGCGCCGTGCGGGAGTGCAGGAGGGCGCCGACATGGTGCTCTCCCGTTCGGTCGACGGATACACCGCGAGCACACCGCTCGAAACGCTCACCGACGAGGGCCGCGACGCGATCCTGGCCGTGGCGATGAACGGCGCGCCGCTGCCGCTCGAGCACGGGTTCCCGGTGCGCATGGTCGTCCCCGGGCTGTACGGATACGTCTCGGCGACCAAGTGGGTCACGGAGTTGAAGGTGACGACGTTCGCCGCGGACGAGGCCTACTGGACGCCCCGCGGATACAGCGCTCGCGCCCCCATCAAGATGTCCTCGCGCATCGACACTCCGCGCTCGGGAACCCCCGTCGCAGCCGGGCGGGTGCCGATCGCCGGCGTGGCGTGGGCGCAGACGACCGGGATCTCGCGCGTGGAGGTCAAGGTGGACGACGGCGACTGGATGCCCGCGACGCTGTCGACGCCGATCAACGCGGACACGTGGGTGCAGTGGTTCACCGAGTGGGACGCAACCCCCGGCACGCACTACGTGACCGTGCGCGCCGTCGACGCGAGCGGCGTGACGCAGATCGAGGATCGGGCACCGATCGCGCCCGACGGCTCATCCGGATGGCAGCGCACGTTGATCACCGTGAATTGATCCGGCCCACAGACTGGCGCGGCTCGCCCGGGGGGTATTGACTGAGCGGCAGCCGGCCCCTCCCGTGCAGCCGGCCGAAGGTCGGGCAGGGCATGAAGAAATGGTCCGTCGTCGTCATCCTCGGGTGCGCGCAGTTCGTGATGGTGCTGGATGGCACCGTGATGAACGTCTCGATCGCGACGGTGGTCGAGGACCTCGACAGCAGCGTCGCCTCCATGCAGGCCGCCATCACCTTCTACACGCTCACGATGGCGGCCTTCATGCTGCTCGGCGCCAAGCTGGGTGATGTGTGGGGCCGACGCCGTGCGCTCGTGATCGGCTCCATCATCTACGCGGTCGGCTCCCTCGTCACCGCGCTCAGTCCCACGATGGGCGTGCTGTTCCTCGGATGGTCGATCATCGAGGGGCTCGGGGCGGTTCTGGTCATCCCCGCGGTCGCGGCCCTCATCGCCGACAACTACACCGGTCGGGCGCGCATCACGGCGTTCGCGACGATCGGCGCCGTGTCCGGCGCCGCCGTGGCTGCCGGTCCCCTCATCGGCGGCGCCGTGACCACCTACGCGAACTGGCGGTACGTCTTCGTCGCCGAGGTCGTCATCATGGCCGTCGTCGTGCTGCTGGCCCGCAGCATCCCCCAGGCCGCGGCTCCGCGCGCGGTGCGGATCGATGCGCCGAGCGTGCTCGTGTCGGCGCTCGGTCTTGTCCTCCTCATCTTCGGGATGCTGCAGAGCAAGACCTGGGGCTGGATCATTCCCGCGCATCCACCGGTGATCGCCGGCGTCGCGGTCGCACCCCTCGGAGTCTCGCTCTCGGCCTGGTTCGTGGTCGCGGGGGCGGCGCTGCTGTTCGTGTTCGTCGCTCGACAGCGGCGGCTCAGCGCCACCGGTCGCGACCCTCTCCTGCACGTGGAGCTGCTGCAGCTGCTGCAGCTGCGCAGCGGCCTCGGCGCGCTGGGGGGACAGTATGCGGTCACGGCCGGGTTGTTCTTCATGGTGCCGGTGTACCTGCAGATGACGCTGGGCCTCGACGCCCTCCAGACGGGCGTGCGCATCTTCCCGCTCTCGCTCTCGCTCATCCTCTTCTCGATCCTCGGCACGCGCCTGGCCACGACGTGGTCGCCGCGCAGGATCGTCCGCACGGGTCAGGTCGTCCTCGTGGCCAGCTGCGTCGTGCTGCTCTCCGCCATCGATCCGGAGTTGTCGGGGTGGCCCTTCGGGATCGGCATGTTCTGCGCGGGGGCGGCGCTCGGGCTCCTCGCCTCGCAGCTGGGCAATGTCAACATGTCGGCCGTGACCGAGAAGGACACGAGCGAAGTCGGGGGCATGCAGGGCGTCTTCCAGAACCTCGGTTCCTCGCTCGGCACGGCTCTCATCGGGTCGGTGCTCATCGGCTCCCTCGCCACGTCGTTCGCGGCGGGTATCGCCCAGTCGGCTCTCCCCGACGAGGTCCGGCAGACCGTGAGCGAACGGACGGCCGGCGGCGTCGAGATCCTCCCGGCCGCGAGCATCCCCGACATCGCGAGGGAGGCGGGCTTGAGCGATGCCGACGCGGTGCTCCTCGCCCGGGTCTACACCGACTCGCAGCTCGCTTCGCTGCGCACGGCGTTCTTCGGTCTCATCGCGCTGGCGCTCTTTGCGCTGCTGTTCTCCCGCGGCATCCCGAACGACGTCTTGACCACCGCCGGTGCGCGCCGGCGCGCGTCTTGAGCGCGCCCCGGTCAGCCGCCTCATCGCCGCCGCCTGAGCACCGTGGGTCGGCGGGTCTGCTCGCTCGGATAGCGTGGATACGTGAGCATCGATGACGCCCTGACCCCGGCATCCCCCCGCCCCGCAGACCACGCTGGTGAGGCCGGCGCTCCCGTCGCCGCGCGCCGGCCGCAGCCGCGCGAGCACCACGGCGACAGCATCGACGACCCGTACGAGTGGATGCGGGCGAAAGACGATGCCGACGTCATCGCGCACCTCGAGGCAGAGAACGCGTATACCGAGGTCCGCACCGCGCACCTCGAGCGCCTGCGCGAGCGCATCTTCGACGAGATCAAGGGCCGCACACTCGAGACCGACCTTTCGGTGCCCTCACGCCGCGGGGAGTGGTGGTACTACGGTCGCACGGTCGAGGGCAAGCAGTACGGCATCCAGTGCCGTGCACCCCTGGCCTCCCCCGATGACTGGACACCGCCCCAGCTGGAGCCCGGCGTCGACGTGCCCGGCGAGCAGGTCCTGCTCGATGCCAACGTTGAAGCCGAGGGACACGAGTTCTTCTCGCTCGGATCGTTCGATGTCAGCGACGACGGCCGCAGGATGCTGTACGGAGTCGACGTCACGGGAGACGAGCGGTACACCGTGCGCGTGCGCGATCTCGAGACCGGCGAACAGCTGAGCGACGAGATCTCCGGCACCGCGTCGGGCGCGGAGTTCTCGCCCGACGGCGCGACCATCGTCTACACCACCGTCGACGACGCGTGGCGTCCCGATACCCTCTGGGCCCACACCGTCGGCGCGCCCCTCGAGGACGACGTACGCATCTTCCACGAAGCCGACGAGCGGTACTGGCTGGGCGGTGGGTTCACCCGCAGCGAGAAGTACCTCGTCATCGGACTCGGGTCCTCCATCACCTCCGAGTACTGGCTCGTGCCCGCCGACGACCTCGGTGCGGCGCCGCGCGTCGTGTGGCCGCGGGTCGAGGGCGTGGAGTACTCCGTCGACCACGCCGTGATCGACGGAGAGGACACCCTCTACATCCTCCACAACGATCAGGCTCTGGATTTCGAACTCGTGCGGGTTCCGGCATCCGACCCCTCGGCGCCGCGCACGGTCGTCGTCGCCCACTCCCCCGGTGTCCGTCTGCTCGATGTGGACTGCTTCCGCGACTTCGCGACGATCGAGTACCGCCGGGGAGGTCTCGCGCGCACCGGACTGCTCGACTACGGCACGGGCGGCATCGAGGAGCTGGAGTTCGACGAACCGCTCTACACTGCGGGATTCGGCGGCAACCGGGAGTGGGCACCGCCGATGCTGCGGCTGGGATACGACTCCTTCGTCACGCCGAACACCGTCTACGACTACCGCCTCGCCGACCGCAGGCTGCTGCTGCGCAAGCGGCAGCCCGTGCTCGGCGGCTACAGCGCGCAGGACTACGCGCAGGCCCGCGTCTGGGCGACGGCCGCCGACGGTACGCAGGTGCCGATCTCCCTCGTGTGGAAGCGCTCGTTCGGTGAGGCGGGTGCGTCTGTCCGCGCACTTCACCTCTACGGCTACGGCTCGTACGAGCACTCGATCGAGCCCCGCTTCTCCGTGGCCCGCCTGTCGGAACTCGATCGCGGAGTGATCTTCGCGGTCGCCCACGTGCGCGGCGGCGGAGAGATGGGTCGGCAGTGGTACGAAGACGGCAAGCTGACCCGCAAACGCAACACCTTCACCGACTTCGTCGACGCGGCACGGCACCTGGTGGAGGCGGGCTACACGAGCCCCGATCGTATGGTCGCCGAGGGCGGGAGCGCCGGCGGCCTGCTGATGGGCGCCATTGCGAATCTTGCACCCGAGCTGTTCGCGGGCGTCCTGGCCGAGGTGCCCTTCGTCGACGCGCTGACGACGATCCTCGATCCGTCACTTCCGCTGACGGTCATCGAGTGGGACGAGTGGGGCAACCCGCTGCATGACGCTGATGTGTACGCGTACATGAAGTCCTACACCCCCTACGAGAACGTGCGGGAGGGTGTCGCCTATCCGCGCATCCTCGCGGTCACCTCGCTCAACGACACCCGCGTGATGTACGTCGAACCCGCGAAGTGGGTTGCGCGTCTGCGCGAGGTGGGCGCCGACGCTCTGCTCAAGTGCGAGATGGTCGCCGGGCACGGCGGCGTATCCGGGCGATACAACGCCTGGCGCGAGCGCGCATTCGAGCTCGCCTGGCTGCTCGATGTGGTCGGTGCCGCCGACGCCTGAGCGCAGCATCCCTCGGTCGGCTTCGCGTGTCCCGATTTCCGTCGCCTCGGGGTGCGGGCGGCGACAAGAAGTGGGACACGCACGAGCGAGCGCGAGCTCGCTACTGCGGCGGACGCCAGCCGGCACGAAGAAGCGCATCGCGCACACGGCGAACCGCTTCAGCACCCCCGCCGCGCATGTGATGCCGCATGATGCGCACGTGTTCCCAGCCCTCCCGACGGATGCGGTCCCACCGGTCGACGTCGCGGGCGAACTGCCCACCGTCGAGCTCATGAACCCGGCCGTCGTACTCGGGACACACACGCCATCGGGGAAATGCCAGATCCAGCTCGGCCACCGGCATCCCGTGCTCGTCGCGGAGGATCCAGTTGATCTCGGGCTCCGGAAGTCCGCCCCGCGCGAGGACGAGGCGAAGCGTGCTCTCACGAGGAGATCTGACCCCGACACGGGTCAAGACAAGAGCGGCGCGCAGGATCCCGCGCGGGTCACCCATCGTCTCGACCTCCGACCGCAGGTCTTCGATCGCCAGCGGCGATGCGGAGAGCAGATGATCCGCAGCCGCGACGAGATCGTCGAGCCGCCAGGTCATGCCGGCCTGACGCCACGCGCGCACGGGCGACTCGATCGGTATGCCCAGGAGGTCATCGCTCCACGCAGGCTCTCGGTGCTGCAGACGATGACCGACGACCCCGGGGGTACGCGGCTCGCGGGCGGGACGATAGGCCGAGACATGGATCGCCGTGCGATGGGGCCATGGAGGCGTCGGAACACCGTAAAGAGCCAACGCCGTCTCATGAGAGAAGAACTGCCCCGGTCGCAGCCTCGGCGAATACTCCCTGACTTGATCCCGCAACGTGTCCGCGGGCGGGAGTGATGCGCGCACGCGCACCCCGGGATACGGGCGGCGCAGATCCTGCCGCCGCAGGCGTTCGGGTCCGATTCCGAGGGCGGCAGCGTCACGAACGGAGAAGGGTCCGGCGAGATCGTCGGGCAAAGCATAGGGCTCGTGCATCCCGCCAGCATCCGCGTCTGGCGCATCGCTCGCCGTGGCCGAGCGACGAACGGTGGATGCTGTCGCCCGCACCCCTGCTGAGGAGTAGGCGTCGAGCGAGCACAGCGCACTCTCCGGCAATGTCCCAGAACTCGTCGCCTCCGGCGCACCTCAGCGACGGAAATCGGGACACCCGGAGGAGAGAGGATCGTCGGCTCACCGGGGATGTCCCGATTTCTGTCGCTCGCGCGCAGGCGAGACGACAGAAATCGGGACACGCATGAGCGGGGCCGGCGCTAGCCGAAGAGGGCGGCGGCCTCGTCGTAGCGGTAGCGGGGCACGGTGTTGAGCTCACCCAGCGCGTCGGCGAAGGGCACCCGCACGATGTCGGTACCGCGAAGCGCGACCATCTGGCCCCAGGCTCCCTCGACGACGGCGTCCGCGGCGTGCAGACCGAGGCGCGTCGCGAGCACGCGATCGAAGCCGGACGGAGCGCCACCGCGCTGGATGTGACCGAGCACCGTCGCGCGGGTCTCGATGCCGGTGATCCGCTCGATCTCGGGCGCGAGGACCTCGCTGATCCCGCCGAGGCGGGGACGGTTGAACGCGTCCAACCCCTTGTCGGAGTATGCCTCGTCCATGCCGGTGAGGGTGAAGCCCTCGGACACGACGACCAGCGGCGCCCGCCCGCGATCGTGGGCACGCGACACCAGAGCGGTGATGTCGTCGATCGACATCGGCACCTCGGGGATGAGGATCGCGTGCGCCCCCGCCGCGATGCCTGCGTGCAGGGCGATCCAGCCGACGTGGCGCCCCATGACCTCGGCGACCATGCAGCGCTGGTGCGAGTCGCCCGTGGTGCGAAGTCGATCCATCGCGTCGGTCGCGATGTTGACGGCCGTGTCGAAGCCGAAGGAGTAGTCGGTGGCTCGCAGATCGTTGTCGATCGTCTTGGGCACGCCGATGACGTTGATGCCGTCGCCCGCCAGCCGGTTGGCGGCGGCCAGGGTGCCCTCTCCCCCGATGGCGATGATGCCGTCGAGGCGGTGCCCGTACATCGTCTTGGCGATGTTCTCCGCCCCACCGCGCGGGCCCTCATAAGGGTTGGTGCGGCTCGTGCCGAGGATGGTGCCGCCCACCTTGGACAGGCCCTTGACCTCATGGCGAGTCAACGGGAAGAAGTCTCCGTCGACGACCCCGCGCCATCCGTCGCGGATCCCCACGAACTCGAGATCGTAGGCCGTCGTCCCCTTGAGCACGACGCCGCGGATGACCGCGTTCAGACCGGGGCAGTCGCCGCCGCTCGTGAGGATGCCGATCTTCATGGTGTGGTCCTTGCTGTCGGGGGGGGTGCGAATCGGCGACGCTGCCGCATCCGACACTATCGCCGGACGCGGGCGCCTGCCACACGGCGCGGCGCCGCCGCTAGTAGCCCGAGAGCGCCGACCGCGTGAGGTGCATGAGCGCGCTCAGCTGCACCGAATCGCTCGAGCCGGGCTCGACCGCGACGCCATCGAGCGCCCGCAGTGCGAGCGACTGCTTCGAGTCGATCAGCTCGGCGATCTTGGTGTCGATGGTGTGCGCCGCGATGATCCGCCACGCCGTAACGGGCTCGTCCTGGCCGATGCGGTGCACGCGGTCGATCGCCTGCGTCTGCTCGGCCGCCGTCCACGAGAGCTCCGCGAGCACGACGTTCGACGCGGCCTGCAGGTTGAGGCCGACGCCCGCCGCCGTGAGCGAGCAGACCGCGATGCCCACCTCGGGGTCGCCGTTGAAGGCGTCGATCGCGTCCTGACGCGCCGGTGTCGTCTGATCGCCGCGGATCGACACCGTGCGCACGCCCACCGACGCGAAGTGCGCCTCGGCCTGGTCCATGACGTCGATGTGCTTGGCGAAGAAGACCACCTTGCCCACCGAACGCTGCAGCTGCGCCGCATAATCCGCGGCCAGGTGCGCCTTGGCCTGACCGATGCGGCGCACCATCGTGAAGACGTTCTCGCTGCCGCTGGAGGCCGCCTTGGACTCGTCGAGCTCGTTCTGCGCGACGAGGCGCACGATGTCCTCGTCGATCTCATCCCCGAGGCCTTCGCCGCGTCCGCGCGAGCCCCGCGCGTCGATGATGCGCTGGTATCGTGCCGCGAGGCGCTCCGCGAGCTCGCGCTCGGCCGCCCGGATCGAGCGACCGAAGTCGTCGTCGAGCTCGACGGGCAGGTCGGCGATCAGCTTGTCGGGCAGGTCAGCCGCGACGTCCTTCTTCTTGCGCCGCACGATGCCCATCGAGATGACCGCGTCACGCGCCTCGGGATAGAAGGCCTTGTCGGCGGGGGTGAGTCCCGTGGCATCGAGCTTCTCCATCAGCTCGGGACCGGGCTTCTCGCCGTTGGTCCAGCCGAGGAAGCGCCAGATCGCGTCGAAGTCCTCGACATCGTTGATCAGCGGCGTACCGGTGAGAGCGAGCAGCAGCGGGTCGGCGCCGGGGGATGCCTGGCGCATGCGACCGGCCAGCGCGAGGACGTTCTGCGACCGCTGCGAGGTGAGGTTCTTGATGAAGTGGGCCTCGTCGACCACCATGCCCTTGAGGCCGAGGGAGCTGAGCCAGGACAGGTGCCGGTCGAGGATCTCGTAGTTGACGATGAAAACGTCGGCGAAGGCGTCGATCGTGTCACCGTCGCCCTGGATGACGGTTGCCCGGCGCTGCGGCGTCCACCGCTCGACCTCGCGCGCCCAGTTCATCTTCACGACGTTGGGCACCACGGCAAGCAGCGGGTACGCGTCCGCGACCGAGGCGGCCAGCAGCGACTGGGCGGTCTTTCCGAGACCCGGCTCGTCGGCCAGGAGGAACGTGCGGTGGCCCTCGCGCACCGCCTCGAGGAATCGCGACTGGTGCGCCATCACCTCGCGTCCCTTGGGCGAGAGTCGATCGAACTCGGGCACGGGGGGAAGCTCCATCGATGCTGCAGCACCGCCCGCACCGATCTCGAACGCCTTGTAGAGCGGACCCATCAGCTCCCAGCCGTCGAGACGGCGGCGCGGGGTGGTGGCGGGCGCCAGCTTGGTCAGATCGGGGGCCAGGAACGGGTTGGCCATCTGCCGCGCCTCGATCGCGGGCGGGGTGACCTGCCGCTCTGCGAGGGCCGCGGGAACCACGGGCGTCGCGGGCGGTGCGACATCGGTGATGATCAGCTCGTCGGCCGGAAGCTCGGCGCCGGATTCGAGCAGCCAGTCACGTCGCATGCGTCGTGCGACCGGCGACGCCGCCTGGTCGGCTTCGAGCAGCTGGATGAGCGACGTGTCGCGCGCGGCGGTCTTCGCCAGGATGGTGGCCACTCCGTCCAGGCGCTTGAGCAGCTCGGCGCGCACGGCGTCGGCGACCGACTGATCGGCCTTGACGCGCGCCCGCTCCTCACGCACGAGAAAGGCGATCACCTGGAACTTGACTCTGTTCGTGGGCCCCAGCTTTCCGCGCTGCGCCTTGGCCTCGACCTCGCGCACCTTGCGGGCGAGGATCGGGATCAGCGGGGCGTCGTCGTCGCGACGAGCGGACGACGTCTTGCGACGTCGCTGCAACTGTGGTTGCGCCGTGGTCGGCATGCTCCTCCTGAGCGTGTGCGCCGGCGATATCCGGCGTGGTCTCCGGCGCGGGGGCCGGCGAGCGGTTCGATGTCCGTGGGCGACCTGGGGCCGTGACAGAAACGGACGGGGTCGACGCGTACGACACTCGAGGTGCGTTGCCCAATACGGCGGCGGCGTCTGTCCCCTCCGACATTCTAGGGCATCATGCCCGCGCAGGCACGAAGCAGCGCCCGCGCGTCAGTGCCGGCGCAGTGATCAGCCCCACAGCATCCCGACGATGTCGTCGGTGTACCCCTCGGGGTCGTAGTTGATCCAGTGCGTCGAGATCCAGCCGTTGCCGCGCAGGTAGTGCGTCTCGCCGAAGTCGGCGACGTCATTCGTGCCCGACATGGTGCACAGCGTGCCCTGCCCAGCCTCTTCGCAGACGAGGCCCTTGGCCGGCAGAGTTTCGCGCAGCAGAGTCGCCTGGGCCGTGTCGACGATGGTGACGTTCGTGGCCAGCCCCACCTCGGATGGGACCCCCCACGAGCAGCGGATGCTGGGCGCCCCGGATTCGATGACCTCCAGCGCCTCGACGATCTGGCTCGAATACATCGTCACGCCCGGATCGTTCAGCGGCGGGTTCTGCTCGGTGAGCGTCGCGAGCATGTCGGCGGAGTAGATGTCTTCGCACCGGGCGGGAAGCGCGATGTCATCGCCTGCGCCGGCATCCGCCGACGCACTGGCCGACGGCGTCGCGCCGGGAGTGGACTGCGCGGGCGACGGGTCGCCGGTCGAGCTCGGAGTCGGTCCGGGCTCGGGCACGCAGCCGGCCAGGGCCAGGGCGGCGGACGCGAGGACCGCCGTGAGGGCACGGCGGCTGCGGGGCGTATCGGTGCGCATGTCTCCTCCAGAGGACGGGGCACCACGACCCTATCCGCGACGGCACCCGCGCATCCGCCGACCCGCCCGCGTAGGCTGGAGGGATGCCGATCGACATCACCGAATCCGCGCTGGCTGCCACGATCGACCACGCGATCCTCAAGCCCCAGCTCACCCGCGCGGAGGTGGACGCCGAACTCGCCATCGCCGCCGAGTGGGGTGTGTTCAGCGTCTGCGTGCGCCCCTCCGACATCGCGCACGCCGTCCGGCGGCTCGAGGGCACGGGTGTGGCCGTGGGCACCGTCATCGGCTTTCCGCACGGCACTACCTCGAGCGCCGCGAAGGTGGCCGAACTGCGCCGGGCTCACGAAGACGGCGCGTCCGAGTTCGACATGGTGGTCAACATCGGGGCGCTGCGCTCCGGGTTCGACGACGTCGTGCGCGATGACATCGCGGCCGTCGTCGCGTCGGCAGCGGGCCGGATCACGAAGGTGATCCTCGAGACGTCGTATCTCGACGACGCGCAAATCGCCCTCGGCAGCAGGCTCACGGAGGCGGCGGGCGCGTCCTTCGTCAAGACGTCGACGGGCTTCGCCGGCGGCGGCGCGACGGTGCCGCACGTGCGGCTGATGCGCGCGAGCGTCGGACCCGTCGTCCAGGTGAAGGCGTCGGGCGGCGTGCGCGGCCTCGACACGGCGCTCGAGATGATCGAGGCCGGGGCGACGCGCCTCGGCACGAGCGCGAGCGCGACGATCCTGGGCGAACTGCGCGCCCGCCTTGCGGGTGCACAGGCGTCGGCGGCGACCGACGACTCGTCCTACTGACCACGGTGGCCCGCTCCGGCGCTGAGCCGGGTGGGTGCGTCAGGGTCGCAGCGCCTCGCGGGTGCGGGTCACATCGTCGGTCATCTGGTCTTTGAGCGCCTCGATGCCGCGGAAGGCCACCATGCCGCGGATGCGGTGCACGAACTGCACCTCCACCTCGTGCCCGTACAGGTCGAGATCCGTCTGATCGAGCACGTACGCCTCGACCTGCCGCGCGGCGACGTCGTCGAAGGTCGGGTTGTCGCCCACCGAGATCGCGGCCGGGTACCGCACATGGGATCCGGCCTCGTGGGCCGAAGATCCATCGAGCAGCCAGCCCGCGTAGACACCGTCGGCGGGGATGAAGCCCTCGAGATCGCGTGCGAGATTGGCGGTCGGGAACCCGAGCTCGCGGCCGCGCTTCGCCCCGTGCACGACCTCGCCCCAGACGGCCGCGGGGCGACCGAGGAGCTTGGATGCATCGGCGACCTCGCCGGCCGCGAGCAGTTCGCGGATCCAGGTCGACGAGACGCGGCGTCCGTCGACGCTGCGCACGTCGGCGATCTCGTCGACGCGGAAGCCCAGCTCGGCACCCATCGTCTGCAGCAGGCGAACATCGCCCGCTCCCCCGCGTCCGAACCGGAAGTCCTGCCCGACGAGCACCGTGCGCGCGTGCAGGGCGTCAACGAGCACGCGGCGCACGAAGGCCTCGGCCTCCTCGTGTGCCAGCGCCTCGTCGAAGTGCAGCATGAGCGTCGCATCGATTCCGGTCGACGCCAGCAGGGCCGCCTTCTGCGTGACGCCGACCAGCGCGGGCGGGCACTTCTCGGGCGCGAGGACGGCGAGCGGGTGCCGATCGAAGGTCACGGCGGCGGTTCGTGCGCCCGTGCCAGCCGCGTCGACCAGCATCCGCTCGATGATGGCCCTGTGGCCCGCGTGCAGCCCGTCGAACTTTCCGATGGCGACGACGCTCGGGCCGAAATCATCGGGTACCTCGGTCGGGTCGTTCCAGAGGATCATCGTGCGCTCTCCATCACCGGATCGACAGCTGCGACGTCCGCGCGGCGCGGCGGGTGCGTCACGAGCCACCAGATGCCGAAGAAGGGCAGCACCAGCGGAACGAAGAGGTACCCGTATCCGAACACCGACCAGACGCTGGGATGCTGGAACAGCTCGGCCAGCGTGAGACTCAGTGTTCCGACGACGAGCACCCCCACCAGCTCGAACGCGATCGCCACCCACGCGACGAGGTACCAGGCGCGACTGCCCGCGAACACGAGGGCGAGAGTGGCGACGATGTAGACGAGCGCCGACACGGCCGAGAGCGTGTAGGCGACCGGGGCTTCGTCGAAGCGCTCGGCGATCTGGACGAAGGAGCGACCGGTTGCCGCGAGCGCCATCACCGCGTACACGATGACGAGGACGCGACCTATTCCGGACATGCGGCGGGTGCGTGCGGGTGTGGACATGGCGGCTCCAATCCTAAGCCGACGGGTCACCGTCGCCGGCCGCAGCTCACGCGATCTGCACGGTCCAGATCACCTGCATGCGCCACACCATGACCGCCACCGACAGCGCGACGACGCCCATGATGACGGTGCTCCACCGGCTGCGCTCGATGAGAGCCCACGCCACCCCGCCGAAGGGCAGGAGGACGGCCGAGACCAGGTAGACCCAGTACTCCAGTGCGCTGCCGGTGGGCGGGTTGCCGGCGAAGGGCGCGATGATCGCGATCACGACCTGCGCCAGCAGGAGCAGTTCGATCAGGGCGAGCGATCCCACCGTGAAATCGCTCGGTCGGCGTCCCGCGAGTCCCGCGACGAGGCACAGCAGTCCCGCGGCGACCGCGGTCGCGACCTGGACGATCGTGAACCACAGGATCATTCGTCGTCCCCTCCGATGGGAATCTCCCCCGCCGCGGCCCGCGGCTGCTGCGGCGGCGCGGGAAGGTTCATCACGCTCTTGACATCCTCGCCGCGGCGCTCGACCACGCCCACGAGCATCCCCGACGCGGTGATCGCCGCCGCACGCTCGGCCCGGAGCCTCGGCGCCGCATTCGGGAGCCGTTTGCCCTGCCACAGCGCCCGCGCTTCGTCATCGCTGACGGAAAAGCGCCCGAGAACGGTCGCTGCGACCTCGGCCGGGTCCCGCAGAGCCTGCGCGCCGATCCCGTCCGGCGTCACGGCGTCGGCGACGTCGAAGGGGCCCACACGCGTGCG
Source organism: Microbacterium sp. HA-8 (assembly GCF_046111165.1). Lineage (NCBI taxonomy): Bacteria > Bacillati > Actinomycetota > Actinomycetes > Micrococcales > Microbacteriaceae > Microbacterium > Microbacterium sp. HA-8. Next base: position 2,633,878 of record NZ_CP162025.1, read on the forward strand.
ACGCAGCGCTGTGAGGTGTCCGCCTGTACCTAGGTCGCGCCCGAGGTCGCGCGCGAGGGCTCGGATGTAGGTGCCGCTGGAGCAGTCGACCACCACATCGAGGTCGACGAACTCCTCTGTGCGGCGCTGTGCACGCACCTCGAAACGTGAGACCGTCACGGCCCGGGACCTCAGCTGCACGTCGACACCCTCGCGCGCAAGGTCATACGCGCGACGGCCGTCGACCTTGATCGCCGAGACGGTGCTCGGCACCTGGGAGATGGGTCCGGTGAGGGCGGCGACCCCGGCGGCGATGCCCGTCCCCGTGACCGCTTCGATCGCGGACCGTTGTGCCCGGGCGATCACCTCACCCTCCGCATCGTCCGTATCGGTCGCCGCGCCCAGGCGGATGGTGGCCTCATAGGTCTTGTCGAGTCCGACGACGAACGTCAGCAGTCGGGTCGCGGACTCCACCCCCAGCACCAGCAGGCCCGTCGCCATCGGATCGAGGGTGCCCGCGTGCCCGATCTTGCGCGTGCCCATCGCCCGCCGCGCGCGGGCCACGACGTCGTGACTGGTCAGCCCCCCGGGCTTGTCGACGAGCAGCATCCCGGGCTCGGCGGCCATCAGCGCACCTCCCGTGGGACGCGGCGCGGATGCTCGGGATCGGCGTTGTCGACGATCGCCGATGCCCACTCGCGGGGACCCGCCTCGCGCAGATACAGATCGTGCCCCTCGCGGTACCGCCGGTTGCCCGCGGCATCGGGGTCGGCATCCGTGCCATCGCGCAGCGCCATCCGCTCGAAGGCGACGTCGGCGGGCACATCGAGCCACACCGACCAGTCCCACAGCTGACGCAGTTCGGGACGCAGGGTGAATATGCCGTCGAGGACGAGCACCGCGTCCTCCGGGCCCGTCACCCAGCGGGCCTCGACCGGCGCATCGCGCACGACGTCCCACGCCGCCAGCTGGAAGCCGATGGATGCCGCGGCCCGGCTCCCGTCGCGGAAGGGGTCGATCAGCACACGGCGCAGCGTCGCGTGGTCGTACGAGTCCCGGTAGTACCCCTCGGCACTGTCGCGGCCGCGGGCGTAGCGCTCCGCGCGGGAGCGGTGGAATCCATCGACGGAGGCGCGGAAGACGTGTGTGCCGCCCTCGGCGATCACCTCGGCCAGTCCGTCGGCGAAGATCGTCTTACCCGCGCCGTCTCTGCCATCGACCGCGATGATGACCCGGCCCTTGCCGTGGTGCCCGCGAGCCTCGTCGCGCAGATCGCGCAGCAGAGTCGTGCGGGCGGTGACGGGCAGGCGCATCCCTCCAGCCTACGGCCGTGCCGCCGCGGCTTAGGCTGGCACGCGTGCCCGTGCCCGCAGCCGATCTCCAGCGGTGGTATGCCGCGTCCGCCCGCGATCTGCCCTGGCGCCGCCAGGGTTTCGGTGCGTGGGGGGTGCTCGTCAGCGAGTTCATGCTGCAGCAGACCCCCGTCGCGCGGGTGATCCCCCACCTCGAGGTCTGGCTGGCACGGTGGCCGACACCGGCCGATCTCGCCGCCTCCGCGCCGGCCGACGCCGTGCACCAGTGGGCGAACCTCGGCTACCCGCGTCGCGCGCTGTGGATGCACCGCGCGGCGGTCGAGATCCACGAGAGACACGACGGCCGGGTACCCCGCGACGTCGATGCGCTCAAAGCGCTGACCGGGGTGGGTGACTACACCGCCCGAGCGGTCGCCACCTTCGCGTACGGCGACCGACACCCGGTCGTCGACACCAACACCCGCCGCGTGATCGCACGTGCCGTGGATGCGAGGTCTCAGCCCGGACCGCCCTCGGCCCGCGACCTCGCCGCGATGGACGCGCTCCTGCCCCGGGAGCGCGAACCCGCGGCGGTCTTCAACGCCGCGGTGATGGAGCTGGGCGCGCTCGTGTGCACCGCCCGCACCGCGCGATGCGACGAATGCCCGATCCGCGATGCCTGCGCGTGGCGTGCCGCGGGCTACCCCGACACGGGCGACGCGCGCCGCCGTCAAGCCCGTTATGAGGGCAGTGACCGACAGGCGCGCGGGGCCGTCCTCCGGGCGCTCCGGCACTCGCCCTCGGGCTCCGTGGCCCTCGACGGCCTCCTCGACGGGTGGCCCGACCCCGTGCAGCGCGACCGGGCGATCGACTCGCTCATCACCGACGGTCTCGCCGAAGCCTGGGCGGGCGAGCTGCGCCTGCCCGGCGCCGGTCACTCCTCGTCGTCGGCCTCACGCGGCTTGACGTACGGGTCGGACTCGCCGGCGTACGACGCGGAAGCCGCCAGGCCCGCGACAGCCTGATCCCGCTCCCGGGCCTCGCGAAGGAGCGAGGAGATGTGATCGGCGTTCTCGGGGAGAGCGTCGGCGATGAACTCGAGAGTCGGGATGAGGCGCACGTTGAGCTGCTTGCCGAGCTCGGAGCGCAGCATCCCCGTGGCCGAGCGGAGCGCCTCGCCGCTGGCGACGCGCTCCTCGTCGCTGCCGAGCACCGTGTAGAAGACGCTGGCATGCTGCAGGTCGCCCGTGACCCGGACATCGGTGAGTGTCACGAACCCGAGCCTCGGGTCGCGCAGACCGCGCTCGAGGCGTTCGGCCAGGATGACCCGGATTCGGTCGGCGAGACGCGCCGCCCTCGCTTTGTCGACCATCGTGTACTCCTCGCTTCACGGGCGGGCCGCCGGCATGCCGGCCATCACGCCGCGACAAGCCTAGACCGGGACGCGGCACGCCCGGCACCGAGGCGAATGCCGACGGCGTGACGAGCGTGTGACGCGGGTGTTTCGGCTCGTCACCTCCGGGAACACTCTGCACGGTCTTGCGTGTAAACAGAGCGTGAACTCTCATCACTCTGCGCGCAATCATCGCTCTTCTGGGCAATATGCGCATGAATAGCTTCGTCGAAGCGCCGCACGGTGCGGCTCACGCACGATTAGGCATCGGACCTGGGAGAACGCTCCACGCGGATGGTGATCCGGGCGGCGGTCCGGCGCCTGTGGAATCGCTTGCAGCGGTTCCCCGCCGAGGCCTCGCCGGTGCAGACGCAGGCCGAATCCGACATTGCCGCCGGTCTCCGGCTGTGGATACATTGGCGCTCGCACCACCGTCGAGCAACGTCGCTCCCAGGGTTGCAGCGCTACGTGGGGACGTAGCGGCGCTGCCGCCCGCCGAGGTCTGGGGACTTGGGACCGCCAGATCGCTGCCTGCGTTCACGCGCATTCGCACTTCTGCACCGTTCTGGGGAATCTCGTGCACTCGCGACCTTCTCGGTCGGCGGCCGCTCTGCTCGGCCTCGCGATCGTCACTGCCTTCTTCGTCGCTCCGGCGCCCGTCGCCGCCGCGCCGGCCAACCTCGTCGCCAACCCGTCACTCGAAGAGGGGGCGGCGTGGCCGTCGTGCTTCACCGCGAGCGGATGGGGCACGGAGGGCGACTGGGCGTTCGCCACCGGACGCACCGGCGCGCGAGCCGTCGCCGTGACGGTCACCGGCTACGAGGCGGGCGATCGCAAGCTCATGCCGAGCGAGAGCACGGCGTGCGCTCCCTCGGTCGAGGAGGGACAGACGTACGAGCTGGGCGTGTGGTACACCTCGACCGCGCCCGTCCACCTGACGGCCTTCCGCCATTCCGCAGTCGGTTGGAGCTACTGGGGCGATTTCGGCACCCAGCCCGCGCAGCCCGCCTGGACACAGGCCACCGCGACGACGCCGCCCGTGCCCGCGGGTACCGATCGGATCGTGTTCGGACTATCGCTCGCCGCCGATGGAACCCTCGTCACCGACGACTACTCGCTCTGGATGACGGGCGCACCCGACGAGGTGGCGCCCACGCCCACCGCGACTCCCACGCCGACTCCGAGCCCGAGCGCCACGCCGACGCCGACACCGACTCCGAGCGCCTCACCGACAGCGACTCCGACGCCTGAACCGACGGCGACTCCCGCTCCGACCGCAACGCCCGCACCCTCCCCGACTCCGACCGCAACGCCCGCACCCTCCCCGACACCGACACCCACACCGCCGGCCGACCCCGACAACCTCGTGGTCAACCCCGATCTCGCCATCGGCGAGACGCTGCCCGACTGCTTCCTCTCGGCGGGCTGGGGCGACCACACGACGACGCAGGCGATCACGGCCGGCGTTCCCGCCGGTTCGCCGGACGGCGCACGGTCGTACACGTACACGATGGCCGAACGGTCCTCGGGAGACATGAAGCTCATCCAGGCCGAGACTCCCGGCTGCGCGCCGTCGGTCGAACCGGGTGCGACGTACTCGGTCGAGGTGGACTATCGCTCGACGTCGCCCGTGAACGGGTTCACCGTCTTCGCCCACCGGCCCACGGGCTGGTCCTACTGGACCGAACTCGGCGATCTGCCCGCCACCGACGGATGGGAGCGCGCCGACGCCGAGCTGCCCGAGATCCCCGCCGATGTCGACCGCGTCTCGTTCGGTGTCTCGATCGCCGCGGACGGCGAGCTCTCGACGACCGGATACATCCTCACTGCGCTGCCCGATGTCGCCCCGACGCCGACGCCCACGCCCACCCCCTCCCCGCCGGGCGAAGAAGCCCTGATCGGCGAATGGGAGGTCATCGATGCGGAGATGCCCGTGCGCGCGATCCACACGACACTCCTGCACGACGGCCGGATCCTGATGGTCGCGGGCTCGGGCAATGACGGCAATGCCTTCGCCGCCGGCGAGTTCACCGCCACCGTGTGGGATCCCGTGGACGACAGCTTCACCGACATCCCGGTGCCGTACGACATGTTCTGCACGGGGCACGTGACCCTGCCCGATGGCAAAGTCCTGCTCTCGGGCGGCACCGAGGCGTTCCCCGAGGAGGACCAGGGCCCGAACACCTTCAAGGGCTCGGAGAAGAGCTACTACTTCGACCCCGAAGACGACGCGTTCCACCCGACCTCGGACATGGCGGGCGCCCACTGGTACCCCACGCTCACCAAACTCGGCAACGGCGACCTCTGGGCCGCCGGCGGCCTCGACGAGAAGGCCGAGGGCACCGTGCTGACCGAGATCTTCGACACCTCCGAGATGAGCTGGCTGCCCTCGTGGCAGGTGCCGCAGACGTGGAGCTTCTGGGGCACCTACCCGCACATGTACCTGCTCGAGGACGGGATGCTGTTCTACGCCGGTGGGCACACGTTCGGCAACGGCCTGCCCGGCACCGGCGCCTCGCTCTACGACTGGACCACCGCGCAGATCTGGGACGTGCCCGGCCTGCGAGAGAAGGACATGCGCGACCAGGCCGGGTCGGTCATCCTCCCCCCGGCCCAGGACCAGAAGGTCATGATCGTCGGCGGCGGGAACACCGACACCAACCTGCCCGGCATCAACCTCGTCGACATCATCGATCTCTCGGAGCCCGCACCCGCATACGAACCCGGGCCGTCGCTGCCCGGGCCGGGCAAGGCCTATGTCAACGTGCTCAACCTCTTCGACCGCACGGTGCTGGCCGCCAACGGGGCACGCTACAACCGCGCGGGCGACGTGTACAGCGCCGCGCTGTACACGCCCGAGGCCGAGGCGTGGACGAGCATCGATCCGGATCCGATCGGGCGCAACTACCACTCCAGCGCCATCCTCCTGCCCGATGGCCGAGTCGCGATCATGGGTTCCAACCCCGCCGACAACTCCTTCGAGCCCCGCATCTCGGTCTACAGCCCGCCCTACCTCTTCCGCGGCGAACGCCCCGTCATCGAGGACGCTCCTTCCGCCGTCGGGTACGGCGACTCCTTCACCCTCGAGGTGACGGGGGACGTGGTGTCCGCCTCGCTCACCTCGCCGATGTCGGCGACCCACCAGACCGACACCAATGCCCGGCTGGTCGATGTGCCTCTGGTCGGTTCGGGAGCCGAGCGCACCGCTCAGATCCCCGCGAATCCGAATCTGCTGCCGCCGGGCCCGTACATGCTGACCGTGCTCGACTCGGACGGTGTGCCGAGCATCGCGGAATGGGTGTGGGTCTCGTGAGCGCCGCGACGCGCGCCGGCCGCGGCTCTCGCGCCCGCACCGCCATGGCGATCGCGGTGACCGTGATCGTCGCCGCGGCCGGTGCCTTCGCGCTCTGGCCGCGCGGGGTGGAACAGGGGTCCGCTCCGAGCGCACCCGCCCCGCACGGCCTGCACGCCACCACGTCGCCGACAGGGGAGGCGCGGGGCCCTGCCGCCGTCACGACGATCGAGATCGGCGAGAGCGTCGAGCCTCCCGCCGAGGAGTCGATCGGCAGCATCCCTCAGGTCTCACTGGTGGATGCCGCCGAAGCGGCCGCCGCCGGACGAGACGGTGCCGCAGGGCTCGGCACCCCCCGCGAGGCCGTCGAGGTCGACGAGGTGCTGGCGCCGGAGGAGAGCCTCGGCGGCTGCCACGCCGCGTACGGCGAGGACGGGCAGTGCCTGCCCTCGGTGCCGCCGAGTGCCGCGGCGCACGTCGCGGCGATGGTCGACGCGGGTCTCGATCCCGCCGACATGCCCCACCCCTGGTCGTGCGACGAAGTGCGCCTCTTCTTCGCCGACGGCATCAGCGTCCGCGTGCCCGGCGTCGATCCCGACGCCATCGATCCCGACGGCGACGGCCTCGCCTGCTCACCCGAAGACTGACCCGACCCGAAGACTGACCCGACCCGAACGGAGATCTCGTGCTCCTCGCCTCGATCCTGCTGATCGCCTTCTCGCTGCTGCTGCTCGCCGTCTCGGCCTCCACCCTCTACGTCGCCACCTACGCGTGGTGGGATCCCGAAGCGCGGGCCCGCACGACCTATCCCGCGATCAGCGGCGAGGAGTCGCTGTCGTTCTCGCTGATCATGCCGTGTCGCAACGAGCGCGAGGACGTGATGCGCGCGACCCTCGACCGGCTGCTCGGACAGACGCACCGCGATCTCGAGGTCATCGTCTCGGTCGGGCACGACGACCCCGCCACGGTCGCCATCGCGCACAAGCTCGCCTCCGAGCACCCGGACCAGGTGCGCGTCGCGATCGACTACAGCCCCGTCAAGAACAAGCCGCTGCAGCTGAACTCCGCGCTTCGCGTCGCGCACGGCGACATCGTGGGCGTCTTCGACGCCGAATCGATCGCCGCACCCGACCTGCTGCGCAACATCGACAACAGCTTCCGCACGACGGGCGCCGATGCCGTGCAGGGCGCCGTGCAGCTGGTGAACTACCGCGACACGTGGTTCTCCCTGCGCAACTGCCTCGAGTACTTCATCTGGTTCTCCTCTCGACTGCATCTGCACTCCAAGCTCGGCTTCATCCCCCTCGGCGGCAACACCGTCTTCGTCCGCCGCGCGCTGCTCGAGGAGATCGGCGGGTGGGACGAGGAGTGCCTCGCGGAGGACTGCGAGCTGGGTGTGAGGATGTCGACCCTGAACCATCGCATCGTCGTGGCCTACTCCCCCGAGCTGGTCACCCGCGAGGAGACACCCGACACCGTGCGCGGCCTGGTCAAGCAGCGCACACGCTGGTCGCTCGGGTTCATGCAGGTCTATGCGAAAGGCCTGTGGCGCAACCTGCCGACGGCCCGCGAACGCTTCACCGCCTGGTGGACGCTCACCCAGCAGCACCTCATGGCCCTCACCGGCATCGCGGTGCCGATGATGATCGCCCTGGCGATCTGGGGCAAGTTCCCCCTCGCCGTGACGATGATCACCTTCCTGCCCCTCATCACGACGCTCGCGACGATCGCCTTCGAAGCGTGCATGCTGCACGAGTTCGGCAAGGACCACCGCTTCGCCATCCGCTTCCGGGACTACGCGCTGCTCGTGCTCAGCACTCCGGCCTACCAGCTGCTGCTCGCCTATGCGGCCATCCGTGCCTACACCCGGTTCAAGAGCCGCGACTTCTCGTGGGAGAAGACCTCGCACACGGGGCGACACCTCGGCTACATCGACGCCGCGGAGGTGGCCCCGTGAGCGCGCTCGACGAACGCCCCGTCGCGGAAGTCGGCGCGGATGCTGCGCCGACAGCGGTGCGCGAGGGGGCCCTCGTGCGCGGCCGGCGCCGCCTCCTCGCGTGGCTCGCGGTCCCCGACCACCTCACCGCCCTGATCGTCTTCGCCGTCGCGCTGATCATCGGCGCCTGGAACGTGGAAGGCGCACCCCCCTTCCAGGACGACGAAGGCACCTACGTCGCCCAGGCGGTCGCCGTGCAGAACGGCGCACTCGCCCCGTACACCTACTGGTACGACCACCCGCCCTTCGGATGGATCCAGCTCGCGGGTCTGCTCTGGATTCCCCAGTTCCTGGGCCTGGGCGGAGGATCCGATATCGGCGCGATGCGCTACGTGTCGGCCGGCCTGTTCGCCCTGACCTCGATGCTCGTCTACCTCGTCGCCCGCCGGGTCGGGGCCTATCGTCCGTTCGCGATCCTCGCCACGGCGATCTTCGTCCTCTCCCCGCTCTCGCTCACCCTCGGTCGCCAGGTCTTCCTCGACACCGTCGGGATGCCCTGGATCCTCCTCGCCTTCTATCTGGCCCTCTCCCCCCGCCGAGCTCTCTGGCACCACGTGGGCGCGGGGGCGGCATTCGCCGTGGCGGTGCTGTCCAAACTCACGCTGGCGGTCTTCGGACCCGCGCTGCTCGTGGCGCTGCTGGGACGATCGCGATGGGGCAGCCGCACCTTCTCTGTCGTCGGCTTCCTCGGCGTCGGGGGGCTGATCCTCGCCCTCTTCCCCGTGATGGCGCTGCTGCGCGGCGAGTTGATCGCCGGCGAGGGACACGTCTCACTGCAGGACGGCCTCGCGTATCAGTTCCTCTCGCGCTCCGGCTCGGGGTGGATCTGGGAGGAGGGCTCGTCCCGCTACGACCTCCTGCAGAGCTGGTTCTTCCTCGACGGCTACATCGTCGTCGCGGGCCTGATCGCCGGCCTCCTCTGCGCCTTCGCCGGTCGAACCCGCTGGATTCCGCTGGCGCTGATCTGCTTCGCCCTGCCCATCGTGGGCAGTCAGGGCTATCTGCCGGCGATGTACATCGTGGCGGTCCTGCCCTTCCTCGCCCTCGCGATCGGAGGCGCGGCCGACCTGGTCTGGCGTGGGCTGATGGCTTTCTTCCGCACCCACGCGCCCGGCGCCCGGGCGACGGGGCCCATCTTCGCGACCCTCGTCATCGCGGCCGCTGCGGTGCTGATCCCGATCGAGCAGTGGATCGGGCGCGGCATCCCCCTCATCTCGGCCGATGAGAACCGCGACTGGCGGGACGCCCGCGACTGGGTGACCGAGAACGTCTCGAGGGACGACGTCGTGGTCGTGCCGTACTCGATGTGGCAGGACGTGCAGGCCGCGGGCTGGGAGGACCCGTGGCAGGTCATCGTGCTCGAGAAGGTGGATCTGGACTCGCAGTTCCAGGACGAGCATCCCGGCGGCTGGTCCGAGATCGGCTGGATCGTCGAGGGCCCCACCGTCGCCCCCAACATCGACTACCTCGGCCTCACGCAGGCGGGCATCGCGCTGGAGAACTCGCGCGTCGTCGCCAGCTTCGGCGCCTGGAACATCCGCGAAGTCCTCCCCTGATCCGCATCCCGCCCCACCCGAAGGGAACTGAGATGAGCACCACCGTCATCGTGCCGACCTACAACGAATCCCCCAACGTCGCGGAACTGGTCCGGCGTCTCGGCGCGGCTCTGCCGCCCGACGGCTCCGAGATCCTCTTCGTCGACGACTCCTCCGACGACACCCCTGCCGCCATCCGCGCAAGCGCCGCCTGGAGCGAGGTGCCCGTGCGCCTGATCCATCGCGACGCACCCGTCGGCGGTCTCAGCGGCGCGGTCGTCGAGGGCATCCGGGCCTCGGCCGGAGACTGGTGCGTCGTCATGGACGGCGACCTGCAGCATCCGCCCGAGCTCGTGCCCGTGCTGCTGGAGACCGGGGCCGGCACCGGCGCCGATGTCGTCGTCGCTTCCCGTCACGTGGGCGACGGCAGCAACGCCGGTCTCTCGGGCGTGGGACGCAAGGTCGTCTCGAACGCGTCGATCGCCCTCACGCGGGCGATGTTCCCCTCGCGGCTGCGCAACTGCACCGACCCCATGACGGGCTTCTTCGCGCTGCGGCGTGCGGCGATCGAGATCGACACGCTGCGTCCGCAGGGTTTCAAGATCCTCCTCGAGATCCTGGCCCGGCAGCGCCTGCGCGTCGTCGAGGAGCCCTTCATCTTCGGTGCCCGCTTCGCCGGCGAATCCAAAGCCGACTTCCGGCAGGGTCTGCGTTTCGTCCAGCAGCTCGCGGCGCTGCGCTTCGGACGGATGTCGCGCTTCGGCCTCATCGGCGCGGTGGGCGCCGTCGCGAACCTCGCCATCATGGCGGGGCTCATCGCGGTGGGCGTCGACTACCTCGTCGCCGCGGTCATCGCCGCGGTGATCACGATCGTCGGCAACTTCTTCCTGCAGGAGGCGTTCGTCTTCCACGACCTGCGCGCCGAGGGCCGGCACCTCGCTCACCGCTTCGCCCAGTCGGTGGGCTTCAACGCTCTCGAGGCGCTGGCACGGCTGCCCCTCCTCTACCTGATCGTGCAGTTCACCCCGATACCGAGCGTGCTCGCCCAGGCGGTCACGCTCGTCGTCGCATTCATCGTGCGCTACGTCTACCACGCGCGGATTGTCTATCGCCCGCGCCGGACCACCCCGATCAGCCCGCTGCTCGCGGGGGCGAAGCCCGTCGCGGCCGCTCTCGAACGCCCGTCGGGCTCCGCCGCTCCGGCGGCCTGAGACCCCGGTGGGAGCGAGTGGCAACCCCACGCCACCCAAGGCTCGCTCCCACCGGCACATCTTCCGACGAGGGCGGGTGGCGCTCCCCCCGCCTCCCATGGCCCGCCCTCGTCGGGGGTCCTCTTCGCAGGGGACGAGAAAGGGCGGGAGCCGCACGGCCCCCGCCCTTCACTCATGCATCGATCAGACGCGCGGCTTCTCCACCATCTCGGTGGTCTCGATCTCGTCGCCGATCCGGATGTCGTTGTACTTGCCGAGGCCGATGCCGGCTTCGTAGTCCGTCCGCACCTCGGTGACGTCGTCCTTGAACCGGCGCAGCGACTCGATGGCCAGCCCGTCGGCGATCACGACGCCCTCGCGGATCACGCGCGCCTTCGCGTTGCGCGTGATGGTGCCGCTGCGGACGATGACACCGGCGATGTTGCCGAACTTCGAGGAGCGGAACACCTCGCGGATCTCGGCCACACCCGACTGCACCTCTTCGAACTCCGGCTTGAGCATGCCCTTGAGGGACTGCTCGACGTCGTCGATCGCGTTGTAGATGACCGAGTAGAACCGGATGTCCACACCCTCACGGGCGGCACGCTCACGCGCCTTGGTGTCGGGTCGGACGTTGAAGCCGATGATGATCGCGTTGTCGATCGTCGCCAGGTTCACGTCGGATTCGGTCACCGCACCCACACCGCGGTGGATGATGCGCAGCTGCACCGAGTCGTCGACCTCGATCTTGAGCAGCGACTCCTCGAGCGCCTCGACGGCACCCGAGACGTCGCCCTTGATGATGAGGTTGAGCGACTCGACCTTGCCCTCCTGCAGAGCGCGGGTGAAGTCCTCGAGCGAGATGCGCTTGCGCGCCTTGGCCAGGGCCGCGTTGCGCTCGGCGGCCTCACGCTTCTCGGCGATCTGGCGGGCGAGGCGATCCTCTTCGGTCACGATGAACGTGTCACCGGCGCGCGGCACGGAGTTCAGACCCTGCACCTGGACGGGGCGCGAGGGCGCCGCCTCGGTGACGGCGTCGCCGTTCTCATCGACCATGGCGCGCACGCGCCCGTAGGCCGTCCCGGCCACGATCGCATCGCCCACCCGGAGCGTTCCGGACTGGATGAGCACCGTGGCCACCGAGCCGCGACCCTTGTCGAGCTTGGCTTCGATCGCGACACCGCGCGCGGCCTTGTTGGGGTTGGCCGTGAGGTCGAGCCCGGCATCGGCCGTCAGCAGCACCGCGTCCAGGAGCTCCTGGATGTTGGTGCCCGCGCGCGCCGACACGTCGACGAACATGACGTCTCCGCCGTACTCCTCGGCAACGAGTCCGTACTCCGTGAGCTGCTGGCGCACCTTGGCCGGGTTGGCGTCGGGCTTGTCGACCTTGTTGACCGCGACGACGATCGGGACGCCGGCGGCCTGGGCGTGGTTGAGCGCCTCGACCGTCTGGGGCATGATGCCGTCGTCCGCCGCGACCACGAGGATCGCGATGTCGGTCACCTGCGCACCACGGGCGCGCATGGCGGTGAACGCCTCGTGACCCGGGGTGTCGATGAAGGTGATCGCGCGCTCGATGCCCTCGTGCTCGGTCCAGACCTGGTACGCACCGATGTGCTGCGTGATGCCGCCGGCCTCGCCCGCGACGACGTTGGCGTTGCGGATCGCGTCGAGAAGTCGCGTCTTACCGTGGTCGACGTGACCCATGACGGTGACCACCGGCGGCCGGATCTCGAGGTCCTCCTCGTTCTCCGCCTCAAGCTCGGCCTCGAGGTCGAGACCGAAGCTCTCGAGGAGCTCCTTGTCTTCGTCCTCGGGCGAGACCATCTGGATCTTGTAGCCGAGCTCGGCACCGAGCACCTCGAAGGTGGCCTCGTCGAGCGATTCTGTGGCCGTCGCCATCTCACCCAGGTTGAACAGGATGGTGACGAGCGTGCCGGGCTGCACCGTGTAACCGGTGATGTTCTCGATCTTGTCGGCGAAGTCCGAGATCGACGCGCCGCGGCGCATCCGGATGATCTGTCCGTTGCCGCGCTGGACGTTGATGCCGCCGACGGTCGGGGCATCCCTCATCTCGAATTCCTGGCGCTTCGCCCTGCGCGACTTGCGCTGCTTGGACTTGCCGCCGCCCTTGCCGAACGCGCCGGCCGTGCCGCCGCCGGGTCCGCGACCACGACCGCCGCCTCCTCCGGGACGACCGGCGAAACCGCCGCCCGCGGGGGCACCGGGGCGACCGGCGAAGCCGCCGCCGCCCGCGCCGCCGGGGCGACCGGGACCACCCGGGCGCTGCTGGAAGGGCGCGCCGCCGGGACGAGCGCCACCGGCACGACCCGGGGCGCCGGGACGCGGAGCACCGGGACGGGGAGCGCCGGGGCGCGGGGCCTGCGGGCGCGGGATGTTGCCGGGCGTCGGGCGCTGGCCCATGCCCTGCGCGCTGGCGAAGGGGTTGTTGCCGGGACGCGGCCCGGCCGGGCGCTGACCCATCCCCTGCGCGCTGGCGAAGGGGTTGTTGCCGGGGCGCGGAGCGCCACCGGGACGCGGGGGCGTCGGTGTGGGCCCACCCGGTTTGGGCGCCGCGGTGTCGGCGGCGGGCGCGGGCGCCGCGGGCGTCTCGGCAACGGGGGCCGCCGGTGCCGGCGCAGAAGGCGCCGCGGGCGCGGGGGCCGGCGCGGCGGGCGCCGGCGCGGGGCTCGCCGCAGGAGCGGCAGGGCGCGACGGAGCGGCCGGGCGCGACGGAGCCGCGGGGCGCGCCGGCCCGGGTCGACCGGCCGGTCGTGCGGGGGCGCTCGACTGAGCGGGCTCAGCCGGCTTGGCCGCGCCTTCGGCCGCGAGGGCCTGACGCAGCTTGCGAGCCACGGGGGGCTCGATGGTCGACGAGGGGCTCTTGACGAACTCGCCGAGTTCTTTCAGCTTGGCCAGAGCGACCTTGCTGTCGACGCCGAGTTCGGAAGCGATCTCGTGCACGCGTGGTTTGGCAGCCACAAATTCTCCTGTCTGGGTCCACCCAGGCAGGGCAGACCGTTATCCGCGGACGGGTCTCATTTCGAGCCGTTCACTTTGTTTCCATAGCCGTTCAGCCGTTTCTCGATGGTCTGCGTGTCAAGCGAGCCTGACGCGCGCAATGCCCGGACGAATGCGCGACGCCGCAGGGCGGCATCCACGCACTTCTGCGTGTCGTGCACCCACGCGCCTCGTCCCGGGAGAACCGCGCGCTCATCGGGGACGAGCGCACCGGAATCCACCACGACACGAAGCAGGGAGGACCGGGGAGCACGCGTGCGGCAACCGACGCACGTTCGTACAGGCACCATGTTACACCTCCGGGCCGGCAGCACCGCCTCCGACGATCAGTCGCCCTCGAGCACGCTGTCGGGCTGGATGTCGATCTTGGCGCCCGTGAGCTTGGCCGCCAGTCGCGCGTTCTGGCCCTCTTTGCCGATGGCGAGCGAGAGCTGGTAGTCGGGCACGAGGGCGCGCACGGCCTTGGTCGAGGCGTCGAGGATGAAGCTCGAGGTCACCTTCGCGGGCGAGAGCGCGTTGGCGACGAACGCCGCAAGCTCGGGGTCGTAGTCGACGATGTCGATCTTCTCGCCGCCGAGTTCTTCGGTCACCGCGCGCACCCGGCGACCGAGCTCGCCGATGCAGGCGCCCTTCGCGTTGATCGCGGGATCGTTCGCCTTGACCGCGATCTTGGACCGGTGGCCCGACTCGCGCGCGAGCGACACGATCTCGACCAGCCCCGCGGCGATCTCGGGGACCTCGAGGGCGAACAGCTTTCGCACGAGGCCGGGATGCGTACGCGACACCGTGATGGAGGGACCCTTGGTGCCCTTGGACACCGAGGTGACGTAGACGCGCAGGCGCGAGCCGTGCGTGTAGGACTCGCCGGGGACCTGCTCCTCGGGCGGGAGGATCGCCTCGATGGTGCCGAGATCCACATGGATCATGCGCGGATTGGGCCCCTGCTGGACCACGCCCGCGACGATGTCGCCCTCTTTGCCGCGGAACTCCCCGAGCACCGCGTCGTCGGCGATGTCGCGCAGTCGTTGGCTGATGACCTGCTTGGCGGCGAAGGCCGCGATGCGACCGAATCCGTCGGTCACCGCTTCTTCTTCGCCGATGACCGCGCCCTCGTCGTCGGTCACGGCGATGAAGACGCCGACGTGTCCGTTCTTGCGGTCGAGTTCGACACGAGCCCCCTCGGGCACCTCGCCCGAGGGCGACGTGTGCTTGCCGTAGGCGGTCAGGATCGCCTGCTCGATGATCCGCACGAGTTCGTCGAAGGGAATCTCCTTCTCACGCTCGATCGTGCGCAGCAGCCCGAGATCGATGTCCACGGGGACCTCCCTATTCAGCTCTCACCCGGCGTCGTGCGCTCGGGCATCCCCCCTACGTTACCGGATGGCGCGACCGACGCTGCTGTGAGGATGCTGGTCATGGCGGGCGCCGACCGACATACTGTGCGCATGGATGAGGATGCGATCAACGCCTGGCTGCTGACCTGGGGCGACAACCTGTGGACCTGGATCATCGTGCCGGTGGTCGTGGTGCTGGGGCTCTACTTCACCGCGCGCTCGGGGGTGGTGCAGTTGCGCCTCGTCCCCGAGATGTTCCGCACCCTCACCGACAAGACTCCGCGCACCACCACCGGCGAGCCTCAGTCGGTGTCCGCGTTCCAGGCGTTCACGATCTCGGCCGCGTCGCGGGTGGGCGTGGGCAACATCGCCGGCGTAGGCACCGCCATCGCCGTCGGAGGCCCGGGCGCGGTGTTCTGGATGTGGCTGATGGCCTTCATCGGCGGCGCCTCGAGCTTCATCGAGTCCTCCCTGGCGCAGCTGTTCAAGGTGCGCGACAAGGACGGCTTCCGCGGCGGTCCCGCCTACTACATGCAGCGCGGTCTGAAAGCTCGCTGGCTGGGCATCTGGTTCGCGATCATCCTCATCGTCTGCTTCCCGTTCGCGTTCTCGTCGCTGCAGGCCAACACGATCGCCGCCACGGTGTCGGGCAGCCTCGGCGAGGGCGTCGCGGCCTGGGTGCCATGGGTCGTGGGCATCGGCGTCGCGCTGCTCACCGCTCTCGTCGTCTTCGGCGGAGTTCGTCGCATCGCCTCCGTCACCCAGGCACTCGTCCCCTCCATGGCGCTGCTCTACCTGCTTCTCGGGCTGCTCGTGGTCGGCTTCCACGTCGATCAGATCCCCGTCGTGTTCGCCCAGATCTTCACACAGGCGTGGGGATTCAACGAGGTCGTCGGCGCCGCCTTCGGCTACATCGTGCTGACGGGCATCAAGCGCGGCATGTTCTCGAACGAGGCGGGCCTGGGCTCGGCGCCCAACGCGGGCGCCAGCGCCGCCGTCACCCATCCCGTCAAGCAGGGCCTCGTGCAGACGCTCGGCGTCTACTTCGACACGTTCCTCGTCTGCTCGATCACGGCGTTCATCATCCTCGTGTCGGTACCCGATCTGGCCGGCGCCACCCGGGGCATCGGATTGACCCAGGGTGCGCTGGTGTCGACCCTCGGTGACTGGTCCAACATCGCCCTCAGCATCATCATCTTCCTGCTGGCGTTCTCGTCGATCCTCGGCAACTACTACTACGGCGAGTCGAACATCGAATTCATCACCTCGAGCCGCGCCGCACTGACGGGCTACCGGATCCTCGCCGTCGTCGCCGTGCTCGCCGGGTCCGTGGTCACCGCCGACCTCGTCTGGAATTTTGCCGACGGGGTCATGGGGCTGATGGCCCTGACGAACCTCATCGCCATCGCCCTGCTGTCGGGCTTGTCCTTCCGCCTCCTCAAGGACTACACCCGCCAGCGCCGCGAGGGCCGGGACCCGGTCTTCACCCGGGCCCTCATGCCGGATGTCGGGGGCATCGAATGCTGGGAGGACGAGCTCTCGGTCACGGGTCCGATCGATGTCGTCACCAAGAAGCGGCAGTCCGAGAAGCACCGCGATCACCTGCACGGCGCCCCGCGGCCATGATGCGTCCCGGCCGTAGGCTGACCGGATGCACATCGCCGCCCCGAAGCGCGTCGCGCGCGAGGCGACCGACACGACGTGGTTTCGCCGCCTCGCCCGCTGCGGGTACGCCGCCGCCGGCCTCGTGCACGCTCTGATCGGGATGCTGGCGATCATCGTCGCGACCGGCGGCGATGTGGCGAGCGACCAGACCGGGGCGATGCGGGCGATCGCCGAGGTGCCCTTCGGCTTTGCACTCCTGTGGGCGATCGCGGGCGCGCTCGGTGCGCTCGCGCTGTGGAAGGTCGCCGAGGGCGTACTGGTCCGCGGTGATCACACCGTGCAGAGATGGGGGCGCCGCATCGGGCAGTGGGGTCAGGGCGTGGTCTTCGCCGCCCTCGGCGGGATCGCGGCGGCGATCGCCCTGGGCGCCCGCCTCAGCAGCGAGCGTGCGGCCGAGCAGCTCAGCCGGGGCGCGCTCCAGGTGCCGGGCGGTGTCTTCGTGCTCGTGGCGGTCGGGATCGGCGTCGGCATCACGGGCGTGTCCTTCGTCTGGATGGGGGTCCGGCGCAGCTACCGCTCGCAGGTCTCGGTTCCGGATGGCGCTGTCGGCCATCTCGTCGATGTCCTGGGCATCACGGGGTTCATCGCGAAAGGAGTGGCTCTCGTCGCGGTCGCGGTGCTGCTCCTCGTGGCGGGAGTGCGCAACGAGGCCGGCTCGGCGGGCGCGCTGGATGGCGCCCTGCACGCGCTGCTGCAGCTGACTCTGGGTCCGATGCTGGTCGCACTGATCGGTGCGGGCTTCATCGCCTACGCCGTCTTCTGCGTGTTCCGCGCCCGATACGCCCGACTCTGGCCGCGGTCGCCTAGCCTCGGATCATGAGCCAGGACGCGTCCGACACCGCGGAGAAAGCCGCCCGGAAGGCAGCATCCCACCCCGCCTTTCGCATGCTGGCGCGCGCCGGGTACGCCGCGAACGGCGTGGTGCACATCCTCATCGGTGCGATCGTGCTGGCGATCGCGGCGGGCGGCAGCGGCGAGTCCGACCAGTCGGGCGCCTTCACCGCCATCGCCGAGGCCCCGCTGGGGTTCGTCGTGCTCTGGGTGCTCGTGGCCGGCCTGGTCGCCCTCGGGCTCTGGTACGTGGTCGAGGGCGTGCTCGCCGACGGAGACGATGTCCGTAAGCGGTGGGCGCGCCGCGTCGGCGAATGGGTCAAGGCCATCGTGTACATCGCACTGGGCGTGAGCGCGGCCACCGTCGCCCTCGGCGCCCGACCCGACGGCGACCAGAGCGCACAGAGCGCGAGCGGCGCGGTGCTGACGATGCCCGGCGGGCCCTTCATCCTCGGAATCGTCGGAGCCGCCATCGTCATCGTCGGCGGGGCGTTCGTCGTCAAGGGCGCGACGCGGAGCTTCCGCGAGAAGCTGACGATGCCGGGCGGAACCGCGGCCCGGGCCATCACCGCGCTCGGGGTGGTCGGCTACGTCGCCAAGGGCATCGCGCTGGTGATCGTCGGGATCCTCGTCATCACCGCGGCGGTGACGGTCGACCCCGGCGCGGCGGGCGGATTCGATGAGGCCATCTCCTCCCTCATCACCCTCCCGTTCGGTCCGTGGCTCGTCGCGGCGGTCGGTGCGGGGTTCATCGCCTACGGCATCTACTGCTTCTTCCGCGCCCGGTACGCGCGCCTCTGAATCACTCCGGGCAGTCGTTCGCCGCGATCGGCACCGGAATGCCATCGAACCGCGCCTGCGTCCAACGGATGATCGTCGGAAGAAGCGCCGACCCGGGCAGCATGACACCCGTGTGATCTGAGGGCTCCAGCACCCGCACCTGGAGCGCGGCGCCCTCCGCGCACCGCTGCGCGACATACGTCTCGTAGAGACGCGGCGGGATGACCTCGTCCTTCCCGCCCCAGGCCAGCAGCACGGGAGAGGGCCACGGCCCCACGGCGGCGTTCTGCGCGAGCCGCTCCCCCAGCGCGCCCGCGCCCAGGTCGGCGTCGTACAGCGGCCGATCGGCCGAGACGCCCAGCGCGGCGAGCACCGAGACGATCACACCCGGCTCGGTCGGGCAGCGCTGCGTCATCTCTCGCACGATCGAGCGTCCACCGGATGCGACGTAGTCGTCGACCACCACATCAGGGTAGGTGTCGGCGTACGGCACGAGCACCCACGAGATCAGCACCGACAGCATCGCGGAGTCCTGATCGCGAGCGAGCTCGTCCGCCAGCGCAAGGGGGTCGGCGGCCGGAGACAGGGCCACCGTGCCGAGCACGCGGAGCTCGGGAGCGTATTCCGGGGCGACCTGCGCCGTCCACAGGGCCGCGTGTCCGCCCTGCGAATGCCCCCAGGCGACGATGCCGGGCGAGAGCCACATGCCCGGCACATCCTCGGCCGCACGGACGGCGTCCAGAGCGGATCGCGCCTCGCCCTCGCCGATCAGGTACGGAAAGACTCCCGCCGCACCCTGTCCGGTGTAGTCCGTCGCCACCACCACCCACCCCCGCGCCAGCGCCTCGTCGACATCGGGTATCGCCCAGCGCGTCGCCGAGGCATCCGCCAGGCTCGGCGCGCATCCGCGCGCGACGCCCGTCGTGCCGTGATTCCAGACGATCACCGGCCGGGGTCCGGGCGGCATGTCGGCGGGCGAGATGACGAGTCCGCTCGCGACGGCCCGCCGGCCGAGAGAGTCGGTCGTGCTGTACAGGATGCGCCGCACCTCGGCATCCGCGGGGATGCGGCCGGTGTACGGCCCCTCGCGAAGAAGCGTGCCCGGAGGGCTCGGGGGCTCGTCGGGAGGATCGTAGAAGGCGTCGACGACGGGTGCGCCCTCGGCGAGCCAGGTGCTCACGCCCCAAGACCCCGCGGCGAGTCCCAGCAGCACGAGCGCGAGGACGTAGCGACCCGCCGCCGCCGCGACCCGGCCGCGCCGGTCACCCGGCGCGGTGCCGAGCCTTTCGGGCATCCCGCGGAACCGCCGTGCGGCCCGCCACGTCAGCCCCGCCCCCAGCACGATCGTGCGCAGCCCGAAGGCTACCGCGACCACGAGCAGGGTGACATCGGGCCAGAGCAGGGCGAGAAGCCCGAACACCACCTGCGCGATGCCCGACGCCCCGGCCAGCACGCGCTCGCTGATCCGCCCGCGGAAGAGACCCGCAAGCGCACTGACGCCGCCCACGACGAGGAGCACGGCGATCAGCTCCGGCAGCAGATCGAGATTGCGGCCGAGCCACACCAGGATCAGGCCACCGCCGGCGATCCAGAGCACCGCCATCGCGATCGACCAGCGCCGGGGCACGTCGCGCGGGACGACGACCTCCATCACACCCGAGGCGATCGCGCTCACACCGACGTAGATCGCGAGCACCCACAGCGAGGTCAGCGGCCGCGTGACGATGAACACGCCCAGCACCACGAGCGCGATGCCGACGACGATGCCCACCCATGCCGGCGCGGTGCCGACGAGCCCGCGCACACCGCCGCGGCGGCGCGCGGTCGCGCGGGGCGGGCGGTGATCGGTCACCCGCTCCATGCTAGATCGGGCATGCGCACGAGGCGCCCTTCGACAGGCTCAGGGCGCGGCGCGCGGTCAGCGGCGCGTTGCCGGCCAAGGCGTCGCGCGCGGTCAGGGCGGCGTGTGGTCAGGGCGTCAGTCGAGCGAGCGCATCATCGGCGGCAAGCGTCTCGCGCTCGCCGGTGCGACGGTCCCACAGCTCCACCTGTCCATCCGCCGCACCGCGCCCGACGATGAGGATCCGCGGCACGCCGATCAGCTCGGCGTCGCCGAACTTCACCCCGGGCGAGACCTTCGGCCGGTCATCGAACAGCACATCCAGTCCCGCGGTCTCGAGACGGGCGCTCACCGTCTCGGCAAGGTCGAAAGCGACAGCATCCCGACCCGTGGCGACGACGTGCACGTCGAAAGGCGCGACAGAGGCCGGCCAGACCAGCCCTCGCTCGTCGTTGTTCAGCTCCGCGATGTTCGCGAGGATGCGGGTGACGCCGATGCCGTACGAGCCCATCGTCACGGTGACGAGCTTGCCGTTCTCGTCGAGCACCTTCAGTCCCAGCGCCTCGGCGTACTTGCGCCCGAGCTGGAACACGTGCCCGATCTCCATTCCGCGGGCGAGCGTCACGGGGCCGGAACCGTCGGGGGCGGGATCGCCCTCGCGCACGGTCGCGACCTCGACGTATCCGTCGGCGCTGAAGTCACGGCCTGCGACGAGGGAGTGCACGTGCTTCTCGTGGGCGTTCGCCCCGGTGATCCAGGCCGTGCCGTCGACGACGCGCGGGTCCAGGACGTAGCGGATGCCGGTGGCCGATTCGCTGCCGAGCACCGCTCCCTGCGGCGACCACGGCCCGATGTAGCCCTTGACCAGCAGCGGGTGCCGCTCGAAGTCCTCGGGTGTCGCGGCCTCGACCGTCGCGGGCGCGAAGGCGACCTCGACGCGCTTGTCGTCCACGTCCCGGTCGCCGGGTAGCCCGACGACGACGAGCTCGCGGGTTCCGTCGAGGTGGGCGAGGGCGAGCACGACGTTCTTCAGCGTGTGCGCGGCGGTCCATCTTCCCTCGGCGGGCGCTTCGAGATGCGCGTTGGCGTGGTCGACGAGCGTGGCGATCGTCGGAGTGTCAGGCGAGTCGAAGACGACGGGCTCGGGCAGTCCGTCGAACGGGATCGCCTCGGGCGCGAGGGTCGTGAACGCCTCGACGTTGGCCGCGTAGCCGCCCTCGGAACGCACGAACGTGTCCTCTCCCACGGGTGTGGGGTGCAGGAACTCTTCGCTGCGCGAACCGCCCATGGCCCCGGCATCCGCCTGCACGATGACGTACTCGAGGCCCAACCGGGCGAAGATGCGCTCGTAAGCGTCGCGCTGCGCCTGATAGCTCGCGTCGAGCCCGGCGTCGGTGTAGTCGAAGGAGTAGGCGTCCTTCATCGTGAACTCGCGACCGCGCAAGAGACCGGCGCGGGGACGCGCTTCGTCGCGGTACTTGTCCTGGATCTGGTAGATCGACAGCGGCAGGTCCTTGTACGACGAGTACAGGTCCTTCACGAGCAGCGTGAAGACCTCTTCGTGCGTGGGGGCGAGCAGGTAATCGGCTCCCTTGCGGTCCTGCAGACGGAACAGCGCGTCGCCGTACTCCTCCCAGCGACCGGTCTGCTCGTAGGGCTCGCGCGGCAACAGCGCAGGAAAGTGCACCTCGTACGCCCCGGCGTTCGCCATCTCCTCGCGGATGATCGTCTCGATCTTGCCCTTGACCCGAAGACCCAGCGGCAGCCACGCGAAGATCCCCGGCGCCTGCCGCCGGATGTAGCCGGCGCGCACGAGCAGCCGGTGGCTCGTGGCCTCGGCGTCGGCGGGGTCGTCACGGAGCGTGCGGAGGAAATAGTGCGAGAGACGGGTGACCACGATCGACAAGCTTAGTTCGCGGGATGCGCTCGCCCGCTCGTGCGGCGACGGTCTATGCCGTGATGACCTGCGCCGTGCCGATGCCCGCGTCGGGGCCCATCTCGTCGGCTATCCGATTCGCCTCCTCGATGAGGGTCGCGACGATGTCGGCTTCGGGCACCGTCTTGATGACCTGGCCCTTGACGAAGATCTGCCCCTTGCCGTTGCCGGATGCGACACCGAGGTCGGCCTCGCGCGCCTCACCGGGGCCGTTGACGACACAGCCCATGACGGCGACGCGCAGCGGCACGGTCATGTCCTTCAGGCCCTCGGTCACATTGTCGGCGAGGGTGTACACGTCGACCTGGGCGCGCCCGCACGAGGGGCACGACACGATCTCGAGCTTGCGCTCGCGCAGGTTCAGGGACTGCAGGATCTGGTGTCCGACCTTGACCTCTTCGGCGGGCGGGGCCGAGAGCGAGACGCGGATGGTGTCGCCAATACCCTCGCCGAGAAGGATGCCGAAGGCCGTCGCCGACTTGATGGTGCCCTGGAATGCGGGCCCGGCCTCGGTCACGCCCAGGTGCAGCGGCCAGTCCCCCATCTGCGCGAGCAGTCGGTAGGCCTGCACCATGATGACGGGATCGTTGTGCTTGACCGAGATCTTGAAGTCGTGGAAGTCGTGCTCCTCGAAGAGCGAGGCCTCCCACCGCGCGCTCTCGGCGAGCGCCTCGGGCGTGGCCTTGCCGTACTTCTCCAGCAGCCGCGGATCGAGCGATCCGGCGTTCACGCCGATGCGCAGCGACACGCCCGCGGCCTTCGCGGCGGCCGCAATCGCACCCACCTGGTCGTCGAACTTGCGGATGTTGCCCGGGTTGACCCGCACGGCGGCGCATCCCGCGTCGATCGCCTGGAAGACGTACTTCGGCTGGAAGTGGATGTCGGCGATCACCGGGATCTGGCTCTTCGCCGCGATGATGTGCAGCACGTCGGCGTCGTCCTGCGAGGGCACGGCGACGCGCACGATCTCGCAGCCGGACGCCGTGAGCTCGGCGATCTGCTGCAGCGTCGCGTTGATGTTGGTCGTCGGCGTCGTCGTCATGGACTGCACGCTGACGGGCGCGTCACCACCGACGAGCACCTTGCCGACCTTGATCTGACGGCTCTTGCGACGCGGGGCGAGGGTGTGAGGGACCTTCGGCATCCCGATGTTCACGGCTGGCACGTCCTCCAGCCTACGCGCTGGCACCCCGACGGGGCCCGCGCGCCGCCGCTTCGGAGGATCGAGGGTGCTCGGGATGCCGGGGGTCGCCGTGATATCGTGACGCCATGTTCGCGACGCTCACCTGGTGGCCCGCCTCCTAGGCGGCGAGTTCGAACAGCACGAATCCAGACCGCCCGCCGGGGCGGTCTTTTCGTTTGCGAGACCACCGCGCGGGCCACGACCACGTGAGGACCCTGATGACCACCCCGCGACCGCGCACGAGCGCCGACGGCCATGCCCTCATCGAGCGGCTGCGCGCAGATCCCGAGGCCCCGCTCGTGCTGATCGCGCGCGAGGGCGGCGATGTCGAGGTGATGACCGGCGACGTGGTCGATGTGTCCGAGCTCGCCGACATCCCCCTGCACTCCGGGTCGGGTGCTCCGCAGGAGGTTTTTGCTCTCGTGCCGTTCCGGCAGGTTCGCGAGCGCGGATTCGCCTGCCACGACGATGGAGCCCCGCTGCGCTGCGTGATCGTCGGCGAGCGCGCCGTGCTCGCGCGGGATGCCGCCATCAACCGGCTTCCCTCCGAGCCGGTCGCGCTCGCGGACGCCGGCTTCGACATCGACGACGACGAGTATGCCGCGATCGTGCGACGGGTCATCTCCGACGAGATCGGTCGTGGTGAAGGAGCCAACTTCGTCATCCGACGCGATTTCACCGCGGCCGTCGACGCCGATCCGCGCGAAGCCGCCCTGACCTGGTTCCGCGCCCTGCTCCAGCAGGAGCGCGGCGCCTACTGGACCTTCGCCGTCCTGACCCCCGGCCACGTCGCCGTCGGCGCGAGCCCCGAAGCGCACGTCAGCGCGCGCGCGGGCGTCGTGACGATGAACCCCATCTCCGGCACTTTCCGCCACCCCCGCGGCGGCGCCACCGCCGAGACCCTCAGCGCCTTCCTCGAGAACACCAAGGAGACGGAGGAGTTGTTCATGGTGGTCGACGAGGAGCTGAAGATGATGAGCGCGGTGTGCTCCGACGGCGGGCGCATCACCGGGCCTCACCTCAAGGAGATGTCGCGCCTCACGCACACCGAGTACATGCTGCGCGGACGCAGCACGCTCGATCCGCGCGACATCCTGCGCGAGACGATGTTCGCCCCCACCGTCACGGGATCGCCCATGCAGAACGCGTGCGCCGTCATCCGCCGCCACGAGCGCGCCCCGCGCGGCTACTATTCGGGTGTCGCCGCCCTCTTCTCGCCGGCGACCGACATCGCCGGGGCACAGACCCACGACCTCGACGCCCCCATCCTCATCCGCACCGCCTACATCGAGGACGGTCGCCTCCGCGTGCCCGTCGGCGCCACGCTCGTGCGCCATTCCGATCCGGACGGGGAGGTCGGTGAGACCCACGGCAAGGCTGCGGGCGTGCTGGGTGCGATCGGTGCCGTCGAGCGCGACGAGCCGGTCATCGATCCGGACGCACCCACCGCCGAACGCCCCGCGCTCGCCGATGACCCCGACATCGCCGCTCTGCTGGCCTCCCGCAACTCGCGGCTGGCTCCCTTCTGGATGAATCCCCAGCATTCGGGCGTGCACGGCCCGTTCGCGGGACACCGCGCGCTTGTCATCGATGCCGAGGACCGTTTCACGACGATGCTCGCCCACCAGCTGCGCCATCTGGGCCTGGACACCCGCATCGTCGCGTGGGACGCGGTGACGGATGACGACATCCATGCCGCCGAACTGCTGGTCTCGGGCCCGGGGCCCGGCGATCCCCTCGATGCGACAAGCGCCCGCATGCGTCGCCTTCGCGAGGTCGTCGGTGCGCGACGCGCGTCGGGCCGCGCGTTGCTGGCCGTGTGTCTCAGCCACCAGATCCTGGCGGCCGAGCTCGGCATCCCCCTCGCCCCGCTCTCGCGCCCGCATCAGGGGCTGCAGCTGCGTGTCGGCATCTTCGGGCAGGACGCCTCGATCGGCTTCTACAACACCTTCACCGCGCGAGTGGCCCCAGGGACGCGCCGCGTCGGGGATGCGGAGGTCGCCGCCGACGAGGTCTCGGGAGATGTGTACGCGCTGCGGGGTCCGGGATTCGCTTCGGTGCAGGGACACCTCGAGTCGATCCTGTCGCGCGATGGCATCGAGACTCTCGAATGCCTCGTCGCGCACGCCCTCACCCCCGTCGACGCCTGAGCCCGGCCTCACCCCCGACGCCCGCTCCCGCTCGGGCGCTCGTTGCCGCTCAACACCATCCCTCGGGCGTTCGGGCGTCCCCCTCGGGCGTTCGGGCGTCCCCCTCGGGCGTCGGGCGTCCCCTTCGGGCGTCGGGCGTCTCCCTCGGGCGTTGGGGCGTCTCCCTCGGGCGTTGGGGCGTCGAAATCACGTTGGGGCGCGCTGCTGCACGCCCCAACGTCGTTCTGACGCCCCAACGCCAGAATCTATGCGCCCGCACGCCACAGACAGCGGAGGCGGCCCCGGCCTCAGAGCAGCTGGACCGGGTTGAAGAGGTCGGCGATGATCAGCAGCGCCCCCATGCCGATCAGCAGGACGACGACGACGAACGTCACAGGCACGAGCCGCGTCGCGTCGACGGGCTTGGGGGCGGGGCGACGGAAGACCTTCGCCCACGCGCGTTTGGCGCCCTCCCAGAGCGCGACGATGATGTGCCCGCCATCGAGCGGCAGCAGAGGGATCAGATTGAAGACGAACAGCGCCACATTCAGCGAGGCCAGCAGCCCGACGATCGCCG
This sequence comes from Microbacterium sp. HA-8, assembly GCF_046111165.1. Lineage (NCBI taxonomy): Bacteria > Bacillati > Actinomycetota > Actinomycetes > Micrococcales > Microbacteriaceae > Microbacterium > Microbacterium sp. HA-8. The sequence continues at coordinate 2,659,851 of NZ_CP162025.1, forward strand.
CCACGCGGTTGAGCACCGGCGCGTCCGCGACGGCGACATCCCCCGCCAGGCGCCCCACACCGACGACGCTGAGCGGCCCGTCCGGGTCCCGCTCGGCGCCGGTGAACAGACCGGCGGCGGTGTCGTAGAGCTTGACGGGCAGCTGCACGATGATCTCGGCCACGGCGCCCACGTTCGCGAACGCCGCCTCAGGCCCCGCCCAGATGGGCTGCGGCTCGAACTCGGACGTCGGCGCGAAGCCCACGAAGCCGACCTCGACGGTCTCGGGCGCACCGTCGGGGCCCACCACCGGCATCCCCGCGTCGTCGTACACGGGCCGCTCGGCCAGCAGCGGAGTGACCGTCAGCGTCTGCTCGGCGCCGTCTCGTTCGATGAGGAAGGAGAGGGGGATGCCGGGGCTGTCGCGGATGATCGCCGAGATCTCGTCGAAGCTCGACACCGCCACGCCATCGATCGCGAGGATCTCATCTGACGGGAGCAGGCCCGCGGCCGCGGCGGGACTGGCGGGATCCCCCGGCGCGCACTCGGTCTGGGCGGATCCGGCGGGCACCACGCACTCGTTGACCGTGGCGACGGTGGTCGACGCCGTCTGCACGCCGATCCCCGTGAAGAGGATCGCGAACAGGACGATCGCCAGCAGCAGGTTCATGAGCGGACCGCCCAGCATGACGATGACGCGCTTCCACACCGGAAGCCGGTAGAAGACGCGGTCGTCGGCGGCGCCCTGCATCGTGTCGTCGTTGGCGGTGCGGGCGTCCTGCACCATGGTCGCGAAGAACCCGCCACCCGCTCGTCCGTTGCGCGGCGGCGCGCCCTGGGCCGCGAGGCGCTCGGCGGGGGTGGGCGGATACATGCCGGCCATCGAGATGTACCCGCCGAGCGGCAGAGCCTTGAACCCGTACTCGGTCTCGCCGAACCGGCGCGACCAGAGGGTCGGCCCGAATCCGATCATGTACTGACCGACGCGCACCCCGAACTTCTTGGCCGGCACGAGGTGTCCGATCTCGTGGAGCGCGATCGACACGGCCAGGCCCACCACGATGATGAGGATGCCGAGGATGTAGGCGAGCACGGTCGTCACACGCACACGCTACCCCCGCTTTGCTTTGCGGTTGCCGGGAGCGCGGGTGCCGGTTCGCGCGCACCGACCCTCCATTTCTGCAGCGAACCCACATCCGACGGATGGTGGCTCGCTGCAGAAATGTCGTCTCGCCCCGAGCCGAGCGCGAGACCCCGGGTAAATTGATGTCCGTACGCCCGCGCCCCGTCCGCGGGCGAACCCGATCGTCCCGAGGAGCCGCTGTGACCGCACGCCAGCTGCGCGCACTGCGCGGTGCCGGCGCTGCCGCGACGGCAGTCCTGCTGGCAGCGGTCTCGCACACGGTCGGCGGCGGCAGCGCTCCCGACGCCCTCGTGATCGCGGCCGTCGCCGTGCTGGTCTGGCCGCTGTGCACGCTGATCGTGGGCCGTCGCCTCGGTCCGCTCGGCCTGGCGATCGCCGTGCTCGTCGCGCAGGGCGCGCTGCACGCGGCGTTCGCCGCGACCTCGGGCTGGACGCCGCTGCACGCCGGCGGCGGGCACGAGCACGGGCTGACAGCATCCACCATCGCCACCGTGTCGGAGCCCGTCAGCGCTGCCGGGACGCCCATGCTGGCGGCGCACCTCGTCGCCGCGGCCGCCGCCTTCGTGCTGCTGCGCCACGGGGAGTACGCCGTCCGCGCGATCGCACGCTGGGTCGTGCGGCTGGCGCTGCGCGCGGGCCCGGCAGCACCGTTCCCGCCCGTCTTCCGCCGTCTGGAGCCGCGCCCCCTCACCCCCCGCCGACGCCGGTGCCCCCAGCTCGCCCGCCTCTCTCGGCGCGGCCCCCCGACTCTCCCCGGCGACCTCAGCGTCGCGTGACCCGCCCCCGACCATCCGGTCGGGGGTCGACCACGAATGCACCGGACACGGCGCCGCCGACCGGTGAAACCAGAGAGAGAACAGCAATGACGACCATCACCAACCCCACGCCCCGCGCAGCCGCCCGCCGTCGGGCGCTCACAAGGATCGGCATCGGTACCGCCGTGGCCGCAGGCCTCGTGTTCGCAGCTCCCCTGGCCGCGCAGGCCCACGTCACCGTTACCCCGAACGTTGCTGCGACGGCCGGCGGCTCGGGAGTGTTGACCTTCGCTTTCCAGCACGCCTGCGAAGGGTCAGCGACGACGGCTCTCGAAATCGACGTTCCGGACGGGATCGCATCGGCTTATCCGACCGCGCTCGCCGGCTGGAGAGTCGACGTGCAGCGCGACGGTGAGGACGGGCCGGTGTCGCAGATCGTCTATACGGCCGACGAGCCCCACCCGGACGGCATCCGCGCCGCGGTGGAAGTGGCGGTCCAGTACTCTACGGACACCGGCGGAGAGACGCTGGCCTTCCCTGTGAATCAGGTCTGCGAGGACGGGAACATCGACTGGAGCCAGATCGCGGAGGACGGCGAGGACCCGCACGACCTGGACTCCCCCGCTCCCACGGTGACGGTCGCCGAGGCCGCCGAGGACGGTGGGGATCACCACTCGGGCGGCACCGAGGAGGCGACCGGGCAGACGACCGCGGACGACACCTCACCCCTGCCGATCGTGCTCGGCGCGGGCGGCCTCGTGCTGGGCGCGGGTGCGCTCGTCGTCGCGCTCCTCGCCCTGCGCCGTCGCGCCTGAGGGCACGGGGATGCTGCGCGCACGACGCGCGCGGCATCCCCGTCGCACCCGGCTCGGCCGGGGCGGTCTGGTTGAATGGGAGCGCCATGCCGACCCCCACGCCTGACTCCCCCACGACGCCCGCGCCGCGCCTGCCACCCGTGCTGCGCCCCGAGCGTCCCCCCGTTCGCCGTCTCACCGATCTGGCTGCCCGATTCGGCGACGAGACCACCGGCGATGCGGACGGCATCGAGCTGCGTGGGATCACGCTCGCGACGTCCGACCTGCGCGCGGGCGAGGCCTTCGTCGCCATCCGCGGCGTGAACCGGCACGGCGCCGAACTCGCGTCGCAGGCCGCGGAGAAGGGCGCCGTCGCCCTCATCACCGATGCAGAGGGTGCAGCGCTGGCGCACGACGCGACGATACCGATCGTGATCGTCGGCGATCCGCGGGCCCTGCTCGGTGAGCTGTCGGCGTGGGTATACGGCACGGGTCCGGGCGACGATCTCCCTCTCCTTCTGGGCACGACCGGCACCAACGGCAAGACGAGCACGTCGCACATCCTCGGCGGGCTGCTCGAGCAGCTGGGCGTGACGACGGGGCTGAGCTCGACGGCCGAGCGCCACATCGCCGGGCAGGTGATCGTGTCGCGCCTGACGACGCCCGAGGCCTCGGAGTTCCACGCGCTGCTGGCGCTCATGCGTGAGCGCGACGTCGAGGCGGTCGCCGTCGAGGTCAGCGCGCAGGCCCTCAGCCGTCACCGCGTGGACGGGCTGATGTTCGACGTCGCCGCTTTCACCAACCTCAGCCACGACCACCTCGACGACTACGCCGATATGCGCGAGTACCTCGAGGCGAAACTGCCGCTCTTCCAGCCGGACCGCGCGCGTCGCGGCGTCGTGTCCCTCGATTCGGTGGCGGGCGCCGAGGTGGTGCGCAGCGCCGGCATCCCCGTCGTCACGATCGGCACACCCGCCATCGCCGATGACGCGGCGGCCGCGGCCGCCGCCGACTGGGTCGTCGAGATCCACGAGGAGAGCCAGTCCGGAACCTCGTTCACCCTGCGCGGGCCGGCGGGGGCGCTCACGACGACCGTGCCCGTCATCGGTCCGCACATGGCGGCGAACGCGGGTCTGGCGATCGTCATGCTGCTCGAAGCCGGCTACACGTGGCCGCGGATCGCCGACGCGCTCGCCCGCGACGGCGCCATCCGGGCGTACCTGCCCGGACGCACGGAACGCGTGTCCGGCGAGCGCGGACCCGCGGTGTACGTCGACTTCGGCCACTCACCCGATGCGTTCGAGAAGACGCTCGCGGCCGTGCGCCGTGTCACGCCGGGTCGCGTCCTCATGCTCTTCGGCGCCGACGGCGACCGCGACGCGACGAAACGCCACGACATGGGGCGCACCGCGGTCCAGGGCAGCGACATCCTCGTGGTCACCGATCACCACCCCCGCTTCGAGAACCCGGACTCCATCCGCGCGACTCTGATCGAGGGTGCGCGTCGGGCACGCCCGGATGCCGTCATCCACGAGTTCTCCCCTCCCGAGCGAGCGATCGTCGAGGCGGTCGGAATGGTCGGCGAGGGCGACGCGATCCTGTGGGCGGGCCCCGGTCACCAGGACTACCGCGACATCCGCGGTGTGCGCACCCCGTACTCGGCCCGTGAGCTGGCCCGCCGGGCGCTGCGAGACGCGGGCTGGCCGGTACCCGATCCGCACTGGCCGGTACCGTATCCCGACGAGGCCTGAGGTCTGCGGAAGGGCGACGTGCCGTCAGGCCGCAGCGATTGCCCGATCCGCCGCAGCGCGCGCCCACTCCTCGGCCGCGGACAGTGATTCGCGGGTGAGCGCGGCGGGGGCCTCGTGGTCGTCGACGACGCGCGCGACCGTCTCGACGATGCCCGGAAACGACAGCCGCCCCTCGTGGAACGCGTCGACGGCCTGCTCGTTCGCGGCGTTGAACACGGCGGGATAGGTGCCGCCCGCGCGTCCGACCCGCTTGGCCAGAGCCACCGCCGGGAAGGCTTCCTCGTCGAGCGGCTCGAACGTCCACGACGAGGCGGTCCGCCAGTCGAGGGGACGCCCCACTCCCCCCACGCGGCGGGGCCAGTCCAGGCCGAGCGAGATCGGCAGCCGCATGTCGGGCGGCGACGCCTGGGCGATCGTGGAACCGTCGACGAACTCCACCATCGAATGCACGATCGACTGCGGGTGCACCACGACGTGGATGTCGGCGTACTCGACGCCGAAGAGCAGGTGAGCCTCGATCACCTCGAGGCCCTTGTTGACAAGGGTCGCCGAGTTCGTCGTCACGACCCGACCCATGTCCCACGTGGGGTGCGCCAGGGCCTGCGCGGGTGTCACGCCCGCCAGATCGTCCCGTGAGCGCCCGCGGAAAGGACCACCGGATGCCGTCAGCACGAGCCGGGCGACCTCGTGACGTTCGCCCGAGCGCAGACACTGAGCGATCGCCGAATGCTCGGAGTCGACGGGCACGATCTGCCCGGGCGCCGCGAGCGCCGTGACGAGGTCGCCTCCCACGATGAGGGACTCCTTGTTCGCGAGTGCGAGCGTCGCGCCGACCTCGAGCGCGGCGAGCGTCGGCCCGAGGCCCACGGAGCCCGTGATCCCGTTCAGCACCACGTCGCATGCAACGTCCCGCACGAGCTGCTCGGCCTCGAGCGCCCCGAGAGCGATGTGATCGACGTGGAGCAGATCCGCCTGCGCGGACACACCCGCACGGTCACTGCCGGCTGCGAGCCCGACGACCTCGAATCGGTCGGGGTTGGCTCGGATCACCTCGATCGCCTGGGTGCCGATCGAACCGGTGGAGCCGAGGATGATGACGCGTCGCACCCCGCCAGCCTAGGCTCGCACGGGCCCCGTCGGTGTCAGGCGGCGAGATGCTGGGTCGCGAGGATGTCGACGACGAAGACGAGGGTCTCGTCCTGCAACTCGTGGCCCTCGGACGCGCCGTACCCGAACTCGGGCGGGATCACGACGACGACCTGCGAACCGACGGCCTGGCCCTCGAGCGCCTGACGGAAGCCGTCGACGACACCGGACGTGGAGAAGCTCGCGGGCGCCCCGCGCTCCCAGCTCGAGTCGAAGACCGAACCGTCCGACCAGGCGACGCCCGTGTACTGCACGAGCACGTTGTCGCCGGCCTCGACGATCGCGCCGTCGCCCTGCTTGAGCACCTCGAGCTGCACGTCGGTGGGCGCATCGCCCTCGGGCACGGTGATGCTGGGCTCGCCGTCCTCCCCGATCTCGACCGTCGGCATCCCGTCGACGGGCTCCTGCTCTTCACCCCAGGCTGCGGTCGGGGTCACCCCGATCACGTCGAGGATGTAGACCTCGGCCGCGACGGCGGCGGTCGTCTCGGTCGCCTCGGTCGGCGGGAAGGTCACGACCAGCCGCGAACCGACCGGAGCGCAGCCGAGGATCTGACCGAGGTTGGAGTCGGCGGTGACCGAGGAGGGCAGAACCTCGCCCTCCGCATAGCCGATGTCGCCGAGCCGATCGCCCGTGTCGGCCGAGAAGGCGCTCAGCGCGTACTGGACGAGATCGCCGTCTGCAAGCTCCTCGCCGTCGCCTTCGCTCACGACCGTGCGCTCGAGCTCGGTGACCTCCAGCCCCGCGTCGAAGCTCGCCGTCGACACCTCGCCGGGCTCGCCGTCGACGGTCACGGCCTCGGATGCCGCACCCGATGGGGCGGCGACCTCGCACAGATCGCCGGAGGCGGAACCGGACTCCTCGGGGTCGGCGGATCCCGAGCATCCGGCCAGCACGAGGGCGGAGAGGGCGAGTGCCGAGACGGCGGCGAGCGGGCGGATGCGCACGGATGTACCTCGATGTGTTCGCGGGGTGGAACCTCCATCCTGTCGGAATTTCCTTTGACGCGCCTGAACGCGGCGCCCACCCCGTCGACGCCGCTCCCCGGCACGGACGAGGAGCGCATGCCTCCGCGGCCATGCGCGCCGCGATACCCTCGAAGGATGACTGCCGCGGAGTCGCCGAAGCCCCCTGTCGATGCCGCGGAACCCGCGGCCGAACCCGCCCACGCCATGACCTGGACGTATGCCGTCGGGCGTTTTTTCATCGCCCCGCTCGCCCGAATGATCTACCGCCCGCACGTCGAGGGCCGTGACCTCGTGCCCCGCAAGGGCGCCGTGATCTTCGCGAGCAACCACCTCTCCTTCATCGATTCGATCGCGATCCCCGTGGCCGCGCCCCGCCCCGTGCACTTCCTCGCCAAGTCCTCGTACTTCGAAGGCACGGGCCTTGCGGGCTGGGCCAAGCGCGAGTTCTTCACCTCCATCGGAGCCATCCCGGTGCGCCGCGGCGCCGGCCAGGCGGCCTTGGATGCGCTCGATCAGCAACGACTGCTGCTCGAGGAGGGCAAGGCCGTGGCGCTGTACCCCGAGGGCACGCGGTCTCTGGATGGAAGGCTGTACAAGGGCCGCACCGGCGCCGCCTTCCTCGCGTTGCAGACGGGCGCCCCGGTCGTCCCCGTCGGACTCGTCGGCACGGACGAAGTGATGCCCGTCGGTGCGCGGATGCCGGTGCGCGGCAAGCGGATCACGGTTCGCTTCGGCGAGCCGATCGACGTCCGCGGGCACGGTGCGGCCACCTCTGGGCGCGCCCGTCGGGCCGCCACCGACGAGATCATGGCGGCGATCCACGCCCTCTCGGGGCAGGAGCTCGCGCACGAGTACAACGAGGCCCCCGCTCATGGCGCGGTCGAGCGCCTCAAGCAGGTCCTGCCTCACGAGCGGGTCTAGCGCGTCGCTATATGTGACATCACCGCGTTCCCGGCCTGCATGCCGGTCGCGGATATCACGATCCCGCCCACCCACCCAATCGGTGGACCGCGGCTCAGGCGGCTTTGGCAGCTTTCCTCTGGTCGGCGTCGAACGCGGTGGACATCGCACGGATTTCCTCCGTCGGAACGCCAAGCTCTAGAGCAAGGTCGCTCCAACCGTCGACAGCGGACGCAACCGACGCTGCGATCTCTGCGGCCTCCTCCCGTCGAAGCTGGAACGCGTCTGCGGCGTCCAGGAGATCCCGGATAACCCGCTCGCCATCTTTCGAATGAGGGAGCTTCGCTAGCCCAAGCTGGCCGGTATCAAGCCGCAGATTGGCTTTGGGGCGAGCGCCTGACGGCGCCGGGGCTGGTGGCGACACCGTTGAGGTATGCGATGTCCTCGTCCGTGGCCTCGTGAGCTTCGTAGCGGCGGGCCGCCGCGAGGATCCGCGGGAGCTCGTACATATCGGCAACACCGTCACCGGAGGATAGCCAGACGTCCGATCCGGGTTCCTTCATTCGGAGGGCGCCCATGCGGGTCATATCCGAGACGCCGAGCAGATAGTCGAACTCGCTGATACGGCCCGGCCGAACACCATCGTTCTTGGCTGCACGGGCGCGAGCGGCATGGATGATTGGCTGATCCCATTCGTCCGGTGACGCGTCGGCGAACGCCCCGAACAACGTGTTCGACTCTGGCGCCCATATGCGTCCCGGCTGCAAGGGAAGATCCGGCGATAACCCGTAGCCTGTCGACAGGTAGTCCGAGTCGTATTCGAACGATGACGACGCCAGCACTCCGCCACTGAATGATGGCCGAAGTACTCCGACAAGCCGGGACGGCTCTGTCTCTCCGAGGTAGACCTCGACCTCTCTCACAGCTGGCCGCCCGAACCGATGATGTCGTCCATTCGCGCGCGTGCAGAGCTGCTGTTGTGCGGGCTGGTTGCGCGCACGACCGTGTCAGCGATACCTAGAGCGCCGAGTACAGCGAACAGGCTGTCGATACGGACGGCACCAGTCCCTTCCTCGAGGTGTTTCAGAGTTTCCCTTGTGACGGCGGCGCGTTCGGAAAGTGCGACGGCGCTGAGGCCATTGAGTTTGCGCCATCGACGGACGTTTGCTCCAAGTTCCCGGAGCTCGCGCTCGCGCTTCACTGAACGTCGCTGAACCACCTGACGGCCTTTCTGCCAGTTATTCCTTTCAATATGGCTTCCTTCTGCAAGGTTTATCTAGCAGATCCTGGCAAGAATCGCTCGGTCGCACTCATCGCGTCCTACGACTCATGGGTCAAGTTCCTCGACGTTTCCCACGACCGCGATCTCGGGCTCGTGCCGCACGGGGAAGTTCACCGAGTTCGCGATGAAGCACCACTCGTGTGCCTGCGCGTGCGCCCGGGTGGCGGCATCCACCATGCTCGTCTCGGCGACGACCACGCGGGGCCGCAGCACGACCTCCGTGAAGGCGCCGCCTCCGCGGCCGTCGAGCACCATCGTTCCGCTCGCGTCGTCCGTGTAGCCCACGACGACGACGCCCTCGGTGACGCACGCGTGCAGGTAGCTGAGCAGGTGGCACTCCGAGAGGGCGGCGAGCAGGAGATCCTCGGGATTCCAGCGCGAGGCGTCGCCCCGAAACGGCCGATCCGCCGAGGCCGGGAGGGCCGGCTTGCCCTCGACCTCGAGGGTGACATCACGGGCGTAGTCGCGGTAGCCGCTGGTGCCCGTGCCGCGGTCTCCCGTCCACGTGGCCCGGACCCGGTAATGATGCGCGTCGTGCATGTGCCCAGTGTGCCAGGCGGCCGGGTCCGCGACGCGTCTAGGCTGGGTCGGTGCTGAACACCTTCACCGTCGACGCCGCTGCCGAGCTCGCCGTGGTCGAGCGCGGCGGATTCATCGAGTCCCGCCACGCGGGCAGCGCGATCGTGCTGGCCCCCGACGGCACCGTGCGTGCGCGCCTCGGCGACCCGGACGCCCTGATCCTCCCGCGCTCGAGCCTCAAGCCGCTGCAGGCCGTGGGGATGCTGACCGCCGGCGCCGCATTGGAGGGTGAGCACCTGGGCCTCGCCACCGCCAGCCACTCCGGCACCGATGCGCATGTGCGGGTCGTGCGCGAGATCCTCGCGAACGCCGGTCTTGACGAGGGGGCGCTCGCATGTCCGGCGTCCGCGCCCGGCGACGGTTCCACGCGCGACGAGGCGATCCGAGCGGGAGCCGCGCCCGTCGCCGTGAGGCACAACTGCTCGGGCAAGCACGCCGCGATGCTGCTCACCTGCACGGCGAACGGGTGGTCGCCCGCCGGGTACACGGACCCCGCACACCCGCTGCAGGCGCATCTGCGCGAGGTCATCGAGCGGCTCACGGGCGAGAAGGTGCGCGCGAGCGTGATCGATGGATGCGGCGCGCCCGTACATGCGCTGACCCTCGCGGGCCTGGCCCGGGGCATCCAGCGCGTGGGGACGTCCTCCGAGCGTTCGCCGTTCGCACTGCACCGGCACGCCGGGGCTGTGCGCCGCGCGGTCCTCGCCCACCCGTGGACGATCGCCGGCCCGGGCTGGAGCGACACCGTCCTCGCCGAGCGCGCCGGAGTCTTCGCCAAGCTGGGCGCGGAGGGGGTGCAGGTGGCCGCGGCTCCCGATGGCACCACCGTGGCGCTGAAGATGCTCGATGGATCGCCGCGCGCCGCGGCGATCGTCGCGGTGCGCCTGCTGATCGAGGCGGGTGCCCTGGATGCGTCGGTCGAGTCGGCGGTCGCTCCGGCGCTGCACCTCGATGTGCCCGGCGGTGCCGGGATCGTCGGCGCGATACGACCCACCGCCACCATCCGCTGAGCGGCCCGGTGCTGCGGGGCTCAGCCGAGGGTCACGCGAGCCCGCCGTCGATCGAACGGCTGTAGTCGGCGGGATCGTCGGGGACGAGAACCGGGGTGTCGCGGTTGAGGCTCTCGCCGCGGAAGAACGGCTTCGACCGGGGGAAGGCCCACCACAGCAGCATGAGGACGACGCCGAGGGCGAGGGCGCCGATGCCGACGACGAAGGTGCCGCCCACGCCCAGCAGGACGGTGTAGCCGTAGTCGACGTCGTACATGTCGATCGCCGACTTCACGAAGGCGAACGCGAGCATGAGCGCCCCGAGCAGAGGCAGCAGCCCCTTGAACACGAAGTCGCGCGCCGAGGTGAGCAGGTCGCGGCGGAAGTACCAGACGCATGCGAATCCCGTGATCGCGTAGTAGAAGGCGATCGCGAGGCCGAGCGAGAGGATCGAGTCCTGCAGGATGTTGTCGCTGATCAGCGTCATGCCGATGTAGTAGACCGACGCGACGACTCCCATCACGATCGTCGAGAACGACGGTGTGCGGTAACGCGGGTGCACGGTCATGAAACGCTTGGGCAGCGCCTTGTACGCGGCCATCGACAGGGTGCCGCGCGCGGTGGGCAGAATCGTCGTCTGCGTCGACGAGACCGCCGAGATCAGCACGGCGACGACGAGCACCCAGCCGAAGGGACCGAGGAGCCCGTCCTTGATCGCGAGGAACACGTCGTCGGCGTTCGCCTCGTTGCCGAGGCCGGTGCCGCTCTCGCCCAGGCCCGCGTACATCATCGCGGCGACCGTGACTCCGACGTAGGTGACGAGCAGGATGACGGTGGTCAGCAGGGCGGCGAGCCCCGGGATGCGTTTCGGATCACGGGTCTCCTCGTTCAGCGCCAGGCACGTGTCCCAGCCCCAGTAGATGAACAGCGCGAGCAGCACGGCCTCGGTGAAGCCGTCGAAGTCGGTGAACACGAAGGGGTTGAACCACTCCGCCGAGATCGGCGTCGCACCCGGGGCGGTGCCCGCGAAGTAGTGCGAGAGCGCGGCGATCACGAACACGGCCAGCGCGAGGTACTGGATGGCCAGCAGCACGTTCTGGATGCGCTCGCCGATCTCCACTCCGCGCCAGCTCACCCAGGTCATGGCCGCGATGAACACGACACCGGTCGCCGTGACCAGCAGCACGTTCTCGGACAGCGACCCGTCGCCGATGAGGGCCCACAGATAGATGCCCGCGATCTGCGCGAGATTGGCGAGCACGACCATGCCCGCCACCGCGACGCCCCATCCGCCGAGCCAGCCCACCACGGGGCCGAACGCCTTCGTGCCCCACGTGAAGGTCGTACCGCAGTCGGGCACGGCGCGGTTGAGCTCGCGGTAGGCGAACGCGATGAACAGCATCGGCACGAAGGCGACGATGAAGGCGATGGGGGCCTGCGCCCCGACCGCCAGGACGACGAACCCGAGTGTCGCGACGAGCGAGTAGACGGGCGCGGTCGAGGCCAGACCGATCACGGTCGACCCCCAGAGCCCGAGTGTGCCGGCGGCGAGCCCCTTGCCCTGTGCACGGGACAGATCGACGGGTGTGGGTGCGGTCATCTGCTCACAATGTCCGACCGGGGCCGCCCACCGCAAGCATCGGATTCACCACGTCGCGCGCCGGCCTCATTCCCGTCCCGGCTCCGGCACGAGCAGGACCCGGACCGGCGACGCGCCGTCCGCGCACAGCCACGCCCTGCCCGCGCCCGGCCGCGCGTAGGGCGGGATCTCCCGCTCCCCCGCGAGCACCCTCAACTCGGTCGCGCACGCGGCGTCCACCACGAGCGGATGCTGCGCGCGCAGCGTCTGCAGCAGACTCCAGTGCACCTGCCAGGTCTCGCCGTCACCCACCAGGATCGTGGGCACCGCCTGTTCCGCCGCGGCGGTCGCGGCGGCAGGCGGGGTGAGGTCGGCGAGCGACAGGACCCGGACATCACTCCCCCAGGTCGCCCGCAGCCCGTCGACCACCTGGCCCGGGCGGCGCGCGATGACCATCGTCACCACGGCGGGTCGCCACGGCTCGGCGGTCTCGATCTCACGCTGTTCGACGACGGCCGGCGGCAGCGCGAACTGCACCTCGAGGCCGTCGAGCATGCCGCGCCCAGGAGACGGCCGGCTGACCGGAGCAGCCCCGGCAGATCCGAACCGATCCGGACGCGGCACCTGTCCGAGCACCGCACGTCGCGGCAGGATCTCGGCCAACCGGCCGAGCGCGCCCGTCAGACGCAGGGCGGTCAGCACCACGGGGCATCCCCCCTTCTCCGCATCGCGGATCAGATCCTCGAGGCGTCGCAGCACATCGTCGCCATGCTCTTGGGGCAGGCGTGCCAGCAGCAGGTCGATGTCATCGATCACCAGCATCCCCGGCGGGTGCACCGCGGCGCCGACGATCGTGTCCCACGCCGCCTCGGGATCGCGCGGGACGACGAGGGATCCGGGATGCTGCGCCGCGATGAGGGCGGCCACCCCCGTCCTGCCGCTGCCCGGACCCCCGACGATGACGATCCCGCCCTCGTGGGCGCCCAGTTCGGCGACAGTTCGCCGCTGACCCTCGGGATCATCCGCGAGCGCGAGCAGCGCCCCGCCCCGCCGCCGGTCGGCCACCGCGTCCCGGAGTTCGTCGAGCGAGACGCGCTCCGGCAGCGGAGGGAGCCAGGCGGCGCGCGGCGGAATCGCTCCCGTCCAACGCCGTGCGACGTCCGCGATGTCGGCGGGTGAGGTCAGGGCGATCCGCACACCCACGGGCGCGTCGTCGCCGGCACGCCGGACCAGGGCACGCCCGCGTCCGGCCGGACCGCCATCGATGCGGGCCGCGCCGTCGTCGCCGATCAGCGCGCGGCTCTCGCCCGCCTCGGCCACTCGCAGGACGATGCGCAGCGGGCAGTTGGCCAGGAGCGCATCGCGCACGACGCCCGAGGCTCTCTGCGTGCCGAGCACGAGGTGCATGCCCAGTGCGCGTCCGCGGGCGGCGACGTCCGAGAAGACCCGATGCAGGTCGGGGTGATCCCCGAGCAGCGCGGCGAACTCGTCGACGACGATGACCAGCCGCGGCAGCCCCTGATCCTGCCGGGCAAGCGACTCGCCGGCCTCCGCGATGTCCCGCAGTCCGTTCTGCGCGAGGGTCTGCTCGCGCCGGCGCATCTCCGCCCGCAGGCTCGCGATGGCCCGCAGAGCTCCCTCGCCGTCGAGGTCGGTGAGGACGCCGGTCACGTGCGGAAGACGCTCCAGCGCCTGGAAGGTCATCCCGCCCTTGAAATCGGCGAGCAGGAATGCGAGGCGCTCCGGCGGGTAGGCGGCGCTGAGCGCGGTGACCCAGGTCGTGAGCAGCTCGGATTTGCCGCTGCCGGTCGTGCCTGCCACCACCGCATGGGGGCCCTCACGCACGAGGTCGAGCCGCACTGGTCCGGACTCACCGAGTCCGATCGCGACGGAGAGTCCGCCCGGATCGCCGGCGCCGGCATCGGCGATCCGGGCCCACTGCACGGGCGCGCCCTGATCGTCTGTGCCGTAGAGGGCCGCCGCGCGCGCGGCGAGGGTCTCGGCGGCGACGCGAGCCTGCGCCGCGCTGACGGCCTCGACGCGCAGGTCGTCGACGACGACTGCTCCCCGCACCTGCGCGTCGTCGAAGCCGGACGCCTGCACGACCACCGCGCAGCGAGGATCGATGACAGCGTCCGGGGGCACCCACGCGAGCACGGCAGTGGCCTGCGCGGGAGCACGTGTTCCGGGCAGCTGCACCGCGATCGCGGGGATCGAATCGCCGGCCGGCCCGCGGTGGGGCAGCACATCGAGCCATTCCCATCCCGGTGCCGCCGTCCCCACGACCCGCAGCGCCCGGGGTCCGTGGATGAAGCACAGCTGCAGGAGGAGTGCGCGCAGCATCCCCTCGCCCAGAACCCTCGGGGCCTGCACGGCGACGCCCGAGCGCCAGGCCACGTCGACCGGCGCGCGCTCCAGCACGGCGGCACGCGCGCGCACCGCTTCGGCCCCTGGCCGGCCGAGCGCGGATCCGGAGATACGGAGATCGCTCGGCCGCGATCCTCTGCCGATGACCAGCCGATCCTGCCTGTCCGGGGATGGGCGCCACACCTCGTCGGGCCGGCCGGCCAGCCCCGCCACATCGGGATGCCGTCGATCCAGGTGCTCCCGTTCCTCATCATGGCGCCGGGTGACATCGCGCTCCAGGACATCGAGAGAATGCGCGTACTCGCGCTGCCCCTCGCGCCGATCGCGGCGCCGGGTGCGCACCTGATCGAGCAGTGTGGCGACCGCGATCACGGGGCCAAGCGCGGCGAACCAGAGCGCCAGCACCGAGCCGGTCACCGTCCACAACACGATGCCGCCCAGTACGGGCGCCAGCGAAGCAAGCACGGGCAACGAAAGCCGGGCACCCACCCCGGGCGGGACGGGCAGAGTCAGGGGGTCATCGGGCGGGCTCATCCGCCCAGTCAACGGGTGGTGCACGGCGGGGACCGCGCGCGTCACCCGGACCGGGGATCAGTCCTCGGGTGCGGCCGCTGGGGAGGAATCGTCTGCTGGCGAGCGCCTGGCAGGTCCGCGGCGAGCGGTGTCGGTGTCATCGTCGGGCTCTGCGCCGTGGCGCCCAGAGCGATGGACATCGACGACGATGATCGAGATGTTGTCGCGACCCCCGTTCTCGAGCGACGCCTGCAGCATCGCCTCGACGGCCCCGGCGGGATCGGCGTGCTCGAAGAGGAAGTGGCGGATGCCGTAGTCCGTGAGCTCCTTGGTCAGCCCATCGGAGCAGATGACGAACCGATCGCCGTCGAGCACGTCCAGGCGCACGTAGTCGGGCTGTACGCTCTCGCTCGGGCCGACCGCGCGGGTGATGACGTTGCCGTAGGGATGGTTCTCCGCCTCTTCCGGGCTCAGACGCCCGGCGGCCACGAGCTCTTGAACGACCGAGTGGTCGGTCGTGATCTGCACGAGCGACCCCTCGCGCAATAGGTACACGCGGGAGTCGCCGATGTTCAGAGTGACCCAGGTCGGCTCGGCAGCGCTGTTGTCGAGGAAGACGCCGGTGACCGTCGTCCCCGTGCCGTCGTCGGTGGCCTGCGGGTGGGCCACGATGTCTTTGACCGCGCGCGACAGGGCACGTTCGATGAGCTTGGGGGTCACCTTGCCCTCGTGGACCATGGCTCCCAGCCGGTCGACGGTGCTCGCGCTGGCGATCTCGCCGCCCAGGTGCCCGCCCATCCCGTCGGCGACGATGAAGAGGGGGAACGCGGTCAGGATCGCATCCTGGTTGAGATCGCGGCGCATGCCCTGGTGGGTGATCGCGGCCCACGCCAGCTGCAGGTGGTCCCCACCGGTCAGGGTGATCGTGCGAGCGTCTGCGGATGCTGCAGTGTCGGGCACGCGGTCACCCCTCTCATAGGTCTGCGACTCGGGTGCGGCGATCGGGCGCCGACCGCGCTCGGCACGGCGCGGCTTTCACATCTTAGTCGGAAGCCTCTGTTCGCTCTGGGCGAACGGTGGATGCTGCGAGTCGACGCGCCGGATCACCTCAGCCGGCGGCGGGGTCGGCCGGCAGCGGCAGCAGACGATCGATCTCGGCCAGGTCCTCCGCCGTGGGCGTCCAGGAGGTCGCCGCCGCGTTGGCACGCACCTGATCGGCGCTGGTGGCACCCGCGATGACACTGGAGAGCCCCCGCTGGGCGAGTAGCCAACCGAAGGTGGCCTCGAGCATGGTGATATCCCTGGCCTCGGCGAACGCACGATAGGCGTCGAGCGCATCCCACGGTGCCTGCTGCCACAGGTGCGGCCGCTGCCGCATGATGCGGCTCTCGACCGGACCGCCCTCGCGCGCGAATTTGCCCGTGAGCAGTCCGTTGTGCAGGGGGAAGAAGGGAAGGAATCCGACGCCGAACCGCTGCGCCGCGGGCAGCACCTCACGCTCGGCTGCCCGGGCGAGCAGGCTGTACTGATTCTGCGCCGACACGAACCGCTCGGTGCCGCGCGCGCGGGCGACGGCGTCCGCCTCGGCCAGCTGCCAGCCCGAGAGGTTGGAGTGCCCGATGTAGCGCACCTTTCCCTCGCGCACGAGTTCGGTGAGCGCTTCGAGGGTCTCCTCGATCGGGGTCCCGGGATCGGGTGTGTGCAGCTGATAGAGGTCGATCCATTCCGTCTGCAACCGACGCAGCGACGCCTCCACCGCACGCCGGACGTACGCGCGAGAGCCCTTCGATGCGCTCGAGTCGACGCCGCCGGGAATCTGCGCGTGGCCGAACTTCGTGGCGATCACGAACCTCTCGCGGCGCCCGCGGAGCGCGTGGCCCATCAGCTCTTCGGACAGACCCGGCCGCGCGCCGTAGACGTCCGCGGTATCGAGGAAGGTGACTCCCGCATCGAGCGCGGCATCCAGAACCTCGCGCGTGCCCTCGAGCTGCTCGGTGCGCGTGCCCGCCCTGCCGAAGTTGTTGCACCCCAGTCCGATCGCACTCACCATCAGTCCCGAGGCGCCCATACGGCGCTGTGGCATCTCCGTCATGCCTCCACGGTACCCGCGCGAAGAAGCCCCGATCCGCGGATCGGGGCTTCTTCGGTGTGTCAGGGGCGCGGCGGGGCGGGCGGGCCGTCGGGCGATGCCGGCGGCTCCGGCGCTGCCGGGGGCTCGGGTGAGGCCGGCGGCGGAGTGGACCCGGCGGGCGGCGGGGCGTAGCCGGGTGCGGGCGGCGGCGTGTAGCCGGGCGCAGGCGGCGGGGTGTAGCCCGCGGGCGGACCCGCGTAGCCGGCCGACCCGCTGGAGACCTGGGCGGGCACGCCGTCCCATGTCGTGCGGTCCGCGAGGAAGCCGTTGCCGGCCCACGGTGCGGGTGCGATCGCGGGATTCCAGCGCGCCTGCCCGAACGCGAGGATGCCGAGCCAGATCAGGCCGCCGACCCCGGGGATCAGCCAGAGCAGCAGGTAGTACCACTCCTTGTCGAGCTTGAGGCCCACGCGCCAGCCGGCCAGGACGAGCGCCGCGAGCGAGGCGAGCGAGAGAAGCCACCCCAGGACGGGTACCTGGCCGAGGATCGCCGACGCGACGAACGCCCCCAGCATCACCCACGGCGACAGATCGCCGAGCTTGGCGAAGACCATCCAGTTGTAGACGGGAACCCATGCGCGCCACTTGCCCTGAACACCGGCCTTCTCGAAGATCTTCATCAGGAAGAACGAGCCGATGATGTATCCGGCAAGGACGAAGATGAGCACCAGCGGCAGAAGGATCAGCAAGAACGCCAGTGCCGCACCTGCGCCGCCGTCGTAGTCATAGTCCATGGTGAAGAGCTCCTTCACGAATCGTGCGCGACGTCGCCGCGCGTTCGGGGGCCGACCCCGGCCCGCGCCTCACATGCTAGCGAGGGTGCGCCGCCGATGTCAGGAATCTCCCAGGTTCGGCGCGTCGTCGCGTGTCACGGTGCGGGAATCGTCAGCGTCCAGGTCGTCGAGCCCTCGACGGGCCGCAGCGCGACACCAGCGGCACGAGCCCACGCCTGCAGGGATCGCGCGGATCGCACGCGCGGCCGTTCCTGGGCCAGACGCCGCACGAGCTCACCCTTCGCGTGCTTGTTGAAGTGATTGAGCGCGCGGACCGCGCCGTCCTCCCCCTCGGAGACCACACGCACGTAAGCCGAGGGCACCTCCGCGGGCACGGGCCCGAGCGACACGTAGGCCTCCGACCGCAGATCGAGCACGAAGGTCGGTGCTGCCCGCGCGAGAGAGCGGGTGACGGCATCCGCCCACAGCCGTCGCATCGGCGGCAGCCCCGGAAGAGAGGTGCCCGCGCCCAGCCGGTACGCGGGGATCGCATCGAGGGCACCCACCGGGCCGAACGGAGCGGAGTGGATCATCACGTGCGCGCCCAGCCAGCGGCGGGAGGCCGGCTCGAGAGTCGACACCGACAGCGCGTCGTACAGCACCCCCGTGTATCGCTCGATCGCGGGCCGAGTCGGGGAGGTCAGCAACTGGCGGTTGGCTTCGACGTCGGCGAGCTGACGCGCGCCCAGTTTGAGCACCCGTGCCGCGGCGTCGGCGTCGGCGGAGAGCTGGACCAGGGCATCGACGACGGCGCGTCGTTGGGGGTCCAGCTCGGACATGGCCAGCGCCTCGAGGTCGAGTGCGCGCGAGGCACCGCCGGGGCGCTTGGTCTCGGAGGGGGGAAGCAGAATCAGCATGAGGGGCGATCACGCACAACGCCGGCCTGCCCACAGGGCCGGCCGGCGTTGTGATGCGTTCGATCAGGCGATGAGCGCGGCGTTTCCGGCCACGATCGTCAGCTCGTCGGCCTCCATGGAGAGGAAACCGTCCTGGGCGTTGGCGAGGATCTTCGAGCCGTCCGTCCGGGTGATGCGCACCTGGCCCTCGGCGAGAATGGCGAGGATCGGCTCATGCCCGGCCATCAGGCCGATCTCGCCCTCGACGGTCTTGGCGATGACGAGGCTGGCCTCACCGCTCCAGATCTCCGCGTCCGCGGAGACCAGGCTCACGTTGACCGGCATGATCAGCCGTTCTCCTTCTGGATCTGCGCCCAGCGCGCCTCGACGTCGCCGATGCCGCCGACGTTGAAGAACGCCTGCTCTGCGACGTGGTCGAAGTCGCCCTTGACGATCGCGTCGAACGACTCGATCGTCTCCTTGATCGGGACCGTCGAACCCTCGACACCGGTGAACTTCTTCGCCATGTAGGTGTTCTGCGAGAGGAACTGCTGGATGCGGCGGGCGCGCGAGACGACCACCTTGTCCTCCTCCGACAGCTCGTCGACACCGAGGATCGCGATGATCTCCTGCAGCTCCTTGTTCTTCTGCAGGATCTGCTTCACGGCAGTCGCCACGCGGTAGTGGTCGGCGCCGATGTAGCGCGGGTCGAGGATACGGCTGGTCGAGGTCAGCGGGTCGACGGCAGGGTACAGACCCTTCGACGCGATCTCACGCGAGAGCTCCGTCGTCGCGTCGAGATGGGCGAACGTGGTCGCCGGTGCGGGGTCGGTGTAGTCATCGGCCGGCACGTAGATCGCCTGCAGCGAGGTGATCGAGTGACCGCGCGTCGACGTGATGCGTTCCTGGAGCACACCCATCTCGTCGGCGAGGTTCGGCTGATAGCCGACCGCGGACGGCATGCGGCCCAGAAGCGTCGAGACCTCGGAACCGGCCTGCGTGAAGCGGAAGATGTTGTCGATGAACAGGAGCACGTCCTGCTTCTGCACGTCGCGGAAGTACTCCGCCATCGTCAGGGCCGACAGGGCGACGCGCAGGCGCGTTCCCGGCGGCTCGTCCATCTGGCCGAACACGAGGGCGGTCTTGTCGAAGACACCCGCCTCCTCCATCTCGTGGATCAGGTCGTTGCCCTCACGCGTGCGCTCACCGACACCGGCGAACACCGACACACCGCCGTGGTCCTGGGCGACGCGCTGGATCATCTCCTGGATGAGCACGGTCTTGCCCACGCCCGCGCCACCGAAGAGGCCGATCTTTCCACCCTGCACGTAGGGGGTGAGCAGGTCGATGACCTTGATGCCGGTCTCGAACATCTGGGTCTTCGACTCGAGCTGGTCGAAGTTCGGCGCCTTGCGGTGGATGCCCCAGCGCTCGGTCACCTCCACGGTCTGACCCGGCTCGGCGTTGAGCACCTCGCCGATGACGTTGAAGACCTTGCCCTTGGTGACGTCCCCGACGGGGACCGTGATCGGGCCGCCGGTGTCGCGCACCTCCTGGCCGCGAACGACACCGTCGGTGGGCTTGAGGGCGATCGCGCGCACGAGATCGTCGCCGAGGTGCTGCGCGACCTCGAGGGTGATCTCGGTCGACTCGTCGCCGATCACGATCGTCGTCTTGAGCGCGTTGTAGATCTCGGGGATCGCGTCGTGCGGGAACTCGATGTCGACGACGGGACCGGTGACGCGCGCGACGCGCCCTGTGACCGCGGTCTCCGGCGCTTCGGCGGGGGCGGTGAGGCTCATGGTCTTCTTCTCTTTCGTGTGGGCTACTTCGCAGATGAGAGGGCGTCGGCCCCGCCGACGATCTCGGCGATCTGCTGAGTGATCTCGGCCTGGCGCGCGTTGTTGCGCAGGCGCGTGTAGTCGGTGATGAGTTTGTCGGCGTTGTCGCTGGCGGACTTCATCGCCTTCTGCGTGGCCGCGTGCTTGGCGGCGGAGGACTGCAGCAGCGCGTTGAACACGCGGCTCTGCACGTACACCGGCAGGAGGGAGTCGAGCACCGTCTCGGCGTCCGGCTCGAACTCGTAGAGCGGGTAGACGGCGTGGTCGTCGACATCGCCCTCAGACTCGACGATCTCGAGCGGGAGCAGGCGGAGGGTCTCGGGCGTCTGCGTCATCATGCTGACGAAGCGGTTGTAGACGAGGTTGATCTCGTCGACGCCGTCGTTCTCTCCCCCACGTCCGAAGGCCTCCAGCAGCTCGCTGCTGATCTCCTCGGCCGTGCGGAACTGCGGGGTGTCGGTGTCACCGGTCCACTGCGCGATGCTCGCGAGTTTGCGGAACTGGAAGTATCCGACGGCCTTGCGTCCGACGAGGTAGAACGCGATCTCCTTGCCCTGTGAGCGCAGAAGCTCGGCGAGCTCCAGGCCCTCGCGCAGCACCTGCGAGTTGAAGGCGCCCGCCAGACCGCGATCGGAGGTGAAGATGACGACCGCGGACCGGCGGATGACCTCGGGCTCCTGCGTGAGCGGATGCTGCACGTTGGAGTGCGTGGCCACGGCCGACACCGCGCGGGTCACGGCGCGCGCGAAGGGCGTCGACGCCTTCACGCGAGCCATCGCCTTCTGAATGCGGGAGGCCGCGATGAGCTCCATCGCCTTCGTGATCTTCTTGGTCGTCTGAGCAGATGAGATCTTCTGCTTGTAGACCCTCAGTTGTGCGCCCATGGTTTCGCTGTCGCGTCTCTCCTAGCCCCGGCGGCCCTTGACGATCTTCTCCTGGCTGATGTCCTCGGCCTCCGCGGCCTCGACCTTCTCGTTGCCGGGAGCGGTGAGGGACTGGCCCTTGCCACCCTGGAACTCGAGCGCGAACGCATCGACCTGCTTCTCGAGCTCAGCCGCGGTGTCGTCGTCGAGGACGTTCGTCTCGCGCAGCGTGTCGAGGATCGACGTGTTACGACGCAGGTGGTCGAGCAGCTCGCTCTCGAAGCGCAGGACGTCCTCGACCTCGATCGTGTCGAGCTTTCCGTTGGTGCCGGCCCAGATCGAGACGACCTGCTCCTCCACCGGATACGGCGAGTACTGGGGCTGCTTGAGCAGCTCGGTCAGACGCGCACCGCGCGCCAGCTGGCGGCGGGATGCGGCGTCGAGGTCGCTCGCGAACATCGCGAACGCCTCGAGCGAGCGGTACTGGGCGAGCTCGAGCTTGAGCGTTCCCGAGACCTTCTTGATCGACTTGACCTGAGCGTCGCCGCCGACTCGGGAGACCGAGATACCCACGTCGACCGCGGGGCGCTGGTTGGCGTTGAACAGGTCGGACTGCAGGAAGATCTGTCCGTCGGTGATCGAGATCACGTTGGTCGGGATGTACGCCGACACATCGTTCGCCTTCGTCTCGATGATCGGCAGACCGGTCATCGACCCCGCGCCCAGCTCGTCCGAGAGCTTCGCGCAGCGCTCGAGCAGGCGGGAGTGCAGGTAGAAGACGTCTCCGGGGTACGCCTCGCGGCCCGGCGGGCGGCGAAGCAGCAGCGACACGGCGCGGTACGCCTCGGCCTGCTTGGACAGGTCGTCGAAGATGATCAGGACGTGCTTGCCGCCGTACATCCAGTGCTGGCCGATGGCCGAACCAGTATAGGGCGCGAGGTACTTGAAGCCCGCGGGGTCGGACGCGGGGGCCGCGACGATGGTGGTGTACTCCATCGCCCCGGCGTCCTCGAGCGCACCCTTGACGGAGGCGATCGTGGAGCCCTTCTGCCCGATGGCGACGTAGATGCAGCGGACCTGCTTCTCGGGGTCGCCCGAGGCCCAGTTGTCCTTCTGATTGATGATCGTGTCGATCGCGATCGCGGTCTTGCCGGTCTGACGGTCGCCGATGATGAGCTGACGCTGACCGCGGCCGACGGGGATCATGGCGTCGATGGCCTTGATGCCCGTCTGCATCGGCTCGTGCACGCTCTTGCGCTGCATGACGCCGGGGGCCTGCAGCTCGAGCGCACGGCGGCCCTCGGTCGCGATGGCGCCGAGACCGTCGATCGGGTTTCCGAGCGGGTCGACGACGCGGCCGAGGTAGCCGTCGCCGACACCCACCGAGAGCACCTCACCGGTGCGCGTGACCTGCTGTCCGGCCTCGATGCCCGAGAACTCGCCGAGGACGACCACACCGATCTCGTGCTCATCGAGGTTCTGCGCCAGACCCTGAGTGCCGTCGCCGAAGGTGACGAGTTCGTTGGCCATGACGCCCGGCAGGCCCTCGACGTGGGCGATGCCGTCGGCGGCGTCGACGACGGTCCCGACCTCGGATGAGGCGGCCCCCGTCGGCTCGTACGCCGCGACGAAGTCCCGCAGGGCGTCACGGATGACGTCGGGGCTGATCGATAGTTCTGCCATTGTCTTCCTCTGTCTCAGAAGTTGTGTCTATGAGGAGCCGGGGCTCCGGATGTGCGCGCGCTGCGCGTCTGTTCGGTCAGCCGGCCAGACGCTGTCGCAGGTCGGCGAGCCTCGAGGCGATCGAGGCGTCGATCACGTCGTCGGCGATCTGGATACGCAGCCCCCCGACGACGCCGGGGTCGACCACGGTGTTGAGCGAGACATCCCGCCCGTACTTCGTCGACAGCAGCGTGGCGAGCTTGTTCGCCTGCGAGCGGGTCAGGGGCGTGGCGGTCACGACCGTCGCCACGGCGCGGCCGCGCTCGTCCGAGACGATCCGCATCGCGCGGCTGAGCAGTTGGCGGATGCGACGCTCCCCCGGCTGCTGCACGATCGATGCCACGATCAGCTTCGTGCCCGCGGCCGTGCGATCCGTCAAGAGAGTCTCGATCAGGCGCCCCTTGGCCGTCGCGTCACCGAGACGGCTGCCCAGGGCGAGCTCGAGTGAGGGGTTGGCCGCCACCGCGCGGGTGAAGGCGAAGAGCTCGCCCTCGATGTCGGCTGCGGCATCCGCCTTCGCCGCCGCGCGGATCGCGAGCTCCTCGATGCCCTCGACGAGATCGGCCGCCCGCGACCAGCGCTGCTGCACCGCGGTCGTCAGGAGCGAGACCGTCACCGGCGAGAAGTCGCGACCGAACACGTCGGCGACGACCTTGGCCCGGGACGGCGAAGAGGCGGAGGGATCGGCGAGCGCGCCGCTCAGCGGCGAGGAAGCTCCCACGACGCGTGCCGCGGTGAACAGCTCGTCCGCGGTGGCGAGATCGACACCGCTCGTCGCGGACAGCGCCGCGGCGATCTCGCCGAGCGCCTGAGTGGTCGCGCTGCCCATTACTGCGCCTTTCCGGCGGTGCTCTGCTCCGAGGCCTCGAGGTCGGCCAGGAAGCGGTCGACGACCGACTTGGCCTTCGCATCGTCGGAGAGCGTCTCACCGATGACCCCGCCGGCGAGGTCGAGGGCGAGGGTGCCGACCTCCGAGCGGAGCGAGACGAAGGCGCTGCGGCGCTCGGCCTCGATCTGCGCGTGCGCGCTGGTGGTCAGACGCGTGGCCTCGACGCTCGCCTGCTCACGGGCTTCGGCGACGATCTTCTTGCCGTCCTCGCGAGCCGCCTCGCGGATCTCACCCGCCTCTTTGCGCGCCTCGGCGAGCTGGGCGGTGTACTCCTCCAGCGCCGCCTCGGCCTTGCGCTGGGCCTCGTCGGCCTTGGCGATGTTGCCCTCGATCGCCGCGGAGCGCTGGTCGAGCAGCGCCGTCATGCGCGGCAGGACGACACGCCAGAACACCACGAGGATGATGACGAAGCAGACCGCCGACCAGATGATGTCGTAGTAGGCGGGCAGAAGCGGGTTCTGAGACTCGCCTTCTTCTGCTGCGAGAGTGACAAGAGCGCTCAGCATCCTGTCTCCTTACGTCGAGAGGGTCGGATCAGTAGCCGAAGATGAAGCCGGTCGCGATACCGATGAACGCGAGCGCCTCGGTGAAGGCGATACCGATGAACATCAGCACCTGCAGGCGGCCGGCGAGCTCGGGCTGGCGCGCGACGCCCTCGATCGTCTTGCCGACGACGATGCCCACGCCGATGGCGGGGCCGATGGCGGCGAGGCCGTAGCCGACGCTGGCGATCGATCCGGTGAGCTGGGCGAGAACCGTAGTTGCGTCCACGGAGGTGTTTCCTTTCGTTGGGTGGTCAGGCGGGTGCCGGACCGCTCAGTGCTCTTCCGCGACCGCGAGCTGGATGTAGACCGCGGTGAGGATTGCGAAGACGTACGCCTGGAGGAAGGCCACCAGGAGTTCGAACAGGGTGAAGGCGAAGCCGAACGCGAGCGTTCCGACGCCCAGCAGCGACCACAGTCCGCCGAGGCCGAAGATGAAGAACTGCGTGGCGGAGAAGAAGAGCACCAGCATGAGGTGCCCGACGATCATGTTCATCAGCAGACGCAGCGTCAGCGTGACGGGGCGGATGATGAAGGTCGAGAGGAACTCGAGCGGGATGATCAGGATGTAGAGGAACCACGGCAGCCCGGGAGGCATCAGCGAGTTCTTGAAGAAGTTGCCGGGGCTCTTGCGGATGCCGGCATAGATGAACGTGACGTACGCCACGATCGCCAGCAGCAGGGGAACGGCGATGACACTCGTGCCCGCGATGTTGAGCCCGGGGATGATTCCCGTCAGGTTCATGAACAGGATCATGAAGAACATCGTCGTCAGGATCGGGAGGAACCGATCTCCGTCTTTGCGACCGAGGAGGTCGTGGGCGATGTTGACACGGACGAAGTCCAGTCCCATCTCGACGACACTCTGGAAGCGGCCGGGGACGACCTTCATCCGGCGCGTGCCGATGACGAAGACGAGGATCAGGACGATCGTCGCGAGGATCTGGACGAGGTTGATCCGCGAGAACGCGAAGATCGTGCCCTCGAAGAAGACCGGCGGAAAGAAGTCCGAGATCGACGGCGGGTGGAACTCTTCATCCGTGGATGCGGTCGCGATCAGTGTCGCAGCTTGAGTAAACAGCGCTGGCTCCGGCTTCGGGGCACCGGGTTCAGCCGGTGCGACGATGGGTGGTGAGCGTCATCCACGGCGTGCACATCTCTGTGTTGTGGTCAGACGGTGTTGGCTCAGAAGAGGTCGAATAATCGACGACGTCTGTTCGACTGTGTCTTCACGAACGGCAGTTCAGTGCACGGCCCAGGGGAACATCACAACCCTACCAAGGATCACGGGTGCTCACGAATCCGACGCGGTCGTGGCGCCCTCCGGCGGCGAATCGTCATCGCCCGGAAGCCGGACGTCGCTCGCGTACGGCAGGCGCATGCGGAGCAGGACGACGACATCCACCGCGAGCGCCGCCATGATCGCGGCGACGAGGGAGACGAAGAAGACCCCCGGGACCAGCCACGGCGCGCCGCGCACTACGAGCAGCACGACGATGAAGACGATGAGCTTGAGGATCCACCCGCCGAGCACGACGCCGAAGAAGATCGGCACATACAGCTCGTCTCCGAACCAGCGATTGGCCACCAGGATGCTGATGGCCGTGATCGCGAGGAAGATCGCGGCCACGAGCACGCCGACCAGTCCACTGATGAGCCCCTCGGATCCCGAGACCGCGAACCCGATGCCGGCGGCGGCCAGCGCGAGCAGGGCCGTCACGATTCCTCCCCAGCGGAGGGCCGCCGCGAGGATCGGAGTGCTCGAGGGGCGGCGGGCGGGAGTGGGGCGGGGCGGGTTCGTCATGGCAGCTCCTCGACGGGGGTCAGGATCTCCTCGGGGGAGCGTGTCGGCTGGGACCGGCGTGCGCGCCGGGAAGGCAGGAAGGTGATCGTGAGGCAGGCGGCCGCGCCGACGACGCCGAACGCGATGCCCAACCCGTACATCTCGGGGTAGAGGAACATCAGCAGCACGGCGATCGCGATGATCGAGGTCCACGCGTAGAAGATCAACACGGCGTCGCGGTCGGAGTGTCCCATGTCGAGCATCCGGTGGTGCAGGTGCTTGCGGTCGGGCGAGAACGGCGATTTTCCTGCACGGACGCGACGCAGGACGGCCAGTCCGAAATCGAGCAGGGGCAACAGCACGACGACGACGGGCAGCAGGATCGGGATGAAGGCACCCAGCAGCTGGGAACGGCCGATGTTCTCGGGATCGAGGACGCTGGGGTCGAGGGCTCCCGTGATCGCGATGGCCGACGTCGCCATCAGAAGCCCCATCATGAGCGCACCGGCGTCGCCCATGAAGAGCTTCGCGGGGCTCCAGTTCAGCGGCAGGAACCCCACGCACGCACCGACCAGGGCCGCGGCGATGAAGGTCGCGAGCGAGAAGTTGCTCGTCGCGAACTCTCGCAGCAGGAGGTACGAGTACACGAAGAAGATGCCGTTGGCGATCAGGCCGACACCCGCGACGAGCCCGTCGAGTCCATCGATGAAGTTGACGGCGTTCATGACGACCACGATCGCGAACACGGTGAGCACGAAGCTGACCCACGGCGAACCCACGACGATGCCGCCGATGGGCAGCGAGTAGATCTGCAGCTCCCCCGGACCCGCGATGATGCCTGCTGCGAGGAACTGCGCACCGAGCTTGATCATCCAGTCCAGGTCCCAGAGGTCGTCCGCGACACCGACCAGGACGATGAGCAGAGTCGCCCCGAGGATCGCGAGCACCTGCCGCGGATCGACCCAGAACGCGTCGAAGTATCCGTTCGCCTTCGAGACCGCGAACGCCGCCGCGACTCCCAGGAACATCGCGATGCCACCGAGTCGGGGTGTCGGCGTCTTGTGCACGTCGCGCTCGCGGATGCCGGGATACAGCTTGTAGCGCATGCTCAGCTGCCAGACCGCCCACGACAGTGCGAGGGTCACGAACCCGGCGAAGAGGATGGTGAAGACGTACTGCTTCACGAAGCGTCGTCCGCTACGAGTGTGTCGCCGAGGATCTCACGCAGATCGGCCGCGGCGACGGCGCCCTGACGGAGGATTCGCGCTCCGCCGCCGGAGCGTGCGACGAGCCCGGTCGCATCGACGATCGTCGAGGCGACCCCCGTGCGCGAGGGGCCGTCGTCGAGGTAGACGGCAACCGATGAGCCCAGCATGTCGTGCGCGTCGATCATCGACGTCGCCGCGGGATGGCCCGTGAGGTTGGCGCTGGACACGGCGAGCGGTCCCGTCTCCTGCAGCAGCTCCAGGGCCACGCGATGATCCGGCATGCGCACCGCGACGGTGCCGTGGGTCTCACCCAGATCCCATGCGAGCGACGGCTGGGAGGGCAGCACGACGGTCAGGCCACCCGGCCAGAATCGCTCGACCAGTGCCTCGACCTGCTCGGGCACCTCGGCGACCAGTGCCCTCAGCATCCCCGCGCCGGCGACGAGGACCGGCGGCGGAGACTGGCGCCCGCGCCCCTTGGCTGCGAGCAGGCGCGCGACGGCCGCGGCGTTGAAGGCGTCTGCGGCGATGCCGTACACGGTGTCGGTGGGAAGGACGACGAGCTCGCCCCGACCGATCGACGAGCGCGCGTGGCGCATGCCCGAGAGCAGCTGCGCCTCGTCGCGGCAGTCGAAGAGGGAGGACATAGCGGGTCAAGTCTACGGCGAAGCCCCCGCGCGCTTCGTCGACGCGACGGTGACCGCAGCCAGGGCGCGGCCGTTACGGACGCAGAGCCGTCGTGGTGCGGTCGCGCATCGTCAGATCGGGATGCGTCGCCGTCGCACGCCACCCGTCGGCGGCGAGCAGTTCGCGGATCGGAGCGCCCTGCCACTCGCCGTGCTCGATGACGAGCACTCCTCCGGGGCGCGCAAGACGCAGCGCCGCCCGGCTGATCACGCGCACCACGTCGAGGCCGTCCTCGCCGCCGTAGAGCGCTGCCGGCGGATCGTAGAAGCGCACCTCGGGATCGCGCGGGATCGCGGCGTCGGGCACGTAGGGAGGATTGGAGACGACGACATCGACGCCGCCATCCAGCTCCGGCAGGGCGGTGGCGAGGTCGCCGAAGACGATGCGCGCATTGTCGGCGCCGACACGGGCGGCGTTCTCGCGAGCCCAGATGTACGCCTCGACGGACTTCTCGACCGCGTGCACCTCGGCGTGCGGCACCTCTGTGGCCAGGGCGAGGGCGATCGCCCCGCTTCCGGTGCCGAGATCGACGGCGACGGGGCGGGGGGATGCCGAGGCCCGCAGCGCGTCGATCGCCAGCTGAGCGACGGATTCGGTCTCGGGCCTGGGCACGAAGACGCCGGGACCGACGGAGAGCGTCAGATGCCGAAAGGGCGCCGTGCCGGTGAGGTGCTGAAGCGGCTCGCGCGCGCATCGACGGTCGATGAGGCGATCCAGCAGCGCGGCCTGGGCGGGACGCACGGCATCGCCACGCACCGCCGCGGCCTGAACTCCCCCGCGGGAGAGCCCCAGCACATGCGCGGCGAGCATCTCGGCGTCGACGTCGGGATCGGGCACGTGGGCTGCGCTCAGGCGGTCCGCGGCACGGCGCACGGCGGTGCGCAGCGAGGGCGCGGAGACGTCGCTGATCACGGAGGTGTCGGGGGCAGCCATGGGCCCGTCCAGCCTACGTCGCCCGGGCCACGGGTCTCGAAAGGGCGGAAGAGCCGATATCGGATCGTCACAAAGCGCTCGGGGCGAGGCCTCGGGGCGTCACATTCGGGCCCCGATGGGACGAGCTCGCCTAGGCTTTGAACGGCGTGCCGATGACGCGCGCCCCCGACGTCCCTTCGTGAAAGGCAGCCCATGGCCGGCATCCACCCCGACATCACCTCCGCCTTCGGCAACACCCCTCTCGTGCGCCTGAACCGCGTGGCCGAGGGGGTCGAGGCGAACATCCTGGCGAAGCTGGAGTTCTACAACCCCGCATCCAGTGTCAAGGACCGCCTCGGCATCGCGATCGTGGACGCCGCGGAGGCATCGGGCGAGCTCACCCCGGGCGGCACAATCGTCGAGGCGACGAGCGGCAACACCGGCATCGCGCTCGCGATGGTGGGGGCTGCCCGCGGGTACAAGGTGATCCTCACGATGCCGGCGTCGATGTCGAAGGAGCGCCGGACGCTCCTCAAGGCGTTCGGGGCCGAGCTCGTGCTCACCGACCCGACCAAGGGCATGAAGCACGCCGTCGAAGAGGCGGAGCGCATCGCCGCCGAGACACCCGGTGCGGTCCTCGCGAAGCAGTTCGCGAATGAGGCCAACCCCGCCATCCACCGCAAGACCACGGCGGAGGAGATCCTGCGCGATACCGACGGCACGGTCGACTACTTCGTCGCCGGCATCGGCACCGGCGGCACGATCACGGGCGTCGGCCAGGTACTCAAGGAGCGGGTCCCCGGCGTGAAGGTGATCGCGGTGGAGCCCAAGGACTCCCCCATCCTCACCGAGGGACACCCCGGGCCGCACAAGATCCAGGGCATCGGCCCGAACTTCATCCCGGCGATCCTCGACCGCGACGTCATCGACGAGGTGATCGACGTGGAGTTCGACGACGCGATCGCGCTGGCGCGCGAGACGGCGGCGAAGGACGGCATCCTCGTCGGGATGTCCTCGGGCGCCGCGATCTGGGCGGCCCTCGAGATCGCCCGGCGCCCGGAGGCCGCGGGCAAGAACATCGTCGTCATCATCCCCTCGTTCGGCGAGCGGTACCTCTCGACGGCCCTGTACGCGCACCTCAGCGAGGACTGAGCCGATGGGTCTGCGCGCCGCGTGGTCGCACGTCCGTGAGGACGTCGCGGCCGCGCGGCTGCGCGATCCCGCCGCGCGCGGCGGCGCCGAGATCGCGCTGCTTTATCCGGGACTGCACGCGATCTGGGCGCACCGCGTGTGGCACGCCCTGTGGCGACGGCGCGTGCGCTTCGTCGCGCGCGCGGGGTCGCAGATCACCAGGGCGCTCACCGGGATCGAGATCCACCCCGGCGCGCAGATCGGCCGGCGCTTCTTCATCGATCACGGCATGGGCGTCGTCATCGGCGAGACGGCCGAGGTCGGCGACGACGTCATGCTGTACCACGGCGTCACCCTGGGCGGTCGTACGCGCGACTCGGGCAAGCGCCACCCCACACTCGGCGACGGCGTCGCCGTCGGCGCGGGCGCGAAGATCCTCGGACCGGTCGTGATCGGCGCCGGTTCCGTCGTCGGCGCGAATGCCGTGGTCACCCGCGACGCCCCGGCCGCGTCGGTACTCGTCGGCATTCCGGCCAAGGCGCGGGCGCGACGGGCCGGCGAAGACACGCGCGCGCTCCTGACCACGCCCGAGTACCAGATCTGACACGGATCGCGAGACGCGGAGCGTGAGCTGCGCTGTGGTGGCGCGACGCCTCAGCGCAGGACGATGCCGAGGCGGCGGCCCGCGAGTGCGTGATCGCGCAGGTGCAGCAGCATGGCGATCGCCATGACCGCGAGCCCGGCGATCTCGAGCGTCTCCTCGAATCCGGCGAGGATCCACACCAGCGGGTCGAACTCGTCGCGCAGGAACGACTCCACCTCGGCCCCCGCACTGGCGCTGATCACCTCGACGCCGAGTGCACCGCCGACGTACAGGGCTCCGGCGACGATGACCAGGCGGCGCGTGAGCACCGGCAGGCGCACGACGAAGCGCACCAGGAAGGGCGCGGCGACGAGCAGGGCGATGCCCACGGGGATGACCCATGCGTACCAGAGCGGACCGCCCGTGATGCCGAGCAGGTTGCGCGTGGTGTACATGAGGCTCTCGTGCAGCGCGGCGCCCTCGTCGAGCGAGAGATAGGCGAAGACGATCGCCAGGATCATCCAGATCCGCCGTTCCCGCCCTCGGGCGGTCGCCAGCGAGGTCGTGGCCAGCAGCAGCGCGATGGCCATGAGCAGCATCATGTTGTACCAGGTCGGGATGCTGGTCTCGGCATCCATGTCGAAGGCGCCCACCAGTCGCCCCTCGTAGGTGAGCACGCCGAGCTGCGCGAGCAGGTGGACCGCGAGGTGCGCAAAAGGCAGTGCGGCGGTGATGATGGCGATGACCATCGCCACGGTGCGCACCCGCACCGTGATGCCCAGCGGCGGCACGTCCGTCTCCGGCACGGTGATGAACGTTCTGCGATGCACGGTGCCGGTCATGGCGTCCCCTATCCCCAGTGGTGACGCCGCTCCCCCGAGCGGAGGTTGTTCACCTCCCCGTCACCTGGAGTACACCATAGCGTCATCCGATGGTCGCGGGCGACTCCGCGGGGGCGGCCGGAGTGTGGTGGCAGCATGCGGGGACGCCGAGTCCGCGCAGAGCGAAGAATCCCGCGTCATCGACCTGACCGGATGCCGCAGCGAACGCGTCGAGGTCGATGCGCGCCCCGCCGAGCCACGTGCCCGATATCCCGATCGCCCCGATCGTCTCGGGCGCGACGGCGAACGGATCGGCGTCGAGGGCGACGAGGTCGGCGAGCTTGCCGACCTCGAGTGAACCGACGTCGCCCTCGGTCCCCAGCGCGTAGGCGGCGTTGATCGTCTGAGCGGCAAGCGCCTCGTCGAGCGTGGTCGCCTGCCCCGGACCACGCACCGTGCCGCTCGAGGTACGCCGGGTCACGGCCGTCTGGATGTTCAGAAGAGGCGTGGGCGGGCTCACGCTGCCGTCGTTGTGGAAGGACGGGTGCACCCCGGCGTCGAAGGCGTCGCGGAACCGCTGCCACGTGGCTCCGATGGCCGGATCGAACATCTGCCCGTCGAGGAGGTCGCCCCAGTAGTAGAACTGAAAGGGCCCCATCGAGGCGACGACGCCGAGGTCGGCCATGCGGCGGAACTGATCGCGACGGGCGCCGCCGATGTGTTCGACACGCCACCGGTGGTCGGTGTCCGTCAACCCGTGCTTGTCGAGTGCCCGGCTGAAGGCGTCGAGGACGATGTCGAGCCCGATGTCGCCGTTGACGTGGAAGGCCATCTGCCACCCTTCTGCCGCGTGCGCATCCAGCAGCGCGTCGAGCTGGGTGCGCGTGTAGTTCATCGGCTTCTGCCCCGTCACCCCCGCGGGGATGCCTGCCGCGCGCGTGGCGGGTGTATCGAGATAGGGCTCGCTCATCGCGATGTTGCCCACCCACGGAGACCCGTCGGCCCAGAGCTTGATGCCCTGCTTGTGCAGCATCGTCGAGGGGATGTGCGAGGTGAAGGGTTCGCCGCAGTCGGCCTCGGTGGACATGTGGTAGAGCGTGATGCGCAGGGGTGAGCTCGGCAGCGACGCGAGCGTCTCGTAGGCCTGCTTGAGCGGAGTCTTGTACGTCAGCTCGGATGTCGAGGTGATCCCCGCGGACGACATCATCATGTAGTACTCCACGGCACCCTGCATCGGCCTGCCGCCGGCGGCGATCGCATCCAGGACGGGCGCCGCCAAGGCCATCGCCGCAGGAACCTCCGTGGCCCGGCCGTCGAGGCTGCCGTCCGGCTTTCGGCCGAAGAATCCGCCCACCGGATCCGCCGGCGGGCTCTCGATCCAGCCGAGCTCGCGTATGACGGCCGACGTCACATACGAGGTGTGCCCGGAGTTGCCGAAGACGAGCACGAGGCGGTCGCCGAAGATCTCGTCGAGGACGTCCGCGGTCGGCTCGTCGTGCTGCTGCAGGAGACCGTCGAAGCCGAAGAACGACAACGGGGCCGCCGCGTCCGTCTCGGCGATGGCCCTGCGGAAGACCGCGACCACGTCCTCCCACGTCGGGCAGAACCACGGTGCGATCCAGTACGCGGGATGCATCGTCGCCATGCCGCTGAGGACCGGATGCGAGTGCGAATCGATGAAGCCGGGCAGCAGGCACGCAGCGCCCGTGTCCTCCACCGGCGCGCCGGGCAGGGCGGCTCTGCACTCGGCCACGGTTCCGACGGCGACGATGCGCCCGTCGGCGACCGCGAGGGCATCCGCCCGCGGGGTCTCGGGGTTCATCGTGATGATGGTCTCGGCGGTGAGGATGCGCGCGCTGGGCATTCTGCTCCTGGGGGGACTGAGCGGGTGACACGGCGACTCGACCACATCGGCGACGGTTGCGCCCGGCGACCCGCCGGGAACGTGCATTCCCGCCGGGGAATGTCACCTGCTCACGCGTCGGCGCGTCTGGCGTCCTTGCGCTCGTCCACACGACGCTTGAGGAAGATCAGAGGCAGCAGGACGGTCGCGAGCGCCGTGACGAGCCAGACGATGACCGGCGCGAGCACCCAGGAGAGCGCGTCCGTGATGCGCAGGCCGCCGATGGGCAGCAGCACGACGACGAGCAGGGCGACGAGCGTGGAGACGATGCCGATGCCCCCGAGCAGTGCCGGGGCGTAGCGGCGCGCCATCGTCGCGATCCACGGCGCGAGCACGCTCTGCAGGATGGCGAAGATCACCACGGCGATGACGAAGCCCCACCAGTCTGCCCAGACGATCTGGAAGCCCGGCAGCAGGAGGTCGGCGGCGACGAGCCCGAGCGCAGCCGAGAGCACGAACACGAGCGTGCGGAAGAGGAACATGATCACGCTCGTGACCCTACCGCGGCGGCCGCAATCGGGTCAGGAGCCGAGCGCGGCGAGGCGCTCCTCTTCGTCTGCGGCGATGCACGAATCGATCACGGGGCCCAGCGCCCCATCCATCACCTGGTCGAGGTTGTAGGCCTTGTAGCCGGTGCGATGATCGACGATCCGGTTCTCGGGGAAGTTGTAGGTGCGGATGCGTTCGGAGCGGTCCATGCCGCGGATCTGCGAGCGACGCGCGTCAGAGGCTGCGGCATCCCGCTCTTCCTGCTGTCTGGCCAGCAGTCGCGCGCGCAGCACGCGCATGCCGGCCTCGCGGTTCTGCAGCTGCGACTTCTCGTTCTGCATCGACACGACGATGCCGGTCGGCAGGTGGGTGATGCGCACGGCCGAGTCCGTCGTGTTGACCGACTGCCCTCCGGGCCCGGAGGAGCGGAAGACGTCGATCTTGAGATCGTTCGAGCTGATCTCGACCTCGTCGGGCTCGTCCACCTCGGGAAAGACGAGCACGCCGGTCGTGGAGGTGTGGATGCGGCCCTGCGACTCGGTCGCGGGAACCCGCTGCACGCGGTGCACGCCGCCCTCGTACTTCAGGTGCGCCCAGACGCCCTGCGCGGGGTCGGTCGAGGAGCCCTTGATCGCGACCTGGACATCCTTGTACCCGCCGAGGTCGGATTCGGTACGCTCGAGCAGCTCCGTCTTCCAGCCTTTCGACGCGGCGAACTGCAGGTACATGCGCAGCAGGTCGGCGGCGAACAGAGCGCTCTCGGCACCGCCCTCGCCGCCCTTGATCTCCATGATCACATCGCGTGCGTCGTCGGGGTCGCGCGGGATCAGCAGGCGCCGCAGTCGCTCCTGCGTCGCGGCAAGCCGCTCTTCCAGCGCCGGGATCTCTTCGGCGAACGCCTCGTCCTCTCGGGCGAGCTCGCGCGCCGCGTCGAGGTCTTCGGATGCGCCCGTCCACGCGTCGTTGGCCGCCACGATGCGGGAGAGTTCGGCATAGCGTCGGTTGACGCGCTTCGCGCGCGCCGCGTCGGCGTGCACCGCCGGGTCGGAGAGTTCCTCCTGCACCCGGCGGTGCTCGTCGATCAGCGCTTTGACGGAATCGAACACGGGGTTCGCCGCCGTCAGCGGATGTTGTTGTCGTGCCCGTGGCTGTGGCCGTGCGCGCCCTGCGCGGGCGCCGGGATCGACTTCTGCATCTGCACGAGGAACTCCACGTTGGAGGAGGTCTCCTTGAGCTTGCCGAGCACGACCTCCAGCGCCTGCTGCGGGTCGAGGCCGGCGAGTGCCCGGCGCAGCTTCCAGGTGATCTTCACCTCGTCGTTCGAGAGGAGCATCTCCTCGCGACGTGTCGAGGACGCGTTCACGTCGACGGCCGGGAAAATCCGCTTGTCGGCGAGCTGGCGCGACAGGCGCAGCTCGCTGTTGCCGGTGCCCTTGAACTCCTCGAAGATGACCTCGTCCATCTTGGAACCGGTCTCCACGAGCGCGGTCGCGAGGATCGTGAGCGATCCGCCGTTCTCGATGTTGCGCGCGGCACCGAAGAAGCGCTTGGGCGGGTAGAGCGCCGAGGCGTCGACGCCGCCGCTGAGCACGCGGCCCGAGGTCGGGGCGGAGATGTTGTACGCGCGGCCGAGCCGCGTGATCGAATCCAGGAGCACAACGACGTCGCGGCCGAGTTCGACCAGGCGCTTGGCGCGCTCGATCGCGAGTTCGGCGACGGTGGTGTGGTCTTCGGCGGGACGGTCGAAGGTGGAGGCGATGACCTCGCCGCGCACCGTGCGCTGCATGTCGGTGACCTCTTCGGGGCGCTCATCGACCAGCACCACCATGAGGTGCACCTCGGGGTTGTTCTGCGCGATCGCGCTCGCGATCTGCTGCAGGACGATCGTCTTGCCCGCCTTCGGGGGCGCGACGATGAGTCCGCGCTGGCCCTTGCCGATCGGCGCGACGAGATCGATGATGCGCTGGGTCAGCTTCTCGGGCGCGGTCTCGAGGCGCAGTCGCTCCTGGGGGTAGAGCGGAGTGAGCTTGCCGAACTCGACGCGGTTCGCCGCGTCGTCGGCGGACAGCCCGTTGATCGCGTCGACCTTGACCAGCGCGTTGTACTTCTGGCGCCCCGACTGCTCGCCCTCGCGGGGCTGCTTGATCGCGCCCACGACGGCGTCGCCCTTGCGCAGGTTGTACTTCTTGACCTGACCGAGCGAGACGTAGACGTCGCTCGGACCCGGCAGGTAGCCGGTCGTGCGCACGAAGGCATAGTTGTCGAGGACGTCGAGGATTCCGGCGATGGGGATGAGCACATCGTCGTCGCTGATCTCGGTCTCGAACTCGTCGACGGGCGCTCCGGTGCGCTTGCCGCGCGCGCGTCCGCGGCCACGCCCGCCCTGCTGACCGTCGTCGTCCGACGCGGCCTGGTTCTGGGGTGCGTTCTGCGCCGCCCCCGCGGGCTGCGCGGCCGGCGCGTTCTGCCCGCCCTGGTTCTGGGCGTTCTGCCCGCCCTGGTTCTGGCCGTTCTGGCCGCCCTGGGCGGCAGCGCCGTTCTGCCCGCCGCGGTTGCGGTTGCGGTTGCGGTTGCGGCTGCGACGCCCGGTGGGCTGATCGCCACCGTCGTTCTCGCCGTCGGACTGCTCGCGCGAGCCCTCGGGGTTCTGCGCGGTCGTGTCGGTGGATGCCGGAGCCGCATCGCTCGCGGTGGACTGCTCCGTTGCGCCCTGGGCGGCGTCGGTGGCCGGATCGGCCTGGTCACCGGTCGCGTCGACCGGAGCGACGGCGTCAGCCACCGATCCCTCGGTCGCGTCACCCTCGGTGGCCTGCGCCGCGAGTGCGGCCGTGATGCGGGCGTCGAGATCGGCGTCGACCGCGGACTGCGACGTCTTGAGTGTCGCGCCGAGCTCGCTCGCGACGGCGATGATGCGCTTGGCATCGACACCGGCCTCGGCGGCGATCTCACGCACGCGACGGCGGCGAGGGGACTTGCGTGCGGCACGCGTGGGTGCGGCCTGCTCGACCGCCTCGGTCGGCGTGGCCTCGTCGGCCGGCGCCGCGTCGGCAGCGGACTGCTCGGTCGGCGCCGCCTCGGCGGCGGGCTGCTCGGCCGACTCGACCGACGCCTCGGCAGCGGCGGGCTGCTCGGCCGGTTCGACCGGCGCCGTCTCGGTCACGGGCGCCGATGTGTCGGCGCCGTCGTTGGGGTGCGCCTCAGCGGGCGCGCTGTCACCGGTGTTCTCGCCCTCGGGCGAAGTGGTACCGGCCTGGATCTCGGAGATGGACTCCACGAGGTCTCCCTTGCACGTGTGGATATAGAGAACTGCACGAGATGCCGGACGCACCGGCATCGAGCCGCATCGATCGCGCGAGGCGAGAGGAGATGGGCTGGCAGTGGTTTCGCAGATTGCGACCGGAGGCCAGATTCACAGGATCGCGAGACGATCTATGTGGAACCCTCCGGCTGTTCTTTCACTGTAGCACCCTTGAAGTCGACGGCCAGCATCAGGGCTTCCCACGGAGTGTCCGAGGTCGCCGCCACCAAATCGGCCGCTTCGAGGCGCCTGCCCGGGCCGTCCGCGAGCACCAGGATGCTGGGGCCCGCACCCGAGACGACGGCCGCGAATCCGGCATCCCGCAGGGCTCGCACGAGACGCAGGGTCTCGGGCATGGCCTCGGCGCGATAGTCCTGATGCAGCTTGTCTTCGGTCGCGGCGAGCATCAGCTCCGGGCTCTGGGTGAGAGCCGCGATCAGCAGGGCCGACCGCGAGACGTTGAAGACGGCATCCTCCCTCGGCACGTGCAGCGGCTGCAGGCTGCGCGCGAGCTTGGTCGACATCGTGAAGCCCGGCACGAAGACGAGGGGCGAGACGCCGCGATGCACGAGCAGCTTCTTGTGCTGCGGTCCTTCGGGCGCGAGCCACGCGATGGTGAGACCGCCGAACAGCGCCGGCGCGACGTTGTCGGGATGCCCCTCGAGCTCGGTCGCCATGCGCAGCAGGTCGTCGTCGGTGATCTCGACGCGACCGGCGAGCAGTCCCTTCGCGGCGACCAGACCCGAGACCACCGCGGCACCGGATGAGCCCATGCCCCGGCCGTGCGGGATGGCGTTTCGCGCCACGAGGCGCAGGCCAGGCAGCGGAACGCCGACCGCGTCGAACGCGTACGCGATCGTCGTGATGACGAGATTGGTCGCGTCGGTGGGCACATCGCCCGCACCTTCGCCGTGCACGATGACCTCGACGCCGCGCTCCGGCAGCGCCGTGACCTCGATCTCGTCGTAGACGCTCAGGGCGAGCCCGAGCGTGTCGAATCCCGGTCCGAGGTTGGCGCTCGTGGCTGGCACGCGCACCGCGACGGTGCGCGGGGCTTCGTTCACGCCGGCGCCTGCGCAGGCGCGAGCCCGAGCACGGAGGCGACCTCGGTCGTCGTCGCATCGACGACGGTGGGCTCGACCTGGCTGCCGTCGGCGTTGCGCAGCGCCCACTGGGGGTCCTTCAGCCCGTGCCCGGTCACCGTCAGCACGACACGCGCGCCGGGACGGACGACACCGGCCTCGACGCGGTCGAGCAGACCCGCGACGCTGATCGCCGAGGCCGGCTCGACGAAGATGCCGACCTCACCGGCGAGCAGCTTCTGTGCCGCGAGGATGCGCTCGTCGTCGATGGCACCGAAGTAGCCGTCGGTGGCCTCGCGCGCCTCGAGGGCGAGGTGCCACGAGGCCGGGTTTCCGATGCGGATGGCGCTGGCCACCGTCTCGGGGTGGCGCACGACCTCTCCGGTCACGAGCGGGGCGCTGCCGGCGGCCTGGAAGCCGAACATGCGCGGCACGCGCGTCGAGACGCCACGGTCGGCCTCCTCGCGGTAACCGCGGGTGTAGGCGGTGTAGTTTCCGGCGTTGCCGACGGGGATGAAGTGGAAGTCCGGCGCGTCGCCCAGCTGCTCGACGATCTCGTACGCCGCGGTCTTCTGTCCCTCGATGCGGTCGGGGTTGACCGAGTTGACCAGGTGCACGGGATAGTGGTCGGCGAGTTCGCGCGCGATCTCGAGGCAGTCGTCGAAGTTGCCGCGGATCTGGATGAGCTGGCCGTTGTGCGCGACGGCCTGGCTGAGCTTGCCCATCGCGATCTTGCCCTCGGGCACGAGCACGGCGGCGGTGATGCCGGCGTGCGCGGCGTACGCGGCCGCAGAGGCCGACGTGTTGCCGGTCGAGGCGCAGATGACGGCCTTCGCGCCGTGCTCGACCGCGCGCGAGAGCGCCACGGTCATGCCGCGGTCCTTGAAGGATCCGGTCGGGTTCATGCCCTCGTACTTGACCCAGACGTCCGCCCCCGTGCGGCGCGACAGTGCCGGGGCGGGCAGCAGCGGGGTGCCACCCTCGCCCAGGGTGACGACCGTCGAGGCGTCGGTGACGCCCAGCCGATCGGCGTATTCGCGGAGGACTCCGCGCCAGACGTGTGCCATCTCAGTCTCCTTCTACCCGCAGCACCGACACGACCCGTTCGACCACGCCGCTGGCGGCGAGCTTGTCGACGGTGTCGGAGAGGTCCTGTTCGAGGGCCTTGTGCGTTCCGATGACAAGTCGCGCCATCGGGATCTCGGATGCCGGGGCCTCGCCGCCGGCGGTGGTCTCGGGCGCGTCGATCACAGTCTGCTCGACCGTCGCGATCGACACGCGTCCTTCGCTCAGTGTGTTGGCCACCGTAGCGAGAACTCCCGTGCGGTCATCGACCTCGAGCGTGATCTGGTAGCGCGTCGTGACGTGCCCGATCGGCACGATCGGCAGGTTCGCGCGAGTGGACTCCCCCACCCCGACGCCGCCGGCGATGTGGTGCCGGGCCGCCGAGACCACGTCGCCGAGCACGGCCGAGGCGGTCTGCACCCCGCCGGCGCCGGCGCCGTAGAACATCAGGCTGCCCGCGGCCTCGGCCTCGACGAAGACGGCGTTGTTGGCGCCGTGCACGCTCGCGAGGGGGTGGCTGCGGGGAACCAGCGCCGGGTAGACCCGCACCGAGATCGCCTCGCGGGGACCGTCGGCGGCGGCATCCTCGATGCGCTCGCACACGGCGAGCAGCTTCACGACGTATCCGGCGTGCGTGGCGGCATCGATCATCGCCGCGTCGACACCCGTGATGCCCTCGCGGTGCACGGCCTCGAGCGGTACCGCCGTGTGGAAGGCGAGGCTCGCGAGGATCGCGGCTTTCTGCGCGGCGTCGTAGCCCTCGATGTCTGCGGTGGGGTCGGCCTCGGCGTACCCGAGGGCCTGCGCCTGCGCGAGCACGTCGGCGAAGTCGGCACCCTCGGTGTCCATGCGGTCGAGGATGTAGTTGGTCGTGCCGTTGACGATGCCCATGATGCGCCGCACCCGGTCTCCCGCGAGCGAATCGCGCAGCGGCCGGATGATGGGGATCGCGCCGGCGGCGGCCGCCTCGTAGTAGACGGAGGCCCCCACCTGGTCGGCGGCCTC
This sequence comes from Microbacterium sp. HA-8, assembly GCF_046111165.1. Lineage (NCBI taxonomy): Bacteria > Bacillati > Actinomycetota > Actinomycetes > Micrococcales > Microbacteriaceae > Microbacterium > Microbacterium sp. HA-8. Next base: position 2,700,161 of record NZ_CP162025.1, read on the forward strand.
GAAGATCTCGGGACCGTGGGTGGCGAGCAGCGCCTTGTTGGCCGTGACGACATCGGCGCCCGAGTTCAGCGCGTGCAGGATGTACTCGCGCGCCGGCTCGATGCCACCCATCAGCTCGATCACGATGTCGGAGCCGACGATCAGCGACTCGGCGTCGGTGGTGAACAGCTCGCGCGGCAGGTCGACGTCGCGGGGTGCGTCGAGCGAGCGCACCGCGATGCCCGCGAGCTCGAGGCGCGCGCCGGCCCGGTCCGCCAGTTCGTCGCCGTGGCGCAGGAGCAGGCCGGCGACCTGCGAGCCCACGGCTCCGGCGCCCAGCAGTGCCACGCGCAGTGTGCGGTAGTCCGTCATCGGTCTCCCTCTGTGTGGTCGAGCCCCGCGTCGCGCGCCAGAAGGTCGGCGATGCTCTCACCGCGCACGATCACCCGCGCGGCGCCGTCGCGGACGGCGACGACCGGCGGTCGGGGCACATGGTTGTAGTTGCTCGAGAGCGGCTGGCAGTATGCCCCCGTCGCCGGCACGGCGAGCAGATCGCCCGGGGCCAGGTCCGAGGGCAGGTACTCCGCATCGACGACGACATCGCCCGATTCGCAGTGCCGTCCGACGACGCGCACGAGCTGCGGATCGCCCGCACCGCGGCGAGCGGCGAGCCGCGCGGAGAACTGCGCGTCGTACAGGGCGGGCCGCGCGTTGTCGCTCATGCCCCCGTCGACGCTGACGTAACGGCGGACGGCGGGTGCGGCATCCGTCTCGACCGTCACGTCCTTGAGCGTGCCGATCTCGTACAGGGTGACGCCGGCGGTGCCGACGATGCTGCGCCCCGGCTCGAAGGCGACGACGGGGATCGGGATGCCGCGGGCCGCGCATTCGTCGGCGACGACCTCGACGATGCCCTCGGCGAGCTCCTCGAGCGGGGTCGCCTGGTCGGCGGAGGTGTAGGCGATGCCGAATCCGCCGCCGAGGTTCAGCAGCGGCACCTCGCCGCCGGCGAGCAGACGCTCGTGCACCGCGAGGAGCCGCGCCGCGGACTCGTGGAATCCCGCCGTACCGAAGATCTGGGAGCCGATGTGGCAGTGCAGCCCCGCGAAAGCGAGCGTGGGCACCGAGCGGATGCGCGCGACGATGCGCTCGGCATCTTCGAGGGCGAAGCCGAACTTCTGGTCCTCGTGCGCCGTCGCGAGGAAGTGATGGGTTTCGGCGTGCACGCCGCTGTTGACGCGCACGAGCACGCTCTGGGTGCGGTCCGCGCGGGCCGTGATGGCGGCGAGCCGCTCCAGCTCGATGTCGGAGTCGAGCACGATCGCGCCCACACCGGCCGCGACGGCGTCCTCGAGCTCGGCGACCGACTTGTTGTTGCCGTGGAATCCGATGAGGCCGGGACGGACCCCCGCCGCAAGGGCGACGGCCAGCTCGCCGCCGGTGCACACGTCCACGCGCATCCCCTCGGCGGTGACCCACCGTGCGATCTCGGTGGAGAGGAACGCCTTGCCGGCGTAGTAGACACGGGCCTGCGTGCCGTGCCGGGAGGCGGCGTCCTCGAACGCACGCACGGCCGATGCGGCGCGGCGGCGCACCTCCTGCTCGTCGATGATGAGGACGGGCGTGCCGTACGTGCGGGCGAGCTCCGGCGCGGCGATACCCGCGATCCGGAGTGCGCCGTCGGCGTCGCGCACGGTCGAGGCGGGCCAGACGCCCGCGGCGAGGGCGTTCGGGTCGGCGGGAGGCTCGAGCCAGGCGGGGGCGAGCGGCGAGGCGGGCACGGCAGACCAATCGGTGTGTTCGGGAGGTCGTCGCCGCGGGAGAGCGGCCGATCGCGGTCGATTCACGCGACCGGCGACGATTGCCATCCACTCTAGAGCACAGCCCACGCGGCTCCCGTGCGCGGACGGCGACGGCTCACGCGCAGGAGCCGGGATCGCGCAGCTGCGGATCGTTCATGATGCCCGGCGCGATGTCGACGAGCGCCACGACACGCCCCTCCGACACCTGCACATCGGTCAGCGTCAGCGCCTGCGGCAGACTCTCGGCGACGCAGACGTCCCACGAGCGCAGCACCGCGTCGGCGATCCCGCCGAAGCGGGCACGCAGCTCGTCGGCTCCGACGTCGGCGTCCCCGAGCCGCAGCGAGGAGGGCGTGAGGACAAGGTCACCGGTTGCGGCGGCGATGTCGAACCCGACGCCGATCGGGAACGCCGCACCGAACAGGCTCAGCTCGATCGTCGCGGTCACCTCCGAGCCCTCGATCGCGATGGTGTCGGCCGGAAAGCCCTCGACGCCCGCCAACAGCGTCCGAAGCTGGTCTTCGTCGACGACGACGGTGGCGGATGCCGAGCCGAGATCTTGCTCACCCCGGATCGGCACCGCCCGGGCCACGACCTCGACGTCGCCCGCGAAGGCGTCGAAGCTCACGTCCTCCGCGGCGATGCGCACCTCGTCGAGCTCGCCCACGATGAGCCCCGGGAGCACGGCGCCTCCGACCTCGACGTCGACCTGCTGGTCGGCGGCGAGGTCGAGCTGCTGCACGACCTGGGTGCGGATAGCGCGCTCGACGATGTCGCGCGCGAGCCACTCCCCCGCGAACCACGCGCCCACGAGCAGGCCGGCGACGACCAGCAGCGCCACGATCCAGGGCCAGACCCGACGTCGACGCTCGGGCCGCGCCGTGTCGGCGAGCACCCAGCGCTGACCCGGCTCGGGCAGCGGAAGCGTCTCGTGCTCGGACCCCGGCATCCCCTACATCCGCTCCGGAGCGCTGACACCGAGCAGATCGAGGCCGTTGCGCAGCACCTGTCCTGTCGCGTCGTTGAGCCAGAGGCGCGTGCGGTGCACGGCCTCGACGGGGGCATCGCCGAGCGGGATCACGCGGCAGTTGTCGTACCACCGGTGGTAGAGCCCGGCGAGCTCTTCGAGGTAGCGGGCCACGCGGTGCGGCTCTCTCACCTCGGCCGCGAACGCGACCAGACGCGGGAACTCCTGCAGGGCGCCCAGCAGCGCCGACTCGGTCTCGTGCTCGAGCAGCCCCGGGGCGAACTCGCTGCGATCGACTCCCGACGACTGCGCGTTGCGCGCCACGTTGTGTGTGCGGGCGTGCGCGTACTGGACGTAGAAGACGGGGTTGTCGTTCGTGCGTTTGCGCAGCAGCTCGGGATCGAGGGTCAGCGGTGAATCGGCGGGGTATCGGGCGAGCGAGTAGCGCAGAGCGTCGGTGCCGAGCCACTCGCGCAGGTCGTCCATCTCGATGATGTTGCCGGCGCGCTTGGACAGCCGGGCGCCGTTGACCGACACGAGCTGACCGATCAGCACCTCGATGTCCTTCTCCGGGTCATCTCCCGCCGCGCCCGCGAGCGCCTTCAGGCGATGCACGTAGCCGTGGTGGTCGGCGCCGAGCAGGTAGATCTTGTGCGCGAAGCCGCGGTCGCCTTTGTTGAGGTAGTACGCCGCGTCCGCCGCGAAGTAGGTGTACTCGCCGTTGCTGCGCCGGATCACGCGGTCTTTGTCGTCGCCGAAGTCGGTCGTGCGCACCCAGACCGCGCCCTCGTCGTCGAACACGTGACCCTGAGCCCGCAGGCGCTCGACCGCCTCGTCGACGAGGCTCGGGCCGCCGTCGTCCGGCATCGCGTGCAGCACACGCTCCGAGAACCAGACGTCGAAGTGGACGTTGAACGCGGCGAGCGAGGCTTGCAGCTCACCCAACTGGAGCTCGTATGCGCGCTCGAGGGCGGCCGCGAGCTGTTCGCTCGGGTCGAGCTCGAGCAGTCCGGGCAGGGCTGCGAGCACGCGGCGGGCGAGCTCGTCGATGTAGGCACCCGCGTAGCCGCCCTCCGGGGTCGGCTCGCCCTTCGCGGCCGCGAGCACCGATCCGCCGAAGCGCTCCATCTGCGCACCGGCGTCGTTGATGTAGAACTCGCGCACGAGCGTGGCTCCCGAGGCCTGCAGCAGACGGGCGAGCGAATCGCCGAGGGCCGCCCAGCGGGTGTGGCCGATGTGCAGGGGGCCCGTAGGGTTCGCCGAGACGAACTCGAGGTTGATGGTGTTGCCGCGCTGGGAGTCGTTGGTGCCGAAAGCGGCGCCGGCGTCGACGATCGTCTTCGCGAGCGCGCCCGCGGCGGCGGCGTCGAGCCGGATGTTGATGAAGCCCGGACCGGCGACCTCCACGCTCGCGATGCCGTCGACGGAGCCGAGCCCCTCGGCGATCTCGCTCGCGAACTCGCGGGGATTCGTACCCACGACCTTGGCGAGCTTCATCGCGGCGTTCGACGCCCAGTCGCCGTGGTCGCGGTTCTTCGGCCGCTCCAACGGCAGGTCTGCGGGGGTGAGTCCCGCGCTCGATCCCGGGCGTCGCGCCTCGGCGAGCGGGGTGATCACGGCGAGCAGGGCGACGGAGAGATCCTCGGGATTCATAACCGCCCCAGTCTAGTTCGCGGCCCCGCGGGCGCGGGAACTGCGGCCACGGTCGCTGAGCTCGTCGAAGCGATCAGGCCAGCTGCACCAGCGCGGTGAAGTCGTCGGGCTCGGATGCTGCGACCAGAGCCTCATCCGCGGTGCCGCGCTCGTGGCCCTCGGCGTCCGGCATCACCCACGCATCGACACGCATGCGCTCGAGCGCGACGTGCCCGCCGTGGAAGCTGAGGAAGGCGCAGTCGGCGGCGTCGCGGCCGGTCCCGATGCGCACGAGGGAGCGCCGGTCGGCGAGTCGGGTGGCGTCGATCACGTACCACGCCCCGTCGAGGTACGCCTCGGCCACGGCGTGGAAATCCATCGGCTCCAGGCCCGGCGCGTAGCAGGCCGCATAACGCGCGGGGACATCCATCGCACGCAGCAGGGCGATGACGACGTGCGCGTAGTCGCGGCACACCCCTTGACCGGTCATGAGCGTCGTCACCGCACTGTCGGTGCCGAGGCTCAGACCCGGGGTGTAGGTGATGCTCTGCTCGGCGAATCGCGTGACGGCCGTCAGCAGCTCGGCCCCCGACATCCCCTGGAACTGCCGACGGGCCTGCGTGAAGACTTCGTCGGACTGGCAGTACCGGCTCGGGCGCAGGTAGGTGATCGCCTCGAGGTCGCTCGTGTGGGCGGTGCCCGTGTGCCCGTCGATGATCGCGTCGTACCGCACCTGCAGGGGTCCGGCCTCGCCGAGCAGACGGTGCAGGCGGGTGCCGGACTGATCCACGATCTCGGTCGGGGTGTAGACGCGGTCGCCCTGCGTGAAGGTCAGCTGCTCGCTCGTAACGGGTACCTGCTGAGCCACGCTGAGGGAGAAGATGAGGTCGATCGAGGCCCCGAGTTCGAGGTCGAGTTCGGCGGTCACGATGCGCTGCACCGGGATATCCTCGCACGCCGCGGCGGCTGGTCGGGCCTTCCCCGAGGGCGCCGATGCGGGGGGCGCCCTCGGCATGACCTACCCTCGTTGCATGACCCCCACCCCGCGCTCGTCGAGCAGGCGACGCGTGCTCGCGTGGACCGTCGGCGCGGGCGCAGGCGCGGCCCTCCTCCTCACCGCCGTGCTGGGTGCGTGGCAGCCCTGGCGCGCGCCCCTCGCCGTCCCCGATGCGGGGTCCGCGGCGGGCGGCACCACGGCGGACGCACCGGCGCCCGACCCCCTCGTCCTGCCCGCCGACGCGAGCGTGCTCGTCTTCGGCGACTCGTGGACCCACGGCTCGGCGGCGACCGATCCCACCCGCGGCTACGCGTATGTGCTGGGCGAGCTCACCGGCTGGCAGAGCGTGGTGGACGGCGTGCGCGGCAGCGGGTATCTCAAGCCGGGCATCGACGGCCCGTCCTTCGGCGAGCGCATCGCCGCCCTCGATCCGACTCTGGACCCCGACCTCGTGATCGTGCAGGGCTCCATCAACGACCGACTGCTCGTCCCGGACGGGTATCGCGCGGCGGTGGACGCCGCCTGGGATGCCCTCGAGCGCATCTACCCGACAGCATCCATCGTCGTCCTGGGACCCGCGCCGCACGTGCTGCCCGTGGACTCGGGCACCGCGTCGATCGACGACGCCCTCGCGGGTGCCGCGGCCGCGCGCGGCTGGTGGTACATCTCGCCGCTCGATGAGGGATGGATCACCGAGATCAACTATCTCGACGTCATCGACACCGGCGCAGGTCGGAATCACCCCTCGACCGAGGGACACGCCTACCTCGCGGAGCGGCTCGCGCAGGCCCTGGGCGAGCGCACCGCGGTGACGGATGCCGCGGCCGACCCCGCGATCGACCTCGAGGGCTGAGCCCCGCCGGGGCCTGTAGACAGGCACCCGCGCCGGGGACATCCTTGACCCATGAGTCACCTTGATCCCGAGAGCGAGTACGAAGCCCTCATGCATGTCGTCGATCGGCTGCAGGCGCGGTACCCGCACCTGACGTCCGACGATCTGCGGGCGATGACCGTCGAGGCCTTCGAATCCTTCGATTCGGCCCACGTGCGCGACTTCGTGCCGGTACTGGTCGAGCGCCGTGTCGCCGAGCGCATCTCGGCGACACCCGTCACCTGATCTCGGACGGCGGACCCACGGCACGCTCGGGGCGGCTCGCTCGCGCCGCGGCGAGGGTGCCGAGCACCGCGATCGCGAGGAGCGCCGCGACGGCGGCCGACAGCATCCATGCGCCCGTCCAGCCGGCGAGCGGGTACGTCAGCAGAAAGCACGCGTGCGACAGCGAGAACTGGGCGGTGTAGACGAGGGTTCGATTCTGCTCCGTCGACGCTGCCAGGAGCAGCCGCGCCGACGGCGTGCTGATGAGCGATGTGCCGGCCCCGAGCAACGCCCAGACGAGCAGAAGGCACGCCCAGGCACCGTCGCCTCTCGGTGCGACGGCGGTGAAGGCGGCCGCGCCGGCGAGGGCCGCGACGACCGTCGCGCCACCGGCCAGCATCGGTCGGGTGACCCCCCATTTCTCGATGATCACCGGCACGACCAGCGCGACGCCGAGCGACCCCGCGCCGAAGGCGGCATACGTCAGCGCGAGCGCGCTGTCGTCGAGCAGAAGAAGCTCCTTCACGTAGACAACGGTGTTGACGAGGACGAGAGCCGTGCCCGAGGCCACCACGAGGTTCATCAGCAGGAGAAAGCGCAGGCTGCGCGACCGGGCGAACACCCGCACGCCCGCAAGAGTGCGCCCCCAGAATGTGGAGGAGGGCGAAACCGCCGCACGAGGCGGCACAGTCGTGAGCGCGACGATCACCGCCGAGACGGCGAAGCCGACCGCCGTCCCGACGAACAGATCGGAGAACGCGACGAACGAGAGCAACGCCGCCGCGAGGATCGGGCTGGCGATCGCCTCGAGGTCGTATGCGAGCCGCGAGAGCGAGAGCGCGCGTGTGTACTGAGATTCGTCGGCGAGGATCGCCGGGATCTGGCCTGGAACGTGGGAGTGAAGGTCGCGGATGCACACTGCAGCACGAAGACGAGGACGTAGACCTGCCACACATCGTCGACGAAGGGCAGGCCGAGTGCCGCGAGCCCCCGCACGGTGTCGGCACCGATCAGCACAGCACGCGGCGACAGCCGCTCGGCGGCCGCCGCGGCGAGGGGCGCCACGCCCACGTAGGCGATCATCTTGATCGTGAGCGCCGTCCCGAGCACGCTCCCCGCCTCGCTGCCCGCGAGATCGAACGCGAGCAGACCGAGCGCGACGGTGAGCAGGCCTGTGCCCGTGAGGGCGATCGCCTGCGCCGTGAACAGGCGCCGATACGAGCGATTGCCGAGGACGGCGACCAGACCGCCGTTCATCGTTCGGCGTGATGCGCCGGAACCTCGTCGATCGCGTGCTCGGCCTGCAGCATCCCCTCGCGGACGACCCGCAACGCATGCTCGTCGACGAGTGAGTAGAACGCCCGGTTCGCATCCTGGCGGACCGCCACCATGCGCGCCCAGCGCAGCTTCGCCAGGTGCTGGGACACGGCCGGCGCCGGACGGTCGACGATGTCGGCGATGTGGTTGACCGACAGTTCGCCATCCTGCAGCGCGAGCAGGATACGCACGCGAGTGGCATCCGAGAGCAGGCGGAAGACTTCGACCGCGACATCGACGTTCGGGCTGTCGGGCGGGATGCTGTGCTCCTGCGTATCTGCGTGCATGCGCAGACATTAGCATGGACGTGGTTCCGACCGGGGCGCCCGACCGCACCCGGAAGCACTCGCCTGTCGCAATGTGCGCATGCGCGGCGGTGAGACCCGCATGTCGCGACAGCGGAACCTCGCCCCGACGCGTGCGGCGCACGGGAGCCTCCCGATCGACGCCCGCGACGGACAGGAGCGCGGGGCGGAAGACGAAGGGGCCGCGAGGGCTGAACGCCCCGCGACCCCTCCGCATTATTGGTGCCCCCGACTGGAATCGAACCAGCGACCTTTGGTACCGGAAACCAACGCTCTATCCCCTGAGCTACGGAGGCGCACCGGTCGAGATTACCACCCGCGGAGCCGAGGCCCGAGCCGCGGCCCGGGTCAGAGAGCGGGGGCCACGCGCGGGATGTCGACCCGCACACCCCCCTCGGGCCCGCTCCCGCGGATCGTGGCGGCCTCGTCGCGATCGACCGGCAGCACCCGCACGATGATCTCCCCCGACTGCTGCGCGTCGAGCGCCTCGAGCACGGCGTCCTCGATCCGCGCCGCAAGCGCGGGGTCCTCGAGGGCGGCCGCGCTGTCATCCAGCAGCGTCACATCGACGCCGCGCTCGCGCGCACGGCGCGCCGCCTCCAGCACCGGCTCGGTGGCGAGGCCGTCCGCCCGCAGCCAATCCCGCAGCGTCGCCTCCAGCAGCCGCAGCCGATCGCGCTGCGCGTCGTCGATCGGCGCATCCGAGGCCAGCAGGTGCAGCGCGGGTTCGGCGAACGAGCGCAGCCGCTCGAGCCGCGCACGCTGCTCCTCGATGGCCGCGCGAGCCCCCTCCTGCGACCGGGCGCGCTCGCGCCCCGCGAGGTGGATGCGCTCGATCGTGCCCGCGGTGTTGCGCAGGTACAGCGCGAAGAACGTGCCCACGAGCAGCATCGCGGCGTGACGGATGACGAAGACGATGCCGAACCACACCGTCTCTCCGGAGGAGAGCGCCCACGCGACCGCCACGAACGTCATCAGGGCCATGCCGGTCCACGCGGCCCCAATCCGGCCGCGAAGAGCGAGGAAGAGCAGCACGGTGCCCGATGCACCCCAGAACCACGCCGACCATCCCGGCGCCCCGTCGGGCACGATGTTCCAGGCGGCGCACACGACCACCACGGTGAGGACGACGACCACCGCGGTCAGGCGCGCGGGGTAGGGATCCGGCGCCGGGATGAGCAGAAGTCCCGCCGCGACCGTCACCACAGCGACCGCGGCGAGCGCCACCGCCGGCGAGCGCACCTCGCCGAGCGTGGCGATCGCGTTGACGGCGTTGGTGAGGGTGAACAGGGCGAAGATCGCCCGCGCGCGCCAATCGGTCAGGCGCAGCATCCCGGACACGTCGACCGCGGTGATCAGCGATCGTCTGCTGCCTGCCAGCACAAGCGCACCTCCGTCCCGCGGCCGGGGGCGCTGTCGATGACCGCGCGGCCGCCCACCGCCCGCATGCGCTCGATGATGCTCACGCGCACGCCGAGGCGGTCGGGGGCGACCCGGCGCAGGGTGAATCCGCGTCCGTCGTCGCGCACGGAGATGGTCACCGAACCGCTCTCGATGCGCAGGCTCACCGACCGACGCGCGTCGCCGGCATGCTGGATGCTGTTGCGCATCGCCTCCGCGGAGGCCTCGATCAGCGCGGCGGCCGGGTCCACCGGCACGCAGGAGCCGGGGGTCACCACGACATCCCAGGTGAAGGCTGCATCCGCACCCGCCGTCGCGCCGGCGGAGCGCACCCGTGCGGCGACCTCCTCGCCCGCAAGGTCGGTGCCGTCGTCGGTGGGCTCGAGGGCGAGAAGGGTGGATCGGGCGACCTCGCGAAGATCGTCCCGAGAGGGGCCCGTTGCCCGCGATGCGGCCAGTAGCAACGAGAGCACGTGATCGTGGATCAGCGCATTGACGCGGGTGCGCTGCGCTCCCGCGCTGCTCTGCCGCGCCTCGCGGGCGGCCTCTTCACGCGCCGCGCGACCCGCGAGATCCAGGCTCGCTCCCGCTGAGGTGGACACCTGGATGATCGAGATCACGATGACGCTGAAGGTGAGGGCGAACAGCGCATCCTCCGCCGCACGGGACCACCCCATCTCCGGCGCGGCCAGGTAGCTCACGACCGCCGTCATGAGGGCCATGATCCCGAGGTAGAGCCACGCCGGCAGCGGCCGCCAGGCGATCGCGGCCGCGCTCGCCGCGATCGTGACCACGTCGTACGTCCAGGGCGCGGACGCGAGCTGCTCGGAGCCGCTCTGGAGCAGCGGGATCCAGATGGCGAGCGTCGTCGCGTATGCCAGGCAGTAGGCGGTCGCCACGATCCAGAGCAGCCGAGGCGGAGCGAACGAGCCGAGTGCGCCCAGCGCGACGGGCAGGAGAGCGCAGGCGAGATAGCCGAAGAGCGCCCACGGCGACCAGAGATCGAGCACCTGTCGCGCGGCTTCGTCGACGTCGATCAGCGTGTAGACGAGGGCCGCGACACCCAGCGACGTGTAGAGGATGCGCTGGATGCGCTCCGCGGCGGCTCTCACCCGATGTCCTCGATCAGGCGGTCTTCGGCCGCCCGGCGATACAGGTCGACCTTTGTCGGGGCCGGGCGTCCGGCCTTGGCGTACTTGCTGCGGATGCGGCTGATGTAGTTGGCCACCGTCGCCGGAGACAGCCCCGTGCGGAAGGCGACGGACTGCGCCTTCTCCCCCGCGGCGTACAACGCGAGCACCTCCCGTTCCCGGGGACTGAGTCCGGCATCCACCAGCTCAGGATCACCGTCGATCGCCGCGGCCCAGTCGACGGATGCGACAGATCTGCCCGCGATGGCGTCGGTCACCGCGGCACGGATCTCGTCTTCGGGTCGCGACTTGCGCACGATGCCGAGCACGTCGGCCCGGGCCGCCTGGCGCACGAGATCCGCGCTCTCACCCGAGGTGAGAACGAGCACGGGCACACCCGCATCGCGCAGCACGTGAACGTTGTCGGCGACGCTGGATCCGTCGCCCAGGCGCAGATCCAGGATCACGAGGGCGAACTCGCCGCCGAGCGAGAGCAGCTCTGCGACGGTCGGCGCGGTCTCGACCTCGTAGCCGTTGGCCCCGAGCACCTCCATCACCCCGACCGCGACCAGCCTGTGGTCCTCGACCAGCCCTATGCGAACGCGGTCTCCCGCCCCTGCCTGCGTCATGCCTCTCCCCCCGGAGCAACCGTCATGTGTGGTTAGAAGTACATCTATCGTGTTTTCGCCCCGAGCGGCTTGACTGAAGGAGCACACCGTGGTGGAGACACCGGTTTCCCGCGGTGTTTGTCTGAGTGGGGGCGGCGTACTGGGGGGCACGCCGCCCCCGCTACTCGGATCCGCGCAGCTCTTCGCGCCGCATCGGCTTCGCCGCCCGCATCAGATCAGGAACAGCGGCAGCAGGCCGGGATTGTGCGCGTGCACCAGGACCGCGAACACCACCGCGTCGAAGAGCAGGTGCACCGTGACGACGTAGGCCAGCGAATGGGTGCGCATGAAGATGAACCCCTGCAGCAGCGCGAACGGGATGGTCAGCACCGGACCCCAGGCCTGGTAGCCGAGCTCCCAGAGGAACGACACGAACACGATCGCCTGGAGGGCGTTCGCCTGCCAGAACGGAAAATGCCGTCGCAGCAGGGCCAGCACGGTGCAGATGAAGAAGAGCTCGTCCCAGATGCCGACCGCGCCGACGCCCACGAAGAGCCGCGCGATCAGCTCGGGCGTGTCGACGACGGGCCAATTCGTGTACACACCCGACGTGATGAAGTAGAACGGCAGGATCAGCCAGCCGAGCACGAGGACCAGCACGAGCCACGTCCATTGGAAGGTTGTCCATCGGCCGCCGCCCCGCCACGGGAACGAGATCGCCCGGTCGCGGAAGATGAAACGCGAGATCACGTAGGGCACGGCGACCGCCCCGCCGAGGGCGAGGGTGAAACGCAGCATCGCCAGGTTGTCGAGCTCCGCGTGCAGCGGGATGACGCTGACGATGACCTGCCCCAGGGCGATCAACGACAGGTCGCGCAGCAGGCTCGGCGGCCGCGCGCCGGTGACGACCGCCCCTGCGGCGGTGTCGGGCGCCGCCCCGCGCGGGAGGATCGCGGCGATCACGAGACCGACGATGAGCATCGCGTAGCCGACCCACCGCAGCTGCACGCCGAACAGCGCGACGGCGGCGGCGCACACCAGGAAGGCGGGGATCAGGCCGAGCGTCCACGCGGGCCGCGTCGCGACATCCGCCATCACACGGGCGGTCACGCCGTCGCACCCGTCGCGTCCGCGCCCGGCGCCGTCACCGCGCGCCGGTAGGCGAGATCCCGGATCTCGCGTCCCGCGCGCAGGCCCTTGCGCTCGAACGCGGTCATGACGCGGCCCTCGAAGCGCGGAGCCCAGTCGCCCTCGAAGGCCCGCGTGAATCCGGGTGCCGCGTCGAGGACGGTGCGCATCTGCCGTGCGTAATCCGCCCAGTCGGTGGCGAGCCGCAGCATCCCGCCGCCGACGAGGGCGCGCGAGACGACCCCGGCGAACTCGTCCGTGACCAGACGCCGCTTGTTGTGCTTGGACTTGTGCCAGGGATCGGGGAAGAACACCCACACCTCGGCCAGCGACCCCGCCGGAAGGTAGCCGCCCAGCACCTCGGGCGCGTTCGCCTCCATCAGGCGGAGGTTGCGTGCGCCCTCGCGATCGGCGTCGAGCATGGTGCGCGCAAGTCCCGCGCGGAACACCTCGACGGCGAGGAAGTCCTCGTCCGGCCGTGTCAGGGCCGCGTGCACGATCGCGTGACCCTGGCCCGAGCCGATCTCGGCGATCAGCGGCGCGCTGCGCCCGTAGACGTGCGCAGGGTCGAGGCGCGCATGGGTGGCCACCGAGGTCGCGGCCTCGCCGCGGGGCACGTCGATCAGGTAGCGCGGCGAGAGCTCTGCCCAGGCGCGCTCCTGCCCGTCTGACATGCGGCCGCTGCGGCGGACGAACGAGACCGGCCGATCGCGGAAGACTCGGGTCTGGGGCTCGGCATCGCTCACCCCCTCAGGGTACGGGGCGGCGAGCGCGATCACGCCGTCACGAAGTCGATGAGCTCCTCGACGCGCCCGAGCAGTGCCGGCTCGAGGTCGCGGTAGCTGCTCACCGCGCCGAGCACGCGACGCCAGGCGCGCGCCGTGTCGGTCTGGTCGCGCGCGGGCCAGCCGAGTGCGCGGCAGACGCCCATCTTCCAATCCGTGCCACGGGGCACCTCCGGCCAGGCCGCGATGCCGAGCGAGGCGGGCCGCACGCACTGCCAGACATCGACGAAGGGGTGTCCGACGATGAGGGTGTGCGCACCGTGCGGTCCGCGCGCGACGGCGCGGGCGATGCGCTCCTCCTTCGAACCCGGCACGAGATGGTCGACGAGCACGCCGTAGCGGCGCTCCCGGGAGGGCGGCTCGGCATCGAGCAGCTGATCGAGCAGGTCGACGCCCTCGAGGTACTCGACGACGACGCCTTCGACCCGCAGATCGTCGCCCCAGACCTTCTCGACGAGCTCCGCGTCATGGCGCCCCTCGACGAGGATGCGGCTGGGGCGCGCCACGCGGGCGCGGGCGTCGGCCACGGCGAACGATCCCGACGCGGTGCGACCGGCGACGGGGGTGGATGCCGGGGCCCGGGCGGGTGCCTCGAGCTGCACGAGCGCGCCCTCGACCATGAAGCCCGGACCGAGCGGGAACAGGCGGCGGCGGCCGTGCCGGTCCTCGAGCTCGACCTGCCCCGCACGCACCGACGTGATCGCACCGCACCACCCGTCGGCGGCGACTTCGACGACGAGGTCGCGCTCTGCGGGCACTCGGGGCACGGTCTTCGTCCTCGCCTCGCGCCACCCCGGGGCCAGCACGTCGGCGCCGTATCTGTCGTCCATCACGCTCCCTCCGCGGCGCTCAGCCTAGGCGTCGGCGGCGCCGTCTCGAGAGCGGCGCACCGGGATCGGGCGCCACCCTGTGAGAGCCCGATGAGCCTTGCGCGGGCGCCTATCGGGCATGCCGGGCGATGCATAGACTGGCGCGGTGGGTGTTTCCGGGGCCGTCGAACAGGGTGGCGCGGTGCGGAGCCTGAGCGCACGCGTCGCGCGTCGCGCGTCGGCCGTGCTCCTGACCGCCGCGGTGCTGTGGTCCGGCGCCGGCGCCGCCTCGGCCACCGATCCGATCGACCTCGGCACCGGGTACGTGACCGACGAGTCCGGGGTCATGAGCGCGAGCGATCGGACGGCGGCCGACGATCGCCTGCAGCGGCTCTACGAGAACACGGGCGTCGATCTGTACGCCGCGATCGTCCCCGCTTTCACCGACCCCGCCGACAGCCAGCAGTGGGCCGATGAGGTCGCCGCACGCAACGGCCTGGGCCCCACGCAGTACCTCGTCGCGATCGCCACCGACTCTCGGCAGTACTACATCTCTGCGGATTCGTCGGGTCCCCTCTCCGAGGAGGACCTGCTCGCGATCGAGCAGGAGATGCGCCCGGCGCTCGGCGAGGACGACTGGGGCGGCGTGATCGTCGCCGCCGCGGACGGATTCGACGAACGACTGGGCGAGGGCACGAGCGGCGGCGGCGCGGGAGGCTGGTTCACCGGCATCCTGTGGGTGATCGTCATCGCCCTCGCGATCGGATTCGCCATCTGGCTGTTCGTGCGTTCGCGGCGCAAGAAGGCCGTCGCGGGGCCGAGCCCCGGCATCCCGGGTGCTCCCTCCAGCGCGCCGCAGGCGAGCATCGAAGAGCTGACCCGTCAGGCCGCGTCCGCCCTCGTCCAGACCGACGACGCCGTCAAGACGAGTGAGGAGGAGCTGGGCTTCGCGCGCGCGCAGTTCGGCGACGAGGCGACCGCGGACTTCGTGACCGCGGTTCAGGAGGCCAAGTCGGCCCTCGCCGAAGCCTTCTCGCTCAAGCAGCAGCTCGACGACGAGGTGCCCGATCAGGCGGAGCAGACCCGAGCCTGGACCGAACGCATCCTCGCGCTCTGCTCCGCAGCGAACGAGATGCTCGACGCCAAGGCCGAGGCGTTCGACGAGCTCCGTCGCCTCGAGCAGAACGCGCCCGAGGCACTCGCGCGCGTGCAGGTCGATCGCGCACGCGTCGCCGACGCGCTCGGCGACGCCGACATGACGCTCGCCCGCCTCGCCCAGACCTACTCCCCCGACGCACTCGCGACCGTCGCCGACAACCCCGCGCAGGCGCGCACCCGCCTCGAGTTCGCCGACCAGCGGCTGGCCGAAGCGCAGAGTGATCTCGGCGCCGGCCGCGGCGGCGAGGCGGCCGTGGGCATCCGCGCCGCCGAAGACGCCGTCGCCCAGGCGGACCGACTCGAGCACGCGATCGACTCGCTCGCCGCCGACATGGTCGAGGGCGAGCGGCAGGCGGCCGCTCTGATCGCCGACATCGAGAGCGACATCGCCGCGGCGGGCGCTCTCCCCGACGAGAACGGGCACATCGCCGGAACGATCGCGGCCGCGCGCGCACGTCTCGACGACGCGCGCGGCATGCTCGGCGAGCCCCCTCGTCATCCGCTCGCGGCTCTGCAGAGCCTGCAGACGGCGAACGACCAGATCGACGCCGTCATCGCGGGTGTGCGCGACGCCCAGGCCCAGGCCCAGCGCGCGAGGCAGATACTCGACCAGGCCCTCCTGCAGGCGCAGGCCCAGGTCACGGCGGCGGAGGACTACATCACGTCGCGACGCGGCGCGGTCGGCGCCGAGGCTCGCACACGGCTCGCCGAGGCCGGCGCGACCCTCGTCCGCGCACAGCAGCTGCCCCCGAGCGAGGCCGCGCAGGCGCTCGGGCAGGCCCAGCGCGCCCAGCAGCTCGCCGCCGGCGCCATCCAGCTCGCCCAGGCCGATGTGGGCGCGTTCGAGACGACGTCGCAGGGCTCGTCCGGCGGTGGCGGCATGATGGGCGCCGTCCTCGGCGGCATCGTCCTCAATTCCCTCCTCGGCGGCGGGGGCGGTCGCTCCGGCGGCGGCTTCGGAGGATTGCTCGGCGGCGGCGCGCGCGGAGGGGGCGGCCGCGGGGGCGGATTCCGTCCGGGCAGCTTCGGCGGCGGCGGCACCCGGGGTCGCCGCGGAGGCGGCCGCTTCTGACCTGAGCGCCGACCGGCCGGACGTGCACGGCGCATCAACCCACGACATCCACAGAAAGGCACACATGATGGCAAAACAATCCATCTTCGGACGCATCTCGACCCTCGTGCGGGCGAACATCAACGCGATGATCGACCAGGCCGAGGATCCGCAGAAGATGCTCGACCAGCTCGTGCGGGACTACACCAACAACATCGCCGACGCCGAAGCCGCGATCGCCGAGACCATCGGCAACCTGCGCCTGCTCGAGCGCGACCACCAGGAAGACATCCAGGCCGCCGGCGAGTGGGGCAACAAGGCCATCGCCGCCAGCCGCAAGGCCGACGAGCTGCGGCAGGCGGGCAACACCGCCGACGCCGACAAGTTCGACAACCTCGCCAAGATCGCTCTGCAGCGCCAGATCGGCGAGGAGAACGACGCCAAGGCCGCCGCTCCCCAGATCGCCGCCCAGACCGAGGTCGTCGAAAAGCTCAAAGACGGCCTCAACGGCATGAAGCAGAAGCTCGAGCAGCTCAAGGCCAAGCGCAGCGAGCTGCTGGCGCGTGCCAAGGTCGCCGAGGCGCAGAACAAGGTGCACGATGCCGTGAAGTCGGTCAACGTGCTGGACCCCACGAGCGAGCTCGGTCGCTTCGAAGACAAGATCCGCCGTCAGGAAGCCCTCGCGGCGGGCAAGGCGGAGCTGGCCGCGTCGAGCATCGACGCACAGTTCGAGAGCCTCGAGGACGTCGGCGAGCTCACCGAGGTCGAGGCGCGCCTGGCCGCGCTGAAGTCGGGCGGCGCCCCCGCCCCCGCCGCGATCACGGGCGGAACGACCTCCTGACGAGGTTCTCCCCGATGCCCCGGCGCGGCCCTGTGCCGCCCGGGGCATCGCCGATCGAAGGAGTCCGATGACCAGATTCGTCGTCGTGCCGCAGTGGCAGGGGTCGGCGGCGTCGCGCGCCATGCGGCTCATCGACGGCGCACACGCGGTCGCCGGCGATCTGCCGCGCGCCGCGACGACCATCGTCGACGTTCCCCTCGAGGCCGGCGAGGAGCTCGGCACCGGGGTGCGCCGGTGGGGCTCGCTGCGACGCTCGATCCGGGCCCAGCTCGAGGCCGGGCGCGCCCCGGCCGGCGAGCGCACCGTCAGCATCGGCGGCGACGCGGGCGTCGCGGCGACGGCCGCGCGTGCGGCGGTGACCGATACCGCGCACACCGGCTCGGAACGGATCGTCGTGGTGTGGTTCGCTGCGCACCCGGGCCTGCACGACACGTCGTCTGCTCCCGGAGGTGCCTACGAGAGCATGGCGGCCCGCGCGGTGATCGACGACGTCGTGCCGCAGGATCTCCCCGGCGCCGATCTGCCTGCGTCGCAGCTCATCCTCGCCGGCGCGCGCGCGATCGATCCGCACGAACTCGACGTCGCGTCGCGGCTCGGTGTCGCCGTCCAGCAGGACGTCGATCCCGACGCACTCGGCGCGGCGGTGGTCGCACTGGCGCCCTCGGCCGTCTTCGTGCACGTCGCCCTGGACGTGCTCGATCCCGCCGTGATCACCGGCATCCCCGCCCCCGAGCCCTTCGGGGTGGATGTCGCGACACTGACTCGAGCGATCGCCGCTGTCGGCGCGGCGGCGCCGCTGGTCGGCGGCGCACTCACGGGGTTCGCGCCGGCCTCTCCTGAGGCGGCCGTGGACGATCTGGGCGCGATCCTGCGCATCGTGGGTGCGCTCGCATGAGCCCGCTGACCCCGCCGCCGGGGTGGCGCGAGGCCGCCGACCGTGCCGTGCGCCGGGGCACTCGCATCGACCGACTGATCCCCACGGTGCTGCTGGATTCTCCGATCAGCCGAGCGGGGTATGTGTACGGCACGACGATCGGCTGGATCTGGGGATCGCTGTGGAGCACGGGGCGGGTGGAGCGCCGCGGAGGCCTCTGGGTGTTCCGTGGGCTGCCCGCGTGGGCGTTTCCCCGCGGCGGCGTCTGCGTCGGCGGCTGCTTCCTCACGGGTACCGCGCCCGTCACGCCGAGCCTCCTGCGCCACGAGGCCGTACACGCCCGGCAATGGCGCCGGTACGGTTTCCTGATGCCCCTGCTCTATACGGTGGCGGGGCGCAACCCCCTGAAGAACCGCTTCGAGATCGAGGCGGGGCTGGAGGACGGGCGCTATCTGCGCCGCGGCGTCAGCGGGCGGTGAGCAGCCCGAAGCGCTCGGGAGTGTGGATCGTCTCGCGCGCGACGTTGCGGCGCTCGACGAGGTGGTCGACGATGTCGGCCGTGCCGAGGAACCCGCCCAGCAGGAAGACGCGGGTCTGATCGCCCTCGTCGCACATCATCTCGTCGGCCCAGGCGGTCACGGCGCGCGCGAGTGCGGCACCCGCGGGGCACAGGCGGCCGGTACCGGGTTCTCCGGACCGGGCCGAACGATCGAGCCAGGCCACCGTCATGCGGGCGGGCGCCGAGATGCGCCCGATGAACGACGCATCCGGAACCTCGACGAACACGCGACCCGTCGAGCACAGCGGCAGTGTGGCCAGCAGTGCCTCGAGATCGGCCAGCGAGTTCTCGTCGGCGGTGATCAGGTGCGAGACGCGCGAGTGCCGCGGTGCGCGGCAGGCGGCGTCGTTGTGTGCGATCTCGTTCGACATGGCACCCTCAGTATACCCAAGGCAAGGCACACCTAACCTCACTCGCCGACATCTGCCGTCACGACGACGGCGCCACCAGCACCCGCCGAAGCTCCGCGATCTCGTCGTCGGCCAGTCCGTGCGCGCGCAGGAACTCCACGGGCGCGCCGTAGCGCTCCGTCAGCTCAGACATGAGCGCGGACATGACCGGGGCCGGCGACCGCGTGGCGAGCTCCTCGATCCGCGTGGCGTCGGGATGGACCGAACGGATCCGGCGCACCACCTCGCGGTTGCGCGCCTCGGGGAGCATCCGTTCCGTGCGGGCGTAGTCGGCGACCACCGCATCGAGATCGACGCCGGCGGCCAGCAGGGTCAGCGCGACGGTCACCCCCGTGCGATCCTTGCCCACCGTGCAGTGCACGAGCACCGGCTGCACGCCGATCACGCCGCGCACCACATCGACCACGCGGTCGGCCGAGTCGTCGATCATCGAGCGATACAGCTCGTCGAGTCCCACATCACGCTGGAAGAACGACCCGACCGAACCGTGGAACAGCGGGACGCGGATCGTTTCGGGGCCCTCTCCGACGATGCTCGGCGCCCGCACGACCTCCTCGTCGTCGCGCAGGTCGATGATCCGTCGCAGCGCGAGCCCGCGCAGCGCTTCGAGCCCCCGCTCATCGACCGTCGCGAGGTTGCCCGAGCGGAACAGCATCCCCTGCCGGGTCACCCCGCTGCCCGCGGGCAACCCCCCGGTGTCGCGGAAGTTCAGCGCGCCCGAGATCAGCGTGAGGTCACTCACGAATCCTGTTCCTCCCGCGGCGGGACCGGATAGCGACCTGCGATCGCGACACGGTTGAAGGCGTTGATCGACACGCTCAGCCAGCTGATCGCTGTGTACTCCTTCTCGGTCAGCACAGCGCCGACACGGTCGTAGACGTCGTCGGAGACTCCCCCGTCGTGGATGAAGGTGAAGGCCTCGGCAAGCTCCAGCGCGGCGCGCTCCCGCTCGGAGAAGACACCGGACTCGCGCCAGACGGGCAGCTGCGAGATGTCGTCGACGCCGACACCTGCGGTGAGACCGCGGTCGACGTGGATGCGCACGCAGAACGCGCAGCCGTTGAGCTGGGAGACGTGCAGCAGGACGAGCTCGCGCAGCCGGGCATCGATGCCGTTGCTCCGTGCGATCGCGCCGACGGCCTTGGAGAAGGCGTCGAGGGCGCGGTAGGCCTCGGGCTCGGAGCGGGAGAGGTGCACGCGCGACTCGCTCATACGCCCACCCTAACGACGCGCGGCGCACGCGGGCCCGGACGATTGGCGCAGACCGGGCGACGCGGTTCACAATGCCGGTGGGGGCCCACGCAGGCGACCGCACACCGAGCGAAGGATGCCGAGATGACCTATGCCCCGGACGAGTTCTCGTTCCTGGCCGAACAGGCCCGCGACGCGGGCGTCGAGGGTTCCCTTCCCCGCGTCCGCCGTCTCACGACGGAGGCGGCGGGGCGCGGCGCGATCAGCGCCCTCGCGTGGGGCGACGCTCCCCCGGCCATCACGCTGCTGCACGGCGCGGGCCTGAACGCCCACACCTGGGACGTGACGGTTCTCGCATCCGGGATGCCGGCACTCGCGATCGACCTGCCCGGGCACGGGGACTCGGCCTGGCGCGCCGACGCCGACTACCGTGCGCGCGTCATCGCCCCCGATGTCGCGGCGGCCATCGAGACATGGACCGAGGGGCCGCAGCTGCTCGTCGGCCACTCCCTCGGCGGCCTGACCGCCGCAGCGGTCGCGGCCCTGCGCCCCGACCTCGTGTCGCGTCTCGTGATCATCGACATCACCCCGGGCATCGATCCCGCCGCCGGACCCTCGCAGATCCGGCGGTTCTTCGCCGGGCCGACCGATTTCGCCTCCCGCGACGACCTCGTCGAGCGCGCGCTCGCCTTCGGTCTCGGCGGGTCGCGTCGCGCCGCCGAACGCGGGGTGTTCCTCAACTCCCGCGTCCGCCCCGACGGGCGGGTCGAATGGAAGCATCACTTCGCCCATCTCGCAGCAGCTGCCCTCGCGGTGCCGTCCGGGGCGGCAGTGCAGGCACCGGCGCCCGCACTGTCCGAGGGTGGCTGGGACGACCTGGCCGCCACCACCGCGCCCGTGACCCTCCTCCGCGGCGAACGCGGGTACGTCACACCCGAGGACGCCCGCGAGTTCGCGCGGCGTGTGCCGACGGCATCCATCGAGACGCTGCCCGCCGGCCACAATGTGCAGGAGGAGATGCCCGGCGCGCTGGGGGCGAGGATCCGCACCCTCGCGACGGCGTAGGGAAGACGCGCGATCGATATCGCGTTGAGTGGCAGGGGTGACGCGACCCGCCGCCCGCCGCCGCATAGGCTGGATGATCGCAGCCGTTCGCACACGCACGGACGCGGATCTTCACACAGCAGTCGGATGCCGCGGCCTCTCCGAAAGGAACCCCCATGCTCCGCCGTCCCGCACTCCTGGGCGTCGCCGGCCTCGCCGCGCTCGCCCTGGCCCTCGTTTCGTGCACGGCCGGCGAGACCGACCCCACCCCCACGGCCACGGGGGCGCCCGACACGGACGCGTCGGTGATCGTGCGTCTCGTGCTCGAGCCGAGCAACCTCGACATCCGCACCACCTCCGGCGCGGCGCTCGATCAGATCCTCATCGACAACGTCTATCAGGGTCTCGTCTCGCGAACGCCCGACCAGCAGATCGTGCCGACGCTTGCGAGCGACTACACCGTGTCGGATGACGGCCTGACCTACACCTTCACGGTGCGAGAGGGCGTGACCTTCCACGACGGCCAGCCGCTCACCCCGCAGGATGTCGTCACCTCGATCCAGGCGGTGCGGGACGACCCCGAATTCGTCGACTCCTCGCGCCTGGCGAAGGTGAGCGCCATCACCGCGAACGGCCAGGATGTCGTCCTCACCCTGTCCGAGCCCGACTCCCGGCTGCTGTGGACCCTCTCCGGGCGCGCGGGTCTCGTCTTCAAGGAGGGCGACACGACTGAGCGTGCGACGGACGCGAACGGCACGGGACCGTTCCTCCTGACCAGCTGGCGCCAGGGCGACAGCATCACCTTCGTGCGCAACGACGCATACTGGGGCGACCCCGCGGCCTCCGCCGAGGTCGTGTTCGACTACATCCCCGACCCCACGGCGGCCCTGAACGCGGCCCTTGCGGGCGAGGTCGACGTACTCACCGGTTTCGATGCGACCCTCGCCGACCAGGTGGAGGCGAACGGCGACTTCGCCCTCGTGACGGGACAGTCGACCGACAAGGGCACGCTGGCGATGAACAGCCGCCAGGCGCCGCTCGATGACATCCGCGTGCGCGAGGCGATCCGCCGCGCCATCGACCACGACGCGATCATCGAGGCGCTCGGGGCCGGGCAGACCATGTACGGCCCGATCCCCGAGCTCGACCCCGGATACGAGGATCTCTCCGACCTCGTGCCCTACGACCCCGAGGGTGCGCGCGAGCTGCTCGCCGAAGCCGGCGCCGAGGACCTCGAGCTGACCCTCACGATCCCCTCGTTCTACACCACCACGATCCCGCAGATCCTGATCTCGCAGCTCGGCGACGTGGGCATCGAGCTGGAGGTCGACTCGGTCGAGTTCGCCGCATGGCTGCAGGATGTCTACACCAATCAGGACTACGACCTCAGTTTCGTGCTCCACACGGAGTCGCGCGACTTCGAGAACTGGGCCGATCCGGACTACTACTTCACCTACGACAACGCCGAGGTGCAGGAGCTGTACGCGCAGTCCCTCGTCGCCGTCGACGAGGAGGAGGCGGCCGAGCTGCTGGCCGAGGCCGCGCGCATCGTCTCGGAGGACATGGCCGCGGACTGGCTCTACAACGGCGCGTCCGTGCTCGCGGTGGGCTCGGACGTCGTCGGCATGCCGTCGGTGAACGTCAACGAGCGCCTGAACGTCGCGGGGCTCGGCAAGCTCAGCGACTGACGTGATCCGTTACGCCGCGACCCGCACGGCCCTCCTGATCGTGGGGCTTCTGGTCGCGAGCGTGCTGATCTTCGTGACACTGCGCGTGCTGCCCGGCGATGTCGCCCAGATGATCGCGGGCACGCAGGGCACCCCCGAACAGGTCGCCGCCATCCGCGTGCGGCTGGGTCTGGATCGCCCTCTCGTGGTGCAGTACCTCGACTGGATCGGCGGAGTTCTGCGGGGCGACCTCGGCACCTCGTTCCTCACCGGGTCATCGGTGGCCGATGAGCTGTGGCAGAAGGCGCAGGTGACGGTGCCGCTGGGACTGCTGGCGCTGCTGATCGCGATGCTGATCGCGCTGCCGCTCGGTGTGCTCGCGGCCATGCGGCGCGGCCGGGCCGGCGCGACCGGACTGAGCGTCGGGGCCCAGACACTCGCTGCCGTGCCGGTCGTCTGGGCCGGGATGCTGGGTGTCGTCGTCTTCGCGGTGTGGCTGGGCTGGCTCCCGGCCCAGGGATTTCCGCGGGCGGGATGGGATGATCCCGCCGCCGCCGTGCGCGCGCTGGTGCTCCCCGCGCTCACGATCGGCGTCATCGAGGGGGCGATGCTCATGCGATTCGTGCGCAGCGCGACGCTGCAGGCCGTCGGCCAGGATTACGTGCGCACCGCCGCGGCGAAGGGCCTCACCCGAGATCAAGCGCTCGTCCGGCACGGGCTGCCGAACGTCGCACTCTCGGTGATCACCGTCCTCGCGCTTCAGGTGGCCGGCATCATCGTGGGCTCGGTCGTCATCGAGCAGCTCTTCGCGCTGCCGGGGATCGGACGCATGCTGGTGACGGATGTCGGGGCCCGCGACCTCGAGAAGGTCCAGGGAGAGCTGCTGGTGCTGACCG
Source organism: Microbacterium sp. HA-8 (assembly GCF_046111165.1). Lineage (NCBI taxonomy): Bacteria > Bacillati > Actinomycetota > Actinomycetes > Micrococcales > Microbacteriaceae > Microbacterium > Microbacterium sp. HA-8. The sequence continues at coordinate 2,723,808 of NZ_CP162025.1, forward strand.
GCTTCGTCCTGGTGCTCGGGTTCGTCGTCGATCTCGTGCACCGTGCACTGGACCCGCGACTGCGGGAGGCGGCATGAGAGCGCGGTGGCTGTCGCGCCTGTGGAATCTGTCGACGGGTCGGTTCGGGCTGCTCGTGGTGGCCGCCATCGGTCTCACCGCCCTCGTCTCGCTGATCTGGACTCCCTTCGACCCGCAGCGGGTGGACATCGCCGCGCGCTGGTCCGCGCCGGGGTGGCCGCACCTGCTCGGAACCGACAACACCGGCCGCGACATCCTCAGCATGCTCATGGCGGGCGCCCGCACCACCGTCGCGGTCGCCGCGGGTGCGGGCGCCGTCGCCACGCTCGTGGGCCTCGCCCTCGCCGCGGCCGGCGCGCTGGCCGCGCGCTGGGTGCGCGAATCGGTCGCCGTGCTCGTGGACATCCTGATCGCCTTTCCCGTGCTGCTGATCGCGATGATGATCTCGTCGGTGTGGGGCGGGTCGCTCTGGGTCGTCGTGTGGGCGGTGGGTATCGGGTTCGGGGTCAACATCGCCCGCGTCACGCGCCCGGAGCTGCGCCGCGTCCTGCACAGCGACTTCGTGCTCGCGGGACGCGCGGCCGGCCTCACGCCGTCGCAGAATCTCCTCCGTCATCTGCTGCCGAACGTCGCGCCGGTCTTCATCGTGCAGCTGTCGTGGTCGATGGCCGTCGCCGTGCTGGCCGAGGCGGGGCTGTCCTACCTCGGGTTCGGTGCGTCCGTCACCGAACCGTCGTGGGGGCGACTGCTGGCAGACCTGCAGAGCTACATCCAGGTCTACCCGCTCTCGGTGCTCACGCCCGGCCTCGTGATCACGGTGACCGTGCTCGGCCTGAACCTGTTGGGCGACGCCGTTCGCGAGGCGACCGACCCGACCCTCCGGGACGCCCGCGGAGCCGCGCGAGAGGCGCGCGCACACACCCCGGCGGTGGTCTCGTGAGCCTGGAGGTGCGCGACCTGAGTGTCGACGTCGCCGGGCGACGGGTCGTCGACGGCGTCTCCTTCGACGTACCCGACGGCGCACGCGTGGGTCTGATCGGCGAGTCGGGGTCGGGGAAGTCCCTGACCGCGCTGGCGATCCTGGGCCTGCTGCCGGAAGGCGCCACCGCATCGGGCAGCGTGCGCTGGGATGGACGCGAGCTGATCGGGCTGTCCGAGCGCGAACTCGCGGCGATACGCGGCGACCAGATCGGAATCGTGTTCCAGGAGCCCCGCACCGCGCTGAATCCCATTCGCCCGGTGGGTCGTCAGATCGCGGAGTCGATCCGCATCCACGAACGGGTCTCACGCCGTACCGCGAACGATCGGGCCCTCGCGCAGGCCCGGCGGGTGAGCCTTCCCGGCCCCGAGTACATCGTCTCGCGCTATCCCCACCAGCTCTCCGGCGGCCAGCGCCAACGCGTCGCCATCGCCATGGCGCTCGCCTGCCGGCCTCGGCTGCTCATCGCCGATGAGCCGACGACGGCGCTCGATGTCACCATCCAGGCCGACGTGCTCGACCTGCTCACGCAACTCGTGCGCGACGACCGGATGTCGCTGGTCTTCATCACCCACGATCTCGCCGTCCTCGCCCGGATCGCGACGCACGGCGTCGTGCTCGAGCACGGACGGGTCGCCGAGGACGCCCCCGTCGCCGACCTGCTCTCGCGACCGGTCTCCCCCGTGACGCAGGGACTTCTGCGTGACGCGACGGCGACGCTCTGGCGGTCGGCCGATCGCCGGGACGGCGGTGCACCGTGAGTTCCGGCATCCTGCTCCAGGCGCGGGGCCTGACGCGCGTGCACACGCTGCCCCGAGACTCGCTCATCGGGCGGCGACGCACGGCGACCGCCCTGGTCGACGCGGATGTCGATGTGCGCGAGGGCGAGGCGGTCGGCGTGATCGGCGAGTCCGGGTCGGGCAAGTCCACGCTGGTGCGGCTGGCGCTCGCCCTGGACCTGCCGACGTCGGGAACCGTGTCCTTCGACGGGCGCCCCGTCGACGCCCGGGCCTCCGCTCGGTCGCTGCATTGGCTGCGCCGGCAGACGGGGATCGTGTTCCAGGACCCGTACGCCTCGCTGGACCCCCGGATGAGCGTGGGACGCATCGTCGGCGAGCCGCTGTGGGCCCTGGACATCGAGGGCGACCGCCGAGCGCGCGTGCGCGAGGTGCTCGATCAGGTCGGGCTCGAGCCGTCGATGGCGGAACGCTTTCCGCACGAGTTCTCCGGGGGCCAGCGTCAGCGCATCGCAATCGCGCGTGCGATCGTGCACCGCCCACGCCTGCTGGTGGGCGACGAACCGCTCTCCGCCCTCGATGTGACGGTCCGCGCCCAGATCCTCGAGCTGCTGCGCGAGCTGCGGCGGCGGACGGGGATGGCGCTGCTGATGGTGTCGCACGACATCGGCGTCGTGCAGAATCTCTGCGACACCGTCGTCGTGATGAAGGACGGCCGCATCGTCGAGGAGGGGCCCACCGAACGCGTGCTGCTGGAGCCGCAGGTGGCGTACACCAGACGCCTGCTGGATTCGATCCCCACCATCGATCCCGCCTCGCCGCTCGACTGAGGGCGGCCGCGCCGCCACGGTCGATGTCGGGTACCCGCCGTACCCTCGACCCATGACCACGCCGCCGCTCGCTCCTGTGTCCGCCCCCCGCCGCGGCATCGTGCCGCCCTACCTGCTCGCCCGCATCGCAGACCAGGCGCCGGAGCGATTCGCGGTCGCCCGCCACGCCGCGCGCCAGACGCTGGCGCACGATCCCGTGCTGCGCACGCGACGGACGGCGATGGAGCTCACGGTCGATGGTGAGGGGGCGCTCGTCGCGCAGGTGCGCGACGCGCCCGACCGGGTCATCAGCGACGCCCAGCGCCTCGAGGTGCTGCCGGGGGTGACCGTGCGCACCGAAGACACCGGCCCCGTCGACGACATCGCCGTCAACCAGGCGTTCGAGGGCCTCGGCGCCACCTTCGACATGCTTCTCGACGCGTTCGAGCGGGTCTCCATCGACGGGCGCGGCGCGACCCTGCGCGCAACCGTGCACTACGGACGCGACTACGACAACGCGTTCTGGGACGGCGGGCGCATGGTCTTCGGCGACGGGGACGGGGAGGTGTTCACGGGTTTCACCGGATCCGTCTCGGTGATCGGACACGAGCTCGCCCACGGTGTCATCCAGCACACCGCCGACCTCGTGTACCGCGACCAGCCGGGCGCACTGAACGAATCGATCGCCGACGTGCTGGGCGCCCTGACCGAACAGCATCTGCGGGGTCAGAGCGCCGCCGACGCGAGCTGGCTCATCGGCGCGGGCATCTTCACACCAGAGGTCGAGGGCGTGGCGCTGCGCTCCATGCGCGCACCCGGCACGGCGTACGACGACGACATCCTGGGCCGCGATCCGCAGCCCGCCCACATGCGGGACTTCGTCGTCACCGACGACGACAACGGCGGCGTGCACATCAATTCCGGCATCCCCAACCGCGCCTTCGTCGTGACGGCGTTGACACTCGACGAGCCGGCCTGGCAGCGGGCCGGGCGGGTCTGGTACCACGCGCTCACGGGAGGCCTGGCGGCCACCGCCGATTTCGAGACCTTCGCCCGCGCCACCCTGTCCGCCGCCGTCGCGGAGTACGGTGAGAATTCGGAGGTGGCCGAGGCGGTCCGGGCGGGCTGGATCGACGTCGGCCTGTGGGATGGACGAGATCTCGTCTGATCAGGAGGCCGCCGAGGCGGCATCCGTCTCGGTTCGCGTGGCGCGCAGCGGCGGGATGGCGGGAGTCCCGCGCGTGTGGCGCGCCGATGCCACCGGGCCCGACGCCCGGTTCTGGACGGCGCTGATCGATCGCTGCGCGTGGGACGAGCAGCCCGCCGACGTCGCGACCCGCGGCGCGGACCGCTTCGTGTGGGCGATTCGCGCCCGCTGCGGGGAGACCGAGCGGACGACGAGCCTGCCGGACGGGGACGTGCGGGGGCCGTGGCGCGACCTCGTCGACGAGGTGCGCGCCCGCGGCACCGCAGGCCGCGAGTGATCAGCGGCGGAACAGGCCGCGCTTCTTGACCGGCTTCAACGACTTCTGCAGGTAGACCGTGCCGAGCCATCGGCCGAACTTGAACCCCACCCTGCCCATCCGGCCCACCTCGACGAACCCGAGCCGCTCGTGCAGCGCGATGGACGCGTCCGCTCCTCTGTCGCTGATGACGGCGACCATCTCGCGGATGCCCTGCTGCTCGCACGCGGCGATCAGCGCCTCGAGCAGCGCGCGGCCGAGGCCCTTGCCCGTCGCCGCGTGCCCGAGGTAGATGGAGTTCTCGACGGTGTAGCGGAATGCGGACTTGCCCGCCCACGGCGCGACGAGGGCGTATCCGAGGATCTGACCGCTGGGGCTCTCGGCGACGAGGAAGGGGAGCCCGAGCGACGTCAGATGATCGAACTTCTCGCGCCACTTCTTGAGCGACCAGCGCTTCTCGTCGAACGTGACGACCGAGTTGGTGACGTAGTAGTTGTAGATCTCGCGGATGTCGGGAATGTCGCGCACCTCGGCGGGGCGGATCTCGAAGGTGAACGGCCGTTCCGGCTCGGGCGGACGGCGCAGGTGACGGGGAAGCCGGCGGGGCTTGTCGTATTCCTCCTCGAGCATGGCCTACAGCCTACGCGGGCACCCGCCAGTCGACCGGTGCGGATCCCTGGTTCTCGAGCAGCTCGTTCACGCGCGAGAACGGACGTGAGCCGAAGAATCCACGCGAGGCGGACAGCGGCGACGGATGCGGCGACTCGACGATCGGCACCGCGCCCAGCATCGGCCGCAGGCCGGCCGCGTCCCGCCCCCACAGGACCGCCACGAGCGGACGCTCGCGCCCGGCGAGCGCCCGGATCGCGTGCTCGGTGACCGCTTCCCACCCCCAGCCTCGGTGCGAGGCAGGGGCCCCCGGGGCGACGGTCAGCACGCGGTTCAGCAGCAGCACCCCTTGATCGGACCACGCCGAGAGGTCGCCGTGCGGTGCGGGCGGGATGCCGAGGTCGTCCTCCAGCTCCCGGTAGATGTTCCCCAGGCTCCGGGGCAGCGGTCGGACATGGCGATCGACGGCGAACGAGAGACCGATCGGGTGACCGGGTGTCGGATAAGGGTCCTGTCCGACGATGAGCACACGCACGTCGTCGAACGGGCGGGCGAAGGCACGGAGCACTCGATCGCCGGAGGGCAGATAACCCCGCCCGCTCGCGGTCTCGACGCGCAGGCGCTCGCCCAGCGCCGCGATCTGCGGGCCGACCGGCGCGAGTTCCCGCGCCCAGCCGGAGTCGATCAGTCCCGCGCCAGCGAGATCCGCGAGCGTGCGCGCCATCGGCTCGCGCGCCTCAGGCCGCATCCTCTTCAAGCACAGAACCCTGCCACGACCAGGGGAAGTCGATCCACAGGGGGGTGTCCTTCCACGCGTAGTCGGGAACGGCGATGGTGCCGGGTTTGGTGTAGATCGTCGCCGAGCGCACGATCGCCCCCTGATCGGCCAGCAGCTTCACGGCGAGGGCGAGCGTGCGTCCGCTGTCGGCGACGTCGTCCACGAGCAGCACCCGCTTGCCACCCAGATACGTCATGTCCAGTTCCGGCGGCAACAGCTCGGGCGCGTCGAGAACCGTGCCGATGCCGGTGTAGAACTCGACGTTCAGCGCGCCGCAGTTCTTGATGCCGAGCCCGTAGGCGATCGCCCCCGCCGGCAGCAGCCCGCCGCGCGCGATCGCGACCACGACCTCGGGCACGAATGCGTCGGCGACGATCTCCCGCGCCAGATCTCGACACGCCTCGCCGAACCCGTCCCACGTGAGCGTCTCGCGCTCGCCCCTCGCCTCAGCCATCGCCGTGCTCCTTCCGGCCGGCCGCGCCGGCGCCCTCACCTGCCGCAGCGCCGTGCCCCGGCATCCCGTTCATTCGCTCGCGCCGCGCACCCGCAGCGGACCGCGGGCCAGCACATGCTGGGCGGACTGGGCGACGGGGCGCATCGTGACGAGGTCGAGGTTGACGTGCCCGGGCGCGCCGAGCGCGTACGCGATCACATCGGCGACGTCTTCGGCGACGAGCGGGGCCTCGACGCCCTCGTAGACCCGATCGGCGGCGGCGCTGTCTCCGGCCAGACGATTGAGGGTGAACTCGGGCGTCTGCACCATGCCGGGCGCGATCTCGACGACGCGGATCGGCTCGCCGCTCAGTTCGAGACGCAGCGCGCGCACGAGCATGGACTCGCCCGCCTTCGCGGCGTTGTAGCCCGCACCGCCCGGGTAGGCCACCTGCGCCGCCGTCGAGGTCACGAAAAGCGTGTCGGCATGGCCGTCTGCGGCGGCCGCGGCGCGCAACTGCGGCATGAGAGCGGCGACAAGGCGCTGGGCGGAGAGCACATTCACCTCGAACATCCACGTCCAGTCCTCGGCGAGACCGTCCTCGACGCGATCGGTGCCGCGGGCGCCGCCCGCCACGTGCACGAGCGCGTGCACCGGTCCGGAATCGGCGAGCCACGCGGCGAGCGCGTCGATGTCGGCCTGCGCGGTCAGATCGGCGGCGAACACCCCGGCACCCGTCTCGGCCTCGAGAGCTGCGAGGCGGTCCGCCCGGCGGGCCACGCCCACAACATCCCACCCGGCGCCGCGCAGTGCGCGTACCGTCGCCTCACCGATTCCCGAGCTCGCTCCCGTCACGACCGCACGTCTGTTCGCCATGCCTCCACGCTAACGCTCGCCCGAGCCCCGACACGACGCGGGGCGGGGCCGCGTCGACCTGCAGGTTACGTAACATGACCGATCCGTTGTTGACAGCATCCGGCGACCGTACTCTCGCCTGAGGCCCGGCAACCGCCACGTGGCCGAGAACCACCGACCAGGAGGACGACAATGTCCGCACCCGAGAACTGGCGTTTCGAGACCAAGCAGGTCCACTCCGGCGCCCAGCCCGACCCGACCACCAAGGCGCGCGCGACGCCGATCTACCAGACGACGTCGTACGTGTTCGACAACACCGACCATGCCGCGAACCTCTTCGCGCTGGCGGAGTTCGGCAACATCTACACGCGCATCATGAACCCGACCCAGGATGTCGTCGAGCAGCGCATCGCCGCGCTCGAGGGCGGCACCGGGGCGCTGCTGGTGGCGAGCGGCCAGGCCGCCGAGACCTTCGCCGTGCTCAACATCGCGCAGGCCGGCGACCACATCGTCTCGTCGAGCTCGATCTACGGCGGCACCTACAACCTCTTCAAGTACACCCTCGCCAAGCTCGGCATCGAGACGACGTTCGTCGAGAACCAGGACGACGCGGCCGAGTGGCAGGCGGCGGTCCGGCCGAACACCAAGCTGTTCTTCGCCGAGACGATCGGCAACCCCAAGATCAACATCCTCGACATCGCCAAGGTCGCGGGAGTCGCCCACGAGAACGGCCTGCCGCTGATCGTCGACAACACGATCGCGACCCCCTACCTGATCAAGCCCTTCGAGCACGGCGCCGACATCGTCATCCATTCGGCGACGAAGTTCCTGGGCGGACACGGCACGGTCATCGGCGGCGTCATCGTCGACGGCGGCCGGTTCGGGTGGTCGCAGAACGTCGAGAAGTTCCCCGGTCTCACCGAGCCCGACCCCTCGTACCACGGTGCGAGCTACACGACCGCGGTGGGCGACGCCCTCGCCTACGTGATCAAGGCGCGCGTGCAGCTGCTGCGCGACCTCGGCGCGTCGATCTCGCCGCAGAGCGCGTGGCTGCTCATCCAGGGCATCGAGACCCTCTCGCTGCGCATCGAACGGCACGTGCAGAACGCGCAGGAGATCGCGGAGTGGCTCGAGAACCAGGACGATGTCGCCTCGGTGAACTACTCGGGCCTTCCCACCTCGCCGTGGTACGCCGCAGCCAACACCTACGCGCCCAAGGGCGTCGGTGCGGTTCTCTCGTTCGAGCTCAAGGGCGGTGTGGAGGCGGGTCGTGAGTTCGTCAATTCGCTCACGCTGTTCAGCCACCTCGCCAACATCGGCGACGTGCGCTCGCTCGTGATCCACCCGGCATCGACGACGCACTCGCAGCTGACGCCCGAGCAGCAGCTGACGACGGGCGTGACGCCCGGGCTCGTGCGCCTGTCGGTCGGCATCGAGAACGTCGATGACCTCAAGGCCGATCTCGAGCAGGCCCTCGCGGCCGCGCGACGCGTCGCCGAGGCCGCGCGCGCCTGAGAATCCGTGTGCCGCACGCCCGGACACCCGGGCGTGCGGCACAACATTCCGGAGATCCGCGGCGGCGCCTGCACCACTGCCGCGGGATCACGAGTGTCGCCCACCCCGCGCGCACAATGCCTCCGGAATGTTGGCCCACTCGGGCCCCGCACCCGGCGCCGCACGGCGCCCGGGCACGACATCCCGCCCTGGCCCGTCGCCCGCACGATGCCCCGCGTTGGGGCGTCAGAACGACGTTGGGGCGCGCTGCTCCGCGCCCCAACGTCGTTCTGACGCCCCAACGCTGCGGGAGCGGGCGCGTAACGTGGGCGCCGCCCGCTGACCGACGCGGCAGAATGGCCTGATGGACTGGCAGACCTCCGAAGACACGGCGCCCGCGTCGCCCGTGACGGAGGCCGACGCACGCCTGCTGCGCGCCCGCCCGCCCGCCACCGGCGCCTGGCGCGACGGCGACCCGGCGGGCGACCGGCGCTTCGCGGCCTTCGGGTCGTTCCGCGCCGAGGGCGGCGAGGAACTGCCGGGCTTCCGACTCGCGTTCGAGACCTGGGGCGAGCTCTCCCCCACCCGCGACAATGCCGTCCTCGTGCTCCATGCGCTCACCGGCGACAGCCACGTGCGCGGCGAAGCGGCCCCCGGCCACCCCACGGACGGCTGGTGGTCCGACATCGTCGGCCCGGGCGCCCCGATCGACACCGATCGCTGGTTCGTGGTCGCGCCGAACATGCTGGGTGGATGCCAGGGCTCGACCGGTCCCGCAAGCATCGCTCCCGACGGCTACGAATGGGCCTCGCGGTTTCCGTACCTCACGATCCGCGACCAGGTCGCCGCACAGGTGCGCCTCGCGGACGCCCTCGGGATCGACGTGTGGGCGGCCGTCGTCGGCGGATCCATGGGCGGCATGCACGCGCTGGAGTGGGGCGCCGGCCATGCCGAGCGGGTCACGCGCTTGGCGGTGCTCGCCGCTCCCCCCATCAACACCGCCGACCAGATCGCGCTGAACTCCGTGCAGCTCGAGGCGATCGCCATCGACCCGCGATTCCAGCGCGGCGAGTACTACGACTCCGCCGACGGCGACGGTCCCCATCGCGGACTCGCGCTCGCCCGCCGCATGGCGCTGTTGAACTACCGCAGCCCCACCGAGTTGAACCAGCGTTTCCAGCGCTCCTGGCAGTCGGGAGTGAGCCCGCTCGGCCACGGCGGCCGGTTCGCCGTCGAGTCCTACCTGGACTTCCACGGCAACCGGTTCACGCGCCGTTTCGACGCCAACAGTTACATCACGCTCGTCGAGGCGATGAACTCGCACGACGTGGGGCGCGACCGCGGCGGCGTCGAAGAGGCGCTGCGCGCGGTCACCGCCCGCACACTCGTGCTCGGGATCGACAGCGACCGGCTCTTTCCGGTCGAGGGTCAGCACCGCATCGCACGCAGCATCCCCGACACCCTCGACGGCGACCGCGCGACCGTGATCACGAGCGACTTCGGCCACGACGGCTTTCTCATCGAGACGGATGCCGTCAGCCGGCACCTGCGTCGACTCTTGGACGCCTGAGCCCGGCGCCGTCCCGCCCCGGCGTAGCCCGCCGCGCCCCCGGCGCCCGCCCCGCCCCGCCCGCCCCGCCCCGAGGTGGCGAGCCACGGTCAGAGCGTGCGCATCGGTCCGGTTGCGGAGAGCTCGCGTCGCTCGACGACCTCCGGGGAATCCGACACGGACGACGACGCCAGCGCGAGCGCGTCCGCGCGTCGCTCGAGCCCGAAGCTCAGGACGGCGACGCCGAACCCAGCCACCGCGAGCGCGACGCCCACCCAGGCGGGCATCACGAAGCCCCATCCGGCGGCGATGACCAGTCCGCCGAGGAAGGCCCCCATGCTGTTGCCGATGTTCAGGGCCGAATGGTTGAGGGCCGCGGCAATGGACTGGTTGTCGCCCGCGACATCCATCAGGCGGGTCTGGATCACGGGGCTCGTCAGCGACGACGCCGCTCCGACCAGGAAGACGAAGAGCACGAGCGGCACGATCCAGGCCGCAGTCAGGGCGAGCAGAGATTGCACGACCGCGAGCGCGATGAGTCCGCCGAGCAGCGTGCGCCGCAGGTCGCGGTCGGCGAAGTACCCGCCGAGCAGGTTGCCGAGCGTCATGCCCAGTCCCATCACGACGAGCACGAGCGGCACCGTCCACTCGGGGCTTCCCGAGACCTCGGTCACCAGCGGCGCGATGTAGCTGTAGACCGCGAAGAAGCCGCCGAATCCGATCGCACCGATCGCGAGGGCGAGCCACACCTGACCGATGCGGAAGACCCGCAGCTCGCCGCGGAAGGTGCGGCTGGGGTCACCCGCGTGGCGCGGGGTGAAGACGGCGAGCATGACCGCCGCGAGCGCGAAGATCGCGGCGACGACGGCGAACGCCGCCCTCCAGCCGGCAACCTGCCCGAGGAAGGTGCCGAGGGGCACGCCCACGACGTTCGCGACGGTGAGGCCGGTCAGGACGAAGGCCACGCCCTTCGCCCGTTTTCCGGGCCCGAGCACGTCCGCGGCGATGAGGGCACCCATGCCGAAGAACGCCCCGTGCGGCAGACCTGCCAGCAGGCGCGAGAGGGCGACGAGCTCGAAGGTGGGCGCCACGACGGTCAGCGTGGTGAACAGCGACAGCGCAGCCGCCAGACCGAGGATCACGAGGTGCCTCGGGTAGCGCGCCGCGAGACCCGAGATCGTGGGGGCCCCGATGACGACGCCGAGCGCATACAGGGTGATGAGCCAGCCCGCGTCGGCGATGGCCCGGTCGGGCGAGATCGCCCAGACGTCGGGCAGCAGGTCCTGTGCGATGTCGGGCAGCAGGCCCATGACGGTGAACTCGGTCATGCCGATGCCGAAACTGCCGACGGCGAGCGAGAGGAGCGCCCACGCCGCCGCCCCCCGCGTGCGAGAAGTGGGGGTCACAGGGGCGAGTCTAACGCACCGATCGAATCGATTCGACGAGGGATGCCGGAGGTCAGGGCGTGTCGTCGATGGCGCGCTCGAGGCGCTCGATCTTGCCGTCGAGCTCACCCGTGAAACCCGGGCGGATGTCTGCTTTGAGAACGAGCGAGACACGGGATCCGAAGGGCAGCACCGCCTCGGTGGCCGCACGGACGACGTCGAACACCTCGTCCCATTCCCCCTCCACCTCGGTGAACATCGACGTCGTGCGGTGGGGCAGGCCGGAGTCGCGGACGACCCGCACCGCGGCGGCGACCGCGTCGTGCACGGATCCGTCGGCACGACCGGTGCCGCTGGGGGCGACGCTGAAGGCGATGAGCATGAGGACCTCCGGGGATTCGAGGGAAGGGATCAGGACGAGGGTGCGTACCGCGCGTCGGCCTCGGCGCCGGGTGCAGCCGGCCGCCGGATGCGGGCCCGCCGCACGGGCACGCGCGCGAGGTGCACGAGAACGAGCACGAGCAGACCGATCACGAGCGCATTGCGGGCGGTCAGTACGGTGGCGGCGAAGGAGTCGGCGGCCAGCAGCCCGCCGTAGGTCAGCGGGTACACGGCCATGGTGAGGGCCGCGACGATCAGCGCCAGAGCGGCGGGCAGTCGCGCGGCCGTGCGATCGAGCACGATCCACAGCACGAGCGGCGCGATCAACCAGGTCTGGAACTGCGGCGACCCCACCTTGTTCACGACGATCAGCACGAGCACCAGCGCGAGGGCGAGCGGCGGCATCAGCCGGGCGAACGACGCGCCTCGCCAGGCCTTGATGGCGCCGAGCACAAGCACCGCGCCGCCCGCGCACGCGAGCAGCGGCGTCATGAGGGCGATCACGACGTCGACCTCGGGACCCGCGACCTGGAAGGTGAGCATGTCGCCGTCGTAGTAGATGAAGGACCCGTCCTCGCCGAGGACCGCGCGCCACAGGTAGAACGCGCTCACCGGTGCCTCGAGCTGCAGACCCCGGCCCGTCTGTCCCGTGACGAAGCCCAGCGCGTGCGCGGCACCCCCCGCCGCGACGATCGCACCGAGCACGGCGAGACTGACCGCCGCAGCGGACACGATGACCGAAACCCGGCGGCGAACCGCGACCGCGGCCGCGGCCACCAGCGCGGCGGGCCAGACCTTGATCCACGCACCCGCGGTCAGGAGCGCGGCCGCGAGCACCGGCCGGCGGGCCAGCAGAAGCAGCGCGACCACCGCGATCGGCACGGTGATCGCGTCGATCCGGTACATCCCGATCGGCCCCAGCAGCAGCGCGAACCCGAGCCAGAACCACGCCGCCCGCACACGACCGCGCGATCGCGCACGGCCGACGAGCACGGCGAAGGCGACAGCATCCAACGCCGTCACGAGCACCGCCCACGCGATGATGTACCCGCCTGCCCACGACAGCGCCTCGGCGAGGAGCATCGGGACGAGGGCGAGCTGCGGGTAGACGAAGCTCGAGTGGATGCCCGGGATGCCGGACCCGCTGAGCGTCGACGCCGCCCACGGTTCGTACACGAGATACACATCGCCCATCGGCTGGTTGGGCAGCAGCCAGCCGAGCGCGGCGACGATCAGATGCACGGCGGCGAACGCCGTCCACAGCAGCCCCCGCCTCGACACCCGACAATCCTAGGCGCGCGGGCCCGCGCCGCCGCCGAGCAGGTCGCCGATGACTCGCGGCAACGCCTCGGCGACCTCGAGCGCGACGAGGGGATGCCCGGGGCCGTGTCCGTCCGGATCCCCGGCCGCGCGCCGCCCGGCCACGCCGTGCACCCACGCCCCGGTCGCGGCCAGCGGCCCGAGCGTCTCGACGTCGAATCCCTCGCGCTCGCTCGCCGCCGCGATGATCGCCCCGAGGACGCCGGCCAGCACATCTCCCGTCCCCGCCGTCGAGAGCCACGGGGTTCCGGAGCGGATGCGGGCGCACCAGCCGCCGGGTGTCGCGACGATCGTCTCGGCGCCTTTGCGCAGCACGGCGGCACCGAGCACCGAGGCCGTGCGGCGCACCGCGTCGACATCGGCGCCCGCATCGGGGTCGAGCCCCAGCATCCGTCGCAACCGCGCGAACTCGCCCGCGTGCGGGGTCACGAGCACGGGAGCGGTCGCTGCGGCGGCGAGATCCAGGGCCCCCGCGTCGACGACGACCGGCGTCTCTGCACCGAGCAGGTCGCGAAGGGCCCGCTCCTCCTGCGCGCTGCGATGCTTCGGGTCGGTTCCCGATCCGATCACCCAGGCCTGCACGCGCCCCGCGGCGAGCACCGTCTCGGGGCGCCGGGCGAGCACCGCGCGACCGACCTCGGGCTCTCCGACGTAGCGCACCATGCCGGCGCCCGCGCGCCACGCGGCCTCGACACCCAGAACGGCCGCACCCGGATACGCCGGCGAACCCGTGCGCATCCCGACGACGCCGCGGGTGTACTTGTCGTCGCGATCGGCCGCGGCGCGCAGGTGCGCGGCGGCGTCGGCTCGCGACCACGACCCGGAGTCCTGCATGCCTTCACGCTACTCCGCGGCTCCGAGACCCCGCGCCGACGCGCGCGGGGCCTCCGGTCCGGCGGTCAGACGCGCCGGGTGGCGTCCTGCACCTCGCCGACGAGCTCCTCGATGATGTCCTCGAGGAAGAGCACGCCCGTGGTGCGCCCCTCCCCGTCCCGCACACGGGCCAGGTGGCGGCCGGCGCGACGCATCGTGGCGAGGGCGTCCTCGAGGTCTGTCGTCTCCTGCACGGGGATCATGTGGTGCACCCGCTTCGAGGGAACCGGCTCGTCCAGACGCGCATCGGAGACATCCGCCTCGCGGAGGATGTCCTTGAGGTGCACGTAGCCGACCGGCTCGCCGCCGGCGTCGACGATCACGTAGCGCGAGTAGCCGTGCGTGGCGACCGCGCGCTCGATCTCGAGCGGCGTCGTCGTCTCGGGAAGGGTGACCAGATCGTGCAGGGGCACCGCGATGTCGCGGGCCTTCTTGTCGGTGAACTCCACCGCGGCGAGCACCGCTCCGGTGGAGTCATCGAGCACGCCCTCGCTCGTGGACTGGTTCACGATCGTCGCGACCTCATCGAGCGTGAACGTCGACGCCGCCTCGTCCTTCGGCTCGACTCGGAACAGGCGCAGCACGTGGTTCGCGATCCAGTTCAGCGTCCAGATCACCGGGTGCAGCATCCGGGCCACCCACACCAGCGGCGTCGCGAGCAGCAGCACCGCGCGATCGGGGAGGGTGAAGGCGAGGTTCTTCGGCACCATCTCGCCGAACACGACGTGCAGGTACGACACGATCAGCAGCGCGACCACGAAGGCCGTGACATCGACCGCCGCCTCGGGCAGGCCCGTGAGGGAGAAGGGGATCTCGAGCAGGTGGTGGATCGCGGGCTCGGAGACGTTCAGGATCAGCAGGGAACACACGGTGATACCCAGCTGCGAGGTCGCGAGCATGAGGGTCGCGTGCTCCATGGCGAACAGCGCGGTCTTGGCGGCGCGGGAGCCCTTTTCCGCCAGAGGCTCGATCTGAGACCGTCGCGCCGAGATCACGGCGAACTCCGCGCCGACGAAGAACGCGTTGACCGCGAGCAGCACGACCAGCCAGATGATTCCGGCCCAATCGCTCATCGTGCACCCCTCTCGCTCGCCACGCGGTCCCTGAGGATGCGCTGCGGTCCCGTCATCTGAGCGGTGTCGGCCTCGGGCTCGGGCTCCGGGTCGGGGGTGAAGCGCACGCGGTCGACGCGTCGTCCGTCCATGCGCTGCACCGACAGCATCCCGCCCTCCAGACGGACCTCGTCGCCGACGACGGGGATGCGTTCGAGCTCGCTCATGAGGAAGCCCCCGACGGTGTCGTAGACCTCGCCCTCGGGCACGCGGATGCCGGTGCGGTCGATGAGCTCGTCGGGGCGCCAGTTGCCGGGGAAGGTGATCGAGTCCTTCTGCCGCACGATGCCGGCGCGGCTGCGGTCGTGTTCGTCGGCGACCTCGCCGACGATCTCCTCGACGAGATCCTCGAGGGTGACGACACCGGCGGTGCCGCCGTACTCGTCGACGACGATCGCCAGCTGATAGCCGCGCGCGCGCAGCTCGGCGATGAGGCCGTCGAGGTGCACCGTCTCGGGCACGCGCAGCGGCTCGCTCGCGAGGGCGCCGGCCGGCACTTCGGCGCGGCGCTCGCGCGGCACGGCCACGGCAGCCTTGAGATGGACGACGCCGACGATGTCATCGAGCGACTCGCCGAAGACGGGGAATCGGCTGTGCCCCGTGCGCCGGGCGATCTGGATGACGTCGTCGGCCGAGTCGTCACGGGAGAGGGAGTGCATCGAAGGGCGCGGCGTCATGACATCGGCCGCGCTCAGACGGGAGAAGAGCAGGGTGCGGTTCAGGAGCGACGCGGTGTCCTGCTCGAGCACGCCGGCGCTCGCGGAGCGCCGCACGAGGGAGGAGAGCTCCTCGGCCGTGCGGGCGCCCGAGAGCTCCTCCTTGGGTTCGATGCCCATCGAGCGGAGGATGCCGTTGGCCGAGCCGTTGAGGAGGGCGATCGCGGGCCGGAACACGGCCGTGAAGGCGACCTGGAACGGGATGACGAGCTTGGCGGTCTGACGCGGCAGCGCCAGGGCGAAGTTCTTGGGCACGAGCTCGCCGACGATCATCGACAGCACCGTGGCGACCGTGACCGCGACGATGACCGCGAGCGGGGAGACGAGCCCCGAGGGAAGCCCCCACCCCGTCAGCACCGGCCGGAGGAAGTTCGACAGTGCCGGCTCCATCGTGTATCCGGTCAGCAGCGTCGTCAGGGTGATGCCCAGCTGCGCGCTGGAGAGGTGCGTCGAGGTGATCTTCAGCGCGCTGATGGTCAGCGAGAGCCGTGTCTCGCCGCGATCGCGGCGCGCCTCGAGGTCGGCGCGGTCGAGGTTGACGAGGGCGAACTCGCTCGCCACGAACAGGCCGGTGCCCACGATCAGCAGAAGCCCCACGCCCAACATGATGTAGTCGTACGTCATGCGTCAGCCCCTCGGATGCGAGAGAGCGGGCGGTGGGGCGTGCGTCTGCAACTGGGAGGGTCGTCCATTGTGCCGATCAGTCTAACGGCAGGACGCCCGCCGAAAACCGGGTGACGGCATCCCCGCTACCAGCTGACCGGCAGCGCCTTGCCCTCCTCGTACCCGGCGGCCGATTGCAGTCCCACGAGCGCACGGTCGTGGAACTCGGGCACCGACGCCGCACCCGCGTACGTGAAGGAGGACCGCACACCCGACGTGATCATGTCGAGCAGGTCCTCGAGGCCGGGACGCAGCGGGTCGAGATAGATCCGCGACGACGAGATCCCCTCCGCGAAGAGTTCTTTGCGGGCGAGTTCGTAGGGGTCGAGCCGCCCGAACCGCTCGTGCACGGCCTTGGTCGAGGCCATGCCCCACGACTCCTTGTAGGCGCGGCCTTCGGCGTCCACCAGGAGCTCGCCGGGTGCCTCGATCGTGCCCGCGAACCACGATCCCACCATCACGGATGCCGCCCCCGCCGCCAGCGCGAGCGCCACATCGCGCGGATACCGCACCCCGCCATCGGCCCACACGTGCGCGCCCATCACGCGCGCAGCCTCGGCGGTCTCGAGCACCGCGGAGAACTGGGGACGCCCCACCGCCGTCATCATGCGGGTCGTGCACATCGCGCCGGGACCGACGCCGACCTTCAGGATCGTCGCGCCCGCGACGACGAGATCGTGCACGCCCTCGGCGGTGACGATGTTGCCCGCGGCGATCGGAAGTCCGAGGTCGAGGGCCGCGACCTCGCGGAGCGCCCTCAGCATGCCCTCCTGATGCCCATGGGCGGTGTCGACGACGAGCACATCCACGCCCGCGGCCGCGAGCGCGCGCGCTTTGCCCGCGACGTCGCCGTTGATGCCGACCGCCGCCGCGACGGCGAGGCGGCCCGCGGCGTCCACGGCGGGTCGGTAGAGCGTCGAGCGCAGAGCGCTGCGGCGGCTGAGCGTGCCGACGAGGTGGCCGTGCTCGACGACCGCGACGAGATCGACGCCCGCCTCGACGATGAGATCGAACGCCGCGCGGGGGTCGGTGACGTCCTCGGCGTCGAGGGCCGGGGCGTCGGGTCGCGCGAGGTCGCCCAGTCGGGCGTCGGGCAGCGCGGTCGCGAGCCGTGCGGCCGGCACGATGCCGTTGATCGCGCCCGCTCGCACGCGGGGCCCGCCCTCCCCGACGACGATGCCGTGACCCGGGGTCGCCGGCAGCAGCCGCAGCGCGTCGGCGGCGGTCGCATCGGGGGGCAGCACGAGCGGCGTGTCCCAGGGCACGGGCTGCGACTTCACCCACCGGATGGCGGAGTCGAGCTCCTGCAGCGGGAGGTCCTGCGGCAGGACGCCCAGTCCGCCCCGCCGGGCCAGCGTCGCCGCGAGCCGCGCGCCCGTGACGGAGTTCATGTTGGACGACACGAGCGGGATCGTGGCCGGGGTGCCGTCCGCGGGCGCGAGGTCCACCTGCAGGCGGCTCGAGACATCGGATCGCCGCGGTACCAGGAACACATCGGAGTAGGTCAGATCGACCATCGGGCGTTCACCGGAGAAGTCCATTCCTTTAAGGTAACCCTTCCGCCCGGCCCCGCCAGGGCCGCGCGTGCCGGAACGGGGGCGCGGATTCTGGGATAGGTTGGTAGTCGTGCGCGGCAGGCACGAAAGCCACGCGCGAACCACACTTCATCGATGAAAGAGGGCGATCGAGCGTGTCGAGCCAGGTGGCGGGCGTCGGGACTTCGAACGAGGGAGAATTCGGGGCCAACGAGTGGCTCGTGGACGAACTCTACGAGCAGTTCACCGCGGATCGGAATTCAGTGGACAAGGCCTGGTGGCCGATCCTCGAGGCCTACCACCCCGTCGATGTGGAGAACGGCACGGATGCTGCAGCCGGCGCCGGCGAGCAGTCCGTGCCCACGGCGCCGAGGTCCGAGGCGGCACCGCCGTCGGCGACCGCCGCGAAGGCCGCACCCCCCGCCCCGGCTGACCCGGCGCCCGCGTCGAACTCCGCCGGATCGGAGCCGCACCCCGGGACCGCTCCCATCCCCGTGATGGGCGCGCAGCCCGTCGCCCGGACGACGGCCAAGCCCGCCGCGCGCCAGCCGATCCCCGCGCAGGCACCCGTCACGTCGGCGACGTCCTCCGAAGAGCCGCTCGAGGCCGACAAGGTCACCCCGCTCCGCGGGATGCCGAAGGCGCTCGCGGCCAACATGGACGAGTCGCTGACCGTGCCGACCGCGACGAGCGTGCGCACGATCCCGGCAAAGCTGATGATCGACAACCGGATCGTCATCAACAACCACATGTCGCGCACGCGTGGCGGCAAGATCAGCTTCACCCACCTGATCGGCTGGGCGATCATCCAGGCACTCAAAGAGTTCCCGAGCCAGAACGTCTTCTTCGCCGAGGTCGACGGCAAGCCCGCCGTCGTGGCTCCGGCGCACATCAACCTCGGCATCGCGATCGATCTGCCCAAACCCGACGGCACGCGCGCGCTCATGGTTCCGAGCATCAAGCGCGCCGACACCATGGCGTTCGGCGAGTATCTCGCAGCCTACGAAGACCTGGTGAGCCGTGCGCGGGCGGGCAAGCTCGCGGCGACCGACTTCCAGGGCACGACGATCTCGCTCACCAACCCTGGCGGCATCGGCACGGTGCACTCCGTGCCGCGCCTGATGAAGGGCCAGGGCTGCATCGTGGGCGCCGGCGCCCTCGAGTATCCGGCCGAGTTCCAGGGCGCGAGCGACAAGACCCTCAACGAGCTCGCGATCGGCAAGACGATCACCCTGACGAGCACCTATGACCACCGCGTCATCCAGGGCGCGGGATCGGGCGAGTTCCTCAAGAAGGTGCACGAGCTGCTCATCGGGCAGCGCGGCTTCTACGACGACATCTTCGCGGCGCTCCGCATCCCGTACGCACCGATCCACTGGGCCGCCGACATCAACGTCGACGTCGCCGAGCGCATCGACAAGCAGGCGCGTGTGCAGGAGCTCATCAACTCCTACCGGGTTCGCGGGCACCTGATGGCCGACACCGACCCGCTCGAATACGTCCAGCGGACCCACCCCGACCTCGAGATCGAGGAGCACGGGCTGACGTTCTGGGACCTCGACCGGGAGTTCGTCACGGGCGGCTTCGGCGGCAAGCGCATGATGAAGCTGCGCGACATCCTGGGCGTGCTGCGGGACTCGTATTGCCGCACACTCGGCATCGAGTACATGCACATCCAGGACCCGGAGCAGCGCCGCTGGTTCCAGCAGAAGGTCGAGGTCAAATACACCAAACCCGGCCACGACGAGCAGCTGCGCATCCTCAGCAAGCTCAACGAGGCCGAGGCGTTCGAGACCTTCCTGCAGACCAAGTACGTCGGCCAGAAGCGCTTCAGCCTCGAGGGCGGCGAATCGCTCATCCCCCTCCTCGACGAGATCCTGCAGGGCGCGGCCGAGGCCCGCCTCGACGGCGCCGCGATCGGCATGGCGCACCGCGGTCGCCTGAACGTGCTGACGAACATCGCGGGCAAGACCTACGGTCAGGTGTTCCGCGAGTTCGAGGGCTCCGTCGCGCTCGGCAACAAGCGCGGCTCCGGCGATGTGAAATACCACCTCGGCACCGAGGGCACCTTCATCAGCGACGGCGGCGAGGAGCTGCCGGTCTACCTGGCGGCCAACCCCTCGCACCTCGAGACGGTCGACGGCGTGCTCGAGGGCATCGTGCGGGCCAAACAGGACCGCAAGCCCGTCGGCACCTTCTCGTGGCTGCCGATCCTCGTACACGGCGATGCGGCCTTCGCCGGCCAGGGGGTCGTGGTCGAGACCCTGCAGATGTCGCAGCTGCGCGGCTACCGCACGGGCGGCACGATCCACGTCGTGGTCAACAACCAGGTCGGCTTCACGACCCTCCCCCAGGACGCCCGATCCTCGGTGTACGCCACGGATGTCGCCAAGACCATCCAGGCGCCGATCTTCCACGTCAACGGCGATGACCCCGAGGCCGTCGTGCGCGTCGCCCAGCTCGCCTTCGAATACCGCGAGCGCTTCCACCGCGACGTCGTGATCGATCTCATCTGCTACCGCCGCCGCGGTCACAACGAGGGTGACGACCCCTCGATGACGCAGCCGCTGATGACCAACCTCATCGAGGCCAAACGCTCGGTCCGCCGCCTCTACACCGAGTCCCTCGTCGGTCGTGGCGACATCACCGAGGCCGAGTACGAGAAGGCCAAGCGCGACTTCCAGGATCGCCTCGAGGTCGCCTTCGCCGAGACCCACGCGGCCGAGACGGGGGCGCACGATGTCGTCTCGGACGCCGCCGCCGACGAGACGGGCGAGATCTCGTGGGGCGAACTCGAGACCACGGGGGTGTCGACCGATGTCGTGCACCTGATCGGCGACGCGTTCGTCAACAAGCCCGACGGTTTCACGGTGCATCCCAAGATCCAGCAGCTGCTCGACAAGCGCCTGGACATGAGCCGCAACGGCACCATCGACTGGGGTTTCGCCGAGCTGCTTGCTTTCGGCTCGGTGCTGCTCGAGGGAACGAACGTACGCCTGGCGGGGCAGGACTCCCGCCGTGGCACGTTCGTCCAGCGCCACTCGGTCATGCACGACCGCGCGAACGGGCAGGAGTGGATCCCGCTCGCCAACCTCAGCGAGCGTCAGGGCAAGTTCTGGGTCTACGACTCGCTGCTCAGCGAATACGCCGCCATGGCGTTCGAGTACGGGTACTCCGTCGAGCGGCCCGACGCCCTCGTGCTCTGGGAGGGACAGTTCGGCGACTTCGCCAACGGCGCCCAGTCGGTCATCGACGAGTTCATCTCGTCGGCCGATCAGAAGTGGGGTCAGCAATCCAGCGTCGCCCTGCTCCTCCCCCACGGCTACGAGGGCCAGGGGCCGGATCACTCCTCGGCACGCATCGAGCGCTACCTGCAGATGTGCGCGCAGGACAACATGATCGTCGCACGTCCCTCGACCCCCGCCTCCTACTTCCATCTGCTGCGCCGGCAGGCCTACGCACGGCCCCGCCGACCGCTGGTGGTCTTCACGCCCAAGGCGATGCTGCGCCTGCGCGGCGCGACCAGCCCGGTCGAGGACTTCACGAGCGGCCGTTTCGAGTCGGTGCTCGACGATGACCGGGGGCTCGATGCCTCGGCCGTCACCAAGGTGCTGCTGCACGCGGGAAAGATCCACTGGGATCTGCGCTCCGAACTCGACAAGCGCCCCGACCCGTCGATCGCGCTCGTGCGTCTCGAGCAGTACTACCCGGCGCCGATCGACGAGCTCAATGCCGTCATCGACCGTTACCCGAACGCGCAGCTGTACTGGGTGCAGGACGAGCCCGAGAACCAGGGCGCGTGGCCGTTCATCGCCCTCGAGGTCGTCAAGCACCTGCACGGTCGCACGATCCGCCGCATCTCCCGTGCCGCCGCGGCGTCGCCCGCGACCGGCTCGCCGAAGGTGCACGCGATCGAGCACGCCGAGCTCATGAAGAAGGCTCTCGCGCCGGCCGCCGGCTGATCGCCGAGGAACGCCGACACCTCTCAGAACCGCGCGGAGAATCCACCGTCGGCGTGGAGAAGCTGGCCGCTGATCCAGCGACCCTCGTCGGAGAGCAGGAAGGACGTGATGCCGGCGATGTCCGGGGGCGTTCCGGCTCTTCCGAGCGGCTGATACGCCAGCAGTGTCGCCCGTGTCTCATCGTCCATCCACCCCGTGTCGACCGGACCCGGATTGACCACGTTGGCCGAGATCAGTCGCGGCCCGAGTTCGCGGGCCGCCGAGATGACGATCCGGTCGAGGGCGCCCTTGGATGCACCGTAGGGAAGGTTGCCGGTCGTGTGGTCGCTCGTGAATGCGACGATCGCCCCGCCGGACGCATCGACCTGGCGAGCGAACGCCGCGATCAGAAGGAGCGTCGCGCGCGCATTCACGGCAAGGTGCTCATCGAAGCTCTCGGCCGTTGTATCGAGGATGCCGGACTCGACGCCGTGGGCGTGGCTCAGCACCAGCGCGGACAGCGGACCCCGTTCGCGTGCGATCCGCTCGATGAGGGTGGTGGGCGCCGCGATATCGGACAGGTCGCACGGGTAGTCGCCGGTATCGCGGTCGCTGGTGATCACATCCCATCCGTCCGCGGCGAGCCGGGGAACGATGGCTGCGGCGATGCTGTCCGCGCGCGCCGTACCGGTCACGAGTGCGACGGGCATGTCAGTACCAGATGCCGAGTCGGGGAGCCGTGGGCGCCGTGAACGCCCGATCCAGCGCGGCGATGGCGTCGGAGTCGCCGCGCACGAGACCGGCTCCCCGCAGCGTCGAGAAGCGCACGCCGCCGAGGTAGCCGGCGGCGAGCGCCGCGGCTGAGAGCTGCACCTGTGCCGACGTACCCGTTCGGTCGATGAGGGCGCGACGATCGTCCCCGATCTGCAGGCTCCAGCATCCCGTCGCAAAGCCCTGCGGATCGGCGACCTCGATCGTGACGTCCGCGACGGCGGAGTATTCGCGCGCTCGGAGGGCGGCGGGCACATCGAGGATGCGCAGCCAGCCGTGGTCGCGCACCGTCGAGACGAGGCCACGCTCATCGCGGAGCATCCATGGCAGGGGCTCTTCGATCGACCGCAGCCGCGCGTGAACCCGATGCACCAGGTCATGCTCGATCACGAAGCGCCACAGTGCCGCATAGGCGTCGGGGCCGTCCGCGAAGAGTGCGCGCACATCCAGCGTGTGCCGCGCGAAGTCCGTCTCGTCCTCGGTGATCCGGTAGACGAGCAGCCCGGTGCGCTCCCCCTGCGGACTCGTGTAGGCCACCGCGCGGGTGCGGCCGGGATGCTCCGAGCCGCGAGCCACGGCCGCGAACTGGCGCCAGCGCCCCAGCCACCCATCGACCTCGCCCGGTCGATTCACTCTCACCCGATCGTGGAGCGCGCCGAGCAGAGCCACGGCCTCAGACCGATCGACGTGGTCGAGGGTGCCCGGCGCATCCGGCCCCGCCCAGCCGGCGCGGCGTGTATCGATCACCCAGTCGGCGGTGCGCACAGCGGGAGCGAACCCGAACCGACCGTAGATCGTAGCCTCGGACACGGTGAGGCCCGCGATCGCGAGGCCGGCATCGCGACCCGCGCGCAGTTCGCCCTGGAGCATCGCCCGGGCGATGCCGCGACGGCGACGCGTCGGCGACACAGTCACGCCGCTGATCGCCCAGAACGGGACGGTGCGCTCGCCCGGGACGCTCAGCTCCCCCGTCCACGAGTTGACCGTGCCCACGGGCGCGGAGCCCGTGTCGGCCCCGGCGTCGTACACGCCCACCCACCGCCGGTACGCGAGCTGCTCGCGGAACTCGGCCACCTCGTCATCCGACTGCTCGCCGCCGAGGAATCCGCGACTCTCCGCCTGGATGTACGCACGAGCCGCATCGTCGTCCGCGGGATCGACGACCGCATAGCGGAAGCCGGAGGCGGCGAGCGCCTGCCGTGAGGTGGAATCGAGCGGAACGGTGCGGGCGTCGGTGCGTGCCATGTATCGAGGCTAACGGTGCCGGGCTCGGGCATCCGGCCCGCCGTCGGCGTCAGGTGTGAGAGGCCTGCGCGACGCGCAGTCGGGCGAGGACCTGATCGCGCAGCTCTTCGGGAGCCGTCTCACGGCAGGCGCGGGCGACGACGTCGGTCAGGGTCTTCGCCACAAGAGCCTCGTCACTGCACTCGGGGCAGTGCGCAAGGTGCTCGGTGATGTCCTGGTGCTCGGTCTTGCACACTTCGTTGCGGAGGTACTCTTCGAGGTCGCGCCGCGCCTTCTCACAGCCGCAATCGGTCATTTTGTGCTCCTGGGGGTTGCGGGAACGATGCCCCGCTCTTTTGCGTAGTCGGCAAGCAGGTCGCGCAGCAGCCGCCGGCCGCGGTGCAGGCGGCTCATGACCGTGCCGATGGGGGTTTTCATGATGTCCGCGATCTCCTGATAGGCGAAGCCTTCGACGTCTGCGAGGTACACCGCCAGCCGGAAATCCTCGGGGATGGCCTGCAGTGCGTCTTTGACGGCGGATGCCGGCATGTGATCGATCGCTTCGGCCTCGGCGGAGCGGCTGCTGGTCGCCGTCGTCGATTCCGCTCCGCCCAGCTGCCAGTCCTCGAGGTCGTCGATCGTTCCCTGGTAGGGCTCGCGCTGCTTCTTGCGGTACGTGTTGATGTAGCTGTTGGTGAGGATGCGGTAGAGCCACGCCTTGAGGTTGGTGCCCTGCTGGAAGGTGGCCCACGACGAGAAGGCCTTCACGAAGGTCTCCTGCACGAGGTCGGCCGCATCCGCCGGGTTGCGCGTCATGCGCATCGCAGCCCCGTAGAGCTGATCCATGAAGGGCAGCGCCTGCTCCTCGAACTGATCGCGCGCGGTGCCGGGGTGCGCGAGCACCTCGTCGGGCTCAGGCTGGTCGTCCATGACGACCCAGTCTAGGCGCGCGGTTGCGTTGGCCCGCGGCCTCTCCAGCGTCAGGTTCATCGTGTCCTCTCGAGGGCTCGATAAGGTAGAACCCGATGACCCAGCACGGCTATTCCCGGCTCGCAGACGAGACGCGGGCCGGCGCGCCCGCGCGGGATGCCGCGCAGCCCACCGCATGGACCGCGCCGACCGCATCGGGGCCGCTCCACGCCACCCTCACCCTCCCCGGATCGAAGTCGCTCACCGGCCGCGAGCTCGTGCTCGCGGCGCTCGCCGAGGGGCCGGGGCGTCTGATCGCCCCGCTGCACTCGCAGGACTCCGCCCGCATGGTCGATGCGCTTCGCACCCTCGGCGTCCGGATCGACGCCGAGCCGGGCGCGGGGGGTTTCGGCGACGATCTGCTCATCAGCCCGCCCGCGTCGTTCACCGGAGGCGGCGACATCGACTGCGGCCAGGCCGGCACGGTGATGCGCTTCGTCTCGCCCCTCGCGGGCCTCGCGCGAGGCGATGTGCACCTCACCGCCGACGCGAGCGCGCTGCACCGGCCCATGGGGGAGCTGATCCACGCCCTGCGCGACATCGGCGTCGACATCGACGACGGCGGACGGTGGTCGCTGCCCTTCACGGTTCGCGGTCACGGGCACATCCGCGGCGGAGAGGTGCGCATCGACGCGTCCCGATCCAGCCAGTTCGTGTCGGGGCTGCTGCTGGCGGCACCGCGCTTCGACGTCGGACTGCACCTCATCCACACCGGCAGCCGCCTGCCCAGCGTGCCCCACATCGACATGACGGTCGAGGCGCTCTCCCATCGCGGTGTCCACGTCGAGCGTCCGGCGCCCAACGAGTGGGTCGTCCCGGCCACCGCCCTGCGGGCCAAAGACATCGCCATCGAGCCCGACCTCTCCAACGCGGCGCCCTTCCTCGCCGCGGCCATGGTCGCGGGTGGCTCCGTCACGGTGACCGGATGGCCTGCGCACTCCACGCAGCCAGGCGCGATGCTCAACGATCTGCTGCACACCGCCGGCGCCCGGGTCTCGCGCCGCGGTGGCGCCCTGACGGTCACGGGACACGGCATCCGTGCCTTCGACATCGACCTCTCGGCCGCGGGAGAGCTCGCGCCCACGATCGTGGGACTCGCCGCCCTGGCCGACGGCGAGTGCACCATCACGGGCATCGGGCACATCCGCCTGCACGAGACCGACCGCATCCGGGCGCTCGTCGACGGCATCAACGCGCTCGGTGGCGACGCCGCGGAGCTGCCCGATGGCATTCGCATCACGCCGCGCCCGCTGCACGGCGGTCTGTGGCGCTCGCACCACGATCACCGCATGGCGACGACCGGCGCCCTGCTCGGTCTTGCCGTTCCCGGCGTCGAGATCGACGATCTGAGCGTGACGGCGAAGACTCTTCCGCAGTTCGAACAGCTGTGGATGACGATGCTCGGCGGCACGGGCTGAGGGCGCGCGGCGATCCCATGGACCCGACCGAGAACTGGTGGGACGACGGCGAGACCGACGACGATCCCGAGTTCGACGAAGCCGACATCCGCGTCCGCCCCAATCCCAAAGCCAATCGCCCTCGCACGAAGCGCCGTCCGAGTCACCACGACGCCGTCGTCGGCAGGGTGCTGGGCGTCGACAGGGGCCGGTACGCGGTTCTGCTCGACGAAGACACCCCCGAGGAGCACGAGGTCATCGCCTCGCGAGCGAGGGAGCTGCGTCGGCAGCCGATCGTCACCGGCGACCGAGCCCGTGTCGTCGGCGACACGTCGGGCGCGGTGGGAACCCTGTCGCGGATCGTGGGCATCGAACCCCGCTCGACCCTGCTCCGCCGTTCCGCCGACGACACCGATCTTGTCGAGCGCGTCGTCGTGGCCAACGCCGACCAGATGCTCATCGTGGTCGCCGCGGCCGACCCCGAACCCCGCCCCCGGCTCGTCGACCGCTACCTGATCGCGGCGCTGGATGCCGGCATCCGGCCTCTGCTCGTGATCACCAAGACCGACCTGGCCTCTCCCGCGCAGTTCCTCACGCACTTCGAAGGGCTCGACCTCGTGGTCTTCGAGAGCGCGCGCGGGGAGATGCCGTTGGAGAGCATCGGTGCGAGTCTCGTCGGCCACTCGACGGTTTTTGTCGGGCATTCGGGGGTGGGAAAGTCCACGCTCGTGAACGCCCTCGTCCCGACGGCGCTGCGGGCGACGGGCCACGTCAACGAGGTGACGGGCAGGGGTCGACACACCTCGTCCTCGACGGTGTCGCTGCGTTATTCCAGCGCCGACGGCTCCGGATGGGTGATCGACACGCCCGGCGTGCGCTCGTTCGGCCTCGGCCACATCGATCCCGCGAACGTCCTCCGCGCGTACACCGACCTCGACCGCATCGCAGAGCGCTGCCCGCGCGGGTGCACGCATCTTCCCGACGCCCCCGACTGCGCGATCATCGAAGCCGTGGCCGACGGGGAGCTCGGCCCGACGGGTCCCGCCCGGCTGGATTCGCTGCAGCGGCTGCTGGCGACGTTCGCGCGCATCCACAGCGGCACCGATGCGTCCTAGTCTGAAGGGGTGACTTCCGTGCGCCTCGAACCCGGTTCCCCCGCCCCCGACTTCCGTCTGCACGATCAGGACGGCGAAGAGGTCTCCCTCGCCGATCTCCGCGGCTCACGCGTGATCCTGTACTTCTACCCGGCGGCGATGACCCCCGGCTGCACGACGCAGGCCTGCGACTTCCGCGACAGCCTCGCATCGCTGCAGGGCGGCGGATACACGGTGCTCGGCGTCTCGCGGGACGACCCGGCGAAGCTCCGCGAGTTCCGCGAGCGCGACGGGCTGACCTTCGATCTGCTGAGCGACCCCGATCGCGCCGCTCACGACGCGTACGGCGCGTGGGGCGAGAAGGTCAACTACGGCAAGACCGTCGAGGGCGTCCTGCGGTCCACCTTCGTGATCGATGAGCAGGGCTCCATCGTGCACGCCCTCTACAACGTCAAGGCGACGGGGCATGTCGCGCGTCTGCGCGGCATGCTCGGCCTCGACGGCTGACGCGGCTCAGTCGCCCTCGGCCGGCGCATCGGATCCGGCACGACGTGCCGACCGCCGCGCGGCACTGATCACGAGCAGCAGCACGATCAGCGCGGGAGCCGCGATCAGCACCGCCTGCGCCGGGTGGGCGTACGCGCCCGTCGCGGCGCCGAGCGCGACGGCGAGGATGAGCAGCTGGGCGACGATCGCTCCCGAACGCCCCCACCCCTGATCGCGCAGGATCGCGACGCCGAACGCGACGAGGGCGATGGCCGCCGCCGCCGTGAGCACGACGAGCGCGGTCGCAGTGCCGACATCCATCACCTCGGCACCGAAGAACGACGCGCCCATCCAGAGCGCGATACCGCCCAGCACCAGGCCCTCGAGAGCGACGGATGCTGCCGCCGCGATGGTCACGGGATCGCTGCGCATTCGACGGCCTCTCTCTGCGGGACGCACCCGAAGTTGTTCGGATCCTCCAGGGCTGAGAGCGAACGCTCAGCAATGTGCACAGGAAACACCCGGACGAACCCTTGATCAGTCCGGGGACGTGTGGGACGATGGGACAAGCCATGTGCTCCCACAGCGCCGTGGGGCGAGCTTCCTGCTCGCACCTCACCAGGGTACCGGACCCGAAACCGAACTCTGAGCACTCGCTCATCCCCCACCCCTCGCAACAAGGAGCTATCTGCATGGACTGGCGCGATAAGGCCGCATGCCTCACCGTCGACCCCGAGCTGTTCTTCCCGGTCGGAAACACCGGGCCGGCGGTCGACCAGATCGAGAAGGCGAAGGCCGTCTGCGCCCGCTGCACCGTGACCGAGATCTGTCTGCAGTACGCGCTCGAGTCGGGGCAGGACTCCGGCGTCTGGGGCGGCCTCTCCGAAGACGAGCGTCGCGCCCTCAAGCGCCGCGCCGCCCGCGCCCGCCGAGCCAGCTGAGCCCGACCGCCGAGGATCGCCCGCGCCGGATCAGGTCCTGGCGCGGTCGATCCACCGCAGCGGGATGTCGATCGTGACTTCCGTGCCGCTGCCCATGATCGTGTGCCAGTCGATCGTCCCTCCCAGCTCACCCTGGATGAGGGTGCGGACGATCTGCGTGCCCAGGCCGCGGCCGACCTGACCCTCGGGAAGGCCCACCCCGCTGTCGCGCACACTCACCTTGAGCCGCGACGTGGTGCGCTTGGCCTCGATCTCGACGGTTCCCTCGCGTCCCGCGAGGCCGTGCTCGACGGCGTTGGTCACGAGCTCGGTGAGGGCGAGGGCGAGCGGCGTCGCGTACTCGCTGGGCAGCTCGCCGAAGGTTCCGCTCGATCGGGTCTGCGCGCGCGTTCCCGCGCCCGCCGCGACCTCGGCGACGAGCTTGAGCACCCGATCGAAGACCTCGTCGAAGTCCACAGCCTGCGTGAGCCCCTCCGAGAGGGTGTCGTGCACGACCGCGATCGCCGACACCCGCCGCATCGCCTGGGTGAGGGCATCGCGCGCCTCGTCGGAGTGCGTGCGCCGCGCCTGGATGCGCAGCAGTGAGGCGACGGTCTGCAGGTTGTTCTTGACGCGGTGATGGATCTCGCGGATCGTCGCGTCCTTGGTGATCAGCTCCTGCTCCTGGTGGCGGATCTCGGTCACGTCGCGGCAGAGGACGATCGCGCCCGTGCGCTCGCCGTGATGGCGAAGCGGAATCGCACGCAGAGAGACGGCGACCCCGCGCGCCTCGATGTCCGAACGCCACGGCGCGCGGCCGGTCACGACGAGCGGCAGCGACTCGTCGATCTGCTCCTGGGCGGGAAGGATGCGGGTGGTCACCTCGCTGAGGGATTCGCCCTCGAGCTCGTCGTCGAAGCCGAGCCGCCCCCAGGCGGAGAGCGCATTGGGGCTCGCGAAGGTCGTGATGCCGTCGACGTCCAAACGGATCAGACCGTCCGACGCGCGCGGCGCCCCGCGGCGCGGGCCCGTCGGGGCCGACAGATCCGGGAACTCACCCCAGGCGACCATGCCGAACAGGTCATCGGCGCAGTCGTTGAAGGTGATCTGCTGTCGGCTGGGCGTGCGCGCCTCGCCGAGATTGGTGTGCCGGGTGAGGACGCCGACGACGCGTGCGGGTGCTCCATCCCGCGCGGGCACGCTGATCACGGGGACCGCCCGCACACGTGTGGGGGTCTCCTCGAACCAGTCGGGCGACGCGGAGTCCACGATCCGCGCGGAGTCGAACGCCTCGCGCACCTGTGTTCGCCATTGCGGCCGCACCCGGTCGCCCACGATGTCCCGATAGAACAGCGTCGCAGCGCCCGAGGGGCGCGTATGCGCGACGGCGACGAACGAGTCGTCGGGGGTCGGCACCCAGAGCACGATGTCGGCGAAGGCGAGGTCTGCCAGCAGCTGGCCGTCGCCCGCCAGGCGGTGCAGCCACTCCACGTCCGCTTCGGTCGCGCGGCCCTGGGCGTAGACGATTTCGCTGAGGGTCGACACCCCCCCAGCCTAGGCGCTGAGCCTGTCGGTCCCCGCCCGCCGGCGTGTACGCTTCGTCGCCCGCGACCCCGCGGGCACGAGCTCGCCTCCGACCGCGGGCTGGACCCCTTCCCCGACGAGTCGCCGCGCCGCGGCGACCAGCGGCGACCGGGGCGAGACCTCCGCGAGCGGACGCGCCTGGAGCACCGCAGCATCCGCGCTCCGGGGGTCCAGCGGAAGGAAGAACACGTCGTCGATGCCGGCGAACCGCTCGAGAGTGCGTCGGATCTGTCCGCGAGCGTCGAATCCGAGGGCGCCCGGGCGCAGTTTGTTGACAGCCACCACGACCCTCGTCGAGCCGATCGTCGCGCGCAGCTCCGCGTACCCGCGCAGAAACCGCGCCACGCCCACCGGATCGGCGGCGCAGACCGCGATCACGAGGTCGGCGGACGCCAGGGCGGCCGACGTCGCGCCGTTGCGGCGCGGCCCGTCGAGATCGCTCATGAGCTCCTCGTCGCGCTCGAGCGACGAAGACACGTCGACGACCACGGCGTCGACCCACTCGCGGCAGGCCTCCAGCGCCGCGCTGACGCGGTCTTCGGCGAGCTCAGGCCATCGACCCGTCCGATTGAGCCCGCAGAGCACATCGACGACCCCGCCGGCATGCGCGAGCGGGATGCTGATGCGGGTCAGCTCGCGTGCGTCGAGCGAGCCGAGCCCGGCCTGCCGACACGCCGCCGCAAACCCCGGGCCCTCATCGGCGATCCCCAGGGAGAGCGCGAGGGAGGGCGCGTGCACGTCGGCGTCGATGAGGGCGCAGTGGCGGCCGCCGCGGGCCAGCTCGAAGGCGATGAGCGACGCGATCGTGGATCGCCCTGGCGCTCCCCCGGGCCCCCACACCGCGATGATGCGGCCCCGGCTCCCGAATGCCGCCGTCGCGCCCGGCACGGGATCGGCCCGCAGCGCGTCGATGACCGCCCACGCCTCCGCCGCGATCAGCGCGGGCTCCAGCCCGAAGGCCCCCGCCCACCTCTGCGCATCGGCGTCGTCGCAGACCGGCAGGATCCGCACCCCGCGACGATCGCACGCCGCGACGAGGTCAGCAGTGAGCGTGCGGCGGTCCGCGCGCAGCACCATGGCCGTCGCGCGCGCGAGCGCGTCACGGGTCCGATCGAGATCGGGAGCCGCGAGGAGATCGGATGCTGCCGCAGCGGGCGCGCCCGGATCCACCACGCCCACGATCTCGAGCCCTGCGCGAGAGAGCTCCGACGCGACGCGCGACGCCGCGGAGCCGCCCAGCGCGACGAGGATCCGCGCACTCATCCTGTCACCGCCGCCGGGACGAGCGAGATGGCCGCCCCGGCCGAGAGTGCCTCGAGGGTCGCGGCGACGTCGGCGCGCGGGATGACGATCTCGACATCCGTACCGCCGGATCCCATCATCGATCCCGACTCCCGCACGCGGGCGACCGTCGCGTCGGCCACGAGGATCGACGGTGTCCGCAGGATCCCGTCGGCGTCCGCGGAGGCGGCCCACAGCTCGACCGGAGCGCCCGGACCCATCCCGGAGGGCACCGGCGTGGCGCTGGAGACCACAACCGTCGTGACCTTCACCTCCTCCGCCGGCGCGAGGGCGCTGCGGGGCACCAGTTCGCCCTCGCGGATCGAGCGCGTCGCCACCGAGCCGGGCTGCAGCTGCTCGGCTCCGAAGTAGGCCTCCCCCGCCGCACCGAGAGCCGCATCGACGGCAGTCAGGTCCGCGGCCGTCACGGGGTCTCCGGGCATGAGGGTGCGCGATGCGGCGAACACCGGACTGGTCGTCGCGGCAGCATCCACCACGATCCAGACGCCGGCGACCGACAGCGCGATCAGCGCGATGCCGACGAAGAAACGCAGGTCAGCCCAGAAGACACGGCGGCGTGGTCGGGGTGGGTCCGTTGCGGTCATGGCGATCCTCTCCGGGCGGCGCGGCGGCCGTCCCCTGTCCGATCGCCCATCGTGGCCGATGCGGGCGGATCGGCGCGTCCCGTTATCCACAGGTCACGCGATCCGGGCGTCCGTGGCCGGGTCCATAATGGGGGTCATGTCCGATAGCTCCCCAGGCGGCGTGCGCTACCTCGCGCCGTCACAGGTGGCCGAGCTGTTGAGCATCGACGTCTCCGAGGTCATGGAGCTGGTGCACGAGGGTCGCCTGCGTGGCGCACGACTGGGCTCGCCGGCGAAGTGGCGCATCGAGGAGGACAGCCTGCGCGGGTACATCGACGACCAGGTCGAAGAAGCGCGACAGATGCACCTGTGGCAGCAGTCGCAGGCGGCCAGCTTTCCCGAGGTGTGGGGCGGCGGCGCGAGCTACCGGCCCGAGTGATCGTCCGACGCCGCAGCGCGTCACACCAGGGCGGGAGCCGCGTCCGCGTCGAGGTGGACGCAGGCGATCGCGGCGAACGGCACGATGCGCACCGCGGTGATCTCCCGCTGACGCCGGGGCGTGCCCGCGTCATGCACCGCCAGATCGAGATGATCGGCCGCCACGCGATCGATCGTGCCCGTCTGATGCCGACCCTGCGCGGACACCACACGCACGGGGAGACGGCGGCGAGCGACATCACGCAGGACGAAGCCGAAGGTGAGCCGCTCCGACAGGTGGGCACGCTCGTGCGGCCGTGGGCGCGCACTGCGCACGAGGGCGTGCGGGGCCACGGCCACCGACGCGATCGCCGCCAGCGGGGCGATGACCAGTCCGTGCACGGCGTCGTCGGCGCGGATGGCGGTGAAATCCGCCCCGACCGCCCGCAGCGAGCCGGTCAGCACGTCGCCGCACAGCACCTCCACGCCGACCCGATCGGCGGACCGCGGCGGTGATTCCACGAGCGCGCTCAGTCGGCTCCGCAGCGTCATTCTGGCGATCCGGACGCGTTCGGCTTCGCTGTCGAGGGCAGCACGTTCGGCCTCCCACTCGGAGGCGAGTTGATCCTCGAGGTCTTCGAAGAGCCGATCCCAGCGCACGCGCCGACCCTAGGACAGCCGGGCCGCGCTCCCGGCGAGTTATCCACACGTGCCCCCTTCCCGGGCTACTCCTAGGCTGCGTGTGGTCTACTGCCAACACAGCAAACGCTCGAGAGATGGGGGTCTCCATGAGCAGGTCCGCCGCCGACGGTGCTGGGGCGCCGCGTGCGCGCCGCAGCGCCTATCCGGGCGAGTCCGACGAGTACTTCTCGCGGCAGCGCACACCGACATCCGACCTGCCCGACCCTGACCCGCTCGTCACCAACCTCGCCCGTGGCGTGCTCGAAGTGCTTGCCGGCGTTCGGGAGGTCGACCAGCTCGCCCGATGGCTCTCCGAGGACGCCTTCCGCCGGCTCGTGACCCGAAGCAACCTCGCCACCCGCGCCCGCAGCGCACGGGGCGTCCCGGCCGTCAGGCCGCACCTCGCCGTGCTCTCCACCCGATCGATGAGCCCCGCCGACGGCGTGGTGGAGGCCGTCGTGATCATCTCCGCTCCGCACCGCACGCGCGCGATCGCCCTGCGGCTCGAGGGCACCGACGGGCGCTGGCGCGCGACGTCCCTGGCCGTGCTCTGACTCAGGGCCCGCGGGGCGCTACTGGCGATACGAAGACAGGAAGTTGCCCAGCCGCTCGACGGCATCCGCGAGCACGCGCGCCTCGGGCAGTGTCACGACACGCAGGTGATCCGGCGTGGGCCAGTTGAACCCGGTGCCCTGCACGAGCAGGACGTGCTCCTGCACCAGGAAGTCGTAGACGAGCTTGGCGTCGTCGCGGATCTCATGCACCTCGGGGTCCAGTCGCGGAAACGCGTAGAGCGCTCCCCGCGGGCGCACGCACGAGACGCCCGGGATGCTCTCCAGCCCCTCCCACGCGACATCGCGCTGCTCGTGCAGGCGTCCCGACGGCGCGATCAGCGCGTCGATCGACTGCACTCCGCTGAGGGCCGCCTGCACCGCGTGCTGCGCGGGGACGTTGGGGCACAGACGTGTCGAGGCCAGGAGGTTGATGCCCTCGAGGAATCCGGCCGCGTGCCGCTGCGGACCTGTGATGACCATCCAGCCCGAGCGGTAGCCCGCCACCCGATAGGTCTTCGAGAGCCCGTTGAAGGTCAGGCAGAGCAGGTCGGGAGCCACGCTCGCCATCGGGATGTGCGTCGCCTCGTCGAAGAGGATGCGGTCGTAGATCTCGTCGGCGAGGACCAGCAGCGAGTGCTCCCGGGCGATCTCGGCGATCCCATCGAGCACGGCCCGCGAGTACACGGCACCGGTCGGATTGTTCGGGTTGATCACGACGATCGCCTTGGTGCGCGGAGTGACCTTGGCGCGGATGTCTTCGAGATCGGGCTGCCACTCGTTCTCCTCGTCGCACGTGTAGTGCACGGGAGTGCCCCCCGACAGGCTCGTCATGGCCGTCCAGAGCGGGTAGTCGGGCGCGGGGATCAACACCTCGTCGCCCTCGTCGAGCAGCGCCTGCATCGTCATCGTGATCAGTTCGGACACGCCGTTGCCGAGGAACACGTCGTCCGGATCGATGCGTGGAAAGCCCTCGACCTCTTCATAGCGGTACACGACGGCGCGACGCGCCGAGAGGATGCCGCGGCTCTCGCTGTACCCGTGCGCCGTGGGGATCGCGGCGATCATGTCGCGGACGATCTGGTAGGGCGCCTCGAACCCGAAGGTGGCGGGGTTGCCGGTGTTGAGCTTGAGCACCGTGTGCCCCTCGGCCTCGAGCCGGGCGGCCTCGACGAGGGCGTTGCCGCGGATCTCGTAGAGGACGTTCTTCAGCTTCGAGGACTGATCGAGGGGACGGAGGGTGCTCATCGGCCCAGGATATCCGCGGTGCGAGCAGGCCACCGGACACCCCGTGGCATGCTCGGGAGCCGGGCGACTACTTGCGCTTGGCCGACGCGCGCCGTTCGGCGCGGTTCACCGGAGCCTGGCCCTGCCCCGGGTCGGCCTGATCGGTCGGCTGACCGAAGGCTCCGCGCGCCGCCGGAGCTCCGGCATCCGGCGCCTGCGCACCCCTCTGCGCCGCCGCCCGCTGCAGTTTGGCGGTCGCCGCCTGCTGCACCTGACCGCGCTCGTTACGCACCTCGACCTCGCCCGCGTCGTTGGCCGCCGAGAACTCGAGCCGCTCGTCGCCGGGCCCGGCCGCGAGACCCTTGGCCGCGACCTCGGCGTGGGCCTCGGGGCCCTCGCCCGCGCGCCGCACCTCGACCTCGAGGTTGAAGAGGTAGCCGACGGACTCCTCCTTGATCTGGCCCATCATCGACTGGAACATCTGATAGCCCTCGCGCTGGTACTCGATGAGCGGATCGCGCTGGGCCATCGCCCGCAGGCCGATGCCGTCCTTCAGGTAGTCCATCTCGTAGAGGTGCTCGCGCCAGCGACGATCGAGCACCTGGAGCACAACGCGCCGCTCGAGCTCGCGCATCGCCTGCGCGCCGAGCTTCTCCTCGCGCCCCGCATAGGCGATGCGGGCGTCGGAGAGCAGCTCGCGCGTGAGGCCTTCGGCGGTGATGCGTCCCTTCGCGCCGGCTTCGGCCACGACCTCGTCGATCGTCACGCCGACGGGGTACATCGTCTTCAGCTCGGTCCACAGCGCGTCGAAGTCCCAGCCCTCGCTGTGCCCCGACGAGGTGTGCTCGGCGATGACGGCGCTCACCGCGTCTTCGATGAAGTGCTGCACGCGGTCGGCGATGTCATCGCCCTCGAGGATGTGCCGGCGGTCGGCGTAGATGGCCTCGCGCTGACGGTTCAGGACGTCGTCGTACTTCAGGACGTTCTTGCGGGTCTCGGCGTTGCGCGACTCGACCTGCGACTGGGCGCTCTTGATCGCCCGGCTCACCATCGAGGACTCGATCGCGACGTCGTCGGGGAAGTTCGCCCGCGACAGAATCGCCTCGGCCGCGCCGGACTGGAACAGGCGCATCAGGTCGTCGGTCAGCGAGAGGTAGAACCGGCTCTCGCCGGGGTCGCCCTGGCGGCCCGACCGACCGCGCAGCTGGTTGTCGATGCGGCGGGACTCGTGGCGCTCGGTGCCGAGCACGTACAGGCCGCCGACGGCGACGACCTTCTCACCCTCTTCGGCCACGCGGGAGCGCACGGCCTCATAGACGCCGTCCCACTCGGCCTCGTACTCGTCGGGGGTGTCGACCGGGTCGAGGCCCTTGGTCTTCATCTCCTGCACGGCGAGGAACTCGGCGTTCCCGCCGAGCATGATGTCGGTTCCGCGGCCGGCCATGTTGGTCGCGACGGTGACGGCACCCAGGCGCCCCGCGCGGGCGACGATCTCGGCCTCTCGAGCGTGGTTCTTGGCGTTGAGGACCTCGTGCTTGACGCCCTTCTTGGCCAGCAGACGCGACAGGTATTCGCTCTTCTCGACGCTCACGGTGCCCACGAGGACGGGCTGCCCCGCCTCGTGACGCTCGGCGATGTCCTCCACGACCTGCGCGAACTTGGCCTGCTCGTTCTTGTAGACCAGGTCGGGCTGGTCCTTGCGGACCATCGGCCGGTTGGTGGGGATCGGCACCACGCCCAGCTTGTAGGTCGACATGAACTCAGCCGCCTCGGTCTCGGCCGTGCCCGTCATGCCCGACAGCTTGTCGTAGAGACGGAAGTAGTTCTGCAGCGTGACGGTCGCCAGAGTCTGGTTCTCGGCCTTGACCGGCACGGATTCTTTGGCCTCGATGGCCTGGTGGATGCCCTCGTTGTAGCGCCGGCCCGCGAGGATGCGGCCGGTGTGCTCGTCGACGATCATCACCTCGTCGTTGATCACGACGTAATCGGTGTCGCGCTTGAACAGCGCGAGGGCTTTGATCGAGTTGTTCAGGAACGAGATCAGCGGGGTGTTGGCCGACTCGTACAGGTTGTCGATGCCGAGGTAGTCCTCGACCTTCTCGATGCCGGGCTCGAGCACGCCGATCGTGCGCTTCTTCTCGTCGACCTCGTAGTCCACGCCGGCCTCAAGGGTGGCGGCGATCTTGGCGAACTCGGCGAACCAGCGGTTCGCTTCACCCGACGACGGACCCGAGATGATGAGCGGGGTGCGCGCCTCGTCGATCAGGATCGAGTCGACCTCGTCGACCACCGCGAAGAAGTGACCGCGCTGGACGAGGTCCTCCTTGCGCCAGGCCATGTTGTCGCGCAGGTAGTCGAAGCCGAACTCGTTGTTCGTGCCGTAGGTGATGTCGCACGCGTACTGCTCGCGGCGCTGGGCAGGAGTCTGCCCCGACAGGATGACGCCGGTCGACATGCCCAGGGCCCGGAAGACGCGCCCCATGAGCTCGGACTGGTAGCTCGCGAGGAAGTCGTTGACGGTGACCACGTGCACGCCCTTGCCCGCGATCGCGTTGAGGTACGAGGGCAGGGTCGCCACGAGCGTCTTGCCCTCACCGGTGCGCATCTCGGCGATGTTGCCCAGGTGCAGCGCCGCCCCGCCCATGAGCTGGACGTCGTAGGGGCGCTGACCGAGGGTGCGCTTGGCGGCCTCGCGCACGGCGGCGAAGGCCTCCGGCAGCAGCTGGTCGAGCGTTTCGCCGGCCTCGTGACGCGCGCGCAGCTCGGCGGTCTCGCCGCGCAGCTCCTCGTCGGTGAGGTGCGCGTAGTCCTCCTCGAGCGCGTTGACGGCCTTGACGACCTGCTGCAGCCTCTTGAGGATGCGGCCCTCGCCGGCGCGCAGCAGTTTCTCGAGCGGGTTTGCCACGGGAGGATCTCCATCCGATCGGATGCCGCGCGGCGGTGCAGCCCACGCGACAGGCATATCCCTCCCATGTTACCGGGCCGTGACCTGGATTCAGCCTGGGACTCCACCCGCGCCGGGGTGCGCATCCGACGCACGCATCCGCGGCCCGCAACATGCCCGACACACAGCCGACCTAGACTTCAGGGTGGCCTCCGCGAGGGCGGGCGCCGAGAAGAAAGAGGTGGTAGATGGCACTGCTCGACGCGATGCCCGGTAGCGGAGTCCCCCGGGGATGGGAGTCAGGAGGCGCGCGCGACGACGTCGTGCTCGTGGCCGGCATCCCGCACCTGATCAGAGACGTCTCCGCGGACGAGGCCCAGACCGAGGATCTGCTGCGCATCGCGGCGGTGCTCGAGGCTGTCGGAGTCGAGCCGCTGCTCATCCGCCGATCGAGCGGCCGCCCGGCTCTCGCGGTCGACGCCGTCGAGCGTGCCCGGGCGATCATCGCCCTGTGCGCCGACGACGAGCCCTGGGTCGCCCGTCGCGGCGGCCGGGTGCGGCCCCTGGCCCATCACGGCGCCCGCAGCTTCGGCTCGCACGACGCCGTCACCCTGTACCGACCGCGCACGACCGCCGCGGGCACCCTGCGTCACGGCGCCGATTCCGGCATCCGCCTCGAGTTCTGGCGTCGTGAGGGCGGCCTGATCACGGCACCCTCGGCGAACGCCCTGACCCGCCGGATCATCGCCGAGGACGACATGACGATCGTGCAGCTCGAGAAGCACGGACGCACGTGGCGCACCATCGACGGCATGTTCACTCCCACGCCCGGCGAATTCACCGAGGATGTGGATCTCGTCTTCTCGTGGGTCGACGGGTCATCCAGCGACTTCCAGCGGGAGCGTGCCCGCCGCATGAGCCGATACGTCGTCGGCGACGGCGACGACCACTCCGCGCGCTTCCGCCACGTCGATGAGATCAGGTACGCGCTGCGCAGCGTGCACCTCTACGCGCCGTGGATCCGCCGGATCTTCATCGCCACCGACAGCCCCGCGCCCTGGTGGCTCGCCGAGCACCCGAAGGTCACGGTCGTGCGCAGCGAGGAGTTCTTCGCCGACACCTCGGTGCTGCCCACGCACAACTCCCACGCCGTCGAGGCTCAGCTGCACCGGATCGAGGGGCTCGCCGAGCACTTCCTCTACGCCAACGACGACATGTTCTTCGGGCGCGCGGTGCGCCCCGAGCTGTTCTTCACCCCCGGCGGGGTCTCGCGCTTCGTCGAGTCCGGGGTGCGCATCGGGGTCGGGCCCACGAGCACGGACCGCAGCGGCCACGACAACGCCGCCCGGGTCAACCGTGCGCTCCTGCAGCAGCGGTTCGGCCGCGTGATCACCCGCGATCTCGAGCACTGCGCGGCCCCCCTGCGCCGGAGCGTGATGTACGAGCTCGAGCAGGCGTTTCCCGAGGACTTCGCCCGGACGGCGGCATCCACCTTCCGCTCCGCGACCGACATCTCGGTCACCAATTCGCTCTACCACTACTACGCCCTCATGACGGGGCGCGCCATCGCGACCACCGAGCCGCGCACGCGATACATCCAGACGACGCTGCAGCCGGCGCTCGCGCAGATGGAGCGACTGCTCGCCAAGCGCGACGTCGACATGTTCTGCCTCAACGACGGAAGCCGTCCCGAGGTGCCCGAGGACGTGCGCGAACGGGTCCTGCGCGAGACGCTCGAGGCCTACTTCCCCGTGCGGGCGCCGTGGGAGGTGGCGGTCGACGAGGTCGAGATCAGCCGACGATCCGCAGCGGAGCCGTCGGCGGGTTAGCCGCGAGCGCGGCGTCGCGGGTGTGCTGCGCGCGCAGGGCGCCGGTCGTGGCGTCCGGGATGACGACGCCCGCCCGGGCGAGCAGGCGCGCGCTCTCGTCGGCGTCGACGTAGGTCAGCCCGGGGGCGTCCGAGACCGGGACGACCGAGTGCACGACGGTGTCTTCGTATACGTGCACGAGGTTGAACGCCTGGGCCGCGTCCCAGGGACGCGTTCCCCCCACGGGCACGGACAGGTCCTGCGTGTAGCAGGTGGCCGATGCGACGGAGACGGGGATGCCGGCGAACGTCGCCGATGTCGAGTAGTGCAGGTGACCGGCGAGGATCGATCGGACGTCGCTGCCGCGCAGAACCGCCGCCAGCCTGGACTGCTCGCGAAGCTCGACCGTGACGGCGAGGTCGAGCACGCTCGGCACGGGCGGGTGGTGCATCGCGAGGATCGTCCCGTGCGGCGCGGGCACCGACAGCTCGAGCTCGAGCCACGCCAGCTGCTCATCCGAGATCTCGCCGTGATGGTGGCCGGGCACCGAGGTGTCGAGGGCGATGACGCGGAGCCCGTCGACGTCGGACACCGAGTCGTGGGGCGCGTACGGATCGGCGCCCGAGTCGCCCTCGAGCATCTCGGCGCGGAACGCCGCGCGATCGTCGTGGTTGCCCATCACCCAGATGAGACGGGTGTCCAGGCGCCTGCTCCACGGCTCGACGAGGGCGCGCAGATCCGCGTAGGCCGCGGCCTCGCCGAAGTCGGCCAGGTCGCCCGTGAAGACCACGGCGGCGGGACGCGTACCCGACGCCTCGATCTGCGCGAGGGCCCTCTCGAGGCGCCCCCGGGCATCGATCGACCCGTAGAGCCGGTCGCCCAGGGCGCGCAGGTGGGTGTCGCTCAGGTGCAGCAGCTGGTGGCCGGCGCGCGGATACTCGGCGATCCGCGGGGTCGGTCTGTCACTCGTCACGCCCGAAATGTTACAGGCATGTTTCGTGCACCCGGCGAATGACGCGTGAACGGCCGGAAAATCACCGGTGCACATCACACGAACCGAATTCCGGGTATGCATATACTCAGAATTCAGATACGCGACATGCACCGAGGTCGCGGGGTGGGGGAAGACATGTCCGTGCGCATGAGTCTGCTGGCGATCCTCGATCACGGTCCCTGCTACGGCTATCAGCTGCGCAGCGAGTTCGAGCGACGCACCGGCGGCGCCCGGCCGCTGAACGTGGGGCAGATCTACAACACGCTCGATCGACTCGAACGCGACGGTCTCGTGGCCAAGGGCGATGCCGACCCTGCCGGGCACGTGTACTACCGGATCACCCCGGCCGGAAGCGACGAGGTCGGCGATTGGCTGCTCTCCCCCGTCGCCGCGGCGACGGGCGCGCGCGACGAGCTGCCACTAAAACTGGCATTGGCCGCCAGTCTTCCGCGCGTCGAGGTCGCCCCGGTGCTCCGCGCCCAGCGCCGGGCCTCGCAGGCGGCGCTGGCGGCGCTGCGCTCCGAGCGGCACGATCGCGAGAGCGCCTCCGGCTCCGCCCGCACCGGTGAGCTGCTCGCCTGGCAGATCGTCGCCGACGGCCGGATCGCACAGGTCGAGGCCGAGCTGCGGCTGCTCGACCACGTCGAGGCCCGCGTGCTCGCGCACCCCGCGCCGACTCTGCCGCTCGGGCCCGCGAGCGAGCGGCCCCGCAGAGGCCGGCCGCCGAAGGCGGGAGCGCCCCGACCGCGCACCGCGGCCGTGTAGCTGCCGCGCGCGCCGGGCGCCCGGCATCCACTCGGTCGTTGCGACTTAGGATCGAGAGCATGGCCGGATTCTGGGGCAAGCGAAAACGAGAGCAGCAGGCGGAGCTCGACGCGCACGACGCCGACCTCGCTCGTCGGGCGGGCATCGCGCTCGTGGGGGCGGACGAGCGGATCCGCGTGACGCGCGACGAGCTCGCGTTCGCGGTCGCCGAGCTCGGTGAGGGTCTGACGAAGGATCTTCGCGCAGCGCTGGATGCCGTCACGGAACATCTCGGCGAGGCGTACCACCTGCATCAGCTCAATCACGACGAGATCCCCGACACCCCCGAGGAGCTGCGCACGCGCAATGCGCGCATCATCCAGCTGTGCGAGTGGGCCGAACAGCTGCTCGACGAGCGCACGGAGGCCCTGGCGGCCGACATCGCGCGGGTGCGCCGGGCGCCGGAGATCCTCGCGCAGGTGCGCGCCGACGCCGAGCGGCTGCGCGAACGTCTGCCGCACGCGCGCTCGACGATCGAGCGGATGGGCGCCCGCTACTCGGACGCGGCGCTGCGCCAGATCGTGCAGAGCGCCGATGAGGCCGACCAGCTGCTCTCCTTCGCGCTGCACAGCGCGGACGTGTCCACGCGTCGCCGCGAAGCGGGCCGCACCGAAGAGGCCAACCTGGCCCTCGAGACGGCGACCGAGGCCGTGCGCCGCTCGGCGACGATCATCGACGGGGTCGAGGACTGGGAGATCGAGGCGCTGCGCGCCGAATCCACCCTCGCGGACGTGATCGCCGACTCCCGCGACGACCTCGTGCAGGCGCGGACCGCCCCTCAGACGCCCGCCGTCGTCGAGGCGATGGCGACTCTGCAGCGCGCGCTCGCCGCTCTCCCCCCGGCCGGCACCAAGACCGACCCGTTCGAGGATCTGTCGCAGCTGCGCGAGGCCAACACCGCGCTCGACGCCGCCGTCGACAAGGCCCGCGAACGGGCGGCCCGTCCGCTTCCCGACCCCGCGCACGTGCGCCACGCGGTCGACGATGCCGACCGGCAGATCGCCGTCGCCCGCAACGTGATCGCGGGGCACCGCGGCTGGATCGGCGCCGATGCGCGCACGCGCCTGGCCGAGGCCGAGCGCGTCCGCACGGACATCAACGCTCTGCCCGACGAGGACGACTCGCTCGAGAAGGCGTTGCACATGGCGCGCCGCGCCGGATCGCTCGCGAGCGAGGCGCTTCATCTTGCGCAGCGCGACATCGACTCGTCGCGGCCGCAGGACGGCGGCTGGGGCGGACAGGGCGGCGGAAGACGCGGCGGCGGCGGCATGGGCGACATGATGGGCGGCGTGCTCGGCGGGCTCGTCATCGGCGGCCTGCTCGGCGACATCTTCGACGGCTGAGTTCCGGTGTGTGCACCCGCACACGCGGATACCCGAGGCGGTGAGCCCCGGGCATCCGTCTGATCGTGCGACGCGCGGAGTCTAGGAGGCGATCGCCGCCTCGACCGGCGGTGCGGCGGCCTCGAGCGAGATCACACCGTAGTCCCACCCCTTGCGCCGATACACGACACTCGGGTGGTCGGTGCGCGCGTCGATGAAGAGGAAGAAGTCGTGACCGACCAGCTCCATCCGGTCGACGGCGTTCTCGACGGTCATCCACTCGGCATCGAAGTTCTTCACGCGGATGACGACGGGGGTGTACTCCTCCTCGTCGTCCGCACCGGCCACGACGGGCACCTCGCCGGTCGCCACGGCCCGGATGGCCTCGACGGATGCCGGCTGCACATCGATGCCCTCGATCTCACCCTTGCCCTTCTCGAAGTGAGGGCCGCGGGGGTGGTTGCGGGCGTCGACGCGCTTGCCCTTGGCGCGCCGGAGCTGCTCGCACAGCTTGTCGACCGCAAGATCGAGAGCGGCGAACTTGTCGCCGTCGGTGGCCTCGGCCCGAACGACGGGGCCCTTTCCCAGCAGGGTCAGCTCGACGGTGTCGTCCTCGACCCGTCCGTTGTGGTAGGCCCGGTGCGTCACCTTGACGTCGAGGCGCTGCACGCGCGACGCCAGGTGCTCGATGCGTGCGGCCTTCTCTTCGACCACCGACCGGAACCGATCGGTGACCCCCACACCCACGCCGACGATGTTGGTATCCATCTTTGACCTCCTTGTTCGGGACGGTCCGCCCGTACAAGGGCGGACCGCGGTCGCCTTGTTCGCTCCACCGTAGTGGCGGCCCCCGACGATGTCACGTGTGAATTTGTGATGCGCTCCGGGGGCGATGTCGTCGCGGCGTCGCCGCGATGGTCGCCGCGCCGACAACGACCGCACCACCCGCGTGCAGCGCCCGCGCCGCCTCGCGCAGCGTCGCGCCCGAGGTGAGGACGTCGTCGACGATCACGACGGGCATTCCGCGCACGTTCCGGGCGGCCATGCTCCCGCGCTGGTTCTGCACGCGCTCGGCCAAGCCCAGTTCGCGCTGATCGGCCGTACGTCGCACGGCGACGAGCCGCCGCTCGGGAACCACCCCCGCACGTCGGGTCGCGACCTCCACGACGCGGAAGCCGCGCGTGCGC
Source organism: Microbacterium sp. HA-8 (assembly GCF_046111165.1). Lineage (NCBI taxonomy): Bacteria > Bacillati > Actinomycetota > Actinomycetes > Micrococcales > Microbacteriaceae > Microbacterium > Microbacterium sp. HA-8. Next base: position 2,767,643 of record NZ_CP162025.1, read on the forward strand.
ATGGCGCGGGCGCTCGCGGGCACCGGCACGACGTGCAGCGATGCGGCGTCGGCCCCGAGGTCGTCGGCCAACGCCCGCAGGGCCGCGGCGAGCGCGGGTGCGAACGGACGAAGCAGCCGCGGCCTCGCGTCGGCCTTGACCGCGCGGATGACGCGTGCCGCCACCGCCTCGAACGCCAGCCCGCTGTACACCCGCAGACCGTCGAGATCCGTCGTGACGACCCGCGGGCGGAGGGCTTCCCGGCACCGTCCGCAGACGGGACCGCCCGCATCCCCGCATCCCACGCACGGCGCCGGCAGCACCAGGGCCAGAGCGTCGGCGACGGCACCGCGCGCGAGGGACAGCGCGTCGCGAACGACCGGATCCATGGGCCCAGGATGCCGGGGGGCAGCATCCCGTGTCGCGTCGTGTGTGCGCCCGGGGGGATGACCCTGCCACCACAGACTGGGGAGGACGAGCGATCAGCCGGACGCGGCGCCCAGCTGCGGGGCGAGGACGCGCACGCCCTCGGCGGCCGGCTGCCACGTCGAGCCCCGGCGCAGTGAGAGCACGCCGTCGTCGCTGAGCACGCGGGCCGAGGTCACCGTCGCGCCCGCCGCGATCGTCGTCAACGTCGCGGCGGGCCCCGACAGCGTCTGTCCGGTGCCACCCACGACGTGCTCGATGACGCTCATCTCGCCGTCGTCACCCGCCGACGCGATGCCCAGGGTCTGGTCATCGAGCCACGCGACGTCGATGCCGCTGCCGTCGAGGCGCACGATACGTCGGGACTCCCCGAGTGAGCGGGGCACCCCGTCGGCGTCGCGGACGATGCCGGAGACCACCGCCCAGTCGCGGCCTCCCGCCGTGAGGATCGCGGCCATGCGGGTGCCGTCGCGACTGATCTGGATCGCCTGCACGCGCGAGGACCCGACCCAAGCGCCCTCGATGTCGATCGCCGTGCCGTCCGCGAGCGTCGCCCGCAGCGCGGTCGGCTGGTCGCGCGGCACCGTCCAGATCACGCCGTCCGGGTCGAGCGCGGGTTCGGCCAGTCCCGCCCGCGGGTCGACTGTGGTCGCCTCGCCATCTGCATCCACCCGCGCGACGCCGCCGCCCGTGAGGCTCACCGCGGCCGTCTCCTCGCCCCGGCCCATCGAGACGGCGGTGACACCGAGGGACTCGATGGTCGCGCTCATGCCTCCCAGTCGCGCGACCTCGCCGTCGGAGAGGAAGCCGAACACGTCGTCGGTGAGCACGAGCGGTCGCGCATCGATCGCCGTGCCGCGCACGGGCGCGGGTTCGACGGTGAGCGCCGCGCCGTCGACGAGCATCTCGGCGCCGGCGATGCCGGCCCCCTGCAGACTCGCCAGCAACTGCCTCTGCAGCCGTCCGAGTGTCACCGGGTCGGCGTCGAGAGCCGCCTCGGTGAGCTCGATGCGGGCCACACCCTGCACGACGGGCACCGACTGCCGCGCGAGCGAGACACCCTCGGGCGCGGCCGAGGCGACGGATTCCTGCAGCCAGGGGCTGGGGGTCGACCCGAGCAGCGCCCGCGTGATGCGGGTCGCGGGGTTGCGGGTGGCGAACCAGCGCACGTCCGGAACGAGGTAGTTCCACGAGGGATCGAAGTACATCAGCGAGTAGGCGCGGAAGACGTTGTCGAAGTTGTCCTCGTCGAGCACGATGCCATCGGGCACCTCGGTGATGCGCCACTGCCCGTCGGCCTGTTCGGCGAGGCCGTACGAGAAGGTCTGGGTGGGTTCGTCGGCGAGCTCGTACGCCCCGTTCTCGTCGACCGAGGCGGTGACGACCACGCTCATCTCGACACGGCCGTCCTCGATCGCGGTGACGGTGCGCGAGCCGGGACGGTCGATCGTGACCCCCGCCTCGGGCCGCCAGCTCTCGCGGATCGCCGGGGCGAGGAAGAGCTGCGCGATCTCCCAGTCGTTCTGCGATCCCGTGGCCGCGGCGACGAAGCCCTCGACGATCTGCTCGGGCGTCGCGCCGGGCTGGGGGCGGTCGGGCGAGAAGGAGAAGTCGGGCACGTCCGGTGCCTCGGCGGCGCCCAGGCCCGGGTTGACGGGCCCCGCCGTGGGCAGTCCCGCGCAGCCGGTGAGCGCGAGCAGGAGGGCGACGAGCATCGCGGCGGTGCGGGCCTTCATGAGCGCTCCCCCGCCCGGCGGTCCGCCTCGTCGAGCGCGCGGGCCTCCTGGATGTCGATCGGCTGCGTCATGCCGAGGTCTTCGAGCGGGTCATCCCCCGTGTCCAGCCGCAGCGGTGGGGCATCGATCGGGCCGCCGGGCTGCCGGGGCAGCGTGAGCACGAAGTTGGAGCCGCGTCCGAGCTCGCTCCACACGGCCAGGGTGCCCCCGTGCAGGCGGGCGTCGCCGAGCGCGATCGACAGGCCCAGGCCGGTGCCGCCGATGGAGCGCCGACGTGAGGGGTCGGCCCGCCAGAATCGATCGAACACGCGCTCGACGTCGGATTTCTGCATACCCATCCCGTAGTCGCGCACGCCGATCGCGACGGCGCTCGAGCTGCTGTCCACCGTGACGACGATCGGTCGTCCTTCACCGTGCTCGATGGCGTTGCCGAGCAGGTTGCGCACGATCCGCCGCACGCGCCGGGCGTCCATGTCGACGGGGGAATATCCGCCGGGGGCGACCAGGCGCACGTCGCTGCCGTGCTGATCGGCCAGCTGCTGCATCGAGGCGATGACATCCTCCGCCAGGTGGGCGAGGCTCGTGGGCTCCCACTCGAGCTGCACGGATCCCGCGTCGTACCGGCTGATCTCGAGCAGGTCGCCGAGCAGCGTCTCGAATCGCTGCACCTGCGCGTGCAGCAGCTCGGCGGCGCGCGCCGTCGCGGGGTCGAAGCTCTCGCGCTGATCGTTGATCATGTCGGCGGCGAGCCGGATGGTGGTCAGCGGCGTGCGCAGCTCGTGCGAGACGTCGGAGACGAACCGCTGCTGCACGAGCGAGAGGTCGGCGAGCTCCCTGATCTGGGTCTGGATGCTGTCGGCCATCGCATTGAACGATCGTCCGAGCGTTGCCAGCTCGTCCTCGCCCCGCACGGGCAGCCGCACCTGCAGCTCGCCCGCCGCGAGACGCGCGCTCGTGTCGGCGGCCTCGGCGATCGGGGTCGCGACGGAACGCAGCACGAGCCACGAGATCGCCCCGATCAGCAGGACCAGGGCGATGCCGACGATCCACAGCGTGCCCTGCACGAAGCCGAGCGTCTGCGACTCGGCCGCGAGGTCGTAGGCGAGGTAGAGCTCGTAGGCGCCGACATCGGGGACGAGGATCTGCTGTCCGACGACGACGCCGGCAACCTCCTGCCCGTCCACGGCGAGCGGCACCGACTGCCACCACTGGGTCTGCGCCTGGGTCTGCACGCGCTCGCGAAGGCCGTCGGAGACGATGTCTTCGGAGAGCGCGCCGGAGAAGAAGTTCTGCGGGGCGATCGAGGAGGGGGCGGTGTCGATGCGAAGCGCCGCGATCCCGTCGCTGGAGGACTGCCGGGCGACGTCGCGCGCGACGGCGGTCATGAGGTTCTGCAACTGCACGCGCTCGCCCTGGGGTTCGGCGGCGTCGAGGGTCTCCTGCGCCGAGGCCGTGGCGCCGCGGGAATCGTCGAGCACTCGATCCAGCCGTGCCTGGAACAGGTCGTTCTGGATCGCCAGCGCCATCCAGACGCACGCGATGAGGATCGTCAGGGCCGTCAGGGTGACGGTGATGAGGATCGTGCGGAAGCGCAGCGAGCTGCGCCACAGGCGCGAGGTGCCCTCGATCCACGTCGTCGGGCGGCGCAGATCCAGCGGCACCGAGGTGCGGATGGCCCCCGTCGCCGGACCGCCCCCGCTCCTCGGGCGCGTCATGACCGCGCTCAGACGACGGCGCCGGCGCGGTAGCCCACGCCGCGCACCGTCGTGACGATCTTCGGGTTGTCGGGATCCTGCTCGACTTTGGCGCGCAGGCGCTGCACGTGCACGTTCACGAGGCGCGTGTCGGCCTTGTAGTGGTAGCCCCAGACCTGCTCGAGCAGCATCTCGCGGGAGAAGACCTGCTGGGGCTTGGTCGCCAGCGCGACCAGGAGCTCGAACTCGAGGGGGGTGAGCGGGATGACCTCATCGGCGCGACGCACCTCGTGGGCGGCGACGTCGACGCTGAGGTCGCCGATGCGCAGCAGCGGACCCGCCCCCTCGGGCGTCGGACGCAGGCGGGTGCGGATGCGCGCGACCAGCTCCTTGGGGTTGAACGGCTTCACGATGTAGTCGTCGGCACCGGACTCGAGCCCTTTGACGACATCCGCCGTGTCGGTGCGGGCGGTCAGCATGATGATGGGCACGCCGGATTCGGCACGCACGCGTGTGCACACCTCGATGCCGTCCATGCCGGGCAGCATGAGATCGAGCAGGATCAGGTCGGGCCGCTCGGTGCGGTAGGCGTCGACCGCGATGGCGCCGTCGGCGCAGAACACCGGCTCGAAGCCCTCCGTGCGCAGCACGATGCCGATCATCTCGGCGAGGGCGGTGTCATCGTCGACGACCAGGATGCGTGAGGTCATGGAACGGCGTTTCGTCCTTCGTGAGACGGGGATCACGGGATTCGGCTCCCCCGTGGGGCCGCAAGGCACAGCGTAGTCGACACCGGCCGGACGCCGTCCGATGGCCCGCCGGGAAGAAGCTGGACACCCCGGCGCCCGGGATGATCGGGCCCCGGGCATGTGGAACGATGGGGAACACGTGACGGTCGACCACCCCGCGGGGCGGTCGCGACGACCCGCGGCCCCGGCCGCCGCGGACGGAGGAAGCACATGAGCGCCCAGCCCGGCTGGACACCCGCGGCACGCCCCGGCATCATCCCGCTGCATCCGCTCACCTTCGGAGCCGTGCTCGGCAGGTCGTTCCAGGCCCTGCGCCACAACCCCAAGGTGCTGCTGGGCTTCGCGCTCGGCGTGCAGTCGCTCGTGTTCATCCTGCTGATCGTCGGCATCGCGGGGGTGGGCTGGCTGTCGTTCTCGCGGCTCGACACCCTGACCCCGGGCACGGACGAGTGGGATGCCGTCACCGCAGGATCCGTGCTGGTCACGGCCCTCGCGGGGCTGGTGCTCGGGCTTCTCGCCTCCGCACTCCAGGTCATCGTGCAGGCGGTCGTCGTCGGCGAGGTCGCCCACGCCGTCGTCGCCGAGAAGCTGACGCTGGGCGCGCTGTGGCGCCAGGTGCGTCCCTCGCTGTGGCGGCTGCTCGGCTACACCTTCCTCGTGCTGCTGGCCGTCGTACTCTTCGTCGCGGCGGTGGGCGGTGTCATCTTCGCGGTGGGTGCGGCGGCGGGGCCCGTCCTGGCCGTTGTGCTGACGATCCTCGTATTCCTCGGCGCGATTCCGCTCTACCTGTGGCTGAGCACCAAGCTGCTGCTCGCGCCGAGCGCGATCATCCTCGAGCGCGCGAGCGTGCGGGGGGCGATCGCCCGGTCCTGGCGGCTGACGCGCCGCCGGTTCTGGCCGATCCTCGGTGTGATCGTCGTCATCTCGCTGCTGTTCGGCGTCATCGCCCAGTTCGTGCAGATCCCCTTCTCGCTGCTCTCCAGCGGCTTCCTCACCGTCTTCGCACCCACCGGCGAGCCCGGCGCCGAGGCGGTCATCGGCTTCGTCGTCGCGATCCTGCTCGGCAACATCGTCGTGCTCCTCGTGCAGGCGGTCGCGCTCGTCGTGCAGGCAACCGCCTCGGTGCTGCTCTATGTCGATTGCCGCATGCGGCACGAGGGGCTCGACATCGACCTGCTGACCTACGTCGAGCGGCGGGATGCCGGCGCCCCCACCCTCGAGGACCCCTGGGCCGTGCATCCCGGCCGCCCGGCGCCGGTGCGTGCGCCCGCGTACGGGCCGGCCTACGGCGCGCCCGCACAGCCACCGTACGGATACGCCCAGCCACCGTACGGGTATCCCATGCCGCCCGGCGCGCAGGCCCCTTACGGATATGCGCCGCAGCCGCCCGCCACCCCACCGCCGCCCGTCCCGCCCGCGGCGACGCAGTGGACGGCGCCCGGTGCCGGATCGGCCGACCGAGAGCCGCCGCCGGCGTGATCTTCGCCGAACCACCGCTCACGCCCGACGGCGACGAGGCGCGCGAGCAGGCCGAACGTGTGCTCTCCCGGCCCGAGTTCGCCGCCGCCGAGCCGACGCCGCTCGACCGCATCGCGCAGGCGATCGGCGACGCGCTCGAGGCCCTCTTCGGCGCACAGGCGCCGGCGGGCCTGGGCCCCGCGATCCTCGTGGGGATCGCGGTCGTCGCGATCGGCCTGATCGCGGCCGCCTTCGCGATCTGGGGCAGGCCGCGCATGTCGGCGAGATCGCGTGCCGCGGGCCCCGGCCTGTTCGACGGCGACGAGGCGCGCTCGGCCGCGAGCCTTCGGGCCGAGGCCGAGGCGTCCGCGGCCTCGGGGGACTATGACACGGCGGTGATCCTGCGCCTGCGCGCGCTGGCCCGCGGGACCCTCGAGCGCGGCGTGGTGGATCTTGCGCCCGGAGCGACCGTGCACGCCTTCGCACGTGCGGCCACCCGGGCGTTCCCGACGCTGGCCGCCGATCTCGACGCCGCGGCCGACGCGTTCGACGATGTGCGGTATCTGCGCCGCCCCGCGACCGCCGCACTCTACGAGCGTGTCGCTCGCGCCGACCGTGAGGTCGGCTCTGCCCGCCCCGCGCTCGTTTCGGTGACCGGTGCAGCCTCGGAGGCCCCCCGGTGAGCGGCGCGACGACGTCCTCGATCGCGCCCGGGGCCGCCTCGCGTGCCGCGCCCCCCGGTGCCGCCCCGTCCTCCCGTCGCCGGTCGCTGTGGGCCTGGGCGGCGATCGCCGGTCTGCTGGTGGTGGTCGGCGGTGCCGGCGCCGCGCTCTCCGGCCTGGGCGAATGGTCGGAGCGCGACGTGCTCGACCCCGAGAGCCGGGGGCCGGACGGCGCCGCCGCGGTGGTCGAGCTGCTGCGCGAGGGCGGGATCGATGTCGTGATCGCCCGCGATCGCGAGAATGCGCGGGAGGCTCTGGCGACAGCATCCCCCGCCACGCTCGTCACGGCGGACTCCCCCCTGCTCAGCGACGACACCCTGCGCGGGATCGTCGACGCCGCGACCGACGTCGTCCTGATCGACCCCCGCGCGCGGGCGGTCGAGATCGTGCTGCCCGGCGCGCTGTCCGAGGGCTTCGCGCCCGACGCGCCCGTCGCGCCCGAGTGCGCGAGCGAGGTGGCGGCCCGCGCGGGCGAGATCGTGCCGGGGCGCCTGCTGCAGCCGGGAACGGCCGCGGGCCTGACCGCCTGCTACCCCACAGGCGGGGGCTACGGCCTGCTGGTGGGCGAGAGCGCGACCGGCGGTGTCGCCTCGGCCCTGGACGGTCGCGAGATCGTGATCAACTCGGCCCTCGCGCAAAACGGCAACGCCGCGCTCGCGCTCGGCCTCATGGGACGCCTGCCCACCGTGGTCTGGTACTCCCCCGGCGTCGACGACGCCGACATCGCGGCCGAGCCCACGCTCGGCGAGCTGACACCCGGGTGGGTCACCCCCGCGATCGTCGTACTCGCCGCTGCGGCGGTCGCGGCCGCGATCTGGCGCGGACGGCGGTTCGGCCCTCTCGTCGTCGAGGACCTGCCGGTGACCGTGCGGGCGTCCGAGACCATGGAGGGCCGCGCGCGCCTCTACGCCCGCGGCCGCGACACCGCGCACGCCGCCGACGCGCTGCGCATCGGCGCGGCGGGCAGACTTGCGCGGATGCTGGGACTCGGTCGCGCCGCAGATGTGCACACGATCGCGGACGCTGCGGCCGACCGCACGGGGGCGCCGCGGGCGCGCGTGCGGTCGCTGCTCGTGGACGACGTCCCCGGCACGGAGAAGGATCTCGTCGCGATCAGCGACGGGCTGGACGACCTCGAGCGCGCCGTGCGCGCCGCCCTGCGAGACGAAGGAGCAACCCGATGAGCGACGACGCCCTGCGCGACGCGATGAACCGCGTGCGGATCGAGGTCGGCAAGGCGGTGATCGGCCAGGACGGCGCGGTCACCGGCCTGCTGATCGCTCTGCTCGCCCGCGGCCACGTGCTGCTGGAGGGCGTGCCCGGGGTGGCCAAGACCCTGCTCGTGCGCTCGTTCAGCCAGGCGCTGGGGCTCGACACCACACGCATCCAGTTCACGCCCGATCTCATGCCGGGCGACGTGTCGGGATCGCTCGTCTACGACGCCCGCTCCGGCGAGTTCGCCTTCCGCGAGGGCCCGGTGTTCACCCACGTGCTGCTGGCCGACGAGATCAACCGCACGCCGCCGAAGACCCAGTCGGCGCTGCTGGAGGCGATGGAGGAGCGACAGGTCTCGGCCGACGGGGTCACGCGCGCGCTGCCCGACCCGTTCCTCGTCGCGGCGACCCAGAACCCGATCGAGCACGAGGGCACGTACTCGCTGCCCGAGGCGCAGCTCGACCGGTTTCTGCTCAAGCTCGTGATCGACGTGCCCGACCGCGATGCCGAGGTGGCCGTGCTGCGCCGCCACGCCGAGGGCTTCTCGCCGCGCGACCTCGCTGCGGCGGGCGTCGGTGTCGCGCTCTCGATCGCCGACGTGCACGCGGCGCAGCGGGCCGCGGCATCCGTCACCGTCACCGACGACGTGCTGGCCTACGTCGTCGACCTCGCCCGGGGCACCCGGGCCGCCCCGTCGGTGCAGCTGGGCGTCAGCCCCCGCGCCTCGACCGCTCTGCTGGCCGCCGCGAAGGCCTGGGCGTGGCTGGGCGGCTACCCGGCGATCACCCCGGATCACGTGCAGACGATGCTCGTGCCGGTGTGGCGGCACCGCATCCGGTTGAGCCCCGAGGCCGAGATCGAGGGCGTGTCGCCCGACGCGACGCTCCGCTCGGTGCTGCAGCAGACCCGCGTCCCCCTCTGACCCGCCTCGCGAATCGATCCGCCATGTACCTCACCGGCCGCGCCGCCCTGCTCACGGGGCTCGGTGTCGTGCCCGTCGTGCTGCTGTCCGCGGCGGCGGGGGGCCGGGCATCCGTCGCCTGGATCGCCGCGGGCGGCTGGATCCTCCTCTGCCTCGCCCTGTTCGCGGCGGATCTCGTCGCGGCGGCCGATCCGCGGACGCTGCGCATCGCACGCGACCTGCCCGCGCGGGCACGCCTCGGCGAAGCGGTCCCCACCTCGGTGATCGTCGCCAACGACGGTGCGCGCCCGGTGCACGGGTGGCTGCGCGATGGATGGCAGCCCACGGCGGCAGCCGAACCGGCGCGCGCGCGCCTGGAGGTGCCGCCCGGCGAGAGCCGCCGCATCGGCATCGTCCTGCGTCCGCGCCGCCGCGGCGAGCGCCGCACCGGGTTCGTCGTCGTGCGCTCGGGCGGCCCGCTGGGATTCGCCGGCCGGCAGGCGCGCAGGGATGCGCCCGGGGCGCTGCGCGTGCTGCCTCCCTTCGCGTCGCGGCGGCACCTGCCCTCGCGCTTTGCCCGGCTCCGTGAGCTGGACGGATCGACCAGCGTGCAGATCCGCGGCCAGGGCACCGAGTTCGATTCGCTGCGCGAGTACGTGCGCGGCGACGATGTGCGCTCGATCGACTGGCGCGCGACCGCCCGCGCGCGCACGACGATGCTGCGCACGTGGCGCCCCGAACGCGATCGTCACGTCGTGATCGTGATCGACTCGGGCCGCACGTCGGCCGCGCGCGTGGGCGATGGCACCCGGCTGGATGCGGCGATGGAGGCGGCGCTGCTGCTCGCGGCCCTCGCCGACCGGGCCGGCGATCACGTGCATCTCGTCGTGTTCGATCGCCTCGTTCGCGCGCGGGTCACGGGTCGGCGCGGGCAGGCGCTGCTGCCGGCGATGGTCGACGCGCTCGCCGGCGTCGAGCCGCAGCTGATCGACACCGACTGGGATCAGGCGCTCGGCGAGGCGGCGCGCCTGACCACGCGTCCCTCCCTCGTCGTGCTGCTGTCCGCCCTCGATGCCGCAAGCGCCAGCCGTGCCCTGCTCGGCGCCCTGCCGCGCCTGACCGCCCGCGCACGCGTCATCGTCGGCTCGGTCACCGACACCGGCATCGCGGAGGCGGCGACGCGTCGCTCCTCCGCAGACGACATCTGGCGGGCGGCGGCCGCGGAGCGCACGCTCCTCGACGCGCGCCGCCTCGCCGACGCCATCACGCGCCTGGGGGCCGAGGCGATCGCCGAGGGCCCGGACGAGCTGCCCCCGAAGGTCGCCGACAGGTATCTCGAGCTGAAGGCCGCGGGACGGCTGTGACGACAGCATCCCGTGCAATTCACGAGGTGTTCATTGTTGCTAATCATTCAGGATTAGCTAGACTGGGACGGTGACGATCACCCCCCTCGACGATGTCTCCGGCCTGCCGGAGCAGTTCGAGGCGTCGCCGCTGCTGCGCGCCGCGGGGCTCCGGGTCACGGCACAGCGCACCGCCGTGCTCGAGGCGCTGAACGAGGCGCCGCACGCCCCCGTCGATCTGCTGCACGGAGCGGTCCGCGCACGTGTGCCCGGCATCGCGCTGCAAACCGTGCACGGGGTCGTGAACGACCTCACCGCCGCCGGCGTCGTGCGCCGCGTGAGCCTTCCGGGCGCCCCGAGCGCACTGTACGAACTGCACCGAGACGACGACAACCACCATCACGTGCAGTGCATCGTGTGCGGTCGTGTCGAAGACGTCGAGTGCGCCGTGGGTGCGGCGCCCTGCCTGCACCCCTCCCATGACCACGGCATGCGCGTCCTCGAGGCGAGCGTGACGTTCCGGGCCATCTGTGCCGAGTGCGAAAGGAAACAGAGAGATGACTGATCCGACTTACACCACGAAGGACAACGGGGCGCCCGTCGCGTCCGACGAGTTCTCGCGCACGGTCGGCGCCGACGGCGCCACCGTGCTGCACGACCACTACCTCGTCGAGAAACTCGCGCAGTTCAACCGCGAGCGCGTGCCGGAGCGTGTCGTGCACGCCAAGGGCGGCGGCGCCTTCGGCACCATGACCATCACGGAGGATGTGTCGGCCTACACCCGCGCAGCGCTGTTCCAGCAGGGCGCCGAGACGCCGCTGCTGCTGCGCTTCTCGTCGGTCGCCGGTGAGCTCGGCTCGCCCGACACATGGCGCGACGTGCGCGGCTTCGCGCTGAAGTTCTACACCCCCGAGGGCAACTACGACCTCGTCGGCAACAACACCCCGGTGTTCTTCATCCGCGACGGCATCAAGTTCCCGGACTTCATCCGCTCGCAGAAGCGCCTGCCGCACACGCACCTGCGCGACGCCGACATGCAGTGGGACTTCTGGACCCTCTCCCCCGAGTCGGCCCACCAGGTCACCTACCTCATGGGCGACCGCGGGCTGCCCACCTCGTGGCGTCACGTCAACGGCTACGGCTCGCACACGTACCAGTGGATCAACGCGGCCGGCGAGACGTTCTGGGTGAAGTACCACTTCCACTCCCAGCAGGGCGTGCACAACATCACGGGCGAGCAGGCACAGCAGATCGTCGGCGAAGACACCGACTACTACCTGCGCGACCTGTACGACGCGATCGACCGGGGCGAGTTCCCGAAGTGGGACGTCTCGGTGCAGATCATGACGAACGACGAGGCGAAGACCTATCGCTTCAACCCGTTCGACCTGACCAAGATCTGGCCGCACGCGGACTTCCCGCTGCGCAAGATCGGCGAGTTCGAGCTCAACCGCAACCCGGTGAACTACTTCGCCGAGATCGAGCAGGCCGCCTTCGCGCCGTCGAACTTCGTCCCCGGCATCGACGCGAGCCCCGACAAGATGCTCCTCGCGCGCATCTTCTCCTACGCCGACGCGCACCGCTACCGCATCGGCACCAACTACAACGAGCTGCCGGTGAACCGCCCGCTCTCCGAGGTGCACTCCTACGGCAAGGAGGGCGCGATGCGTCACTTCTTCTCCGGCGGCGAGCGCCCGGTCTACGCCCCGAACTCGCTGGGCGGCCCCCGCGCCGACGCCGTGCGCGCCGGTGAGGGCGGATGGCAGAACGACGGCGACCTCGTGCGCTCGGCCTACACGCTGCGCGCCGAGGACGACGACTTCGGCCAGGCCGGCACCCTCGTGCGCGAGGTGTTCGACGACGCGCAGAAGGCTCGATTCGTGGAGACCCTCGTCGGCCAGTACGAGTCGCTGACCCGCCCGGAGGTGCGCGAGCGCTTCCTCTGGTACTGGGGCCAGGTCGACCAGACCACGGCCGACAAGGTGCGCGCTCAGGCCGAGGCGAACGCCGCCGCCGACTCCCCCGGCGCTCCCTACAGCACCGAGCCCGAGGCCGAGCCGGTGGGCGTCTGACCGCACGGACAGGTGAACGCCGAGGGGCGAGGGGATCGACATCCTCTCGCCCCTCGGCGTTTCCGCTTTCGCCGCGCCCCGCCCGCCTGCCATGATGCGGGTGGCGCGCGATCGGGTCGCCGCCACGAAGGAGAAGGCGATGTCCCCCGCACGCAACGACGATCCGCGCCCTGAGACACCGATCGACCCCACCGAGCTCGCGCACACTCCCGAGCTGCAGCCCGCCGGCCCTTCGACCGGCGCCAAGCTCGCCGCCGAGGGCTTCGGCACCTTCTTGCTCGTGTTCGGCCTCATCGGCACCGCGCTCTTCGGCTCGCACCTGGCGAACGAGGCCGGCGCGTTCGCCCCCGGAATCGTCTACATCGCGGCGTCGTTCGCGGTCGGGCTCACCGTGATCATGGGCGCCTACGCCTTCGGGCCGATCTCGGGCGGGCACTTCAACCCCGCCGTGACCCTGGGCCTTGCGGCCGCGGGTCGCTTTCCCTGGCGCGAGGCCGGCGGCTACATCGCCGCGCAGATCGTCGGCGGTGCGGCCGCGACGACCGCCATCGTCCTCGTCGGCCTGTTCGGCCCCGAGGGCTGGCTCTCGGCGGCCCAGGACGGCGGCTTCGCCAGCAACGGCTGGGGCGTGCTGTCGCCGGGCGGCTTCGGCATCGCCGCCGCGATGATCATCGAGGTGATCCTCACGTTCCTGTTTCTGCTCGTGATCCTGGGCGTCACGCACTCGACGCGCGGCACGACCTTCGCGGGCCTCGCGATCGGGCTCTCGCTCACCCTCATCCATCTCGTGAGCATCCCCGTCGACAACACCTCGGTGAACCCCGCCCGCTCGATCGCCACGGCGATCTACGGCGGACCCGACGCGCTCGGGCAGCTGTGGGTCTTCCTGGTCTTCCCGATCCTCGGCGCGCTGCTGGCCGGCTGGTCGTACCGCGCACTGTTCGACGCGACGAAGAAGTCGTAGCTGCAGCATCCCGCGCCGTCTGTGCCGCGTTGGGGCGTTCAAACCACCGTGGGGCGCGCTGCAGCACGCCCCAACGCAGCCCCGACGCCCCAACATGGGCAAACACCGCCATCCCCGCGCCCTCCACTCGCCTCGGGGCGTTCAAACCACCGTGGGGCGCGCTGCAGCACGCCCCAACGCAGCCCCGACGCCCCAACATGGGCAAACACCCCGCATCCCCGCGCCCTCCACTCGCCTCGGGGCGTTCAAACCACCGTGGGGCGCGCTGCAGCACGCCCCAACGCAGCCCCGACGCCCCAACATGGGCAAACCCCGCCCTCCCCGCGCCCTCCTCTCGCCTCGGGGCGTTCAAACCACCGTGGGGCGCGCTGCAGCACGCCCCAACGCAGCCCCGACGCCCCAACATGGGCAAACACCCCGCATCCCCGCGCCCGCACGCAACACGCGACGCGCGGGCAGGATGCTGTCGCGTCAGCCCGCGACGAGCCTCGGGCTTCCTGCTTCCCACTCCGTGAGGTCGCCCGTCTCGCCGGCTCGCGCCGCGCGGCCGCCGACCCACAGCATGTAGAACAGGAAGAGGCCGAGAGCGAAGGCCCCGATGCCGATCTTGATCGGCCAGGGCCAGGGCTGCGCCGTGACGAACCCCTCGATGAGGCCCGAGAGCAGCAGAGCGAGCACCAGCCCGATCGCGACCGTCGCCAGCGACCTGCCCGCCTGAGCGAGAGCTTCGCCGCGCGTGCGGGGGCCGGGTGCGATCCACGCCCAGAAGATGTGGAGCCCGGCCGCACCCGCCACGAAGATGCTCGTCAGCTCGAGCAGGCCGTGGGGCAGGATGAACAGCACGAACACGTCACCGCGATCGAAGGCGAACATCACCGCAGCCGCCATGCCGACGCTCACCGCGTTCTGCACGAGCACCATGATCGGCCAGATGCCGGTGATGCCGAAGAGCACGCACTGCGCCGCGATCCAGGCGTTGTTGGTCCACACCGTGCCGGCGAAGACCGCCGCGGGGTTCTCGGAGTAGTACGCCGTGAACTCCTCCTCGGCGTAGTACTCGAGCGACGCCTGATCGCCCAGGGCCGCCACCAGCACCGGATCGCGCGACACCCAGAACGCGATCAGGGCGACCACGGCCACGAAGGCCGTCGCGATGACGAGCGTCGTCCAGCGCACCCGGTAGAGAGCGGCCGGCAACTGCAGCGCGAAGAATCGCGGCAGCACGCGCAAGGGGTTCTCGGCGCCGGCGGTCAGACGCATCCGGGCGCCCGCGATGAGGGTCGAGACGACGTCGGCCTGCGGCGAGCGGCCCGCGGATGTCTTGATCTCGGCGAGATCCGCCGAAGCGGCCTGGTATCGCGCCACGAGCTCGTCGGACTCGGGTCCGGTCAGGCGCCGCCTGCGTTCGAGCTCGCGCAGGCGCCGCCATTCGCCCTGGCGGGCCGCGGTCAGCGCGTCGAGGTCCACCCCGCCTAAACTACCCGCATGAGTGCGCCCGAGCTGACCCGCGTCGCTTCGGACGAGGTACTCACCGGAGAGGCGGTCGCGCTCGATGTGCAGCCGGCGGGACTGTTCCTGCGGGCGCTCGGCGCCATCATCGACGTGCTGATCGGCATCCTGCTCCTCGTGCTGGTGTTCGTGCTCGGCTCGGGCCCGCTGGCCCAGGTGATCCCGCCCGAGGCGCTGCAGATGACCGTCATCGTGCTGCTCGTGCTCATCATGGTCGTGATCCCGACGGCGGTCGAGACCCTGACGCGCGGCCGGAGCCTCGGGCGCCTGGCGATCGGTGCGCGCATCGTGCGGGCGGATGGGGGCGCCTCCGGATTCCGACAGGCGTTCATCCGCGCCCTCGTGGGCGTGCTCGAGATCTACTTCACGCTGGGAGTCGTCGCCGTCCTGACGGCGGCATTCACCCCGCGGGCGCAGCGCCTGGGCGATCTGATGGCCGGCACGTACTCGCAGCGCACGAGAGTGCCCGCCCTGCCGGCCCCGCTGCCACCGGTGCCGCCTGCGCTTGCCGGCTGGGCGCAGATCGCCGACGTCGCACGGATGCCGGACCGACTCGCCCGACGTCTCTCGCAGTTCCTTCACCAGGTCGATCGGCTGGCGCCCGCTGCGCGGGATCGCGTCGCGGGTGATCTGCTGGCCGAGACGAGCGCATTCGTCACTCCCCCGCCTCCCGCCGATCCGATCACCTCTCTGTTCGCGATCGCCGCCGTGCGCCGCGACCGCGAGTACCGCGCGCTCATGGGCGAGGCCCAGCGCGTGCGCACGCTGGCACCGGCGCTCGAGCGCCTGCCCCACGGCTTCCCCGAGCGCTGATCGGTGAGTGTGTGACAGCATCCCGCCGTCGCCCGTGGATGCCGCTTCCGGCGCTCCTGCGGTGAGCCCCGGCGCAGCCCGCGGCCGACGCTCCGCTGTCGCCAATTGCGGGTCAGGGCGCCCCACACCCGCACTTAGCGACAGGCCAACCCCGACGCGCAGCCCGCGGCCGACACTCCGCTGTCGCCAATTGCGGGTCGCGGCGCCCCACCCGCACTTCGCGACAGGGGAGCCCCCGCGCGGACGGGGCCGGAACGCCGCCGCAGCAGCAGCACGCAGCAGCTCGCAACCGAGCACGGCACAACCTGCAGCCCCGCAGCGCGACGACGCCCTCAGCCGGCGCCAGGCGAATGCGGCGCGAGGATCAGCCGTCGCCGGCCGAAGACGGCGCGAGGATCAGGCGCGCATCGTCTCGTGTCGCACGACGACCCAGCCCTTGGGCACCGACATGCGCTCGGTGTGGATCGCGCACAGATCGTGAGCGTGGGGGTCGCCGGTGGCGCCGAGCGGTCCGAGGGCGGCCATCTGGTCGCCGTAGTCGTACGTCAGCGTCGAGACGGCCTCGCGGGCGCAGCCGACCTTGGAGCAGAGTCTTCCGTGCATCGTCGTCAGCCTAGACTCCCCTCGCGCCCGCGGGGCGGCGCCGCGCCCGGGGATAGGATCGGGAACATGGTTGCACGGCGTGGCAGGTCACCTCGGCGGGCGGATGCCGCGTCCCGACCTGATCGTCACGGTCGACACGGTCGGCAGGGCCGCAGTTCGGTCGTCCGCCCCCCGATCGGTCCCCTCGACACCCGCTTCGAGCGGTTCGATGTCGCGGTCGGCGCCGCCTCCGAGTTTCTCCGGTCGGCCTGGCCCGAGCTGCACGATGTGAGCTTCGAGATCGGCTCGATGCCTCCGCATTCGCACGCCGACGGCATCCCGCGCTGGCACATCGACCGCACGGCCAAGCGCATCGTGCTCTTCCGCATTCCGATCGAGCGGCTCGGGCGGCTGCACCGCGACGACGAACTGCACAGGCGGATGTCGATCGAGGGCACCGTGTTCCGTGCGGCCGCCGAGTACCTCGATCGCGACCCGTGGGATCTCGGTCCCGAGCGCTTCCGCTACTTCTGACCGCGCCGGATTCCTCAGGATCCCCGCTCAGGGGACGACGCGCACGGCGGCCGCGGCCCCCTGACCGGGCTGCACGGGATACCCCGCCACGGCCGTGGGAGAGGCGTACGACACCGCCGCGTGCACGGGGGCCGTCGCCTCGATGCGCCAGCTTCCGGCCGGCACCGCAACCGCCCCGGCCTCATCGGCCGTGAGGGACAGGGTGCGCGCCTCGCCGCCGTTGACGGGGGTGAGGACGACCTCGGCGGCCTCGGATCCCGCGACGACGTGTACGGCGGTCGCCGCGCCCGCCGGCGCCTCCGCGACCGCGAGGAGCGCCGGCTGCTCGAGCATCGGGGCGGCCGCGATCCAGGCGAAGTCCCGCTCCCCGCCGAGGGCGCTGGAGGTCCATGCGGAGGCGATCACGGGCACACCCTCCGTCTCGACGTCGACCGTGTAGCTGCCCGCCGGAAGCCCCGCGAGGTCGATGTCGAGCGGCACACCCTCGGCCAGGTCCAGCTCGGCGGGCGCCACCGCCGGAGACGACGAGCCCTGCGCGGTGACGGTGACCGTCGCGCGCGCGGTGGCGCTGGGCGCGAGCACCCGCACCCGCACCGTCGAGGAGCCCTCGATGGCGGGGTCGGCGGCGCTCGGGGTGACGATGCCGGCGATGACCTGCCGCGTCGCGGGAGCGACCGTCGCGCCGGTCACATCCACCCCGACGGGCTCGAGCGTGACGGTGCGGCTGGCCTGCAGGTGCGCCGTCACGGGCGCGCCGCTGGCCTGTACACGCAGAACGGGGGTGAATTCGCCGAGCGCGAGCCCCGCGAGCGAGAGCACGATCTGAGCGCGCGCCGGCACGATCACATCGTCGCCGCCGGGCGGCGTGGTCAGACCCGCCTGCCCGTAGACGCCGATCTGCACCGTTGCGGCCACGTCGCCGGGATTCGAGAGCACGACGAGGTCCGAGGCTCCGGTCGATGTCGCGCCGGCGGCGAGCCAGGACTCGAAGCGGGGCGCCTCGCAGGCAGACGCGGCGAAGCCGATCAGGTCCTCGGCGGTGGCGGTGGATGCTTGGGCTCCGGCGAGGGATGCCGCTTCACGATCGATGGGGCTCATCCGGAGCACCGACGGGCCCGACGAATCGACGACGCTCGCCGCGCGCAGGCCCTCCTGTGCGGGCTCGCCCTCGGCGGATCCGTACCGTAGGTCGGCATCGGCGGCCACCGCGATCTCGGACGCCGCGCCCGACGTGCGCCCCGTGGCCAGCAGCGGGCCCGCGCACACGGCGACCGTCTCGGACGGCGTCGGCGTCTCGACGATGCTCACCGCGGAGCGGGCGAAAGTCGGCAGGGGTGCGGCGACCGCAACGGCGACCGCGGCGACCAGCACGACGGCGACGGCGGCGCCGATCAGGACGCGCGCGCTCGTCAGAATCGTGCGCAGCGTGCGTCGCTCGGTCATCGGGCACCTCCCGGGCGGTCGTCGTCGGAGTCGTCGGATGCTGTCGGCGCAGAGTCCTGTTGCGGCAGCGCCTGCGCCGCCTCGGCGTCGGACTCGGATTCGCCGTCAGATTCGGATTCGCCGTCAGATTCGGATTCGGATTCGGATACGAAATCGGTATCGGAATCGGCGTCGCTCGCGTCCTCGGACGCGATGTCAGATTCAGCCGCCGGGTCGGATTCAGCCGCCGGTTCGGACTCGACCCCCGAGTCGGACTCGACCCCCAGGTCGGACGCGGCCCCCCGGTCGGATTCAGCCGCCGGGTCGGACTCGGCCGCCCAGTCGGACTCGGCCGGTGCCCCGGACTCACCCGTCGGGCCGGACTCACCCGGCACGCCGGCCCCGACCCCGGACTCCGCACCCGCACCGACACCCGCGCCGACGCCGGACGGCACCGCGGCGGCAGCATCCCCCCGCTTCCGCGCGCGTCGCGCCCGCCCGGCCGCGCCCCAGGCGGGGGCAGCGCCCACGATGCGCGGTTCGGCGCGCGCGGCCCGGCGCGAGGCCGCGGTCGGGAAGGCCAGCAGCACGGCGATGGCCGCCACGACGAGCTGGGCGAGCGAGATCGAGCCCTGCAGCGCGGTCTCGGCGCGCGTGAGCTCAGGGCGCGGCTGCAGATCGCCGGTGACGCGCCAGAGACGTCCGCGCGTGGTGTCGCCGACGGTCTCGAGTCCCGCGCGCGCGTCGAGCGAGGCGACCGCCTGCAGCACGAGCGCGTCCGCAGCTTCGGTAACGGCGCCGGGTGCCAGCAGCACGAAGCCGATGGCACGAGAGGACAACTCCCCCGCGACGTCGGCGGCGCTCGGGGCGACGAGGTCGGCCGAGAGGGC
The DNA here is from genome assembly GCF_046111165.1 of Microbacterium sp. HA-8. Classification (NCBI taxonomy): domain Bacteria; kingdom Bacillati; phylum Actinomycetota; class Actinomycetes; order Micrococcales; family Microbacteriaceae; genus Microbacterium; species Microbacterium sp. HA-8. Next base: position 2,786,652 of record NZ_CP162025.1, read on the forward strand.
GGCGACCTCGCGATCGGATGCGCTCGCCCCGGCACGCGCCGAGAGCGCCGTACTCTGCCCGCCCAGGCTCTCGCCGGAGCCCCAGACGATGCGGGCGGCGACACCGCCGTCCGCGAGCGGGGTGAGGACCATGGTGGCGACGTCGGGATCGTCGCGCCCGACGGCGGCGACGTAGGCGGGCAGCGTGCTCTCGGGGCCGTTGGTGAGCGCGCTGTCGTCGCGCAGCATCGCCGTCAGGGAAGGGAAGGCGAGCGCGGTCACGGCGAGGACGCTGATGGCCGCCGCCCAGGGTCGCAGCGCCCGCACCCGCCGCGGCAGCGGAGTGTCGAGGGTGATCATCGCCGCCCCGACGACGCCGAGCCACGCCAGGCTCAGGGCAGGTCCCGGCCAGAGGGCGACCGGTTCGCCGTTCGCCGACTGCACCGCGATTCCCACCGCCGCGAAGGCCGTGGCGATTCCGAGCAGAGCGGTGACCAGCAGCACCGCGCCCGCGGGCCAGCGTGGCGAGATGAGCGAGACGAGGGCGAGAGCGGCAAGCGGGGCGAGTAGCAGCATGGGCAGCAGCTGCGGCACGCTCGGGGCGAGGGTTGCCCACCCTGCCAGATCGGGGGTCGCGAAGCCCGTCGCGAGCAGCATCCTGCCTGCCGCGTCGGCTCCGGCCTGGGGCGCGGCCCAGACGAGCCCGGGGTCGGCGAGCAGGCCCCAGGCGTCGCCGCCGACGATCGCGCGCTCCCAGATCAGGGGGGCGAACGCGGCGACGGCGGGGATCGGAATCCAGGCCACCCGCAGGGCACGCCGCCCCGCCGTGACGAGCGCGGCCAACCACAGCACGAGCAGGGCCGGCGCGAGCGAGGGCGCGCACGCCAGGACGGCGGCGAAGAGCAGGGATGCCGCGCCCGCCGGGCCCCAGGAGCGCTTGGCGACGCTGCCGGTGTAGAAGAGCCACGGCAGCAGCAGGTGGGCGAGCACCGCGGCGGGCCGCCCCTCGACGAGCGCCGTGAGGAAGGAGGGTGCGAGGGTGAAGAGCATCGCGGCCACGATGCGCACGCCGGCGCGGGCCGAAAGGCGGGTTGCGGCGAACCAGCCGCCGAGCGCCGCGAGCGGGAGGGCCAGCACCCAGAGGATCACGAAGGCCTGCGAGGGATGCCAGGGCGTGAGCGATCCGAGCAGCGCCACGATGGCGGCGAAGGGATCGGCCGCGCCGACCTCGTCGAGCCCCAGAGCGCGCCGCCCGTAGGCGGCGTCGCCCCACAGGTCGACGAGGCTCTCGCGCAGCGGCAGCAGCCCGCCGCCGCCGAGCACGGGCCACGCGAGCAGCGCGAAGAAGGCCCCGAGCCCGAGCGCGAGCGCGCCGAGGACGATCCAGGCGCCTCCGCCGGTGAAGAAGTGCAGCTCGCCGCGCCGATCGATGTCGGCGCTGGAGTCCTCGCCGTCGTCGAAGCGGCGTTTGAGGTCGGCGCGGCGCACACGCAGGGGTGCCACGAGCGCCCAGGCCGGGCGCGTGCCCGTCACCCGGGCGGCATTGCGGATGCGCGCGCGGGATCGAGCGATCGCCGCCAGACGCAGCCAGGCCACGAGGCTCGCCCGCCATTCCGAGCCCACCAGGGCCGGCGCCTTGCGCAGCAGGTGCATGACCGAACGGGCGAGGGCGAGGGGCAGGATGCTGAGCCAGATCAGCGGCACGAGTGCCGCGTTCGCGTAGGTCAGGCGCCGGTGCAGCGCGGCGGTGCGGGAGGCGTAGGCGCGACGTCCGCGCCGGCGGGAGTCGGTGGGGGCGGGCAGCCCTGCGACGCCGTCGCCGTGCACGATGACCGATGCCGCCGGCACGAGGGCGACACGGCCGCCGACCAGCCGGGCGCGCACACCCAGGTCGAGTCCTTCGTCGGCGCCCAGCAGCGCCGGGTCGGCACCACCCAGCAGGTCCCACACCTGGCGGCGCACCAGCATCCCGCGCACGTCGGCGGCGAGCGCGTCCTCGGCGGCATCGTGCTGACCCTGATCGAGCTGGCCGTCGACGAGGCCGACCGTGCGCCCGAGGGCTGTCATCGAGACGCCGAGCGAGACGATGAGGTCGGGGTCGCGGGCATCGCGGAGTTTGGGGGCGACCATCGACACCGACGGCTGGCTCTCGAGCGCTCCCGCCAGAAGGCGCAGTGCACCGGGCTCGGGGGCGGTGTCCTGGGCGAGCAGCCACACAGCCTCGGCGGCACCCAGCCGCACGCTCGCCATGCGCAGCGCTGCGGCGTATCCCGTGCCGCGGGCGGCCTCGATGACCGCCTCGGCTCCCCCGCGCCCGGCAAGGGTGCGCAACTCGGCGGTGGCCTTGCCGCACACGACGACGGTCAGTGCGTCGACGGCGCGGGTCTGCGCGCCGATCAGCTCGAGCGTGTGCTCCAGGTGCTGCAGGGTCTCGTCGCCCGCACCCTCGGGGCGCACGACGAGCAGAGCATGGACACGGGCTGGCATGGCGCACTCAGCCTAGGCGCGGCGCGCACCGCTGCTGCGGTGAACGCGCCGCGCAGGTCTAGACCGCGCGCCGTTTGAGCTTGCGCCTCTCTCGCTCCGACAATCCTCCCCAGATGCCGAAGCGCTCATCGTTCTGCAGGGCGTAATCAAGGCACTTCCCCCGTACCTCGCACGTCGTGCAGATGCGTTTGGCATCGCGCGTCGAGCCGCCCTTCTCCGGAAAGAATGCTTCCGGATCCGTCTGCGCACACAGCGCATCCGTCTGCCATGACAAAGGATCGTCGCCGTCAACCGGCCGTCGAACCCCCGGGACCCCCAGCCTCACCGGGTCGACGAACCAGTTGTCGGGTACACCGGAACGGAATTCCGAGCCCGCCATTTCGTCTCCCACCTATAGCCCCCCACGCGAACCGCGCAGTGCACTAATTACACCGTTGTCATTCCCGATCAGTCAAGCGGAGCATCGTAAACCCTCAATGCGCGCATGAACCTTCACGACGCGCCCGGCGTGTCCAGAACGATGCAGACGGATACGTCAGTCGTGCGACACGCCGCCGGCCTGCGCCACGAACACCTCGCCGGCGCCCTCGATGAAGACCTCGGACTCGCCGTCGACGAAGGCGGCCGACCCCGGGGGGAGGGCGAGGGATGCTGCCGCGCAGCGCACCGTCGCGGCTCCGGCGGTCGCGAGCACGATCGCGGGGCCCGCCACCGCGACCGGCGTCGCCGCGGCCGCGGCGCCCGTGCGTCGCACGCGCGCGAGGGCAAAATCGGGGATGGGCGGGGTGAACGCCTCGACGCCGGCCTCGGAGCGCGACGGCGACAGGCGGGGCGCGGCCCCGGGGGCGCAGTCGAGCACCGCGAGCAGCTCGGGCACGTCGACGTGCTTGGGTGTCAAGCCGCCGCGCAGCACGTTGTCGCTCGCGGCCATCAGCTCGACGCCGAGTCCCGACAGATACGCGTGCGGCATCCCCGCCGGCACGAACAGCGCCTCGCCGCGGCGCAGGACGACGCGGTTGAGCAGCAGCGCGACCACGACGCCCGGATCGCCGGGGTAGACGCGCGCGATGTCGCGCACCGCCGCGATGTCGTCCGCGAACGCACCGCTCGCCTGCAGCTCAAGACCCGCCTCGATCGCCGCGACGGCGGACGACGCCTCTCCCGAGAGCAGCGCACCCACGAGCTCGCGCAGCGCCGCGGCCGGGTCGGACGCCGTGAGACCCTCGCGGAGCGCCCGGACGGCGGCATCCTGCCCCGCCACCGCGTCCAGCAGCGCGTCGATCTGCTCGAGCACACGAAAGCCCGCCAGCGCCTGGAACTCGTCGCTCAGCGCGACGATCACCTCGGGTTTGTGATTGTCGTCACGGTAATTGCGGTGGGCGGCGTCGCGGGGCACACCCTGCGCCTCCTCTGCCGCGAAGCCCTCGCGCGCCTGCGCCAGCGACGGGTGCGCCTGGATCGACAGCGGCGACGCGGCCGCGAGGATCTTCAGCAGAAACGGCAGCGGCCGGCCCCCCGCGCGGGCGATCCACGCGTCGAGGGTCAGTCCCGAACCGTCATCGACCTCGGCCGGGTCGCCGGGGTGGTCGCCCAGCCACACCTCGGCCTCGGGCGATCCGCCGGGCTCCCGCCCCTGCAGATCGGCGATGGCGCGCGGGTCTCCCCACGCGTAGTCCCGGGGCGCGTTGGAGATCGGCACGATCATGCTCCCACTGTATTGCCGCCCGCGGCCGGTACCCTGAACTCACCATGGCCCTGCACACGCGACACCCCGTCGGCGCGCCCCCGCAGGCACCGGCCCGCGAGTCCACCGGTCATCTGCTGCTGCGGGCCTACAGCGTCCTGCTGCTGGTCATCGCCCTTGCCACGACCTTCTGGTTCAACCTGCTGGGCGCGGCGGGCCTTGTCGCCCTGGTCGGTGCGACGACCGTCGCGAGCGTGATCGTGTGGCTGGTCGTGCGGCCCACGATCGGCTGGCGCCGGCTGCCGTGGCTACCGCTGGCGTACGTCGCGTTGGCGGGCGCATCGGTGATCTGGTCGCAGTGGCCGCAGGCGACCCTGCTGACCTGGGCTCTGCTGGTGGCGACGACCGTGCAGGGCATCTTCTTGGGCAGCGTCCTCACGTGGCGCGAGCTCGTGCGTGCGCTCGCGTCCGCTCTGAAGTGGATCATGGGGCTCTCGCTGCTGCTCGAGCTGTTCGTCTCGATCGTGCTGCGGCATCCGATCCTGCCGAACTTCGTGCTGTGGGAGGGCGAGGTCGTCACCGAGCTGTACTGGGTGCGCGACAACCTGTTCGACGGCGGGCGCATCCAGGGCATCGTCGGCAACGCGCATCTGCTCGCCGTCGCGGCGCTGCTGGCGATCATCGTCTTCTCGGTGCGCATCGCCTCGGGCGCCCGCCGCGGCTGGCTGATCGGCTGGATCGTCGTGTCGGCATTCCTGCTCTGGCGATCGAGCTCGGCGACCGTGTGGCTGACCGTCGGTGCGACCGCGCTCGTGCTCGCGACGGCCCTGCTCATGCGCACGACGAGGCGACCCGGCGAACGCACCAAGTACTACGTCGCCTACGCCGGCATCGGCGTGGCCCTCGCGGCGGTGCTGTGGTTCGGTCGCGACATGCTGCTCGGGATGCTCGGCCGATCGAGCGACCTCACCGGACGACAGGGCATCTGGGATGCCGTCATCGCGCGCATCGCGGAGCACCCCGTGCTCGGCTGGGGTTTCGCCACCCCGTGGGTGCCGTGGGAGCCGGCGTTCGACGGCTGGATCGTCGTCAACGACCTCACCGTGTTCCACGCGCACAACATGTGGCTGGACGCGTGGTTCCAGCTCGGCGCGATTGGACTGGGCCTGCTCATGCTGGCCTACTTCGGGTACGTGTGGCGGGCGTGGTTCTTCGCGGTCGACCGCCCGCGCTGGGACCTCGACGCCGACCGCCCCTATCAAGCCCTCACTCTGCTGCCCACCCTGATCGCGACGGTGCTGCTCGTGCAGGGCCTCGCCGAATCCCGACCGCTCATGGAGTGGGGCTGGATGTTCCTCGTCATCTTCACGCACAAGATGGCCCAGTCCCCGCTCGTGGGCGAGGGCCCCGCCGAGCGCAGCCTCGCGATGGAGCGCGGCGAATCGGTGGACCGGACGCTGCGATGACGGATGCCGGGGGCGGGCCTGCGCATCCCGTCACTGTGTGGGTGAGCGATGCGCTCGATTCGGCGGCGCTCGCCCGCGCGTTCACCCTCGCCGCGTTCGGCCTCGTCCTCTCGTCGTTCGTCATCCAGCGCACCGCGGGCGGCGTCACGTACGCGACAATGCTCGGCGGCCTGTGCCTCGTGGGGCTCGCGATGCTCGTGCGCCGCCGGCGCGAGCTGAACCTGCTGCGGCTCGTGCCGACGACGCTCATCGGGCTGCTCGCGTGGCTCTTGGCGAGCGTGTTCTGGAGCACCGACGAGCTGCGCACCCTGGGCGGCTGGCTGGGCCTTGCCGCCGTCGCCTTTCTCGCGATCGTGATCGGACACGTGCGCGACACGCTGCAGACCGTGCGCGCGCTGGGCGATGTGCTGCGCACGCTGCTCTCGGTCTCGCTCGCCCTCGAGATCCTCTCGGGCGTGCTGCTCGACACCCCCCTGCGCTTCCTGGGGGTCGAGGGCAACCTCGCCCTGGGCGGGCCCGTGCAGGGCATCTTCGGCACCCGCAACATGCTCGGCTTCGTCGCGGTGATCGCGCTCGTGACATTCGTGATCGAGTGGCGCACGCACGCGCTGCGCACCGGGATCGCGGTGTTCTCGTTCGCGCTGGGCGGTCTGCTCGCGCTCTTCTCGGCCTCGCCGACGGTCTTCGTGCTCGCCCTCGCCGTCGCCGGGGCCACGGCTGCCCTCGCGCTCGTGCGTCGCGCCGCCCCCGCCGGCCGCCGCACCCTGCAGATCGGCCTCGCCAGCACCGTCGTGATCGGGCTGACGATCTCGTACTTCTTCCGCGAGGGCATCATCGCGCTGCTGAACGCCGGTTCGGACTTCGCCACCCGCGCGGGCCTGTGGGACACGCTGCTGATCTACGTCCGGCTGCGGCCGGTGCAGGGCTGGGGCTGGTTCGGCCCCTGGCCGGCGGCGGAGTTTCCGTTCTCGTCGATCAACATCATCACGGGCTCGACCCACGGGTCGGCGCTGAACGCCTACTTCGACATCCTTCTGCAGGCGGGGTGGCTCGGCCTGATCCTGTTCGTCGGCATGAGCGCGATCGCGCTCGTGCGCTCCTGGCTCGTCGCGAGCGCCCGGCGCTCGGTCCTCTACGCGTGGACGCCGCTGATCCTCGTGACGCTGCTCGTGGACTCGGTGTTCGAGAGCTTCACGCTCACGGGATTCGGGTGGATGCTGCTGGTCGTCTGCGTCGTGCGGGCAGGTCTTGCGCGTTCGTGGCGTGAGCGGATCCGGCATCCCGATCCGGAGCCTTCGGGGCTCGGCGGCGCTTCCTCAGGATGACGCGGAGATCCGCGTCGCGATCGCTGCGCCCGCCCTCCGGTCGCTGAGCCTGTCGAAGCGACAAACGGGTCGAACGGACTCAGGCAACGACGAGCGGCGTCACGTGGTGATCCTTGCTGTCGAGCTCACGGGCCAGGTCGTAGTTCGCCTGCATAGCCAACCAGGCTCGCGCTGTACCAACACCTGACCGCTCCAGCCGGATGGCCAGATTCGGGCTCACTCCGGCGTGACCGTGGATGACACGGCTGAGCGCGACACGGGACACACCGAGGCGCGCCGCCGCTTCAGCAACCGTGAGCCCCAACTCGCCGAGAACGTCCTCGCCGATCACGGTGCCGGGGTGCGGAGGATTCTTCATCATGAGCGTTTCCCTTCAGTGATAGTCCCGATAGTCGACCAGTTCGACCACGGCACGAGTGTGTCGTGTATCGCATCGCGATACAAATGACCCGTCCGCTGTTTCGCTTGCGTATCCCGGAACAGCGCCTTCGGGGCTCGGCGGCGCTTCCTCAGGATGACGCGGAGATCCCAGGGTAGGCTTCCATCTCGGCTCGACGCCCCGCGCCCGCCGACCCTCCGGAGATTTCACCCGTGACACACGTCCTGCAGAACGTCGTCTTTCCCCTCGAACGCGACCCCGATCTGCTTCCGCTCTACGCGGACCCCGAGACGTGGTCCGTCATCGACGAAGAACCGGTCCGGGTGTCGAGCGTCGCGCACCTGGGCAACGTCCTCGACCGCAGGAGCGCGCGGGTCGTCGCCGGGCGTCGAGTGTCGTTCGGGACCTACTTCAACGCCTTTCCCGCGTCGTACTGGCAGCACTGGACGTCGGTGCGCCGCGTGCACCTGACCGTGCGGACGACGGGGCCGGCCACCGTGCTGGTGTACCGATCGAACGGGAGCGGCGTCAAACAGCGCCTCGAGACACGTGAGGTCGACGGCGAGGCGGAGAGCTCTTTCGATCTCGTCCTCGACCAGTACAGCGACGGCGGCTGGATCTGGTTCGACATCGTCGCCGATGAGAGCAACGTGCTCTTCCGCGGCGCGCAGTGGACGACCGATCACGAGCCCATCCGCCCGCGCGGAGCGTCGCTCGGCATCACCACGTTCAACAAGCCCGACTACTGCGTCGCGACCCTCACGGATCTGGCGAACGCGCCCGAGGCACTCGAGGTCATCGAACGCATCTATCTCATCGATCAGGGCACCGCCGTCGTGTCGGATCAGGAGGGATACGCCGACGTCGCCGCCAGGCTCGGCGACAAGCTGCGCATCATCCGCCAGCCCAATCTCGGCGGGTCGGGTGGATTTGCCCGCGCCATGCTCGAGACGCTGGACGCGGACGAGAGCGACTTCGTCCAGCTTCTCGACGACGACGTGCGCATCGAGCCCGAGTCCGTGCGTCGCTCGATCATTTTCGGCAGATACGCCAGCGAGCCGACGATCGTCGGCGCCCACATGTTCGACCTGCTCGATCGGCCGAAGCTGCATGCCTGGGCCGAGGTGGTCGATGAGCAGCCCTTCATGTGGCGCAACCTGTTCCAGGAACGCATGCCACACGACTTCTCCGTCGCGAACCTGCGACAGACTCCGCTTTTGCATGCACGTCTCGATGCCGACTACAACGGCTGGTGGATGTGCCTCATCCCGACGGCGATCCTTCGCGATGTCGGGCTCGCACTGCCCGCGTTCATCAAGTGGGATGACGCCGAGTACTGCCTGCGGGCCGGTGAGGCCGGTTATCCGACCGTCTCTCTGCCGGGCGTCGCGCTCTGGCACGTGTCGTGGGTGGGCAAGGACGACTCGATCGACTGGCAGGCCTACTTCCACGCGCGCAACCGGATCGTCGCGGCCCTGCTTCACTCGAACGCTTCGTCGGGCGGAACGCTGCCCCGGCACAGTCGGCGGGTCGACCTCAAGCACCTGATGATGATGCAGTACTACCCCGTTGCGTTGCGCCATCGCGCGCTGCGCGACCTCATGCAGGGCCCGGGCCACATGTGGCGGACGCTCGCGACGGCGATGCCCGCGGCGCGCAAGATCGCCGCGCAGTATCCGGAAACGGTCGTGCACCGCGACACCGGCGTTCCCATGCGATCGCGGCGCGGCCGACAGGTGTTCCGGCGGCAGCGTTTCAACACCTTCGACAGCCCGAGCGGGCTGCGGCTTCGGTGGTTCACGGTGCGAACGCTCGCCTCGCACTGGATGCGGGGGGCCAGCCCCGCCAATGTCGAGCGACCAGAAGTGGAGTTCAGCAAGAACGACGCGCACTGGTGGCGAGTGCCTCTCTTCGACAGCGCCATCGTCAGCGCCGCCGACGGTTCGGGCAAGAACATCTACACGCGCGATCGTGCGAAGTACCGACGGATGCTGATCGATTCGGTACGGCTGCATCGCGCGCTCGTGCGGAGGTGGCCATCACTCTCCCGCGCCTATCGTGATGCCCTCCCGGAGCTGGTGTCGGTCGAGTCCTGGCGCAAGCGCTTCGAGGAGGCATCATGACCGAGACCTTCGACCCCGCCAGTGCGACGATCGCGATCGTCACCTACAACCGCTCGGGTCTGCTGACCCGCCTGCTCGAGTCGATCGCGACCATGGATCCGAAGCCCGGGCACGTCGTCGTCGTCGACAACGCATCGGTCGATGACACGTCCGACGTCGTGGCGTCGTTCCGCGAGCGTCTCGGTACCGAGCTGGTCTATCGCCGCCTCGACACCAACACCGGCGGCGCCGGCGGGTTCAGCGAGGGCATGCGCGTCGCCTACGAACTCGGCTCGACCTGGATCTGGCTCATGGACGACGACGTCGAGGTCATCCCCGACGGCCTTGCTCGCATGGGCGCGTGGGCGCCGCGCTTCAAGAGCATCCAGGGCCGCCGCTACGACTACGACGGCAGCGAGTTCTACTGGCAGTACCGGCTGTCGATCCCCCTCGGCATCCCCATCCCGTTCGCCCCCGCGGGCTTCGACGAGAAGCGCTACCGGGTGATGAATTCTGGATGCTTCGAGGGGATGTTCATCCATCGCGACATCGTGCAGAAGGTGGGGCTTCCCGACCCGCGCTTCTTCATCTACTGGGACGACTCGGTGTACGGATGGCTCGCCTCGCGCCAGACCACCGCCGTGATCGTCGACGAATTCGTCCTGAAGCGCACGCGCGAGATCAAGCAGTGGGACATGGGCACGCGACACCTCAACGCCTCGAGCAACGCCTACCGCTACTACATCATGCGAAACCGCGGGCACATGAAGCACTACTTCCGCACCCACGGCGCCCACCGCCCGTTGCGCTTCGCGATCGGCACCTTCCTGACGTTCGCGAAGGAGCTCATCCGCCTGGTCGCGGTCGAGCGCACCGTGCGCGGCACGAGCAACCTCTGGCGCGGCTGGCGTGATGGCATCGCCATCTCGCGCGACAGGTCATGGACGCCGATGCCCGCGCTGCCCGCGGCCTGAGCCTGCGCCACGTTTGCTGAGCGGCTCGAGGCGGCCCTATATCGACGGATAGTCGGCGTTGTAGCGGGCGAGCACCTCGCTGATGTCGGCATCCATCTCGAGCCGGTGCTTGTTGAGGTACAGCCCGCGCGTGCAGAAGCGCCGCAGGTCACGCTCATTGTGCGAGACGAAGAAGAGCGTGCGTCCCTCAGCGAGCAGCTCATCGATACGGCGGTAGCACTTCTCGCGGAAGGCCTTGTCGCCGACGGCGAGCACCTCGTCGACCAGCAGGATCGGCTCTTCGAGCTGCGACACCACGGCGAAGGCGAGGCGCACCTTCATGCCGTTCGAGAGGTGCTTATAGGGCGTGTCGACGAAGTCGTGCAGTTCGGCGAAGTCGATGATGCCGTCGAATCGTCGCGACACCTCGGCGCGCGACATGCCGTGCAGGCCCGAGGTGAGGCGCACGTTCTCGCGAACCGTGAGGTCGCCGACGAAGCCGCCGGTGATCTCTATGAGCGGCGCCACTCCCCCGTGCACGTCGACGCGGCCCTCGTCGGGAAGCAGTACGCCCGCGACCAGCTTGAGGAGCGTGGATTTTCCCTGCCCGTTGCGGCCCACGACGCCGATCGACTCGCCCGGGCGCACGGTGAATGAGACATCGCGCAGCGCCCAGAACTCGTTCGGGCGCGCGCGACGGGCAGAGCCCGCGAATAGGTCCTTGAAGCTACGCCGCCCGCGACGGTTGCGCCGGAAGCGGATGCCGAGCCCCGAGACCTCGATGGCAGCGCCGTGAGATGCCGCCATCACAGCTCCTTCAGCACGGGTCGCTCGAGCGAACGGAAGACAAGCAGGCCGAGCCCGAGAAAACCGAGGCTCATGAGGGCGCCGACGACGACCGTGAAGGTATCCCACTGGTCGGGAAAGAAGCCCATGCGGTAGAGCGTGAAGATGCCCGAAAGCGGATTGAAGGCGGCGAGGTCGGAGAAGATGCCGGGCAGATCCGCCACGCCGTAGATGATCGGCGAGGCATAGAACAGCGCGCGCAGAATCAGCTTCGTCGTGCGCTCGAGGTCGGAGTACAGCACGCACAGCGGCGCGACGAGCAGGCCGAGCCCCACGAGCAGCGCCGTCTGCAATAGCACGGCAACCGGCATCCAGAGCAGTCCCCATCCAACGCCAGCGCCGGCGATGATCGCGAACAGCGCCAGCACCGGCAACGAGAACAAGAACTCGACGCCCTTGCTCAGCACGATCCGACCGACCCAGATCGAGCGCGGGATCGCCGTCGATCGCACGAGCTTGGCGTCTTTGTTGAAGGCGCGCGTGAAGTCCGACACCGCGCTGTTGAACCAGACCCACGGCAGCAGTGCCGTGATCAGGAACACGATGTAGGGCTCGGTGCCGACCGTGCGCTGAAACACCTGGGTGAAGACGAACCAGTAGATCAGGCTCATCACGAGCGGATCGAGGACCGACCAGAGATAGCCCAGGATGCTGGTGGCATAACGCACCCGCAGGTCTCGGGCAGAGAGCAGCCAGAGGGAGTGCAGGTATCGCCGGGCGGAGCCGGGGCTGCCGACGGCGGCGGTGGTCACCCGTCGAGTCTATGACCGCTCGGGGAGGCCTCTACGCTGGACACGATGCCTCCTGCCGCCGCGCCCTCCGACCTAACAGATGCCGACCTCGAGCTGCTGCGCGAAAGCATCCGCGTCGCCGAGCGCTCCCGCGAGAGCGGTGCGCATCCCTTCGGCGCGATCGTCGTCGATGCCGCGGGGCGGATCGTGGCATCCTTCGGCAACAACTCGCTTCCTCCTGAGGGCGACCCCACGCAGCACGCCGAGATGCGCGCCGTGGCGGCAGCATCCCGTGAGCTGGGTGCGCAGGGAATGGCGGGATCCACCCTGTTCACGAGCGCGGAACCCTGTGTGATGTGCTCGGGCGCGGCGTACTGGGCAGGCATCGACCGCGTCGTCTATGCACTCTCCGAACATCGCCTGCTCGAGCTCACGGGCGCTCACCCCGAGAACCCGACGTTCTCGCTGCCCTGCCGCGAGGTCTTCGCCCGCGGTCAGCGAGTGATCACGGTCGTCGGGCCTCTTCTCGAGGACGAGGCCGCGGGCGCGCACGAGGGATTCTGGCTGAGTGGCGTCTCATGAGGCGAACTGGTTGTTCCACATCGACAGGGCCGACCCGATCGCCATGTGCATGTCGAGGTACTGATAGGTGCCAAGGCGCCCACCGAAGTGGACATCGCGCTCGCCCTTGGCCAGTTCGCGATAGGCGAGTAGACCGGAGCGGTCCTCGAGGGTGTTGACCGGGTAATAGGGCTCGTCATCGCGCGTGGCGAAGCGGGAGAACTCTCTCATCACGACCGTCTTGTCGTCGGGATACCGATCGGCGCGCTCGGGGTGGAAGTGCTTGAACTCGTGGATGCGCGTGTACGGCACGTCAGCGTCGGCGTAGTTCATGACGGAGGTGCCCTGGAAATCGCCGACGGGGAGCACCTCTTCTTCGAAGTCCAGAGTGCGCCACGAGAGTTCGCCCTCGGCGAAATCGAAGTAGCGGTCGACGGGCCCCGTGTACACGATGGGCAGCTGGCCGACCGTGGCGGCCTTGTTGAGCGGCTGCGACTCGTCGAAGAAGTCCGTGGAGAGCTTGACGTCGATGTTCGGGTGATCGGCCATCCGCTCGATCCAGGCGGTGTATCCGTCGGTCGGTAGGCCCTCCCACGTGTCGTTGAAGTAGCGGTTGTCGTAGGTGTAGCGCACGGGAAGCCGCGAGATGATCTCGGCGGGCAGGTCGGTCGGCGCCGTCTGCCACTGCTTGGCCGTGTAGTCGCGGATGAACGCCTCGTAGAGCGGCCGACCGATCAGCGCGATCGCCTTCTCCTCGAGGTTCGCCGCGTCCTTCACGTCGAACTCCCCCGCCAGTTCCTGAACGAGCGCGCGCGCCTCGGACGGCGAATAGGCGGCCTGGAAGAACTGGTTGATCGTACCGAGGTTGATCGGCAGCGGGTACACGACCCCCTTGTGATTCGTGTACACGCGGTGCACGTAGTCCGTGAAGGTCGTGAAGCGGTTGACGTACTCCCACACCGCCGGGTTCGACGTGTGGAACAGGTGGGCCCCGTACCGGTGGACCTCGATACCGGTCTGCGCCTCGTCCTCGCTGTAGGCGTTGCCGCCGATGTGGTGACGGCGGTCGATGACCGTGACCTTCCTCCCGTCCGAAGCGGCGCGTTCAGCGATGGTGAGCCCGAAGAAGCCCGATCCGACGATGAGAAGATCCATGGAGCGCTTTCTGAGATGCGAGAGAGAGGTGCGAACGGGAACGACCCAGCCCGGCGAACGAGTCTACAGAGCCGTCTCCGAGCGGGGATATCGACGTCGACTAGCATGTCAGACTGCACCATCGAGCGAGAGACGGGATGTGAATGGTCGGGGCATGGTGGGACGCTGTGCCCGCATTTCTCGTCGCAGTCGCGGTTCTCGTCCTCCCAGGCCTGGCCGTCGTCGCCACCGGCTGGGGCATCCGACGGATCGGCCCGATCCTATTTGCTCCCGCCATCTCCGCCTCCATCGTGGGCGTATCCGCCGCGCTCACTCCGCTGACGGGCCTCCGCTGGGGGCTGTTGCCCCTCGCCGTGATGACCTCGATCGCGGTCGGCGCTGCAGGCGTTGTCCGGCTCGTCAGCCAACCGACCGTCCCACCAGCCGACCGGACCGCTCTGCACGTCGCCGCGGCGGTCGTCGCGCTCGCCGCCCTCATCCTGATCGGGGCCCAATTCACCGTAGCCTTCGGCGCACCCGACACGATCGCCCAGCGATTCGACAACATCGTTCACCTGAACACCGTGCGATACGCGATCGAGACGGCGAACGCGTCGCCGTTCTCCATCGGGGCGACGTCCGACATCCCGTTCTACCCGAGCGGATGGCACGCGCTGACCGCCGTGACCGCGAGCGTCTCCGGAGCGAGTGTCCCGGTCGCCGTGAACGCGACGAACCTCGCCGTCGTGGCCCTCATCTGGCCGGTGAGCAACCTCGCCCTCGCCGCCCAGCTGTTCCCGGGACGACGTATCGCCCTCGTCACCGCAGGGATGCTCTCCACCGGGTTCGGCGCCTTTCCCGCACTCTTCTTCAACTGGGGCGTGCTGTATCCCAACGCGCTCGGCTACGCGCTGATCCCGGCGGCCCTCGCGTCGGTGATCCTCGTCCGACGCGCCTCAGGGACCCGCCAGCGCGTCCTCGCCGCCCTTCTCGCGGCGGCGATCGTCACTGGCGTCTTCCTCGCACACCCCAACGCCTTCGTCGCCACCTTCGCGTTCGCGGGCGCCTACCTCGTCGCGGACGCCGCCCTCGTCGCCGTGCGCCGCCGCACCCGGCTCACCATCGCCCTCGCTGTCGCAGTCCCCGTGGCCTTCCTCGCTGCGGGGGCGGCACTGTGGCGTGTCGCCACGACCAACGCCGCGGTGTGGGGGTGGACGCCCTGGGAGAGCACGTCCTCGGCCCTCTACCATGCCCTCACCGTGACTCCGCGAGGCTACGTGCCGACCGTCGTGATCGCGGTCAGCCTCTTCCTCGGTGCGGTCGCGATCGTGCGGCGACCCCAGCGAATCCCCCTCGCGATGCCCTTCGCCGTGGCGGTCCTGCTTTACGTCCTCGCGGCGGGAACGGCGGTCGAGAACCCGCTCCGCGCGTTCCTCACCGACCCGTGGTACAGCGACCCCAATCGGCTCGCAGCGCTCCTCCCCATCGCGGCCATCCCGATCGCAACCCTCGGCATCACGGATCTCGCGTCGGACGTGCGGCGATGGACGCGCACGTGGTGGGTGAGCGCGCAGTTCTCGCGAAGCCCCGCGGCGTGGTCCGCCGCGGCGCTTGTCGCGATCGGCGCCGTCCTCTCGACGGCGGCCCTCGGACCCAACGTGTCCCTGGCGCTGGCGCAGGTGAACGAAGCACACCAGTACCGCGACGACGCCCTCCTCCTCACCGCCGACGAACGCGCCGTGCTCGAGCGCCTCACCACGTACGCGGAGCCGGGATCCCTCGTCATCGCGAGCCCGCGCACCGGCGCCAACCTGGCATACGCCCTCGCCGGGCTGACGGTGACGGAGCCTCACATCTTCGGTGCTCCGAGCGCGGACGAGACCTTCCTCGCGCAGAACCTCGCACGCATCGATGACGATCCGGCGGTGTGCGAGGCCGTCAACCGCACCGGGGTGGACTACGTCGTGGACTTCGGAAGCCGGGATGTGATGGGCGCGGACGACCCCGTCGGCCACGGGGGCGTCGTGAATCTCGTCGAAGGAGAGCACCTCACCGTGGTCGACACTGAGGGCCCCGACGCCCGCGTCTTCCGGATCGAGGGCTGCTGACTGTGTCCTCCCTGCGTATCGCGATCGCATACGACTGCCTCTTCCCGGCTACGACAGGCGGCGGAGAGCGACAGTATCGCGCTTTCGCCGAGGAGCTCGCACGCCGCGGACACGACGTCACCTACCTCACGGCCGATTGGGGAGCAGCGGCTGACGAGGCTTCGTTCTCCGTGGAGGAGGTCTGCGGTCCCCTGCGTCTCTACGACGAGAGAGGTGTCCGCCGCAGCGCTGCAGCCGCCTCCTACGCTCACCGGCTCTACCGACGCCTGAGGCGCGACCGAACGCGCTTCGACGCCGTCATCGTGAGCGGTCTGCCGGTCCTCAACGTCTTCGCGGCCCGCGCGGCTCTCCGCGGCTCCCCGACCCGGATCCTCGTCGACTACCTGGAGGTGTGGGGGCGCACGCAGTGGCGCGACTATGCCGGTCTTCTCACCGGATCCGTCGGCTGGGCGCTCCAGCGGGCGGCGATCGCCCTCACGCCCATCGCGACGTGCCACTCGCAGCTCTCCGCGCGCCGCCTCCGCGCCGAGGGCCTGCGCGGTGAACTCCTCCTCAGCCCGGGACTCATCGACAAAGAGATCGACGTCACCCCTCGACTGGAGCGGACCGATCCCCCGTTCGCGCTGTACGTCGGTCGCCACATCCCCGACAAGCGCGTCGAGCACGTCCCCGCAGCTGTAGCCGCGGCGCGGGAGAGCGTATCCGATCTGCGCCTCGTCATCCTCGGCGAGGGGTCGTCGACCGCGGCGGTCCGCGAGGCTGTCGATGGCACGGCCGCCGACCCCTGGACGCGGATGCCCGGGTTCGTCTCGGAGCGTGAACTCCACGACCTCCTGGGACGTGCGGCCTGCCTCGTGCACCCTTCTCGGCGCGAAGGGTACGGCCTCGTCGTCGTCGAGGCAGCCGCCCACGGCACGCCATCCGTCCTCGTGGCGGACGACGGCAACGCAGCCACGGAGCTCATCGAACCCGGAGTCAACGGCTACATCGCAGCCTCCGTCGAACCGGGTACCCTCGGTGAGGCGATCGTCCGCGCCGTTGAGCAGGGCGACGAGCTCCGGCGCACCACCCGCGCCTGGTACGAAAAGGCCGTGGAAGACCGTACGATCGCGCGGACGATCGACGCGATCCTGGCCGCGATACCACGACCCGACTCATCACGCCGGCGCACGCGCCGCGCAGGAAAGGACCTCGATGGACGGTCGTCCTGATCACCCGGCTCTCGAGCTGACCATCCTGATGCCCTGCCTCAACGAGGCGGAGACCCTCGAGGTCTGCATCCGCAAGGCGCAGGGATTCTTGGAGCGCACCGGCATCGCCGGAGAGGTCCTCGTCTCGGACAACGGCAGCACCGACGGCTCGCAGGACATCGTGCGTCGCCTCGGGGCGCGCGTCGTTCCCGCCAGCCGGCGCGGGTACGGCGCCGCGCTCATCGAGGGCATCGAGCAGGCTCGAGGGCGCTACATCATCATGGGCGACGCGGACGACAGTTACGACTTCACCTCGCTCGAGCCGTTCGTCGAACGTCTTCGCGGCGGGGCCGACCTCGTCATGGGAAACCGCTTCCGCGGCGGGATCGCAGACGGAGCCATGCCGCCCCTGCACAAGTACCTCGGCAATCCCGTCCTCTCGGGCATCGGACAGCTCTTCTTCCGTCCCAACATCGGGGACTTCCACTGCGGGCTTCGCGGGTTCAACCGCGACCGCATCGCGGCACTCGACCTGCAGACGACCGGCATGGAGTTCGCCTCCGAGATGGTCGTGAAGGCATCGCTGGCGCGCTACCGCATCGAAGAAGTCCCCACGACCCTCAAGAAGGACGGTCGCTCCCGGCCGCCCCACCTCCGCAGCTGGCACGATGGATGGCGTCACCTGCGGTTCCTTCTGCTCTTCTCGCCCCGCTGGCTCTTCATCTATCCCGGGCTGGTCGCCTTCCTCCTCGGAGCACTCGCCGTCGGCATCCTCGCGGTGGGGCCGGTTAGGATCGGCGACATCGGTTTCGATGTCACGACCATGGTCTACGCGACCGCGCTGTGCGTCATCGGATATCAGTCGCTGCTGTTCGCCTGGCTCACCAAGCTCTACGCCACGCAAGAGGCATTTCTCCCCGCGAGCCCCCGATATCGATCGATCATCTCGAGATGGTCGTCCGAACGAGGCCTGCTGGTCGGTCTGGCGCTCTTCGTCGCGGGCGTCCTGGTCGGGATCGTTCAGGTCGTTCGCTGGGGCAGCCTCGATTTCGGCCCGCAGGATGCTGCGGAGGTCGTGCGTATCGCGCTCCCCAGCGCGCTCGGACTCATGCTGGGATTCCAGACGATCATGATGAGCTTCTTCGCCGGGGTTCTGACGATTCCCCGACGCGAGTCGCCGCCCGAAGCGATCATCGAGTCCTGAGCCCGTGCGCATCGTCGTAGACCTTCTCGGTTACACGGGCGGTCGAGGGGGGACGGAGACCTACGCGCGCGAGCTCCTCCGCCGCCTGCCGGCGCAGGCTCCCGAGGCGGACTGGGTCGCACTGGCCAATCACGTCGGCGCGGAACGCGTGCGGGCCTTCTTCCCCGGGGGCGTCCAAACGCTGCGCCCGGTGGGAGCCGGAAAAGTCAGCTGGGCAGCCGGGGAGGCCCTTCTGGCAGAGCGCGCGGCGCGGCGGAGCGGCGCAGACGTGCTGTGGACACCCCAGAACTTCGGCCCCGTCGTGACGGGGATGCCGCGCGTCGCGACGATCCACGACGTCATCTACGACGAGGTTCCCGGCGCGGCCGCGGAGCGGGTCTCGCGCGGAATCACGTCATGGCTCATGGGCCGGTCGGCTCGCACTGCCGACGCCGTCATCACCATCTCGCGCGCCGCACGCCAGTCCATCATCGAGCGGCTGGGCGTCGATGCCCGACGCATCCATGTCGTGCACAACGGCGCGAGCACGCCACCCGCCCACGCCGAGTCCGACGCACTGTCGACGTGGCCGATACCGGCCGGCCGTGCCGTCGTGCTCAGCATCGGGAACCGCATGCCCCACAAGAACTTCGACGGGCTGCTGCGCTCCATCGCAGCGATCGATCCCGGACAGCGCCCCTACACGGTGATCCCCGGCGCCGAGCCCAGCGGTGATCCGCTGCGGCCGATGGTGGAGGGCCTGGGGCTGCACGCCGACGTGCTCCTCCCGGGATGGGTGTCGGATGCGGAGCTGGAAGCCCTGTACTCCGTCGCCGACGTGTACGTCTGCCCGTCTTTGGCGGAGGGTTTCGGCTTGCCCCTCATCGACGCGATGGCGCGGGGGTGCCGCGTCGTCGCGCACGACATCCCGGTCCTGCGCGAGGTCGGTGGGAATATCGCGACGTACGCGGACGCCCGTCACCCCTCGGCGCTGGCCGAGGCGATCCTCCGCGCCATCCATACCCCTCCGTCCGCCGCGGAGAAGGGCCGGGCAACCGCCCGCGCCGCGACGTTCAGCTGGGATACCGCTGCGGCGGGGACCGCCGCGGTTCTTCTCGAGACTCTCGCGCGAGAACGCCGATGACCGCCCCGTCCCCCCTGTGGCGCCGACTCGCGGGCTTCACGATGCTTCCGGCGATCGCCGCCATCTCACCCCTCCTCGTGCTTCCCGCTGTCTCGCGAAGCGCCGGTCCGGACGGCTGGGCGAGCGCGATAGCGGGCGAAGCAGTCGGGACGTTCGCCGCCATCGCCATCGCCTACGGGTGGACGACCATCGGTCCCGCGCTCGTCGCGATCGCGCCGGATGACCCCTCCCGCGGCACGCTCTATCGAGAGGCCCTCGTCGTTCGGCTCCTCACCGCGGTCATCGCGCTCCCCCTCATGGCCGTGGTCTGCGTCCTCGTCGCATCGCCCGGATGGGAACTTCTGGCTGTCTTGATGGGCCTGCAGGGAGCGCTCATCGCCCTGTCGTTCACCTGGTTCGCCGTGGGGATCGGCTCGCCCGGCGCGATCGCCGCCTTCGACGCGCTGCCCCGTCTCGGTATCGCCATCGTCGCGGCGATCGCGATCGCCGCGCAGGGGCCCGTCGAGCTCTATCCGGCGGCCGGGATCGTCGTCACGCTCGCGGGAACGGCCCTGTACACGCGACGGGTTCTCCGCCGCTACCGCGGACAGTGGCCCTCTCCCTCTCGCATCCCCTCACTGTTCCGCACCGGCGCGCCAGTGGCCCTCAACGATGCCGCCCTCGGCGCGTACTCTGCGGTCCCGACTCCCCTGGTCAACGTCCTCTCACCGGGCGTCGCCGCCGCCGGCTTCGCCTCGGCTGACAAGCTACTCAAGCTCGGCACCTTCCTGCCCTATACGCTCGCGAACGCCCTGCAGAGTTGGAGCGCCGAAGTGAGCGGCCCCGCGCGCGCCCGCCGCCTGAAGATCGCGCTGACGGCCCATGGTGGCTTCGGCATCGCCGGATGGGTCGTCCTCGGCTCCGCGGGCGCCCTCGTGAGCGGCGTGCTCTTCGGCGAGCAGGCCGCAGCGACGACGGACGTCGTCATCGTCCTGGGGTTCGCCTTCGCCCTGTTCTCGCTGCGCACGTCGATGACCAGACACGTGCTCTTCCCCGCGGGAAGGGCACGCACCGTCATGACGGCCACTCTGGTCGGTACGGTCGTCGGGGTGCCCGCCATGATCCTGCTGACCATGGCGATCGGGCCGGTGGGAGCGGCCATCGGGTACGCGTTGACGGAGCTGATCTCGACGGCTCTGCTTGCGCGACCGACCATCGGATCCGTCAAGGCTGTCGCCAGCACGACGGAGTCGCCGTCATGACGAGGCCGGGCGACTCGGACATCACGATGGTCGTCACCACGCTCGGTCGTATCGACTACCTGGAGCGACTCATCCGATCCTTGATCCCGCAGCTGAGCGAGAGAGACACCCTTGTCATCGTCGCCCAAGCGAACGTCGCCCAGACCCGGGCGCTCGCGGAGCGACACCGCTCAGCGCTGAGCGCGCGTTTGATCGTAGGTGAATCGGCGCGGGGTGCGTCGCGCGGTCGAAACGTCGGCGTCGGCCTGAGTCAGACCCGCCACGACGATCTCCTGCTCTTTCCGAACGACACGAGTTGGTTTCCCGCGGGTTCCGTGGCGTCGATCCGGTCCGGCATCGGTGACGCCTCGGGGTGCGTGACCGTGCGGGCACCGGAGGGCGACCGATTTTCGCTACCGGCTCCGGGAACCCCGCTGGATCGCCGCAACGTGTGGCAGGTCATCGAGATGGGACTCGCGATCCGACGCTCGGCGTTCGTGGGGCTGGGCGGATTCGATGAGGCGCTAGGCACAGGTGCGCCGACGCCATGGCAGGCCGGCGAAGTCACGGACCTCCTGCTGCGATGGCTCGCCACGTCGCCGGAGAGCGCTCGACGTTTCGTATGGTTGCCGCCCCACTCCGCCTGGATCGGCGGGATCGCTGAGGGCGAGGGCCTTTCTTCCCGAGAGGCACGGTGGAAACTGCGTGCGTACGGCAGGGGGATCGCCAGGGTGTACCGACGACACCGCTACCCGCTCCTTCTCCAGTTGGCGCACATAGCGGCGGGGGCGATCATCGGCCTCAGGCGCCATTCGGAGTATCCGTTGGTGGCGGGGGTGCCGGCCTTCCTCGGCAGGCTCGAAGGATTCTGCGGCACGACGCTCGGCCGCGGTCGAACCGCCGTACGACGGTGAGCGGCGCGAGTGTGTGACACCATATCGGCATGAGGGGGATCATCCTGGCCGGGGGCTCCGGCACTCGACTGCATCCGATCACACTGGGGACATCGAAGCAACTCATCCCGGTGTACGACAAGCCGATGATCTACTATCCGCTGTCGACGCTGATGCTGGCGGGTATCCGAGACATTCTGGTCATCACCACTCCGCACGACGCGGCCCACTTCGAGCGGCTCCTGGGCGACGGCTCCCGCTTCGGGATCTCTCTGACCTTCGCACAGCAGGCGTCGCCCGATGGGCTGGCCCAGGCCTTCACGATCGGCGCGGAATTCATCGGCCGTGAGAAAGTCGCGCTCGTCCTGGGCGACAATCTGCTCTACGGGCCCGGTCTGGGAACGCAGCTCAAGAGGTATCGAGACGTCCAAGGGGGTGCGATCTTCGCTTATTGGGTCGGTGAACCCTCCGCCTACGGCGTCGTCGAGTTCGATCGCGCCGGCAACGCGCTGTCGCTGGAGGAGAAGCCGAGAACACCCAAGAGCAATTACGCGATCCCGGGTCTCTACTTCTACGACAACGACGTGGTGAACATCGCCCGAGAACTGACACCCAGCGAAAGAGGCGAATACGAGATCACGGATGTCAATCGCGCCTACCTCGAGCGCGGCGAACTCCACGTCGAAGTCCTTCCGCGGGGTACGGCCTGGCTCGATACGGGCACCTTCGACCAGATGACCGACGCGTCGGACTACGTGCGGACGATCGAGAGGCGGACGGGAATGAAGATCGGCGCGCCCGAAGAAGTGGCGTGGCGTCAGGGCTTCCTGTCCGACGAAGAACTCCGGCACCGCGCACGAGAGTTGGAGAAGTCAGGGTACGGACGCTATCTCCTGGACCTCCTCGACAGGGGCCTGTGATGTCGCGGCTGCTCGTGACCGGCGGCGCCGGATTCATCGGATCCAACTTCGTGCACCACGTGGTCGCGCATACGGACCACCACGTCACGGTCCTCGACAAGCTCACGTACGCGGGCAACCGCGAGTCCCTCGCAGGTCTCCCGGAGGCTCGTGTGCGTTTCGTGCACGGCGACATCGCCGACCCGGCCCTGGTCGACGACCTGATGACATCGACGGATGCCGTCGTCCACTACGCCGCCGAGTCGCACAACGACAACTCCCTCGACGACCCTCGTCCCTTCCTCGACACGAACATCATCGGCACGTACACCCTCCTCGAGGCAGCGCGCCGCCACGGCACCCGCTTCCACCACGTCTCGACCGATGAGGTCTACGGCGATCTGGAGCTGGATGACCCGGCCCGCTTCACGGAAACGACCCCCTACAACCCATCGTCGCCCTACTCCTCGACGAAGGCCGGGAGCGATCTTCTCGTCCGCGCGTGGGTTCGCTCGTTCGGTGTCCAGGCGACCATCTCGAACTGCTCGAACAACTACGGCCCCTACCAGCACGTCGAGAAGTTCATCCCGCGCCAGATCACGAACGTCATCCGCGGCATCCGCCCCAAGCTGTACGGCAAGGGCGAGAACGTCCGCGACTGGATCCACGCCGACGATCACTCCTCCGCGGTGCTCACCATCTTGGAGCGGGGTCGGATCGGCGAGACGTACCTGATCGGCGCGGACGGGGAGAAGAACAACAAGGACGTGGTGGAGCTGATACTCGACCTCATGGGTGAACCTACCGACGCGTACGACCACGTGACCGATCGAGCCGGACACGACCTGCGCTATGCCATCGACTCGAGCAAACTGCGCGATGAGCTGGGGTGGCGGCCGCAATACCGCGATTTCGAGGCCGGTCTCTCCGCGACGATCGACTGGTATCGCAGCCACGAAGCCTGGTGGGCGGGCGCGAAGGACGCCACCGAGGCCTTCTACACGGCGAAAGGCCAGTGACCATGGTCGAGGACGGGACCCCGCTGCGTCGCGCCGAAACCCCCATCCCCGGCCTCACCGTCTGGGACATACCGGTCCACGGCGATCAACGAGGCTGGTTCAAGGAGAACTGGCAACGCGAGAAGATGGTCGCCGCCGGGTTGCCGGACTTCGGGCCCGTTCAGAACAACATCTCCTTCAACAAGAGCGTGGGCACAACAAGAGGGCTACACGCCGAGCCCTGGGACAAGTGGGTGTCCGTCGCGACAGGCCGTGTCTTCGGGGCATGGGTCGACCTACGGGAAGGCCCGGGCTTCGGCGCGACCTTCACCGTCGAGATCGACCCGACGGTCGCCGTCTTCGTGCCGAGAGGCGTCGCCAACGGATTCCAGACGCTGGAGCCGAACACCGCGTACAGCTACCTCGTGAACGACCATTGGTCGTCCGATGCGTCGTACACGTTCGTCAACCTCGCGGACAGGACGCTGAACATTCCGTGGCCGATCGCTCTCGACAGGGCGGTGGTATCCCCCGCCGACGCAAAGCATCCCCCGCTGTCCCCGTCGCTCGGGACGCCAACGAAGAAGACCCTGGTCATCGGACGGAACGGTCAGCTCGGAAGCGCATTGCGCAATCTTTGGGGAGGCGCTCGGTCCGTTGACTACGTCGATCGGGACGAGCTGGACATCACGTCGACCGGGCTCGAGCGCGCGAGAGTATGGAATGACTATTCGGTCGTGGTGAATGCCGCTGCCTACACGGCGGTTGACGCGGCCGAGACCCCCACCGGCCGCCGAGACGCGTGGGCGATCAACGCGGCTGCCGTCGAGAACCTTGCGCGCATCTGCAGGCGGCACGCGCTGACACTCGTCCATGTCTCGACGGACTACGTATTCGACGGCGACTCGCGGCGACCATATCGCGAAGATGATCCTGTCTGCCCGATCGGTGTCTACGGTCAGAGCAAGGCGGCGGGCGATCTGGCTGCCCAGAGCGTCCCGTCGCACTTCATCGTCCGCACCTCCTGGGTGATCGGCGGCGGCACGAACTTCGTGCGCACGATGGCGCGGTTGGCCGACGATGGGAAGCCGGTGAAGGTCGTCACCGACCAGCTCGGACGACTCACCTTCGCTGAGGATCTGGCGGCTGGCATCGCACACCTCATCGACGAACGTCTTCCACCAGGCATCTACAACGTGACCAACGCCGGGGAGCCGACCTCTTGGGCGAGGATCGCGCAGGAGGTGTACCGTGCCCGAGGGCAGAACCCGGAGCTCGTTTCGGGTATCAGCACGGCGGAGTACACCGAGAGCCGCACGGAAACGAGAGTAGCGGCGAGACCCGCTTACAGCGTCCTGGATCTGTCGAAGGTGACGTCGTCCGGATTCACGCCGGCCGATCATCTCGAGCGTCTCGCCACCTGGATGCGCGAGAATCTCCGGGAGGCAGGGACGAGCGCACGACACGGATCAGACAGGTGACGTGAAACCGGGCCCGGGACTCGACAGGGGCTAGGATCAATTAGTCATGTCGCATGCAGAGCCAACGCCCCGCGGCCAGCTTCTTTCCCTCGTCGTTCCGGCCTACGACGAACACGACAACGTCGACGGTATCTTCGCCTTCTACAACGACATCCGCCAAGCGTATGAGTCCCCGGATGTCTCCTTCGAGCTCATCATCGTCGACGACGGTTCCACCGACGGCACAGCGGAGGCCTGCGCAGCGGCTGCCCGCACCACGACGGACGTGCGCCTCGTGCAGCTTTCACGCAACTTCGGTTCGCATGCGGCCATCAGTGCCGGTTACGCGTACGCCCGAGGCGACGCCGCGCTCACACTGAGCGCGGATCGCCAGGAGCCACTCGAGGCTATCGGCGACTTCATCCGGGAGTGGCAGGCTGGGGCGGATATCGTCTGGGGTCTGAGATCCGTCCGGGTCGCGAAGAACGGCATGTACGACCGATTCGCCACCGGCTTCTCCCGCGTCTACCAGGCGCGCTCGGACGTGCCGTCGTATCCGGCCGAAGGTCCCTCGCAGATTCTCGTCACTCGCGCAGTCCTCGACGTCATCCTCGCGATGCCCGAGTTGAATCGCAATGTCCTCGCGATGGCAGCCTGGACAGGTTACGACCAGCGGAAGATCTACTTCGAGCAGCTTCCACGGCCCCACGGCGCGAGCAAGTGGACATCTCGGAAGAAGCGGAAGCTGGTCATCGACTCCTTCGTGGAGTTCTCTCACGCTCCCCTCCAGTGGCTGGCGGGGATCGGTTTGGCGTTCGGCGCCATCGCCCTCGTCCTCCTCCTCCTTGCCATCGTTCTTCTGATCGCTCAGGGGTGGATGGCCGCAGCCGTCAGCGCTGTGATCGGCGTCACCTTCGGCGTCGGCGGCGTCATCATGGGCGGGCTGAGCGTGGTCGGCGAGTACGTCTGGCGGGCCGGGGATGACGCTCGTCGTAGACCCTTGTTCATCGCTCGCCGAGTCCGCGATGTCGGAGGGCCCCGGCAGCCGGACGCGAATGCAGATGCAGGAACTCCGGCAGTGAAAGGCGGACAACATGACTAAGCAGGTTGCACTGGGGCAGCCCACCGTTGGTCAACGAGAGTTGGACGCCATTCGGTCTGTGTTCGACTCGGGATGGCTGTCCGGGGCAGGACCAACGTGCGTGCAGTTCGAGAAGAACTTCGCCTCCGTGGCGGGTGTGGACAACGTGCTGGCGACGAGCAACTGCGGCTCGGCCCTCCACCTCGCCCTTCTCGCACTGGGAGCAGGACCCGGTGATGACGTGCTCGTCGCCGATTACACCTTCCCGGCAACGGGCCACACCGTCATGTGGACAGGAGCACGGCCGGTCTTCGTCGATGTGCGGCCGGATATCTGGTCGATCGACACCACTCTTCTCTCGGACGCGGTCACGGAGCGAACCGTCGGTGTCATCGCCGTCGACCCGTTCGGGCAGCCCGCCGACTACGACGAGCTCGTGGAGTTTTGCCGAGCACGTGGTCTCTGGCTCATCGAAGATGCGGCGTGCGCAACGGGAGCGAGCTACCGGGGTCGCAAGGTCGGCGAGATCGCCGACCTCACTGCGTACAGCTTTCACGGCAGGAAGGGAATCACCTCCGGCGAAGGCGGAGCACTTGCCTCGCCGAACGACGAACTGATCGCCCACGCTCGCAAACTGCACACGTACGGCATCAGCCCGGCCATCGCCCGCGATGCGAGTCGGGAGTTGCCCGTCCCGTCCTTTGACGAACTGGGATACAACTATCGCCTGTCTGATGTGCAGGCGGCGATCATGCTCGTCCAGCTCGAACGCCTACCTCAGCTGCTCGCCGCACGCCGCAGCGTCGCCACGGGGTACGCCGAGCGGCTCGGCGACCTCGACCTCGTCACCTTGCCGACCGCCCTGCCAGATCGCGATCACAGCTGGCAGTCGTATGTCATCGCCGTCGACGAGTCGCTCGACCGGGGCGCCGTCGCGACGTCGCTTCGCCAGCGAGGGGTCGGATGCAATTTCGGTACCTATGCAAGCCACCTTCAGCCGCTCTATGGAGAGCAGAAGTCGCTTCCCGTGTCCGCCGACCTCTTCGCACGACACATCGCCATCCCCATGCATGCGAACATGACCGAGGATGACATCGATTACGTCGCGGACACAGTCCGCAGCGTGCTGACCGACACCGACAATCGGCGCTGAAAGGTAACTCGTGGACAAGGGCAAAGTATTCATCACCGGAGGCGCCGGGTTCATCGGCCTGCATGTCGTCGAGCAGCTCCTGGAACGGGGATGGAGCGTTCGGATCTTCGACAACATGATCCGCGGCGACCGCGACCGAGCCAACGCGCTCGCCAGTGGAGGCGAGGTCGAGGTCATCGACCAGGATGTTCGCGCCGGCGCAGCCGTTTCCGCCGCGATGAAGGGATGCGACCGCGTCATCCACCTTGCTGCCGACTCGATCAACAAGAGCCAGGCGGATCCGTTCTCGTCAGTCGACGTGAACGTCGTCGGATCTCACAACGTCTTCGCGAGCGCCGCCGAGCTGGGCGTTCAGCGCGTCGTTTACGCGTCGAGCGCATCCGTCTACGGCGACCCCGAGAAGCTTCCGATGCACGAGGACGACCCGCTCTCGCCGATCACGCCGTACTGCATCGGCAAGCGGACGGGAGAAGATCTGCTGCGCTACTATGAGCGCCGCAGTGGGCTCTCCTGGATTGCTCTGAGATTCTTCAATGTATACGGTCCGGGCCAGAAGACGACGGCGTACTACACGTCGGTGATCAACCACTTCGTGAATCGGCTGCGAAACGGCGAGCCACCCGTGATCGACGGTCGCGGCGAGCAGTCCATGGACTTCATCCATGTGAAGGACATCGCGCGCGCCGTCGTGCTGGCCACGGAGTCCGAGGCCAGCAATGCGGCTATCAATGTCGGCACGGGTATCGACACCAGCGTCGCCGAGCTGGCGCGTATTCTGATCGACGCGGTTGGCGCAGACGTCGAGCCGCAGTTCAACCCGCGCGATGTCCTCGTGAGCCGTCGCGCCGCCGACATCGTTCGGGCACGGGAGATGCTCGGCTTCGAGTATTCCATCCCCGTCCGGGAGGGCATGACCGATCTGATCCAGTACGAGATCGCGGCAGCGGCACGGTGAGCCGATGACCGACGGGCTCCCCCCGAATCCCTACAACCCGCATGCCTGGGTGATCGGCGAACCGAACATCGGAGAAGGCACCTGGATCGGGGCGTTCACCGTCATCGACGGTTCAGGGGGGCTGACGATCGGCAAAGGCTGCGATATCTCGTCCGGGGTCCAGATCTACACGCACTCGTCGGCGCGAAGATGCGTGTCGGGACGCCGCTTCACTCAGGTCGATCGGTCCCCGGTGACGATCGGAGATCGCGTCTTCATCGGCGCGGGAGCCATCATCAACATGGGGGTCGTCATCGGTGATGAGGCCGTGATCGGAGCGGGAGCCGTCGTCACCAAGGACGTTCCTGCTCGAACCGTGGTCGGGGGAGTTCCGGCACGGTCATTGGGCGAGGTCATCCTGACCGATGGTGAGCCGCGGTTCACGACCGGCTCATCGTCCGATCTCTCAGAGTGAGCCGACCCGCTTCTCACCGAGCGCTTCGGCAACGATCTGGTGCGAGGGGAGGATGGACGACCGCTCTTGGTCCGCGTCCACCTCTCCCTCCACCAGCTGAATGAAACGCTCAAACTGGGCGGCAAGGGGCTCTGCCCCGGCGACCTCAGGAACTTCCATCTCCGTGGCCTGGCGGTAGCCCGCGCCCCCGGGCCGGTCCTCGTCGACCGTCGTGTGCCGGTACAGGACCACTCCCCTGCGCAGCAGATCGATCTCGACCATTGAATCCAGGCCTTGCACGGTCATCGAGCGGATCTTGCGCTGACCAAGTCGACTCGCAGATGCTGAGGCGACGGTTCCGCCCGAAAAACTGAGCGCGACGTCGACAACGTCCTCGGCGCCCGGCAGGGAGTCTGGATGGAAATAGCCCACCTGGGGGGTGATGCTCACCGGCGCGCCATCGCCCATCAACTGGCAGATCAGATCGACATCGTGCACGAGAAGGTCCCACGCAACCCCGGTCCTGATTCGCTTCGCGTAGGGAGAGTGCCGGTCGGCTCGCACGTACACCGGAGCGTCGATCATCCGCTTCGCCACCATGACCGCGGGGTTGAACCGCTCGAGGAGACCACACATCACCGGGACGTCGCTTGCCTTCGATAGTTCGAGGATCTCGGAAGTCAGCTCGAGAGAAGGACAGACCGGCTTCTCGATGAGGAGGGGCTTGCGGGCGGCGATGACGTCCTTCGCGATCGCATAGTGATGCTCTGTGGATGCCGCCACGACCACCGCATCCACGCCGGACACCGAATCGATCGAGGGAGACCAGTCAACTCCGGCGAGGTCCGCGGCGGCCTTGCCGACTTCCTCCACAGGGTCAATCACGACGGCGAGATCCGCCGCATCGCTCATCGAGATGATGCGGGCGTGGTTTCGACCCATGGAGCCGGCTCCTATGAGCGCAATACGCGGGCGAGCCATCAGCTCTTGAGCGCTTTCTTCACGGCGCCTGCGATGACATCCAGATCGTCGTCGGTCAAGTAAGGGTGAACGGGCAGCGAAACGCAGCGTCGCGAGACGTCCGAAGCGACGGGCGTCGGCTCGACGACGACGCGCGCGTCCCGCTGATACGGCTCATATTCATGAACGAGACGGGGATAGTAGACGCCCGCCGTCACTCCTGACCCGAGAAGCGAACCGACGAAGTCTTCGCGGTCGGCATTCTCCGGCAACAGCACCGTGTACTGGTGCCACACGTGAGTGCGGCCCGGCATCTCCTTCGGCAGAACCAGGCCAGGAATATCGTCGAGGCGCTCCGTGAGGCCGGCCGCGTGTGCGCGTCGCCGGCTCAGCTGGCCCGGATACTCATCGATCTGCGGGATGACGACCGCTGCTTGGAGGTCGGTCATCCGGTAGTTGTGACCGGCGACCACATACTCGTACCTTGCGCGCATTCCCTGATTGCGAAGGATGCGAAGTCGAGCGGCCAGCTCGTCGTCGTTGGTCGTGATCACCCCGCCTTCTCCCGATGTGAGGTTCTTGGTCGCGTAGAACGAGAAGCATCCCGTTCCGAATGAGCCGACCGACTTGCCTCCGTACGTCGCACCATGCGCCTGAGCCGCGTCCTCGATCAGCGCGAGTCCGCGATCATTGCAGATCTGCACGATCGGGCCCAGATCGACCGACTGTCCGTAAAGATGCACGGGGACGACGGCACGCGTCGCGGCCGTCGTACGCACATTGACACTCTTCGCGTCGAGACCGAAGTCCTCGACCCTGATGTCGGAGAACCTAACGGACGCGCCCGTCTCGAGGATCGCATTCAGCGTCGCCGCGAAGGTGAACGGGGAGGTGATCACCTCGTCGCCGGGACCGAGACCGTGCGCTTGCATCGCAGCGACGAGCGCTGTGGTGCCATTGTTGACGGCGATGGCGTGCGAGACGTCGGCGAGTTCAGAGAACCGCTCCTCGAACTCCGCGACCATCGGGCCTTGAGCGATCACGCCAGACCGGATCACTTGAAGGACTCTCTCCTCGACACGGCGATCGAGTCGAACGACGGAAATCGGAATCACGGCATCAGTCCTTGGGGGTCGGGGCATGCGCGGCCGAGACGATCCTAACGGCGCGATGGCGGACTCTCTGGTTCATCCCAGCCGGGTCGGGACGCGTGGGATAGAGTTGTGCCGCCTCGTAGGCACCCCTGAGCTCATGACCAAACGCACCCTCATCCACCCGACCGCGATCATCGGCGACGAGGTCGAGCTGGAAGCCGGTGTGGCCGTAGGTCCGCACACATCGATCTTCGGCCCGGTAGTCGTGGGCGAGGGTGCCTTCATCGGCCCCGGCGTCCGGATCGGTTCGCCACCGGAGATCGCGACGCTGCCGCAGCATCCCGCGTGGACCCGCTCCGCAACGTATGAGGGTGTGGTCATTGGGCCTCGAGCTGTTATCCGCGACAACGTCGTCATTCATCAGGGCAGTCATCGTCCGACCCGGATCGGCGCGGACTCCTGGATCCTGACGGGTGCGTATCTCGCACACGACGTCGAAGTGGGCGACCAGGCAACCGTGTCGGCCGGGGTGTCTATCGGCGGTCACGCGCAGCTCGGCCCGCGATCGAACATCGGGATGAACGCCACTATTCATCAGCGGCGTCTTGTCGGTCCGGGGGCCATGATAGGAATGGGAACCCCGCTCACTCGAGATGCTCCACCGTTCTCCAAGGTCTTCGGCGCCCCACCCAGAATCCGCGGCATCAACCGACGATCGCTCGATCACTACGGACTCGACGAGGACGCCATCGAACAATTGATCGCGACGTATGAGAAAGGCGGGAGTCTCGAGCAACTCTCCGTTCATCACTCGTGGAGCGCTCACCGCGAAGCCCTCGACTGGTGGATCCAGCGCGAACCGCTCCGTCCGCTTGAGGTCCTGGACAGTTCACGTCATGACGGCTGACGACAACGATGGGGGCGCGCCGACCGCTCCACCGCGCAGATCGAGCCGGGCCCGCCTGCTCAATATCGCCCGATGGACGCTGATCCTGCTCGTGGTCGCGGCGTCCGTGTGGCAGGTCGTTGTCAATTGGGAACAGGTGGCCGACACGGTTGTGGGCCTGCAGTGGCAACGCGTCATCCTCGCGTTCGTCGCCGTATGCCTCGGAATCTGGTCCTCAACTCTCAGCTGGATGGTGCTCGTTGACGAGCTGGGCACCCCGATCGGCGCCCGACGGGGTGGCGAGGCGTTTCTCGTGGGGGCGCTGGGCAAGTACCTCCCGGGCTCCGTGTGGGCTTACGTCCTCCAGATCGAACTGGGGCATCGCGCAGGGTTGGCACGCGCACGCGTCTTCACAGCAACGGTTTTCAACTTCGCGGTGATCGTCGTCGCGGCTCTGCTCGCCGGCGCAGTGGCGGTTCCCGTGCTCATCGCCGACACCCCCAGCCTTTCCTGGCTGCCATGGCTGTACCTCATCCTGCCGGTTGCGCTTGTGATGTTGCATCCGCGCATCCTCACCGCGCTCGCCAGCGTCGGCTTCCGACTGCTTCGACGGCCGCTGCCCGACCACCCCGTGCGATTGAGGGTCGTCGCTCGGTCGCTCGGCTATGCGCTGATCACGTATATCGCCTACGGCGTGCACCTGTGGCTTCTCGCCGATACGTGGGAGGGCATCACTCTCAGCCCTCTTCTGCTGTGCATCGGGACCATGGCGCTCGCGATGGTGGCCGGCATCGTCGCGTTCCTGCTCCCATCGGGGATCGGCGCGCGGGAATTCATCATCGTCGCCGCTCTTACGCCCATCGTCGGAATCGGGCCCGCCACCGCATACGCTGCCGTGAGCCGCCTCATGTTTGTGATCGCGGACCTCCTGACCGCCGGGGTTGCCGCGACGGTCGCGGCCGTTGCACGTCGCCGACAGGGCGCCTACCGCGGTGATGCGGGAGTGAATATTGATGTTTGAGTAATAACGAGTGACGGATACACTCAGCGAAACGCCGCAGACCCACAATGGGAGGGATGGGAGCTATGCGCGCTCGTCGAGCTCGTCGTCACAAGGCTGTCATCATCGCCCTCGCGATCGTCGCGGCCATCGCCGCTGTGCCGCTTAATGCGGGAGTGGCGAGCGCACTGAGCGGTTCGGACTTCGATCCGGGCAACATCATCTCCGACGAGAGGTTCTTCGACAACGCGTCGATGACGGAGGCGCAGATCCAGCAGTTCCTGGACGCGCAAGTGCCCAATTGCCGCGCCACGGACCCGACTCTCCCGTGCCTGCGGTATCTCGTGACGTCGACGACGCCTCGCGCAGCGGCGGCGAACGGCTGCGCGGCCTACGCCTCCGAGGGATGGGAGAGTGCCGCCCGGATCCTATGGAAAGTGGCCCAGGCCTGTCGAATCAATCCCCAGGTGCTGATCGTGACCCTCCAAAAGGAGCAGTCACTGATCACGGCGACAGCTCCGACGGCGCGACAGTATCGCGCCGCTATGGGTGCCGACTGCCCTGACACCGCGGCATGCTCCCCCGACACGCCCGGCTTCTTCAATCAGGTCTACAAGGCTGCCTGGCAGCTTCGGCAGTACACCTACAATCCCACCCGCTGGCGGCACCAGGTCGGCGCCACGGACATCCTGTATTCGCCCCGCTCCATCTGTGGATCATCGACCGTGATAATCCGCAATCAAGCAACCGCGAACCTCTACAACTACACGCCGTACCAACCCAATGCGGCCGCGCTGAGAAACCTGTACGGCGAAGGCGACTACTGCTCGACGTACGGCAACCGCAACTTCTGGCGCATGTTCACGGGCTGGTTCGGTTCGACCACGGCGCGTGGAACGAGCGCGATCGACGCGGTCTACTACGGAAACGGCGGGACCACCGGCCCGCTCGGTGCAGCGACGAGCGATTACCTATCCATCTCGTCGCAGACAGGGTCGGGCACGGCGCGGGCATACCAAGGCGGCTCGATCTACTGGACACCCCGGACCGGTGCGGCGGCCGTCGTCGAACCCTTCAGGAGCTTCTACTTCGGCTATCAAGGAGCAACGGGCCTTCTCGGCTGGCCGAACTCGCCGAGCATGTCGATCGGCAACCGCCCCGGTAGCGCGGGTCAGTCCTTCACCAACGGCTCTGTCTACACGAGTACCGCCACGGGAACGCACTCGGTGATCGGCATCACGCGAGACCACTATTTCGGGCACGGTGGAGCGCTCGGATGGCTCGGTTGGCCCACTGCGGAGAGCCGAGTGGCGACGAGCAACAGCGGTCCGGCGCCGGCCAAGACCGGGACTCTGCAGCAGTTCGAAGGCGGAACCATCGCCTGGTCTGCCCTCACCGGTGCGCATTCGATCCCTGCAGCGATCTCCGCGCGCTACTCCCAGTGGGGCGGGCCCGACTCAGCGGTCGGCTGGCCGATCAGCGGATCGTTCTCGTACCGGTCTAACGGCGGGGGTGTCGCACAAGTGTTCGAGGGCGCATCTGTGTACAGCTCCTCGGCGGGGACATTCTCTCTGAGAGGCGCTCACCGCGACATCTATTTCGGCGTGCGTGGAGCGGAGGGGTGGCTTGGGTGGCCGACGACGGACGTCATCTGCCTCGAGGGCGGCCGCTGCTGGCAGCACTTCCAGAACGCGTCGATCCTCAGTGACGCAAGCGGTGCACGCGTAGCGCTTGCCGCGATCGAAGATCATCACGTGGGTCAGGGCGGAGATCAGGGTCGGCTTGGGAAGCGTACGAGCGGACTCATTCCGATCTCCTCGAGTGGAGGGGGTCTCGGGCAGGCGTACGCCGGCGGGTCCGTCTACTTCTCGAAGGCAGGGACCTACGACGTGAGCGGGTCGATCCGCGACTACTATTTCGCACGATCGGGTGCCGATGGAGCCCTGGGCTTCCCCACGTCCTCGCAGACCTGCGAACAGGGTTCGTGCTGGCAGAGCTTCGCCGGCGGCACAGTCGTGTCCGCCGAGTCCACGGGAACGTACGTCTCGACTGCTCCTATCCACCTTGCTCACAAGGCAGCCGGCGGGAACTCGGGCGCACTCGGCGCAGTGCAGTCGAGCGTGATCACGATCCCCGAGAACGGCTCGGGTGTCGCACAGGTCTTCCGTGGCGGCTCCGTATATTCGTCGGGCGCCGGTACATTCGCCGTTTCCGAACCCATCCGGGGGCTGTACTTCGCCCGCGGCGGCAGCGCCGGAGATCTCGGATGGCCGGCGTCCGGCATGGTGTGCGACTCCGACGGAGCGTGCACTCAGCAGTTCCAGCGCGGCACGATCAGCTGGTCCCCCGAGGGCGGTGCGGCTTACCAGTGACCCCGAGGTCCGTCACGTAGGATGTGGCGGTGATGACCCGCGTTTCTCCTGCATCTCTGAGACTGGCGGGGAGAGTACATGCCTTCTTCGTGCACGACTGGTCGCTCGCGTGCCTGGTAGCGCTGTACGTGGCGGCGCTGGGAGTAGTCGCCGCGGTGTGCGGGCATCACTTCTTCTACGTCGGCGACAACCCCGAGTCCTTCATCCCCCTGTGGCACCACTTCGGAACTGAGCTACGCAGCGGCCGCTGGGACATGATGGAGCCGGGCGGCTGGATGGGCGGGAACTACGCGGGTGAAGCCGCCTACGCCCAATGGAATCCGTTGCTGATCGTCGCCTACCTCGCGACTTCGCTGTTCACGGATCTCGCGTTGGCTGCTTCCGTCGTCATGATCGGGATGCTGAGCCTTCTGGGAGCGGGTGCATATCTGCTCATGCGGGCGTTCTCGGTGGGCAAGGCCCCGAGCTTCGCCCTTGCCGGAGCACTCCCGGTCAGCGGGTTCACCCTTTTCTACGAAGCGGCGGGCTGGCCGGCGGGACTTGCGGCATTTGTGGGCGTCGTCTACTTCTGGCTTGCGGTTCAGAAGCAGTCACTCGGAGAGTGGCCTCCTCTGGTGACGTTCGTCTTCGGGTTTCTTGCCGTGACGACGGGCAACCCCTACGCGCTGTTAGGCGTGCTGATCGTGCTGGCTGGCGTGTTCGCGGAGCAGTTGCTGAAGCGCCGTTGGGCCGCAGCACGGCATCTCGTCGCAGTCGGGGTCCTCGTCGGTTCGAGTGCGTTGTTGGTCTACCTTCCACTTCTCGGTGTGCAACCGGTCACCGTGCGTCAAGAGCTGGCCGGCCTCGTCAATGACACGTTCATGGTCCCCGACCTGGGGGACCTTGCCGGAGCCAGCACGCCTTCCTACCTCCCGACCATCACCAACTGGGGAGGCGCACTGGTAGAGGGCCTGCCCTCGACCTACCTCGCGTGGTTCGCCCTTCCGCTCC
The DNA here is from genome assembly GCF_046111165.1 of Microbacterium sp. HA-8. Taxonomy (NCBI): domain Bacteria; kingdom Bacillati; phylum Actinomycetota; class Actinomycetes; order Micrococcales; family Microbacteriaceae; genus Microbacterium; species Microbacterium sp. HA-8. The sequence continues at coordinate 2,822,318 of NZ_CP162025.1, forward strand.
TCCCCTGGCTGCGTTGGACGCCGATGCTGCGTTCTGTCGCCGCGATGCCGAGTGTCGCCATCATCGGGCTGATCTATCTCGTCGCAACGCTCGGCCCATCGAACCTGTGGCTCTTCCGGTGGCCGATCCGCCTGATCGAGTATCTCTACCTCGTCATCTTCATCGTGCTCGGCATTGGCATCACACAGGGCCTTGCGACGACGAACGCACGGCGACGCGCGCTCGCTTCGGCCGTCATCGTCGCCGGCGGCGGCTTCCTCGCCTTCGCGGCCACGCCGGACGGCGCGAAGATCCACGTCGTCGGCCTGGCCCTGACGGCCGGGCTTCTCGTCGTTGTGGCAATGAGCTGGCGACGCATGGGGCTGATCGGAGCCATGGCGGCCATCGCTGTGGGCACGATTGCGGTGACGGGTTTCCAGACCCTCGCCTACCCGAGGGGAAATCCCACGATCGTCCTCCCCAGCAATCTCGAGGAGATGCGACTGGCAACCGACGAATACGAGGGTCGTGTGTTGCAGCTCGCGCAACAACCCCTCGCGGGGCCGGACGCCGTCAACACGGGCCGTATCCTCTTCGGCAATCTTCCCGCTCCTCTGCCGTACGAAAGCGTCAACCGGTATTCGGGAATCAGCTTCCGCGCGTTCTCAGAGGCGCTATGTCTGGACTACAAGGGCAACACCTGCAACGACGCCTACGATCGTCTCTGGCAGTCCGTCCCCGGCACACAAGGCGATCTGGCTGATGCCATCGGGATCGACACCCTCGTTCTGCAGAGGGCGGCATTCGAGGAAGAGGTCTCAGCTGGGCCTCCCCCGGGATGGCGGGAGGCCCAGCAGGATACCATTCGGGCGGTGTGGGTCCGCGATCAACAACTTCCGGAGAACGGGCGTGTCACCGGAACGTCGGAAGGAGTCGAAGCCCGCTCGTCGTCCGACTCCGCACGAAGCGAGACTGTACGCGTATCGGCTGATGAGCCCGGATACGTGACGTTCGCCCGACTCGCGTGGCCCGGATACTCCGTACAGCTCGATGGTGAAGCCGCGTCGTTCACCTCGACCGAGGAAGGTCTTCTCCAGGTGGAGGTTCCTCCCGGCGAGTCGACACTGCACATCGAATACTCACCACCCGGCATATCCGCGGGCTGGATCGCCGTCGGCATCGCCAGCCTTATCGCCGCCTTCCAGACCGCGTTCTGGTACCACTCCCGCCGCACGCTGACCCCTCGAGAAAAACGATGAAACACATGATCGATGACGCACCGGACCCCACGACAGGCTCGTCTGCCGAGAGCACCGCACCGCGACGGCTGCAGCGGATCCTCTTCCAGCCGACGGACGAGATCGCGAGCCAGGACCTGTACGTCAAAATGACCCGCGGGCGAGTGGTGGGCCTGAAGCGCGAAGAGATCACGATCGCCCCGTTCTCCACCGCCTCGACCCGCACGTACTTCGGTCGTTTCCCCGCGGCGTACTTCCAACGATGGACCGCCATCCGGTCGGTGTCTATCCGAGGGTGGGTGCAGGGACGCGGGCGAATCCGGGCATACGCAAGTGACGACGTCGACAGAGAGCGGATCGTCGGCGTCGCCGACGTGGACTCCCTCGAGGCCGTTCCGTTCGAGATAGCTCTCAAGCTCGACCGATTCCTCGACGGCGGGTTCCTCTGGCTCGACCTTGAGGCCGGTGATGGCGACCTCAGTGTCGGTTCCGTCCGGTTCGAGAGCGAAAACGATGCGGAACCATCTGCGGTCACCGTGGTGATCTGCACGCACAACAGGGCTGACGACTGCCTGAACACCCTGGATGCGCTCGTCAGTGATGACGCAGCACTAGCCGCCGTAGAGAAGATCATCGTGGTGGACCAGGGCGACGATCGCGTCGAATCCCGCACCGACCGCTTCGCGTCGATCCGCGACCTGCTCGGTACTCGTCTGGCGTACATCACGCAGGCCAATCTCGGCGGGGCCGGCGGATTCACGCGCGGGATCTGGGAAGCGATGTCGGACGGTCGGGAGGACGGTGACATCATCCTGATGGACGATGACATCGTTCTCGAACCGGAGACTCTGTTGCGCATGTCGGCGTTCTCCGCACGAGCGATCAACCCGGTGATCGTCGGGGCACAGATGCTGTACCTATACCACCCGAACGTCCTTCACACATCAGCAGAGGATGCCGACCTCGAGACTCTGCGCGCTGGCGTTCCGGTGCACGACAGAGAGCAGGGACTGGATCTTCGCAAGAAGCTCCCATACCGGTGGGCGGAAGGCGGCTACAACGCGTGGTGGACCTGCCTGGTCCCTCGCAGCGTCGTACGGTCGATCGGCTACCCGCTGCCGATCTTCTTCCAGTGGGATGACATCGAGTACGGACTCCGCGCCCGCGCAAACGACATCCCCACGGTGACCCTGCCAGGTTCTGCCGTGTGGCATGCCGACTTCGCGCTGAAGGACCGCGACGACTGGTCTCGCTATTTCTCGTACCGCAATTCGCTCATCGTGGCGGCGTTGCACGGCCGTTGGAACAGCAAGAGGATCGCCGCGACGCTTTTTCACCACCTGCTCGAGATGATCATGTCGCTTCACTATGGCTTGGCTGCGACGACCATCCTCGCGATCGATGGTTTCCTCGCCGGGCCCGACACGGTGCGCGACGGCAGCGCGGACGCGTTGGCTCGAGTTCGCGAGGTTCGCTCCCGCTATCCGGACACCGTGCGCCACCGCCCTGAGGAGATGGTTGAGACCGGACTTTTCTCTTTGCCTGCCATCAACTCCGGCGGATACCCCCGGATCCCTTGGCTGGTGAAGGTCAAGCGGTCGCTCTGGCAGGTCCTCGGCCTCAACAAGCGTGTCGGCAAGATCTCGTCTGCGGACAGCAACTGGTACCACTCGTCCCAGTTCCGGAAGGCGATCGTGACGGACGCGGCGCTTGATTCCTTCCGGATTCGAGCGTTCGATCCGAGGATCGCTATGAGTCTGATCCGCTCGTCAGCAGTGGCCTTGTGGCGGCTGCGCCGCCGAGGAAGCGACGCAGCGGCCGCTTGGCGCGAAGCGCAGAACGGCCTCACCGAGCGCGCCGCGTGGAGCCGCATCTTCGATGCGACGCGTCCCCCCGCAACGACCCCGAACACGGCGCGACGCAGTTACGATAGGGGCGCCCCGACTCCGACCCCGGACCCGACCGCGGCCGATGTGGCGGCTAACGACTAGGCGCTCGCGCCGTCGTGCTCCTATCGAGAGATGACTCTGCATGTCCACACCTAACAGCACGCTGAGTGCCCCCGCGCGCGCCAGCGGGCTTGCCGACGTGTTCCGGCGCCGGTACTTGCTCACTCTTCTCGTCCGCAAGGAAGTGCAGATCCGATATCGCGGATCTCTGCTCGGCTGGCTGTGGTCCTACGTCAAGCCGCTCGTTCAGTTCCTCGTGTTCTTCGTCGCGCTGGGGGTCTTCCTCGGGCTCAACGGACAGATCGACTACTACCCGATCTATCTTCTCGCAGGCATCACCGTCGTGACCTTCTTCAACGAGGCGTTCGCCAACGGCACCCGGTCGCTGGTGGACAATGCTGCGCTGATCAAGAAGATCTATCTGCCGCGCGAGATGTTCCCCGTCTCCAGCATGCTCGTCGCAGCGGTCAACACGCTGCCCCAGATCCTCGTCGTCGTCGTGATCGCCGCCTACTCGGGCTGGCGCCCCTCCGTCCTGCACATCGCAGCGATCCTGCTCGCTCTGCTGATCGTGGCCCTGCTCGCCACCGGCCTGGGACTACTGTTCGGATCGATCAACGTGTCGTTCCGAGATGCTCAGAGCTTCGTCGAGATCATCGTCATGATGGCGGTGTGGGCATCCCCGGTCATGTATCAGTGGTCCATGGTGGCGTCAGAGATGCCGCATTGGGCATTCATCATCTATCGCCTCAATCCGCTCACGCCCGCCGTTGAGCTTTTTCACTACGGAATCTGGATGCCACTCGATCCGGGGGGCGCGGTAGCGCTGCCCAACCTCTGGTTGTTCAGCGGCGCAGCTCTCGTCACTGCGCTCGCGATCACCTTCATCGGACAGCTCGTTTTCCGCCGACTGGAGGGTCGTTTTGCCCAGGACCTCTGACCTCGCCGCAGCCCAAAGCGTCGTCGTCAACGACGTGCACAAGACGTTTCGACTTCGACACACACACTCCATTAAGGAGACGTTTGTTGCGGCTGTGCGCAGAAAGACCCTGACGACGGATTTCAAAGCTCTTTCCGGTGTCTCGATGGACATCAAGGAAGGCGAGTCCGTTGCGCTTCTCGGCTTCAACGGCTCCGGCAAGTCGACAGTTCTCAAGCTCATCTCCGGCGTACTGAGCCCCGACGAGGGGACCGTGCTCACTCGGGGGCGCGTGGCCGGCCTCATCGAGGTCGGGGCCGGCTTCCATCCCGACTTATCGGGGCGCGAGAACATCTTCCTCAACGCGGCGATCCTCGGGATGAGCAAGAAGGAGACGGAAGAGCGTTACGACGACATCGTCGCCTTCAGCGAGATCGAACAGTTCATCGACACCGAGGTGAAGCATTACTCGTCCGGCATGTTTCTCCGCCTGGCGTTCTCCGTCGCGATCCACACCGAGGTCGATATCCTCCTAATCGACGAAATTCTCTCGGTCGGTGACGAGCCATTTCAGAAGAAGTGTCTGGCTCGGATCCGCGACCTGCATTCGGCTGGAAAGACACTTGTTGTGGTAAGCCACGATCTCGACATGGTGTCGTCTTTGTGCGAGCGTGGCATCCTGCTGCGTGACGGAAAGGTGGCGTTCGACGGCGACAGCAAGGAAGCCGTTGCCTTCATGCGCGCCTGAGCTTCTACAGCTCGGCATGCAGCTGCCATACGCGCTGCGCCGTGTCGTCCCACGAGAACGCCTTCGCGCGGTCCAGTGAGAGCACCCGCAGGCGCGTCGCGAGCTCGGCGTCGGCGAGGATCCGGTTGAGGGTCGAGGCGACCGGCTCGATGCCGTCGACCGCGACCAGCTGACCGGCGTCGGCGAGCACCTCGGCGTTCTGCGCCGAGGATGCCGCGACGACGGGCACTCCTGCGGCAAGGGCCTCCAGCATCCGCCACGGGAACGACAGTCCCGCCGACAGATCGACGAACGCCGTGGCCCCGGCGAGCGTCGCGGCGCGCTCGTCGCGCCCGGGAGCCGCCACGCGCACCCGGTGCTCGGGTACGCCCGCCGCGGATGCCACCTCGAGCATCTGTTCGGTCTCGTCGTCCGCCCCGCCGGCGAGGAGTGTCACGGTGGCCTCGGTGATGCCGGCGACGGCATGCAGCGCCGTCTCGAGCTCGTCGGCGCTCGCGCGTGCCGCGTCGATCACGACCTCGGGGTCGCCGCCCGCGCGCGCATCCGGCGCGGGCATCCGGGGCACGGCGCCCGAGATCACGCGCACGCGGCCGCCGAGCTTCGTGCGCTCGGCGAGTTCGCGCGCCATGGCGTGGGTGGGCACGACGACCGCGTCGGCGTGCTTGACGGCGCGCTTGAGCATCGCCCGGTGCCAGGCGACACTCCCCCGCGACAGCCGTTCGGGGTGCGTCCAGGGCTCGAGCGACCACAGGGTCACGACGGTCTGATCATGATCGTGCACCCGATCGTGGCGCACGAGGGGCGCGAGCAGCGTCGGGGAGTGGATCATGCCGCCGCCGATGCCGGGCACGACGCCCATCGAGCAGGCGGCCGCCAGCTGTCCGCGCTTGAGCGGCACGCGATCAACACGGGCAAGCCCCGGGATACTGGAGCCCACATCGCCCGCGTCGGCGGGCACGATCGCCGCCACCTCCGCGCCCTTGGGCGTCGCGGCGACGAGGGCACGGGTCAGCTCGACGCTGGCGGATCGGAGGTCTTCGTCGGTCGCGGCGACCGCCTGGTCGAGCACGACGCGCAGGGTTGCGGTCATCCCTCGAGCCTAACCCGGCGCACCCGCTCGGCACGGGTGACGGGCGGGGTGATCCTGAGGGAATCCTCAGCGAAACCTCGGCCCGCAGCATCCGGTGTCGTCGCAGCGTGTGGCATATAGTGAGGACGTCGGCTGGGGTAGTCGACGACAATCTGGGGAACACGATCGCGGGCCGGGGGGTCCAGATCATCGCACGGCCCAACGGCCACCGGCCTCGCCGTGCGTGCCTCACGTGAGCCTCTTGGGGGAAGCATCATGTGGAAGAAGACGGCAGCAGCATGCGTCATCGCGGGAATCGTGGCGCTCGGGGCGCCCATGGCCGCCTCGGCCGAGACCGCCGATGACGCGGTCGGATACGTCGAGCCGACGGGTGTGGTGGTCAACCCGGTCGCCATCGAACCGTGCCTGACCTCGACGGTCACCTTCGGTGCCCGCTACTGGGCCCCGAGCGAGAGCGTCGCCATCGCGGTCGAGGGGTACCACGCCGCCGACGCGTCGATTCCGGCGTCGGCCACCGCGGCCGCCGACGGCTCCCTCGTGACGACGTTCGTCCCTCCCGCCGACGGCCGTGAGGACTACGGCATCACCTTCACGGCAGCCTCGCGGACGTACACGGCAGTCATCGCCGTGACCGACGGCGTCGACGCCTCGGCCTCGTGCGACCACGATCCCGGCGCCGACCCCGCCGCCCTGGCCTCCACCGGCAGCGACTCCGCGCCGTGGGTCGCCGTCGCCGGCGCGGGAATGCTCGTCGCCGGAGTCGCGGTGATCGCCACCCGCGCCGCCGCGCGCCGCCGCTCCTGAGCGCCTGCTCGCGCTGCCCGCTGGATATGATCCGGTCGAGAAGCCTCGAGGAGGATCCGCGATGACGCACGATCCCGCCGCGCCTGCGCGCCGCGCACGACGATGGTGGATGCTGGGCGCCCTGGCCGCGGTCCTGATCGTCATCGTCGCCGCCGCGGCGTGGGTGGGCGTGCGGGCGCTCGCCGCCCGCGACGCCCTCGAGGCGGCGACCGAGCACGCCCGCGCGCTGCAGGGCGACGCGCTCGGCGGTGACGTCGCGAGCATCGACGCGCACGCCGAGGCGCTCGCCGCCGACGCGGCGGAGGCCGCGCGCCTCACGTCCGACCCGGTCTGGCGAGCGAGCGAGCTGGTGCCCTGGTTCGGGCGCAACCTGGCCGCCGTGCGCGAGGTCACCACGATCGTGGACGACCTCGCGCAGCACGGCATGGCGCCCCTGCTGGACGCCGCGGGCACGATCGACGTCGAAACTCTGGGCGTGCAGGGAGACAGCATCGATGTGGCGCCGCTGCGCGAGGTCGCCCCCGCCCTGGCCGAGGCCGACGCGGTGTTCGCCCGCGCGCAGGCAGACGCCGCCGCGATCGACACCGCCGGCATCCTCCCCCTCATCTCGGACGCGGTGCACGAATTCCGCGACACGCTCACCCCCGCCGCGGCCGCCGTCGACGGCCTGGCGCGGGCGAGCGCGATCCTGCCCGGGATGCTGGGCGCCGACGGCCCCCGCACCTACCTGCTGCTGATGCAGAACAACGCCGAGGTGCGCTCCTCCGGAGGGGTGCCGGGCGCGATGGCGCTCATCCGCGCCGACCAGGGACGCATCACCCTCGAACGGCAGGCGTCCACCGCGGAGTTCCGCCGCAGCGAAGAGCCGATCCAGCCGCTCGCGCCCGAGGTCATCGCCCTGTTCGACCAGCTGCCCGGGCAGTACATCCAGAACTCGGTCATGATCCCCGACTTCCCCGACGCGGCCGCCCTCGCCGCCGCGCACTGGGACCGCAACATCGGCGGCACCCCCGTCGATGGTGTCATCGCCGTCGACACCGTGACGATCGCCGACATCCTCGCCGCGACGGGCACCCTCGACCTCGGACCCTACGAGCTGACCGCCGAGAACGCCCCCGACATCCTGCTGTCGCAGGTGTATCGCGACGTGACGTCGCCGAGCGCTCAGGATGCCGTCTTCGAGGCCGCCGCGAGCGGCATGTTCGCCGCGGTCACCGACGGACGCGCGTCGGCCTCGCAGCTGATGGGAGCCCTCGGTCAGGCCGCCGCCGAGGGCCGCGTGCGGCTGTGGAGCCGCAATCCCGCCGAGCAGGAGGCCCTCGCCGAGACCACCCTCGCCGGCTCCCTACCCGCCGACGACGCGACGACCATCCACACCGGCGTGTTCTTCAACGACACCACCGGCGCGAAGATGAACTACTACTCCGACGCCGAGGTCACCACCGAGCTCACGCGATGCGGCGACGCATCGACCATGTCGGTCACCGTCACCTGGACCAACGGCGCGCCGGCAGACGCGGCCACCGCGCTGCCGGTCTACGTCACAGGCGGCGGGCACGCGGGGGTCGACCCGGGCAGCACACGTACCCGCATCGCCGTCTACGGCCCGGAGGGGTGGCTCGCACGCGCCTCGTCGGTCGACGGCGAGAGCGCCGGAGCCCAGACCGCGCTCGACGACGATCGGCCGGTGATCCAGCACGAGGTGACCCTCGCGCCCGGCGCACAGACCCGCATCGTCGTGGAGTTCATCGGCGAGGCCGGCGACGCGGAATCCGCGCTCGTGACGACGCCCCTGCTGCGCCCGATCGAGGTCGCCGAGAGCACCGAGATCTGCACGCGCGAATGACCCCTCGCGCTTTGCCCGTGCAGGGGCTACAGTGAGACCCGTTCCTTGGGGGAACATCGTCGTCGTGGGGACGACGAATCAGACCGTGATTTTTCTGGGGGAAATCGCATGCTCAAGAAGTCTCTTCTGGTCGGACTCGCCGCAACCATGATCATCATGGGCGGAGCGAGTGCAGCTCACGCCGAATCCGACCTCGGCGATTACACCGAAGACGTCAGCGTCACCGTCTTCCCGACGGTCATCCGGCCGCTCGAGACGTCGACCATCACGTTCTCCGAGGACTACTTCGATCCGAACGAGCTCGTCGGCGTCGTCGTCGACGGCGAGAGCGGCGCGGATGCGGGCCTTGCGGCCATCGCACCGGCGGCCCGCTCCAGCCTCACGACGTCGAAGACCGCCGCGGCCGACGGCAGCATGGTCGCCGTCTTCACCGCCCCGGCCGACGGCGACGGCGTCTACAACGTCTCGTTCAGCGGCTCGCGCGACTACACCGCCGTCATCACGGTCGTGCCCTTCGGCGTCGACGTGCCGAGCGCGGTCTCGGTCAGCGACGGTTCGCTCGCCAACACCGGCGGCGGCATCTCGCCCGTCATGATCTGGGTCGGCATCGGCGCACTCGCCCTCGGCTCCGCCACGGTCGTCGCGACGACCGTGCGTCGTCGCCGGGCCTAGTCCCGCACCTTGTCAGCGGCTCGGAGCCGGCGGCCCCGCTAGGGCGTTCGTCGGCTCCGAGCCGCTGCCCGTCCCGCCCTCAGCAGGACGGGATACGGTGGTGGCAGGCAACTGCGACGCGAACGGGAGAGCGCATGACGGACCTCACTGTCGTCGTGCCGACGCGCAATGAGGCCCCCAGCATCCCGTCGCTCATCACCCGGATCGCGCGCGCCGTCGACGGCATCGACGCCGAGATCCTCTTCGTCGACGACTCCGACGACGGCACCGACGGCCTCATCCGCACGCTCGCAGAGGACGCGCCCCTGCCGATCCGTCTCATCCATCGCACGGACGGCGTCGGCGGCCTCTCGGGCGCCGTCGTCGAGGGGCTGACGGCCGCGCACGCCGACCTCTGCGTGGTCATGGACGGCGACCTCCAGCATCCCCCCGAGACGATCGCCGACCTGCTGCGCGCCCACCGTCGCGGCGACGTCGACGTCGTGGTCGCATCGCGATACGCACAGGGCGGGCAGGCCGACGGCCTCGCCGACGTCGTGCGCTCGGCCGTCTCGCGTGTGACGACGGCGCTCACGCGTGCGATGTTCCCCCTGCGCCTGCGCGAGTGCACCGACCCGATGACCGGGTTCTTCCTGATCGATCGCACCCGCGTGGACCTTGCCGCGCTGCGGCCGCGCGGCTTCAAGATCCTGCTCGAGATCCTCGCGCGCAATCCGCTGCGACTGCGCGAGGTGCCGTTCGACTTCGCCGAGCGGCACGAGGGCTCATCCAAGGCCTCGGTGCGACAGGGCCTGCACTTCGTCACCCAGCTCGCGACGCTACGCTTCGGCAAGATGTCGGGTTTTGCGCTCATCGGCGCGTTCGGCGCCGTCGCCAACCTCGCGATCATGGCAGGTCTCACCCACATCGGCGTGAGCTACGTGTGGGCGGCGATCGCCGCGGCCGAGGCGACGATCATCGGCAACTTTGTGCTGCAGGAGCGCTTCGTCTTCCGCGACATGACCGGCAGCGCGTCGGGCGGGTGGCTGAGGTTTGCGAAGTCATTCACCTTCAACAACGCCGAGGCGCTCATCCGCATCCCGGTGCTCGCGCTGCTCGTCGAGACATGGCACATCTCGAGCGTGCTCGCGGCGGCGATCACCCTCGCGGTGGCCTTCGTCGCGCGCTTCGCGTTCCACTCACTCGTCGTGTACGCGCCGCGCCGCGAGGGCGCGCCATCGCGTCGGCGCCGCATCGCCGAGGAGCTCGACCGGCAGGCCATGCAGCCGGGCGAGCTGTAGCCGCGAGGCCGCGGGGCCGCTGCCGCACGGGGCCGCAGCCGCAGGGCCGCCGCTCTTAGTCGGCGGGGGTGGGCGTCGGCGGGTGCAGCGCCTGCTGCACGAGCTGCTGGATGAACGCGAAGTCCGGCTCCTCCGGGTCGACGCCACCCTCGGGCGTGAGCTCGATCGTGGTGATCGGCAGCTCGCGCGTCTTGAGTGCCAGCTCGGCGAAGTAGGGCAGCATCGACTGCGGCAGATCGGTCTCGACGATGTTCTGACCGGCGGCCGCGACGTCCTGGAACCGGGTCAGCACGTTGGCGGGCGTGAACTGGCGCAGAATCGCCTCCTGCAGCTCGCGCTGGCGCTTCATGCGGTCCCAGTCGCTCGTGGTGTACCGCGACCGCGCGTACCACTGCGCCGTGTCGCCGTCCATCACCTGCGTGCCGGGCTCGATCCACCCGATCGCCCAGTCCTCGGCGGGCTGACCCGGGTAGCTGGGGCCGCCGCCCTCGGGCAGGCGCTGCTCGACGGTGATCTCCACGCCCCCGAGCGCGTCGATCATCGTGGCGAAGCCGTTCATGTCGACAAGCACGAAGTACGGGATGTCGATCCCGAGCAGACCGGCTGCGGCATCCTTCACCGCCTCGATACCGGGCTCCGAGCCCGTGGCGGCGGCGTCGGGGTACAGCGCCTCGCCATCGCGCAGCACGTTCACCTCGGTGAAGATCTCGTTCATCGCGCAGTGCGCGGTGCTGCACTCCGCTCCCCCGTACCCGTTCGGGAACAGGTCGTTCATCGGCCCCTCGGAGAAGGGCACTCCGACCATGTCGCGCGGAATGCCGGTGATCGTCGCAGCACCCGTGTCGGCGTTGATCGACACGACCGAGATGCTGTCGGGCCGCATCGAGTCGCGACCCTCGCCGCTGTCGGCCCCCAGCAGAAGGATGTTGTAGTACCCGTCCGAGGGCGGAACACTCGGTCCACCGACGCCGAAGATCGATCCGATGGTGTCGCGAGCGGTGCCCACCACCGTCGAGGCGTAGGCCGCGCCGCCCGAGAAGACCAGCAGCAGCGCCGTCGCCGCCGCCGTCACTGCGATCCGCGCCCCGGGACGCAGGCGCACGAGCCGGACGAGTCGCAGGGTGTCGACCGTGAGCACGACCCACAGGGCGGCGTAGACGATCAGCACCGCCTGCACGATGAGCAGGGCGAACGGGTTGGTCACGATCGTGAACACGACGCTGCGCCACACCAGCGCCGCGACGGCCGCGAGGAGGACGAGGGTCCACATGGTCAGCGTCGCGACGAGGCCGAGGCGGCCGAGACGTCGGCCGCCCGCGAGCACCTGCGCGGAGCCCGGCACGAGCACGTTCATGCCGACCAGCCACCACGCCCTCCGGCGCATCGCATCGGGCGAGCGCGAGTCCGGGTAGCGCAGCGGCAGCTGGTTGACGACGGGCGGTGCAGAGTATGCGGCGCGCGGGCGCGCGGTGGCGGATGCTGTCGTCACAGCGCGTCCTTCAGCCGCCGGTTCTTCTCCTCGACCTGCGCCTCCAGCTCGCGCGCATAGGCCTCGAGGCGGTCGGCGATCGCGGGGTCGCCGGAACCGAGGATGCGCGCCGCGAGCAGGCCGGCGTTCTTCGCCCCGCCGATCGAGACGGTCGCGACGGGGATCCCCGCGGGCATCTGCACGATCGAGAGCAGCGAGTCCATGCCGTCGAGGGTCGCGAGCGGCACCGGCACGCCGATGACGGGCAGGGGCGTGATCGAGGCGAGCATGCCGGGCAGGTGGGCGGCTCCCCCGGCCCCCGCGATGATCACCCGAAGACCGCGCGCACGGGCCTCACGCCCGTAGCGGTGCAGCTTGTCGGGGGTGCGGTGGGCCGAGACGACCTCGACCTCGTGGGGGATCAGGAAGTCCGACAGCGCCTGCGAGGCGTCGCTCATGACGCGCCAGTCGGAGTCGGAGCCCATGACGACGCCGACCAGGGGCGCGTCGGACGAATGCAGCGGCCGGGTCACCGGTCCAGGGTAGGGCCCGCAGCTTGGAGAAAGCCGGTGCGGCGCGCGACTCAGGCGAAGTGGGCGGCGACGGCGCGCGCGTCGTAGCAGACGTCGTCGAGGTCGACACCCGTCGCCGTGACGTGCCCGACCTTGCGCCCGGGCCTCGGGTCCTTGCCGTAGGTGTGCACCTTGACGCCGGTGTGCGCGGCGAGCGCGGCCGGCATGCGCTGCGCAAGTCCCCCCTCGGCGGGCCCGCCGAGGATGTTGACCATCACAGCCCAGGGCTGACGTGTCGCGGTCGCGCCCAGGGGCAGATCGAGCACCGCCCGCAGGTGCTGCTCGAACTGGCTCGTGATCGACCCGTCCTGCGACCAGTGGCCGCTGTTGTGCGGACGCATGGCCAACTCGTTGACGAGCACGCGGTCATCGTCGGTCTCGAACAGCTCGACCGCCAGCATCCCGGTCACGCCCAGACCCTCGGCGATGCCCTCGCCGATCTCGCGGGCGACCTCGGCCAGGCGCGCCGCCGCGTGCGGCGCGGGCGCGATGACCTCGGCGCACACGCCGTCACGCTGCACGGTCTCGACCACCGGGTAGGCGAGCATCTCACCCGACGGGGTGCGCGCGATCTGCTGCGCGAGCTCGCGACGGAACGAGACCAGCTCTTCGACAAGCAGGTCACCGCCGCGGGCGTCCTCGGCGAGGGTGGCGAACCAGTCGGCCGCCTCCTCGGCGTGCGAGATGACGCGCACACCCTTGCCGTCGTACCCGCCGCGCGGGGTCTTCACGACGGCGCGGCCGTTGTGGTCGTCGAGAAAGCCCTGCAGCTGCGCAACGTCCGACACGGCCGCCCAGTCGGGCTGCGGGATGCCGAGCTCGGCCAGGCGCGAGCGCATGACGAGCTTGTCCTGCGCGTACTGCAGCGCGTCGGGACCGGGATGCACGGCGACACCGGCCTCGATGAGGGCGCGAAGAACGGGCTGCGGCACGTGTTCGTGGTCGAAGGTGATGACGTCCACGTCTCTCGCGAAGGCGAGCACGGTGTCGGCGTCGCGATAATCGCCGACCGCCGATGCGGCGATGGCCGCCGACATCCCCTCGCCCTCGGCGAGCACACGGATGTCGATTCCGAGCTCGACCGCCGGCGCGATCATCATGCGGGCCAGCTGCCCGCCCCCGATCACTCCCACGCGCAACGACATGGTGCTCCCTTCGCCGTCATCCATCTTGACATCCGTGCGACGCCCGCACGGGCCGTGTTCTAGAGGCTTGGTGCCGGTGGGCGCGGCGGGATCATGCCCTCGGGCAGGGAGCTCGTGCCCTGCGCATCGCGATGAGCCAGGATCTGGCTGACCTCGACCTGGTCGCCGAGGACCTCCTGCACCAGGACGACATCGGGGATGTCGTGCAGCCGCAGCGGCTGGTCGATGCCGTTGGTCAGGGTGATGGTGCCCGCGCCCCAGAGCCGCTGGAGGGGGCCGCGGCGCACGGCGATCGAGTAGCCGCGGGCGTGCGTGTACTCCCGGGCCTCGCGCGCGAACACGCCTGAACGCGCGATGACCCGGCGCGTCGTGATCGTGTAGATGCGGCTCGCCCAGCGGATCCAGGGCACGACCACGAGCAGCAGCACGACCAGTCCGGCGGCGCTCCACAGCATCCAGTCCTCGAACGGCGCGGGAAGGTTGCCGGTGAACCAGCCCGTCGCACCCGCCACGGCGATCAGGACAAGACCGCTCCAGCCCAGGCGCCGCGCGGAGCCGCGCGAGCGGGCGACGAGCCGCTCCGGCGCGGCGACGCCCGGCGGCGGCGCCGCGAGGCGGTTGCCGTAGGCGGTCGGCTGGGTCATGCGCCCATTCTGCCGCGCGGGCGATGCCGTACGGGGCATCCCACGCGGGCGGGCTCAGCCGCCGAACGGGCGCACGTGCACGACGTCGCCGGCGACGACGGATGCCTCACCCGTCGCCGAGCGCACCACCAGCTCGCCCGTGGGCCCGAGCCGCACCGCTTCACCGACGAGTTCGCCGTCGCCGGGCAGCAGCACCCGCACACTCTGACCGAGGGTCGCGCAGAGGGCCTCGATCTCGCCGTGGACACCGGCGCGCACGGCGTCCCCCCGTTCGCCGACGAGGGCCGAGCAGAGCTCGTCGAGCGCACGCAGATAGTCATCGAGCAGGTCGTCGACGCGGCAGAGCGCGCCCAGGGCCGCGAACGAGGTGGCGGTCGAGACCGGCAGGGTGGCGGCATCCATCGTCGTGTTCACCCCGGCGCCCACGACGACGACCCCGTCGACGCCGGCCACGGTCTCGGCGAGGATGCCGCAGATCTTGCGCCCGTCGACCAGCACGTCGTTGGGCCACTTCACCCGCACCGAGTGCGCCGCACCCAGCTGCGCGGCGACCGCGCGCGCCATCGCCGCGCCGGCCAGCAGGGGGATCCAGCCGCGCGACGCGGCGGGCAGCGCGCGCACGTCGACGACGGTCGACGCGGCGATCGCGGTGCCCGCCGGAGCGATCCAGTCGCGACCGAGGCGGCCACGACCCGCCAACTGCTCGTCGGTGACCCAGAGCGAGAGGTGCGGCCACGCGGCCGCGTCGGCGGTGAGCGCGGCGACGAGGTCGGTGTTGGTCGACCCCGTCCGGGCGACGATCTGCAGGCGGGGCGCGCGGCGTGCGGTGCGCGCGAGATCCTCGGCGGCCAGGGTCATGGCCCCCACCCTACGCGCGGGCGCGGTGCGCTGTCCCGGGTGCGGGCCCGGGCCGCGGCGCTGTCCCAGGCGCGGTCCCGGGCCGCGGCGCTGTCCCGCGCGCGGCGCCGCACGAGGGCTTCGGCCCCGCACGAGGACTTTCGGCGCGCGCGAGCCCTCGCGCGGCGCGGATCTCCTCCTCTCGCGCGCTGTCCCGGGTGCTGTCCCGGGCTCGGTCCCGGGCTCGGTCCCGGGCCGCGTCGCTGTCCCGCTCGCGGTCCCGGGCCGCGGGGCTGTCCCGCGCGCGGCGCCGCACGAGGACTTCGGCCCCGCACGAGGACTCTCAGCGCCCGCGAGCGCTCGCGCGGTGCGAATCTCCTCCCGTCGCGCGATGTCCCAGGCTCGGGCCCGGGCCGCGGGGCTGTCCCGCGCGCGGCGCCGCACGAGGACTTCGGCCCCGCACGAGGACTTTCGGCGCGCGCGAGCCCTCGCGCGGCGCGAATCTCCTCCCGTCGCGCGACGCCGATCTCCTCCCCTCGCGCGCGACGCGGCTCCTCCCCACCCGAGCTCTCGCCGCCGCACGCCCCAGATGAGACCGTGCGGGCGCATGCTTCGCACGCCAGCCACGACGATGGGCGGATGTCGCTCCCCGCATTCCTGAGAGCCCGCGGCGGCTGGGCCCACCGCGTGCACGCCGCCGACGCGGGTTGGACGCGCCATCGCATCGCGAAGGAGGTGGCGAGCGGGTCCGTCGCCGTGACCGCACGGTTCTGGCTGCACCTGCCGACGCTTGCGCCCGACCTGGTGCAGGCGATGCGTCTGGGCGGCCGCGTGACATGCGTCTCGGCTCTGCAGACGCTCGGCCTGTGGGTTCCGCATCGCGCGTCCGGGCAGCACCTCGCCGTTCACCCGCACAGCGGGCGCTCGGCGCCCGGCACGATTCTGCACCGGCATGTGGGTCCCGTGACGCCTCCGCCGCACTCGCTGATCGATCCCGTCGAGAACGTGCTCGCCCGCGTCGCGACCTGCCTGGCTCGTGCAGATGCGCGCGCGATCTGGGATTCGGCACTCAATCGCAAGGTCGTCACGACTGCCCACCTGCGCGCGGTCGCGTGGACCTCGAGCGTGGCCCGAGGGCTGGCGATGACAGCATCCGGAGCCCCCGATTCGGGGCTCGAGAGCCTCACGATCCACCGACTGGCGCTGCGCGGAGTCCTCGCGCTGCCGCAGGTGTCGATCCTGGGCCATCCCGTCGACCTGCTGATCGGGCGCAGCCTCGTCGTGCAGCTCGACGGCCTCGCCTTCCATCAGGCGGCAGATCGACGGCGCGACAATGCCCACGACCGGGCCCTGCGCCTCGCCGGATACACCGTGCTGCGCTATGACTACGTCGAGATACACGAGGAGTGGCCGCGGGTCGAGGCCGAGATCATGCGGGCGATGGCGCAGCGGTTGCACCTCGCCAGATGAGGACTGCAGCGCGACACGAGGTGTCCTTGCCCCGAAAAGTCCTCGCGCGGCGCCGAACTCCTCGCGTGGCGCGGCAGCAGCGCCCGGCGCGGCGGCAGGGCGCGGCGCGGCGGCAACGCCCGGCGCGGCGGTGGTAGCCGCCCGGCGCGGCGGCACCCGCGCGCGGCGCGGATCAACAGCGATGGATGCTGCGACTTGTGCGCGTCCTCCAACCACGCGGCGCGGGGGGCCACGGATAGAGTGAAACGCGTGACTGACCAGCCCGACCTGTCCACCGCCGGCAAGATCGCGGATCTGCGCGCCCGCTACGACGAGGCCGTCGTCGCCGCCGAGCGCACGGCACGCGAGAAGCAGCACGCGAAGGGCAAGCTGACCGCCCGCGAACGGATCGACCTGCTCGTCGACAAGGGCAGCTTCGTCGAGATCGACGAGTACGTCCGCCACCGAACGACCGCCTTCGGGATGGATCGCTCGCGTCCCTACGGCGACTCCGTCGTCACCGGCACCGGCACGATCCACGGCCGCACCGTGGCCGTCTACGCGCAGGACTTCTCCACGTTCGGAGGCTCGCTCGGCGAGGTCGCGGGTGACAAGATCATCAAGATCATGGAGTTCGCCCTGCGCGGCGGCATGCCGGTGATCGGCATCCTCGACTCGGGAGGCGCCCGCATCCAGGAGGGGGTGGTCGCCCTCGGCAAGTACGGCGAGATCTTCCGCCTCAACACGGCCGCATCCGGTGTGATCCCGCAGATCTCGCTCATCATGGGCCCGGCCGCCGGCGGCGCGGTCTACTCCCCCGCCCTGACCGACTTCGTCGTGATGGTCGACAAGACCAGCCAGATGTTCGTCACCGGCCCCGACGTCATCAAGACCGTCACCGGCGAGGACGTCGGCATGGACGAGCTCGGCGGCGCGCACACCCACAACACCCGGTCGGGCGTGGCGCACTACCTCGCCGAGGACGAAGACGACGCGATCGACTACGTCCGCACCCTGCTCGGCTTCCTCCCCGACAACAACATGGCCGAGCTGCCCGCCTACGAGAGCGGCTTCGAGTTCGAGACGACCGACTCCGATCGTGTGCTCAACACGGTCATCCCCGACTCCCCCAACCAGCCCTATGACATCCACCAGGTCATCAGCCGGCTCGTCGACGACGGCGATTTCATCGAGGTGCAGCCGCTGTTCGCGCCCAACATCGTCATCGGCTTCGGCCGCATCGAGGGCCGCTCGGTGGGCATCATCGCCAACCAGCCCTCGCAGATGGCGGGCACGCTCAACATCGACGCCGGCGAGAAGGCGAGCCGCTTCGTGCGGTTCTGCGACGCGTTCTCCATCCCGATCCTGACGCTCGTCGACGTGCCGGGATACCTGCCCGGCACCGACCAGGAATGGACGGGTGTCATCCGGCGCGGCGCGAAGCTGCTCTACGCCTACGCCGAGGCCACCGTGCCGCTCGTGACCGTGATCCTGCGCAAGGCCTACGGCGGCGCCTACATCGTCATGGGCTCCAAGCAGCTGGGCGCCGACGTCAACCTCGCCTGGCCGACCGCCGAGATCGCCGTGATGGGCGGGCAGGGCGCCGTCAACATCCTCTACCGGGGCGAGATCAAGCGCGCCGAAGAGGCGGGCGAGGATGTCGCGGCCGTACGCACGCGTCTCGCCAACGAATACACCTACAACGTCGCATCGCCCTTCCTCGCAGCCGAGCGCGGGGAGCTGGACGGGATCATCGAGCCCGCGGCCACCCGCGTCGCCGTGGCCAAGGCCCTGCGGGCGCTGCGCAACAAGCGCGCGAGCCTGCCGCCCAAGAAGCACGGGAACATCCCGCTGTGAGCACTCCCGAGCACGGCGAGCGCGTCTCGGTGGACGTGCTGCGCGGCACACCGACCGAGGAGGAGCTCGCGGCGCTCATGGCGGTCGTCTCCGAAGCGTACGCGGGCGAGAGCGATGCCGCGGTCGCGGACGATCGGCCGGAGCGCTCGGCGTGGGCCCGCAGCGCACGGGGACTGCGCGCCCCGCTCGACCGCGGCGCCGTGTGGGGTCGCTTCGGGGGCTGAGGCTGCCGCATCCCGCCGTCGTCGCTGTCCCCCGAAGTACCTACAGACGGCCGCGGACGCCCCGTCGCATACTGGTATGGCGTGACACACTCATGCGTCAGGCCGCGCCACCCGTTCCGGGTCAGCGGCCATCCGCGGGAAGGTTTTCGGGTAACCGACCCGCTCACGGGGAGGGGCCAGGCTGCATCGCCGCCCCTCCCCGTTCTCACGTCCGCGGCGGCGCGCGTCAGCGACCCGGATGCCGGATCTCGCGCCAGAGGTCGACGGATTCCTCGCCGGTGTCCTCGACGACGAAGCGTCCGACGACCGTGACCGCCACCCGTTCGTCGGGCGAGGTGCGGATGATGATGCGGTTGGACGTCGAGCCGTTGAGCGCCTCGGCGAGCTCGGCCCGGATGATGGCGACATTGGCCTCGGGGATGCCCTCGAGTCCGCCCTCGTCGAAGACGCTGACCTGAGCACCGCGGCGCCGCGCGGCATCGATCGCCGCGCGCACGTCGTCGTCGAGCAGTCGCGGTCCGCGCAGCTCGTCGCGCAGTCTCGCCTCGGCGATGCCCGCCTCGCGGCGCTCCTCATCGGTCAGCGCGCCGTGCATGGCGATGACGCGCGCGAGGATGGGCCCACCGACGGCGAGCGCCCGCTGCAGCTGCACGCGCCGCTCGCGCTCGCGACCCTCCTGGGCCGCCTCCCACGCCGAGGTGACAGACTGCAGCTCGACCAGCTGATCCGCGTCGCGCTCGGCGCGGTCGATGAGCACGACCAGCAGATGTGCGATGCCGACCCACACGATCGAGCCCACGAGCCCCTGGCCGAAAGCCTCGAGCGGGCCGAGCCACACCATCGCGCCGATCGAGAGGAGAGCGGTGCCGATCCACGCGAGCCAGGTGCGTCGGCGCACCATGACGACGACCGCGAGGGCGCCGAGCCCGCCGACGTACCACGTGCCGTAGGTGGCGGTGCGGGTGGTCGGATCGGCGACGGCGAGACCCGTCATCGTGGGGATGGTCGCGGCGACGACGAGCATGGATGCTGCAGCCCACGTCGGCATGGGTTCGCTCTGACGCTCACCTGTGGACCCCTGCGGAGGCACCGCGAAGATGCAGATCAGCGTGGCCGCGATGTACAGGGCGAGTGCGGCGATGAGCAGCCACGGCATGGTGGGCGGCGTCGTCCACAGGATGCCGCGCGCTGCCTGATAGGCCGCGAACGCGAGGGCGAGAGCGGAGAGGACGGCGCGGACGGTCATCTCAGGCCTCCTCCCACCGCAGGGTGACGGTCGTGCCGCGCGGGCCCGAGTCGATCGTCGCCGTGCCGTCGATCGCGGCGATGCGCGCGAGGATCGATGCGCTGATGCCCAGCCGGTCATCGGGAACCGCGTCGATGTCGAAGCCCGGGCCCGCATCACTCACGACGACCACGACCGCGGCCGCCGCGGCAGGCACTCCGTCGGGTCGGCCGACCCGCGCCTGAAGCCCGACGG
Source organism: Microbacterium sp. HA-8 (assembly GCF_046111165.1). Classification (NCBI taxonomy): domain Bacteria; kingdom Bacillati; phylum Actinomycetota; class Actinomycetes; order Micrococcales; family Microbacteriaceae; genus Microbacterium; species Microbacterium sp. HA-8. The sequence continues at coordinate 2,842,519 of NZ_CP162025.1, forward strand.
CGTCGGCGTGCTGGACGGCGTTCGCGGCGGCCTGCGTCGCCGCGCGGATCATCGCCGCCGCCACCGACGCCGGGATGCGATGCGCCTCGGGTCCGTCATCGGCGATTCCCGGGGGTGTCTGCACGTCGACCTCGAGCCGCACACCCAGGTCTGCCATGGCCGCGCGGATTCCGCGCGCGAGGCCCTTCAGCGACATCGGCTTGAGCTCGATGCCGCCCGTGGGCGTGCTCGTGTCGGCGAGCCCCTCGAGCGCCTCGCGCGCCATCGAGACGGCGAGCGAGCGAGCCCGCGGGCTGTCGGCCCGCTCGGCGGCGATCAGGGCGGCGAGCACGCTGTCGTGCATGAGCGCCGAGACGGCCACGCGCTCCTCCTGCGCGGCCTGCGCCTCGGCCGCCTGGGCATAGCCCGAGACGGCGACCTGGCGCTCGCTGTCAACCCCCGACGCCATGCGTCGGAAGATCGTCGCGAGGGTCAGCAGCAACGAGCCCAGGATGAGCGAGTACGGCACCTCGAAGACCATCGACATCCAGAAGGCCGGCTCGAATCCCCCCTGGGCGAGGCGCACGACGCCGTAGAGCAGAGGCGTCCCGATCGTCCAGGCCAACTGCAGCGGCAGCGGAAACGCGATCACCGCCGCCATCGTGGCCACGTTGATGAGGAACCAGGGCCACGGCTCCGGAGTCGCGGTGGGCGTCGAGCCGGCGGTCAGAACCGGCCAGAGCGCCAGCAGGAGGATGAAGACGATCGCGAAGACGCCGGTGGCGACGCGCGCGGTGGTGCGGAAGAAGCACAGCACGCACATCGCCACGAGGGATCCGAAGATGACCACGAGCAGAGGGATCTCCCACTGCTCCTGCACCCCGGCGCTGTTGCTGAGCGCGATCAGGAATGCCTGGATCCCGAGGACGAAACAACCGACGCCCGCCGCGATCGCCGTGATGCGCTCGATGCGTCGGCGGGTGAACGTGCCCTGCGATGCGGCGACGAAGCGCCCCTGCGGGATGTGCCCCCACGCGCGGTCGAGATGGACCGCCGGCTGAGGCTCAGCCGACACCGGGTCCGTCTTCCGACGGCTGGGCGACGATTCCGTCCTCCATGGCGCGGCGCAGCAGGTCGACCTTGGTCGGCGCGGGACGCCCGACCTCGACGTACTTGACCCGCACGCGCGTGATGTTCTCTTTGGCGGTGGAGTAGGCCACGCCCAGCCGGTCGGCGACGACCTTCAGCGGCAGGCCCGCGGCATACAGGCGCAGCACCTCGCGCTCTCGCGCCGACAGCTGGGCGTCGGCGAAGGCCCGGTCACCGTCGACGGCACTGGCCCATTCGACGTTGTCGAGGCTCTCGCCCCGCGAGACCACCCGGATGGCGGCCATGACATCGCCGATGGGGTGGCTCTTGCTGACGACACCGGCGGCGCCCGCGAGCAGCGCCTCGCGCACGGCGGCGGGGCGGTCGGCGACGGAGTGGATGATGACGCTCGATCCGTCACCCACGAGGCGGGTGACGTTGCCGGTCACGGTCGTGCCATCGCCCAGGGTCAGATCGAGCACGACGACGTCCGCCGGGGCGGAGCGGGAGGTGTACCGCCAGTCGAGATACGCGCCGACCGTTGCTCCCGAGAAGACGAGATCGTGACCCTCGGTGCGGCTCGCGGCTTCGAGCCCGAGACGCACCGATTCGTGATCATCGATCAGCGCGACCCTCGTCATGTCACCAGACTAGCGATGAGCACCCTGTTTTCAGGGATTCCGCCCGCCTACGCGGCGCGTTCGAGCACGGCGACGGCCTCGAGATGATGCGAGTTCGGAAACAGGTCGAACGCGCGCAGCCCCGTGAGCGTGTAGCCGGCGGCGGCGAAGAGTCCGACATCCCGGGCCAGTGCCACCGGGTCGCACGCGACGTAGACGATCGAGCGGGGGCGCATCCGCCCGAGCGCGCCGACCACGCCCGCACCGGCACCCGCTCGCGGCGGGTCGAGCACGACGGTGGCGCCCGCCCAGCGCGCGCGCTCGACGGCGGTGGCCTCCGACAGCAGCTGCGCGAGGTAACGGTCCACCCTGGCCGTGACGGCGCGGAATCCCACCCACTCCGCGAGGTTCTCGCCGGCGTGGGCGGTCGCATCGGGCGCGGACTCGACCGACGTGATCCGCGTCGACGGGCCGCCGTACGCCCCGATCACCGCGGCGAAGAGTCCCACGCCGCCGTACAGGTCGAGGTTCGCGGCCGCGGGATCGAACTCCAGGGCCCCGAGGGCGGTCGCGACCGCCTCCGACAGTGTGTCGGCGGCGAGGCGGTGCACCTGCCAGAACCCGCCGGCGTCGACGCGGAACTCGCGGCCCGCGGCGCGCTCGACCAGCACCTCGCGCGCCTGCGTCGGCTCGGCGGGCGCCGCCGGGCGAGCCGGGCGTCGACGCCGATCGCCGCCTCGCCCCCGCGGAGCCGCACCGGATCGCGCTGGCTGCTTGGGGCGCGGGATCACCCGCACGCGCCCGTCGGCCGGCAGCACGAGATCGACGCGCCCGGCCGGCATCCCCGCCAGCGAGAGCGCGGCCTCGGCGAGCACAGGGTGCGCGAGCGGGTGGGAGGCGACGGGCACGACGCGGTGGCTGCGCGCCCCGAAGGGACCGATCGCGCCCGCCTCGTCCACGTGCAGGCTCAGCCGGGTGCGCCAGCCCGTGCCGTCCTCGCTCTCGGCGTCGCCCGCCGGCTCGACGGTCGCCTGAAGGGTCAGACCCGCGAACCGCCGCAGCGCGTCGGAGAGCACCTCCGCCTTCAACGCGCGCTGGCGAGCGAGGGCGATGTGACCGAAGTCCGCGCCACCCGGCCGCTGCTCGGGCGCGAGCGAGATGTCGGCCTCGGGCCAGACATGGGGGCGGCGATCGGGCGATGCGTCCTGAACCTCGAGAGTCTCGGCGCGCCAGAACGACTTCTTCGCTGCGGCGTCTCCGGCGTCCTCGACGCGCACGTGCACCCGCTCACCCGGGATCGCGTCGGGGACGAACACGACACGGCCCTCGTGACGGGCGACGAACACCCCGCCGTGCGCAACGCCGGTGACGTCCAGATCGAGGGTCACCGCGCGGTCTCGGGCCACAGCATCCATTTCTCGAGCATTCCACACGACGCCGATCGCTACCGTAGGGCGTATGCGTCTCTGCCTTGCCTCGACATCGCCCGCGCGACGGATGCTGCTGCGCCAGGCCGGAATCGAGCCCCTCATCATGCCCCCCGAGGTCGATGAGGAGGCCGTGATCGCCGCGGTCGAGAACGCCGAGGGACGGGTGCTGCCGCCGGACGAGCACGTGCTGCTGCTGGCTCGCCGCAAGGCCGCGGATGTCGCCGCCCGACTCACTCTGGAGGATCCGGGCTTCGACGGACTCGTCGTCGGGGGCGACTCGATGTTCGAGCTCGACGGAGCGGTGCTCGGCAAACCGCACACGGCGGAGAAGGCGATCGCGCGCTGGGCTGCGATGCGTGGACGCACGGGTGTGCTGCACTCGGGGCACTCGGTGTTCCGCATCGTGCCGGGTGCCGAGGCGCGCGAGGCGCACGCCGTGGCGGCGGCGAGCGTGACGTTCGCCGACGACATCACCGACGCCGAGGTGCACGCATACGTCGCGACGGGCGAGCCGCTGCACGTGGCCGGCGCCTTCACCGTCGACAGCCTCGGCGGCCCGTTCATCGCGCGGGTCGAGGGCGATCCCTCGACCGTCGTGGGGATGTCGCTGTCGACGACCCGCCGCCTCGTGCGCGAACTCGGCGTGGAGTGGACCTCGCTCTGGGCAACCTTGTAGGCGCTCGCCGACGTTTTTTGCGCGTTCTTGTCGAGAGTCGTCAAATCGAGCCGCGTGCGCGTCGGTAGGCTGGCAACCATGCCCGAAATCGGCAAGGTCCTCATCGCCAACCGCGGCGAGATCGCCGTCCGCATCATCCGTGCCACCCGCGACAGCGGTATCGGCTCGGTCGCCGTCTACGCCGACCAGGACAGAGATGCGCTGCACGCGCGACTCGCCGACGAGGCGTACGCGCTCGATGGGTCGACGAGCGCCGACACCTATCTCTCGATCGAGAAGATCCTCTCGGTGGCACGGCGCTCCGGTGCCGACGCGATCCACCCGGGCTATGGCTTCCTCGCCGAGAACGCCGCGTTCGCGCGCGCGGTGATCGACGCGGGCCTCGTCTGGATCGGCCCTTCGCCCTCGGCGATCGACGCGCTCGGAGACAAGGTCACGGCGCGTCACGTCGCCGAGAAGGTGGGCGCCCCGCTCGCCCCCGGAACGCCGGGCCCCGTGGATTCCGCCGACGAGGTCGTCGCCTTCGCGCGCGAGTTCGGCCTGCCGATCGCGATCAAGGCCGCCTACGGCGGCGGCGGGCGCGGGCTCAAGGTCGCCCGCGAGCTCGACGAGATCCCCGAGATGTTCGAGTCCGCCACGCGCGAGGCCGTCGCCGCGTTCGGCCGCGGCGAGTGCTTCGTGGAGAAATACCTCGACAAGCCCCGCCACGTCGAGACGCAGTGTCTCGCGGATTCCGCGGGCAACGTCGTGGTGGTCTCCACCCGCGACTGCTCCCTCCAGCGCCGGCACCAGAAGCTCGTCGAGGAGGCGCCGGCGCCCTTCCTCACGGAAGAGCAGACACGCGTCCTGTACGACGCGTCGAAGGCGATCCTCCGCGAGGTCGGCTATGTCGGTGCGGGCACATGCGAGTTCCTCATCGGCGCCGACGGCACCATCTCCTTCCTCGAGGTGAACACCCGCCTGCAGGTCGAGCACCCCGTCTCCGAAGAGGTCACGGGCATCGACCTCGTGCGGGAGCAGTTCCGCCTCGCCGCCGGCGGGCTGCTCGAGTACGGCGACCCGGAGGTGACGGGCCACTCGATCGAGTTCCGCATCAACGGCGAAGACCCCGGCCGCGGTTTCCTGCCTCAGCCCGGACCCATCCACGTCTTCAAGACCTTCGGTGGCCCCGGCATCCGTCTCGACTCCGGGGTGACCGCGGGCGACACCGTCGGCGGCGCGTTCGACTCCCTCCTGGCCAAGATCATCGTCACGGGACGCGATCGCGAACAGGCCCTCAGCCGCGCCCGACGCGCGCTCGACGAGTTCGAGGTCGCGGGGCTGCCCACCGTGCTGCCCTTCCACCGCAAGGTCGTGCGCGACCCCGCCTTCACGGCGGAAGACGGTCGGTTCGGCGTGTTCACGCGGTGGATCGAGACCGAATTCGACAACGACATCCCGCCGTGGGACGGAGAGCTCGGCGACCCCGCCCCGGCGCCCGCGCGACACACCGTCGTGGTCGAGGTCGCCGGCAAGCGGCTCGAGGTCAGCCTTCCCGACCGCATCGTCGCACCCGCCGGGGTCGCCGGGCGCCCCGCCGCCGTTCCCCCCTCACGCCGCAACCACTCCACGTCGGTCGTCGCCGGCGCGTCAGGTGACGCCGTCAAGGCCCCCATGCAGGCGACGATCGTCAAGTTCGCCGTCGCCGAGGGTCAGCAGGTCGTCAAGGGCGACCTCGTGGTCGTGCTCGAGGCGATGAAGATGGAGCAGCCGCTCCAGGCGCACAAGGACGGCACGATCGGCGGGATCGACGGCTCCCCCGGCGCGACGGTGTCGGCCGGCCACGCCCTGCTCACGATCTCCTAGCCTGCACGCGCCCAGGCCCAGGCCCAGGCGCACGACCTCGCGGCGGAGTCCCCCCGCGCATGGGCGTGTCCCCATTTCTGTCGCCTGGGCGCAGCCAGGCCGACAGAAATCGGGACATCCACAGGCACCGCAGCGATGCGACGCGACGCGTACAACCCGCGGGTCGCGAGAGGCGTGTCCCCATTTCTGTCGCCTGGGCGCAGCCAGGCCGACAGAAATCGGGACATCCACAGGCACCGCAGCGACGAGCGTTGATCAGGCGTCATGGCCGCGCGCCCGGGCGCAAGCGGGTGCCTCGGGCGGATGCTGTCGTGCAGGTGCAGTCGCGCGACCTCAGTACTGCTCGTGGTCGCGGTCGACGATGTGCATCGCACGCGCCGCGTCGGTGATGCTGCCGGTGAGCGACGGATACACCGTGAACGCGCGGGAGAGCTGGTCGACGCTCAGACGGCGATCCACCGCGACGGCGATCGGGTAGATCAGCTCGGACGCCTTCGGTCCGACGATCACGCCGCCGATCACGGTGCCCGACCCGCGGCGGGCGAGCAGCTTGACGAAGCCGTCCTTGATGCCCATCATCTTCGCGCGGGGGTTCGACGCCAGCGGCAGCTTGTGCACGACTCCCTCGATCCGCCCCTCGATGACGTCCTGCTCCGACCAGCCGACGGTCGCGATCTCGGGCGCCGTGAAGATGTTCGCGGCGATGCGGCGGCGTTCGACGGGGATGACGACGTCCCCCATCGCGTGGAACACGGCGGTACGCCCCTGCATCGAGGCGACCGAAGCGAGCGGGACGAAGGTCGTGCAGTCGCCCGCCGCATAGATGTTGGGCACCGACGTGCGCGCGACGCGGTTGACGCGGATGTGACCGGAGTCGGTCATCTGCACACCCGCCTCCGCGAGGCCGATGCCGGCGGTGTTGGGGACCGAGCCGACCGCCATGAGGCAGTGGCTGCCCTCGATCGTGCGGCCGTCCGCGAGCGAGACCACGACACCGTCGCCGTCCCGGACGACGGACTCGGCCCGCGCCTTGGACAGCAGGGTCATGCCACCGCGCTTGAAGACCTTCTCGAGCACGGCGGCGGCGTCGGCGTCCTCGCCGGGCAGCACCTGATCGCGGGAGGAGACCAGCGTGACCTTGGCCCCGAGGTTCATGTAGGCCGAAGCGAACTCGGCCCCCGTGACACCCGAGCCCACGACGATCAGGTGCTCGGGCAGCGCCGGCATGTCGTAGAGCTGGGTCCAGGTCAGGATGCGCTCGCCGTCGGGCTTGGCGCTGGGCAGCTCGCGCGGCGACGCCCCCACCGTGACGACGAACGTGTCGGCCTCGATCCGGTCGAAGTCCGTGCCGCCCGCGCCAGTGGATACCACGACAGCATCCGTGCCTTCGAGCCGTCCGTGGCCGGAGATGATGCGCACGCCCGCTGCGGCGAGCGAGGCGCGCATGTCTTCGGACTGCTGACGCGCGAGGGCGAGCAGGCGCTTGTTGATCGTCGCCAGGTTGATCGCGACCTCGGGCCGGCTGGGCTTGCCGTCGGACCCGCGCGCGAAGAACTGCACGCCGAGGTCGGTCGCCTCCGAGATCGCCGATGCGGCGTCGGCGGTGGCGATGAGGGTCTTCGACGGCACCACGTCGGTGATGACCGCCGAACCGCCCACGCCCGCCCGCTCGATGAGCGTCACCTCGGCTCCCAGCTGGGCGCCGGCCAGCGCGGCTTCGTATCCGCCGGGCCCCCCGCCGATGATCGCGATCCGTTGTGTGCGCTCGAACTCACCCGGCATGATCCCCATTCTGTCACCCGGACGCGCACACGCGCGGCGCGGCCGTCTGGCCCGCGCGCCCCGCGCTTTCTAAAGTGGGGACATGTCATCGCACACCACACACCCGCTCGACGATCCCGCCACCGACCCCTTCGAGGTCGCGGCGCAGGCAGCGGACGACATCGCGCGCCTCACGGGCGTCGCGCAGCACGACATCGCCCTGACCCTCGGATCGGGCTGGGGCAAGTCCGCCGAGCTGCTCGGCGAGCAGGTCGCGGCCTTTCCCGCCACCGAGGTCACGGGATTCAGCAAGCCCGCCCTCGAAGGCCATGTGGGCACACTTCGCAGTGTGACCACCCCCAAGGGCAAGCACGTGCTGGTGATCGGCGCCCGCACGCACTACTACGAGGGCCACGGGGTGCGGCGGGTGGTGCACAGCGTGCGCACGGCCGCGGCGACGGGTGCGCGCACGATGGTGCTCACCAACGGCGCGGGCGGCATCAAGCCCGCCTGGAAGCCCGGGCAGCCCGTGCTCATCAGCGATCACATCAACCTCACCTCGGCGTCGCCGCTCGAGGGCGCGACGTTCATCGACCTGACCGATCTGTACTCCCTGCGCCTGCGTGACCTCGCGCGCACGATCGATCCCACGCTCGACGAGGGCGTCTACTGCCAGTTCCGCGGGCCGCAGTACGAGACCCCCGCAGAGGTGCGCATGGCCAAGACCATCGGCGGTCACATCGTGGGCATGTCCACCGCCCTCGAGGCGATCGCGGCCCGCCAGGCCGGTATGGAGGTGCTGGGCTTCTCGCTCATCACGAACATGGCCGCCGGCATCCAGACCACGCCCCTCAGTCACCAGGAGGTGATCGAGGCCGGACGCGAGGCCGAGCCGGTCATCTCCTCGCTCCTGGCCCGCGTGATCGGGGCGCTGTGAACGACGTGGATGCCGGGGCCCCGGCATCCCGCGCCTCTTCGGGTGACGTGATCGCACAGGCGCGGGCCTGGCTCGCGCAGGATCCCGACCCGCAGACGCGCGCCGAGCTCGAGGACCTGCTCGCGCGGGCGGAGGGGGACGAGGGGGCGCGCGCGGATCTGGCGGATCGATTCGGCTCGCGCCTCGCGTTCGGCACCGCCGGACTGCGCGGCGAACTCGGAGCCGGTCCCAACCGCATGAACAGGGTGCTCGTCGCGCAGGCGGCCGCGGGTTTTGCGTCCTATCTGCGCGAGCGGGCGGACGAAGGCGTCACACCGAGTGTTGTGATCGGGTACGACGGCCGGCGCAACTCCGACGTCTTCGCGCGGGACTCCGCCGAGGTCTTCGCGGGGGCGGGCCTGCGCGCCATCCTGCTGCCCCGACTGCTGCCGACGCCGGTACTCGCGTTCGCCGTGCGTCACCTCGGCGCCGACGCGGGGGTCATGGTGACCGCCAGCCACAACCCACCGGATGACAACGGGTACAAGGTGTATCTCGGCGGCGCCGACGAGGGCGCCCAAATCGTGTCGCCCGCCGACGCGCAGATCTCGGCGCACATCGTGCGGGTGGCGGCGGAGATTCCGGTGTCGCGGCTGCCGCGGTCGCTCGGCTACGAGAGTGCGCCCGAGTCGGTCGTCGACGCCTACGTCGCGGCGACGGCGGCGGTCTCGCCCGCGCCCGAGACCGCCGCGGGCATGCGCTGGGTGTACACCGCGATGCACGGTGTGGGATGGGACACGCTGGCGCGGATCCTCGCGTCGGCGAGCTATCCGGAGCCCGTTCTCGTCGAGCGGCAGATCGAGCCCGACCCGGCTTTTCCGACCGTGGCGTTCCCTAACCCCGAGGAGCCCGGCGCGATGGACCTCGCCTACGAGGCGGCGCGTGCGGCGGACGCCGAGTTCGTGGTTGCGAACGACCCCGACGCGGACCGGCTCGCTGTCGCCGTGCCCGCGGACGTCGAGGGAGGCTGGCGCGCGCTGTCGGGCAACGAAGTGGGGCTGCTGCTCGGGTGGCGGGCGGCTCGCCTGGCCCGCGAGGCGGGAGCGGTGCCCGGCGCGTCGCTGGCCTGCTCGCTCGTGTCCTCGCCCGGGCTGCGCGCGATCGCCGGGCACTACGGCCTGGACTTTCACGAGACGCTGACCGGGTTCAAGTGGATCTCGCGCGCGCCCGGGCTGATCTACGGGTTCGAGGAGGCCCTCGGGTATCTCGTGAACCCCGGCACCGTGCGCGACAAGGACGGACTCTCGGCGACCGTCGCCCTGCTCGGCCTTGCCGCGGAGGCGCGGGGGCGTGGGTCGTCGCTCGCGGGACTCGTCGACGAGCTGACCGCCCAGTTCGGTCACTTCGCCAGCGGTCAGGTCTCGGTGCGGGTCGAGGACGTGCGCGTCATCGCCGACATCATGGCGAGGCTGCGTCGGCAGCCCCCCGCCGAACTCGCGGGAGTTCACGTCACGCGCATCGACGATCTGCTGCGCGGCGACGGCGACCTGCCGCGCGGCGACGTACTGCGGGTGTGGCTCGACGACGGATCACGCGTGATCGTGCGCCCGAGCGGTACCGAGCCCAAGCTCAAGGTCTACCTCGATGTGCGTGGCGACACAGCCGAGGATGCCCGGTCGCGCATCGCGGCGCTGGACGCCGCGGCGCGCGCCCTCGTCGGCTGACTCGGGGCGCCTTCCGCGTCCCGCCCCGCGTTTGGGGTGTCGGTGCTCTGCGTCGGGGCGGTCGGTGCTCTGCGTTGGGGCGGTCGGTGCCGCGCGTTGGGGCGGTCGGTGCCCCGCGTTTGGGGTGTCGGTGCTCTGCGTCGGGGCGGTCGGTGCTGCGCGTTGGGGCGTCGAAATTACCGTGGGGCGCGCTGCTCCACGCCCCAACGTCGCGCTGACGCCCCAACGCGCGAAGCCGGGCAGCCCCGACCCTCGTTGGGGCGTCGAAATCACCGTGGGGCGCGCTGCTCCACGCCCCAACGTCGCGCTGACGCCCCAACGCGCGAAGCCGGCCCGGGAAGCGGGAGCTGACGGAGCAAGGCCGCAGGCAGGCGCCGCTCCTCCCCAGCTGCAGTGCGCGACGACGAGTCCCCGGATGCTGCACGACGGCGACCGCGCGACGTGCAGCATCCCGCACCCTCGATTCATGACCGATGCCTTCGCCATCCCGCTCGCGACGAATCGAACCCTCGCGAGGGCGGGGCTGACGGATCGGCAGATCAAACGTCACGTCGAGACGGGAACGATCACGCGGGTGCGGCGGGGAATCTATGTCTCGAGCGCCGATGCCGTCGCGCTCACACCCGAGCAGTGGCGCATCCTGCGCGCTCGGGCTTGGCACGCAGCATCGGATGAGCCGCCCGTGTTCTCGCACTCCACGGCCGCGGCCGTGCACGGACTACCCGTGTTCCGATCCCGCGACGAGCGCACGCACGTCATCGCACCGAATCCTCGCGATCATCTGGCAGCCGATATCAGTCGTCATCGAGGCACGACCGATGCGGGGGTGATCGAGGTCCGTGGTCTGCTGATCACCGACCTCGCGCGCACCATGTCGAGCGTCGCACGATTCGACGCGCCGGAGGCGGCGGTCGCCGTCGCCGACGCGGCGCTGCGCTCGGCAAGAAAAGAGGATCAGGCGGCGGTCGACCGGCTGCGCCGCGACGCGCTGGACTGGCTGACGCCGCGCACCCCCGGCGCCGCCCGGGCGACGGAGCTGATCACGTTCGCAGACCCGCGCGCCGACCGACCGGGCGAGAGCATCAGCAGGCTCTACCTGCACCGGCTGGGTTTCGCGGCGCCGCGCCTGCAGGTCGAGGTACCCGGACCGGATGGCACCCGCTACTTCGTCGATTTCGGTCTGGACGACATCCTCGCCTTCGGCGAGTTCGACGGCGAAGCGAAGTACTCCGACCCCCTCTTCCTCGCCGGCCGCACGCCCCAGCAGGCCCTGCTCGATGAGAAGCGCCGCGAGGACTGGATCCGAGGCGCGACCGGCTGGCGGATTCTGCGCTGGGAGATGACTCACCTCGCCTCGGTTCGAACGCTGGCGGCCCGGCTCGCGGCATTCGGCGTGGCGGTGCCGCGACCCTGACGACGCACGGCCCGTTGGAGCCGGTGGGGCGTCGGCGCTGCGTTGGGGCGCGGAACTCCACGCCGCCACGTGATTTCGACGCCCCAACGAGCCGAGGCTGAGGCGCACACCGATCGTCCGCGCAGGCCTCGATACGATCGATGGATGCTGCTCGCCGATCCGCTGCCCCTCGACGGAACGCACGTGCGGCTCGAGCCGCTCGCCGATATCCACACCACCGATCTCCAGGACGCGGCTCGAGAATTCGGCGACGCGCGTCCGTGGTACACGTCGGTTCCCGACTCCGCCGCCGTCGAAGGCGAGATCGCGCGCCGCCAGGGCGAGCATGCCGCGCGGCGCATGAACCCGTGGGCTGTCGTGGCGACAGCATCCGGCCGTGCCGTCGGCATGACGACGTTCTGCAACATCGACGAGCGCAACCGTCGTGTCGAGATCGGCTACACGTGGCTCGCGCCGTCGGTGCAGCGCACGGCGGTGAACACCGAGGCGAAGCTGCTCCTGCTCGGTCATGCTTTCGAGGGCTGCGAGGCGATCGCGGTGGAGTTTCGCACCCACTGGCACAATCGGCAATCGCGCGCAGCGATCGAGCGGCTCGGCGCGAAACAGGATGGGGTCCTGCGCAACCACAGCGTCATGCCCGATGGCACGCTGCGCGACACGGTCGTGTACTCGATCCTGCCGCACGAGTGGCCGGCCGTGCGCGCCGGACTGCGCGCGCGGCTCGCACGGCGCTGAGCGCAGGCGCAACCCGGCCCTTGCGCCACCACGTTGGGGCGTCAGAACCCCCGGGACGCACCTCGACCACCACGTTGGGGCGTCAGAGTCCCCGGGACGCACCTCGACCACCGCGTTGGGGCGTCAGAATCCCCGTGGGGCGCGCTGCGCCACGCCCCAACGTGATTCTGACGCCCCAACGCCGAGATAGAGACCGAGGCCGAGGCAGCAGGCCGCGGCGCGCAGGCCAACGTCAGGCCGGGTCGAGCAGCGCGGTGATGCGGTCGAGCAGCGCATCGGCGCCGGGGCCCTGCACCGCCACGACGACGCTCTCGCCGGGATCGACCCCGAGCGTCATCACGCCCAGGATGCTGGCGGCATCGACCGGTGCGCGCCCGTGCGCGCGCACCTCGACGGAACCCGGGTGCTCGTGGGCCAGACGCACGAGCTCGGCCGCGGGCCGGGCGTGCAGCCCCTCGGGGACGGAGACGGTGATCACCCGTTCGGCCACGTCTGTCCCCCATCGCGTCGCAAGCCATCGCCCGTGCCATCGCCCAAAGCATCACCGACAGCATGGCCCGAGCCATTGCCGGTGGGACCACTGTAGGCGGTCGGCGCGGGGTCAGCCGTCGATGACCGCCACCAGCTCGTCGAGGAATCCGGCGAAGTCCGCACCGCGGCGCACGATGCGCTGCACGCTGTCGCGCTCGGAGAAGACCTCCACCAGCTGCTCGAACACCGTCTGGAAAGCCTCCCGGTCATCCTCGCTGAAGGCGACCAGCGCGACGACCTGCACCCGGTTCTCACCCCAGGGCACCGACTGCTCGGACACGGCGATCGCGATCGCGGTGCGCGAGGCGGTCATCGTCAGCGCGTGCGGCACGGCCAGGGCGTCCGTGAACGCGGTCGACGAGAGTCGTTCGCGCTCGACGGCGCGGTCGATGTAGTCCTCATCGATCACACCCGACGCCCGCAGCAGCGCACCGAGCCGACGGATCACCGTCTCCTCGTCGTCTCCGGGGTCGAGGCCCCGCACGAACGCCGACGCGTCGAAGTACTGCTCGAGCTCGGCGCGCAGCCGCGCGAGTCGCCGCCCGCGGCGCACCCGGGCGGCGGCCGCACCGACCCTCGCCGCATCCGACTCGGTGAGGAAGGGCTGCACGAGCACGATGCGATCGGATGCCCTCGGCGGGGCGATCGTCGTCAGCACGAGGTCCGTCGAGATCGTCGCCCAGTCGGGATCGGCGCGCGTCTCGACGGTCACGACCTCGATCGCCTGGCCGAGCGAGCGGTCGACGCTGGAGCGCAGCAGCTCGTGCAGCTCGTAGTACCCGGGGCACACGATCGTCGCGGTGACGATCGTGTCGGCGCGGCGGCTGCGCTCGAGCCTCCCGCCCACGTGCATCGCGATGTAGGCGAGCTCGTCGTCCTGCAGATCGAGCCCGAGCAGGTCGTGCAGCTGCACCGCGAGGAAGACCGCGACCTCGAAGATCATCGGGTAGGTCGATTTGATCGAGCGTGTCAGCGGGTTGCGCGACCACGCGCCCACCCTCGCGCGATGCCGCAGGTTCTGCACGTGCAGCGCAAGACGCAGCACGAAGTCCTCGTGATCGAGGTCGACGGCGAACTCCCGGGCCGCGCGGCGCACCGCCTCCCGCACCGCCTGCTCGAGGTCGGGATCCAGGCGCACCCGCGGATCGGCGCCCGCCTCGTCGACGGGGGCGACGACACGTGTGAGCAGCAGCGTCGCGAGATGGCGCGTGTCGGCGGGGCCGAGCTCGACATCCATGTGCCGCAGCGCGAGCCGTCCGACGACCTCGGCCACGCCCGAGTCCGGGATCCGGCGCGCGTCGTCGTCTTCGATGACACGATGCCTGCGGGTGCGGTCCACGGCGATCGCGACGTGCAGCAGGACATCGGTGATGGCGTACTCGTTGACGTAGTACCCGAGCGGTGCCAGCTCGGCGACGAGGTCGGTCTTGAAGGCCCCGAGCGCGTCGGGGTCGACGTACTCGGCCCCGAGCGAGCGCCGCAACTGCGGCATGTCGAGGGCCCCGGCATCCATCTCGTCGTGCACGAGACGGCTGAGCAGACGTCGCTGCGCCTCCTCCGGACCCCGCAGGCGCAGCCGCGACGAAGAGCGCTCGAGCGCGAGCTCGGTGCCGGCGATGAGGCTGCGCACGCGCGCGACATCGCCCTCGAGCGTCGCGTCGCTGACGTAGAGCGCTGCGGCCGTCTCGTGGACATCGAGCCCGTCGTCGGCGTCGAGCAGCCTGCGGACGAGGGCGTGCAGCCGGTCGCGGGGCGTGCCCGCATCGAGGGCCGCGTCGCGCAGACCCGAGGCATGCGCGGGGTCGAGGCGATAGCCGAGCGGTCCCGATTCCACGGCGTCGACCCCGGTCAGGCGCGCGTTGATCGCCGTGACGTACGAACGGATGCTGCGCGGCGTCACCCCGACGGCATCCGCCAGCATCGCGGCGGTCACCCAGTCGCCGTCGCGGGCCAGCAGCGCGATGACCCGATCCTGTCGCGCCCTCGTCACGCGGAGCAGTCCCTTCCTCGGGCATCCCGTCCGCGGGACGCCCCCGCTAGTCAATCACGTCGCGCGTCACACCCGCCGGGTCGCGGGCCACCGAAGGCGCGCTCTTTCCGCCCCCGCGGAAGGCAGAGTGCCTTGTCGCCTCCCAGCGACCTCACAAGAATGGCACGGAAGGAGGTCGGATCGATGAGGATCCTTGTCGTGTGCGGCGCGGGTGCGTCCAGCACGTTCGTCGCGATGCGTCTGCGCCACGCCGCGGCACACAGCGGAATCGAGTTGAGCGCGCACGCCGGGACGACGGCATCCCTTCCGGTCGATCTCGACCAGGCCGACATCCTGCTGATCGGCCCGCACCTCGCACAGGATCTGCCGATGATCCGCCAGCAGGCGCAGCCCCGCGGCGTGCGCGTCGTCGTCCTTCCGGACGACGTCTTCGCCGACCTCGACGGCACCCGCACCCTCGCGCAGCTCATGCCCGAGCTCGAGCGCGCCGCCCCCGAACCATCCACCGAACGTTCCGCCTGATCGAGAGGAAAAATCATGGCTGAAATCACCCGCACCGTCCGCATCGGTTCGTCCCACGGACTGCACGCGCGTCCCGCGAAGATGTTCGCGCAGGCCGCGAAGGACGCGGGCTTTCCCGTGACGATCGCGAAGGACTCGGGCAAGCCGATCAACGCCGCGAGCATCCTCGGCGTCATCTCGCTCGGCGTCGAGCACGGCGACTACGTCACCCTCACCGCCGACACCGACGACGCGGCCGCGGGTGAGAAGGCACTCGACACCCTCGCCGAGCTGCTCACCACCGACCACGACGCCGCCTGATGATGGCCGAGCTTCGCGGAGTGGGCATCGGGCTGGGCGTGGCCCAGGGCCCCGTCGCCCGGATGGCCGAGCCGCTGCCCGCCCCGCCCGACACCCCCAGCGAACTGACCCCCGATGAGGAGACCGCCCGCGTGCGGGCCGCCGTCTCGGCCGTCGCGCGCGAGCTCGAGGCGCGCGGCGAGACCGCCGGCGGCGCCGCCCAGGAGGTCCTCGAGGCGCAGGCCATGATGGCCGAGGACCCGACCCTCGAAGAGGAGCTCGACACCCGCATCGCGGCCGGCAAGACCGCCGAGTTCGCCGTGTACGACGCCTTCCACTCCTTCCGCACGCAGCTGGAGGCCGTCGGCGGCTATCTCGGCGAGCGCGCGGCCGACCTCGACGACGTCGCCCAGCGCGTGATCGCGCGGCTGCGGGGCGTTGCGGCTCCCGGCGTGCCCGACCCCGGGCATCCCTTCGTGCTCGTCGCCAAAGACCTGGCCCCCGCCGACACCGCGCTGTTGGATCTCGACAAGGTGCTCGCGCTCATCACGACCGAGGGCGGCCCCACCTCGCACACCGCGATCCTCGCGCGCGAGAAGTCGATCGTCGCCATCGTCGGCACCGCCGGAGCGAAGGACCTCGCCGACGGCGAGACGGTGATCGTGGATGCTGCCGCGCACACGGTCATCACCTCCCCCACCGCCGACGAGCTCAGCCGCGCGCAGACCCGCGCCCGGGCACGTGCCGAGGCGGCCTCGGCGCCGATCACCCCCGGCGCGCTGGCGGACGGCACCCCGGTGCCCCTGCTGGCGAACCTCGGATCGCCCGCGGGCGCCGCCGAAGCGGTCGAGCTGGGCGCCGAGGGCGTGGGGCTGTTCCGCACCGAGTTCCTCTTCCTCAGCCAGGGCAACGCCCCCACGGTCGCGCAGCAGAAGGCGTCGTACACCCAGATGCTGCAGGCCTTCCCGGGCAAGAAGGTCGTGGTGCGCGTGCTCGATGCCGGCGCCGACAAGCCCCTGCCCTTCCTCAACGACGCCCACGAGGAGAACCCGGCGCTCGGGCTGCGCGGGCTGCGCGCCCTCCGCGCGAGCGAGGACATCCTCCGCGAGCAGCTCACCGCTCTCGCAGAGGCGGATGCCGCCACCTCCGCCGATCTGTGGGTCATGGCGCCGATGGTGTCGACCGTCGAGGAGACGGAGTACTTCACGACCCTCGCGCGCGAGTTCGGCCTGAAGACGGCCGGCGTCATGGTCGAGGTGCCCTCGAGCGCCCTGCTCGCCGACCGCATCCTCGGCCACGCCGACTTCGCCTCGATCGGCACGAACGACCTCACGCAGTACACCCTGGCGGCGGACCGCCTGCTGGGCTCGGTCGCGTCGTTCCAGGACCCGTGGCACCCCGCCGTGCTGCGTCTGATCCGCGAGGTCGGCGCCGCCGGGGCCGCCCTCGGCAAGCCGGTCGGCATCTGCGGCGAAGCGGCCGCCGACCCGCTGCTCGCGGTCGTGCTCGTCGGCCTCGGCGCGACGAGCCTGTCGATGGCCCCGACGGCGCTGGCGGATGTCCGCGCCACCCTGCTCACCCACTCCCTCGACGATGCCCGCCGCATCGCTGAGGCCGCCCTGGCCGCGAGCGACGCGGCCGACGCACGAACCGCGGCACAGCACGCCGCATCCGCACAGGCGTCCGCCACGGCCGCCGCCCACTAAAGAGAGAGACAGTCATGACAACGACGTCACCCCCCGCACGGAGCGGGGTCAACAAGGCGCGTGTCGGAGTCCAGCGCTTCGGCACGTTCCTCTCGGGCATGATCATGCCCAACATCGCCGCATTCATCGCGTGGGGATTCATCACCATGCTGTTCATCGCGGTGGGGTGGCTGGGCTGGTGGACGCCGGTCGCGCCGTTGCTGGGTGGCTTCGGCAACGCCGACGTCATCAACTGGCCCGGTGCGATGACGGCGCTCGCGCAGGATGCCGACGGCAACACGTTCCCGCAGTTCGTGGGTCTCGTCGGCCCGATGATCACGTACCTGCTCCCGCTGCTCATCGCGAACACCGCGGGCCGCATGGTCTACGGCGAGCGCGGTGGAGTGGTCGCAACGATCGCCGTCATGGGCGTCATCGTGGGCACGAACATCCCGATGTTCCTCGGCGCGATGATCATGGGCCCCTTCGCCGCGTACGTGACGAAGTGGATGGACAGGATCTGGGACGGCAAGATCAAGCCCGGATTCGAGATGCTGGTGAACAACTTCTCGGCGGGCATCCTCGGAATGCTGCTGGCGATCCTCGGATTCTTCATCTTCGGCCCGGCGATCCTGTGGTTCAGCGACATCCTGGGTGCCGCTGTGGCATGGCTCGTGAGCCTGAGTCTGCTGCCGTTCGTCTCGATCATCGTCGAGCCGGCCAAGGTGCTGTTCCTCAACAACGCGATCAACCACGGCGTCTTCACCCCGCTCGGCATCGAGCAGGCGACCGAGACCGGCAAGTCGATCCTGTTCCTCATCGAGGCCAACCCCGGCCCCGGCCTGGGCCTGCTGATGGCGTTCACGTTCTTCGGTGTGGGGGCGGCGAAGGCCTCGGCCCCCGGCGCCGCGGTCATCCAGTTCCTCGGCGGCATCCACGAGATCTACTTCCCGTACGCGCTCTCGAAGCCGATGACGATCCTCGCCCTCATCGCGGGTGGCGCGACCGGCGTCACGACCAACATGGTGCTGGGCGGGGGACTCGCCTTCCCGGCGGCCCCCGGCAGCATCATCGCGGTCACCGCCGCGGCCTCCAGCCCCGCCGCCGGCGGAATCACGAACCTGCTGGTCGTGTACTTGTCGGTGCTGCTCGCCGCGACCGTGACGTTCCTGATCACCGCGGTCATCCTCCGCGCCTCGCGCAAGCGCGACCTGCTGGCCGAGTCCGACACGTTCGGCGCGGCGATCGCGCAGACCGAGGCGAACAAGGGCAAGTCCTCGGCCGCGATGGATGCTCTGCGTGCCTCGTCCCCGGGCGACCGCGCGGCCGAGCGCGACGCCGACGCCGCCCTCGACAAGCTCGAGACCGAACGCGAGACCGGTGGCCGCGCCGACGGCGGCCTGCTCACCACGAAGCAGGTCAAGACAATCGTCTTCGCCTGCGACGCCGGGATGGGCTCGTCGGCCATGGGGGCGAGCGTGCTGCGCAACAAGATCAAGAAGGCGGGCATCGAGGATGTCACGGTCACCAACAAGGCGATCGCGAACCTGGATGCCTCGGCCGACCTGGTCATCACGCAGAACCAGCTCACCGACCGAGCGCGTCAGAAGACGCCGGGCGCCGTGCACGTGTCCGTCGACAACTTCATGAACTCGCCGAAGTACGACGAGGTCGTGGCACTCGTGCGTGATCAGCACCAGGATGGTGCGTAGGAACTGAGCGCGGTGGGGTCGGGCGGCGCGATGCCCCCGGCCCCACCGCCTCTGCTCCCGGTATCCGCAACAGAAAGGCATGTGACATGGCACGCGACGTCCTCTCCCTCGGACAGGTCCGCATCCACTCCGGTTCGGCGACCCGTGAGGAGGCGATGCGTGAGGCCGCCGACATCCTCGAGGCCGCCGGCGCCGTGACCTCCCGCTACTTCGACGCGATGCAGCAGCGCGAGGAGACCGTCTCGACCTACATGGGCAACGAGCTCGCGATCCCGCACGGCACAAACGAGACCAAGGACGCGATCCTCGACTCGGCCCTCTCGGTCGTGCGCTACGACGGCGGCGTCGACTGGGGCGGCGAGGCCGTGTCGTTCGTGATCGGCATCGCCGGCAAGGGCGACGAGCACCTCGACATCCTCTCCCAGATCGCGATCCTCTTCTCGGACGAGGACGAGGTCCAGCGACTGAAGGGCGCAGACAGCCCCGAGCAGCTCTTCGCCCAGCTCTCGTCGGTGAACCAGTCGTGAAGGCGGTCCACTTCGGCGCGGGCAACATCGGGCGCGGATTCGTCGGGCTGCTGCTGCACGAGGGCGGCTACGACCTCGTCTTCTCGGATGTCGCAGCCGGTCTCGTGGACGCGATCAACGCCGAAGACTCCTACACGGTCCACGAGGTGGGCGAGGGCGGCACCGACAGGGTCGTGACCGGCTTCCGCGCGCTCAACAGCGCCGAGGACCCGCAGGCGGTGATCGACGAGATCGCCGGGGCGAACGTCGTCACGACGGCCGTCGGACCCACCGTCCTGCCCTTCATCGCTCCGCTCATCGTGGCGGGCCTGGCCCTGCGCGACCCGTCCTCTCCCCCGCTGCAGGTGATGGCGTGCGAGAACGCCATCGGCGCCACCGACGTGCTGCGCGAGCACATCCGCGACCGCGCGGGCGATGCGTGGGATGCGATCTCCGCACGCGCCGTGTTCGCCAACACCGCGGTCGACCGGATCGTGCCGGCACCGCAGGACAATCCCGGCGTCGACGTCACCGTCGAGCCCTTCTTCGAATGGGCGATCGAGCGAGCCCCCTTCGGCGAGAACCCGCCCGCGATCCCCGGCGCGCACTTCGTCGACGATCTGACGCCGTACATCGAGCGCAAGCTGTTCACCGTCAACACGGGACACGCCACGACGGCCTACTTCGGCGCGCAGGCGGGTGTCGAGCGCATCTCCGACGCGCTCGCCGATGAGGGGATCGCGGCCCGGGTCGCCGCCGCTTTGGAAGAGACCTCGGCGCTGCTCGTGGCCAAGCACGAGCTGGACCCCGACGATCTCGGCGCCTATCGCCGCACGATCCTCGACCGCTTCCGCAATCCCGCACTGCCCGACACCGTGTGGCGGGTGGGCAGGCAGCCGCTGCGCAAGCTGTCTCGTCACGAGCGCTTCGTCGGCCCCGCGGCCGAGGCGATCGAGCGGCGGCTTCCGGTCGACGCCCTCGTGGACGCGATGGGAGCCGCGCTCCGTTTCGATGACCCCGAGGACGCGCAGTCGGTCGACCTGCAGCGCATGCTGCGGGAGCAGGACGCCGACGCGTTCACGGCCGCGGTCACGGGCCTTGACCCCCAGCATCCGCTCTATCCGCGGGTGCGCGCGCTCGTCGAGGCCCGGCAGAGCGAACTCGGCTGATTCGGGCGCCCGCGAGGCCGGGCGTTGCGAGGGTGCCGGAGTGGCGGATGCTGCCAGGTTCGGTTAGCCTCGCCTAAGTGTTCACTCAGACCCGCTCCCCGCACATCGCGCACGTGCCCATGCGCGCCACCGTCGCGCGCATCGAGACGCTGAGCCCGACGTTCCGACGGTTCACCCTGACGGGCCCCGAGATCTCGACCGTCGCCGACAACCGGCTCGATCAGCGCTTCAAGATCCTCTTCCCCGTGCCCGGGGTGGGACTGGATGCGATGCCTCCGGGCGATGACTGGTACCTGGCGTGGCGGCAGCTCGACAACTCCGTGCGCCCTGTCATGCGCACCTACACGGTCCGCGAAGTTCGACCCGAGGCGGCGGAGTTCGACGTCGACATCGCGCTGCACGGGCGTATCGGGCCCGCATCCGCCTGGGCGCTCGATGCACGCCCCGGCGACGAGCTCATCGTGTGCGTGCCCCACACGGGCTTCGAGGGAGATATCCACGGCGGCGTCGACTGGCGCCCGCCCGCCGAGGCGCGCCGCATCCTGATCGCGGCCGACGAGACCGCGCTGCCCGCCGTCTCGGGCATCTTCGAGCGTCTGGGTCCCGAGGTGCGGGGCACGGCGATCGTCGAGGTGCCGCACCCGGAAGACGCGGCAGCGATCAGCGCGCCGCCCGAGGGCGTGCGGCTCATCGTCGTGGCCCGCGGCGCGGATCCCGTCGGCTCACGGCTCGTGCCCACCGTCCGCGAGGCCGCCGCCAGCCTCTTGAGCGCCGCACCCGGCGGCGGCGCACAGGAGATCGAGGACGTCGACATCGACCAGGTCATGCTCTGGGAGGTGCCCCACGATCTGGCGGGCAATCCGCTCGGGCACGCCCCCTTCTTCGCCTGGCTCGCGGGCGAGGCTTCGCCCATCAAGGAGCTGCGCCGGTTCCTCGTGTCGGAGAAGGGCGTCGATCGCCACTCCGTCGCTTTCATGGGCTACTGGCGCGCCGGACGACCCGAGATGACGTAACGCGCCGCAACACGACACGACGGGTGAGGTATGGTTAGCCTTGCCTAAGCAATCAGGCGCCCACCCCCTGCATCCCGAAGGATCAACCGTGTCCGCACTCCGCCGCCGCGCGCTGCCGCTCGCCGTCGCCGCGACCGCAGCCCTCGCCCTGTCCGCCTGCTCGACCCCCGCCGGCACCGAGACCTCCGAGGAGAGCCCCGCCACCTCCGGGTCCGGCTTCCCCGTGACGATCGAGCATGTCTACGGCGAGACCGTCATCGAGGAGCAGCCCGAACGCGTCGCGACCGTCGCCTGGTCCAACCACGAGGTTCCCCTCGCTCTGGGGATCGTGCCCGTCGGCATGAGCAAGGCGACGTGGGGCGACGACGACGACAACGGTGTCCTGCCCTGGGTCGAAGACAAGCTCGACGAGCTCGGCGCCGAGACGCCCGTGCTGTTCGATGAGACCGACGGCATCGACTTCGAGGCGGTCGCCGATACCCAGCCCGACGTCATCCTCGCGGCCTACTCGGGCCTGACACAGGAGGACTACGACACGCTGTCGCAGATCGCCCCCGTCGTGGCCTACCCCGAGATCGCGTGGGGAACCTCGCTCGAGGACATGATCCTGCTCAACTCCGCGGCGCTCGGTCTCGCCGACGAGGGCGAGCAGCTGGTCGCCGACCTCGATGCTGAGATCACCGACGCGCTCGCCGCCAACTCGGCGCTCGAGGGCAAGAAGGTGCTCTTCTCGTACATCGACCCGACCGACATGAGCCAGGTCGGCTTCTACACCAGCCATGACACCCGGCCCGGCTTCCTCGAGTCCGTGGGCCTGCCCGCGCCCGAGATCGTCGCGGAGGAGTCGGCGGGCACCGAGGAGTTCTACGTCCAGGTGAGCGCCGAAGAGGCCGACCGGTTCGCCGACGTCGACGTCTTCGTCACGTACGGCGACGCCGACGGCGCCTTCGTCGCGGCGCTTCAGGCCGATCCGCTCCTCTCGCAGATCCCCGCGATCGCCGGCGGCAACATCGCGGTTCTCGAGAACTCCACCCCGCTCGCCGCGTCGGCCAACCCGTCGCCCCTGTCCATCTCGTGGGGCGTCGAGGAGTACTTCGCGCTGCTGGCAGCCGCGCTGCCTCAGGACGGTTGAGCACAGCGACAGCTCTCGGACGGTCGTCGGATTCCGCCGCGCTGCGGCGTCCGACGGCCGTCCGCCTCGCGTGGCTGGCGACGGGCATCGGGGTGCTCGCGGTGCTGTTCGCGGCATCCATCGCCTTCGGCGTGCGCGATGTCTCGATCGCCGAGATCCTCGCGGCACTCGCCGGCGACGCCGACGGCATCGGTCAGGCCGCCGTCACACTGCGCATGCCGCGCACCGTGCTGGCGATGCTCGTCGGTGCCGCGCTCGCCCTCTCGGGAGCCGCGATGCAGGCCGTCACGCGAAATCCCCTCGCCGATCCGGGCATCCTCGGCGTCAGTTCGGGCGCCGCCCTCGCGGTCGTCATCGGCATCGCGTTCTTCGGCTTGAGCAGCCCGTACGCCTACATCGGCGTCGCGACCCTGGGCGCGGCGGGGGCTGCAGCCTTCGTCTACGCCGTGGGCTCGATGGGGCGGGGCGGGGCCACACCACTGAAGCTCGCCCTCGCGGGAGCAGCGTCGTCGGCTGCATTCACCTCGCTCGTCAGCGCGATCCTGCTCCCCCGCGTCGACATCCTCGAAACCTTCCGCTTCTGGCAGATCGGCGGGGTCGGCGGCGCGAGCTGGGACCGCATCCTCATCGTTGCGCCCTTCCTCGCCCTCGGCGCCCTGATCTGCGTCGCGAGCGCCCGCGGCATGAACTCGCTCGCGCTGGGCGACGACATGGCCGCGGGCCTCGGCGTGCGTGTGGGCACCACCCGGCTGATCGCCGCCGTGGGCGCCGTCATCCTCGCGGGCGCCGCCACCGCGATCGCGGGCCCCATCGGCTTCGTCGGTCTCGTCGTGCCGCACCTGTGCCGGATGCTGGTGGGCAGTGACCATCGCTGGCTCCTGCCTTTCTCCGCCGTGACAGGAGCGGCGCTGCTCACGCTCGCCGACATCGTGGGCCGCATCATCACCCGCCCCGAGGAGATCGACGTCGGCATCGTGACGGCCTTCATCGGCGCCCCCGTCTTCATCTGGATCGTCCGCCGACAGAGGGTGCGCGAGCTATGACCCTGCAGACCATCGTCACGGGCCGGCGCGCCCGCGCCCGGCATCGCGGTCGCGTGATCGCGATGCTCGCGATCACCGTCGTCGCGGCATACGCCGTGACCCTCATGGTCGGGCAGACCTTCTACGGGCCCGCCGAGGTGGTCGACGTGATCCTCGGCCAGCAGGTCCCCGGCGCCTCGTTCACGGTCGGCACGCTGCGTCTGCCCCGCGCGACCCTCGGCCTGCTCACGGGCTTCGCGTTCGGACTGGCGGGCGTGACGTTCCAGACCCTGCTGCGCAACCCGCTCGCCTCCCCCGATGTCATCGGCATCAGCGCCGGCGCGAGTGCGGCGGCGGTCTTCGCGGGGGTGACCCTCGGTCTCGGCGAGCAGTCGGTGTCGATCTTCGCCCTCGTCGCGGCGCTCGTCACCGCCGGGGCGATCTACCTGCTCTCGTACAAGGCGGGGTTCGCGGGCACGCGCTTGATCCTCATCGGCATCGGCGTGGGCGCGATGCTCGACAGCCTCATCACCTATCTGCTCTCGCGCGCCGCCGCGTGGGACCTGCAGACGGCCATGCAATGGCTCACGGGAAGCCTGAGCGGCGCCACCTGGGAGCGCGTGCTGCCCGTGCTGCTCGTCGTGCTCGTCCTCGGCCCGCTGCTGATCAGCCGATCGCGGGCCTTCGCGGCGCTGAGCCTCGGCGACGACTCCGCCCAGGCGCTGGGCGTGCGCACCGACCTCACGCGCGTCGTGATGATCCTCGCCGCCGTGACGCTACTCGCCTTCGCGACCGCCGCGAGCGGGCCGATCGCCTTCGTGGCCTTCATGGCGGGACCGATCGCGGCGCGCCTGGTCGGACCCGGTGGATCGCTCCTGCTGCCGGCGGGACTGGTCGGCGCGCTGCTCGTGCTCGTCGCCGACCTCGTCGGGCAGTTCGCCTTCGGCACGCGGTACCCCGTCGGCGTCATCACGGGCGTGCTCGGCGCCCCCTACCTCGTCTATCTGCTCGTCCGGACCAATCGCGCGGGAGGCTCCCTGTGACCGATCATCATCGCCTGGCGGCACGGGGCATCACCCTCGCCTACGGAGACCGTGAGGTCGTGCGCGAACTCGACCTCACGGTGCCCGCCGGTGAGATCACCGCCATCGTGGGCGCCAACGGCTGCGGCAAGTCGACCGTTCTGCGGGCGCTGGCGCGGCTGCTCAAGCCCAAGGCCGGCGCCGTGCTGCTCGACGGCGACGAGATCCACCGGCTGCCCTCGCGCGATGTCGCCCGCCGGCTCGGACTGCTGCCGCAGAGCCCGACGGCGCCGGAGGGCATCGTCGTCGCCGACCTCGTCGGCCGCGGCCGGCACCCGCACCAGCGGTTCCTCGCGCGGTGGAGCGCGGCAGACTACACAGCCGTCGCGGATGCGCTCGATGCCACCGGCATCGCCGACCTCGCCGACCGCGCGGTCGACGAGCTCTCCGGAGGCCAGCGTCAGCGCGTGTGGATCGCCATGGCGCTCGCCCAGGAGACCGACATCCTGCTGCTCGACGAACCGACCACGTTCCTCGACGTGACGCACCAGATCGAGGTGCTCGATCTGCTCACCGACCTCAATAGAGCGCGCGGCACCACGATTGTGATGGTGCTGCACGATCTGAACATGGCCGCGCGCTACGCCGATCAGCTCGTCGCGGTGCGTGGTGGCAGCATCCACGCCGCCGGCAGGCCCGCCGACGTCATCACGCCCCCGATCGTGCGCGAGGTGTTCGCGCTCGAGTGCGAGGTGATCCCCGACCCGGTCTCGGGCACCCCGCTCGTGCTCCCCCGCGGGCGCCACCACAGCTGACGCGCGGCCCGGGGGCGCCTGGGCCCCGAACCCACACTTTTGCAGCGAACCCACATACGTCGGATGGTGGCTCGCTGCAAAAATGTGGGTTCGCGGCGCGGGCCGGACCGGCCGGGGCGGGCCGGGCGCCCGGGCGGTCCGGACCGGGCGGCGCGGGCCGAACGACGGGCCTCAGACGTCGAAGCCCTCGGCGATCAGCTCGATGAGCTCCTCGCGCTCCTCGATCGTGAGGAACGCGCCCGCGGCGGCGTTGAGCTGGAAGGTCTGCAGGTCCTCGAGGTCGTACTCGAACGCGCGGGCGAGGAGCGCGAGCTCCTTCGTCAGCGACGTGTTGCTCATGAGGCGGTTGTCGACGTTGACCGTGACCGAGAATCCGAGCTGGTACAGAAGGTCGAACGGGTGATCCGAGAGGTCCTCGCCCCACGCCTCGATCGCTCCCGTCTGCAGGTTCGACGAGGGCGAGAGCTCGAGCGGAATCTCGCGGTCGCGCACCCAGCGCGCCAGCGACCCGAACTTCACCAGCACCTCGTCGCCCGAGCGCGAGACGACGTCGAGATCCGACGCGAGGCGCACGCCATGCCCGAGCCGCAGCGCGCGACCGTCGATCAGCGCCGACCGGATCGAGTCCAGCCCCGCGGCCTCGCCCGCGTGCACGGTCACGGGGAAGAACTCCGAAGCCAGGTAGTCGAAGGCCTTGCGGTGGAGGGAGGGCGCGAAGCCGTCCTCCGGCCCCGCGATGTCGAAGCCGACGGCCCCCTGCTCACGATGCCGCACGGCGAGCTCCGCGATCTCGAGCGAGCGATCGGTGTGACGCATGGCCGTGATCAACTGACCCACACGGATGCTGCGGCCATCCGCGTCGGCGGAGTCCTCACCCTCCTCGATCCCGGCCTGCACGGCCTCGACCGCGTCATCGAGGCTGAGTCCGCCCGCCAGGTGCTGCTCGGGCGCCCAGCGCACCTCGCCGTAGATCACGCCGTCGGCGGCGAGGTCCTCGACGAACTCGCGCGCGACACGCGTCAGACCCTCGGCGGTCTGCATGACGGAGGTCGTGACGTCGAACGTCTTCAGATACTCCACGAGCGAACCCGAGTCGCTGCGGTCGGCGAACCACGCGCCGAGAGCGCCGGCATCGGAGGCCGGCACCTCGACGCCCGCGGCATCCGCCAACTCGAGGATCGTCCCAGGACGCAGCGCCCCGTCGAGATGGTCGTGCAGGCTCACCTTGGGCAGCGAGCGCACCGACACGCCCTGCAGGGTGAAATCGTCGCCGGGTTGCATGCTCATGGGTGCGCCTTTCGGGAGGGTGGTGCGGGTGGGGCGGTGGGGCGAAGCG
Source organism: Microbacterium sp. HA-8 (assembly GCF_046111165.1). Classification (NCBI taxonomy): domain Bacteria; kingdom Bacillati; phylum Actinomycetota; class Actinomycetes; order Micrococcales; family Microbacteriaceae; genus Microbacterium; species Microbacterium sp. HA-8. Next base: position 2,869,442 of record NZ_CP162025.1, read on the forward strand.
GGATGCCGGGGGTTCAGGCCGTGATGCGCTCGACGACGCGGGGGCCGGCGGCTTCGGCCTGCACGTCGTCGCCGATCTGCCACGCGCCCTCCAGCGCGTCGAGCGCGCGGGCGAAGCGGGCCTCATCCTCGGCCAGCAGGGTGAACACCGGTTGACCGGCGCGCACCGCGTCGCCAGGCTTGACGTGCAGGTCGATGCCCGCCGAGTGGATGACGGGATCTTCGGCCCGGGCGCGGCCGGCGCCCAGTCGCCAGGCGGCGATGCCGAAGGGCAGCGCCTCCATCTGCGTGATCAGCCCGTCGGCGGGCGCGGTGACCGTGAGGGTCTCGGGCGCCTCGGGCAGCGGAGCATCGGGATCTCCGCCCTGCGCACGGATCATGGCGCGCCAGGTGTCCATCGCCCGCCCGTCGGCGAGCGCCGCTTCGACGTCGGCGTCGGGCAGACCCGCCAGCGCCAGCATCTCGCGGGCCAGCGCCAGCGTCAGCTCCACGACGTCGGCCGGGCCGCCGCCTGCGAGGACCTCGACCGACTCGCGCACCTCGTTGGCATTGCCGATCGCAAGCCCCAGCGGTGTGTGCATGCCGGTGATGAGCGCGGTCGTGGCGACCCCCGAGTCCTCGCCGAGCGCGACCATCGTGCGGGCGAGCTCCCGCGCCTGATCGAGCTCGCGCATGAACGCCCCGGAGCCGAACTTGACGTCGAGCACCAGCGCGTCGGTGCCCTCGGCGATCTTCTTCGACATGATGCTCGAGGCGATCAGGGGGATCGCCTCGACCGTGCCCGTGACATCGCGCAGCGCGTAGAGCTTCTTGTCGGCGGGCGCGAGCCCCGTACCCGCGGCACACACCACGGCTCCGACGCCCTTCAGCTGGGCGGTCATCTGGGCGTTGGTGAGCGAGGCTCGCCAACCGGGAATGGACTCGAGCTTGTCGAGCGTGCCGCCCGTGTGCCCGAGCCCCCGCCCCGACAGCTGCGGCACCGCGACGCCGAAGGAGGCGACCAGCGGAGCCAGCGGCAGCGTGATCTTGTCGCCCACTCCGCCCGTCGAGTGCTTGTCGACCGTGCGCTTGCCGAGGTCGGCGAAGCTCATCCGCTCACCGGATGCGATCATCGCGTCGGTCAGCACCCGGATCTGCTCGCGCCCCATCCCGTTCAGCAGCACCGCCATCGCGAACGCCGACATCTGCGCGTCCGAGACGTAGCCGCGCGTGTAGGCATCGACCATCCATCGCAGCGCGTCCGGGTCGACGCCCCGCCCGTCGCGCTGCGCGCGGATGACATCGACCGCGTCGAAGGGCTCGACAGAGGATGCTGCCGCCTCGGCGTTCGTCATCGTGCGGCCTCTTCGAGGTCGCGCGGGCCGAAGGCGTCGGGCAGCACCTCGTCGATCGTGCGGATGCCGGAGACCGTCTCGAGCAGCATGCCCGGCAGGGAATGCTCGAACAGGAGCTGTCGGCAGCGACCGCACGGCATGATCGTGTGCCCGTCGTTGTTCACGCAGACGAACGCGACCAGCTGACCGCCCCCGGACATGTGCAGGTCGCCGACGAGCGCGCACTCGGCGCACAGCCCCACGCCGTAGGAGGCGTTCTCGACGTTGCAGCCCGCCACGATCCGGCCGTCGCTCACGAGCGCGGCAGCGCCCACGCGATACCGCGAGTACGGCGCGTACGCCCGCGTCATGGCGTCGGTGGCGACGGCGCGCAGCTCGTCCCAGTCGATGTCGGTCACGATCACCCCTTGATGTACGGTTTGCCGGCCGCGGCGGGGCCGCGCACCTTGCCCACGAAGCCGGCGACCGCGAAGATCGTCACGACGTAGGGCAGCATGAGCATGAACTCGCTCGGCACCGGAGAGCCGATGACGCCGAGGGTGTTCTGCAGGTTGGATGCGAAGCCGAACAGCAGCGCCGCGAGGGTCGCCTTGATCGGATCCCATTGGCCGAAGATGACGGCGGCGAGCGCGATGAAGCCGGCCCCCGCGGTCATCTCCTTGTTGAACGCCCCCACCGAGCCGAGTGTGAAGAACGCACCGCCCATGCCCGCGATGGCGCCGCCGAGCGAGACGTTCCAGAAGCGCGTGCGGGCCACGTTGATGCCCACCGTGTCGGCGGCCTGCGGGTGCTCGCCCACGGACCGCAGACGCAGACCCCACTTGGTGTGGAACAGCCCGATGTACACCAGCACCACCGCGATGTACATGAGGTACACGATGATCGTCTGGCGGAAGAACATCGGCCCGATGAGCGGGATGTCGGCGAGGAACGGGATGTTGATGCGGTCGAACCGGGGCGGCGAGTTGAGTGTCGCCGCATTCGGGGCGAGCAGCTGCGAGAACAGGAAGCTCGTCACGCCGACGACCAGAACGTTCAGCACGACGCCGACGATGACCTGATCGACGAGGTACACGATCGAGAAGGCCGCGAGGACGAACGAAACCAGAACGCCCGCGACCGCCGCAGCCAGAAGGCCCAGCAGAGGCTGGCCGGTTGCGGTCGCGACGACGGCCGACGTGAACGCGCCCGCCAGCAGCTGACCCTCGATCGCGATGTTCACGACGCCGACACGTTCGCTGATCACGCCGCACAGCGCACCGAAGATGAGCGGCACCGACAGGCTCAGCGCGCCCGCCAGAAGCCCGGCCAGGGGGATGACGTGGATGGATGCCCCCGCGGCGGCCCAGGTGAGGAACCCGATCATGAAGACGACGGCGAAGAGCACGGCGAGCCAGATCGGCGCGCGACGTCGACGCTGCACGAGCACCGCCGACACCAGGGCGATGATCACCATGAGGACGATGCAGACGATCGTCGTGACCCCGGCACTCAGCACGATCTCGGGCAGCTGCACGGCATCACCCGCGGCGGAGATGCGGAAGACCGCCTCGCCGTCGGTGCGCGCGATGAAGAACAGCAGGGCCGCCAGCACGGTGACCACCGCGTAGGCGATCGGGGCCTTCCAGCTGACGACGACGGTCTTCTCGAGTGCGATCGGCGCCGCGGCGCCGTCGCGGTGTTCGGCGAGCGCGGTCACTTCGCTGCCACCTCCTTGGTGACGATGGGCCGCTGCCTCTTGGGCGCGGACCCCGGTGCGGGAAGCCGGAAGATCGCCCGCACGAGCGGGGGCGCGGCGATGAAGAGCACGATCAGCGACTGCACGACGAGCACGATGTCGATCGGCACGCCCTCGGCGGCCTGCATCGCGAAGCCGCCCGCCTTGAACGCGCCGAACAGCAGACCGGCGGCGAGGGTGCCCCACGGGGTGGATCGGCCCAGCAGAGCGACGGTGATCGCGTCGAAACCGATACCCGCGTCGATGCCGCTCGAGAAGCCGGTGGTGACGGTGCCCAGCACCTGGCTGACACCCGCGAGACCGATGAGCGCGCCCGAGATGAGCATCGCATAGACGTACATCGACTTGACGTTGATGCCGGCGACCCGAGCGGCGTTGGGGTTCTCGCCGACCGCGCGGAACTGGAAGCCCAGCGCCGAGCGATCGAGGATCCACCACACGAGCACGACCGCGGCGATCGAGAGCACGAAGCCGAAGTGCAGGTTGTACTGCGGTCCGAGCAGCTCGGGGAAGACGGCGGTGTCGCGCATCGCCGGCGTAGTCGGGTTGTTGGTGCCCGGCGCCTGCAGCAGACCCGGGGTGCGCAGCATCCACGTGATCAGGTACAGCGCGACGTAGTTGAGCATGATCGTCACGATGACCTCGTGCGCCCCGGTGCGCGCCTTCAGCAGTCCCGCGATGCCCGCCCATACCGCGCCGGCGGCGAGACCTGCCAGCAGCGCCACGATCATGTGGATGCCGAAGGGCAGCTCGATCGCGAAGCCCACATAACCCGCAGCCGCCGCGGCCATGAGCATCTGGCCGCGGCCGCCGATGTTGAACATGCCGACGCGGAAGGCGAGCGCGACGCCGAGCCCCGCCGCGATGAGGGGCGTCGCGAAGGTCAGCGTCTCGGTGAGGGGTCGGATGCCGGTAGCGAAGTCGGGCCGGCGGAAGTTGTAGATCGCGCCCTGGAAGAACGCGGAGTAGGCGCCCGCGACGGCCTCCCAGATGGCGACGAGCGTATCTCCTGGTCGGGCGAAGAAGTAGCCGGCGGACGCCTGGACGTCCTCATCGGTGAAAGCGATCATGATGGCGCCCACGAGCAGCGCCATCACGACGGCCAGCACCGAGATGATGGCGTTTCCGGTGGCGATCTCGCGGAACGCGCGATGCCAGCGACTGGGCTCCTGACCCGCGCCGGTCGGGGACGCGGTGGTCGTCGTCGCGCTCATGCCGCGGCTCCTTCGAGGTTCGGGGCCTCGCCCGCCATCATCAGACCGAGCACGTCGCGGCGCGTGTCGCCCGGCACGATGCCGACGACGCGCCCGCGATACATCACCATGATCCGGTCGGCGAGGGCCGTGACCTCGTCGAGCTCGGTCGAGACGACGATGACCGGCACCCCGGCATCCCGCGTCTGCACGATGCGCTTGTGGATGAACTCGATCGATCCGACGTCGACGCCGCGGGTGGGCTGGGCGGCGACGAGGAGTCGCAGGTCCCGGCTGAGCTCGCGCGCCAGGACCACCTTCTGCTGGTTACCGCCCGAGAGCCGGCCCACCTTCGTCTCGATCGACGGGGTGCGCACATCGAACTCGGCGACCTTCTCGCGCGCGAAGTCGCTGAGCTTGACCCGCTGCACCGTGCCCGCCCGCACGAACGGAGCGCCGTCGGCACGGTCGAGCATGAGGTTCTCGGCGATCGTGAACTCGCCGACGAGCCCGTCCTCCTTGCGATCCTCGGGGACGAATCCGACGCCGGCGTCGAGCACGCGGCGCACGCTCGATCCGACGAGCTCCGCCCCGTCGAGGGTCACGGAGCCCTGCACACGGGGCTGCAGGCCGACGAGGGCCTCGCTCAGCTCGGTCTGCCCGTTGCCCTGCACTCCGGCGACGGCGAGGATCTCGCCCGCGCGTACCTCGAAGCTGACGTGGTTGACGACGAGCTGACCGGTGTGGTCGATCACCGTGAGGTCATCGACGACCAGTGCCTTCTCGCCCAGGGTCGGCGGGTCCTTGTGCACGGTCAGCTCGACGGCGCGGCCCACCATCAGCGAGGCCAGTTCGGCGTTGGATGCTGTCGGGGCGGCCTCGCCGACGACCTTGCCCACGCGAACCACCGTGATGCGGTCGGCGACCTCGCGCACCTCGCGCAGCTTGTGCGTGATGAAGACGATCGACGTGCCCGCGTCCTTGAGCTGGCGCATGATCGCCATCAGCTCGTCGGTCTCCTGCGGGGTGAGCACCGCGGTCGGCTCGTCGAACACGAGCACGCGCGCGTCGCGGGAGAGCGCCTTGATGATCTCGACGCGCTGCTGCACACCGACGGGCAGGTCGTCCACGAGCGCGTCCGGATCGACGTCGAACCCGAAACGATCGGAGATCTCGCGCACTTTGGCGCGCGCGGCCGGCAGGTCGAGCCTGCCGCCGAAGCGGGTCTGCTCGTGGCCCAGCATCACGTTCTCGGCCACCGTGAAGACGGGAATCAGCATGAAGTGCTGGTGCACCATGCCGATGCCGGCGCGCATCGCGTCGCCGGGACCCGCGAAGTGCTGGACGACGTCGTCGAGCAGGATCTCGCCGGAATCGGCCTGATACAGCCCGTACAGCACGTTCATCAGCGTCGACTTGCCGGCCCCGTTCTCACCGAGGAGGCAGTGGATCTCTCCGGCCTCCACGGTGAGGTCGATGTGGTCATTGGCCACCAGAGCCCCGAACGTCTTCGTTATGCCTCGAAGTTCGAGCTTCATGCTCCCGATCCTAGTTGCGGGTGGAGGGGATCCCGCGAGGGATCCCGACGAAAGGAAGAGGGGAGGCCGGCATGCGCCGACCTCCCCTGCTCGGTGCGGTGATCAGCCCGCGAGGTAGGACTCGACGGTGATCTCACCGGCGATGATCGCTGCCTGCAGTTCCTCGATGGTCGCTGCGAGCTCGGCCGGGACGCGGTCCTCCCAGTCGTGGAACGGGGCCAGGCCCACGCCCTCGTTCTCGAGGGTGCCGATGAACGGCGTCGCGTCGAACTCGCCGTTGCCGGCCTCGACGAGGGCCTCGTGCGTGCCGACGTCGATGCCCTTGCGGATCGACGTGAGCAGCAGGTCGCCCACCGAGGGGTCGGTCTCGAACACGTCGGCGTCGACACCCAGCAACGCGATCTCGCGACCCGAGTCGCGGATGGCGGCCGCGGCCGACTGGTAGATCGGGCCGCCGACGGGCAGCAGCACGTCGACGTTCTGGTCGATCAGGCCCTGCGCGAGCTGGCGCGCGGCGTCGTTGGCCTCGAAGCCGCCCGTGAACGAGCCGTCCTCAGCCGCCCGGTCCCAGCCGACGACCTGGACGTCCGCGCCCATCTCCTCGTTGTAGTACTCGACGCCCTGCGCGAAGCCGTCCATGAAGATCGTCACGGTCGGGATGTTCAGGCCGCCGAAGGTGCCCACGACACCGGTCTGCGAGACGCCGGCCGACAGGTAGCCCGCGAGGAACGCGGCCTGGGCGGTGTCGAAGATGATCGGCTTGATGTTCTCGGCGTCGGTCGTGCCGTCGAAGTCCTGGTCGACGGTGTCGTCGATCGAGATGTACTCGACCTCCGGGTTGGCCGTGGCGGATTCGAGCGCGGCCGGCGCGAGCAGGAAGCCCACCGTCACGATCGTGTCACAGCCCTGGTCGACCAGGCTCTGCAGGTTGGCGTTGTAGTCGGTCTCGGCCTGCGACTCGACCTCGATGTAGTCGGTGCCGAGCTCCTCGGCAGCCGCGACCATTCCCTCGAAACCAAGCTGGTTGAAGGACTTGTCATCGAACCCGCCCGCGTCCGAGACCATGCAGGGCAGGAAGTCGAGCGCTTCCCCTCCGTCGCCGCCGTCGGTCTCCTCCGGTGCCGCGCCGCAACCGGCAAGAACGGCGGCCGCGGAAACCAGCGCGAGACCGCTGAACGCGGCCTTCTTCGTGATCCTCACTGTGTCCTCCAAAGACTCGCGGGATCCCGACCGATACGGGATCCGCCGACGAAACGTTACCCCGTGTGACGGCCGCCGCCCGACGCGATGCGGGCCGCGAAACCCAATGGTTATAAAAGACGCGATCCCGCGTCACGCAGGACGCAGTTTCGCCGGCGCCGGCAGGTCAGAGCACGTCGCCCCGACCGGTGAGCTTGAGGGCGTCGACGACGCCCTTCACCCGCTGCGCGTGCTCGCTCGTCGTGACGAGCAGGGCGTCCGGCGTATCCACCACGACGATGTCCTGCACGCCGATGAGGCTGATGATGCGGGCGGTCTGCGTGACCACGATGCCGCTCGAGGCATCCGCCAGCACGCGGGCGTTCTCCCCCAGGATGGCCAGCTCGTTGCGTCCGTGGGAGTTGAGTTTGGCCAGGCTCGCGAAATCGCCGACATCGTCCCAGTCGAAGTGGCCGGGGATCACGGCGAGCCGGCCGCGCTCGGCGGCGGGCTCCGCCACGGCGTAGTCGATCGCGATCTTCTTCAGCGTCGGCCAGACCCGGTCGACGACGGGACCGCGTCGGTCGCGATCGTCCCAGGCCTCGGCGAGCTCGATGAGGCCGGCGTGCAGCTCGGGCTCGTTGCGGGCGAGCTCTTCGAGCAGCACATCGGCGCGGCAGATGAACATGCCCGCGTTCCAGAGGAACGAGCGATCGGCGAAGTAGGCGCGCGCCGTGTCGAGGTCGGGCTTCTCCACGAAGCGCTCCACCGTCGCGGCCTCGGGAGCGGCATCCACCTCGAGCTCGGCGCCCTTCTTGATGTACCCGAAGCCGACAGAGGGCTCCGAGGGCTGGATGCCGATCGTGCAGATGTAGCCGTCGCGCGCGACCGCCACCGCCTGTCGCACCGCGAACTCGAACGTACGCGTGCCGCGGATGACGTGGTCGGCGGCGAAGGATCCGATGATGACGTCGGGCTCGCGGCGCACGAGGATCGCCGCCGCGAGACCGATCGCGGCGGCCGAATCGCGCGGCTCGGATTCGAGGAACACGTTGGGGTCGGGGATGCCGGGCAGCTCGCGCTCGACGGCGGCGCGATGGGCCCGGCCCGTGACGACGGCGATGCGTCCCTCTCCCGACAGGGGCGCGAGCCGGTCCCACGTGTCGCGCAGCAGCGTCTGGCCGGATCCGGTCAGATCGTGCAGGAACTTCGGGGCGTCGGCTCGGGAGAGCGGCCACAGCCTGCTGCCGATGCCGCCCGCGGGGATGACCGAGTAGAAGTCTGCGATGGGGTCCGCCATGAGCACAGGCTAGCGGGCCCGTGTGACACGAAACTCTCTCGATGTCGAGAGAGTTAGGCCCGCCTCACTCGCCGGGCCGATCCGCGCCGCCATAAGATGGGCGGGCGCCCGCGCTTCACGTCCGCGCCCGCGCACAGCGACGTCGCAGCGACAGGAGGACGACCGTGTCCGCAGGAACACGCCCGGCACCGTCCATATCGGAGACCACCTCGAAACGTCCCGCAGGAACCCTGTATCGGGGCCGCGAGGGAATGTGGTCGTGGGTGCTGCACCGCATCACCGGTGTCGCCATCTTCTTCTTCCTTCTTGTGCACGTGCTCGACACGGCCCTCATCCGCGTCTCACCCGAGGCGTATGACGCCGTGATCGGCACCTACAAGAACCCGATCATGGGCATCGGCGAGGTCGCCCTCGTCGGAGCGATCGCTTACCACGCCTTCAACGGCCTGCGCATCATCCTCATCGACTTCTGGTCGAAGGGCGCGAAGTACCAGCGGCAGATGTTCTGGGGCGTCCTCGGCATCTGGGCAGTCACGATGATCGCCTTCACCCCGCGCCACCTGATCAACGTCTTCGCCGGAGGAGGGCACTGATGACCACCGCCGACCTCGCCGCACCCCGCTCCCCGCACACCGCCCCGCGACGCCGCGGCGTCAACCTCGAGAAGTGGGGCTGGCTGTACATGCGCGCCTCGGGCGTGCTGCTGGTGGTGCTGATCTTCGGCCACCTGTTCGTCAACCTGATGCTGGGCGACGGCATCCACGGCATCGACTTCGGGTTCGTCGCGGGCAAGCTCGCCAACCCGTTCTGGCAGTGGTGGGACGTGCTGATGCTGTGGCTCGCGCTCATCCACGGCGCGAACGGCATGCGCACGATCACGAACGACTACGTCACCTCCCCGCGCGTGCGCTCGGTGCTCGTGTGGGCGATCGGCCTCTCCGCCGGCTTCCTCATCGTGCTCGGCACCCTCGTGGTCTTCACCTTCGACCCCTGCATCGGGGTCACCGAATCGAGCTCGCTCTGGGATTCGTGCCAGGCCCAGGGCTGACACCTCCCCTCCGACGACCCCCGACGTAAGGCACCAGCACCGTGACGACGACCGCCCCGACCGCCTCCCCGAGGATCGGCGTGCACCACCACCAGTTCGACATCGTGATCGTCGGCGCCGGAGGCGCCGGGATGCGCGCAGCGATCGAGGCCGGCCCGCACGCCAAGACCGCCGTGATCTCGAAGCTCTACCCGACGCGCTCGCACACGGGTGCCGCGCAGGGCGGCATGGCCGCGGCGCTCGCCAACGTCGAAGAGGACTCGTGGGAGTGGCACACCTTCGACACCGTCAAGGGCGGCGACTACCTCGTCGACCAGGACGCGGCCGAGATCCTCGCCAAAGAGGCCATCGACGCGGTCATCGACCTCGAGAACATGGGTCTTCCCTTCAACCGCACCCCCGAGGGCAAGATCGACCAGCGCCGCTTCGGCGGGCACACCGCCGATCACGGCAAGACCCCCGTGCGCCGCGCGTGCTACGCCGCCGACCGCACCGGGCACATGATCCTGCAGACGCTGTTCCAGAACTGCGTCAAGCTCGGCATCAACTTCTTCAACGAGTTCTACGTGCTCGATCTGATCACGACGAAGGATGCTGCCGGCAAGACGCAGGTCGCGGGCGTCGTCGCCTACGAGCTCGCCACCGGCGACCTGCACGTCTTCCACGCCAAGGCGGTCGTCTTCGCCACGGGCGGGTTCGGCAAGATCTACAAGACCACCTCCAACGCCCACACCCTCACGGGCGACGGCGTCGGCATCGTCTGGCGCAAGGGCCTGCCGCTGGAGGACATGGAGTTCTTCCAGTTCCACCCCACGGGACTCGCGGGTCTCGGCATCCTGCTCACCGAAGGGGCCCGCGGCGAGGGAGCGATCCTGCGCAACGTGTCGGGCGAGCGCTTCATGGAGCGCTACGCCCCCACGATCAAGGACCTCGCCCCGCGCGACATCGTCAGCCGCTGCATGCAGCAGGAGGTCGCCGAGGGCCGCGGCGCGGGTCCGCATCGCGACTACGTGCTGCTGGACTGCACGCACCTCGGCGCGGAGGTGCTCGAGACGAAGCTCCCCGACATCACCGAGTTCGCCCGCACCTACCTCGGCGTCGACCCGGTCGTCGAGCCCGTGCCGGTGATGCCCACCGCCCACTACGCGATGGGCGGCATCCCCACCAACGTCAATGCCGAGGTCCTCGCCGACAACGACACGGTCGTGCCCGGGCTCTACGCCGCCGGCGAGTGCGCGTGCGTGTCGGTGCACGGCTCCAACCGCCTCGGCACCAACTCGCTGCTCGACATCAACGTCTTCGGCAAGCGCGCCGGCCGCAACGCCGTCGAGTACGTCAAGACCGCCGACTTCGTGCCCATGCCGGAGGATCCGGCCGCCGAGGTGTACGGCCTCATCGAGGGCCTGCGCGAGGGCACCGGCACCGAGCGCATCGCCGTGCTGCGCAAGAAGCTGCAGGAGGAGATGGACAAGGGCGCTCAGGTGTTCCGCACCGAGGAGTCCCTCACCCACGTGCTCGGCGTCATCGAGGAGCTGCGCGAGCGGTTCAAGAACATCCACGTCGACGACAAGGGCAAGCGGTACAACACGGACCTGCTCGAGGCCGTCGAACTCGGGTTCCTGCTCGACATCGCCGAGGTCGTCGTCGTCACCGCGCGCAATCGCAAGGAGAGCCGCGGCGGCCACATGCGCGACGACTTCCCGGGGCGCGACGACGAGGCCTACATGAAGCACACCATGGCCTACCTGAGCGGCGACCCGCACTCGTCCAAGGCCGATGACCACATCACGCTCGGCTGGAAGCCCGTCGTCTTCACCAAGAACGAAGCCGGCGAGTTGCGTTATCCGCCGTTGGAGAGGAAGTACTGATGTCACAGGCGATCGCCACCGCCACCGATGCCACGCCCGACATCGACGCGGGCGCCGACACCGGCATCCAGTCGTTCCTCGTCACCTTCATCGTCCGCCGCTTCGACCCCGAGGTCGACGACGAGCCGCGCTGGGTCGACTACGACGTCGAGCTCTACTCGACCGACCGTGTGCTCGACGCCCTCCACAAGATCAAGTGGGAGGTCGACGGCTCGCTGTCGTTCCGCCGCTCGTGCGCGCACGGCATCTGCGGATCCGACGCGATGCGCATCAACGGACGCAACCGGCTCGCGTGCAAGACCCTGATCAAGGATCTCGACATCTCGCAGCCGATCTATGTCGAGGCGATCAAGGGTCTGCCGCTCGAAAAGGACCTGATCGTCGATATGGAGCCCTTCTTCGCCTCGTATCGCGAGGTCAAGCCGTTCCTGATCGCCAACTCCACGCCCGAGCCGGGCAAGGAGCGCGTGCAGTCCATCGTCAACCGCGAGATCTTCGACGACACCACCAAGTGCATCCTCTGCGCCGCGTGCACCTCGTCGTGCCCCGTGTTCTGGACCGACGGTCAGTACTTCGGACCGGCCGCGATCGTCAACGCGCACCGCTTCATCTTCGACTCGCGCGATGACGCGGGCAACGTGCGGCTCGACATCCTCAACGACAAAGAGGGCGTGTGGCGGTGCCGCACGACCTTCAACTGCTCCGAGGCGTGCCCGCGCGGCATCCAGGTCACCAAGGCCATCGCCGAGGTCAAGCAGGCGGTCCTGCGCGGCCTGTGATCGACCTCTCCGACGACGGCCCGCCCCTTCCCGGGCGGGCCGTCGTCGCTCAGGTGTGGAGCGATCTGGTCTTTCTGCACTGGCGCGTCGATCCGGCGCTCGTCGCGCCGATGATGCCGGCCGGCGTGCGCCCGGATGAGCACGACGGCAGCACCTGGGTGGGCCTGATCGGGTTCACACTCGCCGACCACCGGTTCCTGCCGCTTCCGGCGGTGCCCTTCTGGGGCACCTTCGTCGAGATCAACGTGCGTCTGTACTCCATCGACGATGCGGGACGGCGCGGCGTCGTCTTCCGGTCCCTCGACGCCTCGCCGCTCGTCTCCGTACTGGCCGCCAGGGCGCTGTTCGGCCTGCCCTACGTGTGGTCGCGCACGTCGCTGCGGCGATCGCCCGGCGTGTGGGACTTCGCAGCGACGCGGAATCGCGGCGGGGCGCGCACCGCATTCCGCGTGGCGGCGACCGATGAGGCGGACGAGTCCGCGCAGGCGCGCTGGCTGACAGCGCGGTGGGGCTTCCACGAGACCCGCCGGGGCCGCACGATCTTCGCGCCCAACACCCATCCTGCATGGCGGCTGTACCGAGGCGACCTCCTGCACCTGGATGACGCGTTCGTCGCGGCGGCGGGCCTTCCTGGCGTGTCCGACCGCGGCCCCGACTCCGTCCTCGTCGCGCCCGCGCGGGTGGCGACGAAGTTCGCCCGCCCCACGACGATGAGAACAGGGGATGCCGGCGGCATCGCTAGCCTGGAGGCGTGACCGACCCGCGCAAGCCCGACCCCGCCGTCGATGAGACGAGCGAGTGGCGCGCGCGGTGGGAGAGCGCCCAGGAGACGCTGCGCACGCACCTCGAGGAGCCGGTCGAGAAGGCCACCCGCATCACCCGCCGGACCCTTGCGTGGTTTCCGATCCGGGTCTGGCGCCACTATCTGCGGCACAACGGATTCCTCCTCGCGGCGGGTGTGAGCTACCAGGCGCTGTTCGCGATCTTCGGTGTCATCTATCTCGCCTTCGCGATCGTGGGCCTCTGGCTCGGGGCGAGCAGAGCGGCGATCGAGGGCCTCATCTCGATCATCAACGACTACATCCCGAATCTCATCAGCGAGCAGGGCCTGGTCACACCCGAACAGGTCGAGGCCGTGGCCACCAGCAGCGCGAGCACGCTGAGCATCACCGGCGCGATCGCGCTCGTGATCGTCGTGTGGACGGCGATCGGCTTCATCACCTTCGCCCGCCGGGCGGTGCGGGACATCTTCGGTCTTCCCTTCGACACCCGCTCTTACTTTCTGCTCAAGGCGCGCGACCTTGTCGCCGCCGTCATCTTCGGGGTCGCCCTGCTCACCGGTGCGCTCGTCGGAAGCATCGCGACCTGGGCGCTCGGGCTGCTGTTCACCGTCTTCGGCCTCGAGGATCTGAGCGCACTCTCCAATGCGGTCGCGCGTGTGGCATCCCTGCTGGTGTCCTTCGCGATCAACGGGGCAGCCCTCGCGGGGATGTTCCGGTTCCTCACCGGCGCCGCCCTCCCCTGGCGTCGGATCTGGCCGGGCTCGCTGCTCGGCGGAGCCGCGATCGTCGTCCTGCAGGTCGGTGCGGGTCTGCTGCTGAGCTACACGCCCTCCAATCCGCTGCTGGCGACCTTCGCGGTGCTGATCGGGTTCCTGCTGTGGTTCCGACTCAACAGCATCGTGATCCTCGTCGCCGGATCCTGGATCGCCGTCGCCGCTTCCGACCGCAATCTCGCGATCGCGGAGCAGAGCGAGGATGAGCGCGCCCGCGCGGAGTACGACGCGCTGCTGCTGGCGGCGGAGGTGCGGCTGCGTGAGGCGCGCCTCGAGCGTGACGAGGCGCCGTGGTACCGCTCCTGGGCCGCCGCGCGTCGCCTGCGACAGGCCGAGGACGATCTGGCGCGCATCCGCGAGATTCCCCCGCCTCCGGTGCGCTCGGGCGGCGTGTTCGACTTCTGACGCCTCGCGGTTCGGCGGCGGCGGCGCCCGGGCATCGCGGCGGTGTCGGCGGCCCTGGCTAAAGTGGAGCGCGTGCCTCGAACCATCCGCATCGCATCCGTCAACGTCAACGGCATCCGGGCCGCGGCCCGCAAGGGCATGCACGCCTGGCTCGAGGGGGCGGACGTCGACATCCTCACTCTGCAGGAGGTACGCGCCGGCGCCGACGATCTCGCGGCGTCGCTGCCGGGCTGGCACGTCGTCGGCGACGAGGCGCTGGCCAAGGGTCGCGCGGGCGTCGCCGTCGCGGCACGGGTTCCGTTCGGCGCCGTGCGCACGGATTTCGCCGACGACGCCCTCGACACCGCGGGCCGCTGGATCGAGGTCGACGTCGAGGTCGAGAGCGAGACGCTCAGCGTCGTGAGCGCCTACGTGCACACCGGCGAGGTCGGCACCGCCCGCCAAGACGAGAAGTGGGCGTTCCTCGACGCCATGGAACACCGCATGCCGCAGCTGCGCGCCGCGGCACCGCTTTCCCTCATCACCGGCGATCTCAACGTGGGACACCGCGAACTCGACATCCGCAATTGGCGGGGCAACCTCAAGAAGGCCGGCTTCCTCCCGCGTGAGCGCGCCTACTTCGACCGGTTCCTCGGGGTCGAGGGCGCCGACGTGCCGTGCACCGACGGCACCTCCGGCGCGGGGCTCGGCTGGGTGGATGTCGGGCGCCGATTCCACGGCGACGTCGACGGTCCGTACACCTGGTGGTCCAACCGCGGCAAGGCGTTCGACAACGACACCGGCTGGCGTATCGACTACCACCTCGCGTCCCCCGAGCTCGCCGCCCGCGTCGAGGACTACCGCGTCGTGCGCGCGCCGTCGTGGGACACACGCTGGAGCGACCATGCGCCCGTCGTCGCCGATTACCGCATCGGCCTCTGAGCACCGGCGACGCGGGGTGACAGCATCCCGCGCCTAGGATTGATCGGTGACCAAAGCGCGCCTCTACTCCGGAATGCAGCCCTCGGCCGACTCCCTCCAGATCGGCAACTACATCGGAGCCCTTCTGCAGTGGCGCGACCTGCAGGAATCGTACGACGCGTTCTTCTCCGTCGTCGACCTGCACGCCCTGACGCAGCCGAACGACCCCGCCGAACTGAGGGAGAAGACCCGCCGCACGGCCGCGCAGTACATCGCGGCCGGCATCGAGCCCGCCAAATCGACCCTTTACGTCCAGTCGCACGTGCCGGCCCACGCCGAGCTCGCGTGGATCCTCGGCACGCTCACCGGATTCGGCGAGGCGGGACGGATGACCCAGTTCAAAGACAAGTCGTCGCGCTACGGCCAGGATCAGACATCCGTGGGCCTGTTCACCTATCCGGTGCTCATGGCGGCCGACATCCTGCTGTATCAGACCGCCGTCGTGCCGGTCGGCGATGACCAGAAGCAGCACATCGAACTGACCCGCGATCTGGCCGACCGCTTCAACACGCGCTACGGCGACACGTTCCGGGTCCCGATGCCGATGATCCAGCAGGAGAGCGCGCGCATCTACGACCTCCAGAATCCGACGGCGAAGATGTCGAAATCGGCGGAGTCCGACGCCGGCGTGCTGTGGATGCTCGATGAGCCCTCGATCAGCGCGAAGAAGATCATGCGCGCCGTCACCGACAGCGAGGGCGCCGTGCGGTACGACCGCGAAGCCAAGCCCGGCGTGTCGAACCTGCTCGTGATCTACGCGGCCCTGACCGGACGGCAGATCCCGGCCATCGAGGACGAGTACGCCGGCCGGGGCTACGGCGACTTCAAGAAGGGACTGGCCGAGGTCGTCGTGTCGGAGTTCGAGCCGGTGCGCACGCGCGCGCTCGAACTGCTCGATGACCCGGCCGAACTCGACAGGGTGCTGGCCGCGAACGCCGACCGCGCAGCGGCCGTCGCCGAGGCGACGCTCGCCGACGTCTACGACCGCGTCGGTCTGCTGCGCCGCCGCTGACGCTCCCACGGCACGCTCGCGCCCCGGTGGATGTCGGGGGTCCGTGCCACGATGGACGCATGCCCGAGATGCCCGAGGTGCAGGGTTTGGTCGTATTCTTGCGCGGGCGCGCGGTCGGCCGGTCGATCACACGTGTGTCCGTCGCCCAGATCGCGGCGCTGAAGACCTTCGACCCGCCCGTGCAGGCACTGCACGGCGCGGTCGTCACCGACGTCCAGCGCCACGGCAAGTTCGTCGACATCGCGTGCCGCACCATCAACACCGGCTCCAGCACCGGCACCGGCACCGGCACCGGCGAGGCCGACCGCACCGCCGTGGCCGTCGCCACCCCTCCCGACGCCGACGTGCACCTGGTGTTCCACCTCGCCAAAGCGGGGTGGTTGCGCTGGTACGAGACCCTGCCGACCACGCTCATCAAGCCCGGCCGCACCCCCATCGCGCTGCGGGTCGCGCTCGATGACGGCTCGGGGTTCGATCTGACCGAAGCCGGCACCAAGAAGTCGCTCGCCGTCTCGGTCGTCCGCGATCCCGCCGATGTGCCGGGTATCGCCCGGCTCGGACCCGACCCGCTCGACCCGGACTTCACCCGCGACACGCTCGCGGGTCTGCTCGAGGGCCGCCGCACGCAGATCAAGGGCGTGCTGCGCGATCAGTCCGTGATCGCCGGGGTCGGCAATGCGTACTCCGACGAGATCCTCCACGTCGCCCGCATGTCGCCCTACGCCCTCGCCGCCACCCTCGAACCCGCCGCGGTCGACACCCTCTTCGCCGCGATGCACGCCACCCTCGACGAGGCGCTGGCCGCAGCATCCGGAAAACCGCCCGCCGACCTCAAAGACGCCAAGCGCCGCGGTATGCGGGTGCACGGCCGTCGCGGCGAGCCCTGCCCCGTGTGCGGCGACACGGTGCGCAGCGTCTTCTTCGCCGACAACTCCCTCGAGTACTGCGCCACCTGCCAGACCGGCGGCAAGGTGCTGGCCGACCGGCGCCTGTCGCGCCTGCTCAAATAGCCTCAGAGGGCCCGCACGTCGTCGTCGACCCAGTCGAGCGACCGGTCGACGGCTTTGCGCCACAGCCGCACCCGGCGTTCGCTCTCCTCCAGCGGCATCCGCGGCTCCCAGCGCCGGCCCTCGCGCCACTGCTCCCGCAGTTCGTCGAACCCACCCCAGACACCCGTCGCGAGGCCTGCCGCGTAGGCGGCGCCGAGGGCCGTCGTCTCGATCACGCGCGGGCGCACCACGGGGATGCCGAGCACATCGGCCTGGAACTGCATGAGCAGGTCGTCCCGTGTCATGCCGCCATCCACCCGCAGCTCCGCCAGCGGAGTCGCCGTGTCGGCCACGACCGCCTCGATCACGTCCCTCGTCTGAAACGCCGTCGCCTCGAGCGCCGCGCGCGCGATGTGGCCCTTGTTCACGAACCGGGTCAGTCCCACCAGGGCCCCGCGGGCGTCGGGGCGCCAGTACGGCGCGAACAGACCGGAGAAGGCCGGCACGAAGTAGGCGCCGCCGTTGTCGGGCACCGATTCGGCGAGAGTCTGCACCTGGGAGGATTCGCTGATCAGGCCGAGGTTATCGCGCAGCCACTGCACGAGAGACCCCGTCACGGCGATCGATCCCTCGAGCGCATATCGCGCCGACTCCCCCTCGCGCTGATACGCGACCGTGGTGACGAGACCGTGCGTCGATCGCACGATCTGATCGCCGGTGCCGACGATCAGGAAGTTGCCGGTGCCATACGTGTTCTTGGACTCCCCCGCCTCGAAGGCCGCCTGCCCGAAGGTCGCGGCCTGCTGATCGCCGAGGATTCCCGCGATCGGCACGCCGCGCAGCGACCCCGGCGTCTGCACCCGGCCCACCGCGTGCACCGACGGGACGATCTCGGGCATCATCGCGCGGGGGATGCCGAACGCCTCGAGGATCTCGTCCGACCAGTCCAGCGTCCTCAGATCCATCAGCTGAGTGCGACTCGCGTTGGTGACGTCGGTCACGTGGCGTCCGCCGCGTCGCTCGCCGGTGAGATTCCAGATCACCCACGAATCGGGAGTGCCGAAGAGCAGGTGCCCGGCCTGCGCGTCGGCCCGCGCACCGGGCGTGTTCTCGAGGATCCACGCGATCTTCGACGCCGAGAAGTAGGTCGCCAGGGGCAGCCCCGTCACCTCCGCGAACCGGGCGACGCCACCCTGCTCGGCGAGCCGATCGATGTGCGCCTGCGTGCGGGTGTCCTGCCACACGATCGCGTTGCCCACGGGTCGTCCCGTGCGCCGATCCCAGACGATCGCGGTCTCGCGCTGATTGGTGATGCCGAGCGCCGCGATGCGGGAGAGCGGGATGGATGCCTGGGCCACAGCCGCCTGGAGCACCCATTCGGTGTTCGTCCAGATCTCGACCGGGTCGTGTTCGACCCAACCGGCGCGGGGAAGGATCTGCGCGTGCTCGCGCTGCGCGGTCGCGATCGCCGTGCCCTCGGAATCGAAGACGATCGCCCGCGTCGAGGTCGTGCCCTGATCCAGGGCGATCACATGATCGGCCACATCGCCGCCTCTCGGTTGTCCTCGGCGCTCGCCGCGCCCCGGTCAGGCTAACGGGTCGGCGGTGTCGGGCACGCGCGCCCCGGACACCGGGGCGTCATGGACTCCGTCCGCGGGCTCACGCGGCTCGGCCGCCCGCACGGCGGCGAGAGCACGTTCGACCTCCTCCGCGCACCGCGAGTCATCCCACCCGAGCACGTCGGCGACGGCGCCGGCGACCTCCTCCGCGCACGCCGACGTCGCTCGCCCGGTGAAGGCGAGGTTCGTGCGCCGCAGGAGGATGTCGTCGAGGTGATGCACCGACTCGGTCCGGGCCAGGTGCCGGATCTCGGCCGTGCTGTAGTGCGGGGCGGCCGCCAGCGCGCGGTCGTCGGAATCGGCCGCGATCGCGTCGCGCACCTGTACGGCAAGGGTTCCGTAGCGATCGAGCAGCAGCTCCATCCGCTCGCGCCCCAGCGCCCCCGCGTGCTCATCGAGCCATCGCGACCGCGCAGCCGTCGTGACCGGAAAGCCGTGTCCGCCCCCGATCGCCAGACCCTTGGTCCCGAAGCGACGCGCTCGCCCGAGCGCGCCGAGTGCGCGATCGGCCAGATGCGCCCCGAGGGCCCGGAAGGTCGTCCACTTGCCTCCGACGAGACTGAGCACGGGCACCGCTGCGGCCCCGGAATCCCGCAGCGGCGCGCTTTCGATTCGGTAGTCGCGCGAGACGAACCCGGGCGCGAGGTCGCCGTGTCCGGGCAGCGGCCGCACGCCCGCGAACCGGTGCACGATCTGCTCGCGGCTGACCGTGATGCGGGGGAAGACGTGGCGCACGAGCTCGAAGAAGTAGTCGACCTCGGCCTCGGTGCACACGATCGGGTCGGCCATGTCGTGCTCGAGATCGGTGGTGCCCACGAGGACCCGCCGTCTCAGCGGGTAGATGAGCACGATGCGGCCGTCGCTGTGCTCGAAGAACAGCTCGCGCCCCCGGGTGGCGGCCAGGAGCTCGGGGTGATCCAGCACGATGTGCGAGCCCTTGGTGCCGCCCATGTAGCGCGTCGGCGATCCGAGCGCGGCGTTGGTGAGGTCGGTCCAGGGCCCCGTGGCGTTGACGACGACGGATGCGGTGAACGTCGTCGTGGCACCGGTCCGGGCATCGCGCAGCACGACACCTCCGCCCTGCGCGCCGATCGCCTCGACGTAGTTGGCGGCGCGGGCGCGCCCCTCGCCCGCGGCGATGCCGTCGGCGAGCACATCGAGCGCGAGCCGCTCCGGATCGCGCAGCGACGCGTCCCAATAGCTGGCCGTGTACTTCACCGCGGGATTCAGATCGGGCAGGTCGCGCAGCGACCGCCGTCGACCCCGGAACGTGTGCCGGGGCACGCGACCCCCGCCTCGCGAGAAGGAGTCGTAGATGACCAGGCCGATCTTGATGAGCGCGGCGCCGCGCTCGCGGGTCGCGCCATCGCCGTGGCGCAGGAAGCGCAGGGGCGCGCTCAGCACTCCGCCGAAGGCGGAGAAGATCGGGATCGTGGTGCGCAGCGGCCGCACGTAGTGGGGCGCGTCGCGCAGGAGCGCGTTACGTTCGGTGACCGCCTCGTGCACGAGCCGGAATTCGCCGTTCTCGAGATAGCGGATACCGCCGTGGACCATGTGCGAGGACGCCGCCGAGGCACCCGAGCAGAAATCCACGCGCTCGACGAGCGCGACATCCACCCCCTGGAGCGCGAGATCCCGGAACGTGGCGATGCCGTTGATGCCGCCGCCGATGATGAGGACGTCGGCCTGCGGGCGCCGCAGGAGGTCGTCCGCCGCGCGGGCGGGCATGCGTTGCTCGTGTGCGGACATGGCTCCCTCCCCCGCCTCCCAGCGTAATCGCCGCCGCAGACACCCGGCCCGAAACACGGCCGGAACGACGAACGAACGACACTCTCGATGCGCGGGAATGAAGTGCGCCCGCGCGCGTTGCTACACTTCGAGCAGTCAACGTGCTCCGGGGTCGGTGAGAATCCGAACCGGCGGTGAGAGTCCGCGAGCTGGGCGTCGTGTCATGCGACACCCGGTCGATCCGGTGGAATTCCGGAACCGACGGTGATGCGTGGGAGAACCCGCGCTAGTCCGGATGAGAGGCAGCACGACGGCGACGCCTACGGGCGCCGCCTGAAGTCACGCACCATCGCCTGACACACCCCGGACGAATCTGAGGACCGGGAAGATGTCGTACAGCGAGACCGAGTGGCAGGCCATGGGCCGGGCGTTCACGCTGGCACGGCGCGGCCCCCGCGGCATCAATCCACAGGTCGGCGCCGTGATCCTCTCGCCCCGGGGCGAGGCGCTCGCCGAGGGCTGGCACCGCGGTGCCGGGACGCCGCACGCCGAGGTCGACGCGCTCTCGCACCTTTCTGCGGAGGCGGCCCGCGGCGCCACCGCGGTGGTGACGCTCGAGCCCTGCAATCACACCGGGCGCACGGGGCCCTGCGCACTCGCGCTCATCGAGGCGGGGATTGCGCGCGTGGTCTACGCCATCGACGATCCCGCCGAGCGCTCGGGCGGCGGCTCGGAGCGACTCGCGGCCCACGGCATCGAGGTCGTCTCGGGCGTGCGCGCCGACGAGGCGCACGAGCTGCTCGACTCGTGGCTCGAGATGATGCGCCTCGGTCGCCCCCACGTCAGCGTGAAGTGGGCGCAGAGCCTCGACGGCCGCGCGGCCGCGGGCGATGGCACCAGCCAGTGGATCACGGGCCCCGAGGCGCGCGCCGATGTGCACCGCCGGCGCGCGCTCGCCGACGCGATCGTGGTGGGCACCGGCACCGTTCTCGCCGATGATCCCGCCCTCACGGCGCGCGAGCCCGACGGCTCGCTGCGCCCCGGCCAGCCGATGCCGGTCGTGCTCGGGCGCCGTCGCGTGCCCGAGGGCGCCGCGGTACGCACCCACCCGCGCGGGATGCTGTCGTACCCCGGCACCGATCTGCTCGGTGTGCTGGCCGACCTGCGCGAACGCGGGATGCACCGCGTCTTCGTCGAAGGCGGACCCACCATCGCCAGCGCGTTCGTCCGCGCGGGACTCGCGGACGAGATCCTCGCCTACGTCGCGCCCGTCCTGCTGGGCGGAGACCGCCTCGCGATCGTCGACGCGGGCGTCGGCACGATCGCCGACGCCCGCCGCCTCCGATTCGACGACGTCATCCGCCTCGGCGCCGACACCCTCTTCATCGCCACCCCCCTGCAGGATCTGTCCCATCAAGGAGGACACTGACATGTTCACCGGAATCATCGAGGAGATCGGCGAGATCGCCGCGATCGAGGCCTCGGGCGACGGCATCCGCCTCACCGTCCGTGCCCCGCTGGCGGTCTCCGACGCCGGGCACGGCGACTCCATCGCGGTCAGCGGCGTGTGCCTGACCGTCGTCGCCCAGGACGGCACCCACTTCACGGCCGACGTCATGCGCCAGACACTCGACATGTCGATCCTGCAGACCCTCGCGCCCGGCGACGCGGTCAACATCGAGCGCGCGACGGCGGTGGGCACCCGTCTGGGTGGGCACGTCGTCCAGGGCCACATCGACGGCACGGGCGCCATCGCCGACGTGCGACCCGGAGACCAGTGGCGCGTCGTTCGCGTCGCGATCCCGCGGTCCCTCGCCCCCCTCATCGTCGACAAGGGGTCCATAGCGCTCGACGGCGTCTCGCTGACGGTCAGCGCCGTCAGCGCAGCATCCGACGCCGACCCGTGGTTCGAGGTCTCGCTCATCCCCGAGACACTCGCCGCGACGACGCTCGGGGCGCGCGCCGTCGGCGATCCCGTCAACCTCGAGACCGACATCCTCGCCCGGCACGTGCAGCGCATGCTCTCCTTCGCCGGCGACTCCGCCCCGACCGAAAGAGGCGCGCTGTGAACCTGTCCACCATCCCCGAGGCCCTGGATGCCCTGCGCGCGGGCCGCCCGATCATCGTCGCCGACGACGAGAACCGCGAGAACGAGGGCGATGTCGTACTTTCGGCCGAGCTCGCCACCCCGGAGTGGGTCGCGTGGACGGTGCGCTGGTCGTCGGGCTTCATCTGCGCCCCGATGCCCGGCGACATCGCCGACCACCTCGATCTGCCGCCGATGGTCGAGCGCAACGAGGATGCCCGGGGCACCGCCTATACGGTGAGCGTCGACGCCGCCGAGCACGTCACCACCGGAATCAGCGCGTCCGATCGTGCGCACACCCTCAACGTGCTGGCAGACCCCGCCTCCACGCCCACGAGCGTGCGCCGGCCAGGCCACATCCTGCCCCTGCGGGCGGTCGACGGCGGCGTACGGGAGCGCAGCGGGCACACCGAGGCGGCCGTCGAGCTGATGCGGCTCGCAGGGCTTCGCCCCGTCGGCGCGATCGCCGAGATCGTCGCCGAGGACGGCAGCATGATGCGCCTGCCGGGCCTGATCGAGTTAGGCGCCCGCGACGGCGTTCCGGTGATCACCATCGAACAGCTCGTGGCGCACCTCGACGAGCACGAGCCGCGAACCGCCGAGACCCCGACGTCGCACCGGCGCCGGGTCAGCCTGCGCGCCGAGTCGGTCGTGCCCACCGAGCACGGCGAGTTCCGGTTCCTCGCCTACAAGGACCGCACGACCAGCACCGATCACCTCGCGATCGTCTCGGGCGATCTCGAGGGCGCGCCTCTCGTGCGCGTGCACTCGGAGTGCCTCACCGGCGAGGCCTTCGGCTCGCTCAAGTGCGAATGCGGTCCGCAGCTGGATGCCGCACTCAACCGGATCGCCGAGAGCGGCGGCGTCGTGATCTACATGCGCGGGCACGAGGGTCGCGGCATCGGGCTGATCAACAAGCTGCGCGCGTACAGCCTGCAGGAGCGCGGCCTCGACACCGTCGACGCCAACCTGGCACTCGGGCTGCCCGCCGATGCTCGGGATTACGCGGCCGCCGCCGGCATCCTGGCCGACTTGGGCGTCGAGCGGGTGCGTCTGCTCACCAACAACCCCGACAAGGTCGGCCAGCTGCGCGAACTCGGCCTCGACATCGTCGAGCAGGTGCCCCTGCTGGTCGGCGTCGGCCCCAACAACCACCAGTATCTCGAGACGAAAAGGGACCGCATGGGACACTCCATCGACGAGGGCGAGCTCGCCGAGGCATTCGCCGAGCTCAAGACGGGACACGACCGATGAGCGGCAAGGGAGCACCGGTCGCCACCGGCACCGTCGATGGCACCGGACTGCGCGTCGTCATCGTCGCGGGCGAATGGCACGACGTGATCACGGACGGCCTGATCGCGGGCGCGACGCGCGCGCTCCGGGCATCCGGCGCCCAGCACGAGCTCGTGCGCGTGGCCGGCTCGTTCGAGCTGCCGGTCGTCTGCAAGGCCATCCTCGAGGCGGGCGCCGATGCGGTCGTCGCGCTCGGCGTCATCATCCGCGGCGGCACGCCCCACTTCGAATACGTCTCCTCGGCGGCCACCGACGGGCTCACCCGCGTGGCGATCGAGACCGGCAAGCCCGTGGGCTTCGGCGTGCTCACCCTCGACGACGAGCAGCAGGGCATCGACCGTGCCGGTCTGCCCGGGTCGACAGAGGACAAGGGATTCGAAGCAGCGGATGCCGCCCTCCGCACGGCGCGGACCCTGCGCGCCGTGCGCGCATAGAATAGACGTTTGTGCGTCGGCGAACCCCGCCCGCACACCCGGTGTCCCACTGACGCGCCCGCGGCGCGTCATCCCTGCGCCGCCGCGTCCGACTCCGGCCCCTCATCGCTCCGCGAGCTCCGACAGGCCTTTCACCGCATGACCGCTACCGCTTCTCCGTCCGCCTCCGCCCCGGCATCCACCCCCGCCAACCCCCGCTCCCGCGTCATCGCGGCGAGCCTGGTGGGAACGACGATCGAGTTCTACGACTTCTACGTCTACGCCACCGCCGCGGTGCTGGTCTTTCCGATCCTGTTCTTCCCGACCGGCAACGACACGACCGCGCTGCTGTCCTCGTTCGCCGTCTTCGGTGCGGCGATGGTCGCGCGCCCGATCGGCGCCATCATCTTCGGCCACTTCGGCGACCGGTTCGGCCGCAAGGCCACGCTCGTCGCGTCGCTGCTGACGATGGGTGTCGCGACGTTCCTGATCGGCTGCCTGCCGACCTTCAACGACATCGGCTGGTGGGCGGCCCTGCTGCTGCTCGTCCTGCGGCTCGCGCAGGGCTTCGCCCTCGGCGGCGAGTGGTCCGGCGCCGCGCTCGTGGCCACCGAGAACGCCCCGAAGGGCAAGCGGGCCTGGTACGGCACGTTCCCGCAGCTGGGCGCCCCGATCGGCTTCATCATCGCCAACTCCGTGTTCCTGGCGATCTACTTCGCCCTGCCCCACCCCGACGGCGCCGCGCAGCGCTCCGAGGACTTCCTCGCGTGGGGTTGGCGGGTGCCGTTCCTGTTCTCGGCCGTCATGGTCATCGTCGGACTCTGGGTGCGGCTCAAGCTGGTCGAGTCCACGACCTTCACGCAGGCCTCGACGGCGGGCACGATCCGCAAGTTCCCGCTCGGCGAGGTCGTGCGCCGGCACTGGCGCCAGCTGATCCTCGGCACCTTCATCATGCTCGCCACCTACGTGCTCTTCTACCTCATGACGAGCTTCACTCTCTCCTACGGCACGAAGGCGACGACCGAGGGCGCCCAGGCGGCGGCGGATGCTGCCGGCACGTCCTTCGACGCGGCGACCTACGTTCCGGGGCTCGGGTTCGGTTACACGGACTTCGTCATCATGCAGATCGTCGGCGTGGTCTTCTTCGGGATCTTCACGATGCTCTCGGGTCCCCTCGCCGATTCGGTCGGCCGGCGCAAGCTGCTGATGTGGGTCACCGGCGGGATCTTCGTCTTCGGCCTGCTCTTCAACGTCTTCCTCATGCCGCAGGTCGACCCGAAGTTCACCGGCGCGCTCGTGCAGGCCTTCCTCGTCTTCGGCTTCATGCTCATGGGCGCGACGTTCGGCCCGATGGGCGCCGTGCTGCCCGAGCTCTTCCCCACCAACGTGCGGTACTCGGGCTCGGCCATCTCCTACAACCTGTCCTCGATCCTCGGCGCGGCGCTCGCGCCCATCGTGGCGGTCGCGCTGTGGGCGGCCACCGGCGGCAGCCCGTGGCTGGTGGGCGCGTATCTGTCGGTCATGGCGGTACTGACCTTCATCGCGCTGTGGCTCTCTCCCGAGACCAAGGACGTGGAGTACGACACCAACATCGGCCTGGGCGCGACGGGCTCGCTGTAGCGCCGGCATCCTCTGCGGTCTCGAGCGGGAGGGTCTCACTCGGAGTGAGGCCCGCCTTGCTGGTACAGCGGGCCCGCGGGCCCTACCGTGACGTTCATGGAACTGCTGCGCCACCTCGTCCTGCTCGTGCATCTTGTCGGCTTCGCGCTGCTCTTCGGCGCGTGGGCGGCACAGGCCTGGGGCGGCAAGCGCCTCATCACCCGCCTGCAGCACGTCGGACTCGCGATCGCCGGCGTCGCCGGGCTCGCCCTCGCCGCACCGTGGGGCATCTCGTACGAGCTGGACTACGCCAAGATCGGCACCAAGCTCGTGATCCTGCTCGTCATCGGCGCGCTGCTCGGGATCGGCCAGGCACGCCAGCGCAAGAGCGGCTCCGTGCCGCCGGCGATCTTCTGGGGCATCGGCGCGTTCACGTTCGCGAACGCCGCCATCGCGGTGCTCTGGCGCTGACCCGAACGCTCGCGTCAACGCGGCTGAGGGCTGGACCCCGTCGTAGCCTGTCGCCATAATTGGCTACAATCGCTCGACGCAGAGACTCGGAGCCGCACGTGATCATCGACTGCCACGGCCACTTCACCACGACGCCGCCCGGAGTGGCCGCGTGGCGCGAGGCGCAGACCTCGGCCCGCACCCCCGAGCTGCTCGCCGACATCGAGGCCCGCGAGTTCGAGGTCACCGACGACGAACTCGTGGATGCCGTCGCCTCGGCGCAGCTTGCACAGCAGAGCGAACGCGGCACCGACCTGACGATCTTCTCGCCGCGCGCGAGCTGGATGGGCCACCACGTCGGCGACGAGCGCACGTCGCTCGAGTGGACACGGCGCCAGAACGACCTCATCCACCGGGTGTGCACCCTCTTCCCGGGCAGCTTCGCCCCCGTCGCGCAGCTTCCGCAGAGCCCCGGCGCCCCGATCGCCGGCGCCGTCGGCGAGCTGCGCCGCTGCGTCGAGGAGCTCGGTTTCATCGGCTGCAACGTCAATCCCGATCCGAGTGGCGGGCGGTGGGACTCCCCCGCCCTCTCGGACGGGTACTGGACGCCCCTGTGGGACGCCATGGCCGAGCTGAACGTACCCGGCATGGTGCACGTGAGCGCGTCCGGCATCCCCGCCGTCCACACCACGGGGGCGTACTACCTCGCGGCCGACACGACCGCGTTCGTGCAGGCGCTCAGCTCGGGCTTTCTCGCCCGTCACCCCGGTCTCCGGCTGATCATCCCACACGGCGGAGGCGCGGTGCCCTACCACTGGGGGCGCTTCCGCGGGATGGCGGGCGATCAGGGGTGGGACCTCGACGCGACGATGACGCAGCTCTGGTTCGACACGTGCGTGTACCACCAGCCCGGCATCGACCTGCTGCTGGAAGTCGTCCCGGCATCCCAGATCCTGTTCGGCTCCGAGATGATCGGTGCCGTGCGGGGCCGCGATGCGCAGACCGGCCGGTACTGGGACGACACGAAGGCCTACATCGAGGCCGCTGTGCTCTCGGATGCTGCCCGTCAGGCGATCTTCGAGGGCAACGCCCGCCGGGTCTACCCCCGCATCGAGGCCTGGCTGCCCGCCGCCTGACACGCCTCGTCTCGTCTCGTCGAAACGGCGCCCGCGGCGGCCGGCCGGGACTACTCCGATTCCTCGTCGCGTTCGGGCTTGACGTACGCGCGCCCCTCGAGAGCCGCGCGGTCGATCTCCTCCTGGTCCTCGACATAGGGCGTGCCGTGCGTGTGGAATGTCGCGACGGTCTTCATCCCCCAGGCCTGCCCCTTGGCACGCTCGGCCTGCGTCCACTCCACGACCGGCCAGTCGGGGTCGAGGATCAGGCGCGCTCCCGCGTTCGCGAACTCGATGCGGTTGCCGCCCGGCTCCCACACGTAGAGGAAGAAGGTCTGGTTGATCGCGTGCTTGTAGGGGCCGTACTCGATGTACACCTTGTTCTCGAGGAAGATGTCGGCGGCCTTGAGGATGTCCTCGCGTGTGTCGGGTGCGAGCGCGAAGTGATGGAAGCGCCCCCGGGTCTTGGTCCAGTCGTCCGAGTAGACGACGTCGTAGGACTTCTGGTTGAAGCGGAACCACCAGGCGCCGTACCGGCCGTCGTCCAGGCGCACGCGCTCGGATTCGCGCGCCTTCATCACGTCGCGCCAGAACTCGCCCGCCGCGTTCACGTCGCTCGCGAGGTAGTTGATGTGGTCCATGCGACGGGCGTTGACACCCCGACCCGGGAAGGCTGCGGCCTGGTTCTTCAGCGCGGGACGATCCTCGTCGTCCGCGACGTAGTGCTCGGTGTCGAAGTACACCGCCATGACGTGGCCGTCGGGGTCCTCGAACTCGTAGGAGCGCCCCACCCCGACCTCGGGGTCGCGCCAGCCGTGCCCGAGACCTGCCGCCTCGATCGCGCGCACCCGGCGCTCGAGAGCCTCCTCGCTCGAGGCGCGGAAGAGGGTGCGCCCCACGCCGTTCGTGTCGGATGCCGTCAGCTTCAGCGTGTAGAGCTGGTACTCGTCCCAGCACCGCAGGTACGCCGAGTCGCCGATCCGCGCGACCTCGCGCATGGCGCACAGGTCGCGGAAGAAGTGCAGGCTCTCCTCGAATTTCGGGGTGAACAGCTCCACGCCGCCCATGTGGGCGATGTCGAAGTTCTCGTACTCGGCCATGTTGCGTCCTCCTTGACTGTGCCGGGTGATCCGGTCGGTTATCGACGCGGGCGCGGGAACACGCGCCCGTCGAAGAGCTTGCGGGCCGTGCGCTCCGATGCGGAGGCCCCTCGCCAGATGCCGGCCTCGTCCTGCATCGCCTCGGCCCGCGCCGTGAACAGCCCGCCGGGGTGCTCGAGCACCGTGACGTCGCCCTGGGGCGGCGCGGCGAGCGCGTGCGCGATCGTGCCGGGGATGCGGGCCCCCGCGGCGACGGATGCTGCCATCAGCACGCCGATCGAGGTGTGCACGCGATGCGGGATGAACGCCCGCGTGCGCAGGTCGCCGCCGGCGGCGGGCGGCGAGAGCAGGAACATCTTGGGAACCGTCTGGCCCCCGGCATCCTGCACCCCCATCCGCGGCGCCGCCGCGAGCCGGACCCGCTCGACCTCGGCCCGCAGATCCTCGTCCTCCTCGAGCTCGGCGGGCGTCTCGCCACCCTCGATGCCGAACTCGGTCGCGTCCAGCAGCACGACCGGCATGCCGTTGTCGATCAGGGTCACACGGTGACCCGCGATCTCATCGACCACGTTGCCGGTCGGCAGCACCGCCGCCTCGCGTGTGACGGAGAGGTCGATCGCGCACCCGACGCCCGGCACGCCGTCGATCGCGAGGTCGCCGTCGTAGTCCACCACGCCGTCGGGTGTCGGAATGCGCGCGGTGGCCGTGTCACCGGTGTTGAGCAGCCGGATGCGCAGGGTCGTCTCGGGTTCGACGGCAGGGATCAATCCGCGCTCGATCGCGAACGGTCCGATCCCGGCGAGCAGATTGCCGCACGTCTGCGCGTCACCCACGACCGGCTCGTCGACGCCGATCTGCAGGAAGAGATAGTCGATGTCGGCATCGTCCGTGTCCGAGACCGACACGATCGCGACCTTCGAGGTGAGCGGGTGCGCTCCCCCGATCCCGTCGATCTGGCGCGGATCGGGCGAACCCATGATCCGCAGCAGCAGGTCATCGCGGGCCGCACGATCGTCGGGCAGATCCGTGGCGACGAAGTAGGCGCCCTTCGACGTGCCTCCGCGCATCAGCATGCACGGGATGCCGGCGCGGACGGCGTCAGCCGGCATCGTATTCCGCCTGCGGCACATAACGGATGCCGAGCTGCTCGAGGACGGGTCGGAGTCCGTTGACGTCCATCGAGATCTCGCCCGCGCGGTATCGCTCGCGGTTCGCAGCCTCGCGCTGCACGCGCGCGCGGGCAGCCTCCAGCGTCGCCGCCGCGCGCAGCCTGGGCACGACCGCGACGCCGTCGTCGTCGGCGACGATCACATCGCCCGGCGCGACGACGACGGACCCGAGCACGACGGGCAGATTGACCGAGCCGGCGGTGTCCTTGACCGTGCCCTCGGCGCTCACGTGCGCGGCCCACACCGGAAAGCCCATCTCGCGCAGTTCCGCGGTGTCGCGCACGCCGCCCGAGGTGACGTACCCCCGCACGCCGCGCACCTGCATCTGGGTGGCCATCAGATCGCCGATGAAGCCGTAGGGCGAGTCCGTGGCCGGAACGACGACGATGACATCGCCCGCCACGGCCTGCTCGATCGCCGCGTGCACCATCAGGTTGTCGCCCGGGGCGACAACGGCGGTGATGGCCGTGCCGGCGATGCGCGCCCCGATCTGGATGGGACGGATGCGGGGGCCCGCGTACCCGATGCGGCCCAGGGCCTCGTGCACGGTCGCCGAGCCGAACGCCGCGAGCGCGTCGACGACCGCGGGGTCGGCGCGGGCGATGTCGGTGACGATGACGCTGTCGGACATGCGGCCTCCTCTGCGGACATCGCCGCGACTCGGGCCCAGCGAAGCACACGCCTCCCGAATGGTCAAGATTATGTCTACAATTTTGGCTGTGAGGTATTTACCTCTGGACATAGGTATATCCGTTCCGTAGCATCACGGACAGACCCATAGACAAGGAAGTCGAGGACACCCCCATGGCACGCAACCTCCAGGAGCTGCTGGACGAGAAGGGGAACGTCGTCCAGATGCTCCGCGACTCGAAGCTGGGCACCTACATCTACCCGGTGGTGCCGGCCGAGTTCACCAACTGGCGCCGCGAGCAGCGCGCCTGGCGCGAGAGCGCGGTGCTGTTCGATCAGACCCACCACATGGTCAACCTCTTCGTCTCGGGACCCGACGCTCTGCGCCTGCTCGCCGAGACCGGCATCAACGGGTTCAAGAACTTCCCGGTCAACACCGCCAAGCAGTTCGTGCCGACAGCATCCAACGGCGGCGTGATCGGCGACGGCATCCTCTTCCGCGAGGCGGAGGACGACTACGTCTACGTCGGGCGCGCACCCGGGGCGAACTGGCTGCAGTTCCACGCGGAGACGGGCGGTTACAACGTCGAGGTGCGCTACGACGACCGCTCCCCCTCGCGCCCGTACGGCGAGGCCGTGAGCCGCGAGTACTACCGATTCCAGATCCAGGGCCCGAAGGCCTGGCCGATCATCGAGAAGCTCGCGGGCGGGCCCGTCGAGCAGGTGAAGTTCTTCCACATGGGCGAGCTGACCATCGCCGGCGAGACCGTGCGCACCCTGCGCCACGGCATGGCCGGTGCGCCGGGTCTCGAGCTCTGGGGCCCGTACGCGCAGCACGGCAAGATCAGGGACGCGATCCTCGAGGCGGGCGCCGAGTTCGGCATCGAGCCCTGCGGATCGCGGGCCTACTCCTCGAACACGCTCGAATCAGGGTGGATCCCCTCGCCCCTGCCGGCGATCTACTCGAGCGAGGCCGAGCGTGCGTACCGCGAATGGCTGCCCGCGAACAGCTACGAGGCGATCAACGCCCTCGCGGGGTCCTTCGTGTCCGAGAACATCGAGGACTACTACCTGAACCCGTGGGAGCTCGGGTACGGCTCCTTCGTGAAGTTCGATCACGACTTCATCGGCCGAGACGCCCTCGAGAAGATCGACCCCGAGACGCAGCGCAAGAAGGTCACGCTCGCCTGGAACGACGAGGACCTCGCCAAGATCCTCACGAGTGTCATCGACCGCGACGGTGTCGGCTACCAGTTCTTCGATCTGCCGAACGCCAACTACGGCTCGTCGAACTACGACGCCGTCATCGACGCCGACGGCACCACGATCGGCCTCTCGCTCTTCACGGGCGTGACCGCAGGCGAGCGGCGCGGCCTGTCGCTGGCGACCGTCGATCGGGATGTGCCGATCGGCACCGAGGTGCAGGTCGTGTGGGGCGAGCCCGACGGCGGCTCCGGCAAGACGACAGTCCAGCCGCACGATCAGATCGCGGTGCGCGCGGTCGTCAGCCCCGTCCCGTACGCGGTCACCGCGCGCACGGAGTACCACGGCGGCTGGCGCTCCACCGGCACGCTCTGACCGTCACCACCCGGAGATGAGGGGGATGCTGCAGCCGCGGCATCCCCCTCATGCTGTCGCATGCACCTCGCCGTGGATCACGCCGAACTGGCCGGACGATCCACGGATGGCACCCGCGACCGTGTGGAAAAGCCAATCCAGGGCCGCCGCGTGCTGCGTCGTGGAGCGGCGGTAGAGCCGGACATCCACGGGCGGCATCTCGAACGGCAGTTCGCGGACGACGAGGGGCCAGCTCTCGGCCCACCCGGCCGCGATGGTGTCGGGAACGGTCGCGATCAGGCCGTGCCGCTGGGCCAGCAGCGGCGGCAGAGCGGCAAAATGGTTGATGCTCACGCGCGGCTCGATCCGCGCCGAGTGCCGCGTCAGCGCGCGCTCGAGCTGCGCAGCGCCGGAGTCGCCCGCGACCGCGACGTGGTCGGCGGCAAGGTAGGACTCCAGCGTCAGGGGCGCCTCGGCCAGAGGATGGCGCCCCGACATCGCCACCCCGTATCGCTGCGACTTGATGACCTCCTGCGCGAAGTCCGCACCCACGGGGGACGGTGTCACCGCGAGGTCCACGGTGCCCCGCCCCAGCCATTCGGCGAGCGCGCGCACGTCCATCGGCACCACCTCGATGCGCATCCTGGGCGCGCGCACGGCGACGGCCGCGACGATCGCGGGCATCCACCCGATCTCCCCCAGCTCCGACAGCGCGATTCGGAAGAGCCGCTGAGAGTGGGCGGGATCGAAGCCGTGCACCGCGTCGATGGTGCGATCGATGGCGGCGAGCGCGTCACGGAAACCCGGATAGACCGTCTCGGCGAGAGGCGTGGGCACCATCTCGCGGCCCGCCCGCTCGAACAGGCGATCATCAAGCTCGGCGCGCAGGCGGCCGAGCGCCTGGCTGACGGCCGGCTGGGTGACGTACAGGCGTGCGGCGGCGGCGGTGAGGCTCCGCGTCTCGTGGATCGCGGCGAAGACGCGCACGAGATTCAGGTCCACGGCGGTCCTCCGCGGCTAAGACCTACTGAGTTGTGCATAAGCAAAGCTTATTTACATCCCGTCCGCCGATAGGCAGAGACTGCCTACCATGGTGTCGACCCGCCGAACGAAGGAGTTCTCGTGACCGACGTCGCCCCCGCATCCACCGCCGCCGCCCTCGCCCGTGCCGGCGGTGACGCCGTGCAGATGCTGCGCAACGCGCAGGCGCGCCCGACGATCTTCCCGGTGACGCCCGAGTTCAGCAACTGGCGCAGCGAGCAGCTCGCCTGGCGCGACGGCGTCGCCCTGCTGGATCAGTCACACCACATGACCGATCTGTTCATCTCCGGGCCCGACGCGCTCGCCCTGCTGCGGGATGTCGGGGTCAACAGCTTCGAGAGGTTCCCGGTCGACTCCGCCAAGCAGTTCATCGCGGTCAACCATGAGGGCTACCTCATCGGCGATGCGATCCTGTTCCACCTCGACGACGACGTCTACGACCTGGTGGGTTGGCACATGGTGCTCGACTGGGTGCAGTTCCACGGCGAGACGGGCGAGTACGCGGTGACGTTCGAGCGCGACGGCAACTCCATCGTGCGATCCGGCGACCCGACGCTCTACCGCTACGAGATCCAGGGGCCGCGCGCCCTCGCCGTCATGGAGAAGGTGACCGGCGCCGAGGTGCCCCCGACGCGGTTCTTCGGCATGACGACATTCGACATCGCCGGCGTCCGCGTGCGCTCGCTCCGGCACGGGATGGCCGGTCAGCCCGGTTTCGAGCTCTTCGGCCCGTGGGCCGAGGGCGAGCGCGTGCGGGATGCGCTGATCGAGGCCGGCGAGGAGTTCGGGCTGGTGCTCGTGGGGTCGAAGGCATACTCCTCGGCCAACCTCGAATCGGCCTGGGTGCCCTCGCCGCTGCCGGCGATCTATTCGGGCGAGGGATCGGCCGAATACCTCGAGTGGCTGCCCGCCGCCCGGGCGGGGTCGCTCGCAGGGAGCTTCTGCCCGGCCCGCATCGAGGACTACTACCTGACCCCGTACGACCTCGGTTATGGGCGCAGCATCGCTTTCGACCACGACTTCATCGGGCGGGCTGCCCTCGAGCGGCACGCCGCCGCACCGCAGCGCCTCAAGGTGACGCTGCTGTGGAATCCCGACGACCTGGCCGCCGCGCAGCGCAGTCTGTACGAGCCCGGAACCCCCGCGAAGTACATCGACTTTCCGAAAGCGCGCTACGGCCAGCACCAGATGGACAGGGTGCTTCGCGACGGGGCGGATGTCGGCATCTCGCACGACGCGGGATACATCGTCGGCGAGCAGGCATTCGTCTCACTCGCGAGCATCGACGCGGCGCACGCCGAGCCGGGAACGTCGGTCGTCGTGGTGTGGGGCGAGGAGCCCAACACGGCCAAGCCCGCCGTCGAACGCCATCGTCAGGTGCAGATCCGCGCGACGGTCGAACCCGCGCCCTTCTCGCGGTTCGCGCGGGAGCAGTATCGCGCGGGCTGAAGCCGCGATCAGGAACGCATGCCGTTGAGGCGCTCGAACCAGGCGAGCGTCGCACGGGTCATATCCGCGGGCGCATCGATGGCTTCGAGCGCCGCGAGGGCATCGCGCACCTCGTGCTCGCGGCGCTCGGAGTGCAGGTAGGTGCCCGCGAGCAGGTGGTCGATCATCGTGCGGCCGCCGGGGCCGAGCTCGGCGGCGATCTGCTGCCGCATCCACGTCTCGGCCCCGGTCGCCCGCGCAGCTTCGAGGCCCTCGATCACGAGCGTCGCGAGTCCCTTCATGAACACGCTGCGCAGCAGCTTGAGCCGCGCCGCTTCGCCGACCTCGCCCGCGACGATCTCGATCGGCACGCCGAGGGGGCGAAGGCGCTCGGCCAGCACGTCGGCGCCGGGACCGCTCGCGAGAAGATCCGTCCGGTGACCCGCCCGCGGCACGGGGGCCAGCACGGCGACGTCGGCCATCCGCACGCCCGCCGATCGCGCGACGTCGCAGACCTCGATCTTCGTCTGCGGGGCCGCGGTGTTGAGGTCGGCGTAGACGGCGCCGGTGCCCAGGTGCGTCATCGCCGCTTCCGCGACGGCGACGGCGTTGCGCGCCCAGACGAGGCTGAGCACGACATCCGCGCCCAGGAGCGCGTCGCCGAGCCGATCGCACCGTGCGATCCCCGCGCCCGTCATCGCCGCGTGCGGGTCGTATCCGCGCACCTCGGCTCCGGCGTCGGCGAGCCCACGCGCGTAGCGGCTGCCGGCCTCGCCGAGCCCCAGAATCGCGATCGTCGTCATCGCGCCTCGCCCCGTCCCCGTGGCGGCCCGGCCGCCGACGTGCCCTCGTGCGGGTCGTGTCCGACGTGCTCAAGATACTCGATCGAGCGTGTCGACGAGCTGAGCAGGGCGCGGATGCCGGAGGCCCGCACACCCGCGTCGGGCTGATAGGCGCGAGCCAGGTCGCGGGCGACGCCGGCCGCGGCCCGAGTGAGTAGGTCGATCACAGGACTGGGGTCCGAGCCGTCGTTGTGCACCACGACGCCGATCGCGGCGTACACCGAGCCGTCCGGCCCCGTGACGGGCACCGCGATCCCGCGGGATTCACGGTGGATGAACCCCTCCGCCACCGCGAACCCGTCGGCCCGCACGCGCCGCAGCAGCCCGCGCAGCACCGGCTCGGTACAGGGCGTGTGCTCGGTGTACCGGCGCAGGCGCGAACCCAGCACCTCCTCGCGCACCGCGTCGGGTGCGTGAGCGAGGAGAACCAGACCGCTCGAGGAGGCGTGCAGAGGGATGCGACCCCCGATCAGCGTGGCGTTGAGCACGGCGTCACGCGCCGACATCCGCTCGATGAACAGCACGTCGCCGCCGCTGCGCACGCCCAGTTGCGCGTGCTGTCGCACACGCTCGTGAACGGCGCCGAGCCACGGGCGCGCGATCTCGCGCAGACCGAGCGCCCCGGGTGTGCGACTGGCGAACTCCCACAGGCGCACCCCCAGCCGGTAGGACCGATCGGGCAGACGCTCGAGCAGGCCCTCCTGCTCGAGCTCCGCGATCAACCGGTGTGCGCTGGAGCGCGCGATGCCGGCGGCCTGCGCGATCTGGGTGAGCGTCAGGTAGGGGTGCCACGCGTCGAACGTGTCGAGAATGCGCAGGTGCTTGTGCAACACCGACTCCCCCGCGGATCCTCGAACCATGCCATCCTCCTCGATGTCGGCGCCATGCTACCCGAGCGTCCCGGGTGTGCCTGCGTCTTTCTGCGCGCCCTGTGCCTGTCGAAGGGCGATGCCATCTGCGCCCGCGCGTTGGATGAGAGAAGTCTCATCACGAACCTCGCCGTGGGGCGTCAGGGCAACATAACTTCGATGCTGAATGTCGGACGCACCCCGTAGAGTCTCGAACATGAAACCAATCCCCGGTGATGCACCCGACATGGACGTCGTCGGTGTGGATGCTGTCGCGGCGGGGTTGGCTGCGGAGTATGCGGCCGCGGTGGCCGCTATTGCCGCAGCGGAGGCGCAGGCGATGAGCGTGCTGGCGCGAGCGCAGGCGGTCGGGTTGGAGCGGGTGGCGGAGATCCCCCGCTCCGCCGGTCGCGAGGCCGAACTCCCGTTGCGGGCTTTGGCGGCGGAGCTGGGGGCGTGTGCGCGGCAACCCGATCGGTCGGTGCAGCGGCGGATGAACGACGCCCACACCCTCGTGAACCGGTTCGCGGCGACCTGGGACGCGCTGGCCGCGGGTGTCGTGTCGGTGGGGCATGTGCGGGCGATCGTCGAACACGGGGTGAAACTCACCGACCCGGAGGTTCGGGCCGCGTTCGAGACCGAAGCATTGGAGCGGGCCGCGTCCACCACACCCGGGCGGCTCGGACCGCAACTCGCGCGACTGGTGGAGCAGGTGCAGCCCACGACGTTCGCGGAGCGGCACAAGGCGGCAAGGGAAAGCCGCGGGGTCTGGGTGCGGGACGTCGAAGACGGGATGACCGAACTCCTCCTCCGGGGCCCGGCGGTGCCGGTGCACGGCATCCACGACATGATCACCCACATCGCCCGCGACGTCCTCAACACCGCACACGCCACCCAAGACACGGACGCCGAAGACACGGACGCGGCTGAAGCCGCGGACGCCGGGGCTGATGAGAAGGCCGACGCCGAGTGCGAAGCCCTGGTGGATTTTCGGACGCTGGATCAGGTGCGTGCGGACGTGCTCATGGAAATGGTCCTCACCCACCGGATCGACACCGAGACCGGCGAAGGACTCGGCGACGGACACGGCGGACTCGCCTCCATCCGCGCAACCGTCAACGTCACCGTCCCCGCCCTCGCACTCGCCGGCGTGACCGACGACCCCGCAGAACTCGTCGGACGCACCCCCATCGACCTCGACACCGCGAGAATCCTCGCGAAATCCGTTCCCGGATGGGAACGGGTCTTGGCTGATCCGATCACCGGCGGAGTCCTCGCCGTCGACAGATACACGCGTTCGGCGGATCTGACCCGATATCTGAGGGTGCGGGACCCGCACTGCAGATTCCCCGGATGCCGCATGCCCACCCATCGGTGCGACGTCGACCACGGGCAGGACTTCGCCCTCGGCGGGGCGACTGATCATCGAAACCTCTGCGCGCTCTGTCGACGACACCACACCCTCAAGGGCGAGACACCCTGGCGGGTGACGCACCACCCCGGCGGGGTGATCGAATGGATCTCCCCCGGCGGACTCCACTACACAGACACCCCACCACCCGTCACCATCGGATTCATCCCCGACCCCGACGACGCGCCCTTCTGACAGCGACGCCGTCAGCCGCGCGCTCCACCATCGGCGCGATACACCGTCCGCGCCCACTCGTGGTACGGGGCGGGAGCAACAGTCGCGCGGATGCGCACCTGACGGTGCGTGCGGTCGACCGAGTCCTTGCGCGAGATGGGATCCTCGCCCCACACCACCTCCACCTCCGCGCCGTCGGCGATGTCGACGTCGAGGGTCGCGAGAGACATGTACAGCTGGTCGTAGGAGACGTAGCCGGCGTCGGTGGAGATGCCCGCGGGGCGGTCGTGATGGCGAACCTCGTCCATCTGGAAGAGGCCGTAACGCGCCTTCGGAAAGTCGAGGAACTTCGCGGGCACACCCGGTTCGACCTGCGAGCGCACCACGGCGGCGACATCCTCGGCGTTCCAGAGCAGCGTCACCTTCCGACGCTTCTGATCGGCGGCATGCCGCTCCAGCGCGGCCCGACCGTGGAAGTCGTGGTCGAAGCGCACCGAACGCCCCAGACCGAGGTCGTACGGCGTCATGTAGTAGTCGCGGATGTCGTCGGAGAAGAACGACCCCGCCACCGATCCCGCGCGGACCGCGGGCAGCCACTCACGGTACTCGGCGAAGTCATCACCGAAGATCGCGGGAAAAGGCGTCGGCACCCAACCGGACTCCAGCGGAGTCGCCGAGTAGGCTTTGGCGCCCACACGCCGGATGTCGAATTCGGCGCCGGCGTCGAGGATCGCCTCGAGCACCGCATCCGCGTCCTCCCACGGCCCGAAGAACTCGAAGCCGGGCTGACCCGCCATTCCGTGTCGCAGCGCCTTGACCGCCCGGCCGCCGATCGTGACATCGCCGATATGGAAGAACTTGATCTCGGGCGGGGGCCCACCGAAGAGCTTCGTCATCACCTCGTTCGCCCGCGGCCCCTGCAACTCGTACCGATAGAAGGTCGGCGGACCCTGACGCATGTGCGAGTTCGCCTCGAGCCTGTGATGCACGTCCTTGCCTGCCGCCTGCGCCTTCTCGGCGTTGAAGCGCACCCAATCGATGAGCAGGTGATGGCCGATCAGCACGAGCCCCTCGGGGGCGTCTTCGTTGTAGAAGAGGATGCCGTCGCCGATGAGGTACCCCTCGGCGTTGACGCTGATGAGCTGCTTGGCCACACCGGGACGGAACGTTGCGAACGTGTTCGGTGAGATCGTCTCGAGCAGGGGGATGAGGTCGGCACCGCCGAGGAACAGTTGGGTCATATGGTGCGACTGGTCCATCAGCGCCACCGACTCGTTCCATGCGCGCTGCTCGTCACGCCAGTTCGTGAACTCCGGGGCGACCGGGAACGTGAAGGCCGGCCAGTTCTGGTTGCGCAGCAGCTGCACGGGTGATCCTGCGCGAGCGATCGCGGCGGCGAGGGATTCGGATGTCATCATCGACCTTCCTGTCGGTTGCGCTCCGATCGTACGAACGCGCGCCGCACGGGGCTGCGATGCTTCCGCTCATCGGAATCGCCACACCCGTCTCGTCGCCCCCGCGCGAGCATGGGGATCACGATCCGGACACAGGCGGCAAATCCACACCAAAATCGTTGACAATCTCCGGACGAATCCG
Source organism: Microbacterium sp. HA-8 (assembly GCF_046111165.1). Lineage (NCBI taxonomy): Bacteria > Bacillati > Actinomycetota > Actinomycetes > Micrococcales > Microbacteriaceae > Microbacterium > Microbacterium sp. HA-8. The sequence goes on from NZ_CP162025.1 coordinate 2,908,438, forward strand.
TAGCGTCCCAGTCGCAGGGACATGTGCCCCGGTCGACCGCAATGATGCAACGACGAAAGAGGTGAGCGATGGCCGCTCGTTTGACGCTGCACGACGTGAACCTGCGCTTCGGGGGCGTGAAAGTCCTCGAGGACGTCGGCTTCACGGTCGAGCCCGGCCAGATCTTCGGCCTCGTCGGTCCCAACGGCGCCGGCAAGACGTCGCTGTTCAACTGCATCAGCGGGCACTACAAGCCCACGTCGGGATCGATCCGCATCGACGACTCCGAGGTCGCGGGTGTCGCCCCCGCGAGCCTCGCCCGCCACGGCCTTGCCCGCACCTTCCAGCATCCGGCTCTGCAGCTGCGTGCGAGCGTGCTCGAGAACGTGCTCCTCGGCGCGCACACACGGCTGCCGGGAGGCCCCCTCACCTGGTCGCTGCGCCTGCCCGGCACCGGTCGCGCCGAGCGCGCGCGCCGCACCGAAGCGCGCGAGCTGCTCGAGCGCAACGGGCTCGGCTGGGCGGCCGACCTGCCCGCCGACGAACTCTCCCACGGCCTGCACAAAGGCATCGAGCTCTGCCGTGCACTGCTGATGAAGCCGCGGCTGCTGCTGCTGGACGAGCCCGCCGCGGGACTCTCGCACGGCGAGGTCGAGCAGTTCAGCACCACCATCAAGCGTCTGCAGGCGGAGGACGACATCACGGTCGTCATCGTCGAGCATCACATGGGGCTGATCTCCGCCCTCACCGACCGGGTCGTCGTCCTCGACCACGGCAAGAAGCTCATGGAAGGCACGGCCGCCCAGGCGCAGTCCGACACACGGGTCATCGAGGCCTACATCGGGAAGGACGCGGTGGATGACGCTGCTTGAACTCGAGGACGTCACGGCGTTCTACGGCTCGGTCCAGGTGCTGGAGGGCGTCTCACTGAGCGTGCCCGAAGGCGGTGCGGTCGGCATCCTGGGCGCCAACGGCGCGGGCAAGACCACCACGCTGCGCGCGATCAGCGGCACGGTGCGCGCGGGCGGGCGCATCACCTTCGCGGGCGAGAACATCCGCGGCACCCGGCCCGACCGGGTCGCCGGCCTCGGCATCGCCCACGTGCCCGAGGGCCGGGGCACGCTCGGCGGCCTGACAGTGCGCGAGAACCTGCGCGTGGGGGCATACCTGCGCAAGGACCGCCGGTCGATCGCCGCCGACATCGACTACTGCCTCGATCTCTTTCCCCAGCTGAAGGACCGCATCTCGTCGGCGGCGTCGGCGCTCTCCGGTGGCGAGCAGCAGATGCTCGCCGTCGGCCGGGCGTTCATGGCTAAGCCCCGCCTGCTGCTGCTCGACGAAGCCTCGCTCGGGCTCGCGCCCAGCACCGCCCGCAACGTCTACGCGGCGATCCGCCGACTGCGCGAAGAGTCGGGCATCGCGATGCTCATCGTCGAGCAGAACGCGACGCTCGCCTTCAGCCTGGTCGACACCGCCACGGTGCTCGAGACCGGCCGCACCGTCCTCACCGGAACCTCGGACGAGCTCAAGGGCATGGACGAGATCCGCCGCGCGTACCTGGGAGGCTGAGCGTGGGAACCTTCGTCCAACTCGTCATCGACGGCCTGTCGGCCGGATCGATCTACGCCGCCCTGGCCCTCGCCATCGTCCTGGTCAACCAGGCCACCGGCCTGATCAACTTCGCACAGGGCGGGATGGCGGTCCTCTCCGCCTACATCGCGTACACCTTCCTCGGGTGGGGCGTGCCCCTGATCCTCGCGATCATCGCGTCGGTCATCGTCTCTTTCCTCCTCGGCGCGTTCATCGAGCGTTACCTCATCCGGCGGTTCGAGGGCGGCGATCCCGACACGGCGATCGTCGTCACGGTGGGTCTGCTCACCCTGATCACGGGACTGGCCGGATGGATCTGGTCGTACAACAACCTGCCGTTCCCCTCGCTGTTCCCCGTCGCGAGCATCGACGTCCTGGGCGCGGTGGTCAGCGTGCGGTCGCTCGGGACGACCCTCGTGATCATCGCGATCATGGTCGCCCTGCAACTGGTCTTCCTGCGCACCAAGCTGGGCCTGGCGCTGCGTGCCGTCGCCGACAACCCCCAGTCCTCGGCATTCTCGGGCCTGCCCGTCGGTCGACTCCTCATGGTGGGCTGGGGTCTGGCCGCCGCACTCGGCGCCATCGCCGGCGCACTCGTCGCCCCGCAGCTGACGCTCACGCCCGGCATGATGGACACCGCCCTCGTCTACGCACTCGCCGCCGTGATCCTCGGTGGGCTGAGCAGCCCCGTGGGTGTCGTCGTCGCCGCCTGGGCCATCGGCGTGCTCGAGAACCTCGCCGCCGTCTACGTGCCCTTCATCGGTCACGACCTCAAGATCGCGGTGCCCTTCATCCTCATCTTCGTGACCCTGATCATCCGCCCCCAGGGCCTCTTCGGCCGGAAAGTCGTGGTGCGCGTCTGATGTCCTCCCTCTCGAGCATGCTCAAGAACCCGTGGGCGACGCGCGCCCTGGTGCTCCTCGTCGCCGTGCTGCTCGTCGCCGCACCGCTGATGCTGCCCGTCTTCGCCAATCAGACCCTCGTGCGCGTGGGCGTCTTCGCCGTCGCGGTGCTGGGTCTGAACATCGTCATGGGCTACACGGGCGTCGTCTCACTCGGCCAGATCTTCTTCCTGGGCCTGGGCGCCTATGTCACGGCCTACGGGGTGACGAATGACTGGAACATCGTCCTCGTCTTCGCTCTCGCCATCCTCATACCCGGCATTGCGGGCCTTCTCGTCGCCCTCGCCGCGGCTCGCCTCGGGGGCCTCGCGGTCGCGATGGTCACGATCGCGTTGCCCATCGTCGGCGTGCCGCTGGCCAAACGTCTGTCCGATTTCACGGGCGGGTCGCAGGGTGTATCGGCACGGTTCTCCGGCGCGCCCGAGTGGACCGGCCTCGACGACGACCAGTGGCAGTTCTACATCGTGCTCGTCATCGCCGCGGCCGCCTTCGTTCTGGCGCGCAATCTGGTGCGCGGCAAGTTCGGACGCGCTCTGGCGATCGTGCGCGACAACGAGGCGGTCGCCTCCTCGATGGGGATCTCCCCCTACCGGTACAAGGTCATGGCCTTCACGATCGCCTCCATGTTCGGCGGGGTCAGCGGATTCCTCTACCTCGTCGCCGTCCAGTACACCTCTCCCGAGACACTCGCCTTCCACCACTCGATCGAGCTGCTCGCGGCGATGGTGATCGGCGGAGCGGGGAGCATCGTCGGCTCGCTCATCGGCGGCGCCTACTACGTCTTCGTCCCGCAGATCACGAACGTGATCGACGCCAACCTGACCGCCGTCATCCAGGGTGCGATCCTGCTCGTCGTGCTCTTCCTGCTGCCCGGCGGCCTGGTCAGCCTTCCGCGGGTCGTGCGGCGCCTGGTCACCCGCGCGCGCGGCGACCGATCGCACTCGTCGAGCCCACCACCACGGGATCCCTCGCAGGACGACGCCGTGGAGCATCCACAACACACAGAGAGGCAAGGCAACGCATGAACATTCGAAGGAGAAGGGGAGGCATCGTCGGCATCGTCGCCATGACGGGCATCCTCGCCCTCGCCGTGTCGGGCTGCGCGCGAGACGGCGGCGACAGCGGTGGCGACGACGGCGAGACCGCCGCGAGCCCGGGTATCACCGACACCTCGATCACGCTCGGCATCACGACGCCCCTCTCGGGTGCCACGGCCGGACCCGGCACCTGCACGGTCGCGGGTGTCACGGCGTACTTCGGCGCGGTCAACGCCGCGGGTGGCGTCGAGTTCGGCGACGGCGTGACCCGCACGGTCGAGATCGAGGCCTATGACGACGCCTACGACCCGCAGCAGTCTCTCGCGAACTTCCAGCAGATGGTGTCGGACGACGTGTTCGCGGTCACCGCGGGCCTCGGCACGCCGACCAACCGCGCCTTCCGCGACGCGGCGATCGACGAAGAGGTGCCGCAGGTGCTGGTCATGACCGGCGACCCGCTCTTCAGCAACACCGAGGAGAGCCCCTGGCAGCTCGGCTTCGTGCCGATCTACCAGAACGAGGGTGCCGCGTTCGGCGAGCTGCTCGCGTCCTCGAGCGAAGATCTCACGGTGGCGATCCTGTCGCAGAACGACGACTACGGCGAGGGCTACGTGGAAGGCTTCAAGGAGGCCATCGAGGGCGTGGACAACATCGAGATCGTCGGCGAGCTCACCTACGAGGCCACCGACACCTCGGTCGACGCGCAGCTGACCGAGCTCGCCGCGACCGACGCCGACGTGTTCTTCAACGCCATGTCGATCACCCCGCTCGTGATCTCGTCGCTGCTCAAGACACAGGAGATCGGCTGGCTACCCAGCTGGTTCCTGCCCTCGAACACCTCGAGCCCCGTCGCGATCCTCCAGCCGGGCAACGCGACGGCCTTCCCGGGCGTGTACTCGGTGTCCTTCGCCAAGGCGCCGGCATCCCCCGCGTTCGCCGAGGACGAGGATGTCCAGACCTTCCTGTCCGACCTCGCGGAGTACGCCGACTACCCCGACATGCCGGCGTTCCCGCACTGCATGTGGAGCTACATGGTCGGCGCGACGCTCGAGCAGGCGTTCCAGGGCATGACCGAGCCGACGCGCGAGAACTTCCTCGAGTCGCTGCGCAGCATCTCGGACTTCCAGGCGCCGCTCATGCTCGAGGGCACCTATGTCGACACGACGGTCGATGGCCAGCCCGCCGTCTCGACGGTCGTCGTGCAGAAGTACAACGGCACGGGCTACGCGAACGCCGACACGTTCGGGTAGCCGCGAGCACGCGACAGGGCCCGGTCGGATCCGCTCCGGCCGGGCCCTGTCGCGTCAGTCCATCGCGCGCAGGACGTCGACGATGCCCTGCAGGTGCGCGCGAGTAGCCGCCTCCGCCGCGTCGGCATCCCGCGCGAGCACCGCGTCGATGATCGCGATGTGCTCGGGCGCGGACTGCGCCGCACGGCCCGGGTGAAACGCCAGCCGGAACTGATGCCGCGCCGACTGGGCGCGCAGCCGCTCGAGCAGTTGTGTCGCCGTCTCGTGCGCGCTCATCTCGCGCAGCATCCGGTCCATCTCCTGGTTGAGCCGCGAGTACTCCACGAGGTTGCCGGCATCGACGGCACGACGGATGTCGTCGCGCAGCATCCGCAGCTCTTCGGCGTCGTCCGAGGTCAGGTTCTCGGCGGCCTTGCGCGCGCAGAGGGATTCGAGTCCGACGCGCACCTCGACGATCTCGACCGCCTCGTCGACGCTGATCGCACGCACGCGGGCACCCTTGTTGGGCAGCCGCTCGACGAGACCCTCGCCGGCGAGGTTCAGCAGCGCCGTGCGCACCGCCGCCCGCGTCGCACCGAACCTGTCGCTGATGTCGGCCTCGATGAGCCTCTGGTGCGGCGCGAATTCGCCGCCGAGAATGGCGTCGCGGATGAGCGCTGTCAGATCGGGACGCGCCGCGAGGTCGGCGTCGGCGAGGGGCGATGCGGAAACCACGGATACCTCCTGTTGCTCGCGGCGTCGGCGGCGGCACCGCGTGATGCACAGACAGTACCGCAGACGACGATATTGGCGCCGACTTTCACGCCAATCCGACGTCACCCCCGCACCCGCGACGCGTCTCGGGCAAGTACGGTCGAAGGTGGGGCGACCGCGCCCCAGGATCAGGAACCCCATGAGCATGCCCGCACCCGAATCCGCCACCCCTCGCCGCCGCGGCCGCCGCCGCCCGCCCGAGGGCCCGCGCGCGACGTTCCGCCAGCTGCTGCCCTTCCTCCTCGAGCACAAGAGGGTACTCGTGGTCGTGGCGATCCTGAGCGTCCTCGGCGCGGGTGCGACCCTCGTGCAGCCGCTGCTGGTGGGCCAGGTCATCACCCGCGTGCAGGTGGGCCAGTCGCTCGGCGCGCTCATCTGGCTGCTGATCGGCTTCGTCGTCGTGTCCTCGATCATCTCGGGCTATCAGCACTACCTCCTCCAGCGCACCGGCACGGCCGTGGTGTACTCCAGCCGACGCAGACTCATCGCCCGCATCCTGCACCTGCCGATCAGCGAGTTCGACGCACGGCGCACGGGCGACCTCGTCTCGCGCGTGGGTACCGACACGACTCTGCTGTACGCCGTGCTCACGCAGGGACTCGCCGACGCCGTCGGAAACGCGCTGATCCTCGTCGGCGCGCTCATCGCGATGCTCCTGATCGACCCCCTGCTGCTGGGGCTGATCGTGCTCGTCATCGGCGGCTCGGTGGTCGTCGTCACCCTGCTCAGCGGACGCATCCGCACGGCGTCGACCGAGCAGCAGACCAAAGTCGGCGAGCTGGCCTCCGGCGTCGAGCGGGCCGTCGGCTCGATCCGCACCGTGCGCGCCGCCGGTGCCACCGACCGCGAGATCGCCTCGGTGACCGCCATGGCCACCGAGGCGTACGGGGTGGGCGTGCGCATCGCCCGCGTCTCGGCGCTCGTCGTGCCGATCGCGGGCATCGCGATGCAGCTCTCTCTGCTCGTCGTGCTCGGCGTCGGCGGCTTCCGCGTCGCGGCGGGGGCGATCACGATCGCCCAGCTCGTCACCTTCGTCATGTTCCTCTTCCTACTCATCGCGCCCCTCGCGTCCACGTTCGGCGCGATCACGAGCGTCAACCAGGCGCTCGGGGCCCTCGGCCGCATCCAGGAGGTGCTCGACCTGCCCACCGAGGACGCCGAGGACGGCGCCCCGCGGCAGAAGCCGGAGACGGATGCTGTGGCCACAGCATCCGCGCCCGTCCCGGCGATCGTGTTCCGCGACGTGAGGTTCCGCTACCCCGAGGCGGTGGTCGAGGCCCGAGAGAAGGCCGCGGCCGAGGCGCGCGCCGTGCTGGAGCAGGCCCACGTCGAGCGACCCGCCGCCGAGGCCGCGGTGGCGGAGGTCGAACCCGTCGATCGCGAGGTGCTGCGCGGGGTGTCCTTCGATGTGCCCCGCGGTGCGCGCGTCGCCCTCGTGGGACCGAGCGGTGCCGGCAAGAGCACGATCCTCTCGCTCATCGAGCGCTTCTACGATCCCACCGCCGGCGCGATCCTGCTCGACGGGGTGGATGTGCGCGACATCGCACGGACCGATCTGCGCGCGCGATTCGGGTACGTCGAGCAGGATGCGCCGACACTGGCGGGCACGATCGCCGACAATCTGCGTCTGGCCTCACCCGACGCCGATGACGCGGACTGCGAGCGCGTGCTGCGCGAGGTCAACCTCGGCGAAGTGCTCGAGCGCAGCCCGCTCGGCATCGACGCACCCGTCGGCGAGGACGGCGTCATGCTCTCGGGCGGCGAGCGTCAGCGGCTCGCGATCGCGCGCGCACTGCTGGCGGCCCCGCCGATCCTGCTGCTGGATGAGTCCACGTCATCGCTCGACGGCGTCAACGAACAGCGCATGCGCGACGCGATCGATGCCGTCGCCGCCGGGCGCACCCTGCTGGTGATCGCGCACCGCCTGTCGACAGTGGTCGACAGCGACCTCATCGTCGTGCTCGAGCACGGCCGGGTCGTCGGCGCGGGCACGCACTCCGAGCTGGTGGAGTCGACGCCGCTGTACCGCGACCTCGCACGCCACCAGCTGCTGGTGTGAGCCCGCGGGTCAGGAGCTCGCGGCCTGCTTGAGCCGGTACCGCAGTGCGGAGAGCTCGGCCTGCAGAGCCGGGGGCACGCGGCCGCCGAAGGTGCCGTAGAACTCCTCGGTAAGGTCGGCCTCGACACCCCAGGTCTGGGGGTCGATCGCGAAGAGCTCCTGCAGGTCGGCCTCGGGCACATCGATGCCGTCGAGGTTGAGGTCGGAGGTGTGCGGAAGGCGCCCGATCGGGCTCTCCACCGCGCCGACCTCGCCGTGCAGGCGACGCACGACCCACTCGATGACGCGGGCGTTGTCGCCGAAGCCGGGCCACAGGAACCGGCCGTCATCGCCGCGCCGGAACCAGTTGACCTGGAAGATGCGCGGCGCGCGGTCGAAGCGCAGCTTCTGGCCGACCTTCAGCCAGTGCCCGAAGTAGTCGGCCATGTTGTAGCCGCAGAAGGGCAGCATCGCGAACGGATCGCGCCGCAGCTCGCCGACCGTGCCCTCGGCCGCCGCCGTGCGCTCGGACGAGATGTTGGAGCCCATGAAGACGCCGTGGGTCCAGTCGGTGGCTTCGACGACGAGCGGCACGTTCGTCGCGCGGCGCCCGCCGAAGAGGATGGCATCCAACGGCACCCCCTCGGCGGCCTCCCAATCGGAGGCGATCTGCGGGCACTGCCCGGCGCTGACCGTGAAGCGCGAGTTGGGGTGCGCGGCGGGGCGGCCGGAGTCGGGCGTCCACGGGTTGCCCTCCCAGTCGGTCAGGTGTGCCGGCGGCTCGTCGGTCAGGCCCTCCCACCACACGTCGCCGTCGGGACGCAGGGCGACGTTGGTGAAGATCGTGTTGCCCCACAGGGTCTCGACCGCGGTGACGTTGGTCGACTCCCCCGTGCCCGGAGCGACGCCGAAGAATCCGGCCTCGGGGTTGATCGCCCACAGGCGCCCGTCCTCGCCGGGGCGCAGCCAGGCGATATCGTCGCCGAGCGTCTCGACGCGCCAGCCGGGGATCGTCGGGCGCAGCATCGCGAGGTTCGTCTTGCCGCAGGCCGACGGGAACGCCGCCGCGATGTGGTATTTGCGCCCCTGCGGGTCGATGACGCGGATGAGGAGCATGTGCTCGGCGAGCCAGCCCTCGTCGCGACCGATGACGGAGGCGATGCGGAGGGCGAAGCACTTCTTGGCGAGGATCGCGTTGCCGCCGTAGCCCGATCCGTACGACCAGACCTCGAGCGTGTCGGGGAAGTGCACGATGTACTTCTCCTCGTTGCAGGGCCACGCCTCGCTCTTCTCGCCGGGCGCGAGCGGCGCGCCGACCGAGTGCACGGTCTTGACCCACGGCTTGCCCTCCGCGATCTGACGCGTGACGTCGGCGCCGACGCGCGTCATGATGCCGATCGACGCCACCGCGTAGGGGCTGTCGGTCACCTGCACGCCGATGTGCGAGAGGGGTCCGCCGACGGCCCCCATCGAGAACGGCACGACGTACATCGTGCGCCCTCGCATGCTGCCGGCGAAGATCTCGGTCATCGTCGCGTGCATCTGCGCGGGGTCGGCCCAGTTGTTGGTGGGTCCGGCGTCCTCCTCGCGCTCGGAGGCGATGTAGGTGCGGCCCTCGGTGCGAGCCACATCGCTCGGGTGCGAGCGCGCCAGGTACGAGCCGGGACGCCACTCGGGGTTGAGCTTGATCAGGGTGCCGTCGGCGACCATCTGACGCAGGAGGGCGTCGTTCTCGGCCGCGGACCCGTCGACCCAGTGGATGCGGTCGGGCTGCGTCAGCGCGGCGATCTCGTCGACCCAGCGGTGCAGGTCGGCGAGCCCGGGCTCATCGGCGGGCCTGCGACCGTAGTCGGTGACGGGGTGGATGCGGGCGGTGGTGCGGCTGGTGAAAGTCTCGGCGAGTGCCATCTGTCGCTCCATTTCGAAGATTGACCCCATTACATCGCGGCCACACTCCTTCTTGAGGCGAAAATGACTCGAAAGAAATCCACTTCTTTCACTATGCTCAAAACATGCCAGGCACCGCGCTCGAGCTCTCCACACTGGGCCACCGCATCCGACACCACCGCCTCACCGCGGGTCTCACCCTCGACGAGCTGGGGGCCGCCGTCGGCGTCGCCGGCAGCCAGCTCAGCCTGATCGAGAACGGCAAGCGCGAACCCAAGCTCTCCCTGCTGCAGGCGATCGCCGACGCCACGGGCACCGACGTGTCCGACCTCATCTCGGGCGAACCGCCCAACCGGCGCGCGGCCCTCGAGATCGAGCTCGAACGCGCGCAGGCGAGCCCCACGTTCCGGCGCCTGGGCATCGCACCTGTGCGCGTGACGAAGGGGATGTCGGATGAGACGCTCGAGACGATGCTGGGCATGCATCGCGAGCTGCAGCGACGCGAGCGCGAGGCCATCGCGACCCCCGAGGAGGCCCGCCGGGCCAACACCGAGCTGCGGCTGCGGATGCGCGAGATCGACAACTACCTGCCCGAGATCGAGAAGCTCGCCGAGAAGCAATTGCGCCTCGCCGGCCACGTCTCCGGCGCACTCACGCACCGCACGGTGAGCATCATGGCCGAGCGACTCGGATTCGAGCTGATCTATGCGGCGGATCTGCCCTCGTCGACCCGCTCGATCACCGATCTCGAGAACGGACGCATCTATCTGCCCCCGGCATCCATCCCCGGCGGCCACGGCCTCCGATCGATGGCGCTGCAGGCCATGGCCCACCGCCTGCTCGGCCACACCCGCCCCACGGACTACGCCGACTTCTTGCAGCAGCGCCTCGAGATCAACTACTTCGCCGCGTGCTGCCTCATGCCCGAGGGCGCCGCGGTCGCCTTTCTGCAGCAGGCCAAGAAGGACCGCAACCTCGCCGTGGAGGACTTCCGCGACGCGTTCGGCGTGACGCACGAGGCCGCGGGCATGCGCATGACCAACCTCGTCACCCATCACCTGGGCATCTCCCTGCACTTCCTGCGGGTGGGGCACAACGGAGCGTTGCAGCGGGTCTACGAGAACGACGACCTGCCCCTGCCGATGGATGTCACCGGTTCGGTGGAGGGGCAGATCGTCTGCCGCCGATTCTCGGCCCGCGGGGCGTTCTCGCAGCAGAACCGCACGACCGAGCACTACCAGTACACCGACACCCCCGCCGGCACCTTCTGGTGCTCGACGCAGACCGGCACGACGCCCGACGGCGAGTTCTCGATCACGGTGGGCGTGCCCTTCGACGACGCCCGCTGGTTCCGCGGCCGCGAGAGCGCGGCGCGCGCGGTATCGACCTGCCCCGACGAGGCCTGCTGCCGACGCCCCGCGAACGAGGTCGCCGAGCGCTGGGACGGCAGGGCCTGGCCCTCGGCCCGGGTCCACACGCAGATGTTCTCGCCGCTGCCGCGCGGCGCCTTCCCGGGCGTGGACGACTCGGAGGTCTACGCGTTCCTGGATCGGCACGCCGAGGGATGACGGATGCCGGGGCCCGCGCCCCGGCAGGCATCCTCCCGCGGGGGTCAGACGATCTCCGCGCCCGCGTGTCCGAGTTCGGCGAGCGCCCGCGCGCTCGATTCGGGCGCGACGCCGGCGACGAGCGCGGTGAGTACGCGCACGCGCCGGCCGTGCGCGATCGCGTCCAGCGCCGAGGCCCGCACGCAGTGGTCGGTCGCGATGCCGACGACGTCGACCTCGAGCACGTGATGCTCCTCGAGCAGCTCCGCGACGCGGCGGCCGTCATCGGTCGTGCCCTCGTAGAGGGAGTAGGCGGGGACACCCTGCCCCTTCTTGACGTGGTGGGTCACCGCCGCGGTCTCCAGGCCCGGGTCGTACTCGGCGCCCTCCGTACCCGAGACGCAGTGGACCGGCCACGTGTCGATGAAGTCCGGCTCGGGGTGGAAGTGTCCGCCGTTGTCGCCCTCTGCCGCGTGCCAGTCTCGGGAGGCGATGATCAGCTCGTACTCCCCCGCGTGCGCACGCAGGTGCCCGGTGATGGCGGCCGCCACCGCGTCGCCGCCGGCGACGGCGAGCGCTCCGCCCTCGGTGAAGTCGTTCTGCACGTCGACGATGAACAGCGCCTTGCTCATGTCTCGAGCGTACGCCGGGTGGCGGCATCCGTCTGCCCCGCCGCCGCGGTGTGCGGAGCGTCCGGACCCGCGCGCCAGAGCTTGCTCGGCCACCAGATCGCACGCCCGATGTCGTGCGAGAGTGCGGGCACGAGCAGCGAGCGCACGACGAAGGTGTCGAGCAGCACGCCGAACGCGACGATGAACGCGATCTGCGCGAGGAAGAGGATCGGGATGACCCCGAGCGCTGCGAACGTCGCCGCGAGCACGAGACCCGCGGAGGTGATGACACCACCCGTGGCGACGAGGCCGCGCAGGATGCCCTGGCGCGTGCCGTGGCGAAGCGACTCCTCACGCACCCTCGTCATCAGGAAGATGTTGTAGTCGATGCCGAGCGCCACCAGGAAGACGAACCCGTAGAGCGGCACCGCGGGATCGGCCCCCGGGAATCCGAACAGGTGGTTGAACACGAGCGCGCTGATGCCGAGCGCAGCCCCGAACGACACGATCACGGTGGCGATCAGCAGCACGGGGGCGAGCACCGACCGCAGCAGCAGCATCAGGATGGCGAGGATCACGATCAGGACGATCGGGATGATCAGCGTGCGGTCGCGGATCGAGGTCGCGTTGGTGTCGAGCGCCACCGCGGTGACACCTCCGACGAGCGCCGTGCCCGAGCCGAGCTCGGCGTCCAGGTCCGCCCGCAGCTGGGCCACGGTCTCCTCGGCGGCGGCGGAGTCCGCGGGGTCGGCCAGGGTGACCTGCAGCAGGACGTCGCCCTCCGACACCGTGGGCTCCGGGGCGGGGGTCCCCGGCGGGCCCGCCGCCTCGAAGACGACGTCGCCGTCAACGACGCTCACCGAGGCCTGTCCGGTCGGAGAATCCTCCGCGGCCACCGCGACGCCGTCGACGCCGTCGGCGTCCGCGAGCACCGTCGTGGCGGCGGCGATCTCGCCCTCCGGGACGATCACGTAGGCGGGGCTGCCCGACCCGCCCGGGAAGTGCTCTGCGAGCACGGCCTGGCCGTCGCGGGCCTGCGAGGCACCGAGCACGAGATCGCTCGACGAGACGCCGTCGGCCTTGAGCTGCAGCATCCCGACGCTCGCGCCCAGGAGCACGACGGTGCAGATGATCCAGATCGGGCGGGCGCGGCGCGCGACCAGGCGCGCCGTGGCGGGCCACACTCCGCGGCCGTCGCGCACGGGGTCGGATGCCGCGGCCTGACGCTTGGGCACGAACGGCCAGAACGCGACGCGGCCGAACACCGCCAGCAGCGCGGGCAGGAAGGTCAGCGCCGCGAGCATGGCGAAGACGATGCCGATGGAGGCGATGGGCCCCAGGGCGCGGTTGGTGGCGAGGTCGGACAGCAGCAGGCAGAGAAGGCCCGCGATCACCGTGCCGCCCGAGGCGAGGATCGGCTCGAACGACCCGCGCCACGCGGACAGCGTGGCCCGCCACCGCGCCTCTCCGTGCGAGAGCGCCTCTCGGAAACGGGCGACGTAGAGCAGGGCGTAGTCGGTCGCCGCGCCGATCACGAGGATGAAGAGGATGCCCTGTACCTGCCCGTTGAGCACCACGATGCCGGCGTAGGCCAGCCACCACACGGTGAGCAGGGCGACGCACAGCGCGAACAGCGACGACGCCAGTACGAGGATCGGCAGCAGCGGCGAGCGGTAGACGATGATCAGGATGACGAACACGGCGCCGAGGGCGACGAGCAGAAGAAGCCCGTCGATGCCGAGGAAGCCCTCGGAGAGGTCGGCCGTGAAGCCTGCTGGACCCGTGACCCAGCCCTCCAGGCCGTCGGGCAGCTCGGCGACGATGCTGCGCAGCTCGGCGACGACGTCACGGATCTCGCCGTCGGCGTCGATCGGCACGAACAGCTGAACCGCCTCGCCGTCCTCGGAGGGGATCGGCGGTGACACGTCACCCGACACCCCTTCGATCTCGGCGAAGGCGATGGGCAGGTCCGTCGTGATCGTCAGCTGATCGGGCGTGAGCTCGCCGTCGCCCGTGACGACGACGACGGCGGGGATGGATTCGGATCCCACGAAGTCGGGAAGCCTCTCCTGCACCTGCGTCGCGTCGGCACTCTCGGGCAGGAACGAGGACTGGTCGTTGGTGGAGACCTCCTCGACCTTGCCGAAGTACATCCCGCCGACAGAGCCGCCGATCAGCCAGACGAGGATCAGCACGACGGGGATGCCGATCCGCAGCCAACGGCTCGGTCGGCCCGCGCGAGGGTCGGAATCGTCGGGTGCGGCGTCGCGCAGCGAGCGGCGGGTGTCGGGATTCACGATCGCTAGCTTAGCTAGCAATCTATGCTCTTGGCGATCCCGGATGTACGCGCAGGATCATCCTTCGGCGATCAGGGCGATCCATCCCGCCGCGTACGCGGCCAGGGCGACGGCCAGCATCAGCAGCGCGAGGCGCACGAGCGCGCGCACGGCGTGAGAGCCGGCATCCAGGCGCATGCGGTTGTGCCAGCCGTGCCGGTAGTAGATGTCGGCCATGTCGCGCGAGTCGAGCCGGCGAACGTCGTGGTCGGTGAGCGCCGCCTCGTTCACGCCGCCCTCGTCGTCGAACCATCGCACGACCGAACCGTCATCGGTGTGCTCGATGACGCCCCGAGCGGGCAGCCAGGTGCCGTCCGCGATGCGCGCGACGAGGGCCACGAAGAGCAGCGCGAGCCCCGCCCCCACGCCGATCCAGGTGAAGACCTCAGCGATCAGTCCCACCGTGTCGGCCACGCTTCACAGATTAGCGGCGGCCGGCATGGGTCCGACGTCGGCACGACGGGCGCGGTCATCCTGGGCGGAGTGTCCACCGCGGTCATCAACATCATCGACGACAGGATGCAGCACCAGGTCGCGGCGGTCGGGTTCGAGCCGGCGAGCTGCACCCGCGAGGACTCGATGTGCGCGGTCGTGCTCCAGCATCCTACGCGTCGAGCCCCCTCGTGACCCCGGACGGCATCGCGATCGGCACCCTGTGCGTGTTCGACGAGAGCCCCGGCGGGCTGCGCGCCGAGCACAGCGCCGCGCTCGATGTCTGGCCCATCAGGTCGTCGACGTACTGGAGCTGCGTCGCCTCACGCACGAGCTGGCCCGATCCAACGAGCAGCTCGCGTCGTTCGCCGCGCAGGTGAGCCACGATCTGCACAACCCCCTGATGGCGCTCTCGGGGTTTCTCGAGCTCGCCTCCGACAGCCCGGAGATGGCGCACGCACCCCACGCCGCCGCGGCCCTCGGCCGAGCCGAGTCGGCGGCGGAGAGGATGACGGCGCTGGTATCGGACCTGCTCGAATTCGCCCGTATCGGCGGAGCGCAGCCACGGCGGGGCGCCGTCGACATGCAACGGATCTGCGGCGAGTCGCTCGAGGATCTGAGCGCGCTGGTGCGATCGACGCATGCCGTCGTGAGCATCGACGCGCCGATCCGGCCGATCGGCGACCCCACTCTGCTGCGGGCACTCATCCAGAACCTCGTCGCCAACGCGCTGAAGTTCACCGCGGCAGCCGGCACGACGCCGCGGATCGACGTGCGCGGCGATGACCTCGTGGGCGGATGGCGCCTCACCGTCGACGACAACGGCCCCGGAGTGCCCGTCGAGCGCCGCGATCGCATGTTCGAGCTGATGGAGCGGGGCGCGAGCTCGGCCGTGGAGGGGCTGGGCATCGGCCTGGCCACGTGCCGGCGCATCGTGCAGGCGCACGGCGGGCGCATCGGCATCGACGACTCCCCCGCCGGCGGGACGCGCGTGTGGGTGACGCTTCCCGGCGGCGCGGCGCAATACGGGCCCGCGCCCAGAGCCGATGTGCGCGCCCAGAGCCGGTCGAAGGGCGGCACATATACCGGCTCGCGCTCTCGATGAAAGAACTCTCACCAAGTATTTCGCCGTGGGGCGTCGGAAATACATATCTTCGAATCTCGATGTCGGTGGTCCCGCGTAGAGTTCGAATATGAACACATGGTCCGGCGGCGACGCACACGACGACAACGTCGATCGTGTGGATGCTGTCGCGGCGGGGTTGGCGGCGGAGTATGCGGCCGCGGTGGCCGCTATTGCTGCCGCGGAAGCTCAGGCGATGAGCGTGCTGGCGCGGGCGCAGGCGGTGGGGTTGGAGCGAGTGGCGGAGATCCCCCGCAGCGCCGGCCGCGAAGCGGAACTCCCGTTGCGTGCCCTTGCGGCGGAGCTCGGGGCGTGTGCGCGGCAACCGGACCGGTCCGTGCAGCGGCGAATGAACGACGCCCACACCCTCGTGACGCGTTTCGCGGCGTCGTTTGAGGCGCTGGCGGCAGGGGCGGTGTCGGTCGGGCACGTGCGGGCGATCGTCGAACACGGGGTGAAACTCACCGACCCGGACATTCGCGCCGCGTTCGAGATCGAAGCATTGGAGCGGGCCGCGTCCACCACACCCGGGCGGCTCGGGCCGCAGCTCGCACGGCTCGTGGAGCAGGTGCAGCCGACCACTTTTGCGGAGCGGCACAAGGTCGCGCGCAAGAGCGGCGGGGTGTGGGTGCGGGACGTCGAAGACGGGATGACCGAACTTCTGCTGCGGGGCCCGGCGGTGCCGGTGCACGGGATCCACGACATGATCACCCACATCGCCCGCGACGTCCTCAACACCGCACACGCCGCCGAAGCCGCGGACGCGGCGGCTGCGGGCGCAGCTGGGACTGGCGAGCCTGCGGCTGGCGCGGGCGTCGCGGGCGGCAGCATCGTGGATTCTCGGACCCTGGATCAGGTGCGCGCGGACGTGCTCATGGAGATGGTCCTCACGCACCGGATCGACACCGAGACCGGCGAAGGACTCGGCGACGGACACGGCGGACTCGCCTCCATCCGCGCGACCGTCAACGTCACCGTCCCCGCCCTCGCACTCGCCGGCGTGACCGACGACCCCGCAGAACTCGTCGGACGCACCCCCATCGACCTCGACACCGCGAGAATCCTCGCGAAATCCGTCCCCGGATGGGAACGGGTCCTCGCCGACCCCATCACCGGCGGGGTCCTCGCCGTCGACAGATACACACGTTCGGCGGACTTGACCAGGCACTTGAGGGTGAGGGATCCGCACTGCAGATTCCCGGGGTGTCGCATGCCCACCCACCGGTGCGACGTCGACCACGGTGAGGATTTTGCCCTCGGCGGGGCCACCGATCACAGGAATCTCTGCGCCCTCTGCCGACGACATCACACCCTCAAGGGTGAGACGCCCTGGCGGGTGAAACACCACCCCGGCGGAGTCATCGAATGGACCTCACCCGGCGGACTCCACTACGTCGACACCCCACCACCCGTCACCATCGGATTCGTCCCCGACACCGACGACGCACCCTTCTGAGGACGCATGCGTGGGCGCGCATCAGCGCGGCACGAATGCGGCACGAAAGAGCGCACGCGCTCTTGCGGCGACGTCGGTGCGCTGGGTCGGAGAGCACCGCGCAAGCTCGGTCGCCAGCATCCCCGTCGCGAGCATGACGTCCTCAGGTTCGATATGCGAAGCCACATAACCCGCGGACTTCTCACGCTCCAGCAGACGCTCGACCACCCCCCGGTAGCGTTCACCGAGGTGCATCACCCGAGTATCGTCACGGTGCGTCGTCGTCAACTCGATAAATGCCGTCGACACCATCGCCTGCGCCACGACCCGATCCAGAAGATCGTCGAGGGTACGATCTGCAGGCTCCGCGAACCGCTCGAGGTCGTCGAGATTCTCCTCGAAAACGGCCGCCGCCAGCGCGGTGCGATCAGGAAAGTGACGGTAGAGGCTCCCTTGTCCGACCCCGGCTCGACGTGCGACCGCATTGAGCGGGGCCGCGAGCCCGTGTTCGGCGAAGACCTCGCGCGCCGCCGCGATCAGCGCACGCCTGTTCGCGGGCCCCGCTGCCCGTCCCCGATTGGCCTTGGGGAGATCTTCTGCGGCGGACGACACCGGTGTAGCCTATAACCGGACATGGCTGTCCGGTAGAAAGGAACTCCTCATGGGCACCGCAACTTCCGCACTCTCGGGCGACTCATCCATCGCCACCTGGCTCGACGATCCCGTAGGCGGTGCGATCCTGCGCGACCTGCTCGCACAATCGGGCCAGTCGCCGGACGTCTTCCGCCCCGTGAAACGACTGGCGATCAAGCGGCTGGTCAAGATGAGCCGGGGATCGTTCACGCAGGAGATGCTGGACGACCTCGTCCGTCGTGCTGCCGCCGGTGACGTGCCCGCTTCGGCCGCCGGCTCAACGCCGCTTGCCGAGGAATCGCAACGTTCCCCGCACGATGGCGGCGCAGCATCCATGGCCGTTCCGCTGCGGGAATGGACGGAACGCATCGATACCGGCCGGTTCACCGGACAGACCCACATCATCACCGGGGCCGGGTCGGGCATCGGTCGCGCCACGGCCTCGCGCGTCGCTCGCGAAGGCGGGCGCGTCATCGCCGTGGATGTCTCGCAGGAGCGGCTCGACGAGTTCGTCGCCGACCACCCCGGCTCCGACATCGTCGCGCTCGTCGCCGACATCACCGACGATGCCGGCGTCGAGGGCATCATTTCTGCCGCGGGCTCCACGATCGACGGACTCGCGAACATCGCCGGCATCATGGATGACATGACCCCGGTCGGCGAGGTCACCGACGCGGTATGGGAGCGGGTGTTCCGCGTCAACGTCACCGGAACGATGAAGCTCATGCGCGCCGTGATCCCCACGATGCTCGCGCAGGGCGGCGGCTCGATCGTGAACACCGCCTCCGAAGCCGCGCTCCGTGGCTCGGCCGCCGGCGTCGCCTACACGGCCTCGAAGCACGCGGTCGTCGGACTGACGAAGTCGAGCGCATTCATGTACGGCCCCTCCGGCATTCGGGTCAATGCAGTGGCCCCCGGCCCGACCATCACCAACATCGAGGCCAGCTTCGCGTCGGCGCTGGGCGCCGAGCGTGTGCGCGCGGGCATGGCGGTCATGCCGGATGCTGTCGAGTCCGACGCGCTCGCCGCCTCGATCACGTTTCTCCTGAGCGAAGACGGCGTCAACGTCAACGGCGTGATCCTCGCCAGCGACGGTGGGTGGTCCGCAGCCTAGCCCGGCCACACAGGTCTCGGATGCGTGCAGGATGAAGTCGTGGACCCACAACCGCCGCGGAGGATGTCCGCAGACGATCTTCACCCCGATCTGCGTCGCGTCTACCGGTTCATCCCGAACATCCCGATCACCCACGCCTGGCAGCGCGCAATGATCCGCGGGCTGATGTCGCTCGCCCCCACCCCGCGCTCCACCGCTCGGGTCACGTACGAGCGGGTCGATCTCGGTCCGGGCGCGCGGATCCACCTCTTCTGCCCGGCGGGCGAGAGCACGGGAGCGGCGCTGATGTGGATCCACGGCGGTGGCATGGTGATCGGCGCCGCGGCGCAGGATCACCGCCGGAACGTCGCCCTCGTCGAGGAACTCGGGATCACGGTGGCCTCGATCGACTACCGGCTCGCGCCGGAGCACCCGTTCCCGCAGCCGCTGGAGGACTGCCATCGGGCGTGGGAGTGGCTGCAGGCAGAAGCGCCCCGGCACGGAATCGACGCGGAGCGCATCGCGATCGGCGGCCAGAGCGCGGGTGGCGGGATCGCCGCGGGGCTGGTGCAGCGCCTCGTCGACGAGGATGGTGTGCAACCCGCCGCGCAGTGGTTGTTCTGCCCCATGCTCGATGACCGGACGGCCGCGGACCGAGACCTCGACGCCGTGCGGCACTCCGTGTGGGACAACCGCGCCAACAGAGTGGGGTGGCGCGCCTACCTGGGTGTCGAACCCGGCGGCGAGAGCATGCCGCCGTACGCGGTGCCCGCCCGCCGCACCGACCTCGCGGGCCTGCCGCCGACCTGGATCGGCACGGGGACGGCCGAGCTGTTCAACGCGGAGGACATCGCCTATGCCCGTGCGCTGGACGCGGCGGGCGTGGACTGCACTCTCGATGACGTCGCCGGCGCGCCCCACGGATTCGAATCGGCGGGCCCGGCGCTGCCGCTCGCCCGCGCATACCTCGAGCGGGCGCAGGCGTGGCTGCACTCGAGGCTCGCCCCGCCGAGCGAAGAGGAACGATGACATGCACAGCACCGTCTTCGAGCGCCATCGGCCCACGGCATCCGTCGTCTCGAACGCGCTGAGCGACACACGGCACGCCGTGTTCTGGCGCGATGACATCGCACAGCCTGAGCACCCGAGGCTCGCCCGTGACATGCCGGCAGACCTCGTCGTCGTCGGCGCCGGCTACACGGGTCTGTGGACGGCGGTCCGCGCGAAGGAGCGCGACCCCGATCTGCGCGTCGTGGTGCTCGACGCGCGCACGGTCGGGTGGGCGGCGTCGGGGCGCAACGGCGGCTTCTGCGAGACCAGTCTCACGCACGGCGCCGAGAACGGCATCCGTCGCTGGCCCGAGGAGTTCCCACGGCTCGAACGCCTAGGCCGGCAGAATCTCGACGAGATCGAGGCGACGATCGCGCGGTACGGGATGGATGCCGAGTTCGAGCGCACGGGCACACTGTCGGTCGCCGTCGAACCGCACCAGATCGACTGGGTGGCGCAGGACCCGGGGTTCCTGGATGCCGCGCAGACCCGCGCGCTCGTGGACTCCCCCACCTACCTCGCGGGCGCCTGGGAGCGGCGGGACACCGCACTCGTGCACCCCGCCAAGCTCGCCCGCGAGCTCGCGCGGGTCGCGGGTGAGCTCGGGGTCGAGATCTTCGAGCACTCTCGGGTGACGGGGCTGACAGAAGCCGACGCGGGCACGGGCCTCCTGGCGCGCACTGCCGCCGGCGCTGTTCGTGCGGAGCGCGTCGCGCTCGGCACGAACGTGTTCCCCTCGCTCCTGCGCCGCAACCGTCTCATGACCGTTCCCGTCTACGACTACGTGCTCGTCACCGAACCACTCAGCGCGGCGCAGTGGGCGTCCGTCGGCTGGGAGGGCCGTCAGGGCATCGCCGACCTCGCGAATCAGTTCCACTACTACCGGCGCACGGCGGATGGCCGCATCCTGTTCGGCGGATACGACGCCGTATACCACCCGGGCGGCCGGGTGCGCGCGGCGTACGAGGAGCGGCCGTCATCGTTCGAGACGCTCGCGGCTCACTTCTTCACGACTTTTCCGCAGCTCGAGGGACTGCGCTTCTCGCACCGCTGGGCCGGAGCGATCGACTCCTGCTCACGCTTCTGCGCGTTCTACGGCACGGCCCGTCGCGGCCGCGTCGCGTACGCCACGGGGTTCACCGGGCTCGGCGTCGGCGCGTCGCGCTTCGGCGCCGACGTCATGCTCGATCTGCTGTCGGGTGAGCACACCGAGCGCACCGCGCTGCGCATGGTCCGGGAGAAGCCGATCCCCTTTCCACCCGAACCCGCCGCCACGATCGGGGTCGAGCTGGTGCGCTGGTCGATGGACCGCGCCGATCACAACGAGGGCCGCCGCAACGCGCTGCTGAAGACCCTCGATGCGCTCGGCATGGGATTCGACTCCTGAGGAGCCGGACCGGGCCGATCCGCTGAGGCATCGGCTCGGCCCGGTCGCTCGTCAGGCCAGAGCGGGTTCGCTCGTCAGCTGGCTGGTGACCTGCGGGATCACGTTGTCGGCGATGTACTGGATGCGCGCCGACCCGGACTCGACCGTCTCTCCGGGGAACTGCGCCCAGAAGTGATAGTCGCGCACCTGCGGGTAGCGGCGGGCGAGCGAGACCAGCTCGTCGACCGCCTTCGGTGCATCCCACAGCTGATAGATGCCGAAGTCGAGCAGATCGTCGGGCGCGTCGAAGTGATCGGCCACACCCGAACCCTCGAAGGATCCCCACTCGATGTACTTGTTGACCTGGTAGAGCACGTTCTCGCCGATCCGGCTCCACTCCTTCTCGGGGTCCTCGGCCAGCACGACCCACTGGCTGGCGTAGATGTTGCCGTCCTCGAGCGGCCGTCCGTTGGCGACGAGCGCATCGAGGTACGTGTCGAAGCTGGCGTTCGAGAGCGTGATGACTCCGTCGCCGAGCCGGGCCGCGCGCTCGATACCCGCCGGCGCGACGGCGCCGATCGGCATCCGCGGCGTCTTCTCCGCCATCGGGGTCACCTTGACGGGCGGCATCGAGAGGCGTTTGCCCTGGTAGCCCTCGTCGCTGCCGCTCCATGCCGTGCGGATGATGGCGATCGCGTCTTCGAGCAGGCTGGGGCGCTGATTGCGGACGCGCCCGAACGACGTGAACTGGCGTTCGTTGTAACCGAGGCCGACGCCCAGGTCGAAGCGGCCGTCCGTCAGCAGCGAGAGCGCATTGGCGTCCTCGGCGAGGCGGATGGGGTTGTGCAGCGCGGCGACGACGATGTTCGTCGCGATCTGCATCGTCGTCGTGCGCGCCCCGATGGCGGCCGCCACGATCAGCGGAGACGAGGCGTAGTCGTCGGGAGCGAAATGGTGCTCACTCAGCCACACCGATCCGAAGCCGAGCTGCTCAGCCCATACGATCTGATCCAGCGTCTCCCGATAAAGAGGCCCGATCGGCTGCGCATACTGCTGCGGGTTGCGAAAGTCGTACCAGAGACCGAACGTGGGTGCAGACATCGTCGTCCTTTCCTCAAGCTTGTCGAACGTGCTCGACAGTAGGACGGGCGCGAGTGCAAGCTCGGCGGCTGTGCAGATTTAGAACAGAGGGGGCGGGATGCCGGGGCCGGGCCTGCGCGCGGCAGCGGCGCGGGCCGACGCGGATCATCCGCACATCGTGCGCCGCGATTCTCGCGACCGGCCGACCGGATCAGCGTCACGAAGCCGGTTTGGGGGTGGCTCATGGGCACGCGTTGACGTTCGTAGACGTCCCGACGATGGCCGAGCGCGATCACCGCAAAGACGAGAACGTCATCGGCGAGAATCGGAGCCACCTAAGGGAATCGAACCCTCATTCAAGCTGTTTGCGGCGTCGATTTCGATCAGATTCCGCTGAATCGCGCGGGTTCAGAGTCGGGTTGGATCAGCAGACCGAGAGCCAATCTGTGTGACGTGTGGGCAAGACGTGGGCACGGCCGATCTCCCGATATAGATTTTCTTGCTCGTTGGCAGAGAGTGTCGGGGCGAAACCCGTAGTCGGCGGTGCCATCGCTGGCGTCCCCCATGCCACCGGTGATTGCTGCGGACCGTTCATGGGGCCTCGTCACCGCCGGTCGTGCCGCTGGTATGGGATGTGGCGACGATGAGCACTCCACCAGCCAGCACCGCCGCGTTCGCCCAGAAGATTCCGACAAGCCCGATCGGAGCGGCAATGAGTCCGACCAGGAGGGGGATAGCGACTTGCGCGGCGCGGTTGGCGGTAAGACGCAGACCCAGAGCGGCACCATGTGCCCCTGCGGGTGTAATCGCGATGGTCCAGGCCATGGTCAAAGGCTGAGGGAGGCCCAGTCCGATGCCCATCGCGATCATCACAGGGATCGCGGTCCACTGGTCAGCGAACGGAAGCGCGATGAGCCCGATCGCGCCGATCCCCATCGCGCTGAGGAGAAGTGTTCGGCGGCCGAACCTGTCGACGAGCCGGCCGAGGCCGAGACGACTAAGAACGGAGACGGCGGCGCGCAGGGCCAAAAGCAGCCCGACCGTGAGCGGCGTGATGTCGCGCGAGACGGCCCAGAGCGGAACGAACGTATACAGCAGGTCGACCGTGACAAGGACGGCGCCGCTGGCCGTCAACGCACGCCACAGCTCCGGGGCTCTCATCACGTCGGCGAGCGGTGTCCGCCGAGACCCGTTCCGCCGAACTGATTTTCGCCCTACGTCGCTTGACCGCAACAGGAGCACCAGGGGAAGAGCAAGGGCGGTGAACGCCAGGCACACCGAGATGCCGATGCTGATGCGGTGCGGCGTCGACGAGGCCAGGGTCATCGCGAGGGTCACGGCTGGCGGCCCAATCAACTGGCCGAGCGATGCGGCGGCGGTGAGCGTACCGAACCCGCTGTCAGCGGACCCCGTGCGACTCGCGTGCGCGACGAAGGTCTGCTGCCCCACCGTGACGAACAGGTGCCCGAAGCCGATGATCAGCGTAGTGACGATGAGTTGAGGGATCGACTGCGGCACGAAGACCGCGATAGCAGCTCCGATGCACGCGATCACGAGACCCGTGAACGCGATGACGCTTCCGCCGACCCTGTCGCTGAGCCGACCGGCCGGCAGAGCCGCGGCGATGGTCGGCACGGCGAAGGACGCAGCGACGATGGCGAGCAGAAGCGCGCCACCGCCCAGCTCGAGCGCTCGGTAGCCCATCATGATGCGGACACCCACCCACGATGCCTGCGACAGGGCAGCCTGAAGGCTGAGCGCTACCCTCCAGGGCGGCGCGCTCACGGCCGCAGCGGAATCTCGTCCGTCCCACCCAGCATGCGTGTGAGCCCATCGACGTCTTCGCGTACCGCGCGGTAGCGCTCCGCGTCGAGGTGGTAGATCGCCAGCTGCAGGGCGTAGCAGATGGCCATCGGCACCAAGATGGTGCGGTACTCGCTGTCCGCAGTGCGGATCGCGGCGATCGTCTGGTCGGGGGCCGGCCGGAGATGGGCTCCGGGGACGTCCGTAATGAGCAGCGACCGGCCACCGCGGCGCCGGGCCTCGCCCAGCAGCGGCGGCAGCATCCGCGGAGTCTCGCGGAGGGCGAATCCGACAAGCACGCTGGAGGAGTCGAAGGGGACAAAGCGTTCCGCAAGATCCTTCGCCTGTGGGGACAGACTCACCACCACCATGCCGAGTCGCCGGAACCTGCGGGCCAGGAGTTCTTGCAGAGCGCTAGAGTCCGCGTTCGCGAAGACGTAGACGACACTCGCCCTGGAGAGCGTTCGGGCGGCCTCTTCCAGCTCGCCCTGATGTACGTACTCCGCAAGCCGCGCGAGACCGGCCCGTTCGTCTGCGACGAATGCTGCGAGATCAGCCCCCGACTCTGTGCGCATCGGTGCGCCCGGACGGAACGCATCCGACTCATCCGCGCGAAGGTCGCGCCGAAGATCGGGGTAGCCCCGGTATCCCAACTTCTTCGCCAGGCGTACCACGGTCGATTCGTGCGTCCCCGCTTGTGCGGCGACGTCCGCCGCGGTCGTATCGGATGTCGCGGCGCTGAGAAGGACCGTCATCACTTTTTGCTCGTTGGCACTCAGTGCGGCGGTATGGCGCGTTGCCACAGCTCGAAAACTCATGCGCTCTCCTTTGAGGCGTCAGGCGATTGCGTTGACAAGTGTGTCCTATCCTGCAATCCTGTGCAAGCGCGCAATTGAACTTGCGCACGTGTGCAAGAGCTCGCAGATCCGCAGAGAGGCGGTAGACGATGACGTCTGATGTGGCAGCGGTCCCCGGAGGGAACGCCAGGACATACCTGGAGTGGAGCGTCGTCACGCTGGGGATGCTCGGTGGCGGTGCGATCGCCATCGCCGGTCTCGGGTACGGCCTGACGAACACGACCGGCGTGGGCGCCGGGTTCTTCCCGCTCGTCGCCGGCGGTGCGGTTGCACTCGGTTCCTTGATGTGGGCCCTGCAGATTCTCGGCGAGAGGCGCCGACGCCACGCGGGCGCCGACAGCCCCGGCAGGGGCGAGCCGAGCGACAGCTTCGACCGTGTCGATCCGCCGACCGACACCGCCATCGGAGTGCTCGTGGTCGACGGCATCGATGAGGAGGACGATGACAACGACCTCCCCGACAAGACGGGTGTGCGGCGGGTGGCGATCGTCGTGCTCGCTCTCCTCCTCGCCGCCGTGGTGCTCCCCTGGCTCGGCTACCTCGCGACGATGACGCTGATGCTGTTCGCCGTCATGACGCTTGTGAGTGAGCGGCGATGGTGGATCGCCCTGATCGTAGGGCTTGGGGCGGCCATCGCAAGTCGATTCGTCTTTGAGACCCTTCTCGGCACTGCGCTGCCGCACGCGGGTTTCGAGCTGCTCCGAATGGTCGGGTTTTGATCATGGGCTTCGATGCGCTCTTCCAGGGCCTCCTGACGGTCCTCACGCCTGAGAACCTCCTCTTCGCGCTCATGGGGTGCGTACTCGGAATGCTCGTCGGGGTGCTTCCGGGCTTCGGCCCCGCCGCCGCCGTCTCCCTCCTCATCCCGGTGACCTTCACCCTGTCGCCGACGACAGCGATCATCATGCTCGCAGCGATCCTCTACGGCGCGGCGTTCGGGGGGACGATCACCGCCGTGCTCTTGCGCATCCCGGGCGAGGCATCGTCGGTGGCGACCACGCTAGACGGCTACGAACTGGCCAAGCAGGGCCGAGCCGGACCCGCGCTGGTGATCGCCGCCATTGGATCGTTCCTCGGCGGCCTGGTCGGCGTGCTGGGCTTCGTCGCGGTGGCACCCTTCGCCCGTATTGCGCTCGAGTTCGGCGCACCCGAGCTGTTCCTCGTCGCCTTCCTCGGGCTCTCGCTCATCACGAGCTTCGCGGGCAAGAACCCCGCAAAGGCGCTCGTCAGCGCCGGCCTCGGCCTTGCCATCGCCACCGTGGGAATCGACTCCGGCGTGGGCATCGTGCGGTTCGGTTTCGATCTGCCGGAGCTGTTCGACGGGATCTCGCTCGTCGCCATCGTCATGGGCGCCTTCGGTCTTAGCGAAATCCTCGCCCAGGCGCAGCGGGGGCCCCGCGGCATCCCGAAGCCGTTGTCGGTTGGCCGCCTCTTCCCCACCCGTGAGGATTACCGCCGTTCGTGGGGACCGTTCGCCCGAGGTTCGGTGATCGGATTCTTCATGGGGTTGCTTCCCGGTTCTCCCGGAGCGGCCACCTCGCTGGCGTCCTACGCCGCCGAAAAGAGGTTCTCAAAGCATCACCGAGCCCAGTTCGGGCGGGGAGCGATCGAGGGCGTCGCCGGTCCCGAGACCGCGAACAACGCGCTGGCCGTCTCGTCCATGATTCCCCTGTTCACTCTGGGCATCCCCACTTCCGCGACGGTCGCCATCATGGCTGGGGCGTTCACCATCAACGGGCTAATCCCGGGCCCGCTGCTGTTCCGAGACAACCCCGAAGTCGCCTGGGCGATCATCGCGAGCTTTCTGGTCGGAAACGTCATCCTCCTGATCCTCAACGTGCCGCTGGTGCGCGTCTGGGTCGCCGTGCTTCGGCTGCCCTTCGCCTACCTGATGGCAGCGATCCTCGCCTTCATGTTCCTAGGAACTTTCTCGATCGGCGGCAACACATTCGAGATCTACGTCATGGTCACCGCCGGCGTCATCGGCTACGTGTTCCACCTGCTACGCGTTCCGCTGACACCACTGGTACTCGCGATCATCTTGGGGCCGATGCTGGAGGAGAACTTCCAACGCTCCCTCGCGCTCTCGCGTGGCGACTGGGGCATCTTCACCAGCAGCCCCATCGCGATCGGACTACTCGTCGTCTGTGTCGTTGCGCTTCTCCTGGGCGTCTTCCGCCCCCTCCTCGCCACCCTCGTAGGGCGCCGCAGTCCGCGGCGCCCGCGTCCCACCCGCAACACAATCCCCACTGAGAAGGAGACCACAAAGTGAACAGTTACCGTCGACTGACACTCGCCGCCCTCGCCGCCCTCGCCGCGGCATCCCTCGCCGCCTGCTCGAGCACCGCCGAAGCGTCGCCGAGCGCCGAACCCTCTGCAGAGGCATGGCCCGACGCGGGAACCACGATCGAGTGGATCGTGCCCTCCGCAGCCGGCGCGGGCAACGACATCCTCGCCCGCATCGTCTCACCGGTGATGCAGGAAGAGTTGGACGCGACCATCAAGGTTGTGAACGTCGAAGGCGGGAGCCAGGTCATCGGCCTCACGCAGCTGGCGACGTCCGACCCCGACGGCACAACTCTCGGGCCGACGAACCTGCCGTCCATCCTCGGGCGATACCTCGACCCCGCGAAGAACGCCACCTTCGATCGTGAGAGCTTCACCCCCATCGGGGCGTTCGCGACCAACGCCATCGTCATCGCGGTAGGCGCGGACAGCCCCTACGAGACCGTGGAAGACCTCTTCGAAGCAGCGAAGAGCGATCCGGGCACCGTCACCGCAGGCACCGACTCCCGCGCCGGCGACGACCACATCAACCTCCGAATCCTGGAGAACGAAGCGGACCTCGAGTTCAACATCGTCCACTACAACAGCGGCGCCGACAAAGTAGCCGCCGTCCTCTCCGGCGAGATCGACGTCGCCCTCGGGGGCGTGTCGAGCTTCTTCGGCCCCTACAAGGCCGGAGACATCCGTCTGCTTGCGGTGATCAACGACGAGCCCAGCGAGCTGATTCCGGACGTGCCCACCCTCGTGAGCGCCGGCTACGACGTCGCCCCTATGGACAGCCGTTTCGTAATGTCGGTAGCCGCCGGCACACCCGACAACATCGTGGCCTCGCTCGAGGCTGCGCTGCAGGCGGCGGCGGAAGATCCTGAGGTTGTCGAGAAGCTCGCCGGCGCCGCAACCGTCGCGAGCTGGATGTCAGCTGAGGAGGCGGCCGCGACCTGGGAGGACCGCGAAACGGAGATCAAGCCCATCATCGAAGAACTGCTGGCCACCCCGTGAGCGTGCCATCAGTGACTGAGACACCACGCGAGGGTTCCGGCGTCGACCGCGTGCCGCTCACGCCCGAGGAAAAGACCCAGCTGTCGAAGCTGGCGACATCCAGCATCGTGGACTCGATGGATCGCCTGGGTTCGCCTGACGCCGGCATCTCGACCGTCTGGCCAGGGGCACGCCTCGTGGGTACCGCACTCACTGTGCTGACGGCGGCAGGCGACAACCAGATCGTCCATGCGGCGCTGGACGTCGCCAAACCCGGCGAGATCATCGTGATCAACGGCTTCGGCGATCGCACCCGTGCGCTGATCGGGGACCTCATCGCAGAGCGTGCGCTCAGTCTCGGCATAGCGGGGTTCGTCATCGACGGCTGCGTCCGCGACGCCGAGGCGATCGAAGAAGTCGGGATGCCCGTGTTCGCCCGGGGCGTCACGCCCGCTGGCCCCTACAAGAACGGCCCCGGAGAGATCGGTGGCCCCGTCGCCATCGGCGGGGTAGCCGTCACCACTGGGGACGTCGTGATCGGCGACGCCGACGGGATCGCCTTCATTCCCCGATCCCGCCTCGAGGTCGTCGCCGCTCTGGCGGAGCGGAAGCTCGCGGACGAAGCGGCAAAGCGTGCTCAGATTCGGGACGGGGCACGATAGCGCGGAGAAAAAGCGGAGGGGCGGCCGAACTCGGCCGCCCCTCCTTCCATTGACGGTGCCGAAACAGAAGAGGCGGAAGCGGACTGGTGAAGCTCGCGGTCCGTTCGATCGTCCTACTGACCATGGTTGGGAGTGGCGTCTCCATGCAATGGATAGCGAACGCCACAGCCGATGGGCGGGTGACCTCGGAAAGGAGGGCGCGGGCCTCGACCAACTCAATGTGTGGGCAGAATGTGGGCAAACGGCGCCCAAACTCGATATATTACCGCGCTGATCAAGGTTTTATAGAGCCACCTAAGGGAATCGAACCCTTGACCTATTCATTACGAGTGAATCGCTCTGCCGTCTGAGCTAAGGTGGCGCGTGCCCGCTCGCGCGACGCACAAGCAATGATCTTACAGCGTCGCGCCGCACCGTGCGAACGGGCGACGAGACTCAGCTAAAAGGTCCGGGAAGGGCTGCGCGTGCCTCACGTAGGAATGTCCGCGTAGTTCCCTGGGGTGATGAGCAGGGAGTTGTCGATGGCGGCGCGCCGTGAGATCACGAAGAAGTTCGCCCGCGAGTATGCGAAAGCAGGCAAGGAAGAGAAGGGCCGGCTGCTGGACGAGCTTGTGCACGCGACAGGCTGGACGCGTGATCACGCGCGCCGCGCGATCCGTGCCGCGAACGCACGCAAAGGTGCCGCGCGCGATCAGCAGCGTAAGCCGCGTGAGCGGAAGTACTCCTACGATGCGCTCGTGGTGCTGCAAGAAGTCTGGCGGCTGTCCGGGCAGCCGTCGGGAAAGTACTTCGCGGCGATCATGGACGACACCCTCGAACGCCTCGTCCGCTTCCGTGAGCTCGGCAAGGTCGAGCAGCGGGTCACACCGGAGGTGCTGGACGAGTTGCGATCGATGAGCGCCGCGACGATCGACCGGTACCTGAAACCGCACAAGGACGCCGCCTACCCGGTCGCGGTCTCGGGCACGAAGCCGTCCCACATCCTGCGCTCTTCGATCCCGACGCGCACCAGCATGGACGCCCCGCTGACCGTCCCGGGGTTCCTGGAGCTGGACACCGTCGCGCACTGCGGCCACTCCCTCAAAGGCGAGTTCCTGCGCACCCTGACCGGCACCGACCCGGTCGCGGGGTGGACGATGCTGCGCACGATCCGCAACAACGCCTACGTGCACGTGCACGGCGCCCTGGAATGGATGGTGAAGAACGCGCCCGTCCCGGTCGCCGGGCTCGACTTCGACAACGGATCCGAGTTCATGAACTGGGGCGTGATCGCCTGGGCGGACAAGAAGGAGATCCCCGTCACCCGGGGGCGTCCCTACAAGCACAACGACAACGCGCACGTCGAGCAACGCAACGGCGACTGGGTCCGCAAACACGCGTTCCGCTACCGCTACGAGACCGAGGCGGAGATGACCCTGCTCAACGAGCTCTGGGATTTCGTGATGGCCCGCAAGAACCATCTGCTGCCCTGCGTGAAAGCGATCGACTGGACCCACACCGCAGCCGGCCGGAAGAAGCGCGTCTACGACAAGCCACGTACCCCCTACCAGCGGTTGCTCGACGCCGGTGTGCTCGACGAGAAGACCCGCGCCCGACTGGAGCGCGAGCATGCGAAGCTGAACCCGGCACGGATCACCCGACGGATCAACCAGATCCAGCAACAACTCATCGAACTCGCCGCCGCCCGCACCCAGGGCACCCGCCCCGCCGCCTGAGCTACGCGGACATTTCACGTGAGGCAAGCATCACTCACTCCCGGACATCTTGACGTGAGGCAAGACGACCTCCTGCGGCCCTCGGCCGCAAGGTCCGAGGCGGCGATCATGGGTGCTCCGTGCGCATGCCGGGTATTCCGGTCACGCATGGGGGTGCGCCATCAAGTGGCGGCCAGTGCATATATCCTGGCCAGGCGAACGTTCCCGCCTCACCCGAGCACGGCTACGGAGCCGTGAGACAAGGATGTCCCATGACCCGCACCGCAATCACCGGAGTAGGTGTCTTCGATGGCGACAAGATCTCTGAACCGACCACGGTCGTCATCGACGAGGGCGTGATCGTCACGGATGCCGGGGTCGACGGCGCCGAGATCGTCGACGGCGCCGGTGCCACCCTGCTGCCGGGATTCATCGACACGCATGCTCACCCCCGCACCCGGGCGCACCTCGCCGCCGCGGCCCGCGCGGGCATCACGACGATCTTCGACCTCGGCACACCTAGCCTCGAGGGCCTCGCCGAGCTCAAGAGTGCAACCGGAGTTCCCGACGTGAAGAGTGCCGGTCACCCCGCCAGCGGGCCCGGCTCGATGTTCATCGAGAAGGTGGGCATGCCCGCCTCCACCGGAGTGACGGGGCCCGGCGATGCCGCGCGCTTCGTCGCGGACCGCAAGGCCGACGGATCGGACGTCATCAAGATCATCATCGAAGACCCCAAGTTTCCCGGCGCGAAGCCGATCGACACCGCCACGGTCGCGGCGATCGTGACGGCGGCGCACGAGGCGGGCTACCTCACCGTCGCCCATGTGGTCAGCGCCTACACGCTGCGCTCCGCGCTGGACGCCGGTGTCGATGTCGTCACTCATGCGGCGCTCGGCGCCGAGCTCGACGCCGAGACCCGTGCGCTCATCGCGCGCAACGGCACCGTGATCATCCCCACGCTCGGCATGATGCACGGCATCGTCGAGAAGGTCGACGGCAAGCTCATGATGAAGATCGTCGGCGCCCTGGTGCCCGCGGCGCGCATGAAGTACGGCTTCGCCGAGGCGACCGTGCGCACGTTCCGCGACGCCGGCAGCACCGTGCTCGTCGGCACCGACTCGAACGACAACCCCGATGTGCCGCACCAGGTGCCGTTCGGCGAATCGCTCCACGACGAGCTCGAGCGGTTGGTCGCCGCCGGACTGACTCCGACCGAGGCGCTGCAGGGGGCAACCTCGCAGGCGGCGCAGGTGTTCTCACTCGAGGATCGCGGACGCATCGCACCCGGTCTGCGTGCTGATCTGGTGCTCGTCGAGGGCGATCCCACGGCTGATGTCGCGGCATCCCGTCGCGTCAGGGGAGTGTGGATCGGCGGCGAGCGCATCGTCGCGAGCTAGGATCGCACCGGTTCGGCGCTCGACGAGGAGGTCTCCCATGCGCATCATCGACTACGACGACGTTCCCGAGGAATGGGTCAAGCGCACAGACATGGAGGTCGGTCAGTGGTCGCGGCATCTCGTCGGTGCCGCGATCACCGCGACGCCGGCGCTCGCTATCGACTTCGCGCGCTTCCCTCCCGGCTTCGAGCACCATCTGCACCGGCACCCGCATGCCGATCAGTTGATCGTCGCGCTCGACGGCGTCGCGATCATGACCGGTCCCGACGGCGAGGCGCGCGAGCTGCGGCCGGGGCAGGTCGCGCTGCTCCCGCGCAACGAATGGCACGGTGCACGAAACGAGTCCGATACCGACGTCACGTGCCTCGTGCTCTTTCCGGGCGTGGGGTCCGTCGCCGATGCCGGTTACGAGGAGAGCGTTCTCTGAACACGGCGCGGCACCATCGCGAGCACTACGCTGCGGCGTCGAATGGGTGTTGACTCAAGGCAGCCCCTTCGATGGCGCCAGGGAGGCTCTTGTGGAGAACCGCGAACCGGATCGGATACGTCTCACGGATTCCGCGCACTATCGAACGCCTCGCTCCGGGCGGACCGTGATCGAACCGCGCGAGATGCGCGACAGCATGGGCCACTACGCCTCCGGCATCACGATCATCACCGGTTATGACCATCTCGGGCCGATCGGGTTCACGTGCCAATCGTTCTACAGCGTGTCGCTCGAACCGCCGCTGATCTCGTTCAGCGTGATGACGCTCTCGGGCAGCTACCCCCGGATCCGCGCCACCGGCAGGTTCTGCGTCAACGTGCTCGCACAGGATCAGTCCGAACTGTCGAACAGGTTCGCCCGGCGGGGCAGCGATAAGTGGGCGGGTGTGGAGTGGGGGCCCACCGCCGCCGGAAACCCCGTGCTCGACCACACACTGCTCTGGGTGGACTGCGAGACCGTCGCGGAGTACGAGGCGGGCGACCACTACATCGTCGTCGGCGCTGTAAGGGAACTCAGCCCGCTGGGTTGGCACAGCGGCGACCCGCTCGTGTTCTTCAAGGGCAACTACCGGCATCTGCGGTCGCACGAACGGCCGGTGCGAGCCTGGATCGTCGACGAAGAAGGCTACTGATCCGACAACGGACGTGACGGGGTGACGGATGCCGCGGCATCCGTCACCCCGTCGCTCACCGCTCGTCCACCGCCGTCGCGACGTTCTCTTGCGCCACCGGGTCGGCGCCGGCCGCGGCGACGGGAGAGGCCTCGGCCTCCTTCGGCAGCCGGATGAGGGCGATGGCGCCCGCACCCAGGAGGAGCGGGACGGCGAAGAACAGGTACAGCCCCGACGCAGTCCACCCGCCGTCCAGAAGGACGCCCGTCATGATCGGACCGAGGATGGCTCCCACGCGGCCGATCGCAACGACCCACCCCACTGCGGTCGTGCGCACCGCGGCGGGGTAAGAGGCGGGTGCGAGCGCGTACAGGCCCGACGCAATTGCGTTGAGCAGTGCTCCGACGATCGTGGCCACCACGAGCGCGCCGGCGGACCCCCCGAGCGTCACGCTCATGGCGACCAGGGAGAGAGCCGCACAGGCGACGGTAACGGCGGCGAGCCAGCGGAGCCGGAACTTCAGCGCGAGCAGGCCGAACAGCAGCGTGCCCGCCGCGCCGCCGAGGTTCAGCAGCGTCCCGCCCGTGATTCCCTGCTGCGCGGACTGGCTGGTCTGCTCGAGGAGCCGCGGGGTCCAGCTCGTGGCGAAGTAGAACCCTGCCGAGAAGACGAAGAAGACGTATCCGAGGAGAGCGGAGCGGATCCCGTTGCGCCCCGTGAAGATCGCTCCCTTGACCGTGTCGTCCTTACGGTGCTCCACCGCGGGCAGCTCGGCGATCGGCGCGATACGCATCCATTGCAGAGTCTTGTTGACGCGGGCGAGCGCGTTCTTCGGGCGTCGCACGAGCAGGTAATCGATCGACTCGGGCATCGCAAAGAGCACGACGAGGAAGATGACGAACGTGATGCCGGCGCCGACGGTGAAGCTCGCGCGCCAGCCGTAGGCGGCGAGGGCGCCGGCGATGAGCCCGCCGATCACGCCGCCCAGCGGGAGCCCGCTCGTGTAGATCGCGATCATCGTGGTGCGACGTCGTTGCGGCGAGAACTCCGCGACGATCACGGGCAGGCTCGCCGCGAGCCCGCCGATGCCGAGACCGGTGAGCACACGCCAGATGCCGAGTTGCACGAAGCTCGTGGAGAACGACGCGAGCAGCATCGCGATCGCCACGAGAAGGAGGCACCCCAGGGTCTGCATACGGCGCCCGATTCGGTCGGCGAGCGGTGCGAGGAACGCCGCTCCGAATGCCATACCGAACAGGGCGGCGCTCAGCAAAATCCCGACCTCGGAGCCGGTGAGCGACCACTCCTGAGCGACGCCGGACGCGCTGAACGCCATGATGAGGAGGTCGAAGCCCTCGGCCAGGATGATGGCGAGGCAGATGACGACGACCATGACTTGATAGGCGCTCATAGGCGCGCGGTCGATTGATTCCCGTACGGATGTCACGGATTTCCTCCTGGGGGGTTGCGCGTGTCGCCTCTGCATCGAAGCGACAGTCGTCCGCATCGTTGCGGATCAAGCATTCATCATAATCATCATGCGACGAGACTCAGCTAAAAGGTCCGGGAAGGGCTGCGCGTGCCTCACGTAGGAATGTCCGCGTAGTTCCCTGGGGTGATGAGCAGGGAGTTGTCGATGGCGGCGCGCCGTGAGATCACGAAGAAGTTCGCCCGCGAGTATGCGAAAGCAGGCAAGGAAGAGAAGGGCCGGCTGCTGGACGAGCTTGTGCACGCGACAGGCTGGACGCGTGATCACGCGCGCCGCGCGATCCGTGCCGCGAACGCACGCAAAGGTGCCGCGCGCGATCAGCAGCGTAAGCCGCGTGAGCGGAAGTACTCCTACGATGCGCTCGTGGTGCTGCAAGAAGTCTGGCGGCTGTCCGGGCAGCCGTCGGGAAAGTACTTCGCGGCGATCATGGACGACACCCTCGAACGCCTCGTCCGCTTCCGTGAGCTCGGCAAGGTCGAGCAGCGGGTCACACCGGAGGTGCTGGACGAGTTGCGATCGATGAGCGCCGCGACGATCGACCGGTACCTGAAACCGCACAAGGACGCCGCCTACCCGGTCGCGGTCTCGGGCACGAAGCCGTCCCACATCCTGCGCTCTTCGATCCCGACGCGCACCAGCATGGACGCCCCGCTGACCGTCCCGGGGTTCCTGGAGCTGGACACCGTCGCGCACTGCGGCCACTCCCTCAAAGGCGAGTTCCTGCGCACCCTGACCGGCACCGACCCGGTCGCGGGGTGGACGATGCTGCGCACGATCCGCAACAACGCCTACGTGCACGTGCACGGCGCCCTGGAATGGATGGTGAAGAACGCGCCCGTCCCGGTCGCCGGGCTCGACTTCGACAACGGATCCGAGTTCATGAACTGGGGCGTGATCGCCTGGGCGGACAAGAAGGAGATCCCCGTCACCCGGGGGCGTCCCTACAAGCACAACGACAACGCGCACGTCGAGCAACGCAACGGCGACTGGGTCCGCAAACACGCGTTCCGCTACCGCTACGAGACCGAGGCGGAGATGACCCTGCTCAACGAGCTCTGGGATTTCGTGATGGCCCGCAAGAACCATCTGCTGCCCTGCGTGAAAGCGATCGACTGGACCCACACCGCAGCCGGCCGGAAGAAGCGCGTCTACGACAAGCCACGTACCCCCTACCAGCGGTTGCTCGACGCCGGTGTGCTCGACGAGAAGACCCGCGCCCGACTGGAGCGCGAGCATGCGAAGCTGAACCCGGCACGGATCACCCGACGGATCAACCAGATCCAGCAACAACTCATCGAACTCGCCGCCGCCCGCACCCAGGGCACCCGCCCCGCCGCCTGAGCTACGCGGACATTTCACGTGAGGCAAGCATCACTCACTCCCGGACATCTTGACGTGAGGCAAGACGACGGGCGAAGCATCCGGGCTGCGCCCCTCGACGGCCGACCCCATGGCGGTGGGACGCGCGGCCCTGCATGATCTGATGCAGGGCCCTCTCCCGAGAGATGCACCATCGAACCGATGCGCTCCCGCATCCGCACTACCTACGCTCTGCGAAGAGGTCGACCCTCTTCCTCACGATGCGAAGGAGCAGACGATGCCGCACAACGAAGAAACCCTCGCCGAGCACTCGCGGGACTCCGCCGCCAAGACCGACGAACGCACCGCGGACGAGGTCGCCGAGCAGGTGCTGGCCGCCGGCCTCGGCTGGGTGCAGACCATGGCCATCTACCTCGGCGACCGGCTGGGCTGGTATCGCAGCCTCGCCGCCGAGGGACCCGCCTCCCCCGCCGAGCTCGCGCACCGCACGGGCACGGCCGAGCGATACGCGCGCGAGTGGCTCGAGCAGCAGGCGACGAGCGGGATGCTGCAGGCCGAGCTCAACGATCCGCCCGAGCCGCACCGATACGCACTCTCGCCGGCCGCGGCCGAGGCGCTGACCGACGAGCGCAGCACCGCCTACCTGGCACCGCTCGCGCGCATGTGCGCGTCCGCGGCGGTTCAGCTGCCCGCTCTCGTCGACGCCTACCGGACGGGCGACGGCGTGTCGTGGGAACAGCTCGGAGCGGACGCCCGCGAGTCGCAGGCCGACATGAACCGCCCCTGGTTCGACCTGCTGCCCGAGGTCTTCTCGGCGCAGCCCTCCCTCCATGAGGTGCTCGCCCGGCCCGGCGCGCGTGTCGCGGACGTCGGGTGCGGGGGCGGGTGGGCATCGATCGCGCTCGCCGACGCCTACCCCGACCTTCGGGTCGAGGGTTTCGACGTCGACGAAGAATCGATCGCACTCGCGACCGACAACGCGCGCGACGCCGGGCTCGAGGATCGCGTGAGTTTCGACCGGGTGGACGGCGCCACGCTCGCCGCACACGGCCCGTTCGATGCGGCGTTCGCCTTCGAATGCATCCACGACATGCCCCAGCCCGTCGAGGTGCTCGCCGCGATGCGCGAGGCCGTGCCCGCTGGCCCCGTCGTGATCATGGACGAGGCCGTCGCCGAACGGTTCGACCCGCCCGGCGACGCGCTCGAGCAGATGATGTACGGCTTCAGCCTGTTCATCTGCCTGCCCGACGGCCTCTCGCACGCCCCGAGCGTCGGTACCGGCACCGTCATGCGCCCCGGCATCCTCGCCGACTACGCCCGCGCGGCGGGATTCGCGGACGCGCAGATCATGCCCACCGGCGAGTTCGGCTTCTGGCGCTTCTACGAACTCACCCGCTGACGGTCAGCACTCGGTCACCCGCAGAGATCGTCGGCGGGCACGATGCCCTCGATCAGGTAGGCCTCCACGGCGTCGTCGACGCACGCGTTGCCCTTGTTGTACCCCGTGTGCCCCTCCCCGACATTCGTCAGCAGCACGCCCGAGGCGAGCTGATCGGCGAGCGCCACCGACCACTCGTAGGGCGTCGCGGGATCCCCGGTGGTGCCGACGACGAGGATCGGGGCCGCACCCTCCGCGGCGATGGGTTCCCGCACGCCCGTGGGCTCATGCGGCCATACGTCGCACGGATCGGGACCCGACCAGTAAGGAGCGATCGTGGGAGCCTCGGCGGCGATCCGCTCGTCCGCGGCGGTCTGCTCGGCAGCATCCACCACGGGGTAGTCCATGCAGTTGTAGGCGCGGAAGGCCTCGGTCGAATTGTCGAGGTAGACCCCGCCCTCCCGGCCGTTGTAGAAGTCCGCGAGCAGGAACGCGACCTCGGGATCGCCCTGCAGCGCGTTGGCCAGCGCCGCCGTGAGGATCGACCAGTTCTCCTGCGAGTACAGCGCCGCGATGATCGCCGTCATCAGGCTGTCGGCCCCCAGCATCCGTCCGTCTGGTGCCGGCAACGGTGAGCGATCGACCGACGCGAGGAGTGCGCCGAGATCGGCCATCGCCTGATCGACCGTGCCACGGAACGGGCATTCCTGGGTGGAGAGGCAGTTCTGCATATAGGCACGAAGGGCCTGCTCGAAACCGACGGCCTGCGTCGTTCCGACCTCGAGTCCCGAGACCGCGGGGTCGATCGCGCCGTCGAGCACGAGGCGCCCCACGCGTTCGGGGTAGAGCTTGGCGTACGTCGCCCCGAGGAACGTGCCGTAGGAGTAGCCGAGGTAGTGCAGCTGGTCATCGCCCAGCACCGAGCGCAGCAGATCCATGTCGCGCGCGGAATTCTCCGTCGTGATGTGCTCGAGCACGCCCGCGCTGTTCGCCTCGCAGGCCTCGGCGAAGGCGCGGTTGCGCTCGGTGAGCTCGGTCTCCCACTCGGCGCTGCCGCGCGGCGCGGCCGGGATCTCGTACAGGTACGCGTCCATCGCGGCCGCGTCCAGGCACGTCACCGCGGTCGACTCCCCCACGCCCCGCGGGTCGAAGCCGATGACGTCGTACGACTCCTGCAGCGCCTCCCCGACGGCGAAGTCGAGCGAATCGCGGATGAGGCCTACCCCGCTCGCGCCCGGTCCGCCCGGGTTGGTCAGCAGCGACCCGATCGGCTCGGTTCCCGTCGCAGGCGCGCGGATCACCGATAGCTCGACGACGCCGAGCGACGCGTCGTCCCAGTCCAGCGGCGCGAGCACCGTGGCGCAGTCGAACCCGCCGCACTGGTACCACGCGGGCTCCTGCGCGTAGAAGCCCTCGAGATCCGCGGGCACGTCGGCGGGATCGACGGGAGCGGGTGCGCCCGTCGTGACATCGTCGGGGATGGCCTGGTAGAGGCATCCACTCAGCACGAGCGCGGCCCCCACCAGGGCGGCGAACGCCCCGAGGGCGCGCCGCGCGCGAGCGGGTCGGGTGCCGGTGAATCGTCGGGCCATCGTCACGGGGTCCTTCCACTGATGACCGTCACGAGCATGCTCTCGAGCGCGAGCACGGGTGCGGCATTCTGTTCGAGATTGCGTCGGGTGTTCTGCAGCTGATCGAGCACCGCGAGCGTGCGCTGCGGCGGCCACGCCTGTGCCAGAGCGCGCAGATCGGTGTCGAGCTCGCTGTTGACCAGGTCGTCGCCGCGGCCGAACTGCAGCATCACGACATCACGGAACATCGACTGCAGGTCTGTCAGCACCCGGTCGATGCCGTCACGCAGGCTGCGTGTCGCACGGCGCTTCTGATCCTCTTCGAGGGCGTTGAGCTGGGCGCGCACGGCGGGCGGCGGCGCCTGCCCCTCGGCAACCCCGATCGTGCGCAACAGCGACGTGCGCTCGTCGGCGTCGCGCTCGGCGGTGAGCGCCTTCGCATCGTCGGTGGCCAGCTCGACGATGCGGCCCGCGACCTCGACGGCGTCGCCGACGCTGCGCACCCGCAGCACAGCCCGCAGGGTCTCGTCGCGCCGCGCGCGCGCCGCCGGGTCGGTGGCAAGGCGCTGTGCCATGCCGATGTGCCGTTGCGCGTGGCGCGCCGCCTGTGCGGCGATGTCCGACGTCGCGCCCGTGCGCTCGGCGATGAGGCGCGCGACGTCGTCGACATCCGGCTCGCGCAGCCGCAGCGAACGCACCCGAGAGCGGATCGTGGGCAGCAGGTCGGCCTCGCTCGGCGCGCAGAGCACCCACACGGTGCGCTCGGGCGGCTCCTCGAGCGACTTGAGAAGTACGTTCGAGGTGCGCTCGGTCATGCGGTCGGCGTCCTCGACGACGATCACGCGGTACCGCCCGAGCGAGGGGGCGAAGGCCGAGCGCTCGACCAGCCGGCGTGCTTCGTCGATCGTGATGATGACGCGCTCGGTACGCAGGGCGGTGAGATCGGGATGCGTGCCGGCGATCACCTGCCGCATCGTCGCGAGATCGTCCGGGCCCTCGGCGATCAGGGCGGCAGCGAACGCGTAGGCGAGCGTCGAGCGACCCGACCCGGGCGGGCCCGTGATCAGCCACGCGTGCGTCATGTTCGCGGGGTCGGATGCCGCGTGCTGCAGCGTGCGGACCGCAGCGTCCTGCCCCCAGACGGCGCCCCAAGGCAGGGCGGGCGCGGCGGTTGCGGGAGGCATCGCCTCAGCCTAACCGGCGCCTGTGACACGGCCGCACGCAGGCCCCGAGAGCGCCGGGCAGGCGCCGCAAACGGTCAACATTCCGGATCGATGGGGTCTGCAACGCCTTGGCGGCCGTGCCGTGGGCCGCGGAGCGCCGTTCTTCCGGAATGTTGACCTCGCGGCGCCTGTGACACGGCCGCGCGCACGGGCGACCCCACCACGCATGTCCCAGAATCCGTCGCCCGCATCCGCCCCAGCCAACAGAATTCGGGACACGGATGCTCAGGCCAGGAGCGGCTGCACTCGCGCGCACACCGCGGCGGCCAGATCGGCGGCGGGGGCCGTCGCGTCGAGCACCAGGAACCGGTCGGGTTCGGCGGCGGCGAGCTGCAGGAACGCTGCACGCACCCGGGCGTGGAAGTCCTCGCGTTCGGCCTCGAGCCGGTCGAACGGCTTGTCGTCGGCATCCAGCCGTGCCCGCGCCGCGGAGGGATCGAGGTCGAGCAGCACCGTCAGGTGCGGCAGCGCCCCCTCGGTCGCCCACAGCGACAGGTCGCGGATCTCGCCCGCATCGAGCACACGCCCCGCGCCTTGATAGGCGACCGAGGAGTCGAGGTATCGATCCTGCACGACGACGGCGCCGCGCTCGAGAGCCGGGCGGACCAGCGTCGCGACGTGCTGGGCACGGTCGGCCGCGTAGAGCAGCGCCTCGGCACGGGGCGCCACCTCACCGCGGTGGTGCAGAACGATGTCGCGCACGAGCGTCCCCACCTCTGTGCCGCCGGGCTCGCGGGTGCGGACGACCTCGCGACCCCGCTCGCGCAGCCACGTCTCGAGCAGGCCCGCCTGGGTCGTCTTGCCCGCGCCGTCGCCCCCCTCGAGAGTGATCCACACGCCGCGCGAGGGCGCAGCATCCCCCGTCACTTCTTGGCCGGCGCCTTGCGCGTGGTCGTGCGCTTGGCGGTGCGCTTGGGCGCCGGACCCTTCGCGCGCTTGTCGGCGAGCAGCTGGACGGCGCGTTCGAAGTCGACGTCGTCGACGGTCTCGCCGCGCGGGATGGTCGCGTTGGTCTCGCCGTCGGTCACGTAGGCCCCGAAACGGCCGTCGCGGATGCGGATCGGCTTGCCGCTGACCGGGTCCGCCTCGAACTCCTTGAGCGCGCTCGATGCGCGGCGCGCGCCGTACTTGGGCAGGGCGTAGACCGCGAGCGCGGCCTCGAGGTCGATGTCGAAGATCTGCTGCTCGCTCTCGAGCGAGCGCGAGTCGGTGCCCTTCTTCAGATAGGGGCCGTACCGCCCGTTCTGCGCCGTGATCGGCTCGCCCGACTCGGGGTCGGTGCCGACCGTGCGCGGAAGCGACAGCAGCTGCAGCGCGACATCGAGGTCGATGGTGTCGACCGACATGCTCTTGAACAGCGACGCCGTCCGCGGCTTGGGCGCCGCCTCCTTCTTGGCTCCGCGCTTCTTGGGCGCTTCGATCACCTCGCCGGTGGCCTCGTCGACCGCCTGCGGCTCCTCGGGTTCGAGCTCCTGCACGTAGGGTCCGAACCGGCCGTCCTTGACGACGATCAGCTTGCCGTTCTCGGGGTTCTCACCGAGCACGCGGTCGCCGGCCACGGGAGCGTCGATCAGCTCCTGCGCCTTGGCGGGCGTGAGCTCGTCGGGCGCGAGGTCTTCGGGGATGTTGACGCGCCGCGGTTCGGCCTCGGGATTCTCGGCGTCGGCGACCTCGAGGTAGGGGCCGTACTTGCCGATGCGCAGGGTCACTCCGGCCGAGACGGGCCGGGAGTTCAGCTCGCGGGCATCGATCTCGCCGAGGTTGTCGACGATGTTTCGCAGGCCGACGTGCCCCTCGGAGCCGAAGTAGAACTCCCGGAGCCAGTCCACGCGCTTCTGGTCGCCTCGGGCGATCGCGTCGAGGTCGTCCTCGAGCGCGGCGGTGAAGTCGTAGTCGACGAGGTCGGGGAAGTTCTCCTCGAGCAGCCGGACGACACTGAAGGCGATCCAGCTCGGCACGAGAGCCTGGCCGCGCTTGGTCACGTAGCCGCGGTCGAGGATCGTGTCGATGATGCTCGCGAACGTCGAGGGCCGCCCGATCCCCTTCTCCTCGAGGGCCTTGACGAGCGAGGCCTCGGTGTAGCGGGGCTTCGGGGTCGTCTGGTGGCCCTTCGGCTCGACGTCGGCGATGGCGAGCGATTCGCCCACCGCGACGGCGGGCAGCGACTGCTCGTCGGCCTTGTCGGCATCGCCGCGCTTCTCGTCGCGGCCTTCCTCGTACGCCTCGAGGAAGCCCTTGAACGTGTAGACGGTGCCGGATGCGGTGAACTCGGCGCGTCGTCCGGCGGCGTCGACCTCGAGGGTCACGGTCGTCGTCTCGTACTTCGCGTCGGCCATCTGGCTCGCGACCGTACGTTTCCAGATCAGGTCGTAGAGGCGCAGCTCGTCGCGGTCGAGGCCGCTCGCCACCGACGAGGGGGTGCGGAAGTGCTCCCCCGAGGGACGGATCGCCTCGTGGGCCTCCTGGGCGTTCTTGCTCTTGCTCTTGTAGACGCGGGGCTGCAGGGGAACCGCCTTCGCACCGTACAGCTCGACCGCCTGCTCGCGCGCGGCCTGGATGGCCTGCGTCGACAGCGACTGCGAGTCGGTGCGCATATAGGTGATGTAGCCCTTCTCGTAGAGACGCTGGGCGACGCTCATGGCGTGCTTGGCGCTCATCGAGAGTTTGCGGCCGGCCTCCTGCTGCATCGTCGAGGTCGTGAAGGGCGCGTACGGGCTGCGCGTGCCGGGCTTCGCCTCGACCTTGGTGACGGATGCTGTCGCCACTGCCGCGACCGCGTCGGCGAGGTCGCGGGCCGCTTGCTCGTCGAGCACGACGACGGCCTTCTTCAGCTGGCCCTGCTCGTCGAAGTCCGCTCCGCGGGCGATTGCGGCGCCATCCAGCCGCACGAGCTTGACACGGAAGGACGCGGCGTCCTTGGCCGCGTCGGCCTCGATGTCCCAGTACCCCGCCGAGACGAAGGCGATGCGTTCGCGTTCGCGGTCGACGACGAGCCGGGTCGCGGCGGACTGCACGCGCCCGGCCGACAGTGCGGCGCCGTCGCGGCCGGTGCCGATCTTGCGCCAGAGCACAGGCGAGACATCCCAGCCGTAGAGGCGGTCGAGGATGCGGCGGGTCTCCTGAGCGTCGACGAGGTCGTGGTCGAGATCGCGGGTCTTCTCGACGGCGGCTCGGATGGCGTCCTTCGTGATCTCGTGGAACACCATGCGCTTGACGGGCACCTTGGGCTTGAGCGTCTCGAGCAGGTGCCAGGCGATCGCTTCGCCCTCGCGGTCTTCATCGGTGGCGAGCAGGAGTTCGTCGGCCTGCTTGAGCGCACGCTTGAGTTCGGCGACGGTCTTCTTGCCGCGCTCCGACTCGACGTAGAAGGGGGCGAAGCCGTTTTCGATGTCGATCGAATACTTGCCCACCGACGTCTTCTTCAGGTCGGCGGGGATGTCCTTCTTATCGGCGAGGTCGCGGATGTGCCCCACGGAGGAGAGCACCTCGTAGTCGTCGCCGAGGTAGGACTGGATCGACTTCATCTTCGTCGGGGACTCGACGATGACGAGCTTCTTGCTGGTGGCCAAGGGTGTGCCTTTCGTCGATGCACACCATACACACCGCTCACTGTGTGTCGGCTCCCGCGCGTCCCGGGACGTCTTGCGAGGCCTGCGGCGGACCCGCACGCGCACGGGCCGTGGCGGGCAGGCCCAGGAGGCCGCCCGTCACCGTCACCGTGACCTCCGCTCCGCTGATCGTGCACGCCGCCACCTCGAGTCCGAACGTCGCGGCCACCTCCGCCGCTCTCGCACACGGCTGCCCGGTCGCCGCCCCCGAAAGGGCGTCCGCCGCGGCGACGGCGGCATTGTCGGCGGCGCCGGCCGCCCGCTGCGAGACGACGGAGGCCTGGCCCACCACGGCGAGCCCGACGGCGAGGGTGGATGCTGTCAGCACGGCGCCGACGGCGAGCACAGCCCCCGCCATCAGAGCCCGCCGTCGAGGGCACAGGCCGAGCCGGTGGCGCGGAGACCCCCGGCCGGGATGCCGACCAGCCGGACGGGCTCGGAGACGCTCACGCACACGAGGTCGTCGCGCCGCGACACCTGCACGGCCGCAGCGCTGCCTCCCCCGCCGCGCGCGGCACGCTCCACCGCGCCGGACGACTCGCCGCGCGCCGCGAGGCGAGCGGCGTCGGCCGCGGCATCCTGCAGGCGGACGCTCTGCGCGCCCGCCGCGAGCGCCGAGATGCCGAGCGCGAGCACCAGGAGGACGGCGGGCAGGGTCACCGCGAACTCGGCGGCGACCGCGCCGGAATCATCCGGCGGCGGCGCGCCTTCCGCTCGGCGCCGCCGCCGCGTCCGCGCGCTCACCCGACCGTGAGCGCGCGCCGCACAA
Source organism: Microbacterium sp. HA-8 (assembly GCF_046111165.1). Taxonomy (NCBI): domain Bacteria; kingdom Bacillati; phylum Actinomycetota; class Actinomycetes; order Micrococcales; family Microbacteriaceae; genus Microbacterium; species Microbacterium sp. HA-8. The sequence continues at coordinate 2,952,712 of NZ_CP162025.1, forward strand.
GATCGGTGAGGATCCCGCGCACTTCGTCGCTGCGCATGATGACCACGAGCAGGCCTGCGAAGGCGACAGCGGCCATGGTCGCGATGGCGTACTCGGCGGTCGCGGCGCCGCTGTCATCGCCGAGCAGCCGACGACGCGCGGCGCGCACGGCGCGGGGGGTGAAGGGATCGGTCATTGTCGTACCTCTTTCTTTGTGCATGGCTCGTGGGTGGCTGATCGGACGGAAGGGTCAGGCGAGGGAGAAGTCAGACGAGGGGAAGGGCCGTGGAGCCGAGCACCGACAGCACGAGCGGCACGACGGCGAGGAGGAGGAACGAGGGCAGGGTGCAGGCGCCCAGCGGAAGCAGCAGCCGGGTCGACAGACGGGCGGCACGCGCGCGGCCTTCGATGCGCGCACGGTGGCGCTCGCCGGCCGCCTCGGCGCGCAGGAGTTCGACGGCGGGGACGCCGGCGGCGCGCGAGAGATCGAGCGCCGCGGCGACGGCGCCGGGGAGGGCGGGCACGGCGGGTGACGCCGGCGGCGCCCGGCCCGGGCCGAGCGCGCGCTCCACGCACGCGGCGGCACGATCGATCGACACCCCGCCGCTGAGGGCGACGGCGAAGAGCTCGGCATCGATCCCGGGCAACCGCGGCGGCGGTTGGGCCGTGCGCACGAGGCGTGCCGTCCATGCGCGGCCCGCCGCGACCAGCGCGAGCCCCAGGCCGAGACAGACGAGCCCGCGGACATCGGAGAGCAGCATCCGGAGCGGGTCGAGCCCGAGGGCGACACCGAGCGCGAGCCCCGCGACGGGCAGCCAGAGCATGAGCCGAGCGGTGCCGGCGGGCTCGGCGAGCGCGACACCGATGTCGTCGCGCGCCTCGGCGGCATCGGCGAGCGCCGTCGAGAAGGCGCGCAGGGCGTCGGCGAGCGCCGCTCCCACCTCCGTAGCGATCGCCCAGGCGGCGGCGAGATCCCGCCAGGGTCCGCCGCCGCCGCGCAGCGCATCGACGATCGAGCCGCCCGTCGCCGCGACGCGCGAGATCTCAGCCACCGTGGCCGCGACCGTCCTCCCCGCGGACGGAGCGGCGGCATCCGCTCCCGCCCGAGCGTCGGCCGATGCCAGGTGTCCCCACGCGGCGCGCGGTGCGATCCCGGCCTGAAGCAGCACCGCGAGCCGACGGGCGACCTCGGCGACGGCGGCGGATTCGGCCTCCGGGCGTCGCCGGCGCCTCAGGAGAGCCACGGTGCACACTCCTCGACGCTCAGACGACCGGCGTCCAGTCGCAGTCGACCGGCGCGGGAGAGCATCCGGGCGCCATCGCCGTGCCGCTCGATGTGCAGCACCATCCCGATCGCGCTCGTCGCCTGCCGTGCCAGCGCGATGTCGTCGAGGCCCGCGAGCGAGCCCAGTGCCTCGAGACGCGCCGGCACTTCGTGCAGGCCGCTCGCGTGCACCGTTCCCGCTCCGCCGTCGTGCCCGGTGTTCAGCGCCGCGAGCAGGTCGCGCACCTCCTCGCCGCGGCACTCGCCGAGAACGAGGCGATCCGGCCGCATGCGCAGGGCCTCGCGCACGAGGCGGGCAAGACCCACACCGCCGGCGCCCTCGAGGTTCGGCTGGCGCGCCTCGAGGGCCACGTGATGCGGATGATCGATCTGCAGCTCGGCGACGTCCTCGATCGTGACGATGCGCTCCCGCGCAGGGACCGCCGCGAGCATGGCTGCGAGGAGCGTCGTCTTGCCCGTGCCCGCGGCCCCCGTCACGAGCACGTTGGTGCGCGTGGCGACGAGCGTGCGCACCCACTCCGCCGCCGCGGGGGTGAGCATTCCGTGACCCGTGAGCGCGTCGAGGGTCGGGCGGGCCACACGCGGGATGCGCAGCGACAGCACCGTGCCGCACGTCGATATCGGGGGCAGGACGGCGTGCACCCGGATGCCGGAGGCCAGTCGCACATCCACCGCCGGGCTGGCTTCGTCCAGATGCCGGCCGCCGAGACCGATGAGGTCGACAGCGAGCGCCCGCACGTCCTCTTCATCCGCGCTCCACAGCGCCTCGCGCTCGGCCCCGGAGCCGCGATCGCACCAGAGCCCCTCGGCGCCGTTGATGAAGAGGTCGGTCACGGCGGGGTCGTCGAGGAACACCGCGAGTGGCTCGAGCGCCGACTCCCGCGCTCGCGAGCGCTCGGGAGCGGGCCCACTCCACTCCGGCGCGGTCGGGGTGATCGACAGCGGCGCGACCGACGCGGTCGGCGGCGGCACTGACGCAGACAACGACACGGCCGCCGGGAACAGCGGCGCGAGCGGCGCGGCCGGGGGCTCGGGGACGAAGGGCATGCCCGCGAGGCTAGGACCGCGCACGCGCCCCGGCCTCGCCGTGCGGGCCGGGCGGGGGACGCGGATGGCCGGCGCTGCGCTGGGGAGGGATCAGCACCGCCACAAGAAGAGGGCGGCATCCCATGGGGGGAATGGGATGCCGCCTCGCGACACCCGGTCAGGGGGGTGGCCGGGATGTCGCTCTGCCAGAATCGAATGTTCGGCCGCGAAGAAGCATACGCACTTGAATGGACCCGGCCAAACATATCGGCACCGCTCCCATGCGGTATATCGGGCGGGGCGCATGAGCACCCCCGACTTTCGGCGGTAGCCGCCCCTTTCGCGCGCGGGTAGATTCGCCGCAGGCCGGGACCGGGCGTCGATCGCTCGGCATCCCCGACGCAGGACGCACAAAGGAGCGCGCACCGATGACCACCCAGATCGACCACCTGCTGAACGAGTCGCGGCACTTCGCCCCGCCCGCGGAGTTCGCCGCGGACGCCGTCGCCACTCGCGAGCTCTACACGCGGGCGGAGGCCGATCGCGAGGCGTTCTGGGCCGAGCAGTCCCGCGAGCTTCTGCACTGGCAGACCCCGTTCACCCGCGTGCTCGACTGGTCCAACCCACCCTTCGCGACGTGGTTCGAGGACGGCGAGCTCAACGTCGCGGAGAACTGTCTCGACCGGCACGTCGAGGCGGGGCACGGCGATCGTGTGGCGCTGCTGTGGGAGGGCGAGCCCGGCGACTCCCGCGCGGTCACCTACGCCGAGCTCACCGACGAGGTCAAGCGCCTCGCGAACGTGCTCGAGGGCCTGGGCATCGGCGCCGGGGATCGTGTGGCCATCTACCTGCCGATGATCCCCGAGGCGATCGCCGCGATGCTCGCCGTCGCCCGCATCGGCGCGATCCACTCCGTCGTGTTCGGCGGCTTCTCGGCCGACAGCCTGCGCTCGCGCATCGACGACGCCGGGGCAAAGCTCGTCATCACCGCCGACGGCGGGTACCGCAAGGGCAAGGTGTCGCCGCTCAAACCCGCCGTCGACATGGCCCTCGCCGACCGCGGCGGACAGGGCCCGCAGGCCAGCGTCGAGCACGTGCTCGTCGTGCGCCGCGGGGGCAACGAGGTCGAATGGCAGGAGGGACGCGACCTGTGGTGGCACGATGTCGTGCCGACAGCATCCGCCGATCACGTCGCCCGCGCGTTCCCCGCCGAGAACCCCCTCTTCATCCTCTACACCTCGGGCACGACCGGAAAACCCAAGGGCATCCTGCACACCTCGGGCGGGTACCTCACGCAGGCGGCGTACACCCACCGCAACGTGTTCGACCTTCACCCCGAGACCGACGTCTACTGGTGCACGGCCGACATCGGCTGGATCACCGGCCACTCCTACGTCGCGTACGGTCCGCTGGCCAACGGGTCCACGCAGGTGCTCTACGAGGGCACGCCCGACACTCCGCACCCCGGACGGTGGTGGGAGATCATCGAGAAGTACGAAGTGACGATCTTCTACACCGCCCCGACCGCGATCCGCTCGTTCATGAAGATCGGCCGGCAGGTGCCGGCGGAGTTCGACCTGTCGAGCCTGCGCCTGCTCGGGTCGGTGGGCGAGCCCATCAATCCTGAGGCGTGGATGTGGTATCGCACCGTCATCGGGGCGGGCACCACGCCCATCGTCGACACGTGGTGGCAGACCGAGACGGGCGCGATCATGATCTCTGCGCTGCCGGGGGTCACCGAGACCAAGCCCGGAAGCGCCCAGGTGCCGGTGCCGGGAATCGTGGTGGATGTCGTCGACGAGGCCGGCGCGCACGTCGGCAATGATGCGGGTGGCCTGCTTGTCGTGACCGAGCCCTGGCCGAGCATGCTGCGCGGGATCTGGGGCGATCCCGACCGCTTCGTCGAGACGTACTGGGAGAAGTTCGCCGACAGGGGGTTCTACTTCGCGGGCGACGGCGCGCGTCGCGACGAGGACGGCGACATCTGGCTGCTCGGTCGGGTCGACGATGTCATGAACGTCTCGGGGCATCGCCTCTCGACCGCCGAGATCGAGTCGGCGCTCGTCGCCCACGAGGCCACGGCCGAGGCCGCCGTCGTCGGCGCCTCCGACGAGACGACGGGCCAGGCGGTCGTCGCCTTCGTCATCATCAAGCAGAGCTACCTCGACAGGCACTCCCCCGACGGTCTCGCGCAGGCGCTGCGGTCATGGGTCGGCGAGCAGATCGGCCCGATCGCACGGCCCCGCGACGTCTACATCGTGGGCGAGCTGCCCAAGACGCGGTCCGGCAAGATCATGCGGCGTCTGCTGCGCGACGTCGCCGAGGGCCGCGAGGTGGGCGACACGACGACACTCGCCGACACGGCGGTGATGAGCGTGATCAGCGCGCAGGTGCGGTGATCACTCCCAGGTGAAGACGACCTCGACCTCGACGGGAGAGTCCAGCGGCAGCACGGGCACGCCCACGGCCGAGCGCGCGTGGCGGCCGGCGTCACCGAACACCTCGCCGAGCAGCTCGCTCGCGCCGTTGATCACGGCGGGCTGGCCGGTGAACTCGGGCACCGACGCGACGAAGCCCGTCACCTTGAGCACACCCGTCAGGCGGTCCGCTCCCCCGACGGCCGCGGCCGCCGCCGCGATCGCGTTCAGGGCGCACCGGCGTGCATATCCCGCGGCGTCCGCGGCGGGCACGAGCCCGTCGCCCTCGCCGACCTTGCCGGATGTGGGCAGCCGGCCCTCGACGAAGGGCAATTGCCCGGCGGTGTAGACGAGGTCGCCGTGCACCTTGGCCGGGACGTACGCAGCCACCGGTGGAACGACATCCGGCAGCTCGATGCCCAGTTCGGCGAGTCGTGCGCTGCTACCCACGGTCACTGCCCCTCGAACTGGCGCGCCGCCTCGGCCGCGGCGGCCAGGCCGGCGTTGCCCGACGACTCGCCCCCGGTCGGCCTCTTGAAGTAGGCCACGAGACCACCTTCGGGGCCGGTGACGACCTGCACGAGCTCCCAGCCCTGCTTGCCGAAGTTGTTCAGGATCGCCGCTGTGTTGTGGATCATCAGCGGAGTCGTCAGGTACTCCCAGGTGGTCATCGCTCTCCCGCGTTCGTGGCCGGCAGGGCAGCACCCGGGCCGCGTTTCGGGCATCGCTCAGGTAACTCCCTTAGCATTCACCCTATGCCTGATAAGAAACGGACGGCTACGGGCGTGCTCGGCGGTATCGCCGGCCTCGTAGGCCTCAGCGCAGTCGCCGGTCTTCTTGTGACCGCCACCGTCACGCCGGCCATCGCCGTATCGGGCGCCGCGGCCTCCAGCGCCATCTCGATGTTCGACAACATGCCGAGCTATCTCGACATCGACGAGCTCATGCAGCCGACCGAGATCTACGCCACGCAGAACGATGGCAGCGAGGTGATGCTGGCCCGCTTCTACGACCAGAACCGCGTGCCGGTCACCTACGACCAGATCAATCAGGTCGTCTTCGACGCGATCCTCTCCAGCGAAGATCCGCGCTACTACGACCACGGCGGCGTCGACCTGATCGGCACGACCCGCGCCGTCATCAGCAACGCCCAGGGCGGGGCCACCCAGGGCGGCTCGTCGATCTCGCAGCAGTACGTCAAGAACGTGCTCGTGCAGCGCTGCGAGCGCGACGCGCCCTCGCAGGAGGAGCTCGCCAACTGCTGGGTCGAGGCGACGACGGCCTCCGGCATGGAGGGCATCGAGCGCAAGCTGCAGGAGATGCGCTATGCGATCGCCCTCGAGCAGAGATATTCCAAGAACGACATCCTTCTCGGGTACCTCAACATCGCCAACTTCGGCGGCACCACCTACGGCATCGAAGCCGCCGCCCAGCGCTATTTCGGCACGTCGGCGATGAACCTGTCGCTGTCGCAGGCGGCGACCCTGGCCGGCATGGTGCAGAACCCCAACACGTTCCGCATCGACCAACGCGACCGCGAATCCAACGGCGAAGCGAACGGCTACGCCCTCACCCTCGACCGCCGCAACTACGTGCTCGGCCGCATGCTCGATGAGGGAAAGATCACGCAGGAGCAGCACGACGCCGCCCACGCGGAGCCGATCACCCCCAACATCGTCGAGTCGACGCAGGGCTGTCAGACCGCGGGCGGCTCGGCGTACTACTGCGACTACGTGCGCACGATCGTGGAGAACGACGAGGCCTTCGGCGCCACCCCCGAGGAGCGGGAGCGCACCCTGCGCCGTGGTGGCCTGAAGATCTACACCTCGCTCGACCTCGATCTGCAGAACGCGGCCGAGCAGGCGATCTCGATCGTTCCGGCGACGCACCCGAACATCGACCTCGGCTCGACGGGGATCCAGCTCGAGGTCTCGACGGGCCGCGTGCTGTCGATGGTGCAGAACCGCCAGTACACGCAGGATGCCGATCTCGCGAATTCGGATCCCGCGTACACCTCGGTCAACTACAACACGCGACACGTCAACGGCGGGTCCAACGGCTTCCTGCCGGGCTCCACCTACAAGGTCTTCACGCTGATCAACTGGCTCGAGCACGGGCACTCCGTCAACGAGGTCATCAACGGCCGGCAGCGCTCGTTCAACGTGCTGACCGACTGCGACGGCGGCACGCAGCGCATCGCCTCGAACCAGATCAAGAACTTCCAGGGCGTCGGCGGATACAACGGCAGCCCGATGCGGTTCACGGCGGACTCGCTCAACACCGGCTTCCTCGCGATGAGCGAGCAGGTCAGCGTCTGCGACACCAACCGCCTCGCCGAGCGCATGGGCGTCGAGCTCGCCAGCGGCGGCTCTGTGACCGACACCAACTACGTCTACGACATCCTCGGCTCGAAGAACATCGCCCCGATCGACATGGCCGCCGCGTACGCGACGATCGCGAACAACGGCGTGTACTGCGAGCCCAAGGCCATCGATCGTGTGACCGACGCCGACGGCAACGACATGCCCGAGCTCGTTCCCGAGACCACCTGCAACCGCGTCATCGACGAGTCCGTCGCCGCGACCACCGCCTACGCGCTCGAGGGCGTCATCAACGGCGGCTCGGCCGGCTCCTCACGCGTCGGCGACGGCGTGCCGGTGTTCGGCAAGACGGGTATCCACGAGCAGATCCACACCTGGATGGACGGCGCCAGCTCGAAGGTCGCCACGGTCGTCTGGGTCGGCAACGTCACGGGCGAGGCGCGCCTCGACCGCAACTCGGCGAACGGCCGCGCCCTGTGGACGATCCGGCACTCGATCTGGCCCGACATGATGGGCGCCGCGAACGCCAAGTACGGCGGCGACGACTTCCCCACTCCCGACCCCAACCTCACCCGTCAGGTGCTCATCGACCTGCCGAACGTGATCGGGCAGTCGGTCGACCAGGCTCGCAGCACGCTCGAGGCCGCCGGCTTCACGGTCAACGTGGGCGACCCGATCGACAGCGCGCAGCCCGAGGGCACGATCGCGAGCCAGAACCCGGGTGCGGGTCGCGTGTCCGGCGCCACGACGGTGACGATCTCGCCGAGCAACGGCCAAGGCACGACGGTCCCGTCGGGTCTGGTCGGCCAGAACCCGGATGCCGCGGCAGGCGCCGTCCGTTCGGCGGGCTTCAGCAACGTGCAGGAGCAGTGCACCGAGAGCGAGGACGCGCCCGAGCAGGGCACGGTGACCTCCGTGTCGCCCGGCGAGGGCTCCGACGTGAATCGCGGGACGACCGTGACGCTGAGCACCGAACGACGCGACTGCTCGTGACGCGCGCATCGCGCCTCGGGGCGGGCGCGTTCGCGGTCGCCGGCATCGCGGGGGCAACGGCCCTCGTGTGGGGCACGGCGATCGAGCGGTACGTCTACACGCTGCGCCGCGCCGAGCTGGCGATCCTGCCGGCCGGTGCGGCACCCGTGCGGGTGCTGCACCTCTCCGACATCCACATGGCGCCCTGGCAGCGCCGCAAGCAGCGGTGGATCGCCTCCCTCGTAGGCCTTCGACCCGACCTGATCATCAACACCGGCGACAACCTCGGACACGCCGAGGGCCTGGCGGGGGTGCGTGCGGCGCTCGAGCCCTTCGCCGGCACGCCGGGCGTCTTCGTCCACGGCTCCAACGACATGCTCGGCCCCGCTCCGCGAAACCCCTTCCGATACTTCCTGGGTCCCTCGGGGCGTCGCCCGCAGGCCGAGAAGCTCGATACGGCAGCGATGGAGCGCTTCTTCGTCGACGAGCTCGGCTGGCACGATCTGAACAACCGGGTCGCGCATCTTCGGGTCGGCGGCGCGACGATCCGAGCCATCGGCACCGGCGACGCGCATCACAAGCACGACGACCTCGACGCCCTCGACGCCGTGGCGGCGCAGGCGCGCGACTCGGGGGATGCCGCATCCTCCGCGCTCACGATCGGCGTGACGCACGCGCCCTATCGCCGCATCCTGGATGCCCTGCTCGCCCGCGACGCCGATGCACTGTTCGCCGGCCACACCCACGGCGGTCAGGTGCGCGTGCCCGGGTACGGCGCACTCGTGGCCAATTGCGACATCCCGCTGCGGCAGGCACGGGGGCTTTCGACGTGGACCTCCGGCGATCGCTCCGTGCCGCTGAACGTCAGCGCCGGCATCGGGCACTCCATCTACGCGCCCGTGCGCTTCGCCTGCCCGCCCGAAGCCACGCTGATCACCCTCACCGCGCGAGCCTGATGCGGGCGCGGTTCGGGGGCGGGCTGGAGTTCGGGTAGACTCGGAGGGTTGCCACGGGGTGTGGCGCAGCTTGGTAGCGCGCGTCGTTCGGGACGACGAGGCCGCAGGTTCAAATCCTGTCACCCCGACAGTGCAGAATGGGTCGACCACCGGTCGGCCCATTCTCGTCCCCGGGCCCGCCCGACCCCCGACGCTGGAGAGACATGACCGCCGCCCCTGCGCCCAAGCTCGTCGCCTTCGACCTCGACGACACGCTCGCTCCCTCGAAGAGCCCCATCCCCGACCGCATCGGCGAGCAGCTGATAGCCCTCGCCGAACGGGTCGAGGTCGCCGTCATCTCGGGCGGGCAGATCGTGCAGTTCCAGACGCAGGTGGTGGACCGTCTGCCCGAGGCACCGGCATCCACCCTCGTGCATGTGCACCTGATGCCCACGTGCGGCACGCAGTACTACCGGTTCGCGCAGGGTGGCGAGCTCGAGACCGTCTACGCGCACGCGCTCACCGACGACGAGAAGACCCGTGCGCTCACCGCCGTCGAGGAGGAGGCGCGACGTCTGGGTCTCTGGGAGAGCGAGACGTGGGGTGAGATCCTCGAGGATCGCGGCTCGCAGATCACCTTCTCCGCCCTCGGCCAGCGAGCCCCGCTGGAGGCGAAGGTGGCATGGGATCCGACGGGTGCGAAGAAGACGGCGCTGCGCGACGCGGTGGCCGCCCGCATCCCGGACCTCGAGGTACGCTCCGGCGGATCGACGTCGGTCGACATCACGCATCGCGGCATCGACAAGGCGTACGGCATGACCAAGCTGGCCGAGCAGACGGGCATCGCCCTCGGCGACATGCTGTTCGTCGGCGACCGCCTCGACGAGGCGGGCAACGACTACCCCGTGCTCGCGCTCGGCGTGCCCTGCCAGGCCGTCGAGGGCTGGGAGCAGACCGTCGTCTTTCTCGACGCGCTGATCCCGACCTTGCCGGCGCGCTGAAGCCGACCGCCTCACTCAGCCCGCGGCGACCCCGGCCACCTCGGGCGAGACCGGCACGAGGCGGGTGAGCTGGGTCACGTGCTGCGGGCCGAGCTCGTCGAGCGTGGCGACGCCCAGCAGCCGCATCGTGCGTTCGATCTCACTGCGCAGGATCGCGATGGTGCGGTCGACACCCTCGCGGCCGCCCGCCATGAGCCCGTAGAGGTAGGCCCGGCCGACGAGGGTGAACTTCGCTCCCAGTGCGATCGATGCGACGATGTCGGCGCCGTTCATGATCCCCGTATCGATCATGATCGTCGCGTCCTTGCCGACTTCGCGCACGACGTGCGGCAGCAGATGGAACGGGATCGGGGCGCGATCGAGCTGACGGCCGCCGTGGTTCGAGAGGACGATGCCGTCCACGCCGAGATCGACCAGGCGCGCGGCGTCCTCGACGTTCTGCACGCCCTTGATGACGATGGTGCCGGGCCAGATGTCGCGGATGACGGCCAGGTCGTCGTAGCTGATCGTCGGATCCATCGCGGCGTCGAGCAGCTCGCCCACCGTGCCTCCGGTGGAGGACAGCGAGGCGAACTCCAGCTTGGGTGTGGTGAGGAAGTCGAACCACCACCACGGCCGCGGGATCGCGTTGAGGATCGTCCCGATCGTCAGCTGGGGCGGGATCGAGAAGCCGTTGCGCTTGTCGCGCAGCCGCGCGCCGGCCACGGGCGTGTCCACCGTGAACATCAGCGTGTCGAAGCCGGCCGCCGCGGCCCGCCTCGCCAGCGCATACGAGACCTCGCGATCGCGCATGACGTACAGCTGGAACCAGTTGCGTCCGTCCGGATTCGCCGCCTTCACGTCCTCGATCGAGGTGGTGCCCAGCGTCGAGAGCGTGAACGGGATGCCGGCGGCCGCCGCCGCGGACGCTCCGGCCACCTCCCCCTCGGTCTGCATGAGCCGGGTGAAGCCGGTCGGTGCGATGCCGAACGGCAAGGCGCTCGGCCCGCCCAGGATGCTGGTGCTGGTGTCGACGTGCTCCGCGGGCCGGAGGATCGAGGGATGCAGCTCGATGTCCTCGAACGCGAGCCGGGCACGATTGAGCGAGAGCTCGCCCTCCGCGGCGCCGTCGGTGTAATCGAACGCCGCCTTCGGGGTGCGGCGCTTCGCGATCGCGCGCAGATCCGCGATCGTGAGCGCGGCATCCAGTCGGCGCTTGCGCCCGTTCAGTTCGGGCGCCTTGAACTTCATCAGCTCGAAGAGCTCGGCGGGGTTCGGGAGCTGGCGCGTGACCATGGTGGTTCCTCTCGGGGCGGCGTTCAGGATGCGGGGTGCTCAGCTGCGGGCCAACGCCGCGCCCGCGTAGTAGCCCGTGATGTGGTCGGAGATGCGACGGCGGGCGGTGGCGGCGTCTCCGCTCGCGACGGCGTCGAGGATGCCGCGGTGCTCGGCGCGCAGACGGGCGGCGGCGGCATCCCAGTCGGCGATACGCTCGGCGCCCTCGCGCACATAGGCCTCGATCGAGCTGCGCAGACCCCCCATCATCGCCGCCACGACCACGTTGCCCGAGGCCTCGGCGAGCGACAGATGGAACTGCGCGTCGAGCACAAGGAAGTCCGCCGCGGTCAGCCCCGGCCGATCCATCGCGTCGAGCGCGGCGAGCGCCACCGCGAGCGAACGATCGGGATCGGCGGCGAGGGATTCGACGACGGCGGTCTCGAGCAGCAGTCGCGTCTCGACGATGTCGTGCAGCGGAAAGCCCTGCGCGGCGACCTGCAGCCGCAGGAGGGCCGCCATGCCGCCCTGCGGGGTCGCGATGATGATCGCCCCGGCCGCGGGACCCGACCCCGTTCCGGTGCGCACGAGCCCCAGTACCTCGAGGACGCGCAAGGCCTCGCGCACACTCGATCGGCCCACGCCGAGGCTGGCGGCGAGCTCCCGCTCGGCGGGCAGACGGTCACCGGGAGCGAATCGTCCATCGATCAGGCCGCGCTCGATGTGCTCGAGCACGACCTCCCAGGCCTTGGGTGACTCCGGCGTCCTGTTCTGCATGCTGCTCCGCTGCTTGTGTGGTCAGGCCACGCTAGCGCGTGTGGTCTGACCACGCAACAGGCAGATCAGGCTCCCGCGTAGCCCGCGGGATTCTGCTGCTGCCAGTGCCAATAGTCGCGGCACGCGTCGTCGATGCCCAGCCGGGTCCTCCAGCCGAGATCGACCGCCGCCTTGGCGGGATCGCAGTAGGTCGCCGCGACGTCGCCGGGGCGGCGCGGGAGTGTCTGCTGCGGCAGCTCGCGCCCGACGGCCTTCTCGAACGCAGTGATCAGCTCGCGCACGCTCACCGGCACCCCCGTGCCCAGGTTGTACACGACGTGGCCCGGGCTGGCCTTCTCCAGCGCGGCGACGTGCCCCTCGGCCAGGTCCACGACGTGGATGTAGTCGCGCAGGCCCGTGCCGTCGGGGGTGTCGTAGTCGTCGCCGAAGACGCCGATGCGATCGAGCGCGCCGATGGCGACGCGCGAGACGAACGGCATCAGGTTGTTCGGGATGCCGGCGGGATCCTCGCCGATCAGGCCACTCGAGTGCGCGCCGACCGGATTGAAATACCGCAGCACCGTGACGTTGAGATCGGGGTTGACCCGGGCGACGTCCTCGAGTACGACCTCGTTCATGCGCTTGGATTTCGAGTAGGGATTGGATAGATCGACGCTCGTCGTCGACGTCTCGGTGAAGGGCAGATCGGCCGGGTCGGAGTACACCGTGCCGGTGCTCGAGAACACGAACGAGCGGATGCCGTGGGCAAGTCCCACCCGCAGCAATGCGAACGTGGTGCCCAGATTGTTCGCGTAGTAGTCGAGGGGCTTCTGCGTCGACTCCCCCACCGCCTTGAAGGCGGCGAAGTGGATGACCGCTTCGAAAGGCCCGTGCTGATCGAAGACATCCTCGACCACGGCATCGTCGCTCGCATCGCCCACCACGAGAGGTGCCGGCCGGCCCGTGATCCGCTCCACGCGCTCGGCGGCCGCCGCGTGCGTGCCCGAGAGATCATCGAGCAGGACGACCTCGTGGCCGGCATCGAGAAGGGCGACCGCGGTGTGGGCGCCGATGTATCCGGCACCGCCGGCAAGGAGTACACGCATGCCCTCCAGCCTACTCAGCCCGTCCGCGCCCCTCACGCGCCGGCGACCCCCAGCCGGCCCCCGGATTCCTCGAGGTAGCAGGCGCCGCAGAGGGATTCGTAGGTGACGAAGTGCTCGTCGCGCAGCGCTGCGGTCGCCGCGTCGATCGCGACCTGGTCGCCGTCGAAGACGAACCGCCCCGCCACCACGCGACCGTTGAAGACGGCCTTGCGGCCGCAGCGGCAGATCGTCTTGAGCTCTTCGAGGGCGTGCGCGATCTCGAGGAGCCGGCGCGAGCCCGGGAAGGCCGCTGTCAGGAAGTCGGTGCGGATGCCGTAGGCCAGGACCGGGATGTCCTCTTCGATCGCGATCCGGAAGAGATCATCGACGTGGCGAGGGAGGAGGAACTGCGCCTCGTCGACCAGGAGACACGCGACATCCGACACCCTCCCCTCCGGCAGGAGCTCATCGTCGGCCGCGTGCCTCACCCGCTCGCGATGCCGCTCGAACAGCGCGCGAGCGTCGTCGTCCGGACCGATGAGGAAGTCGACACGGCGTGAGACGCCGAGCCGCGACTCGACCTGATCGGCGCCCTTCGTGTCGATCGCGGGCTTCGCCAGCAGCACCCGCTGTCCGCGCTCCTCGTAGTTGAACGCGGCCTGCAGGAGGGCGGTCGACTTGCCCGAGTTCATCGCACCGTAGCGGAAGTACAGTTTGGCCACCGCCCGAGTCTACGAGCAGGCGACCTCTGTCACCGACGCGGCTCAGGCGCTGATCGAGAGTGCCTTCGCGGTCTCGGTCATCGACGCCCGAGCGGCCGCGGCATCCGGATTCAGAGTCGTGCCGTAGCTCGGGATGAGCTCCTTCAGGCGCGGCTGCCACTGCTCGATGCGGTCGGGGAAGCAGGTCTGGAGCAGGCCCAGCATGATCGACACGGCCGTCGAGGCCCCCGGCGATGCGCCGAGCAGCCCCGCGATCGAGCCGTCCTCGGCGGCGACCACCTCGGTGCCGAACTGGAGGACGCCGCCCTTCTTGGGGTCCTTCTTCATCACCTGTGCGCGTTGGCCCGCATCCAGCAGCTCCCAGTCCTCGTCCTGCGCGGTGGGCATGAAGGCACGCAGGCTCTCGACCTTGTCTTTGTGCGACTTCATCAGCTCACCGACGAGGTAGGTGATCAGCGAGGGGTTGTCGATGGCGACCTTGAGCATCGGCAGGATGTTGCCGGGGCGCACCTGGGTCACGATGTCGAGCATCGAGCCGTTCTTGAGGAACTTCGGGCTGAAGGTGGCGAACGGGCCGAACAGCAGCGAGGTCTCGCCGTCCACGACGCGGGTGTCGAGGTGGGGAACCGACATCGGCGGCGCCCCGACGGATGCCTGGGAGTACACCTTGGCGCGGTGCTGAGCGACGAGCGCGGGGTTGGATGTCTTCAGCCACTGGCCACCGATCGGGAACACTCCGTAGCCCGAGATCTCGGGGATGCGCGAGCGCTGCAGGAGCTTGAGCGCCCAGCCGCCCGCCCCCACGAAGACGAAGCGCGCCTTGATCTGTCCCGGCGTGCGGCCGATGGAGTCGCGGTAAGTCACGAGCCATGTGCCATCCGGCTGCCGCTTGAGCTTTCGCACCTCGCGGTTGGTGCGCACATCCGCTCCCCGTTCGCGGAGATCGTCGAAGAGCTGACGGGTGAGGGCCCCGAAGTCGACGTCGGTGCCGGCCGGCACCCGCGTCGCCGCGAACGGCTCGTCGCTCTTGCGCCGCTTCTTCATCAGCAGAGGCGCCCACTGGTGGATCACCCGCGAATCCTCGCTGTACTCGATGCCGGCGAACAGGGGCTGCTCGCGAAGGCTCTCGTAGCGCTTCTTGAGGTATGCGACGTCCTTCTCACCCCGCACGAAGGTCATGTGCGGCGTGGCATTGATGAAAGTGGAGGGGGCATCGAGCACCCCGCGCTCGACGAGCGAGGACCAGAACTGCCGGCTCTGCTGGAACTGCTCGTTGATCGCCACCGCCTTCGCCGGATCGACGGACCCGTCGGGGCCGGCGGGCATGTAGTTCAGCTCGCACAGCGCCGCGTGGCCCGTGCCGGCGTTGTTCCAGGCATTGGAGCTTTCGAGCGCGACATCGTGAAGGCGCTCGAAGACGGTGATCTTCCAGTCGGGCTGCAGCTCTGCGAGAAAGGTACCCAGGGTGGCGCTCATGATGCCGCCACCGATGAGTACGACGTCGACGGTTTCGGTCACCCGACCATCCTAGTTCGGCGCGCGACCGGCCCCGACCGCGCGCCGGGAGCGGAGCGGGCGGGCCGGGCTCAGGCCGCCGCGGTCGCGGCGAGCTTCGCCGCGACGAGTTCGGCGATCTGCACGGCGTTCAGCGCCGCACCCTTGCGCAGGTTGTCGTTGCTGATGAAGAACACCAGGCCGCGCCCCTCGGGGGCGGACTGGTCGGCGCGGATGCGGCCGACGAAGCTCGGGTCCTTGCCCGCGGCCTCGAGCGGAGTGGGAACCTCCTGCAGGGTCACCCCGGCAGCATACGCGAGGATCTCGCGCGCCCGGTCGGGGGTGATCTCACGGGAGAACTCGGCGTGGATCGAGAGCGAGTGCCCCGTGAACACGGGCACGCGCACGCATGTGCCCGCGACGCGGAGATCGGGCAGCTCGAGGATCTTGCGGCTCTCGTTGCGCAGCTTCTTCTCTTCGTCGGTCTCGTTGTCGCCGTCGTCGACGAGGTTTCCGGCGAAGGGGATGACGTCGAAGGCGATCGGGGCGACGTACTTCTCCGGCGCGGGGAAGTCGACGGCGGAGCCATCGTGCACCAGGCGCAGCGTGTCGCCCTGGGCGAGCACACCCTCGACCTGGCCGAGCAGCTCGTTGGCGCCCGCAAGGCCCGAGCCGCTGACGGCCTGATATGTGCTGACGATCAGGCGCTCGAGGCCCGCCTCGGCGTCGAGGGGCTTGAGCACGGGCATCGCCGCCATGGTCGTGCAGTTGGGGTTGGCGATGATGCCCTTGACGGCCCGCTCGATGGCGTGGGGGTTGACCTCGCTGACGACGAGGGGCACCTCGGCATCCATGCGCCACGCGCTGGAATTGTCGATCACCGTCGCACCGGCTTCGGCGAAGCGGGGTGCGTGCGCGCGGCTGCCGGTCGCGCCCGCCGAGAACAGCGCCACGTCGATGCCGGCCGGGTCGGCCGTCGCGACATCCTCGATCTCGATCTCGTGACCGCCGAAGTCGACCACCGTGCCGGCCGAGCGCGCGGTGGCGAACAGACGCAGCTCGCGGATCGGAAAGGAGCGCTCGATCAGGATCTCACGCATCACGGTGCCCACCTGGCCGGTGGCGCCCACGATGGCGACGGAGATTCCGGAGTCTGCGATACGGGTCATGGCGGTGCTTCCTCGGTTCGGGGGGATGCCGACGATCATACCGAGCGCGAAAGACCGCGCCCGCGCGGCTCAGCGGCCGGTGCCGGCGTGCACGGTGGCGTCGGTGTCGCCGTCGAGCCCGTAGGCGGTGTGGACGACGCGCGCGGCCTCGGCGAGATCGTCGGCTCGGACGACGACGGAGATGCGGATCTCGGACGTCGAGATCATCTCGATGTTGACACCCGCGATGCTGAGCGCCTCGAACAGCGTCGCCGACACACCCGAGTGGGTGCGCATGCCGGCGCCGACCACCGAGAGCTTGCCGATCTGGTCGTCGTGCACGAGGCTCTCGAAGCCCACCGATGCCTGCTCGGCGGCGAGCGCCTTGAGGGCCGTGGCCGCGTCGCCCTTGGGGAGCGTGAACGAGATGTCGGTGCGTCCCGTGGCCGCGGCGGAGACGTTCTGCACGATCATGTCGACGTTCGCACCGGAGCGCGCGACGATCTTGAAGATCTCGGCGGCCTTGCCGGGCACATCGGGCACGCCGATGACGGTGACCTTGGCCTGCCCGAGGTCGGTCGCGACACCCGCGACGATCGGCTCTTCCATGCCCTCTCCCTGCTTTCCGTGCGCCGCGCGGCGCGTCTCGTCGAGCACGAGCGTGCCCTCGCTCGAGCTGAAGGTCGACCGCGCGTGGATGAGCACGCCGTGGCGTCGGGCGTACTCGACCGCGCGGATGTAGAGCACCTTCGCCCCGTTGGCGGCGAGCTCGAGCATCTCCTCGCTCGAGACGACGTCGAGCTTGCGCGCCTTGGGCACGATGCGCGGATCTGCGGTGAAGATGCCGTCGACGTCGCTGTAGATCTCGCACACATCGGCCTCGAGCGCGGCGGCGAGCGCGACGGCGGTCGTGTCGGATCCCCCGCGCCCCAGCGTCGTGATGTCTCGGGTGTCGCGGTTGAAGCCCTGGAAGCCGGCGACGATGACGATCGCGCCCTCATCGAGCGCCTCGCGCAGCCGGATCGGGGTGACATCGACGATGCGGGCGGCGCCGTGCGTGGCATCCGTGATCATTCCGGCCTGGCTGCCGGTGAAAGAGCGCGCCTCGAAGCCCATGGAGTGGATTGCCATGGCCAAGAGCGCCATCGAGATGCGCTCGCCGCTGGAGAGCAGCATGTCGAGCTCGCGCGGGGCGGGGATCGGCGCGACCTGGTTCGCCAGATCGAGCAGCTCGTCGGTCGTGTCGCCCATCGCGCTGACGGCGACGACGACGTCGTTGCCCGCACGGCGCGAATCGACGATGCGCTTGGCGACACGCTTGATGCTCTCGGCGTCGGCGACCGATGAGCCGCCGTATTTCTGCACGACCAACGCCACGATGGATTCTCCCGGTTGTGGGCGGCCGATCGGTGCGTGTGCCGCCCGTGCCATTCTACGGATGCGCGCATGCCCGCCCGTCCATGTGTTCGGTCAGGTGCGCGACGTAGGGTTGTTCGGCCCCACCCCGCTCCAGAGAACTGCCCTCATGTCGCCTCGCCGCAGCCGCACCCTGCTGTCCCCGCTCCGCCACCTCGTCCGCACCGAGGATCCCTCCGCCGCCCTCACCGAAGCACTGCCGGTCATCGACGACGCGATGGCGGTGCGCATCATCGACCTCGCGGTCCGCATCGGCGAGACGATGCTGACAACCGGTGCCCCGGCGAGCGAAGTCACCCTCACGATCGTGCGCGTGGCCGGTGCGTACGGCCTGTCCCCCGTGCACATCGACGTGACGTACAACTCGATCACGGCGGCTCACCACCGCAGCGGGGCGACGCGGCCCATCACGCTCATGCGAGTCGTGCGTCAGAGCGCTCCCGACCACGACAAGCTGCGCCACCTGCAGGCGCTCGTGGTCGACATCCGGCAGGGACTGGACATCGACACGGCCCGCGAACGCTACCGGGCGATCCGGCGCGCGGCGTTCCGCTATCCGCCGGTCGCCGTCATCGCGGCGCAGGCGCTGCTGGCCGTGGGTGTCGCCGTCATGTTCGGCGCGACGCCCGCCGTCGTCGCGATCGCCGGCGTCGCGGCGGCTCTGGCAGCCCTCACCCAGTTCGCCCTCGCCCGCGCGCGGGTGCCCTTCTTCTTCAGCCAGATCGCGGGCGCCTTCGTACTGACCATGGTCGCCGCCGCGGCGCCGCTGCTCGCTCTCACCGGACTGGTGGCGGCGGATGCTGTCCGCCCCTCGGTCATCGTCGCGTCGGGCATCGTGCTGATGCTCGCCGGCCTCACGGTGGTCGGCGCCGCGCAGGACGCGATCGACGGATTCGCCCTCACCGCCCTCGGCCGCATCCTCGAGCTGACCATGCAGACCCTGGGTGTCGTGCTCGGCATCCTCGCGGCCCTGCAGGTGGCCCTCGTCGCGGGGATCGGCATGGCCGCCCCGAGCGAGGCGCTGCCGTTGGGGGCCGTGCCCCTGCAGCTGACCGGGGCGGTGCTCATCGCGATCGCCGTCGCGCTCTACAACGGTGCGGGGCTTCGCATCGTCGCAACCAGCGCTGTGCTGAGCCTCGTCGCCTGGCTCGGCTTTCTCGCCGCCTCGGCGACGGGACTCGATGCGGCCGCCGCGAGCGGCATCGGGGCCTTCGCCGGCAGCTTCCTCGGCATCGTCGCCGCGCACCGCCTGCACGTGCCGTCCGTCGCGATCACGACGGCGGCCATCCTGCCGATGGTGCCGGGAGCCGCGGTGTTCCGCGGGCTTCTCACGATCGTCGACGCGAGCGAGTCGCCCGACCTGCTCGGCCCGGGCTTCGGCACCCTCGCAAGCGCGGCCGTCATCGGCGTGAGTCTCGCCGTCGGCGCCTCGCTCGGCATCTATCTCGGACAGCCGGTGCGCGCGACCCTCGGCGGGGTGATCCGCTCCCGCGCCCGCGTGCGGCGCTGAGCTCGCGACGGACGCGGAGCCCGCGACGCGGCGAGACCAGGCGCTACAGTTCGGGCATGACGGACGATCTGGCGCTGTGGTCGGAATTCAATGTGGCGATGCTCGGCGCGACGGCCGCCCTCGCCGGCCTCGTGATCGTGGCGATGAGCGTCAACATCCGCGAGATCATCGCCTCCCGCGCGCTGACGGCGCGACTTGCCGCGGGCATCGCCGCGCTCGTGCTCGCGATCGTCGCGTCGGGCACGGCATTGGTGCCCGGCATCCACCCGGCGGCCTACGGCGTGGTGTTGATCGCTGCGGCCCTGTTCGCGGGGGTGTTCCAGGTGAACGCGAGCGTGGCGATCTTCACCGATCCCGAGCCCGCGGCCCGCGCGCGGCTGGCCAAGTCGCTCCTGGGGTTCCTGCCGATCCTCGCCTACCTCGTCGGCGGGTCGATGGCGATCGGCGGCGCTCCGGGGGCTCTCGCCGTCACCGCCGCGGGGGCGCTCATCGCGATCGTGGCCGCGATCATCGTGGCGTGGGTCGTTCTGGTCGAGGTGCTGCGCTGACCGCTGCGGGCGGGGCTGTCCGCCAGGTGCGAGAACAGGAGATGTGGCGGAAACAGGAGCAACCGAGCCGAAATCTCCTGTTCTCGGCGCATCTCCTGCGTCGGACACGTGCGGCGCAGCGCTCTGCCCTGCCCACAGGGCACAGGGGGGCGCAGGTGCGCAAGGGCGCAAAAGGCGCGTCCTCGCGCCGCCGCTACAGAGTGCGGCGACCCTCGAACGCGCGCCCCAGGGTGACCTCATCGGCATACTCGAGGTCGCCGCCGACGGGGAGGCCCGATGCGAGCCGCGAGACGCGGACCTCGAGCGCGAGCAGCAGCCGGCTGAGGTAGGTGGCGGTCGCCTCCCCCTCGAGGTTGGGGTTGGTGGCGAGGATGACCTCGTGCACCGTGCCGTCGGCGAGACGCGTCATGAGTTCGGTCACGCGCAGATCGTCGGGGCCCACGCCGTCGATCGGGCTGATCGCGCCGCCCAGCACGTGGTACAGGCCGCGGAACTCGCGGGTGCGCTCGATGGCCGCGACGTCCTTCGCGTCCTCGACGACGCAGATGACCTCGGGATGCCGACGCGGATCGCGGCAGATGCTGCACCGCTCCTGCTCGGCGACGTTGCCGCAGATCTCGCAGAACCGCACCTTCTCGCGTACCTCGGCGAGCAGGGTCGCGAGACGTGCCACGTCGAAGGACGGTGTCTGCAGGATATGGAAGGTGATGCGCTGCGCAGACTTGGGACCGATGCCGGGCAGACGCCCGAATTCGTCGATCAGGTCTTGGACGATGCCGTCGTACATCAGGTGAACCTCGTCGGGGGCTCGAATCGCTCCTCGCGCACGAAGCGCGCACCGAGAACCTGTCGCACGACGGCCTCGCCATAGCGCTCGACGCCGACGGGCGAGGGTGCGAAGCGGGCAGGGGGCACGCGCACCGGGGCCGCCGGACCTCGCACGTCGATGTCGGTCTCGTCTGCCTCGTCGCCGGTATCGACCGGCGGTGCGGAGTCGGCGATCACGTCGCCCTCGTGCGGGGCGGTGGCCTCGGGCGCGAGGGGGGATGCTGCGGCCTCTTCGGGCTCGACGTCGACGGCGAACTGCGCGGGCACGGAGCGCACAGGCGCGATGACCATACCTCTGGGCGCGGACGAGGCGTACGCCGACGAACCCGCAGGCGACGCGGGCGCCTCATCGGCGGGAGAGGTCGGAATAGGGGCGACGGCCCACTCCGTCACCGGGGCGGGCTCGATGGCACCTGCCGCCCGTGCCGCGGGTGCCGGGGCATGACCCGCGGCCGGCCCGCGAGCGGGCGTCGCGGTGCGCGCGACGCCGCCGTCCGAAGAGGGCGGGCTCGCCCACGCGCTGCTCTCGGGCGGTCCGGGCTCGGGCTCGGGTTCGTCGACCGGCGGGGGCGGCGGCGCCTGGCCGTCGGCGTCCAGACGCGCAATGAATTTGACGCGCACCGCGAGGACACGGTCGATGGCGGTGCGCAGGTCTTCACTGGCCCCGGCGCCCGCCGTGCGCTGCTTGAACTTGGCGACATCGCTCTGGCTCTGGAAGGTGAGCGTGAGGACATCGCCGGTGTAGGCCTGCACGCGCGCATTGCTCGCCACCAACCACGAGGAGCGGCTCAGGCCTTCGAGATTCGAGAGGACCTCGGGCCATGCGTCGCGAACATGGGCGAGGGTGAGGGGCCCCTCGGGGACAGGACGGGCGGCGCGGGCGGGCGAGGCCGCCGGCGGCGGCGGCGGCGCGGCCGCAGGCGCGGCGGGTGCATCGGTCGCGGGCGGCACGGCCGGAGCGGCCGCCTCTCGCACGTTCGGAGTCGGCTGCGGCGTCGCCACCACAGGCGGAGCAGCCACAGGCGGAGCAGCCTCAGGCGGAGCAGCCACGGGCGGAGCGGCCGCCGGTGCCGCGGGAGCGGGCGTGACCCCCGCGGCACGAGGCGCCGCAGCCGGAGCAGGGGCCTCGTCGGACGGGCCGATGCGCTCGGCCGCGGCCTGTGCGCCGGCGGGAGCCGCCGCGAGCACGCGCGCGATCATGAGCTCGAGCTGCAGGCGCGGGGATGTCGCCCCGGTCATGTCGTCGAGCGTGCGGCTGACGAGGTCGGCGACGCGCGAGAGGCGGTCGGCTCCGAAGATCGACGCCTGCCGCGACATGCGCGCGAGTTCGTCGGCGCCGATGCCGCGCAGCACCGCCGCGGCGCCCTGCCCTGTGGCCTCGACGACGATCAGGTCGCGCAGCCGCTCGAGCAGGTCGTCGACGAAACGGCGCGGATCTTGCCCGGTCTGCACCACGCGGTCGACAGCCTGGAACGCCGCCGCCGCGTCGGCACCGGAGAGTGCGTCGACGACCTCGTCGAGCAGCTCGGTGTGCGTATAGCCGAGGAGCGAGACGGCACGCTCGT
The DNA here is from genome assembly GCF_046111165.1 of Microbacterium sp. HA-8. NCBI lineage: Bacteria > Bacillati > Actinomycetota > Actinomycetes > Micrococcales > Microbacteriaceae > Microbacterium > Microbacterium sp. HA-8. The sequence continues at coordinate 2,974,974 of NZ_CP162025.1, forward strand.
ACCGCACCAGCACCGTCGGCGAATCGGCCGCGGTATCGGAGCCGGCGATCAGCTGATCGAGCAGCGAGAGGGTGTCACGGGGGGATCCGCCGCCGGCGCGCACGACGAGGGGCAGCACGCCCGGCTCGACCGAAACGCCCTCTTCGGTGCACAGCTGCTGCACGTACTCGAGCATGGGCCCGGGTGGCACCAGCCGGAAGGGGTAATGGTGCGTGCGGGAGCGGATGGTGCCGAGCACCTTCTCGGGCTCGGTCGTGGCGAAGATGAACTTGACGTGGTCGGGCGGCTCTTCGACGAGCTTGAGCAGCGCGTTGAAGCCCTGCTGCGTGACCATGTGCGCCTCGTCGAGGATGAAGATCTTGTACCGGTCACGGGCCGGGGCGAAGATCGCCCGCTCGCGCAGGTCGCGCGCGTCGTCGACGCCGTTGTGCGAGGCCGCATCGATCTCGACGACATCGAGCGAGCCCCCGCCCGCGCGAGAGAGCTCGACGCAGCTGGCGCAGGTGCCGCACGGGGTGTCGGTGGGACCCTCGGCGCAGTTGAGACAGCGGGCGAGGATGCGCGCCGACGTCGTCTTGCCGCAACCGCGCGGCCCCGAGAAGAGGTACGCGTGACCCACCCGATCGTTGCGCAGCGCGGTCATCAGCGGATCGGTGACCTGCGACTGCCCGATCATCTGCGCGAACGTCTCGGGACGGTAGCGGCGGTAGAGGGCGGCGGTCACGCCCCCAGCCTACGGCGTGGGTCCGACATCCGTTCCGGCGTGATCAGGTGTCCGCCCCGAAGCCGTCGTCCGGGGATGCCGGCAGTGATCCCGAGACCACAGCGACCGATCCCGTGATGACGGGGATCGTGGTCGTCACCGTGGGGACGGATGCCGAGAGCAGGGTGCCGTCCTCGCGACGGACGTCCTCGAACTGCTCGAGGGAGGGCTTGCCGCGTCGCACCGGACCCTGGTCGGCCAGCGGGACGACGACCTCCGCGCCGGGCGTCGCGGTGTACGACTGCCCGCGCACGCGGAAGGCGACAGCATCCCCACCCTCGTCGACGCTCGCCCGGAGCGCGTCTCGGGTGATCGTGACGTGCAGCGGGGTGCTCTGCCAGCGCAGCGTGAACGACAGCTCCGGCCACGAGGCGGGCAGGCGCGGGTCGAACGAGAGGTCGCCGTAGTGGTCGCGCATGCCGCCGAATCCGCAGACGAGAGCGGTCCACACGCCGCCTGCGGACGCGACGTGCACACCGTCGGCGGCGTTGTGATGCAGGTCGCCGAGGTCGACGAAGATCGACTCGAGGAAGTACTCCAGCGCGAGGTCCTGATACCCCACCTCGGCCGCGAGGATCGACTGCACGACCGCCGACAGCGTCGAGTCGCCCGTCGTGAGCGGGTCGTAGTACTGGAAGTCGGCGAGCTTCTCCTCGGCCGTGAAGTGATTGCCCTGCAGGAAGAGCGCGAGCACGACGTCGGCCTGCTTGAGCACCTGGAACCGGTAGATCACGAGGGGGTGGAAGTGCAGCAGCAGCGGCCGCTTGTCGGCCGGCGTGTGCTCGAGGTCCCACACCTCGCGTTCGAGGAAGAGCGAGTCCTGCGGGTGGATGCCGAGGGCCTCGCTGAAGGGGATGTGCATCGCCTCGGCCGCCAGATCCCAGCCTTCGGCCTCGCTCGGATCCAGCCGCAGCCGGTCGGCCATGAGCCGGTACGCCTCGGGGTCGTCCTGCTCCATCTCGCGGACGGTGCGGGCGGCGAAGCGCAGATTGAAGCGCGCCATCACGTTGGTGAACAGGTTGTCGTTGACCACCGTGGTGTACTCGTCGGGCCCCGTGACGCCGTGGATGTGGAAGGTGGGCTCGTCGCCGCCCTCGCGCCAGAAGCCGAGCGTGACCCACAGCCTCGCGGTCTCGACCGCGATGTCCACCCCGTCGCGGTAGAGGAACTCGACGTCATCCGTCGCGCGCACGTACTTCGCGAGCGCGTACGTGACGTCGGCGTTGATGTGGTACTGCGCGGTGCCGGCGGCGTAGTAGGCCGAGGCCTCTTCGCCGTTGATCGTGCGCCAGGGGAACAGTGCGCCCGCCTCGTTGAGCTGGAACGCGCGCTTGCGCGCGGCGGGGAGCATCAGCGTGCGCATGCGCAGGGCGTTGCGGGCCCACAGCGGCGAGGTGTAGGTCAGGAAGGGCAGGACGTAGATCTCGGTGTCCCAGAAATAGTGGCCGCTGTAGCCCGACCCGGAGACGCCCTTGGCCGGCACACCCTGACCGTCGGCGCGGCCCGCGGCCTGCGCGAGCTGGAACAGACACCAGCGTGTCGCCTGCTGCAGGTCCTCGTGGCCTCCGATGCGCACGTCGGAGCGCTCCCAGAACGCCGCCATCCAGTGCCGCTGGCGCTCGTAGATGTGCTCGATCCCCTCGCCCGCGGCGCGATCCAGCGAACGGCGGCACCGGTCGACCAGCTCCCGCGCGGGCACACCGCGGGAGGAGTGGTAGGTGACGATCTTCGTCACCGTCGTCGGCACACCGGCCTTGGCGCTGACGCGGAAGACGTTCTTGGCGATGTCGGGCTCGATCAGCGTGCGCGCCTCGAACTCGTTCTCGGTGTCGATGAAATGGTCGGCCGCCACCGCCACCGTCATGCCCGAGGCGTTGACCCGGTAGCTCAGGGTCGATCGGTTGCCGTCCTGCCAGTACTCCTGCGGCAGCAGCACGCGCTCGGCGATGCGCTCGGCCTTGCGCGGGTCGAACCCGGCTTTCTTCGGCGCTTTCGGTGTGCCGCCGTAGACGTCCTCGCCGTCCTGGCGGTTGATCAGCTGGCACGAGACGGTCACGGCCGCGTCGGCGTTGAGCACCGTGACCGTGACCCGCATGACCGCGAGGTGCTTCTCCTCGAACGACACCAGGCGGTCGAAGTCGATCTGGACCTGCTTGCCCGCCGGTGTGCACCACAGCACGTTGCGGCGCAGCACCCCTTCCTTCATGTCGAGCTCGCGCCGGTACGCGCGCACGTCCGCGATGTCGAGCGAGAGCGGCTCGTCGTCGATGTAGACGCGCATCACCTTGGCGTCGGGGGCGTTGACGATGGTCTGGCCGACCTCGGCGAAGCCGTAGGCCTGCTCCGCGTGCCGGATGGGCCACGTCTCGTGCAGGCCATTGATGAACGTGCCGTGCTCGTGGGCGCGGCGGCCTTCGGGATGGTTTCCGCGCAGGCCCAGGTAGCCGTTGCCCACCGCGAAGAGGGTCTCGGTGACGCCCGTGTCCTCCTCGGAGTAGGCCGTCTCGACAAGTCGCCAGGGGTCGACGGGGAAGCGGTCGCGATCGATCATTACGGCGGATGCTCCTTGTGCGGGGGGATCAGAAGGGCGAGAGGATGCTGTCGTCGCGGCCGGTCAGCGCACGAACTCGTCGAGATCGGAGACGACGATGTGCGCGCCGGCGGCGGTCAGCGCCTCGGCGCCGGCGCCGCGATCGACGCCGACGACGAGTGCGAAGCCGCCGGCGGCGGCGGAGGCGACTCCGGAGACGGCGTCTTCGACCGCCGCGCAGCGGGCGGGATCGACTCCCAGCATCCGCGCCGCTTCGACGAAGACATCGGGCGCGGGCTTGGAGGCGAGGTGGTCGCGTTCGGCGATGACGCCGTCCATCACGACGGGGAACCGGTCGCGGATGCCCGCGGCGGCGAGCACCTCTTCGGCGTTCTTCGAGCTCGAGACGACCGCGATCGGCGTGCCGGCGGCGGCGAGCACGTCGAGCAGTCGCAACGACCCGGGAAAGGCCGCGATGCCCTCGCTGCGCAGCACGCGCGCGAACACCTCGTTCTTGCGATTGCCGATGCCGCAGACGGTGTCGGCCGACGTCGGATCCGACGGCGCCCCCCACTCGATCTCGATGTCGCGGCTGCGCAGGAGGCTGGCCACGCCGTCGTAGCGCTTCTTGCCGTCGAGGTACTCGAAGTAGTCGCGCTCGGTGTAGGCGGGAGTGATGTCCCAGTCGGCGAACAGCTGGTCGAACATCGTCTTCCAGGCGTACTCGTGCACCTCGGCGGTCGGGGTGAGCACCCCGTCGAGGTCGAAGAGCACAGCGTCGAAGGTGGAGAGGTCGGGCAGGGCGTCGGCGGTCACAGAACCTCCAGGCGGGCGGCGCACCGCGGGTCGAATCAGCGGCTCCCCATCGTGCCGTGGTGCCAGCGTAGCCCCGCGGAGCGCGACGCCGGTACCGGCAGGATCGGAGAGCTCAGTCGCGTGTCGCGGCGAGGGTCTGGCGAGCGATCTCGAGCTCCTCATTGGTGGGCACGACGAGCACCGCGACGGCGGAGGAATCTGTCGAGATCCGCCGTGGCTCCCTGCTGCGGACGGCGTTTCTCACCGGGTCGATCTCGACCCCCGCGAAGGCCAGCGTGGCCATCGCCTGCTCGCGCACGAGCGGTGCGTTCTCGCCGACGCCCGCCGTGAAGGAGATGACATCGACACCGCCGAGCTGGGCGATGTAGGCCCCGGCGTAGGCGCGGAGGCGGTGGATGTAGACCTCGAAGGCGAGCGTGGCATCGGGGTCCCCCGCCTCGACGCCCGCGACGACGTCGCGCATGTCGCCCCGGCCCGAGAGGCCCAGCAGCCCGCTGCGCTTGTTCAGCATGGTGTCGAGGTCGGAGACCGACAGGTCTGCGCGGCGGGCGAGGTGGATCAGCACCGCCGGATCGAGGTCGCCCGAGCGCGTGCCCATGACGAGGCCCTCGAGCGGGGTCAGGCCCATCGAGGTCTCGACCGAGCGTCCACCCTCGATCGCCGTGACCGAGGCGCCGTTGCCGAGGTGGAACACGATCTGACGGAGCGCATCGACAGGTCGCTCGAGGAAGGCGGCGGCCGCCTCGCTGACGAACTTGTGGGAGGTGCCGTGGAACCCGTACCGGCGCACGCGGTGCGCGCTCGCGAGCTCGCGGTCGATCGCGTACGTGTAGGCGGCCGGGGCGAGGCTCTGGTGGAAGGCGGTGTCGAACACCGCGACGTGCGGGATGTCGGGGAACGCCGCCTTCGCCGCACGGATCCCCTGCAGATTGGCGGGGTTGTGCAGCGGGGCGAGCACCGAGAGCTCGTCGATGTTGATCTCGACGAGAGGCGTGATCAACGTGGGCTCGAAGAAGCGCGCGCCGCCGTGGACCACGCGGTGCCCGACCGCGATCGGCGGGCTCTGCGCCAGCGAGGGGCCGTCCTGCGCGAACGCCTCGAGCATGACCGCGAACCCCGCCGCGTGGTCTGGGATCGGCAGGTCGCGCTCGAATGTCGCGTCGAGCACCGTCGGTTCCGGGGCGGCCGACGCATCCGTCCGCATTCCCGCCACCGTCACCGTGTGCGCGGCATGTCCTACGGACTCGCCGATGCGCTCGACGAGACCCGAGGCGAGCACGGCCTCGGTGTCGGCGTCGATCAGCTGGTACTTGAACGAGGATGAGCCGCTGTTGACGACGAGGATGGCACTCATGCTCACTCCCCCTGGGCCTGGATCGCGGTGATCGCGATGGTGTTCACGATGTCTTCGACGAGCGCGCCGCGAGAGAGATCGTTGATCGGCTTGTTCAGACCCTGCAGCACGGGCCCGATGGCCACCGCGCCCGCCGAGCGCTGCACCGCCTTGTAGGTGTTGTTCCCCGTGTTCAGGTCGGGAAAGACGAAGACCGTCGCGCGTCCGGCAACCTGAGAGCCCGGCATCTTCGCGGCCGCAACGGCGACGTCGGCCGCGGCGTCGTATTGGATCGGCCCCTCGACGAGCAGCTCGGGAGCGCGCTCGCGCACGAGAGCGGTCGCCGCGCGCACCTTCTCGACGTCGGCTCCCGACCCGGATTCCCCGGTCGAGTACGAAAGCATCGCCACCCGCGGCTCGATGCCGAACTGCGTCGCCGTCGCCGCCGACGAGATCGCGATGTCCGCGAGCTGCTCGCTCGTGGGATCGGGGATCACGGCGCAGTCGCCGTAGACCAGCACGCGGTCGGCGAGCGCCATCAGGAAGACCGAGGAGACGACCGAGACGCCGGGCGCCGTCTTGATGATCTCGAACGCGGGGCGGATCGTGTGCGCCGTCGTGTGCGCCGCGCCCGAGACCATGCCGTCGGCAAGGCCCAGATGCACCATCATCGTGCCGAAGTACGACACATCGGTCACGGTGTCGGCCGCCTGCCCGTGTGTGACGCCCTTGTGGGCGCGCAGCCGCGCATACTCCTCCGCGAAGCGGTGCACGGTGACGGCGTCGAACGGACTCAGCACCTGCGCGTCGCGGATGTCGATGCCCAGCTCGATCGCGCGATTTCGCACCTCGATCTCCTCGCCGAGGATCGTCAGGTCGGCGATGCCGCGCGCGAGCACCCGCGCTGCGGCCCGCAGGACTCGGTCATCATCGCCCTCGGGCAGCACGATCCGCTTGCGCTCGGATCGCGCGCGCTCGATGAGCTGATACTCGAACATGAGCGGAGTGACCACCGTCGCCCGGGCGACACCGAATGCGGCGAGCAGCTCGCGCGTGTCGACGTGCTTCTCGAACAGTGCGAGGGCGGTGTCGTAGCGGCGCTGCGAGTCGGCCGCGAGGCGTCCGCGCGTGTTCATGATGCGCACGGCGGTGTCGTAGGTGCCGAGATCGGTCGTGATGATCGGCAGGGTGGACCCGAGCCCGTCGATGAGACGCGTGATGGCCTCCGGCAGCTCGAAGCCGCCGTTGAGCACGATGCCCGAGATCGAGGGGAATGTGCCCGACGCGTTCGCCAGCAGAGCCGCCAGCAGCACCTCGGACCGGTCGGCGGGGATCACGACGACGGCGCCCTCGAACAGCCGGGGCAGCACGTTGACCATCGACATCCCGGCGACGACCACCCCCAGCGCCTCGCGGGTCAGCAGATCGGGGTCACCCGAGAGCAGATGCCCCTCGACGGAGCGCATGATGCCGCGGATGGAGGGTGCGACGAGGAAGAGGTCCTCGGGGATCGCCCACACCGGCACCGAGCCCCGCCCGTGCACCGTCAGCGATCGGCGCAGGGCCTCGACGGTGCCCTCCAGTGTGGCGGCGTCGGCCCTGTTCGCCACGACCGCGAAGAGCTCCGCACGTCCGTGGGCGAGCTCCACGAGGGCGAGGTCGGCGATCTGGCCCATCTGATCCGGAGTGCGGGCGATGGAGGAGCCGAGCTGCTCGGTCTGGCCCTGCCCGGCGCGCCCACCGAGCACGAGCAGCACAGGCGCCCCGAGGTTCGCCGCGATCCGCGCGTTGTACGCCAGCTCTGCGGGGCTCCCGACGTCGGTGTAGTCGCTGCCGAGGATCACGACCGCATCGCACTGCGCCTCGACGGCCTTGTAGCGCTCGACGATCATCGACAGCGCAGCATCCGGATCGGCGCGCACGTCGTCGTAGGTGACGCCGAGGCACTCGTCGTAGTCGAGGTCGACACCGTCATGATCGAGCAGCATCTCGAGGACGTAGTCCCGCTCGAGGGTCGAACGGGCGATCGCCCGGAAGACGCCCACCCGGGGCATCGCGTGGCTGAGGGTGTCGAGAACCCCGAGCGCGATGGAGGACTTGCCCGAGTGCCCCTCGGCGGACGTGATGAAGATGCTCTGCGCCACGCGACCAGCCTAGGTTGCGGGATGCCGCGCGGCACTGCTGCGTGCGCACCGACATGGATCCGCCCCGGCGGAAAAAGAAAGACTCTCCGCGCACCCGGCAGAGCCTGGTTACCCTTGCTACGTTTCCGTCCTGGGGGAGTTGGCCTGGATGCCGTCACGCGGAGAGCTGCCCCCAGTCTAACCCGCGCTCGGGTCAGAGATCTCCCACGACGAGACTCAGCTAAAAGGTCCGGGAAGGGCTGCGCGTGCCTCACGTAGGAATGTCCGCGTAGTTCCCTGGGGTGATGAGCAGGGAGTTGTCGATGGCGGCGCGCCGTGAGATCACGAAGAAGTTCGCCCGCGAGTATGCGAAAGCAGGCAAGGAAGAGAAGGGCCGGCTGCTGGACGAGCTTGTGCACGCGACAGGCTGGACGCGTGATCACGCGCGCCGCGCGATCCGTGCCGCGAACGCACGCAAAGGTGCCGCGCGCGATCAGCAGCGTAAGCCGCGTGAGCGGAAGTACTCCTACGATGCGCTCGTGGTGCTGCAAGAAGTCTGGCGGCTGTCCGGGCAGCCGTCGGGAAAGTACTTCGCGGCGATCATGGACGACACCCTCGAACGCCTCGTCCGCTTCCGTGAGCTCGGCAAGGTCGAGCAGCGGGTCACACCGGAGGTGCTGGACGAGTTGCGATCGATGAGCGCCGCGACGATCGACCGGTACCTGAAACCGCACAAGGACGCCGCCTACCCGGTCGCGGTCTCGGGCACGAAGCCGTCCCACATCCTGCGCTCTTCGATCCCGACGCGCACCAGCATGGACGCCCCGCTGACCGTCCCGGGGTTCCTGGAGCTGGACACCGTCGCGCACTGCGGCCACTCCCTCAAAGGCGAGTTCCTGCGCACCCTGACCGGCACCGACCCGGTCGCGGGGTGGACGATGCTGCGCACGATCCGCAACAACGCCTACGTGCACGTGCACGGCGCCCTGGAATGGATGGTGAAGAACGCGCCCGTCCCGGTCGCCGGGCTCGACTTCGACAACGGATCCGAGTTCATGAACTGGGGCGTGATCGCCTGGGCGGACAAGAAGGAGATCCCCGTCACCCGGGGGCGTCCCTACAAGCACAACGACAACGCGCACGTCGAGCAACGCAACGGCGACTGGGTCCGCAAACACGCGTTCCGCTACCGCTACGAGACCGAGGCGGAGATGACCCTGCTCAACGAGCTCTGGGATTTCGTGATGGCCCGCAAGAACCATCTGCTGCCCTGCGTGAAAGCGATCGACTGGACCCACACCGCAGCCGGCCGGAAGAAGCGCGTCTACGACAAGCCACGTACCCCCTACCAGCGGTTGCTCGACGCCGGTGTGCTCGACGAGAAGACCCGCGCCCGACTGGAGCGCGAGCATGCGAAGCTGAACCCGGCACGGATCACCCGACGGATCAACCAGATCCAGCAACAACTCATCGAACTCGCCGCCGCCCGCACCCAGGGCACCCGCCCCGCCGCCTGAGCTACGCGGACATTTCACGTGAGGCAAGCATCACTCACTCCCGGACATCTTGACGTGAGGCAAGACGTCCCAGCCCCGGGCGCCCCTGCAGAGGTTACGATCGGATAACGGTGCCGACGACGACCCGAGTCCTCGCCCGTTCCGCTCGAGGGGGTCCCATGCAGCAATCCGCAGCACCGATCGATGCCGACCGCTTCGCGGAGCTCTCCACCGGCATTCTCGAGTCGATCTCGGAGGTGATCGACGGCAAGCCGCAAGCCGTGCGCACAGCGCTGATCGCGCTGCTTGCCGAGGGGCACCTGCTGATCGAGGATGTGCCCGGCGTCGGCAAGACGATGCTCGCCAAGGCCCTCGCGCAGAGCGTCGATGCGAGCGTGCGGCGCATCCAGTTCACCCCCGACCTGCTGCCGGGAGATGTCACCGGCGTGTCGGTGTTCAACCCCGTGCAGCGCGAGTTCGAGTTCAAGGCGGGCGCGATCTTCGCGCACATCGTCATCGCCGACGAGATCAACCGCTCCTCCCCCAAGACGCAGTCCGCCCTCCTCGAGGCGATGGAGGAGGGCCAAGTCACCGTCGACGGCCACTCTCACGCCCTGCCCGAGCCCTTCCTCGTCGTCGCGACGCAGAACCCGCTCGAGATGGAGGGCACATACGCCCTGCCCGAGGCGCAGCGCGACCGCTTCATGATCCGCATCTCGATGGGGTATCCCGACGCGGCCTCCGAGGCGCTGATGCTGCGCCAGCGCGACGCGATCAATCCCCTCGACCGCATGCGCGCGGTGGTCGACACGGCCCAGGTGCGGCAGATGATCGCCTTCGCGCGCGCCGTGCACGTCTCCCCCGCCGTCGAGGAGTACGCCGTCGCGCTCGCACAGGTCACCCGCAACCACCCGGATCTGCGCCTGGGCGCGAGCCCCCGAGCGACCCTGCAGCTCGTGCGGGCCGCGAAGGTCTGGGCTGCCCTCGACGGACGCGCCTTCGTCATCCCCGACGACCTCATCGCGCTCCTGCACCCCGTCTTCGCCCACCGCCTGATCCCCTCCCGCACCATCGCGGGGGCGCGCGCACGCGGGGGCGCCGACGCGATCACGGCGATCCTCGATCGCATCGCGACGACCGTGCGCGTGCCCGTCGCCGCCCGCGCATGAGTCGGTGGTGGCCCCTCACTCTGCGGGGCACGGGCGCACTGATCCTCGCGCTCGCCTGCTTCGTGCTCGCGGGCGAGCTCGGCACCGTCGAGCTGCTCTACGTCGGCAGCCTGCTGCTCGCCCTCATCGTGGCGAGCATCGTGGTGCTGCACCTGGGCCGACGCATCGACGATGCCGAACGCACGCTGCACCCGGAGATGGTCCCGGTCGGCGAAAGCACCGAGGTGCGCGTTCGCATCACGATGCGCGGGATGCTGCCGGCCGGTGGTGCGCGCTGGTCCGACGCGCTGCCGCGAGGCCTCCGCAGTCCCGCGCGGGGCGACATCGACGCGTTCGACACCTCTTCCGGGCCCGGCTCCCGCACCGCGACCGTCAGGTACACGGCGACGGCTCTGTGCCGCGGCACGTGGCCGCTCGGGCCGCTCTCCGTGCGCACGAGCGACCCGTTCGGCATCGCGGCGCGCACGCACCGCGTCGCCGGCGACACCCGGGTGATCGTCCCGCCCGCCGCGACGGCGCTGGATCATGTGCCGATCAGCGCGGGCGAGTCCGGCGGAACCCTGCACGCCGCGAGCGATGAGCTCGGTCAGGGCGCCGACAATCTCATCGCCCGTCCCTACGCCCCGGGCGATTCGATGCGGCGGATCCACTGGCGCGCGACGGCGCACCGCGACACTCTGATGGTTCGGCAGGAGGAGCAGGAGCAGACCCCCACGGCCACCGTCATGCTCGATCGCAGCGCCGTGCGCTGGGACGCCTCCGCCCGCCACTCCCCCGGCGCCGACTCCGGATTCGAAGCCGCGCTCTCGGCGTGCGTGTCGATCGTGCTTCGGCTCGCCCGCGACGGATACCTCGTGCACGTGCGCGACTCCGACGGCCAGGCGCTGTGCGACCCCATACCCGGCACCGAGTCGGCGGATGAGACCGACCACATGCTCACGCGGTTCGCCACCATCACGACCCGGCGGGATGACACGCTGCCCGCCGTGGCGCGCCTGTTCGCGGGCGACCAGGTCGGGCCGCTGCTGCTGATCACGGGTCGGCTCGACGCGGCCGACGCCGCAGCCCTCGCCCCCGCCGCCCACCATTCCGCGCTGCCCGCGCTGCTGTGCACCGCGGCGTCCGCCGACGCCTTCGCCACGGCGGGTGCCTCCGGGTGGCATACCGCGGCGATCGGGCCGGATCTCGATCTGCAGGCCGTCTGGGTCGGAGTCGCCGAGCACGGGGGTCGACGTGTCCACGCCTGAGGGCGGCATCCGTCGTCGGCCGCAGGCGACGCTCGCGATCGCCGTGCTGCTCGCGGTCGTGACCGCGCTGATGCCGCTGCTGCGGGTGATCTCGGGGGGCGCCTGGCTCGCCACCGCGCTCGGGATGATCGTCGCCGTGCTCGCCGCGGGATACGTCGTGCGATGGCTGCGCCGGCCCGCGATCATCGTGTCGGTGGTCGAAGCTGCCGTGTGGCTCGTCGCGATGACGGTGCTCTTCGGCGGCGGCACCGCTCTGCTGGGCGTGATCCCCACCCCCGACACCCTGCGCCAGGTGCCACTGCTGATGGATGCTGCGCTGCAGCAGATCCGCGACGGCGCGGCGCCGCTGGATGCCGGTCCCGCCCTGGCCTTCCTCATCGTCGCCGCCGCGGGGCTCCTCGCGATCGCGATGGACCACGTCGTCGTGACGGCGCCGATGCCCCTTCTCGCGACGGTGGGGCTGCTCGCCGTCTATCTCATCCCCTCCATCGCGGTGCCCTCGGGCATCGACCTGGTGGGGTTCATCGCCTTCGCGGCCGCGATCCTGCTGATGCTCGCCGTCGAGACTGCGACGCGCGACCGCTCCAGCGGGTCGGGCGCCCGAGGGGCGTCCCGGGTGCCCGCCGGCACCGCCGCGGCCGTCGGCACCGCCGCGATCGTCGCGGCCGTCGCGATCGCCCCCGTGATGCCCGCTCCGCAGTCGGCCGGTTCGACCGTGATCGCGGTGCGCGGCAACACGATCGACCCGAGCCTCGAGCTCGGACAGGACCTGCGCCGCCCGCAGGAGGTCGAGGTGCTGACCCTGCGCAGCGACGCGCCCGCGCCGCCCTACCTGCGCGCCGTGACGCTCTCGGAGTACGACGGCGACGAGTGGGAACCCGACCGCGGCGTCCCCGCGACTCTCGAGGCCGGATTCGATCCCGTCATCGTGGATCCGGATGTGCGGGTGTCCGAGTACACGGCGACGATCGAGGTGCGCAACTTCGTGAGCCCGTGGCTGCCGATCCCCTACCCCGCCGTCGGCATCGACGGGCTCGACGGCGAGTGGTCCACGATCGAGCAGAACCGCACCGTGCTCTCCCGCCAGTCCTCGCCGCAGGGTCAGGACTACAGCGTCAGCTACCAGGTGCCGCGGCCGACGCTCGAGCAGATCCGCGAGACCGACGCGAGCGTGCCGGCTGGTTCACGCTCGCTGCAGCTGCCCGAGGGGGAGGATGAGGCGATCGGCGCGATCCGCGAGACGGCGCTGGCGGTCACCGCGAGCACCTCGACCGACTATGACGCGCTCGTCGCGCTGCAACGGTGGTTCCGAAGCCCCGACTTCGAGTATTCGCTCGTCGCCCCCGTCAACGATGGGTTCGACGGCTCCGGCCTCGAGGCCGTCCAGGCGTTCCTGGAGGAGCGCAGCGGATACTGCGTGCATTTCGCGTCGGCGTTCGCGATCATGGCGCGCACGCTCGACATGCCCTCGAGGATCGTCGTCGGCTATCTTCCCGGCGCCCCGACACAGGAGCAGATCGACCGTCAGACCGTGCACACCGTCGTCAGCTCCCAGCTGCACGCGTGGCCCGAGGTGCACTTCGCCGGGATCGGCTGGGTTCCCTTCGAGCCCACGAACAGCCTGGGCGTGCCGACCGGGTTCGCCTCGGGAGCGGTGTCGGGCTCGGCCGATTCACTGACCCCGGATGCCGGGGGTGCAGCATCCCCCGCTCCCTCGAGCTCGCTGGCGCCCGGCATGACCGACGGGCTCGACGAGTCGGGTGCGCCTCTCGATTCCCGCGTCGCGATCGACCCGACCGGTCCGGTGTTCCTCACGATCGCCATCGCCCTCGCCCTCGTGCTGCCCGGCCTGTGGCGTGTCGTCCGGCGCCGTGCGCGGCTGCGCGAGGCGGACGCGGGCGACGCGGCCGCGGCCTGGCAGGAGATCGTGGACACCGCCGCCGATCTCGGCATCAGCTCGCCGAACGGCGAGTCGCCGCGCGCGCTCGGACGCCGCCTCGTCGCCGAGCACGGTGCACCCGCCGCGGAGATGGGCGTCGTGGTCGGCGCGATCGAGCGCGCGAGCTATGCCGGCGCCGCCGATCACGCCCCCGACCTGGCCGACGCGGTGCGCGCCGTGCAGTCCGGGCTCGCGGCGCGCGCCGATCGGCGCGACCGCCTCTCGGCCGCCGTCGTGCCCCGCTCGCTGCTGCGCCGCGGATACCGGGCGGTCGGCGGGGCCCGGCAGGCACGATAGGATGGTCGGCGGCCCTTCGGGGTCACGTGCCCGTCCGCGGGCGCGGGAGGATTCGCCTAGTGGCCTATGGCGCACGCTTGGAAAGCGTGTTGAGTGAAAGCTCTCAGGGGTTCGAATCCCCTATCCTCCGCCCCTTTCCCTCGCCATCCCCGACCCACCTGTTGTTGCGTGTGCGTGCACAACTGCGGACCGAACGGGCGACACGCCGCACCTCGCGCCGCGACACGCGACGGGGCCGGCACGAGGTCCGCAGCTGTGCACACCCGGTGGGCGCAGACCGGACTCACGACGGGAGGAGCTCGGCGAGCAGCTCGCGCACGCGCGCCTCGATGTCGTCCCGGATGCCGCGCACGTCTTCGAGCGATCTGCCCGTCGGGTCCTCGAGTTCCCAGTCGAGATATCTCGGGCCGGGGTAGACCGGGCAGGCGTCTCCACAGCCCATCGTCACCACGACGTCCGCGGACCTGACCGCGTCGTCGGTCAGCGGCTTGGGGAACTCGCCCCCGAGCGAGACCCCGATCTCGTCGAGCGCCGTGACGATCGTCGCGCGGACCGCTCCCGCGGGCGCCGAGCCCGCGGTGCGCACGACCACCCGCTCCCCCGCGAGTTGGCGGAGGATTCCGGCGGCCAGCTGCGAGCGCCCGGCGTTCTCGACACAGACGAACAGCACCGCAGGTGTCGAGCCGGCCGGCGCATCAGCGCGGGCCCTCGCATCCAGGCGCGCCGTCGCGAACGCCGCGGTGCGCGACCCGATCAGAGCGTCGGTGTTGCTCCGTGTCAACAGACGATGACTCTCGACGACGTAGCGCTCGATCGTCTGCCGGCTGAACGTTCCGCGGTATCGCTCGACGAGCCCGGCCACGATGCGCGTCAGATCGAGGTCCGTCGACGCATCGGGCGTCTCCGTGCCGAGCAGGGCATCGATGCGCTCGATGTGCCGAGGATCGAGCGAGTACCAGACGCGCCGCCCCTCCGGTCGGCGCTCGACGATTCCCCGCGCCGTGAGCTCCTTCATGTGGTGGCTGACCGTCGGCTGGCGAAGGCCCAGGGCGTCCGCCAGACGGCCCACCAGCGCCCGACCATCGGGCGCATCTCGGATCAGGCGGACGATGCGGGCACGGGTGGGATCGCCGAGCACCGTCCAGTCCTCCGAACCACCACCGAAACCCATAGACCGAAGTCTATGCGCCGACCGCCGTCACGAGACGTCCGCCGGAACGAGCTCCTCCAGCAACTGCTCGACGCGCGCGCGGATGTCCTCGCGCACCGCGCGCACCCCGTCGAGGTCGAGGTCGGCGGGATCCCGCAGCTGCCAGTCGAGGTACCGCTTGCCGGGGTAGATCGGGCAGGCGTCGCCGCAACCCATCGTGACGACAGCATCCGCCGCCCGCACGACGTCGTCCGTGAGGGGCTTGGGATATTCCTCGTCGACGGGGATGCCGAGCTCGGCCAGCACCTCGGCGACCTCGGGGAGGATCTGCTCGCCCGGCTGCGACCCGGCGGAGCGCACGTGCACCCGCCCGCCGGAGAGGTGGCGGGTGAGGGCGGCGGCCATCTGAGAGCGTCCGGAGTTCTGCACGCAGACGTAGAGGATCTCGGGGACTGGCTTCGCGATCAGCCCCTTCGACTGCGCGAGGGCGGTGAGGCGGTCCCGGGCGAACTTCTCGGCCAGCGACGGCAGATGCACCGAGACGGAGGCCGTTCGAGCGAGGGCGGCGTAGGACTCGAAGACGATGCGCTCCACCGTCTCCTCGTTCACCATCCCCGTGAAGTGCTGCGCGAGGCGCTCGGAGGCGCGCTGCAGCACGGAGTCCGCCGACAGCAGGCCATCCTGGCCCCTGCGGGTGGTCATGAGGCTCTCCGTGCCGGAAGCAGCTCGCCGATCAGGCTCTCGATGCGGCCGCGGATCTCGTCGCGGATCGGCCGGACGGCCTCGATGCCCTGGCCCGCCGGGTCGTCGAGCTCCCAGTCCTCGTAGCGCTTGCCGGGGAAGATGGGGCAGGCGTCGCCGCAGCCCATCGTGATGACGACGTCCGACTCTTTGACAGCCTCGACCGTCAGCACTTTGGGCGTGTTGCCCGTGATGTCGATGCCCTCCTCCGCCATCGCGGCCACCGCGACGGGGTTGATCTGGTCTTTCGGCGCGGAACCCGCCGAGAGGACCTCGACATCGTCGCCCGCGAGCGCGCGCAGGTACCCCGCGGCCATCTGGGAGCGGCCGGCGTTGTGGACGCAGACGAACAGGACGGTGGGCTTGTCGGACATGCTGTCTCGCTTTCTCTTTCTCAGAAGCATAGACGGCTGTCTATTGCTCTCGCGGAACGGGAGGTGAACTCCCGTCGACGATTCGCCGTAGCCTCAGTCGGAACCCGTCACCGCACTCCGCCGCTCGATCAGGACCGTGTCGCGCCACCGTCCGGCGTGGGCACCGCGCCCCGAGCGGGCGATGCGCTCTCGGCGTCCCACGACTCGGAAGCCCGCCGACTCATGCAGACGCAGGCTCGCCGCATTTTCGGGAAAGATGCTCGACTGGATCGTCCAGATATCCACGGCCTCTGCCGCGGCGATGAGCGCATTCAGCAGCATCCGCCCCACCCCCGCGCCCCGCACCTCCCGGTCGACGTACACCGAGTGCTCGACGACGCCCCGGTACGCGGGCCGCGCCGAAACGGGGGATGCCGCGGCCCATCCGCGCACCGTTTCGGCGTCGTCGACCGCCACCCATCGGAGTGCTGAGGGACGCGCGGCCTCGAACACCTCCCACGATGGGGTGTCGATCTCGAAGGTGGCCTCCCCCTCGTCGATGCCCTGCCGATAGATGCGCTCGACGGAGGACCAGTCCGCGGCGGTCATCGCCCGCACGCGCATCAGGCGCAGCATCCACCCGAGGCGTCGCCTGTGGAGCAGACACCGGTCGCGGGAAGCGAGAGCTGCACCGTCGACGCGGCACTCATGTCTCCATCAAGCCACGCCGCGACGGAGCGCACCTGCTCGTATCCGGTCGCGAGCAGGAACGTCGGCGCCCGACCGTAGGACTTCATGCCCACGATGAAGAAGCCGCTCTCGGGGTGCGCGAGTTCGCGGTACCCGTGCGGCTCGACCGTGCCGCAGGTGTGCACGTTCGGGTCGATGAGCGGCGCGAGGCGGCGGGGGGCCTCGACGATGTCGTCGAGCTCGAGGCGGATCTCGCGCAGCATGTCGAGGTCGGGGCGAAAACCCGTGGCGTTGACCACGACATCGGTCGCGTGCGAGACCACCTCGCCGCGGCGGTGCCCGACAAGCGACACCTGGTCGCCGGCGCGATGCGCGCGGATGATCTCGAATCCGTCGACCATCTCGATGAGCCCGTCCGAGACGGCACGGTCGACCCGTCCGCCGAGACGGGCGCGATCGGCGAGCTCGTCATCGCCGGACGACGTCACCCGCACCGCCGCACTGCCCCGGATCAGCCAGCTCACTCGCGTGCCGGGCTCCTCGCGGGCCAGCGCGACGAGCGCCAGCAGAGTGTTTGCGGCGGAGTGACCGGCACCGACGACACTCGTGTGGCGTCCGGCAAATCGAGGCCGATCGGCGCCGAGGACATCGGGAAGCGCCGGCGCGACCCGGTCGGAGATCTCGGCCAGGCCGAGCAGGTCGAGTCCGTTCGAGGAGAGCGGGTTGGGCGAACGATAGGTGCCCGAGGCATCGATCACGGCCCGCGCCGGGATCTCGTCGATGTCGCCGCCGGCCGTGCGGGTGCGGATCACGAACGGCGTCGAGGCCCGGCCCCTGCTGCGGGTGCGGTCCATGCCCTCGCGGCTCACGGCGACGACCTCGGTGCCCAGACGCAGACGCGCGCCGATCTCGGGCACCTCGGCGAGGGGAGCGACGTACGCCTCGACGAGTTCGCCGCCGGTGGGCGCCACCTCGGGGGCAGGATGCTGCCACCCGCGCGTTTCGAGCAGCTCCCGCGCCACGGGGTCGACGAGGTGCCGCCACGGCGAGAAGAGGCGCGTGTGTCCCCACGAGCGGACGCTGTCCGCGACGCGGTCACCGGCCTCGAGGATCACGAAGTCGATGCCGCGGCGCTGCAGGTGCGCCGCCGCCGCGAGCCCGATGGGACCCGCCCCGATGACGACCGCCGGAAGGGTTGCGAGCCTCGCGTCCTCGCGCACGCGAGGGGTCAGATCGAGCAGGGTCATGGCGGCCTCCGAAAGACATCGACGAACTTCGATGTAGATTCTGCGCCCGAGTATCGATGATTGTCAATATCGACTATCGTCGATGCATGCCCACCCCGCTCGCCGTGACCGACGTGACCGTCGTCGGCTCCTGCTGCACGCCTCTCGTGCGCGAACCCCTCTCGGCCGAAGAGGCCGAGCAGCTTGCCGTCACGATGAAGGCCCTCGCGGATCCGACCCGACTGCGCCTGCTCTCGATCGTCGCCGCCTCGGTGAACGCCGAAGCGTGCGTCTGCGACCTCATCGAGCCCGTCGGTCTCAGCCAGCCCACTGTGTCGCACCATCTGAAGGTGCTCACCGCCGCGGGCTTCCTCACCCGAAGCAAGCGCGGCACGTGGGCGTACTACGCGCTCGTCCCGGGTGCCCTCGACCGCGTCTCGCGGATGCTCGCGTCGTGAACGCCACCGCCCGCGCCGCTCTGGGCGAATTTCTCGGCAGCGCCCTGCTCGCCGCCGTCGTCGTCGGATCCGGCATCGCCGCCCAGCGCCTCTCGCCCGGCGACATCGGCCTGCAGCTGTTCGAGAACGCATTCGCCACCGCCCTCGGCCTCGCCGTGCTCATCGTCGTCTTCGCCACCGTCTCAGGTGCGCACTTCAACCCGGTCGTCACAATGGTCGACGTCGTCCTGCACCGCCGCCCCTGGTCGATCACCGCGATCTACCTGCCCGCTCAGATCGCAGGGTGCATCGCCGGAGCCGTGCTCGCCAACCTCATGTTCGCCGCGCCCGCCGTGTCGTGGAGCACGACCGAGCGCGGAGGATGGCCGCTGCTGCTATCGGAGGTCGTCGCCACCGCGGGATTGGTGCTGGTCATCTTCTCCCTGGTTCGCACCGGCCGATCTCACCTCGCGGCGCCCGCGGTGGGGGCGTATATCGGCGCGGCCTACTTCTTCACCGCTTCGACGAGTTTCGCCAACCCGGCGATCACGATCGGTCGCATGTTCAGCGACACCTTCGCGGGCATCTCCCCCGCTTCGGCGCTGCCCTACATCGGCGCGCAGCTGATCGGGGGCGCCCTGGGGTGGGCGCTCGTGCGCGCGCTGTATCCCACCGCCATCGCGCCTGCCGTACCCGCGGCATCGACCGCGAGCTGATCACGGACGCGGCTCCGTCCCTGCGGAGGCGCCCGCGCGCTGACCGCGCACTGGGCAGCGGGCCCCACCTGACCGCGGACTCGGCAGCGGCGCCTCCGGCTCATCACGGCGGCGCACGCCCCGCCTCCTCCGGCCGCTCCGCCCGGCGACGGCGCATCTGCGCGAGCGGCAGCGCGAGCCGCGGGTTGTCTGTCAGGAGCGGTTCGTGGCGATCGAGGAAATCCCAGTACGCCGCCGTGACGGCATCCGCCTGCGCGTCCTTTGCGGTCGGCCACCACGACCCCATGCGCTGGAGGTAGGCGCCGCCCGAGACGTAGGGCTTTGTCGCCACGCGACCGCCGTCGGCGTACTGACTCATGCCCTGCACATTCGGGACCATCACCCAGTCGTAGGCGTCGACGAACATCGCCGAGAACCATTCGAAGACCTCGCGCGGCTCGTACCCCTGCAGGAGGAACCAGTTGCCCAGCACCATGAGCCTCTCGATGTGGTGCGCGTACCCGTACCGGTGCACGCGCGCGAGCACGGCGCGCACCGGCACGGGCAGGTCGTCGGGGATTGCTTCGCCCGTGTACCACCAGGGCTCGAGTGCGCGGGTCAGACCGAAGTGGTTGGCGTGCACGAGGTCGGGCTGCGCGCGGAATGCGCCGCGCATGTACTCGCGCCACCCGATCACCTGACGGAGGAATCCCTCCCGGCTCTCGAGAGGTGCATCCGATGCCTCGACCGCCGCGACGACCTGCGCGGTCGTGATCAGACCGATGTTGAGCAGTGGACTGATCACCGAGTGGAAGAGGAAAGGCTCGTCGGCATCCATCGCGTCCTCGTAGCGACCGAACAACGCCAGCCGCCGCTCGACGAAGTCCGCGAGCCAGCCGCGAGCGGCGTCGGAGGTGACGGGAAGCCAGAAGGTCTCGGGGTCGCCGGGGTGATCGGCGAAGACTGCGGCGGTGTCGGCGATGGCGCCCCGGGTGATCTCGTCCGGTTCGAGGGCAGGCAGCGGCGGGATGTCGATCGCCAGTGCCCTGCTTCGCCTGTCGCGAGGAAGGGGGTGGCGGTTCTCGGTGTCGAAGTTCCAGCGGCCGCCCGCGGGCGCCCCGTCGTGCACGAGCACGCCGGTGCGACGACGCTGCCACCGGTAGAAGTCCTCCATCCGGCGTGCGGGGTGTGCGGCGAACCAGCCGTCGAGCGCGCGGTCGGTCGTGAGGAACAGATCGTCGGGATACGTGCGGGTGTGCACGCCGCGCGCCGCGGTGACGGAGAGGAGGCGACGGTGGACCCGATCGTCGGTCGGTCGCATCCATGCGAGGTGCGTGATGTCGTGCTCCTCGATCGTCTTCGACAAGACCCGCGAGAAGGACGCCTCGGAGTCGCGGAGACGATGGTGGACCACGTCCCGGCCCGCCTGCCGAAGTTCTGTGACGGCGTGCCGCATGGCCGACAGCAGCAGGACGATCTTGTGGGCGTGATACGGGCGACGTCGGAAGGCCCCGACAGACTCGATGACGATGAACAGGTCGATCTCGGGGTCGGAGTACGCCGGATGCTCATCGAACAGTTGCGTCGCGAGCACCAGGGCGGCCTTCATGTCTCCACCATCGCAGGACTCGGCCACTGCGGTGCGAGAATGAGCGCATTCTCATCGTATTTTTGTTCTATTCTCATCTGAGCCTGGCAGGCTATACATATGAACCTTTTGACGGCTATGCGACGGCGACTTGAGTCCCTCGCGGGTGTCGTCGAACTGGATGTCGCGGCCCATGACCTGCCGGCAAGCGCCTCACGACTGAGCGACGCATCTCTCATCGAGGGGTTGCGCGACCTCGCAGCACTCGCCAACGACGTGGCACGCCTGCAGTCGGTGCTCGCCGGGGTGGCTGCGCACAGGTCGCGACGCGAGGACGGCCACTCCGGGCTCGCGGCAACACAGGGACACGCCACGCCCGCGGCGCTCGTTCAGGCGATCACCGGCGGCACGAGAGCCGAGGCGCAGCGTCAGGTGCGCGTGGGGCAGGCGTTGCTCGACGACGACTCAGGCTGCGCAGGGCCGGGCGCTGATGATCCGGCGTCGGGTGACCAACCTACGATGCTGCCGGGATGCGACCCCGAAGCGACATCGGCCCTGTCCGCGCGCACGCCGTGGCACGACCCGCTGCGACGCGCCCTGCTCGAGGGCCGCATCACCACGGCACAGCATGATGCGATCCGCCGGGGCCTGGGCGCGCCCACGACCGACGGCGCCGACGCGCTCGCCGCCGAGGGCGCATGGTCGGTGGCCGCCGAGATGCTCGTAGACGAGGCCGCCGGCACAACCGTCGAAGGTCTCGCCGCACGCGCGCGCACCATGCGCGACATGCTCGACCCTGCCGGCGCGGAGGAGCGATTCGCGCGCCGCTACGACGCGCGCTCGTGGCGCACCTGGATCGACGAGAACGGGCAGCACCACGCCCGAGTCGTGTTCGACGACGAAGCCGCACTCTGGGTGCGCTCATTGCTCGCCTCCGCGGTGCGCCCCCGACGAGGCGGGCCTCGGTTCGTCACGGAGGAGGAGCAGACGCCGTCCGCAGCAATCCGGGACGACCCGCGCACCAACGAGCAGATCGAATACGACCTGATCATCGACGTGCTGCGCGCGGGCTCACTGGCGCAGGCGTCGGATGTCTTCGGAGCCCGTCGGCCGGGTGTGCGCATGGTCGTCGTCAAAGACCTCGTCGGCCCTCGCGACCCGTTCGGCCGCCTCCTCGCGGTCGGTCACGCTGAAGACGGCGGGCAGTCGCTGCCCGGCACTGTCATCGATCGGGCGCTGTGCATGCACGGCTCCACCGAGGTGACCGTGGACGGCCGCGGCAATCCGCTCGACGTCGGGCGCGAGCAACGCCTGTTCACGCCAAAACAAAGACTTGCTCTGACCGTGCGCGACGGCGGCTGCGTCTGGCACGGATGCCGGCAACCAGCGTCGTACTGCGAGGCCCATCACATCGACCATTACGTGGCCGATGGCGGGCGCACCGACATCGACCGTGGCGTTCTCCTCTGCAGGTTCCACCACATGCTTCTGCACAACCGTGGATGGAGAATCGAACGGTTCGGATCGGGCCCGCTCATGCTTCGCGCACCCGGCGATCCGCGCGGCGGCGGCACCGTGCTGACGTCGAAGGCGACGTGGCGATGGGCGTGGGACCCTCCTCCGCTCGACCGCAAGGGATGGCGCGCGGCGTGAGCACGGGCGATCGCGACGACGCGCGGCGCGATCTCGTTGATGCACGCCGCGCGCGGCACGCGGCGTCAGTTCTCGACGTCGCCGCGCCACTCCCCTGTCTCGCGCGGGTGCTCCTCGATGAACTGCGTGAAGTTCTTCAGATCCTTCTTCACGGCGTGGTCGTCGACCCCGAAGGCGGCGCCGGCCTTCTCGAGCACGCCCGACGGCTCCCAGTCGATCTGCACGGTCACTCGGCACGAGGCATCCGTCAGCTTGTGGAACGTCACGACGCCCGCGTGATTCTCATCTCCGCCGACGCTGTTCCACGCCACCCGCTCATCGGGATGCTGCTCCGTGATCTCGGCGTCGAACTCGCGCACCGCGCCGCCGATCTTCACGACCCATCGCGTGTGGGTGTCATCGGTCTGCGTGATGGACTCGACGAAGCTGAGGAAGCGGGGGAACGACTCGAACTGCGTCCACTGGTTGTAGGCCGTGGTGACGGGGACGTCGACGTCGACCGTTTCGATGATGCGTGCCATGAGGACTCCTTCTCTGCTCGCGCCACCGCCGCGGATGGCGGCGGCACATGTGGGCGACGGATGCCGACAACGCTAGGCACGGCAGACCACACGCTGACGGGGGTTGACAAGCCGCGGCCGCCGCACCCACGCGCGCGTGCCGCAGCGCTCGCGTCACGCCCCCGCGACACATCCCACGCGAGCGACGAAAAGACGCGACGCTACCCCTGCACCCTCCGCACCGACACGCGGTAGGGCATAACTAACACTCCTAATTACTAGTTTGGTGAGCAATACTGGAGTCATGTCCACTGCTCAGACCACGTTCGCGCTCGGCGCCCGGTCCCGCTGGACCGAGGTCGAGGAAGGATTCCACGTCGGCAACAGGGGCGGCGAGTACGCCGGCTCCGTCAGCAAGGTCGAAGACGGCTTCGTCGCGTTCGACGGCATCGGCACCCCCGTGGGCCGATTCGCCACCGTGGAGCAGGCACAGGCCTCCGTCGACAGCGTCGTCCCGGCGGGCGAGCCGCCCGCCGTCCGCGTCGCCCGCGCCCGCCTCGGCATGACCGCCGCCACCATCGCCGCCGGTGTCGCCGGCACCCTCCTCCTCACGGCGGGCGTCCTCGCTCCCTGGCTCTGACGGCCCACGGCCCCACCTCCCCACATCCCCGCACCCCCTCTTCGAAAGGCCGCACGCCCGTGACTGCCCACGCACCCCTCGACGCCGCCACCCTCGCCCTCCCGCCGACCGAGCCGCTCGACCTCTCGGAGCTCGCCGAACTGACCGGCACGCCGTCGCGCCGCTAGGCTGGGTGACGAAGCTTCCCCTTCGAAGGAGATCCGATGTTCATCGTCGCCCTGGTCCTGTTCATCGCCGGCATGTGGCTCACGGGGTTCGCGTTCTCGCTCGAGGCCTGGCAGGGCCTCGTCTTCGCCGCCGGCATCCTCTGCGTCTCGGCGGCACTCGCGATCCCGGTCCACCTGGCCCAGCGACGCTGATACCCGCGACGCCTCACCGCGCGACGCTGACGCCCGCGACACCTGGTGCCGAGACCACCCGAGCCGGGATAATGACGCCATGGCGGGCACCAGCGGCACCTACAGCGCGATCTCGAGCTTCTCGCGCGTCGAGATCCTGCACCTGATCCAAGAAAGACCCCGGCGCACGATCGCCGAACTCGCCGAGGCCACCGGCCTGCACGCCAACACCGTCCGCGAGCACCTCGACCGCCTGACCGAGGGCGGGCACATCGTCCGCGAGACGGAGCACCGCACCACCCGCGGCAGGCCGCGCGTGCTCTACTCCGCCGCGACCGGTGAGGCCGAAGCATCCAGTCCCATCGCGCGGCGCAAGGCCCGCGAAGCCGCCGAGCGCGGCGACATCATGCGGCGGGTGATGCCGTGGACCGGCTCATCGGTCAACGAGATCGGCACCGATGCCACCCATCAGCTCGACGCGATCGTCGACCACCTCAGCGAATCCGGCTTCGACCCACTCGTCGACGACAAAGAGCTCACGATCGATCTGACCCCCTGCCCCCACGCGACCGCACAGGCGGGGCACCGCGCAACGCTGTGCTCCGTGCACCGGGGCATCATGCAGGGCGTGCTCACCGCGGCCCGCGGCCCGCTTCTGATCGACGGCATGCGATCCAGCTGCAACCCCGAGGAGTGCGTGGTCCAGCTCACGACGCGCTGAGCGCCGCCCGATCCCCCGCGCCGACCCGGATGCGATCCGGACGCGTGTACACGTTCATCGAATCCCCCCGCAGGAATCCGACCAGCGTGAGACCCTGGGCCGCGGCGAGCTCGACGGCGAGGGACGAGGGCGCCGACACCGCCGCGAGGATCGGGATGCCGGCCATCACCGCTTTCTGCACGAGTTCGAAGCTCGCGCGACCCGACACCATCAGCACGTGACCCGACAGCGGCAGCCGGTCGTTCAGCACGCCCCAGCCGACGACCTTGTCGACGGCGTTGTGGCGCCCCACGTCCTCGCGCAACACGACGAGCTCTCCGGTCGCCGCGTCGAACAGGCCGGCGGCGTGCAGCCCGCCGGTCTTGTCGAACACCGCCTGGGCTGCGCGGAGCAGGTCGGGAAAGGTCACGAGCACCTCGGCGGCGACGTCGACAGCATCCACCGCGACATCGTAGGAGGACACCGTCTGCACCGCCTCGATGGAGGCCTTGCCGCACAACCCGCACGAAGAGGTGGTGTAGAAAGTGCGGGCGAGGTCGGGATCGGGTGCGGCGACCCCCTGAGCGAGGGTGACATCCAGCACGTTGTACGTGTTCTCGGCGGCGCCCGCGATGGGCCCGCCGGCGCCCGGCCCGCCGCAGTGGATCGCCGAGTGGAACTGCCCTCCCGCGGCGATGACCCCCTCCGAGACGAGGAATCCCCCCGCAAGCTCGACGTCGTTGCCCGGGGTTCGCATCGTGATCGCCAGCGACGCGCCGCCCACGCGGATCTCCAGCGGCTCTTCGACCGCGAGCGTGTCGGGGCGGCGCACCGGCTGCGTGCCGAGCGTGATCCTGGTGACCGGCCGCCGTGCCGTGATGCGTCCCACGATCAGCCGCCGATCGCGTTCATCCCGCGGGCCGGCTGCAGGAACGCGGGGTCGTTGATGGCATGCCCGGGCAGCTTTCCGTGCACGCATGAGCGCAGCATCGCGTCGATCGCGTCGTCACCCTCGCCGGCGCGCAGGATCGGCAGCAGGTCGTACTCGGTGGTGGAGAAGAGACAGTTGCGCAGCTGCCCGTCCGCGGTCAGGCGCAGCCGGTCGCAGTCGCCGCAGAAGGGTGCCGTGACCGACGCGATGACACCCACCGTGTGCGGTCCGCCCTCGAGGGCCCACTTCTCGGCGGGAGCACCCCCGCGCCCCGGCACCGGGGTCAGCGTGAAGCGCGCGGAGAGCGCGGCGAGGATCTCGTCGCGCGTGACCATCCGCGATCGATCCCAGGTGTGGCCGGCATCGAGGGGCATCTGTTCGATGAAGCGCATCTGCGCATCGTGTGCGATCGCGAACTCGACGAGGTCGACGATCTCGTCGTCGTTGACCCCGCGCATGGCGACCGCGTTGATCTTGAGCGGGCGAAGTCCGCAGTCCCGGGCGGCGGCGATCCCATCGAGCACCTCGTCCAGGCGATCGCGCCGGGTCAGGTCGCGGAAGCGATCGCGTCGCAGCGTGTCGAGACTGATGTTCAGCCGCGACAGGCCTGCGTCGATCAGCTGCGGCAGCACCTCGCGCAGACGGATGCCGTTGGTCGTCATCGCGATCTGCACGGGTCCGTCCGGGCCCGAGACGGCGGCGAGGCGACGCACCACCTCAACGATGTCGGTGCGCAGGAGCGGCTCGCCACCCGTGAGCCGGAAGGTGGTGATGCCGGATGCTGCGGCCACTCTCGCGACGCGCTCGATCTCGTCGAGACCCAGGATGCTCGTGCGTGCGAGCCACTCGTTGCCCTGTTCGGGCATGCAGTAGGTGCAGCGCAGGGAGCATCGATCGGTCAGCGAGATGCGCAGGTCGCGGTGGACCCGGCCGTGCGTGTCGATGAGGGGTGAGCCGGAGGCCTGAGCGTCCCGGGCCGCGGGCCCCGGCATCCGCACGCCGATCGTGACCGGCACGGCGCTCACGGCGTCGCCCCGCTCTCGAGCGCGCGTGTGCCGGACATGCGTCCGAGCCTATCCCCGCACGGGCTTATTCACGGCCGGATCAGGCTCGCCGAACGACGGGAATGCGGGAATCTCGTTGTCGAGATACCGCCCTCCCGTGTGGTCTGACCACATGCTACGGTGAGTCGCGAACCGCCCCCTGAGCGAAATCGGAGTCCGCCCGTGGATCTGCTCGACCCGCTGCTTCTCGCCCGCTGGCAGTTCGGTCTGACGACCCTGTACCACTACCTCTTCGTCCCGCTCACCCTGGGACTCGCGCTCGTCGTCGCGATCTTCCAGACCGTCTGGCACCGCACGGGCGATGTGAAGTGGCTGCACCTGACGCGGCTGTTCGGCAAGATCTTCCTGATCAACTTCGCGATGGGCGTCGTCACCGGGATCGTGCAGGAGTTCCAGTTCGGCATGAACTGGTCGGCCTACTCGCGCTTCGTCGGCGACGTCTTCGGGGCGCCGTTGGCGTTCGAGGGCCTCATGGCCTTCTTCTTCGAGGCCACCTTCATCGGTCTCTGGATCTTCGGATGGGACCGACTGCCCCGCATCCTGCACCTGCTGTCGATGTGGATGGTCGTGCTCGGCTCCACCCTGTCGGCCTACTTCATCCTCGCCGCCAACGCCTTCATGCAGAACCCCGTCGGCTATCAGATGGCCGCCGACGGGGGCCGCGCGGAGCTGATCGACTTCGGAGCGGTGCTGACCAACCCCGTCGTGCTCGCCGCGTTCCCGCACACGATCTTCGCCGCGTGGATGTTCGCGGCCGCCGTCGTCATCGCCGTCTCGGCGTGGCATCTCTCCCGCGGCCAGCATCTCGAGACGATGCGCTCCTCGCTGCGGTTCGGCCTGTGGTTCATGATCGTCTCGTTCGCCGGCGTCGCCCTCTCGGGAGACCAACTGAGCCTCGTCATGGTGGCGACGCAGCCGATGAAGATGGCCGCCGCCGAGGCGATGTGGAACACCGCCTGCGGTGCGGACGCGTCGTTCTCGATCTTCTCCCTCGGCACCCCCGACGGGTCGGAGGAGATCTGGTCGCTGCGCGTGCCCTACCTGCTCAGCTTCCTCTCCACGCATACGTTCGACGGCTGTGTCGAGGGCCTCAACGACCTGCAGGCGCTGTACGAGCAGCAGTTCGGCGAGGGCGTCAGCTACATGCCCATCATCTGGGTCACGTACTGGTCGTTCCGCTGGATGATCGGCCTCGGCGGTGCCGCCGCCCTCGTCGCGGTCGCGGGCCTCTGGGTCACTCGCAAGAAGGCGACCAAGCCGGTCGCGGGCTGGATGTGGAAGATCGCGATCTGGTCGGCCCCGCTCCCCCTGCTCGGCAGCCTCGTCGGCTGGGTCTTCACCGAGATGGGTCGCCAGCCCTGGATCGTGTTCAGCCTCATGCTCACCGAGGACGGCGTCTCCCCCAACGTGCCGGGGTGGACCGTGCTGATCTCGCTCGTCGCGTTCACGCTCATCTACGCCGCGCTCGCGGTGGTCGAGTTCGGACTCATCCTCAAGGCCGCGCAGAAGGGCCCGGATCCGCTGCCCGATCCGAACGCGCCGAAAGACGATTCCGACGACGCCCACCGCCTCACCTCGACGGTCTACTAGGAGCCGATCATGGATCTCGCCTATCTCTGGTTCTGGATCATCGGATTCCTCTTCATCGGGTACTTCGTGCTCGACGGGTTCGATTTCGGCGTCGGGATGTCGCTGCCCTTCCTCGGCAAGGACGACATCGGCCGCCGGCAGATCATCAACACGATCGGTCCCGTGTGGGACCTCAACGAGACGTGGCTGATCGTGGCGGGGGCCTCGCTGTTCGCCGCGTTCCCGGAGTGGTACGCGACGCTCTTCAGCGGCTTCTACCTGCCGCTGCTGCTCATCCTGCTGGCGCTCATCGCCCGCGGGGTGTCGTTCGAGTACCGGCATCAGCGCGACAGCCTGCGCTGGAAGAAGGGCTTCGACACGATGATTGTCGTCGGGTCCGCCGTGCCGGCGCTGCTGTGGGGAGTCGCCTTCGCGAACATCGTGCAGGGGGTGCCGATCGATCAGGACTTCGAATTCACCGGCACGCTGCTGACGCTGCTGAACCCCTACGCGCTGCTGGGCGGCCTCACCACGCTCCTGCTGTTCTTCACGTACGGCGTGAGCTTCGTGGCGCTCAAGACCGACGGAGCGGTGCACGACGACGCCCGCAAGCTCGCCGCCCGCGCCGGGTTCGTGACGATCGTCGTCGCGGCGCTGTTCCTGCTCTGGACGGTGCTCGCCCACCCCGCGCTGCCCGTCATGCTGCTCGCGATCGCCGCGGCCGTCTTCCTCATCCTCTCGGTCGGCGCGAACCTGCGCGACCGCGAGGGCTGGGCATTCGGCTTCGGCGCCGCGACCGTCGTAGCGGCGGTGGGGACGCTGTGGTTCGCGCTCTACCCCTCCGTCATGCCCTCCTCCACCGACCCGGCCTTCAGCCTGACCATCGAGAACGCCTCAAGCACCGACTACACGCTGACGATCATGTCGTGGGCGGCCCTGATCTTCCTGCCCCTGGTGCTGGCCTACCAGGGGTGGACGTACTGGGTGTTCCGCCGCCGCGTCTCGCGCTCACGCATCGAGAAGGCCGCCGCGGAGGCCCACTGATGCGGGCCGGCGATAGCCTCGACATGCTGTGACCGACCAATCCGATGCCCCCGGCGCGCGCACGCCGCGCACGCCCCCCGTCGACCCCCGCCTGCTGCGGTACGCGCGCGCCTCCCGCGGCTTCTTCGTCGCGCTGGCCGTGATCTCGCTCGCGCAGACGGTCGTGATCATCGCCTTCGCGTGGCTGCTCACGCGCGCGATCACCGGCGCGATCGACGGGATGCCGTGGCCCGAGCTCTCGGGGACCCTTCTGGCGCTCTGCGGCGTGGTGCTCGTGCGCGCGCTGATGATCTGGGTGCGCGATCAGGCCGCGGCGCGCGCCGCCGCCCGTGTGCAGGCACAGCTGCGCGACGGGCTGATGAGCGCCGTCGGGCACCTCGGGCCGGGCTGGCTCGAGCGACAGAACTCCGCCGCCCTCGCGGTGACGGCCGGTCGGGGGCTCGAAGCGCTCGACGCGTACTTCGGCCGGTACCTGCCGCAGCTCGTGCAGACCGCGATCGCGACCCCCGGCATCCTGATCGTGATGTGGTGGGCGGACTGGATCAGCGGCCTCACCGTGCTGCTGACGCTGCCACTGATTCCGATCTTCATGATCCTCATCGGCCTCGCCACCCGTGCCGTGCAGAAGCGGCAGTGGCAGACCCTGCAGCGCCTCGCGGCGCGCTTCGCCGATACGGTGCAGGGTCTGTCGACGCTCACCGTCTTCGGGCGCCAGCACCGCGCGGCGGCCTCGATCGACGAGGTGACGGGGCGGTACCGCGTCGAGACGATGAAGGTGTTGCGCGTGTCGTTCCTGTCGGGGTTCGCTCTCGAGTTCCTCGCGAGCATCGCCGTGGCGATCGTGGCGGTCTCGATCGGGTTCCGTCTGCTCGATGGCGCGATGGTGCTCGGCGTCGGGTTGTTCGTGCTGCTGCTGGCGCCCGAGGCGTATCTGCCGCTGCGCCAGGTGGGTGTGCAGTTCCACGCGGCCGCCGAGGGTGTCGCCGCGACGGCGGATGTGTTCGCCGTGCTCGACGCCGCGCAGGCGCTCGGCGCCGCGCCGCGGGCCGCACAGACGACGCAGAATGCCGGGGGGCCGGCACGACTGGAGCTGCGCGGCCTGCGGGTGCGCCGCGGGGATCGGATGCTGCCGGCCGTGGATCTTGTGGCGCGGGCGGGCGAGGTCGTGCTGATCGAAGGACCGAGCGGGTCGGGCAAGTCGAGCATCTTCGCCGCTCTGCGCGGCACCGCGGCGTTCGAGGGCGACGCGTCGTGGGCGGGCAGCCCCGTCTCCTCCCTCTCCCCCGCGAGCTGGCTGGCGTGGGCGGGTCAGCGGCCCGGGCTCATCGCGGGCACCGTCGCCGCCAACATCGCGCTCGGTTCGCCGGATCCCGATGCGGGGCGCGTCGATCGTGCTCTCGATCTCGCCGCCGCGGAGGGTATCGACCCCGCTCTGGAGCTCGGGGTGCAGGGTGGCGGACTCTCGGGTGGTCAGGCCCAGCGCGTCGCGGTGGCCCGCGCCCTGTACCGCCATCTCTCGGGTGTCGCGCCCGTGATCGCGCTGGATGAGCCGAGCTCGGCCCTGGATGCCGAGACGGAGCGCGCCCTGTGGGTGCGCGTGCGCGAGATCGCCGATGCCGGCGCCCTTGTGCTGCTCGTGTCGCACCGCGCGTCGGCGCGTGGCATCGCCGACCGGATCGTGTCGCTGCGCGGCGCGGAGGTGATCGCGTGAGTGCCCGCTCCACCGTGTCGACCCGTGGCCGCCTCACGCCGCGCACCCGCGACGTGCTGCGCGGCGCGATGCCGCCGCTGCGGCGCTTCTGGCCGGGTGCGGCATCCGGATTCCTCTCCGAGGCATCCGCCGTCGCACTGCTCGCGGTCAGCGCGTGGCTGATCGTGCGCGCGAGCGAGCAGCCGATCCTGCTCGCGATCTCGGTCGCGGTCGTGGGGGTGCGGCTGTTCGCACTGACGCGCGCGGTGTTCCGCTACACCGACCGCCTGGCCGGGCATGACGCGGCGCTGCGCCAGCTGGCGACGACCCGCTCCGATCTCCTCCGGCGGCTCATCCCGCTCGCGCCCGACGGCCTCGGCCGCACACGCCGGGGATCTGTTCTCGGGGCCCTCGTCGATGACGTCGACGAGCTGCAGAATCTTCCGCTGCGCGTCGTGCAGCCGCTGACGGCGTCGGCGCTCGTCGCGCTCGGCGCGGTGGTCTTCGTCGCGACGGTGTCGTGGACGGCGGCGCTCACGCTGCTCGCGTGCCTCGTCGCCGCCGGCGTGGCGGCGACCCTGTGGGGCTGGGCGCTGGGCGCGCGTGCGGAGCGTGCCCTGGCCCCGCTGCGGGCTCGCCTGGCCGACCAGGTGCTCGATCACCTGGGCAGCCTCGACGTGCTTGCGGCATACGGCGCCGAGGCCGAGAGCCGGGAGCGTATCCGCGAGACCGACGCGCTGCTGCGTCGTGCGGTCGTGCGGCGCGCGGGCGCGCAGGCGGGCACCGCCGCGGTCGTGTCGCTGCTGGCGGGCGCGGCGTCGATCCTCGCCGTGGTCACCGCGGGGGCACCGGGCGCGCTGCCGGGGCCCTCGCTCGCGGTGGTCGTGCTCGTGCCACTCGCGGTCTTCGACGTGTTCGCCTCGGTGCCGCTCGCGGCGTCGGCCTGGCGGCAGGTGCGGGCGAGCGCGCAGCGCATCGCCGTGTCGCTGCCCGAGGCCGCACCGCCCGAGATCGTGGCCGCGGGGCCTGCCCCCACGGGTGTCGCACCCGCGCTCGGTGCCGGGCCCGCCGCGGGGTTGCGACTGCGTGGGGTCTCCGCCCGCTGGCCGGCGGCCGCGAGGCCCGCGCTGCGCGATGTCGATCTGCACGTGCGCCCCGGCGAGCGCGTGCTCGTCGTCGGGTCCAGCGGTGCAGGAAAGTCGACCCTCGCGCACGTCCTCGTGCGCTTCCTCGAGCACACGGGCTCGTACGAGATCGGCGGGGTGCCGGTGCGGCAGCTCGCCGCCGACGATGTGCGCCTGAGCGTCGGACTGTGCGAGCAGCATCCGATGCTCTTCGACGAAGACATCCGGCAGAACCTGCTCTTCGCGCGCGACACCGCGAGCGACGCCGACCTCGTCGCCGTGCTCGAGCGCGTGGGTCTCGGGCCCTGGCTCGCCGAACGCGGCGGACTCGATGCCCGCGTCGGCGAGCGCGGCGCTCTCGTCTCGGGCGGGCAGGCGCAGCGCATCGCCCTCGCAAGGGCGCTCCTGCGCGGCTTTCCCGTGCTCGTCCTCGACGAGCCCACCGCCGGCGTCGACGTCGAGGCCTCGGATCGCCTGCTCGCCGACCTGCTGGGCGCGGTCGGACCCGAGCAGGCGGTCGTGCTGATCTCGCACGTGGGGGTTCCGGGCGGCGCGGTCGATCGTGTCGTGCGGCTGGCGGATGGTCGTGTGCTCGACTGACCCCGTTCAGGGCAGCGCGCGACCGAAGGCCTGCTCGCCGGATCCCGAGGGCAGCCGTGTGAATCCCAGGCGGTCGTAGAAGGCGAGCGCACCGGCGTTCTGCGCATCCGCGACGAGATGCACGCCGCCGACGCCGCCGAGCGCCAGCGCATCGCAGAACCGTTCGACGAGGGCGCGGCCGGCACCCCGGCCCTGGGCATCGGGCAGCAGGTCGATGTGCAGGTGCGCGGGGTACGTCGCGGCGTAGGGCGCGGGTACGGTGCCGCGCGCGTCGGCGTACGCGATCATCTCGGCGTCCCGCGCATCGCGCACCCCTGCCGGGGTGGCGTATCGTCCCCGGCGCGCCGGCCACCATTGTTCGGCGAACCAGGTCTCGAACGCGGCGGTGTCGGGCGTGCCGACGACATAGCCGCGTGGCCCCCGGACGCCCGCGTCGTCGCCTGCGTCGTCCTCCAGGACGAAGCAGAAGTCCGGATGCCGCGCCGCATACGGCAGCACGAACAGGTCGGGCAGCAGCCCATCCGACGAGTGCGCGCCCGTCGCGTCGGCGCCGGCGGCGCCCGTGCGCACGCAGATCTCGGCCAGCGCCTCATGATCGTCCGGCCGGACGGGACGGATCCGGGTCACGCAGACGCACCAGGCGTGACGGCGCCGGCCTCCAGAGCGGCGCGCGCCGCCGACCGCGAGCGCATCGCTCCGGCTCCGGCTCCGGCCCCGATCGATTGCAGACGCACGTCGGCCGGCGCCAGCGTCAGGCGCACCGGGACCCCGGCGGTCAGGCGCAGATCGGCGACGACGTCGGCTCCGACATCCACCGCCACCGCCGGGTCGGCGGTGTGCACGCGCGCACCCACCGGCGTCTGCTCCACGCGCGTCACCCGCGCCAGCCACGTTCCGGGGGTGCTCTCGTCGTCGGTGACCAGCCGCAGGGCGCCCGTCCAGGATGACTCGCCCGCGCGCTCGAGGCGCACGACCCCGGGGCGGAAGACAGCGGCGACCGCACCGCCGTCCTCCTCCGCGGCGGCGCGGGAGGCGGCATCGGCGCTTTCGATCAGCACCTCGGGGCTGACGCCGGGCGCCCGCCACAGGCCACCGCGCGCGACGCCTTCGACCCGGTTCAGGCCGGCGATGCTCGCCGCGAATCGCGTCGCGGGGGCATGCAGCACGTCGCGCACGTCGCCCGACTGCGTGACCCTGCCCTCCTCGATCAGCACGAGACGGGAGGCCAGACCCGCCGCGTCGACCGCGTCGTGGGTGACGATGAGAGCCGTTGCGCGGGTCGCGGTGAGCTGCTCGCTGAGCATCGCGCGGATATCGCCCGCCGTCTCGGGGTCGAGGGAGGTCAGCGGCTCGTCGAGCAGAAGCACCTGAGGGGCCGTCGCCAGGGCACGGGCGATGGCGACGCGCTGCTGCTGACCCCCCGACAGGTGCGCGGGGCGCTTGTCGCCGGCGCCCGGGAGGCCGACGCGCCAGAGCCAGTCGTCGGCTTCACCGAGGGCCACCGAGCGGCCGATGCCTCGCGCGCGGGTGCCGAAGGCGACGTTCTCGCGCGCCGTGAGATGCGGAAACAGGCGCGGCTCCTGGCCGAGGAGGACCGCCCCGCGCTGCGCCGCCCGCAGGTGCCGACGCGGTCGCGCGGAGGCGACGTCGCGATCGCCGATGCGCACCCGGCCCTCGCTCAGCCGCGCGAGGCCGGCGATCGCCGCGAGCAGCGTTGACTTTCCGGCACCGCTCGGTCCCATGATCGCCACGACCTCGCCGGGCTCGCACGCCACCGAGGCCTCGAGGCGGAACCCGCGGCGGGCGACGGCGACGTCGGCGACCAGGCCCGAGCCCGTCATCGCGGCGCCCCCTGCCGCCAACCGCGGACGAGCAGCAGCACGACGAGCGAGGTGACCAGCAGCAGCAGCGACAGCGCGACCGCCGTGCCCTGACCGACACCGGCGCCGTTGAAGGCGGTGTAGATCGCGAGCGGCATCGTCTGGGTCACGCCCGGCGCGTTGCCGGCGAATAGCGCGGTCGCGCCGAACTCGCCGATCGCGCGGGCGAAGCAGAGGATCACGCCCGCGAGCAGCCCGGGCGCCGCGAGCGGCAGTGTCACCCGCCAGAGAATGCGCCAGCGTCCGGCGCCGAGCGTGGCCGCGGTGTTCTCGTACTCGACGCCGGATGTGCGAAGCGACCCCTCGACGGCGAGCACGAGGAAGGGCAGCGCGACGAACACCTGCGCCAGCACGACGGCCGCCGTCGTGAACGGCAGGGTGATGCCCCAGGTGGCGAGCACCTCGCCGACGGGACTGCTGCGTCCGAAGAGGAACAGCAGCGCAACGCCTCCGACCATCGGCGGCAGCACGAGTGGCACCGTCACGAGCACGCGCAGCACGCCCGCGATGCCCGGGCGCGCCCTCGCGATCACGAGCGCGAGCGGCATGCCCAGCACGGTGCACACGAGGGTGGCGATACCCCCCGTGCCCAGCGAGAGCAGGAGCGCATCGATGGCCTCTGGCGAGGTGATGTCGGCCCACAGATTCGCCCATTCCATGCGCCCGACGAGCGCGCCCAGGGGCACGACCAGCAGCGCGAGCCCGAGCAGGGCCGGCACGACGAGGATCGGCGGCAGTGTGCCACCGGGCGCCCTCGGCTCGGCGGCCGTCACGGCGCCCCGAATCCGCGCGCGCCGAGCATGTCCTCTCCGCGACCCGAGACCACGTACGCGACGAAAGCCTCGGCGGCCGCGCGATCGGTCGCGGTCTCGAGCACCCCGATCGGGTAGCGGTTGACGACACCCTCGGCCCCCGCCGGAGTGAAACTCTCGACGGGCTGACCGACGACATCCGTCGCGTACACCAGGCCCGCGTCCGCTTCGTCGGCGGCGATCTTGGTCAGCACGGCGGTGACGTTCTGCTCGTAGCTGGCGGCGCGCACGGTGAGGCCGGCGGCCTCGAACAGACGCTGGGATGCTGCGCCACACGGCACCTCGTCGGCGCACAGCACGACGGTGGCCGCGGGGTCGGCCAGGTCTTCGAGCGTCGTGATGCCGGCGGCGTTGCCCTCGGGAACGGCGACGACGAGCGTGTTGGTCGCGAAGAGCTCGGGCGCCGGCACGAGTTCTGCGACCGCCGCCATGTTCGCCTCGTCGGCGGACGCGAACACGTCGACGGGCGCACCCTCGGCGATCTGGGTGGCGAGCGTGCGGGATCCGTCGTACACGATCGGCAGGATATCGACCCCGGGGTTCGCTGTCTCGAATGCGAGAGCGATCTCATCGAATGCGGCCTGCAGCGACGCCGCGGCGTAGACCCTGACCTCGCCCGAGAGCGCGCCCGCGGCCGGGGTGCTCTGCCGATCGGCGGGCGCGCTGCCCGCGCAACCCGCGAGCGCGAGCGCGCCGGCCGCGACGGCTCCGGCAAAGGCGCGGGATGCTGCCCGCAGACGCCCGCGCACGCCTCAGGCCCTCGGGGTCTCGACGATGACGGTGGTCGCCTTGACGACGGCGACGGCGAGCGATCCGACCTGGAGGCCGAGCTCGGCGACCGCCTCGGCGGACATGAGCGAGACGACGCGGTGGGGGCCAGCCTGGATGTCGACCTGCGCCATGACGCCGTCGAGCTGGAGGCGGGTGACGAGGCCCACGAATCGGTTGCGGGCGCTCGAGAGGCGGTCGGCCGGATCGGCCGCGGCGTTGGCCGTCTCGATCGCGCGGGCGGCGAGCGCTGTCCCGGGCACCTCGGCGGGGGTGGCGCCCGTCGTCGACAGCGTGCCCTGCTCGATCCAGCGCCGCACGGTGTCGTCGCTCACGCCGAGAAGCCGGGCCGCTTCGGCGATCTTGTACGCGGGCATGGGTCGATGATACCCGCGTTCGCGGACGTAGCGGGCCCCAGCATCCGCATCTGCGTCTTGCCTGCGGATGCCTCGGAGCCCACGCCGTGCCCTCCTTCGGCGTGCCCCCTTCGGCGTTGGGGCGTTGAAATCACCGTGGGGCGCGCTGCAGCACGCCCCAACGCAGCCCTGACGCCCCAACACGGGACTCGCGCGGCCATCCCGGCACCCGGACGCGGCCCCCCTTCGGCGTTGGGGCGTTGAAATCACCGTGGGGCGCGCTGCAGCACGCCCCAACGCAGCCCTGACGCCCCAACATGAGAGCGGGAGCGGGTTAGCCTGAAGCCATGCGCCTTCCCCCGCTCGTCGAGCCCGTCGACGAGCTCAGCGAGAACGAGCGCGCGCGAACCGCGCGCCACATCCGCCTTGCGCCGCTGGGCGAGCTCGGTCAGCGGCGCCTCGCCGCCGCGCACGTCGCGGTCGTCGGCGCGGGCGGGCTCGGCTCGCCCGTCATCCTCGCCCTCGCCGCCGCCGGGGTCGGCACCCTGACGGTCATCGACGACGACATCGTCGAGGCATCCAATCTGCAGCGCCAGGTCATCCACTCCCTCGCCGCCCTCGGGCAGCCCAAGGTCGACAGCGCCCGCGCGGTCATCGCGGGCCTGTCGCCGCAGACGCGCGTGGTCACCCGCAACACCCGCCTGAGCGAGGCGAACGCCGCGGACCTGCTGCACGGCGCCGATCTCGTGATCGACGGGTCCGACACATTCGACACGCGCGAGGCCGTCGCGGCGGCCACCGAGGCACTCGGCATCCCCCTCGTCTGGGGCACCGTCCAGGAGTTCGACGGACAGGTCACGGTGTTCTGGGCGTCGCCCCCGCCCGGCGCGACGCCCGTGCGCCTGGCCGACCTCTACCCGTCCGGAAGCGTCGGCGACGTGCCGACCTGCGCCGACGTCGGGGTGCTCGGCGCCCTGTGCCTGCAGATCGGCTCGCTCATGGCGACCGAGGCGATCAAGCTCATCACCGGCATCGGTGAACCGCTTCTCGGCCGCGTGCTCGTCATCGACGGGCTGCGGGCGCGGCAGCGCGAAGTCCCCCTCGCGCCGTCGACCGCCCGGGCCGCACCCGCGTCGACACCCGCGTCGACGCACGCGACCGACACCGCCCCGACCGCTTCCCCGCACATCGACGCCGTGACCCTCGCCGCCCTGATCGAGGGCGGCACCACCCCCGACCTCGTCGACGTGCGCGAGGCGCACGAGCTCGAGCGCGGTGCGATCACCGGCATCCGGCACATCCCCCTCGCGGATCTGCTCGCCGATCCGGCCGGCGCCGCACCCCCGCCGCACGCCTCCACCCCCACCGTCGTGATCTGCCAGGTCGGCGTCCGCGCCCGCCGCGCCGCCGACGCCCTGCGTGCCGTCGGCGTCGACGCCGTCGTGCTCACCGGAGGAATGGATGCCTGGGCCCGATCGAGGCGCGAGTCGTGAGCGACGACCTGCGCAGCGTCGAGCAGCACCTGGCCGACATCCTCGCCTTGACGAGCGTGCTCGGCCCCGAACCCGAGCCGCTGTCCCTCGCGGACGCCGCTCACCGCGTGCTCGCGGCACCCGTGCTGGCGCGCGTGGACATCCCCGTGTTCGACAACTCCGCCATGGACGGCTTCGCCGTGAGGTTCGCGGATGTCGCCACCGCGGCATCCGACGCGCCCGTGACGCTGCGGGTCATCGCCGACCTGCCGGCCGGCACCGAGGCCGATCCGCCGCTGCGGCCCGGTGAGGCCGCGCGCATCATGACCGGCTCCCCCGTGCCGGCCGACGCCGACACGATCGTGCCGTTCGAGGACACCGCCGCGGGGCTGTCGGAATCGCTAGAGACCACCGCGGTCGTGCGGGCTCCGAGGGCGCCCGGCGCCCACATCCGCCGCCGCGGCGGGGACGCGCGCGCGGGTGATGAGATCGTGCCCGCGGGGAGCGATCTCGGTGCGCTGCAGCTGGCCGCGGCCGCGGCCGCCGGCGTCGATGCCGTCGTCGTCTCGCGCCGCCCGCGCGTCGCCGTCGTCTCGACGGGATCCGAGCTCGCCGCGCCCGGCGCACCCCTGCGACGCGGCCAGATCCCCGAGTCCAACTCGACCCTGCTGGCCGGGCTCTGCCACGAGGCCGGCGCCGACATCGTGCTCGTCACGAGCGTCGACGACACCGAAGCGGCGTTCGTCGGGGTCCTCGAGCGCGCGGGTCGTGCGGGCGCCGACGTCGTCATCACCTCGGGCGGGGTGAGCGCGGGGGCGTACGAGGTCGTCAAGAACACCCTCGCGGCGCCCGCGGACGGCGCTGTCGTGTCGTTCGTCAAGGTCGCCATGCAGCCCGGCAAACCGCAGGCGTTCGGCACGCTCGCGGGGGGCGCGCTCTTCTTCGGACTACCCGGCAACCCGGTCAGCGCCGCCGTGTCGTTCGAGACCTTCGTGCGCCCGGCGCTGCGGACCATGCTCGGCGCGAGCAGCATCCATCGCCCGCTCCTGCGGCTGCCCGCCGCGGTCGGATGGCGCACGCCGCCGGGGCGACGGCAGTACCTGCCCGCCGCGATCGACCGCACGGACCCCGCCCGGTGGAGCGTCCGCCCGGCGACCGCGGGAGGCTCGGGCTCGCACCTCGCGGGGGGCCTCGCCCGCGCCGAGGCCTACGCGATCGTCGGCGCCGGCATCGACGCCGTCGAGGCGGGGGATGCGGTCGATGTCATGCTGGTGACATGAGCTTCACGCACCTGGATTCCGCGGGTCACGCCCGCATGGTCGATGTCACCGAGAAGCAGCCGACCGTTCGCGCCGCGACGGCGCGCGGGTTCGTCCGGTGCGCGCCGCACGTGATCGAGGCGCTCCGCGACGGCACCGCACCCAAGGGCGATGTGCTCGCCGTCGCGCGGATCGCCGGCATCCAGGGCGCCAAGAAGTGCGCCGACCTGCTGCCGCTGGCGCACATCATCGGCGTGCACGGCGCGGTCGTCGACCTCGCGATCACCGACGCCGGGGTCGAGATCGAGGCCACGGTGCGTACCGCCGACCGCACCGGTGTCGAGATGGAGGCGCTCACCGCCGTCAGCGTCGCGGCCCTCGCGATCGTCGACATGGTCAAGGGCATTGACAAGTCCAGCTCGATC
The DNA here is from genome assembly GCF_046111165.1 of Microbacterium sp. HA-8. Lineage (NCBI taxonomy): Bacteria > Bacillati > Actinomycetota > Actinomycetes > Micrococcales > Microbacteriaceae > Microbacterium > Microbacterium sp. HA-8. The sequence continues at coordinate 3,014,392 of NZ_CP162025.1, forward strand.
GAGAACGTGCGCATCACCGCCAAGCAGGGCGGCCGCTCCGGCTCGTGGACCCGCCCCGGCGAGTAGCCCGTGCGACGCCTCGACGCGATCGTGCTGGCGGGCGGGCGAGCCTCGCGCCTGGGCGGCGCGATCAAACCGCTCCTCGAGATCGAGGGGCGCTCGCTCCTCACGCGGGCGATCGATGCGGCGGTGGATGCCGGAGCCCGGCGCATCGTCGTCGCCTCGACGCCGCTCGGCGATGACCCGCGGGTGACGTGGGTGCGTGAGGATCCCCCGTTCGGCGGTCCCGTCGCCGGGATCGTCGCGGCGCTCCCGGCGATCGACGCCGAGTGGGTGCTGGTGCTCGCGGCCGACCTCCCCCGCGCCGCCGCCGCCGTGCAGGCGCTCCGCGCCGGCTGGCCGGATGCCGCGGCCGAGGCGGCGACCGAGGGTGTCTGTCTCGTCGATGCCGAGCACAGGGCGCAGCGGCTGACCGCGGTGTATCGCACAGCATCCCTGCGCCGTGTCGCCGCCGCGCTTCCGGCGGCGGGGCGGGGTTCGGCCGTGCGCGCGCTGACCGACGGACTCGCCCTCTCCCTCGTGGACGACGTCGCGGGGGCTTCGCGCGACGTCGACACATGGCAGGATCTTGAGCAGGCGCGATCCCTGGCCCGAGCGGCCCGGACGGCGCCGGAGACGGAGAGCATCATGTCGGACGAGACCTCGCGCACGCTTCCCCCCGAAGCCCTCGCCGCCTGGGCTGCGGCCCTGCGGGAGCGGTTCGACCTCACGGAGGACGATCTGCCCGTCTCCCTGATCCTCGATCTTGCGCGCGATGTCGCAGGCGATGTCGCCCGCCCCGCGGCGCCCTTCAGCGCGTTCGCCGCGGGACTGGTCGCCGGTCGCGCGGGCGGCACGCCCGCCCAGGTGCGCGAGGCCGTGGCGGCGATCGCGGCCCTCGCCGCCGACTGGGCGAAGGACGGCGCCTGATGGCGCGGGTGCGCTACTTCGCCGCCGCCGAAGAGGCGGCGGGACGAGACGAGGAGTCCCGGGACGAGACGACGTTGGGCGCGCTGCGCGCAGCGCTCGTGGCGGACTACCCGGCGCTTGCGGGGATCCTCCCCCGCTGTGCCGTGCTCGTGGGCGGCGCCCGCGTCTCGGACGTCACCCCGCTCGCGGCCGACGCGACGATCGACGTGCTCCCGCCCTTCGCGGGCGGGTGACTCAGCCGCCGAGACCCTTCCACGCCGTCGTGCCGTCGGCCTCGACCTGACGCTTCCACACCGGCAGATCGGTCTTGATCGTCTCGATGATCGTGCGGCACACCTCGAAAGCCTCGGCCCGGTGCGACGAGGCGACGGCGATCACGACCGCCGCATCGCCGACGGCGAGGCGCCCGATCCGGTGACTGACGGCAACGATCGCCCCGCCTCCGCCGATCGCGTCGGCCGCGATTCGCACGAGACCCGTCTCGGCGTCGGGATGCGCGGTGTACTCGAGCGCGACGACGGCACCGGCCGCATCCGGATCATGGTCGCGCACGCGGCCGACGAAGGTCGTCAGAGCGCCGGCGCCCGCATCGTCGACGGCGCGCAGGTGCGCGTCGAGATCGAGAGGCTCCGAACTGATCCGCGCGAGGCGGACGCCGCTGGCGTCGCTCACGCCGCCCGCGTGCTCCACGCCACCCGCGTGCTCCAGGCCACCCGCGTGCTCCAGGCCAACCCCGCCCGCGTGCTCCACGCCACCCATCAGTGATCACCGCCCGCGAGCTGATCGACGACATGCCGCGCGACCGAGAGCACGACAGGCATGCCCGACGCGACCGCCGCGGTCGAACCCGGCAGGTTCACGATCAGCGCCCCCGCGGTGTCGACGACTCCGGCGAGACCGCGGGACAGCATCCCGGCGGGCTTCTCGTCCGCGCCGAGACGACGCAGCTGCTCGGCGATTCCGGGCACCTCCCGATCGAGCACACGCGCGGTGCCCTCGGGCGTCTGATCGCGGGGGCCGACCCCCGTGCCCCCGGTCGTGACGATCACCCGGGCGCCCGTTGCGAGCGCCGCGCGCAGCGCATCCGCGACACTGTCGGCGCCGTCGGAGACGACCGTCGCGTCGGCGCAGGTGTATCCCGCCGCACGGAAGGACTCCACGGCGACGGGCCCGCTGTGGTCGGCGCGCACGCCCCCGGCCGAGCGGTCCGACACCGTGATGACGGCGGCGGGGGGCGGTTCGGAGGACGCGTGCACATGCATGGCTTCAGCCTAGGCGTGCGTCACTCGCCCTCATCGCGCGCCTCGGCCGCGGCCACGATGCGGTTGGCCATGCCCGCGAAGATGAAACCGTGAAAGGGCAGCACGGCCAGCCAGTAGAGTCGGCCCGCAAGTCCCCGCGGAAAGAACACCGCCCGCTGTTCGTACCGCGCGCCACCCGCGGTGGGCACCGCACGCATCTCGAGCCATGCCAGGCCCGGCACCTTCATCTCGGCGCGCAGGCGCAGCAGCGAATCGGCCGCACCGCCGCCGCGCTCGACGTCCTCGACGCGCCAGAAGTCGAGGGCGTCGCCGACGGCGAGGCGATCGGGATGCCGCCTGCCGCGGCGCAGGCCCACGCCCCCGACGACCTTGTCCATCCACCCGCGCACGGCCCACGCGAGCGGCCATGAGTACCAGCCGCGTTCGCCGCCGATGCCCTCGATGACCTCCCAGAGATCCTCGGCCGGCGCGGCGGTGTCCATGCGACGCGCGTCGGTGTACACGACCCGACCCGCCCAGTCGGGGTCGGCCGGCAGCGGATCGCTCGGGGCGCTGTGGACGGCGGCATCCTGCCAGCTCGTCTCGACCCCGTGCACCTTCTCCCGACCGAGCGCGAGCGCCACGGCGCGGCGGTAGGGGGTGAGGCCGTCCTCGGGCGGCGGGATCAGCCCGTCGATGTCGTGGTCCTTCATGACGCAGTCGTTCTGCAGCGACTCCACGAGCGGACGCGCGAGCGACCCCGGGATCGGTGTGACGAGGTTGACCCAGTGCGACGCGAGCCCCGGGGTCAGCACCGGCAGCGCCGCGATCGCGCGCTGCGGCAGCCCCGCCTCGACGGCGTACCCGTTCATCATCTGGCCGTAGCGGAGCACGTCGGGTCCGCCGATGTCGACCGTGCGATTGACGTCGGGCGCGATGCGCGCAGCGCCGAGCAGGTAGTGCAGCACGTCGCGCACGGCGATCGGCTGGATGCGGTTGCGCACCCATTTGGGCGCCGGCATATAGGGCAGCACCTCGGTCAGGTGTCGCACCATCTCGAACGACGCGGAACCCGAGCCGATCACGACGCCCGCCTGCAGCACGAGCGTGGGTACGCCCGAGGCGAGGAACACCTCGCCGACTTCGACGCGCGAGCGCAGGTGCCGCGAGAGCTCGGCGTCGTCGGGGTGCAGCCCGCCGAGATAGACCAGGCGCGTCACGCCGGCGGCCGCCGCGGCCTCGGCGACGACGCGGGCCGCGCGCAGATCGGTGTCGGCGAAGTCCTTGCCACCACCCATCGAATGCACGAGGTAGTAGAGCACGTCGACGTCCGCGACGGCACGGGTGAGCGCATCCACGTCTTCGGCGGCTCCGAGTTCGATCTCGACGTCATCGCCCCACTCGTAGGCCGCGACACGGGCCGCGTCGCGGGCGAGCACGCGCACGCGGTAGCCGGCGGCGATCAGGCGCGGCACGAGCCGCCCGCCGATGTAGCCGGTGGAGCCGATCACGAGGGCCCGCGGTTGGTCTCCGTCGGGTCGGGGCCGGGCGCGCAGGGCTTCTTCGCGCCCCGTGGGCGCCGCGATCTGGGTCACACTCGCGACGCTACGGGCCGGGGCGCGACGGCGGCAACCCCTTGACGGCGCCCCCGTTCGTCGCGCCCGCAAGGGCCGCGGCGCCCTCGTGAACGCCGAACCCACATTTTTGCAGCGAGCCACCACTCGACGCGTGGGGTTTCGCTGCAAAAATGTGGGTTCGGCAACGTCGCGCGGCCGGCGCGCCGGGCCGGGCCGCGGGGCCGGGCCGCGGGGCCGGGCCGCGAGCCGTCAGCCCCCGCGCCGCTCGAGCCGGACGATGACCGACTTGGACGTCGGCGTCCCCGAGACGTCGGCGGTCGAATCCAGCGGCACGAGCACGTTGGTCTCGGGATAGTAGGCCGCCGCGTTGCCGCGCGGCGTGCGGTACGCCACGATCCGGAACGCCTCGGCCCGCCGCTGCTCGAGATCGCCCGAGGGGCCGCGCCACTCCGACACGAGATCGATCACGTCGCCGTCCGCGAACCCCAGGGCATCGATGTCGTCCGGGTTCACCATGACGACGCGCCGCCCGTCGTGGATGCCGCGATAGCGGTCGTCCTTGCCGTAGATCGTGGTGTTGTACTGATCGTGCGAGCGCAGGGTCTGCAGCAGCAGCCGCCCCTCGGGGATCCGCGGGTACTCCAGCGCGTTGACCGTGAAGTGCGCCAGACCGGATGCTGTCGCAAAACGCCGCCCGTCGCGGGGGCCGTTCGGCAGGAAGAACATGCGCCCCTTCGCGATGCGGGTCTCGTAGTCCTCGAAGCCCGGAATGACGCGCGCGATGTGCGATCGGATGAGCGCGTAGTCGGATTCCAGCGCGCCCCAGTCGGCGTGCGGCACGTTGCCGGCATCGCCGACGAGAACGGCGTCGGGGCCGGCAGCCTCTTCGCAGGCCGTGCGCTCGACCTGGTCGCGGTCGACGTCGCCGCCGTGCGACGCCGGGGCGACGACGGAACTCTGCCCCGCATCCTGGCCGAAGACCAGCGCGCACAGGCGCGCGATGATCGCGACCTCGCTGAGCATGTCGGACGACGGGGGCCGCAGCCGGCCGCGGGACGCGTGCACGGCACCCATCGAGTCCTCGACCGTGACCCGCTGCTCCCCTCCGGCGCGCGTGTCACGGTCGGTGCGACCGAGGGTCGGCAGGATGATCGCGCGGCGCCCCGTCACGACGTGCGAGCGGTTGAGTTTGGTCGACACGTGCACGGTGAGATCGCACCGCGACATCCCCTCCTCCACCACGCGGGTGTCGGGGGTCGCGCTGACGAAGTTGCCGCCCATGCCGAGGAAGACGCGCACCCGGCCGTCGCGCATGGCGCGGATCGCCTCGACGGTGTCGTAGCCGTGCTCGCGCGGCGCGGTGAACGAGAACTCGCGGTCGAGCGCCTCGAGGAAGGCCTCGGACGGCTTCTCGTAGATGCCCATGGTGCGATCGCCCTGCACGTTGGAGTGCCCTCGCACGGGACACACGCCCGCGCCGGGCCGGCCGATGTTGCCCTGCAGCAGCAGCACGTTCACGACCTCGCGCAGCGTCGGGACGGAGTGCTTGTGCTGGGTCAGTCCCATCGCCCAGCAGACGATCGTCGCGCTCGATCGCCGGACGGTGTCGGCGACGTGCCGCAGCGACCCTTCCGAAATGCCGGTCGCCTGAACCAGCTCGCTCCACGGCACAGCGCGCACGGCCTCGGCGTACGCGTCGAACCCGGTCGTGTGCGCGGCGATGAAGTCGGTGTCGAGCACGTCGGCTCCGGCATCCGCCGCCTCGATCAGGACCTTGCCGATCGCCTGGAACAGCGCCTGGTCGCCGCCGAGGCGGATCTGGACGAACTGGTCGGCGAGCTTCGTGCCACCCAGCAGCACACCCTTGGGCGTCTGCGGGTTCTCGAAACGCATCAGGCCCGCCTCGGGCAGCGGATTGACCGCGATGATCGTCGCGCCGCGCTCCTTCGCCTTCTCGAGCGCGCTCAGCATGCGGGGGTGGTTGGTGCCGGGGTTCTGGCCCGCGACGATGAGCAGGTCGGCCCCGTGGATGTCGTCGATCGACACCGTGCCCTTGCCGATGCCGATCGTCTCGGTCAGCGCCGACCCGCTGGATTCGTGGCACATGTTCGAGCAGTCGGGCAGGTTGTTCGTGCCGAGGCCCCGCACGAGCAGCTGATAGAGGAAGGCAGCCTCGTTCGAGGTGCGCCCCGAGGTGTAGAACACGGCGTCGTCGGGGTCGTCGAGCCCCCGCAGCTCGGCGGCGATCTCACCCAGCGCCTCGTCCCACGAGATCGGCCGGTAGTGAGTCGCGCCCGCGTCGAGCACCATGGGCTGCGTCAGCCGCCCCTGCTGCCCGAGCCACCAGTCATCGTGTGCGCGCAGGTCGTCGATCGGGTGGGCCGCGAAGAACTCGGGCCCCACCCGGCGCACCGTCGCCTCCTCGGCGACGGCCTTCGCGCCGTTCTCGCAGAACTCGGCGATGTGGCGCTTGTCCTCCTCGGGCCACGCGCATCCGGGACAGTCGAAGCCGTCCTTCTGGTTGACCCGCATGAGGGTCTGGATGCTGCGCCCCACGCCCATCTGCTCGTTCGCGATCTGCAGCGCGTGCAGCACCGCGGGCACGCCGACGGCGACCTTCTTGGGGCGCGTGACGTGCAGACGGGACTCGTCGATATCTGATGCCGGGGGCTTCGTCGCCATGCCGCCATGCTACGCCTCACCCCCGCAGATGCCTATGCCGATAGGTATCTGATCGAGGCGGAGGCCGGTGCCGGTGTGCACAGCTGCGGACGTGATCGCCGACACGCCGGGGATGGGGTCGGTGCACCGGCGTGTTGCGCTGCCGGTCCGCAGCTGTGCACGGGGCGGGGCCAGACAGAACGAGATCAGCGGCGGCCGGTGCCGAAGATCCCGCGGATGACACTCGTCAGCACCGTCTGGGTCGCCTTCGACCCGAGAACCTGCTCGATCGTCGACTTCTGGGCCCGGGCGGGGGTGCGCGCCCGTCCCTGCGTCTTCTTCAACAGACGCTCGTACTCGACCCGCGCCTTCTTCTCCGCCGCCGCGGCCTTCTTGGCCTCAGCCTCCTCGACCCGCTCGATCGCGGCGCGCTGCCTCGCATACTCCGCGTCCGTCTTCGCCTTCGCGAGCGCCGCCTCTTCCATCGCGGCCGCCTCGGCCGCCGCGCTCATCCGCGCGGCGAGCATCTCACGCGCCGACTCGGGATCGATCGCCGTGCCGTATCGCGCGAGCAGCGGCGAGGCCTGCACGGCGGCCTGGATCGCCGGGGCCGGCGTCGGCGACATCAGCCCCTGCGGCGCCCGCAGGCGCGTCCAGGCGACAGGCGACGGCGCACCCTTCTCGTTCATCACGGTCACGATCGCCTCGCCGGTGCCCAGCTCCTGCAGCACACGTTCCAGGTCGTATCCCGACCGCGGGTAGGTGCCGACGCTCGCCCGCAGCGCCTTGGCATCGTCGGGGGTGAACGCCCGCAGCGCGTGCTGCACCCGCGAACCCAGCTGCCCGAGCACGTCGGAGGGCACGTCCTTCGGCGTCTGCGTGACGAAGAAGACCCCGACCCCCTTGGACCGGATGAGGCGGACCGTCTGGGTGATGGCGGCGAGGAAGTCCTTCGACGCGTCCCGGAAGAGAAGGTGCGCCTCATCGAAGAAGAACACCAGTCGGGGCTTGTCGACATCCCCCACCTCGGGCAGCACCTCGAACAACTCGGCCAGCAGGTACATCAGAAACGTCGAGAACAGCTCGGGGCGCTCGATCACTCCCGGCACCTCGAGCAGACTGATGATCCCGCGACCGTCGGGTGCTGTGCGCAAGAAGTCGGCGACATCGAACTCGGGTTCGCCGAAGAACACATCCGCCCCGCCGTCGGCGAACGTGATCAACTCGCGCAGGATCACGCCCGCCGTCGCCTTCGACAGCCCGCCGAGCCCCTCCAGCTCGGCCCTGCCGAGATCGCTGGTCAGATACGTGAGCACCGCGCGCAGGTCCGCGAGGTCGACCAGGGCGAGTCCGTTGCGGTCTGCGTAGTGGAAGACGAGCCCCAGGCTCGATTCCTGGGTCTGGTTCAGGCCCAGGACCTTGGCCAGCAGCAGCGGCCCGAACCCCGAGACACTCGCGCGCACCGGAATGCCCGTGCCGACGCCGCCGAGGGCGAAGTACTCCGCGACGGATGCTGTCGCCACCCACTCCTGACCGATCGCCCGCGTGCGGGCCGACAGCTTGTCGGAGGGTTCGCCCGCGGTCGCGACGCCTGTCAGGTCGCCCTTGATGTCGGCGGCGAAGACCGGCACGCCGTGGGCCGCGAGCTGCTCGGCGAAACCCTGCAGGGTGCGGGTCTTGCCCGTGCCGGTCGCGCCCGCGATGAGGCCGTGCCGGTTCATCATCGACAGCGGGATGCGCACCGCCGCGGTCGGCACCGCGTCACCGTTGACGAGGGCGCCGATCTCGAGCGCGGGCCCCGCGAACGCGTAACCGTCGATGATCGCGGCGACCTCGTCCGCACCGAGGGGCCCCGCCGTCGTCGACACCGTCGCCTCGACGGAATCGGGCACCGGCGCGCCGGCCGCAACGGGCGCGGGCGCCTGCGCAACCCTGGCACGCGCCATCGCGGCTTGCGCTTCGGCAGCGGCGAGTTCCGCGCGCGCCCGCGCCGCGGTCAGTTGTGCGTCGGCAGCCTCCGCCGCGGCGCGCAGGCGATGGAGCTCCGCCTCGGCCGCGACCACCGCGGGGTCCTGCGAGGAATCGCCGCTCATGCGTGAGACCCCTGCGACGGCACGGCGCGCAGCATCCGTTCGTCCTCCCGAGTGAGAACCACGGTGAAGATCGCCGCGACCAGCAGCGCCGAACCCGCACCGGCGAGTGCGCCGCCGGCCGTGTCGCTCAGCCAGTGCGCGCCGAGGTAGGTGCGCGAGAAGGCCATCAGCAGGATCCACGCGACGCTGAGCAGCGCCACCCACCGCCGCGGAAACACGATGAAGAGCGCGACGGCGATGGTCGCGGCGTTGGCGACGTGACCCGAGGGGTAGGAGCCGAAATCGGCGAGCACGATGATGTCTTCGGGACGAGCCCGACCGAAGAGGCGCTTGAGCACCTGCACGACGATCGCGGAGAACAGCGATGCCGCGAGGAAGTACGCGGCTCCCCAGGGCCTGCGCGAGACCGCCAGGAGCGTCGCGACCCCGAGGGGGACGACGAGGATGCCGAACCATCCCCCGCCGAGCCAGTTCATCGCGTACGAGACGAAGAGCAGCACGCTGGTGCGTCCCGATGCCAGCCACGACGACCACAGCGCGTCGATGTCGAACGGTGCGTTGCCGCGTCCGATCGAGATCCAGGCGCCGAGGGCGACGGCGGCCGCGAGCAGCACGACACCGGCCACGAGATGGAGCGTCAGCCGACGACGATGGGCGGGTGTCATCCGCTCATCATGCCAGCGCCCGGCAGGGGCTGCGAGCGCCGATCAGGGCGTGAGCGCCTGCACGGAGCGGGGGCGCACGATCAGCCAGAGCGAGAGCACTCCGATCACGCCGCACCCGGCCATCACGCCGGCCATCGTGGTCGCCGTGATGCCCGCACCGCCCGAGACCCAGCCGACGACCGGCGAGACGAGCCCCGCGACACCGAAGTTGACCGCACCCAGGATGGATGCCGCCGTACCCGCGGCTTTGCCGTGGCGGTCGAGGGCGAGCACCTGCGTGCAGGGGAAGGTGAATCCGCAGGCGGTCATGAACAGGAACAGCGGGATGAGTGTTCCCCAGAGCCCCAGCCCTAGCTGGTCGAACACGATGATGGCCACGGCGGTGACGACGAGCGCCGCGGTGGAGTAGGCCAGCACCCACTGCGGGCCGAACCGGGCGGCGAGGCGGGACGAGACCTGCACGCCGATCACGAGGCCGATGGAGTTGACCGCGAAGAGCACACCGTAGAGCTGGGCGTCGAATCCGTAGCTCTCCTGGAACAGGAAGGACGAGGCCGACAGGTAGGAGAACAGGCCGGAGAACGTCATGCCGCCGATCACCAGGACGCCGACGAAGATACGGTCGGAGAAGACGCTGCGATAGCGCTGCCAGATGGTGGTCGATCCGCGCTCGGCCCGCCGGGCCGGCGGGAGCGTCTCGGGGATGAAGAGCAACGTGCACAGCAGCATGACGGCGCCGTAGACCGCGAGCACGACGAAGATGCCCCGCCACGGCATCACCAGCAGCAGCGCCGAACCGATCAGAGGCGCCACGACCGGGGCGACGCCCGAGACGAGCGCCAGCCTCGAGAGCATGACCACCAGCCGCTTGCCGCCGAACAGGTCGCGCACGATCGCCATCGCGACCACGCCGCCCGCGGCCGCACCCGCGCCCATCAGCACGCGGGTGATGCCCAGCGTGATGAGGGTGGGCGCGATCGCCGCGGCGATGCTCGCCGCGACGTGCAGTGCCGTGACTCCGATCAGCGGCAGCCGTCGGCCGACCTTGTCGGAGAGCGGCCCCACCAGCAGCTGGCCGATCGCGAAGCCGAGCATCGTGCCCGTGAGAGTGAGCTGGATCGCCGCCGCCGTGGTGTCGAAGTCCGACTCGAGCACGGGGAACGCGGGCAGGTAGAGGTCGATCGTGAACGGGCCGAGCGCCGTCAGCGCGCCGAGCAGGATGACGTAGCCGAACCGCCGCGCCGCGGAGAGGCTGTCGCCGGGATGAAGCATGATCGGCGCGGTCGCCGGGTTGGCGCCGAGCACGCGGATCGCTCCCGTGCGGGCTCGGTGGGCAGCGCCGTTCGCGGTGTCGGAGGGGACGACGGGCGAGTTGCCGGTTTCGAGCACGAAGGAACCTTGCTGACGAGAGAGTGGGATGCTGATCGAATCGATTCGATCACTGCCAGTGTACCCGTTTCGCAGTCGGCGTCCAGGCTCGCCACGATGCGCGCGAATAGACTCGACCCGAGGCGCGTCCGCCCTTTCGACCCCTTCGAGCCGAGAGCATCCGCAGCATGTCCCCCAAGAATTCGAGCGGCAACCCCGCGAAGCAGGCCGAGCAGGCACTGACCGTCAAGCAGCAGCGCGAGGCCAAACGCGCCGAGAAGCTCGCCGAATACCAGCGACAGGTCGCCAAGCGTCGCCGCACGGGTGTGATGTGGTGGATCGTCGGCGGCGTCGCCGCGCTGGCCGTCGTCGGCGTCGTGGTCGCCTCGATCGTGTTCCAGCCGGCGCCGCGTCCGAGCTACGAGGCGGGGGCGGGGACAGGCATCGAGATCGCGGGCGTCGAGACCTTCGCGCACGAGACCACCCACGTCGAGGGCGTTGTCGAGTACGAGCAGACGCCCCCCGCGGGCGGCCCCCACAACCAGTACTGGCTCAACTGCGCCGAGTACTCCGTGCCCCAGCAGAACGAGTACGCCGTGCACTCGCTGGAGCACGGGGCGATCTGGGTGACGTATGACCCCGAGCTCGTGCAGGGCGAAGACCTCGAGACGCTGCGGTCGTACATGCCCTCCAGCTACTACATCCTGTCCCCGCACGAGGGCATGGACTCGGCGATCGCCCTCAGCGGCTGGAACTCGCAGCTCAAGCTCGACGCGGTCGACGACGAGCGCATCCCGCAGTTCTTCGAGGAGTACTGGCGCAGCGCCGACGTCCCCGAGCCCAACGCGGTCTGCACCGGCGCGATCGACGGCGAGGGCAAGGTCTGAGTCCTGTGGCGACCGACTCGGTCCGCACGGGACCCCCGCGCTGGCTCCTGGTCACACTCGGCGCCCTCGCGATCGCCGCACTCGCCTTCGCCGCGGGACGTTTCACGACCTTCGGCGCCCTGACCCAGGCATCCACCCCCACCTCGGACTCGGCCGAGGCGGGATTCGCCCGCGACATGCAGCTGCACCACGCGCAGGCCGTCGACATGGCGATGACCCTGTACCGCGAGACCGACGACCCTGAGCTGCGCGCTCTCGCGTACGACATGGCGACGGCGCAGTCCGCGCAGCAGGGCGAGATGTACTCGTGGCTCGTGTCGTGGGGGCTTCCGCAATCGGGGGGACAGATGATGGCGTGGATGTCGGAGTCCGACGAGCACGCGCATGGCGGCGCATCGGGTGAGCCGCTCACCGACGCCGAGCTGCGGGCGCAGATGGGCATGGCCACCGACGCCGAGCTGGCGGAGTTCGAGGGCGCGTCCGGCACCGCGGCGGACTGCATGTTCCTCGACCTGATGACGACCCACCACGAGGGCGCGATCCAGATGGTCGACGCCGTGCTCGAGCTCGGCTCCGAACCGAGGGTGCTGCACGTCGCGCAGGGCATGAAGGACACGCAGCAGTTCGAGATCGACTCGATGGCGGCGTCGGCGGCTCGGCTGGGCTGCAGCGCGGGCTGACCTTGCGGGTCCGGCTTCTCGGCGATCAGTCCTTGGCGCCGAGCTCGGCGAGCTGGCGACGGACGTAGGTCTGCTGCACCGAGCGGGTGATCCCGATGACGACGATCGCCCCGGCGCAGAGCCCGCCGATCAGCGCCAGCGCCTCCTCTCGCGGCCAGGCGAGGTCGAAGAAGTCCACGGCGAGCGGCACATTGAGGATCACGACGAGCCCGCCGACCATGCCCGCGAGGATCGCCGCCTTGATCCAGGTGAGCGGCAGCGAGATGAGGGCGAGCACCCAGATCCCGAGGATCGCGACGATGATCGTCGACCCCGTGCGGATCTCTTCGATCGGAACCTCCCAGAGGTGACCGGCGATGCGGGAGAACACCGTCAGAGCCAGGCCGATCGTGATGCCGGCGGGGATCGCGAAGCTCAGCGACCGGCGGAGGAACCCGGGGATGTACCGCTGCGCGTTGGGCAGCAGCGCCAGGAAGAACGCCGGGATGCCGATCGTCAGACCGTCGGTGATCGAGAGCTGTCGGGGCAGGAACGGGATCTCCATGATCATGAGCCCGAACAGGATGGCGATCGTCGTGGCGTAGGCGGTCTTGGTGAGGAAGAGCATCGAGACGCGCTCCATGTTGGCGATCACCTTGCGTCCCTCGGCGACGACGCCCGGCAGCCTCGAGAAGCGGCCATCGAGCAGCACGAGCCGGGCGACGGCCTTCGTCGCCGCCGAACCCGAGTTCATCGCGATGCCGATATCGGCCTGCTTGATCGCGAGGGCGTCGTTCACGCCGTCGCCGGTCATCGCCACGACATGCCCCCGCGACTGCAGGGCCGTGACGATTCCCTTCTTCTGGTCGGGGCTGACCCGGCCGAAGACCGTGTGCTGCTCGAGCTCGTCGGCGAGCGCATCGGCGTCGTCGGGGAGCGTGCGCGCGTCCACGCCCGCGGACACGTCGAGACCGAGCTCGCGGGCGATGGCGGCGACGGTGTGGGGGTCATCGCCGGAGATGACCTTGACGTCCACTCCCTGCGCGGCGAAATACGCCAGTGTCTGGGCGGCGTCCTCGCGGACCCGCTCCCGCAGGGTCAGCAGCACCACGGGGTCGAGCCCGCGCGGCAGGCTCTCCCCCGACACCAGAGCGTCATCGAGCGGGGTCGGCGAGTACGCGAGCAGGATCGTGCGGCTGCCGGTCGAGGCGAGTTCGATCACGGCGTCGGCGAGGGAGGCCTCCCCGTTCTCGGCACGAGGTCCGCTCCACGCGACCGCCCGGGTGGCAGCATCCGGGAAGACCATGGTGGGCGCCCCGAGCACCCACGTGCCAGGCTCGCCCGCGAACGACACCGCGCTCCACTTGCGGCGCGACGAGAACGGGATCTCGCGGGCGGAGACCCGCGGCGGCGCGGCCGGGTAGCGGGAGGCGAGACTGCGGGCCGTCGCGTTGGCGTCGGCGGCGGCACCGAACCAGCCGAGGGCCTCGCGCCAACCCTCGACATCGCCGTCGAGCGGGTGCTCGGCGTCGAAGGCGATGTCGCCGTACGTGAGGGTGCCGGTCTTGTCGAGGCAGACCGTGTCGACCCGCGCGAGACCCTCGACGGCCGGCAGCTCCTGCACGAGCACCTTCTCGCGCGCCAGTCGTGCCGCGCCGACGGCGAAGGTGATGCTCGTCAGCAGCACCAGCCCCAGCGGGATCATCGCCGTGATCACGGCGATCGAGTCCACCGCCGCCTGCTGCCAGGAACCGTCGGCGAGGGCCTGCTCCCACCCGCCCTGCACCTGGACCTGCGCATTGGTCACAAGCAGCGCCACGGGCCCGATGCCCCACGCCACCCAGGCGAGCACCCGGTTGACCCCGCGGCGAAGCTCCGAGCGCACGAGCGAGAACCGGCGGGCCTCTCCGGCGAACTGGTTGGCGTACGAGTCGGCACCCACCTTGGTCGCGCGCGCGTCGCCGCGCCCGCCCACCACGATCGAGCCGCTGAGCAGGTCGTCGCCCGGGTGCTTGTCGACGGGATCGGACTCCCCCGTGAGCATCGACTCGTCGACCTGCAGACCCTGCACATCGAGCGCCGTCGCGTCGGCCGGCACCTGATCGCCCGCGCGCAGCACGAGCAGGTCGTCCTGGACGACGTCGGCGGGAGCGATCTCGGCCTCGACGCCGTCGCGTCGCACCCGCGCGCGCGGCGCGTTCAGCAGCGCCAGCCGGTCGAGGGCCAGCTTGGCCCTGATCTCCTGATAGCAGCCGATCAGCGCATTGAAGATCGCGGCGAGCCCGAACAGCGCGTCCTGCCAGCGGCCGAGCACCAGCAGCGCGGCGAAGCACGCGAACACGATCGCGTTGAAGAGCGTGAAGACGTTCGCCCGCACGATGCTTCCCCACGTGCGGCTCGTATCCGCCTCGAACGCGTTCGTGCGACCCGCTGCGACGCGCTCGGAGACGTCGGCTGCCGAGAGCCCGCGCGCAGCGCCCGGGTCGGACGTGCCTGTGCTGGTCACGCCCGCCCGGGCCGCAGCATCCATGGGGTCACTGTAGCGAGGCGCACTACCCCTTCGTCGAGCCCGCGAGCAGACCGCGCACGAAGAATCTCTGCAGCGCGAGGAACACGATCAGCGGCACGATGATCGCGATGAACGCGCCCGCGGTGAGCAGGTACCAGTCCTGGCCCCGGTTTCCGGTCATCTCGGCCAGCAGCTTCGTGATCGGCGCGACGTTGCCGTCGGCGAAGATCAGCGAGACGAGCAGGTCGTTCCACACCCACAGGAACTGGAAGATCGCGATCGACGCGAGAGCCGGCACGGTCAGCGGCAGCACGATGCGGAAGTAGATCTGCCCGTGCCCCGCACCGTCCACGCGCGCCGCCTCGATGACATCCGGCGGGATCTCGGAGGTGAAGTTGTGCAGCAGGTAGATCGCCAGCGGCAGGGCGAAGATCGTGTGCGCGATCCAGACCTGCGAGTAGCCCGCCGCGCCGATGGCCTGGATGACCGGGACGCCGAAGATCGTGCCCTGCGAGAACAGCTGCAGGAGCGGGATCAGCGCCATCTGGATCGGCACGATCTGCAGGGCGAACACGAACAGGAACAGCAGGTTCTTGCCCTTGAAGTCCATCCATGCGAACGCGTACGCGGCGAGCGAGGCGATGACGATCGGGATGACGGTGGCCGGCAGCGTGATCGCGAACGAGTTCACGAACGCGCCTGCCATGTTCAGCTGGCTGTTGCCCGACTGCAGCGCCGTGGCGTAGTTGTCGAGGGTCCAGCCCCAGTTCTCGAAGACCGTCCACCACCCGGTGGTCTGGATGAACTCCCGCGGACGGAACGACGAGATGAAGACGCCGAAGGTCGGCAGGGTCCACAGCACCGCGATGACGAGGGCGGCAAGCGTCGCCCACCGCGAGGTCAGGCGCTTCTTGGTGCGCCCGAGCGCTTGCTTCTCCGCCCTGCGCTCACCCCGTGCGAGCTCCTTCTTCGTGTCGGGGTCGACGGGCAGTTCGATCGGCTGTACGGCGCTCATCAGCGCACCTCCCTCTGCTTGGAGAGTTGCCTTGCGTTGTAGACGATGATCGGCAGGACGAGCACGAACAGGATCACCGCGAAGGCCGCGGAGCGCCCGGCCTCGAAGCTGCGGAACTGCGTGTACATCTCGTTGGCGATGACCGAGGTGTTGTTGGCGCCCGCGGTCATGGTGCGGACGATGTCGAAGACCTTCAGCGAGGCGATCGAGATCGTGGTCAGCACGACGATGAGCGAGGGCCGGATGGCGGGGACGACGACGTTGATGAACCGCTGCCACCCGTTGGTGCCGTCGAGCTCGGCCGCCTCCAGCTGCTCGGTGGGCACGCCCTTGATCGCCGCCGAGAGCACGACCATGGCAAAACCGGTCTGCACCCAGATGAGCACGACGATGAGGAACAAGGTGTTCCAGGGGTCCGCCGCGAGGAAGTTGATCGGCTCGCCGCCGAACCACACGATGACCTGGTTCAGGAAGCCGATCTGATTCTGGTCCTCGGGACGCGCGGTGTACATGAAGCGCCAGATGATCGAGGCGCCCACGAACGAGATCGCCATCGGCAGGAAGACGAGGATCTTGTAGTACTTCTCGCCGCGGGTCTTGTCGATGAAGTAGGCGTATGCCAGGCCCGCGATCGTCGAGACGATCGGGGCGACGAGCACCCACACGATCGTGTTGAGGATCGTGCGCACGCCGGCGTCGGTCGAGAAGATCCAGGCGAAGTTGTCGAGACCGACGAACGCCGTGCCCCGCGAGTTCATGAACGCCTGGAAGATCGTCTGGATCGACGGGATGACGAGGCCGATGATCAGCAGCACCAGCGCGGGGCTGAGGAATCCGATCAGCTGGAAGAGGTAGCCGGCGCCGGACTTGGCCCGCATGTCGAGCCAGAAGAAGAGGAGGCCGACGACACCGGCGGCGAGGATCGCCCAGGTGTAGGACTGCAGCGCCCAGAGCACGACGAGCGGGATGAGGATGCAGGCGGCCAGGCGGATGATCGTGTAGACGCGGCCCTTGCGCGGCGCGATCTCGATGAAGAAGAGCAGGAGCCCGATCACGACGAGGAATGCGCCGATGATGATCGGGATCTCGAGCCACGG
Source organism: Microbacterium sp. HA-8 (assembly GCF_046111165.1). Classification (NCBI taxonomy): domain Bacteria; kingdom Bacillati; phylum Actinomycetota; class Actinomycetes; order Micrococcales; family Microbacteriaceae; genus Microbacterium; species Microbacterium sp. HA-8. The sequence continues at coordinate 3,031,133 of NZ_CP162025.1, forward strand.
CGAGAGGGTGCTCAGCCACTGGAGGAAGGCGGTCACGGGGGTCCTTTCGAGTGCTTCGTCGAACTCGCAGGCGTGGCGATGGCGCTCAGCCTGCCCTCAGGTTAGGGAGTGGGGCCGCCCCATGACAGGGGCGGCCCCACGGACCCGGTCGATCAGCTCGACGGCCAGCCGGCCTCGATCTGCTCGAGCACGGTGGCGGTCGGCGTGCCGCCCACCCAGTCGCGCATGCCCGCCCAGAACGTGCCCGAGCCGACGGCGCCGGGCATCAGGTCGGACGCGTCGAAGCGGAACGTGGTGCCGGGATCCTGCAGGATCTCGATCGCCGCCGACAGGATCTCGCTCGAGGCGTTCTCGGGGTCGAGCCCGTTGTTGGCCGAGATCACGCCGCCGAGCGCGACGCGGCTGTTGGCCCATTCGGGGCTGGAGAGGTACTCCTGCACCATCTGGACGGCCTCGCGATCATCGAACGCGCCGACGATCTCGCCACCGCCGGTGACGACGGCGCCCTCGGCACCCTCCTCGAAGGGAGGTGTGAGGAACGCCCAGATGTCGCCGTCCTCGGCGACCGTGCCGCCGGCGTCCGTGATGAACCCGTCGTAGAACGATGCCTGGTGGTGCAGGACGCAGTCACCCGACACCAGCGCAGAGGCCGGGTCGCCGAAGGGCGTCGTGCCGATCGACTGGACATCGCCGAATCCGGCGTTGACGTAGTTCGGGTCGAGCATGATCTTGCCCACCTCGTCGAACGCCGAGGAGATCTGCGGGTCGGTGAACGGGATCTCGTTCGCGACCCACTGGTCGTACACGTCGGTGCCCGACTGGCGCAGGACGACGTCCTCGATCCAGTCGGTGCCGGGCCATCCCGTGGCGGCGTCCGAGCCGAAGCCGACGCACCACGGCGGGGCGCCGGTCGACTGCTGGATCTGCGCCGTGAGGTCGAGCAGGCCCTGCCAGGTCGTGGGGATCTCCCAGCCGTTCTCGGCGAACAGCGAAGGCGAATACCAGATCCAGCCCTTGACGCTCGCCATGAGCGGCGCGCCGTACACGGTGCCGTCCACGGTGCCGTAGCCCGCCCAGTCCTCGGACCAGTACTCCTCGACGTTCTCGACGACCGCCTCGGGCGCCGGCACGAGATAGCCGCGATCGGCCATGTCGGCGAGAAGACCCGGCTGTGGGAAGATCGCGAGGTCGGGCGGGTTGCCGCCCTGGGCGCGCACCGCGATCTGAGCCTCGAACTCCTGGGAGGCTTCGTACTCGATGTCGATGCCGTTCTCCTCCTCCCATTCCGCCCACGACTCGTTCAGCAGCTCGGCTTCGGTGTCGACGATGGTGCCGTACACCGTGACGACGTCATCGGAGCCGCCGCCCCCGCCGCCGTCCGTCGCACCCGGGCCGCCGGTGCAGCCTGCGAGAACGAGCCCGCCGACCGCGAGAGCCGACGCCGAGACGAGGATCCTGCCCCGTCGCTTTGCCATCATGTGATCCTCCTCATTGAGTTCGCGCGTTCATCGCGCGTGGTCACCGCCACCGCAGGACACGGTCGGGAACCGATTCCATGTTCACCGTAGAGGACTCAGTCTCTTCACCACAACGACTGCGTGTCACAACTCGGTAACCGCTTCTCGGCGGGCGGAAACGCCCGTGGTACGGTCCTGACTACCGTGAATGTGATGAGCATGGCGCAGCGCAGCGCTCATGGAATCGATTCCAGCCGGGACCGCTCCCATGGAACTGCGCACGCAGGGCTGCGCCCACACCCGAGGCGCGAGGAGGCGCGATGAGCGGGATCGCCGATGTCGCCCGGCACGCCGGGGTCTCCAAGGCCACCGCGAGCCGAGCCCTCACCGGCAACGGATACGTCGCCCCCGAGACGCGGCGCCGTGTCGAACAGGCTGCGACCGAGCTCGGCTACATCGCCTCGAGCAGCGCGGCAAGCCTCGTCACCGGCCGCACGCGCAACGTCGGCGTGATCCTGCCGGGCCTGACCCGCTGGTTCTTCTCCGAGGTGCTCGAGGGCGTCCAGAGCACCCTGCTCTCCCACGGCCATGACCTCACCCTCTACGACGCCACCCCCGGCACGGAGGGCCGGTCCACGATCTTCGCGACCTTCCTCGGCCGCAAGCGCTTCGACGGACTGATCGCCGTCTGCATCGAACCCGACCATCACGAGATGGAGCGCCTGCTCGCCCTGGGCAAGCCGATGGTGAGCATCGGCAGCTACGACATGGGCGCAGCATCCGTCGCCGTCGACGACACGGATGCTGCCCGGCGCGCCACCGAGCACCTGATCGATCTGGGCCACCGTCGCATCGCGTTCGTCGGCGGGCCGCGGACCGGCATGACCCACGGTGATTCGCTGCGCCTGCACGCGTATCTCGGCGCGATGTCCGCGGCGGGACTCGGCGACCTCTCGCGGCACGCGACATCGGCGGTGTCGATGCCGGGGGGCTACGGCGCGGCCGTCGACCTGCTCGGCGACTCCCGCGACCGGCCGACCGCGATCGTCGGGGTGTGCGACGAGGTCGCGATCGGCGCGATCATCGCGGCGCGACGACTCGGATTGCTGGTGCCCTCGGATCTGAGCGTCGTCGGCATCGACGACCACGAGAACGCCGAGATGTTCGCGCTCACGACGCTGCAGCAGCGCCCGCGCGAGCAGGGGTGCCTCGCCGCGCGGCTGCTGCTGCGTCGCCTCGACGACCCCGACGCCGAGCGCGAGCACATCCGCGAGGCGTCGCGTCTTGTCGTGCGCAGCTCGACGGCGGCGGCGGATGCTGCGCAGTCGGCCATCACCGCCGGCGTCGGTCGCCGGCGGGATTGACGCGCGCAGGAATGCGTACACGGGAAAGGCCCCGGACACCGCGTGCGCGGTGCCGGGGCCTCTCTGCGTGGAGCGTGATTACTTGAGGGTAACCGTCGCGCCGGCCTCTTCGAGAGCGGCCTTGGCCTTCTCGGCGGCGTCCTTGTTCGCGCCCTCGAGCACGGCCTTGGGGGCACCGTCGACGACGGCCTTGGCCTCGCCGAGGCCGAGCGAGGTGAGCTCGCGGACGACCTTGATGACCTGGATCTTCTTGTCACCGGCGGCCTCGAGGACGACGTCGAAGGAGTCCTTCTCCTCGACCTCTTCGGCGGGGGCGCCACCGGCGGGGGCACCCGCGGCGACGGCCACGGGGGCCGCGGCGGTGACGTCGAAGGTCTCCTCGAACGCCTTGACGAACTCGCTGAGCTCGATGAGCGTGAGCTCCTTGAACGCGTCGAGCAGCTCCTCAGTGCTGAGCTTTGCCATGATTTTCTCCTTGATCTGGGTTGTTCAACCGGGGCCTTGTCAGGCCGCGGACTCCTGCTTCTCACGCAGCGCGTCGACCGTGCGGACGGCCTTCGACAGCGGCGCGTTGAACAGATAAGCCGCCTTGGTCAGCGAGGCCTTCATCGCACCGGCGAGCTTCGCCAGCAGGACTTCACGGCTCTCGAGATCAGCGAGCTTGTTGACCTCTGCGGCGGTCAGGGGGGAACCGTCGAAGTACCCTCCCTTGATCACGAGCAGAGGGTTAGCCTTGGCGAAGGCACGCAGACCCTTCGCGACGGCGACGGGGTCGCCGTGCACGAAAGCGATGGCCGAGGGACCCTTGAGGTCATCGTCCAGGCCCGTGACCCCCGCGTTGGACGCGGCGATCTTGGTCAGCGTGTTCTTCACCACGGCGTATTCCGCGTCCTGACGAATGCTGTTGCGCAGCTCCTTGAGCTGGGCAACCGTCAGACCGCGGTACTCGGTCAGCAGAACGGCGGTCGAGTCCTCGAAATTCTTCGTGAGCTCGGCGACCGATGCATCCTTCTGCGCCATGGCCACTCCTTGTGTGTACGAGGCGGCCCGCGGTGGCGGGGCGCCGGCCTCAGACGCCGGACCCCGCACATGAAAAAAGCTCCGGCGCAGGGCACGGAGCGGGAATTCTTCCGAAGAAGTTCGTTCGTACACCTGCGCGGGCCCCTGCTGTGCAGAGCTTCGATCGCTGTGCGCTTGCGCGCGCACCGATGACCGGCGGTCTTTGGCTTCGTACACCATACCCCGGCCCCGGTTCATCCACAAAATCCCCTCCCCTGCCCGCGAGCGCACGACGTGTCGCCCAACGCACGACCTGCCCGCGCGTGAAACGTCGTGCACTCGGCGACAAGCCGTGCGCTCGGCGGGGATCGCGGCGCAGTCAGGAGGGAGGGGTCACGCCGAGGGAGCGCAGGTGATGCCCGAGGCGGGCAGAAGTTCGCGCCTGCGCATCGCCCCAGCGCAGCATCCGCCGGTTGGTCGTGCCGCGGATCCAATCCTCGCGATACTTCTCGTCGAGGAGCACGTCCTCGAGCGATCGCCCCGAACGCAGGGCCTCATCGCGATACTTCGTCTCGCCATCGCACTCGCCGAATGCGTCGATCTCGTCGAGCCCGAGATCGAGGTAGTACCAGCGCCCGTTGGGCGCCGCGACCGGCACCTGGACTCGAAGGACGCGGAACCCCAGCCGGTGCAGCTGCAGCCGACTCACCGATTCCAGCGGCAGCTGTGCGCGCGCCTGCGCGAATTCCGTCACGAATCGCGCAGACCGGATGCCGCGTGCGCCGCCGGCCGCCGCGATCCGCGCCGTCATCAGTCGCCGCCAGCGTGCGAGCGCATCCTCATTCCATTCCCGCTGCCGCTCGGCGACAGACCGCTCGGCCGCGTCCGCGATCGACACCGCCGCCTCGAGCGGCAACGACCGCGACGTATCGAACACGGTGCGCGCAAGTGACGTGCACGTGACCCCTCGGACAACGGTGACATCCTCGGGCGGCAGCGGGCAGACGTGACGGAAAACATCGGGGCCGCTGGCGATGCGCCGCGGCGCGTCCGTCGTGAGGTGTACGCGGGCGGGGTTTCGCCGGTAGAGAGGCAACCCGTGCACAACGGCGGCAGACTCGTGCGAAACCACGCCCGATCCGCGGCCGTCGCGCACGACGGCGAGGACGTGCAGGAGATGCCGGGATTCCGGCCACAGATTCGTCCAGACCGCTGACTCGACGTACCACCCGCGACGAACCACGGTCAGCTCCCCCGAGCGGACCCGGCCGGCAATAGTGCGCTCGCTCATCCCGAGCGCCCGCAGGGCGGCGAAAGAGACGAGGATCTGCGAAAGTTCGTCGACGGTGGCGTGGCGCGGCATCCCGCAACGATGCAGCACACCGAAGCTCAATACCCGTCTGCGCGGCCTTCGCGACACCCGCTCCTCGCTCGCGCCCGCCTGTGGAGGAGCCGCCCCCCATCGCCGAGCGCACGACGTGTCGCCCAACGCACGACCTGCCCGCGCGTGACACGTCGTGCACTCGGCGACAAGCCGTGCGCTCGGCGGGGATCGCGCGGAGGGCGGGCTAGGGTCGAGGGCGTGACCCCCGAACTCGCCGCACGCATCGTGGCCGACAGCCGCGATCGGGTGGCCTGGGTGCGTGCGCGCTCGCGCGGGATCACGGCCACGGATGTCGCTACCCTCACGAGCGTGAACGCGATCCGCAAGGCTGCGGACCAGAAGCTGATGGGCTCGCGCTTCTCGGGCAACGCCTACACCGATCACGGCCGACGCCGCGAGCCCGAGATCGCGGCTTGGGTCGCCGCGACGCACGGCATCCGCCCCTCTTCGGCTCTGTTCCACGCCGTCGTCGAGAAGCGCCATCTCGCCACGCCCGACGGCATCGGACTCACCCCCGACGGCACCGTGATCCTCGCCGAGATCAAGACGACCAACAAGGCATGGCGCTCGATCCCCCGCTCCTACCTGCGGCAGGTGTGGTGGCAGCAGCACGTGCTCGGCGCCGAACGCACCCTGGTCGCGTGGGAGCAGCATGACGACTTCGTCCCCGTCGGCGACGAGCCCCGCTGCGCATGGGTCGATCGCGACGAAGCCGAGATCGATCGGCTCGTGACTCTGGCCTCCGCGCTGATCGACGAGCTGTACCGACGCACGACGGGCAAGCCCCTCGTGCGCGACGACGAGCGGATGCTGTCCTCCGGCACCGCGCGCCCGCAGCCGTATCGCGCGCTCGCCCTCGCGGACTGACGCGCGGTGCCGGGCGACAGCATCCCACCCGGCCCCGACGAAGTAGTTGACGTGCGTCAACCATGCGCATATAGTTGACGCAGATCAACTTTGCGGCAGCGTGGCCGCGACCGCCCGGCGCACGAAAGGCCCCGCATGGCCACCCACCCCGCCGCACCGGAAAGCACCCGGACTCCCTCACCCGCGCCGATGTCGCGTCGCGCCGTCCTCGAGGCGCTCTCGGGACTGCTGCTCGGAATGTTCGTCTCGATGCTCGCCGCCACCGTCGTATCGACGTCGCTGCCGGTCATCGTGCACGATCTCGGCGGCGACCAGGCCGCCTTCACCTGGGTGGTGACCGCGACACTGCTGACCACCGCGATCTCGACGCCCGTCTGGGGCAAGCTCGCCGACCTGTTCGATCGCAAGCTCCTGATCCAGATCGCGCTCGTGCTGTTCGTGCTCGCGACGGCGGCCGCCGGCTTCTCGCAGGACACCGGCACACTCATCGCCTTCCGCGCCGTCCAGGGCCTCGGAGCCGGTGGCCTCGCCGCACTCAGCCAGGTCATCATGGCCGACATCATCAGCCCCCGCGAACGCGGTCGGTACATGGGACTGTTCGGTGCCGTGATGGCCCTCGCCACGGTCGGCGGTCCGCTTCTGGGCGGTGTCATCACCGACGGCATCGGCTGGCGCTGGAACTTCTTCGTCGCGATCCCGTTCGCGATCGCGGCACTCGTGATCCTGCAGCGCACGCTGCACATCACCCGCACGAGGCGGGAGCGCGTGCGCATCGACTACCTCGGCATCGTGCTGCTGGCGACATCCGTCTCGCTCCTGCTGGTGTGGATCACGAACGCCGGCGACACCTACTCCTGGTGGAGCGTCGAGACCGCCCTGATGGCGGGCGGCGCGCTCCTCGCGGCGGTGCTGTTCATCGTCGTCGAGCTGCGGTCGAGTGAGCCGCTCATCCCTCTCTCGATGTTCCGCAACCGCACCTTCACGCTGTCGGTGATCGCATCGATCGCCACGGGCGTGGCGATGTTCGGCACGTCGGTGTTCCTCAGCCAGTACATGCAGATGGCCCGGGGCGCGACGCCCACCGAGGCGGGTCTGATGACCCTGCCGATGATCGGCGGGCTGCTGCTGACCTCGATCCTCGTCGGCCAGCTCATCAGCCGGTACGGGCACTGGAAGCCGTACCTCATCGCCGGAGCGCTCTCGCTGATCGCCGGATCCTCCCTGCTGTCGACACTGCACTACGACACCCCGTTCGTCCTGGTGTCGCTCTACATGTTCCTGCTGGGCGCCGGCGTCGGGATGAGCATGCAGAACCTCGTGCTCATCGTGCAGAACACCGCCCGCCCCGAAGAGATGGGCGCCGCGAGCTCGGGGGTGACCTTCTTCCGCAGCCTCGGCGGCACCGTCGGCGTCTCGGCGATGGGAGCGGTCCTCGCGGCGAGCGCGACCGACCTCTTCGCGGTCAACCGTGGCGCTCTCGCCGCCGCGATCGAGACGCTCGGGGAGCAGGGCGCGTCGGTTGCGGCGCAGCTGCAGTCGGGCACGCTTCCCGCGGTCAGCGCGCTGCCCGAGGCCGTGCGGGTGATCGTCGAGGACGTCTACGCCCAGGCGATCGCCGACTCCTTCCTCATCGCCGTGCCGCTCGCGGTGATCAGCCTGATCGCGATCGCCTTCCTGCCCAACAAACCGCTCACGCGGATGACGACGACCGAGCGCATCGCGGCGGGCGAGGCGGATCTGGCGACCGTGTCGACCAGCGAGGGGATGTCGGCGATCCCCGCGACCGGCGCCACGCCGCGCCCGTAGGGTCGGACCATGCCCGAACCCGACGACCTCACCGAGCGGACGGACGCCGTGCGTGCCCTCGAGGCCGAGTTCGGCGCGCTCATCCATCAGCTGCGGCGGGTCATCGCCGAGAATGCGCAGCGGGTGAGCCCCGGGATGCTGCCCGCCGCGTACAAGGTGTTCACGACGATCGTGCGACGCGAGGGCATGAGCCTGTCGGCCCTCGCCGAGTCGCTCGCGGCCGACAAGGGGCAGATCAGTCGCACCGTGCGGGAGCTCGAGCAGCTCGGCCTGATCACGCGCACTCCCGACCCGGAGGACGGGCGCTCGAGCCTGCTCTTCGCCACCGAGCACGGCGTGGAGCGACTCGCTGCGGCGCGCGCACCGCAGGAGCAGTCGCTGCTCTCGGCGCTGGGAGAGTGGTCGGTCGACGACATCCGCTCCCTCACGCGGCTGCTGCACGCGCTCACGGCCGGCGAACGTCCCGACACGGTTTAGCCGCGCGGTAGCACCGGTGTAACACCGGCGAGATATACCGGGGCTTTACTGGGACGCATCAGACACCTGTGCGGTATGCGCAAGGTCGCGCAGAACGGAGCAGTCGATGACCCCTCGTCCCCCGCACCCCGGAACCACTCCCCTGGCCGGCGCGCCGCGCGTGCCCGAGTCCATGCGCGCGATGGTGATCGACGCGCCGGGCGGCCCCGAGGCCTTCCGCTCGGCCGAGGTCGACGTGCCGCAGCCGGTACTCAGCGAAGTGCTCGTGCGCGTGGTCGCCGCGGGCGTCAACCCCATCGATGCCAAGACTCGCGCGGGTCGTGGCGTCTCGCCCGCGATCTCCGCCTACCCCGCCGTGCTGGGGTTCGACTTCAGCGGCGTCGTCGTCAAGGCTCCCTACGAGACGCACCCGCTGCAGCCGGGCACTGCCGTGTTCGGCATGGCGTCGTTCCCGCGCACACAGGGCGCATACGCCGAATACGTCGTGGCGCAGAGTCTCTCGGTCGCGAAGATGCCCGCGGCGCTGTCGCACGTCGAGGCGGCCGGGGTTCCGCTGGCGGCACTCACCGCCTGGGGACTCGTCGTCGAGACCGCGCACGCGCATGAGGGCCAGCGGATCCTCATCCACGCCGGCAGCGGCGGCGTCGGCCACTTCGCCGTGCAGCTCGCGGCCTACTTCGGCGCCCATGTCACGGTGACCGCCTCGGGCCGCAACTCCGCCTGGCTGCGTGAGCTCGGGGCCGCCGTGGTGATCGACTACACAGAGATGATGGATTCGGCTCCGGCGCCGGCGTGACCCGAAATTACACGGACGCCGTTCGCGGCTGTCTTTTTGTGGATCTGTCCGTCGACGCCGCCGGGGTCGCTGCGGGCCGGGCGGGCACATGACTTGATAGGAGCCTGACCGGAAAGTCGTCTCACCTTTGTGCTGTCTGCACTCACCCGACCCGCGGTGACGTTCATCACCATTGGAAGGAATCCCGTCAATGACGAGCATGACACTCGACCCGCCGCTGACCAACCCGTTGCCACCAGGCTCCGAGTTGGTCGCCGGGGTCGACACACGCACAAGAACACGCATCACGTCGCGATCCTCGATCTCGTGGGCCGACCTGTCGCGGACCGAGAGTTCCGTGCCGACGGTCGCGGTTACGCGCAGATCGTCGCGTTCCTCCACGCGCACGGTGATGTCGTCCGTATCGGGGGGAGGGAACGGGGTCGTACGGGGCTGGCCTCGCACGCGCGCTGACCACGGCGGGGCTGACCGTCATCGAAGTCGCGCGACAGGACCGGCAAGCCCGCCGTCGTCGCGGCAAGTCCGACCCCCTCGACGCCCACCAGGCAGCGGTCGCTGTCCTCTCTCAGGAACGGACACCGCGATCCCAAAGTCTGGTGATGGCGCGGTCGAGTCGATGCGGATCCTCCTCGCAGAGCGGCGCTCGGCGGCCAAGGCCAGAGCGCAAGTGATGAACCAGATCCACGCGCTGCTGATCACCGCACCCGAGCTCGTGCGACAGGCGTTCCGCGCTCTCAGCGGGCAGCGTCTGGTGAACACGCTCGCCAAGACTCGGCCCGGAACAATCACGTCCCCCGATCCCGCGGTCGTCGCCCGGCAGACACTGCGACGGTTCGCGGTCCGACACCTCACGATGCAAGCCGAGATCGACCTGATAGAACAACAGTTGGAGATGCTCGTCCGGCAGGTCAACCCCACGCTGCTGTCCCTGAGCGGAGTCGGTCCTGTCACCGCAGCGACGCTCCTGGTCGCCGCGGGCGACAACCCCGAGCGGCTCGGAACCCGCGCCAGCTTCGCCGCTCTCGCCGGTGTCGCCCCGATCCCCGCCTCCTCCGGACAACGCACACGGCATCGACTCTCTCGCGGCGGGAACCGGCACGCGAACGCCGCGCTGCACCGGATTGTGCTGTTGCGCATGCGGCCGACAAGCGAAAGGCATCCCGATCAGCGTTCTCGCCGCCACTCTCGGCGTCCCCTACCAGCGGCTCCGACGACTCGAGATCGGCACTCGCGCCGACCCTGAACTCGAGGCCCGAGCGACCGCCATCCTGGAGCAGATCAGCCCACCACTGGCCGCTTGACAGCAATAGGAGCATCCACGACGCGATTCGAAGAGGTCATCGCCGACGTGGATGTCGTGATCGACCTCGTCGGCAACGCCGCCGATTCGACGAGATCGCGCTCGCTTCGGGTGCTGCGACCCGGCGGACTCATCATCAACGTCCCCACCGGCAGCTGGCCGGACTTCGCCGCCGACGCCGCGGCCGCCGGGGCGCGGGCGACGACGTACAAGGTCGTGCCCGACGGCGGCGCGCTGGCCACGATCGGCAGGCTGCTCTCCTCCGGCTCCATCCAGGTCTACATCGAGCGGGTCTTCGACCTCGCCGACGCCGCCGCCGCCCACACGGTCCTCGAAGAGGGGCACACCCGGGGCAAGCTCGTCCTGCGCGTCAGCGACGACTGAGCGCCGTCCCGGCGGCGGCGATCACCTCCGCCGCGACCGCGCCCAGCAGCGGTGAATGCAGATTCCACTGCTGCCAGTACAGGGCGACGGGGATGCCCGGCCCGCCGATGTGCACCAGTTCGCCGCCGGCCAGCGCATCCGCGGATTGCAGCAGCGGCAGCATCCCCCACCCGAGCCCCGCGCGCACGGCGGCGGCGAAGTCGTGCGAGGCGGGCACGAAGTGGCGTGGCGGGGCGCCCGGGTCGGCGCCGACGGCGACCAGCCAACGCGTCTGCAGATCGTCGCGCCGGTCGAAATCCACCAGGGGCGCCGCCTCGAGCTCGTCGGCGGTCGCGCCCCGCCCGAGCCAGCGGGCCACGAAGGAGGGTGTGGCCACGGCCTCGTACACCATCGTCCCGAGCGCAGTCGCGACGCACCCGGCGATCGGATCGGCCTGCGATGTGACGCCCGCGAGGGCCGTGCCGTCGGCCAACAGCGCGGCGGTGAAGTCCTGATCGTCTCGGTGCAGATCGAACACGACGGGATGCTGCCGACTCAGGCGCGCAAGCGGCTCGAGCAGCCACGTGGCGAGTGAATCCGCGTTCACCGCGAGCGAGATGCGCGCCGTTGCGGCGTCGTCGCGCCCGAGTTCGGCGAGCGCATCGTGTTCGAGGAGCGCCATCTGTCGCGCCAGGCGCAGGACCACCCCGCCGGCGGCGGTGGGCCGGACAGGACGACTTCGCACCACGAGCACGCCACCCAGCTGATCCTCGAGGGTGCGCACGCGCTGGCTCACCGCCGAGGGCGTGACGTGCAGCCGGCGTGCGGCGCCCTCGAACGACCCCTCGTCGATCACGGCGAGCAGGGTCGACACGAGATCGAGGGGCAGCTTCATGAAGCCAGGCTAATGCAGCATTCAGAACATCAACTGGTCTGATTCGGCACCCGATCGTACGCTCGAACGGTGCCCTCCTCGCTTCTCGCCGGTCTCGGCCTCGGCCTCTCGCTCATCATCGCGATCGGCGCGCAGAACCTGTTCGTCCTGCGACAGGGCATCCGCCGCGAGAACGTGCTCGGCGTGGCCCTGATCTGCATGATCAGCGACGCCCTGCTGATCATCGCCGGGGTCGCGGGCATCGGCCTGATCCTCGCCCAGGCGCCTTGGGCGGTCGAGGTCGTGAGGTGGGCCGGCGCCGCTTTCCTCGTCGGCTACGGGGCCCTCGCGGCGCGGCGCGCCTGGCGCCCCTCCACCGGCGCCCTGCGGGTCGACTCGGCCGCCGCGGGACCCGGCCGGACTGCGGTGTTCGCGACGACGCTGGCGCTGACGTGGCTGAACCCCCACGTCTACCTCGACACCGTCTTTCTGCTGGGCTCCGTGGCGAACACCCACGGCGACGCCCGATGGTGGTTCGCCGCGGGGGCAGTGGCCGGCAGCATCCTCTGGTTCGGCTCGCTCGCCTTCGGCGCCCGGCTGCTCAGCCGCCCGCTCGCCTCACCGCGTGCGTGGCGACTGCTCGACGCCGTCATCGCCGTCGTCATGATCGCTCTCGGCATCAGCCTCGTCGTACCGCACTGACACCGCCCGCACATGCGAGAAGGGCCCCCGCGCGATGCGGGAGCCCTTCTCGTCTGGCGTATGCGATCAGATCGCGTTGACATCCAGCGGGATGCCGGGGCCGAACGTGGTCGACACGGCACCCTTCTGGATGTAACGACCCTTCGAGCTCGAGGGCTTCAGGCGCACGATCTCGTCGAGAGCGGCCTTGAGGTTCTCATCGAGCTGCTCGGGCGTGAACGAGGCCTTGCCGACGACGAAGTGCACGTTGGCGTGCTTGTCGACGCGGAACTCGATCTTTCCGCCCTTGATCTCCTCGACGGCCTTGGCCGGGTTGGGCGTGACCGTGCCGGTCTTCGGGTTGGGCATGAGGCCACGGGGGCCCAGCACCTTTCCGAGACGACCGACCTGGCCCATCAGCTCGGGCGTGGCCACAGCCGCGTCGAACGACGTGTAGCCGCCCGCGACCTTCTCGATGAGCTCGGCTCCACCGACCTCATCGGCGCCGGCCGCGATGGCGGCCTCAGCGGCGGGGCCCGTGGCGAAGACGATGACGCGGGCCGTCTTGCCCGTGCCGTGGGGCAGGATGACCGTGCCGCGCACCATCTGGTCTGCCTTGCGGGGGTCGACGGCGAGCTTGAGCGCGACCTCGACGGTCGAGTCGAAGGTCGCGGAGCCGGTCTCCTTGGCCAGGGCAACGGCCTCGGTGGGCGTGTAGAACGTGTCAGCCGCGATCTTCGCGGCGGCGGCCTTGTAGGCCTTGGACTTGGTAGCCATGATCCCTATCCCCCTCAGTCCTCGACCGTGATGCCCATGGAACGGGCGGTGCCGGCGATGATCTTCGAGGCGGCCTCGATGTCGTTCGCGTTCAGGTCGGGCTGCTTGGCCTCGGCGATCTCGCGCACCTGCTCCTTGGTGAGCTTGGCCACCTTGGTCGTGTGCGGGGTCGATGAGCCCTTCGCGACGCCGGCCGCCTTCTTGATCAGCTCGGCTGCCGGGGGCGTCTTCAGGATGAACGTGAAGCTGCGGTCCTCGTAGACGGTGATCTCGACGGGGATGACGTTGCCGCGCTGCGCCTCGGTGGCCGCGTTGTATGCCTTGCAGAACTCCATGATGTTGACGCCGTGCTGACCGAGCGCGGGCCCGATCGGCGGCGCCGGGTTGGCGGCTCCGGCCTTGATCTGGAGCTTGATCAGGCCGGTCACCTTCTTCTTGGGTGCCATTCTTCTTTTCCTCTCGACGAACGATTCGGACCCCTCGACGAGCTCAGGGGCCGAATCCTTCTCCCGCGTCCGGTCTTTCCGGGGCGGTGGTCTGTGGTTACTGCTTGGTGACCTGGTCGAACGAGAGTTCGACCGGGGTCTCGCGCTCGAACAGGGACACGAGCACCGTGAGCTTGCCGCTCTCGGGCTTGATCTCGCTGATCGAGCCGGGAAGACCCGCGAACGAGCCTTCCTTGATCGTGATCGTCTCGCCGATCTCGAAGTCGACCTCGGTGACGACGCTGCGCGCCTGCGTGGCCGAGCCCTTGGCGGCACCCTTGGCGGGTGCGACCTCGGCGACCTGCACGAGCGACTTCAGCATGTTGAAGGCCTCTTCGAACCGCAGCGGCGTGGGGTTGTGGGCGTTGCCCACGAAGCCCGTGACGCCGGGGGTGTGGCGCACGACCGACCAGGTGTCCTCGTTGAGGTCCATGCGCACGAGCACGTAGCCCGGGATGCGCACGCGGGTGACCATCTTGCGCTGGCCGTTCTTGATCTCGACGACGTCCTCCATCGGGACCTCGACCTGGTAGATCTCGTCTTCGACCTCGAGCGACGACTTGCGCTGCTCGATGTTGGCCTTGACCTTGCGCTCGAAACCGGCGTAGGAGTGGATGACGTACCACTTGCCCGGCAGGTACCGCAGCTCTGCGCGGAAGGCCTCGTAGGGGTCCACCTCGGCGTCCTCATCCGAGTCACCCTCGGCCACGTCGGCATCGCCGGCCGGGTCGGGTCCGTCGTAGTCAGAGACCTCGTCGGCGGCCTCGGCCTCGCGCTCGGCGGCCTCGTCGGCCAGGGAGTCGGTGAGCACCTCGGCGGCGGCCTGTGCCTCGGCCGCCTCGTCGATGTGCAGGGCGTCGTTCACGATGGCGTCGGCCTCCGGGTCCTCGATCTCGTCCAGCTCTTCTTCGACATCGTCCTCGCCGTCGTCGGCGACCAGGTGCACCGCGAGGTGCTCGGCGGGCTCGACGGAGTGCTCCTCCGCGGCGAGGACGTTGCCCTCCTGGGCCTCGTCGTCCTCGCTGGACTGCTCCGCAGCGGTCGCCCAGTCGGCGTCGTCGAGATGTCTTTCGGTCACTGGTTCACTTCCGTCCGGGGCTCCGTCGTACGGAGCCCTCGATGCTTGTCAGGGCGTCGTGCGCCCCCGGTCAAATCGTCAGGAGACCACGGCCCCGCCGGGCACCCCGAAGACGACCGAGGCCATCCACGAGAACACGAAGTCCAATCCGTAGACGACCGCCATCATCACGACGACGAACCCGAGAACGACCGCGGTGAACTTCAGCAGCTCCTGCCGGGTCGGGGTGACGACCTTGCGGAGCTCGGCGAAGACCTGACGGATGAACAGGGCCAAGCGGGAGAAGACGCCGGGACGCTTCTCCTTGCCGGTCTTGCCGCCCGCGGCGACGATCTCGCCGTTCGGCTCGTCCTGGGCCACTGCACTCACCTGATGTACCTTTCGTGTGCCAGCACGGGGCTGACGCGCAGGGCGGACAGGAATCGAACCTGCAACCTGCGGTTTTGGAGACCGCTGCTCTGCCAATTGAGCTACCGCCCTAGAGGCCGTCTCCGGCCCCGGGCCCGCACTCGATCGTCGCGCTCAAGACGTGGGCCTTCGCCCGGTCACGGGCACGGCGAAAGAGTGCAGATTTACACTGCTCTTCCCAGTGTACGGCATGCCCCCGGAGCCCGCGAATGCGCGTCGCCCCGTCAGTACTCCGCGATGCCGTAGCGCTCGGGCTCGGGGCCGATCCGGAAGGCGCGCCCGGTGAGCGCGCGCGGGGTGATCCGCACGTAGTTGTACTTCAGCGTCGGCACCCAGGGCGTCAGCGGCAGAGTGTCGGCTACGCGCACCTCGTCGGAGGTGTCGAGCCGATGCGCCCGCCCGCGCACGACGACGCTCCACGCGTCGGTGTCGGTGTGCGCGTCGACCTCGAAGATCACCTCGTCGTTGACCGTCAGCTCGAACAGCTTGCTGCCCTCGGCGGTGCGGAAGAGCACGCTCTCGCCGTCCACGACGTAGTTGACCGGAAAGATGTCGATGACGTCGCCGACGTTGGTCACCAGACGCCCGAGCTGCTCGCCGCGCAGTCGCTCCCAGCATCCCGCGTCGTCCAACCGCGTCACCGCGTCGTTCTGCGTCTCATCCATGAGGCAGACCTCCCAGCCTCTATCGTCGCGCGGATGCTCTCGCGCCGCCACCGCGCAGGCCGTGCAAAACCCGCCCGGCTAGGGCCCTACGCGGATGAGCTTCTTGTTCACGAACTCGTCGGCGGCCAGCAGCCCCATCTCGCGCGACGTGCCGCTGCGCTTGACGCCGCCGAAGGGCAGCTCGGGCGAGTCGGCGAGGACAAGATTGACGTAGACCATGCCGGCCTCGATGCGGTCGGCCACGCGCTGGGCCTGCTCGGGGTCGGTGGTGAAGACGTAGGAGCCGAGCCCGAAGGGGGTGCCGTTGGCGACGGCGATCGCCTCCTCCTCGTCCGCGACGCGATAGACCACGCCGACGGGTCCGAAGAACTCCTCGCGGTAGGCGTCCATCTCGGGAGTCACCCCGGTAAGCACCGTGGCCGGGTAGTAGGCGCCGTCGCGCGTGCCGCCGGTGACGAGGGTCGCGCCCTGCGCGATGGCCTTCTGCACCTGCTCGTCGAGACGTTCGGCCGCGGTCAGCGAGGACAGCGGGCCGTTGACGGTGTCGTCGGCGAACGGGTCGCCGAGTGCGGAGTCCGCCATCGTCGCGGTGAACCTCTCGACGAAGGTGTCGTACAGGTCGTCGACGACGATGAAACGCTTGGCGGCGTTGCAGGACTGCCCGTTGTTGTCGAGGCGCGCATCGACCGCGGCGCGTACGGCGGCGTCGATATCGTCGGTCGAGAGCAGGATGAAGGGGTCCGACCCGCCGAGTTCGAGGGCCACCTTCTTGAGGTGGCGACCCGCCTGTTCGGCCACGGCGGCGCCGGCGCGCTCCGACCCGGTCACCGAGACGCCCTGCACGCGGGGGTCGGCGATGATCGTCGCCGCCTGCTCGTTCGTGGCGTAGACGTTGACGTACACCCCCTCGGGAAACCCGGCGTCCCGGTACATCGCCTCGATCGCCGCCGCCGATTCGGGGCACTGCGGCGCGTGCTTGAGCAGAATGGTGTTGCCCAGCGCGACGTTGGGGGCGGCGAAGCGAGCCACCTGGTAGTACGGGAAGTTCCAGGGCATGATGCCCAGAAGCACCCCGAGGGGAGCCTTGCGGATCACCGCGGTGCCCTCGCCCAGGATGTCGATCGGCTGGTCGCGCGTGATCGCGAGGGCGTTGTCGGCGTAGAACTCGGTGATGTCGGCGGCGAAGTCGACCTCGCCCTCGGCCGCGGCGAGCGGCTTGCCCATCTCCCGCACGATGATCGCGGCGAGCTCGTCGCGGCGCTCACGATGCAGCTGCGCGACGCGGCGCAGCAGGTCGGCGCGCTCCCCCGCACCGCTCGTGCGCGCCCAGTCGCGGTGTGCGCGGTCGGCGGCGGCGATCGCGGCCTCGATCTGCGCATCGGTGAAGGCCGGATACGTGGCCAGGGTCTCGCCCGTGGCCGGGTTGACGACGGCGTAGTCGGTCATGGTGCTCCCGTTCCTCTGCCCGCCGCTCAGGCGGGGATCAGCGTGTACTTCGTCGACAGGTATTCGTGGATGCCCTCGAGGCCGCCCTCGCGGCCGACGCCCGACTGCTTGACGCCGCCGAACGGGGCGGCCGCGTTGGAGACGACCCCCACATTCAGCCCCATCATCCCCGTCTCGAGCCGGTCGATCATCCGGTGGCCGCGGGCGAGGTCCTGCGTGAAGACATAGGAGACGAGGCCGTACTCGGTGTCGTTGGCCAGCCGCACGGCCTCGTCCTCGGTCGTGAACGTCGCGATCGCGAGCACCGGCCCGAAGATCTCCTCGCGGAGGATGTCGCTGCCCGGTGCCACGTCCGTCACCACCGTCGGGGCGAAGAAGGTGCCCTCCCCCGCGATCGCCTCGCCGCCCACCCGCACGCGGGCACCGCGTTCGACGGCGTCCGCGACGAGGTCGGTGGCCTTGGCCACCGCCTTCTCGTCGATGAGCGGTCCGATCTGCACGTCGTCGTCGGTGCCGCGCCCCACGCGCATCGCCGCGACGCGCGCGGTGACCCGCGCCGCGAACTCCTCGGCGACATCCGCGTGCACGATGAAGCGGTTGGCGGCGGTGCAGGCCTGGCCGATGTTGCGGAACTTCGCCAGCATCGCCCCCTCGACCGCCCTCTCGAGGTCGGCGTCGTCGAACACCACGAAGGGCGCGTTGCCGCCCAGCTCCATCGACACGCGCAGCACGCCCTCGGCGGCCTGCGCGATCAGCTTGCGGCCCACCGGCGTCGAGCCCGTGAACGAGAGCTTGCGCAGCCGCGGGTCGGCGATGATCGGCGCCGAGACCTCCCCGGACGACGTGGTCGTGACGACGTTCACGACTCCCGCCGGAAGCCCCGCCTCGGCGAGGAGCCCTACGAACATCAGCGTGGTCAGCGGGGTGAGCTCCGCCGGTTTGATCACGACCGTGCAGCCGGCGGCGAGCGCCGGGGCGATCTTGCGCGTCGCCATGGCGAGCGGAAAGTTCCACGGCGTGATGAAGAAGGAGGGCCCGACGGGGCGCTGCGAGACGACCACGCGCCCCGTGCCCTCGGGGTTGAGTCCGTACCTGCCCGAGACCCGCACCGCCTCCTCGCTGAACCACCGCAGGAACTCCCCGCCGTAGGTCACCTCGCCACGGGACTCCGCGAGGGGCTTGCCCATCTCGAGGGTCATGAGCAGGGCGAGGTCGTCGGCGCGCTCGCGCACGAGGTCGAAGGCGCGGCGCAGGATGTCGCTGCGTGTGCGCGGAGCGGTCGCCGCCCACTCCTCCTGAGCGGCGACGGCGGCATCGAGGGCGCGGATGCCGTCACCCGGCGTCGCGTCGGCGATGGTGCGGATGACGCGCCCGGTCGCGGGATCCTGGACGTCGAAGCGCGCGCCACCCTCGGCATCCATCCATTCGCCGCCGATGAACAGCCCGGTCGGCACCGCCGCCAGCAGCGCTTCCTCCCGCTCCCGGCCGGTGCTCACCGGCCGGCCTCCGCGCGGGCGCGCCGCGCGCTGGGCGGGGCGTCGAGCGACAGGGTCTCACCGCGGAAGAAGGCGGGGCTGCGGAAGCGCTGGATCACCATGATGACGATACCGAGGCCGATGATGACGACACCGAGCACGAAGACACTGCCCAGGCCGAACCACTCCGTGCCGCTGCCGTAGTCGGGATCCATGCTCTCGACGAGCGTGATCACGAACAGCGTGGCCAGGATGATGCCGCCCACGAGCGGGAACAGCAGCGTGAAGAAGACGTTGCGCGCCGAGTCGAACCACTGCCTGCGGAAGTACCAGACGCACGCGAAGGCCGTGATGCCGTAGTAGAAGCAGATCATCAGGCCGAGGGTCGTGATCGTGTCCCACAGCACGTTCTCGTTGACGAAGCGCATGACCGCGTAGAACACCGACGCCACCACGGCCGACACGATCGTCGCGTAGCCGGGGGTGAAGAAGCGCGGGCTGACCTCGGCGAAGCGCTTCGGCAGCGCCCCGTAGTGTCCCATCGCGAGGAGGGTCCGCGCCGGCGAGACGAAGGTCGACTGCAGCGACGAGACGGAGCTTGTGAGCACCGCGAGCGAGACGAGGAAGGCGAGAGGCCCCAGGATCGGACCGCTCAGGAAGAAGAAGACGTTGGCCTGGATGTCTTCGTTGCCGAGCCCCAGCTCGCCCGTGCCGACACCCGCGAACGCGAGGAGCGAGATCGAGATCAGGAGGTAGAGCACGACGATCGTGATGACGGTGAGGGTCGCCGCGCGCCCCGGGGTCTTCTCGGGGTCCTTCGTCTCCTCGTTCATCGTGAGGGTGACATCCCACCCCCAGAAGATGAAGATCGACAGCGACAGCCCCGCCACGACGGCCGTGAACGACCCGACGGCGAAGGGGTTGAACCACGACAGCTCGGGCGCGGTCCCATCGAACGCGTTGCCCTGCGCGACGTGCACGAAGGCCGCGATCGAGAAGACGACCAGCACGAGCACCTGGAATCCGACGAGGAAGTACTGCAGCCGCTGCGTGGTCTGCATGTCGCGGTACGAGATCGTCGTGGCCCCGAGCATGAACAGCAGGCAGACGATGACGTTGATGAAGGGGTTGAAGGCGAGGTCGGCGATCGACCCTCCCGCCTGCGCGATCTGATCGATCAGCAGGAAGAGAAACTCCACCGCGATGCCGGCGAGGTTGGAGAGCACCAGGATCGTCGCCGCGATCAGCCCCCAGCCCGCCATCCAGCCGACCCACGGTCCGAAGGCGCGAGCGGCCCACGTGAACGAGGTGCCCGAGTCGGGCATCTGCCGATTGAGTTCGCGGTACCCGAAGGCGACGAGGAGCATCGGGATGAAGCCGATGAGGATGATCGCGGGCACCTGGAATCCGACCTCGGACACGGTCGGGCCGAGAGCGGCCGTGAGCGTGTAGGCGGGGGCGATGCACGAGATGCCGATGACGACGGCGCCGATGAGGCCGACCGCGCCGGCGCTCAGGCCCTTCTTCGACAGTCCGCCGGTGACCGGGTCGCCCGTGCGGGCGCTCTTGTCGGTGGTGCTCATCGTTGGGCTCCTTCGGGGGTGCGGGTGCGCGGGACGACGATCATGGGCACGGGCAGCTCGCGCAGCATCTTGGATGCTGTCGAGCCGAGGAACAGGCGACGAGGCTGTGCGAGGCGGCTCGATCCCACCATCACGACCTCGCCGGGCTGCCAGCCGAGATTCGCGACGGCCTCCTCGATGCTCTCGCCGGCGGCGACGGTGGCCTCCGCATCCACGCCCTCCGGAAGCTCGCCGCGCGCCTTCTGCAGCACGCGGTCGGCGTGCGCGGCACCGGCCAGCCGGATCACGCCGGTGTCGACCCCCGAGGGCATGTCGACGGCGACGAGCGAGACCAGGCGCAGGGGCGCCCCGGACGCGGCGGCGAGCGCGACCGATTCGTCGAGCAGTGCGTCGGCGCCGGGCTTGGTGCCCACCGCGGCCGTGATGCGCGTCACGTCGGCGTCGACGTCCGCCGCGCCCGCCGGGGCGAGGACGACGGGCACCGTCGACGAGTGCACGAGCTCATTGGCGACCGACCCGAGACCGAAGCGGCCGCCGCGAGTGCCGCGCGCGGCCCCCACGACGATGTAGTCGGCCCGGAGGTCGGCGGCAGCATCCATCAGCCCTTCGGCGAAGGACTCGGCGTACCGGAGGTGCGTGGCCTGCGCGATGCCGGCGGGGATCTTCGCAGACCCCGCGGCGAGCCACTGCGCCGCCTGATCGCGCACGAACGCGTCGTAGCCGGCGTCGGGGGGAACGACCGCGCCGCGCCCCTCCTCCGGCAGCACCATGACCAGCTCGACCCGGCCCGCCGACGCGCGGGCCAGTCGCGCGGCGAGCCCCGCCGCGTCGGAGCCGGCGTCGGTGGCGGTGTATCCGACGACGAACACGGGTGCGCTCATGCGCGGGCCTCCTCGATGATGTGCGCCGCCGCCTCGCGGCCCATGCGGATCGCGCCGTCGACGTGCTGGTATCCGGTTCCTGCCAGGTCGCTGCAGGCGAAGTGGATGGGGCCGACCGGCGTGCGCAGGTCGGCGCCGTACCGGTGCAGACCGCCGAGGTCGAAGCTCGCGGCGTAGGCGCCGCGGGTCCACTCCTCGGCTCCCCAGTCGCTCTCGTAATAGACGACGGGGTCTTTTGCCTCGGGCCCGTAGTAGTGCGAGAGGGACTCGAGGATTCGCTCCTTGCGCTCCTCGGCGCTCAGGCGGAACAGGTCGTCGGCGATCTGGTCGGAGACGAAGCCGACGAGCGTGCCCCGGGAGTCGCCGTGGTTGGTGTTGTCGTATGCCTCGTGCGAGAGCTCGTACGGGCTGAACGCGGTGCCCGAGAGGCCCTTGTCGCGCCAGAAGGGCGTGTCGTAGACCGCGTGCACCTTGATGACGAAGCCCATCGACAGGTGCTGGTGCATCTGGTGCTGCAGGCGTGGGAGCGGGGGCTCGAACGAGATCCGCGAGTACAGGTTGGGGGCGAGGGCGACGATCGCGAAGCGGGCGCGGACGGTCATGCCGTCGGCGATGGCGGTGACCCCCGCCGCGGCCTCTGAGCCTGTCGAAGGGCCCCATCGCAGCGTGCGCACGGGCTGACCGGTGAAGACGTCGGCACCGAGCCGTTCGGCCAGCAGCAGGGGCACCTGCTGGAGCCCCCCGACGACGCGCTTGTCGAGGATGAAGTCGGCGTCGACGAGGTGCGAGTAAGAGCCGGCGGATGCTGCCATCAGCAGCGACTGCAGGAGGGAGAACGTGTGCGTGGGCTTGGTCAGCATCGCCGAACCGGTCGCGAACGCGAGGTTGCGCACGGCCTCGTCATCGTCGGTCTGTGCGCGCAGCCACGCATCCCATGAGATCCGGTCCCACTCCGCCGCCTTCTCGTGCGCCCAGGGACGGTCGGGGTCGATCTCGGCCACCATCGCATCGAGCCGCTCGGTGATCTCGGCGATCGCACGCGCGGTATCGGGCGAGACGGGGAACATCTCACCGCGGAAGCGGTGCGATACGCCGTCCGGCCCGACGTACACGCTGTCGCCCTCGCGGAATCGGCTGTAGGTCTCGAGCCCCAGCTCCGAGATCGTCTCGATGAGGGCGTCCTGATCCGGCGAGACCCACTGGCCGCCGATCTCGAGCATCGCGCCCTCGATCTCGTCGGTCCACAACCGGCCGCCGATGCGGTCGCGCGCCTCGAGCACGGCGACGGAGAGACCGGCCCCCCGCAGGTCGTTGGCGGCCGTCAGGCCCGCCGCGCCGGCCCCGATGACGACGACGTCACGGCTGATCTCGGTCATTGCTGTCTCCTTCATGCGCCGACGAGAGCGGTCTCGAGCACGTCGAGCCCCTCGGCGAGCAGATCGTCGGTGATGGTCAGCGGCGGGAGGAAGCGGATCACATTGCCGTGGGTGCCGCAGGTGAGCACGATGACGCCGGCCGCGATGCATGCTTTCGCGACGCGGGCGGTGAGCGACCCGTCGGGAGCGCCCGTGGCGGGGTCGACGAACTCGGCCGCGATCATCGCGCCGTGGCCGCGCACGTCACCCACGCGGGGGTCGCGGGCCTGCAGCGCCGTCAGACGACCGGTGAGCTGCGCGCCGATCTCGGACGCGCGCTCGAGCAGACCGTCCGCCTCGTACGATTCGATCGCCGCGAGCGCCGCGACGCACGCGAGCGGATTGCCGCCGTAGGTGCCGCCGAGTCCGCCCGCGTGCGGGGAATCCATGATCTCGGCGCGCCCGGTCACCCCCGACAGGGGTAGTCCGTCGGCGATGCCCTTCGCCGTGACGACGAGGTCGGGCACGATGCCGAAGTGCTCGCTCGCGAACCAGCGTCCGGTGCGGGCGAAGCCCGTCTGCACTTCGTCGGCGATGAAGACGGCGCCGTTGTCGCGGCACCAGTCGACGAGGGTGTTCAGGAACCCGTCGGCGGGGACGATGAATCCGCCCTCGCCCTGGATCGGCTCGATGATGACCGCCGCGACGTTCTCGGCGCCGACTTGCTTCTCGATCAGCGTGATCGCGCGGGCGGCGGACTCGGGTCCGGTGAGGCCGTCGTGGAAGGGGTACGACATCGGCGCGCGGTAGACCTCGCCGGCGAAGGGGCCGAAACCGTGCTTGTAGGGCATGTTCTTGGCCGTGAGGGCCATCGTGAGGTTGGTGCGTCCGTGGTAGGCGTGATCGAACGCGATGACGGCCTGGCGTCCCGTGTGCTTGCGGGCGATCTTGACCGCGTTCTCGACGGCCTCGGCGCCCGAGTTGAACAGGGCCGTGCGCTTGTCGTGGTCGCCCGGAGTCAGGCGATTCAGCGCCTCGGCGACCGCGATGTACGACTCGTAGGGGGCGATCATGAAGCACGTGTGCGTGAAGCGCGCGACCTGCTCGGTCACCGCGGTCACGACGCGGGGATTGGCGTTGCCCGCCGTCGTGACCGCGATGCCCGACCCCAAGTCGATGAGCGAGTTGCCGTCGGCGTCGACGACGACGCCCCCGCCGGCCGCGACGGCGGCGATCGGCACCGTGTGGCCGACTCCCGCCGCGACGGCCCGCGCCTTCCGATCCAGCACCTCGCGCGAGCGGGGTCCCGGCAGTTCGGTGACCAGGCGCCGCTCCTGAGGCAGTGTCGGGCCGCCGACCGGACGCGGGGCAAGGGTTTCGGTGACGCTCATGAGCGCCGAGCGTAGGGGCGGATGCTGCGCGACAGCATCCGCCCCTGTGTACATTCTTTGCGAACGTGCTGTACGAGGTGTACACCGGAGACGTGAACGCGCACACCCCCGCCCCGACGTTGCGAGCACTGCTCGGCCGAACCGAGCTGCGACTCGCACTCGCCGTGCGCGATGAGGACCTGCCGACGGGCGCCCTCGACGCCCCCATCCGCTGGGTGCACAGCTCGGATCTCGCCGACCCGACTCCGTTCCTCTCGGAGGGGCTGGCGCTGCTGACCACCGGCACGCAGTTCACCACCGCGGGCGAGGACCCCGAGCCCTACGAGGCCTACGTGGCGCGCCTGGTCGTGCGCGGGGTGGTCGCCCTGGGCTTCGGCACCGAGGTCGTGCGCGCGGGGATTCCCGCGCCTCTCGCCCGCGCGTGCGCCGACGCTCGCCTCCCCCTGTTCGAGGTTCCCTACCGCACCCCGTTCATCGCGGTCGCGCGCGCCAACGCCGAGGCGATCGCCGCGCAGGACTACGCCCGACGCAGCTGGTCGCTCGCCGCCCAGCGCTCCATCGCTCTCGCCGCCCTGCGCCCGGACGGTCTCGACGAGAGCATCGCCGAACTGTCCCGCCAGCTGGGCGCGTGGGTGGGCCTCTTCGACGGTGGAGGCGGGCTGGCCGTCGAACACCCGCCCGGGTCGCTCGGCACCGGGGTGCCCGCGGCCGTCGCGGACGAGGCCCGCCGCGTGCTGCGCCGCGGGGCGCGGGCCGCGTCGACCCTGCGGGCGGACGAGGCGCCGTACACCCTGCAGACCCTCGGCCGCGGCGGTCATCTGCGCGGCGTGATCGCGGTGGCCGGCGACCTCGATGCGGAGGCGCGGGTGGTCGTGACCTCCGTCGTCGCGATGGTGGGTCTGGCTCTCGAGCAGGGGCGCGACCTCGCCCGGGCGCGTGTCCAGCTGCGGGGCGCGCTCGTGCAGCTGCTGCGCGCGGGGCGCGTGGGCGAGGCCCGCCGTGTGGCCCGCGAGCTCTGGGGCGGGCTACCCCCCGCCCCCGTGCACATCGCCTGGACGGATGCTGCCGCCTCTCGCCGCGAGAGCCTCGTCACGGGTCTCGACGCGATCGCCGAGCAGCATCGCGGCGCCGTGATCCACGGCCGCACCGAGGACGGCATCGTGCTGATCGTCGGTGCGGGTGCGGGCGCGGGTGCGGGTGCGGGCGCGGGCGCAGGTGCGGGTGCGGGCGCGGATGATCCGCTGCCGGCGGTGGCCGCGCTCGCCCGCGAGCACGATCTGCGGATCGGCGTGTCCGACGCCGTGGCCTACGAACAGCTCGCGGCCGGGCTCGAGCAGGCGCGGATCGCGCGGGAGCGCGGCGCGGGCACCGGACTCGCGCGGTTCGGCGACGCCGCGCGAGACGGGGTCCTCGCCCTCGTCGACGCCGAGGCCGCCCGCGCCGTCGCACGGTCGCGGCTCGCTCCCCTGCTCGAGCGCGACGCGACCGCGGGATCGACCCTCATCGCGACCCTGCGCACGTGGCTCGAGCAGGACGGCTCGAACGAACGCACGGCACAGGAGCTCGGCATCCATCGTCATACGGTGCGGGCGCACGTGGCCCTCGCCGCCCGTCTGCTCGGCCGCGACCTGTCGGGCTTCGCCGCGCGCGCCGACCTCTGGACCGACCTGCGCGCGCTGCACTGACGCCCACCCCTGCCCCCGCGGGCCCCGCGTCGCGGCGAACCCACACATTTGCAGCGAAACCCCACCCGACGAATGGTGGCTCGCTGCAAAAATGTGGGTTCGGCGTAGCGGCGGGCGCGGCGCGCGCGGCGCGGCGGGCGGCGGCGGGCGGCGGCGGCGGCGGCGGCGGCGGGCGCGGCGCGACGACGCGGCGGCGCCGCGTCAGCCCGGCGCGTGCGCCTGGAGGAACTCGTACACCTCGGTCGTGTCGACGCCCGGGAACGACCCCGTCGGCAGGGTCGCGAGCAGCGTGCGGGGCGTGCGCACGTTGGGCCAGGCGTTCTCACGCCACGCCGCCTCGAGGTCGGCGGGCGCCCGGCGGCAGCACACCTCGACCGAGTGCTTCGACACCCCGCGGTTGGGTGTGTCGCGGCCGAGGAACCATTTCGTGTCGTCGAAGCGCACCCCCACGCTCACCGAGTGCGCGCCCTCACTCGAGTGCTCGACGCGCGCCGTGCACCAATACGTGCCGTTGCCGGTGTCGGTGTACTGGTAGTACGGGTTGAAGCGGTCGTCGACGTCGAACACGACACGGCTGGTCCATCGCCGGCAGCACATCTGCCCCTCGATCGCGCCCAGACGGTCGGTCGGAAAATTGACGTCGTCGTTCTCATAGGCCTTGGTGATCGTGCCCGACTCGTGCACCTTGAGGAAGTGCACCGGGATGCCCAAGTGCACGCTCGCGAGGTTCGTGAACCGATGCGCCGCCGTCTCGTACGACACGGAGTACGCGTCGCGCAGATCCTCGATCGAGATCGCCTTCGCCGCCTTCGCTTCGACCAGCACCGGCACGGCGTGGGACTCGGGGATCAGCAGCGCCCCCGTCAGATAGTTCGTCTCGACCCTCTGCCGCAGGAACTCGGCGTAGCTGCGGGGCTCGGCGTGGCCGAGGATCCGGCTCGACAGCGCCTGCAGCACCGCGGTGCGGGGGTCGCCCTTCGCCGAGATGCGGCTCGAGAGGTAGAGCCGTCCGTGGCGCAGGTCGGCGACGCTACGGGTCGTCTGCGGCAGGTCGGGCACGTAGTGCAGGGTGAACCCGAGATGGGCGGCGATGTCGGATGCCGTCCTCTGGGTCAGCGGACCTCCCGGGTGACCGACCGCCTCGAGGATCCCCCGCGCCTGCGCCTCGAGATCGGCGAAGTAGTTGTCTTGCCGACGCATCAGGTGGCGCAGGTCGACGTTGGCCCGCCGCGCCTCCTCGGGGGTCGCTGCCCGCTCGTCGCGGAGACGGTCGATCTCTCCCTGCAGCGACAGCATCGCGCGCAGCACCTCATCGGGGATCGTCTTGCCGATGCGGAACGACGGGATGCCGAGGGCCTGGAACGTCTGCCCCTTCATCGCCCGCTCGAGCGATATCTCGAGCGACGCGCGCTCGTCGAGCGGCTCGGCCTCGAGCAGCGCGTCGATGCTCACCCCGAGCGCCTTGGCGATCGCCCGCAGCAGGGTGAGTTTCGGCTCGCGCTTTCCGGTCTCGATCATCGAGAGCTGGCTCGGGGCGCGCTCGACAGCTCCCGCGAGGTCGTCGAGGGTCATGCCCCGCGCCGTGCGGAGCTGACGGATGCGCCGCCCGATCGTCAGGGCGTCGGCCTCGGCCTCTTCGTCTTCGGTGACTTCTACGATCGCCATGCTCGGCATTCTGTCACAGAGCGTGAATTTTCCTCAATCTTCTCCCCGAGATTGTGCAGTCCGGTGCGTCAAATTCACACAAAGTAGACGCATGACCCACTGACCGGCCCGACCGGATCTGCAAAGGACGACGATCATGACCCTCATCACCGAACCGACGATGACCCGCCCTTCGACGAGCTCAGGGCGCGCCGCGACAAGCGCGGGGCGCGCGCTCGAGGTCGTCGGTGCGATGCGGACGCGATACGACGAGATCCTCACCCCCGATGCCCTGGCCTTCGTCGCGGCGCTCCACGAGCGCTTCGCCGGGCGTCGCCATGACCGCCTCGCCGACCGCATGCGCCGCCGCTTCGAGATCGGCAACGGCCACGATCCGCGCTTCCGCGACGACACGGCGCACATCCGCGAGGACACGCAGTGGCGTGTCGCCGGGGCGGGACCCGGGCTCGAGGACCGCCGCGTCGAGATCACCGGCCCGACCGACCCGAAGATGACCATCAATGCGCTGAACTCGGGCGCGAAGGTGTGGCTGGCCGACCAGGAGGACGCGACGAGCCCGACCTGGGGCAACGTGATCGAAGGACAGCTCTCGCTGCGCGACGCGATCCGCGGCGAGTTGACGTTCACCTCCCCCGAGGGCAAGCGCTACGAGGTCACCGCGGAGCGCACGCCGACGATCGTGATGCGCCCCCGCGGCTGGCACCTGACCGAGGCCCACATCCGGTTCACCGACCGTCTCGGTCGCCAGATGGCGGCATCCGGCTCGCTCGTGGACTTCGGGCTGTACTTCTTCCACAACGCGCAGGCGCTGATCGACGGTGGTCGGGGGCCGTACTTCTACCTCGCCAAGATCGAGTCGTCGGAGGAGGCCAAGCTGTGGGACGACGTGTTCTCGTTCAGCGAGGACTACGTCGGCATCCCGCACGGCACGATCCGCGCGACGGTGCTCATCGAGACCCTGCCCGCCGCGTTCGAGATGGACGAGATCCTCTTCGAGCTGCGCGACCACTGCGCCGGGCTGAATGCCGGCCGGTGGGACTACATCTTCTCGATCATCAAGAACTACCGCGGCCGTGGGGCCCGGTTCGTGCTGCCCGACCGCAGCGAGGTGACGATGACCGTGCCTTTCATGCGGGCCTACACCGAACTGCTGGTCAAGACGTGCCACCGGCGCGGGGCGTATGCGATCGGAGGCATGAGCGCGTTCATCCCGAATCGCCGCGACCCCGACGTGACGGCACGCGCGTTCGAGAAGGTGGCCGCCGACAAGAAGCGAGAGGCCGGCGACGGCTTCGACGGTACGTGGGTCGCTCACCCCGACCTCATCCCGACAGCCATGGCCGAGTTCGATGCGGTGCTCGGCGACCGTCCGCACCAGCTCGATCGGCAGCGCGATGACGTCGAGGTGAGCGCCGCCGACCTGCTCGACGTGCACATCGGTTTGCCCGTCACCGAAGCGGGCGTGCGCGGCAACGTGTCGGTGGCGATCCGGTATCTGGAGGCGTGGCTGCGCGGCCAGGGTGCCGTCGCGATCGACAACCTCATGGAGGATGCGGCGACCGCCGAGATCTCGCGCTCGCAGATCTGGCAGTGGATCCACCAGGACCGCGAGCTGCACGACGGCACGCGCATCACGCGCGAGTACGTCGAAGGCCTGATCGGGCAGGAGCTGGATGCTGCCGCTCGATCGACCGGCGACCGGTTCGACGACGCCGCCGCCATCTTCCGCGAAGTAGCCCTCGGCGCCGACTTCCCGGCCTTCCTGACTCTGCCCGCCTACGCGAAGTACCTCGTCGAGCACGAGTGACACCCCGCATCCACCCACGATCAAGGACGAACATGACCACCTATCAGAACGACATCGACGCCATCGAGACCCTCGCGCAGCAGAGCGGGCCGAGCTGGGATGCCATCAACCCGGAGTACGTCGCCCGGATGCGCGCGCAGAACCGCTTCCGCACGGGCCTCGAGATCGCGCAGTACACGGCCGACATCATGCGACGCGACATGGCGGAGTACGACGCCGACTCGTCGCTGTACACGCAGTCGCTCGGCGTCTGGCACGGCTTCATCGGCCAGCAGAAGATCATCTCGATCAAGAAGCACCTGAAGTCGACCAACAAGCGCTACCTGTACCTCTCGGGGTGGATGGTCGCCGCCCTGCGCTCGGAGTTCGGGCCCCTCCCCGACCAGTCGATGCACGAGAAGACCTCGGTGCCGGCCCTGATCGAGGAGCTCTACACCTTCCTCCGCCAGGCCGACGCCCGCGAGCTCGATCTGCTCTTCACGAAGCTCGACGAGGCGCGGGCCGCCGGCGACGAGACGGCGCAGGAGTTCATCCAGTCCCAGATCGACAATCACGAGACCCACGTCGTACCGATCATCGCCGACATCGACGCCGGCTTCGGCAACCCCGAGGCGACGTACCTGCTGGCGAAGAAGATGATCGAGGCGGGCGCGTGCGCCATCCAGATCGAGAACCAGGTCTCGGACGAGAAGCAGTGCGGCCACCAGGACGGCAAGGTCACCGTCCCGCACGATGACTTCATCGCAAAGCTCAATGCCGTGCGGTACGCCTTCCTCGAGCTCGGGATCGACAACGGCATCATCGTCGCCCGCACCGACTCGCTCGGCGCAGGCCTCACCCAGAAGCTCGCCGTCTCGCACGCACCGGGCGATCTCGGCGACCGCTACAACGCGTTCCTCGACGTCGAGGAGGTCACAGCATCCACTCTCGGCGACGGCGACGTCGTGATCCGGCGGGAGGGCAAGCTGCTGCGTCCGAAGCGCCTGGCAAGCAACCTCTACCAGTTCCGCGCGGGCACCGGCGAAGAGCGTGTCGTGCTCGATTGCATCACGGCGCTGCAGAACGGCGCCGACCTGCTGTGGATCGAGACCGAGAAGCCGCACATCGAGCAGATCGCCGGCATGGTCGATGAGATCCGCAAGGCGGTGCCGAACGCGAAGCTCGTCTACAACAACAGCCCGTCGTTCAACTGGACCCTCAACTTCCGCCAGCAGGCCTACGATCTGCTGGCGGCCCAGGGCGAGGACGTCTCGGCCTACGACCGCGCCGACCTCATGAACGTCGCCTACGACGACACGGCGCTCGCCCGGCTCGCCGACGAGAAGATCCGCACCTTCCAGCGCGACGGAGCGGCTCGCGCGGGCATCTTCCACCACCTCATCACGCTGCCGACCTATCACACCGCCGCGCTGTCGACGGATGACCTGGCCAAGGGCTACTTCGGCGACGAGGGGATGCTGGCGTACGTCCGCGGCGTGCAGCGTCGCGAGATCCGCGAGGGCATCGCGACCGTCAAGCACCAGAACATGGCCGGAAGCGATATCGGCGACAACCACAAGGAGTACTTCGCGGGGGATGCGGCCCTCAAGGCCGGCGGCAACAACAACACGATGAATCAGTTCGGCTGACGTCGTCAGAGCAGCCCGCGCTCCATGGCCAGGGTCACCGCACGGGTGCGGTCGGCGACACCGAGCTTGTCGAACACCTTGATCAGGTGCGTCTTCACGGTCGATTCACCGATCCCCAGATCCACCGCGATCTGCTTGTTGCTGCGGCCCCGCGCGACGCGCGAGAGCACGTCGCGTTCGCGGGTCGTCAGCGAGAGGGATGCTGTCGGCTCGCGCATGCGCTGAACCAGGGCCACCGCGACCTGGGGGGAGAGCGCCGTCTGCCCCGCCGCGACCGATCGGATGCCCGCGACGATCTCGTCGCGCGGGGCCGCCTTGAGCAGGTAGCCGCTGGCTCCCGCCTCGATCGCGGCGAGGATCTGATCGTCGGACTCGTAGGTCGTGAGGATCAGCACGCGGGGGGCGGGGTCGCCCGCCTCCCCCGCGACGATGCGCACGGTCGCCGCGACCCCGTCGACACCGGGCATGCGCAGGTCCATGAGCACGACATCCGGGCGGGTCGCGGCCGCCAGACGCACCGCCGCGTCGCCGTCGGCGGCCTCGCCCACGACCTCGAGCCCGGCCTCGTCCGAGAGCAGCCCCGCAAGTCCAGCCCGCACGATGGGGTGATCATCGGCGATGACGAGGCGGATCATGCCGGTACCACCGCGTCGGGCACGCGCACCGTGACCGTGGTCCCCGCCCCGGCGGCCGACACGACCGCGAACTCCCCGCCGGCCAGCCCCACACGCTCGGCCATGCCGTCGAGCCCGAAGCCTCGCGGTGCGGTGCCGGCGTCGAAGCCCCGGCCGTCATCGGCGACGACCAGATCGACCGCGCCGGCAGCATCCACTCGCACGCTCACGCGCACGAGCGTCGCCCGGGCATGCTTGCGCACGTTGGCCAGTGCCTCCTGCAGGCAGCGCAGCAGCACGACCTGGGCCTCACGAGCGAGGGATGCCGCCCCCGGCGCCGCGTGCAGATCCAGATCGATAGCGAGCCCCGCCTCGGCCCGGAACCGCGCGACGAGGCGTTCGAGGGCGGCTTCGAACGCGGCGTCCGAGGGCACCGCCGCCGTGCGCGAGACGAGAGCGCGCGCCTCGCCCAGTGCCTCGCGCGCGATCTGCTCGAGCGTCGCGACGGTGTCGGCGGCGGCATCCGTCTGCCCCTCGCGGGACTGACGACCCGCGCGCTCGGCGAGAAGCACGAGGCCCGCGAGGGTCTGCGCGAGGGTGTCGTGGATGTCGCGGGCCAGGCGCTCGCGCTCGGCCGCGGCTCCGCGATCGCGGCTGAGCGCCTCCACCTCCCGCTGTGCGGCGGTGAGCTCGGCGAGGAGCCGCGCCCGCTCTTCGCCGTACTCGGCGATGCTGTAGATCCACAGGCCGAGGGCCGTCGCGAACACGAACGAGAAGATCGCCGTGGTCGCTCCCGACACGAACGCCGACCAGCCGAAACCGCCGCCGACGAAGAAGCCGATCCAGACCGCGAGGGCGACGACGCCCGAGGCGATCACCGCGGGCCGCCGGCGCGGGGCGAGCACCCAGACGAGCGGGTAGGCGAGGGTCTGCAGCATCGCCAGAAAAGGCGCCACCGAGGTCGCGACGATCAGGAGGACCCCCAGCGCTGCGACGAAGACGGGATAGCGCCAGCCCGGATCGCGGCCGATCACCGGTCGCGCGATCGCGGCGTAGAGCACCGCGAACACGACGATCGCGACGATGCCGCCCACGCGGGTGCCCGCCTCGTCGGACCCGAGGCCGGCGAGCAGGGCGACGACGATGACCGCCGCCGCGCCCGTGACCGCGATGTCCCACCACCGGCGGTTCAGCATGGCGTTCCCCTCACTCCCCGCTCAGGCTACGCGTCGCGCCGGATCCACCGGAAGGTGAGGCGGCTGAGCACGAGCCCCACGACGAGCCACGCAGCGAGCGCGAGCACCACCCAGCCGAGGTCCCACTCGCCGGTGGGTTCGAGCGCCGCGTACTCCTCCGGCAGGAAGACCGCGCGCATGCCGCGCGCCATCCACGCCAGCGGGAAGATGCTCGCGATGTTCTGCAGCCACTCGGGCAGCTGCCAGAAGAAGAGGTACACGCCCGAGATGAACTGCAGCACGAGGGCGATCGGCACGACCACGGCCGTGGCGCTCTTTCCGGTCCGCGGCAGCGACGACAGGGCGATGCCCAGGAGCGCTGACGTCGTGATGCCGAGCACGAAGACCCACGCGAACGTGCCCCAGGCCGCGGCGTCGCGGGGCAGCTCCACCCCGAAGACGAGCGTCGCGACACCCAGCAGCAGTGCCGCCTGCAGCACGCCGGTGGCGAGGACCTGCCCGATCTTGCCGAGGAAGTAGCTGACCGGCGAGAGCGGGGTGCCGCCCAGGCGCTTGAGGGTTCCCTCCGTGCGCTCGATCGCGATGTCGATCGCGAGGTTCTGGAACCCCGAGAGCAGCAGGCCCGCGGCCATCAGCCCCGGCAGATAGATCTGCGCCACCGGCAGCGCGGGCACGCCGGGGGCGGGCTGGAAGTCGCCGTCGGCTCCGAAGATCGTGCTGAACAGCGCCAGCATGACGACGGGGAACAGGAAGGTGAAGAACAGCGTGTCCGCCGAGCGGAAGTAGGTGCGCAGTTCGTATCGGGCGCGCCACACGCCCAGGGTCGCGACGCTCATCGCCGTGCTCCTTCGGTCGGCGCCGCAGCGGGCGCGGGGGATGTCGGGGGTTCTTCGACGAGCTCGAGGTAGATGTCCTCGAGGCTCGGGCGACGGATCTCGAGCCCGGCGGGCTCGGTACCCAGACGTGCGGCGAGGGCGGTCACGAAGGCCCATGGCTCGGCGACTCGCCTCTCGTGCACCTCCCCCGCCTCGATCCAGCGCACGATCGGCGTCGTCGCACGCTCTCCCCCGAACGTCGCGACGGGGCCGATCGCACGCAGGCGTCCGGCGGCGATCACGGCCACACGGTCGGCGAGCTGCGCCGCCTCGTCGAGATAGTGGGTGGTGAGCAGGATCGTGACCCCGTCGTCCTTCAGACCCCGGATCAGCTCCCAGAACTCTCGCCGCGCGTGCGGGTCGAACCCCGTCGTCGGCTCGTCGAGGAAGAGCAGCTCGGGGCGTCCGATGATGCCGAGCGCGACATCCACCCGCCTCTGCTGGCCTCCCGAGAGCTTCGAGATGCGTGTGTTCGCCTGCGCCTCGAGCCCCACCGCCGCGATGACCTCGTCGACGTCGCGAGCACGCGGATAGTAGCCGGCGAACTGCCGCAGCTGCTCGCGCACGGTGACCAATCCCGCCTCGCCGTGCGCCTGCAGCACGATGCCCAGGCGCGCCTTCCAGTCCAGGTCGCCGCGTGCGGGGTCCACACCCAGCACCGAGACCTCGCCGGAGGTGCGCCGACGATACCCCTCGAGGATCTCGACGGTCGTGGACTTGCCCGCGCCGTTGGGTCCGAGAAGCGCGAAGGTCTCGCCGCGCGCGATATCGAACGACACGTCGTCCACGACATGTCGATCTCCGTAGCTCTTGCGCAGGTTCCGCACCCGCACCGCATTCGTGTCCATGTCTCCACCCTGCCGCCGGGGCGAGACCTGCGACAGCGTCCGTTCGCAGGAGTCGGCATCCCCCATTCGGTGGACCCCCGGCATCCCTCACGTCATCCGCGAACGGGGCCGACTACGCTCTAACGCGTGACCGAACGCGCTCCGCTCTCCCGCAAACTGTCCGCCATCGCCGAGTCGGCGACCCTCAAGGTCGACGCCAAGGCCAAGGCCCTGCAGGCGGCGGGTCGCCCCGTCATCTCCTACGCCGCGGGCGAGCCCGATTTCGCGACGCCGCCCTTCATCGTGGATGCTGCCGCCTCGGCCCTGCGCGACCCCGCCAACTACCGCTACACCCCGGCCGCGGGTCTGCCGGTGCTCCGCGAGGCGATCGCCGCCAAGACGCTGCGCGACTCGGGACTCGAGGTCGCACCCTCGCAGATCATCGTGACCAACGGCGGCAAGCAGGCTGTCTATCAGGCCTTTCAGACGGTCGTGAACCCCGGCGACGAGGTGCTGCTGCCGGCTCCCTACTGGACCACCTACCCGGAGGCGATCGCACTGGCCGACGGCGTGCCGGTCGAGGTGTTCGCGGGCGCCGACCAGGAGTACAAGGTCACGGTCGACCAGCTCGAGGCCGCCCGCACCGACCGCACGACGGTGCTCGTGTTCGTCTCGCCCTCGAACCCCACCGGCGCCGTCTACACGCCCGAGGAGACGGCCGCGATCGGCGAGTGGGCGCTCGCTCACGGCATCTGGGTCATCACCGACGAGATCTACCAGAACCTCGTCTACGAGGGTGCCCGGGCCGTGTCGATCGTCGAGGCCGTGCCGGAGCTTGCGGGTCAGACGCTGCTGGTCAACGGTGTCGCCAAGACCTACGCCATGACCGGGTGGCGCGTGGGCTGGATGGTCGGTCCGGCCGACGCGATCAAGCTCGCCGGCAACCTGCAGTCGCACCTCTCGAGCAACGTCAACAACATCGCCCAGCGCGCCGCGGCCGCGGCCCTCACCGGTCCGCAGGACGAGGCCGAGGCCTTCCGCGCCGCGTTCGATCGCCGCCGCCGCCTCATCGTCGGCGAGCTGTCGAAGATCGACGGCGTCTCGGTGCCCACCCCGCTCGGCGCGTTCTACGTCTATCCCGACGTCACGGGTCTGCTCGGGCGCGAGTGGGCGGGAGTGACGCCGACGACCTCCCTCGAGCTCGCCGACCTCATCCTCGAACAGGCCGAGGTCGCGGTCGTCCCCGGCGAGGCGTTCGGTCCGAGCGGGTATCTGCGCCTGTCGTACGCGCTCGGCGACGACGCTCTCCTCGAGGGCATCCAGCGCCTGCAGCGTCTCTTCGCCTGATCTGCCGCCGAGTGCACGGCGTGTCGCCGAGTGCACGACTTCGCCCGCGCGGGGAGGACGTGCACTCGGCGACAACCCGTGCGCTCGGCGAACGAGCTAGAGCTCGACGTTGAGCAGGACGGGCTCGGGCTGCAGGATCAGCCCGAACTCGGACTGCACCCGGCCCTGGATGAAGCGTGCGAGCTCGGCGATCTCTGCCGCGCTGGCCCCGCCTCGATTGGTCAGCGCGAGGGCGTGCTTGCTCGAGAGCGCCGCCCGCGAGCGCGGAAGCTTGAACCCCTTGCGCAGCCCGGAGTGCTCGATGAGCCACGCCGCGCTGACCTTGACATCGGGCGCCGCGCCCGAGGGCTGCGGCACGGTGCCATCCCACGTCGCCAGCGGGATCACGGTCACGGTGTCCATGTCGGGCTTGACCGGCCACCGCGGGCACTCATCGGGCAGCGTCCTGGCGAAGGACGTCGACACGATCGCGTTCTGGAAGAACGACCCCGCGCTGTAGGTGTCAGGGTCGGCATCGTCGAGCACCATGCCCTTCGCCGCGCGGGTGGCCAGCACATGGTCGCGGATCCACGCCAGGGTGACGGATGCTGTCGCGTCGATGCCGAGCGCACGGCGCAACTGCTCGCCCCGCACGGGAAAGGCACCGGCACCGACGGCCCGCAGCTCGAGGGTGACCGAGAGGATCACGGCCGAACGCTCCGCGACCGACCCGTAGTGCGCCTTCAGGACCGAGGTGCGAAAGCCCAGCCCGAGCTGCGCCGCGGGAAGGATCGAGACCTCGCCGGTGGCCTCGTCGATCAGCTCCACCTCGATGAGGGTCTGCTCGATCTCCTGCCCGTAGGCGCCGATGTTCTGCACCGGAGCGGCGCCCACCGTGCCGGGGATGCCGGACATCGCCTCGATGCCCGCGAGGCCCTCGGCGACGGTGTAGGCGACGAGTTCGTCCCAGTCGTGTCCGGCCGCGACGCGCAGGCGCACGTGGCCCTCGCGGGGCGAAGGCAGTTGTTCGATGCCGCGTGTGCGCACCAGCACGACGGTGCCCTCGACCTCCTCATCCCCGACGAAGAGGTTCGAGCCGCCGCCCAGCACGAGCCACGGCTCGCGCGCGGCCCACGCCTGCCGCAGCGCGGCGACGAGGGCGTCGCGCGTGTCCGCCTCGACGAGGCGCTCGGGGACGCCGCCGGTTCGCAGTGTCGTCAGCTCGGCGAGCGGCCGAGGGGTCAATTCGGGCATCAGGCGAACGTCACGCGCACCTGGGCTTTGCCCAACACCGTCGTGTCGGCGCAGGTCACGGTCAGATCGATGCGGCCGGTGCGGGCCTCGGCGTCGAACTGCGCGAGCGTCGCGACCACGTGTACGTCCGCGCCCGTCTCGGCGTCGACGACGACGGGGCGGGTGAAGCGCACGCCGTAGTCGGTGATCCGACCGGCGTCGCCGAGCCACGGCACGATCGTCGCCCCGGCAAGACCCATGGTCAGCATCCCGTGCGCGAGCACACCCGGAAGACCCACCCTCGCTGCGACGTCGTCGCGGTAGTGGATGGGGTTGAAATCACCCGAGGCGCCGGCGTACCGCACGAGGGACTCGCGCGTCAGATGCACCGAGCGTTCGGCCACGATCTCGCCCACGGCGGGCAGGTCGGCTGCGCTCATGCGT
Source organism: Microbacterium sp. HA-8 (assembly GCF_046111165.1). Classification (NCBI taxonomy): domain Bacteria; kingdom Bacillati; phylum Actinomycetota; class Actinomycetes; order Micrococcales; family Microbacteriaceae; genus Microbacterium; species Microbacterium sp. HA-8. The sequence goes on from NZ_CP162025.1 coordinate 3,068,345, forward strand.
CCTCGCCTCCGATCAGCAGGATGGATGTCGCCGTCACGACGTGCGCACCGTCGGCGTCGACGACCCGGGCCTCGCTCGTGACCATCGCCCCCTTTCCGACGGCGCGCACGCCGGTCACGGTGAGGGTGGCGCGCAGCTCGTCGCCCGCGACGATCGGGCGGCTGTAGGCGAAGCGCTGCTCGGCGTGGATGGTGCGCTCGAGCGCGATTCCCGCGTCGGGCTCGGCGAGCAGCTGCTGCAGCGTGAGGTCCTGGATGACCATCGCGAAGGTGGGCGGGGCCACGATGTCGGGGTACCCGAGGGCCTGCGCGGCGGCCGGATCCGCGTGCTGGGGGTCGGTCGCGAAGACGGCGCGGGCGAACTCGCGCACCTTCTCACGACCCACGAGGTAGGGGGCGGTCGGCGGGAAGACCCGCCCGACCAGCTCGGGGTTCACTGACACCCGGCCATCCTACCGAGCGGTCGCGACCGGGCCGTGGTCAGCCCTTGCGGCGCAACGCGCGGTAGACGATCTGCCCGGCGATGAAGACGAGGAACACCGCGAAGATCATGTTGCCGGTGAAGGGGTCGATGCTCTTGGCGATCCATGCGCCGAGCGCGGTGGTGGTGCACGCCGCGACGCCGACCAGCAGCGCCCCCAGCAGGTCGATGTTGCCGCGTCGGATGTTGCCGATGGTGCCGGAGATGGCGGTCGGGATCATCATCAGCAGGCTCGTCCCGCGCGCGATCAGGTCGCTCGTGCCGAACAGGAGCATGAGTGCGGGGACGACGATGATTCCGCCACCCACGCCCAGAAGGCCAGACAGCACCCCGGTGATGAGTCCCAGGCCGACCAGGCCCGCACCCGTGACCCACGTCAGATCGAACGGCTCGCCGCGCACCGGCACCACGAAGAAGAGGCTGACGACGACCGCGAGCATGAAGCCGGCGAAGCCGAGCTGCAGCGCCTTGACGGGCACCTTCGGCAGCAGCCAGCTGCCGACCTGGGCGCCGACGACGGCGCCGGCGGCGAGGATCAGGGCCGGGATCCAGGCGACGTCCTGGGTCAGGGCGTACGCGATGACGCCGACGGTGGCGGTGGGCACGATCGCACCCAGTGAGGTGCCCGTCGCGCGGCGCTGCGGGTAGGTCGCGAGCAGCACCAGCAACGGCACGATCACCACCCCGCCGCCGACGCCGAACATGCCCGAGAGCAGTCCTGCGAACAGCCCGATCCCGAGGTGCGTGAGGATTCGACGCGCTCCCCACGTCCGCTCGTCGATCGCCCGTGCTGGATCGTCGCTCATCATCCGCCCTCCCACGACCGGGGTAGCGGGCCGCAGAGAAACCCTAGTGGAGCGCCGGGGCGCCCCCGATCACGCCGGGTCGGCGTCGGGTGCGCGCCCGGCGTCCGCCGGCCGCGGCGAGCGGGCGGGCGGTGCGCCGAACATCTGCGCGACCTGCTCGAGTCGCGCCGACATCTCGTGGATCTCCGCGCGCGTCGCCGGCAGCTCGTCCTCGTGCCCCCGGGCCGCGCGCTCGGCAACCCACGACGCGAGCGTCGCGGTGACCGTTCCCACGACCGCGACGCCCCCGATCATCAGCCCCACCGCGACCAGGCGACCGAGGAAGGTCACCGGCGTGTAGTCGCCGTAGCCGACGGTCGTGATAGTGACGAAGGCCCACCACAGCGCATCCCAGAAGTTCGTGATGTTGGCCTCGGGCGAGGCACGCTCGGCCTCGAGCACCGAGAGGGCCGCCAGATAGATCAGCATGAGCGCCGCGGCCGCGCCGTAGATCATGATGCGGCTGCGCAGCGCCGAGCCCGCCGTACGGCGGAGCACGTGGAACACCGTCAGCACGCGCAGCAGCCGCAGCGGTCGCAGGGCCGGCACCAGCACGACGACGAGGTCGAAGATGTGGCGACGGAACCATCGTCCGCGCTCGCTCGCGAGCGAGAGGCGCACGACGTAGTCGACGACGAACATCAGCCAGGTGATGAAGATCAGCGACTCGGTGACGAGTCGGTCGGGGCCGCGCAGCTCGGCGATGACCTGCCAGGAGTAGGCGACGGTGAAGACCAGGGATGCCGCGATCAACGGCCAGTAGGTCAGCTTCTCCCAGCGATCCTCGGTCATGCACCGCACTCTAGAGGCGCGTCCCGGCACCCCCGCGGCGCCCCGCCGCACCATCGCGAGCGCCGTCGCGGGGCCGATCGCAAGGGATCAGATGTACCCACATTTTTGTCCCCCATTCGGTGGACAGAAACACTGCCGGTCCGGTAGCTTTTCCCATACCCGATCTCAACGATGTGAAGTGGGGACTTTGCATCGCCAGTCTCATCGGCGTGCGATGGGGCGACACGCTTCGGGGGGAAACAAGACAAGTCCCTCCTGCGCCGACGACTGGGGAAGACGACGGCGCAGGAGGGCTTTTCTTGCGTGCGCAGGCATCGCGCTAACGCGATATCCGCGCCGCGAGGGGCATCATGGTCTGAGCATGATGGCCCGCGCACCCTCCAGGATCGGCCGGTCGGCGCGCACCGCCGCGGGCCAGGTCGTGAATGCCGCCCAGCTTCTGCTGGCGGCGAAGGCCGCCGGTGCGGCCGTGATCGCGTGGTGGCTGGCGCCCCTGATCCCCTTCGCCGACGACGAGTACTCCTACTACGCACCGCTCGGCGTGCTGGTCGCGATGTATCCCACGCTGGCGGCCTCGGCACGCTCCGGACTGCAGGCCCTGATGGGGCTCGCCGTGGGCATCGTGCTGGGTGTCGCGGGGATCCTCCTCATTCGTGCCGGCGTGCCCGTGCTGCCGGTCCTCGCGCTCGTGGTGGGCGTCGGTGTCCTGCTCGGCGGCGGGCGCGCCCTCGGCGTGGGTCGCGACTGGATCGCGATCGCGGGGCTGTTCGTGCTGATGCTCGGCGGCTCGGACGCCGACGGATTCTCGATCTCGTATCTCGCGACGATGGGCTTCGGTGTGCTGGTCGGCATGCTCGTGAACGTGCTGATCGCGCCGCCCCTGCGCCTGCGGCACGCCGGCGAGCGGCTCTCGGCCTTGCGCGACCAGATCGCGAGCGATCTCGACACCATGGCCGGCGCCGTCGCCGATGGCGCCCTCGATAGCGACGCACTCGGTGAGGCGATGGTCGCGCTCGCGGACACCGCCGCCGACGTCGCGGACGACGTGCGCGAGGGCGATGTGAGCCGCAAAGGCAATCCGCGCAGCATCCGCCATCGCGAACAGCAGCGCGAGAACACCGCGCGCTTCCGCGCGATCGAGCGCATCGTGTTCTTCACCCGCGACCTGGCCGATGTGCTCGCCCGCATGCACGAGCAGCGATCGCCGCTGCTGGGCGCCGCACACCGCGACGAGCTCGCCGCCGTCATCCGCGCGACCGGTGCGTTCGTGGCGGCGCCCGTCGGCAGCCCGGACGCCCCAGATCTGCTCGCGACCGCCGAGGCGGGCCTCGACGAGTATGCGCGGCTCGTTCCCGAGCGCCTCAGCCCGCCGCGCGATGCCGGCGCGGAGCTGACCGCCATCGAGTGCCTGCGGCGCATCCTCGAGGCCGCCCGGCCGTTCGCGTGATCCGGGGGATCCCCGTGCCCGGCGATGTGCGCTCTGTGCCTCACGGGGTTTCGCGTCACACGCCCGTCATCTCACGTCGCTAGCGTGAGGGAGAATCATCCGGCCGGCGGCACCCACCCCAAGGAGACTTGCGACCGATGACACTCCCCCCGCTTCTGACCCGAGCCACCCGAAGGGCCCTCATCTTCGCCACGGCCGCCGCGGTCGTCATGGGCGCCCTGGCGGCTCCCGTCGCGAGCGCCGCGGACACGAGCCGCACGGCGCACGCGAGCACACGCGAACCGGGCACGCTGCCGGCGCTGGGCTTCTCCCTCAACGGAGAGGCCCTCTCGGGGCCCGTCTCGCCGGCGCACTACGCCACCCTCGGCGAGATGACCCCCGGCACCGTCTGGGCACGCGTGGGCTTCAACAGTGACGGCAACTGGCGGGCGAACGTCGACGAATACCTCGTCCCCATCCGCAAGGCGGGAATGAAGGTGCTGCTGCGCGCGTCGTTCCGGGGTGCCGTCTACAACAAGAAGGTGCCCCTGAACGCCACCGAACAGGCGCGCTACGGCGACTTCGTCCGCGACCTCGCGCAGTACGTCAAGACCAAACACGGCCTCACCCCCGACGATGTCGTCTTCGAGCACCCGAACGAGAGCAACGGCCTGGTGTCGGGGGCGGCCTACGCGGCGGCCGCCAAGAACGCCTACCCGAAACTCAAGTCGGTCGATCCCGGATTCCAGATCATCGGCGCCAGCGAGAACGTGTACGCGTCGAACTGGAAGACCTGGCTCAAGGACGTCTACAGGGGCGGGTACGCATCGGCATCCGACGGTGTGAGCTTCCACAACTACGACCCGCAGGGCGATGGCTCCCGGTACGCCTTCCTCGAGAGCGTCATGAAGGAGCACGGGCACTGGCCCGCGATGGTGTGGCTGAGCGAGTTCGGCACCACCACCGTCCCCGGCGCGAAGGGAAATGGTTCATGGGGTGCAGGACGGGTGGCACAGAGCGAGGCGGGACAGGCCGTGCGCATCACCGGCGTGCTCGAGTATCTGCGCGACGAGTACCCCTGGATCACGCACGCGTTCGTGTACGCCGATGAGGACATCCCACCGCGCAAGTCCTCCGACCGTTCGAGGCCTACTTCGGCATCTTCGCCAACGATTCGAAGGGCACGATCACGCGGGAGAAACCCGCCGTCCAGGCCATTCGCGACCTCTACGCGGCAGAGGCCGCAGCGGGCGTGGGGCCCACGGCATCCTCCGTCGCCTCGGCGGATCAGCGGGCGACGGCAGCCCCCGCGGCCCTCGCCCCCGCACCTGTCACGGGCGATTCCCAGACCCTCGCGAGCTTCGCTTTGAGCGGCTCCGCGCCGTCGTCGTCCGGCCAGGGGGTCAGAGTGACTCCGATCACCGGCAGCGGATTCGGCACCGCACCCAAATACGGCGACTACACCCCCGCCTACGGTCGAAAGCTGCTGCAGACCAACCCGACCACCACGACGCCGAAGACGAATGCCGCCTACGTCGAGACGGTGCTCACCCCGGCCGTGGCCGGATCGACGGTGACCGTCGAGTCGATCCAGCTGAAGGCCGCCCGAGGCGGGGATGCGCAGCCTCGAGGTCTGGTCATCGTCGCCGTCGTCGACGGCCGACCGACCACCCTGCTCTCACAGCCGATCGCGACGCAACGACCCAAGCTCAGCGCCTTCAGCGTCACGGGGCTCGCCCTGACGGGCAAGGAGGTGCGCATCCGCATCTATCCGTATTCGCCGGTGCAGACGGCGACCGTCGAGATGTCCGATCTCTCGATCACGGGACGCATCAGCGGCTGAGGTCAGTGCACGACGGCCTTGAGCACGACCATGACGAGGCCGAACGCCGCGGTGCTCAACGTCCTGACGAGCGCTCGCGGTGCTCGTAGAGACCGTGGTGGGCGACCGGCCCGGCATAGACATGAGCGATCCAGAAGACCAGGACCGTCACGACGACGGTCAGGAGCACCTGCAGCGAGGTGGCCCGGTGCATGCCTGCGACGACGATCATCCCCGAGACGAGGATGACCCCGTAGACGGCCTGCTCGGTGGCGAAGCTCGCGCGGATGACCTTGGACGGCAGATCCGCGGGCTCCGGTTCACGGGACGACGCACTCATGGCCCTCATCGTGCCAGATGCGGCGCCATCAGTCGCCTGGCGTTCTTCGCCACCGCACGATGTCAACCGGTCGCGAGCGGCGCGATGACCGTCGCGTCGCGCGCGTCCTCCCGCGCGGCGTAGTGGGCGAGGGCCCCCTCGACGGTCAAGGCACCCGTCGTCTCGGCGAGTGCGGCATCGTAACGCTCCAGGACGCCGCGCACGTAACGATTCGCGAGCGGGACGCAGGCGTCGTACACCGCGACGAACAGCCGGCGGGCCTCGCGCCGCGGCCAGTCGCTGGGGAGGTAGGGCGCAGGCAGATCCGGGTCGATAGTGGGAAACCCCCGCCAGCGGCCGAGCGCGACGAGGGCGATCTTGAGCGCCTCGGCAGGCGCCACCTCGCCGGCACGGAGCCGATAGACGAACGGGCGCAGATCCGCGATGAAGTCCAGGTAGACCTGGCGGATCTCCGCGAGCGGCCAGAGCTCGTGCGGATCGAGGTCGCCCACCATGTGCGACGAACGGAAGATCAGGCCGTCGCTGGGAAGATGCTCGCCCAGCGACTTCTCGATCAGGGCGACATCGGCGTGCGGCGATATCCACACACCGTCGCGTGCCGGCCCGAATCCGAGCCAGCGAAGCCATTCGCGAAGACGCTGCCGGCGGTCACGCTCCTGCTCGCTGAGTGAGAAGACGACCACCGTCCACTCCCCGTCCCAGGTCCGCTCTTCGCGGCCGAAGGACATCGTGAGTCGTTCGCTGACGGGCACAGTGGCCGCGACGTCGGGACTGAGGGCATAGGCCGTGTTGCGTCCGGACCGTGAGACCTCGAGTGTGCCCCGACGCGCGAGACGGCTGAGGGCTGCGCGCGCGGCTTCGGGCGACACCCCCAGGGGCGCGACGAGCTCGACCAGCGCGGCCGACGGGATGGGAAGCTTCGGGCTGTAGCGCCAGAACTCCCCGATCAGCAGAAGGACGAGGCTGGGCGCCGATTCATGCTCGAGATCTCGGGGCAGATGCGGAGAGTCGACGACCGAGTGGTAGTAGTACGTCACTCGCGACCTCCCATCAGCGTGCGGTCAGCCTATTGCGTCATGACGCGATCAGGATGCTGCCTCATTCTAGACAATGCGTTTGACGCGCGTCCATTGCCGTGTCATAGTTCCTCTCAATGCAACCCGGTCGCCTCGCGATCCGTCTCGGAGTTCAATGATGAAATCACCCGCCACGCACTCTCCCGGTCCCGCGGTCGAGACTCGACTCTCGACAGGGCACGTCGCGCCCGGGTTCGAATCGGTCAGGAACGCGCTCGATGCGATGCTGCTCTCCGATCCCCGATTCAGCGCCCAGATCACCGCGGTCTGGCGCGGAGAGACCGTGGTCGATCTGACCGGCGGCCCGGACCTCGCGGCAGACTCCGTCACCGGCGTGTTCTCCGCGACGAAGGGCGTCGCCGCCACCGTCATCGGTCTGCTGCTGGAGCGGGGTCTGTTCGATCTCGACGAGCCGATGGCGACGTACTGGCCGGAGTTCGCCGCCGAGGGCAAGGGCGAGATCACCGTTCGCCAGGTCTTCTCTCACCGCGCCGGCCTCGTCGGCGTCGACGACGGCTTCGCGGTCGAAGAGTTCATCGACTCCGCGCGGGCCGCCGCGAGGCTGGCCGCGACGGCTCCGCAGTGGCAGCCCGGCTCCACGCACGGGTATCACGCGCTGACCATCGGCATCCTCATGGAGGAGTTCGTCCGGCGGCTGACGGGACGATCGCTGCAGGAGGTGTACGAGACCGAAATCCGTGCACCGCGCGAGATCGACTTTTATCTCGGCTTCCCCGAGTCCGAGGAGCCCCGATTCCGCGAGGTTCTGCCGCCCGCGCCCACCCCAGCCGAGGCCGCCGAGCTGAGCGCACGGGCCTCGTCCACCGACGGTATCCAGGCCCTCGCGTTCAACGTGCTGCACGGTGAACTGCCGCCTGCCGGGGGCGACATGGGCCCCAACAGCCGGCGGATGCGCGCGTCGGGCTTCGCCGCCATCGACGGCATCGGCTCGGCCCGAGGACTCGCCCACCTCTACCAGGCGATCCTCGGCGGCCCCGGGGCCGAGCCCCTCCTGTCGAAGACGACGACGGAGCAGATGAGCCGCGAGCAGTCCGTCGGCCCCGACCGGGTACTGGTCCTGCCCACGTCGTTCGCCATCGTCTACGTGAAGCCCAATCCGCGGCTGGATTTCGCGAGCTACCGCGCCTTCGGCCACGACGGCGCGGGCGGTGTCCTCGCCTTCGCCGACCCTGTCCATGACCTGGCCTTCGGCTACGTGCCGATGCCGATGCAGCTCCCGGGGGGAGCTGACCCGAAGGGCATCGAGCTGTCGCGACTGATTCGCGCCAGCATCCGCAGACTCCAGCAGTAGCTCACCACCCGCCCGAAACACACGAGTCATAGGAGACCGAAATGTTCAGAAGATCAGCAATGGTGGGGGCTGCGGTCATCGCGCTCGCGCTCGGCATCACCGGCTGCACCGGGTCGGCGAACACGCCGTCGGAGGAATCGGACACCCTCACGGTCGGCATGGCCACTCCCCCGGTGAGCCTTGACCCGTCGAAGGCTGCCGCCGGCTTCGGCCTGCTCTACGTCGACCCGGCCTACGCGTCGCTCATCAACACGTCCGAGGATGGCGAACTCATCCCCGGGCTGGCCGAGGAGTGGGGTTACATCGGCGACGACAACAAGACCTTCACCCTCACCCTGCGCCCCGACCTGAAGTTCGCCGACGGAACGGATCTGACCGCGCAGTCGGTCGTCGACTCGGTCGCGTATTTCGTCACCGGCAGCGGCCCGACCAACTCCTTCTTCCGCAACCTCACCCTCACCGCCGTCGACGACGTCACCGTGGAGGTCGTCTCGTCGGAGCCCAACCCGATGCTGCCGTTCCTGTTCTCCAACACGATCCTGGGCGGAGACATCATCAGCGCCGCGGGCCTTGCAGACCCCGAGGGTCTCGCCTCGGCCACTTTCGGAGCCGGACCCTATGTCTACGACCCGGAGCAGTCGGTCGCCGAGGACCACTACGTCTACACACCCAATGAGAACTTCTGGGATCAGGATGCCATCCACTTCGACAAGATCGAGATCAAGGTCATCCCCCAGATCCAGTCGCAGGTGCAGGCGCTGAAGTCCGGCCAGATCGACATGATGGCCGGGGATCCCTCGGTGGTGAGCACTGTCGAAGACGAGGAGTCGATCGCGATCGCGGCCGCGCCGATCGTCTGGAACGGCGTCTACCTGCTGGATCGCGAGGGCGTCGTCGCGCCCGCCCTCGCGGATGTGCGCGTGCGCCAGGCGCTGAACTACGCCGTCGACCGGGAGGCCGTGGCCAGGGCGGCCTACGGCGAGGCCGGAACCCCGATCGATCAGGCCGCCGTCCAGGGGTTCGACGGATACGACCCCGACCTCGAGGGCACGTACCCGTACGACCCCGAGAAGGCGAGGGAGCTGCTCGAGGAGGCGGGGTACGGCGACGGATTCACAATGGCCGTGAACTATCAGTCCTTCGATCCCGGATCGACGAAGATGATCCAGGCCGTGGCGGCGCAGTGGGCCGAGATCGGCGTGACGCTCGAGCTCAAGGGCAACACGAACTTCGGCGAATGGGTCGGTGACCTCGTGTCAAAGAACTTCCCCGCCACGGTCCTCAACGGCACGGGTGGCCAGCCCCAGTACCTCGACGCCGAGTTCGCCTGGCTGCCCACGTCCATCATGAACGTCTTCCAGGTATCGGACCCCGGCATCCCCGAGGCCTTCAACACACTCGCGACGGCATCCGCCGACGACAGCGGCGCGGCAGCGCGGGCATTCCAGAAGGTGATCGTCGACAACGCCCTCGCCGTTCCGATCGTGCAGTTCGACGCCTACGCCTTCCACGACACGGACCTGAAGGGTGTCGTGTTCGCCCCCGGCATCGCCGCCGTCTCATCGATCGTGACCTGGACGAAGTGACGATCAGACGTCCGTGAAGCGGACGCCGGTCGGGGCCGCCCCCGGTCCCGACCGGCGTCGCTCAGGATCAGAGAGACCCATGACTTTCATCATCGTTCGAAGACTCCTGCTGTCCATTCCCCTGCTGTTCATCGCGTCGATCATCACGTTCGTGCTTCAAGCATTCGTGCCCGGGGATCCGGCGCGGACGCTGCTGGGGCTCAACGCCACGACGGCGCAGTACGAAGCGCTGCGCGAGTCGCTGCACCTGAACGAGCCGATCCTCGTCCAGTACTGGCTGTACCTCTCCAGCGCTCTGCGGGGCGACTTCGGCTCGTCGATCTTCACCGGCGAGGCCGTGCTGGACACCATCGGCCAGCGTCTGCCCGTCACCCTCTCGCTGATCGTCGCCGCCACCTTCGTGGCGACGGTCATCGGCGTGCTGTTCGGAGTCTTCAGCGCCACGCGAGGACGAGTCGTCCGCCGCATCGTCGACGTGTCGTCCCTGATCGGCAACGCGCTGCCGAACTTCTGGGTCGCACTCATGCTCGTGGCCATCCTCGCGATCGGCATGGGCATCCTGCCCGCGACGGGGTACACCTCCTTCGCCGACTCGCCCTCGGGCTGGGCGACGAGCCTCATCCTTCCGGTCGCCGCGCTGAGCCTCGGTGGTATCGCGCTGGTCGCCAAGGTCACGCGAGACGGGATGCTCACGACATTGGAGCTGGACTACATCCGCACCCTCCGCGCGTCCGGAGTGAGCCGCGGCTCCCTGATCTGGAAGCACGCGCTGCGCAGTTCCGGGATCGCGGTCGTGACCGTCATCGGACTGACGCTGATCAGCTTCGTGTCGGGATCCATCCTGATCGAGAACGTGTTCGCGCTGCCCGGGCTCGGCACGCTGATCGTGTCGGCCACCAACAAACACGACGTCCCTGTCGTCCAGGGCCTGGCCATCACCTTCACCCTCATCGTCATCTTCACCAACTTGATCGTCGATGTCGTCTACGGTCTGCTGAACCCGAAAGTGAGAATCGATGACCTCTGCCGCGGCACCGGACGCCGGATCGGATGCCCCCTCGACGGCACGGTTGACGCTCGGCCAGGTGCTGCGTCGTCCGGTGCCGCTCATCGCGCTCATCGTCATCGTCACGATCACCGCAGCGGTGGTGCTCGCTCCGGTCATCGCACCGTACGACCCGCTCGCGCAGGATCTCGACGCCATCCTCGTCGGCCCCTCGGCGGCCCATCTTCTGGGTACCGACCAGCTCGGCCGAGACATCTACAGCCGGCTGCTCTTCGGCGGCCAGCCGGCGCTCCTGGGCGTCCTCGTCGCCGGCATCGTCTTCGCTGTCTTCGGACTGGTGCTCGGCCTCCTCGCCGGGTACCTCGGCGGGTGGACGGACCGCGTCATCGGCGGTGTGCTCGATGTGCTGATGTCCCTTCCCGCCATCGTCGTGATCCTCGCGGTGCTCGCGATCTTCAGCCAGAGCATCGTCGCCGCCATGTTCGTCCTGGGCCTGCTCAGCTCCGCCAACCTCGCCCGCGTTACCCGCAGCACCTGTCTGGCGCTGCGGGAGGAGTTGTTCGTCTCAGCCGCGACGGTTTCCGGGATCGGCCCCGTGCGCATCATGTTCCGCCACGTGCTGCCCGCCCTGATCGGGCTGACCATCGTGCAGGTCGCACTCTTCGCCGGGATCGCGCTCGCCGTGCAGACGGGACTGGGATTCCTGGGACTGGCGACACCTCCGCCCGCGCCGAGCTGGGGCGGGATGGTGGGCGAGGCTGCCCAGGTGATGAGCCAGAGCGGATTCTTCCTCTTCATCACGGGGGCCGTCATCGCCGTCATGACACTCGCCTTCGGACTCCTGGGTGACGGCATCCGCGACCTGAACGCCGATCTGAGGGGACGATCGTCGGGAGCGACGAAGCGCCCCGTGCGCGCGACGGACGACCTCCGCGCGCAGGCATCCGAAGACGTCCTCCTCGAGCTGCGTGACTACTCCGTCGCCTTCTCCTCACCCTCCGGGGCGAAGACAATCGTGGACGAGATCTCCTTCGACGTACACCGCTCGTCGGGGAGTCCGGGAGCGGCAAGACGGTGACGGCCCTGTCGTTGCTCGGTCTGCTGCCCCCGAACGGCGCCGTGACGGGCGGGCACGCGTGGCTTGACGGACGGGATCTGGCGACGCTCACAGAGAAGCAGTACGAAGGCGTTCGCGGCACCGAGATCGGTCTCGTCTCCCAGGAGCCGATGGTCGCCCTGGACCCCCTGTTCACCATCGGTTCGCAGCTCTCCGAGGTCGTGCGGCGCATCGGAGCCGTGCCGCGCCGCGAGGTGCGCAGCACGGTCATCACCCTTCTCGAGAGCGTGAAGCTACCCGAGCCCGCGATGCTCATGCGCAAGTACCCGCACGAACTCTCGGGCGGCATGATCCAGCGCGTCGCCATCGCCATGGCCCTCGCCGGCTCTCCGAAGCTCCTGCTCGCGGACGAACCGACGACGGCTCTCGACGTCACCGTGCAGGCTGGGATCCTCGATCTGCTGCGCGAGCTGCGCGACTCGCGCGGGATGACGGTGATCCTCGTCACACACGATCTCGGGGTGGTGGCAGAGATCTGCGACGCCGCGATCGTGATGTCGCAGGGGAAGATCGTGGATTCCGGATCGATCGACCACATCTTCTACGATTCCGAGCACCCCTACACGAGAACTCTGATCGCGAGCACCCCAAGCCTCGAGGAGAGCGCAGCATGAGCGTCGAGCCGCTGCTGAACGTGCAGTCACTGAGCATCGAGTACCCGTCCCCTCGCCTCACAAAAGCACCGACTCGGGTCGTGCACGACGTGGACTTCTCCATCGGCGTCCGTGAGACGGTTGCCCTGGTGGGCGAATCCGGATCGGGAAAGACGACGATCGGCAAGGCCATCCTGGGCCTCGTGGCGCCGGCTTCGGGGCGGATCCTGCTCGACGGGCGCGACATCTCCGCTCTCCGCCCGCGGCAACGTCGCGCCTTGGCGGTCGATCTGCAGGCGGTCTTCCAGAACCCGTACGGATCGCTGAACCCGTCCATGAAGGTGGGGCAGATCCTCGCCGAGCCGCTGTTCGCCGATGGGTCGGTCAGCAGAGCGGACGCGCTCACCATCGTGCGACGCCTGCTGGAGCGGGTCGGGATGCCGGCCGACAGCGTCTCGCGCTACCCGGCGAACTTCAGCGGAGGACAGCGTCAGAGGATCGCGATCGCGCGCGCGGTGGCACGCAATCCCCGCCTCGTCGTGTGCGATGAGCCGACCAGCGCGCTGGATGTCACCACGCAGGCGGCGGCGCTGGATCTGCTCGCCGAGCTGCAGGATTCGCTCGGCGTCTCCTACCTCTTCATCACCCACGACCTGGCCGTGGTGAAGGAGTTCGCTGATCGCGCGATCGTCCTGAGGAACGGCTCCGTGGTCGAGAGCGGAACGAGTGCACAGATCTGTCTTCAGCCCTCGCACCCGTACACGCGAGCGCTGCTCGCCTCCGCTCCGGTTCCCGACCCCAGGATTCAGCGGAGACGTCGCGCTGCGCGGCTGGCCATGGCGTCGGGGGCCGCTCCGGTCACTCCCGCCACTCCCGTCGCGGGCGGGTGACACCCGGGAGCTCCCCCGCAATGGGCTGGGAGTGTCGCATGAGGCGGCGGTTCCGCCGGGTGAAGTTGCGAGACTCGGATGACGAGTACTCGGCCGGTGGGAGTGAGCAGTGGCGAACACACGTGCAACGCGGTCGATCATGGCCGTCGGCATCCTCTACACGGTCGTGATCCTGTTCGCGACGCTGGCACCGATCCCGTGGGCATCGCTGAACAACAACCAGTTGCCGCTGGGCGTACTCGATCCCGATGCGTGGCTCACAGCGACCACGTGGACGGTCGGCTCCGTCGTGGAGGTCGCCGTCAACCTGCTGATGTTCGTCCCCATCGGCGTCTTCGCCGCACTCGTGCTGCGCGGCGCCTGGTGCTGGATCGCGCCCGTGCTGCTGAGCGCCGGCATCGAGATCGCGCAGATCGCACATCCGGATCGCATCTCCGACCCGCGCGATCTCGTCATCAACACCTCTGGTGCGCTTCTGGGGGTCCTGATCGTGCGGATGGCGCGACGTCCGGCGGTGACCCCCTCGTCGCTCGCATGACACTTGAGGCACGGTCGCAAGCCTCCTCGCCGCGACAGAGGAACGCGACCCGCGCACGAAACGTCAGGATGCTGCGACGCAAATGCAGCTTCGACCAGGCTATTAATCTGTAGCAGGAGCGGGGCTTGAACCCGCGACCTCACGATTATGAGTCGTGCGCTCTCACCAACTGAGCTACCCTGCCGAACGGCTTCCGGCGGTCGAGACCGGAGGCTGCGAGCCCCGAGTCAGGATTGAACTGACGACCCCTTCCTTACCATGGAAGTGCTCTGCCACTGAGCTATCGGGGCGTTGAACCCGCATGCGGGCAACCAGAAGAGAATACCAGAGCCGCGGCATCCCGAAAGAATCGTGTCAGCCGCCGGCGTGCTCGCGGAGCCAGGTGAGCGGGTCGATGCGCTGGTTGTTCACGAAGACCTCGAAGTGCAGGTGCGCGCCGTACGAGAGGCCCGTGTTGCCGGTGAGGCCGAGGAACTGCCCCACTTCGACCGTGTCGCCTGCCTTGACCTGCAGCGATCCGTACTGCATGTGCGCGTAGTGCGTCGAGAAGATCTCGCCGTCGATCTCGTGATCGATGATGACGTGCACACCGAAGGCCGCGCCGCTCTCGCTCGCGACGCGCACGGTTCCGCCCGCGACGGCCTGGATCTGCGCACCCTCGCCCGGGGTGAAGTCCAGCCCGTAGTGGAACGAGCCCCAACGCGGTCCATAGCCGTCCGAGATCGGCACGCCGGCGGCGAACGGCCACTGGATCGGCGCCGACGGGTCGTTGACGAAGAAGTTCGTGTGCCGGGTGATGCCGGTCGCGGCGGCGATCTCGGAGAACGTCGCCATCGTGTAGGTCTCGTCGCGTCCGAGCTCTGTCGTCGCGGTGTCGGGTGCGACGTACGCCTGAATCTGCTCGACCTCGGCCTCGTCGGTGGATGCCGGAGCCTCGATCGTCGTGACCGCATCGGTCTTGGTCGCAGCGGCGACGGCCTCGGCGGGCGCGCCGACGGCGATCGTCATGAGGCCGACGACGCCCATGACCCCGACACTGAACGAGGCGGCGACGGCTTGTTTCGCGAAGACACGGGAACGGCGGGCTCGCGCCCTGCGAACCCGCCGCGGTGCGCGGTCCTCCGCCTCGGACTCATCCGCGGCGGAGGCCTCGGCGTCCGCCGCGTCCTCAGCCTCGGGCTCCGCATCGAAAGCCGCGGCGGCCACACTGATCGGAGTCTCTCCGGTGAAGGCGAAGGCGCGCGCGGCGCGAGCGAACGCATCGTGCTCGGCGTCGCGATCCGCGATCCCCGCGACCGGTCCCTGCGCCTGCGCCGCCTGCTCCGCCTTGACCCGACGCAGCTCCGCCCGCGTCATCATCGCGGGGCGCCCCACGGGAGACGTGGGCGCGGGGGCGTCTGCTCGACGGGCACGGCGCGTAGCGCCGGGGTCCGCCAGGGGGGCGTCGGACTGCAAGCGGTGGAACTCTCGGTCGGGTTCGTATCGGGGGGCGATACGCGGACTTCGGGGTGGAGGTGTCGTCACGATCCATTCGGGTGAAAGGTAACGAATGGATAAACCTTAGCGGCTCGGTCCTGAGAATGCCATGTGGGCACCCCGGTCAGGATGCGAGCGCGTCGGCGAGCGCCTGCGTGAACGCGGGCCAGAATCCCGGCGCCGCGGCGATCAGCAGATCCCGGCTCGCGCGCTCCCCGTCGAGGGCACCGACGATTCCCCCGGCCTCTTCGACGATGAGCGCGCCCGCGGCCTGGTCCCAGGGCCACAGTCCGCTTTCGTAGTAGGCATCGACCCGCCCCGCGGCCACGGCGGTCAGATCCAGCGACGCGGCACCCATGCGACGGATGTCGCGGGCGATCGGCATCATCTTCCCCAGCACCGCGAGCTGGCGCGTCCGCTTCTCCGGGTCGTACCCGAAGCCCGTCGCGATCAGCGCGCCCGAGGCGTCGGGTGCCGCGTTCACGGCGATGGGGCGCTCCCCGAGAAAGGCACCCGCTCCGCGCGCGGCGTGGAAGAGCTCACCGGTGGCGGGATTGTGCACGACCCCGGCGAGCGCGGTCCACTCGCGGGGATCCGGCGTGCCCTGCACGACGCCGATCGAGACGGCGTACGCGGGGATCCCGTACGCGTAGTTGACGGTGCCGTCGATCGGGTCGACCACCCACGTCACCCCCGTGGTGCTCTCCCCCGCCCCGGACTCCTCGCCGAGGAACCCGTCGCCCGGCCGCTCGGCATCCACGCGGGCGCGAATGAGCGCCTCGACCTCGCGATCGGCTTCGGTGACGATGTCGGCGAGACCCGACTTGGTGGCGGCGATCCGCACCCCCTCGTCGCGGCGGCGCCGGGCGAGTTCCCCCGCCTCGCGCGCGATGTCGATGGCAAGCTCGCTCAGCGTGGATTCGATCGTCACCCCACCACGCTACCGAGTCCCGGCATCCACCCCACCCGCCCGGCGGCGCGCACTAGCGTGATCGGCATGAATCACGCCGGACCCGCCCGACCCGTGCACGATGTCGTGATCGTCGGCGGCGGACACAACGCCCTCGTCGCGGCGGCCTACCTCGCGGGGGCCGGACGCAGCGTCGTCGTACTCGAGCGAGACGGCCACGTCGGCGGCGCGGCCGTCTCGGAGCGCCCGTGGGCGGGCGTGGACGCCCGGCTTTCGCGCTATTCCTACCTGGTCAGCCTGCTTCCGCGGCGCATCATCGACGATCTCGGGCTCGAGATCACCCTTCGCCGCCGGCGCATCTCGTCGTACACGCCCGTGCCGGACGCACCCGAACGTGGCCTGCTGATCGACACGGAGGATGCCGCGGCCACGGCCTCTTCGTTCGCGCGGGCGACGGGCGATCGTGCCGACGCGGACCGGTACGCGGCGTTCGGTGCGCGGCTCGCCCCCCTCGCGCGTGCGGTCTTCTCGTCGATGACCGAGCCGCTCGCACGGCCCGAGGAGCTTCGCCGACGCGTCGGCGACGACGCGCTGTGGCACGGTCTCGTGGAGGCGCCCCTCGGCGAGCTGCTGCGCACCCAGAGCCAGGACGACCTCGTGCGGGGCGTGCTGCTGACCGACGCGCTCATCGGCACGTTCTCGTACGCCGACGATCCCTCGCTGCGCCAGAACCGCTGCTTCCTCTACCACGTCATCGGCGGAGGGACGGGCGACTGGGACGTGCCGGTGGGCGGTATGGGTCGGGTCACCGAAGCCCTCCGGGATGCGGCGCTGCGCGCGGGTGCACGGCTGCGCGTGCACGTCGAGGCCGTGTCGATCACGCCCGACGGCGAGGTCACCCTCGACGACGGCGAGATCGTCGCGGGTCGGCTCGTCCTGAGCGGGGTCGGCCCGGCGGTCCTCTCCCGCCTGCTTCGAGCGGGAGGCGCGACGACGGATGCTGTCACGCCGGCACCGGAGGGGGCGCAGATCAAGGTGAACATGCTCCTCGACCGTCTGCCGCGACTGCGGGACCGCGAGGTGGCGCCCGAGCAGGCCTTCGCGGGCACGTTCCACATCAATGAGACGATGACGCAACTGGACACGGCCTTCCGGAGTGCGGCGGACGGGTCGATCCCCGATCCGCTGCCCGCGGAGATCTACTGCCACTCGCTCACGGATCCCTCGATCCTCGGACCGGACCTCAGGCGACGAGGCGCGCACACCCTCACGCTGTTCGGCCTGCAGACGCCACACCGTCTGACCACCGACACCGACCCCGACACGATCCGCGCTGCGCTGCTTCTGGCGGCGGAACGCTCGCTCGAGAGCGTGCTCGCCGAGCCGTTGGCGCCACTGCTGCACACGGGTCCCGATGGCACCCCCTGCATCGAGGCACGCACGACGGCGGATCTCGAGGACTCTCTCGGCATGGTGGGGGGCGACATCTTCCACGGCGAGCTGTCGTGGCCGTGGCTGGAGTCGGACGCCACGGAGACGACGCCGGGCGCTCGGTGGGGCGTGAGCACCCGGCACGACAGCATCCTGATGTGCGGGGCCGGCGCACGTCGCGGAGGCGCCGTCAGCGGTCTCGGCGGCCACAACGCCGCGATGGCGGCGCTGGAGATACTCGGTCGCGCCGGATGATCAGCGCGGCGGCGCGGGCGGTGACGGCGGCGCGGGGGGCACCTGAGAGACGGGAGGTGCGGGCGGCGCCGGCTGCGCGTGCGGCGGGACGGGCGGCATCGGCGGAACGGGGGCCGCGTACCCCGAAGCGGGCTGCTGCGGATAGCTCGGGCGCCCCGTGTAGTACGCGTTCCAGTCGGGCGATCCGTCGGACATGACCGGCAGCGGGGTGCGCCCGTCCGCATAGGTCGGCCAGGGCAGCGCCGCCGGCGCGGGCGGAGCGGCGACGACGCGCGGCGAGTTCAAGGCCTTCACGAGCGGGACGAGGGCGGTGCCGACCGCCGCGAGGATCGTGACGGCCACGACGACCCGCCAGTAGAAGTCCGACCAGCGGGCGTCGAACATGAGCGGCAGCAGAAGCATGATCGCGAGCACCGTGGACAGTCCGACGGTCACGGCGGTGCACGCCCGCGTGAACACGGTGGCGTTGCGTTCCTGCGTGCGGATGAGCAGTCGCGCGTGCAGGATCGCCAGCCGCACGACCAGCACGATGGCCACGAACTCCATGAAGCGCGTGTATGACGACATCCACCACGCGTCGATCGGAGTCCAGATCTTGATCGCGCCGGCGAGAAGGATGACGACCCAGCCGACCATGCTCAGCAGCACGTACCACTGGGGTCGTCGAGGGGCCTGCCCCGCGTCGAAGACGGCCGCGCCCGCGAACGCCGCGAGGAGCAGGATCGTCGCGAGCGCACGGCCGATGATGCCACTCTCGCCCCCGAAGAGAACCCAGAAGACGCAGACCAGGGCCGCGGCCACGAGGGCGGCGATGGCGATGATCACCGACAGCCGCCAGAAGGACCTTCGCTCTTCGTACTGCTCCGACATCGTCGTTCTCCTTGCTCAGCCGCAGACGAGCCCATCCTGGCACGGAGGGTGTATCAGGCGGAGGAGACTGCACTCCTCTGGGGAGAAGAATCCGTCCGCACCCGATGGGGAGGACGGGGAAATGAATTGGCCCCCTCGGGCAGCCCATTGGGGACTGGGCGACTCGAGGGGGCCCTGCTTCTTCCTGGTCGAACGCGAAACCGCTTGGGGAACCGGCCCGCACGCCGCTGGGGACGGCGTCTCGACACTTCCCGGAAGAGCTGGTAACAGCATAAACCCTTCGGCGATAGTGGGTCTGTCCCCCCTTTGGGGGACAAACGGCCACGTTCGCGTCCCCTCTTCGGGGGACAGATGAGCTTTCAGAGAGCTCACGCGCGAGAGATCGACGGGAATCGCGATCGATCAGATCGCGAAGATGCTCCAGGTTCCCGCGGCTGTCGAGCTGGGGTCAAGCAAGATGAGAGCATTCTCACTGTTGAAGGCGTCGGGTGGACAGGTCATCGGCTCGACCGCCAACCCGCGCCGAGATCGGGACTCGTCGGGCAGATCCGCCGTGTGCACCTGCACCCACGCGCAGTCCCTTCCCCAGGCCATTCCGACGCCCGAGCCCTGCCCATCGGTCACACGCACGGTCACCCGCCCGCCGGGTGCCGATTCGAGGTCCGTGAACGCATGATCGATCCGGGCACCCGCGATCCGGCGCGGGGCGCGGAAGTCGAAGCGGTCGGCGTCGATCTCGACCGAGCGCAGCTCGGTGGGGATCAGCCGGTCCTCCGTCACCTCGAGCACCTGGCGGGCCGGCAGTTCGAGGATCCAGTCGTCGACGCGGCCCGGCCCGGCGACGAGATAGGGGTGCGGTCCGGTGCCGAACGGCGCGGTCTCGCCCGAGAGATTCGTCGCCCGCACCGTCTGGGTGAGCCCGTCCGCACTCAGGGCATAGGTGGTCTCGATGCGCAGCCGCCACGGGTACCCCGCCTGCGGCTCGATCTCGGCGGCGAGCGTGACATGGTCATCGCCTTTGTCGACGGCGTCGAAGTCGAGCCACGCCACGAGTCCGTGCAGGGCGTGGCCTCGCGCCGGTTCGGTGAGGGCGAGCACGTGGTCGCGACCTCCGAACCGGAACCGGCCGTCCACGACGCGGTTGGGCCAGGGCGCCAGCGTGGCACCCCGGTAGGCTGGGCGCACCTCGTCGGCGTCGAAGGGAACGGTCAGATCGCGCTCCCCCGCCGCGGAGCTGAACCTCAGCACACGCAGCGATGCCCCCACGCTGGCGATGACGGCGGTGTAGTCGCCCGCCCGGAGGGTGTGCTGAGTGCCGGATGCGGGGCGTCTGTCTTCATGGATCACTCGACGTATCCTGCCGCAACGGCGGCGTATCGCGCGCGGACCTCGCTTCGGGTGTCGACGTCGAGCGTGCGCTCCATCGCCGATGTCCACGTCGGTCGCGAGCCGTTCAGCACCCAGGCCGCCTGGACCGCGGCACCTCGCGCGACATACTCCCCCGGCGCGGGAACGACGACGGGCACGTCGAAGACCTGAGCCGCGATCGCCGCGACGGCGGGGTTGCGCGCGGCGCCGCCGATCAGCAGCACGCGCCGCGCGACGACGCCCTGGGCGCGCACCGCGTCGACGCCCTCGGCGAGGCCGCACAGCATCCCCTCGATCGCTGCGCGGGCGACGCCGGCTCGCGTCGTCGTCGCGAGGGTGAGGCCCGCGAGCGTCGCGGTCGCATCCGGCAGGTTGGGGGTGCGCTCGCCCTCGAAGTAGGGCACGAGCACGGGCGCCGGGGCTCCGGCATCCACCTCGAGGGCGAGTCGCCCGAGCTCATCGTGATCCACGCCGAGCAGCGCCGCGATCGCATCGAGCACACGCGCCGCGTTGAGGGTCGCCACGAGCGGAAGGTAGCCTCCGGCTGCGTCGGCGAAGCCGGCGACCGTGCCGGACGCATCGGCCACCGGATGATCCGTGACGGCGAACACGGTGCCGGAGGTGCCGATCGAGACGACGACATCTCCGGTCGCGGCGCCCAGGCCGAGCGCCGCCCCCGCGTTGTCGCCCGCCCCCGGACCCACGAGCACGCCGCCGGCGGTGCGCCCCGCGGCCTCTCCCGGGCCGAGCACTCTCGGGCGTACGGCGTCGTGCCCGAGAGCCCGCACGAACAGCTCATCGTCGTACCCGGCAGCACCCCAGTAGGCCGTACCGCTGGCATCCGAGCGGTCTGTGGTCAGCTCCTCCAGCACCGGGCCCTTCGCCGACTCGCCCGTGGGGCCGAAGCCGCGCAGCCGCCAGGTGAGCCAGTCGTGCGGTAGCGCGACCGCGGCCACCCGGGCGGCGCGCTCCGGCTCCGCATCGCGCAGCCAGCGCAGCTTGGTCGCGGTGAACGACGCCACGGGCACGACCCCCGTCCGCCGGGCGTACTCACCCGCCCCGACCTCGCCGATCAGGCCGCGCGCCGCCGATGCCGAGCGGGTGTCGTTCCACAGCAGCGCGTCGCGGATCACCCGCCCTTCGGCATCGAGCACGACCATGCCGTGCTGCTGCCCCGCGACCGACACGGACGCCACGTCGCCGAGTCCGCCGGCATCCGCGATCGCGTCCGTCAACGCCACCCACCACGCATCGGGCGACACCTCGGTGCCCGGGGGGTGCGCGGCGCGCCCCTCGCGCACGACGCGCCCCGTCGCGACATCGACGATGACGACCTTGCAGGACTGGGTCGACGAATCGACCCCCGCGACGAGCGTCATGGCGTCCGCGCTCAGCGGGCGCCGAGCAGGTGCTCGGTCGCCAGCTGCTGGAGCCGGACGAAGCCGAAGCCCTTGCCGCCGAGGTAGGCCGCGGCGTCGAAGTCCTCGTACGCCGACCGGTCGGCGAGCAGGTCGTCGTACGACTCGCCGGGGTTGAGGGTGGGCACGGCGAGCTCGGCGACCTTCGCGGCCTCGAGCGCCTCCTGCACCTCGGGGTCGGCGCGGAAGGCCGCGGCTCGCTCCTTGAGCAGCAGGTAGGTGCGCATGTTGGCGGATGCCGACTCCCACACACCCTTCTCGTCCTCGGTACGCGAGGGCTTGTAGTCGAAGTGACGGGGGCCATCGTAGGCCGGTACCCCACCGGGGCCGCCGTTCTCCAGCAGGTCCACGAGCGAGAAGGCGTTGTGCAGATCACCGTGGCCGAAGACGAGGTCCTGGTCGTACTTGATCCCGCGCTGGCCGTTGAGGTCGATGTGGAAGAGCTTGCCGTGGTAGAGCGCCTGCGCGATGCCCGCGGTGAAGTTCAGGCCCGCCATCTGCTCGTGGCCGACCTCGGGGTTGACACCCACGAGCTCGGGACGCTCGAGCGAGTCGATGAAGGCGATCGCGTGGCCGAGGGTCGGCAGCAGGATGTCACCGCGCGGCTCGTTGGGCTTGGGCTCGATGGCGAAGCGGATGTCGTAGCCCTTGTCGGTGACGTAGTCGCCGAGCAGGTTGACGGCCTCGCGATAGCGCTCCAGCGCCTGTCGCACATCCTTTGCCGAGTCGTACTCGGCGCCCTCGCGGCCGCCCCACATGACGAAGGTCTTGGCACCCAGCTCCGCGGCCAGGTCGAGGTTGCGCAGCACCTTGCGCAGGGCGAAGCGGCGCACGTCGCGGTCGTTGGACGTGAAGCCGCCGTCCTTGAACACGGGGGCCGAGAAGAGGTTCGTGGTCACCATCGGCACGACGAGTCCGGTGGCGGCGAGCGCGCCCTTGAGGCGATCGATCTGCATCTGACGCTCGGCGTCGGTGGATCCGAACGCGAAGAGGTCGTCGTCATGGAACGTGAGTCCGTACGCACCGAGCTCGGCGAGCTTCTCGACGGCGTGCACGACATCGAGCGCGGGCCGCGTCGGGCCCCCGAACGGGTCGGTGCCGTTGTAGCCGATGGTCCAGAGGCCGAACGAGAACTTGTCGGCGGGCGTGGGGGTGGGCATGCGATCCTGCTCCTCGCTGAACGGAAATGTTGTTAGCGACAACCTATACCACGCATCGTCCGCCCGCGACCCCCTACGCTGGTGCGATGACCGACCGCGCGACCACCTTCGAGGCGGTGCGGCGCGCGAACCTCGCACGGCTGGTGCGCCTCGTGCACCTCGAAGGACCGCAGTCCCGCGCGCAGTTGACGGCCACGACGGGCCTGAACCGCTCGACCATCGCCGACCTCGTCGGCGAACTCGTCTCGCTCGGCATCGCCGCCGAGCTGCCGCCTGCCCCTTCCACGCGCGCCGGCCGCCCCTCCCCCGTCGTCGCGTGCGATCCCCGGATCGTGGCGCTCGCCGCGAACCCCGAAGTCGACGCCCTCACACTCGCGGCTGTGCGCCTGGACGGCTCCGTCGCCGCGCGTCTGCGCATCGAGGTCGACCGCCTGCTCACGCCCGACCAGACGGTGGCGATGATCGCCGGCTGGAGCCCGGCGGAACTCCACGGCGCCCGTATCGTCGGTCTCGGCCTCGCCGTGCCCGGGCTCGTCCGCGCGGCCGACGGCATGGTGCGCCTCGCACCGCACCTCGGCTGGCACGACGTGCCGCTGCGCGACCTCGCGACGCACGCCACCGGCCTGCCGGTCGTGGTCGACAACGACGCCACCCTGGGCGCGATCGCCGAGCACTTGTTCGGCGCCGGCCGGGGCATCGACGACCTCGTCTATCTCAACGGCGGCGCCAGCGGAATCGGCGGCGGCCTGATCGTGCACGGGATGCCGGTATCCGGTCTCTCGGGATACGCCGGGGAGTTCGGACAGAACCGGCCCGGCATCCCCTCCTCGGCGGATCGCCTGGCCGGCGACGGTGTTCTGGAGGACGAGGTGAGTCGGGCACGCCTGCTCGCCGTCGCGGGACTCGCCTCGGCCGACGAGCCCACGCTCGCCGCCGCCCTCGCCGCGAGCGATCTTCCCGATGCCGCCGACGAGATCGCGCGCCAGCGCCGCATCCTCGCCACCGCGCTCGCGAACGCGGTCAACGTGCTGAACCCGCGCGTGATCGTCCTCGGCGGGTTTCTCGCGACGCTCGCCGCGGGCGGCACCGACGAGCTGCTCGACGCGGTGCGCGCCCTCTCGATGCCGGCCGCCGGGGAGGATGTCGAGATCCGCCCGGCGGCACTCGGCGAGGATCGCCTGCTGATCGGCGCGGCGGAGGCCGCCTTCGCGCGCCTCCTCGACGACCCGGTCGGCATGCTGCCCCCCGGGCGTTGAGCGAGCGCAGCGAGACGCCGGCTCTACAGCCCCTGCGCGAGCCGGTAGTAGGCCTGGTTCCACCGCACCTCGCGCTGGAAGTCGCGCACCGTCGTGGTGTCATCGATCACGAGCAGCTCGGTCTTGGCGATCTCGGCGAAGTCGCGGAACACGTCGATGCCCACGGCGGTGGTCATGACCGTGTGGTGCGCGGCGCCGGCGATGAGCCAGGCGGCGGCGCTCGTGGCGAAGTCCGGCTGCGGCTTCCAGATCGCACGTCCCACCGGCAGCTTGGGCAGATCCGGGGCCTCGACGTTCTCGACCACGTTCGCCGTCAGCCGGAACCGGTCCCGCATGTCGCTCATGGCCACGACGAGCGCGGGTCCCGGGTCGGCGGTGAACACCAGGCGTACGGGATCCTGCTTGCCGCCGATGCCGAGCGGGTGGATCTCGAGTCTCGCTCTCTGCGACGACAGCGATGGTGACACCTCGAGCATGTGCGCCCCCAGGATGCGCTCGGAGCCGGGCACAAGATCGTAGGTGTAGTCCTCCATGAGGCTCGCACCTCCCGGCAGCCCCGCGCCCATGACGTTCGCGACGCGCACGAGGATCGCCGTCTTCCAGTCGCCCTCTGCGCCGAAGCCGTAGCCCTCGGCCATCAAGCGCTGCACCGCGAGGCCGGGCAGCTGGGTGAGGGCACCGAGGTCTTCGAAGCTCGTCGTGAAGGCGCCGAACCCGCCCTCCTCGAGGAAGGAGCGCAGTCCGAGCTCGATCGCGGCGCCGTCGCGCAGCGACTGATGACGCTCGCCGCCGGCGCGCAGCTCGGGCACGACATCGTACTCCTCTTCATAGAGAGCCACGAGGGCATCGACCTCCGCGTCGGATGCTGTCGCGACAGCATCCGCCAGCTCGTTGACACCCCACGTGTTCACCTGCACGCCGAAGCGCAGCTCGGCCTCGGTCTTGTCACCCTCGGTGACCGCGACGTAGCGCATGTTGTCGCCGAAGCGCGCGAGCTTGAGGCTGCGGGCGGCCGCCCAGCCCGCCGCGGCCCGCTGCCATGATTCGACCTCGGCACGAACGCGGGCATCGGAGGCGTGACCGGCGACCGTCTTGCGCGCGACGCCGAGGCGGGTCTGGATGTAGCCGAACTCGCGGTCGCCGTGCGCCGCCTGATTGAGGTTCATGAAATCGAAGTCGATGTCGGCCCACGGCAGTTCGACGTTCGCTTGCGTGTGCAGGTGCAGGAGCGGCTTCTGCAACGCGTCGAGGCCGCCGATCCACATCTTGGCGGGGCTGAACGTGTGCATCCACGCGATGAGGCCGATGACCTCGTCGGCCGCGTTGGCCTCGAGGGCGAGGCGACGGATGCTGTCGGCGTCCTTCAGCACGGGTTTCCAGACGACCTTCACGGGCACATGGCCCTCGAGCTGGGCGACGACACCCTGCGACTGCTCAGCGACCTGGCGCAGGGTCTCTTCGCCGTACAGGTTCTGGCTGCCGGTGACGAACCAGACCTCGTAGGCGTCGAGGGTCGTGGCGAGGGGCGTGCGGGTCATGTCGTTCTTCTTTCGGTCGGTTCAGAGGACGGCGGTGGCGGCGCGCTCGATCGCGAGCCCCACCTCGTAGCGGGTGAGGTAGGAGGCGTAGCCCGCGGCATCTGCGGCGTCGGGGGCCGCAGTTGCGAACTCCTCGTCCGCGAAGACGCGCTGCGCGAGATACGCATCCAGGGGCAGCTCTGCGGCCGCGTCCAGGTAGGCCGCGAGCACGGCGATGCCCCATGCGCCGCCCTCGGACGCCGTCGCGGCGACCGCCACGGGCGCGTCGATCGCGGCCGCGAGGAAGCGCTGCGCGACGCCGGCGGTGCGGAACATGCCGCCGTGCGCGTACATCGTCTCGATCTCCACGCCCTCGCCCCGGAGCACCCGCATCCCGAGGCTCAGGGTTCCGAAGACCCCGTAGAGCTGGGCGCGGAAGACGTTGCCGAGCGTCAGGCGCGAATCGGGGGTGCGGACGACGAGCGGACGCCCCGCGTCGAGTCCCGCGATGGGCTCCCCCGCGAGGTGGTTGTACGCGAGGATGCCGCCGGCATCCGCCTCGGCGTCGAGTGCTTCACTGAAGAGCACCTCGTACACGGCGTCGGCCTCGAGGGGCGTGCCCGCCGCCGCGGCGAACCGCCCGAAGACGCTCACCCACGCGGCGAGCTCGCTCGCGCCGTTGTTGCAGTGCACCATCGCCACCGGGTCGCCGGCGGGCGTGGTCACGATGTCGAGTTCGTGGTGCACGCGGGCCAGGGGCCGATCGAGCACGACCATCGCGAAGATGCTCGTGCCGGCGCTGACGTTTCCGGTGCGCGGCGAGACGGCGTTCGTGGCGACCATTCCGGTGCCGGCGTCACCCTCGGGCGGACAGAACGGGATGCCGGGGCTGAGCGATCCGGTCGGGTCGAGCAGGGCCGCTCCCTCCGTCGTCAGCTCGCCGGCGATCACGCCGGCGGCGAGGACCTCGGGCAGCAGCTGAACCAGGTCGGCCGGAAGCCGGCCGCTCACGAGCCGGTCGTATGCCGAGAGCATCGCCTCGTCGTAGCCGCCGGTCGCGGGATCGATCGGGAACATGCCGGAGGCATCCCCCACCCCGAGCACCCTGTGCCCGGTGAGACGCCAGTGCACATAGCCCGCGAGGGTCGTGACGAAGCGGATGCCGGGCACATGCTGCTCGGCGCCAAGCACCGCCTGGTGCAGGTGCGCGATCGACCACCGCAGCGGGATGTTGACGCCGAACAGTTCCGTGAGCTCGGCGGCGGCGGGACCCGTGGACGTGTTGCGCCACGTACGGAAGGGGACGAGCAGATCTTCGTCGGCCCCGAACGCCAGGTAGCCATGCATCATGGCCGAGACACCGATGGCACCGAACGTGGTGGGGCGCTCCCCGTGACGACGCTCCGCGTCGGCGAGGAGACCGGCGACGGCATCCTGCAGTCCCGACCAGACGTCCTCGAGCGCGTAGGTCCAGGTGTTGTCCTCGAACCGGTTCTCCCACTCGTGTGAACCGACCGCGAGGACGGTGCCGGGGTCGGCGGCGTCGACGAGGCAGGCCTTGATGCGGGTCGATCCGAACTCGATGCCGAGCGCCGTGCGGCCGGCGCGGATCGCGTCGGCGCTCATCGGGCGTCCTCGCTCTCGTCGCGGCGGTCGTCGGTGGCCTGGCCGTAGACGTTCTGGTACCGGCCGTAGAGGGCGTCGATCTTCTCCTGCGGGATCGGGACCAGCGGACCCGCCTGCGCCGCGATATGAACCGTGCGCGCCGCGTCCTCACACATCACCGCGGCCTTGACCGCATCCTTCGCCGACACCCCGATCGTGAACGGCCCATGATTGCGCATCAACACCGCACGGCTCCGGTGACCGGTGAGGGTCTCCACGATCCCCCGACCGATCGAGTCATCCCCGATCACCGCAAACGGACCCACCGGAATCGGACCCCCGAACTCATCCGCCATCCCCGTGATCACACACGGAATCGATTCCCCCCGCGCCGCCCACGCCACCGCATACGTCGAATGCGTGTGCACCACACCACCCACACCCGGCATATTCCGATACACATACGCATGCGCCGCCGTATCACTCGACGGAGACCGCTCACTGCCCGGCGTCCCCGGCACCACAACCCCGTCCAGATCGCACACGATCATGTTCTCCGGCGCCAGATCGTCATACGACACCCCGCTCGGCTTGATCACGAACAGATCCGCACCCGGCACACGACCCGACACATTCCCACCCGTCCACACCACCAGCCCATACCGCACCAACTCACCATGCAGACGGGCCACATCCTCGCGGGTCCGCGCCACCGCGACCTCGAGGGGCTCGGGGGTGGACGTCGTCGTCGCAGCGGTGCTCATGACCGGAATGTTACCGGTAACAGATCCGGTTTGTCACGTGTCATTCACCCGCGACGCCGGGGCGGCGACCGAGTCGCGTTCGACGAGAACGGGGGCGGATGCCGGAGCGACAGCATCCGCCCGATCGACGAGCGCCGCGATGCAGCGCCTTGCTTCGCCCTCGATGTCGAGGCGCACCGTGGTGAGGGCGGGGGCGTAGAACGCGGCGTCGGGGTTGTCGTCGAACCCGACGATGCTGACCCGTGCGGGCACGTCGACACCCGCGCGAGTCAGGCCCGCCGCCAGGCCGAGCGCCATCTGGTCGTTCGACGCGAAGACCGCGGTCGGAGCATCCGGCCTGCCCACGAGGGCTGCGATCTCGACCGCCACGGCCGCGCCCGCGGCTGCCGTCCAATCGCCCGACCAGCGTCCCGCGCGGCGCAGGCCGCGCGCGGCCAGAGCGTCATCGAACCCGGCCTCGCGCGCCGCCGCCTCGACCCAGTCGTCGGGACCTGCCAGCAGCGCGATCCGCTCGTGGCCGGCGGCGGCGAGGTGGTGAGCGGCGAGCGCCGCACCCGCCCGCTGAGCGGCGGCGTCGCCGTGCAACGCGACGACCGCCGCACTCCCGCCCGCGGCGAGCGCATCGAGCGATCCGGTGTGAGCGGCGACCACCGCGATGCCGTCGACACCCTGCTCGCGCAGATGTGCGGCCGCCGCGCGCACGGATTCTTCATCCGCCGCGTCGGCATACGCGGTGCTCACCCAGCGCCCGGCGTCGCGGGCCGCGCGCTCCAGCGCGGCGATGCCCACCGAGGGACCATAGAGGCTCGCATCCGAGGCGAGGATGCCGATCGTGCGCGACACGCTCGTACCGAGCGCCCGCGCCGCGTTGTTGACGCGGTAGTCCAGCGCCTCGATCGCATCGAGCACCTTGCGCCGCGTCTCGGGCCGGATGTGGGGGTGGCCGTTGAGCACACGCGACACCGTCTGCGTCGACACGCCCGCGCGGGCGGCGACCTCGCGGACGCCGGCGGCGCGTGGGACGGCTGGCTGCGACATCCGATCCTCCTCCGGGCTGGGGTTCAGCGTAGCCGCGCCGCGGAACGGGTCGATCGACGGATCGTGCGTCTTGCGATCTGCGCGCGCGTCGGCCGCCCACATCGGAATCGAATTTTTGTGCTATACTGAGGCCTATGGACATTGACGAGGTACACCCCTCCGAGTCCTCCGTCGCGCTCACCCCGCAGCAACTGCTCGATCATGTGTTCGATGATGTGCAGGTTGATCAGTTCGAGATCAACCGACGCGACGCCCGCCGCGCGCGAGGCATCGCCGAGGCCGTCGACCTCGCGAGACGGCACGCCTACGTGTACTCCGACCTGCCCGGCGACGCCGGCGAGGCGATGGCCGAGCGGGGCGCCTACTTCGACATGTCGCTGCGCCTCGCGCTCTCCGAGACCACCCTGCGCGCGCTCGCGGGCACGGCCCGCAACGCGGCTCGGCTCCTGCCCGAGCTGTGGCAGCGGGCGACCGACGGCTTCGCTGCCCTCTCCCTCGTCGACGCAGCGGTGACCGGTGCCCTGCGACTACAGCCTGCCGCCGATGCGACTCGCGCCGAGATCAGCGCCGCCGCCGCGGCGATACGCGAACTCGATGACGCCGCATCCGAATGGGTGCTGACCTGCACCCCCGCCTCTTTTCGCGCCAGACTCGCCCGCCTCGTCGAGCGCCTCGACGCGCGGCGCGCCGAGGCCCGGCACGCCGCCGCGATGCGTGACCGGCGCGTGGTCATCGAGCACGTCGACAACGGCATGTCGTGGGTGTCGGCCCTGATCCCCACCGTCGATGCGGTCGCCGCGGGTCGGCGCCTGACCGCAACGGCCAAGGCGATCGCCAACGGCGGCGGCGAGACCCGACGACGCGATCAGGTGCGAGCAGATCTCTTCAGCGCATGGCTGCGCGGTGAGGGCACAGCCACGGCCGTCAAGACCACCGTGTTCGTCACGGTTCCCGTGACGCTGCTCGCCGGCGACACGACGGCGGCACTCCCCCGGGAGCAGGCGCAGCTCGTCGGACACGGCCCGATCGACTCCCTCACCGCGGCTCAGCTGTTCTTCGAGGCCAAGGCCTTCCGCCGAGTGATCACCGACCCCGTGCGGGGCATCGTCCTCGACATGGATCGCCGCACGTACCGGCCGACCAAGGCCCAGCGCGACTGGCTCGTGCTCACCCACGGCCGGTGCGCGCGTGACGGGTGCTCAAGACTTGCGCTCGACGCGGATCTCGATCATGACAGAGCCTGGGCACGCGGCGGCACCACCGACGCATTCAATCTGCGTCCTCTCTGCCCGCCCGATCACACGCACCGGCACAAGACGAGATTCCGGTTCGTGTCGCGCCGCGACGGCACGGTCCAGGTGACCACCCCGACCGGGTTCACCACATCGCCTCCGCCGCCCTTCTGATCAGCACGACCCCGCCGCGCCCGGGCTGTGCGAGCCTGGGGCCATGCGCATCGCACTCACCGGCTCATCCGGCAAACTCGGCTCCGTCGTCCTGCGCGAGCTCCGCGCCGCGGGTCACGACGTCATCGGACTGGATGCCGTCGGCGCCCGCGACCCGGGCTTCGTCCAGGTCGATCTCACCGACTACGGGCAGGTGATCGACGCGCTCGCCGGCGTGAACGACACCCACGACGGCGTCGACGCGCTCGTGCATCTCGCGGCGATACCGGCCCCCGGCATCCGCGCCGATGTCGCGACCTTCCACAACAACATGCTCGCCACGTTCAACGTCTTCTGGGCGGCGATACGC
Source organism: Microbacterium sp. HA-8 (assembly GCF_046111165.1). Lineage (NCBI taxonomy): Bacteria > Bacillati > Actinomycetota > Actinomycetes > Micrococcales > Microbacteriaceae > Microbacterium > Microbacterium sp. HA-8. The sequence continues at coordinate 3,098,991 of NZ_CP162025.1, forward strand.
CTCGGCATCGAGCGGATCGTGTACGCCTCGAGCGAGACCGTGCTGGGGCTGCCCTTCGAGGTGCCGCCGCCGTACATCCCCGTCGACGAGGAGTACGCCGCTCGACCCGAGTCCGTCTATTCGTTGGTCAAGCATCTCGAGGAGCAGCTGGCGATCGAGCTGGTGCGCTGGCATCCCGAGGTCTCGATCACGGCGCTGCGCTTCTCCAACGTGATGGCGCCCGAGGACTACGCCGCCTTCCCCTATGACGACGACGTGCGCGAGCGCAAGTGGAACCTCTGGGGCTACATCGACGCGCGGGACGGGGCGCAGGCGGTGGCGAGGGCATTGGATGCCGCACCCGCGGGCTTCGACCGATTCATCATCGCGGCGGCCGACACCGTCACGACGCGCACGAATGCCGAACTCGTCGCCGAGGTGTTTCCCGACACCCCGGTGCACGGCGACCTCGGCGAGCACGACACGATGCTCTCGATCGCGAAGGCACGGCGCCTGCTCGGATTCGATCCCCAGCACTCGTGGCGCGACGCGACGCAGTGAACGAAGAAGGCCCGCGCAGTGCGCGGGCCTTCTCACAACGTGGCGAGTGAGGGATTCGAACCCCCGAAGGCTACGCCGGCTGATTTACAGTCAGATCCCTTTGGCCGCTTGGGTAACTCGCCAGTGCGCGCCCGTCCGACTTTCTCAGACGACCGGAAGCGCGATCACCAATCCTACCCCGTGCGGGAACGCTCCAAGAACCGAGGCCGGCCGGGTCAGGTACCGATGCTGTCGATGTCGACGTCGCGCAGCTCGCTCGCGGTGCGCAGCAGCGCCCCCTCGAAGCGGCACGTCGCGGCGGCGATCTCCATCGCCTCATCGAGCACCTCCTGCCACCCCGGTCCGTCGGCGGGCGGCTGATCGCGCACGAGCGCCGCCACGATCGCGGCGAGGCTCGCATCGCCCGCCCCCATCGTGTCGACGATCCGGCCGCGCAGGGTCGCCACCGGCGAGGAGACGTCGAAGCCCTCCCCCGTCATGCCCGCCCCCGCGGCTCCCCGCGTGGCCAGGACGACCGGGGCTCCCAGCGCGCGCACACGGGCGACAGCGTCGTCGAGCTCGTCGGAGTACATCAGTGCCGCGTCGTCGTCGCCGACTTTGACCACTGCGGCCCGCGGCACCAGGCGCTCGAACGCCGCGACGAACGCCTCGAGATCGTGCATCATCCCGGTGCGCGGGTTGGGGTCGATCACGAGCCGCGTATCGGTCGCCGCGACAGCATCCACGAGGTCCTGCGTCTGGGCGGCGTCGTCGAGCGGAAAGCAGCTCACGACCGTCACGGGCGCCGCCGCGATCGCCGACCGCTCGCGCTCGCCGAACACCACACGTCGCGCCTGCGCGGCGGCGTTGAACTCGTAGGTGGGTTCACCGCCGCGCGAGCGCACGCTCACCGCCCGGGAGGAGCCGTGCGGAGAGGGCGACGGGATGAGCTCGACGTCGAAATCGGCCAGGTAGGCGGCGATCCGCTCACCGGCGGCATCGTCGCCGACCATCGCGATCAACGACGTCGGCACCCCGAGTCGCGACAGACCGACGGCGACGTTCAGTGCCGCTCCACCGACGAACTCGCGCAACCCGAGATCGTCGCGCAGCTCATCGATCAGGGCATCGCCCACGACCACGACTCGATCCTGCGACATCGGCGCCTCCTCGCGCTCCACCTGTGCGGGTCATCCGCTCCCATCGAGCCTAGGACGACAGCACGCGCTCCACGAGGCGTTCGGTGCGCAGTCTCGCGCCGTCGATGCGCAGATCGACGCTGCTGCGCACCTCCGACGGGGCGAGCGGCGTCGCCAGGCGCACGTTCTCGTGGCACGACAGATCGGCGCAGATGTACGTACCCACGCTGCTGCCCTCGATGCCCGCACGCCCCGCCTTGCGCGCCGTGAACAGCGAGACCTGATCCGCCGGCTGCATGGTGTGACAGATGTCGCACAGAGCGGCCCGCGCCCGCGACGAACCGTCGGCGGCGCGAAGGGCGACCCCGGTGGGCGCTCCGGCGTGCTCGGTGATGAGGTAGCCTCGGCCGCGCGCGCGGGGATCGCGCCAGGCGAGAAAATCCAGGTGATCCCAGTCGGTGAGCAGGAAGTCGTGCGGCAGCGCGACATGTCGGAGCTCGTCGGGAACCACGTTCACGAACGAGGCCCGCACCTCAGCTTCGGTCAGCGGCCGCATGTCACCTCCAGGCACTTTCCTCGTCCCAGTCTACGAAGGCCTCGCGACAGGGGCGGTCACGGGCCCGCGTCGCTAGACTTTCGGAATGGCCGATTCATCCTTCGACAACGTTGCCAAGTAACCTCTGACCGCCATCTGCTCTCGGCCGCTCCGATCGCGCACCGCTCTCGGAGAACTCCAAACTCAGGTGGGATGTCGGATTAAGGCGAACCGCGGCGGCACGCTGCAACTTCAGCGCCTGGAGGGCTCCGCACGCCCTTTCAAGCGCCAGAGCAGCCAAAGTCCAGTCATCGGTATAATCGCGAGGCCCACGAGGACCATGGTGTGCCACATGTCGAATGCGCTGAGTTGGGGTTCAGGGAGAGACGGCCCAAATGAGGAGTCAGCCACGGACGACTCCTCACTCACAACTCGGGTGAGCATCACGACCGCAACCATCACGGCGAACACGATGAATGGTGTCGCGATCGCCACGATCTTCTCCCATCTCCTCCACAGGCGACTCATGCAAACCAGCACAACGCCGACGACCCACCCGACGGCGGGAACGATGAATCCGCCGAATCCGAGTACGAGCGCCGCGGTGATGGCGAAGCCGCGCGATCGTTCGACCGGCGTCTTCACTTGTCGCTCAACCGTCATATGGGCAGGCCGCACTTGGGCGTCACGGGCCTCGCGTGCGATCGACGCAGGAGTGCCCAGCTGGGCGATCCGGGCGGCGGTGGCAGTCGCGTCCAACCCGCTTAGCTCTTCCAGGATTCCAACACGGATTTCGGATGCGATTCCGAACGGCAGACCGCTCATCGCGGAGTCCAGCCGCTCTAGGAAATCGTCCCGCAGTCGCACGGATTCGTGGTCAGTCATGGTCTCTGTCCTCTCCGAGAAGGTCCGTCACCGACGCCGCGAACGGCGTCCAGTATGTCCGGAACTGTGCGAGTTGCACCTGCCCCGATGGCGATAGTCGGTAGTACTTGCGCGCCGGACCAGACGGTGATGGCTGATCGAACGTCGTCACCCACTCGTTCTCGCGCAGCCGCGCAAGAAGCGGATAAAGGGTTCCGATGCTCCCGATGAGCCCGGCCTGGGTGAGCGACTCGTTGAGCTGCCAGCCATACATCGGTTCGCGCGCCAGGAGGGCGAGCACGCAGTACTCGACCACGCCCTTACGCATTTGTGCGCCGACGTCGTGACTCATGTTTAACACGCTACCCTGTATAGCACGCTAGCGGTCACGCCGCCCGCGTCGCACTGAACGCCACTGGCTAGAATTGCAGAATGGCAAACGACTCGAGCTTCGACATCGTCAGCAAAGTCGACCACCAGGAGGCCGAGAACGCCCTCAACCAGGCCCGCAAAGAGATCGAGCAGCGCTACGACTTCAAGGGCACGGGCGCCTCGATCGAATGGTCGGGTGAGCAGGTGCTCATCAAGGCGAGCAGCGAGGAGCGCGCCAAGGCGGTGCTCGATGTGTTCCAGTCGAAGCTCATCAAGCGGGGCATCTCGCTGAAGAGCCTCGACTCGGGCGAACCGTTCGCCAGCGGCAAGGAGTACCGCATCGTCTCCTCCATCAAGGACGGCATCTCGCAGGAGAACGCCAAGAAGATCGGCAAGATCATCCGCGACGAGGGGCCCAAGTCGGTCAAGTCGCAGATCCAGGGAGACGAGCTGCGCGTGCAGTCCAAGAGCCGCGACGACCTGCAAGAGGTCATCCGCGTACTCAAGGCCGCCGACCTCGACGTCGACCTCCAGTTCATCAACTACCGCTGAGCCGCGTCGTGGCGGCCGGGTACGTGTTCTCCGACTCCCGAGCCGCCATCGACCGCGCCCGCGTTCACGGCTGGCTCAGCGAGCAGGCCTACTGGGCTCTCGGACGTACGCGTGAGGTTCAGGATGCTGCGATCGACGCCTCGCGCAACTACGGCGTCTTCGAGCGCGACTCAGGCGAACAGGTCGCGTATGCCCGTGTCGTCACGGACGCAGCGACCTTCGCGTGGCTGTGTGACGTCTTCGTATCCCCGCGGGTGCGGGGAACGGGCGTCGGCAAGCAGCTCATCGCCGGCGTCGTAGCCGACCTCGAGCCGCTCGGTCTGAAGCGGATTCTGCTCGCCACCGGCGATGCGCACGGACTCTATGCTCAGTACGGCTTCGCGGCCCTCGACGACCCCACCACGATGATGGCGCGCACCACCATCGCACCGGCGAATCCGGCCGTGGGCTGAGCGCAGCGCTCAGCCGAACCAGCCGGCGAACAGCCCGACGATCCCGAGCACGACGAGCAGGGCGAAGACGAGACCTCCGACGGGCCAGCCGAAGCCCGCACCTCGGCGCACGGCGAAGAACAGCCCCACCACGCCCAGCAGACCCGCGATCACCGCGAACATCATCGCCATCGGGAAGGTGAAGAAGAACAGCCACGGCGCCTCGGGCGAGACGGTCACCGCGAGCAGCAGCACGATCACGCTCGGCAGCAGCCCGACGGCCATCGTGATGACGCTCGCGAGACCCCACCGACGCGCGACGGTGGCTGCGGGCGCCGGATCCATGCTCATGACGCCCAACGTATCGCCCCGCGCCCGTGCAAGCCGTCAGCGCCGGGCCACGAAACCGGACACCCAGCGGTCCAGACGGGCGTACGCCTGCCGCCGAGGCTCGGGCCGCGAGAGGAACACATCGTGCAGCGCCCCCGTGATCCGCTCCACCGTGACCGACGGGCCCAGACGCAGCGCCGCCCGTGCGATGTCGTCGACCACGAGCACCGAATCGGCACGCGTGAGCTCGTCCGACCACCGTGTCGGAACGGCGCTGCGCGCCGAGAGCAGCACGCACACGGGCGCCTCGATCGCGAGGCCCGCCGCGACCTGGGCGTGGCCGAGGAGCACCGCGTTCAGCCAGCCCGCGTGCACCGGCATCGAGTGCTCCGGCCGCCACTGCGGATTCACCTCGACGGGATCGTCGGGATCCGCCGCCTCGGCTTGCGCGCGCGAGTAGAAGCCGAGATCGACCTGCGGGGCGACATCCAGGGGCCGCATCCGCGCCTGCAGCCCCACGAGGGGCGCGACGGCCGCCCGGGTGATGCCGCTCAGCTGGAACTCCAGCCATGGGCTGTTCAGGATCACCGCCGACGCCACGCCGGGGTGCCGGTGCGCCCACAGACTGAGGATGAGCCCGCCCGTGGAATGCCCGAGCAGCACCAGGCGACGCGCCGTCGGCCCGGGCTCCATCCCGCGCCCCATCGCCGTCAACCCGGCGGCGATGTCGGCGTCGTAGACGGCGAGATCGTTGACGTACCCCGGCGTCTGTCCCGGCCGCAGCGACCGGCCGTACTTGCGCAGATCGAGCGCGAAGAAGCGCGCACCCCGTTCCGTGAAGTACCGCCCCAGCCGTCGCTGGAAGAAGTAGTCCGACCACCCGTGCACGTACAGCACGTCGACGTCGGCGAGCGGGCGCCGGTCGCCGAACACGGCCCCGAGACGCCCGCGCCCCGGCAGCGCCCGCACGAGGGTCGCGACGACATCGCCCTCGTCATCGGTGCCGAGAGGCAGCATCCGCTGCTCGAACCCGGTCCCGAGGATGTCGGGGATCCAGGTCTCGCGGTTCACACCGCCAGGCTAACCCGCCTCACTCGCCCCGCGAGACGCGCACCATCTCGTCGCGCGGGACGACCTTGATGCGGGCGCGCTCGTGCGGCGCGCCCAGCGCGACCTCGTGCTCGTCGAGGCGGTGCCAGCCCTCGAGGTCGGTCCACGCGATGCCGCGCGAGGCCAGCAGCTCGGGGATCGCCGGCTCCGACGGATCCTCGGGCTGCCACCACGACCCCTGGTCGTTGATCAGGTGCCGCACGGTCTCCATCGCGTCGGACTTGGTGTGTCCGATCAGTCCCACCGGGCCCCGCTTGATCCAGCCCGTCGCGTAGACGCCGGGCACGCGCTCGTTGGAGTCCTTGCGCAGCACCTGGCCCTCGTGGTTGGGGATGACGCCGTGCCGCTTGTCGAACGGCACCCCGGGCAACGGCGACCCGAAGTAGCCGACGGCACGGTAGATCGCCTGGATGGGCACCTCGCGCAGCTCGCCGGTGCCGGTGACCCCGCCCTCGCCGTCGGGCCGCGTGCGCTCGTACACGAACGACGACACCCGACCCTCGGCATCCTTCGTGACCTCCACCGGCTTCGCCCAGAAGTGCAGGTGCAGACGACGGGATGCTGTGCCGCCGGTGTTGTTGACCGAGTCCCTGGCGCGCCACGACTGCAGCACGCGGTCGATGACCATGACCTGCTTGTTGCTCGCGATCGCGGCCTTGGAAGCCTCGTCGTAGTCGAAATCCTCGTCGTAGACGACCATGTCGACATCGCGCAGTTCGCCGAGCTCCCGCAGCTCGAGGGGGGTGAACTTGACCTGCGCGGGGCCGCGACGGCCGAAGACGTGCACGTCGGTGACCGGCGATGCCTTCAGGCCCTGGTAGACGTTGTCGGGAACCTCGGTGGGCAGCAGGTCGTCGGCGTGTTTGGCGAGCATGCGCGAGATGTCGAGGGCGACGTTGCCGTTTCCGACCACGGCCACCGACTCCGCCTCGAGCGGCCACGTGCGAGGAACGTCGGGGTGGCCGTCGAACCAGCTCACGAAGTCCGCGGCACCGTACGAGCCCGCGGCGTCGATTCCGGGGATATCGAGGTCGGTGTCGCGGATCGCTCCGGTCGAGAAGATCACCGCGTTGTAGTGGCGCTTGAGATCGTCGAGGGTGATGTCCTGTCCGAAGCGCACGTTGCCGAACAGGCGGATGTCGCCGCGGTCGAGCACCTCGCGCAGCGCCGTGATGATGCCCTTGATGCGCGGGTGATCGGGGGCCACGCCGTAGCGCACCAGACCGTAGGGAGCGGGCAGCTGCTCGAACAGGTCGATCGACACGTCGAATTCGCGCTCGGCCTTGAGCAGGATGTCGGCGGCGTAGATGCCCGCGGGTCCGGCGCCGACGATGGCCAGCCTCAGTCTGGTCACGGAGGATTCCTTTCGGATCGAGCGGCGCGGGGTCGCGCCCTGAGCCTGTCGAAGGCTCAGCTGCTGCGGTCGACGACGACCTCGGCGAATCGGGTGAGCGCCTCGCGAACCGGACCGCTCGGCAGGGGCGTGAGGGCGGCGACCGCATGGTCTGACCACTCGTGCGCGAGGCGCAGCGTCGCCGCGGTGGCGTCGTGTTCGCGCAGCTGTGCGAGATCGTCGTCGAGGATGGCGGGATCGGCGCCGTCGGCGATGCGGGCGACGCCCTCGTCGATGCGGGTGCGCAGGGCGATGGATGCCGAGTCCTCGCGCTCGCCGAGGAGCAGGTAGGGCATGGTCGGAACGCCGGCGCGCAGATCGGTGCCGGGCACCTTGCCCGTCTCGTCTGCGTCGGCCGAGAGGTCGATGACGTCGTCGAGCAGCTGGAACGCGACGCCGATCTTCTCGCCGAACACGCGCATCGGCTCTTCGAACTCGGCGGGGCCGCCCGAGAAGACGACACCGGTCTGGGCGGCCGCGGCGATGAGCGAGCCGGTCTTGTCGGCGAGCACCTGCAGGTAGAACGCGACCGGGTCATCGCCCGCCTGGGCGCCCACGGTCTCGTGCATCTGGCCGAGCACGAGCCGCTCGAACGTGTCGGCCTGCAGCTGGATGGCGCGCTCGCCGTGCCGCGCCATGATCTGGCTCGCACGGGAGAAGAGCAGGTCGCCCGTGAGGATCGCGACGTTGTTGCCCCAGACCGCGTGTGCACTCGGCACCCCGCGGCGCACGTCCGCACCGTCCATCACATCGTCGTGGTAGAGCGAACCGAGGTGTGTCATCTCGAGCGCCACGGCGCCCTCCACGACCCGCACGGTCGCCCCGTCGCCGAGCTGCGAGGTCAGCAGGGTGAGCATCGGACGGATGCGCTTGCCGCCGGCCTCGTAGAGATACCGGCTGGTGGTGTCGGCGAGCGCGTCCGAGACGCGCAGTTCGTCGGCGAGCGCGGCCTCGACCGCCTCGAGGCCGTCCTCGACGCGCGAGAGGAGCTTGCGGGCGCGCGGACCCGCGAAGACGCGCTCGGTCAGACCGAGTCGGCTCGCCAGGTGCGAGCCCGGCGCAGAGGGGCTCGGGGTCACCCGTCCAGCCTACCGGCGGGTTTCACCGCGCGGTGCAGGGCGACGATTCCGAACGAGAGGTTGCGGTGCGCGACGGCCGACCACCCGGCCTGGCGGATCCACGCCGAGAGTGTGCGCTGGTCGGGCCAGTCCTTGATCGATTCGTTCAGGTACTGGTACGCGTCGGCGTTCGAGCTCACGACCCGCGCGACCAGCGGCAGCACCCGGTCGTTGTAGAAGCCGTAGAGCTTCGCGAAGGCCGGCTGAGGGGGGTGCGAGAACTCGCAGACCACCAGGCGCCCGCCGGGTTTGGTCACCCGCAGCAGTTCGGCGAGCGCCTTCTTCGGATCGATCACGTTGCGCAGCCCGAACGACATCGTCACGACGTCGAACTCGTCGTCGCCGAAGGGCAGTGCCGTCGCGTCGGCCTGGGTGAACGACAGATTCGGGATGCCGCCGTGACGCCGCCTGCCCTCGGCGATCATCCCCGGCGAGAAGTCGGCGGCGGTCACCCGCGCGCCACTGCGGGCGAGGGCGACCGACGATGCCCCCGTCCCCGCGGCGAGATCGAGGATGCTCATGCCGGGACGCGGGTCGACCGCTCGAGTCGTGGCGATCCGCCACAGCTGATCGTTGCCCAGGCTCAGCACGGTGTTCGTCGTGTCGTACCGGGTGGCGACGGTGTCGAACATGCCGCTCACACGCGACGGGTCCTTGCCGAGATCGGCGCGGTTCGGCTGGTCGGTCATCACCCGTCGAGTCTAGGCGCGCGATCTTCGAGGGCGGCGAGGGCTGCCAGCCACCGCCCGGCCGTCGCAGGGTCGAAGGGCGCCTCGTGGTCGCGGACGCGCCGCTCGAGATCGGCGGCGCGGCGCTCGAGGGCTTCGACGATGTCGAGCGGATACCCGTAGCGCACGCGGTGCTCCTCCCACTCGTCGATGTCGTCGATCCAGATGCCGCGCTCCGCGTGGTCGACGACGTCGAGGTCCATGTCGATGCCCGAGGGCTCGTACTCCCCCATGCCGGAGGCCACGGGCGCCCAGCGCACGTCCCAGGCGAGATCGATGTAGACGCGGGTGCGGTGCGGGGGTGCGTTCATCGTCAGGGCGTGATCGCCCGCGGGCGGCAGCAGCGTGACGTTGTCGTGCGGGGCGACCACGTCCCGACCGGGCCGCACACTCCGCCAGCCCGCGCGCTGCCCGAACCAGTCGCCGTGCGCATCGGCGCCGAGGTACACGCACTCGTGCAGCCAGTGCACGCCGCCGTCCCACTTGCGCCAGCGGAAGAAGAGCCGCGTTCCCACGGCGGGCCGAGCTATCACGGTGCGAGTCTAGGCTGGAGAGGTGACCCCGCCCGCCCCGCCCCGTGTGCGCCGGCTCGTGGTCCACACCCGCGAGGTCGACCCGATCGAAGACATCCTGGCCTACGCCAGCCCCGCCGATCCCCTGGTCTGGCAGCGCCGCGGCGACGGATTCGTGGGCATCGGCATGCTCGCGGCCCTCGAGGTCGGGGGGCGTCGCCCCGAACCCGACAGCGGCACGCGCTCCGCGGCCCTCGCCGAGGCGTGGCGCGCTCTCGCCGCGGCCGCGGACGTGCACGACGAGGTGGGACTTCCGGGCACCGGCCTCGTCGGTTTCGGCGCGCTCGCCTTCGCCGACGGCTCGGCATCCACGAGCACGATCATCGTGCCCGAGGTCATCGTCGGACGCCGGGACGGTCGCTCGTGGATCACGACGATCCGTCGCCCCGACGCGGACGCGACGGACCCGCAGCCGCGGCCATGGGGCGAGTACTGGTCGGCGACCCTCGGGCCGGGCACGCTCGATGCTCCGGGGTACCAGCGCGCCGTGCGCGGGGCGCTCGGCGCGATCCGCGCGGGAAAGGTCGCCAAGGTCGTGCTCGCGCGCGATCTCGAGGGCACCGTGCCCGCCGGCGCCGACCTGCGCCGCCTCGTCCGCGCCCTCGCGGGCGGGTATCCCGATGTCTGGACCTTCGCGGTCGACGGGCTCATCGGGGCGAGTCCCGAGACCCTCGTGACCGTCGCCGGCGGCACCGTCACCGCCCGCGTGCTGGCGGGGACGGCCTCGCGCGGCGCAGACGCCGACACCGACATCCGGGCCTCCCTCGATCTCGCCACGAGCGCGAAGGACCAGGACGAGCATCAATACGCCGTGCGCAGCGTGCTCGCGGCGCTGCGGCCCCACACGAGCGCGCTCGCCTCGGGAGAGACGCCCTTCACGCTCAAGCTGCCCAACGTCTGGCACCTGGCGACCGACATCGAGGGCGAACTCTCGCACGGCGCCTCGGCCCTCGACCTCGTCGGGGCGCTGCATCCGACGGCGGCGGTCGCCGGCAGCCCCACTCCCGCAGCGCTGGCGGCGATCGCGCGCCTCGAGCCCTTCGACCGCGGCCGGTACGCCGGTCCCGTCGGGTGGATCGACGCGTCCGGAGACGGCGAGTGGGCGATCGCCCTGCGGTGCGCGCAGTTCGGCGAGAGCGATGCGGAGGGAACACGGCCGGTGCACGCCCACGCGGGCGCCGGCATCGTCTCCGGCAGCGACCCCGAGTCCGAGCTGCTCGAGACGAGGGTGAAGTTCCGCCCGATCGTCGACGCGCTCGCCTGAGCAGGCCCGCGGGCTACGTCGCCGCGAGGCGCCTCTTCTCGGCCTCGATGTCATAGTCGGCGGCCGGCCACTGCGGGTCGATGGATTCGAGCGCGTCGAGCAGCAGCGCCTGCACCGCCAGTCGCGAGTACCACTTGCGGTCGGCCGGCACGACGAACCACGGCGCGATGTCTGTCGACGTGCGCTCGAAGACGCTCTGGTACGCCGACATGTAGTGCGGCCAGCGCACGCGCTCGTCGACGTCGCCCGGGTTGTACTTCCAGTGCTTGTCGGGACGATCGAGCCGCTCCCGCAGACGCGCCGCCTGCTCCTCGTAGGAGATGTGCAGCATCACCTTGACGATGCGGATGCCTCGGCCCACGAGCTGCGCCTCGAAGGCGTTGATGGCGTCGTAGCGGCCCTCGATCTCGTCCTCATCGGCGAGGTGGCGCACCCGCCCGATGAGCACGTCCTCGTAGTGCGAGCGGTCGAACACGCCGATCATGCCGGGCTCGGGCACGCGCCTCTCCACGCGCCAGAGGAAGTCGTGCTCGAGCTCCTCCGGTGTGGGCTTCTTGAAGGCGGCCAGCTGTACCCCCTGCGGATCGACGCCGCCGACGACGTGGCGGACGATGCCGCCCTTGCCCGCGGTATCCATCGCCTGCAGCACGAGCAGGACGGCGTCGGGCGCGCCGCCGCGGCTGGCGGCGAACAGCCGCTCCTGGTACTCGCCGAGCGCCAGCAGCCCGGACGCGAGATCCGCCTGCCCGCCGTCCTTCATGCCCTCGTACCCCGGCGTGGACTGCGGGTCCCGGCCCGAGAGCACGAAGCCCGCGCCCGCTCTCAGGACGGTGGCGGGGTCGGCGCTCCAGTTGTGCTGGCTCTTGGCGATCATGCGCTCATCCTGCCGCACGAGCCCCTCAGCGCGGCAGCGGCACCTCGATGAGCTGCCGGCCGCCGACGGGAGCCGTCAGCAGCTGGTCGAGCGCCGCGCGCGTGGTGACCCGGTGATACTCCCATCCGTACGCGAGCGCCAGATGCTCGAGGCGCACGTCGTGGGGCGTGTACATCACGCGATCGAGCACGCTCGCCTCCGCGAGCGCGGCCACCTCGAGCCCGTCGAAGATGGTGCCGCCGCCGTCGTTGCCGACGATGACCTGCACCCGGGGTTCGGCCTCGGCGGGGGGCAGCAGCATCGCGCCGACGTCGTGCAGCAGCGCCAGGTCGCCGAGCACGACGCGGGTGACACCCGGCCGGCCGTCGCGCTGGCTCGCGAGGGCGATGCCGATCGCGGTTGCGACCGTGCCGTCGATGCCCGCCACGCCGCGATTGGCGTGTACCGGCACCTTCTTTCCCGGCAGCAGCTGGTCGGCCACGCGCACCAGCCGCGACGAGCCGAACATCAGGCGATCGTGCGGCCAGCTCGCACGCCAGACCGCGTCGACCAGGCCCGGGCGATCCAGCGGCCGGCGGACGGCGTCGAGCTCGGCATCCACCGCGCGCAGACGCTCGGCGGGATCGGTCGAGGACAGCCCCTCGACATCCGGCGCGGCCGGCGCAAGATCGACCATCCCCGCCCGCGACGCGCTCATCCAGGCGCCGAGCCAGTCGCGATCGGGATCCCCCGCGGCAGCGGTGACGGCATCCACCGACTCGGTGACGCCGTTGAGGTTCAGCCGCTCGCCGGGACCGCGCACGGCGATGACCTGCACGTCGGCGCGCGAGAGCACGGCCACCACCTCGCGGCTGAGCGTCGGGCGGCCGAAGACGATCGCACGCTCGATGCGCCCGCCGAGCTCGGCATCGCCCAGCAGCCGCCGGTATCCGTGCACGACGAGGCGACCGAAGCGCGCGCCGCTGACGATCTCGGCGATGAGGGGCCACGATCCCCGGTGCGCGAGCAGTTCGGCGTCGGGCCCGGCATCGGCTCCCGCGATCACGACGGTGCGCGGGCCCCGCTCGAGCACGAACGGGTCGGGCTCGAGCGGGTCGGCGACATCCGCGTCCCCGATTCCTCCGCCGCCCTGATAGAGAGCGCCGGAGCCCTCGTCGGGGTCGACCACGACGTCGGGGGTGGTGCGCCGGGGCGCGGTGAACCAATCCGGCAGCGCGCCCGCGAGCGGCTCGCGCAGGGGCAGATTGATGTGGGCGGGACCCGCGGAGCGGGAGCCCGCCCCGGCCGCCGCGACGTAGGCGTCGACGGCGATGGCACGGAAGGTCGCCGTCTGCGCGGCCAGGGCGTCGCCCTCGTCGGCCTCGGGCACGGGTGCGTCGAGCGCGAACCGCGTCCAGGGTCCGAACATGCCGGGCTGGCGGGTGGTCTGGTTGGCACCGACGCCGCGCAGCTCGGGCGGGCGATCGGCGCTGAGCAGCAGCAGAGGCACCCCGGCGTGGTGGGCTTCGGCGGCCGCGGGCATCAGGTTGGCGACGGCGGTGCCGGAGGTGCACACGACGGCGACGGGCCGCTGGGACTCGCGCGCGAGGCCCAGAGCCGTGAAGCCCGCCACCCGCTCGTCGACGCGCACGTGCAGCGCGATCTCGCCGCGCCGCTCGAGGTCGGCGGCCGCGAGCGCGAGCGCCTGCGAACGCGAGCCGGGGCTGAGTACGACGTCGGTGAGCCCGAGCCGGACGAGCTCATCGAGCAGGGCGGCCGCGGCGCACGTGGCGGGGCTCGCCTCGGAGAGCGGCCGATCGCCGCCGACGACCGACACGTCAGCCGATGGCGCCGCGGCGGGGACCGCGGGGGTCGTCGCCGTCGGGGTCAGGGGTCTCGTCGGGTTCGGCGTCGGGGGCCGGCGTCGTGCCGGCGCGGGCGTCGCGCGGGTCGTCGGCCTCGGCGTCGAGCTGGGCGAGCTCCTCTTCGAGACGGCGGATGCGCTCGTCCTGATCCGAGATCGTGCCGATCTTGCCCAAGAAGTCCGGATCGTCGTCGGGTGCCCGGCGGGTGGCGGCGCCCTGCTTGCGTCCACGGCCGATGATGAACCACAGCAGGCCACCGATGACCGGCAGCAGCACGATGATCGCGAGCCACACGCCCTTCGACACGCCGCGGTGACGCGAAGGCGGCTGCACGGCGCAGTCCACGATGCTGACGACGTAGAACGCCAACGCCAGCACCGCCAGGATCAGCAGGACGCGGGGCATCTGCCCATCCTAGGCGTCCCCGGGTGAGAAGGGGCCGTGCGCGTGCGGCGCCTAAAATGAAGGGGTGAACCTGCCGCCCGTCCTCGTCTACACCGTGCTGCGGCTGCTGGCCTTCCTCGTCCCGCTCGGCCTCATGATGCTGCTGCCGATCTTCCGCGACAACTGGCTGCTGGCTGTGATCTTCGCCGCCCTCATCGGGCTGAGCCTGTCGATGATCTTCCTGCGCAGGCCGCTCGACGCCGTGACGGGCGAGCTGGCCGCGAAACGGCAGCGCCGGAGGTCGGAGTCCACCGCATCGCAGGACGAAGACGTCGAGGATGCCGCGACCGAGGCCCCGCGCCGCTCAGGCGACGAGCGCCCAGGCCAGCAGCCCCGCGTAGACGAGTGAGGTCAGCGAGGTCAGGGCGAGCGCGGTGACGAGCTCGCGCGGCGCGCGGTACGACCACACGATCAGGATCGCCGGAAGCCCCGCGAGCAGGGCGAGCAGCGTCAACCAGGCCACGGGGTAGAACAGCGCGAGGAATCCCGCGATCCCGAACGGCGCGAGCACGAACAGGGTGAACACCACCTGCGTGGCGCGACGTCCGATCAGCACGCTGAGCGTGCGCTTGCCGGCCGCGCGGTCCTGGTCGATGTCGCGGAGGTTGTTCGCCAGCAGAACCGCGCAGGCGAGCAGCCCCATCGCGACCGCCGCGAACCAGGACTCCTGGGGCAGCGCGAGCGCCTGCACCCAGGTGGTGCCGAGGGTCGCCACGAGGCCGAAGAAGACGAACACGAACACCTCGCCGAGCGCCATGTATCCGTAGGGCCGCTTGCCGCCCGTGTACAGCCACCCCGCGACGATGCAGAGCGCGCCGACCAGCAGCAGCCACCACTGCTGGGTGCGGATGACGATGGCGAGGCCGGCGAGCGCGGCGAGCGCGAAGAACGTGAGCGAGACCGTCAGCACCGCGCGAGGCGACGCCTTGCGCGAGGCGGTCAGGCGGGCGGGACCGACGCGGTGGTCATCGGTGCCGCGGATGCCGTCGCTGTAGTCGTTGGCGTAGTTGACGCCGATCTGCAGACAGACAGCCACGGCGAGGCAGGCGAGCGCGATCACCCAGTGGAACACGCCCGTTGCGAGCACGGCCGCGGCCGTGCCGACGACGACGGGTGCGACCCCGAGCGGAAGGGTGCGCAGCCGCGCCGCGCCGATCCAGTCGCGCGCGGTGGCGGGGGTGACCCGCACCGCCGTCTTGGCCGGACGGCGACCCGCGGGGTGCCCGCCCGTGCGCTTACGGCTGCCGGGGTTCTTGCGGTTCTTCGCGGGTGATCCTGCCACGAGGGATCATCCTAGGCGGCGACCGCCGAATCGCTCGCGCAGGGCCACCCGATCGGGTTTGCCGGAGGCCAGCAACGGCAACGCATCGACCCGCACGATCTCCCGCGGGCGCGCCGGCGCGCCGAGGGCGCTCTGCACGGCGGCGCGGGCGTCGGCGAGGTCGTGCGCCGCTCCCTCCGCCGTCACGACGACGGATGCCTCCCCCCATGTCTCGTCTGCGACCCCGATCACGACGGCATCGCGCAGTGCGGGCACCGTGTGCACCGCGGACTCGACGAGGTCGAGGCTGATGTTCACGCCGCCCGAGACGATGACGTTGTCGGCTCGGCCCGTGATGCGCAGCATCCCGCCCTCGACGGAGCCGAGGTCGCCGGTGCGGTACCAGCGCTCGTCGTCGAGCGTCGGGAAAGCCCGCGCGGACCCGGCCGGATCGTCGACGTATGCGGTCGCGAGCACGGCGCCCGTGATCAGCACCTCGCCGGAGCGGATGCGCAGACGCACGCCGTCGAGAGGCGTGCCGTCGTACACACAGCCACCCGCGGTCTCGGTGGAGCCGTAGGTGCGCACGAGTCGCACCCCGCGGGCCGCCGCCCGCTCGAGAAGGTCGGGCGGGGTCTGCTGCCCGCCCACGAGCACCGCGTCGAAGCGCGCGAGCGCCTCGGGGGCGGTCTCGAGGAGTCCCCGCACCTGTGCCGGCACGAGGGAGGTGAAGGCGGGGATGCCGCCCGGCAGCCGCCGCGTCGCCGCCTCGAACGCGGCACCTCCGGTCCGGTCGACGGTGGCGACGGGGGCACCCGCGAGGGCGGCGCGCACGAGCACCTGGATGCCGGCGATCCGGGATGCCGGCAGCGCGAGCACCCACGCTCCCGCCCCGATCCGGCCGGCGGTGGCCCGTGCGCTCGCACTCAACGCGTCCGCCGTCAGCGCGACGCGTTTGGGGATGCCCGTGGAACCGCTCGTGGCGAGGACGAGAGCGGTGCCGGGCGGGATGTCGCGGGCGCCGATCCGCGCGGGGTCGGTGCCGACGACGACCGGCGGACCGGCGGCATCCATCGCCCGGATCAGCGCCGCCTGCAGCGCCGACGGGTCGGCGGGGTCCCCCGGAACGGGCGTCAGTAGTGCCACGGGTAGGGCGACCAGTCGGGATCGCGCTTCTCGAGGAACGAGTCGCGCCCCTCGACCGCCTCGTCGGTGCCGTAGGCCAGACGCGTCGCCTCGCCCGCGAAGACCTGCTGACCGACCATGCCGTCGTCGACGGCGTTTAAGGCGAACTTGAGCATGCGGATCGCGGTCGGGGATTTCGTGAGGATCGTGCGCGCCATGTCGATCGCCTCGCGCTCGAGCTCGGCGTGCGGCACGACCCGGTTGACGGCGCCCATCTCGTACGCGCGCTGTGCCGAGTACTCCTCGGCGAGAAAGAAGACCTCCCGCGCAAACTTCTGCCCGATCTGGCGGGCGAAATACGCGCTGCCGTATCCGGCGTCGAACGACCCGACGTCGGCATCGGTCTGCTTGAACCGGCCGTGCTCGGCGCTCGCGATCGACAGATCGCACACGACGTGCAGGCTGTGCCCCCCGCCTGCGGCCCACCCCGGGATCACGCCGATGACGACCTTGGGCATGAAGCGGATGAGGCGCTGGACCTCGAGGATGTGCAGACGGCCGGCGCGCGCGGGCGCTTCGACCGACTCGGCGACCGACTCGGCCCCTGAGCTCGTCGAAGGGGCGTACTCGTAGCCCGACCGTCCCCGGATGCGCTGGTCGCCGCCGGAGCAGAACGCCCATCCGCCGTCCTTCGGGCTCGGGCCGTTGCCGGTGAGCAGGACGACGCCGACCCGCGGGTTCTGGCGTACGCGGTCGAGGGCGTCGTAGAGCTCGTCGACGGTGTGCGGGCGGAACGCGTTGCGCACCTCGGGACGATCGAACGCGATGCGGGCGATCCGGCCGTCGGGCGAGAGGTGCGCCGTGATGTCGGTGTAGTCGTCGGCGCCGGGGGCCGGAGCCCAGGCGTCGGCGTCGTAGAGCTCGGAGACCATGGATCCCAGCCTAGGCACCCGCCGTGTTGCGCTCGTCGCGCCAGCGCAGCCAGCGTTCGACGAGCGCCCAGTCGAAGTCGGGGCCGCGCAGCGCCAGCGTGAACAGCCGCACGCCGCCCGCGAAGAGCGCGTCGACCTCATCGTCGCTGCGCCGGTCGAGCTCGTTCGAGACGATCAGGCGGCTCACGTCGCCGCCGTCCCGCGCGGCCCACTCCTCGATCACCGAGATCTTGTGCGCGAGCCCCTCGGAGGTGGTGAAGCTGTGCCAGTAGTCCGCGTGCCGCGCGACGATGCGCAGGGTCTTCTGCTCACCCGCGCCGCCGATGAGGACGGGGATCTCGCGCGTGGGGGGCGGGTTGAGGACGCCCCAGCGCGCGCGGATGCGCTCGAGCCCGTCGGCCAGATCGTTCAGTCGCGATCCCGCGGTGCCGAACTCGTACCCGTACTCGTCGTAGTCGCGCTGAAACCAGCCCGAACCGGTGCCGAAGATGAACCGGCCCTCGCCGCCCTTCGCGCTGATGTGGTCGATGGTGCGCGCCATGTCG
This sequence comes from Microbacterium sp. HA-8, assembly GCF_046111165.1. NCBI lineage: Bacteria > Bacillati > Actinomycetota > Actinomycetes > Micrococcales > Microbacteriaceae > Microbacterium > Microbacterium sp. HA-8. Next base: position 3,116,943 of record NZ_CP162025.1, read on the forward strand.
GCCTGCAGGTCGGGGTTGCGGTAGCTGTTGCAGTTGACCAGGGCGCCGAACTGCACCCGCTCGGTCTGCTCGGCCCAGGCCGCCAGCTCGGTCCAGGATTCGAAGTGCAGGCCGTCGGGGTCGCCGGAGAGCGGGAAGAAGTGGTCCCAGTTGAACAGGATGTCCACCCCCATCCCCTCGGCGCGGACGACGGCCTCGCGGATGAGCTCGTAGGAGGTGTGCTGGGGCTGCAGCTGCACGCCGAGCATGACGGGAGTCTCGAGAAGCATGCGGTCAGCCTACGACCGGGGCAGGATGGACAGCGTGACCGACGATGCCGCGCCCCTGCCCCCGTTCGACGAGCTGCGCGAGGGAGCGCGGGTGGTGGCGCTGCCGATGCGCACCCGGTTCCGCGGGGTCGACACGCGCGAGGCGCTGCTGCTGTCGGGTCCGGGCGGCTGGAGCGAGTTCTCGCCCTTCGCCGAGTACGACGACGACGAGGCGGCGACGTGGCTGTCGGCCACGATCGATTTCGGGTGGATGCCGCAGCCCCCCGCCGTGCGGCACGAGATCCGCGTGAACGCCACCGTCCCGGCGGTGCCGGCCGAGTCCGTGCCCGAGATCCTCGCTCGCTTCGAGGGCTGCCGCACGGCCAAGGTGAAGGTCGCGGAACCGGGACAGACGCTCGCCGATGACGTCGCCCGCGTGCGCGCGGTGCGCCGCGAGATGGGCCCGGAGGGGCGCATCCGAGTCGACGCCAACGGGGCGTGGAACCTCGACGAGGCCGAGCACGCCGTGCACGTGCTCGCCGACTGCGACCTCGAATACATCGAGCAGCCCTGCGCGTCGGTCGACGAGCTGGCCGAGCTGCGCCGCCGCATCGGCTACCTCGACATCCCCATCGCCGCCGACGAGAGCGTGCGCCGCGCCACGGACCCCCTCGCGGTCGCACGGGCGGGGGCCGCCGACATCCTCGTGATCAAGGCCCAGCCGCTGGGCGGCGTGCGCCGCGCGCGGCGGATCGTCGAGGAGGCGGGGCTGCCCGCCGTCGTCTCGAGCGCGCTGGACACGTCGGTCGGACTGTCGATGGGCGCAGCGCTCGCCGCGGCCCTCCCGCAGCTCGACTACGACTGCGGTCTCGGCACCTCGGTCCTGTTCGCCGCCGACGTGTGCGAGCCCCCGCTGACGCCCTCCTTCGGCGCGATCCCCGCGCGGCGCGTCGTGCCCGACGCCGACGCGCTCGCGGCGCGTGCCGCATCACCCGAGCGACGGGAGTGGTGGCTGCAGCGCCTCGAGCGCTGCTACGCCGTGCTCAGCGCCCGGACGGACGCGCCGAGATGATGAGGGCCGTCGCGCGCCCGAGCTCCTCGCTCGTGCGTCGGCGGATCTCGTCGGCGTCGGCACCGGCCATGACCGCGCGGACCGAGCACGACTCGAACACCGTCATCATGATGCGCGCCGCCTCCTGGGCAGGCAGCCGCAGCTCGAGATCCTTCGCGCGGGAGATGTCGTCGATGATCTGGGCGATGCTCACGAGCACCTCGGCCTCCTGCGCGAGGTAGGCGGTCGCAAGCTGCGGGTCGCGCAGCGCGTGGATGCGGATCTCGGCCATCAGCAGCACACCGAGGCGGTCATCCGATGAGACGTCCATGACCTGCTGCACGAGCTGCACGGCGCTGCCGGGGGCGACGTCGAACCTGCCCTCCCCCTCGAGCGCGGCCACACGCGCCGTGACCGCATCGACGCGCTCGCGCGCGACCCTCGCCGACAGCTCGAGGAACAGCTCGTCCTTGGACTCGAAGTTGGAGTAGAACGCGCCGCGGGTGAACCCCGCCCGCTCGCACACCGCCTCGACCGACGCGGCATCCAGACCGACCTCGGCGAACACCTGGGCGGCAGCATCCAGCAGCCTCTGACGGGTAGTCTCGCGACGACGGGTCGTCGGGGTGGCGGACTCGCTCATTCGCCGTCCTTTCGACGTGTTCACACGGACTACTCAGGTTCGGGTGCGTAGCCGTCCCTACGATACACCTATGTATCGGATACAACGCCGTATCGAACTCGTCCGTCCGTAGTTCTGGAGGCACCGTGTCCACACTGCTCTACGCCCTCGGCCGCTGGTCGTACCGTCACGGCGGTCGCGTGCTGGTGGCCTGGCTGCTGCTGCTCGGGCTGACCGGCGCGGGGGCGCTGTTCCTGAACCAGGGCACCGACAACTCCTTCTCGATCCCCGGCACCGAGGCGCAGGAGGGCATCGAGCAGCTGAACCGCACGTTCCCGCAGGCCAGCGGCACGAGCGCGCAGTACATCGTCGTCGCGGCGGAGGGCGATCGGGTCGACGAGGAGCCCTACTCCTCGGCCATCGCCGGATCGATCGCCGACATCGAGGCGCTCGAGGGAGTGCTCGCCGTCACCGACCCCTTCGACGAGATGGTCTCGGGCCTCGTCACCGAAGACGCCTCCGCCGCGCTCGTACGCCTGCAGTTCGATGGACAGGCCACCGACGTTCCCGCCGAGTCGCGCGACGCCCTGACGGCGCTCACCGACGAGCTCGGCGCCGAGCTGCCCGAGGGCAGCGAGGTCGCCCTCGGCGGCGACCTGTTCTCGCAGTCGGTGCCGGGAGTCACCATCACCGAGGCCGTCGGCCTGATCATCGCCCTGCTCGTGCTGATCGTCACCTTCCGCTCCTTCGTCATGGCGGGGCTGCCCCTGCTGACCGCGATCATCGGGGTCGGCCTGTCGATGGCGGGGATCTTCGTCGCGACGCTGGTGGCGCCGATCTCGTCGACGACCCCTCTGCTGGCGCTCATGCTGGGACTCGCGGTCGGCATCGACTACGCCCTCTTCATCGCCGCACGGCATCAGGACCAGGTGCGGGAGGGCGTGGATCCGGAGGAATCGGCGGCCCGGGCCACGGGCACCGCGGGCTCCGCGGTCGTGTTCGCCGGCGTCACCGTGCTGATCGCCCTCATCGGCCTGTCGTTCGCCAACATCCCGTTCCTGACGACGATGGGAATCGCGGCCGCGGCGGCAGTCGCCATCGCCGTCCTCGTCGCCGTCACCCTCACCCCCGCCATGCTCGGCTTCGTCAAGGGCAAGGCGATGGGCAGGATGCCGCGGCCCCGTGCCGCGAAGACGCCCCGACCCGGCTTCGCCGCACGGTGGGTCGGCGGGGTCACCAAGCGCCCCCTCGTCACGACCATGGCCGTCGTCGTCGGGCTGGGCGTGCTCGCGATCCCCGCGGGCAGCCTCGCCCTAGCTCTGCCGAACGCGGGCATGCTGCCCGAGGACTCCCAGGCCCGGCAGAACTACGACCTGGTCGCCGAGGAGTTCGGCCCCGGATTCAACGGGCCGCTCATCATGACCGGGACGATCGTGACATCGACCGATCCGCTGGGGCTGATGGAGGACCTCGCCGCCGAGATCGAGCAGGTGCCGGGCGTGCGCGAGATCGCCCTCGCCACCCCGAACGAGACCGCCGACACGGGCATCATCCAGATCATCCCCGAGACCGCCCCCGACTCCCCCGAGACGGCGCAGCTCGTGCGCGATCTGCGCGCCGAGCACGACCGGCTTCTCGACGAGTACGGCGTCGACCTGAAGGTCACGGGGTTCACCGCCGTCGCCATCGACATCTCTGACCGGCTGGGGCAGTCCCTGGTTCCGTTCGCGATCTTCGTCGTGGGCCTCTCGTTCGTGCTGCTGATGATCGTCTTCCGCTCGATCGCGGTGCCCCTCACGGCGGCCCTCGGCTACCTCCTCTCGGTCGCCGCGGCCTTCGGTGTCGTCGCGGCCGTGTTCGAGTGGGGCTGGTTCGCCGATCTCCTGCACGTGACCAAGGTCGGGCCCGTGATCAGCTTCATGCCGATCGTGCTCATGGGGGTGCTGTTCGGGCTCGCGATGGACTATCAGGTCTTCCTCGTCACCCGCATGCGCGAGGACTTCGTCCACGGGATCGACAAGACCCGTGCCGGAGCGGTCGCCGCCGTGCGTTCGGGCTTCACCGCCTCGGCGCGCGTGGTCACCGCCGCCGCTCTGATCATGTTCGCGGTCTTCGCCGCGTTCGTGCCCGAGGGTGACTCATCGATCAAGCCGATCGCCCTGGGCCTTGCGGTGGGCATCGCCGTCGACGCCTTCCTCGTGCGCATGACCCTCATCCCCGCGCTCATGGCGCTTCTGGGCGAGAAGGCGTGGTGGATCCCGCGGTGGCTGGATCGGATGCTGCCTTCCTTCGACGTCGAGGGCGACGCCGTGCGCCGCGAGCTCGAGTACGCGGACTGGCCGGAGCCCCGGACGACCGCCGTCGTCGCGGCCGAAGGCCTCGCGCTCACCGAGGAGGACGTCACCGTGTTCGCCGAGGTGAGCGTGCGCGTCGAGCCCGGCGAGACCCTCGTCGTGACCGCCCCCGACCCGCGCGCCGCGCGGGCCCTGCTCCTCGCCGTCGCCGGCCGCGTCACCCCCACCGCGGGTCTGCTCAAGGTCGCCGGCCACCTGTTGCCCGGGCGCTCCGCGTGGGTGCGCGCCCACGTCGGCGTCGCCCTGCTCAGCGACGCCGACGACCCGCTCGACGACCTGCGCCGCGCGCTCGCAGGCCCCCCGCGCACGGTGGTGGTCGACGGACTCGATCGCGTCGCCGATCCCGCCGCGCGCGACGAGGCCGCGGCACTGCTGCGCGATGCCGGAGAGCGGGTGGCGGCGCGCGGGGGCGAGCTGACCGTCCTCGTCTCTGCCCGCCGCGAGCCCGTCGCGCTGGCCCTCCTGGCCGAGGCGCGCCGCCCCGGCGTCCGCGGCCTGTCGCTCTCCGCGGCGTCGGCGCCGGCATCCCCTCTTCCCCTTTCTCCCTCGACCGAGACCGAGGTGCACGCATGACCCTCCCCATCGAACGAGCGCGCACGCGCCGACCCGTCACCTGGCTCACCGTCATCGGTGTGCTGCTGCTGCCCGCCGTGCTCGGGGCGATCCTCGTCACTGCCCTCTACGACCCCACCGAACGCCTCGATGCGATGACGGCCGCGATCGTGAACGAGGACGAACCCGTCACGATCGACGGCCAGACGACGCCGCTCGGGCGCCAGCTGACCGCCGGTCTGGTCGAGGGGTCCGACGACGTCGCCTCCAACCTGAACTGGGTGCTCTCCAACGCCGACGACGCCGCCGCGGGTCTCGCCGACGGCACCTACCAGGCCGTCGTGACGATTCCCGAGAACTTCTCCGCCGCCGCGACGTCCTCGGGCACCTCCCTCTCGCAGGTCGAGGGGGCATCCGCCCCCTCGCGCGCCGTCATCGAGGTCACCACGCCTCCCGACGCCCTCATCGTCGACGACGCCATCACCGCGCAGATCACGCAGACCGCGGCCTCCGTGCTCGGCGAGCAGCTCTCGACGCTCACTCTCGAGAACGTGTTCGTGGGGTTCACGACCCTCGGCGACCAGCTCGGCGAGGCCGCGCGCGGCGCCTCCGACCTCGCCGACGGCGCCCAGCAGGCCGCGGACGGGGCTGCCGAACTGCCGGGCGGGGTCGCGGCGCTCGGTGAGGGGGCCACCGGGCTCGCCTCCGGCGCCGGCCAGCTCGCCGGTGGACTCGCGACGATCGCCGACGAGACCCGCGGGGCCGGCGACGGCGCCCAGCAGATCGCCGACGGCGCGAACGCGGGCGCCGCCCAGATCGAGGCGCAGGGCCTCGTGCCCGCGCAGCTGCTCGAACTCGCCACCGGCACGCAGACCGCTGCGACGGCGGCCGCGCAGCAGTCCGGTGCCCTCGCACAGGGACTCGCCGATCTCTCCGCCACCTGCGTGGACGAGGGCGGCTCGGAGGAGTTCTGCGCCGCGCTCGGCACGCAGGTCGCATCCGCGTCGGAGGCCGCCCGCACCATGGAGGGCGCCGCGACCCAGGCCTCGTACACCGCCGTCGGGCTCGACCAGCTCGCGGCGGCGCTCCCGGGCGAGATCGCGGGCCAGTTCCGCGCGCTCGGCTCGGGCGTCGGCGAGCTCGCGGGTGGTCTCGACCAGCTCGCGGCGGGCGTCGACCAGTCCGCCTCCGGCGCCGCAGGGCTGCAGTCCGGCGCCGCGCAGCTGGGCGCGGGACTCAGGGAGCTCGAGACGGGCACGGCGACACTCGCCACCGGCGTCGGTGAGCTCGCCATGGGCACGGCGTCGCTCGCCGACGGCCTCGCCGAGGCATCCACCGCCCTGCCCTCGTACAGCGACAGCGAGGCGCAGACCCTCGCCGAGGTCGTCAGCGACCCGGTCGAGGCGAACGGCATCGGCTCGTCGCTGTTCGGTGCCTCGGCGATCCCGCTCCTGGCCATGCTCGTGCTCTGGTTCGGATCGCTCGCGACCTACATCGTGATGGGCGCGGCGAGCGCCAAAGCCCTCTCCTCCCGTCGCCCCTCGGCCCTCCTCGCCCTGCGCGCCTTCACCCCCGCCGCCCTCGTCGGCGCCGGGCAGGGCCTGCTCGTGGCGATCGTCGTGCAGATCGCGGCCTCCTACGAGTGGGGGGCGTGGTGGTCGTTCGCCGGGGTCAGCGTGCTCGCCGGTGTCGCGTTCGCCGCGATCAATCAGGCGCTCGTCGCGGTGCTCGGCGGGGCCGGCCGCTGGGTTGCCGCTCTCGTGGGTGTGCTGGCCGTGGCGACCGGCATCGTCTCGACCGTTCCGGGCGTGCTCGCCTCGGTCGCGACCCTCGTCCCGACCTCGCCGGCCTACCACGCGATGCTCGGCGCCCTCATCGGCGGCGGTGGCGTCGCGGCGGGAGTCGGCGCGCTGATCGTGTGGGGCCTGCTCGCGCTGGTGGCCACGACGCTGGCGGTGGCGCGCAGGCGCACCACGTCTGCGCGGGCACTGCTGACGGCATCCGTCGCCTGACCCCGCGAGGCGCGGCGGCAGCGCGCCGTCGCGCCTCAGCTCAGGCCGGAGTAGGCGTGCAGGCCCTTGAAGAACATGTTCACGACCGTGAAGTTGAACATGACGGCGGTGAAGCCGACGATCGACAGCCACGCCGACCGCGTACCGCGCCAGCCGCGGGTCGCGCGGGCGTGGATGTACCCGGCGTAGAGCACCCAGATCACGAAGGTCCACACCTCTTTGGTGTCGAACCCCCAGTAGCGGCCCCACGCGTCCTGCGCCCAGATCGAGCCCGCGATGAGCGTGAACGTCCAGAAGATGAACCCGATGATCGCGAAGCGGTAAGCCAGGCTCTCGAGGCTCTCGGCGGTGGGGATCGTCCGCAGGAACCGGCCCGAGGGGGCGGCCGCGGGAACCGCCGCGGGCGCTGAGGCGAGGCGCGCCTCGCGCCGTGCCTGCGCGAGCTGAAGCACCGAGAGCGCGAACGCGAGCGCGAAGAAGGCCGTCGCGAGCGAGGCGACGAAGACGTGGATGACGAGCCAGATCGACTTGAGCGGATCCATCAGGGGCACGACCTCGACGTAGAACGAGAGGGTCGCGGCCCCGAGCAGCACGGCGACGAGGCCCGTGATGAAGGTGCCGAGGAACCGGAGGTCGTAGCGCAGGAGCACGGCGAGGTAGACGGCGATGATCAGCAGGGTGCCCGTCATCGCGAACTCGTACATGTTGGACCACGGCACACGCTCGGCCGCGATGCCGCGGGTGAGGGTCGCGGCCAGGTGGAACAGGAACGCCAGCACCGTCAGCGATGTGCCGATGCGCGCCCACACCTGCCGCGGGCGCCGCGCCGGAGCTGCGGCGAGGGTGTCGGCCGGCGCCGATGCGCCGCCGGAGACGGCGCCCGCGCCGACGAGCACGCGCTCGGGGGCGAGGGCCTCGGCATCCTTCGCCTCAGCGGCCGCCGCACCACGCCGGGCGAGGTCGAACGCGTAGGCCACGAAGCCGAGTGCGTAGATCGCGATGGCGGTCCAGATCAGCAGCACCGAGACGGCGTCGAGCGAGAGCGTTTCCGAAGCGGGCATGGCCCCAGTCTACGTGGGCGTACCCCGTCAGAGCCGGGGCTGTCGGGCGTTCAGATCGCGCTCGTGGCGGTCGGCGATCTGCGCGACCGCCGCGGCGAGCGCGGGGTCCTCACCCCGGGCGAGCCCGGCGTATTCGATCTGCACCGTGGTCTCGTCGGCGGCCCGGGCCTTGACCCAGACGCGCCGCCGCGGCACGAACAGCGCCGTCAGCAGACCCAGCATCGCCAGCACCGCGAAGGCGAGCACCCACGGTGCCGACGAATCGCGATGCACCTGCAGCGACGCGAATCGCTTGACCGTGTCGTCGGCGGCGCCCGCCGCCTGGTTCTCGAACGTGACCGTGCCCCAGCCGTTCGGCAGATCCGCCGACATTCCCGGCGCCAGTTCGATCGAGTCGAGACCCGAGTCGCCGCCCGTCAGCTGCTCCATGCCTGCGGTGTCGAGGGCGTACACCGAGCGCGGCGTGCCGTCGTTGATGCCGAGGTCGCCGGCGAAGACGTTGAGGGTGAGCACCGGGTTGATCAGGTCGGGGAAGATCGAGGTGTACGCGCCGGATTCGAGCGTGCCCTGCGTCGGGTAGAAGAACCCGACGAGGCCCAGCTGCTCGGGCAGACCGTCCGGCACCTTGATGACGCCGAGCGAGGTCATGTTGTTGTCCTGGGGCAGGAAGGGCTGCGACTCGCTGTAGACGACATCGCCCGCGGAATCGCGGATCGTGATGGTCGGGGCGTATCCGTTGCCGAGCAGATAGATCTTGTCGCCCGCCACATCGAGCGGGTAGTTCACGCGCACCTCGCCCTCGCGCGCCTCCTCGCCGGGGATGCGGGTCGTCACGACGGCGGTGAAGTCGCCCGCCTGCCCCGCCGCGTTGGTGCCCGGGTCCTCGTAGGTCACCTGGAACTCCTCGAGCGTCATCGCGTAGGGCGCCAGTCCGGACCCGTCGACGAAACGACCGGGGTTGAACGAGGAGTAGTCGCTGAGCGCGTTGACGAACGTGGTGCCCTCGACCACCACCCGCTGGCCCGTGTACGCGAACCCGCCGCCGAAGCCCACCGCCACGAGCACGCCGACGAGCGAGAGGTGGAAGACGAGGTTGCCGGTCTCGCGCAGGTATCCGCGTTCGGCCGAGACCGACCACGCGCCCCGCCCGTCGTAGCGCTCGACCCGGTAGCCCGCGCGCGAGAGCTGGGCCTGGGCGAGATCGACGGCACGGGATGCTGCAGCCTCGGCATCCTGCCCCTCGGGCACCGCGTGCTCGCGCACACGGTGGTCGGCCAGCCGGGACAGGCGCGCGGGGGTGCGCGGCGGACGGGACATCAGGGCTTTGGCGTGATGCTTCGCGCGCGGGATCACGCATCCGATGAGCGAGATGAACAGCAGGATGTAGATCGCCGAGAACCACGGCGAGGTGTAGACGTCGAAGAGCCGGAACCAGTCCAGCACGGGGGCGGTGTCGGGATGATCGGTGTAGTACTGCGTGACGCCGTTGGGGTCGGCGCTGCGCTGCGGCACGAGGGATCCGGGAATGGCCGCGATCGCGAGCAGCAGGAGCAGCACGAGCGCGGTGCGCATGCTGGTCAGCTGACGCCAGCCCCACCGCAGCCAGCCGACGAACCCGAGGGCCGGCGCCGAGACGTCCGCGTCGCCGTCAGCGTGATCGCCCGGGCGCAGCGGGTCGCCCGAGACGTCGAGCTTCTCGTCAGAGCGGGAGCTGGACACCGCCGATCACCGCCCCGAGTCTCGACATGACCTGCGTCCAGACGCCCGTCACCATCAGCAGTCCGAGCGCGATCAGCAGCGTGCCGCCGATGATGTTGACGACGCGGATGTGCCGGCGCAGGAACGACACGGAGCGCGTCGCCCAGCCCAGGCCCAGGGCGAGCAGGACGAAGGGGATGCCCAGGCCCGCCGAATACGCGAGTCCGAGCAGTGCGGCACGCCACGGATCGCCGAGATTCCACGAGATCGAGAAGATCGCCGTCAGCGTCGGACCGATGCACGGCGTCCAGCCGATGCCCATCGCGATGCCGAGCAGGGGCGCCCCGATCAGGCCCACGCTGCTGCGCGCCTGGGGTCGCAGCGTGCGCTGGGCGATGCCGAAGAGTCCGATGAACACCAGGCCCATGAGGATGACGACGACGCCCATGATCCGGGTGATGGGGTCGGCGTAGCGGACGAAGAACTGCCCCACCGTGCCCCCGAGCACGTTCACGGTCATGAAGACGAGCGTGAAGCCCGCGATGAACAGCAGCACCCCGCCGAGCAGCCGGCCCCGCCCGACCGCGGCGGCGGTGCGGGCTCCGCCGCGTCGCGGGGCGACCGTGCCGCCGATGAATCCGAGGTAGCCGGGCACGAGGGGCAGCACGCACGGCGAGAGGAAGGAGATCAGCCCCGCGAGCAGCGCCACCGGCAGAGCCAGCCAGAGCGCGCCGTCGACGACCATCGCGCCGGGGTTCACGCGGGCTCCTGCACGAGATCGTCGACGATCGTCGAGAGGATCGAGGCGGTCTCGAGCTGGCCGATGATGCGCGCCGCCACGCGTCCCTCGCGATCGATCACGAGGGTCGTCGGGGTCGCCTGGATGGGCGTCGCGCTCGCGAAGGCGAGCTTGACCGCGCCGTCGTTGACATCGATCACGCTGGGATAGGTGATGCCGTAGCTCTCGGCGAAGGAGAGTGCCGTGTCGGGCTGGTCGTAGGTGTTCACGCCGAGGAAGGCGACGCCCTCGTCGGCGTGCTCCTGCCAGACCTGCTCGAGCAGCGGCGCCTCGACCCGGCAGGGGCCGCAGGCGGCGTACCAGAAGTTGATCACCAGCACCTCGCCCGCCGTGTCGGCGCTCGAGACCTCATCGCCTGTCTCGGTCACGCCCGCGAACTCGACGGGGTCGCCCCGCTGGTCCTCGGGGATCTCGATCACCTGGAACTCACCCGAGATGTAGCCCTTGTTCGTTCCCTCGCGGTACTCCTGCGCGAGCGTGTCGTTCGTCGTGCAGCCGGCCAGCAGCGCGGCGGCGACGAGCGCGCCCGCCACGGCGAGCACTCTGCGGGCGCTCATACGGCTCCCACGTCCACGGCGCCCGCTGTGTCAGCGGGCTCGGCGTACGACAGCTCGCGCCAGCAGGTGCGCTCCCCGTCGCCCGCCGGCTCGTCGCGCACGAGCGTCGTCACGCTCGAGAGCGCGCAACGACGCGCGCGGGGATCGTGGCGCAGCGGCTTACCCGCCACCGCGAGGTGGGTGACCCAGATGGGCAGCTGATGCGAGACGACGACGATGTCGCCCGAGGGCGCAGCATCCCACGCCGCATTCATCGCCTGCCGCATGCGCGAGACGACCTGGCTGTACGGCTCCCCCCAGCTGGGCAGATCGCGATCGCGCAGGTGATGCCAGTTGAAGGGGTTCGCGAGCGCTCGGCTCATGCGTTTGCCCTCGAAGACGTTGGTGGGCTCGATCACGCGCGCATCGATCACGGGCGTCGCCCCGAAGAGCTCGGTGAACGGCTCGGACGACTCGCGGGCGCGCTGCAGGGGCGAGACGACGAGGGATGCCAGGGGCCGGTCGAGCCGGTGCACGAACTCGGCGGCACGGCGGGCCATGACCCGCCCCTCTGCGCTCAGGCCGTAACCGGGGAGCCGGCCGTAGAGCACGCGGGCGGGGTTGTGGACCTCTCCGTGGCGCACGAGATGAAGGCGTTCGGCGGGCACCGGGCCAGTCTACGGGGGCGCCCGGACGCCGAGCCTGGACGCGGGCCGAGAGCCGCCGTCTCAGGCGGCGTCGGTCGCGCCGTCGTCGCCTCCGCGCGAGCGCAGCAGCGCGCGGGTGCGCACGTAGAGGAACCAGGCGACGGCTGCCACGGCGGCGGCGATGACGACGTACTGCAGCACGTCCGCGTACTGCTCGACGATGTGCCACTGCTCACCGAGGAGGAAACCCGCCAACACGAAGATCGTGTTCCAGATCAGGCTGCCGGCGGCCGTGAGCAGCCCGAACTTCCACACCGGCATGCGGGTGACCCCGGCGGGAATGGAGATCAGGCTGCGGAAGATCGGGATCATGCGTCCGAAGAAGACGGCCTTGCCGCCGTGCCTGCCGAACCACGCGACCGTGCGGTCGATGTCCTCGGGGTGCAGCAGCGGCATCTTGGCGGCGAAGGCGCGCAGGCGCCGCACGCCCACCCAGGCCCCGATGCCGTAGAGGACGAGTGCGCCGACGATCGACCCGGCGGTTGTCCAGAACAGCGCCTCGAAGAGCGTGAATGTGCCGCGGCTGGCCGTGAGGCCCGCCATCGGCAGGATCACCTCGCTCGGCAACGGCGGGAAGAGGTTCTCGAGGGCGATCGCGATGCCGGCGCCGACGGGGCCGATGACCTCCATGAGCGAGACGGACCAGTCGATGAGGGCGGTGAGCCAGGATCCGTCGGACGCAGTCATATATCTGAGGGTAGCCCGCCCGTGTTACGGGTTTCTGAACGCGCGCCTAGACTGGGCGACCGTGAGCGAACGCGTACTGGTCAAGCAGCTGAAATCCCTTCCCGACGGGCCGGTGACGGTCTCCGGCTGGGTCGAGACCGTCCGCGATCAGAAGAAGGTGCAGTTCGTGATCCTGCGCGACGAGTCGGGCGCGGTCCAGCTGGTCAACCCCGCCACGCGCGAGATCCCCGAGGACGCCGACGCGACGGCATCCTCCGCCCTCGCTCTCACGCAGACGATCTCCACGCTCGCCACCGGCACGTTCCTGACCGTGACGGGCGCTCTGAAGGCCGACGAGCGCGTCAAGCTCGGCGGCGTCGAGATCAAGATCGGGCGGCTCGAGATCGCCGCCGAGGCCCTGCCCGAGACGCCGATCGCCGCAGACTCCGGCATGGACAAGCGCATGGATTGGCGCTTCCTCGACCTGCGTCAGGCCCGCAACAACCTCATCTTCCGCGTGCAGACCACCCTCGAGCACGCGATGCGCACGTACTGGATCGAGCGCGACTACATCGAGGTGCACTCCCCCAAGCTCATGGCGAGCGCGTCGGAGTCCAACGCCGAACTGTTCGAGGTGCCCTACTTCGAGGACAAGACCGCCTACCTCGCGCAGAGCCCGCAGTTCTTCAAGCAGATGGCGCAGGTCGCCGGATTCGGCAAGATCTTCGAGATCGGCGACGTCTACCGCGCCGATCCTTCCTTCACCTCCCGGCACGCGACCGAGTTCACCTCGATCGATGCAGAGATCTCGTGGATCGACTCGCACGAGGACGTCGCACGCATGCAGGAGGAGCTGCTGGCCTTCGCCTTCGAGGCGGTCAAGGTCAAGCACGGCGCCGAGATCGAGGAGCTGTTCGGGATTCCCGTCGAGGTACCCGCCCTGCCGTTCCCGCGCATTCCGCTGGCCGAGGCGCGCGAGATCGTCGCGGCGCGCGGCTACGAGATCCCCCGGACCGACGGTGACCTCGATCCCGAGGGCGAGCGGCAGATCTGCGCACACGTCAAGGAGAGCTTCGGCCACGACTTCGTGTTCGTCACGGACTACCCGGCCGACATCCGCGCGTTCTACCACATGCGCGACGAGCAGACGGGGCTGACCAAGAGCTACGACCTGCTCTACCGGGGCGTCGAGATCACGACCGGAGCTCAGCGCGAACACCGCGTCGACGTGCTGATCGAACAGGCCCGGGAGAAGGGCCTCGAGCCCGAGAGCCTCGATTTCTACTTCGACTTCTTCCGCTACGGTGCGCCGCCGCACGGCGGCTTCGGGATGGGGCTTGCCCGCCTGCTCATGCTGCTGCTCGGCGAATCTTCGATCCGCGAGGTCACCTACCTCTTCCGCGGCCCGACCCGTCTCGCGCCGTAGCGCGGGTCTCGGCGGCGCGCCGAGCCGCCGCTCAGATCTCGAAGTCCACGGCGACGCGGCCGGAGCGCACCGAGCCGATGTACTCGGCGGCCTCGAGGTGCGCGGGATGCGAGCCGTACGCCTTGAGCCCGTCGACGTCCGCGAAGTCCGCGACGAGCGCGACATCCCAGTTCTCCTCGGGGAACGCCGTGTTGACCCCCACCGAGAGCGCCCGGATCGAGGGCACCACGCCGACGAGAGACTCGAGCCGGCGCTTGACCTCGGTCGCCTGCGCGCTGCGGGTCTCGTCGTCTTCGGCGGCGAGCTTCCAGCTCACGACGTGGCGCAGGGTCATCCGGCTCTCTCCTTGGTTCGATCATCGGCCGCGATCAGGGCGTCGCGCAGCCGGTCGGATGCCACGCGCCAATGGGCGTGCAGCTCTCCGTCGACGAGCACGACGGGAATCTTCTCCCACCAGCGCTCGTACAGCGACGTGTCCTCGAGGATGGATCGCTCCACCACCTCGACACGGTCGGCGACGCCGTCCGGAAGATCGGCGAGCACTCGCTCGATGACGCCCTCTGCCACATCGCAGAGATGGCAGTCGGGCTTTCCGATCAGGGTGAGGACCGTCACCCCTTCATTCTACGCGCGGCATATCCGCACGCGGCGGCGATGCCCAGACGGGCGTCGTATCGTGGCAGGCCCGCTCACCCTCACCAAAAGGAGACACATGCTCAATCCCTGGCTCGGCTTCGCCATCACGGCCGCCGTCTGCGTCGTCACAGCGATCGTCGTCACCGCGCTCGTATCGCTCACGGTGCGGCTCGTCGCCCGCAAGCGGGAGTGGCCGGGTCGGCTGATCACCTACGCCCGGCGGCCGTTCCGTGCGCTGGTGCTCCTGGTGTCGCTGTGGATCGCGTTCGCGCTCGCCTTCCCCGACCGGGACTGGATCGACACGATCGATCAGATCTTCACGATGGCGGTCATCGCCGCCGGCGCCTGGCTCGCGATCGCCCTCGTCCGCTTCGCGACGGACCTCGCGATCGGCCGGTACCGCATCGATGTCCCCGACAACCGCGTCGCCCGCCGCATCCGCACCCAGACGCTGATCCTGCGACGCCTGGCGATCGCCGTCATCGTCGTCATCGCCATCGGTGCGGCGCTGCTGACCTTCCCCGCCGTGCGCACCGTCGGCGCGAGCCTGCTCGCCTCGGCCGGTATCGCGTCCATCGTTGCGGGCCTCGCCGCCCAGTCGGTGCTGGCGAACATGTTCGCCGGAGTCCAGCTCGTCTTCAGCGACGCGCTGCGCGTGGATGACGTGGTGGTCGTCGAGGGCGAGTGGGGTCGGGTCGGGGAGATCACACTGAGCTACGTCGTGCTCGATCTGTGGGATGACCGCCGGCTCGTGCTGCCCTGCACCTACTTCACCACCAAGCCATTCCAGAACTGGACACGACAGGGCAGCGAGCTGCTCGGCGCGGTGGAGCTGGATCTCGACTGGCGGGTCTCCCCCTCGCGCATGCGCGAGCAGCTGGTCGAGGTGCTCGCCGACACCGCCCTCTGGGACGGCCGGGCTTCGGTGCTGCAGGTGACCGAGGCGACCGGCGGCCTCGTGCGCGTGCGCATCCTCGTCACCGCGAGCGACGCGCCGACCCTGTTCGACCTGCGCTGCTACGTCCGCGAGGCGATGGTGTCATGGGTGCAGCGCACGATGCCCGCGGCGCTGCCTGTCCAGCGCGTCATGATGACCGCCGAGTCGTCGGAGCCCGCGCTCGAGGAGCCCCGCGGTGACACCGACGGCCTGTTCACCGGCAGCGCGGAGGCGCAGCAGCGCGCGCAGAGCTTCACGCAGGCGATCCCCGTCGTCGCCGGGGGGAACGACGACGGGGAGGATGCCGGCGGTCAGCGCTCGACGGGGTGACCCGCCGCCATCCACTCGCCCGTGCCGCCCTCGACGTTGGTCACATCGTATCCGCGGGCCTCGAGCGCCTGGACGACCCGGGCGGAGCGCCCGCCGGCCTGGCAGATGACGTCGAAGGGCTCGTCGGGCAGCTGATCGAGCAGGTCGCCGATGCGCGACATGGGCAGGTTCACGGCGCCCGGCACGCGGCCGGCGGCGAACTCGTCCTCCTCACGCACATCGACGAGGGGCACGCCCTCGCGCTCACGCAGCTGCTGTACGGTGATCGACTTCATGGGTCAGGATGTCCTTTCCGTGGTAGGCGAGGAGCGTCTGCATGCCCCCCGAGAGTGTGGCCGAATCGATACCCGCCGCGGCGAGCTGACGATGCGCGAGGTAGGAGCGCACCCCGGATGCGCAGTGGATGCGCACGGGCCGGCCGGCGGCTGCGCGACGCACCTCGTCGAGGCGCTCCCGCAGCTCGGTGTGCGGGATGCGCAGGGCTCCCGGCAGGAACCCGGTCCGCCACTCGTCCGCGCGCCGCACATCGAGCACGAGCGCGTTCGAGAGCACATCGTCGAGATCCTGCGGCTGCCACAGGCGCGTGATGCCCTCGAGCACGTTCTGACCGAGCAGCCCCGCCATGTTGACGGGGTCCTTCGCCGACCCGTAGGGCGGCGCGTACGCCAGATCGAGATCGATCAGGTCATCGACACCGAGCCCGGCGCGCATCGCCGTGGCGATCACGTCGATGCGCTTGTCGACGCCGTCGGCGCCCACGGCCTGCGCACCGTAGATACGACCGGGTTCGTCGGAGGATGCGGGGGCGAAGTGCACGACGAGGTGGATCGCCTCGGCACCCGGGAAGTAGCCGGCGTGCGAGCCCGGGTGCAGATGCATCGTCTCGTGGGCGACACCCGCCTCCTCGAGCGTTCGCCGATTCGCCCCGGTCAGGGCGGCCGTCAGACCGAAGACCCGCACGATGGCGGTCCCGAGCGGCGGCGGCATCACGCGCGCCGAGCGCTCACCGAGCATCGCGTCGGCGATCAGGCGTCCTTCGCGGTTGGCAGGGCCCGCGAGGGCGACGGGTCGAACGGCGCCCGTGACGGGGTCCGTCTTGGCGACGGCGTCGCCGGCGGCCCAGACGTGGGGGATGCTCGTACGCCCGTGAGCGTCGACGATGATCGCGCCGCGCTCGATCGCGATGCCCGCGTCGCCGGCGAACGCCGTGTCGGGGCGCACCCCGACGGAGAGGACGACCAGGTCGGCGGGCAGACCGCGCCCGTCCGAGAGCCGGACGATCGCGTGGTCACCGGCATCCTCGACGGCGGAGGCCGCGATTCCGGCGTGCACACGGAGGCCGTGGCGCTCGAGTTCGGCGGTCACGAGGCTCGCCATCTCGGTCTCCAGCGGCGGCAGCACGTGAGGTGCGAACTCGACGATGTCGACCTCGAGCCCGCGCTGGCGCAGCGCTTCGGCCGCCTCGACGCCGATGAAGCCCGCACCGAGCACCACCGCACGACGGGCGGAGCCCGCCGCATCCTTCATCCAGGCGGCATCGCCGACCGTGCGCAACGTCCGCACGCGGGAGTCGTCGAGTCCCGGGATGGGCGGGCGCAGGGCGAAAGCACCGGGCGCCAGCATCAGTTCGTCATAGGCGAACTCGGTCTCGCCGCCCGCGGTCGCGGCCACCACGACCTTGCGCACCGGATCGATGGAGGTGACGTCGTGGCGCACGCGCACGTCGAGATCCAGCGCCGCACGCAGGCTCTCGGGTGTCTGCACGAGCAGCTGGGACTGCTCGTCAATCTCGCCGCCGACGAAGTAGGGCAGGCCGCAGTTGGCGAAGGAGACGTGATCGCCGCGCTCGAGCACGAGGATGTGCGCGTGCTCGTCGAGCCGGCGCGCACGGGCCGCGAAGCTCATGCCCGCAGCGACGCCGCCCACGACGACGATACGGCGGGGGGTATGCGTGAGCTCAGGCGAAGGCATGGAACAGCTTCTCCAGTCGGGCACGGTCATCGAGTCCGGCCTCGCCGCGGGCGATGCACTGCTCGAGCCCGCTCGAGATCACGGCGAAGCCGGCGGCGTCGATGGCCTTGGACACTGCGGCGAGCTGGGTGAGCACGTCTTTGCAGTCGCGCCCCGACTCGATCATCGCCATCACGCCGGCCAGCTGGCCGTGCGCGCGCTTGAGCCGCGGGAGCACGTTCGGCATGTCGACGTGCAGTTCGTCCGCGGCGGTCTTGTCTGTCGTCATGACCTCGATGCTATACCCCCGGGGGTATCCACGCAAATACCGTGACAACACGAAGCGCCCGTCCTTCGGACAGGCGCTCGGTGTGTACGGCCCCGCGGGGCCTGGCCGCTACTTCTTGTTGCGGCGCTGGTGGCGAGTCTTGCGAAGCAGCTTGCGGTGCTTCTTCTTCGCCATGCGCTTGCGGCGCTTCTTGATGACTGAACCCACGGAAAACCTCACTAAGTCGGGGTCTGGGCGCGGTGCGCGGTGCTGCGCGGAGCGCCCGGGAACGGGCAAAGCGGAAAAATGCCTCGGAGCAGTCTAACAGGAGGGCAGAGCTCCGAGAGCGCGCGTCAGCCGGCGTCGGCGATCGGCCGCTGCAGCGCCTCGGTCACGGCCTGCTCCGGCACACGGTACGACCGCCCGAACCGAACCGCGGGCAGGTCACCCGCGTGCACCAGCCGGTAGACCGTCATCTTCGACACGCGCATGATCTCGGCCACCTCGGCGACCGTCAGAAACCGCATGTCCGGCAGTTCTGCCATCTTCCCTCGTTCCCCATCGGATGTGTTCCCCAGACGCCGTTTTCGCGGCGCTCAGCGACACTCTAGGGCCCGGCCGAGTCGCGTGTAAACCCGTGGGACTGCTGTGACCAGTGGGAAGAGAGCGTCAGTTACCGAACTTGCGCAACGCGCTCGTGACGGCGTGTTTGGCCGAGGCGGCCGCGCGGCCCACGAACTCGGCGGCGTGCGCGGCCGGTTCGGGCAGGCTCGCCGCCCCCGCCGCCTCGAGCAGCTCTTCGGCATCGGCGTCGTCGATCAGGAAGGGCACCAGCCAGTCGTCCACCTGCTCGAGGGGGGCGGCGTGCAGGCTGTAGTAGCGGTGCTGACCCTCTTCGCGCACCGTCACGAGGTCGGCATCGCGCAGCACCTTGAGGTGCTTCGAAACCGTCGGCTGACTCACGCCGAGCTCGTGCACGATCTGCGAGACGCTCGTACCGGCACCCCCGGAGCCCCCGTGCGCGCGCAGGATGTGCAGGATCTCGCGCCGGGTGCCGTCCGCGATGACGTCGAAGATGTCGGCCATGACGTTAGGTTAGCCGCGCGGGGGCCGGAGTACCATGAGCGAGTCTTCGGTGCGAGAGGGGCAGGTGCATGGCGACGAGCCGTTCGACGGCGCGCGCCGGTGAGTGGAGGAGCAGGCTCCG
The DNA here is from genome assembly GCF_046111165.1 of Microbacterium sp. HA-8. NCBI lineage: Bacteria > Bacillati > Actinomycetota > Actinomycetes > Micrococcales > Microbacteriaceae > Microbacterium > Microbacterium sp. HA-8. The sequence continues at coordinate 3,136,003 of NZ_CP162025.1, forward strand.
CGAACTGGGTCATTTCCTCCGCGACTCCACCACTTCCTCCCCTGCCCGCTTCGCGATCATCGTCTTCGCGGCCCTCATCCTCATCTTCACGGCGCTGCTCTCGCTGCCCGCAGCATCCGCCTCGGGTACCCGCGCACCGCTCGCCGACGCGCTCTTCACGGCGGTCTCGACCATCTGCGTGACCGGTCTGACGGTCGTCGACATCGCCACCTACTGGTCACCGCTGGGCAAGGTCATCATCTTCATCGGCGTGAACATCGGCGGTATGGGGGTGCTCACGCTCGCATCGATCCTGGGGCTGATCATCTCGAAGCGCCTGGGCCTGCGAGCCAAGCTCATCGCGGCGGGCGACTCCAATCCCCTGCGCGCCCACGGCGGTCCCGTCAACGAGGGGCAGACCGTGCGCCTCGGTGAGGTCGGACAGCTGCTGGTCACCGTGGCCCTGTCTACCCTCGTCATCGAGGGCGTCATCGCCGCCCTCCTCTACCCCGCTCTCCTGATGGCCGGCGTCGGCGCGCTCGAGGCGCTGTGGGAGGCGCCGTTCTACGCCGCGATGGCGTTCACGAACACCGGTTTCACGCCCAACCCCGGCGGCCTGGAACCCTTCGCCGACGACTACTTCCTGCTCACGGTGCTCATGATGGGCGTCTTCCTCGGCAGCATCGGGTTCCCCGTCATCTACACCCTCTCCAAGCACCTCTGGCACGTCGGCAAGTGGTCGCTGCACACGAAGCTGACCCTGATCACGACGATGCTGCTCTTCCTCGCCGGCGCCATCGCCTTCCTCGGGCTGGAGTACGACAACCCCGGCACTTTCGGGTCGATGGACGCGTGGGACACCACCTTCCAGGCCTTCTTCCTCTCGGCGATGACGCGCTCGGGCGGATTCTCGGTGGTCGACGTCGGCGAGCTCTACGGGTCCTCCCTCGTCGTCGGCTCGATGCTCATGTTCGTCGGCGGCGGCTCGGCGTCCACCGCGGGCGGCATCAAGGTCACGACGCTCGCCGTGCTCGCGCTCGCCGTCTGGTCCGAGGCCAAGGGCCGCACCTCCGTCGAGGCGTTCGGTCGCCGCATCCCGAGCGACGTGCAGCGGGTCGCCCTGTCCGTCGTCGCGTGGGGCGCGACGATCGTCGCCCTCTCGACGATCACGATCACCCAGATGACAAAAGCGCCCGTCGAAGAGGTGCTGTTCGACGTCATCTCGGCCTTCGCGACCGTCGGTCTGTCGACGGGTCTCACGGCCGAGCTGCCCGATCCCGCGGCCTACGTCATGGCGCTGACGATCTTCATGGGCCGCATTGGTACAGTGACACTCGCCGCGGCCGTGGCCGCGACATCCCGATCGCAGCTGTATTCGCTTCCCGTGGAAAGGCCCATCGTTGGTTGAGCAGATCCGCGGCGACGCGCCCGTCCTGGTCATCGGACTCGGCCGCTTCGGCGCCGCGTGCGCCGGCGAGCTGGACCGCCTCGATCGTGAGGTGCTCGCGATCGACGAGAGCCTCGACCTCGTGCAGAAGTGGTCGGAGCGGGTCACCCACACCGTGCAAGCCGACGCCCGCAACATCGACGCCCTCAAACAGATCGGCGCCGCCGACTTCCAGGTCGCCGTCGTCGCCGTCGGATCGAGCATCGAGGCATCCGTGCTCATCACGGCAAACCTCGTCGACCTAAAGGTCCCTCAGATCTGGGCGAAGGCCGTATCGCAGTCGCACGGCAAGATCCTCGCGCGCGTCGGGGCCAACCACGTCATCTACCCCGAGCGCGAGGCCGGAGAGCGCGTCGCGCACCTCGTCAGTGGGCGGATGCTGGATTTCATCCGTTTCGACGACGACTTCGTCCTCGCCAAGATGTATCCCCCGCGGTTCATCCGCGGGGTGGGCCTGAACGAGTCCGGCGTGCGCACCAAGTACAACGTCACCGTGGTGGGTGTGAAGAGCCCCGGCAAGCCGTTCCGCTACGCGGAGGCCAACACGGTCGTCACCAACCACGACCTCATCATCGTCTCGGGTACCAACAGCGACATCGAGCGGTTCGCCGGGCTCGACCGGTGACCGCACCCGCGCTCAGGGCAGCTGAGCGAACGCCTCGACGCGATCGGTGGGGCCCACGATCAGGATGCGGTCGCCGGGCGAGAGCACCGTCTGGTTGTCGGCGTTCTGCCACGCCCCCTCGAGGGTCTTGAACGCGGTCACGGTCACGCCGTGCGTGCGCCGGAGCGTCGTCTCACCGAGCGGGGTGCCCTGGAAGCGTTCGGGGGCGGCGATCTTGGCGAGGGAGTAGCCCCGTTCGATCTCGAGGTAGTCCATGGCGGCGCCCCGCACGAGGTGGGCGACCCGGCGCCCCATGTCCTTCTCGGGAAAGATCACGTGGTGCACACCGAGCTGCTCGAGGATGCGGCCGTGCTGCTCGCTGACCGCCTTCGCCCAGATGACGGGGACCTTCAGCTGCAAGAGGATCGAGGCGGTGAGGATGGACGCCTGCACGTCGTCGCCGATGGCCACCACGACCCGGTCGAACTCGTCCACCGCGAGCTGGCGCAGCACCTCCTCGCGGGTCGAATCGGCGCGCACGACCTGGGTGAGCTGGCCGTTGAGGGATTGCACGAGCTCCTCGTCGACGTCGATGCCGAGCACCTCCGTGCCGGAGGCCATGAGTTCGAGCGCGAGCGAGCTGCCGAAGCGGCCGAGGCCGATGACGGCGACGGAGTCCGCCTCCGCGATGCGGCGGGAGGAGTCGCCGAAGAGGGGGAACCTAGCCAATGGCGGGCCTTTCCTTGGGGTATTCGTAGAGCACGCGGCGCGTGCGCAGGGCGAGGGCGGTGCCGAGGGTCAGCGGTCCGATGCGACCGAGGAACATCAGCAGCACGAGCACGACCTCCGCCGCCGCCGGCAGGTCGTAGGTGATGCCGGTGGACAGGCCCACCGTGCCGAACGCCGACACCGCTTCGAAGAGCACCCGGTCGAAGGGATGCCCCGTGATCACCATGAGCGCGATCGTGCCCGCCATGACGGCCGCGAGCGCGATGAGCACCACGGCGATCGCCTCGCGGTGCACCGCGCGCGAGAGCCGCTTGCCGAAGATCGTCACCGCGCCTTCGCCGCGCAGCTCGGTGACAAGGATGAAGAACAGCACCGCGAAGGTCGTCACCTTGATGCCCCCCGCCGTGCCGGCGGGGCCGCCGCCGATCAGCATCAGCACGTCCATCCCCACCCACGTCTCGTCGCGCATCAGACCGATGTCCACGGAATTGAACCCCGCCGTGCGCGTCTGCACCGAGTGGAAGAAGCCGATGAGCAGCCGCGTGAGCGGGTCGTAGGCACCGAGGGTGTCGGGGTTGGTCCACTCGAGGACGGTGATGTACAGCATCCCGACCAGAAGCAGAACGGGCGTGGCCCACAGCACGATGCGGGTGTTCATACTCCAGCGCAGCGGGCGACGGAACTCACGGCGCAGCTGCATGAGAACCGGGAACCCGAGTCCGCCGAGGATGATCGCGCCGCAGATCGGCAGGCAGATCCAGGGGTCGGCGGCGAAGCCCATCAGGTTGTCGCTGTACAGCGCGAAGCCGGCGTTGTTGAACGACGACACCGCGTGGAACAGCGCGTGCCACGCCGCCTCGCCGATCGCGTAGTCGTAGCCGAGGACGAAGCGCGGGAAGAGGAACGCGAAGGTCACGCCCTCGATGAGGAGCGAGATCACCAGGATGCGGCGCGCAAGGCCCCGCACCTCGCCGATACCGCCGGCCTTGGCCTCGGCGGCGGCGTTCAGCCGGGAGCGCACCCGGAGCTTGCGGGCGATCGCGATGCCGATGAGCGAGGCCGAGATCATGATGCCCAGGCCCCCGAGCTGGATCAGCACCATGATGACGACGAGACCGACATCGCTCCAATGCGTGGGCGTGTCGACCGCGGTCAGCCCCGTGACGCAGACGGCGGAGGTCGCGGTGAACAGCGCGTCGAAGACATCGGTCCAGCGGCCCGAACGCGACGAGATCGGCAGCATGAGCGCCAGCGTGCCGACGGCGATGGCACCCGCGAATCCGAGGACGACGACCTGGGCGGGATGCAGGCGGCGGGTGCGGCGCAGCCGCGTTCCCGAGGCCGCGACGCGTGTGGGCACGGAGGGGAACGATACGCCTCCTGCGGCGGAACGCAACCCTGCCGCGGCGTGACCCCCGCAGGCGCGGCTCAGGCCCCCGCGGCCAGCTCCCGCGCCCGGGCGAGCGCAGCGTCGGTTGCCCGGATGAAGATCTCGTCCAGGCGGGCCTCTTCGAGCACGGCGACGGCGCGCTCGGTGGTGCCCTTCGGGCTCGTGACGCGGCGGCGAAGCTCCGCCGGATCCAGACCCGACGCGGCCAGCAGCGCGCCCGCGCCGATGAAGGTCTGCTCGGCCATCAGGCGCGCGTCGGCCACGGCGAAGCCCTTGCCGATCGCGGCGAGGGTGAGCTGCTCGATGAGCAGGTACACGTACGCGGGACCCGAGCCCGAGATCGTCGACAGCGCGTCGATCTGGGTCTCGGGTACCTCGATCACGACCCCGCACGTCTCGAACAGCCGCCGGACGAGGGCGCGCTGCTCCGGGGTGACCGTCGCCGCCGCGCTCAGTCCCGTCACCGCCTTGCCCACGACCGCGGGCGTGTTGGGCATCGCCCGCATCGCGGACGCGCGGTCGTCGAGGGCCCGCTCGATCGTCCCCAGGGACACTCCCGCGGCCAGGCTCACGACGACGGTCCCGGGCCGCAGGACGGGTGCGATCTCGCGCAGCAGATCCGACACCATCGCGGGCTTGACCCCGATGAGCACGACGTCGGCGCCCGCCGCGGCGCGGAGATTGCCCCCCTGCTCGACCTCGAGCGCGATGCTCTCCACTCCGGACCGACCCTCGAGGGTCGCGGCCTTGGCGCGCGAGCGATTGGTCACGACGACGTGCGGCGCGATCCCCGAGGCGACGAGGCCCTCGAGAATCGCTCCGCCCATGGACCCCGCCCCCAGGATCGCGACGGGCGGCAGCGGGACGTTCGGGGGCGTCGACATGACAGCATCCTATGATTCCGGCCTGCGCCGCATCATGCCCCCGGACGCGGGCGCGCGGGACGTCTAGGATCGCCTCTGGGGCTCCGCCGCCCCGAGGGAGGACCGCACCATGACGCTCTTCGACGGCATCACCGCCCGCATGATCGAGACCCCGGGTCTCGCCGTGAACATCCTCGAGCGCGAGGGGGACGATCCCGCGACGACCCCCGACAAGACGCTCGTGCTCGTGCACGGCAATGTCTCGTCGAGTCTCTTCTGGCAGGAGCTGATGCAGGACCTGCCGCACGACCTGCGGGTGATCGCCATCGACCTGCGCGGATTCGGCGGCACCGAGAACGCCCCCGTCGACGCCACTCGCGGCGTCCGGGACTTCAGCGACGACGTGCACGCCACCCTCGAGGCGCTCGGCATCGAGTCGGCGCACCTGATGGGCTGGTCCATGGGTGGCGGCGTCGTGATGCAGTACGCCATCGACCACGGTGCGCTCAGCCTGACCCTGCAGTCCCCCGTCTCGCCCTACGGCTTCGGCGGCACACGTCGCGACGGCTCGCGCCTCACCGACGACGACGCCGGCACCGGGGCGGGCGGAGCGAACCCCGACTTCGTCGCACGCCTGGCCTCGCACGATCGCACGGCGGACGCGCCGACCTCGCCCCGCAGCGTCTTCCGCGGCTCGTACGTCGCCGAGGGGTACGCGAGCGAGCACGAGGACGTCTGGGTCGAATCCATGCTCACCACCTCGACGGCGTCGGGCAACTATCCGGGCGACTCGGTGGCGAGTGAGGACTGGCCGGGATTCGCGCCCGGACCCAGCGGCGTGCTCAACACGATGGCGCCCGGCAACTTCGACGTGTCGGGCATCGTCGACCTCGACCCGAAGCCGCCCATCCTCTGGGTGCACGGCACACTCGACGCGATCGTGTCGGACGCGTCGTTCTTCGATCTGAACCACCTCGGAGCTCTCGGCATCATTCCCGGCTGGCCGGGCGAAGACGTCGCGCCGGCCCAACCGATGGTCTCGCAGACCCGCGACGTGCTGACCGCCTACACGGCAGCCGGCGGAGAGGTCGCCGAGCTCGCTCTCGAGGGTGTGGGCCACAGCGCGCACCTCGAGCGGCCCGCCGAGGTGCGGCGGGCCCTGCTCCAGGTCATCGGCTACGTCGACCGGCCGGCGGACCCCGCGCCGCCGACCGAGGCGATCATCCTTCGCTCGGCCGACTGATCCCCCCCGTGAGCTAGCGGCGCGACGAGAAGAACGCCCCGAGCAGCGCGGCGGATTCGGCCTCGCACACCCCGCCCACCACCTCGGCGCGCGAGGGCAGCCGCCGATCCCGCACGACGTCATAGACGGAGCCCGCCGCCCCGGCCTTCTCATCCCACGCCCCGAACACGACTCGCGAGACGTGCGCCTGCAGCGCGGCGCCCGCGCACATCACGCAGGGCTCGAGCGTCACCACGAGCGTGCAGCCCGCGAGATTCCAGGAGCCGAGGGATGCCGCGGCACGGCGCAGCGCGACGACTTCGGCATGGGCGGTCGGGTCGCCGGTGACCTCCCGCAGGTTCGCACCCTCGGCGATCACCGTCCCCGCCGCGTCCAGCACGACCGCACCCACGGGGATGTCGCCCCCCTCGGCCGCGCCCTGCGCGAGCGACAATGCGCGGCGCATCGCTGCGAGGTCCGTGGGCGCGGGTGGGAGCATGGCTGACCTCCTGGTGACCCGCACGAGCCTACGCCGATGGGGAGTTCTCCCCATCGGCGCTCGGTCCGCCCGTCAATAGACTCGACTGCGGAGGAGGGGTGCCATGGCTGATCTGCGTTTCGATCTCGACGCCGTGCGTGACATCGCGAGCGACCTGAGGACGATAGCGTCGGAATTCCGCGACGCGAACGTCGGCAGCGAGCGCATCGCCGACGCCACGGGACACCCCGGCCTCGCCGACGCGGTGCGCTCGTTCGCCCATTCGTGGGACGACACCCGCGAGGAGATGCTCGGCACCATCGAGGGGCTGGGCGAGGCCACCGACGCGATCGCCGACGCTTTCGCGCAGACCGACTCCGACCTCGCCGATGCGTTCGCCGAGCAGCCCGCGGGGGCGACCGGCACCCGCGGCATCCCGAGGGCCGTATGAGGCCCGCGGACTGGTCGGCGCTCGACCTCGCCACCGATCCCGTTCCCGGCGACCCGTCGATCGTCCGCGCCGGCGGACAGGACTATGTGGATGTCGCCGCCGCGATCTCGCGGACGGCGATGCGCCTGCGTTCCCTGAGCCTCGAGGGCACGGTGTCGGAGGCCCTCGAGACGCTGGGCGAGACCGCACGCACCGTCGCCGACGACATCTCGCGAGCGCAGACCCGATATCGCGAGACCGGCAACGCGCTGATCGACTACGCGAGCACTCTCGAGAGCGCGCAGTCGGAGTCGCTGTCGGCGCTCTACGCCGCCCGCGAAGCGCGCACCGAGCAGGAGAGCGCGGCGGGCGCCCAACGGCGCTACCTGCGCCTCGCCTCGGACGCGACCGACCCCGCCACGGTGCTGCGCTATGAGAATCTCGCCGACGACGCCCTCGGGGAGAACCGGCTCGCGGGCTCCCGCGTGGCCGGCGCGCAGGGTCGCGTCCACGATGCCGTGGGCGCGCGAGACCGCGCCGCCGAGACCGCACGCACCCGCATCGAGAACACGACCGCCGACGACGGTCTGGGCGACTCGTGGTGGCAGGACTGGGGCGCCGATGTCGTCGCCGTCATCACGGATGTCGCCGGCTGGGTGGCGACGATCGCGGGAGTGCTGGCGCTGGTGGTGTCGTGGATCCCCGTGATCGGACAGGTGCTCGCCGCAGCCCTGCTGCTCATCGCCGGCATCGCCGCGATCGTCAACGCGGTCGGCAACATCGCCCTGGCGGCCACGGGTGAGCGCAGCTGGACCGAGGCGGTCATCAGCATCGTCGGTGCGGCGCTCTCGGTCGTCGGCCTCGGCGCCGCCGCGCGCCTGGTCGGATCGGCGGCGGCGGCGGCGCGCATCAACAACCTCGCCCGCGTGCAGTCGGGTTGGGCCGGCGAGGCGCTCACCGTGCGCGAAGCGCTGCGAGTGCGCCCGAGCGCGATGGCGGAGTCCGAGAGCCTCTGGCGCACCCCCGTCGCGGCCCCGCAGAACGGCGACGACGCCTTCCGGCTGTGGGGCACGCGCCCCGGCGCGAGCAGCGGGTCGGGTGCGGGCGGAGGCTCGTGGTCGCCTACCGACCCGCGCACCCTCGCCCACCACAGTGAGAGCCTCGGGCTGCCGGATGTCAACTACGCGGACACGCTCTCGATCGGGCACATCACCGACGCGACGCAGGTGCAGCACGTCCGGCACGCTCTGCCCCTGGACGGCATGCCGGGCGGCGGGGCCGAGTGGGTGTTCCGCGGTGGCAGCCCGGTCGACCCGACGGTCGGACGGGTGACTGACGTCGACGTGCCGATGAGGCTGCCGTGACGCGCGTGGGCGAGCGCGCCTTCGACCACCGTGTGATCATCGTGTGCGGCGGAGAACGCTGGAGCGGGCCGCTGTCGGCCGATCGTCCGCTGCCGGAAGACGCGCCCTTCCGCGGTTTCGTCACGACATCGGATGCCGGCATCCCCCGCTTCGCGTGGATCGCGGGCCGCACACTCTCCCACGACGACGGCGCGGTTGTGACCGAGGGACTGCTGTACGAGGTGTCCGAGCGTCAGCGTGATGACCCGCCCGGCATCCCCGCGAACGGGCGCCGCTTCCGGCAGGTGGCGGAGATGTTCGTGACGGGGTCGGAGACAGCGGCGGAGCGGCTGCGCGCCGCGTGCTGACCCCCGCTGCGCGTCCGCCCGCTGGCAGGATGGACCGATGAGCTTCTCCCCCGACGATCCGCCCCTGGCCGTCGCCCCCTCGACGGATGTCGGGTCCGCCCGGCTCGCGGCCGCCCTCGCGGCGGTCGACGTCGCGGCGATCGGTCGTGCGCTGCGGCAGGACTACGTCATCGTCCCGCTGCTGCGCGGATCCGACGGGCGCACCCAGACGCGCGTGGTCTCGGCCGACGACGCCGAGGGCGAGCGGCGATGGGTGCTGTGCGTATTCTCGTCGACGCAGGCGTTCGCGGACTTCGTGCAGGACGATCCGCAGCGCGAATTCGCCATCCGCACGGGCGCGTCGCTCGCGGGCACGATCGAGTCGTACCGTCACCTCCTGCTCCGGATCGACTTCGACCCCGCGGGGCCCCACCCCGTCACCGCTGAGATCGACGATGTGCTGGCAGCCCTCGCCCCGGACCCCTCGGACGATCCCGTGCGCTGGATCACCGAGAGCGACGACGGCCCCGCCCACGGTCTGCGCCCCGGTGAGCGGATCGCGGGCCTGGAGCTGGCCCTGCCCGACGACTGGGCGCGCATCGATCTGACCGACTCCGCCCGCACCACCGACGATGTCGCGGCCCTCGTCGGACGCCAGCTGCAGGGGCTGGCCACGGCGCCGGTGCTGCGCGGGCAGCTCACCGCGTGGCTCACCTCGACCGCCCGCGCGGCGGCGGCGGGCGGTGGCCGCGAGATGGCGTTCCTCGTGCGACGCACCGAGTCCGCCGCCGCGGCGCTGAGCGTCACGACCTACGCGCAGCAGCTCGGCGAGGCGCCCGCGGGCACCCACCTCGACGCCGTCGTGGAGCGTCTGCGACCCGCGCTCGCTGAGGCCGATGACCTCTCGCGCGCCCGGACCGCCACGGGGCCCTTCGTGCGACACGTCCACACCTCCTCCGGCGCGGCCGAGCTCGAGGCCGAGGGCACAGCACTGCTGGTTGCGGACTACTGGCTCGAGAACCCCGATGCGCGCGGCATCAGCCTCGTCAGCTTCAGCACACCCCACGTCGATGCGCGCGAGGCGATGCTGCTGCTGACCGACAATGTCGTCCTCGGCGCGGCGTGGCAGATCCATCCGCCCGAGGAGGACGCCCCCGGCGGCGACCGCTCCGACAGGTAGCCTGTCCGTATGCGTGTGCACGTCGCCGACCACCCCCTGATCACCCACAAGCTCACGGTGCTCCGCGACGCGACGACCCCGTCGCCCGTGTTCCGTCAGCTGACCTCCGAGCTGGTCACCCTGCTCGCCTACGAGGCCACCCGCCAGGTGCGGGTCGAGCCCATCGAGATCACCACGCCCGTCACCACGACGATGGGGGTGAAGATCGCCGATCCCCGCCCGATCGTCGTGCCCATCCTGCGCGCCGGCCTGGGCATGCTCGAGGGGCTCGTCACCCTGCTGCCCACCGCCGAGGTGGGTTTTCTCGGCATGGTCCGCAACGAGGAGACCCTCGAGCCGACGACGTACGCCGAGCGCCTGCCCGATGACCTCAGCGATCGGCAGTGCTTCGTGCTCGACCCGATGCTCGCCACCGGCGGATCGCTCGGGGCCGCGATCGAGTTCCTCTTCGCCCGCGGCGCGCAGGATGTCACCGCGATCTGCCTGCTCGGCGCGCCCGAGGGTGTGGCCGCGATCGAGAAGCAGGTCGACGGCAAGGACGTCACCCTCGTGCTGGGTGCCCTCGACGAGCGCCTGAACTCCAAGGGCTACATCGTTCCCGGGCTCGGCGACGCCGGCGATCGGCTGTACGGCACCGTCTGACTCACCCGACGAGGCGCGAGAAGGCGCTCAACCGGGCCACGCCCTCGGGCGTGTGCGGAAGATCGTCGAGCAGCGCGGGCGAGTACACGAGGTAGGCGGCGACCTTCGCCCGTGAGATCGCGACGTTGAGGCGGTTCGCGAGCAGGAGGAAGTCGAGGCCCCGCGGAGCATCGCGCCCCGATGACGCCGCGAGCGTGACGATCGCCGCCGCCGCCTCCTGCCCCTGGAACATGTCGACCGTGCCGACCGGCACGCCCGGCAAGCCCGCCTCATCGAGTGCCCGGCGCACCGTGGCGACCTGGGCGTTGTAAGGCGCGACGACGATCAGATCCGTCGCCTCGAGGGGGCGCGCGGGCACCGGGTCGGCGCCGCCCGCGTCATCGAGCGCGACGTCGCGGTAGGGCCTGCCGATGAGCGCGCGGGCGATCTCGACGACGCGCAGCGCCTCCTCGGGGGATGCCGTCGTGTTGCCGGTATGCGTCACCGGCGAGATCTGCACGCCCGGCGCCACACCCTCGATCTCGCGCACGGCCGCCGACGGGTGGGATGCGAGTCGCCCCGCGTAGGCGAGGTGCGACACGGGCAGCGCGACGGCGGGATGCATGCGCCGGCTCTCGGGCAGGAAGAATCCGTACCCGGAGGGCAGCACGGCCTCATCGCGCATGACCCATCCGAGCGCCGACGTGTCGACGGGCTCGGGGTGCGTGCCCTGGCTGACCTGCGGCAGCTGCTGGGGATCGCCCAGCAGCAGCAGCCGCGATGCGGCCAGCGACACCGCGATCGTCGAGGCCAGCGAGAACTGGCCCGCCTCGTCGATGACGAGCAGATCGAGGGACGCACGCGGAATGCGTCCCTCGTGGCTGAAGTCCCATGCCGTGCCGCCGATGACGTAGCCCGTCGCGGCGTTCTCGGCCGCGAATGCCGCGACGCCGTTCTTGGGCAGCACGGTGTAGCCCGGGCGCGCACTCTCGTCTTTCGGCGCCTTGCCCACGAGTCGGGGCGGGACCCCCGCCGCGACGACGCGCTCGAGCATGTGCTCGACGACCGCGTGGGACTGCGCCACCACGCCGACACGCCAGCCGTGCTCGCGCACGAGGCGCTCGATGACGTGGGATCCGATGTACGTCTTGCCCGTGCCGGGAGGGCCCTGCACCGCGAGGTAGCTGCGATCGAGGGTGCGCAGGGCCGCCACGACCTCGGCGGCGTCGACGGGGGTGCCGGGCGCGGGCATGTCCGAGACGCCGCGGGGCGGGAGCCTGCGCAGGATGTCGGCGGCAGGACCGGCGGGCAGCTCGCCGTCGGCGTCGATCAGCGCATCTGCCCATGCGTCGATCGCGGACTGCTGGTTGCCCGCCCGCGGCGGCGCGGCCGGGGTCAGGGCGATCGGCAGCGGGGCCCACGTCATGCCGGACACCGAGGTCTCTTCGACGATCGCGCCGTCGTCGCTCTCGTCGATGACCTTCACGCGACGATCGGCGTGGATCCAGCGCGGAGAGGCCTCGAAGGGAAAGGGTGCGGGCAGCTCGTAGAGCGCGAAGGGGTCGGTGCCCACCTTGAGACGTGTGCCGGGGGCGGGCTCACCCACGAGCCTCAGCACGCGCACATCGACGCGGCGACCCTCGGGGCGATGCCAGTCCTCGAGCACCTCGCAGCGGGCACGATCGAGCGCGACGACGTCGCGCGCCTGATCCCACACGCCCACGGGCTCGCGCAGGCGCAGGAAGTGGGTGGCCCAGAACGACTTGGCCTCGCGCGGGTAGTAGTCGATCGCGGCGGCCGCGAGGCGCAGCGCACGCTCGTCGTCGCCGACGTCGCCTGCCGATCCCGGCGGGCGCGAGGCCGCGAGGGCATCCGCGCGGCGAGCCAGCGCCTCGGCGCGCGGCGAAGGCGCATACCCCGTGCTCTCGGACTCGGGATCGGCTGCCGCCGGCACGCCGTGTTCGGCGGCGCGCTCGCGCAGCCAGTCGCGCAGGCGCCGCGTGGAGACGCAGTCGTACCGGTTGTAGTCGCCGATGTCGTCGAGGATGCGCTGCGCTGCCGCCGTCTCGCCCTCATCGGCCAGCGCCCGCGCCTCGACGTACCGCACGATCGACTCATCGCCGCGCTGGACGTCGCTCTCGCGGCGCTCCTCGCCCATATACAGGGGTTCGAGCTTCTTGATCGAGTACGAGCGCGACCCCACGCGCAGCGCCCGCCGCACGATCGGATACAGGTCGACGAACACACCATCGCGCAGCAGGGTGTCGACCTCGGCCTCGCCGACGCCGTGGCGCGCAGCCATGGCGAACAGGTGACTGGTCTCGTAGGGGGCGTAGTGGTAGATGTGCATGCCGGGGTGCGCGAGGCGATGCACCCGGACGAACGCCAGGAAGCGCTCGAGCGCCTCGCGCTCGGCGGCGAACGAGTGTGCCCAGATCGAGGAGAACTGCTCGCGATCGTCGACCCAGCCGAAGAGGTAATCCAGCCCCCACACTCCCCCCGATCCCTCGGTGTAGAGCGGGTCGCCCTCGAAATCGAAGAAGAGATCGCCGGGATCGGCGGGAGGCAGTGCTCCGAGCGCGCGCGGAGCGACCACACGGTAGGGCGGCGCTGCCGACTCGTGGGCCTCGAGCTGGAGCGCCGCCTGGGTGACCAGCAGCGCGAAGACCTCGGGGTTCATCCCCGGCGGCACGGCCGCGACGTCGGCTGCCGCCAGCTCGTCGATCGTCTGCACCCCGTTCGCCCGCAGCCGGTCGCGCTGCGAGGGCCGCATGCCCGCGACCAGCAGCAGATCCCGTGCCGACTCGACCTCGATCTGACAGGTGGCGCAGCGGCCGCAGGCGACGAAGCGGTCATCGCCCCACACCGCGGGCGCGATCGCGGGGCCCTCGGCGATGCGGCGGTCCTCGATCAGGACGGACAGGCGCGCGCGCCGCAGCCGGTACACCGGCAGCACGTCGTCGACGGCATGCACGCTCGTCGTGCCGTCGCCGAGCAGCAGCTCGACACGATCGGCGCGCGGCACCTCCAGCCGGTCGAGCTGCTCGACATATGCCGCGAGCTGCATGAGCGCGGTCACGCGTGCGCGGCGGGCCAGCTTGGTGTCCTGCACGACCCAGCGCCCGTCCGGGTCGCGCAGGAGGAAATCGGCGAAGCCCACGAAGTCGTCGGTCGCGAACGCCGCCTGGAAGACCACGCGGGCGTCGGAGCCGAGCGCTTCGCGGGTCGCCCGCGCGGCCTCGGCCAGCGCTGCGGCGTCGGCCGACGAGGCGCGCGGGATCTCGACGACACCGGCCCCCAGCTCGGCGCGGTAGCGCTCGAGGACGCGCTCTTCGTGGCGGTCGCCGAGGCGTGCCGCGCGCTCGAGCGTGAGGTCTTCGGGCTCCTGCACCGCGGGCACCCGACCCAGCCTCGCGTCGATCGCCCGCAGCCACGCGAACTCGCACTCGGACGCGGCCTTGAGGTCGCTGGCGCTGGTGACGAGGCGGGCGGGGCTTTCAGCCGTGGCGGGTGTGTAACGCATCGGTTCGAGGCTAGCGGCGGGCTCCGACATCCACCCGGCGGCATCGGTGCAAGACTGGGCGGGTGAACGAGAGCCTGCCGTTCGAGAATCCCTACCGGCACGGGTTCGCCCGGATCGCGGCGTGCACCATCCCGGTCGCGATCGCCGATCCCCGCACGAACGCCGACGCCGTGATCGACGAGGCGCGCGCGGTCGACGCCGAGGGCGTGGCCGTCGCGGTGTTCCCGGAGCTGTGCCTGTCGGGGTACAGCATCGACGACCTCGTGCTCCAGGATGCCGTGCTCGACGCCGTCGAGGACGCCGTCGCCCGAGTGATCGACGCGTCCGCCGATCTCGGGACGGTGCTCGTCGTCGGTGCCCCGCTGCGCCACCGCCACCGCCTCTACAACTGCGCCCTCGTGATCCAGGGGGGGGAGCTGCTGGGCGTCGCGCCGAAGTCGTATCTGCCGACCTACCGCGAGTTCTACGAGCGGCGCTGGTACGCGCCCGGCGACGACCTCACGGGAGCCGACGCCCGATGGATCACCGTCGCGGGCGTCGAGGCGCCGTTCGGTCCCCACCTGCTCTTCGAGGCCACCGACGTCCCCGGCCTCGTGCTGCACGCCGAGGTGTGCGAAGACGTCTGGGTGCCGATCCCGCCCTCGGCCGAGGCTGCGCTGGCGGGAGCGACAGTCCTCGTCAACCTCTCGGGCAGCCCGATCACGATCGCCCGCGCCGACGATCGCAAGGCGCTGTGCCAGTCGCAGTCGCTGCGCTGCCTCGCCGTGTACGCGTACGCGGCCGCGGGCGCCGGCGAATCGACGAACGACCTGTCCTGGGACGGGCAGACCATGATCTACGAGGCCGGCAACCTGCTCGCCGAGACCGAGCGGTTCCCCGACGGACCGCGCCGCAGCATCGCCGACGTCGACCTCGACCGCATCCGTCAGGATCGCGCCCGGCAGGGCACGTTCGATGACAACCGCCGCACCCACGCCGCGCGCGCGGACGAGTTCTTCCGCATCCCGTTCACGCTCGGATCCCGCACGGCGGCAGGGCTGCGACGCACGCTCGACCGGTTCCCGTTCGTCCCCGACGACCCCGAACGCCTGGCCCAGGACTGCTACGAGGCGTTCAACATCCAGGTGTCGGGCCTCGTGCAGCGCATGCGCGCGATCGGCGATCCCAAGCCCGTCATCGGCGTCAGCGGCGGTCTCGACTCCACGCACGCCCTGCTCGTCGTGGCTCGCGCGATGGACCGTATGGGGCGGCCGCGCTCCGACATCCTCGCCTACACGATGCCGGGATTCGCGACGAGCGACCACACCCGCTCCAACGCGATCGCGCTGGCCGAGTCGGTGGGCGCGACGATCGAGACGATCGACATCCGCGAGAGCGCCGCGCTCATGCTCGCCGAGATCGGACACCCCTTCTCCGGCGGCGAGCCCGTCTACGACATCACGTTCGAGAACGTGCAGGCGGGGCTGCGCACCGACTTCCTCTTCCGCCTGGCGAACCAGAACGGCGGCATGGTCATCGGCACCTCGGACCTCTCCGAGCTCGCCCTCGGCTGGGCGACCTACGGGGTCGGCGACCACATGAGTCACTACGCCGTCAACACGGGCGTTCCCAAGACCCTCATCCAGCACCTGATCCGGTGGGTCATCGCCGCCGGCGAGGGTGTGGATGCGGGCGAGGCGCGAGTGCTCCAATCCGTGCTCGACACCGAGATCAGTCCCGAGCTGGTGCCCGCCGGGCAGGACGGCAAGGTGCAGTCGACGCAGGACAAGATCGGTCCCTACGCCCTGCACGACCTCACCCTCTTCCACGTGCTGCGCTATGGCATGCGCCCCTCGAAGATCGCCTTCATCGCCCTCGAGGCGTGGAAGGACGCGGATGCCGGAGCCTGGCCCCCCGGCTTTCCCGAGAGGGATCGGTACTCCTACGACCTGACCGAGATCGTGCGCTGGCTGGAGGTGTTCCTGCAGCGTTATTTCGGGTTCGCTCAGTTCAAGCGCTCGGCGATCCCGAACGGACCCAAGGTCGCCGCCGCGGGTTCGCTCTCGCCCCGCGGCGACTGGCGCGCCCCCTCGGACGGCAACGCGCGCGCGTGGCTCGACGAGCTGCGTCAGGCGCTGCCGCAGTTCACGACCCGCTGATCTCCGGTTCGTCACGCACGCGGTCGCGCAGGCCCACCCGGTCGGGGATCTCGAACGCGAGCCCCGGCAGCCAGGTCGAGGGATCCGGCCACGGCCGCGAGGAGGGCAGCGCGGTCAGCATGCGCCGGATGGCGGCATCCCGTGCGTGCCCGGGCGTCTCGGCGGGAAGCACGCGACGCGGAGCATGCTGCCCGAGTGCACCGCACCACCAGTGCCGCCACGCGCCATCGGCGGATGCCGGGTCGAGGACGATGTAGTAGTCGGGCATCAGGGCGCGCCCGTGCTCGAAGGCGTCGAGCGCCGTCTCGACCTCGATCTCGAGCGTGCCGAGGGTCGCGCGCTCCTGGTAGAGCTCTATCCACGCCGCGGCGACGTGCTCGAGGGGGTCGGCGTCGTGGACGATCCAGGGCATCGCGCACGCGGCGATCCGGCGGGACGCGACGTCGGGGTCCGCCTCGCGCAGCGACAGTGTGTCGATGCCGGGCAGACCGGCCAGGGATGCGAGGGCGGAATCGGAGGAGGGGCCGACGATTGCGACGACCGTGCCGCGCATCGACGCTCCCGCGGGGGTGTCTGCAGTGGAGTGCGCCATGTCTCAGGATACGCCCGGGCGTGTTGCCGGGGCGTGACGCGCGCCGATCGATCGTGCGTCGGACGCGCGAGAGCCCCCGGGCGGGGGGGACCCGGGGGCTCTCGGTCGGCTCAGTTCGAGCCGGCGGATGCGACCGAGGCGACCGATGCCGGGGACGCGGGACTCGGGGCGCTGTAGGCGCTGGGTGCGCTGGCCGGCGAGTCGGGCACCGGCGCCGGAGCGGGCGCGGGGGGTGCGGGGGCAGGGGCCGGGGCGGGCGGCGGGGTGACCGGCGATGCCACGCTCGGTACCGAGGGGACCGACGGCGTCACCGGGGTCGGGCTCGGGGCAGAGACGACCGAGACCGACGTGTCGCTGACGTTGAGCTGCACGCCGCCCGGGCGGTCCAGGACGCCGTCGCGCCCGGTGATGGCACCGCCCGGCACGACGGTTCCGTCGGTGGTGCGCAGGTCCATCGTGCTCGCGGTGGCGGCCGCGCCGCCGGCCAGCAGGCCGATGCCCACGGCTCCGACGGCTCCGTAGGCGATCCACTTCTTCTTGTTCATGATCGGTTCTCCTTCTGGGGTGATCCGGGTGGGGGGCTTCCCGAACGATCTCCAGCCTGCGGGTCGGGGCTAAGGCGCCTCGAAAGCGACCGTGAGGCCGCTCTTATCCACGAGGTCTGCCGCTGCGAGCAGACGATCGGCCCGCACCCGATCCGCCGACTCGGCCGCCGCGAGTGCATGACCGAGCAGCTGCACGATGGCGCGCGCGGCGACCGCGGGGTCGTCGGCGAACCGGCGTCGCGCGCCCTCGGCGAGCGCCCAGGCCCGTTCGGCATCGCCCCACCCCTCGGTCAGCAGCGCACTGGCGACGGCGTGCGAGAGGAAGGCGCCGGCGTCGTCGGCGGGGTCGCCGCGCCCCGCCGTGTCGACGTCGATGAGGGATGCCAGGTGGATGCTGTCTCCCGAGCCGGTGAGGAAGAGCTGGCCGACGTGCAGGTCACCGTGGATGCCTGTCTCGACGCCGCCGGCCTGCGCGCCCAGCGCCTCCGCGCGCGCGGCGAGGTCGTCGACGAGCGCCCCGGGCAGGCCGGCGGCGATCAGGCGGGCGCGGTACCACGGCAGGCGCGCCAGCAGCGATGTGCGGGCAGGCACGCGCATCGGCACGGTCGCGATCCGTCGGCGCAGCTCGTCGACGAGGTCGAGCAGCGCCTCGGGCTGCCACACCACCTCGGTGGCGGGGGTGCCGTCGGCCTGGTCGAGCACGAGCAGTCCCTCCGGCGACCATCCGCGCACGGCCGGCACGGGGATGCCCGCGGCCGCGAACGCCGCGTGCGCCCACACCACGCGCTCGACGCGCCCCGGCCGGACGACCTTGACCCACGTCGCGGCGCCGGCCGACGGCATCCGCAGCACGGCACGACGCCCGGCGCGGTACGCCATGATGCGGGGCTGGCCCTCGACGGCGACGCCGAGGCGCTCGAGCAGCACCGCGGCCGCGCCCCCGAACGCCGCCGGCGCGAGGGCCGGCAGGTGCGGATCGGCGGGATGGGGCCACACCCGCACACCCTCGGCGGCCAGCCCCGTCTCGGCGGTCACCTCGAGCCCCGACGTGTCGACGAACCAGGTCTCGGTCGCGTCGCCGTCACGGCGGACGTCGAACCCGGCGACGGAGCCTCGACCGAGGGGTTCGCGGCTGAGCATCCGCAGATCGCCGGAGTCGACGCCCAGCGCGTCGGCGAGCAGACCGGCCTCGGCGGGCGCATCGGCCCCGGCGGGCGCATCGGCGGAAGTGGGCACGATTCCGATTCCAGCACGTCGCGCTAAGGACGTGTGTGAGACCTCTCTTAGGGTCGATCCCGCCGAAGGCCCCCCGGCCATACTGAAAAGGTGACCGAGCAGACTCCCCCACCCGCGCGGCGCACCGGCCTTGCCCGGGTATCGGTGCGCACGCGGATCATCGCCGTGATCACGATCGTCGCCGCCCTCGGGATGCTGACGGTCGGTGTCGCGGTGTACGCCGTGGAGCGCGCGCGAATCCTTGCGCAGATGGAGGGTCAGCTGCAGTCGAGCCTGGATTCGGCGCGCTTTCTCGTGCAGCAGGGTGTGCAGGACGGCAGCTGGACGACCTCGATCGAGGCGCTCACGGCTGTCGTGCAGCGCATGAGCCCGGACGACAACACGGGCGCGCTGGGCATCATCGACGGCGCCGCCGCCCTCGCACCCGGTGTGCCCCTCGACGTCGACCTCCAGTCCGCTCCGGGATTCGTACCCCACATCGTGGCGGCGACCGCCGACGGCGACCCGGTCATCGGCGTCTACGCGGACGACGGCGTCACCTGGCAGTACCTGGCCGCCCCGATCACGGTCGAGGGCTCCCCCGCCCCGGAGACGACGCTGTTCACGCTCGCCTACGACATCGAGGCGGAGCTCGCCGAGATCAACGTCGCCGCGCGCGTGTACCTCATCGCCGCCGGCATCGCCCTGATCGCGATCGCCGGCGTCGCGTGGCTCGTCGCGACACGGCTGCTGCGGCCACTGCGCACGATGCGCGAGACCGCCGAACGCGTGTCGGCGCACTCCCTCTCCGAGCGCCTGCCGATCGAGGGCCGCGACGACGTCTCCGAGCTCGCCGAGACGATCAACGCCATGCTCGACCGCCTCGATCAATCCCTCGACTCGCAGCGCCGCCTGCTGCACGATGTCGGGCACGAGCTGAAGACACCGATCACGATCGTGCGCGGCTATGTCGAGGTCATGGATCCCGACGATCCCGCCGACGTGCGCGAGACGCAGACACTCACGGTCGACGAACTCGATCGGATGGGCAGCCTCGTCCAGGACCTCGCGCGCGCGGCCTCCCTGCACGGCCCGCGCCCCATCGCCCCGCGCCCCGTCGATGCAGCGGACCTCCTGCGCCAGATCGTGCGCAAGGCGGAGGGGATCGAGGGCGCCGACGTCGCGCCCGGTCCGGTCGCCGACGTGGTCGCCGTGCTCGATCCCGAGCGCATCACCCAGGCGATGCTGCAGCTGGCCCAGAACGCCGTCACACACGGCGGCGGACGCCTCGTGATCGGCAGCCGCAGGGTCTCGGCAGGGCTCGAGCTGTGGGTGCGCGACTACGGTCCGGGCGTGCCCGATGCACTGAAGGAGCGGATCTTCGAGCGCTTCCAGCGCGGCGCCGACGACACGAGGGCCGGCAGCGGTCTCGGCCTGAACATCGTGCAGGTGATCGCCCGCGCCCACGGCGGCACGGCGCGGGTGGTGGATGCCGAGGGCGCACAGGGCGCGGTCTTCGCGATCACGCTCCCCCTCACCGACGCGACTCCCCCACGGCCCCCGCTCCCGACGGCCGCCGACGCGCTGAGCGGGGTGCGCTGATGGCGTCGATCCTCATCGCCGACGACGAGAAGCGCATCTCGGGATTCATCGAGAAGGGCCTGCGATCGGCGGGTTTCGCCACGACGATCGCCGCGACCGGGCCCGACGCGCTGCATCTGGCCCAGACGGGCGAGTTCGACCTGCTGGTGCTGGATGTGAACATGCCGGGCATGGACGGCTTCGCCGTGCTCGAGCAGTTGCGCGGGTCGGGATCGCGTCTGCCGGTGATCATGCTGACGGCCCGCGTCGAGCTTCACGACACCGTCGCGGGTCTCGAGGGCGGGGCCGACGACTACATCGGCAAGCCCTTCCGCTTCGACGAGCTGCTCGCCCGGATCCGACTGCGCATGCGCAAGGAAGAGTCCGCCGCAGCCCCCGAGCTGCGCCACCGCGACATCTCGCTCGATGTCCGCACGCGCAAAGCGCACGTCGCCGGCGATGCGGTGGAGCTCTCGGCACGCGAGTTCGCCCTCGCCGAGGAACTCATCCGCCACGCCGGTCAGGTGCTCAGCCGCGAGCAACTGCTCAGTCGTGTGTGGGGGTACGACTTCGATCCGGGCTCCAACGTCGCCGACGTGTACATCGGCTACCTGCGGCAGAAGCTCGGCGCCGATCGCATCGAGACCGTGCGCGGCGCGGGCTACCGCCTGCTCTGACGCGGGTCAGACCTCGGCGGTGCGGGCGTTGTAGACCGTGATGCCCCCGGCATCCACCGCCGCGCGGTAGGCGCGGAACACCGCGAGCGCCTCGTCGCGCAGCACGTCCTGTGTGACGCGGATGCCGCGGGCCTCGAACTGCTCGGCCCAGTCGTCGACCATCGGCCCCTCGTCGAACGTCGAGATCTGCTCGAGCTCGGGGCCCGCCCCCGCCACGACGAGCGAGCGCACGCCCGACCACATCGTGGCGCCGTAGCACTGCACGCACGGGCGCCAGTTGACCACCAGCTCGTGCTCGGGAAGGTCGGCGCCGCCGAGATCCCACGACCCCACGCGCGCCTGCGCGGTGCCGAGTGCCGTCACCTCGGCGTGCGCCGAGGACACCCCGCTGCCGAGCACGACGTTCACGCCGACCGAGACGATCCGACCGGTCTCGGTCTCGGCGACGAGCGCCGCGAAGGGCCCGCCGTTGCCCTCCCGCCAGTTGCGATCGGCGAGGCGGTGGACGAGCGCCATGCGATCGGCCACATCGGGCAGGATGTCGGGCACGCCCGCGAGCTCGTCGGCGACCCAGGACGGCAGCTGCACCGTGTAACCCGTGGCGAAGTGGGCAAGGTCCATCGTTCAATCCCTCTCGTGCTGCGCGTCGAGCGCCGCGATCTCGGCGCCGAACTGCGCGCGCAGCCGGGCCTTCTCGTCATCGTCGCAGAATGCCGCGTCGATCCCGGCCAGCGCGATGCGGGCCGCGCCCTCGGCATCGACCCCGAGCGCCGCGAGACCCTCGCGGTACTCCCGACCGATGTCGGTGCGGAAGAACATCGCGTCATCGGTCGAGACCGTCACGGTGAGCCCCGCATCGATCATGCGACGAATGCGGTGGGCGGGATCCAGGGTCCAGCCCGAACAGATCGTCGTCGAGATCGGCGTCGTCGTGAATCCGATCCCGCTCGCGCGCGCCTCGGCGACGAGGTCCGGATCGTCCATGATGCGGTAGCCGTGGTCGATGCGATCGACGCCGAGATCGTGCAGGGCGATGCGCACCGCGTCGGCCTCCGAGCGGTCGGTCTCCCCGACGTGTGCGGTCAGCCGGAAGCCCTCCGCCCGCGCGAGCGCGTACGCGTTCGCGAACGTCTCGGGCGCCTCGCGCCCATCGGGGGTCAGATCATCCATCCCCAGACCCACGACGGCGGGATGCCGGTGCTCGGCCATCTGCTCGACGAGGCGCAGCGCGGACTCGGGAGTGTCGGCCCGGTTGATCGCGACGACGATGCGAAAGCCCACCCCCCACTGCCGCTGCGCGGCCTCCAGGCCCTCGATGACGGGGTCGACCACGTCGGTGTACGACATCCCACGGCCGGCGAAGTACTGCGGATTCAGGTAGTACTCGCGGTAGCGCAGGTTGCCGGTCTCCACGCCGATCCGCACTCCGTCGAGGGCGACGGCGTGGAAGTCCTCGGGATCGCGCAGCACGTCGTGCGCGATCGTGAACGCCGCGAGGAAGTCCCGCAGATCGCGGTAGTCGAACAGCCGCTCGGGGTCGGTGGTGGGAAGCGCCACGCCGTGCTTCGCCGCCAGCCGCACGAACAGCTCGGCGCTCATGGTCGAGGTGAAGTGGCAGTGCAGCTCGGTCTTGGGCAGCAGCTGCAGGTAGTCGGGGTACGAGATCATCGCCGGCCATCCTGTCTCACGCGTGTTTCGCCGGTGTGACGCCGGCCGGGGGTCCGCGCTGATCCGGGAGAATGGATGACGTGAGACTTCTCGTCGCGGCGCTGGACGCCGAACTCGTGGCATTTCCCGCCGAGATCGAGGGCTTCGGGCGCCTCGTGACCGGACCCGGCAAGCTGAAGGGAGCGGTGGGGCTGACCCGCGCGCTCACCGCGCAGACCTACGACGAGATCGTGGTCGTGGGCACGGGCGGGGCGATCGACCCGCGCCTGGGTGCCGCGGTCTACGAGGTCACCGCCGCCGTGCAGCACGACGTCACCGATATCGACGGCATCGTCGGCCAGCACGTGTCGATGCCCGCTCGCGTCGAGACGCGGGCGGTGGATGCTGCCCCCCGGCGCGTGCTCGACGAGGTGACGATCGCGACCGGCGATCACTTCGTCGACGACGCGGAGGCTGTGGCGACGATCCGGCCGCTCGGGGCAAGCATGGTCGACATGGAGACGTACGCCTACATCTGGGTGGCGCAGGAGTTCGGGGTGCCCATCCGCGTGCTCAAGGCCGTCTCGGATCGGGCACAGGATGACGCCATCACGGACTGGCGCACGGCCGTGACGGCGTGCAGCGCGCAGCTGTGGGAGGTCTTCCGCGCCGACTACGGCGTGTGAGTCAGTCGTCGTCGCCGCGAGCGAACACCGCGCGCAGCACGAAGAAGACGATCGCGGCGACGACGGCGACGACGATCAGCTTGAAGACGAACGCGAGGACCGAGAACAGCACGTTCACGAGGAACCACGCGATGAGCACGGCGGCGATGACGCCGAGGATCGTCCAGAGGGTTCCGCTCTTCATCCATCCAGCCTAACCGCCGGTGCGAGCGGGAACGCCCGCCGGGCCCGCCGGTTTCCCCCGCGACGCGCCCGGCGTCCCCAGCGAATCTGCGGCGGCGACGGTGCCTGGCGGGCAGGCTATACCCGCCCCAGCGCGGCACACAAGGTTCGGCGGCGGCATATCAGTGGGGGACGGCCGCGCGCTGCCGGATCACACTCGGTCCCTGTGCCGACGCCTCGACGTGCAGCTGCGCGGGCACCTGATCCTTCATCGTCTCGACGTGGCTGATCAGCCCGATCGTGCGGCCTCCCTGGCGCAGCTCGTCGAGTGTGCGCATCGCGACGTCGAGGGTCTCGGGGTCGAGGGAGCCGAAGCCCTCGTCGATGAACAGGGTGTCGAGCCGGATGCCGCCCGCGCGGCCCGTGACGACCTCGGCAAGTCCCAGCGCGAGGGCGAGCGAGGCGAGGAAGGTCTCGCCGCCCGAGAGGGACTGGGTGGGACGGGCACGCCCGGTGTGGGCGTCCATGATCTCGACGCCGAGCCCCGACGCGGCTCCACGCGCCGCGCGCGCGTCGGTGTGGCGGAGGCGATAGCGGCCGTCCGACATGTCGGACAGGCGCAGGTTGGCGGCCGCCACGATCTCTTCGAGCTCGGCGGCGAGCACGAAGGTCTCGAGTGTCATGCGGCGGGTGTTGGGCGCCTTGCCCGCCACGGTGTGCGCGAGGCGGGCGATGATCTCGTGCTCGTCGCGCAGTCGCGCGGTGTCGGCATCGGCGTGCGCTGCCCGAGCGGCGAGCGCGCGCAGGGTCTCGGCCACCTGCTCGGCGCGCGCCAGCGCGGCGGCGGCCGTGGCGCGCTCCGCGCGGGCCAGGTCGACGGCGGACGTGAACGGGGCGAGGTCGATCGGCTCTTCGGGCAGCACCTCGAGCTCGAGCTCGAGGAGGGTCGCCCGCTCGGTCGCGAGGGCCAGGTCGTGGGCGCGGATGCGCGCCTCGAGCTCAGCGCGCGTGTCGTCGTCGCGCAGCGCCGTCAGCGCGGTGGCTTCGTCGTCGAACCCGTGCCGGCGCAGCGCCGCGTCGCGTGCGGTGGCGGCGTCCTCCGCCCCCAGGACGGCCGCCGCACGCTCCTCGGCGGCGTCGGCGAGGTCGCGCGCGCACCGGATCACCCGCGCGATGGCGTCGAGTCGCGCGGCGACCGTGGCGTGATCGCCGCGCGCCTGCGCCACGGTGCGGCGCGCGGTATCGAGGCGCTCGGTCGCGACCGCGAGCGTCTCGGCCGCTGTCGCCCGCTGGGCGGCCAGCACCGCCTGCTCCTCTGCGGCGCGCTCGTTCTCGGCGACGAGTGCCGCGCGCTCGTCGCGCAACGTTTGCACGAGTGTCTCGGCCGTTTCGGCCGTCTCGAGCGCGGAGGTCGCCGCGGTGAGCTCGGCGTCGAGCTGCGCGCTCGAGCGCCCTCCCGCCGAGGCCGCGGCCTCGGCGTGGCGAGCGCGGGCGTCCGCCAGCGCGGAGGTCGCCTCGGCATCGGCCCGGGCAGCGGCGGCCTTGGCCTGCTCCGCGGCGGAGATCGTGTCGGCGTCGGCGGCGCCGGGTGCGCGCTCGGCCGGGTGCGGGTGTTCGCGCGCGCCGCAGACGGCGCACGGGTCGCCGGGTACCAGCGTCGCCGCGAGCTCGCCGGCGAAGCCGTCCAGGCGCAGGCGCAGGAGCGCCGCGACGTGCGCCGCCGCGGCGGCGAGCGCCTCGCCGGCGTCTCGCGCGGAGCTCTCGGCCGCGCGCAGTGCCTCGGCCAGGCTCTCGGCGCGCGCTGCGGCGTCGCGCTGGTCGCCGAGCGCCCGCCGCCGTTCGCGTGCGGCGGGCAGGAGCGCCGCCGAGGCATGCGCCGTCTCGAGTCGCACATCGAGCGCCGCGAGAGCGGCCGGACGGCCCCTTGCCGCCTCGTCGGCGCACAACCGGCGCTCATCCAGATCGGCGAGCACCACCTGCGCCGCGGCCGTGGCCGCGGCGAGGTCATCGAGGGAGGCCTCGGCGAGCGCCGCGGCCCGCCAGGCTCCGCGGTCGGCCGTCGCCTCGTCGGCCAGCGCGCGCAGGGCGACGATGTCGTGGTCAACGATCTCGTCGCCGAGGGCGAGTTCGCGCGGCACCGCGTGTGCGGGCAGATCGGCCCACGCGGCACGGGCCGCGCGCTCGTCGGCTCGGGCGCCTGCGGCCACCGTCGCGGCGTCGCGAGCCTTCTCGACGTCGGCGCGCACGACCTCGGCACGCGCGGCCTCCGCGAGGGTGCGGCGGTCGTCGTCGATGCGGGGCGTCTGCGACTCGAGCTCGGCGAGGCGCAGACGCGAGCGGTCACGCTGACGCTGACGCTCGCCCTCGGCCGTGCGGGCGGCCAGCACAGCCTCGGCGGCGTGCAGGGCGGTCTCGGCCGCGACATGCGCGTGCTGCGCCGTCTCGGCCCGATACGCCGCGCGATCGGCGACGCGGGCCACCTCGGCGGGATCCGCGGACGCGGCGACCTCGATGCCCGCGTCCGTCGCGACGCGGCGCGCCTCGTCGAGCACCATCGCCATCTGGTCGGCGCCGGCCCCCGCCGCCGCCTCGGCGATCCTGCGGCGCTGCTCGAGGGCCTTCTCGTACTCCTCGAAGCGGCGAGTGCCGAACAGCGTGCGCAGGAGGGCCTGCCGCTCATCGTTCTTGGCGAGCAGGAAGCGCGCGAACCGTCCCTGAGCGAGCAGGATCACCTGCAGGAACTGCTGCTGGGTCAGCTGCAGGATCTGCTCGAGCTCGTGTGCGACGTCGACGGGGCGGGCCGCCAGACCCGTCCAGACCCCGCCCCTGTGCTCCTCGAGGGCGGCGCGGTGCGCCTCGAGCGCCATCCCCGATCCGCGCCGCTTGGGTCGTTCGTACTCCGGTGCCCGGGTGACGCGGAACCGGCGCTCGCCCGTGCTGAACTCGACGATGACCTCGCTCACGTCGTCGGGCGCGCAGTGGTCGCTGCGCAGGCGCCGCTCGCCCGACTCGTACCGGGGCACGCCTCCGTAGAGGGCGAAGCACACCGCGTCGAGGATGCTCGATTTGCCGGTGCCGGTGCGCCCGGTGATCAGGAAGATGCCGTCGTCGGCGTAGGCGTCGAAGTCGACGACCTGCCGCTCACGGAAGGGCCCGAACCCCTCGACCTCGAGCCTGTGCAGCCTCATGCGAGGGCCTCGGCGCGCACTCGGTCATCGAGCACGTCGGCCAGCAGCTCGCGCTCGCGCTCGGAGGGCCCCTCGCCCGCGCGGACGTGGTCGAGGAAGGCGTCGATGCGCTCGGTGTCGCTGACGGCGTCGCGCAGACGTTCGCGGTACGTCGAGCCGGAGTCTTCGGCCACGATGGCCGGCGCGTGCACGACGGTCGCGCAGTGCGGGAAGCGGGCGCGCAGGCGTCGCATCGGGTCGACCTGAGGCGCGGTGTCGGTGTACTGCGCGCACACCCACGAGTCCTCGTGCACGGCGAAGCGCTCGTCGCCGAGGAGCTCGTCGATCGGCGCGGTCAGGGTGACCAGCGGCCGGGGCACCGGAAGTCCCAGCCACTCGACGCCCGCCAGGCCCCGCGCATCGAGGTCGACCAGCCACGAGCCGCGCGGCTTGTGCTGCTCGCCGAAGGAGTAGTGCAGCGGTGCACCGGCGTAGCGCACACGTGCCGAGAGCTCGCTGCGGCCGTGGATGTGGCCGAGGGCGACATAGTCGGGACCGTCGAACACCGACAGGGGCACGACGTCGAGCGTGCCCTGTCGGATCTCGCGCTCGACGCCGGGCGTGGGCTCGATACCCGCGGCGAAGCAGTGCGCGAGCGCCACCGACCGCCCGCCGCGCACCGCGAGGTCGGCGCGCACGAGCGACATGGCGTGCGACATCGTCTGCGCCTGCGTGCGCAGCGTCTCGTCGGGCCACAGCGGCCGCACGATCGAGGGCTCGAGGTAGGGGATGCCGTAGAAGTGCACGGGACCGTGCTCATCGTCGATCGTGACGGGATCGGCGAGCGTGCGCGGATCGGTGCGCACGTGCACGCCGGCCCGTGCGAGGAAGGGCGCCTGGAATCCCAGCCGCGCCGCGGAGTCGTGGTTGCCGCTCGTGACCACGACCTCGGCGCCGGCATCGCGGATCGCCGCGAGCGCGTCCGTGAGCAGCGTGTAGCACGCGGCGGCGGGCGTCGCGGAGTCGAAGACGTCGCCCGCGAGCACCACGACGTCGACGCCCCGATCGCGCACCTGGCCGGCGAGCGTCTCGAGCACGCCGTGCAGCGCGACGAGGGTGGCGTGGCCGTGGAAGGAGCGGCCGATGTGCCAGTCGGAGGTGTGCAGGATGCGCATGCCCACACGCTACGGTCGGTCTCCGACATCGACCGGAAGCGCCCCCGCGGTTCGCCGAGAGCGCACGCGCCGACACGCCCGCGAAACACACCGGGCGTACCCTGACCGCATGGACCTGCCCGACGTCTGTGTCGTCTACCTGCTGCGCCCCGGCGCGGCAGGCGGCACCGACGTGCTGCTGGGCTACAAGCGCACCGGGCTCGGCCTCGGCAAGGTCGTGGGCATCGGCGGCAAGGTCGAGGCGGGCGAGAGCGTCCGCGAGGGGGCCGTGCGCGAGGTGCACGAAGAGACCGGACTGCACATCGAGGCCGACGACCTCGAGCCGGCCGGCGTGCTCGACTACCTGTTCCCCTCCCAGCCCTCGTGGTCGCAGCGCTCGCACGTGTTCACGTGCACCACCTGGCGGGGCGAGCCCGTCGAGACCGAGGAGATCGTGCCGCGCTGGTTCGCACTCGATGATGTGCCCTACGCGCGCATGTGGGACGACGCCGGTCGCTGGCTGCCCGACGTGCTGCGCGGCGGGCGGATCGCCGCGCGCTACACCTTCGGCGACGACCTCGCCACGGTCGTTGCCGAAGAGCGCCGGGCGGTCGCCTGAGGGCGCTCAGGCTCTCGTGCGGCCCCGCCGGCGCGACGTGAGGTCGACCACGGCCAGCACGAAGGCGATCGCGAAGAACAGGGCGACCGCCAGCATCCCGTACATGTAGGCGTCGTGGTAGACCACGAGCGGCGGCGCCTCGTCCTGCTCGCGGAAGACCGCCGCGTAGAACAGCGACAGCGCGACGGCGGTGCCCACGGCCGTGCCGATGCGCTGACCGAGCTGCCCTACCGAGCCGGCGAGACCGCCCTGCTGGACCGGGATCTCGGCGAGCGCGAGCGTCTGGTTGGGAGCGATCACGAGGCCTCCCCCGAACCCGCCGACCGCCATGATCCCCGCCATGACGAAGGCGACGGATGCCGAAGGCAGATACAGCGCGGCGAGCACGAGACCGCCGACGCTCAGCAGCACGGCCGCAAGACCCCACACGACGATGGGGCGACCGTACCGCCCGACGAGGTTGCCGCCGAGCCACGACGCGACGGCGCTCGCCAGCGCGAACCCGATCGAGACCATGCCGGCGAACACGGGCTCCAGGCCCAGGCCGCTCTGCAGGTACAGCGTCGTGAGCAGGAACAGCGCGGGCGCGCCGGCGAAGTAGGTGGTGGCGATGAGCGTGCCGTTGCGGAAGGAGGAGACCCCGAACAGGCTCAGCGGGATCAGCGGGTTGTGCCCGCGCGCGCTGTAGCCGCGCTCCCAGGCGACGAACGCCGCCGCGAACAGGGCGAACACGACCAGCAGCCACCAGCGCAGCGGATCGTCGTCCGGGGATCCGGTGGTGAACAGGAACGGCCACATCAGCGCGAGCACCGTGATGCCGAAAAGCACGACGCCCACGGGGTCCAGCTCGAGCCGGCGACGCGATCGTGCGCGCGTCGAGGGCAGCACCCACGCCGCGAGCGCGATGGCGATCACTCCGAGCGGCAGATTCATCCAGAAGATCAGGCGCCAGCCGTCGTCGGGGCCGCCGAGGGCGATCATGAGACCGCCCAGGGTCGGGCCGACCGCCGTCGCGACGCCGATCGTCGCACCGAACAGGCCGAAGGCGCGGCCGCGCTCCTTGCCCTGGAACAGCTGCTGGATCAGCCCCAGCACCTGGGGCATCTGGATGCCGGCGGCCACTCCCTGCAGGAGTCTCCCCGCCAGCAGCACCGCCGTGTTGGGTGCCAGCGCGCAGACGACGCTCGTCAAGGTGAACAGGGTGAGCCCGACGATGAAGAGCATCCGACGGGATCGCTGATCGCCGAGGCGGCCCATCGGCACGAGCGCGAGGCCGAACGTGAGCACGTAGCCCGACACGATCAGCTGCAGCTCGGTCGATCCGGCCCCGAGCGCGGCCTCGATCGAGGGCAGCGCGACATTGACCTTGGACAGGTCGAGGATCGTGATGCCCGCCACGGCGACGCAGACCCAGAAGGCGCGCCAGCGCTGCGCCGACGAGAGGGGGATGCTCTGGGTGCGCGGCGCGCCGCCTGGCGCGTGGGCTGAATCCGACATCTCTCCCCACGCTAGTGCCCCGCAGCCGCCGTCGGGCACGCGCGCGACGCGCGGGTAGCGTGGTGGGGTGAGCGACGACCTCGATCCGTTCGGCGATCTCGCCGAGAGCGCCGACCACCTGATCGACGAGGTCACGGGAACGCCCGACCCCGAGCATCCACCCCGTCCCTTCACCCACGACGGGTCGACGCTCATCGTCGGCGAGCGCGGGACGGGGGCGCGCACCTTCGTCCTCGTGCACGGCATCGGAATGGGCCGCAAGGTCTTCGGCGACGTGGCGCTGCACCTCGAACGGACCGGACGGGTGATCGCGGTCGACCTGCCCGGCTACGGAGAGTCCCCCGAGCCGCCCCGGACGCCGACGATCGAGCGCATGGCCGACACCGTCGCGGCGCTGCTCTGCGCCGAGCGGATCGAGCGGCCCGTGCTGATCGGCCACTCGATGGGCACGCAGGTGGTGGCCGAGGTCGAGGCCCGGCACCGCCTCGCGTCCGCGGTCGTGCTCGTCGCGCCGACCGTGAACGACCGTGCCCGCCGCGCGCTGACGCAGCTGCGGCTGCTCGTGACCGACCTGCTCGACGAGAGCCCCAAGGTGCTGCTGCTGGGTGCGCGCGAATACCTGCGGGCCCGGCCGCACCTGATCCGCAAGACGCGGGCGATGCTCGTGCACCGCCCGGAGCGGACCTACCCCCGCATCGCCGTGCCGGTGCTCGTGCTGCGCGGCGAGGAGGATCCGGTCTCGCCCCGGGACTGGTGCGAGCGCGTCGTACGCGCGCTGCCCCACGGCGAGTTCGTCGAGGTGCCCGGCCACGGGCACGAGACCATGATCCGCGACGGCGGCCCCGCCGCGCGCCGGATCGTGGAGTGGCTCGGCGGCTGAGCTAGCCCGCGGCGATCTTCTGAGCGGTGTCGCGGATGTCGGCGTCCGAGAGCTCGATGCCGACCTGCTCGAGCCGCTGACGCAGCACGTGCTCGATCGCCTCGGCGTCCTTGTCGCCGACATCGGCGCGAGTCTGATCGACGATGCCGGCGAGCTTGGCGGCGTCGGTGGTCGGGTGCTGATCCATGGCGGGATCGTCCTGCGTGTTCGACATCATGACTCCTCTTCGGAGAGATCGTCGTCTTGGATGAGGTCGGGATCGGCGTTCTGCGTCGACTCCGGCCCCTCGACGGGCAGTCCCGCGTCGCTGAGCTCGGGCGAACCGATCGCGTCGGCGTTCTGCTCGGCGCTCTCGCCGTCGGCGGTCTGTCCGCTCTCCCAGCCGCCGGGCGGGTCGGCGTCGATGACACCCTCGGGAAGATCTCGGTCGTGGTCCGCGGTCATGGCGCACCCCTTTCGTCGAGCCCCAGCATCCCGCGCCCGCTTCGCGGTGCCCAGGGGGTTGACGGCGTGGATGCCGGGGGTTACTCGCCGCGCGCGGCGTCGCGACCCCGCCGCGCGTCGTCGCGCACCTGGCCGGCCAGCAGCTGACCGCCGCTGGTCAGCAGCGCCCGCCGCCACGGCAGCACCCCCTCGATCTCGATCTGGATCGACATCGACAGGATCGTGCGGATCAGCACGATGAGCCCGAGGATCAGCGCATCCTCGAGCGAGGGCTTGGAGGTGATCGTGCGGATCAGGTCGGCGGCGACGAGGATCTCGAGCCCCAGCAGGATCGCCGACCCGAGCGTGTTGCGCAGCGTCTGGAACGCGGTGCGGCCGCCCTCGTGCCGCGAGAGCGAGCGCGCCCCCAGCACGAGGGCGATGATCGCGCCGATGATCATCGCGGCCGCGCCGGTCGCCTCGAAGCCGACCGCGATCGCCGTGAAGACGTGCTCCATATCCACGGGGTCAGCCTAGAGCGCCGGCCGGCGTCAGCGCGGACGCAGGCGCAGACCCGACATGCCGCCGTCGACGGCGAGCGCGGTGCCCGTGGTCGATCCGGCGCGCGGGCTCGCGAGGTAGGCGACGGCGTCGGCGACCTCGTCCGCGCTGACGAGACGGCCGTGCGGCTGACGGGCCTCGAGGGCGGCACGCTCCGCGGCGGGGTCATCGGCCGCGCCGAGCAGCCGGCCCACCCACGGGGTGTCGGCGGTGCCGGGGCTGACGGCGTTGACGCGGATGCCCTCGCGCACGTGATCGGCGGCCATCTGCAGGGTCAGCGCGAGCACCGCCCCCTTGCTCGCGCCGTACAGCGCGCGCCGGGGCAGCCCGGCGGTCGCGGCGATCGACGCCATGTTGACGATGGATGCCGCGTCCGACCGCCGCAGCCACGGCAGCGCCGCGCGCGCGACGCGCACCATGCCGACCACGTTCACGTCGAAGACCCGATGCCATTCGGCGTCGTCGTTGTCCTCGATCGAGCCGGCGGCTCCGATGCCGGCGTTGTTGACGACGATGTCGATGCGACCGTGGTCGGCGCCGACGGCGGCCACGGCCGCCCGGACTGCGACGTCGTCGCCGACGTCGACCGTGTGACCCCCGGCATCCCGCGTCGCTTCGTCACGATCGAAGACGACGACCGTCGCGCCGTCGGCCGCGAGCCGTCGAACGATCGCCGCACCGATGCCCGACGCGCCGCCCGTGACGATGGCGACGAGACCCTCCATTGAGGCGCTCACACCATCACCTGGCGCTGGCTGCCGAGACCGTCGATCTCGAGCTCGACGACGTCCCCCGCCCGCAGATAGGGGAATCGCCCCGAGAGCGCAACGCCCTCCGGGGTGCCGGTGAGGATCAGGTCTCCCGCCTCGAGTGCCATGAACTGGGACAGATGCCAGACGATGTACGGCACATCGAAGATGAGATCGGCGGTGCGGGAGTCCTGTCGCGGCTCGCCGTTGACCCGGCTGCGCAGCCGCAGGTCGGAGGGGTCGACCTCGTCGGGGGTGACCAGCCACGGACCCGTCGGCGTGAAGCCGGGCGCGGACTTGCCCTTGCCCCACTGGCCGCCCGAGATCTCGAGCTGCCACGCCCGCTCGGACAGGTCGTTCGCGAGCACGAAGCCCGCGATGTGCGCCGACGCGGCGGCGGGGCTTTCGAGATAGAGCGCGCGGCTGCCGATGACGACGCCCAGCTCCACCTCCCAGTCGGTCTTCTCGCTGCCGCGCGGGATCGCGACGTCGTCGTGGGGCCCCGCGATCGTGTTCGGCGTCTTCTGGAACATCACGAGGTTCTCGGGGGGCTGCGAGCCCGACTCGGCCGCGTGGGCCGCGTAATTCATGCCGACGCAGAGAATCGCCGAGGGTCGGGCGATCGGCGCGCCGATGCGCGGGGGCGGGCCCTCGAGCGGTGAGAGCACGCCCGCGGCGAGCGCCTCCCGCGCGCGGGCGATGCCGCCCCCGGCGAAGAACGCGCCGTCGATGTCCGCCGTCAGACCCGACAGATCGTAGAGGATGTCGTCGGCCACGACCGCGGGCGTCTCGGCGCCCGCTTCACCGACTCGAGCGAAACGCATAGAACTCCCGAACATCTGATCGCTGGGGGCGTTCGTGCCCCCGCTTCGGCCCACATTATCATTTGACCGCGCAGACATCGGATGTTTAGATGGCGCTGTGAGCACCTCATGAGCACGATCACCTCCGTCGCGACGGCCGACATCCGCTTTCCGACGTCGCTGTCGCTCGACGGCTCCGACGCGATGAACCCCGATCCGGACTACTCGGCGGCCTACGTCACGATCACCACCGATGCGACGGGCGCCGACGCGGGGCTCGCGGGGCACGCCTTCGCGTTCACGATCGGGCGCGGCAACGACGTGCAGGTCGCCGCGATCCGGGCCCTCGAGGGCCACCTGGTGGGCCGCGACGCCGAAGCGCTGCTCGCCGACATGGGCGCGGCATCCGCCCTGCTCACGCACGACTCGCAACTGCGCTGGCTCGGCCCCGAGAAGGGCGTGATGCACATGGCGATCGGCGCGGTCGTGAACGCGCTGTGGGACCTCAAGGCCAAGCGCGCGGGCCTGCCGCTCTGGCGGCTGCTGTCGCGGATGAGCCCCGCCGAGATCGCCGACCTCGTCGACTACCGCTACCTCAGCGACGCGCTCACCCGTGACGAGGCGATCGCGATCCTCGAGGCCGCGGCCCCGGGTCGCGACGAACGCGAGCGCGTCCTGCTCGCCGAGGGCTACCCCGCCTACACCACCAGCCCCGGCTGGCTCGGGTACTCCGACGAGAAGCTCGCCCGGCTGTGCCGCGAGGCGATCGCCGACGGGTACCGGCAGATCAAGCTCAAGGTCGGCACGAGCCTGGACGACGACATCCGGCGTCTGCGCATCGCCCGGGAGGTGTGCGGCGATGACTTTCCGATCGCGATCGACGCGAACCAGCGCTGGGACGTCGGCACCGCGATCGCCTGGGTGCGCGAGCTCGCGCCCTTCGGCCTCGCCTGGGTCGAGGAGCCGACGAGCCCCGACGACATCCTCGGCCACGCGAGCATCGCCCGCGGCATCGCCCCCGTGCGGGTCGCGACCGGCGAGCATGCCCACAACCGGGTGATGTTCAAGCAGTTCCTCCAGGCCGACGCCCTGCAGGTCATGCAGATCGACGCGGCGCGGGTCGGCGGCGTGAACGAGAACATCGCGCATCTGCTTCTCGCGGCGAAGTTCGGGGTGCCGGTGTGCCCGCACGCGGGCGGGGTCGGCCTGTGCGAGGCCGTGCAGCACCTGTCGATGTTCGACTTCGTCGCGGTCTCGGGCACGATGGAGGGCCGCATGATCGAATACGTCGACCACCTGCACGAGCACT
Organism: Microbacterium sp. HA-8; assembly: GCF_046111165.1. NCBI lineage: Bacteria > Bacillati > Actinomycetota > Actinomycetes > Micrococcales > Microbacteriaceae > Microbacterium > Microbacterium sp. HA-8. The sequence continues at coordinate 3,170,564 of NZ_CP162025.1, forward strand.
TCGTCACCCCGACCGACGTCCGGGACGGCCGCTACCGTGCGCCCCTCGCCGCCGGCGCGGGCACCGAGATGCACGCTGCCTCCATCGCGCGCTACGGCGACCGCGTCACGGGGGTCCCGACCGCATGATCGAGCGCCTCGGATTCGGCGCGGCATCGCTCGGCAACCTCTACCGCGAGGTCGATGACACCGACGCCGAGGCCGTGCTCGAGGCGGCGTGGGCGGGCGGCATCCGCTCGTTCGACACGGCGCCCCACTACGGGCTCGGGCTGTCGGAGCGGCGCCTGGGGGCCTTCCTCGCCGGCAGACCCCGCGACGGGTTTGTCGTGTCGACGAAGGTCGGCCGGGTGCTCGAGCCGAACCCCGGCCCGCGCTCCGGCCGCGACACCGAGGGCTTCGTCGTCCCCGACGACCTCGTGCGCCGGTGGGATCCCTCCCCCGCCGGCGTCGCGCGAAGCCTCGACGACTCGCTGAGGCGCCTGGGCCTCGACCGTGTCGACACCCTGTTCCTGCACGACCCCGACGTCTACGACCTCGATGCCGGCATCGGGATCGGCCTGCCCGCGCTGATCGCCCTGCGCGATCGAGGCGTCGTGTCGTCGGTGGGGGTGGGCGTGAACACGGTGGATGCTGCGCTGCGGGCCGTGCGAGAAGCCGACGTCGACGCCGTCATGATCGCCGGCCGATACACCCTGCTCGAGCAGCCGGCGGCCGAGGAGCTGCTGCCGCTGTGCGCCGAGCGGGGCGTGCGCGTCGTCGCGGCCGCCGTGTTCAACTCGGGCCTGCTCGCGGTCGACCGCCCCGAATCCGCGCACTACGACTACGGCGACGTGCCGCCCGACGTCGCCGCGCGCGCTCGGCGGCTGGCCCGGATCTGCGGACGGCACGGCGTCGCGCTGCCGGCCGCGGCGCTGCAGTTTCCGCTGCGGCATCCCGCGGTCGACGAGGTGGTCGTCGGCACCGCTCGCGTCTCGTCGCTGCGCGCCAACCTCGAGCATGCCCGCTCGGTGATCCCCGACGCGCTGTGGGACGAGCTGCGCGACGAGGGCCTCACCGAGGCGTTTCAGCCCGAGAGACCGTAGAACCTGCGCGCGGTGCCGCCGAACACCGCGACGTGCTCCTGCGGCGCGAACGCCGCACCGACGATGTCGATGGCCTGCGCGGTCGACAGACCCCCGGCATCCACCCCGCTCACCGGCCAGTCGCTGCCGAACATGCAGCGCCGGGAGCCGAACAGACGGGCGGTCACCGCCAGGAACCCCGGCACGTGCGCACGCAGCAGATCGTGGTCGGCGACCTCGGCGGCGAAACCCGAGCACTTCACGTGCACGGCAGGCAGGCCCGCCAGCCGGCGCCACGCCCGCTCCCACGCGGCTCCCGCTTCGCTGTGCACACCCTGCGCGATCGGCGGTTTGCCCAGGTGATCGATCACGACCGGGAGGTCGGGGACGCGCTCGAGGGCGCTCGCCAGCTCGTCGAGCTGGCCCGCGCGCACGCAGGCGTCGAAGACGAGACCTCTCGCGGCGACGGCGGCGAGCCCGCGCCCCACCGCGGACTCGCGCAGGTGGCCGACCGGCCGGTTCTGCAGCGTGGCGCGCACGCCGCACACGAGCGGGTGCGCGGCGAAGCCGTCGAGGGCCTGCCCCAAGGCCGGGTCGGCCAGGTCGACGTGCGCGACGAGCCCGGCGAGACCCCGCCATTCGAGCGCCGCCACCCACTCGACCTCGGCCTGTGCATCCTCGATGCGCGCGTCTGCCTCGACGAACACCCAACCCGACACCCGTCCGGCAGCGTCGTCGAGCTCGGACGGAAGCCGGGCGCGAGCGAGCGCGGGGTGCCCGTCGAGCCACGGATAGCGCAGCGTGCCCGGGTCCCACACGTGCGCGTGGGCATCGAGGATCCCCGAGGTCAGAGCGCCTGGCGCAGCCATCTCTCCACCCCGGAGACATGGGCGACCATGAGGGCCGCCGCCAGCTCGGCGTCGTGATCCTCGACCGCGGCCAGGATCGCCCGGTGCTCATCGATGGTGCGGGCGACCGAGCCACCCTCGGTGATACCGCGCCAGACACGGGCCCGCACGGTGTGACTCGAGAGGGAGTCGAGCAGGCTCGTCAGATAGGCGTTGCCCGCCGCCTCGGCGATGGCGTGGTGGAACTCGACGTCATGAGCGACCAGGCCTTCGACGTCGGCGTCCGGCGACACCTCCACCGCCGCGGCGAGCGCGGCGAGCGCCGGTGCGGTGGCCCGCTGAGCCGCGGCCGCCGCAGCCTGAGGCTCGAGCATGCGCCGCACCGCGAGGATCTCGAGGATCGAGTCGTCCTGATGCAGATCGACGACGAAGGTGAGCGCCTCGTGCAGCAGGCGGGGCTCGAGGCTCGTCACATACGTGCCGTCCCCGCGGCGCACGTCGAGCACGCGGATGACCTCGAGCGCCTTGACCGCCTCGCGGAGCGAGCTGCGGGAGAGGCCGAGCGCGTCACTCAGCTCCTTCTCGGGCGGAAGCCGCGAGCCCGGCGGCATCTGCCCCGAGACGATCATCTCTTTGATGCGGAGGATCGCCTCGTCTGTCACGGCCACGCAACCAGCCTAGCGATACATCCGATGTCTGGATGGTGCTACGCGCTGCGCCGCTGCGCGAGGATGCCGCGGCGCTCGGGGTGCGCGGCGAACCAGTCGGCGACGTACCAGCACACCGGGCTCACCGACCGGTCTCCGGCCGCCTCGAGCTCGGAGACGGCGCGCTCGACGACCTCGCCCGCATATCCGTGGCCGCGGAACGTCGGAATCGTGTAGGCGCGGGTCATCGCGACGGTCTGTCCGTCGTCGCGGTAGTCGAGCACGCTGACAAGGTCGTCGCCGCGGCGCAGGGTCCAGCGCGAGGCGTCGGGCTGCTTCTCGAAAATCAACTCGGTCACCACGGCAGACTAAGCCCGCCCGCAGACATCGGGCCTGCGAGCGGGCTGTGAGGTGCTCGCACACGACCGATTGCACGACCGGCGGGGCGGGAGTGCCACCGTGTGACGGGTGAGGCGCCCCGGCCCGACCGGTCGTGCAGACGTCACCCGGGCAGCACCCGCGTGGTCGCCAGTTCGCGATACCAGAGGCCGGAGTCCTTGACCGTGCGCTCGAGGGTGTCGAAGTCGACGCGCACGATGCCGAAACGCTTGGCGTAGCCGTAGCCCCACTCGAAGTTGTCCAGCAGCGACCAGACGAAGTACCCGCGCAGGTCGACCCCGGCCTGCATCGCGCGGTGCGCGGCGGTGAAGTGCCGGCGCAGGTAGTCGAGCCGTTCGGGATCGGGCACCGACCCGTCCTCGGCGACCTCGTCGTCGAAGGCGGCGCCGTTCTCGGTCACCATGAGCGGCTGATCCGGGAACTGCTCGCGCAGCGACAGCAGCAGCTCCTCGAGGCCCTCCGGGGCGATGTTCCAGCCCATGGCGGTGTAGGGGCCGGGCTGCTCCACGAACTCGACGATCTCGTTGCTGCCGGGCCACGCGGTGCCACCCTCGGCGCCCTTGTGACCGTCGTGCGCCTGCCTGGGCGAGACGCCGTCCCACAGGCGCACCGTGGCGGTGGAGTAGTAGTTGACGCCCAGCACGTCGATCGGCTGGTGGATCGCCGCGAGGTCGCCCTCGCGCACGAACGACCAGTCGGTGACGGATGCCGTGTCCTCGAGCAGGTCGGCCGGGTACTCCCCGCGCAGCATGGGCCCCGTGAAGGCGCGGTTCGCCAGCGCGTCGATGCGGCGCATCGCCTCGGCGGCACCCTCGCCCTGCCCCCGAAGCACATGGAAATTGAGGGTCACGGAGTAGTCCGGGTCGCCGGTCGAGGTGGTCCGCAGCGCCTGCACCGCGCGGCCGTGGGCGAGGTTCAGGTGGTGCACCGCGGCGAGCGCGGCCGCCGGCTCGTGCCGCCCCGGGGCGTGTCCACCCTGTCCGTAACCGAGGTATGCCGAGCACCACGGCTCGTTCAGGGTGGTCCAGGTGTGCACCCGGTCGCCGAGCGCGGCGCCCATGATCTCGGCGTAGCGCTCGAACGCCTCGGCGGTGGCGCGCGAGGCCCAGCCCCCGGCATCCTCGAGCGGCTGCGGCAGGTCCCAGTGGTACAGCGTCGCGACGGGTCGGATGCCGCGCTCGAGCAGGCCGTCGACGAGGCGCGAGTAGAAGTCGATGCCCGCCTGATTCACGGTTCCTGAGCCGGTCGGCTGGATGCGGGGCCAGGCGATCGAGAACCGGTAGGCGCCGAGGCCGAGCTCCTTCATGAGATCGAGGTCCTCGTCGACGCGGTGGTAGTGGTCGCATGCGACATCGCCCGTGTCGCCGTTCCACACCTTGCCGGGGGTCTTGCTGAACGTGTCCCAGATCGAGGGCCCGCGGCCGTCCTCGTCGAACGCGCCCTCGACCTGATACGACGCCGTCGCCGACCCGAAGGTGAAACCCTCGGGAAAGACGAGACCCGAGTCCCGGTAGTCTCTGCTGCCCTGCTGCGCCATGCTCACTCCGTCACCTTCGTCGTATCGACCGCGAACGTCTCCGCACGCCCGTCCGGCGTCGTCACGGTCACCTCAGTCTGTCCCTCGCCCCCGGCGAACACACGCAGCCGCAGCCCGTCGAGGTAGTCGTAGTCGGGGCGGTCCTCGCGTGCGCCCCACGGGATCACCGCGCCGGGGCGCACGTACAGCGGGAGGCTGTCGAAGCCGTGCGTCTCGCGCAGCCATCGCCCGCCGTGCGCCGTCTCGCCCGTGAGGAGAGAGGTCCACTCCCCCTCCGGAAGGTAGAACTCGACCTCGCCCGAGGCGGTGAAGACGGGGGCGACGAGGATGTCGGCGCCGAGCATGTACTGCCTGTCCAGGTACGCGGCGGCCGGATCGTCGGGGAACTCCAGCGCCATGGGTCGCATGACGGGCGTGCCGCGTTCGGCGGCCTCGAGCCCGGCAGCGTAGAGGTAGGGCATCAGGCGCATCTTCAGGTGCGTGAATCGGCGCGTCACATCGACCGCCTCCTCGTCGAACACCCACGGCACGCGGTAGGACTGCGAACCGTGGAAGCGGCTGTGGCTGGAGAGCAGACCGAAGGCGGTCCAGCGCTTGTACACCCCGGCATCCGGAGTGCCCTCGAACCCGCCGATGTCGTGCGACCAGTGCGCGAAGCCGCTGAAGGCGAGCGAGAGCCCGCCGCGCAGCGTCTCGGCCATCGACTCGAACGTCGACGTCGAATCGCCACCCCAGTGCACGGGCATCGTCTGGCCGCCGGCCGTGGCCGACCGCGCGAAGAGCACGGCCTCGCCCGAGCCGCGCGCGTCGACGAGCACATCGTGCACGGCTCTGTTGTACAGCTGCGCGTAGAGGTTGTGCATGCGGTAGGGATCGGAGCCGTCGTGCCAGCGCACATCGACGGGGATACGCTCGCCGAAGTCGGTCTTGAAGCAGTCCACGCCCTGGTCGACGAGCGCCCGGAGCTTGCCCTGGAACCAGGCCACAGCATCCGGATTGGTGAAATCGACCAGCGCCATGCCGGCCTGCCACATGTCCCACTGCCACACGGACCCGTCGGGGCGGCGGACAAGGTATCCGGCGGCGCGCGCCTCGTCGAAAAGCGGCGAGCGCTGCCCGATGTAGGGGTTGATCCACACGCTGATGCGCACGTCGCGCTCGTGCAGGCGCGCGAGCATGCCGTCGGGGTCGGGGAACACCCGGGGGTCCCACTCGAAGTCGCACCAGTTGAACTCGCGCATCCAGAAGCAGTCGAAGTGGAACACCGAGACGGGCAGCTCCCGCGCCGCCATCTGCTCGAGGAAGCCCGTCACGGTCGCTTCGTCGTAGTCGGTCGTGAAGCTCGTCGAGAGCCACAGCCCGTACGACCACGCGGGCACGACGGGAGGGCGGCCGGTGAGGGCCGTGTACCGCTCCAGGACGTCCTTGGGCGTGGGGCCGTCGATGACGAAGTACTCCAGCACCTCGCCGTCGACGGAGAACTGCACGCGCTCGACCGATTCCGAGCCGATCTCGAACGACACCCGGCCGGGGTCGTTCACCAGTACCCCGTAGCCCCGGTTCGAGACGTAGAACGGCACGCTCTTGTAGGCCTGCTCGCTGGAGGTGCCCCCGTCGGCGTTCCAGATGTCGACGCTCTGCCCGTTCTTGGCGAGGGGCCCGAACCGCTCGCCGAGGCCGTACACGAGCTCGCCGACGCCGAGGTCCAGCTGCTCCTGCACCAGGGTGCGGTCGCGGGGGGCGCCGCCGTGTCGGGTGAGCTCGACGGGCCCGCGGTCGACGTGCGCGTCGGCGTCGATCTCGACGTAGGCCTGCGCCTTGTGTCCACTGCCGGTGAGCCGTCGGCCGGCGTGATCGAACGACAGCGACCAGGGGGCGCCGCGCCGCACGCTCGCGGTGAGCGCTCCCGTCGTGAGCGTGCCGCCCGCGTCGGTGACGGATGCTGCGCCGCGGCCACCCGTCGACGCGCCGGGCAGTTCGAACCCACCGTGCCAGGCCCTGCCCTCGTGGTGCGCGATGCGCACGCGCACGACGCCCTCGAGCGGGGAGGAGAGGGTGACCGTCAGGACCGGTCGGTTCAACGTGTCGCCGCGCCGCTCGATCACCTTCGTGGGAGCTGTGACGACAAGGCCCGGACCGTCGACGGTGTCCTCGCTCCGCCAGATGTCGTAGGCCTCCTGGCCGTACACCGCGCTCACTCCGGGGCGCAGCTCCCAGAAACCGTCGGTCAGCTTCATGATGTCTCCTCGATGACGCGAACGGCGCCTGCGGGCACGGTGGCGGGAGCGGCGAGCCGCTCCCCCGTGAGCAGATCCACGCCCGTGGCCTCGACCGTGAGGTCGGTGTCGGTGTGATTGATCGCGAAGAGGTAGCGGGATGACCCGTCCTCTCGTCGCGAGAGTTCCACGCCGCGCTCGGCGACGGCGATCGGGGCGATCGCGGCCTCCTCCAGCAGCGTCTCGAGCAGCTGGTCGAGGTCGGTGTCGGATACCCGCGCGGACAGGTACACGGCGCTGCCCCGCCCCGTCACGCGTCGCGTGATCGCGGGCGAGCCGGCGAGGGGTCCGGTCGAGAGGCGCGCGATGATCTCGGCGTCGTCGACACGGACCCTTTCGGTCCAGGTGCTCGCCGTGAAGCCGTTGTCGAGCTGTACCCGCTCGTCTCCCAGGAGCGGGAAGAACTCATCGACGCGCACGCCCAGCAGGTCGCGGAATGCGCCGGGGTATCCGCCGAGCCGCACGGCGTTGTCGTGATCGACGATGCCCGAGAAGTAGCTCACCAGGACATGGGCGCCCCGCTCGGCCGCCCGATTGATCGCGGCGGCATCGGCGTCCGTGACGAGATACTGCGTGGGCAGGAGCACGACGCCGTACTTCGTCAGGTCGGCGCCCGCGGGGAGGACGTCGATGTTGATGCCCCGCGCCAGCAGCAGCCCGTAGAGAGCGAGCGGCAGATCGAGGACGTCGAGCGCCTCGCTGGGGGTGCGCGCGCTTCGCCACGCCGACGCCGAGTCGTGATCGAAGATCATCGCCACCCGGGCGGGCTCGACCCGCGTGCCCCGGATCGGGGCCAAAGCCTTCAACGCCGCGCCGAGCCTTTCCACGTCGCGATAGATCGTCGAATCGCTGCCGGCGTGGGGCACCATCGCGGAGTGGTGCTGCTCGGAGCCGCGTGCCGACTGGCGCCACTGGAAGAACATCGCGCCGTCCGCGCCCCGCGCGATGTGCGACAGGGTGTTGCGCATCATCTCGCCGGGCACCTTCGCCGCATTCACCGGCTGCCAGTTGACGGCGGCGGTCGAGTGCTCGATGAGGAGCCACGGTTCGCCCGTCGCGACGGCGCGTGCCCGATCGGCGCTGAAGGCGAGTTCGACATGACGCTGCGGGTGGTCCGCGGTCGTGTAGTGGTCGTTGGCGACAAAATCGACCTCGCGCGCCCACCGTGCGTAGTCCGCGGCTCCGGGTCCGCGCTGGATCATGAAGTTCGTCGTGATCGGGATGTCCGGCGTGATCTGGCGCAGAACGTCGCGTTCGGCGACGTAGTGCCCGAGGAGGGCGTCCGACGTGAACCGCTCGAAGTCGAGTCGCAGCGCGGGATTGTGACTCGTGCGCACCTCCCGCGGCGGCATGACCTGGGCGAAGTCGCCGTAGGTGTGTCCCCAGAAGGCGGCGCCCCACGCGGCATTGAGTGCACCGATCGTCCCGTGCTTGCGTTCCAGCCACCGCTGCCACGCCTGTGCCGTCTCGTCGCTGAAGCACGAGGAGTTCTCGTTGCCGATCTCGTTCGAGACGTGCCAGGACCGCAGCGCGGGATGCCCCGCGTAACGCTCCGCGATCGCGCGCACCATCCGCAGCGCATAGTCCCGGAACGTCCGCGAGCTCGGCGACCAGGCCAACCGGCCGCCCCGCGACGTGCGCACTCCGCGCGCATCGACGGTGGCGATCTCCGGATGCGCGTCGAGCAGCCACATCGGGGGTGCGGCCGTCGGCGTGGCGAGGTTCACCCCGATGCCGGCGCCCGCGAGCATCCCCATGATGCGATCGAGCCACGCCCACTCGAAGACCCCGTCGAGGGGCTCGAGAAGCCCCCAGGAGAAGATCCCGAGGTTGACGACGTTGACGCCGGCGCGGGTCATCAGCTCGATGTCCTCCGGCCACAGAGATTCGGGCCACTGTTCGGGGTTGTAGTCACCACCGAACACGAGGCCATCCGCAAGCCACGGGAAGGACCTCCCGGCGGAGAGGTCCGCCGCGCGCGAGTGGATCGTCTCTCTCCGCAGGCGTTCGTGCCGCATCGGATCTCCGCTTCCTTACGAGGTCTCGGTCGGGTCGCCGTGCGCGATCATCGCGCCGCCCGCTGCCATGCGGGGTCACCGACTATTTTGTCAATCAACGAAACAATATCATGCGGAAAGAAGCTCCCGCATGGCGGCGACGGCCGCCCCCCGGGCATAGAGCCCGAAGTCGAAGCGCGGGCGCAGGATGCTGACGTCGTCGGGTTCACCCTGCTCGAGGAACTCCACGAGCGATGCACGCAGCGGCTCGGGCGCGAGCTCGACCATGTCGAGCCCCTCGCCCATGAGCGCCACCGCGTCGGGATCGAAGGCGTTCACCGCCTCCGCGATGACGGTCCCGACGGCGCGCGCCGCGTCACGCACGGCCGCCGCCGCGCGCGCCTCGCCCGCGCGGGCGCGGTCGATCACGGTGTCGTATTCGCCGGGGCCGACGCCGGCGTTGTGCTCGATCGCCGGAATCGTCACGAAGCTGTGAATGCAGTCGGTGTGCCCGTTCTCGCAGCGACGCCCCCGACCCCCGATGCGACTGTGCCCCACACGGCCCGCCCGGCCGTGCGCGCCCTGGTGGAGTTCACCGGCGATCACGACTCCCGAGCCGATGCCCGCGCCGATGCCGAACACCACGAGTGAACTGCGCGGCGGACCCGATCCGAACCAGTGCTGCGCGCCGGTCAGCGCATGGACGTCATTCACGACGGTCGCGGGCAGCACGGTCGCCTCGGTGACCAGCCGAGCCAGGGCGACGGCATCCCACCCCAGGAAGTTGGAGTGGCGCAGAACCGCACCCTCCGGAGATTCGGTGACATCGCCGGCGACGGCGATGCCCAGGCCCGCGACGGGGCCGGCTCCCCGCGGCGGCGCGGGTATCGAGCGCGCGATGAGCGCGACGACGTCGGCGACATCGCGACTGGGCAAGGTCTGGACCGACTCGGCCACCGCTCGCCCCCGCATGTCCGTCAGCACCATGTACATCGTGTCGGCGGTGAGCTTGACCCCGGCGAAGTGCACCGCCTCCGGTCGCAGCTCAAGCATCTCGGCGGGACGCCCCCGCGTGCCGAGTGCCTGCGCCGGCCCCTCCACGATCAGCCCCGCGTCGATCAGGTTTCGTGTCGTGCGGGTCAGGCTCGTGCGGGACAGTCCGAGCTTCTCTGCGATGCGCACCCTGGACTGCGATCCATGCAGCAGCAGCTCGCGCAGAACCAGCCGCTCCGTATCGGGCAGACCGGGCCAACGCGGGATCACCGGCGAGGAGGCGGACACGACCACAGCCTAGAACTCCCCTCCGCCGACGCTTCTGCGGGCGCCGGCGCGGAAGTCGGATGCGGTCAGAACGACGGTGCTGCCCGCGTCGAGCACGACATCGAGGACCGATGCGCCCGAGCGGACGCGCACGCTGCGCGTCCGCTCGTCGCGGGTTCGCAGGCTCGCCGTGACCAGCGCGCGGTCACGCCACGTCAGGTCGACGATCACTCCGGGTCGAGCGATCAGCCCCCGGGCCGACCCCGCGGCGAGCGAGGGGGGAAGCGCGGGCAGCAGCCTCAGATCGTCGTGGCTCTGCAGCAGCATCTCTGCGAGCGCAGCCGGGTAGCCGAGGTTCGCATCGATCTGGAACGGCGGGTGCGCCGCGAACAGATTGGGATAGAGCCCACCCGCCCACGGTCCGGTCACCTGCGCCGCGTCCCGGAAGAGCAGCCGCAGCAGATCCTCGGCGCGATCGCCGCGCCCGAGCCGCGCCCAGAGCACGCTCTTCCAGATCAGTGACCAGCCGGAGGACTCGTCGCCTCGACGAGTGAGGGATGCCGCCGCCGCGTCCCTCGTCGGCAGGTCCCATGGCTGGGTTCCCGGAAAGAGGCCGACCAGATGACTGACATGGCGGTGGTGCGCGTCCTCCTCCGCACGAGGACGCGCCCATTCCCGGAGCAGGCCGCCGTCGACCGCGGGGCTGCCGGGAAGGGAGCGGGCCAGGGCGAGCGCTGCGACGGCGACGGGATCATCACCCTCACCGAGACGATCGGCCACCTGGGCGACGGCGTGCAGCGCCTCGCGCGCGAGGGCGAGATCCATCGTCGTCGTCGCGTCGATCGCGCCGATGCTCCCGTCCGCCATGACGAACGCGTTCTCGGGCGATGTTGCGGGCGCGCTCGACCAGCCACCCGCTCCGTCGGGGCGGACCCAGTCGAGGAGGAACATCGCGACGCCGTGCATCGCGGGCCACAGCCTCCGAAGGCGCGCCGAGTCGATGGCCCCGAAGCCCATCGCGTCCGCGATGTGAAGCACGAGCCATGGCCCGGCCATCGGCCACGCCGTCCATCGCGCATCCCCGTGACCTGCCCCGACCGGCGAGGAGAGGAGCCAGGCGTCGGAGTTGTGATGCGCCACCCACCCGCGCGCGCCGTAGAGGCGAGCCGCAGTCTCGGTGCCGGCGATCGCGAGCGCGGAGATGAAATCCCACAGCGGTTCCGCGCTCTCATCGAGTCCCGTCGGGTGCGCCGCCCAGTGATTCATCTGCATGTTGATGTTCAGCGTGTAGTTGGAACTCCACGGGGGCTGCATGGTGTCGTTCCAGATGCCCTGGAGCGTCGGGGGCAGCCCGCCGGGTCGCGACGAGCTGAGCAGCAGGTACCGGCCGTAGTCGAACAGCACCTGAGCCAGGTGCGGATCCTCGGCGAGCGGACCGGATGCGGCGCTCTGAGCGCGGCGAAGCCGGATGTCGGTGGGGAGCTCTTCGCCGGACTCCGACAGCGGGACCGAGCCGAGGTCGACCGCGCATCGGGACATCCGCATGGCGAACTCGGTCGTGTGCTCTGCCACGAGTTCCGACCAGCCCGCCTCCAACGCGGCATCCACCCGCTCTCGCGCGCGCTCGGCAGCGTCTGCGGCGGATCCCTCCGGGGGTCGGCCCACATCAGTGAAGGTGGTCTCTGCGGCGAGGACGAGAAGAATCTCACCCTCGTCGCGGCGGACGCCGACGACGACAGCGGCCTCGAGCGCGTCCCCCGGCGCATCCGACCAGGTCACGGGCACGGCCTGCGGCTCGTGGGTGGGCGCGACATCGGATGGCAGCCGGAGCTGCAGTTCGGCGCCGTCGCTGCCGGAGGCGCGAGCGAGGACGTGATGGGCGGAATCGAGGTGCCACGCCGCCTCACCGCCACCGCGGATGCGGTGCACGAGCACGCCCCGGGTGTAGGAGACGAACGTATGCTCGTCGAATCCGCCGAGGCCCACATGGTGGATGCCGGTGGCGAGGTCGAGTGCGCGACGGTACCCAGGCGCGTCCGACGTCCCCCTCCGCGTGAGGCGCAGCTCACCCAGCGGGAGGTAGGCCTGCGAGTACGGGACCTGGAGAGGGGCGAGGGCCGCGGCCGCCGCACCGGGGTCGTCGCCGCCGACCGCCTCGCGCGCCGCGCTCAGCAGGCCCGCGGCGCGCTCGGCCGACACGACACCGCCCGAGCGCTCGCTCGAGGGCGAACCCGACCACGCCGTCTCCTCGTTGAGGAGGATCCGCGTCGTGGGCAGGTCGCCGTCGAGCATCGCCCCGAGCGCGCCGTTGCCGAGGGGAAGCCGTTCGACCCACTCGTGCGCGGGGGTGCGGTAGATCAATCGTGACACGTCATCCACGCACGCTGCCGGCCGTGAGACCCGCCCGCCAGAACCGCTGCAGCGAGACGAAGACGATCGCGATGGGGATGATCGAGACGAGCGAGCCGACCACGGTGAGGATTTGAAGGCCGGGGATGGTGATGGAGGCCTGGCTCCATCCCGTCAGTCCGACAGTGAGCGGCATCAGCTCCTGATCGGTCAGCACCAGCAGGGGCAGGATGTAGCTGTTCCAGCTGCCGAGGAAGGCGAACAGCAGCACCGTCACCAATCCTGTTCCCATCAGGCGCAGCCCGAGTGAGGCGAAGATGCGCAGCTCGCTCGCACCGTCCAGACGCGCCGCCTCGACCAGTTCGATCGGCACGGAGGACTGCGCGTAGATGAAGCACAGCAGCACGCCGAACGGGTAGACGAGGGCCGGCAGCAGAAGCCCGGCGTATGTGTTGTCGAGGCCCATGCCGACGAGCAGCACGTAGGTGGGCTGGGCGATCACCGTCCCCGGGACCAGGAGGCTGGCCAGCACCACCGAGATCAGGACGTTGCGCCCCCGGAATCGGTAGACGGCCAGGGCATAGCCGGTCATCGCGCACACCAGGGTGGTCAACGCCGATCCGATGACGGAATAGATGATGGAGTTCAGGCCCCATCGCCAGAAGATGCCGCCGTCGTAGGTGCTGAGCTCCGCGAGGTTCTCGAACAGATTGAACTCGGCGAACGCGAAGCCGGGCGTCGAGAACAGATCGCCCGTCGACTTGGTCGAGGCGATGACGAGCCACAGCACCGGGATGAGGAAGTACGCGGCCGCGACGACCATGACACCCGTCACCACGATCATCCATCCGCGGCTCACGCGGTCGCCGTTGACGAAGGCCGTGCGCCGTCGAGGTGTCGGTTCGGGGGTCTGGGACGCCGCCGGCTCGACCGGTGCGTCGACGGGAAGGGTGCTAAATGCCATCTGCGGCTCGTTTCGTCGTTCGCCGGTTCACGGACAGCACGAGGAGCGAGACGACGAGAGTCGCCAACCCCAGGATCACCGCCATCGCCGACGCGAGGTTGGGGTCCTTGCCCAGTGTCGAGGCGGCGTAGATGGCCATGTTGGGCGTGTAATCGCTCGGAATGTTCGAGGTGATCGTCTGCAGCACCTGCGGCTCGTTGAACAGCTGCAGTGTTCCGATGATCGAGGACAGGGTCGTGAGCAGGATGGCCGGGGCGATCATCGGGAGCTTGATCTGCAGCGCGGTGCGCACCTCGCCGGCGCCGTCCAATCGCGCCGCCTCGTACATCTCGCGCGGCACGGACTGCAAAGCGGCGAACAGGATGATCATGTTGATGCCGATGAGCGACCAGAGATTGATGTTGGCGATCGACCAGAGCACGGTGCCCGGCGCCAGCAGGTTGAGATCGATGCCGATCGACGAGAAGAACTGCAGGATCGGGCTCACCGACGGCTGGTAGAGGAAGCCCCAGAGCAGGGCGGCGATCACACCGGGCACGGCGTAGGGAAGGAAGACGGCGAACTGGAAGAAGCGCCGCCCCTTCACCAGAGCGGTGTCGAAGAGAAGGGCGAGGCCCGCAGCGATGATCATCATCACTGGCACCTGGACGACGCCGTAGAGGATGACCCGCGGAAAGCCCATCAGGAAGTCGCGATCGCCGAAGGCACGGATGAAGTTGTCCAGCCCGACGAACTCGATCGCCGATCCGCCGAACCCCAGCCCGCTCGATTGACGCGAGTAGAGGCTGTTCACCACGGCCACGACGATCGGCGCGACGAGGAAGACGATGAAGAGGACGACGAACGGCGCGACGAACAGGTAGGGGGCCCAGGGCCCCCCGGCGCCGGAGAACCGGCGCCGGGGAACCCGGGGGGAGGCGAGCGAGGTCATCACTGGACGACGCTGAGTCCGCGTGCCTCGAGGTCGGCGATCGCCGCGGCCTGCGCGATGTCGAGCGCCTCGAGGAACGTCTGCTCACCGTTGATCACCTTGGCGAACTCGTCCAGGATCGCGGTCTGGATGGTGCCGTAGTTGGGGCCTTCGACCCAGGTCGCGGGTGTCTCCTCGGCGGATTCGATGAACACCTCGTTGATGACCTGTCCCCCGTAGAACTCGTTCTCCGAGAGCAGCGCCGGCGAGGCGAGCCCGTTCAGGGTGGAGGGGAAGAGACCGCCGACGGTGATGAGCGTCTCCTGCGTGTCGTCCGAGCCGTTCAGCCAGCTGGCGAACTCCGCGGCCGCCTCGGCATCCTCCGTGTTCTTCAGCACGACGACCGCAGCGCCGCCCGAATCACCCGAGTTCTCCGACCCTGCATTCTTGGGGAGCGGGGCCACCGCCCACTGCCCGGCGAGCCCTGACGCGTTCTCCGCGAGGATGCTCGGGAACCAGGCCGCGTAGCTGATCGTGGCGATCGTGCCGTTGTTCACCAGCGCCCAGTACTCCGGCGTCCACATCTGCTCGGTGGTGACCAGTCCCTCATCGAGCAGGGTCTGCCAGCGCTCGGCGACGAGCTGGCTGCCTTCGTCGTTCACGCCGACGGTCCATGCGTCGCCGTCGATGCCGTACCAGCTGCTCTCGGCCTGCTGGATCTCCTGTGCCCACTGGCCGATCTCGCTCGGCGAGAGGTTGGCGATGTACATGTCGGGGTTGGCGGCCTTGAGCGCGCGAGCCGCGTCGAGGTACTCGTCCCACGTCTCGGGGAATTCGAGCCCGTACTGCTCGAAGATGTCCGTGCGGTACATCGTGCCCGCCGGGCCGATCCCCTGCGGCACCCCGTACACGCGCCCGTCGAACGACACCGACGCCCACGAGGCGGGCGTGTAGTTCGACTCGTCCTCGGCGACGTAATCGGTGATGTCGATCACACGCTCGGCGATGACGTAGTCGGGCAGATCGTGTGTGCTCAGCTGCACGAGATCGGGTCCCTGACCCGCATCGACGGCCGCTTCGACCTTCTGCCCGTCGTCGCCAGTCATCCGATGAAAGCTCACCTGGATCTCGGGGTTCTCCTCGTTCCACTGGGCGACCAGATCCTCCAGGCCGGGCACCCAGCCCCAGAAGTCCACCTCCCGCACACCGCCGTCTGCGGTGTCGTCGCCACCACTCGCGGAGCAGGCGGCGAGACCTCCCACGAGGAGCGCACCCGCCGCGGCAGCCGCGGCGGCTCGCATGACGGGGCGCTGACCACGCGTCCTTGCAATCATCAGATGTCCTTTCCAGACGACACTGTCATCTCCCGTCGCGTTCATTCGCTGTGGGATCGGGCCGGCGCGGTCGCAGGTTGTCGGATGTTACGCTCGACCCAACGGCATTTTGTCCTCATGTGAAACAAAAAGTCAAGCCCTTTCGGCAGTAAACATCCGATGTATCCCGCGGACGGAGCGATCATGGCCCTCTCCCACACCGATATGCCGCTCGAACTCCTGCGGGAGTACCGGCCGACGCTCGACGTTCCCGGCGACCTCGACGAATTCTGGCAGCGGACTCTGCGCGAGGCCCGATCGCCCGAGGGCGCCGTCGAGGTGCACCCTCTCGATTCGCCGTTCACCGAGTTGATCGTCGAAGACCTGACCTTTCCGGGATTCGCCGGCGAGCCGATACGCGGCTGGATCACGCGGCCGCGCGCGGATTCGCCGCTGCCCGCCGTCGTCGAGTACGTCGGATACAACGGGGGGCGGGGTGTGCCCGGTGAGAAGCTCGCGTGGGCCGCCGCGGGTTTTGTGCATGTGCTGATGGACACGCGCGGCCAGGGCAGCGGATGGGGCAATGGCGGCGCAACAGCCGACCCGCACGGGTCAGGGCCTGCGACTGCCGGCTTCATGACGCGCGGAATCGAGGATGCGGAGACGTACTACTACCGTCGCGTGTACACCGACGCGGTGCGCCTGCTCGATCACGTGGCGGCGCTCGCGTTCGTGGACGCGTCTCGCATCGCCGTCTCCGGCGCCAGCCAGGGCGGCGGCATCGCCCTCGCGGCGGCCGCCCTCTCGAACATCCCCTTCGCTCTTCTGCCCGACGTGCCGTTCCTCTGCGACTTCCCTCGGGCGATCACCAGAACGCCCGAGCCGCCGTTCACCGAGATCACGCGGTACCTCTCCATCCACCGCGACCGGGTGGACGACGTCTTCCGGACGCTTTCCTACTTCGACGGCGCCGTCCTCGCGGCGAAGATCACGCAGCCGGCGCTCTTCTCCGTCGCGTTGATGGACGAGATCGTCCTCCCCTCGACCGTCTTCGCGGCCTACAACGCGGCGACGAGCACGGACAAGCGGATCGAGGTCTACGCCTTCAACGGACACGAGGGCGGCAGCATGCGCCACTGGCACGACCAGGTGGCCTGGCTGCGCGATCGACTCTGACCTGCGAGAGCGCTTCGGTGCGGGCTGAGCAATCTGTCACATCTCCTCGGGCGTGGCGCCGCAGCATCCGTGCGGTCGTCTTGCCTCACGTCAAGATGTCCGGGAGTGAGTGATGCTTGCCTCACGTGAAATGTCCGCGTAGCTCAGGCGGCGGGGCGGGTGCCCTGGGTGCGGGCGGCGGCGAGTTCGATGAGTTGTTGCTGGATCTGGTTGATCCGTCGGGTGATCCGTGCCGGGTTCAGCTTCGCATGCTCGCGCTCCAGTCGGGCGCGGGTCTTCTCGTCGAGCACACCGGCGTCGAGCAACCGCTGGTAGGGGGTACGTGGCTTGTCGTAGACGCGCTTCTTCCGGCCGGCTGCGGTGTGGGTCCAGTCGATCGCTTTCACGCAGGGCAGCAGATGGTTCTTGCGGGCCATCACGAAATCCCAGAGCTCGTTGAGCAGGGTCATCTCCGCCTCGGTCTCGTAGCGGTAGCGGAACGCGTGTTTGCGGACCCAGTCGCCGTTGCGTTGCTCGACGTGCGCGTTGTCGTTGTGCTTGTAGGGACGCCCCCGGGTGACGGGGATCTCCTTCTTGTCCGCCCAGGCGATCACGCCCCAGTTCATGAACTCGGATCCGTTGTCGAAGTCGAGCCCGGCGACCGGGACGGGCGCGTTCTTCACCATCCATTCCAGGGCGCCGTGCACGTGCACGTAGGCGTTGTTGCGGATCGTGCGCAGCATCGTCCACCCCGCGACCGGGTCGGTGCCGGTCAGGGTGCGCAGGAACTCGCCTTTGAGGGAGTGGCCGCAGTGCGCGACGGTGTCCAGCTCCAGGAACCCCGGGACGGTCAGCGGGGCGTCCATGCTGGTGCGCGTCGGGATCGAAGAGCGCAGGATGTGGGACGGCTTCGTGCCCGAGACCGCGACCGGGTAGGCGGCGTCCTTGTGCGGTTTCAGGTACCGGTCGATCGTCGCGGCGCTCATCGATCGCAACTCGTCCAGCACCTCCGGTGTGACCCGCTGCTCGACCTTGCCGAGCTCACGGAAGCGGACGAGGCGTTCGAGGGTGTCGTCCATGATCGCCGCGAAGTACTTTCCCGACGGCTGCCCGGACAGCCGCCAGACTTCTTGCAGCACCACGAGCGCATCGTAGGAGTACTTCCGCTCACGCGGCTTACGCTGCTGATCGCGCGCGGCACCTTTGCGTGCGTTCGCGGCACGGATCGCGCGGCGCGCGTGATCACGCGTCCAGCCTGTCGCGTGCACAAGCTCGTCCAGCAGCCGGCCCTTCTCTTCCTTGCCTGCTTTCGCATACTCGCGGGCGAACTTCTTCGTGATCTCACGGCGCGCCGCCATCGACAACTCCCTGCTCATCACCCCAGGGAACTACGCGGACATTCCTACGTGAGGCACGCGCAGCCCTTCCCGGACCTTTTAGCTGAGTCTCGTCGGCGGTTTGACACATTCCGACTCATTCGGTCATAATCAGGCGCATGACTGACTACGCACGCCCGCTGTCCGCCTGGGAGGCGAACGGGAGTGCCGGCACGATGATGGCCGGCCGCGTTGTCATGTGCTGTCGAATGTGCCGCTGACTCGGTGATACCGCCGGGCTCGTCCGCCGCTTCTGAAACCACGGTGAAGAGCCCCCGAGCACAGGATCCGCGCGAGACGCGCGTCGATCCGGATGCTTCGCCCCCGGCCCCGGGCCGGACCATCGCAGCACTTCCGAACCCGCAGGGTTCCCTTCCTTCCGAGGACACCACCACCATGTCGAACACCGCCCTTCTCGAGCGTCCCGCCACTCGCCCCTCGCACCTTCGCGCCGTCGAACCCGTGCAGCCCGCACCCGCAGCGGCCGCACCCGCAGCTCCCGCCGCACGCGCCCTTCCTGCCGGCACCGCACCCCGCGGCTTCGCGCTCTACGTGGGACTCGACGAGGCCAAGGCCGCCGCCGACGGCGTGAGCCTCGGCACGATCGTCGAGGCACTGCGCCGCACCCTCGCCGAGATCGCCCCCTCCGCCGAGACGTACGCCACCGTCGCCCTCGCTCCCACCAACGCGGGAGGCCGCGACGTCGACCTGGTGCGTCTGGCGCTGCACGAGCCCAGCGCGGTCGCCCGCGCCAAGCCGGATGACGAGGACGAGAACCGCGCCCCCGCGGGCGTCGTCGTCGACATCTCGCGCAAGAAGGTGTTCCTCGACGGTGATTCGGCGGCGTTCACCTACAAGGAGTTCGAGCTGCTGCAGTACCTCGTGCTGCGCGAGGGACGCACGATCGAGCGCACCGAGCTCGTCTCGTCGCTCTGGTCGGCATCGACCGACGACGAGGCGCCCGGCGAGCGCACGATCGACGTGCACGTGCGGCGTCTGCGCGCCAAGCTCGGCCGCTACGAAGACATCGTGCGCACCGTGCGCGGGGTCGGCTACCGCTTCGACCGGCACGCGGACGTCTCGATCCGCTACGGCCACGGCACCCCTTCGCCCGACCGGTTCTGACGTCGGCGGGGCGACGTAGGGTGGCCCCATGACGACGAGACGGGATGCTGTGACCACAGCATCCGCTCGCCCCCTCGAGACGGAGTACCGCCCCGCGCACCCTCTCGATCTGCGCCGGGTGGTCGGTGTGCAGAAGCGGGGACGCAACGATCCCGCCTTTGTCGTCGACGGGCCGGTGATCTGGCGGGCCAGTCGCACCCCCCGCGGAGTCGCGACGCTTGCGCTTCGCGCGGCGCCGGGCGGAGTCGTCCGCGGCGCCGCGTGGGGGCCGGGTGCCGAATGGGCGCTCGATCAGCTGCCCGCGCTGTGCGGCGCACAGGACGACACCACGGGGTTCGACGCCGGGCTGCACCCCCTCGTCGCCGACGCGCATCGTCGCTCGCCCGGACTGCGCCTCGGCCGCACCGACATCGTCTTCGACCCCCTCGTCTGCGCGATCATCGAGCAGAAGGTCACGGGGCTGCAGGCCTTCGCGGCGTGGCGACGACTCGTCACCTGGCACGGCGAGCGCGCCCCCGGACCGACACCGGCCCCGATGTACGCGCCGCCGAGCATCGAGGGCTGGCGCGCGATCCCGTCGTGGGACTTCCACCGCGCGGGGCTCGAGCCGCCGCAGGCCCGCACCATCGTCGAGGCCGCCCGCGTGGGACCCTCGCTCGCCCGTGCCGCCGCGGCGACCGGCGCCGATCGTGATGCGGTGCTGACCAGCGTGCGCGGCATCGGCGTGTGGACCGCCGCAGAGGCGCGCATACGCGCTTTCGGCGACCCCGACGCCGTGAGCGTGGGCGACTACCACCTCGCGCATCAGGTCGGCTTCGCCCTGACGGGGCGGCGCACCGACGACGACGGGATGCTGGAGCTGCTCTCGCCGTGGGCGGGCCATCGGCAGCGCGTGATCCGGCTGATCTACGCCAGCGGCGTCGTCGAACCGAGGCGGGGGCCGCGCCTGGCCCCCGAGGACCACCGAGACCGGTGACCCCGCCGACTCAGCCCGGCGAGGACGCGACATCGACCAGCACCGACTCGACGACGGCGGCCGCGTCGTCCTCGACGATGATGGCCTGATCGTCGGTGAGAGGCTCGAGGTGGAACTCGCGCGCGTACTGCGCGCGCACCCGCTCGATCACCTCCCGTCCGAAGAGCGCCCCGTCCGCGTGCGGCAGCGGAACCACCCCGAGAAGGTGCAGCCCCGTCGTCGAGGTCAGATCCGGCGCGCTCGCGCGGTCGTGCATGGGCGTCAGGGGCGAGACGTCGGGGCCCATCACGACCGCCCCGGCGCCCGTTCCGACGTAGACGAGTCCCTCATCGAGCATAGAGGGCAGCATCCACGCGAATCCCGAGGCCCGCATGTGATGCAGCAGCACGAACACATCGCCGTCCGCGACGTAGACCAGGTCGGATTCACGCAGCGCGGCGCTGAGGCGCGAACCGGTCACCTCGGCGATGTCGACATCGTGCACGTCGTATCCGATCGCGGCGAGCGCGCGCCGGTCGGCGTCGACAAGGCCGGAGTCGGCGCGCTCGCGGCCGGCAGTCGGCACGAACGCGACGCGCACGGCACCGGGGTGCTTGCGCACCCTCGTCTCGACGAACTCGGGGAGGGCGCCGAGCCCCCGCGAAAGAAGCAGCAGATGCCTGGACATGCGATCACACTCCACGACTACTCAACTCCACCCGGGGCGGGTGCGGCAAGACCCGCTCCCGGCCCACACGCCCGGCGAGCCCTAGGCTGGGGCGCATGACGGAGCGAACCCCCTGGCCGCGCGGCCGATGGACCTGGCTACTCGGCACGATCGGACTGCTCGCGGCCGGCGTGCTCGTGGGACTGGTCCTGCAGAACTGGCTGCTCGGGCTCACGATCGGGGTCATCGTCTCGCTCGGCTGGCTGCTCGCCTACGAGTCCTGGCGGGGACGCAACGTGGGCGTGAACGACGAGGATCACGGCATCCAGCTGTAGCGGGCGATCCGTCGTGCGGGGCCTACCCTCCGCGGCGTAGGCGACGTATCGTGTGCGGCAGGAGGTGAGCGGCATGCGAGCCAGAGTCGGAGACCGCGTGCTCATCCACGGGCGCACGGTCGGGACGCCGGAACGCACCGGCGAAGTCATCGAGATCCGCGGACGCGACGACGAACCCCTGCTGGTGGTGCGTTATGACGACGGCCACGAGGGGATCCTCGCGCCCGGATCGGACTGCGAGATCGTTGCGGGGCCGTAGGGACGGCGGCGGAATGTAGGTTAGCCTAACTTGCATGACGACGACCGATTCCGCGATCTCCTCCGGCTTCTCCCTCGGACGCGCCCCGCTCGAGCTGCGATTCCGCAGGGCGGTCCTCGTCGCCCGGGAGCGGCTCACCCCGCACTACGTGCGGGTGCGTCTGCAGGGCGAGGATCTGCGCGGTTTCACCTCGCTCGGCAGCGACGACCACATCCGCGTGTTCTTCCCGGACGCCCCGGTCGATTCGATCGAGGAGATGCGGGCGGCACCCAGCCGCGAGTACACGCCGCTGGCGTTCGGCGACGACTGGCTGGAGCTCGAGTTCGTCGTGCACGGCGACTCGGGCGTGGCGGGCGTGTGGGCGGCGAACGCCCCGCTGGGATCGGAGGTCGGCGTCGGCGGGCCTCGTGGATCGATGGTGATCGAGGGCACCCCCGACGCGTGGCTGCTCGCGGGCGACGAGACCGCCATTCCGGCGATCCGCCGATTCGTCGCGCTGATGGAGCCCGACACGCGGGGGCGGATCGTGATCGAGGTGCAGGACGCCGCGCACGAGCTGCCCCTCACCGCCCCCGTGGGTGTGCGGGTGGAGTTCGTGCACCGCGGCGCGGAGCCGGCGGGGTCGGCGCTGACCACCCGGCTCGACGAGATCGGGGCCGGCGAACGCCCCGACGGCGCTGTGTTCGGGTTCGTCGCCGCCGAGCAGTCGATCGTCCGCTCCGGCCGCGCGCTGCTGCTCGAGCGCTGGGGGCTCTCCGCCGAACAGGTCGTCATCAAGGGCTATTGGAAGCGCGACACCGCCGAGTACCACGCCCCGCACTGAGGGCGTCGACGGCGCGCATCGGGGCCCTTGTGCGTGTCGGTGGTCGGGGCCACACTGGGCGTGCCGCACGGCCGGGCGCGGCATCCGTCAACGACAGACAGGAATGCTCATGGCCAGCCTCAACCCGTACATCTCGTTCCGCGACACCGCCCGCCAGGCGATGGAGCACTATCGGGCAGTCTTCGGGGGTGAGCTCTCGATCGACACCTTCGAGTCCTACGACATGGGACAGGACCCGAGCGAGAACCACCTCGTCATGCACGCGCAGCTCGAGACCCCCGACGGTTTTGTGCTGATGGCCGCCGACACCCCGAGCGGCATGCCCTACCGCGAGCCCGCCGGCATGTCGGTGTCGGTCTCGGGCGACGACGAGTCGGCGCTCGAGAAGTACTGGGCGGGCCTCGCCGAGGGAGGCACCGTCGTCATGCCCTTCGACACCCCGCCCTGGGGCGGCCGCTTCGGCATGCTCACCGACCGCTTCGGCATCGACTGGATGCTGGCGCTCAACGCCCCCGAGGACTGAGGCGCTCAGGGACTGACGACCGTGGGGTCGATCGCGACGATGCGGTCGTCCCCCGGCGCAGGCTCCCCGCGCCCGTCGGTGTTGTTCGTGACGATCCAGAGGGCGCCGTCGGGAGCCGCCGCGACGGCGCGAAGCCTCCCGTACTGCCCCGCGAGATACTCGGTCGCCGTCGACGGGTCATCAACCGCGACGGCCCGCAGCACCCGGCCGCGCAGGTTGGCGATGTAGAGGGTGTCGCCCACGACGGCGATACCGGACGGGCTCGCCGCGTCGGTGGGCCACTGCTGCACGGGATCGACGAACCCCGCGGCCGCTCCCCCTGCACCCTCGAACTCGGGCCATCCGTAGTTGGCGCCCGGCTCGATGATGTTGAGCTCGTCGAACGCGTTCTGACCGAACTCGCTCGCGAACAGGCGGCCGTCGTCGGCCCACGCCAGTCCCTGCACGTTGCGGTGCCCGAGGCTGTAGACCGGCGATCCCGCGACCGGGTTGTCGGCGGGGATGCCGCCAGCCGGCGTCACCCGCAGGATCTTGCCCGCGAGGGAGCCGGGATCCTGCGCGGTGGCCGGATCGCCGGCATCCCCCGTCGTGATGTACAGCGCACCGTCGGGCCCGAAGGCGATCCGCCCGCCGTTGTGGTTGCCTGCCCTGGGCAATCCGTCGATCACGATGGTCGGTGAGCCGAGCGCCCAGGCGCCCGCCTCGCCCTCGAGCGGGTAGCGCTGCACGCGGTTGGCGTCGGCCCCCGTGGGGTAGACGTACAGCGCGTCACCCGCGGGGGCGACGGCGAGTCCGAGCAGCCCACCCTCGCCGCCGGTCGCGACGCCGTCGATGACCGCCGCCTCGCGGACCGTGCCCGCCGCCGTCACCTCGAGAACGCGGGCGGAATCGCGCTCGGAGATCAGCACCGAACCGCCCGCGAAGACCACCGACCACGGTGCGGAAAGTCCCGTCACGACATCGGTGGGCGCCTGCGGTAGCGGCGCAGCGGTCGACGCCGCAGGCGAGGGCGCCGGCGCGACCGCGGACGGCGTCGACGGCGCGGCTGCAGGCGCGGAACACCCCACCAGCACCAGGAGTCCCAGCGCGAGTGCGCCACCACGACACCCGCGGCCGCTGATCAGAACTCCTCGTGCGTGTCGGGGTCGCCGTTCCACAGGCGTCCTCGCTCGAGGGCTGCGATCGCGGCGACCTCGTCGGCGTCGAGGGCGAACCCGAAGACGTCGGCGTTCTCGCGCTGACGATCGGCGTCGCCCGACTTGGGGATCGCGGTGCTGCCCAACTCGACGTGCCAGCGCAGCACGATCTGCGTCGGGGTGACCCCGTGCACCGCCGCGAGGTCTCGCAGCAGGGGCTCGGTGAGCAGTTCGCTGCGCCGGGCCAGCGGGCTCCAGCTCTCGGTGCGGATGCCGTGCTCGGCGTGGAACGCCCGCAGCGCCGCCTGCGGGAAGTAGGGGTGCAGCTCCACCTGATTGACGGCCGGTACGACGCCCGTCTCGTCGATGAGGCGCTCGAGCATCGGCACGGTGAAGTTCGAGACGCCGACGGATCGGACGAGCCCCCGCTCGCGCAGATCCAGCATGCCGCGATAGGTGTCGACGTACTTGTCGACCGCCGGGTTCGGCCAGTGGATCAGATACAGATCGATGCGATCGAGCCCCAGTCGCTCGATCGACTCCTCGGCGCTCGCCGTCACCTCGTCGCGCCCATGGTGCCGGCCCGGCACCTTCGTCGTGACGACGAGGTCGTCGCGGGCGACGCCCGATCGGCGCACCGCCTCACCCACCTCGACCTCGTTCTCGTAGTTGACCGCCGAGTCGAGCACGCGGTAGCCGGCGTCGATCGCCGAGACGATCGCCGCGACGCCATCCCCGCCCTGCAGCTGATAGGTGCCAAAGCCGAGCTCGGCGAAGGGGTGTCCGTCGTTGAGGGTGATGCCGGGGATCGTGACCATGGATCCATCCTCCCCCGCGAACGCCGACGCGGGTGCTCGGATTCACTCGCCTGAAACAAAACACGGCACAATGACGACATGATGCACATCGGCGAGCTCGCGGACCGCGCCGGCATGTCCCTCCGCACGATCCGGCACTACGACGACGTCGGGCTGCTCAAGCCCTCGGGTCGCACCGAGGGGGGATTCCGTCTCTACACCGAGGACGACCTCGTCCGCCTGCTCCTCATCCGCCGGATGAAGCCGCTCGGCTACACGCTGGAGCAGATGGGCGAGCTGCTCGGGGTGATCGCGGCGCTCGCCGCAGACCCCGACGACGCCGACCAGCGCGCGGCCTTCGAGCGCATCGCGGCCGAGGCGACCGAGCGCCGCGATCGTCTGCGTCTGCACCTCGAGTACGCCGACGAGTTCCTCGAGATCCTGCGCGAGCACTGACGCGAAGGATCTTCTCGGCACGATGTCGATTTCCGGGCTCTCCGTTCGACGTGGTAGGAGAGGGCGGAGAGACCGACCCGACGAACGGAGAGCGAATCATGGCGAAATTCATGCTGATCATGCGCAACAGCGGTTCCGAGCAGGATTATGCAGACATGGACTTCGAAGCGGTCATCAATGCGATGGGTGCCTACAACGAGTCCATGATCAAGGCGGGGGTCATGGTCGGCGGTGATGGGCTGACCGATGCCGCGCAGGGCGCCGTCGTGGAGTTCACGGGTGAGGCGCCGATCGTCACGGACGGACCCTACGGCGAGACGCACGAGCTCTTCAACGGCTTCTGGACGATTCAGGTCGCGACGCAGGCAGAGGCGATCGAATGGGCCAAACGCGCCCCGCTCGGCCCCGGCAACAAGATCGAGGTGCGTCGCACGACCGACGAGAGCGACTTCGAGGAGTACTCGGACAACGAGTACATCCAGAAGGAGAAGGAGTGGCGGGCAGCGGAGGCCGCGACCGAGTGAACGCGGATCCGCGACGCACCCTCGATGCGCTCTGGCGGATCGAGGGTGCACGCGTCGTGGCGACGTTGGCGAAGCTCACCGGCGACATCGCGCTGGCCGAGGACCTGGCCCAGAGTGCCGTCGTCGAAGCTCTGCAGTCGTGGACCGAGAAGGGTGTTCCCCGCAACGCCGGGGCGTGGCTCACTGCGGTCGCCAAACGACGCGCGATCGACGAATGGCGACGGCGAGCCCGTCTGGACGAGCGCCACCGCGCGATCGCTCACGACCTGGCCGCAGCTTCCGAGGAGGCTTGGGAGCCGATCGATGACGATGTCCTGCGACTGGTGTTCACGGCATGTCATCCGGTGCTCTCACGCGAGTCGCAGGTCGCGCTGACGCTGCGCGTCGTGGGCGGCCTCACCACCGAGGAGATCGCGCGGATGCTGCTCGTGCCGGTCTCGACGGTGCAGGCGCGGATCACGCGGGCGAAGAAGACCCTGTCGGCGGCGCAGGTGCCGTTCAGGACACCGGAGCCCGCGGAGTGGAGCGCGCGCCTGGCCGCAGTGCTCGGTGTGGTGTATCTGATCTTCACCGAGGGTTATGCGGCGACCAGCGGCCAGCGATGGATTCGGCACGAGCTCGCCGATGAAGCCCTGCGGCTGGGAAGGATGGTCGCGGTTCTCATGCCCCGGGAACCTGAGGCGCACGCGCTCGTGGCGCTGATGGAGCTGCAGGCCTCGCGTTTCGCGGCGCGGACGGCGCGGGATGGATCGCCGATCCTGCTCGCCGACCAGGACCGCACTCGGTGGGATCACGGCCAGATCCAACGCGGCGTGGCGGCGCTCGAGAGGGCCGATATCACCGCCCGCAGCCGCGGGTCGGCGCGCGGTCCTTACGCTCTGCAAGCGGCTATCGCGCATTGCCACGCGCGCGCCGGCAGTGTGCAGGAGACAGACTGGGAGGGCATCGTGGTGCTGTACGAGGCCCTGGGAAGAATCGATCCGAGTCCCGTCGTCGAACTCAATCGCGTCGTCGCCGTGTCGATGGCGACCGGCCCGGCGGACGCGCTGCCCATGGTGGACGCTCTCGCGGCGCGGGGGATGCTCCCGCACTCTCATCTGCTGCCGAGCGTCCGGGGCGAACTGCTCGCCCGGCTCGGCCGCCGCGACGAAGCCCGCCTCGAGCTGCTCGCCGCAGCAGCGTTGACCGCGAACGTCCGGGAGGCGGACGTGCTGCGCGCGAAGGCCGCCGCCCTGCCCTGATGCAGGCTCAGCCGGCCGCCGCGCGACGCAGCGAGAGATCCAGCGCCCCGGCTCGGGCGAGATCGACGGCGCCGGCCACCGCGCCCCGCGCGACGATGTCGGCGCCCAGGCTCGAGGCCGCCAGGCGCGGCGCCGGCAGATCGAGGTCTGCCGCCAACCGATGCCGCGCCGCCTCGAGCACACCGCCGATGCCCGCCGAGATCGCGCCCGAGACGACGATCAGCTCGGGGTCGAACAGGCTGCCGAACACACCGGCCACCCGCGCGAGCATGGCGCCCACCCGCTCGACGATCGCCGACGCGTCGGGATCGCCGGCGGCGGCGAGCTCGAGCACCATCCGGCCGTCGATGTGCTCGACCCCCGCGACGGCGAGGGGATGCTGCGCCCCGATCGCCCCCGAGGCGACACCCTCGCGCGCCCACTGTGCGGCGCGATAGCCGAGCCCCCATGCACCGTCGACGCCGCGCACGTGGTCGAAGGCCACCATCTCGGCGATGCCGCCGTGCGCGCCACGCAGGAGCCGGCCATCGGCCACCACTCCCGCGCCCAGACGCTCGCCCGCCAGGAGGGTGACGTAGTTCGCCACTCCCCGCGCGATGCCGACGGATCCCTCGGCCACGGCCGCGAGCGAGGCGTCGTTCTCCACGCGCACGAGCGGCGCCCAGGCTGCGAACATCTCGCCGAGGTCGGGGTTCGTGAGACGCCAGAATCCTTCGCGGTGCGGCGGCGACACGCCCTCGGCGTCGACCGGGGCCGGCACGCCGACGCACAGCGCGAGCACGTCCTGTCGCCTCCGGCCGGCTGCTGCGAGCGCCGCATCGACGGCCGACGCGACGTCCGCGCGACGACCGTCCGCCGAGAGATGCTGCTCGTCGCGCACGATGTGCTCGCGCGAGAGCGACTCGCCGCGCAGGTCGGCGACCGTCGCCGTGATGTGCACACGCCCCGCGTCGAGGCCGACGACGACGGCGCCATCGGCGCGCAGTTCGAACCGGCGGGCGGGGCGCCCTTTGCTGTAGTCGCCGACCGCCCGAGCGTTCGGGAGCTCGCGCAGCAGTCCGCGCCCCACGAGGTCGTCGAGGGCGTCGATCGTCGTGGAGCGCGTCAGCCCCACGGCGGGCATGGCGTCACCGGCGGTGAAGACGCCCGTCCCCCACGCGTAGTCCAGCACCGCATCGAGGCTCGCTCGACGGGGCACGACACGGGCGGAGGGGATCTCGGGCACGGCTCTTGACCTTTCGGGCTCTTCCCTGCATTATGGTCCACACGAACTTGATTTGATGTCTAAATCTAATCCGCGTACAAAGCTGTACGGTCGCCGTTCCGGATATCGGGCGATCGTGGTCGACAACGGCTCCACCGACGGCTCGGCCGACATCGCGCGCGGATACGACGCCCTCGTCGTGCACGAGGCCCAGCGCGGGTTCGGGGCGGCGGTGCACCGCGGGCTGCTCACGGCGACAGCACCCGTGGTTGCGTTCTGCGACGCGGACGCCTCGATGGATCCGGGTGATCTGCCGCTCGTAGCAGGCCCCGTGCTCGCCGGCGAACACGATCTCGTGCTGGGCAGGCGGCGCACGACGAGCCGCGGCGCATGGCCCGCGCACGCCCGGTTCGCCAACTGGGCACTCGCGCGCCTCATGCGCCGCGCGACAGGGCTCCCCCTGCACGACCTCGGCCCCATGCGCGCCGCCGGGCGCAAGCCGCTGCTCGCCCTCGGGTTGCGCGACCGGCGCAGCGGCTACCCGCTCGAGATGGTGCTCGCCGCCCGCCGCGAGGGCTGGTCGATCCTCGAGGTCGACACACCCTATTCCGCGCGCGTCGGGCAATCGAAGGTGACCGGCACGATCAAGGGCACGATCACGGCGATCCGTGACATGTCCCAGCTGCTGGCCGAACACAAGAAGGACGCCGCACGCGGCCGGACCGAGAGGGTGCGCCCATGACGACGCTGATCGTGATCGCGAAGGAGCCGCTTCCCGGCCGCGCGAAGACCCGCCTGCATCCCCCGCTCTCGCTCGAGCAGGCCGCCGAGCTCGCGGCCGCCGCGATCGATGACACCCTCGAGGCCATGGCGTCGGTGCCGGCCTCGCGACGCGTGCTGCTCTACGCGGGCGAGCGGGTGCCGGCATCCGCCGTCGGCTACGACGTCATCGCGCAGTCCGAGGGCGGCCTCGACGAGCGCCTCGCGGCGGGTTTCGACGCCTGCGCGGGGCCGACGCTGCTGATCGGCATGGATACCCCGCAGGTGCGCGCCCGCGATCTCGCGCCGGCCTTCGGCGCCTGGCCCGACGACATCGATGCCTGGTTCGGTCCGGCCCTCGACGGCGGGTTCTGGGCTCTGGGCATGCGCGAACCCCGCGGCGATCTGATCCGGGGTGTGACGATGTCGCATCCCCAGACCGGCGCCCGTCAGCGGCGGCGCCTGACCGATGCGGGCCTGCGGGTCGGCACGCTGGCGACACTGCGCGATGTCGACACCATCGCCGACGCCGACGCCGTGGCCGCCCTCGCACCGCAGACGGCGACGGCGCGCCTCATCCGCTCGTTCCGGTCCGCCGCGGTCGCCTGACGCGCCACGCCCACACGGCGATCGCCGCCGCGGTGACCGCCGCGAGCACCGCGACGAAGACGCCGTGATTCAGGGCGTAGTCCAGCGGCAGCACCGAGGGGTTCGCGGTGCCCGCCGCCTTCTTCAGGATCTGCGGCACGACGACGGCCGACATGATGAGCGCGACGACGAGCGCGCCCTGCGCGATGAGGAACGGCACGAACGGCATCCGATGGCCGGCGCGCCGCGCGAGCACGCTGACCACCACGACCGCCATCGCCGCGACGCCGTCGTGCACGACGAGCGCGCCGATCAGCCACGCGGCCACCGCGGGATATCGCTCGGGCGGGACGTCCTGCACGAACACCAGGGCGCCACCGGCGAGCAGCACGACACCCGAGGCGATGAGCGCGACACGCCAGATCTGCATCGCGTCGGCGCGCTGCGTCACTGTGGGCATCACATCACCTCCAGCCGGCTCAGCCACTTGGTCTGCAGCACGCCGGGGCGGGCCGGGGCGATGATCCTCGCGGGGAAGCCGTGGTCGATGTCGAGCACCTCGCCCTCGAGCCGCAGGGCGACGAGGGTCAGATCGTCGCGGACGAACTCCCGCGTCATCTGCGACGTGCCGAACCTGCTGTTGGTCTGCAGGCTCACCACGCGAACGGCGGCGGATGCCGGGGCCCCCACCTCGTCCATCAGGTCGCGCAGCCGCGGACCCGACCAGTTCGCCATCTGGCTCCAGCCCTCCACGCACGCGATCGGCAGGCGCACGTCGTGCTGAGGCAGCGCGGTCAGCGCGGCGTAGTCGAAGGCGCGGGTCGTCGCACCGTTGGCGACCGTGAGCGTCCAGTCCTCCGCCGTGGCGAGCTCGACGACGTCGGCGGCGCGGGCCGTGCGGTTGACCGGCAGCCCCTGGGGGCCGACTCCCGCCTTGCGCGGCGCGAAGACGTTGATCGGATCGAGCACGCGAAAGGACTGTCCCGCGGTGAGCAGGACGACGGCCCCCGTCGCGGTCGCCGTCGTGGCGAAGAACGCGCGGCGGCTCAGCCGGGCACGCGGGTCGGGCGGCTCGGGAGCCGGGGCGCGATCGATCCACGCGAACAGGCGACCGGTGACCCCGGCATCCGCCCTCTCGCCGGTGCGCCGGCGCAGCTCGTCGGGCACGTCGAGCACGGCGTCGGGATCGGTCGGGGCGTCCCGCTCGGCATCCGCCGCGCTCCTCTTGCTCCAGTTGCGGGCGATGACGGGGAGCTTGACCCCGATGTGGATCGCGAGCGAGCCGATCACGACGAGCGAGAGGGCGAAGTGCACGGTGCGGAAGGAGAAGCCGAAAAGTGCGTAGAGCTGGTACGTGTTGAGCAGCCCGATCGCGACCTGCACGAGGGAGGCCGCGACGAACAGCGCGATCGATGCCCGCTCGAGCAGATGCGCGACAGTTCGCACGGGCGGCGACTGGAAGAGCTGGGGGAACACCGCGTAGAGCTTGGCCAGAAGCAGCGGCAGGCAGGCGATGCCCGCGGTGATGTGCAGCCCCTGGGTCACCTGATAGAGCCAGAGCGGGCGGGTCGGGAACACCATCCACGGCAGCGGATCCTGAAGGAAGTGACTGTAGAGGCCCGTCGCGAAACAGATCAGGAAGGCGGCCCCGAGCAGGCGCCCGATCACGACGGCCGTGCGGGCGTTGCGGGAGGGTGCGCGCAACGCGTGGCGGGTCTGATGCAGCAGGCGCTGGAGGCGGGGGGCGATGTTCATGGCGTCGTATCAGGCCGATGCCGCGACGTGCCGCGGCAGCCGCACGTCGAACCGGCAGCCGCCGGGGATGTTCTGCACCGACACCAGGCCCGCGTGGGCGTGCACGATGCCCTGCACGATCGCGAGCCCCAGACCCGCCCCCGCGGAGTCGATCGGGCCCGTGCCGCCTTCGCGAACCGGCGCGGGTGTGCGCGAGGGAGTGCCGCGCCACCCGGCCTGGAAGATGCGCGACAGGTCTCCCTCGGGGATTCCACCCCCGGCATCCTGCACGCTCAGCACCACCTCGTCGCCGGTGCGCTCCACGCGCACCGAGATCTCGCCGCCCGCGGGCGTGTGCTGGATGGCGTTCGTGACGAGGTTGCCGACCACGCGGGCGAGTTCGCGGGGATCGCCCGTGACCATGACGTCGCGCGCACCGGCCTCGCGCAGCACCACGCCCCGTGCGCGGGCGAGGTCGGCCAGGCCCGCCACGGCGTCGCTCACGAGGTCGTAGAGCGAGAACTGCTCCATGCTCAAGGCGAGGGTGCCGGAGTGGATCTTCGACAGCTCGAACAGGTCGTCGACCATCGCCGAGAGCCGGTCGACCTGGGCGCGCATCTGCCGGTGGAAGCGCTGGGGGTCATCGGCCATCCCGTCCTCCAGTGCCTCCGCCATCGCGCGCAGGCCCGCCAGCGGTGTGCGCAGGTCGTGCGAGATCCAGGCCACGAGTTCGCGGCGCGACGAATCGAGCGCCTCGACCTCTTCGCGAGCCTCGGCCAGCCGCCTGCTCGTGTCGGCGAGGTCGGCGGCCAGCGCCGCGAACTCGGTGCTCTCGCGCTTGGTCGCTGTCGTCTCGACGCGGGCACCGTCCCCGAGGGCACGCGTCAGCTCGCGAAGGCGGCGGCTGTCGCGGGCGAAGGCGCGACCGAGCACGAGGGCCACCCCGAGCGCCATGACGGCCGCCACCCCCGTGATCCAGAAGGCGACGGTCAGGTCGTGCGGCGAGATGTACATCGCCTGGGCGACGGCGATCAGGCCCGCCACGACCGCGACGACGGGGGCCGCCACGACGACGCAGAGCTGCACGAGCATCGACCGTCGGCGGGTCAGGCGCAGCACGAGAAGGCCGAGCGCGCCGACGATCGCCGCACACACCAGCGCGGTGGCGACGACCGCCACCAGGTCAGGAAACGGCAGCACGGGTGTGGCCCCCTCCGAGGTCGAGGCGGTAGCCGACGCCCCACACCGTGACGAGGTAGATCGGGTCGGTGGGGTCGGCCTCGATCTTCTCGCGCACCCGGCGCACCGTCACGGTGACGGTCGAGAGGTCGCCGAACTCCCAGTGCCAGACGGACTTGAGCAGCTGTTCGCGGCTGAACGCCTGCTGCGGGTGGGTGAGCAGAAAAGCGAAGAGGTCGAACTCGCGCACCGACAGGGCCAGCGGTGCGCCGTCGCTGGTGACGGTGCGGGCGGTCGTGTCGAGCACGAACGGGCCGAGGGTCACGGGGCCCGTGGCCGACGCCTCGACGGGGCTGCGCCGCAGGATCGACTGCACCCTCAGGGTCAGCTCGCGCGGCGAGAACGGCTTGGTCAGATAGTCGTCGGCGCCCGCCTCGAGCCCCGTGATGCGGTCGTCGGTGGCGCCGAGCGCCGTGAGCATGAGGATCGGCACGCGTGAGCTCTCCCGTACACGGCGGCACACGTCGATGCCGTCCATGCCCGGCAGCATCCGGTCGAGCACGATCAGATCCGGCGGATCGGCGGCGATGGCGGCCAGGGCGCCGGGGCCGTCGACGGCCTCGCTGACGATGAGACCCGCCGAGCGCAGGTAGCTCGTCGCGACCTCGAGCACCGTCGGGTCGTCCTCGACGACGAGCACGCGCCGATCGACGACCTCGCGGGCGGGCGAGGCGTTCGGCTGCGGCGACGTCATGTCGACAGGTTAGGTCGCCCCGCCGTCTCGCGGTATGACGAGGGGGATGCCGGCGGCCACTGTCCGCGATTCGTAAGGTCGCCCAGAGCGCAAGGGGGTTCGCCGGACCGCGGGTGTTTCGTAGGGTCGGAGGATGCCCGACGCCACCCCCGCGCACGAGCCCGCATCCGCCGCCGCGCGCGCGCACGAGCCCGCGGTCCCACGCGTCCCGCGCGTTCCCGGGCAGGAGGCCCCAACCGGCCACGCACCGGGGCGCGTCGCGGCCTGGGTGGGCCTGGCGGTCGCCCTCGTGCTGATCGCCGCCGCCATGATCATCCCGGCCGCGACCGGATGGAACGTTCGGGTGCGCTGGTTTCCGCCGCTGCACGCCGAGTGGATGCCGCGACTCGGGCCCGGAACGATCGCCGCCGTGGTGCTGGGCGGGCTCGCCGTCGCGTACGCCGCCCGGATCGCAGGCCGAGCCCGTTACGGGTGGCTGCTGCTCTGGGTGTATCTCGCGGCGTCCGCGTGGCTGCTCTCGCTCGCGCTCGTCGACGGGCTCGATGGCATCGGGGTGATCCTCGACACGCAGTACGAGTACATGAACACGGCGCGGGCCGTGACCGACTTCGGCGCGACGCTGCAGGAGTACATCTCGCGCATCCCGCTCGACTCGGTCGACAACTGGCCGGTCCACATCGCCGGGCACCCACCGGGGGCGCTGCTGTTCTTCTACGTGCTCGTGCAGGTCGGCCTCGACACGGGGCTCGCCGCCGGGTTCGCCGTGCTGTTCGTCGCCGCCACGACTCCGGTCGCGGTGCTGCTGACGCTGCGCCGGCTGGGCGCGGAGGACTCGGCCCGGCTCGCGGCGCCGTTCCTCGTCTTCGGGCCCGCCGCGATCTGGATGGCGGTGTCGGGCGACGGCATGTTCGCCGCGGTCGCCGCGTGGGGCATCTGTGCTCTCGCGTACTCGGCCACCGCGGTCTCGCGAGGCGCGATGATCGCCTGGAGCGCAGCATCCGGCCTGATTCTCGGGTACTGCGTGATGCTCTCGTATGGACTGCCGCTGCTGGGTGTGCTCGCGGTGACGGTGCTGGTGATCGGGCGCACGTGGAAGCCGTTGCCGGGTGCGATCGTCGCGGCGCTCGCGGTCGTGCTCGCGTTCGCCGTCGCGGGTTTCGCGTGGTGGGAGGCCTACCCCGTGCTCGTCGAGCGCTATTGGGCGGGGATCGCGACCAGACGCCCGATCGAGTACTGGATCTGGGGCAACTTCGCCGCCCTCGCCTTCAGCGCGGGGCCCCTCGTGGGTGCCGCGGTCGCCGTCGCGATCGCTCGCGTGCGAGGCTTTCGCACGCTGACGCCGGCGCTCGCGACGACCGTGCTGCTGGCGTTGGCGGGCTTGGCGATGGTCGTGCTGGCCGATCTCTCGGGCATGAGCAAGGCCGAGGTCGAGCGCATCTGGCTGCCCTTCGTGCCGTGGATGCTGGTGGGCACCGCCCTGCTGCCGCCGGCGTGGCGCCGTCCCGGGCTCGTGCTGCAGGTCGTTTTCGCGATCGTCGTGCAGCATCTGCTCTTCACCGGCTGGTAGGACGCAGGGGTGAGTTCGGCGCAGGATCCGCGGGAGGCGGCGGCACGATACCGGCTCGAGCGCGCGGCCGCGGACGAGGCCCGCGCGCGTGGCGAGGAGCCGCCCGGGGCGGTTGGCGGGGGCGCCGCGGCTGGCGGGGACGCCGCGGAGCCGCGCGGCATGTCGCAGGCCGAGCGCGCGGCGTTCATCGAGCAGTCCATCCAGCAGGCGATCCGCCGCGGCGATTTCGACGACCTGCCGGGGGCGGGAAAGCCGCTCGTCGGGCTGGGCGCGTCGCATGATCCCGATTGGTGGATCAAGCGCAAGATCGAGTCCGAGCAGCTGCGCGGGCTGGGGCCGCCCGCGCTCACGCTGCGGGTGGAGAACCGGCAGCTCGATGCCCGCCTCGACGAGCTCGCGCGCGAGGCCGACGTGCGCGAGGTGCTCGAGGACTTCAACCGCCGCGTCGTCGAGGCGCGCCGGCAGTTGCTGGGCGGACCTCCCGTCGTGACGCCGACGCGAGAGGTGGATGCCGAGGTCGACGCGTGGCGAGAGCGCCGGACCGCGCGCGAGGCCGCGGAGGTGGAGGCGCGGGCCGCGGCTCGGGCGGCGTCGGCGGCTTCGGCGCGTTCGGCGCGCGATCGCCTTCGGTGGTGGCCGCGGCGGGGACGTCGACGGGCGGACGGGCGCTGAGCGGAGGCGTCTCGGGCGGCATCTCGCGACGAGGGCGGGAGGTGTCGAAGGGCCTTCGAAGGGCTGTCGAAGGGCCGGTGAAGGGCTGTCGAAGGGCCGGTGAAGATGAGAAAGGTCTCACCAAGAAAGTTCTCGGATCGGGGCTCTTGAGGGTCGATTTCCGGGGGTCGATGTCGGAGGCCCCGCGTAGAGTTTCGAACATGAAGACGAAGCCCGGGGGTGACATGCACGACGACAACGTCGACGGCGTGGATGCTGTCGCGGCGGCCCTTGCGGCGAAGTACGCGGCCGCGGTGGCAGGGGTGGCCTCGGCCGAAGCTGAGGTCATGGCGGTGCTGGCCGAGGCGCAGGCGGTGGGGTTGGAACGGGTCGCGGAGATCCCCCGCTCCGCCGGCCGCGAAGCCGAACTACCCTTGCGGGCGCTCGCCGCGGAGCTGGGTGCGTGTGCGCGGCAACCCGATCGTTCGGTGCAGCGGCGGATGAACGACGCCCACACCCTCGTGACGCGCTTCGCGGCGTCGTTCGAGGCGCTGGCCGCGGGTGTCGTGTCGGTGGGGCATGTGCGGGCGATCGTCGAGCACGGGGTGAAACTCACCGACCCGGAGGTGCGCGCCGCGTTCGAAGCCGAGGCGTTGGAGCGGGCCGCGTCGACCACGCCGGGGCGGCTCGGACCGCAGCTCGCGCGGCTCGTGGAGCAGGTGCAGCCGACGACGTTCGCGGAGCGGCATCAGGTCGCGCGCAAGAGCGGCGGGGTGTGGGTGCGGGACGTCGAAGACGGAATGAGCGAACTCCTCCTCCGGGGCCCGGCGGTGCCGGTGCACGGCATCCACGACATGATCACCCACATCGCCCGCGACGTCCTCAACACCGCACACGCCGCCGAAACCGCGGACGCCGCGGCCGCGGATGCCGGGGCTCATGAGGAGACCGATGCCGAGTGCGAAGCCCTGGTGGATTCTCGGACGCTGGATCAGGTGCGCGCTGACGTACTCATGGAGATGGTCCTCACCCACCGCATCGACACCGAGACCGGTGAAGGGCTCGGTGACGGACACGGTGGGCTCGCCTCCATCCGCGCGACCGTCAACGTCACCGTGCCCGCCCTCGCACTCGCCGGGGTGACCGATGACCCCGCAGAGCTGGTGGGGCGAGCGCCGATCGACCTCGACACCGCGAGAATCCTCGCGAAATCCGTCCCCGGATGGGAACGCGTACTCGCCGACCCCATCACCGGCGGAGTCCTCGCCGTCGACAGGTACACGCGTTCGGCGGACTTGACCCGACATTTGAGGGTGAGGGATCCGCACTGCAGATTCCCGGGCTGCCGCATGCGCACCCACCGGTGCGATATGGATCATGGTGAGGATTTCGCCCTCGGCGGAGCAACCGATCATCGAAACCTCTGCGCGCTCTGTCGACGACATCACACTCTGAAGGGTGAGACGCCCTGGCGGGTGAAACACCACCCCGGCGGAGTCATCGAATGGATATCCCCCGGCGGACTCCACTACACAGACACCCCACCACCGGTCACCATCGGATTCATGCCCGACCTTGAGGACGCACCCTTCTGAACCGGCGAACTGAGCCTGACGCGGCAAGTCCTGAGCCGGTCGAAGGGCGCACCCTGCTGAGGCACGCCTTCGAGCTCGACGCGGACGCGCTCATTCGTGTCGGCGCCCTCTGGGAAGCTGTTGCCATGTCCCCCTCCGCACCCCCGCCGAGCGCGCACAACGCTAGCGGCGAGAACGCAGACGGCAGCAACGGCATCGGCACCCGCCCGACCCTCGAGAGGCTCGTCGTGGCCGATGCGGCGGCGTGGCGCGCGTGGCTCGACATCCACGAAGACACCTCCGACGGGGTGTATCTCGTGCTGGCGAAGAAGGGCACGACCACACCCACAACCCTCACCTATGCCGAAGCGCTCGACGAAGCACTCTGCAGTGGATGGATCGACGGACGCCGCAACCGCATCGATGATGAGACCTTTCAGCAGCACTTCACGCCGCGCCGCAAGACCTCGATGTGGTCGCAGCGCAACGTCGGCATCGTCGAGGCGCTCATCTCGGAACGCCGTATGCGACCGCGCGGCCGGCGCGAGATCGATCGCGCACAAGCCGACGGCCGATGGGAGCGTGCGTACGCCGGGCCCGCGACGGCCGAGATTCCCACCGACCTCTCCGACGCGCTGGACGCAGCTCCCGCGGCCGCGCAGCGATTCGCGGCCCTTTCCCGCGCCGACCGCTACGCCGCCATCCATCAGGTCGTGACCGCACCGAGCGCCCAGACCCGCGCGACGCGTGTGGCACGGCTGATCGCGGGCTGGCACGCCGAGCCTCCGGCATCCTGAGCCGCAAATCCCGCGGAAAGCGGCCGCCAGCCGCGAGCCGCGACCCGCGCGACGAGCTCCCTACGTCAGACGCCCGTCCCCCGGCCGCGATACGCGCAGCCATCGGTACCCGTATGCATCGATCTCGAGGTCGATGCCTGAGCGCCCGTCGAGCGGCATGCGCTCCGGCCCGAACAGATCCACCAGGCCCGTGCCCTCGGGCTCGGCCGGCAGATCGATGCGCACCGTCGCGGGCACATCGGTGAAGTTGTGCACCGCGACCATCGTGCCCACATCCGCGCTCACGCTGTGCACGAGCACCCCCGGCACGCCGCCGTCGAGGATCGTCAGCTCACCCCAGCCGAGCTCGGGCGAGATGCGGTAGCGCCCGGTGAGGTCGCGGAAGAAGTGCAGCAGACTGCCGCGATCGTTGAGCTGATCGGCCACGTTGACGTGCGCGGGCGCGTATCCGTCCCCGGGTGGCGGCGCGACCAGGCGCGAGGCCGTGGCCGACGAGAACCCGCCCACCGCGCCGTCGGTCCACTGCATCGGCGTCCGCACCACTTGGCGCTTGTCGAGGTCGGCGTTCTCGCCCATCCCGATCTCCTCGCCATAGAACAGCACGGGGGTGCCGGGCAGGCTGAACATCAGGCTGTACGCCATCCGGATGCGACGCGGATCACCCCGCAGCATCGGCGGCAGACGACGCACGATGCCCCGGCCGTACACACGCTGGTACTCCTCGGGCGCGAAGGCCTCGAAGACCTCGGCGCGTTCGTCGTCGCTGAGCTTGTCGAGCGTGAGCTCGTCGTGGTTGCGCAGAAAGTTCGCCCACTGCGACTCACGCGCGATCGCCGGCCGAGCCTGCAGCGCCGCGACCAGGGGTGCGGGGTCGGCCCTCGCGAGCGAGAGATAGATCGCCTGCATCCCCACGAAGTCGAACTGCATCGTCAGCTCATGCGCGTCGTTGCGTCCGAAATAGTCCAGCTGCTTCTCGTACGGCAGATTGACCTCGCCGAGAAGGATCGCCTCGCTCGAGCGGCGCTGCATGAACTGGCGGATGTCGCGCAGAAAGTCGTGCGGATCGCCCATATCGGCACCGGTCGGCACCTCGAGCAGGAACGGCACGGCGTCGACGCGAAAGCCCGAGATCCCCATCTGCAGCCAGAAGCCGATGATCTTGGCGATCTCGTCGCGCACCTTGGGGTTCGCGACGTTCAGATCGGGCTGGTGACGGTAGAAGCTGTGCAGGTAGTACTGGCCGCTGCGCTCGTCCTTCTCCCAGATGCTGTCCTCCTCTCCGGGAAAGACCTCGTTGGGTGCGTGCGCGGGCGGCTCGTCCGTCCACACGTAGTAGTCGCGGTAGGGCGAGTTGACGCTCCGCTTGGCCGAGACGAACCACGGATGCTTGTCCGAGGAGTGATTCACGACCAGATCGACGATCACCCGCATGCCCCGGTCCTTCGCGGTGCGGATCACCTCGACCAGGTCCCCGTGTGTGCCGAGCCGCGAATCCACGCCGTAGAAGTCGCTCACGTCGTAACCGTCGTCGCGGTCGGGAGTCGGATAGAAGGGCATCAGCCACAGCACCGTCACGCCCACCTGCGCGAGGTAGTCGATGCGCTGGGCGAGGCCCTGCAGGTCGCCGATGCCATCGCCGTTCGAATCGACGAACGTCTCGACGTCGAGGCAGTAGACGACGGCGGTCTTCCACCACAGGTCGCTGGTGTCGGTGATCTTCACGGGGTCGTCTCCTCGAGCGCGTCACGAAGGACGGGCAGGATGCGCTCGCCTGCGGCCGCGAGAAACCCTCGCTGATCGCGGCCGACGTGATGGATGTAGACGCGATCGAACCCGAGGCGCACGAGGTCGGCGATCCGGCCAGCGAGGTCGAGCGGATCGTGCGCGACGAGCACAGCTCTGCGCAGCTCGGCCTCGTCCGGGTTCTCGGTGCGCGCGTCGAACTGCTCGGGCTGCTCGAGGTCCCACGCGAGCGGCGGCGAGACGAGGCCGTTGCGCCACTGGTCGTGCGCGAGGGCGTAGGCCTCGGCATCCGTGTCGGCGAAGCTGACATGCACCTGCAGCACGCGGGGGCCGCGGCCGCCGGCGCCGTTGTAGGCCTCGAGCAGAGCGCTGAGCGCCTCGGGGGCCTGCGCGACGGTCGCGATGCCCTCGTCCCAGGCCGCGGCCCACGCCGCCGTCTCGGGCGTCACCGCGGTCGCCAGCAGCGGCGGCGGCACGTCGGGCAGGCTCCACACCCGCGCGCGATGCACCCGCACGAGCCCGTCGTGATCCACCTCCTGGCCCTGCCACAGCCGGCGCATGACGTCGACGCATTCGCCGAGCCGCGCGGTGCGCACGTCCTTCGCCGGCCATTCGTCGCCCGTGACGTGCTCGTTCATCGCCTCCCCGCTGCCGAGCGCCGCCCAGAAGCGCCCGGGGAACATCTGCTCGAGCGTCGCGAAGGCCTGCGCGACGATGACCGGGTGGTAACGCTGACCGGGAGCGTTGACCATGCCGATCGAGAACCGCGTCGTGGCGAGAGCCGCCGCGATCCAGCTCAGCGCGAAACCCGACTCTCCCTGGCGGGTCGTCCAGGGCGCCAGGTGGTCGGAGCACATGGCGCCGTCGAAGCCCGCGGCCTCGGCATCCTGGACGTATCTCAGCAGGTCGCGCGGGGCGATCTGCTCGTGCGAGGCGTGGTACCCGATGAAGACCATGTGCTCCACTGTGGCGGCGCGGCGCGCGGGGCGATAGGGCCGTGCGGCGAGCGGGTGCGTCGGCTACGATGCCGCGGCGCCGGCGGAGGTCTCGGCCGCGACCTCGGACGCAGCCAGGCGCGCCGCGGCGATGCGTTCGTCGAAGGCGGCGGCCTCAGCGAGGTCGGACGACATCTCATCGCCCCCGGTCGCGTGGACCTCAGCGAGATCGACACAGGCGCGCAGGTTGGTCAGGGCTCCGCCGAGACCGGCGGCGAGGGCTTCGGCGGCGACGACGAGGTCGGCCGCGAGACTCGGGTTGCCGATCGCCGCCATCAGATGCAGTTCGTCGACCAGATCGACGCCGACCCCACCGAGTCTCTGTGACGACACGGCCGCCGCGACCGCCGCACGGCGCAGCAGCGGATCGCGAGCGGGACCGCCCGGGTGCGCGAGCGCCTCCCCCAGCTCGGCCGATCGCACGCCGTCCGCCTCGGCGGCCTCGAGCGCCGCGGCGCGCAGCTCCTGCAGGCGCTGACCGGCAGCATCCGCCCGTTCGTCGCCCCGCGTGTAGGCGGCGACCATGTGCAGCAGCGCCGCGGCGATCGCCATCATGATCCCACTCGCGGCTCCCCCACCGGGCGCCCCCGTCGGTTCGGCGAGGCGGTCGAGCCAGTGCTCGAGACTGAGGGTGGGCCGGATGCGGGCGTCGTCGTCCATGCGCGTCACGGTACTCCCGCCTGGGGCAGACTTGTACCCGATGACGCACGCGACGCCGTGGATGGAGCGGCACCAAGTGCTGCTGTACGTGGGCGCGCTCGCGCTCGGCGCCGGGTTCGGGATGCTGGTGCCCGCCGCTGCGCGCCCGCTCGAAACCGCCATCACCCCGGTGCTGGCGCTGCTGCTGTACGCGACGTTCCTCGGCGTTCCTTTCGCCGAGATCGGCCGTGCGGTGCGCGACCGGCGGTTCCTCACGACGATCCTGATCGTCAACTTCGTGTGCGCCCCCGCAGTGGCATTCCTTCTGTCGCGATTCGTCGCCGGCGACACCGCGGTGCTCGTCGGGGTGCTGCTCGTGCTCCTCACCCCGTGTGTGGACTACGTCATCGTCTTCACGGGCCTCGCCGGCGGCTCGCGCGCCCGCCTGCTCGCCGCGACGCCGCTGCTCATGCTGGCCCAGATGGTGCTGTTGCCGCTGTACCTGTGGCTCATGGTCGGCGACACGTTCGCGGCATCCCTGGATCTGCGCCCCTTCATCGAGGCGTTCGTGCTGCTGATCGTGCTGCCTCTGGGGGCGGCGGTCGCGACCCAGCTACTCGCCCGCCGCGTGCGATGGGCGAGGCGAGTGGATGCTGCCGTCACCGCCGCCATGGTGCCGCTCATGATCGCAACCCTCGCGATCGTCGTCGCCTCGCAGGTGCACGCCGTCGCCGGCTCGTGGGCCGTGCTCATCGCCCTCGTGCCGCTCTACGCGGCGTTCGCCGCGATCATGGCGGGCGTCGGAGCCGTCGCGGGTCGTGTCGCGCGACTCGATCGACCCGGCCGCACCGCCGTGGTCTTCAGCGGCGTCACCCGCAACTCGCTCGTCGTGCTGCCCCTCGCCCTCGCCCTCCCCGCGGGCTTCGCCCTCACACCACTGGTCGTGGTCACCCAGACCCTCGTCGAGCTGCTCGTCATGGTGACGATGGTCTGGGCCGCCACGCGGCGACCTGCGACCCAGCCCCTCAGTCCCCGATGACTCAGTCCCACACGATCACGGGTCGTCCGCTCATCTCGATGACGTGCGCGGGAGTCTCGTAGAGCGCCGAGAGATTCGGGGCGGTGAGCACCTCGCCCACCGGGCCGTGGTGCACGACCCGGCCCGCACGCATCGCGACGATGTCGTCTGCGAAGCGACCGGCGACGTTGATGTCGTGCAGCACGACCACGATCGTCATGCCGCGTTCGTCGGCGAGCCGACGCAGCAGCTTCATCAGCGCGACGCCGTGCCGAGGATCGAGGTTGTTGAGCGGCTCGTCGAGCAGCAGATGGTCGGTGTCCTGCGCGAGCGCCATCGCGACGAACGCACGCTGCCGCTGACCGCCCGACAGCTCATCGAGAAAGCGCCGTCGGACGGCGCCCAGGTCGAGCAGGTCGAGCGCGTTCTCGACGAGTTCGCGATCGTGAGGCGTGCGTCCCGAACCCCCGTGCGGAAAGCGACCGTAGGCGACGAGATCCTCGACGCTCAGCCGGATCGCGAGATGGTTGTCCTGACGCAGGATCGCGAGGCGGCGCGCGAGCACCCGCGACTTGGTGTGCACGACATCGAGCCCGTCGACCGTGATGGCCCCGGCATCCGTCGCCGAGAGGCGCCCGATTCCGGCGAGCAGGGTCGACTTGCCCGCCCCGTTGGGGCCGATGATCGCCGTGACGCCCGGACGCACCTCGAGCGAGACGTCGTCGAGTGCCACGAGGGAGCCGTGGCGTTTGACGACCGATTCGGTCACGATCATGTCAGCGAGCCCTTCCGGTGAGCACGAGCAGGATGAAGAACAGACCGCCGACGAACTCGATCACGACCGGCAGCTCGGTGCCGAAGCCCAGCACCCGATCGAGGATCAGCTGCCCGCCGACGAGCGCGACCACGCCGATCGCGATCGATGCCGGGACGCTCCGCAGATGCCGGTGGCCGACGGCCCCGTAGGCGAGGTTGGCGACGATGAGCCCGAAGAACGTCACCGGCCCCACGAGCGCGGTGGATGCCGCCACCAGTGCCGAGATGACGACGATCACGTGCATCACGACGCGCCGGTGCTCGACGCCGAGCGAGACCGCCGTGGTCTCACCGAGCGAGAGCACGTCGAGTTCGCGGCGGATCGGCCAGAGCGAGGCGAGGGCGACCGCGACGAGCACCGCGGTGGGCACGAGCAGTTCGCGGTCGACCGAGGTGAAACTCGCGAACGTGAGGTCCTGGACGATGGCGAACGTGTCGGGGTCGAGCAGTCGCTGGATGAACCCCGTCACCGAGCGGAACAGCACCCCGAGGATCAGCCCCGCGAGCACGATCACGTGCAGGTCGAGGCGCCTGCGCTGGAAGAGCCACCAGTACAGCAGCACGATCGAGCCCATCATGAGCACGAGCTCGACGCCCCACGACGCGAGCGGCGGGGCGCTGACCAGGAGCGCCGGCCCGATCGCGAAGGCGACGACCGTCTGGATCGCGAGGAACACCGCGTCGAAGCCCATGATGCCGGGAGTGAGGATGCGGTTGGCGGTGATCGTCTGGAACAGCACCGTGGCCGCCCCGATCGCCGCGGCGGCGATCACCATGCCCGCGACGGTGCGCCAGCGCAGGCCGAGCGCGTACTCCCACTTTCCGGGCAGGTCGGTGAACAGGAACGCCAGGCACACGCCGACGGCGAGGGCGGCGAGCACGAGCAGAGCGATGCGCGGCGTGCGCACGGCGGCGACGACGCGCGATGCTGCGCTCCGCACGGGTGCGCTCATCGGGCACCGCCCCGCATGAGGCTGGCGCGACGCGTGCGACGGGGACCGACAGCATCCACCTGTTTCGCCGTGCCGAGGAGCAGCCAGAGGAAGACGATGCCGCCGAGCACGCCCATGACGAGCGAGAGGGGGATCTCGAAAGGGAACCGCACGAGGCGTCCGATGATGTCGCACAGCAGCACGATCGAGGCGCCGAGCAGTGCCACGAGCGGCACGGCGCGGCGCATGTTGTCGCCGATGAGACGGCTGACGATGTTGGGGGCGATGAGGCCGAGGAAGGGCAGCGCTCCGACGACGACGAGCATGATGCCGGTCACGACGGCGATGATCGCGACACCGACCGCCAT
The DNA here is from genome assembly GCF_046111165.1 of Microbacterium sp. HA-8. NCBI lineage: Bacteria > Bacillati > Actinomycetota > Actinomycetes > Micrococcales > Microbacteriaceae > Microbacterium > Microbacterium sp. HA-8. Next base: position 3,214,814 of record NZ_CP162025.1, read on the forward strand.
GACGCCGCGCGTCTCGAGCCCGAGGCCCCGGGCGGCGTCGTCGCCGAGACCCAGGAGCGTGAAGCGGTCGGCGACGATCCAGGCGATGAGGGCAGCGGCCGCGGCCAGGTAGAGGATCTCGTAGCGGCCGCGCAGCACGCCCGAGAAGTCGCCGATGCTCCAGCTGAGCAGCTCTTGCAGCATCTCGGTGCGCAGGGCGATGAATGTCGTCACCGCGCCGATCACCCCGCCGTAGAGGATGCCGACGATCGGCACGAGCACGCTCGATCGGGCGGGGATGCGTCGCGCGAGCACGAGGAAGCCGTAGACCCCCGCCAGCGCGCCCACCGACGCCACGAGCGCCATGAGCCAGATCGGCATGGCGGGGGCGAGCAGGAGCAGCGCGAGCAGGGCGAGCGAGGCGGCATCCGTCGCCCCCGTCGTGCCGGGTTCGACAAAACGGTTGCGCACGAGCAGCTGCATGATCAGGCCCGTGATCGCGAGGGCCGCCCCGGCGAGCACGAGCGCCACCGTGCGCGGCACGCGGCTGGCGAAGAGGATGAAGGCGTCGAGCTCGGCGACGCCGATGAACAGCGAGATCGTCGCGAGGGCGGCGACAAGGGCCACCCCCGCGACGATCAGCGCGGCGGGATTGAGGCGGGTCAGGACTCGGCGCTCCCCGCTGTCGGTGCGTGCATCGCCGGGATCAGCCGGCGACGGCCTCGTGCACCGTCTCGAGCACGTTCTGGATCGCGGTCAGGCCGTTGATCACGATGTAGATCTCGCTCGCGGGCAGGTAGACGATCTGGCCCTCGGTGGCGGCGGTCGTCTGCGCGACGAGTTCGTTGTCGAGGGTGGCCTCGGCCGTCGACCCCTCGCCCGTCGCGGCGCCGCGGTCGAACGCGAAGATCCAGTCGGGGTCGGCCGTGAGGATGAACTCGTTGGTCACGGTGTCGCCGTGGGGCGAACCCTCGGCGCCGGGAAGCTCGGCGGCAGGCACCGCGGGGGTGTAGCCGAGCTCGTCGAAGAAGTACCCGAAGCGCGAGCCCTCGCCGAAGGCGCCGAACTCACCTCCCGAGACCGAGAGCACGAGGGCGGTGCCCTCGGCCGCGCCCTGGATCGTCTCGACCTGCTCCTCGATCGTGGCCGTGAGCTCGTCGACCTCGGCCTCGAGGCCGTAGATCTCGCCGAGCTGCGCGGCGCGCTCGAGACCCGCGGCGGGGTCGAACGTGCCGCCGTAGGTGCCGGTCAGATCGATGGTCGTCGAGATCTCGGACAGCTCGTCGTACTGGCCCGTGCTGCGCGCGGCCGTGACGATCAGGTCGGGCTCGAGCTCGGCGACGGCCTCGAAGTCGGGCTCGAAGAGCGTGCCCACCTTGGGCAGGTCTGCGTACTGCGACAGGTAGTCGGGCAGACCGACGTCCGGGATGCCCACGACCGAGTCGCCCGCGCCGATCGCGTCGAGCGTGTCGAGTGTCGCGATGTCGAAGGTCACGACCGCCTCGGGCGCGAAGGGCACCTCGACCGACTCGCGTGCGACCTCGCGGTCCTCCTGGAAGGAGGACTCGCCGTCCTCCTCGACGAGGGTCAGAGTGGGCCGGGCGTTCTCGACGGTCACCATCTCGGGGGCGCTCTCGGGCGAGGCGCTCTCCTCTGTGGCCGCGCCGGTGGCGCACCCGGCCAGCGCGACGGCGGTGACGACGGTCAGGGATGCCGCGAGCAGCGGTCGGTACGAGCTCATGCTGTGATCTCCTGGTGATGTTGGTTAGCCAAGCCTAAGTGAGGCGGGCTTTGGGTAGGTTACCCTAACTCACCGCCCTCTGCGCACGGGTGCGGCGCCACAGCCACACGCATATGCCCCCGGGGATATGTCGAGCGCGTAAAGTTAGTCCTTTGGGTGACGCGGGCGCGCACGTCCGCCGACGGAGGTTCAGTGGCCGGTAATGCGACCACTCGCTTCGACAACGTCTCGCTGTTGTCGGTCGCGAGTGTCCTGCCCTCGCGGGTGACGACGTCCGAAGACATCGAGCAGCGCCTCTCGAGCGCGCTCGCGCGGCTGAAGCTGCGCCCGGGTCTCCTCCAGCGCGTCGCCGGCGTGATCGAGCGACGCAACTGGGCCGCGGGCGAGGCCACCGACGAGGCGACGATCCAGGCCGGTGCGCGCGCGCTGGCCGAGGCGCGGGTCGACCCCGCCGATGTGGGCCTGCTCATCAACACCTCGGTCACCCGCAAGCACCTCGAACCCTCGGTCGCGGTGCGCCTGCACCACGGCCTCGGCCTGCCGACGTCGGCGATCAACTTCGACGTCGCCAACGCCTGTCTCGGCTTCGTCAACGGCATGAGCCTGGCGGCGAGCATGATCGAGTCGGGTCAGATCCGCTACGCCATCGTCGTCAACGGCGAGGACGCCGACGACATCCAGGTCAACACGATCAATCGTCTGGTCAACGCCGACGTCGATCGCGACGGCTTCATGAGCGAGTTCGCCTCCCTCACCCTGGGTTCGGGATCGGCCGCGGCCGTGCTGGGCCGCGCCGACGAGCACCCCGAGGGCCACCGTATCCTCGGCGGCGTGACGCGTGCCGCGACGCAGTTCCACGAGCTGTGCGTCGGCAGCGTCGACGGCATGTTCACCGACGCCAAGGCCCTGCTCAAAGGCGGCCTCGACCTCGTCGTCTCGGCGTGGAAAGAGGCGGCACCCGAGTGGAACTGGTCGAGCATGGACCGCTACATCACCCATCAGGTCTCGTCGGTGCACACCAACGCGATCGTCAAGGCCGCGAAGCTGGATCGTTCACGCGTGCCCACGACCTTCCCGCACCTGGGCAACGTCGGCCCCGCCTCCATCCCCATCACGCTCGCCGAGGAGCAGAAGACGCTCGCGCGCGGCGACCGCGTGCTGCTGATGGGTGTGGGTTCGGGCCTGAACACGGCCATGATGGAGCTCGCCTGGTGACCCAGGCCGCGATGCTTCCACCCCCCAGCCTGCCCGGGCTCGACACGCGGCACAGTCGCCTGCTGTCCGTTCCGGGGCGGGGCGCGGATGCCGGAGCCCATCGCACGTGGCACTTCCTCGATTCGGGGGCTCACCTCGACGAGCACGGCGCGTCGCCCGCGGGCACGATCCTCGCGGTGCACGGCAATCCGACCTGGTCGTACCTGTGGCGCGCCGCGGTCGCGGAGTCCGCGCGCCGGGCGGCCGAGGGCGCACCCGCGTGGCGGGTGATCGCGGTCGACCAGCTCGAGATGGGCTACTCCGAACGCACCGGGATGCACCGCCCGCTCGCCCAGCGCGTGCAGGATCTGGCCGGATTCACCGCGGCACTCGGGCTCGAGGGCCCGGTCGTGACGCTCGGCCATGACTGGGGCGGCGTCGTCTCCCTCGGCTGGGCGATCGACCATGCCGCCGAGCTCGCCGGCGTCTCGCTGCTCAACACCGCCGTGCATCACCCCGAGGGCGTGCCGATCCCGGCCCCGCTGCGCGTGGCCGGCGCACGAGGGATGCTGGCAGCATCCACCGTGCACACCACGGCGTTCCTCGACACGACGCTCGCCCTGGCCTCGCCCCGACTCGACGACGCGGTGCGCGACGCCTACCGCGCACCCTACGCCGACGCCGCCCGTCGCGCGGGGATCGGCGGTTTCGTCGCCGACATCCCGATCGATGCCCGGCACGAGAGCTTCGCCGAGCTCGAGCGCATCGCCGAGGGCGTCGCCGCGCTCACGGTGCCGGCGCTGATGCTGTGGGGGCCGCGGGACCCGATCTTCAGCGACCGCTACCTCGACGATCTCGCAACCCGCCTGCCGCACGCCGACGTGCATCGCTTCGAAGGCGCCGGTCACCTCGTCGCCGAGGACCGCCCCTACGCGGACGCCGTGTTCGCGTGGCTCGACGAGAGGGTGGCGGTGGGGGTGGATGCCGTCGCCCCCTCGGCAGCGGCCTCCGACACCGATTTCAGGCCCATCTGGCGGGGGCTCGAGGCGCGCGCGGACGACGACGACAGCGCCGTGATCGATATGGCGCGGGGCGGCGCAGCCGAACCGCTGCGGGTGAGCTGGCGGCAACTGAACGAGCGCGTGCGGCAGCTCGCCTCAGGACTTGCGGCGATGGGGGTGCGACCCGGCGACCGCGTCTCGCTGCTCGTTCCGCCGGGACCCACGCTGTCGGCGATCGTCTACGCCTGCCTGCGCCTGGGCGCCGTCGTCGTCGTCGCCGACGCCGGCCTCGGCGTCAAGGGCCTCACCCGCGCGGTGCGCGGCGCGTGGCCCGACGTCATCATCGGCGAGGTCCCCGGGCTCACCGCCGCCCGCGTGCTCGGCTGGCCGGGGCTGCGCATCTCGACCGCGCGGCTGCCGCGTGTGAGCGCGGCGGCCCTCGGCGTCGCGACGTGCCTCGCCGATGTCGCAGCGCTCGGGCGCGGGGCGCCGCTGCCGCCCGCCCCGGCGGCCGACGACCCCGCCGCGATCCTCTTCACGTCGGGCTCGACGGGTCCGGCGAAGGGCGTCACCTACACGCACGGGCAGCTCGCAGCGCTGCGCGACGTGCTCGCCGCGCACTTCGAGGTCACGGCCGAGACCGGCCTGGTCACGGGGTTCGCCCCGTTCGCGCTGCTGGGGCCCGCCCTCGGCACGCGCTCGGCGACACCCGACATGGACGTGTCGGCGCCGCGCACCCTCACGGCGCGAGCCGTGGCCGCCGCCGTCCGCGCCTCGGACGCGCGCATGGTCTTCCTCTCCCCCGCCGCCGTGCTCAACGTCGTCGCGACGGCCGATGCGCTGACCGCCGACGACCGCGCGGCGCTCGCGCGGGTCGAGGCGTTCCTCTCCACCGGCGCGCCCGTCGGCCAGGGGCTGCTCGAGGCGATCGGCACGCTCATGCCGAACGCGAGCGCGCACACCCCCTACGGCATGACCGAGTGCCTCCTCGTCACGGACGTCACGCTCGATCAGATCCGCGACGGCGCGGCCGCGACCGACCGCGGGGTGCTCGTCGGCGCCCCGATCGGGGCGAACCGCGTGCTCATCAGCGCCCTCGACGACGACGGCCGGGCGACCGGAGAGCCGAGCTCCGAGCCGGGCCTGCTCGGCGAGGTGCTCGTGAGCGCCCCGCACCTGAAAGACCGCTACGACCGGCTGTGGCTGACCGACCGCGCCGCCCTGCGCGAGACGCCGGACGCCTCGGCGGGTGCCGGCGGCGAAGGCCGGTGGCACCGCACGGGCGACATCGGGCACCTCGACGCGCGAGGGCGGCTCTGGATCGAGGGCCGGCTTCCGCACGTGCTCGTCACCTCCGAGGGTCCCCTCGCCCCCGTCGGCCCCGAACAGGACATCGAGCGCGTCGATCGTGTGCGCCGCGCGGCGATCGTCGGCTTCGGACCCCGAGGACTCCAGCAGACCGTGGCGGTCGTCGAATCGCTGCCCCCGGCATCCCGAGCAGCCCTCGCCGACCCCGAGCTCACGGCGGCCGTCCGCGCGTCGACGGCGACGCCGATCGTCGCCGTGCTCGTCGTGGCCGCCCTGCCCACCGACATCCGGCACAACTCCAAGATCGATCGCACCCGCCTGACGGCGTGGGCCGAGCGCACCCTCGCGGGAGAGCGGCCGGTGGCGCCGTGATCGTACTGGCGACCGGGGCCTCCGGGTTCCTCGGCCGCGCGGTCGCCGCCGAGCTCGTCGCGCAGGGGCACGAGGTGCGCACGCTGCAGAGGCGGCCCTCCGGCGTGCCCGGTGCCACCGACGTGCTCGGTTCGGTCACGGATGCCGCCCTCGTCGAGCGGGCTCTCGAGGGAGTCGAGGGTGTCGTGCACCTCGCCGCCAAGGTCTCGCTCGCGGGCGATCCGCGCGAGTTCCGCGCGGTCAACGTCGACGCGACGATCGCGCTGCTCGATGCGGCGCTCGCGGCAGGCGTCACGGGCATCGTGCACGTCTCCTCGCCGTCGGTCGCGCACACCGGCACGGCGCTCGCCGGCGCCGGAGCCGACACCGCCGCGCCCGCCCGCGCGCACGGCGAGTATGCGCGCACCAAGGCCGAGGCAGAGCTGCTGGCGCTCGCGCGCGACGGCGCCGCGATGCGGGTCACCGCGATCCGTCCGCACCTGGTGTGGGGGCCGGGCGACACGCAGCTCGTCGCCCGCATCGTCGACCGCGCCCGCCGCGGCCGGCTGCCGCTGCTGAACGGCGGCACCGCGCTGATCGACTCGACCTACATCGACAACGCCGCCTCGGGCATCGTCGCGGCGCTGGGGCGGATGGATGCCGCGCACGGCCGCGCCTTCGTACTCACCAACGGCGAGCCCCGCCCCGTCGGCGACCTACTTGCGGGCATCTGCCTCGCCGCCGGTGTGCGCCCGCCGCGATGGAGCGTGCCCGCATCGCTCGGCCGCGCCGCCGGATCGCTCATCGAGCGGGTGTGGGCGGTGCGCCCCGGCCACGACGAGCCCCCGATGACGCGGTTCCTGGCCGAACAGCTCTCGACCGCGCACTGGTTCGACCAGCGCGAGACGCGCCGTGCGCTGGACTGGGCGCCCGCGGTGTCGATCGACGAGGGTCTGCGGCGGCTCGCCACCCACCGCTGACCCCGGCGCCAGGGCTCGGGTCGCGCCGTGCACAACTGCGGACCTCGAGCGCGACACGCCGGGGTTCCAGGCGGTGCGCCGGCGTGTCGCGATGTCGCGTCCGCAGCTGTGCACACCCGGGCAGCCGGCCGAGTTCGACACAGGGTGAGGGATGTCGGCGGGCCGCGATAGAACGGACGCATGCCCTTCGCCGATGAGCTCCTGGGCGCCGACGAGGCGCGCGCGCTCGTGCGCGCCATCCGCGCCGCCCGACCCGACACCGACGCGCCCGCCCTCGCCCAGGCGGCAGAGTCCCTCGCGCCGCTGCCGCTCGGCGCCCGCGCCGACCTTCTGCGCGACGCTCTCCTCGACGATGTGCCCGGCGACCACGCGGCGTTGGCCGCCGTCGTTCGCCGTGCCGCGCTCGATCCGGGCTTCAGGGGGTGGCTCATCTGGCCCGTCACCCTCGCGGTCGCCACTCGCGCCGCCGACGAGTCCGAGGCGGCGTTCGATGACGGTACGGCCCTTCTCGCCGAGTTGACCGGGCGCCTCACCTCCGAGTTCGCGATCCGCACCCTGCTGCGCGCCGATCTCGACCGGGCGCTCGATCACGCGCTCGCCTGGACGCGCGCGGCCGACCCCGCGGTGCGCCGGCTCGCCAGCGAGGGCACGAGACCCTACCTGCCGTGGGCGGTCCGGGTGCCGGCGCTCCTCCGCGAGCCGCAGCGCACCATTCCGATCCTCGATGCCCTGTACCGCGATCCCGACGAGATCGTGCGCCGCTCGGTCGCAAACCACCTCAACGACCTCAGCCGCGAGAACGCCGAGTTGGTAACCGAGACCGCGGCGCGGTGGCTCGCCGAACCGGATGCCACGACAGCATCCGTCGTGCGCCATGCCCTCCGCACCCTCGTGAAGCGGGGGGATGCCGGGGCCCTCGCCCTGCTCGGATTCACGGGCGATGCGCTCGAGGTGCAGGGGCCGCGGCTGTCGGGTGCCGAGGTCCCGTTCGGCGGCACGATCGGGTTCGCGGGGCGGGTGCGCAACGCCGGCACCGTCGCCGCCCGCGTCGCGGTCGACTATGTCGTCTTCCACCGCAGAGCGAACGGCTCCCAGACGAGCAAGACATTCAAGATCGCGGTCCGCGACCTGGCGCCGGGTGAGACCCTCGCGATCGAGCGTCGCCATTCGTTCCGAGCGATCACGACGCGGCGCTACTACCCCGGCGCCCACGCGATCGCGCTGCAGGTCAACGGCGTCGTGAGCGAGCCCGCGGCCTTCGAGCTGCTCGCCGAGGCGTGATCGCGAGCGACCCCGTCCGCCCGCGTTGCTAACCTGCTCGGGTGGATGAGTCACCGCTCACCGCGGCCGCGCTCGCGGGTGCGATCGACGCGCACGCCGACCCCGCCCGGGCAGTCGTCATGCAGCGCTTCTTCAAGACGGGCCCCGAGGAGTACGGCGAGGGCGACGTGTTCGTCGGCGCGAGTGTTCCCGCGATCAGGGCGGCGGTGGGACGGCACGCCGGTCTCCCGCTCACCGAGATCCGCGAGCTGCTGGCCAGCCCCGTGCACGAGCATCGCCTGGCGGCCGTTCTTGTGATGGTCGCGCAGGTCGAGCGGGCGAGCCGGCCGCGATCGCGAGATGACGACGTCCGCCATCGGCTCCACGACGCCTACCTGCAGGCGGCCGCCCGGGGCGAGATCGACAGCTGGGACATCGTCGACTCGAGCGCTGAGATCCTCGTCGGTCGGTGGCTGCGCGATCAATCCGAAGCAGTCGCGTTCGCCGAGCTCGACCGCCTCGCGGCGAGCACACTCCTCTGGGAGCGCAGGATCGGCATGCTCGCGACTTTCGCGTGGATCAAGGCCGGCGACGCCGAACCCACGCTGCGCCTGGCCCGCACACTGCTCGAGGACCCCGAACCTCTCATGCACAAGGCGACCGGATGGATGCTGCGCGAAGTGGGCAAGCGGGTCGACCGTGGTGAGCTGATGGCGTTCCTCGACGAGCACGCGGACGCGATGCCACGCACGATGCTCAGCTACGCCACCGAGCACCTCGGCCCCGATGAGCGCGCCCGGCTCCGCGCGATTCCCCGCCGGAATCCGCTCACTCGGCGTCGCTGAGAACCACGACCTCGTCTCCGTCCTCGATGAATCGCAGTCCCGTGCCCTCGGCGAACTCGTCGCGCAACTCATCCGGGAGCTCCGATGTCACCGACAACTGCACCGTCGCGGCGAAACCGCCCGCGGCGCACCCCGAGTAGATCGGACCCGAGAAAGAGTTCGACTCGGGCTCGATCGAGGCGGCATCCATGATCAGCAGGCACTCGTCACCCACCCGCCCGCCCGTCCACCCGCCCGGCATGCGATAGATCGCGAGGCCGAAGAACCCGGCGAAGGCCTCGCCGGCGACATCCTCCGGGTCGCAATCCGGACCACCGCACTGCCATCCGGCGAAGATCTCCGGCAGCTCCGCGAACGTGTCGATGCCGAGTACGCCGACCTCCCGGGGGTCGGCCTGCACCCGACGCGAGACGACGCCGGTCACGATCGCGGTGATGAGCACGGCGATCACGAGCGAGGCGACCCAGGCGATCACGAGCCGCGACCGGCGCTGCTCACCGCGCGTCGGTGTCGCGTCCGACTGCACAGCGCTCGGGGTGGGTTCGGGCCCGGCCTCGGCCTCCCACCCTGGCTCGGGTGCACGATGACGCGGGCCCCCCGCATCTGCGGACGTCCCGGCGACGACCGGCACGGCCGGATCGGGCTCCGCTGCGGGTTCGTCGCGTCCGGCCGAGTACCTGGACGCGCGGGCGATGGCCTCGAGCTCCTCGAGGCGCCGAAGCCTCGCGGGATCGTCGGCGATGTCCGCCTCGGGACCATATGCACGCGCGCGCAGGGCGCGCAACTCGCTCACCGTCGACTCGTCCATCGGCACCCTCCCCCGCACCAGCCTACGCACGCGTGCGCGCGGAGCCGGAGGGCGTCGGCGCCGGGGCTCAGCCCAGATGCACAGCCGCGGCGCCCTCTGTGGGAGCCAACTCCTCCTTCGAGCCGCGGATGAAGACGAGGGCGACGACCGCGGCGACGACCATGACAACGGCCGCCGCGAAGAAGACGACGGAGTACCCGGCCGTCAGCGCCTCCAGCTGCGCCCCGGGGTCCGCGCTCAACGAGGACTCGGATGCCGACACGTACAGCGCCGTGAACACCGACAGGCCGATCGAGCCGCCGATCTGCATGGAGGCGTTGGCCGTCGCCGAGGCCGCCCCGGCGTCGTGCGGCTCGACGCCGCTCAGGGCGAGGTTCTGCACGGGCACGAAGATGCACGCCATCCCCACACCCAGCACGAGGAGCGCCGGAAGGATCTGCACGAAGTAGTTGCCGTCGGCGGTCAGCGCGGCGAGGTAGAGCAGACCCGCGGCGGCGATGATCGGCCCCGTGATCATCAGCGGACGCGGACCGATGATTCGCAGCATCCGCGTCGCAACCGGGGCCGTCGCCATGATCGCCAACGTCATCGGCAGACTGCCGAGCCCGGCCTGCAGCGGCGACATCCCGAGCACGATCTGCAGATGCAGGGCGAGGTAGAGCGTGGCGCCGATCATGACGGTGCCGACGATGGCCTGGATGAGGAACGCGCCGCCGCGCACCCGGTCGAGCACGACGCGCAGCGGGAGCAGAGGCTGCGCCACCCGCGTCTCGAGCCAGACGAACAGCGCCAGCAGAACAACGCCGAGCGAGAGGAATCCGATGGTCCCCAGCGTCGCCCACCCGGTCTCGGCGAGGCTGAAGCCGTAGACCAGCGCACCGAGCCCGAGGGTGACGGTGACGGCACCCCAGATGTCGTAGGTGTTCTCTCCGCCCGCCTTGCTCTCGCGCACCAGGAGCACACCCCCGATGAAGCCGACGATGACGAAGATCACGTTCACGAGCAGGCACCAGCGCCAGTCCGCGAACTCGGTCAGCACGCCGCCGAGCAGCATGCCGACGGCGGCGCCCGCACCCGCGATGACACCGAAGACGGCGAATGCCGTGTTGCGATCCTTGCCGTGCGGAAAGGTCACCGTGAGCAGGGCGAGCGCCGCGGGGGCGAGCATCGCCGCGAACGCGCCCTGAAGGCCTCGGGCGATGATCAGCTCGATGCCGTTCTGCGCGATGCCGCCGAACGCCGACGCGATGCCGAACCCGATCATGCCCACGAGGTATGTGCGCTTGCGACCCCAGTAGTCCGCGATGCGCCCGCCGAGCAGCAGCAGGGCGCCGAATGCCAGCGCGTACGCCGTGACCACCCACTGCCGCTGCCCGTCGGTCAGGGCGAGCTCGGCCTGCGCCTGGGGCAGCGCGATGTTGACGATCGTGCCGTCGAGCACGACGACCAGCTGGGTCAGCGCGAGCACGCACAGGGTCAGCCATCGACGATCCTTCGCCGGGCGGGACGGGGATGGGCCCGCGACTACGGGGTGATTCTGGGTCATCGTCATGACGAGACGCGCCTTTCGAGGAGGAACGAGTGCGACGCACCCCGTCGGACGTGCTCTTCAGCGTAGTGGATAAGCGGATGCTGCGACTCCGCTTAAGCGCAGGTTCGGCGTACACTGACCGCATGACCTCGCCCGGCGCCGACGACGCAGCCCCCGGATCGAACCTGCGCGCGGACGCCGCGCGCAATCGCGAGAAGATCCTCGACGCCGCCGCACGCCTCTTCGCCGAACGCGGGGTCGAGGCCTCGCTCAACGACGTCGCGCGCGAGGCCGGTGTCGGAGTGGGCACGGTCTACCGCAAGTTCCCGGACAAGGACGCGCTGATCGAGGAACTGACCGCGAGCAAGCTTCGAGGGATGCTGGAGCTCGTGGCGGCAGCATCCACCCGTTCCTCCGGCGCCGAGGCGCTGCGCGAGCTGATGATGGGGGCGGCCGAGTTGCGCGCCGTCGACCGCGGCCTGTTTCCGACGCTGTTCCGTGTCGGCGACCGCGCGCGACGCGATGATCGCGTGCGCGAGCTTCTGCAGGCGTGGGATGCGGTGATCGCGCGGGCGCGCGCGGAGGGAGCAGTGCGCGCGGGCTTCGCCGCGGCCGACGTCGATCTGTTCATGATGATGGTCGGCACCGTCGCCGACCGCACCCGCCACCTCGGGCCCGCCGCCTGGCGTCGGTGCGCCCACGTGCTTCTCGACGGCTACGCGGCGCACCCCGGCGACGACCCGGTACCACCCCTGCCGCTGGACGAGCAGACGCGGCGGGGCCTCTTTCTCGGCCAGTGAGCGCGCGGTGTGCTGTGATGGTCGGATGAGCACCGCAGACAGCGCCCTCTCGATCACGATCGATGGCACCCCCGACCTGCCCGGCGAGGTCCTCGGCGCGCTGTACCGCATCACCGGGCGCTCACGCGACGAGCTGCGACGCTCGATCCTGGCGGGCGAACCCGTCTACAGTGCAGACCTGTTCGGTCCCGATCATCATGAGGTCGCCCCGCGGCTCGAGAAGGCCTGCGACTACCTCGCCGGGCTGGGGCTCGGGATGATCGCCCACGATGGCGCGTAGCGCTTCTTGGTAGCGCGAGTCTGGCGAGTTGGTAGCGGTGTTGGGTGGTGTTGGTAGCGGCCCGGCCGTCGCTGACCGGGCCGCTGGTCGTTACTCCCAGTAGGTCTCTTCTGTTCGGGCGTGGTCGTGGCGGAGTCTGCGCATGTCGATTTGGCCGAGGTTGATGGTTCGGGCGTGGTTCGCGAGCCGGTTCACGATCGAGTCCGCCGCGACCCGGTCGGGTAGCTCGGTGACCCAGTGGCTGGGGCCGGTCTGCGAGGCGATCACGGTGGGGAGGCGGTGTTCACGGTTCGCGAGGATCGCGAACAGGTCGCTCGCGGCGTCGCTGTCGATCCCGACGGTGAGGAAGTCGTCGAGGATGAGCAGGTCGGTTTGCGAGAGCTCGTTGAGCAGCTTCTGGTGGGCGATGCCGTCGCCGCGGGCGATGACGAGCCTGCGGGCGAGGTCGTCCATGCGGGCGTAGGTGACGGCGTGGCCGTTGTGGCAGGCGGCGATCCCGAGCGCGCAGGCGAGGTAGGTCTTCCCGCCGCCGGTCGGGGAGATGATGAGCAGGTTCATCGGGTCGGCCCGCCAGTCGTGGGCGGCGTAGCGGCGCATCCGGACGGGGGTGATCCCTCGACCGTCCCGGTAGTCGATCTCCGCGACTGTCGCGTGCGGGATCGGGAACCCGGCCTGCCGGGTCAGCTTCTCGACCTTGTGTGCCCGCCGCTGTTCGAGCGCGTCGTCGACGGCGGTGAGGAACAGCTGCTCCGGGGTGAGGGTGTCGTTGACCTCGTCGGCGATGAGTTCCTCGAGGCGGGTCGCGACGTGCGTGACCCGTAGTGCCCGGAACTTCTCGTAGTCGATGCTCGTGAACGTCACCGGTCCGCCTCCCCGCTGGTGGCGTAGTGCGACGCGTCGCGGACGAACACGTCCGGGCCGTCGGCGACGTCGCCGCCGCGTTTCCGTGTCGACGCGGCCGGTGTCGCTGGTCGGGGCTTCTTGGTGTCGCTGTCGATGCCGGCCATGATCCGCTTCAGCGTCGTGTAGGTCGCCTGACCGCCCCGGTTGATCAGCTCCTGGCAGGCAGCTTCGAGTCGTTCCCGGTTCTGTTTCCCCAGCCCGCTGAGCACGTTCTGGCAGTCGAGGTAGCCTTGCGCCTCGATCTTCTGCCGGTCCAGGATCTGCTCGATCACCTCCACTGTCGCGGGTCCGAAGCTGCGGGCCCGGTCGGTGAACCAGCGTCTGGACCACAACCCGTCGATGTTGCGGTGCTGCGGCGGGACATGCTCGGGCAGCGTCGAGTACTGCCCCTTCCGGCCGACGAGGCGACGGTGTTCGCAGACGATGTCGTGGCCGTCGAACACGGTCACCCGGGTCTGCGTGAACCGGACCCGCAGCAACTGTCCGGCCAGCCGGTAGGGGACGGAGTAGCGTTGCGAATCCGCGGTGACATGGTAGTTGCGGCCGGCCTTGAGCTCCTTCCAGGTCACTTCCTCGAACGCGGCGTCGGGCAGCGCCGCGAGCAGGTGCGCCTCCTCGGCAGTGAACCGCTCCCACCGGGTCGAGTCGTCCGCCCGGCGCAGGTCGTGATTGATCTCCCGCACCCGCTCATCGATCGCGTCGTTGAGCTCGGACAGGGTCGTAAAGACGTCGTCCTCGAGGTAGCCGATGACACGCTTGTTGACGACGTTGACCGCGTTCTCGGCCGCCGCCTTGTCTCTCGGGCGCTTCGCCCTGGCGGGGACGATCGCGGTGCCGTAATGATCGGCGAGCTGCTGATAGCGGGCGTTGACCACTCGCTCCGCGTCGCCCTTGCGCGCCTGATGCGTCGAGGTCGCCGGGTTGTCCGGCACGACGATCTGCACTACTCCGCCATAGGACGCGAACGCCCGCACGTGCGCGTCCAGCCACGCCTCCGACCGCATGTCCGCGTAGGCGCGGCAGAACAACGCGCCCGAGAACGGCAGCACCGCGACGAACAGCACCGCCCGGGTGATCTCGCCGGTGACCGCGTCGACCAGGTCGATCGTGTCACCAGCCCAGTCCACGAGCATCGCCCGCCCCGGCTCGTGATGCAGCGTCGCGACCAGATCATTGGTGCGGACGTAGTCGGCGAACAGGGCGCAGAACTGCGAGTACCCATACTTCTTCCCCGCCCCACGCGCATCGGTGTAACGACGCCACGCCTGCAGCAACGTGAAGTGCCGGTTCTGCCGCATCGACGCCAGCACCCGCGCCAGATCCGGCTGGTCGTACTCGTCCGACACCCGCCGGCGCCCGTCCGGGAACCACTCCGCCAACTCGCGATCGCTGACCGCGATCGCCGACTCGATGCCATGCTCGACGATCGCCTGCCTCACACGCGCGACATCGCGATGCGAGCACCCCACGACCTCGGCCACGTCCCGGTAGCTGCGCCGCTCCAGCAGCAACGTGAGAATCCTCCGGTAGTCCGTCATGTTCCGCCTTCCACACAAGAACGGCGACGCCCATGCGTCACCGTTCCCTCAGCAGAGCACCACACCCCAGCCCGAGCGCTACCAACTCGCCGGAAAGCCGCTACCGACTCCGTGGACTCGCGCTACCAGGAAGCGCTACGCGCCACCCACGAGAGGGTGGACGGGCAGACCGACGAGATCACCCTCGACACGATGCGCGAGATCCTCGCCGCCGCCGAGAGCGCGGGCTGACCGATGTCGAACGGACCGCCCCGTGATCACGTGACGGAGGGGGTCGCGACCGTGAGCATGACCTTCAGCGATTCGCGATCGTCCATCGCCCTGTAGCCGGCAGCCACGTCGACGAGCGGCATGGTGCGGTCGAAGACTCGTCCAGGATCGATCGCACCCGAGAGCACCTGCGGGATCGCGGCATCCATGTAGGCGCGCACGGGGGCGGGTCCGCCGGCGAGCCGCACGTTCTTGCCGAACAGCGATCCGAACCCCACGGGCGCGTCTTCGTATTGCGGCACGCCGACTCGGGAGATGATCCCGCCCGGACGGACGATGCCGCACGCCTGCTCGTAGGCGGGCATGTGGCCGACGGCTTCGAGAATGATATGGGACCCTTCGCCGTCGGTGAGGTCCATGACCTTCGCGATGCCCTCGTCGCCTCGTTCCGCGACGACGTCGGTCGCACCGAACTCGAGGCCGAGGTCGGTGCGGGCCGTGTGCCGACCCATGAGGATGATCCGCTCCGCGCCGAGCTGCGACGCGGCGAGAACGGCGGAGAGCCCGACGGCACCGTCACCGATGACGGTCACGGTCTTGCCGGGTTCCACCTGACCCATGTGAGCGGCGTGGTAGCCGGTGAGATACACGTCCGAGAGGGTGAGGAGGGATGCCAGCATGCTCTCGTCGGCGGAGGCGGGGTCGAGGTCCGGCACAGTGACGAGGCTCCCGTCGGCGAGAGGGACGCGGGCACGCTCTGCCTGCAGCCCCCCGGTCTCGATACCGCCGTACCAGCCTCCGTGCACGCACGAGGTCTGCAGCCCCTCGCGGCAGAATACGCAGGTGTTGTCCTGGAACGAGAACGGCGCGATCACGAAGTCTCCGGGCCGCACGCTCCGCACGGCGGCCCCCACCTCCTCGACCACACCGATGAGTTCGTGGCCCATCGGGCGCCCCTCGTTCGAGGGTTCCATCCCGTGGTAGCGATGCAGATCGGACCCGCAGACGCACGTCCGCACCGTGCGGACGATCGCGTCGGTAGGGCTCTTGATGATCGGATCGGGAACGGTCTCGACGCGAACGTCACGGGCGCCGTACATGAAGGTCGCGAGCATACGGGAGGGCTCCTCGGGTTGTGGTGGGAGTAACTATTGCATCTGTCCGATGACAATGAATATGTCGGATGTGCCATTGATTCTGTGGCGAGATTCAGCGGAATCTCGGATGCCGCCGACACCGCCGGGATCGTCTCCGACGCTTTGCGTGCCATTGATTCTGCAGTTCGCCGGAGGTGGCGCGGGCGCCGAGTTGGTGTCGCGTAGGGCGTACCTGAGCGCAATTCTTCAGCGGGCTAGGTAAACGCGACACCCTTGGGCGCGGCAGCCCGTAGATCCCGGTGACCGTGCGGGAGTCTCCGCTGATCGACCGGCCTACGGGCAAGACGATGGGACAAGCGGGCAGTCGCAGTTCTAACACGGGTGGCAGGCTGGGATGGTGACAGACCTGGTTCATGCACTTGAGGATGGGACGCGTGGCCGACGGCTGTGCCTGGAGTACGCGATGCGCGTGGATGAGGCGGCGCGCTCGGCAGTGTTCTGGCTTGGTCGTCAACTCGACCCCAACCCAGGAACAGTCCTCCGCTTTTCCATCGGTGATGCCTCCGAGCGCGAAGAAGATCCGACGTTCACCGCTGAGGAGGTTGCAGCGCTCATCGACGGCGTCGACCTGACCGTGGTCCACGAGAACGTCGTGAGGGACGCACTCCAGGCATCCGTTGATCATGCTCGATACTGGCAGGAGCCCGACGGCACGGATGCCGCCGCCGCCCTTCCCGCCGTCCGGGACGCTCTCCGACGTGTCGCCCGGCATCTCAGCACGGCGCTGCCGGACCCGGCCGCTCCTCGCGGACCGGCACAGTTTGCGGTGGAGTGGACTCCGCTCGCGGACAGCGCACCTCTCGCGTCCAACCCCGCAGCCACCCTCGCCGAATGGACCCGCAACCAGCATGAGGAAGAAACGCGCGCCGCGAGGGAGCGCCCCGCCGACCCCCACGCGCGTTATTCCGGAACGTGGTGGTCCGTTCCGCAACGGCTGCTCACCACCCGCAGCAGCATCCTGGATGCTCTCGAGCTCGTCGAAGACTCCCTCGGTTGGGAGTTCGCGACGATCATCCCTGTGCACGGGACTGGGCGCACTCTCGAGATCCAATCACCGCAAGACTGGGCTGACCAGTGCCGGACTTACCCGATGGAGGTCACCGCCTCCCGCCGGCACGACTGGTTCCGGGTCACCGGCCGCGACGGAAGATGGCTGATGCCCGACTGGCAGCGCATGACCGAGAAGTGGGACGCCGTGCACCTCACCACCATCGGGTACCTCTCCGCGGCCAATCGACTCATCGAAGTCGAGGCGGAATACGGGTCAGTAATCGGCGGCTGGGGTCCCGACTCCACCATCTGGCTCACCGACGTCGCCCACGAGTCCACGCAGCCCCGAGAGCAGTGGACCCGACCCCGGAACGACTGGCGCTGGACCAAATCGGACCCGAAGGCGCGATGAACGGAAAACAAGACGCAGGGCGCCTCAGATCACACGCGTCCGCGGACCCACAGTCGGCAGCGCCCCGTCGCGGTGATGGATCGCTCTACGCGATTCGATCGCTGCTCACGGTGGCGATCCCTGGTCGCGAAGAATCATTCGACCACCGTCTATACGGAACGCGCGTCGGAGGGATTCGTAGCAAGTAGCTCAGCCACGAGATAGCTAACGTCTACCTGGACGGTGGCGGGTAAGTGCAGGTCTTCTGGCTGCAGCATTCTTACTTCCTTTCCAAAGCTGTGGGGCGCTCGTCATGAACGCCCGGTTCGGGAGTGAGCGCATCTCGGAGTGCCTCTTTCGCGGCCGCGTAGCGGCTGCGGGCAGTTGATGCGGGCATCTGCAAGACTTCGGCAGCCTCGGCGATGCTGAAGCGATCCCAATGGATGAGCCGGACGAGTTCTGCGAGATCAGGATGGATGCGGGAGAGCGCGTCACGAACCTCGGCCCCTTCGTCTGCGGGTGGCGACACCATGGCCTTCGCCGACTGGCGGATGCGGTCGGCCAATGCCTCTCTGCGACGCTCGCCTCGCTCATAGTTCCGCAGAGTGCCTCGGGCAATGCCGAACAACCACATGCGTGCGCGCTCCGGCTCGGAGGGGAGCTCGGCTATACGACGCCACGCGATAACCATTGCCTCGATGAGGAGGTCTGGGGCGTCGTCGGCGCCCACGCGACGCTGGAGATAGGCGAGAAGCGATGATGTCGTCTCGGCGAGAACGCTGCTCAGCCGGCGATCGTCACCGCGGTGACTCGTCAACTGGTCGGCTCCGTGCACTCGAGGTTCGATTTCCACTGATCAATGGACCCGGCCGAGAATCCACGAGAAGCCAGTTCCTCGCGGGCAGCGAGCACGACAGCGATCTCTACAGCTATCCCGTACTCGCTATCGGAGCCAATTTGCGACCGGTCGTATTCTTCGGATGACCGCAGCTGGACCAAAGCCCCGTCAACGTCGATGAGCGATCCCAGTTCCGCCGTTGCAAGCCAATCGCGAAGTGCGGATGCCGCATCGGGATTTGGGGAGATGGGATCACCCGATGTCTGCGTGCACACAGCTCCGCTGGGGGCTACGTACTGGAATGAGACATACGGGTCCTGCACCACCCAGTCGAGGAACCAATCACGGACGTCGTCGTTGGCGATAGCGGCCACCGACCCTCCTCCGGCGATAGCAATTGCGAGCCCAGCGGTGAGCGCAATCCTCAATCCGCGAGATCCACCGCGATTCGCCAATCGGCGAGTTCCTGCGACCACTTGGCGGACCGTGCGAGACGGAATCTCTACGCTTGTCGCCGGGTCGGCGCGGTCAAGGACATCCTCGAGCGAATCGATGCGCATCATTCCTCCTGAAGTCGTGCCGTCACTAATACGTGTCCGGTCAAACGCGAACTGTCCAAGTCGCGATCAACATGATGCCTAACTCACTTCGCCAGCAGTCCTCCTCGACCGATACTGATGGCCTTGGTCACCGGTGGTGCTGTGCGATGTCGGCCGGAAGAATCTCGATCTCACTGCCGCAACCCGCCCACAGCGGAACTGCTCCGAAGAATTGATCAGGCGCGGGCGTCGACCAGATGTATGCGTCGCTCGCGCGGTCGCTGCGGCAGAAGCGTCGCCACGACTGCCACGATCGCTGGAGGTGCGAGCAGCCAGTTGCCGATAAGCACGATGGACGCGACGGTCACGACCGCCAGCAGAATCGCCGCGACGGCGGAAACCCTCGACCGGGCGCGGCCGCGGACGACTAGGGCGTGTCTCCTAACCGTTTGAGCCAGAGGGTGATGGCTCTGAGGACTGCTCCGCCGCGGTAGGTGAGGGCGAGTTTGTCGTATCTGGTGGCGAGTCCGCGCCATTGCTTGTCTTCGTTGAAGCCGCGTTCGACGACGTTGCGGCCCTTGTAGTCCTCGAGGTCGTAGCTGACAGGTCGGCCGCCGCGAGAGCCACGGCGCTGACGGTGTCCTTGCTGATCGGATGGCTCGGGGATCACAGCGACGATGCCGCGGTCGCGGAGATGCTGCCGGATCGCTCGGGATGAGTACGCCTTGTCGCCGCGGACGCGGTCCGGTCTGGAGCGGGGCCTGCCCGGTCCGCGCCGGCCGACTCTGAGGTGATCCATGAGCACCGGGAACATCGGCGCATCACCGGCCTGGCCGGGACCGACGAGCACGACCAGCGGCAGCCCCCGGCCGTCGACGAGGTGATGGATCTTCGTGCTCAATCCGCCGCGTGACCGGCCAATCGCGTGATCAGGCGGCTCCTCGCGCAGATTCTTGTAACTCGATAGAGCCCCCTGTGTCGCGCGGGAGATTCGTCGCGTGCTGATGAGCACGGTTGATGGTGGAGTCCACGCTGACGGCCCAGTCGATCTCGCCCGCGGCGTCCGCGTCAGCGAGGATCTCCGCGTAGATCCGATCCCAGGTGCCGTCGCCGCTGAACCGGCGATGACGCTTCCACGCCGTCTGCCACGGCCCGAACTCCGCCGGCAGATCACGCCACGGCGAACCCGTCCGATACCGCCACACGATCCCCTCCACCACCCGACGGTGCTCCTGGAACGGCCGACCGCCCTTGACCGAAGCAATCGGCATCAACGGCTCGATCCGAGCCCAAGCAGCATCCGAGAGAGTACGAGTACGCGACACACTCCTACCCTGCCCTCGACCCCCCAAGGAGCTTAGGAGACACGCCCTAGTGGCGCGACGGTTGCGAGCAGGGCCAACACCATCCCACCCACGAAATAGGGACTTAGGTTCACAAGGTTCTGAAACCCGTTGGTGGTGGTCGACGTGATCTGTCCGTCGTCGCCGAGGCTGGTTGCCGTGTAGCTGGGCAAGAATCCAATGACGACAGTCGCGGTCATCACTAGACCTAGCGCGATGAACTGCAGAACTCGCCTCGCGTTCAAGTACTTAGCTGTCTCGTCACTGCTCGCCGGCTCGAACTCGGACATCGTCTGCTCCGCGACGTCGGCGGGTGAGCCGAGACGGCGGAGCACGGTGCTGATGTCGTCACCGCCGTCCAGCGCGTCGAGGATGTGTGCACGCAGGCCGTCGATGATTTCAAGCCTGTCGGCCGGTTCGATGGAAGCTAGTTCATGCTCGACAGCCCGCAACCACGCCTGTCCCTCGGGCGGCATCATGTCCTTCATCATTGCGCGCTTACCTCTTCCATCGTGCGGTCCACAGCATCACGCATCGAGGCCCATGAACTGCGAAACATAACGAGCGCCTCTCGGCCTTGAGCCGTGAGTGTGTAGTACTTCCTCGGTCTGCCGGCGTCCGAAGAGATCCACTCGCTCTCCACCAGGCCGGCGGCCAGGAGCCGTGCCATCAGTGGATAGAGCGTGCTCTCATTGCCGATCAGCCCATCGGCTTGGAGGCGGTTGGCGAGGGCCAGCCCGTAGGTCGAGCCGCTGTCGAGAATCGCCAGCACACAGAACTCCACGAGCCCCTTGCGGAGGTTCGCCGTGACTCTCTCATTGCTGACCATGTAACGCATGGTATAACGCATCGCATGGTTTGTGTATCGTCGTGCATGCGACTTGCCGCAGGCCAAGAGACCTGGCAGCCGGACCGCCCAGCTCGATAACGAAACATCCACGTGGACCTCGTGTGGACAACTCGCCCACGAAATGAACCTTTCAGACGAATCCCTACACCAGCGCTCTCGTCAGAAGAGAGGCAGCGGTCTGTTCTCTTCGAATCCCATGGACAATCGGGATCGATGCGGACATGAACAGGGTGAACGCATTTCGGCGAGGAAGGTGAGCCCCCATGAACGACACCGAGTTTGAGACGTTGCTACGTGAGTCATCGCCCGAGGTCACTACTCCTGTGGGCTTGGCCGCTTCTCAGGGACGGATACTCCGCGAAGCGCGCCAGCGTCGTGGACGACGCGTCCGAGTGTGGGTAGCCAGCCTAGGGGTATCGGTGTTGCTCATCGGCGGCGGGTCCGCTGCGATGGCTGGCGCCGGCATGGAAACACCGTGGGGCTGGGTTGCGGATAACGTGTTCTCGTTCTCCAACGGTGCAGAGCTGTGCTTCGCCGGAATGCAGGTGAAGTTTGAGGGCGTGAGCGAAGACTCCGACATCGTCCGCGAGGCCCGCGACTTCATAGCAACCTTGGACCTGGACACGCTCGACACGAGCCAGGCAGAAGCCGACCGGCTTGACGGAAATCGTGACGCGACAGACGATGCCGGCAACAGCAGCCCCGTCGAGATGAGCGACGCGACCATCCGCCAGCTGGCGCTCTCGGAAACGGTCTCAAGGCTGATGTGGGATCACCTCGAGGCTGCGGGTTATCCGATGGATCCCAGTCCGATCAGTTTCTACACGCGTACCCAGGGTTGCAACGAATGAGCGATGCGAAGACGACGGACGCCTTCGATCGAGCAGTGACAGCCAATCGAGGTGCTCTGTTGAGCTATTTCCAGCGGCGACTAACTAACCCCGCGGATGCCGCGGAAGCCTTCGGCGAGCTGCTTCTGACCGCGTGGCGATCACGACGGCGCTTGCCTGTAGAGGACGACGCGGCACGAATGTGGCTGTACGGCGTTGCGCGCAACGTGCTGCGCAACGCACACCGCACGCTCAGCCGACGTTCTGCCGCGGCGCAGCAGTTCAAAGATCAGCTTGCGACTGCTGCGGCGCACGTGCCAGACCCTCTCCATGAGGAACTGAGGAATGCCATCGCCTCCCTTTCGGAAGATGACGCAGAACTTGTGCGCCTGGTCTATTGGGACGGCCTCCCGTCGCACGAAGCCGGCCAGGTTATCGGAATCAACGCGTCGACAGCCCGGTCCCGCCTGTCGAAGGCGAGAAAAGAGATCCGAGCAATAATCGAGCCGAGCAACGTCACGGTGGGAGATCGCGATGTGTGAGCCAAGGCCCGCCGACATAGAACTACCCGATACCCAACCGATTGCCTCAGCGGGGTGGCCACGGAAGCAGTGCAACGCGCAGCTGCCGAGTTCAGCACCGGCGCAGCTTGTCCGCGCTGAAGACACTGCACCGACGGAAAAGGTCACAATCCCCACGAGGACTCAGGGTCCGGGCTGGGGTTCGCTCTCAGTGAGGTCGACGAACAGTTCGCGTTCCGGCGCGGCGTGCGCGGAGTCTTTGGGGGGCGATTCGATATTGGGGCGAAGTGCGTTGGATTCTGCTGTGCCGTGCTCGACGATCTCGATGATGACCGAATCCCATCGGTAGAGGTCTGTGCCAGCCGGGGGTTGTTGGGATGTGATGTAGAAGAGTCCGGGCCACGCGAGAGCCCCGATGGGTGGACCGTCTGGGTCTGGGTTGGCTAGCGTCACGCCAGCAGCTGAGGCGACGTCGCGGCCGATGTGGAAGGGCATTCCGACGACGTCGGGGACGGTCACCCTGTCTGCCATACGTTCGGCCATGCATCTGACGCTACGCCGGTCGACCCGATCTGACGAGACCGGAACTTCTGCCGTCGCTTCGCCCCGCGTGCGGGCCGGGACCCGCTCTGGTGTTGTGGATGCCGATTGATTGAAGATGGAGCGAGTCGATTCTTGGAGGAGCATGCGATCTAGCGAATTGATGCCCGGCAACCCGTGGCCACACGACATGCAGATCACCGTCGAGGATCGGCCGAACGCCCTGTTGGAGCTCCTCTGGATTCGTGAGGCTTACGAGCTTGAACCTGTAGGCGTTGACCTGCCACCGACGCTCTCCGATACACCTGCCGTCGTGCATGACGCTGTCCTGACGGATGAAACCCGTCTCGCATGGGAGTCAGCATGGTCCCGCGTGTGGGCGGCGGTCCTCGCTCACGCCGCGAAGGAACACGACCCGCAGTTGTTCGCCGAGCTGCACAAGACCGTGCCAGGTTCGACGGAACGGGTGGAGATGCTCCACGCTGTGGTGGGGCCGACCGGGCGAGAGGAATTCGGCGACGAGCCGTTCGACACTGCTTCCTACAGGGAATGGTCACGACGTGGGGTCGACGCCCACCGCGCGAAGCGTCCCCGTCAGCTCGACGATCACCCCGAGCGTCGCGACCTCACCGCCCTCATCCCGGCGTGGAAAAAGGGACTCACGAGAATCGTCACGATCCCGTGCCGCGGTTCGTACACGCGCAAGATCGGCGTGAACGCCCTGCTTGTCACCGACGAAACACGCGACGACAGCGATGCATACCGGCACGCCCTCGGCGCATTCGTCTGACTTAGTAGCGCGCTTAGGCTGGGCTGAGAAGCGCCCGGCGCCGTATGCCTGGGGTGGCTTCAAATCCCTGCTCTGATGGAGACTCGTTGTCATGCAGATCGTAGGAGTGCTCCCGGAGGACGCCCCAGATCCACGGGTGGAACAGTGGCAACGCATCGCGCATATGCCGTTCCTCATCTTCGGCTTCGTTCCGCAACCGACCCTCGAGGAGTTCGGCCCGTCACAGTTCGGTACGGGGTCGGATGGCGCCGGCGTACGCGACGGGTCCGTTGCCCTCGGCTACACAGTGATCCGCCACCCCGAGAATCGATCAGACCCTGCAAATCTGGCTGAGCTTGACGACGAACTCCTAGCGATGCTGGACGAGGTGCCACCGCATCCGCGTCCCAGGTGGCTCATCGAACAGACCGACCGGCTGCGGTACCCGATGCTCTGGCAAGCGGTGCGAACGAGCTGGCACCGAGACGCGGATCAGCGACCCTCGATTGGTGAAGCGCTGGTTGCGCATGCCAGTTCCGTACTGAACCAGTCCTTCCGGCGCGAGAGAGGACTCGAGGGCAGAATCGGCGGCCTCCCGCCCGCCCCCGACCTCACCGTGGCCGCAGTACAGAACGACACGGTTCTCCTCGTCGACGGTGTCGAGCACCGCGCCGCACGCATCGACACGGATCCACACGTCTTCGTGGTGGGAACAGCCTTGGATGACTCCACCTTGGTCAGCGTGGTCGTGAGTCGGGACGAGCTCGCCTATGTGCGTATCGAGCTGCAACGCCGATCAGTCTCGACGAACGTCCGGTAACGGATCCCTCACTGGGATCGACCTTCGGCGCCGGTCGACCCGCCCATATGCAACAGACAAATCTTTCCGTTCGCAGATCGCGTCGAGATCGAGCTGGCGCGGGCGGGAGGCCGAATACGCGCGGGCTTCGTCCGCTGAGACCTATGTCTTGAGTATTCGCTCTTCTGAGGGCCACCGATATTGCGGCCGAGGGCCGGTCGCGCAGTGACGGGATCGCTTCGTTGGAGGCCACCAAATATTCGGGTTCAGGGCCATCGTTTCTAGGCTCCTTCTGCCGCGCGGACCTATCGCGCGGCAGAAGGAGTAGTTCGGATGGTACGCAGGATCAAAGCGAAGCTGGTGCTGAGGCTTCGCGCAGAAGGATTCACGGGGCGGCAGATCGCCGCGCAGGGCATGTCCCGCACGAGCGTGGCGGCAGTCATCGACGCCGCTGACCGGGGAGGGATCGGCTGGGACGACGTCGCTGATCTCGACGAAGCCGAGGTGTATGCGCGGCTGTTTCCGGGGCGGGGTGAGCATGACAGTGTTCACGCGCAGCCGGACTGGGAGCGGGTGCATCGTGAGCTCGCCCGTGTCGGGGTGACGCTGAAGCTGTTGCACGGCGAGTACGTCGACGCCTGCCGCACCACGGGATCGACGGCGATGGGGTACGACCGGTTCTGCAAGACCTACCAGCAGCACGTGCTGATCGCCGGGGCCGCGTCGCGGGTCGGTCACAAGGCCGGGCAGACGGTCGAGGTCGACTGGTCGGGCAAGACGATGCAGCTGACCGACCCGGTCACCGGGAAGCAGGCGCGGGTCTACGTGTTCGTCGGCACGCTGCCGTTCTCGAGGTTCGCGTTCGTGGAGCCGACGCTGGACATGAAGCAGGACACCTGGTTGCGCGCGCACGTCGCGATGTTCGACTGGTTCGGCGGCAGTGTTCCGCGAATCGTGCCAGACAACCTGAAGACCGGGGTGCTGAAGCATCCCGCGGAGGGCGAGGTGGTGCTCAACGACGCCTATCGAGAGCTCGCGGCGCACTACTCCGCGGCGGTGCTGCCCGGCCGGGTGAGGAAGCCGAAGGACAAGGCGAGCGTCGAGAACACCGTCGGGAACATCGCGACTTGGGTGATCGCCGGACTCCGGGATCGGCAGTTCGCGACGCTGCCGGAGCTGCGGGCGGCGGTCTATGAGCGGGTGGCCGCTTTCAACGCGGAGCCGTTCCAGAAGCGCGCCGGCTCGCGGCTGGGCGTGTTCGAGGGTGAGGAGAAGCCGCTGCTGCGGCCGCTGCCGCAGGTGCCGTTCGAGATCTCGCGGTGGTTCTACGGCCGCCGGGTGCAGAAGAACGGGCACGTCGTGTTCGAGCGCAACTTCTACTCCGTCCCCTACGTGAACATCGGCCGTAGCGTCGACCTGCGCATCACCGACACCACGCTGGAGATCTTCGACGGCGATCAGCGCCTGACCAGTCATCTGCTCGCCCCGGTGGGGGCCTCGAACGAGTACCGCACCCACGACGCGGACCTGCCGGGCAGGCCCCGCTACCGGCAGTGGGACGCCGACCGGGTTCGGGAATGGGCAGCCCGGATCGGCGAGGACACCACGACGGTGGTGAACCGGATCTTCGAATCGGTGCCCGTCGACGAGCAGGGCCTCGACGCAGCCCTGGCGGTGCTACGGCTGACGCGCCGCTACTCCGCGGCCCGGGTGGAAGCAGCCGCCGGCATCGCGCTCGCATCACGGGTCCGCTCGCCGCGCTACGCGCACCTGCGGCCCATCCTCGAATCGAACCAGGATCACCCCGACGGCAGGAGCCCCTGGTCGGAACCGGCGATAGCGGAGCCCGCAGGCTACGTCCGCGGGGCGGACTACTACGCGGGAGGCGCCCGATGAGCCGGCTCGACTCCGAGACGAAGCGGAAGCTCCGGGAGATGGGCGTCGCGTCGCTGGTCGACGCGCTCGAGGTCCAGGACGACACCCTCACCCTGGGGATGGTGTTCGAGGAGCGCGTGAAACTGGCCGTCGACGACGCCCACGCCGCGTTCAGCCACGCCAAGGTCGAAGGCCTGATCCGGCGGGCGGGACTGCGCTACCCGAACGCGGACCTGCGCCGCCTCGACCTGCTCGAACAACGCGGCCTGGACCGCGGTGTGATCGCCCAGCTCGGCACCTGCCAGTTCATCACCCGTCAGCAGAACGTCGTGTTCCAAGGCTTCACCGGCTCCGGGAAGAGCTACCTCGGATCCGCGCTGGCGAAGCAGGCCTGTCAGCACCGCTACCGGGCGCACTACATCCGCATGCCCGACCTTGAAGAATCCTGGGCCACGGCGAAGGACAAGCCGGCAGGGAAGGAGAAGTGGTTGCGCAAGTACGCCGCTTTCACCCTCCTCGTGATCGACGAATGGCTCCTGGACAGCCCCGACGACAGCGTCCGCGGCATGCTGCTCGAGCTCCTCGAACGCCGCTACGACGCCTCGTCGACGGTGTTCTGCACCCAGTACGCGAAGAAGGACTGGCACCAGCGCCTCGGCTCCGGAGTCCACGCCGACGCGATCATGGACCGCATCGTCCACAACACCATCTGGATCGAGACCGGCGACGTCAACATGCGCGAACACACCGCCACGACGAACTGAGCCCAGCCGGTGAGCGCCACCACCCACCCCGGGTGGCGCTCACCGGCAATACTCACTGGCCCCGAATCCCAATATCGAATGGCCCTGAACCTCAATATCCAGTGGCTCTCAAGAGTCCAAATACTCAGCTCGGGCGATCTCGATCTCTTGCTGTGTGGCGGTCGAAAGACCGGCGACCGGTCGACGCGGGTCTAGAGTCACACCGAGGTCCTTGAGCACGGCTCGTGCTTCGGTGACCATCTGCCGCGTCGCGACACGGCCGCCCCGCGTGGGCAGGCGTCCGAGGAACATGTTCTCGGCGACGGAGAGTTCAGGGATCATTTTGATCTCCTGATGGATGATCGCCACCCCGGAGTTCAACGCCTCGAGCGGACCGGTTGGCGCGTACGGCTGTCCATCGATCGTCATCGACCCTGCATCGGGTCGCTTGATCCCCGCGATGATGGAGCTGAGCGTCGACTTCCCGGCGCCGTTCTCACCGATCAGCCCGACGACCGACCCCGCCTCAATCGAAAAATCGATTCCATGCAGGACAGTGGTGTCGCCGTAACGCTTGGTGATGCCGGTTGCGGTGAGAACTCGCTTGTTCGTCGTTTCGCTCATGACCTTCTACTCCTCTGGCTTGCCGGCTCCAGCAACAGATCCGGAGCCGGCAAGCCATTCATGGATGGGTGGGATATCAGCCCTGCGAGCCGAAGTACTTCGCGGCTCGTGCTTCCTCGAGGTTGTCCTTCGTGACCAGAATCGACTCCTGGATCTGGTCCTTCTGAATGTCCGCCTCTTCACCGTTCATCGCTTTGATGGCATTCTGCACGGCGAGCTGACCCTCGAGATACGGCTGCTGGCTGATCGTCGCGGAGATCGCGCCCTTCTCGATGGCGTCGTACACGGCGGGGAACCCGTCGATCGTGACGACACTCAGGCCGCTGCGACCGGCAGTCTCCGCGGCGCTAGCAACACCCAGAGCCATGTCATCGTTCTGAGCGAAGACACCCTGCAGATCTTCGTTCGCGGTGAGGACGTTGGCGAAAACGCTGACGGCCTTGTTCTGATCCCAGTCGGCGCTAGTGGTGCTGACCACGTTGATGTCGGGGTTCGCGTCGAGCGACGTCTGGCAGCCCTCAGCGCGCTGCATCTGGGTGGACGAGGCCGGGATGCCCTCAACGATCGCGATGTTGCCAGAACCATCGAGCAGCTCCGCGAGATAGTCACACGCCTGCTCGGCCATGGCGACGTTGTCGCTGCCGATGAAGGTCACGTAGTCCCCGCCGGCGGGAAGCTGGTCCACGGCGATCACCGGAATGCTGGCGTCGTTCGCCTGGCTGACCGACGCTCCGCCGGACGCGGAGTCCAGCTGGATGAAGATGAGCGATCCGACACCCTGGCTGACGAGGTTCTGGACCTGGTTGACCTGAGTGGAGCTATTGCCCTGCGCGTTCAGGATTACCAGCTCATAGCCCTGCTTCTCCGCCTCGTCTTCCATGCCTTCCTGAACGGCGGCATAGAACTGGTTGACGAACGACATCGACACGCCGATCTTCTTCTTGGTGCCATCGCCGGAGCCGCTGTCTCCGCCGTCGCCTCCGCTGGAGCAACCTGCGAGAGCGAGAACTGCTGCTGTGGCGAGCGCGCCGATAGCAATGGCGATCGGGCGTCGCCTGTTGTATCCAAATCGAATCGACATCGACTCTCTACCTTCCTTGGTAAGGGACCTCACCCATCGGGTGAGCTTTGTAGGGCGCAGAGCGCCCTAGTTATAGGAGCGTGTACCCGCCATCGACCACGAGGTCCACGCCTGTGCAGTAGGACGCTGCATTCGAGAGGAGGAAGACCGCTGGCCCCACCATCTCCTCCGGTTCAGCGAAACGACCCGTCGGGATCTTCTCGCTGATTTCCTCGCGCATTGATGCGACTTCGGCGCGAGCGTTCATGGGGGTCAAGGTGAACCCGGGCGAGAGCGCGTTCACGCGAATCGAGTGCGCGGCCCATTCGGTGGCGAGCGAACGCGTGAGGTGCGCCACGGCGGCTTTCGAGCTGTTGTAGTGCGCCTGGAGCATCTCGCGGTGCGAGACGATGCCGCTGATCGATGCGAGGTTGAGGATTGACCCTCCACCGGATGCCATCATTGCGCGGGCCTCAGCCTGGCAACTCCTGAAGAGCCCAATCACATTGATCCTGTAGAGACGCTCGAACTGCTCCGCGCTGAGTTCCAATGCAGGCGTGGCCTGAGCAATGCCCGCGGCATTCACCGCCAGTGAGAGGGGCCCGAGCGCATGCACGGTCTTCTCGACCGCGGAAGTCATGCCGTCTTCGTCGGTGACGTCGGCGGCAATCGCGAGCGAGCCAACGCCCATCTCAGCCACGCGCGCGGCAGTCTCAGCGGCTCCTTCTGCAGCGAAGTCCACGATCCCGACGTTCGCGCCACGTTGGGCTAGACCCAGCGCGATCGCCTTACCGATGCCAGAGCCACCGCCCGTGACCACGGCGGTCTGGCCGGCCAACGTGAAGAGGTCAGCCGTGATGGGGCTCGGCTTCACTGCCTTACTGGCCATCTTCGTTCGCTTCCTTGCGGGTGACGCCATGTCGCTGTTTCCAGGACCTCAACGCGTCAGGTGGTTGATTACCTCGGAAATATAACTCAGAAGCTGAGCTTCTGTCTACTAAATCGGACAGACTGTTCATAAATTGGGTTTTTCTGGTCCCAGGGCGCTAGACGGCAAGTCCCCCCATCTGTAGAGTTTGTCCAGGAAATGGAAGGACGACGGTGTCGCCAACGACTTTGGATGCTGACGGCGCAGGCATGAGCGCGGTCTCAAAGGCCACCCGAGTCCTCGAGCGACTCGCGTCTCGCGGCGAGCTCACGGCATCGGATCTGGCTTCGCAGCTGAACGAGCCGATCACGACCGTCTACCGCATGCTCAACAACCTTGAATCGATTGGTTGGATAGAGCGAAGCGGCCGTAAAGGCGCCCCCGCCCGACTTGGCGTTGATCTGATTGCCATCGGACAGGCGATCGCCTCGACACTGGACTTGCGGGCGGTAGCGAGGTCGTCGCTCGCCCGTCTCGCTGATGCCACTTCGGAGACCGCATATCTTTGCGTCCCAGACGGACAACGAGCAGTGTGCATCGAACGAGTCGACGGTAAGTACATCCGAACAGCCGAGCTGGCGATCGGCGGGTCCTTGCCACTTCATCTCGGAGCCGGTCCTCGTGCGATCTTGGCGTTCTCTTCGGACGAGTTCCGGCGGGCGTACTTGAGAGCGCTCCGCGGATCACAGTCGAATCCGATAACCGAGCCCGATGCCGCACGTTTGGAGTCTGAGTTGAGTCGGATACGCGAGACTGGCCTCGCCGAATCAGATGGTGATATTACTGCCGGGGTCGTGAGCGTAGCGGCACCCGTGCGAGACCATCGCGGAGTTGTCACAGCCTCGGTCACCTTGAGTGCTCTCAAGGTTCAGGAGAACTTCTCCGCCGCGGAAGCGTTCGGGGAGCTCGTCCGGCGCGAAGCCATGGACGTGTCATCGTCTCTTGGGTACCGCGATGCCTAAGCCGGACAAGCCGAGTCGAGTACTTACCTCGCTCAAATCAGCGGTTGAGGTCCTTGCGCGGTCCGGGCCCATGACGCCACCTGAACTGGCCAAAGAGATCGGCATTCCGCGCCCCAGCGCGTATCGGCTGCTGGCGGCACTTGTCCAGGACGGACTCGGGACTCAACTGCCTGATGGCACGACTTCCCTCAGTACCAAGTGGCTGTTGTTCGGCGACCGTGCACTCGCTACGGCAGCACCCTGGTTCCATCGAGATGATCTTCTCCGTGAGCTGCGCGACCTCACCCACCTGACGGTGTTTCTCAGTGTCCCGCGCGAGCACCGAACTGTATGCATTCGGAGGCTGCACGGCCAGGGTGTCCAGGTTCTGGTTCTCGAACCCGGCGGCAGTCTGCCGCTTCATCTTGGAGGCGTCGGACGAATCACACTCGCCTTCGGCCCAGAAGATCCTGGGGCGTACCTCGATGCGCACCACCCCGAGCGTCTGACCAGCAACTCGCTCGAGAGTAAGAACGCGATTCTCGCTGACGTCACGTTGAGCCGCGAGCGTGGCTACTGCGTCTCCGACGAAGACGTGACGGTCGGGGTGGGTGCCGTTGCTGCACCAGTCCTTGATCCGTCGGGGGGGTTCCTCGCGGCGCTATCGGTGGCAGGCCGGCGAGCAGACGTCATCGGACGAGAGGCGCAGCTCGTCGAGGCGCTGCAGGATGTCGCCTCTCAGATCGGGGAATCTGCGGCTACGGAGTGATGGCGTCGACGTAGCCACCATCGACTCTGATCGCGCCGCCTGTCGTCGCGGACGCAAGGTCAGAGCTGAGGTAGACGATCATGTTCGCGACCTCTTGCGGGCGAATCACCCGCTGAATGAGCGACAGCGGGCGATGCTCTCTCATGAACGCTGCCTGGGCTTCGCCCCACGGCAGCTCGTCCCCCACAAGGCCGGCCGCGAAAGTGCGCAGCCCTTCCGACTCTGAAGGACCGACAATCACCGAGTTCACGGTGACCGACGACCCAGCGGTTGCCTTCGCAAAGCCCCTAGCCACGGCGAGGAGAGCGGTCTTGGAGGCGGAGTAGTGCACCATGTCCTTGGGAACCGACACAGCAGCGTCACTCGCGATGAAGAGGATTCGTCCCCACCCACGCTCCAGCATTCCAGGTGGGCTGACCCCGTTTCGTAGGTCCAGTCGTTATGAGAGTCGTCCTGTTGTCCGCGGTCGCGGGCAGGGAGACTGGTCAGATCATGACGAACAGCAGGAAGCGTCACACCCCGGAGCAGGTCGTCCGTAAGCTCGGGCAGGCCGACAGGATGCTCGCCGACGGTCAGGACGTCGCGGCGGTGTGCCGGGAGCTCGTGGTGTCCGAGCAGACGTACTACCGGTGGCGGAACCAGTACGGCGGCCTCAAGGCCGACGACGCAAAGCGCCTGAAGGAGCTGGAGAAGCAGAATGCGACCCTGAAGCGTCTGCTCGCGGAAGCGGAGCTGGAGAAGGCCGCGCTCAAGGAGCTGGCTGAGGGAAACTTCTAAGCCCGGACAGGCGCCGCGCCGCCGTCGATCACCTCAAGCGCAAGCTGCGGGTGAGCGAACGGATGGCGTGCCGTCTGGTCGGGCTGAGCCGCTCCGCGTATCGGCGACCGCTCAAGGGCGACACGGTCGCGGACCCGGATCGGGCGTTCAGGGAGTGGCTGCGCGCCTGGGCGAAGGACCATCCCCGCTACGGGTACCGGCGGGCGTATCACGACGCCCGCGCCGAGGGGTGGGTGGTGAACCACAAGAAGATCCAACGCCTGTGGCGTGACGAAGGGCTCCGGGTCCCGCAGCGGCGTCGACGCAAGCGCGTCGGGTCCTCGACCGTCGACGCGCCGACGGCGGACGCGCCGAACGTGGTGTGGGCAGTGGACTTTCAGTTCGACGCCGACGAGCACGGCCGACCGATCAAGATCTGCTCGATCGTCGACGAACACACCCGGGAGTGCATCGGCGGCCTCGTGGAGCGCTCGATTACCGCCGACCGACTCACCGCCCACCTCGAGGACCTCGTCGCCGCCCGGGGCGCCCCGGCGGTGCTCAGGTCGGACAACGGGCCGGAGTTCATCAGCGAGGCGATGGCCGACTGGGCCGGCACCCGCACCGGCCTGTCCTACATCCCTCCGGGCTCGCCGTGGCGCAACGGGTACGTCGAGTCGTTCAACAGCCGGATCCGCGACGAGTGCCTCAACATCAACAGCTTCTACTCGCTGCTGCACGCGCAGGTCATCATCGGCGACTGGAAGGACGAGTACAACCACCACCGCCGGCACTCCTCGCTCGGCTACCTACCCCCAGCCGAGTACGCTCGACAGTGCACCCATCAAATGGAAACCGACGACTCACAGAACGTCCGGACCGAATGAAGGGGGCGGCTCACAGGCAGCGCCACCTGGGTCATTCGAACTCCCGTGAGGACGTTCGTGTCGAAGTGATCAGCCCAGACCTGGTCCGAGGTCGAGAGAGCGTCTCCGACCTGATAGACGCCAACATTGTTGACCAGAATGTCGATGTTCGGGAACTGTCGTTCGACAGCTCGGGCAGCATCGATGGAGACAAGGTCCGCGACGACACCGTCGAACTCGGCGTTGGGGACTAACTCGCGGAGCTTCTCCAACGCACTCTCGACCGAGTCGACACTTCGCCCGTTGACTCCGACGCAGGCCCCCGCTTCCGCGAGGCGCGCGGCCATAGCGAAGCCCAGCCCCCGAGTCGAGCCAGTGACAAGCGCGCGTCGCCCTCGCAGATCCAGCGAGATCATCGCTCAGCCCTTAGCGGTGACGTGATCGTGCGGATCGCCCTTGCTTGCCCACACCCGTCGATACGATCCACGCACCAGGTCCTCCAGCAGGCTCGGGCCGACCGGCGCCCATCCGAGGTCAGTTCGAGCGCTCGTCGAGTCAACCCGACTGTTGCTGGCCAACGCCACGTCGACCCATCGCTCACCGAGTTCGGCGCGCGCCTCATCGATGTGTACGCCCTCGGCTTCACCCAGTCCGAGCACCTCGGCAATCCCCTCAGCAATCGAACGCATTTCGCATTCGCCCGAAGCAATGTTGTAGACGCTCCCAGGTGCAGCCTTCTCGAGCGCAAGAAGGTAGAACTCAGCAAGGTCATACAGGTAGACATTGCTCCAGCGGTTCTCGCCCGACCCCGCGTAGATAGACCGGCCGGTCCGCAGGGCGTATCGCAAGAGGAGCGGCAGCTGTTCTGACGCTCCATCGCCGTAAACCATCGCCGGGCGAATGACAATCGTCCGGATGCCCTGATCCCTCGCGCCGAGCACGAGCTCGTCAGACTGGTAGCGCGCGGAGACGACCGGGGCGGGAGTGAAACGGTCGGTTTCGCGGTAGACGACTTCAGAGCGCACGCCGCCACCCAAGTCGGTGTACACGCCCGTTCCGCTGGTGCGAATGAAGGGACGCTCGCTGCCGGCGAGCGCGGACAGGAACGCCGCCGTCGATGGGGCGTGATCGGCGGTCGCGGTGTCAATCACACCGTCGTACGACTCCAGATCGAGGGAAGCCACGTCGTCCAGTCCACCCAGGACCGGTGTGATTCCCAACGCAGAGAGTGACTTCGCGCCACTCTCGGATCGAACGAGGCTCGAGACTCTGTGTCCGGCCCGCAAGAGGCGCTGCCCGATGGCCTGCCCGAGGTACCCTGACCCACCCGTGATGAACAGATGCTGACTCACTTTGAGTTCTCCTTAGTAGCTCGCTCCGTTGAAGAAGCTGTCGGTGGCGTCAGTTGCTCGTTCGCAACGACCTCAACTTCGAGGGACTCAAACGCCGCGATCAATGTCTGGACGTGGTGGGAGTCGTCGTGCTCGCGCACGGCATTCTCATCTGCGAACACTTCGACGAGTATGCGCTCGTTATCCGCGGCGCCCGCGTAGATGCCCCAATGCACGAGCCCTACCTCAGCCGCGAAAGCGCTCTGCGCATCCTCAAGGACGGCATCCAAGGCTCGCGAGGCTTGGGGATCAACCCGCAGCCTGACAACTTTGGCGACTGACATGACTCTCCACTCTGCGGGTCGTGTTGCTACGGTTCGCACCGAAAAGCTCCGGTGCCGCGTCCCGAGTGATCAATGTACACTAGTTTCGGACAGTTCGTCCATTTTTCGGTTGGAGCGCTGATGCTTAGACTTGGGATACTCACCAGTGGAGGCGACTGCCCTGGGCTGAACGCGGTTATCAGGAGCGCTCATATCCGGTTGTCCCGCGAGCACCGAGGGCAACTTGTCGGTTTCCGTAACGGCTGGCGTGGTGTCGTCGAAAACGACGTCATACCGGTCTCGGAGGACAGCACCAGAGGCATTGCCGGGCTAGGTGGCACGATCCTCGGAACGTCGCGGACGAATCCGCTCGATGCAGACCCCACCGGCTCCAGGGTCAAACGCGCAATTTCCGACAATTCTCTGGACGGGATTATCGCGATCGGAGGCGAGGGGTCACTCTCGGCCGCGCACGCGCTTGTCCGTACGGGCGTCAATGTTGTCGGCGTTCCGAAGACGATTGACAACGACCTCAATGGGACGGATTACAGCTTTGGCTTCGACACGGCCGTTCAGATCGCGACTGACGCGATGGATCGTCTTCTCACGACTGGGGCATCTCATGCTCGCTGCATGGTCGTCGAGGTGATGGGTCGCGATTCTGGGTGGATCGCGCTGCATTCAGGAATCGCAACGGGAGCTCACGCCGTCCTGATTCCGGAACAGCCGGCGTCCATCGAGCAAGTGATCGGGTGGGTCGAGTCGGCGCGTGAGCGACACCAACCTCCCCTGGTGGTAGTCGCCGAAGGTTTTCCACTCGGCGATGTCGGGGTGGTTGCCGAACGAGGCCACGAGCCCTCCGGACGCCCGCGACTCGGCGGCGTCGGTGAGTTGCTGGCGAGGTTGATCGAGGGTCGGACGGGCATTGAGACGCGAGCCACCACGCTCGGACACATTCAACGCGGTGGGACGCCGACTGCCTACGATCGAGTGCTCGCGGCGAGGTTCGGCGCGGCAGCTGTCGACGCCGCAGCACGTGGCGAATGGGGGCGGATGGTGTCTCTGCGCGGAGAGACCATCGTGACAGCCGACCTCGCGGAGGCAATCGGCTCAGTGAAGAGCATCACCAGCCAGCGTTACCGACGAGCTGCCGTCTGTTTCGGTTAGTCGAACGGGTCCTGACGGACCACATGGTTTAGTCGGTCGACCTTCTATGGGCGGCGACGAGATTCGCGACAACCGCGGCCGCATCCGGACGCGGGCTCGCTCCGCGGCTCCACACGGCGCTAAGCCGTCTGCGGAGATCAACGTCCGATACCCGCAACGCGACGAGCTCACGTGCGGCAACCTCATCGGCGATCGCGAGCGATGAGACCACCGCGACGGCGCCCCCGTAGCGAACGGCGGTGAGAATGGCCGCGGTAGAGCCAAAGCTCGGCAGAGTCGTCGGAAGGCTGATCTTCGCGCGGGCGAAGGCGGCCTCCATCACTTCTCTAGTGCCTGACCCGCGCTCGCGAAGAACCAAACCGCTCTGAGCGAGTTCGCTGCCTCTCACTTCCGCCCAAGATCGCCATGGGTGTGATTGAGAAACGACTGCCACCAGCTCATCTTCGCCGACAAGCGCACTATCGAGACCGTGCGCGATCCGATTGCCCTCCACGAAACCGATGTCTGCTCGCCCGTCGTGAAGCCAATTCATCACTTCTGACGAATTCCCAACACAGAGCGTGGCGGCCGCCGGAGGTATAACGCCGGCAATCCGACGATCCGCGAGCCACCTAGGAACCAGGTGCTCAGCGATGGTCAGGCTTGCGGCGATGCGCAGCGGCGTTTTGGTGAGACTTGGCAAGCACGAGATTCGCTGCGCAAGCTCGCGCGCTGATTCGACGAGCGGAGTCGCCGCGGTCGCGATCGCTTCGCCCGCGGACGTGAGCGTGCTGCCCCGGGCTGAACGCAGAATGATGGACACGCCGAGTGCGTCCTCGAGCCTCGACAAGTTCATGGAGACGGTCGGCTGACTCACTCCGAGGTCGCGCGCGACCGCGCTAATGGATCCAAGTCTTTGAAGGGCTACGAGTTGCCGCAACACTGCGAGGGTCACCCGAGCATCCAGCTCGACCGCGTCGGGTAGTGCGTTTGGATTCTCACCTCCCATAGATACAGTCTATATGCGCGCCAGCCGTTTGACCCTTCTGTCATGTGATGTCACCGGTCAGTCTGATCGCATGACTACTTCGGTGTCCCAGCGGACTGTGCCCCTGTTCGTCGCAATCGCGATACTTTCAATAGCCGCGGCGACGATGTTCGCCACGGCGCTCACTCCGGGGGTTTCGCCGCTGCTAATCGCGATCTGCCTCGGGGTGCTGGTCGGGAATGCCCGCGTTGTTCCAGCCGCTGCGAGCAGGCCGATCTCGGAGGCGTCGAGGAAGTTTCTGCGCATCGGGATCGTGCTTCTTGGGTTTAAGTTGTCGCTTACGAGTCTGATGGTGATCGGATGGGGAGGAATCTTCGTTCTCGTCCTGACAGTCGCAGGCACGTTTCTGGGAACTCTCGCCATCGGGCGCCTGCTCCGAGTGTCACGTGTGACACGGATGCTGATTGCGACGGGATTCTCCATCTGCGGCGCTTCGGCGGTTGCCGCCATGAGCGGCGTGGTTGATAGGGAGGGAAAGCACGAGGAAGAGACCGCGCAAGCGGTTGCTCTCGTCACCATCTTCGGCACTGTGGCCATGTTCGCGATTCCTGCCCTGTCCCGAGCACTTGGGCTCAGCGATCTTCAAGCGGGGCTATGGATCGGTGCGAGCGTCCACGAGGTCGCACAAGTCGTCGCGGCGGGGGGCTTCGTTTCATCGGTGGCACTTGCACTCGCGACGATAGCCAAACTGGGCCGAGTCGTGATGCTTGCCCCCCTCATCGCGATCGTCAGTGCAACAAGTGGACGACGCTTCGGGACAGCGACCGCCGTCGGTAGACCTCCGGTGCTGCCGCTGTTCGTCGCTGGATTTCTCGCGGCAGTTCTTCTCAGGACGTTCGTTCCGTTTCCGGCCGAGGTCCTCGCCGTGCTGGAGTTTGGCGCGAATCTCCTTCTTACTGCCGCGATGCTCGGCCTAGGCTTTGCAGTCAACGTTCGGAAGCTCTTCGCCACCGGAGGGCGAGCGCTGGCGCTCGGGGCGATGTCCACATTGCTAGCCGCTTTAGTCGCACTCGGAGCGATCTTCGCTCTAAGCATCCGCTGACGATCACTGGCTGACGCCAACTAGCGACCGCGGTTTCGGCCGCCACTGCTCCGCTCGAGCGGCGCCGCTCGATCGGAGGGGTGGGCTGTAGCCGATAAGACACAGCTCACTCGTCGATTGTGTTGGCGACGGTTGAAAACGAGGCCATAGCGACGCGGTCGTCGACAGATTGCAGGGCGCGGCTTTGAGTAGTCCGGACGTGATCTCACCCACCCCAGGACGTCCTGAGCCTTTCCACGAATGAGGCACCCCAGAGTCTGGCCCGTTGACCGTCAGTCTTTGCATGTTGCTCGCGCGAATCTGGCTACCGCGCCCGCCCCCTCGGCCTGGCCCGAGGGGCTGATCAGTTTGGAGCTTCGATTGGCCGGCGCGACCGACGTCGCCGCCTGTCGCCACGCGGCAGTCAGGCTTACGCGATTCGCCATCACCCGTTCTCGCGAGGGACAGCCTCAGCATCTCCCCTAGCTGGCTTCACCCAAGACATAGAGAAGCACCCGGTCGCCACACACGCGCCGGCGCCGTTAATGGTCGCCCACCGGCGAGACTCCTCGCGTGTTTGTTCGAGCGACACGCCGCCGGGCCATGACTCGCTGACGGAGTCCCTGCCGCAGAGCGCCCAAGCGACCGACTAGATGTACCCGGCCATGAGGTTGGTGTCGTTTCGGGTCTTGTGAATAGAGAGAACCCCCGGGCTTAGCGGAGATGTCTGACGTCTTCACAAACTCGGAGGTTCTCGTGCCCCACGTAATGCCCGTCTGACCTTTTCGGGCGGCAGTTGATCATCGAACGTGCCCGGGCGGGCTGAAACAAGCGCATATCGCCGCGGCGATGGGGGTGTCCCGGAATTGTGTGAGGCGTTGGCTTGATCGTTACCGCGACGAGGGCGAGCAAGGGCTGGGGGATCGCTCCTCACGCCCTCACCGGTCGCCATCTCGAACGCCAGCGGTGACCGAGCAGGCCGTTGTCGAACTACGCAGGCAGGAACGCATCGGACGCGATGAGATCGCGGCGCAGCTGGGCGTGCCCGCGCACCGTGTCTCGGATCCGCGTCCGCTATGCCATGCCGCATCTGTCTCGGCTGGACCCGATCACGGGCGAAGTGATCCGCGCGTCCACGACCACCACGGTCCGCTACGAACGACAGCATCCCGGCGAGCTGGTCCATATGGACGTGAAGAAGCTGGGCCGGATCCCCGACGGCGGCGGCTGGAAAGCACACGGCCGATCAATGGGCTCCACCGCAGCGCGGAAACAGATCATCGTCGGGTTTGACTACGTCCACTCCCTCGTCGACGACTACTCCCGTCTGGCCTACTCCGAGGTCCTTGATGACGAGAAAGGCCCCACCTGCTCGGCGTTCCTCGAGCGGGCAATCGCCCACTTCGCCGCGCACGGGATACCACGCATCGAGCGGCTGATCACAGACAACGCCTGGGCCGACCGGTGGTCGCTGCGACGCGTCTGCGCCGACAACAGAATCCGGCAGATGTTCATCAAACCCCACCACCCCTGGCAGAACGGGAAGGTCGAGAGACTCAACCGCACGCTGCAGAGCGAGTGGGCCTACCGGCGCCCATACTCGTCCAACGACGCACG
The DNA here is from genome assembly GCF_046111165.1 of Microbacterium sp. HA-8. Lineage (NCBI taxonomy): Bacteria > Bacillati > Actinomycetota > Actinomycetes > Micrococcales > Microbacteriaceae > Microbacterium > Microbacterium sp. HA-8. Next base: position 3,254,158 of record NZ_CP162025.1, read on the forward strand.
CACCCAAGACCTTGCGCCCTGGCTCGAGCACTACCCCGCTGGACGACGCCACTCAGGCCTCGGAGGCAAACCAACGTGATGGCCGGGTACAACTAGATCCTCTTGAGCCGCCCCCTTCATTCGGTCCGGACGTTCTGTGGGGACTGTCAGGAAAACGGTGGATCTGGGACTGGCCTGACCGAAAGGAAGGGCTGTGAGCCAGACCATCGAGATGATCGATCCTGTGACGGGAGAGATCATTGATCAGCAACAGATCGCCGAGCAGCTGCTTGCGCAGGCGAAGGAGCAAGGCGTCAGCCTCGTCGGGCCCGGTGGCCTGCTTGGCGGGCTGACGAAGACCGTGCTGGAGACCGCGCTCGAGGCGGAGATCACCGAGCATCTCGGCTACGACAAGCACGGCAGCTCGACTGGTGAGAACGCGCGGAATGGGACGCGTTCCAAGACCGTGCTCACCGAGGTGGGTCCTGTCGTGATCGAGGTGCCGCGGGATCGGGACGGGTCGTTCCAGCCGAAGATCGTGAAGAAGCGGCAACGGCGGCTGGACGGGATCGATGAGATCGTCCTCTCGCTCACCGCGCGAGGGCTGACGACCGGTGAGGTCGCGGCTCACTTCGACGACGTCTACGGTGCCTCGGTGTCAAAGGACACGATCTCGAAGATCACCGACAAGGTCATCGAGGAGATGACGGAGTGGCAGAACCGTCCGTTGGATCGCGTGTATCCGGTGGTGTTCATCGACGCCCTGGTCGTGAAGGTCCGCGACGGGCAGGTCCGCAACAAACCTTTTTACGTCGCTGTCGGAGTCACCGTGAACGGTGAGAGAGACATCCTCGGGATCTGGGCCGGCGACGGCGGCGAAGGAGCGAAGTTCTGGCTCGGCGTGCTCACCGAGATCAAGAACCGCGGCGTCGAGGACGTCTGCATCGTCGTCTGCGACGGACTCAAGGGTCTGCCCGAGTCCATCACCACGACGTGGGAGCACGCGGTCACGCAGACGTGCATCATCCATCTGATCCGGAACACGTTCAAGTACGCGTCACGCAAGTACTGGGACCAGATCGCTCGCGACCTCCGACCGGTGTATACCGCGCCGACCGAGGCCGCGGCACGGGCGAGGTTCGAGGAGTTCGCGGAGAAGTGGTGCACCATGTATCCGGCGATCCGCAAGCTCTGGGAGAACGCGTGGACGGAGTTCATCCCGTTCCTGGACTACGACGTCGAGATCCGCAAGATCATTTGCAGCACCAATGCGATCGAGTCTCTGAACGCCCGCTACCGCAGAGCGGTCAGAGCGCGAGGGCACTTCCCGAACGACGCCGCCGCGCTGAAGTGCCTGTATCTCGTGACGCGGTCGCTTGACCCGACCGGCCGGGGTCGGGCACGCTGGGTCACCAGGTGGAAGCCCGCACTCAACGCCTTCGCGATCACCTTCGAAGGCCGAATCAACTGAAATGCGCCAGGCCAGATCCACCGTTAATCTGACACACCCGTTCTGTGAGTCGTCGGTTTCCATTTGATGGGTGCACTGTCGAGCGTACTCGGCTGGGGGTAGGTAGCCGAGCGAGGAGTGCCGGCGGTGGTGGTTGTACTCGTCCTTCCAGTCGCCGATGATGACCTGCGCGTGCAGCAGCGAGTAGAAGCTGTTGATGTTGAGGCACTCGTCGCGGATCCGGCTGTTGAACGACTCGACGTACCCGTTGCGCCACGGCGAGCCCGGAGGGATGTAGGACAGGCCGGTGCGGGTGCCGGCCCAGTCGGCCATCGCCTCGCTGATGAACTCCGGCCCGTTGTCCGACCTGAGCACCGCCGGGGCGCCCCGGGCGGCGACGAGGTCCTCGAGGTGGGCGGTGAGTCGGTCGGCGGTAATCGAGCGCTCCACGAGGCCGCCGATGCACTCCCGGGTGTGTTCGTCGACGATCGAGCAGATCTTGATCGGTCGGCCGTGCTCGTCGGCGTCGAACTGAAAGTCCACTGCCCACACCACGTTCGGCGCGTCCGCCGTCGGCGCGTCGACGGTCGAGGACCCGACGCGCTTGCGTCGACGCCGCTGCGGGACCCGGAGCCCTTCGTCACGCCACAGGCGTTGGATCTTCTTGTGGTTCACCACCCACCCCTCGGCGCGGGCGTCGTGATACGCCCGCCGGTACCCGTAGCGGGGATGGTCCTTCGCCCAGGCGCGCAGCCACTCCCTGAACGCCCGATCCGGGTCCGCGACCGTGTCGCCCTTGAGCGGTCGCCGATACGCGGAGCGGCTCAGCCCGACCAGACGGCACGCCATCCGTTCGCTCACCCGCAGCTTGCGCTTGAGGTGATCGACGGCGGCGCGGCGCCTGTCCGGGCTTAGAAGTTTCCCTCAGCCAGCTCCTTGAGCGCGGCCTTCTCCAGCTCCGCTTCCGCGAGCAGACGCTTCAGGGTCGCATTCTGCTTCTCCAGCTCCTTCAGGCGCTTTGCGTCGTCGGCCTTGAGGCCGCCGTACTGGTTCCGCCACCGGTAGTACGTCTGCTCGGACACCACGAGCTCCCGGCACACCGCCGCGACGTCCTGACCGTCGGCGAGCATCCTGTCGGCCTGCCCGAGCTTACGGACGACCTGCTCCGGGGTGTGACGCTTCCTGCTGTTCGTCATGATCTGACCAGTCTCCCTGCCCGCGACCGCGGACAACAGGACGACTCTCATAACGACTGGACCTACGAAACGGGGTCAGCCCACTCTGCTCAGGGTCGGCTGAGGAATTCACTGCACTCGTCGTCGCTCCCCGACGGGAGCGACCGGATGATCTCGATGCGCCCCGGTGGAGATCCCCGAGCGCGCAAAATGTGCCACTTCCGTGCCGCGAGCTCCGCGACCAGCTCACGCCCGTCCCGGTTCATGGAGCGAGTACGGGATCAGCTCGCTCCCGCCTGCAACAAGCCGCCGGCTCAAGCGCTCGCCGCTCCAACTTTCCGCTGACGCGGGCGAGACAGCGGTCGATGTTCGTGCCCACCACTGCAATCGTAGGGAACCCTGGGTTCACCATCATCAAGGCGACGGTGGCGGTCGATGTCGTTCGTTCGCGTGCGAACCGATTCCGCACGGCTTGTATCGGGCTGTTTCGTTCACCCCTTGCGGCGTGGCAATGAGAACAGACGTGGGTCCTAAACCGCTGAGTAGCCGCCGTCGACAGTTAGCGTCGAAGCGGTGATGAACGAAGCGGCGTCCGAGGCAAGGAAGAGAACAGCGTTTGCAATCTCCGCAGGATCTGCAAGGCGACCCATCGGAGTGTTTGCCATCAGCTCTGCGCCCTTTCCACCCCGCGCCAGCATCGGCGTAAGCACAGAACCCGGAGCAACGACGTTGACCCGAACGCCATCGCGCGCATGGTTGATCGCCACCGTCTTTGCCAGCATGCCGAGCCCGGCTTTGCTGGCGTGGTAAGCGGCGTTCGACAACCCGGGTGTGGGAGGGGTGACTACTGATGCCGACACAGACCCGATGCAGATGATCGATCCTCCGCCTCGCACACGCATGCTCGGGAGCACCGCCTGCATCCCCAAGAATGGCCCGGTCAGATTGACGCGAAGTATCCGCTCCCAGTCGTCGAGGCTCTGATTCTCTGGTGCAGATGGAGAGTTGATGCCCGCATTGCACACGAGAACGTCAAGCTCGAGACCGTCTTGTGCAAGTTCGGCTATGACCCTCTCCCAGTCTTGTTGGCTTCCGACGTCTAGCTCACAGAAGCGCGCTTCGTACCCGTAACGGGAAAGCGCTTCGCACTGACTTAGAGCGCTCGCCTTGAGATGAGGAAGATCGGCGATCACGACACGGGCGCCGGCAGCTGCGAGCACCTGCACGATGGCGGCGCCGATTCCGCCGCTTGATCCGGACCCCGTTACGAGAGCGGTCCGCCCACTCAAGGTGGAGGAGTTCACCTGGCACCTGCGCTGTCATGTGTGCCGTAACGGGCCAGCACGCGCCGCCCGACGAACGACAGCAACCGATCGGCGAGGAATCCCAGGAGGCCGATGACGAGGATGCCCGTGAACATCGTGCCGGTCTGAAAGAACTGGCGCGCGGTGAAGATCATGTACCCAAGTCCTGACTCCGCAGAGATCATCTCCGCCGCGACGATCGTGGTAAAGGCATTCCCCATCGCGATACGTGCACCCGTAATCAAGAACGGGACGGTCGAGGGCACGGTGACTCTGAAGAAGACGTCAGCCGGGCCCATACCAAGGCTGCGTGCAGCCCATCTCTTCACGGTCGGAATCGCGTAGACCCCAGCAATCGCGTTGAGCACGACGATGAAGATGCTGCTGTAAGTGATGAGAAAGATCTTCGACCCCTCACCGATGCCGAACCACAGAATCGCGACTGGAAGAAGTGCGATCGGTGGAATGAATCGGAGGAAGTTCACGTAGGGATCGAGGAATCTCCGTAGCCAGGTTGAACTCCCCAGCAACAGCCCTAGCGGTATACCGACAAGGAGTCCAATGACGAAGCCGGTAAGAATCCGAAAGAGGCTCGCACTCGCGTTCGAGACCAGACTTCCGTTCTGCAGGCTCACGATGAACGCGTCCCAAGTCTGGGCGGGAGATGCGAACAAGATGGGACTCACGAAAAGTGAGACCAGCCACCACAGCGCGATCCCTACGCCGACAGACAGCACAGGAGTGAAGAGCCGTGCCAACCTGCTCTCGCCGGGACGCCACCCCTTGCTGGGCGGCTTGCCGGATCGGATGGTGCTCGTGGCTGTCAGCGTCCCGGTCATGCTGCGGCCTTCCGACTCGGCCGCTCGAGCGACGCGTCGATTGCGTTCCAGAGCTCGACGAACTCTGTACCGTGCGCGCGTGGTCGGGGGAGATCCACGTCGAAGGTCTTCGCGATGTGAGCGTTCGGCCCGGCAGACATCACCGCTATCCGATCGGCCAGCGCGATCGCCTCATCGATGTCGTGCGTGATGAGCAGAACTGTCTTGCGGTCCGCCGCCCAGATTCTCAGGAGTTCAGATTGCATTGCACGGCGCGTTTGGCTGTCGAGCGCTCCAAACGGCTCGTCCATCAGGAGAACCTCGGGGCTGTTTGCTAGCACCCTCGCGAGCTGCACGCGTTGCTTCATTCCTCCCGACAACTGACCCGGGTACTTGCGTTCCTGCCCTTCAAGCCCAACCAGGTTGATGTATTCTTCGGTGACCCGCGTCCGCTCGCGCTTCGGCATCTTCTTGACCTTGAGCGCAAGCTCTACGTTCTCCCGCACATTGAGCCACTCAAACAGTGCCTCGAAGGTCTGGAACAGCACTCCGCGATCAGATCCGGGACCAGCGATCGGCTGCCCGCGCTTCGTAATTGTTCCGGCAGTCGGGTCCTCAAAGCCGGCGAGCAGGTTTAGTAGCGTACTCTTTCCGCATCCACTCGGGCCGAGCAGACAGAACAACTCGCCTTCCCGAAGCTCAAAGCTCACGTCATTGAAGACCGTCTGCCCACCGGAGCTCGCAAAGCTCTTGGTGACGTGTTCGAACTTGATCACTCGAGCCCTCCGAGGTCGGCCGTCATCGCTTCCGGCACTGCGGCAGTCATGGGCGCGAGATTGACGAACTCACTCCACGTCGGGACTCCGGGAATCTTCTCGGTCTCGACCGCCCAGGTCGCGACGTTCGTCAGCGTCGATACGTGGTCATCGGTGAAGGAGACTTCGTACTTGAACAGACTAAAGGGGAGCTCCAGCGCATCAACTGGCACACTGAGCGTGTCGCTCAGGATCTGGATGGCTTCATCTCGGTTCTCTTCGGTCCACTGCGCTGCCGTGTCGAGAGCGCGGAGCACCGCCTCTGACGCTTCCTCGTCCTGACTCAAGCGCTCAGACGCGACGATGTAATTCCGGCTCGTCCAGTCGTACTCGTCTCCGTACTCGAAGATGTACGCACCAGCGACGGTCTGAACGGCGGTCTGCGTGATAGGTGCCCAACTAAAGAAGGCTTGAATGTCTCCCCGCGTGAAGGCTGCAACCATGTCGTCGGTGCCGACGTTCACGACCTCGATCTGGTCCGCATCCAGATCGTGATTCTTCACGAACGCGTGCATGGAATACTCCCCGCCGGACCCCAGCGTGACTCCGACTTTCACGTCGTCGCGCTCCAGATCCTCCGGGCTCTCGATCGACTCGGACACTGTCAAAGCGTGCACCTGCGGTCCGACCGCCATCGCCCCAATGATCTCCACCGCGCCCATGCCCTGCTCTTCAGCTTTCGCCCTCGCGGAAATGACTGGAAGATCGGTTACTGATGACAGATCGACTTCCCCAGCAAGTTGCGCTTGCAGCGCTTCGTTCCCGCTGAGGAACTGTCGGCTGGCGACTACGTTGATCCCCTCTTCAGCGAAGTAGCCGTTCTTCCAGGCCACCACGTAGAGAGCTGTACCGGTACCACCGTCAATTCCGAGAGTGAGATCGAAGGACCCTGCCGGCGCTTCAGAGGGAGAACCCGTTTCTGCGGAAGGGGAGCAGCCAGCTATGAGAGCGATGCTTGCAATGATTGCGATCCCCGCCCCCAGCACATGGGTGGGGCCAGATGTACGACGCATGTGATTCTCCTTTGAACGTTGCGATGAAGTAATCGTGTCCCTCTTCGTCGGGTTCAGTCCAATTGATTTTTATCGGACCTTCTAGTAGTGATACTAATGGAGGAAAGATCATGTCTTTGAGAAAGATGGAGTACCTACTTGCCGTCGTAGAGCATCAATCGTTCACGATCGCCGCACAACAGTTGCACATCACGCAGTCAGGTCTGTCGCAGCAGATTCATGCGCTTGAGGAGAATCTCGGAGTTCGACTTCTCGAGCGGCTCGCTCGCGGCGTGAGACTGACCGCCGCGGGCGAGGCGTTCGCGAAGCATGCCGAGATCGCTCTCGCGGCCGAGCGGCGAGCGTTCTCCGCCGTTGAGGATTATCGTGCAGGGCGCGCAGGACGAATCGACATCGCGACGGTGTACTCGGTAACAGTCAACCTTCTCCCGGGAGCGCTACGCGTCTGGTCTGCGCGCATGCCAGACGTGTCCGTCCGCATTCAAGAGTTTCAGCACCGAACTTTGCTTGAAGAGGCAGCCCGGACTGGAACCTTCGATTTAGCGATCGGACCGGAGCCTGATGACTGGGATGGACCGCTTGATCGGCTAGGCGCGGAGCCGTTTGTTCTCGTACTTCCTCGCGAGCACCCTCTCCGCGATCAGATTGTCCCCTACGAGCAAGATCACGTCGGTGCACCTGCTCGGTCACTTGGGAGACTGCCGACGTCGGTCCTTCACGGTCAGACTTGGGTCATGCTCAACGTGCCAAACGGGCTGCACGATCACGTTGATTCCCACCTAGCGGCCGCTGGCCTAGGTGGACAACGTGTAGCTCTTCGCACCTCGCAGATGGATGGGGCGGCGCGGCTGGCGGCCGCCGGCCTCGGCCTCGCACTCTTGCCAGAGCACGCGGTGGTTCCTGGATTGGACGCCCTCATTTGCGAGCCGGACCCACCACTTCGCCGTCACATGGCGGCCTTCGCCAAGACGGAGTACAGCGAGATGGTGCAGTTGTTGGTACGCACCATCGCAAGCACTCGAGAAGTGTTTGCAGGAAAGCCGACCACCTAAAGGTGGGTGGCCGACCTCCCTGCCTACGCGCCCAGAATCCCGGCGACAGAGAAGCCGCCGTCGACCGCAAGTTCTGCCCCTGAGATGTGGCTCGAACACTCGCTGGCTAGAAACACGATTGCTCCGGCGACTTCCTCGGGCCACCCGAGACGTCCATCCGGCGTTCGTTCCGCCCGACGTCGCTGCGCCTCTTCGGACTGCATTCCCGCCGCCAGAGGAGTGTATGTCGGTCCTGGTATGACGGTGTTGACTCGAACACCGCGTGGTCCGAGCTCGCTCGCTAACGAGCGCGAGAGCGCGACGACGGCGGTCAAGTCCTGGGACGTGGATGCTCCTATTGCTGTCAAGCGGCCAGTGGTGGGCTGATCTGCTCCAGGATGGCGGTCGCTCGGGCCTCGAGTTCAGGGTCGGCGCGAGTGCCGATCTCGAGTCGTCGGAGCCGCTGGTAGGGGACGCCGAGAGTGGCGGCGAGAACGCTGATCGGGATGCCTTTCGCTTGTCGGCGTGCTCGGAGTTCGCGCCCGACGGGATTGTCGGTGGCGGGATTGAGCAGAGCGGCATAGATCTCGTTCGCGACGTGTCGTTTGAGGCAGCGCATGATGTCACGGTCGGTGAGTTGCTCCGAACGACGCCTCTCGAAGTAGGCCATCGTCCGAGGCTCGCGATGCCGCATGCGCAACAGCACAATCCGGTGCAGCGCGGCGTTCGCGTGCCGGTTCCCGCCGCGAGAGAGTCGATGCCGTGTGCGTTGTCCGGAGGAGGCGGGGATCGGGGCGACACCGGCGAGAGCGGCGAAGCTGGCGCGGGTTCCGAGCCGCTCGGGGTTGTCGCCCGCGGCGACCAGGAGCGTCGCTGCGGTGACAGGACCGACTCCGCTCAGGGACAGCAGCGTGGGGTTGACCTGCCGGACGAGCATCTCCAACTGTTGTTCTATCAGGTCGATCTCGGCTTGCATCGTGAGGTGTCGGACCGCGAACCGTCGCAGTGTCTGCCGGGCGACGACCGCGGGATCGGGGGACGTGATTGTTCCGGGCCGAGTCTTGGCGAGCGTGTTCACCAGACGCTGCCCGCTGAGAGCGCGGAACGCCTGTCGCACGAGCTCGGGTGCGGTGATCAGCAGCGCGTGGATCTGGTTCATCACTTGCGCTCTGGCCTTGGCCGCCGAGCGCCGCTCTGCGAGGAGGATCCGCATCGACTCGACCGCGCCATCACCAGACTTTGGGATCGCGGTGTCCGTTCCTGAGAGGACAGCGACCGCTGCCTGGTGGGCGTCGAGGGGGTCGGACTTGCCGCGACGACGGCGGGCTTGCCGGTCCTGTCGCGCGACTTCGATGACGGTCAGCCCCGCCGTGGTCAGCGCGCGTGCGAGGCCAGCCCCGTACGACCCCGTTCCCTCCACCCCGATACGGACGACATCACCGTGCGCGTGGAGGAACGCGACGATCTGCGCGTAACCGCGACCGTCGGCACGGAACTCTCGGTCCGCGACAGGTCGGCCCACGAGATCGAGGATCGCGACGTGATGCGTGTTCTTGTGCGTGTCGACCCCGGCGACCAACTCGGAGCCTGGTGGCAACGGGTTGGTCAGCGGCGGGTCGAGTGTCATGCTCGTCATTGACGGGATTCCCTTCCAATGGTGATGAACGTCACCGCGGGTCGGGTGAGTGCAGACAGCACAAAGGTGAGACGACTTTCCGGTCAGGCTCCTATCAAGTCATGTGCCCGCCCGGCCCGCAGCGACCCCGGCGTCGACGGACAGATCCACAAAAAGACAGCCGCGAACGGCGTCCGTGTAATTTCGGGTCACGCCGGCGCCGGAGCCGAATCCATCATCTCTGTGTATCGGTGATCGTGTGATCCCTCGTGTCGAGGTCAGGCTGTGAGGGCCCGAAGGTCGGGTTCGATCACCTCCTCTGTGGTGGGTTCGCCGACGCGGCGTGCGGCGGCGAGGGCGTCGAGGCCGAGGTAGCGGCGTTGCTCGGCCCACTCGTCGTGTTGCTCGGCGAGGACGGCGCCGACGAGCCGGATGATCGCGTCGCGGTTCGGGAAGATGCCCACGACGTCGGTGCGGCGGCGGATCTCCCGGTTGAGGCGTTCGTTCGGATTGTTGGACCAGATCTGCCGCCAGATGCTCTTCGGGAACGCGGTGAACGCGAGGATCTCCTCACGTGCGGCCTCGAGGTGCTCGAACGACCTGGGGAGCTTGTGCTCGAGCGCGTCCAGGACGCGGTCGAACTGGGCGTGCACGGACTCCGCGTCGGGCTGGTCGAAAACCGTGCCCAGCAGGGTCTTCACCCATGGCCACGAGGACTTTGGGGTCACGCTCATCAGGTTCGCCGCGTAGTGGGTTCTGCACCTCTGCCAGGACCCGCCGACGGTCGCGCCGATCGCTGCGACCAGACCTGCGTGTGCGTCGGACGTGACGAGCTTCACGCCGGTCAGGCCTCTCGCGACGAGGTCGCGCCAGAACGTCAGCCAGCCGGCGCCGTCTTCGGTCGAGTTGACTTGCAGACCGAGGATCTCGCGGTAGCCGTCGGCGTTCACGCCGGTCGCGACCAGCACCGCGACCTTCACGACCCGGCCGCCCTCGCGGACCTTCATGGTGAGCGCGTCGGCGGCGACGAACGAGTACGGGCCGGCGTCCAACGGCCGGGTGCGGAACGCGGTCACCTGCTCGTCAAGGTCGCGCGCCATCTCCGACACCTGCGACTTCGACAGCCCGGTGATCCCGAGGGTCTTCACCAGGTCATCCATCCGACGGGTGGACACGCCGAGGAGGTAGCTGGTCGCGACCACGGTGGTCAGTGCGGCCTCCGCGCGGCGGCGGCGTTCCAGCAGCCACTCCGGGAAGTAGGTGCCCTGCCGGAGCTTGGGGATCTTCACGTCGATGGTCCCGGCGCGGGTGTCGAAGTCGCGGTGGCGGTAACCGTTGCGACGGTTCACCCTGTCGTCGCTGATCGTGCCGTAAGCGGCGCCGCAGATCTGGTCCGCGTCCGCGGATAGCAGCTGGTTGATGAACGTGCCGAGCATCTCCCGCAGCAGATCGGGAGACGCCTGCGCGAGGTGGTCTTCGAGGAAGCGGGCAGGGTCGATATCGTGGGGTGAGACGGTCATCGTCGGGGTCCTTTCGAGATGGATGTGAAGAGTTCTCTCGAAGGATCACGCGGTGACCGTCGCTACGTCCGCAGCGACACGGTCACCCGATCCGTACACAGAGATGATGGATTCGGCTCCGGCGCCGGCGTGACCCGAAATTACACGGACGCCGTTCGCGGCTGTCTTTTTGTGGATCTGTCCGTCGACGCCGGGGTCGCTGCGGGCCGGGCGGGCACATGACTTGATAGGAGCCTGACCGGAAAGTCGTCTCACCTTTGTGCTGTCTGCACTCACCCGACCCGCGGTGACGTTCATCACCATTGGAAGGGAATCCCGTCAATGACGAGCATGACACTCGACCCGCCGCTGACCAACCCGTTGCCACCAGGCTCCGAGTTGGTCGCCGGGGTCGACACGCACAAGAACACGCATCACGTCGCGATCCTCGATCTCGTGGGCCGACCTGTCGCGGACCGAGAGTTCCGTGCCGACGGTCGCGGTTACGCGCAGATCGTCGCGTTCCTCCACGCGCACGGTGATGTCGTCCGTATCGGGGTGGAGGGAACGGGGTCGTACGGGGCTGGCCTCGCACGCGCGCTGACCACGGCGGGGCTGACCGTCATCGAAGTCGCGCGACAGGACCGGCAAGCCCGCCGTCGTCGCGGCAAGTCCGACCCCCTCGACGCCCACCAGGCAGCGGTCGCTGTCCTCTCAGGAACGGACACCGCGATCCCAAAGTCTGGTGATGGCGCGGTCGAGTCGATGCGGATCCTCCTCGCAGAGCGGCGCTCGGCGGCCAAGGCCAGAGCGCAAGTGATGAACCAGATCCACGCGCTGCTGATCACCGCACCCGAGCTCGTGCGACAGGCGTTCCGCGCTCTCAGCGGGCAGCGTCTGGTGAACACGCTCGCCAAGACTCGGCCCGGAACAATCACGTCCCCCGATCCCGCGGTCGTCGCCCGGCAGACACTGCGACGGTTCGCGGTCCGACACCTCACGATGCAAGCCGAGATCGACCTGATAGAACAACAGTTGGAGATGCTCGTCCGGCAGGTCAACCCCACGCTGCTGTCCCTGAGCGGAGTCGGTCCTGTCACCGCAGCGACGCTCCTGGTCGCCGCGGGCGACAACCCCGAGCGGCTCGGAACCCGCGCCAGCTTCGCCGCTCTCGCCGGTGTCGCCCCGATCCCCGCCTCCTCCGGACAACGCACACGGCATCGACTCTCTCGCGGCGGGAACCGGCACGCGAACGCCGCGCTGCACCGGATTGTGCTGTTGCGCATGCGGCATCGCGAGCCTCGGACGATGGCCTACTTCGAGAGGCGTCGTTCGGAGCAACTCACCGACCGTGACATCATGCGCTGCCTCAAACGACACGTCGCGAACGAGATCTATGCCGCTCTGCTCAATCCCGCCACCGACAATCCCGTCGGGCGCGAACTCCGAGCACGCCGACAAGCGAAAGGCATCCCGATCAGCGTTCTCGCCGCCACTCTCGGCGTCCCCTACCAGCGGCTCCGACGACTCGAGATCGGCACTCGCGCCGACCCTGAACTCGAGGCCCGAGCGACCGCCATCCTGGAGCAGATCAGCCCACCACTGGCCGCTTGACAGCAATAGGAGCATCCGCACTGCCGGACGCCACCACGACGGCTCCCTTCGATGCCGCATACGCGGTCTGCCCAGGTGTGCCGAGCACGGTTGCAGTCGAGCCAACGTTCACTATCGCCCCCGAGCCTGCGTGCGCCATCCAACGCGCCACACACTGAGATACGAGAAATGTTCCTGTCAAGTTGACGCCGACTACCCTGTTCCAGTCCGAGATGCTCGTCTCGAGGAACGCCTTCGTTAGCCCCACGCCAGCACAGTTGACGAGCACGTCAATTCGGCCGAATGTGGAGAGCACCCGCGATACTGCGCGTTCCACGGATTCCGGATCACGCACATCCGCACTGATGGACAGCCCATGGCTCGATACCTTCTCCTCAGCGGCCCAATCGAGACTGGCAGTCACGTAACCGGCGTTGACCAAACCCGCGATGACGGCTGCCCCGATCCCAGAGGCCCCGCCGGTCACCACTGCGACACGAGGTCGCTTGGGATCGCCGTCGGGCACCACGACTAGACCGAAGCGGCAAGCATCTCGCGATGGTCATCAACGTGTGACGACTGAGGGGCATCCAGGCCGAGAATCCTGGCGGCGTTTCCGAACATGATCTTGCCGAGAGCATCGTCGCCGATTTCGAACTGTGCGAACCTCTCGTATGCAGTTATCGGATTGAAGGGAAATGCGCTCGCGTAGACGACCTGATCCTGTAGGACCGTGCCGGCAGCTTCCAGGAACGGCTCGGAGCCAGGGAGCGCGTAATAGATGGACGCCTCGAGATAGATGTTGCTTCGGCGATACGCAAGCGCGATCAGTTCAGTGACATGGGGGTAGGTGCCGTGAGACATCACGAACGTCACCTCAGGGAAGTCCTCCGCGACGATGTCCATGGCCCACGGATCGGCGAATCGCCCGCACACCGGTCCGACCGTCACCACCACGGGGATCTCGAGCTCGGCTGCCGTCTCGTAGATGGGATAGAACTGCCGGTGGTCGGGCGTCTGCCGGAATCCCTCCGGGTCAACCGACACTCCTCGCATGCCAAGCTCTCCCACGGCTCGCCGCAACTCCTTGGTGGCAACGCGACGCATGCCAGGGTCAACTCCTGCGAACCCGATGAGCTTTCCGTCTGACTTCTCGACGCACTCCGCAATGTAGTCGTTGGTGAAGCCAACGGTGGGTGACGACGGATCGCCCACCTGCCGCCCCGTGAACACGCCGAGCGTTACGTCCGACTCGCCAACCTCCGCCAACCAAGACTCGAAGCTCTGCTCACCTGGGTACGGCCCGAACTTGGGGCGGGCCCACAGCTTCTCCGCCGCCGGGCCGGAGCAATGCTCCATGTATGTCGGTGTATTCGGACGCAACCGGAAGTCGATGATTCCCACGTTGTAACCCTTCTCGCTGATCTGATGAGCCTCTCCGGCTGTGTTCATCATCCGCAGAGTCGAATGAACAGTCCAATTGAATCTTCTGCGCCTTGCCATAAGCGCAGCTAATTTGCTCAGCTTCGGGATCACGAGATTTAGATTCCGGACGGCATAAGCGTGCGCGCACTCTGGCGTTTCTTCGCACGCCCTCAAGTTGTCCGCGACGTAGCTTGGAGACTGACGGAGCATGACCCGCTTTTCGCGACACCTGAGTTGAGACGATGATCGTCTCGGAACGAGTCCGTGAGATGCCCACCATATGAGCCGGAGTTTGGCGTCGAGCAGTTGATCTTGTCGCGCAGTTCAAGCCTGTCGCGCAGGCGGCGCGTGATCTCTGGATCAGCGAGTCATGCCTGCGGAATTGGATGAAGCGCGAGGCGGTCGACAGTGGACGCAAGGCGGGGGTGACGACCGACGAGCACAAGCAGCTCATCGAGTTCCGGCGTCGGAACCTGGTGTGGAGGTCGCAACCGGGTATTGGAGATGGAGATAGAGATTCTCAAGCACGCCAGCGCCTACTTCGCCCGGGAGAACGTGCTCCCAACGGTTTCGCCGGACGATGCACCTAGCGAGAGGTGCTGGTGGTGTGCGGGCGTGGTCGAATCATGAGGCAGTTCCGTGATCCCGACCGCAGGAACCCGACCATCAGTCAGCGACGAGGGTCTAGAGTTCGCCGATCGCTTGCCCGAGCTGCAGATACATGTCGCTGACCGCAGCGTCGTTGACCTGATATCGAACACGCTGCCCCTGACGGACCTCATCCATCGGCGGTTCAGAAATCAGTAGGCCCGATGTCATCAGCGCTGCAAGGGACTTAGCAACCGTCGGAATCGGTATCTCGAGCGCCCGCGAGATCTCAGCGCGAGAAGCCGGTCCGTTGGTCCGAAGGAAACCGATGATGCCCGCGCGCACCATATTGCCAAGGGCTTTGATGGGGTCCTCCGCATGCTCGCTATGACGAGGGCGGGCGTATTTGGGCACGGGACTATTGTGGCGCACCGGCTCCGCGAGCACTCGACAAACTGGGTAATTTAGTGATTCACATGATGAGTGTATCTCTGTAGTATCCACATATGTCAACCGCTAGATCAACCCCGCAGTCGCTCAGAGTCAGGCATAGCCGAGCCATGTCCCCCATACTCCCTACAGACAAAGGCGGATCAACGCGGCTATTCTGCGAACGGCCAGTTTTTTGCACAACCACACTCGCCCACGACGGACCCCCGTGGCGCGAGCACCGAAACATTGCGCCTCACCCTTTACGGTTCTTTCGCGCCTGCATAGGATGCCGGAAAGGCAGCTCGAGCTGGCCCCACCGTCGCGTCTCGCTCCACTGCTCACAACCAGCAGGGAGGCCAGTGCCATGACGACGCCGCAGACACCACGCCGTTCGACCGGACTGCCCTGGGCAATTGCCGGCGGGGTTGTCCTTGTTGGCGGCATCGCGGCGCTCGTCGCTGCGGCGATCATCAACACAACAACATCCGATGCTGGACCACGCACCTCGCCTCCCAGCACCAGCGCGAGCGGCGCGCCCTCGGCCGCGCCGCCCACGCAACCAACCGAAACGGGCGTCGTAGACGACGGCGTTACGGTGCAGGGTTGGGTCCCTGAGCCGATAACGCGCGATGAAGACGTCTATATCCGCGCAGCACTAGCAGCCGCCGCGACCTTCGACACCACCCTCGCAACACGAGACGAATGGCTGGCGTACCTCGACACATGGTTTACACCGGATACGCGATACGCATCAGGGGTTGATCGAGAAGCTCAGCTTGATCAGGCTCGCCTTGAACTCCGCCAGTCCGTCGTTCTCCCCGAAGACATGTGGAACTCCCTCGCGGCAGAAGACGGCCGAGTCGAGGCAGCCGCGTCGGCGGAGATCGCCTACTCCCCCGTGCCGGAGAACCCCCCTGGAGACATGTTCATCGGCGAAGCGGATGTGCTGCTCACCTTCACATCCAAGACAGAGGGGGCACAGGAGACGAGCTACGAGCAGACGGCGCGCGTTCGCGTGCAGGTACTGTGCGGCGGCGAGTCAATCCCGACCCTCGGCTCGGCGCAGCAGGTTGGCGATTGCAAGGTCGTTCGCTTCTTCGGCGCGGACGGCAGTTGACATGCCGCATCCCTCAGTCGTTGCCGCCGGTATCGTCGCGCGGTCAAAGACGTTGCGCCGCCTGGTTCTGCTCGCGGTGCTGGCGGTAGCCCTGGCGGGCGGAGCTATCGTCACTCCCCTCGTTGCGCTTCCCCTTGCCATCGCAGCGCACGGTACACCCGCAGTGCAGCCCGGAACGATCGACGGACGCACACCGGTCGTCGTCGGCGAATGGGGCTACCCACTCGCGGGCGATTACACCAAAGGTCGCGGTTTCGGCTTTCACCCGGTCAAGGGATGCTCCTACTGCCCCGCGGACCACAAGGGCTATGACATGTCGCAAGGATGCGGCGCGGCCATATTCGCTGCCGGCCCTGGCACCGTCACAACCGCCGGCAGCATGGGCCAGTTCGGCAACAGCGTTGTGGTCGACCACGGCGATGGCATCCAAACGATCTACGCCCATCTGGAGTGGGGCTCGATCGCCGTCGAAAAGACTCAGCAGGTCTCGGCGGGCACGCGCCTCGGCGCCGAAGGGACGACGGGCCTCTCCTGGGGATGCCACCTGCACTTCGAACTGCGCATTGACGGCGCCCGCCTCGACCCCGCACCATTCATGGCCGCCCGCGGTCTTCCCCTCGCCTGACCGACGAACACCAAGGAGCCCGGATGCCACTCAACGACCTACTCGTCCCGTTCGACGTGGACGTCCCCGAAATTCAGCCCGACTTCTCGGCGCCCTTCTTCCAGGGGTTTCAAGTCATCGCGTCCTACATACTGGCCGGCGCGATGATCGTCGTATTCATCATGCTGGTCATCGCGGGTGCCGCCCTCGCTTTCCGCGGACTCGCGCCCGACCGCGTCAGATCGTGGGCGGGCGAGAACATCGCTTGGATTTTCATCGCCGCCGCCATCCTGGGCGCCGCGAGCGGCCTGTTCGCCTGGTTCGTCAACTTCGACTTCGGATTCTGACCTATGCGTCGGCTCGGGATGTTTCTCCTCGGCACGCTGGTCGCTGGCGTCGCCGTTGTGGGCATCGCCGAGCCGGCACACGCAACAGCCGAAGCGTCGGGCACCATTCGGGTGGACACGGCAACGCCCGTCACGGGTCAGACGTGGTCTGCGCCGACGTTCCCGGTGACCTGCTCGAGAGAGACCGATCAGGTCAGTTGCACCCCCGAAAATGCCGCCGACATCAAGGCGCAGCGCTGCTTCACCGGCGTACTGGTCGCGGGCGAGAACGCGATGGTCTGCACGACATACGAAGGACACCACCAGAAGCTGAAGGATGCCGGAGGCAAAGAGCTCACAGTCGGATACGACTGCAGTGTGGGTGATCTCGTCTGCGTCAGCTTCGAGAACGCAGGCCGCGGCATGGCCCTGGCAACGACAGGCGGACTCTTCGTTCTCGCATCGAATATGCGGTTCGACACCTCAAGCACCCTATGGGCCGCGGCCGTCGAAGAATGGTCCTTCTGGAACTGGGCTGTGCTCGCGGTCGTCTTCGCAGCCATGATCTGGGCGATCGCAGCCGCCATCGTCGCACGGGACCGCGACCAACTCGTCGGTGCAATCATCCGGTCCTTCATCGCGATCCCCGCCGTCCCGATCACTCTCTGGCTCACCGGGCATGTCGTCAACGCTGTGGACGACATGGCGATGTACATCCTGACCCGCGACGGAGACTTCGCCCTCATCTCTACGCTCCAGAGCGTGATGTGGGCAGGCGGTCACGCGAACTACTTCTTTGCGTTCCTCATCCACGGCCTTCTGATGATCGCAACCGTGCTCCTCACATTGGTCTTCGCCTTCCGAAACCTCGCCCTCGCCGTTCTCATCATGGTCGGGCCGGTCGCATGGATGATCTTCCCGGTTCGCGGAATCGGACCGCAGTGGGTGGTTCGCTACCTCAGCGCGGTCGTCGTTCTGCTCCTCACCGGGCCACTCACGATCGGATTCCTCGCGCTGATCATCAACGGGCTATCGACAGTCCGCACGATCTGGGACCCTCAATCTTGGCCTCTGCTCATCGGCCTCGTTCTGGTCGCGTTCGCCCCCTTTGCGGTCTTCGGCCTCTTCACTTTCACGGGCGCCGTCGCCGCCGACTCGTTGGGTTCGCGGCTCGGCGGTCAAGCGGGCCGCATGGGCGCCAACGCTGCGCGAAGCGCCTCGCGTCTTCCCTCTCGCCTCGGCAGTGCGCCCGCAGGTGTCTCGCCCGGATCGACACGTGGCCGCGCTGGCAGCACCGGCCCATCCGCGACCACTGCGAAGAGCAGTCCCTCGCGGCCGACATCCGGACCGACCTCGCCCGCTGGATCAGGCGCTTCCGGATCGACCCCACCGAAACCAACGGCAACATCCGCTACTTCCACGCCCCCGACGCCCGCCGCGTCTCGACCCGTGAGGAGCACACCGTGACCGCCACCGCCGCAGAACACGCACGCCCGGTCCGACTTCCCCGTCGCTCCCGCCAAGGGGTTGTACTCGGGCTCGACCCGTGGCAAATCGGATTCGTCGCCGCAGCCGCCCTTGTCCTGCTCATCGGTGTCAATGGGTTCGGTCCCGCGGGCATCCTCTACGCAGCACCCGTCTATCTCCCCGTAGGACTGGTCGCCGTGACGACCGTGCGGGGTATCTCCGCGCCCCGGATGCTGGGACTTTGGCTCTCGAAACAATTACGGCACTCCGCAGGCGCTACGACCCACGCCTACCGTCCAGAACGCGTCCAGCTCGAAGGAACACTCAACCTGCCCGGCACGCGCGCGTCCGTGCAGATGTGGGACGTCGACGGGCTCGCCTGCGTCTACAACCCGCACGACCGATCGGTGTCGGTAACGGCGGAACTCGAAGTGCAGGGATTCCTCATGAAGGACACCCCCGACCGCCACGACCTCGCACAACAGTGGGCGCAGGTACTCGCCACGTTTACGCAGCGCGTCGGCGTCAAACGCGTGACGCTGCAGGAACGGACGACGCCCACCACGATCCGAGCGGGCCGCGAACACTTCGAGTCGAGCGCGCATCGTGCGGGCATCGACGACGACGCAGACGTGACAACGAACTATCGACAGGTGATGGATGCTTCGGAGCGCTTCGCCGTCGCCCACCGCAACTACCTGACGCTGACCTTTGACCTCGTCGCGCTCGGCCCGCAGGTTCGCGCGCTCGGGGGAGGCAAGTCCGCGATCCAGGCACTCGCCCATGTCGAGGCCAGCAACATTGCCGACGCCCTCCGCTCAGCCCGCATCACCGTCCGACGGTGGCTAACGCCGAGAGACATCGCGAGCCTGGCTCGCACCGCGTTCGATCCAGAGTTTCTGTCCACGGTGCAGAACCGCGACGCCGAGAACACCGGTGTCGCATTGAACGCAATCGGTCCGATGTACCTCGAAGAGCCGCGCGGCAAGAACGGCGTCGTGATCACAGACTCAGGAATTCACACCACCATGTGGGTGCACGAATGGCCTCGGTCCGATGCGGCGGTCGGGTTTATCTCCCCCCTCGTATTCGCGCGTCATCCCGTGACCGGCGAAGCGGTGACGCACATCTTCTCGATCGTGCTGACCCCGGTGCCCGTGAACAAAGCACTAAAGCGCATCCGTGAAGAGAAGAAGGTCTGGCGGGGCAACGAAAGGTTGCGCGCCAAGCGTGGCGCTGACGGCTCCGCCGCTGACGAAGCGGATTGGCTTGCCCTCGAGAAGCAGGAGGACGAGCTTGTCGCCGGTCACGGTGAATTCCGCTATGGCGCGTACCTGACCGTCACGGCACCTGATGAGAATGCTCTCGAACAATCGATCGCTGGCGCCCGCAACGCTCTTTCACGGGCAGGCATGGAGGCGCAGATCCTGTACTGCCAGCAGGCCGAGGCGCTGCTGGTGAACGCGCTGCCGCTCGGGCTGGGGGTGAAGTGATGGCCCGCCGAACCTTCGTCGTCTCCCCCGCCGGTCAGACGCGTGCCGAGCGTCGCGCGGTGCAGCGCGAGATCGCCGCACGAATGCGGGAAGCGCAGCCGACCAGAACCTCAAAGCGGGACCGCGCGCTACCGGAGCCAGCGGTACCAGGTCCTTTCGGCCCGGGACTCACCGAAGGGGGCTACTGGAACCTTTCCGCTCCCGTGATCCCAGCCCACCAAGCAACGTCCCAGCACCTCGCTGGAATCTATCCCTTTGTTGCGGACGCGGGACTTGGCCACCGAGGTCCGATTGTTGGCGTCGACCTCAATGCGGACGCGCTCTGGCATTTCTCACCGTGGGAGGCCTACGCGGATCCCACGGAGCGTGGGTCCTTCTCTACCAACGTCCTGGTGCTGGGGTCGTACCGGTCGGGCAAGAGTTCAACGATCAAGACACTGATTACCCGCTCCATTCCTTTCGGACACCAAGCGGTCGTCCCCTCAGACCCGAAGGGTGAATGGGTGGTCGTTGCTGAGGCGGTCGGCGGTACCGTCATCAGACTCGGCGGGGCAACGGGCGCGCGGCTCAATCCACTCGATCGAGGCCCCCGCCGCACGGGAAGCAGTGATGAGCAGCACGAGCAGATGGTGCGCCAGCGCCGCATCGCGACGCTCATCTCGCTCGTCGAGATGGCGGTCGGCGGCACGAAGCTGTCTGCGGTCGAACACGCGTGCATCCACCTCGCTCTCGAACGCGCGATCTCGGCAACGGGCGACGATCCGACGCTTCGCGAGGTCTACCGTCAGCTCGCCCGCATCGGCGCGGGCGAACTCTCCGACGAACCTGAACTCAGCGCCGCAGCCTCGCAACCTCGATTCGTACTGCGGCGGTTTGTCGAAGGCGACTTGTCCGGCCTGTTCGAGGATGAATCCACCGTGCAGTTCGACGATGCATCCCCACTCGTCGTCGTCGACACATCCGAACTCTTCGCCCGCGGCGACCTCGTCGCGCAGCTCACCCAGGTGTGCACCACATCGTGGGTCCAGGCGGTCATCTCGGATCGCGAGGCAAAGCGCACGCGCTATGTGGTCCGCGAGGAGGGGTGGCGGGACATGACCTCGCTCGCTGCCCTCCAGATGTACCAGCAGTGGCTCAAACTTTCACGCCACTACGGCATCAGCAATATCGTCATCCTGCACAAGATGGGCGACCTCGACGCAGTCGGCGAGGCCGATTCGCAGGAGCGAAACCTCGCCTACTCGATCGTCGGAGACATCGAGAACAAGTTCGTCTTCCGGGTCAACCACCAAGAACACGCGAGCCTGCGAGACCGTCTCCAAATGCCGACCGCACACGTAGACATGGCTCGGCAGCTCAGGAAGGGCGAGTTTCTGGCCTACGTCGGCCAGTTCTCGTACCTCGTCGATTGCTTCGCGACGTCCACCGAGTGGGAGTACGACCTGTTCAAGACCGACGATGCCTTGCTGCCCGCTGCCGAAATCGCGGGGTTCAGCGAGTTGATCACGCCGCTACCGCTAGACGACGTCTGGCCCATCGACGACGGCACCGATTTGGCCGGATGGCTGAGCGCTGAGAAGGAGACAGGATGACCATTGCCACCAGACCGCTCGTCTACGCCAACGTGAGCGGCGATACCGCGGAGTTCATATCTATCGATGGAGACACCGAGAGGCTTCACGCGGCTCCGGCAGAAGACATCCGTGCATCGATCGTCCGTCGCGCGATCGCCGAAGCGCAGGTAGCGGGCTCCGAGCTTGAACTGGTCACCTCCGGCGACCGCGGCGATCATCGCCTACTCATCCGTACAGACGGCAGCGTCGAGGGGGTCAAGGTCGACGAACCCGTTGACGAATCCGCCGACAGTGCGACTGATGTCGCGACCGGCGCCGTTGCGATCGGTAGCGAACAGCCCACCACCCGCCGCGCCGCTCGCACCGAGCGCCGATCCTTCATCACCACGGACGACGAGACGGAGCGCTCGCCATCCACAGGATGGCGCGCCATCCTCGCCCGTCTCGGCATCACCGTTCGTGCCTCTGCAGAGGAACTGCGACGCGAGGCCGACCAGCGAGCGGTCGCGCAACACTGGGCCGGGTGCCGCACCATCGCGGTCGCCAACGGCAAGGGCGGCGTCGGCAAGACGATGACCACCGCGATGCTCTCCGCCGTTTTCGCCCGCTACGGCGGCGGTCCCGTGCTCGCATGGGACAACAACGACACACGAGGGACCCTCGGCTGGCGCACGGAAAGCGGACGCTACGACTCGACCGTGCAAGACCTGCTGCCCGCCGCCGACTGGCTTCTCTCCCCCGACGCACCAATCTCTGACATCGCCAACTACGTCCACCACCAGACGCAAGACCGATACGACGTGCTGCGTTCCAACCCCGAGCTTCTCGCCGCCCGACAGCGCATCGAAAGCACCGAGTTCGATCTGTTGATGCGTGTCGCCGCGCGGTACTTCCGCATGGTCGTTTTCGATTCCGGCAATGACGAATCCGCCGAGCGCTGGCTGAGGATGGTTGACGCCTCCTACCAGCTCGTCATCCCCACTATCGCGGCACGAGAATCGGCAGAGTCGGCCGCACTGCTTCTCGAAGCGCTGTTGGCGCGCGATGACCACTCGGCGGAACTGGCGCGAAATGCCGTCGTCGTCGTGACTCTCTCGGAGCGTGCATCGGCGTCTGAGATTCGGCCAATCGTCGAGGGATTCACTGACCTCGTCCGCGCCGTGCACGTCATTCCCTTCGACCCGGCGCTGAAATCAGGTCCGCTGCGCTTCGACGCGCTCCGCCCGGTGACTCAGCGCGCATGGGTGCGCACGGCGGCATCGGTCGCGGAGAAGCTGTAGCGAGTAGGACTCCACTCATGGTGAGCGACGGTATCTGGCCCAAGATCGCGGCGATCGGCATCGCCGCGGTCATCCTGCTCAACATCGGATTCGCCTTCGCTGCCGAGGCGGTCACACAGATCGTGTGCGGCGCACGACCCACGCCGACTGGCTTTCTGTCGGGACTGTGGCTCGCGCTCTCCGGCGATTCGGGGACGTACACGATCGACAGATGCGCCCTGCCTGTGACGGCGATCAGGGTCGCCGATCTCGCGCTCGTGCTCGCAGTCGCCTTCGTGTCGGCGTGGGCCGGGGTCGCGTACTCGCGCTATCGGCAGTCAGATCGCTACTTCATCAACGATCTGCAGAGCCGACCCGGGTTCGCCCCCGCATCCGAGATTCGCAAGCACCTCTCCGCGCGAGCGGTTCTCCGTCGCGCACCTCAGTTGCGTCCCGAACTCTTCCAGCCGAGCCCGACAGACGTCGGTTGGCGGGTCGGTTCGTCTCGAGGACTGGATGTCTACGTGTCGATCGAAGACTCCGTCGCGCTCGAGGGTCCGCCCCGCTCGGGCAAGGGGTACCGCGTCCTCGTCTCCGCAATCCTCGACTGGTCGGGTCCGTTGATCACCACCTCAACGACGAACGACAACCTCACCGCCACCATGAAGATGCGTCGGCGTCGCGGTGCCGTCAGCGTCTTCGACCCTCAGGGCCTGTCGGGCATCCGTGACGCCATGAGGATCAGCCCTTTCGCGGGATGTGAAGACCCGCTCGTGGCTCTCCAACGAGGTTCGGCGATCATCACCGGCACCGCGCTTGGAGCCTCAACGACCAACGGCGAATGGGCCCAGGCATCCACCATCGTCCTCTCCCGCCTTCTGCACGCCGGGGCGGTCGGCGGACGGTCGATCGCCGACCTCTACGACTGGGGGACGAGCCCATCGCTCGCGCGGTCGGCAGTTGAGGTGCTGCGCTCCGATGGCGCGCCTGGGTGGGGAGACAGCCTGGAAGCCCTCGTCTCGGGCGACGAACGACTCGTGTCATCCACCTGGTTCGGTGTGCAGAACGCGGTTGCGCCGCTAGCTGTGCCGCAGATTCGAGACGCACTCTCGCCGCGATCCGGCGATCCGCGCTTCGATGCCGAGGAGTTCCTGACCGGCGAAAACACGCTGTACTTGGTTGGCTCATCGTCGGGGTCCGCCGCGATGGGCGGGTTCCTCGGTGCTCTTCTCGACGACGTCGTTGAGCTCGCACGCCGCAAAGCGCTCGCATCCCCGAGCTCGCGACTCGCACAACCACTCGGCTTGATCCTCGATGAGATCGCGAACATGTTCCGATGGGCGAACCTGCCACGCACGATGGCCGACGGCGGCGGCCGCGGCATCTGCACCTTCGTCGTACTGCAGGCCCTCTCCCAGGCCGAGACCGCCTGGTCACGGGCCGAGGCAGACACGATCTGGTCCGCCGCAACGGCCAAGATCCTTCTCGGCGGCGCAGCGCAAGTCGACCACCTGCGCGACATCGAAGCCATCCTCGGCTCACGGGAACGCCGCCGCACCCAGCGATCCTGGAGCAGCAGTCAGGCCGGCGTGAACACGAGCGAGCAGCACGACCGACTGCCCCTCATGACAGTCGACGAGATCCGTCGAATGCCTCAGACCGTCGGCCTGCTCGCCTACCGCAACCGCCGAGGCGTGCTCCTCGACCTCGCCGGATGGGACAAGCGCGCTGACGCGCGAGCGGTCAGCGCCGGCAAGCGCGAAACGGAACGTGAACAACGCGCCGTGTTTGCCGAGGACCTCGCGCGAGCAACGGGACCCGCCGCGAACGAGACCCCGGAACCATGACCAACATCCGGAAACCCCGCCGCCTCAACTCCTACCGCCGTGGCTATCTGCGCTCACCCGCTTGGTTCGCCCGTCGCGACCAGTGGTTCAGAGACGAACGGCGCCGTACGGGCACCGTTGCCTGCGCGGCATGCCTTGTGGACGGCACCGCCCGAACCCTGGAACTGCACCATCTCGACTACTCCGGCGTCGAGCGCACCGATGCCGGCTGGCGCGCGCACGAAGCGCACTCGGACCTCGCCGCTGTTCACCCCTACTGCCACGAACTGCTGCACCGACTGCTCGACCGCGACCGGCTGTTGGCACACCACCGTGATCGACGGACAGCATCCCTCTCGGCGCTTATTCGTCTGCGACGCAAGTTGCGCGCGATTGGAGGCGCGGCATGACTGATGAGACCGACGAGGCATACGAGACGATGCTCGCCGCCGAACTCGCCGAGTGGGATCCAGGCGACCGCCGCGGAAGCTCCGCGCCCCTGGGCGCCGCCGTCGTCGATTGGAAGGAGCTACCCGACGCGCAGGCGGCCGACGCGTGGCGAGCCCTGCGCGACTGGGTCGAGTGGCTGACGATCCGGTACGACGTACCCGTAACTGGCATCCCGGACTGCTGGTGGAAACACGGAGCGCTCGTGGAGGAACTCTCCGCCCTGCACACGGCCCACCGCGCGTCGTTCGATGCAAGCGACAGCGGCTACGGACCCATCGGGTGGCACGAGCGCCTCGCACAGGCGCGCGGCCGCTGGCGGCAGGCCTACGCCGGCGGCTGCGCCCACGGGCACCAGCCGCAAAAGCCTCGCTCATGGTCGTCCGCGACCGACGAGCAGGAATGGGATGCGTGGACACGCCAGTCTCACGCGCCATAACGCACCGACCGGTGCATGACAGAAAGGAACGAAAACCATGTCCACACGAATTCCGGTCACCATCGAGGGCAACCTCACGGGCGACCCCGAACACGGCACCGCCGACAACGGCACCGACTACGCGCGGTTCAGCGTCGCGGTCAACGATCGCCGACGCAACGAGCAGAGCGGAGAGTGGGAAGACGCGGGCTCGGTCTTCCACCGCGTCGTCGTCTTCAACAGCCAAGCACGTCACGTCGCCGACTCCCTGCGCAAGGGCGACGCCGTGCTCGTCGCTGGCGATTTGCGGTTCTCGACCTACACCGACCGCGAAAGCGGTGCGACTCGAGAAGCACGGGACATCGTCGCGGACAACGTCGGGGCGTCGCTGAAGTTCGCCGACGTCGAGGTCGAGCGATCCCCAAAAGCTAACGGCCCCGTAGCTCACGCTCCGGGGCCGGAAGCCACACCGGTTTCGCACACCGGTGCAGGGTTCGCTCGCTGACCATCCGCAAAGACAGAGCGGGCGGGAGTTACGTTACTCCCGCCCGCTCCTGCATGTCACGGATGAGGGTCCGTGATGGCTTCCTTGGGTCGTACCATTTAGAACATATGTTCGATCGGAGGAATTGTGGGCACGAATCGTCGATATGCCGCCCAGATCGACGAGCGCATGAACCAGAAGATCCTCGACCAGCTCGCGGCAAGATATCCGATCCAGGCACTCACCGAGCGCGAGCTACGCCTCGACCTCTACCCCGTGACCGCCGATCCTCAACCACGGCGCGTGCGCGCTTGGGTCCGATTCGGCGCGATCGCCTCGCAGATCGAAGGAGACGCGATCGCTTGGACTCCTCGAGCCGTGCAAGTCGAGTTTCGGTTGGACGGTCGAGATCAACGCGTTTGGGTCTGGGCATCGGCCGTCGACCGCGTGGAGTGATCCCGGCCTCTCGCGGCGATCATCTCGGGCCGTGAGCCTGGATAGCCGTCAGCTCAGTGAGGCTCCGCCAGGGGTCAGCATCGGCGAGACGATCGGATCCGACTTGACGATCTGCGGCCTTGCACGCGGCTCGATACGCGACCCAAGCGTGGTCGCCGCCCGGCCAACCTCGAGCCACGCCGCCTGCCGATTCTCTTCCATCGTGGGTTCCATCGAAGGGCGCAGCATCCGGGTCGCGAGCTCTTCGACTGCGTCCACGCCGGGACCGAGGGCAATCACGGAGTTCACAGCGCGTCCTCTGGTCATCCCGACATACATGCCGGCCGCATCGACGCCTAGACCAACGAGCGCGGCCTCCGTGCTTTCGCCTTGGATGCCATGGACCGTTGACGCGTAGGCGAGATGCACGTGCTCAGC
This sequence comes from Microbacterium sp. HA-8, assembly GCF_046111165.1. NCBI lineage: Bacteria > Bacillati > Actinomycetota > Actinomycetes > Micrococcales > Microbacteriaceae > Microbacterium > Microbacterium sp. HA-8. Next base: position 3,280,783 of record NZ_CP162025.1, read on the forward strand.
GACATAGTCAAGAGGGACAAGTCGCGTATCGCCAGAGTCAGTAACACTCACGAGCCGAACTCCTTCCGGCTCGATGCGACCAACCGTCCACATCGCGCGATTTTCGACTCCCAGGCCCTTATCGTTCCGCCGCGTCTGGACAACGTCGCCCTCCACCAACCACTGATCATCCTTGCCGATGACGGCGCGTGCCGAGTCGAGTTCGCCCTGGTCTACCCGTCGCTGTTGGATAGCTTCGTTGATCGCCTGGGCTTCCGCGTTCGTGGCTGTCACCAGCGCCACGCGCCTACCAGCAGTTGCCCACGCGAAGTACTCATCAACCATGATCTGCTCGGCCTCCGCCTCGTTCGCGGCGCGACGGATCAGCCCCCGAGCACCAAGCTCATGCGCAACGTCGAGTGCGTCGTCCTTCGTGCGCGGTTCGCGCATGCGGAGCGTCAGCGCGGCATAGGTGGGATCGCGGAAGCGATGTACCGCGGTGAGTTCGACGCCCGCGGTCGAGCGCCGCGCCATGATGGCCATGGCACCCGAGTGTCCGACGGGGCGAGCTTGTAGGTGATCACCGACCATCGCGATTCCGGCACCGGTCTGAGCGGCGACGGCTGCGAGTGCGTTCGCGACCCGCAAGTCGACCATTCCGGCCTCATCTACGACGATCCGATCGCCGGCCGTCATACGGAATCGGCGGGGCCCGCCGTAGACCTGCCCCGTCGCGTCCGTGTCGCCCACAGTGAGTTGCCGCCATTGCTCAGCGCCGGCGGCCTCGGTGTGCCAGCGCCATCCGTAGTCGAGCAGCAGAGCGTGCAAGCTCGATGCACTTGCACCGATCTCGTGGGCGGCGACGCTCGCTGCCTTCTTCGTCGGCGCAACCACGAGCATCGCCCTGCCCTGCCGCTCGAGGGCTCGCTTTGCCGTCACGAGCATCGTCGTCTTGCCCGTGCCGGCGGGACCGGTGACCGCGACCAGCCGATCCGTCCCGGCGATCGCCGAGGCAGCGTGGAGTTGACCCGTGTCGAGCTCACGTCCTTCGGGTAGGACGGTCGTCGATATGTCTCGGACGACTTCGAGCGGAACCCTCGCGCCCTGCTCGGAGAGGCGCTCGAACTGCTCGGCGAGGTCGGTCTTGAGAACAGCCGTCGTGACCGCCATGAAGCCCTTCACATGGGACGGGACGCCTGCACGGTCATCCAGCAGATTCACAACGTCGCGAACGGCTCGCGCGACTACATCGTCGATCACGTGCTCAAGCAGTTGGCGGTCAGCAATGACGCCGGATGCGGCAACCGCTCGCATCGCGCCCGCACGGATATCGAACATGCTGAACCGCCCGCCGCTGCTCGCCGACCGGTTGTCCGCATCAACTACGGCCATGCGCGCGAGCAGATCGCGGTCGAGATCTGCGATCACGACCTGGTGCGGCTCAGCAGGCGACCGAGAACCGAGCAGCGCGGGATCGAGCGATGCAAGCTCGTCGCGGGCCCATTGCTCCCAGTCGCCCTCATCAATGTCGTCGGGTTTGTTCGGGCGTCCCTGCGCCCACGCCCACCGATCGATCGCTGCGAGAACGTCGTGCGATGGCTCCTGTCCCGGGTGTCCGGCGCGCCACTCCGCCGTCTTCGCCTGCCGGTTTGTCTCGATTTGGTTCGATCGGCGCGACATAGGCCGCACGGCATGTGCGAGCTGAGCGATCTCGCCCCTCTCATCGAGGGTGTACCCGTGGCGGGCCAGCGCGGCGATCCATCCGGGATCGGTCCGGGCGGCGATCTCGCCCTCTGCGTTGACGACCGTGTGCAGCTTCATCGCGACCCGCGAGTCGACGTTCGACCACCTGCCATCCAGCCCCTGCACCTTGACGTTCAGCCACAGGTGCCGGTGGATGTGCGGGTCGAGCGCCCGAGACCGTCGGTGGCGCAGCTCCACGACTTCGATGCGCTGAAGATCCTCACGGATGCTGCCGCCGGCCCCTCGCCGAGCGTTGAGTTCGCGCTGCCATGTCTTGACGATGCGGTCGCGGAGGCGATCTTGGAGCGCCTCGAACTCGGCAGCAAGCTCGGGGTGAATCAGTGAGGCGAGGCTGAACGATTTGGGGGCGTTGATCGTCCCATCAAGTACGAGGTCAGCATCCGGTGATTGGAGGTCGCGTCCCCGACGTTCCCCCGTTGCGGGGTCTTCGCCATTCACCCACCGGCGAAGCGACGTCTGGTCGAGGCTGTCCTCGAGGATCCGTCCCGCCTCGACGGTGAGTCGGGGGACGGATGCACCGGCGGAGTACGCGGCGAGCGCGTCAGTGCCCAGCGGCGCAGCGATGTGCGAGTCACACGTGCCTTCGAACGCGTACGCGACAGCCTGACGGACTCCCCCGGAGTCGACGCCCCGCTTCCATCGCTCGAGTCCACCTCGCATGAGGCGAGGCTACGCGAAAATGTTAAATCCCGACAGCGTTACACAGAAAGTGCCTGCGTGCATCGTCTCTCCGAAGGTCGATCGTCTCCATGCGCCAGCGCGAGCGCGCCGGCTGGCGTGGCTCGCTTCGACTTGACTTGGTGCCGCGAATGGTGTGAGCTCGGGTTGGAAAGGAAGTACTTTGACGACGCTTCTGTCTTGCTTCAGCGGGGTGGGCGGTCTCGACCGGGGTCTTGAGGCCGCTGGGTTCGTCACGCTCGGCTGCCTAGAGATCGATAGGGACGCGCGCGCCACGCTTGCAGAGAATCGTCCCGCTTGGCGTTTGCTTGAGCCCTCCGACGTCGTCGAGGCGGGTCGCGCTCTAGCTCCCCAGGACGTCGGAATCGCCCCGCGGGAGTTGACGCTCTTGGCAGGTGGCCCGCCCTGTCAGCCATTCAGCAAGGCTGCGCAATGGGCTGCGCCTAAGCGCGGCATCAAGGACGACAGAGGGACGACTGTCGACGGCATGATGGATCTCGCTGCATCGTTCCTGCCGAGAGCGATCCTCATGGAGAATGTCGCTGGTTTCTTGAGCGGAAAGAACAATGCAACCGCACGCATCAAGAAGCGGCTTCGGGAGATTAATAGCATGGCCGGTACGCGGTACCGGCTCAGGTCCTGGGTGGTAGATGCGGCGGACTACGGCGTCCCCCAGCACCGAGCGCGTGCCATCATGATTGCATTTCGCGACGGTGAACCCGCGCCATCTGTTCTTCCACGACCGCACGGGGAGGATCACCGCACCGTTTGGGATGCATTGGAAGACCGCGTTCCGGATCCTGTTCCATCAGCTAGGGGCGGGTATGCGGACTTGCTGACTAGCATCCCGGAGGGCAGCAACTACCAGCATTTGACAGCACGAGGGGGCGGCGAAGAAGTCGAACTTTTCGGCTACCGGACCAGGTATTGGTCCTTCCTGCTCAAACTGGCGAAGGATCGGCCAGCGTGGACCCTGCCCGCGAGCCCTGGGCCCTCGACGGGCCCGTTCCATTGGAGCGGCCGTCCGCTTGCGAGTTCGGAGCGCATGCTTCTCCAGGGCTTCCCAGCAGACTGGCGTCTTACAGAGAACGAACGTGTCAATGTAAGGCTCGCTGGCAACGCCACCCCCCCGCCACTCGCCGAAGCGATGGGAAAGCTCATCCTGCACTTGCTCGAAAAACCCGGTGAACCAATGAACGCAGAGACAATTCGGGCCTCGCTAGCAACCACCAGAAGCACCAAACCCGTGCCGCCTCCTGCCGACCCCGCACCTCTTCCCCCTCGATGGAAGGCAGTAGTGGGACCTCAGATCCCACATCCGGGGAAAGGCGCGGGGCCCGCTGGCTACCATCGCGCCAGCTCGTCCAATAGCGTCATCGTTACGGACTGAGCCAAACGGACTCACCTCCGATCACCCACGGGAGACACAACCGATGGATCAGGCCCATCACGAGGATCGCGCATCATTGATCTACCTGCGTGTAGATGAGTTGACACTGGACACGCGGAACCCGCGTTTGGTGACGGCGGCCGCACCGAGCCAGAAGAGTCTTCTCCGTCAGCTCTATGAGCAAGAATCGCTAGACGAACTCGCGCAGTCCTTCGTTGATAACGGCTACTTCGCTGAAGAGCCCCTGGTTGTCGTGAAAGAGAACGGCGAGTGGGTTGTTGTCGAGGGCAATCGGAGGCTAGCCACCCTGAAGCTTCTGCTAGGTGCGCGGGTCAGAATCGGGTGGCGTGGCGCGCGGCGTTGACTCTGGCATCGCGCGCTGACGGTCGCGAACGGGAACGGGCGGGCCGTTGCGGTGTGAGAGCGTGCGGGATCGCACGGCGAGGGGCTCGTGGCGACTGTCGGTGCGTGCTGTGACGCCCAGGGACCCCTGGGGAGGCCTATGCGGGCGCCAGCCCGGCGGCTGTAGCGACGCGGAGCTTGCGGAGGTTGTGGCAGATCGTGTGGAGTAGCCATTCGCCTTGGGCGCCGGCGAGTCCGCGTAGCCGGAGCTGTCCGGCGTTTTGCCGGGTCTTCATCTGCCCGAACGCGGGTTCAACGATGGCTTTGCGGCGCGCGTAGTCGGTGCGGCCCTGCTCGGTGCGCAGCGCGTGCGCCATCCGCTCCCGCCGGCTCGCGTCCTCTGGGGCCGGGTCCGGGGCGCCGGCGGTAGGGAAGCTCTCGCCGTGACGTTGCCGTCCCGTCGCGATCAACACCTGTGCGTCCAGATCGTCGGCGGCTTCGAGGTTGGCTTCCGAGCAGTAGCCCGCGTCAGCGAGGACGACCTCTGGGGAACGCTCGATTCCTGCCGCGTCGAGGTTCCGTAGGGTCTGCTCGGCCATCGGGACGAACTGCTGGATATCGGTGGCCTGCTGGGTGACCTCGGCGCTCAACACGATCTGGTGGCCCTCATCGACAACGGCCTGCGCGTTGAACGCGTAATCGAAGCCGCGGACCGTCTTCATCATCCGCGCCTCAGGATCGGTGAAATTGCGTTGCGCTTTCGGCTTCGGCGCCGCCGTGTCCACCGCAGTCGCGACGGCCGCGTCGGCCTGCTCAGGGGGCTGACCGGCGGCGTCGGCCTTCTTCCGCGCCACGGCTGCCGCCTTCTCGGCGGCGTCGGCCTCGATCGCGTCCTTCGCGGCACGTAGTTTTGCCAGGCGCCCCTCACGGCGGGCCAGCTCCGGGGCGACCTCGTCCCCGCGCCGGTCCTGGCCGAACTGCTGATCCTCGGCCTCATCGACCGCCTCCGCCTCGGCGAGCAGCGCAGCGACCTCGGCTTGGAGCTGATCGATCTTCGGCACGATCCGGTCATAGCTCATCGCCTTATGCCGCGACGCGTTCGCAGCCAGCTTCGTGCCATCCAGCGCGACCCGCCCCAACCGCACCAGCCCCGCCTCCGCGCAGACCCGCAGCACCTGCAGGAACAACCCCGGCAGGGCATCCAGGTGACGCCGACGAAACCGGGCCAGCGACCGGTAGTCGGGCGCCTGGTTGCCCGACAGCCACCGGAAGGCGATATCGCGCTTGCAGCGCCGCTCCAACTCACGAGACGAGGTCACGCCCGTCGCGTACGCGAACAGCAGCAGCTTCAACATCATCCGCGGGTCATACGGAGGCGCACCCGAGGCGGACGCGTACGACGCGTAGACCGGCGTCAGATCCAAGAGCTCTTCGACGACCTCGGAGATGAACCGGGCCTCATCATCCTCGTCCAGCCAGTCATCCAGACTCGGCGGGAGCAGGAAACACTGCCCCTGGTCATACCCACGGAACGTCTTGCCCGCACCCGCCGGTGCAGCCGATCCCGGCGCCCGCGCCTCACCCGGCTCGACCTCGAACAGACCCTCCAGGCTGGCAGTCACCGTCATGAATCGATTCTCCCAGCACCCCGCGCTATCCACCGGATTCACCCCGGCGCGTTAACGGAAGGATCTGACCCACGCACCTAGATGAGAGTCTGCGAGCCGATCTGAAGGTCGATGGGTGGCCCGAACTGTCCATCGCCCAACGAGACCGCATAGTCGAAGTCCCGTGCGTCAAGTACGACAACCGAGAGGAAGTGTTCCCCTTCCTCGGCTTTCGGCACATTACCGGTGCCAAGAAGTGGGCCCCCTTCCAGAAGGCTCGATTTATAGCCCAACTCATTGATGCAGGACGATCCCTCGACGAGGTGGAGGACCTGATCGGAGACAACTCCCAAACAGTGAAGAAGCTCTACCAGGATTACATTGTCTTCAACCAGATCAAGACTGAGCTGGACATGCCCGAGCGACCCATCCGAGATCGCTTTTCACTACTCGAAGTGACGCTCGGTCAACGACCCATTAAGGCCTTCCTCGGTATCCCCAAAACCCTTCCCAAGCAGGCAACCGACAAGCTCGTCCCAGAGGAGAAGCTAGACGCTCTTGAGGAAGTGGTCGGATGGGTTTTCGGAACGCCGTCGCGCGCGCCGATACTTCTCGAGTCACGCGCTATCTCAAATCGATTGGCGCCCGTGCTCGCTAGCTCAGAAGCCACCGATCGCTTGCGCTCCACGGGCGACTTGGAGTCCGCCTATGAATACAGCGCTGGCGAGAAGGAGTTCCTGCTCAAGAAGATTCAATCCGCCGAGCGCGCAATCAGAGACGTTTCTGGTCTAGTCTCCGTCTACCTGGAAGACCCCGACGTCGTCCGCGGAGTCTCGCGACTCATTCAACTCGCGCAGGGACTGGAGAAGCTGGTAGACGAACTGTGACCATCGATCTTGCGTTCCCGGCCGGAGAAGGCCCAGATTTCAGAGAGGTAGCGGATTGGTGCGAGTACACCGCTCTGACGCAAACAGCAGACTTCAAACGCGGCGATCTGAAATCGGCTATCTCGCGCGAAAACATCTCTTCCGCCGACCTCTTGGAAGAGCAGGCGTGGGCCGAACTCACGACTAGGGCGGGACTCTTCGGAGCGACCTGGCCGCTAGAACTCGACGGATCTCGGCTGCGACGGGCGGCTGCGACAGAGGACGCGCGCACTCTCTACCGTTACCTTTGCCTGCTCGGGATGGGTCAACTCGATAATGTCGACCGAAAACTCTTCGAGGAGATCGTTCGTGCGATATTCGCTGTAACTTTTGGCGAGAACACAATGCGTATTGGTCACCCGGCCTCTGCCGGGATGAGCACCTCGTTTCGCGAGCGCGCAAAGCACTACGCGACCGCTGCGGGACTCACGTCAAGCGAGTACCTCAATGACCCTCTACCTGATGACAAGGATCTCGGTCTTGACGTCGTGAGCTGGCACGGTACCGGGGACAACCGCGGCGGTGAACTCCACTTCCTCGTACAGTGCGCAACCGGGAAAAACTGGCCAGAAAAGGGGGATGACATACATCTGGGCACAATTTCGCCTCATCTCAATTGGGCTGTGACACCTGTCCGTGTGTTCTGCATTCCTGCGGTCGCACATCTCCCTGAGCAGCAATGGATTCGATTCTGCCGAAGGGCAGGACTCGTTCTCGACCGACCGCGGTTGATCGAAGCAGGGACGAACATAGAACTTAGCGATGCACTTCGCACAGCAATCCATACCCGCGAGGTGGCTCTCGTCGGTTAGCCGCCGCGGCGCACCGCACATGATGACGAACTAGGGGATTTCCGAGGGACGAGCGTGGTGAGGACGTGCGAACGCCTGGCATCGAAGCCGCTAAAGTGCCACTACTCGGCGGCCTCGTTCCACTAGATATGGCCTAGCGACGGAAGGATCTCGACCCGATTGCGCCTCCGTCGATCCCGGCAGCCGCTCGACAGGTCCCCATACCTTCCACCAATATCGAAACCGGACGAGAGGCTGCCAGCTGTCAACTGCGGCGGCGCTGAGGGGGCCAGGTGCCGCTTCTATCTGAGCAATCAGCGAACCTACCTCCGTCAGCACGCTCGTGAGCCTGAGATTCGGCTCTTCCAGAAGCCCGAGGCATCCCAGGATCGCCCGAGATGTAATGCTCAGACGCACCACCAGCAGCCGAACGTCTCCTTCCTCCCATATGGGCGGAAGTCCATCTATCGCATCTAGCGCGTCATCGACCGCGATCCAGCTGACCGATCGCAGTGCGGCAGGCCAAGCCTCAAACGCGCGACGTGCATCAAGATTCGCGGGCAAGAACGCACCAAGAGGCATCACCCCCAGCTCGCGATGTGCGAGATCGAGAGCATCTTTGCTCTCGTCCAGGGCCGCGGCGCTCACATTGACGCGGGGAGTGGTTTCATTCAGCACTGATACCTCGAAAACGCGAGCGCGTGGCAAGAGACCCCTGACTGTCACTAGGTGCGCGGGTCAGAATCGGGTGGCGTGGCGCGCGGCGTTGACTCTGGCATCGCGCGCTGACGGTCGCGAACGGGAACGGGCGGGCCGTTGCGGTGTGAGAGCGTGCGGGATCGCACGGCGAGGGGCTCGTGGCGACTGTCGGTGCGTGCTGTGACGCCCAGGGACCCCTGGGGAGGCCTATGCGGGCGCCAGCCCGGCGGCTGTAGCGACGCGGAGCTTGCGGAGGTTGTGGCAGATCGTGTGGAGTAGCCATTCGCCTTGGGCGCCGGCGAGTCCGCGTAGCCGGAGCTGTCCGGCGTTTTGCCGGGTCTTCATCTGCCCGAACGCGGGTTCAACGATGGCTTTGCGGCGCGCGTAGTCGGTGCGGCCCTGCTCGGTGCGCAGCGCGTGCGCCATCCGCTCCCGCCGGCTCGCGTCCTCTGGGGCCGGGTCCGGGGCGCCGGCGGTAGGGAAGCTCTCGCCGTGACGTTGCCGTCCCGTCGCGATCAACACCTGTGCGTCCAGATCGTCGGCGGCTTCGAGGTTGGCTTCCGAGCAGTAGCCCGCGTCAGCGAGGACGACCTCTGGGGAACGCTCGATTCCTGCCGCGTCGAGGTTCCGTAGGGTCTGCTCGGCCATCGGGACGAACTGCTGGATATCGGTGGCCTGCTGGGTGACCTCGGCGCTCAACACGATCTGGTGGCCCTCATCGACAACGGCCTGCGCGTTGAACGCGTAATCGAAGCCGCGGACCGTCTTCATCATCCGCGCCTCAGGATCGGTGAAATTGCGTTGCGCTTTCGGCTTCGGCGCCGCCGTGTCCACCGCAGTCGCGACGGCCGCGTCGGCCTGCTCAGGGGGCTGACCGGCGGCGTCGGCCTTCTTCCGCGCCACGGCTGCCGCCTTCTCGGCGGCGTCGGCCTCGATCGCGTCCTTCGCGGCACGTAGTTTTGCCAGGCGCCCCTCACGGCGGGCCAGCTCCGGGGCGACCTCGTCCCCGCGCCGGTCCTGGCCGAACTGCTGATCCTCGGCCTCATCGACCGCCTCCGCCTCGGCGAGCAGCGCAGCGACCTCGGCTTGGAGCTGATCGATCTTCGGCACGATCCGGTCATAGCTCATCGCCTTATGCCGCGACGCGTTCGCAGCCAGCTTCGTGCCATCCAGCGCGACCCGCCCCAACCGCACCAGCCCCGCCTCCGCGCAGACCCGCAGCACCTGCAGGAACAACCCCGGCAGGGCATCCAGGTGACGCCGACGAAACCGGGCCAGCGACCGGTAGTCGGGCGCCTGGTTGCCCGACAGCCACCGGAAGGCGATATCGCGCTTGCAGCGCCGCTCCAACTCACGAGACGAGGTCACGCCCGTCGCGTACGCGAACAGCAGCAGCTTCAACATCATCCGCGGGTCATACGGAGGCGCACCCGAGGCGGACGCGTACGACGCGTAGACCGGCGTCAGATCCAAGAGCTCTTCGACGACCTCGGAGATGAACCGGGCCTCATCATCCTCGTCCAGCCAGTCATCCAGACTCGGCGGGAGCAGGAAACACTGCCCCTGGTCATACCCACGGAACGTCTTGCCCGCACCCGCCGGTGCAGCCGATCCCGGCGCCCGCGCCTCACCCGGCTCGACCTCGAACAGACCCTCCAGGCTGGCAGTCACCGTCATGAATCGATTCTCCCAGCACCCCGCGCTATCCACCGGATTCACCCCGGCGCGTTAACGGAAGGATCTGACCCACGCACCTAGAGGCCGCGTCACGGCTTCCATCGCAAGTATGGCGTGAAGCCTTGGCAGATAGCTTTACTGTCGGCTTTTGGCGAATGACCGAACCCAGCGCCGACCAACTTATTACCGATCTCCTTGAAAAGCGTTCCAGCGGTGATGCCGCGCACTACACAAGCTGCTGGATCGAACAGGCAATGCAAACCCCCCTGCCCCGCTCGATGCCGGCATTATTGCCTTGGGCCGATACCATCCGCGCGTCATCAACCTGTACGCTTTGACGCCACGGCTTTGTGCAATGCCCACACTCTTTTGACCTGACTTTCGCTGCACCTGGCCAGTTTCGCCGTTTCCGCGATGCTATGCCCAGCAGTGCGCAGCGCAATGATCCGATCATGCGCCAGTGTGTCGGCCTTACGGCCGGTGTAGCGGCCGGCCTGCTTGGCCAGCTCCACGCCTTGCCGCTGACGCTCGCGCCGATCCTCGTAGTCATCGCGTGCGATCTGCAACGCCAGCTTCAAAAGCATGTCCTGGACGGATTCCAGAACAACCTTGGCCACGCCCTTCGCCTCGGCGGCCAGCTCCGTCAAATCCACCACACCAGGCACGGCTAGCCTGGCGCCCTTGGCCCGGATCGAGGCCACCAGGCGTTCGGCCTCGGCCAGCGGCAAGCGGCTGATTCGGTCGATCTTCTCCGCAACCACGACTTCACCAGGTTGCAGGTCGGCAATCAGGCGCAGCAGCTCGGCGCGATCGGCGCGTGCGCCGCTGGCTTTCTCGCGGTAGATGCCGGCGACGTAAAAGCCGGCCGCCTTCGTGCTCTCCACGATGGCATCCTGCCGGCTTAGGTCTTGTTCCTCCGTGCTCACGCGCAGGTAGATGCGTGCGACTTTCATGCGGGCCTCCTGGTCATTTTGGGTATAGGGAAAATGACCATTGTTTCACGCCTAGCCAAAAAGGGAAGGTTCCCGGTTCAAATGTCGTTTTCAGAAGACGGCTGCACTGAACGTCAGAAGCCGACTGCACTATAGCAGCGGAGGGGTTGGATCCATCAGGCAACGACGGGCTGCTGCCGGCCATCAGCGGACGCAGGGAGGACTTTCCGCAACCGGCCGTTCGATGCGGCACCGATGGCCTTCGCGCAGGGGTAGTGAATCCGCCAGGATTGACTTGCGCTGCCCTACCTCTCACTAGTGAGGGGCGGCAGCGCATCAAGCGGTGAGCGCACTCCGGCACCGCCAACTTTCAGCACATGCGTGTAAATCATCGTCGTAGAGACGTCGGAATGGCCGAGCAGATCCTGCACGGTTCGAATGTCGTAACCGCTGCGGAGCAAGGCCGTCGCGAACGAGTGGCGGAGGGTGTGCGGTGTGGCGGGCTTCGTGATGCCTGCTTGTTCTACGGCACGTTTGAAGGCGCGCTGAAAGGTCTGGTCATACATGTGATGGCGACGCACGACACCGCTCCGTGGATCGGTCGAATGCGTGTGCTGCGCAAAAACCCAGAACCACGGCCAGGAATGCCCGGCGCGCGGATACTTCCGCTCAAGGGCGTCGGGAAGCGCAACGCCGCTGCGGCCCTCGGCCTGGTCCTTCAGCCACCATGCCCGTGCACGCGACAGCTGCTCGCGCAGGCTGGGTGCCAAGCTCTCGGGTAACATCAAGGCCCGATCCTTGGAGCCCTTGCCCTCCCGCACGATGATCGTGCCGTGATCGAAATCCAGATCCTTGACCCGCAGTTGCAAACCCTCACTGATCCGCATGCCCGTTCCATACAGAAGCTGGGCGAACAAACGATGCTCGCCTTCCAGAAAACCGAGGATGCGAACCACTTCATCCGGGGTCAGCACCACCGGCAAGCGCCGCGACGGCCGAGGTCTTCCGATCTCCTGAAGCCAGGGCAGATCCGTGCACAGCACCTTGCCGTAGAAGAACAGCAAGGCCGCCAATGCCTGACGATGCGTGGAGACCGAAACCTTGCGCTCGTTCGCCAGCCAGGACAGAAATGCCTCGACTTCGCTGCTGCCCAAGGTTGCCGGGTGACGCACACCGTGGAAACGGATGAAGGCACGAACCCAGCGTCTTGCCTCACGTCAAGATGTCCGGGAGTGAGTGATGCTTGCCTCACGTGAAATGTCCGCGTAGCTCAGGCGGCGGGGCGGGTGCCCTGGGTGCGGGCGGCGGCGAGTTCGATGAGTTGTTGCTGGATCTGGTTGATCCGTCGGGTGATCCGTGCCGGGTTCAGCTTCGCATGCTCGCGCTCCAGTCGGGCGCGGGTCTTCTCGTCGAGCACACCGGCGTCGAGCAACCGCTGGTAGGGGGTACGTGGCTTGTCGTAGACGCGCTTCTTCCGGCCGGCTGCGGTGTGGGTCCAGTCGATCGCTTTCACGCAGGGCAGCAGATGGTTCTTGCGGGCCATCACGAAATCCCAGAGCTCGTTGAGCAGGGTCATCTCCGCCTCGGTCTCGTAGCGGTAGCGGAACGCGTGTTTGCGGACCCAGTCGCCGTTGCGTTGCTCGACGTGCGCGTTGTCGTTGTGCTTGTAGGGACGCCCCCGGGTGACGGGGATCTCCTTCTTGTCCGCCCAGGCGATCACGCCCCAGTTCATGAACTCGGATCCGTTGTCGAAGTCGAGCCCGGCGACCGGGACGGGCGCGTTCTTCACCATCCATTCCAGGGCGCCGTGCACGTGCACGTAGGCGTTGTTGCGGATCGTGCGCAGCATCGTCCACCCCGCGACCGGGTCGGTGCCGGTCAGGGTGCGCAGGAACTCGCCTTTGAGGGAGTGGCCGCAGTGCGCGACGGTGTCCAGCTCCAGGAACCCCGGGACGGTCAGCGGGGCGTCCATGCTGGTGCGCGTCGGGATCGAAGAGCGCAGGATGTGGGACGGCTTCGTGCCCGAGACCGCGACCGGGTAGGCGGCGTCCTTGTGCGGTTTCAGGTACCGGTCGATCGTCGCGGCGCTCATCGATCGCAACTCGTCCAGCACCTCCGGTGTGACCCGCTGCTCGACCTTGCCGAGCTCACGGAAGCGGACGAGGCGTTCGAGGGTGTCGTCCATGATCGCCGCGAAGTACTTTCCCGACGGCTGCCCGGACAGCCGCCAGACTTCTTGCAGCACCACGAGCGCATCGTAGGAGTACTTCCGCTCACGCGGCTTACGCTGCTGATCGCGCGCGGCACCTTTGCGTGCGTTCGCGGCACGGATCGCGCGGCGCGCGTGATCACGCGTCCAGCCTGTCGCGTGCACAAGCTCGTCCAGCAGCCGGCCCTTCTCTTCCTTGCCTGCTTTCGCATACTCGCGGGCGAACTTCTTCGTGATCTCACGGCGCGCCGCCATCGACAACTCCCTGCTCATCACCCCAGGGAACTACGCGGACATTCCTACGTGAGGCACGCGCAGCCCTTCCCGGACCTTTTAGCTGAGTCTCGTCGCCCAGTGGACATAAGCCTGTTCGGTTCGTAAGCTGTAATGCAAGTAGCGTATGCGCTCACGCAACTGGTCCAGAACCTTGACCGAACGCAGCGGTGGTAACGGCGCAGTGGCGGTTTTCATGGCTTGTTATGACTGTTTTTTTGTACAGTCTATGCCTCGGGCATCCAAGCAGCAAGCGCGTTACGCCGTGGGTCGATGTTTGATGTTATGGAGCAGCAACGATGTTACGCAGCAGGGCAGTCGCCCTAAAACAAAGTTAGATGCACTAAGCACATAATTGCTCACAGCCAAACTATCAGGTCAAGTCTGCTTTTATTATTTTTAAGCGTGCATAATAAGCCCTACACAAATTGGGAGATATATCATGAAAGGCTGGCTTTTTCTTGTTATCGCAATAGTTGGCGAAGTAATCGCAACATCCGCATTAAAATCTAGCGAGGGCTTTACTAAGCTTGCCCCTTCCGCCGTTGTCATAATCGGTTATGGCATCGCATTTTATTTTCTTTCTCTGGTTCTGAAATCCATCCCTGTCGGTGTTGCTTATGCAGTCTGGTCGGGACTCGGCGTCGTCATAATTACAGCCATTGCCTGGTTGCTTCATGGGCAAAAGCTTGATGCGTGGGGCTTTGTAGGTATGGGGCTCATAATTGCTGCCTTTTTGCTCGCCCGATCCCCATCGTGGAAGTCGCTGCGGAGGCCGACGCCATGGTGACGGTGTTCGGCATTCTGAATCTCACCGAGGACTCCTTCTTCGATGAGAGCCGGCGGCTAGACCCCGCCGGCGCTGTCACCGCGGCGATCGAAATGCTGCGAGTCGGATCAGACGTCGTGGATGTCGGACCGGCCGCCAGCCATCCGGACGCGAGGCCTGTATCGCCGGCCGATGAGATCAGACGTATTGCGCCGCTCTTAGACGCCCTGTCCGATCAGATGCACCGTGTTTCAATCGACAGCTTCCAACCGGAAACCCAGCGCTATGCGCTCAAGCGCGGCGTGGGCTACCTGAACGATATCCAAGGATTTCCTGACCCTGCGCTCTATCCCGATATTGCTGAGGCGGACTGCAGGCTGGTGGTTATGCACTCAGCGCAGCGGGATGGCATCGCCACCCGCACCGGTCACCTTCGACCCGAAGACGCGCTCGACGAGATTGTGCGGTTCTTCGAGGCGCGGGTTTCCGCCTTGCGACGGAGCGGGGTCGCTGCCGACCGGCTCATCCTCGATCCGGGGATGGGATTTTTCTTGAGCCCCGCACCGGAAACATCGCTGCACGTGCTGTCGAACCTTCAAAAGCTGAAGTCGGCGTTGGGGCTTCCGCTATTGGTCTCGGTGTCGCGGAAATCCTTCTTGGGCGCCACCGTTGGCCTTCCTGTAAAGGATCTGGGTCCAGCGAGCCTTGCGGCGGAACTTCACGCGATCGGCAATGGCGCTGACTACGTCCGCACCCACGCGCCTGGAGATCTGCGAAGCGCAATCACCTTCTCGGAAACCCTCGCGAAATTTCGCAGTCGCGACGCCAGAGACCGAGGGTTAGATCATGCCTAGCATTCACCTTCCGGCCGCCCGCTAGCGGACCCTGGTCAGGTTCCGCGAAGGTGGGCGCAGACATGCTGGGCTCGTCAGGATCAAACTGCACTATGAGGCGGCGGTTCATACCGCGCCAGGGGAGCGAATGGACAGCGAGGAGCCTCCGAACGTTCGGGTCGCCTGCTCGGGTGATATCGACGAGGTTGTGCGGCTGATGCACGACGCTGCGGCGTGGATGTCCGCCAAGGGAACGCCCGCCTGGGACGTCGCGCGGATCGACCGGACATTCGCGGAGACCTTCGTCCTGAGATCCGAGCTCCTAGTCGCGAGTTGCAGCGACGGCATCGTCGGCTGTTGCACCTTGTCGGCCGAGGATCCCGAGTTCTGGCCCGACGCCCTCAAGGGGGAGGCCGCATATCTGCACAAGCTCGCGGTGCGACGGACACATGCGGGCCGGGGTGTCAGCTCCGCGCTGATCGAGGCTTGCCGCCATGCCGCGCGAACGCAGGGGTGCGCCAAGCTGCGGCTCGACTGCCACCCGAACCTGCGTGGCCTATACGAGCGGCTCGGATTCACCCACGTCGACACTTTCAATCCCGGCTGGGATCCAACCTTCATCGCAGAACGCCTAGAACTCGAAATCTAACGTCCGTTCGGGCATCGAGGTCCATGTCGGGGTGGGACGGGCCCGTGGCTTCAAGATCACTTGCAGTCCGACCGCGATGTCTTGGTTGCGCGAGAGGTTGTCGATATCTGTTGATTTGCACCCAAATTTGACCCGGGATTTGCATTGAATTTTGACCCACCCCTTGTTGTCAGAATTATGTCTCGATTTTCAGTTTGCGGGTCTGTTTTTCCTCCTGCTTATTCTGAGTTGAACTGTGTTTGAAGCGGTAACTTTCATTGCCGGTTTCCAGGATGTGGCAGTGGTGGGTTAGTCGGTCCAACAACGCTGTTGTCATCTTTTCATCGCCAAACACTCGGCTCCATTCCGAGAAGCTCAAGTTGGTGGTCAGTATCACGCTGGTTTTTTCGTACAGCTTTGAGAGCAGGTGAAACAGCAGTGCCCCACCGGTTTGGCTAAAAGGCAAATATCCCAGCTCATCCAGAATCACCAAATCGGCATACAACAGACGGTTTGCGATTTGTCCCTGACGCCCAGATGATTTCTCTTGCTCCAGTGCATTGACCAAATCCACGGTGGAGAAGAAACGCACCCGTCGGTTCAAGTGCATCACTGCTTGTGTACCAATGGCTGTGGCCAGGTGAGTCTTGCCTGTGCCTGGCCCACCAATCAGCACCACGTTCTGGGCTTGTTCCATGAAGTCGCACCGGTGCAATTGTTTGACCGTGGCCTCATTAACCAGGCTTTGACTGAAGTCAAAGCCCACCAAGTCCCGATACACGGGGAACTTGGCCACCCGCAATTGATAGTTCACCGAACGTACTTCACGCTCTGCCACTTCAGCTTTAATCAAGCTGTCCAGCATGGGCAAGGCTTGATTAAATGCTGGTGAATTCTGATTGCCCAACTCCTCAATGGCGTGTGCCATGCCAAAGAGTTTCAAGGATTTGAGGATTCTCACATGGCCTTCATGCTGCATCATGGGCTCTCCTTAAACTGTCATAGCGGTTCACGTTGGCCTGTGGTTCCAATGTCAGCCTTAACCCCTTGGGAATTGGAATCGGTTTGGGTGGAGGTTCTTCGGTCAAACGTCCCAACAGATTAAGCACATGCTCCTTCGATGGCTTGCCACACTCCAATGCCAATTCCACAGCACTGAGTACCGCACCTTCATCGTGGTGCAATACAAGGGCCAGAATTTCCACCATGTCACGGTCACCGCCGGGGCGTTGCAGCAAGATGGATTGAAGCTTCTTGAACGCGGGTGGCAATTCAGCAAATGGCGCACCATTGCGCAACGCCCCAGGTTTCTTCTGAAGCACAGACAAGTAATGGTGCCAGTCGTATTGTGTGTGGCCACGCCGAGCGTGGCCACTGCCAAACAATCTTGGATGCTCGGCAATGTGTTGGCCTTCGGCAGCCATCACCAGCTTGTCTGCATAAATCCGAAGGCTGATGGCCCTGTTGGCGTAACTGGCAGGAACGCTGTAGCGATTGCCCTCGTGGTGAACAAGGCAGGTTGAAGTGACTCGCTTGGTTTGCTCCACGAATGCATCAAAGGCATTGGGTAGCGCCATCAACTCGCCTTGTTCATCGGCAAAGGCCTCTTGCACGGTTTGGTCCAATTCGGGGTGGCGCAGCTCAGACCACAGCGCTTTGCAGCGATGCTCAAGCCACACATTCAAATCAGCAAGGCTTTGAAAGTCTGGTGCCCCTTGCCACAGGCGTTGGCGGGAATCCTGCACGTTCTTCTCAATCTGGCCTTTCTCCCAACCCGATGCTGGATTACAGAACTGCGCATCAAACAGGTAGTGGCTGACCATGGCAGTGAACCGCTGATTGACCCTGCGCTCTTTGCCACGCCCCACCGAATCCACAGCGGTCTTCATGTTGTCGTAGATGCCGCGCTTGGGAATGCCACCGAAGATTTGAAAGGCATGCCAGTGGGCATCAAACAGCATTTCATGTTTTTGCTGGTAGTAAGCCCGAAGCACAAAGGCCCGGCTGTGGGCCAACTTAAACTGGGCAATCTGAAGTTTGACCTGTTTGCCCGCTATGCGGGCAAAGTCCTCACTCCAATCGAATTGGAAGGCTTCGCCACAAGCAAAGCGCAAGGGGATGAAACAACCCTTGCCCGAGGTTTGCGCCTTGAACTGTTCGGAATCTTTCCACTGTCGGGCAAAGGCACACACTCGGTCATAAGACCCGGTAAAGCCCAAAGCGACCAAATCCCGGTACATGCTGCGCAGGTTTCTGCGCAGCTTCTTTGTCTTTTTGTGCTCGGTCCCTCTTCGCCAGGCTGGTTGTGAGTCAGTTCACGATCGGTAGGGGGTGCGGGGTGTCGATCACTCCGGGGTTCACGACGGCGGAGATCCGCGAGCTCGTGCATGAGTATCAGCTGGTGGCGCATGGGCAGAAGGCGGCGTGGCTGGCGGAGCGTGGGTTGCGGTATCACCATGTGATCAAGTGGCGGAAGGCGGTGTTCGGCGGGAACCTCGACCGCGGGCTGGTGCCCAGGCAGGCTAGGGGGATGACGTTGCCCCCGAAACAGCGCACGGAGTTGGCGAAGCAGCGCGCCGCGGAACGCGCCGAGCACGAGGCCGAGACGGAGAGGCTGCAGGCGCGGATCCGTGAGCTTGAGGAGACCAACGCCGCGCTGGGAAAAGCTATCGGGCTCTTGCATCAGATGAACGAGCAAGAGCCCGACGCGCTCCAGCCGAAGACCGGTCGGTCTGGTTCCTCGACATCGACAACGCCCTCGTCGGAGAGCTGACCGCCGCGACCGGATCGCAGCGTCAGGCGCTGCAGATCGCGGGCCTGTCGCGGTCCACGTGGCATTACCGTCGCAGCCCGCGGCCCGGCGTGACCAATCCGATCCCGCAGAAGGACCGGGCGTATCCGTCTCGCATCGACCAGGCCGACAGGGATCAGATCGCGGAGCTGATCACCGCCGGCTGGGTCGAGGGCGTCTCCGTCGATCACACGTTCGCGGACGCCTGGGACGCCGGGGTGATGCTCGGCTCCCGCCGCTCCTGGTGGCGTGTCGCCGCAGACATCGAGGATCAGTCCATCCGCCCGGTCGCCCCGACACGCAGAGGCAGCACGAGACCGCCGCGCGAGGCACCGGTGCTGGAAGCGACCGGCCCCGGGCAGGTCTGGAGTTGGGACATCACCGACCTGCGCTCCCCGTGGCGAGGTGTCGCGTTCAAGGCGTACTCGATCATCGATATCTACTCCCGCAAGCTCGTCGGCTGGCGGGTCGAAGACCGCGAAGCAGACCACCTCGCCGTCGAGATGTTCCGCGCCGCGATCGCCCGCGAGGGCAGACCCGACGTCGTGCACGCGGACTCCGGGCCGGCAATGCGGTCCACCGTCCTGAAGGACTACCTCGGCAAGTTGAAGGTCACACAGACGCACAACCGGCCCCGGGTCTCCAACGACAACCCGTACTCGGAGTCGGAGTTCCGCACCATGAAGTATCGACCGAACTACCCCGGCACGTTCGAGGACCTCGAGCAGGCCAGAGCGTTCATGGCCTGGTACGTGCCCTGGTACAACGCCGAGCACAAACACTCCGGGATCGCCCTGTTCTCACCCGACGAGGTCCACGACGGCACCTGGGAACAAGCCTGGGGAAGGCGCGAGCAGACACAGCTGGCCTACTACCAGCAGCATCCCGAACGATTCCGACGCCGCCCGACCACCCCGCTGCCCGCGGGCATCGTCGGCATCAACCTGCCCAAGACCGACACCGAACCACAGCCCGAACGACTCCAGGCAGCTTGACAGCGCCCGGGTGGAGAGCCACTGCCTTAACTTGGGCTCAAAAGGACTTAACTTGCCAACGCTGTCTCGCGCTGGGTACTGCGGTTCAACCACCTTGCTTTGCAAATACTTGCGAACGGTGTTCCTGGACAGGCCGCTTCGTCGGGCTATTTCCCGAATCGACGCACCATCGCGAAAATGCCAGCGTCGAATTGCGCTCAATATCGCCACGTTTATCACTCCTTGATTTCTCCCGCCATATCCAGACGGGAAACAGTGTCATACGTGGGTCAAATTTCGACGCAAATCTTTACCCTAAGTGGGTCAATTTTAGATGCAACTCAACAGGCCATGCTGAGTGTGCGATGGTTGATCGCTTCCTCGCCGCTCTCCACGGCGACGATGGCCGCCGCCATCAGCAAGTGCGCCAGTTCCCCTATGGTGCCCTCGCTGCGTGTGAGCAGGTAGCGAGCCATGTCCAGCGTGGCAATTGGGGAAGGCCGGCGCAGCGGGAGCGAAGCGGCGAAGCTGGCCAGCAGTGAGCAGCAATCGTCGTTGGCCTCCCATACCGGCAGCATCATCGGCTCGAAGCGATTTTCCAACTGGTCATCGGAGCGGATGGCTAGGTAGGCGTCGCGCGTGCCTACCCCAACCAACGGGATGCGCAGTTCGTTGCCGAGGAAGCGCAGCAGGTTGAGGAATTCCCGGCGGTTGACGCTGTTGCCGGCCAGCACGTTGTGCAGCTCGTCGATCACCAGCATGCGCACGCCGACCTTGCGCAGCAGTGCCAGAGCCAGTTGCTCCATTTCCGGCAACCGTGGGCGTGGGCGCAGCGGCGCGCCCATCGCGGCGAGCAGCGCGACGTAGAAGCGGATCACGGACGGCTCGGACGGCATCTGCACGACCAACACCGGGATGTGCTCCTGGTCGGCGTCGGAGCTGGCCGGGTGGGTGCGGCGGAACTTCTCGACGATCATCGACTTGCCATTGTTGGTCGGGCCAACCAGCAGCAGGTTGGGCATGCGTTGCTTGTTTGGCCACGCATAAAGGGCTTCCAGCCGGTTCAGCGCCTCGACTGCGCGCGGATAGCCGATCCAGCGGTCGGCGCGAAGGCGCTGGATGCGCTCGTCCGCCGGAAGACGGGCCAAGCCCTGGGCCGCCGGCAGCAGGTGGGACAGGTCGATGATGGGATATTCGTCCACGGCTACCACTCCTCAATCTGGTCGAACGGTTTGGCGGGTGGCAAGTTGTCTGCCTGCGGGTCGGCAATATCCGTATCCGGCGGAACGGGCTTGTCCGGCCGAGCTGATGTCTTGAGGTGCTGGCGGCGATCCGCGTCACGCCGCGCCTTGCGTGTGGCCTTCTGCGCGCTGGTCACAATCTCACGCATCTGGCCGATCATGCGGAACAGCGCCGACTCATCCACCTGTTCGCGCCCTTGCTGCCGCAGTTTCGCCAGCGCCTGCCGTTGTTCCCAGAGGGTGACAGCCGGATGCGACAAGGTACGGTAGGGAATTTCCAGGTAATGCTGTCCCTCCGGTTCCAGGACCCAGATACGGCTGATGTCGCGCGGATCGCGCCGGATCAGAAAGGACGGCCAGCGTTCACGCCGCGCAATCCACGGCTTGAGCGCATCGGCGTAGTAGTGGATGTGGTCGATGACAAAGCCGGTGCGGGTCAGCGTGCGCCGGAGGATCGGCAGAAAATCGACCAGGAACGAAGTAGCGCGTGTGACGACGGCCGGTACGCCGACACGCGCCACGGCCTCGGCCCAGCGCGCGGCCGGCGGTTGGAGCAGGCCGTTGTGCACCGAACCGTGGTAGGTGCCGACCGCCAATGTGAGCCAGCGCTCTAGCTCGCGCAGCGTCAGGGCGGCCTTGTTTTCGGAATCGTAGTCGCCGCGCTGGTCAGGGTTGGAGAAGGTCGTTCCCGGCAGTTCGTCGTGAATCATCTGCATCGCCGTGCCGATGATCCGTTCCACGATGCCGCCATAGTGCGGCTGTCCCAGCGGGCGATAGTCCAGCCGGATGCCATGCTGCTCGCAACCCCGGCGCAGGGCCTCGCTCTTGAACTCGGCCGCGTTGTCTAGGTAGAGCAGCAAGGGCTTGCCGCTCATCTGCCAATCCATTTCCACGTTCAGTCCTTCCAGCCAAGGGCGCTTGTCGCAGGCGACATGCACGAGGCACAGGCCAACCGAAACGGCAGACGGCGCTTCCAGCGTGACGACCATGCCGAGCACGCAGCGGGTGAACACGTCGATGGCGAGGGTCAGGTACGGGCGGCCAATAGGTTGCCGGTCGCGGTCATCGACCACGATCAGGTCGATGACCGTATGGTCTATCTGCACCTGCTCCAGCGGCGCGGTCACGGCAGGAGGCTCGCCGCCCACACCTTGTAGGTCACGAGCGGCATCCTGGCCTTCCCGCCGGCGGATGACCTTGCGCGGGTCAAGGCTAGCGATCCGTAAGGCCACGGTATTGCGCGCCGGCACTCGCAGTTTTTGAGCCTTGCACACCTGAGTGACTTCGCGGTGAAAGGCCGCTAGGCTGCGCTTCTGCTTGGTCAGGAACCGCTTTTGCAGTAGCTCGTGGATGACGCGCTCGACCGGTTCCGGCAAGCGCCCCTTACCTTTACCTCCACCGGACTGGCCGGGCACCAGATCCGTCACGAGGCCGCTGCCTTGCCGGGCACGCCGGATCAGAACGTATACCTGGCGCCGAGACAAGCCCAGCGCCTGAGCCGCCATATCGGCCGCTTCGTGCCCGACCGTCTCCGACTGCGCCAACGGACTGATGATCTCCGCACGACTGTCAACGGCCAGTAGGAATTGCCCATAGGCGGCCAGCGGAAGTGCCCGCTGGTGGCCAGTGGAACTGCCCATTCGCGGCCAGGAGTTCTGCCCACCGGGTTGTGGTGGCCCTGGCCGCGTGAGGCAGTCCCGCCGGGTCAGGTCATGGGGGTCACCCCCGTGCCGGCGAGGGCCTGCGCGAGGCGGATGGACTCGCCGGTGGTCTGCGCGAGGTGGGCATGGTGGAGGAGCCGGTCGACGGTCGCGGTCGCGAGGGTCTTGGGCATGAGCTCGTCGAACCCGGAGGGGTGCAGGTTCGAGCTGATCGCGATCGATCGTTTCTCGTAGGCGGCGTCGACGAGCCGGTAGAGGCCTTCCGCGGCGTCGTCGCCGACGCCGAGTAGACCGATGTCGTCAACGACGACGAGGTCGGCGCGGAGGATCCGGGCGACGGTGCGGGTGACGGTGTCGTCGACGCGGTGCGCGCGGATCAGCGCGCCGAGGTCCTCGAGCCGGAACCACGCGACGCGGAGGCCTTGTTCGACGGCGTGCTGGCCGAGCGCTTCGAGGAAGAACGTCTTCCCTGTCCCGGCGGGCCCGCAGATCACGAGGTTCTCCCGCCGGTGCACCCATTCCAGGGTCCGCAACGCCTGCTGGGTCGGCGCCGGGATCGTCGACAGGGACTGGTCCCAGGAGTCGAAGGTCTTCCCGGTGGGGAACCCGGCGGCCTTGCGGCGGGCGGCGAGCATGGACCGGGACCGGCCGGCGATCTCGGCGTCGAGGAGTGCTTTGACAACCTCCGCGGGTTCCCAGCGTTGTGCCCTTGCGGTCGCGAACACGTCGGGTGCGATGCCGCGGGCGTAGGGCATCTTCAGCTGCCGCATGGTCTGCTCCAACTCGGCCGGGATCGGCGGGGCGGCAGGGGTCGCGACGCTCACAGCTCGTCCTCCTCGTCCGTCGCGATGATCTCGACGACGGGGACGATCACACCCCGCGGCTGGCCGATCGCGGCCCACCCGGACGTGCCCTGCGCGAGCGACCGGGTCTCCGACGCCGCTCTCGCCGGCGTCGCGGTGATCCGGCTGCCGAGGATCGACGTGAGATCACCGGTATCGAACCGGCCATACGCGGCTGCGGTGCCGAGGGTTTCGTCGACGACCTCGATCCCGTGGATCCGGGCGAGCTGGACGGCTTCCCGCATCTTCTGGTTCATCCGCTGCGTCCCGGCCGCTGCGGCCTCGAGCAGCCAGGCCGCGGCGCCGTGACCGATACCGAGGAACTCCGCCTCCTCGGTGCTGCGGGCCTTGATCGTGTAGTCGCCGGGAACCTTCACCCCCGGCTGGGCGGGGAAGTGGGCGTCGTCGATCCTGGGGGTCCCGGGGCGGGCGCGGTCGTGTCGGGCGACCTCGACGGGCCCGTCGATGCCGTGGTGGACGATCACGACCCGCTCGGAGTCAGCGGCGCCCTGGACACGGACGAACACCTCCGCGCCCATCAGCAGGTGCGGGACGGAATACTGCCCGTTCTCGAACGCGACCATCGGCGTGTTCTCCCCGACCCGCCGGGACACTCCGAACGCGATGGTGTGAGCACGACCCGGGACCGGGTGCAGCCGCTGCTGCTCCTCAGCGAGCATCTCGACCGGGCGCCGCTTGGTCACCCGGTGCTCCCGCCCGTTGACGTCGTCCATGAACGCGTCGCAGGCCGCCTCGAGTTCGCCGAATGAGGCGTACTGGTCGCGGAGGTTCGCATCGGTGGGCACCAGGTCCGCTTTCGCGAGCTTCACCGACGCTTCCGCGCCACCCTTCGAGGCCGGGTCCGCGGGCTGACAGGTCAGCACCGTGACCCCGTAATGCGCGGCGAACGACACCGTCTGCGCGTTGCGGACCGGGACCCCCGCGATATGCATCGTGGTGACCGTCTTCTCGTTGTCGGTGAGGACATACGTCGGCGCGCCCCCGACCGCCCGGAACGTCCGATCCAACGCGGCGAACACGCTCGGGAGGGTCTTGTCGCGGATCGGGATCACCACCCGGAACCGACTGAACGCGAGCCAGGCGACGAACAGCACCGTCTTCACCCTGGCGCGTAGCGCTTCCTGGTAGCGCGAGTCCACGGAGTCGGTAGCGGCTTTCCGGCGAGTTGGTAGCGCTCGGGCTGGGGTGTGGTGCTCTGCTGAGGGAACGGTGACGCATGGGCGTCGCCGTTCTTGTGTGGAAGGCGGAACATGACGGACTACCGGAGGATTCTCACGTTGCTGCTGGAGCGGCGCAGCTACCGGGACGTGGCCGAGGTCGTGGGGTGCTCGCATCGCGATGTCGCGCGTGTGAGGCAGGCGATCGTCGAGCATGGCATCGAGTCGGCGATCGCGGTCAGCGATCGCGAGTTGGCGGAGTGGTTCCCGGACGGGCGCCGGCGGGTGTCGGACGAGTACGACCAGCCGGATCTGGCGCGGGTGCTGGCGTCGATGCGGCAGAACCGGCACTTCACGTTGCTGCAGGCGTGGCGTCGTTACACCGATGCGCGTGGGGCGGGGAAGAAGTATGGGTACTCGCAGTTCTGCGCCCTGTTCGCCGACTACGTCCGCACCAATGATCTGGTCGCGACGCTGCATCACGAGCCGGGGCGGGCGATGCTCGTGGACTGGGCTGGTGACACGATCGACCTGGTCGACGCGGTCACCGGCGAGATCACCCGGGCGGTGCTGTTCGTCGCGGTGCTGCCGTTCTCGGGCGCGTTGTTCTGCCGCGCCTACGCGGACATGCGGTCGGAGGCGTGGCTGGACGCGCACGTGCGGGCGTTCGCGTCCTATGGCGGAGTAGTGCAGATCGTCGTGCCGGACAACCCGGCGACCTCGACGCATCAGGCGCGCAAGGGCGACGCGGAGCGAGTGGTCAACGCCCGCTATCAGCAGCTCGCCGATCATTACGGCACCGCGATCGTCCCCGCCAGGGCGAAGCGCCCGAGAGACAAGGCGGCGGCCGAGAACGCGGTCAACGTCGTCAACAAGCGTGTCATCGGCTACCTCGAGGACGACGTCTTTACGACCCTGTCCGAGCTCAACGACGCGATCGATGAGCGGGTGCGGGAGATCAATCACGACCTGCGCCGGGCGGACGACTCGACCCGGTGGGAGCGGTTCACTGCCGAGGAGGCGCACCTGCTCGCGGCGCTGCCCGACGCCGCGTTCGAGGAAGTGACCTGGAAGGAGCTCAAGGCCGGCCGCAACTACCATGTCACCGCGGATTCGCAACGCTACTCCGTCCCCTACCGGCTGGCCGGACAGTTGCTGCGGGTCCGGTTCACGCAGACCCGGGTGACCGTGTTCGACGGCCACGACATCGTCTGCGAACACCGTCGCCTCGTCGGCCGGAAGGGGCAGTACTCGACGCTGCCCGAGCATGTCCCGCCGCAGCACCGCAACATCGACGGGTTGTGGTCCAGACGCTGGTTCACCGACCGGGCCCGCAGCTTCGGACCCGCGACAGTGGAGGTGATCGAGCAGATCCTGGACCGGCAGAAGATCGAGGCGCAAGGCTACCTCGACTGCCAGAACGTGCTCAGCGGGCTGGGGAAACAGAACCGGGAACGACTCGAAGCTGCCTGCCAGGAGCTGATCAACCGGGGCGGTCAGGCGACCTACACGACGCTGAAGCGGATCATGGCCGGCATCGACAGCGACACCAAGAAGCCCCGACCAGCGACACCGGCCGCGTCGACACGGAAACGCGGCGGCGACGTCGCCGACGGCCCGGACGTGTTCGTCCGCGACGCGTCGCACTACGCCACCAGCGGGGAGGCGGACCGGTGACGTTCACGAGCATCGACTACGAGAAGTTCCGGGCACTACGGGTCACGCACGTCGCGACCCGCCTCGAGGAACTCATCGCCGACGAGGTCAACGACACCCTCACCCCGGAGCAGCTGTTCCTCACCGCCGTCGACGACGCGCTCGAACAGCGGCGGGCACACAAGGTCGAGAAGCTGACCCGGCAGGCCGGGTTCCCGATCCCGCACGCGACAGTCGCGGAGATCGACTACCGGGACGGTCGAGGGATCACCCCCGTCCGGATGCGCCGCTACGCCGCCCACGACTGGCGGGCCGACCCGATGAACCTGCTCATCATCTCCCCGACCGGCGGCGGGAAGACCTACCTCGCCTGCGCGCTCGGGATCGCCGCCTGCCACAACGGCCACGCCGTCACCTACGCCCGCATGGACGACCTCGCCCGCAGGCTCGTCATCGCCCGCGGCGACGGCATCGCCCACCAGAAGCTGCTCAACGAGCTCTCGCAAACCGACCTGCTCATCCTCGACGACTTCCTCACCGTCGGGATCGACAGCGACGCCGCGAGCGACCTGTTCGCGATCCTCGCGAACCGTGAACACCGCCTCCCCACCGTGATCGCCTCGCAGACCGGCCCCAGCCACTGGGTCACCGAGCTACCCGACCGGGTCGCGGCGGACTCGATCGTGAACCGGCTCGCGAACCACGCCCGAACCATCAACCTCGGCCAAATCGACATGCGCAGACTCCGCCACGACCACGCCCGAACAGAAGAGACCTACTGGGAGTAACGACCAGCGGCCCGGTCAGCGACGGCCGGGCCGCTACCAACACCACCCAACACCGCTACCAACTCGCCAGACTCGCGCTACCAAGAAGCGCTACGCGCCATTCACCCCGCCGACCACGGGCCCGTCGCCGAAGTCGTACTGCAACCACAGCCCCGGCTCGGTGACCCACGGCCGATGCACCCGACGGTTCCCCGCCCGCCACGACGCCTTCACCGCAGCGACCGCCCGCCTGGTCGACCGCTCCGACCCTTCGAACCCGATCGAGGTCAGCACCTCGTGGACCTTGTCGGCCCGAACCTTGCCCTTCGTCTTCTCGACCAACTCCTCGACCTTCGGCAGGAACTCGTCGATGACGCGCGGCCTGCGCGCCGCAGCGCCGACAGGCCGGCCCGCGTCCCGCGCCGCGACATACGCGGCGACCGTGTGATGAGAGCAACCCGCGAGCTGCCCCGCAGCCCGATACGACCCCGTCGCATCGAACGCTTCCAGAATCTCCATGACTTCTCCGTCAGACTTCAACACAGCCCCTTCCCGGGCGACGACGACCTAAGCACCCGTCATCGAACCGGGAAGGGGCCCCACCATCGCGACGACGCGCGGGGCGGAACCATCAGACGTGGGCAGAACTCATGGCCACCAACGGGCAGTTCTCCTGGCCACCTACGGGCAGGTCTCGTGACCGCCTACGGGCAGTTTTCCATGGCCACCGACACACGACGGCGCGCACGCTCCCAAGCCTCATCAGGCAGAGTGGCCACGCCTTGTTCTGGAATCCGTGGGGTGTCCGTCGCCATGCTCACCTCGCTTTGGTGCACACGAGTATTGAGCATAGTCGAGATTGGTGCAGATCACTTCTGATATTGAACTGTCAGGAGCTGGCTGCACAACAGCCATTACGCCCAATCAACTGGTGCAGTCGTCTTCTGAAAATGACATCAAATTGGCTAGGTGCGCGGGTCAGAATCGGGTGGCGTGGCGCGCGGCGTTGACTCTGGCATCGCGCGCTGACGGTCGCGAACGGGAACGGGCGGGCCGTTGCGGTGTGAGAGCGTGCGGGATCGCACGGCGAGGGGCTCGTGGCGACTGTCGGTGCGTGCTGTGACGCCCAGGGACCCCTGGGGAGGCCTATGCGGGCGCCAGCCCGGCGGCTGTAGCGACGCGGAGCTTGCGGAGGTTGTGGCAGATCGTGTGGAGTAGCCATTCGCCTTGGGCGCCGGCGAGTCCGCGTAGCCGGAGCTGTCCGGCGTTTTGCCGGGTCTTCATCTGCCCGAACGCGGGTTCAACGATGGCTTTGCGGCGCGCGTAGTCGGTGCGGCCCTGCTCGGTGCGCAGCGCGTGCGCCATCCGCTCCCGCCGGCTCGCGTCCTCTGGGGCCGGGTCCGGGGCGCCGGCGGTAGGGAAGCTCTCGCCGTGACGTTGCCGTCCCGTCGCGATCAACACCTGTGCGTCCAGATCGTCGGCGGCTTCGAGGTTGGCTTCCGAGCAGTAGCCCGCGTCAGCGAGGACGACCTCTGGGGAACGCTCGATTCCTGCCGCGTCGAGGTTCCGTAGGGTCTGCTCGGCCATCGGGACGAACTGCTGGATATCGGTGGCCTGCTGGGTGACCTCGGCGCTCAACACGATCTGGTGGCCCTCATCGACAACGGCCTGCGCGTTGAACGCGTAATCGAAGCCGCGGACCGTCTTCATCATCCGCGCCTCAGGATCGGTGAAATTGCGTTGCGCTTTCGGCTTCGGCGCCGCCGTGTCCACCGCAGTCGCGACGGCCGCGTCGGCCTGCTCAGGGGGCTGACCGGCGGCGTCGGCCTTCTTCCGCGCCACGGCTGCCGCCTTCTCGGCGGCGTCGGCCTCGATCGCGTCCTTCGCGGCACGTAGTTTTGCCAGGCGCCCCTCACGGCGGGCCAGCTCCGGGGCGACCTCGTCCCCGCGCCGGTCCTGGCCGAACTGCTGATCCTCGGCCTCATCGACCGCCTCCGCCTCGGCGAGCAGCGCAGCGACCTCGGCTTGGAGCTGATCGATCTTCGGCACGATCCGGTCATAGCTCATCGCCTTATGCCGCGACGCGTTCGCAGCCAGCTTCGTGCCATCCAGCGCGACCCGCCCCAACCGCACCAGCCCCGCCTCCGCGCAGACCCGCAGCACCTGCAGGAACAACCCCGGCAGGGCATCCAGGTGACGCCGACGAAACCGGGCCAGCGACCGGTAGTCGGGCGCCTGGTTGCCCGACAGCCACCGGAAGGCGATATCGCGCTTGCAGCGCCGCTCCAACTCACGAGACGAGGTCACGCCCGTCGCGTACGCGAACAGCAGCAGCTTCAACATCATCCGCGGGTCATACGGAGGCGCACCCGAGGCGGACGCGTACGACGCGTAGACCGGCGTCAGATCCAAGAGCTCTTCGACGACCTCGGAGATGAACCGGGCCTCATCATCCTCGTCCAGCCAGTCATCCAGACTCGGCGGGAGCAGGAAACACTGCCCCTGGTCATACCCACGGAACGTCTTGCCCGCACCCGCCGGTGCAGCCGATCCCGGCGCCCGCGCCTCACCCGGCTCGACCTCGAACAGACCCTCCAGGCTGGCAGTCACCGTCATGAATCGATTCTCCCAGCACCCCGCGCTATCCACCGGATTCACCCCGGCGCGTTAACGGAAGGATCTGACCCACGCACCTAGTGCTTGGAAGCAAGGATTTACGTCAGCCACACCCAACCGCTCGACTTTGACGCGAACGACCGCGCCCGCGGCCGCAAGATCGACCAGTCGTATCCCGTTCGAACCGAAAAATGCCTCAGCGCGCGACCACTCAGGCATCCGATTGAGGTCTCCTGCCGCTGGCCAGCCAGCCGGCTCTGACGCACGCATTGCTCGATCAAAGGCAAGAGCCGCGTGACAGCCGCGGTCGAAAGCGACCAACCGCCGAACGCAGTCCTCGAGGGAACTAAGAGTGATCACATCACCCTCGCCGCGTAGTACCTCGTCGAAGCCATCCCATTCGAGGGTCTCGTGAGCAAAAGCATTCCGGAGGCCCACAAAGACCGAGGAGATGGCCAATCGGCGCAGGAACTCATCACTAGCTAGCATCGCGTCTCGGACGTTGGAAAGACTTGGCGGCTCCGTCCATCGTCCTGCTCGCAACGACAAGATCGCCCAAACAAAGGGCCGGATCGATCCCTCGACGAGGTGCCGGTACGCACCCGTCAGTAACTGCGCGCGACGATCACTCGATGCTTCCGCCGCGACCGAGGCCATCGCCTCCATCACAAGAGCATGAGTCTTCCGTCCAATAGTCTCTCTTGATCTCAACGCTGCACTGAGTTCCCGACGCACACCACGGCTCTCGCCGACCGATAA
The DNA here is from genome assembly GCF_046111165.1 of Microbacterium sp. HA-8. Taxonomy (NCBI): domain Bacteria; kingdom Bacillati; phylum Actinomycetota; class Actinomycetes; order Micrococcales; family Microbacteriaceae; genus Microbacterium; species Microbacterium sp. HA-8. Next base: position 3,310,765 of record NZ_CP162025.1, read on the forward strand.
GGCATCGAGCACGATGTGCATCGTCCAGGCAGCTAGTGGTGGATCCGGAGAACTCGCAATCCAGCCCACTACAGCCACTCCCGCAGATGCGTCAGAGACCGGCGCGAGGCCGAGGGATAGGAGATGCTGGCCAACTCGCGACATAAGCTCGTTCGTCCTGTACGCGAAGTGCCCAATCACTATGTCTGGTCGGAAGACACCGCGGTCATCAACCGGCTCCCGATCCCCACCGAACATCGTTCGGAGGGGGGATACGTCTCCGCGAGCTGACCTGATTGCCGTGAGGTACCGTTCGCTTACTATCTCCGCCGGCAGCGAAACCTCACGGCCTGCGCGGACGCCATTCAGCTGATCTCGAACCGTCTGGCAGAGTTCGCCCAATACGCCGACCGCCAACGCACTGCCAAACGGCTCGAAGCGCGCGAGGGCGGAAAGCCTCTCGCGCACCGCCGTCAACGAGTGCGTTTGTAGCTGTGCCCAGTCCCGCAAGTCGTTGAAGTTAACGCTGGAGGGTTTGTCAAGACCCAGCACTTCGGTAGCATCTCGGATCAGCGCGATGAGCGACTCCGAGTGGGTTCCCGTTACTTGGGGCGTCAGCGGAATCGTTGAGACGAGCGGGAAGTCGCGCTTCAGCGTCTCGTCTAGCCAGCGTTGGAGACTAGCGATCGCTCGGGACCGAGCATCCTCCGGCAACACCATGCGACAAAGCTAGCGCCCTGTCTGCATGTGCGACGGAGATGGCCGGTTCGTCGCGCGACTAGTAGGAACGCTTCAGCGCCTGTGAGCTGCGTAAACAACTCTTGGTCGCGTCAGTCTTGAGAGCCGATCTCTATCCCAACCATTCGAATCGCCCCCGCCCGACGCGACGATTTTCCTGTGACGAATCTCTCCTGCAATAGCCGGAACGAGCTTCAGTAGCTCCGACGTGTGTTGATCTCGCAACCTCACGATTTTCAGTTCGTCTACACGGTACGGAGCGCGCGACGAACGGCGCTGGCGCTCACGCCCACGACATTTGCAATGTGAGCCACCGATCGGCCGTGGGATCGAAGCTCGGTCGCAATGCCGATCTTGTCGGGAGTCATGACAGAAGGACGCCCCGCCCTGCGGCCCTCCATCCTGGCGGCTCGGAGTCCTGCGCGAACGCGGTCACCGAGCAAGGCGCGGCGGACATCATCCAACGCGATCAGGTAGGCGCTTGTTTCTGAAGTGGACGCCGGAGCCAGATCTAGTTTGGGTTCGGCGATAGACCGAAAGTAGATCGAATCATCGTCGAGGGATCGCAGCGTAGAGACGAGGTGGTTCAAGCTGTGCGAGAGCCGCGCGGCGCTCGTCACCACGAGAGTGTCGCCTGCGCTGAGCCTCGCGAGGCATTCCTTGAGCTCAGGCCGATCGCGCGGGTGCCCCTCCCCCGCATCGACGAAGACCTCTTCCGCGCCGTGCGCCTTGAGCACGGCTACGTCCTCATCAATCGGCGCACCTGCGCGCAAGGTCCGGGTGTAGCCGACGACGCGTGAAGTCATCGGCCGATCACAGGCATCTCGGGAGCAGCTGTCGTAGACGGATCGCTCGTCGGCAATGCGGAGAGCTGGCGGCGCAGCGACTGGGCCTCGGCCGCTAGACGAGACTCCAGTTGCGGGCCTGTGGTCGAGCTCGCGGGCAGGTTCATGGCCGGGACGACCTCGCGGAGAGCCACCTGATGCAACTCGATGAGCAAGGCGAGATCTGTGGCTCGCGGCGGTAGCGAGCGGGCAAAGTCCGTGATGCGGCGCAGCTCTCCTAGCCATTCGACTGCGGCTCGCTTCGTGGGTCCGCCCGCGCGGGCGCGATTGAACGAGTCGCTCGAACCGGTGGGCAGTCCGTTTCCGGACCCGTCGAGCATCGTCACCTCTACGCCCCGTTCGGCGGAGACCGCGGCAAGCACGTCGCGGACATCGGTCCAACGTGCATCGTGTTCAGCGACGGATACCTCGACGGCATGGCCTGTCCGTTGGATCTGCCGAAAGTGTGCCGACGCGACAGCAAGCAGCGATTCTGCGCGCCGAGGCACAACAACGACCATTTGCACTTGGTAGCGGGCATCGAGGAACTGCGTCGCGACGCCCAGCGCCGCGAAGGGCGTGCGGAAGTCGCCTTCGATAATGAGGGGGCGTCGCACCTCACGGGCATGGGAGATCGCCGCACGCAGCCACTCAGCAACATCCGCGTTCACGCTCGCAGTCGATGCCGTGCCCGTCTCTGCGACCGCAGCATGAAGGGCGCGAAGTTCCGTCGACGAGAGCACCGTGGCGGTCGGCGAGGCGTCAAGCGCACGCGCGATCGCTCGTCCCCGGCCGCTCCCCGGCCCCCCAGCAATGAGAGTGAGGTGAGGTGAAGTATCCCCATCCACAGGCGGGAAAAGGATTGGCTCGATAGTGCGTTCGTATTCGTTGAGGGGATCTCTGCTGCCCCCTGCTACGACGTCGCTCACGTGTTGCTCGCAACGCTTGAACCGCGTGATTCGAGTTCAGCCGTGAGCCGGTCCACAGCCGCACGATCGAACCCATTGACGGCGTTGGCCTGCGCACGAAGCCTGACGACGGAGTCCAGCGACGCACCGCCCTGTTGGGCTCGCTGGAGAAGCTGGGACGCGAGCGCGCTGGCTCCCTCACGCATCTCGTCGTACGCAATGGCGTCATTCACACGCCATGCAGATTGGCCAGCCGCCATGTTTTCCGCCTCCTGGCGCGAGTTTAGCTGGCTAAACCGAAAAGGCTGAAGCGGTATTTCGGCGTTCCTGTCCTTCGCCGTGATATCTAGCTTCCTCACGGCGGTCTGCGGTTGTCAGGGGCACGGCGCCAGCCGTGTCGCAACGCGACGCGAAGCGCCCTTGACGGCCGCGCGACGGCGCGTACGATCGCGGATCACCGGCCGAAGGGATTACTCGCGTGCGAGAGAGCTGATGTCTCTGATGAAAGCGCGCCGGTCGGCGGCGGGGTCGGTGATGAGTCCAGCGATGCGCAACCGCCACACCCCGCGCGCTGGCCCCTGCAAGCCGACGAGTGGCTTGATACACCAGGCGACGTCCTCGCCGAGCGTGTAACCCGGCTCCTCGGTCGCGCGCTCGGGGTAGTAGGTGAAGGCCGCAACAGCAACTCGCGTGATGGTCGCTTCGACGTCTGTTCTATCGATCATGCTGGTCCCTTCGTTTCGTGCGCGCAGGAGCGGCTGCGCCAATATTCTCGTTCCCCGCGATGCACAGGGCTAACTCGCGAGTGAGCACCACACCAACGACGCGCCTGGGGAGGAATCATCGCCCCATTCCTCTCGTCTGAGAGTTCGGGCCGGCGTGTGGTCGGGCGGCGTCTCCTCGCTCGATGACGCGCTTTTCGCCGATCCGGAGCCGTGCATTGATCTCGCGCGCAACGTTCTCCATGCGTTGCTCTTCGGCGGAAAGTCGGCCCGGTACATCGTGTCGGAGTTCGGGGTTGCGGGCGGCGTAGTGGGTGGTGCGGGCGCGGTAGCAATCGCGTTGCCATTCGTCGAGGAGACGTTGCGGCGTGCGACCTTCGTCGCGGAGGGCAGCGACCGCGTTCGCGTCCCGATGCGGCGCGAAGAACAGCGTGGCGCTCTCGAGGTTGGTGTCTCGTTCGGTGGATGTTGCGCGGTGTCTCCTATGCGGTGGGAGCCCGGCCTCGATGCGGCGGCGTTCTCGTGCCTTCCAGGCGCGAGCCGCCGCGAGTTCGCGTTCCTTGTTTGCCGCGTAGTACTCGCGCCTTCTTGCCTTGATCTGCTCGGCATTGCGTTCATAGTGGCGGCGTGCGTTTTCCTTCTTCTGCTCCGGGTCGTCCCGATACTTGTCACGGCGTTTCGCCGCCCGTTCTTCCTTGTGCCGCTCACGCCACTCCGCGTTCGCACGTGAGCGTTCCTCGCGATACGCGTCAGGATCTGCGGCCTTGCGTCGAGCAAGGTAGTCACGCTGGTACGCGCGACGTTGCTCGATGTTGGCGTGATAGTAGTCGCGCGACTTCCTCGCGTTCTTCTCGCGGCGCTCTTCCTCACGGCGCTTCTGCTCCGCGGCGCGGCGGTTGCGGTCCACCTCGTTCCGGTTGATCCGTTCGCGGTTCGCGGCGTCGTAGTTCCTCCGGTATTCGCGGATGTGATCCTGGTTGTTCTGCCGCCACTGCCGCTTGTACTCACGGATCCGCTCGCCCGCCTCCTCCGATTCCTCCATCGGGCATCACCGCCCGATCCCGGCCATGAACGTGGCAGCCGGACCGGATGCTGGCGAATGGGTCGTGCCTGCGCTGGCGAGCCGGTCTACGAAATCGGGCCGGAATCCTGACCAGTGGTGCTGCGGCTCATTGTCGACGATGACCACGGGCGCTTCGCTGTACCCGAGATCTTCGGTGATGAAATCGCGAGCCGCCAGATTGCCCACATCCGTCACGTCAATCACGGCGAAGCGGATGCCGCTCTCCTCCAACTTGCGGATCGTCAGCCGACACCGCTGGCAGGACGGCCCGGTCGAGTAGACGTTCACGGACAGCATCAGGACAACTCCCGCGCCGTTCGTTCGACAGCCGACGCCCCGATCCTTGGCACTCCTGAAGTTGCAGAGTCCGGGACTCCTGAAGTCCGAGAGTGCGGATGTTCGGAAATCACGGACTGCAGGAGTGCGTCCTCGGTGTCGCCGACGAGCTGATCCGCGTTCGCCAGCAGCAGGTCGATCGCAACGCGGACGAGCGTGTTCTCGGTGATCCGCTCCTGACGGTCGGTGCGGCGCCGCATCAGTGCGCGAGCGAGTTGGGTGAGCTCGACATACTGGTCCTCCCGCAGCCGAGTTTCTTTCCGGGTGAGACGTGCGTATTTCGCCACGCCTCGCACGAGCGGAGGGGCTTTCGCCTCCATCTCATTGGCCATTGCGCGCCCGGTCGGCGGGGCAAGTGACGTGACGCGCGCTCGCGCGTCACCCAGCTGTCCTGCAAGGTCGATCTTGCCCATCGTCACCACCTCGAGTGCAGTCCGGACTGCAGGTGTGACGTCAGCTCGAATCCGACGCGGGTGATGTCGGCGATCGATCCCTCGGTGCGGCGGGTGTCGGCGAGGTTGGTGACTAACCGTCCGAGCATCGGAGCATGGGCGTGGATCAGGTACTGGCGCAGATAGGACTGGAAGGTGAGCAGTCCGAACGAATCCTGCAACACCGTCTGCCACTGCTGGTACTGGCCCGGGATACGCCCGTCCACGCGGTTCAGCAGCACCCGGTAGGGCAGTCCGCGCGGTTCGATCAGGCGGGTGACCGTGCGGAGCGTGGGGTCGATCGCCATCGGCTCGGGGACGACCGGAACGATGACGTAGTCCGCAGCGTCGAGGACAGCCTCGAGGGTGCGGGTGTCTTCGAGACTTCCTGGAGTGTCGACAACGACGAGGTCGTACAAGTCGTCGAGTTCACGCAGTCGGGTAAGCACGCCAGGGTCGTGGTCGTCGGCGAAGTCGAACGGGATGTGTGCGGCCATGTTCTGCGCCCACCACGTGGTTGAACCCTGCGGATCGACATCAACGACCAGCATCCGAAATGTCCTGGACAGGTGAGCCGCCAGTTGCATCGCGACGGTCGTCTTGCCGACCCCGCCCTTCTGATTTGCCACGGCGACGATTTTCACGACGCACTCCCGAAATGCCGGACTTCGGAAGGTCGGATGTGTCGGAGTACGGAAGTCCCGAGGTTCGAGAGTGTCGGAGTTCCGACGCCAGCCGTCCCTCCCCGTAGCCGGATAGCCCGGATCCGCGGATTTGCCGTTCGGTGTTCCCTTCTCTGTTCATCTCCCTGATCTCTCACTACTAGTGAGACAACAGACCGATATGCGCGCGACGTGACGCCGATAGCCCTCTCGGCGTGATGCCGATACCGACAGGACACGAAACCGACACCCGCTGTCGGCCCTATCGGTGTCCTGCCCGGATGCGCCCCGACAATGGCCTGCCATCGGACGGAGCGCCGACACTGTGGATAGTGCCGTTCGCTGCGGCGAACCTCTGGCGATGCATCCACGCTTGATCCTTCTCGCGGTACTCCTCGGGAACCGCGGGGAATCGGTAGATGCACGACAGCCACCTTCCGTCTACCCGCCGGTCGCGAGCGACGTGCACCAGTCCCGACTCGCCGAGCACCTTCACCACCCGCTGCACGGTGCGTACGTTCAAACAGGTACGACGTGCGATCGTTGCGTACGACGGGTAGGCGTACCCCTCGGCCGCGCTCTCCAGCTCCGCCAGGCACAGCAGCACCAGCTTCTCGGCCGGGGTCAGTGGCACCCAGGGCACATCTTCCAGACCTGCGGGCGTATCGGTCGCGATCCTCGGGCGGTTGTCCGTCTCCCACGCCCAGTTGCGTGCGCTCAAGCTCATGCTCGGCCTCTGACCTCGTCATCCACGTCACGAGTCACACCGCCTCGGACGTGCGATCGCAGGTTGACGCCTCGATCCACTCCTCCAACTCGTCGAGCGCGTAGACGATTGTGCGCCCGAGCTTGCGGTACCGCGGACCCTTGCCCTCGTACCGCCACATCGCGAGTTTGCCCTTGGTCACCCCCGGGAGCATCGCCGCGACTTCATCCGGGCTGAGGAACGTGTGGGCCAGTCCCGTTCGCATCGTGTTCGTGGTGTTTGCCATGATCCAACTCCTTTGCGTATACCCGACAAGGTTTGACGAGAGTGAATCAGATGTGACAAACTACGTCAAGGTTATACATGCATATTCGTGACGCGGAGAGGCAAACTAAGGAGGTGAAAATCGACGTGCGAACACTCGAAGGCGACCCCGTCACCTGGCGCGACGCCACACTCCCGATCGGGTCCGCGTTGCGCATCGTCCCGGCCTTCCGGGCGACCATCGAAGAAGACGACGTCCCGCACGAAACAACCGTGCAAGCCCGCTACGACCGTGAACTCGGCCGCTACCGTGTCACGTCCGTCAACGTGGTCATCGCCGAACCCGGCGGCGAGATCAATGGCGCCGCGCTCCGCCGCGTGCGCGTCCAAGAAATCGTGCAGGCAGCAACACCGTCATGCATCGCGATCTCCCTCGACGACGGGAACGACCCCACAACTGTTAGCGAGCTAACAACTGCAGAGGGTCGTCTCGTCCCCGAGTGGATGGCCGAACAGGCACGGCAACGCGCTAACAAAGAAGCGCGGATGGATCTCGTCGAACTGATCTACAGCGCCGCCGCGCTCTCGGGTCAGCCCCCCACCAAAGCCGTCCAAGCCGAACTCAACGTGCCCTACCGCACCGCCGCGGACTGGATCTCCAAAGCCCGCACCGCAGGACGCCTCGAAGGCATGAGCTACATCGCCGGCCGACAGGCGGATGGGTAGCGTCCACTCATACGACTCCGCGAAAGGCCGCCGGTATCTCGTCCGGTACCGCAAGCCGGATGGCAGCAACGGCGCCAAACGAGGGTTCAGCCGCAAGCGAGATGCGGAACTCTGGCTCGCTGACGTCGAGTCCAGCCGGGCGCGCGGCGAGTTCATCGATCCGAAAGCGGCACGCGTCACGATCAACACGCTCGGCCCAGGGTGGGTCGAAAGCAAACGTGCTTCTATGAAGCCGTCTTCGTTCGCACCCGTCGAGACGGCATGGCGCCTACGTGTTCAACCCACGTGGGGTCGTTGGGCTTTGTCCGACATCCGACACTCGGACATCAAAGACTGGGTCGGCAAGCTCAGCAAGCAGGTCGGCGCCACGGTCACTATCCGGACTTTCGGTGTGCTTGCAGGCATCCTGGACGATGCCGTACACGACAAACGCATCTCGCTGAACCCAGCACGCGTGGGCGACATCCCACTACCCCGGAAGAAGAAGCGCACCCACCGGTATCTGTCCCACGAGCAGGTTGCCGCCCTCGCACGGGCATCAGGCAGTCACAGGCTGCTTGTGCTGGTCCTCGCCTACACAGGCATCAGATGGGCGGAAGCTACAGGGCTGCGCGTCCGCCACATTGACTTCGAACGCGGGCGTCTTCGGATCGAAGACAACGCAGTGGAAGTAGGCAACAGGGTGCATCTGGGAACACCGAAGTCACACAAAAGCCGCGCCGTGCCTGTGCCGCGCTTCGTCTTGGAACACCTCCGCCTTCATACCTCGCGCCTTGACGGCGACGCGCTCGTCTTCGCGGGCCGGGATGGCGGCTACATGCGCCGCACTCGGGCTAGCGAAGGATCGCGATCTTGGTTCAAGGTCGCCCTGAAGGAAGCGAACTTGGCCCTCATGACTCCACACGACCTGCGTCACACTGCCGCATCGCTCGCGGTTCAATCCGGCGCGCACGTCAAGACCATCCAAAGAATGCTCGGACACGCGTCCGCGGCGATGACACTCGACGTGTACAGCGATCTCTTCGACGACGACCTTGACTCGGTTTCGATCGCGTTGGATGCAGCTGCGTCCCGTGTCATGTCTCACGACATCGGTGACGAGTCTGCATCAGGACATCGGTGACAGTTCGGGGCTGTTTGGTGGTGACACTTCTCCTCTATTTGTGAGGGATGAGCCGTGTTGAGCCTGTCGATCCTCGTGTCCGTCTCGCGATCGCGCAGTGGCCGCCGGATGCGCCGCGTGGGGTAGTGACGACGTTCTGCGCGGAGCATTCGATCTCGCGGAAGACGTTCTACGCGATCCGCAATCGCGCCCTCGTCGAGGGGCAGGCCGCGGCGCTCGAGCCGCGGAGCCGGCGACCGAAGTCCAGCCCGACGGCCATCGCCGACGACGTCAAGGTTCAGGCAGTGGGGGTGCGGCGCGCGCTGGAGGAGTCCGGGCTGGATCACGGGCCGATCAGCGTGCACGACAAGATGATCGCCCTGGGGATGGCACCGGTGCCGTCGATCGCTGCTCTGGCGCGGATCTTCCGGGAGGCCGGTGTCGCCCGAGTCGAGCCGAGGAAGAAGCCGCGGGCCGCGTATCGCCGGTTCGTGTATCCGGCGCCCAACGCATGCTGGCAGCTCGACGCGACCGAGTACGTCCTCGCCGGCGGCCGCAAATGCGTGATCTTCCAGCTCATAGACGACCACTCCCGCTACGCCGTCGCGTCCCACGCCGCCGTCGGCGAGACCTCCAGAGACGCGATCCGGGTGGTCCGCAAGGCGATCAAACGTCACGGTGTTCCTCAGCGGCTGCTGTCGGACAACGGCATCGCACTGAACCCCTCACGCCGCGGAATCATCGGGCAGCTCGTCGAGTATGTGTCCCGGCTCGGCGTCGAACCGATCACCGGGAAGCCCTACAAGCCGACCACGCAAGGCAAGAACGAGCGGTTCCACCAGACCTTGTTCCGCTACCTCGACAAGCAGCCCATCGCCGGCAACCTCCGAGAACTGCAGGCTCAGGTCGACCGGTTCGACCACATCTACAACACCGAACGCCCGCATCAGGCGTTGCCCGGCCGGATCACACCGTTGCAGGCGTGGGAAGCGACACAGAAAGCGACCCCGCCCAGACCTCGAACCATCAAACGCAAGCCGAACGATCCGCTCCCGCCGGCACCCTCGCCGAACGGTCGGGTGCTCGACGGGATCCGCGTCGCGACAGTCCATCCGAACGGATCAATCAAGGTCCGCGGCTGCATCTTCAACATCAGCTACCCGATGCGCGGACAGGACGTGTTCGTCCTCTACGAGCCCGCCGGGATCATGGTCTTCGACGAACGCGGCACCCTCATCGTCGAACACCTCTGGCCACCACCCGGCATCCGCTACGTCGGCAACGGCAGGCCCCGCGGACCCAAACCCAAAGAACTGCCACCGATGTCCTGATACAAGAAGTGTCACCGATGTCCTGATGCAGAACCGTCACCCATGTCCTGAGACATCACATGCAGCTGCGTCCCGTTCGGGTGTTCTCAATTTGTTCTCGAATGAGGACGAAGCACCCGAGCAACGATCCTGAGACCCGCGTGAATACGCCACTATGTCGCAGAATTCTGTGGCGGAGACGGAGGGATTTGAACCCTCGGTCCCCGTGAGGGGACTCCACCTTAGCAGGGTGGTGCACTAGGCCTGACTATGCGACGTCTCCATGGCACCCAACGCGAAACGGCGCGGGCGCACCCCGCAATACTAACCGCAACCGCGGCACACGACGAACCGTGGATGCTGTGGCCACAGCATCCACGCGGGTGTCAGCCGTTGCCGTTCGAACAGGTGTCCATGGCGGCCGTCTGGCCCGCGATCGCCTCGGGCAGCACTGCGGCGGTCTCGGTGGGCTCGGGCGTCGCGCCGGAAGTGGCCTCCTGGGACGGCTCGGGTGCGGGCTCGGCCGTCGGCTCGGGGGACTGCACGATCACGCCGTCACCCTGGCTCGCCTCGCCCGACAGCTGCAGCGGCTGATTGGCCTCGAGCGCCGCCCACAGCTCCTCGGCCGCCGCATAGTTGGGCACTACGCGGTTGGAGTCGGACGGGTCGGTGAGCACGGGATAGGAGATGAAGACGATCTCGTCGAACGGAACGTCCTTGACGGCGAGCGCGATCTGCACGAGCGTCAGCGGGTTGGTCAGCGTCGCGCTCGGCGTGATGTTCTGCAGCGCGGTGCCGGCGAGCGAATACAGTGTCGCGGGGTTCGCGAGCACCTCGTCGCTGATCAGCTTGCGCGCCAGACGAGACATGTACTGCTGCTGATTCGAGATACGGCCGAGGTCGCCTCCGTTGCCGACGCCGTGGCGGGTGCGCAGAAACTGCAGCGCCTCGATGCCCTGCAGTGTCACATTGCCCTCGGGCAGGTCGAGGCCCGTGTGGTAGTCGGTGATGCCGTTGGCGATGCAGACCTCGACGCCGCCGATCGCGTTGGTGACCTCGATCACGCCACCCCATGTGATCGATGCGGCGAACGGGATGTTCTGCCCCGTGAGGTCGGAGATCGTGTTGACGGCGCACGAGAGTCCGCCGTACGAGAAGGTCGAATTGAGCGGCTGCTTGCTCATCGCCGACGACGTGCGTCCCGTCTCGGGGTCGGTGCACTCGGGGATCGGCAGCATCAGGTCGCGCGGAAAGCTCACGACCGTCACCCGACGCGGGGCGTCCGAGATGTGCACGAGCATGTTGACGTCGTTGAGCTCGCCCCCGGCGTCGGGGCCCGTGCAGCGATCGCCGAAGTACTGCGCGTACTCCGGCTCGCACGCGTCGGTGCCGGCGACGAACAGGTTGACCCCGCCCTCGATCTCGCCGATGTCGGGCGGTACGGCCGCCTGCCCCTCGAGCTCGACAGCCGCGTCGGTGAAGCTCGCGACGGCCGTGTAGGCGGTGTACGAGACGACCCCGACACCCGCGACCATCACGACGGCGAGCCCGACGGCGACGAACCGCACGATCTGACCCCAGGCGGACGGCGACGACAGCTGACCGTGCCGGGCGACGGTCGACCGACGCTTCGGCGGCTTCGTCTCGCTCACTCGGATCCTCTCGGGGCGGGGGTCCGCCGAGAACGTCTGGCGGAGGGTGTGGGATTCGAACCCACGGGACATTGCTGCCCACTGGTTTTCAAGACCAGGTCCATCGGCCGCTCGGACAACCCTCCCGGCGGCACCGGAAACCCGGAACCGTCGACGGCGTCGAGTCTAACCGACAGACGAGATGGCCCCGATTCTGGCAGGAACGGCTGGCAAGGCCCTGAAAGCGGGACGCTTTCGGCGTGGCGCTCGCGCGTCAGCGACCGAGCGCCCGCAGGATCGCGGCGACCCCGCCCTCCTGCACCGAAGTCGTCACCTCGCCCGCCGCCGCGCGCACCTCGTCGGGTCCCTGCGCCATGGCGATCGCCCGCCCTCCGTGCGCGAGCGCCCACTCGAACATGCCGACGTCGTTGCGACCGTCGCCGATCACCAGCACACGGTCGGCGGGCATGCCGAGCCAGCCCCGGACGATCTCGAGCGCGGTGCCCTTGTCGACCCCCTGGGGTGCGATGTCGAGCCACGCGGTCCAGCCGATGGCGTACGAGACCTGGTTGAGACCGATGCGATCGACCAGCTCGAGGAAGTCCGACTCGGCGTGCTCCGGCGAGACGACGACGACGCGGCACACGGGCACCGCCGCGAGCTCCTCGAACGGCACGCGGTGAGCGGCGAGCAGGTTCCAGTCGTCGAGGTACTCGGTGTACATGCGCTCGCCGTTGGGCAGCTCCACGAGGTAGTGCGCATCGGGCAGGTGCTCGCGCAGCAGGGTCAGCACGGCGGTCGCATCGAAGGTCTCGGTGTGCACCCGCTCGTAGTGCACGTCGTCGCGGTCCACCCGCTGCAGCACCACGGCGCCGTTCGAGCACACGACGTACTCGGGGTCGAGCTCGAGCGCCCGCAGAATACCGCGGGTGCCCTCCCAGCTGCGGCCGGTGGCGAGCATCACCTCGTGGCCGGCCTCGCGTGCATCGGCCACGGCCTCCACGATGCCCGGGCTCAACGTCTCGTCCTCGAGCAGGACCGTGCCGTCGATGTCGAGCACGATGAGCATCGGAGCGAGCGCGGATGCCGTCGCTGCAGCATCCCCCGTCTCCTCGGCGATGTCCTCGACGAGATCGGCTGCCTCGTCGGGCGTGACGATCTCGATCGATCCGGACTCGGGCAGCGAGGCCGACCCCTCGGGCCCCTCGTCGCTCGCCCGGTACGCGGTCATGCGATCGGCTCCAGCACCTCGAGGCCGCCGAGGTACGGGCGCAGCACCTCGGGCACCGTGACCGACCCGTCGGCCCGCTGGTGCGTCTCGAGCAGCGCGACGATCCAGCGCGTCGTCGCGAGCGTGCCGTTGAGGGTCGCGACCGTCTGCGTCTTGCCGCCGTCGGGGCGATGCCGGATGTCGAGCCTGCGCGCCTGATACGTCGTGCAGTTCGAGGTCGACGTCAGCTCGCGGTACGCACCCTGCGTGGGAATCCACGCCTCGATGTCGTACTTGCGAGCCGCCGACGACCCGAGATCTCCCGCGGCGACGTCGATCACGCGGTACGACAGGCCGAGCGGCTGCAGCATCTGCTCCTGCCACGCCAGCAGACGCAGGTGCTCGGCCTCGGCGTCTTCGGGGGTGGTGTAGACGAACATCTCGAGCTTGTTGAACTGGTGCACGCGGATGATGCCGCGCGTGTCCTTGCCGTGCGACCCCGCCTCGCGGCGGTAGCACGTCGACCAGCCGGCATAGCGCAGCGCCCCCTCCGACAGGTCGAGGATCTCGTCCTTGTGGTAACCGGCGAGCGCCACCTCGCTCGTGCCGGTGAGGTAGAGGTCGTCGTCGGGCAGGTGATAGACCTCGTCGGCGTGCTCGCCGAGGAACCCCGTGCCCTTCATGATCTCGGGGCGGACGAGGGTCGGCGTGATGAGCGGCGTGAATCCGGCCTCGATCGCGGTGTTCAGCGCGAGGTTCATGAGCGCCAGCTCGAGGCGTGCGCCCACGCCCTTCAGAAAGTAGAAGCGGGCCCCCGACACCTTGGCGCCGCGCTCCATGTCGATCGCGCCGAGCTTCTCGCCGAGCGCGAGGTGGTCGAGGGGTTCGAAGTCGAACGCGACGGGCTCGCCGACGGTGCGCACGAGCGCGAAGTTCTCCTCGCCGCCCGCGGGAACGCCCTCGATCACGAGATTCTCGATACGCGAGAGGGCGGATGCTGCCGCCTGCTCCGCCGCGGCGACCCGGGTCTGCGCCTGCTTGACCTGCTCGGCCATGCCCTTCGCCTCGGCGACCAGCGCGGCCTTCTCGTCCTTCGGGGCGGCCGCCACCCGCTTGCCGAAGGCGTTCTGCGCGGCACGCAGCTCCTCGAACGAGGAGAGCGCGGCACGGCGCTCGCGGTCGGCATCGAGGGCGGCATCCACCGTCTGAGGCGAGTGGCCGCGCGCCACCTGCGAGCGCTTCACCAGGTCGGGGTGGTCGCGAAGGAGCAGGGCATCGATCACCCGGACAGTCTAGTTGCGGCATTCATCGCCGGTTCGCGGGCACGGACGGGCGCCCGGCCTGACCCTAAGGTGGACCCATGACCGCGGCCTCCGGCACCTCCGACGACGAACCGGACCCCGCGGAGGCCGCCCGGCCCGACGACGTCATCCGTCAACCGGATGACATCGCGCCCGACAAGGCCGACGGCGAATCGGGCGCGGCGCGTCAGGTCACCCCCGAGGGCGAGACGACCTCGATGGATGCCCCCGACCCCGCGCCCCGCAAACGCGCGGCGCTGGTCTACAACCCCATCAAGGTCACGCCCGATCGCCTGCGTGCCCTCGTCACCGACCTCTCGGCGGCGGCCGACTGGGCCGAGCCGATCTTCTTCGAGACGACCGTCGACGACCTCGGCGACGACGTCACCCGCCAGGCACTCGAGGAGGGCGTCGACGCCGTGCTCGTGGCGGGCGGCGACGGCACGGTGCGCGCGGTGTCCGAGGCGATGGCGGGCACGGGCACGCCTCTGACGATCGTGCCCAGCGGCACCGGCAACCTCCTCGCGCGCAACCTGAACCTGCCCCTGAACGACCCGGAGCCCATGGTCGCGGCGACGTTCGCGGGCGACACGCACCCCGTCGACATCGGGTTCGCCGACATCCGCCGTGCCGATGGCACGCGCAATCGACACGCCTTCGTGGTCATGGCCGGAATCGGCCTGGACGCCGCGATGATCGCCAACACCAACTCGCAGCTGAAGAAGGCCGTCGGCTGGGTCGCCTACGTCGACGGCGCGGCACGTTCGCTCGCGACCGCCAAGGCGTTCCGCGTGATGTACCAGATGAAGGAACGCCGGCTGCACTCGGCCAAGGTGCAGAGCGTGCTCTTCGCCAACTGCGGCGCGCTGCCCGCGGGCATCTCGCTGATCCCGGAGGCCTCGGTCGCCGACGGCCTGCTCGATGTCGCGATCATCCAGCCCACCGGCGCGTTCGGCTGGTTGGGCGTCTGGCGCAAGGTCTGGTGGGACAACAGCGTGCTGCGCCGCTTCCGCGCGGGACGCCGCGTACTCGAGCGTCGCGGCCGCGACTCGTCGGTGCGCTACCTGCAGGGTGAGGGCATCGAGCTGGCGACCCAGCCGGCGCAGCCCATCGAGCTCGACGGCGACGAGTTCGGCGAAGCGGTGCGCATCCGCTGCACGATCGACCGCGGCGCGCTGCTCATCGTCGTGCCGGACGGGCACGACACGTCGTCCCTGTAGCGGCCTCTGCCCGGTCGGGCGTCGCGCGTCAAGGCCGCGCCGCAGCATCCCCGCGCCGGTAGCCTGCAGAAATGACGAGCCCCTCGATCGTGTGGCTGCGCGACGACCTGCGCCTGGCCGACAACCCCGCCCTGCGCGCTGCTCTCGACCGCGACGAACCCGTTGTCGTGGTGTACGTGCTCGACGAGGTCTCCCCCGGCATCAGGCCGCTCGGCGGAGCGGCGAAGTGGTGGCTGCACGGGTCGCTGGCATCGCTGGGCGAGCGCCTGCACGAGCGCGGCGGCACGCTCGTGCTGCGCCGCGGCACCGCCGCCGACGTGCTGCCGCGGGTGGTACGCGACACCGGCGCGGGCGCGGTGTTCTGGAACCGTCGCTACGGCGGCGCCGAGCGCGATGTCGATGCGGGGCTGAAGGAGACGCTGCGGGCCGACGGCGTCGAGGTCGCGTCGTTCGCCGGGTCGCTGCTCTTCGAACCCTGGACCGTCACGACCGGCGCGGGCGGGTCGTACTCGGTGTTCACCCCGTTCTGGAAGGCGTGTCTCGCGCTGCCCGCGCCGCGCGCTCCGCTTCCCGAGCCGCGCGCGGTGCCCGCCCCTGCGGAGCGAGTGGACTCCGACGAGCTCGACGACTGGGCTCTGCTGCCGACCGCGCCGGACTGGGCCGGCGGGCTGCGCGAGGTGTGGGAGCCGGGAGAGCCGGCCGCGCGGGCACGGCTGCGCGAGTTCCTCGCCGACGATCTCGCCGACTACGACGCCGCGCGCGACGAACCTGCCGCGGGAGCGACCTCGCGACTGTCCCCGCGTTTGCGCTGGGGCGAGATCAGTCCGTACACCGTGTGGCACGAGACGGTGTCGGCACGGGAGTCGGGAGCGAACGCGGGCGCCGCGTCGCGGTTTCTGAGCGAGATCGGCTGGCGTGAGTTCGCCGCGCACGTGCTGTTCTCGCATCCCGATCTGGCGACAGTGAATCTGCGCCGCGAGTTCGATGCGTTTCCGTGGCCGCGGCTCAAGCCCTCGCACCTCGAGGCCTGGCAGCAGGGCCGGACCGGCGTGCCGCTCGTCGACGCCGGCATGCGGGAGCTCTGGCGCACCGGCATCATGCACAACCGCGTCCGCATGGTGACGGCGTCGTATCTGATCAAGAACCTGCTGATCGATTGGCGGCGCGGCGAGGAGTGGTTCTGGGACACCCTGGTCGACGCCGACGGCGCCTCCAACCCCTTCAACTGGCAATGGGTCGCGGGCTCGGGGGCCGATGCGGCACCGTACTTCCGCGTCTTCAACCCCGAGCTGCAGGCCGAGAAGTTCGACAGACACGGCACGTACGTGCGGGAGTGGGCGCCCGACCACGCGGAGGGCCGCGGACCCGAGCCCCTTGTCGATCTGAAGCGCTCGCGCGCCGCGGCACTCGAGGCGTACGAGCAGGTCAAGCGCGCAGCGCGCTGAGCCCGGCGCCCGCCCGGCCGTGCGGCGCGTACGGCGCGGGCTCCGCGGGCGCCGCGTGCCAACATTCCGGAGACATCGCCCCCGAGGGGCCGATATCGGCGCCCGGAGCCGACAGACGCGGCAACTCTCCGGAGTGTTGCCCCGTCTCCGGCCGACCCCGCCCCGCGGGTCCCGCAGAGGCCGCGGGAATGCCCGGCGGCCCCGCGCGTTTGACTCTGCGATGTCTTCTTCCGCCGCCCCCGCCCTGTCCGTGCTCGATCTCGTGCCCGTGAGGTCAGGGCAGACCAGCGCCGAGGCGGTGGCGGCATCCCTCGATCTCGCACGCACCGCCGACGAGCTCGGCTATCGCCGGTACTGGTTCGCCGAGCACCACAACATGCCGGCGGTCGCGTCCACGGCGCCGCCGGTGCTGATCGCCGCCGCCGCCGCGCGCACGGCGCGCATCCGCGTGGGCTCCGGTGGCGTCATGCTGCCCAACCACTCGCCCCTCATCGTCGCCGAGCAGTTCGCCGCGCTCGAGGCCCTCGCGCCGGGGCGCATCGACCTCGGCATCGGGCGCGCGCCCGGCAGCGATCCCGGCATCACTCAGCTGCTGCGCCAGTCTGGCACGACGAGCGAGGTCGACCGGTTCCCCGACAACATCCGCGACATCCTCGCGATGTCCTCCCCCGAGGGCGCGACGGTGCGCTTCACCAGCGGCGGCACGTACGACGTGCACGCCACCCCCGCGGCGGGCGCCGCACCCGAGGTCTGGCTGCTGGGATCGAGTGACTACTCGGCGCAGCTGGCGGCGTCCCTCGGTCTTCCGTACGTGTTCGCGAACCACTTCGCCGGGGAGGGACTCGAGCGGGCGCTCGCGCTCTACCGCGACCAGTACCGCCCCAGCCAGTCGCACCCCGCGCCTCGCACGTTCGTGACCGTCAACGTCGTCGCCGCCGCGACCGCCGACGAGGCTGAGGCGCGTGCGCTGCCGCAGCTGCGGATGATGGCCAGGCTCCGCACCAACAAGCCCCTCATCCCCCTCGAAACCGTCGAGCAGGCGCAGGCCGAGCCCATGGACCCGATCGCAGAGTCCTTCGTGGCGTCGGGCCGGCAGCGGTGGTTCGTGGGCACGGGCGAGCAGGTCGCCGCCGAGGTCGCGGCCTTCGCGAACCTGCACGGCGTCGACGAGGTCATGCTCTCGCCGGTCGCGGGCGCCTTCGACGCCGAGCCACGGGATGCTGCGGGTGGCCGCGCGCAGACACTCGAGCTCGTCGCGGCCGGCGCCCGCGCGGCGGTCGGCTGACGCCGCCGCGTCGCTCCCGGGCTACGCCTCGGGGGCGCCGCTGAGCAGTCCGCGCAGCCAATCGCGCGCCTCGACGAAGACGTCGTCGGAGTAACGATCGGGATAGCGGACGACGTTGCGGTCGGCACGGGGGTACGAGCCGAGGAAGAGCACCTTCGGGCTGAACCGCCGCAGGCCCAGCAGGGCGTCGGCCATGCGCTCGTCGTGGATGTGCCCGTCGGCGTCGATGACGAACCGATAGCGGCCGAGGGCGTCGCCGATCGGGCGCGAGGCGAGCAGGCTGAGGTTGATGCCGCGGGTGGCGAACTGCTCGAGCAGTTCGAGAAGTGCTCCCGGGTGGTCTTCGGGCAGCTCGACGATGAGGGACGTCTTGTCAGCGCCGGTCGGGGGCGCCGGGGCGACCGTACGGCTGACGAGCACGAACCGCGTCACGGCGCTCGGGTTGTCGCCGATGTTCTCGGCGAGGACGGCCAGGTCGTGGTGCTCGGTGATGGTGGGCGGGGCGATCGCGGCATCGGCGTCGTTCGTTCCATCGAGCAGGCCCACGGCGCTCGCGACATTGCTCGCGCTCGGCAGGTGGGCGTGCCCCGGCAGGGCCTTGGTGAGCCACTGCAGGCACTGCCCGTAGGCGACGGGATGCGCGGCCACGACGTCGACGTCCGCGAGGCTCGTGCCGGGCAGAGCGACCAGCACGAAGTTCACAGGCACGAGATACTCACCCACGATGCGCAGTCCGGGAACGGTGGCCAGAGCATCTTGTGCAGTCGAGACACCGCCGTCGACGGAGTTCTCGATCGCGATCATCGCGGCGTGCGAGCGGCCCTCGGTGACATCGGCGAGCGCTTCGCCGATGTTGCGTACTGGCCGCCAGCGCTGCCCCCGCGCCTCGGGCACCTGCGCGAGGGCCGCCTCGGTGAAGGTTCCGGCCGGCCCGAGGTAGCTGTAGGTGCGGGGGGCGGGTTCGGCGGCGGTCGTCACAAGCAGTCAGCCTAGTCGGGCATCCGCGCCCTGTTCGGGTGCCTCGAGGCGGGTGCGAACCTCTCCCTGCCGGCGGATGCGATCGCGCCAGGCGCTCACGAACATCCAGATGGCGTAGACCAGCAACGCCCCGCTCGCCAGCGGGAGCACCCATGCGCGCAACTCCCCCGAGATCAGGACGTTCATCCATCCGAGCAACGGGATGCTGTACAGCAGCACTCCGCGCAGCTGGGGCGCCCGGACGGGTTCGAGATCGGCGGCGTCGTTCGCATCGCCCTGCGTCACCAGCACGCGCTCGCCGTCGCCCGCCCGACCCTCGCCGACGACACGGTGCGTCGCGACGGGGGACTTGCCGGATTCGAGCTGAAAGGTGACGACATCGCCCACCCGGACCTCGTCGAACTCGCGGGGCTGCACGACGACGAGCGACCCGAGCGGAATCGCGGGTTCCATCGAGCCGCCGAGGATGGTGTACCGCTCACCCCCGGCCACAACGGGCACGACGAGCACCAGCGCGGCGATCAGCGCGACGAGGCCGAACGCGCCCCACGCCAGGCCCCGACCGAGTGAGGCGATCACCGACCGGGTCAGCCGACGGCGTCAGGCAGAGGTTCGGCGACCTGCGTCAGCGTCACCGGCAGCGGCTTCAAGCTGATGCCGTAGACCATCGTCTCCGAGTCGGCGTGGTCGGCGGGAACGGCGACCGTGACCGTGACCTCCACCAAGCCGCGCCCCGAGACGTTGAACGAACGCGCCTCATTCGTTGCCGAGAACGTCAGATTCTCGGACCACTCCTCCACGACACTCACCGTGAGATCGGTCTCGATCGCGTCGAGGACGAACTGCGGGGTGTTCTCGAACTCCAGATCGGCGACGTTGAGGACTGTGTCCGCCCCCGTCGCGACATCGATCCCGAAACGGTGGTTATAGGTGACCACATCTCCGGGCACGAGCCGGCTGTCGTAGCTGTTCAGCGTTTCATAGGTCACCTCATCGCCGTTGAGGTAGTAGGTCTTCGCGCCTTCCATGAGCTGGACGTGCCCCATCTGAAGGGTCAGCTCATCGGTGCTCTCCGAGGCCTGCCAGTAGGCGAGCGATCCGGCACCACCCCCGAAGAGAGCGACGGCCGCGCCTGCGGCGATGGTTCCTTTGAGGACTTTGTTCATGGTGTTCCTTGGGGAGAGGAAAACGGCATCGTGCGGGGACACCGCTCACGCTAGGGGCGCGCGCGTCACCGGAACGCGGGCTTCAACCACCGAGGTCGGTGGTTGTGGAAGCTGGCGCGGCTCAGCCCGGGAAGTTCCGGGCGCTGCCGTCGACGACGACCTGAGCGGCGGTCGCCCGACCTGGCGGGAGCAGCCGGCCGACGAACCGGTCGTGCGCCTCATCCACGACGCCCCGCATCCACTCCGCGATCGCTGCGGCGGCGACCGCGTCGATCTCCGCCTGTCCCGCGTCGTCGAGCAGCACCACGTCGACCCCGCGGGTGCGCGCGCGTACGGCGGCCTCGATCAGGGGAGGGTGCAGCAGCCGGCCCGCGCGGTAGCCATCCCGCAGTCGCCCCTCCAGTGCCCGGGCATGCGCACGATCGTCGGCGCTGAGCTGCTCACCGGAGGCGACGCGTGCAAGAAGGGGCCCTGCCAGCTCGTCGAGCTCGGCGCGCCGATCCTCGATCTCGTGTTGTGCCGCGCGATCCCATTCCCGCTGCTGCGTCGCCGATGCCGCTCGACGGGCGAACGCTCGGGTCGATCGTCGCATGCGCACGATGGATGCCGCGAAGAGCGCCCCGAGGCCGACGATCGTCGCCGTCCGGACCACGATGCTGACGATCTGAGTCAGGTCGCCGCCCCGCACGAACGCGTCCGCGACGGGGAGGAGCAGGAGAGGGACGAGACCGACGACCGCGAGTGCGGGACGCGCGTCGAACGCCACGGCGACGAGGACGAACCCGGCAGCGGGGATGAACCACGCGCTTCCGTAGGTGAGGGGTGGCGGGGTCGCGAGCAGCCCGCCGAGGATCGTGACGCCGAGGACGACGACCACCGCGACGCCCCGCGACGCGCGCCCCGGCGGGATGGGCAGAACAAGCGCGGTCGCCGCCAGGATGCCCGCCAGGACGGTCAACGGCCACCATCCCGCACCGGGGTCGGCGACGACGGCCACCGCGGCCACGAGCGTCTGCGTCAGCACGAAGAGAGCCGCGATGGCGAGCACCCCCGGAAGCGAGAAGACGGGGCGCCGGAACGAGGGGGGCTCGGCGAAGTGGTCGTCGGGACCGCTCTCCTCGTCCCAGCGCAGCTCCACGGTCGTGCCCCGCCCCGGTGCCGATGCGACTCGCGCGTCCCCGCCGGCCAGGTCCCGCATGGCGCCCTCGATGCTCGTCGCGATCCCCAGACGACCCGGAGCCATCGAGTGGGCCGAGAATCCCACGCCGTCGTCGACGATCCACAGCACGAGACCGGCCCCGCCGACCTCGAGGCGAACGCTCCGGGTGCACGTCCCCGCGTGCCGAACGCTGTTGTCGAGGGCCTGCCGCGCCGCGACGACCACCGCGTCCATGACGTGCTCGCCGGGAGCGACGGCCCGCGCCACGCGCTCGACGGTGAAGTGCGCTCCCGCCTCGTCGGCGAGCACCCGCAGTCGATCGATCCAATCGTCGGGCTCCGTCTCGACGGCGATCACGGCGGTCGCCCGCCGGGCCTGCAGGCGCACCGCCTCGGCCGAGCCGACGACCGCCTCCGATGCGCCGCGGAGCGCCGCCAGGACGTCGTCGTGGACGAAGGAGGCGACACGGGCGCGCGCAGCGAGGCGACCCCGTGCCGCCCCCTGCTCGGCCACGACGGCGTTCACCCTCCCCGCGGTCGCATCCAGCTCCCGGCTGACCCGCAGGACATGCGCCGAGATCAGGCAGAGCGTCGCGCCGGTCATCAGCGCCTGAGCATCGTTTGCGAGCCCCGTCATCGAGTAGCCACCCAGGGCGACGCGGTAGGCCGCCACGAGCCCGGCCCAGGCGAGGATCGCCGCCCAGCCCAGGCCCGCTCCCCCCGCGACCACGGCGGCGACGGCGAATCCGCCCACGGCCGTCAGCGCCCAGGGCACGGTTCCCGCTGTCGCGGTGCCATCCAGGACCCCGCTCGCGGGGGCGAACAAGACGAGCGCGAGGAAGAAGATCGCCACCCCGGCCGCCGCGCCGACCCGCAGCGCCCCCACCCCCACCCATGCCGATGCAGCGCCCACGACCACGAGCACCGCGAAGGCCGCACCGGTCACGACGGAGAACCAACCCGGCAGCTCCACCCGGCCCTGAGGATCAGCGACGACGAACGTCGTGATGGACGAGATCACCACCGTGACGGCGATCCCCGAGACGAGCAACCGCGCAGCGGCGAGTTCTGCGCGGCGTCCGCCGCGCATCCCCCGCGCGAGCTCACCCACGGCGCGGAGCAGGCAGGAAGCCGTCCTCGAGGCTCCGCTGGTACAGCTCGATCTTCGTCGCCGCGGGGCGCCCGAGCTGGCGGTACACGGCGCGGATACGGCGCAGATGATCGTTGACGGTGTTCTCGCTCACGTACAGCGCGGCCCCCACTTCCTTGGCACCGAGGCCCACGGCGTAGAGCCCCAGCACCTCTCGCTCCCGAGCGGTGAGAGGCGCCGCACGCAGCAGAGGGTCGGTGTCCAGGGCCGACGCCCACTCGGTCGTGGGCACGTACTCCCCGCGTGCCGCGGCGAGCAGCGCGGCGGACAGGACATCGCGCGGTACGGACTTGCGCACGATGCCCAGCGCGTCCGTCCGCGACGCCTCGCGCACGAGGTAGGGATTCTCCGCGGCGGTGAGGATCAGCACGGACGCCCCCCACGCAGTGGCCGCCCGTACGTTCGCGTCGGGGGCTGTGCCATCCGGCAGACTCAGATCGAGCACGACGAGATCGGCGTCCCGACGACGGCGGACGAGAGCATCCATCGTCGTCTCGTGCCGGGCGAAGACCAGATCGGGTGCATCGTCGACGATCGCCCGCACCGCCATCGCCACGAGTTCGTGATCATCGACGATCGCGACCCGCGTCGGCATCGCGGTCGGCTGCACTTCCGTCACACGCGGCACTCTCGAACCATATCGGCACGTCCCCGCCCGGGTGTGGGAACGCGACGAAAGGATGCTGGAGCGCCCTCGGCAGGGCAGACTAAGCACATGAGCCGCGCAGGACAGCCCGCCGAGGCATCCGATCTGATCGACATCGACGAACTCATCTCGGCGTACTACGACCGAAAGCCGGACGCCGGCATCCCCGAACAACGCGTCGCGTTCGGCACGAGCGGCCACCGCGGCTCGTCGCTGTCGACGAGCTTCAACGAAGACCACATCCTCGCCACGACGCAGGCGATCATCGACTATCGCCGCGCGCAGGGCATCGAGGGCCCCCTGTTCCTCGGCCGCGACACGCACGGCCTCTCGCGCCCCGCCGAGCGCAGCGCCATCGAGGTGCTCGTCGCCAACGGCATCGACGTGCGCGTCGATGCGCGCGACTCGTGGGTGCCCACGCCCGCGCTCAGCCACGCGATCCTCGCGTACAACCGCGATCTCGACCTCGACGACTCCGGCCGCGCCGACGGCATCGTCGTCACCCCCAGCCACAACCCCCCGCGCGACGGCGGGTTCAAGTACAACCCGCCGAACGGCGGGCCGGCCGACACCGACGCGACCGGCTGGATCGCGAACCGGGCCAACGAGCTGATCGCCGCGGGCCTGGACGGCGTGCAGCGCGTGCGGTTCGCCGACATCGTGGCCGACTCGCTGGGCACTTACGACTTCCGGCAGGAGTACGTCCGCGACCTCGCGAGCATCATCGACCTGGAGTCGATCAAGAACGCGGGCGTGCGCATCGGCGCCGACCCCCTCGGCGGGGCATCGGTCGACTACTGGGCGCTCATCGCCGAGATGTACGGACTCGATCTGACCGTCGTGAACCCGGACGTCGACCCGACGTGGAAGTTCATGACGCTCGACTGGGACGAGAAGATCCGCATGGATCCCTCGTCGCCCAACGCCATGGCCTCTCTCGTCGCACGACGCGACGACTACGACCTGCTCACGGGCAACGACGCCGACGCCGACCGGCACGGCATCGTCACGCCCGATGCCGGCCTGATGAACCCCAACCACTACCTCGCGGTCGCGATCGACTACCTGTTCTCGCACCGCCCGGGCTGGGGCGCCGATGCCGCCGTCGGCAAGACGCTCGTGTCGTCGATGATCATCGACCGCGTGACCGAGTCGCTCGGGCGGCGCCTGCTCGAGGTGCCGGTCGGGTTCAAATGGTTCGTGCCCGGCCTGCTCGACGGATCCGTCGCCTTCGGCGGCGAAGAGTCCGCCGGGGCGTCGTTCCTGCGCACCGACGGCGGGGTGTGGACGACCGACAAGGACGGCATCATCCTGTGTCTGCTCGCGGCCGAGATCCTCGCGGTCACGGGCAAGACGCCCTCGCAGCGCTACGCCGAGCTCGAGGCCGAGTTCGGCGCATCGGTCTACCAGCGGGTCGACGCGCCCGCGTCCCCCGCGCAGAAGGCGGCGCTGTCGAAGCTGTCGCCGGATGCCGTCACCGCGACGGAGCTTGCGGGTGAGCCGATCCTCGCGAAGCTCTCGCACGCCCCCGGCAACCAAGCGGCGATCGGGGGGCTGAAGGTCGTGACCGAGCATGCGTGGTTCGCGGCGCGCCCCTCGGGCACCGAAGACGTCTACAAGCTCTACGCGGAGTCGCTGCGCGGTCCCGAGCACCTCGCTCAGGTGCAGGCCGAAGCCCGCGCCGTGGTGTCTGCCGCCCTCGGCGACTGAAGCGGCTCTATCGCGAAGACCCCGGGGCGCTCTCGCGCACGATGAGCGACGTCGCGACGATGTCGTGGGCCACAGCATCCCGCCCCTCGACGCGTGCGAGGAGGGCCGACACCGCGCGCGCACCCAGGGCGTCGAAGTCCTGCCGCACGCTCGTGAGCGGCGGCCAGTAGTCGGCGGCGTCGAGCACGTCGTCGAAGCCGACCACCGCGACCTCGCCGGGCACGGCGCGACCGCGATCGTGGAGCGCGCGCAGCACGCCGAGCGCCATCTGATCGTTGGCGGCGAACACCGCCTGCACCCCCGGGTCGTCGGCCAGCGACCGACCCGCGATGTGACCGGATGCTGCGCTCCAGTCACCGCGCCGGACCTCGGGCGCCGCGATGCCGGCCTCGGCGAGCGCCGCACGCCAGCCGCGTTCGCGCTCGGCCGCCGCGTACGCCGAGGCGGGCCCCGCCACGTGATGGACCGTGCGTGCCCCGCGCGCGAGCAGATGCCGCGTGGCGGCTGCGGCGCCTCCCGCGTGGTCCGACTCGACCGCGAGGAACCGCGCATCACCGCCTGAGTCGATCGCGACGACCGGCATCCCGGCCGGGACGTTCGCGGCGCGGGCCGCGGGCGTGGCCTCGTTCAGCACGATCGCACCGTCCACGCCCTGCTCCGCGAGCGCGGCGAAGGCGGCGTCGGCCACGGCGTTGGCGGCGTCGGCCACGGCGTTGGCGGCGGCGTTCACGGTACCCGGAGCGGCGTTCGCGGCGGGCACGGCGAGGCTCGCGACCACGACCGCGTACCCGCGCGCCGCGGCAGCGGCGACGAGGCTCTCGAGCATGCGGGTGTTGCCGACCGAGGCGAGGGTCGCGACGACGACGCCGAGCGTGTGCGTGCGCCCCGTGCGCAGGGCGCGGGCCGCACGGTGCGGGCGATACCCGAGACGCTGCATCGCGGCCTCGACGCGGGCCCGCGTCGCCGGATCGACATTGGTCAGACCGTTCGCGACGCGCGACACCGTCTGACCGGACACCCCGGCCTCGGCCGCGACATCGGCCATCGACACTCGCCGCTCCATGCCGACCTCTTTCTGTTCACAGCTCCGGTGGTTTTGCCGATGTTGACGTTACCATTGCTTCCGCACTATCGTGTTGACGTGAACACTCCGGAGCTTTGGACAGATCCGACCGTCACCGCGCTCGGCGCCGGCGTCATCCGCCGCGCGACCCGCATGGCCGACGGCCGCGAACTGATCTACTACGACGACGCCGACACCACCCTGCCGCCCGAGCGCGCCGTCGACCCGCGCGATCTCGCCCCCCGCCCCGCGACCGCGGCGATGCGGCACGACGTGCTCACCGGAGACTGGATCTCGGTTGCCCAGGCCCGCCAGAACCGCGCGTTCCTGCCGCCCGCCCACCTCGATCCGCTCGCCCCGCAGAGCCCCACCAACCCCTCCGAGGTGCCCTCGCTCTACGACGTCGTCGTCTTCGAGAACAAGTCGCCCTCCTTCGGGCCGGGCCTCGCCGAGGCCACGGCGGATGCACCCCGGGCCGATGATCCGCCGCAGGATCTCGCCGACCTCGACGCCCCGGGCCTCGGCCGCACCCGCTCTTCCATCGGCAGGTGCGAGGTCGTGTGCTTCAGCCCCGCGCACGAGGGCTCGTTCGGCACGCAGACCCCCGTCCGCGCACGCACGGTCATCGAGGCCTGGGCCGACCGGACGGCCGCGCTGTCGGCCCTGCCGGGGGTGCAGCAGGTCTTCCCGTTCGAGAACCGCGGCGAGGAGATCGGCGTCACGCTGCACCACCCGCACGGCCAGATCTACTCCTACCCCTACATCACGCCTCGCACGAGGTCGCTGCTCTCGGCGATCGAGCGGGAGGGCGATGACCTGTTCGAGCGCATCATCGCGTTCGAGTCCGCGGGGCCGCGCGTCGTGATCGACGCCGAGCACTGGATCGCGTACGTGCCGTTCGCCGCGCGCTGGCCTCTCGAGGTGCACCTCGCACCTCGGCGCCACGCACCCGACCTGGCGGCGACGACCGCCGCCGAGCGCGACGAGCTCGCCGAGGTGTACCTCCGGCTGCTGCGCGGCATCGACCGGCTCTACGACACCCCCACCCCCTACATCGCCGCGTGGCACCAGGCGCCGGTGCACACGGCGCGCGACACCGCGCGCCTGCACCTGCAGCTGACCTCACCCCGGCGCGCGGCCGACAAGCTGAAGTACCTCGCGGGCTCCGAGGCCGCGATGGGCGCCTGGATCGGCGACATCGCCCCCGAAGACGCCGCCACCCGAATCCGAGAGGCGATCGAGAGTTGACCGAACCCCAGACCGCAGCCGCGCAGGCGACCACCCTTCTGCGCACCCTCACCGACGCCGCCGCCGAGGGGGCGTGGTCGGCCCCCGGCCGTGCCAACCTCATCGGCGAGCACACCGATTACAACGAGGGCTTCGTGCTGCCCTTCGCCATCCAGCACCGCACGCACGTCGCCGCCGCGCGCCGCGCCGACGGCGTGGTCCGGGTGGTGTCGACGTTCGACCCGATTCCCGTCGAGGTGCGCCTCGACGACCTCCCCACCCTCTTCGACCGGCCGGATCACGGCATTCCCGAGTGGGCGGCATACCCCCTCGGCGTCGCATGGGCCGCGATCGCTGCGGCGGGTGCCGCGCCGGGCGCGCTCACGGGCCTCGACCTCGCGTTCGCGTCGGACGTGGCCATCGGGGCGGGCCTGTCGTCGTCGGCCGCGATCGAGGGGGCGACAGCATCCGCCCTCGACGACCTGTGGATGCTGGGACTCACACCCCTCGCGCTCGCCCAGGTCGGTCGCAGGGCCGAGAACGAAGCCGTCGGCGCGCCCACCGGCATCATGGACCAGGTCGCATCGATGCTCGGTCGCCCGGACGCCGCAACGTTCCTGGACTGCCGGACCCTCGAGACGCAGAGCGTCGACCTCGGGTTCGACGCCGCCGGGCTGCGGCTGCTCGTCATCGACACCGGGGTCAGTCACTCCCACGCGACGGGCGGCTATCGCGAGCGCCGCGCGTCGTGCGAGTTCGGGGCCGCGGCGCTGGGCGTTCCTGCGCTGCGGGATCTGACGATCGACGACCTGCCCCGCGCCGAAGCCCTGCTCGATGACGTCACGTTCCGGCGCGTGCGCCACATCGTGACCGAGAACGACCGGGTGCTCGACACCGTGCAGATACTGCGCGAACGCGGCCCGCTCGCGATCGGCGGGCTGCTCGTGGCCTCGCACGCCTCGATGCGCGACGACTTCGAGATCTCGGTGCCCGAGCTGGACACGGCGGTGGAGGCCGCACTGCGGGCGGGGGCGTTGGGTGCGCGCATGACGGGGGGCGGCTTCGGCGGCGCGGCGATCGCCCTCGTGCCGGATGCGCTGCGCGATGCGGTGGCGGATGCTGCGGTCCAGGCCTTCGCCGACCGCGGCTACGCCGCGCCGCACGTGTTCACCGTCACGCCCTCGCGAGGCGCCGGACGCGACGCGTAGGCGAGGCACCGGACGCGTAGGCGCTGCCGCGTACGCGAGCCTCGGCACGCACGCAACCCCTCGCGCGCCGCCGCTCACCTTCGTAGAGTCGGGGCCGGGGTCAGCCTCGCAACCCATCCGGGCCCCCTCGAGGAAGGACACATCATGGCGTATGTCACCGTCGCAGCCGAGAACTCCGTCGACGTCGAGCTCTTCTACACCGACCAGGGCTCGGGTCAGCCCGTGGTGCTCATCCACGGCTTTCCGCTGAACGGCGAATCGTGGGGCAAGCAGCAGGCGGCCCTGCTCGATGCAGGGTATCGCGTGATCGCCTACGACCGGCGGGGATTCGGCGCCTCGACGAAGGCGGGCACGGGATACGACTACGACACGTTCGCCGACGATCTGGCCGCGCTGCTGAACACCCTCGACCTGCACGACACCGTGCTCGTGGGGTTCTCGATGGGCACGGGCGAGATCGCCCGGTACCTCTCGCGTCACGGCAGCGAGCGCATCGCGAAGGTCGCCTTCCTCGGATCGCTCGAGCCGTTCCTGCTGATCACCGACGACAACCCCGACGGCGCGGGGCCGCAGGACTTCTTCGACGGCATCGTCACCGACATCCGCCGCGACCGCTACGCCTACCTGACCGGATTCTTCGCGGGCTTCTACAACCTCGACGAGAACCTCGGCTCGCGCATCTCGCAGGAGGCTGTGGATGCCAGCATCCAGGTCGCCAATCAGGCGGGCAACACCGCGCTGGCGGCCGCGCCGCTGACGTGGCCCACCGACTTCCGCGCCGACATCCCGGCCGTCGACGTGCCGGCGCTGATCGTGCACGGCACGGCCGACAACGTGCTGCCCATCGACGCGACGGGACGCCGCTTCAAGGAGCTGCTCCCCGCCGCGACCTACGTCGAGATCGAGGGCGCACCGCACGGGATGCTGTGGACCCACGGCGACGAGATCAACGAGGAGCTGCTCGCCTTCCTCCGCGCTTAGCGCTCACGCGCCGCCGAGCAACTCCTGCACCTGCTCCCGGGTGATCGCGACGTTCGGGAACGTCGCGAGGCGCCCGATCGGGAACGATCCCACCAGCTGCAGCATTCCGTCGGCCGCGTCGCCCACGCCGAACGCCTGGCCGAGGATCTCGCGCAGGCGCGGGCCGGCCGTCGTGTCGGCGAGCAGTTCGAAGATCGACGAGTCCGCCGTGGCGGGCAGCACGAGCTCGTCGCCGGGCACCTCGACGACGACGACGCCGCGGATGTCGCGGCTGGACGCGCCGACGTGCACGTCGTACGCGCCACCCTCGACGATCCAGCGGTCGACGCGGATGTCCCAGTAGGCCAGGTCCTCGCGGCGCACCGTCAGTTCGACCTCTCGGGTCTGCCCCGCCTCGATCGCCACACTCTCGAACGCCTTGAGTTCGCGCGGTGCGCGCTGCACGCTCGATCCCTCGAGCGCGGTGTAGACCTGCACGACCTCGCGGCCCGCGCGCGACCCGGTGTTGGTGACGGCGACCCGCACGAGCACGTCGCCGTTCGCGGCGAGGGATGCTGTCGGCCGGCCGTATTCGAAACTCGTGTACGAGAGCCCGTGACCGAAGGGATAAGTCACATCGAGCCCCCGCTCGTCGTACCAGCGGTACCCGACGAACAGGCCCTCGCCGTATCGGACGTGGCCGTTCTCGCCGGGGAAGTTGCCGTAGGAGGGGTTGTCCTCCAGGCGCACCGGGATGGTCTCGGCGAGGCGGCCGGAGGGGTTGACGGCGCCGTAGAGCACATCGGCCGTCGCCGACCCGCCGGCCTGGCCGAGCAGCCAGCCCTCGACGATGGCGGGCACGTCGCCCGCGAAGGGCAGCGCGACCACGCCGCCATTGGAGAGCACGACGACCGTGCGCGGGCTGGCGGCGACCACGGCGTCGAGCGCGGCGAGCTGATCGGCCGGCAGGTCGATGTGCTCGCGGTCGAAGCCCTCGGACTCGGCGGCGGCGGGCAGGCCGAGGAAGACGACGGCGACGTCGGCGGCGGCGGCGGTCGCCGCAGCCTCCGCGCGCAGCGCCGTGGCGTCGCCCGAACCGTCGATGCGGAAACCGGCGGCGAAGGAGACCGTGTCCTCGTCGGCATACTCGACGATCGCCTCGAGGGCCGTGTCGAGACGGGTCGGGTTGATCAGCGACGACCCGGCGCCCTGGAAGCGCGGCGTCGTGGCGAAGGCCCCAATGACGGCGACCTTCTGGGCGGGGTTCAGCGGCAGCATCCCGCCCTCGTTCTTGAGCAGCACGAGCGCGCGGCCGGCGACCTCGCGGGCCAGCGCGTGGTGCGCGTCGACATCGAGCGGACCGGCCTGGGCGGGACGCCGCTGAGCCTTGCCGACGAGATCGAGCACGCGACCGGCGACCAGGTCGAGGGCGGACTCGTCGAGCGAGCCCTCACGCACGGCCGCGACGACCCGCGCATCGGAGATCCCTCCGCTGGAGGGCATCTCGAGGTCGAGTCCCGCGGCGACACCGGCGACACGATCGTTGACGGCGCCCCAGTCAGAGACGACGAGGCCCTCGAAGCCCCACTCGTCGCGCAGGACGCTCGTGAGCAGCCACGGGTCCTCCGACGCGTAGACACCGTTGATGCGGTTGTAGGAGCACATCACCGTCCACGGCTGCGCGTCCTGAACGGCGCGCTGGAATCCGCGCAGGTAGATCTCGCGCAGCGGACGCGGGTCGACGTCGCTCGAGACGCGCAGGCGGTCGGTCTCCTGGTTGTTGGCCGCGAAGTGCTTGAGCGAGGCGCCCACGCCCTGCGACTGGATGCCGCGCACGAGCGCGGCGCCCATCACGCCGGAGACGATCGGGTCCTCGGACATGTACTCGAAGTTGCGGCCGCACAGCGGCGAGCGCTTGATGTTGATGCCGGGGCCGAGGATGACGGCGACGTCTTCGATGGCGGACTCGACACCGAGGGCCGCGCCCACGCGCTCCGCGAGCTCGGGGTCGAAGGTGGCGCTCAGCCCGACCGCGGGGGGAAAGCAGGTGGCCGGCACGCTGTCGGCGAGGCCGACGTGGTCGTTTCCGCCGCTCTGCTTGCGCAGGCCGTGCGGGCCATCGGTCATCATGACGCTGGGCACGCCGACGCGCTCGATCGCGGTGGTCGTCCAGAAATCGGCCCCGCTGGTCAGCGACGCCTTCTCCTCGAGAGTCAGGTCGGCGACGGCGCGTGCGTCCGTGTCGGCGGGGGTGTCGGTGAGGGTCGTGTCGGTCACGGTCACTCCTTCGTGGGATCTGTCGCCGGCAGCGACGCAGCGGCTCGACGGGCGACGCCGTCCATCAAAACCATATGGCGCTAGGTTTTGAAAAGCAAGCATCGCTCGGTCTACGCTCGGGGCATGGCACAACGGGGGTCATACGCCAAGGGCGTGGCCAAACGCGACGAGATCCTGCGCACGGCTCTCGAGGTGATCGCGCGGGAGGGCTTCCGGAACACCTCCGTGCGGGAGCTGGCCGACGCGGTCGGACTCTCGCAGGCGGGACTGCTGCACTACTTCGGCACGAAGGAGGAGCTGTACACCGCGATCCTCAGCAAGCGCGACGAAGTCGACATCGACACGTACGGCCCGATCGACACGGCGGATCAACCGCGCGGCGTACTCGAGACCTACCTCAACGTCATCCGGCACAACGCCGACGTGCCGGGCCTCGTACAGCTCTTCGCCCACGTCTCCGTCGACGCGGTCGATCCGCAGCACCCCGCGCACGACTACTTCGCCGGACGCCAGCACCGGCTGCGCGATCTGTTCGTGCCCGTCATCGAGCGATTGCAGCAGGAGGGCCGGCTGACGACGCGCATCGACCCCGCGACCCTCGCGACGATCGTGCTCGCCCTCGGCGACGGCCTTCAGACCCAGTGGCTGGTCGATCCGGAGCTCGACATGGCCGGGACCATCGCGGCGCTGCTCGGCGCCCTCGAGCTGCGCGCCGACTAGCGCCGCGATAGGAGCTCGCCGCCCCTCACGCCAGCGCGGGGATCACCTCGCGCTGGAAGAGCTCGATGCCGGAGCGGTCGTAGGCGTGCTCGGGGAAGTAGTGGATGGCGTAACCCAGCCCACGCTCGCGCAGCGCGACGAGCCGCTCGATGACCTGCTCGGGCGTGCCCACCAGGCCCGCACCACCGCGATACTCGTGCATGAACGCCTCGGTGCGGTCGCCGAGATAGGGGGCGACCCGATCCTCGATGACCGCGAGCCGCTCCGCCACCTCGGCCGCGGACGAGGCGATGACGGTGTTGAAGTTGGCCGACAGGGTGATCTCGCCGAGGTCTCGACCGATCGCATCGGTGTGGCCCTTCAGCACCTCGCGCTTGTGACTGAACTGCTCGGGATCGTTCGAGAAGTTCGTGTACTGCGCATACTTCGCCGCGATGCGCAGGGTGACCCTCTCGCCTCCACCGGCGACCCAGACGGGGATGCCGCCCTCCTGGAGCGGCCGCGGCTGCACGATCGCGTCTTCGACCGTGTAGTGCGCGCCCTGCAGCGTGGCGCGGCCCGTGCGCCAGGCCTGCTGCATGATCTGGACACCCTCGTCGAGCATCGCGAGGCGATCCTTGATCGGCGGGAATCCGTAGCCGTACGCACGCCACTCGTGCTCGTACCAGCCGCCGCCGATCCCCATCTCGACGCGTCCGCCCGAGACAAGGTCGATGGTCGCGGCGACCTTCGCGAGGTAGGCGGGGTTGCGGTAACCCATGCAGGTGCACATCTGACCGAGGCGGATGCGGTCTGTCACGGCGGCGAACGCCGCCATCAGCGTCCACGCCTCGTGGGTGGCCTCATCGCTCGGGACGGGGACGGTGTGGAAGTGGTCGTAGACCCACAGCGACTCCCACGGGCCCTCGTCGGCGCGCTGGGCGAGTTCGCGCATGACGCGCCACTGCTCGGACGGCTCGATGCCGACCAGGTCGTGACGCCAGCCCTGCGGGATGAAGGTTCCGAATCTCATCCCTCCACCCTAGGCAGGGGCGGCGCTCGCACGGTCTTCGCCGCGCACTCGGGCCCCCGGCATCCGCACGGCCATCACCTCGATCGCGGCGGGGTTGGCGTCGATGAGCACGGCGCTGCGGCCGAGAGCGGCCGCGACCGCGCCCGTCGTGCCGCTGCCGGCGAACGGGTCGAGGACGAGGTCGCCGGGACGGCTGGAGGCGCCGATCATGCGCCGCAGGATCCCCTCGGGCTTCTGTGTGGGGTACCCGGTCTTCTCGCGTCCGCTCGTGGGCACGATCGTGTGCCACCACACATCGGTGGGCAGCTTGCCCCGCGCCGCCTTCTCGGGCGTCACCAGGCCCGGGGCCATGTACGGCTCGCGGTCGGCGGCATCGGCGTCGAAGACATACCGCGCCGGGTCTTTGACGTAGACCAGGATCGTGTCGTGCTTCGTCGGCCAGCGCCGCCGGGTCTTGGCCCCGTAGTCGTACGCCCAGATGATCTCGTTCAAGAAGCAGTCCCGGCCGAAGAGGGCGTCGAGGGCGACCTTCGCGTAGTGCGCCTCGCGATAGTCCAGGTGCAGGTAGAGGGTGCCCTCGGGCGAGAGCAGACGCCACGCCTCGTACAGGCGCGGCTCGAGGAACGCCCAGTAGTCGTCGAACCTGTCGTCGTACGCCCGGAGCAGCCCCCGCACCCGCTCGTATTCGCGCCCGTGGAAGCCGCGGTTGATGACGCCCGCCTGGGCGACCCCTGCCTCCGCCGTCTCCTCCCCGGGCGACCCCGCGTCCACTCCCGGCGCCCGCGCGGTCTCCACGGCTCGCTCACGCGCGCGGCCGGTGTTGAACGGCGGGTCGAGGTAGACGACGGTGAAGGCGCCGTCGGCGAGGCCGGACATGACCGAGAGGTTGTCACCCTGGATGATGTCGACCCGGCTCACGGCACGCGCCGCAGCCAGGCGTCGGTGGCGAACTTGGCGGCGACGAGGGCCTCGGCCTCGTCGTACTCGTCCGCGCTGATGGTGCCCCGCTCCGCGCCGTACAGGTTCGCGAAGGTCTCCAGCAGCCGCTCGATGACGGCCTCCCGCGGCAGCCCGGTCTGGCTGCGCAGCGGATCGACGCGCTTCGCCGCCGAGGCCGTGCCCTTGTCGCTGAGCTTCTCGCGGCCGATGCGCAGCACCTCGGTCATCATCTGCCCGTCGATGTCGTAGCTGAGCGTCGCGTGGTGGAGCACGCCGCCATTGGCGAGACGCTTCTGCGCGGCGCCGCCGATCTTCCCGGTCGGGCTCGCGATGTCGTTCAGCGGCTGATAGGTCGCGTCGATGCCGAGCGAGCGCAGAGCCTGCAGCACCCAGTCATCGAGAAAGGCGTACGAGTCCGCGAACGTCATGCCCGCCACCAGCGCGGCCGGAACGTAGAGGGAGTAGGTCACGATCTGCCCGGCGCCCATCATCATCGCCCCGCCGCCGGAGATGCGGCGGACGACGTCGAAGCCGTGCCGAGCCGCGCCCTCGGGGTCGACCTCGTTGCGCAGGGACTGGAACGAGCCGATCACGACGGCCGAGGCATCCCACTCCCACATGCGCAGGGTCGGGGTGCGGCGCCCGTCGCCGACGCGCGCCGTGAGCACCTCGTCGAGGGCGAGGTTCATGCGCGGCGACACCGCCTTCTCGTGCACGATCTGCCAGTCGAAGTCACGCCAGCCGGGCGCCGTGACGAGGGAGCGCCGCACCGCGGTGCCGACCGCCTCGGGTGTGAAGCCCAGCATCTGCGTGCCCTCGGGGAGCGCGGCGCGGATCGCGGCGGCGATCGTCGCGACATCCGCCGTCTCCGGCAGACCGGTGACGGCCCCATCGATCGCGTCGAGCGCGACATCCGGCTCGAGGAAGAAGTCGCCCGCGAGGTGGAAGTCGGCGATCCGTCCCTCGCGCACCTCGAGGTCGACGACCACCAGCTTGCCGCCGGGCACCTTGTATTCGCCGTGCATGCCCTCAGCCTAAAGCGGGCGGACCCACGGAGTCCGGATCAGGCGCCTCTGCCGCGGCGCCGGGACCGCACGGCGCCCCATGCGATCGCCGTCGCGGCCGCGAGAGTCGCGCCGGTCACGGCACCCACACACCAGCCGATCCCCCACGCGACGGGCAGCACGGCAATGACCACGAGGGCGGCGGGAGCGGCCGAACCTGTCGCCACACCGGCGAGCAGCGCACCGAGGATGCCGGTGACCGCCGCGATGACCGCGCCCCACAGCAGATCACCCCCGAACGAGCGCACGCGGACCTCGGCGTCGACCTCCGAGCGCTCGGCGGCAGCATCCCCCCGGTCATGCCCCTGCGCCGCGCCGAAGACGGAGAACACCCGGAAGCCGGAGAAGACACCGCCGAGCACGCCCGGAAGGACGAGGGGCGACAGCACCGCCCCTGACACGACCGTGCCGAGCGAGATGCCGCCCTCGAGCACCGCCGCCACGGCGACGGGCGAGGTCAGGGCGCTGGGCAGTGCCGCGACGGCCACGAGGCCGCGGATGAGATCGACGCGGGGGCGCGTGTGCGGGCGGGCGGGCGCGTCGGTCACGGCGATCTCAGACCCTCGCCGCGAATCGCGCGTCGAGCCACGCGAGCAGGTCGGCGCGCACCTCGCCCTGCTGCACCTCGTTGAAGATCTCGTGCCGCGCGCCCGGGTAGACCAGCGTCGTGACGTCGTCGAACCCCGAACGCTCGCGGTAGGCGCGGGCGAGCCGGTGCACCGAGACGGGCCCGCCGACGGTGTCGTCGCGGCCGACCAGGAGAAGGATCGGGATGCTGTGGCCCACCGCCTCGCGCAGGCCCCGGCGCGGGCGCCCGTACAGACGCGCCGCATCGAACGGGCCGAACAGCTTCAGCAGCGGCTGCGACGTCGTGAGCGGGTCGGCGGCGAACGCCTCGCCCACGGAGGGATCGGAGGAGAGCCACGCGAGCCCCGTCGGATCCTCGTGCTTCCACGGTGCGTTGAGGTCGCCGGGATTGAGCGAGCCGGGCCAGCGCAGCGCAGACCCCGAAAGGACGAGCGCGTCGTAGGCGTCGGCGTGCCGGTCGAGCAGCATCTGCGCGAGGAACGAGCCCCACGAGTGCCCGAGCAGAACGAGGGGGAGGTCGGGGTGCGCGGTGCGGATCAATCCGGTCAGCTGCCAGAGCGCGTCGAGCGTGGCGGGCATGCCGCCCGGGCCCAGTCTGCCGAGGCGCTCGGGCGTGCCGTGCTGCGCCAGCCCGGTGCGGCCGTGGCCGCGGTGGTCGTCGGCGTAGACGGTGAAGCCGGCGGTGTTCAGTGCATCGATGAGGCTGCCGTAGCGGCCGGCGTGTTCGCCGACGCCGTGCAGCAGCTGCACCACGCCCCGGGCGGCGCCGCGGGCGGGATGCACATCGTAGACGATCGTGATGCCATGGGCGTCGGTGAACTCGGGCACGCGGTCGAGTCTAGGGGCGGGGCGCGCGGCTGTACCCCCGTGGGCGCCCGATCATTTACTTAGCATGGGTAATGAGCTATGCTAACGAAAAGCATGAGACCCGATTCCGCCACCGCTGCCACCGACGATCACTCGACCGAGGCGTCGCGTCTGCGCGGCGCGGTACTCCGGTTCGCCCGACGCCTGCGCAATCAGCGGGCGATCGACACGATGAGCGACGGGCAGCTCGCCGTCCTCGGCTGGCTCAAGATGCGCGGCCCCCACACGCTCGGCGAACTGGCCGAGCGTGAGCGCGTGTCGGCGCCGTCCATGAACCGCACCGTCAACTGTCTCGAGGAGTCCGGGTTCCTCCAGCGCAGCCCCGACGACGCCGATCGCCGCAAGGTCAACGTCTCGCTCACCGACGCCGGGCACGAGATCGTCGTCGAGACGGGCAGGCGCCGCGACGCGTGGCTCGACGACGCGCTCGCCGAGCTGTCCGCCGACGAGCGGGCGACGCTCGCGGCCGCAGCCGAGATCATGACCCGGATGGCCGACCGATGAGCTCGAGCATGTTCCGCTCGTTCTCGGTGTTCAACTACCGCGTCTGGTTCATCGGCGCACTCGTGTCGAACGTTGGCGCGTGGATGCAGTCGACCGCGCAGAGCTGGGTCGTGCTGACCGAGCTGACCGACAACGATCCCGCCGCGATGGGCATCACGATGGCGCTGCAGTTCGGGCCGCCGCTGCTGCTCGTGAGCCTGACGGGCTGGGTCGCCGACCGGTTCGACCGGCGCCGACTGCTCATGATCACGCAGGGCGCGATGCTGCTCCTGGCGATCGCCCTCGGCGTTCTGCTGCTGACCGGCGTCATGACCCTGCCGATGATGTACGGCTTCGCGCTGGCGCTCGGCATCGCGACCGCCTTCGACAACCCGGCCCGGCAGGCTTTCGTCTCCGACATCGTGGAGCGCGAGAATGCCTCCAACGCGATCGCCCTGAATGCAGCATCCTTCAACGGAGCCCGCATGATCGGCCCCGCCGTGGCGGGCATCATGATCGTCGCGATCGGCACCGGGTGGGTCTTCATCGCCAACGCATTCACGTTCCTCGCGATGGCGATCGCGCTGCTGCTGATCCGGCCCGCCGAGCTGATCCCGCGTGCCACCGCCCCGGGACGCTCGCGCATCGCCGAGGGCTTCCGGTACGTCTCGCACCGGCCCGACCTGCTCGTCGTGTTCGCGATGGTGTTCCTGATGGGTGCGTTCGGCATGAACTTCCCGATCTTCGCGTCGACGATGGCGCTGGAGTTCGGGCAGCAGGCCGACGGGTTCGGCCTGCTCTCGTCGATCCTGGCGATCGGCTCGCTCGCCGGCGCCCTGCTCGCCGCACGCCGCGATCGCGCCCGCATCCGCGTGGTGATCATCGCCACGCTCGGTTTCGGCCTCGCGTCGGCGCTGTCCGTGCTGATGCCCTCGTACTGGGCGTACGCCGCGACGCTCGTGCTCGTCGGATTCAGCGTCGTCACGACCCTCACCACGGCCAACGGCTACGTGCAGACGACCACCGACCCGGCCGTGCGCGGGCGGGTGATGGCGCTCTACGTCGCCGTCATCATGGGCGGCACGCCGGTCGGGGCCCCCATCGTCGGCTGGATCGCGGGAGAGTTCGGCCCGCGCATGGCGATCCTCGTGGGCGCCGCGGCGGGGTTCGCCGCGTTCGTCATCGGGGCGACGTGGATGCTGGCATCCGGCCGCGTGCACCGCCACGAGACGCGGCGGTTCGGGCTCTCGCTCGACCACACCCGTCCGGTGTCGATCATCGCTCCCGAGCCGGTGGAGTTCAGCGACGAGGCGGCGGGCACGACGCCGATCCCCCTCACTCGAGCCTGAGTCTTCCGGTCAGGCACGAGCCCACCGTCGGCGAGACGTCTTGCCGGCGTCGTCGCGGACGGGCTCGTCGACGATCCGGATCGAGGCGGGCGACCGCATCCCGAGTCGCCGACGCGCCCACTCCATCAGCTCGGTCTCGCTCACCGTCGCCCCCGCGACGTCGAGCACGGCGGCGATGCGCTGCCCGAGCGCGTCATCGGGCACACCGAACGCCACCGCGCTGCGGATGTCGGGGTGCTGTTCGAGCACGCGCTCGATCTCGACGGGGTACACCTTCTCGCCGCCGCGGATGATGAGATCGTCCTCGCGGTCGATGAGGTGAAGGTGACCCTCGGCGTCGAGACGACCGATGTCGCCGAGGGTGTCCCACCCGAGCGGGTCTCGGCGAGACGCGGAGCCGATGTAGTCGTAGGCGGACGTCTCGCCGCGTCGCATCCACACGAGGCCCGCCTCACCGACCGCACGCTCCTCGCCCGCCGGCGAACGGATCTGCACCTCGGTCCCGCCGATGGGTCGCCCGACGCTCCCGGGATGCTCGAGCCATTCATCACCCCGGATCATGGTCAGCCCGTTCGACTCGGAGCCCGCGTACACCTCGACGACGCGCTCGGCGCCGACCCAGTCGAGAAAGGCGCGTTTGAGGTCGACGGCGCAGGGCGCACCCATGTGCAGGAGGGTCTCGATCGATCGGAGTCTGAGCGGGTCGCGCTCCGAGACGGGAAGCCGCAGGAGCCGGTGCATCATCGTCGGCACCACGAGAGCCCACGTCACGGCGTGCGTCTGGACCGCCTCGAGCCAGGCGCGCTCGTCGAAGCGCGGCAGGATGACCAGCCGATGCCCGGTCAGCAGGCCCCGGAACGCGTAGGTGAAGGTCGCGGAGTGCGTCATCGGGCCCGCGACCAGCTGCGTCGCACGC
This sequence comes from Microbacterium sp. HA-8, assembly GCF_046111165.1. NCBI lineage: Bacteria > Bacillati > Actinomycetota > Actinomycetes > Micrococcales > Microbacteriaceae > Microbacterium > Microbacterium sp. HA-8. Next base: position 3,350,109 of record NZ_CP162025.1, read on the forward strand.
AGCGGCAGGAACTCGGCGACCGGCACCGTGGGATCCATCGCCGCGGGCGCGTTCGCTCGCACGACCTTCGGCCTGCCCGTCGATCCCGATGTCGTCGGGGCCTTCCACGACGTGGCGACCAGGTCGGGAAGCGCCCGATCGACGGGCGGAGCGACGAGGGAATCGATCCATGGGATCCGTGGCGAGTGCGGCCTGCGGCCGATCGCCGCCCGTGGACGTGCTACGGCCTCCACGGCCGCCCGTTCCGCATCGGTGAGGCCACGTGAGACCGGCTGGGGCGTGGCGCCCGCCCGCCAGACGGCGGCGCAGGCGATGACGAAGTCCCGGCCGTTGGGCAGCGACACCGTGACGAGGTCGTCGTGACCGACCCCGCGATCGACCAGCAGGTGGGCCAGTCGGGTCGCCGCGTCGTCGAGCTCGGCCGCGGTCAGCTCCCCGTCCTGATCGATGACGACGACCGCACCCGGCTCCGCCCGCGCACGGTCAGCGAGGATCGACGAGATCGACCTGCGCATCGCCGCTCCTCTCGCCGAGCAGCCCGCGGTAGAAGTCTTCGTGGGCTCGGGCTGCCGCCGCCCAGGTGAAGGTGCGCGCGAGGCGGCGCCCGCCGTCCGCAGCCGTTCGCCGGGCTCCGGTCACCCGATCGAGCGCGTCGGCGATCTCGGGCGCATCCGTGGCGTAGGTCACCGCCTCGCCGAAGACCTCGCGCACGACGGGAAGGTCACGGGCGACGACGGGCACGCCCGCCGCCAGCGCTTCCATCGCGGCGAGCCCGAACCCCTCCTTGGTCGAGACGAAGGCGAGAGCGCGCGCGGCGGCCACGAGCGACGGCACGTCCCCGTCCGGCAGCGTGCCGAGAATCGTGGGGACCACACCCAGCTGCTCGGCTCGCCGATCGAAGGCTTCGCGGTAGGAGCGGTAGTCGAAGAGCGTCTCGCCGCCGCCGAAGACGAGTCGAAGCTCACGCCGCCTCGCGCGCAGGATCGCGAACGCCTCGAGCAGATCGATCGATCCCTTGCGCGGCTCGATCCCGCCCAGCGCGAGCACGTAGTCTCCCAGCTCGGCGCGCCACCGTGATCGGGCCGGGCCCCCCGCGGGCCCGGCGGCCGCCTCGAAACGCTCTGCATCGACGCCGTTCGGGATCACGGTGGGCGTGTAGCCGTACTCGGTCGCGACCTCGGCGGCAACGGCGCGCGAGACGCAGATCCGGGCGACGGGGCGATGGATGGCGCGCTCGTGGCACTCGATGAGCCTGGGAGTCGTGAACGCGTCGAGGTGGTGGATGGTGCGCACGCAGGCGGTACCCGCGGCCTCCACCGCGTTCGCCGAGATGCAGTCCTGCGCGTGCACGATATCGGCGTCGGCCGAGAAACTCCGGGCCATCACGGCGATCGACCTCTCGATGCGATCGCCGACGTCCTCGCCCTCGCGCGGTTCGAACGGCACGACTCGCACCCGCACGGCGGGATCGACCGCGCGGAAGAACGCGGTGTCCTCGCCACGACCGAGCGTCCACACCTCGACGTCGTGGCCGCGGGCCGCCAGCGCCTCCGCCAGCGCGAGGGTGTGCACGACACCGCCGCGCGGCTTGGTCGAGTAGGTGATCTGGGCGATCTTCACGACGTGGTCAGCCGGTACGCATGCTCCGCGCGCTGCTCGAGGTGGTTGAGGCTGCGTCGCGCGCGGGCACGGGATGCTCTCACGTCGGCCTCCGCGATCGCGAGACCTCCCTTGGCCCAGGTCTTGGCGATGATCTCGCCGGCGGGGTCGACGACCTTCGCCTGTCCGAGGAACCGCAGCCCGCCCATGACGCCCGTCTGATTGGACGACACGAGGTAGACCTGGTTCTCGGCCGCCCGCGCGCAGTCGTAGAGATCGAACAGGTGCGCTTGCCGATCGTTGCGGATGCGGTCGGAGCGATCGGTGACGCTGGCCGGCCAGGCGCAGAGGCACGCCAGGATCTCGGCGCCGTCGAGCGCGAGCGAACGCGCCGATTCGGGGAACGTCTTGTCGAAGTCGATCAGCATGCCCAGGCGCCCGACCGGAGTGTCGAACGCCGCGAACTCGTCACCGGCTCGGTAGATGCCGGACTCGCCGAGCGGCAGGTGCACCTTGCGATGCGTACCCAGGATTCCGTCGCCGGTCACACACACCGCGGTGTTGAATCTCACCTCGGCACCGTCGACGCTCGCGCGCTCCGCCACGCCGAAGCAGACCGTCATGCCACCCGCCATCGCGATCACCGACGCGATCTCGGGACCGTCCAGGTCGACGGACCGCGGCGCACTGTCCGCGTCCTGCGATGGATGCTCGAGTTCGAGCAGATATCCGCCGATGGTTGCGTCGGGAAGGACGAGCAGATCCACGCCCTTCTCGCGCGCCTGGGTGATGATGCCCGGCAGCTTCGCGAGCGTGCGGTCGATGTCACGACCGAAATGCGCCGCGACTCCCGCCATCATCACCGTGCCCATCGCCTCAGGCTATATCTCGGCACGCGCTCGCCTCAGGCGACGACGAGACTCAGCTAAAAGGTCCGGGAAGGGCTGCGCGTGCCTCACGTAGGAATGTCCGCGTAGTTCCCTGGGGTGATGAGCAGGGAGTTGTCGATGGCGGCGCGCCGTGAGATCACGAAGAAGTTCGCCCGCGAGTATGCGAAAGCAGGCAAGGAAGAGAAGGGCCGGCTGCTGGACGAGCTTGTGCACGCGACAGGCTGGACGCGTGATCACGCGCGCCGCGCGATCCGTGCCGCGAACGCACGCAAAGGTGCCGCGCGCGATCAGCAGCGTAAGCCGCGTGAGCGGAAGTACTCCTACGATGCGCTCGTGGTGCTGCAAGAAGTCTGGCGGCTGTCCGGGCAGCCGTCGGGAAAGTACTTCGCGGCGATCATGGACGACACCCTCGAACGCCTCGTCCGCTTCCGTGAGCTCGGCAAGGTCGAGCAGCGGGTCACACCGGAGGTGCTGGACGAGTTGCGATCGATGAGCGCCGCGACGATCGACCGGTACCTGAAACCGCACAAGGACGCCGCCTACCCGGTCGCGGTCTCGGGCACGAAGCCGTCCCACATCCTGCGCTCTTCGATCCCGACGCGCACCAGCATGGACGCCCCGCTGACCGTCCCGGGGTTCCTGGAGCTGGACACCGTCGCGCACTGCGGCCACTCCCTCAAAGGCGAGTTCCTGCGCACCCTGACCGGCACCGACCCGGTCGCGGGGTGGACGATGCTGCGCACGATCCGCAACAACGCCTACGTGCACGTGCACGGCGCCCTGGAATGGATGGTGAAGAACGCGCCCGTCCCGGTCGCCGGGCTCGACTTCGACAACGGATCCGAGTTCATGAACTGGGGCGTGATCGCCTGGGCGGACAAGAAGGAGATCCCCGTCACCCGGGGGCGTCCCTACAAGCACAACGACAACGCGCACGTCGAGCAACGCAACGGCGACTGGGTCCGCAAACACGCGTTCCGCTACCGCTACGAGACCGAGGCGGAGATGACCCTGCTCAACGAGCTCTGGGATTTCGTGATGGCCCGCAAGAACCATCTGCTGCCCTGCGTGAAAGCGATCGACTGGACCCACACCGCAGCCGGCCGGAAGAAGCGCGTCTACGACAAGCCACGTACCCCCTACCAGCGGTTGCTCGACGCCGGTGTGCTCGACGAGAAGACCCGCGCCCGACTGGAGCGCGAGCATGCGAAGCTGAACCCGGCACGGATCACCCGACGGATCAACCAGATCCAGCAACAACTCATCGAACTCGCCGCCGCCCGCACCCAGGGCACCCGCCCCGCCGCCTGAGCTACGCGGACATTTCACGTGAGGCAAGCATCACTCACTCCCGGACATCTTGACGTGAGGCAAGACGGGCGACGCGGACCTGCTGATCCGCCCGGGCAGCGATCATGTTCGCGACGTGCTCGGCGTCGCGCGCGATGGCGTGGAAGCGTCCGGAGCCCCACGTGTGCATCCACGGCAGGCCGATGAAGTGGAACCCGGGCACGCTCGTCTCTCCGTAGGTGTGGGCGGGGTGCCCGGCGTGGTCGAGCACGTCGAGGTCGCCGAGCCACGACCAGTCCGCACGGAAGCCGATCGACCAGATCACCGATGCGATCTCAGCGGCCGGCAGATCGTGCGGCACACCGTGGGGGTGCCAGCGCGCGACGTAGCGGTCCTCGGGCGGCGCGTGGATGCCTTCGCGTGCGATGTAGCGATCGATGTCGTTCTTGATCGACTCGGCCACCGAGTCGGCGTAGTCGAGGTTCTCCGCGAGCGTGTCGTCGAACCGGAAGCCCCCGCCTGAGAACCCGATCGCGCGGCCGTAGAGGGCCATACCCCGGCGTGCGAACTCGCGCAGGTCGATGTCTCGGCCGCCGTCTCGGCCCGTGACGTAGTGGTTCGTGGACTCGCGCTTGGCCGGCCCGTGGGCGGCGACGGGCACGTCGTAGACACCCATCTCCGCGAGCCAGGTCATGCAGTCCTTGCCCCGGTAGAAACGGGCGACCCGCGGGGCGCGCCCGAGGGCGAGGTGCACCTCGCGACCCTCGATCAGGAGATCCTCGGCGATCTGCGTGCCCGACTGGCCGGATCCGATCACGAGCACGGGCCCCTCGGGCAGCTGTGCCGCGTTGCGGTACTCGTGCGAGTGGAGCTGGAACACCGCGTCCGGGATGTCGCCCGCCCATGCCGGGGTGACGGGAACGTGGTAGCCGCCCGTGGCGGAGATGACGGAGTCCGCGGTGATGGTGCCGGCGCTCGTGCGCACCCGGAAGCCCCTGCTCGGGCGGGTCTCGACCAGTGTGACCGATGTGCCCTCGGCGACCGGCGCGTCGAAGGTGTCGGCGTAGCGCCGCACCCAGGCGTAGACCTCGTCGCGGGTCATGAAGCCGTCGGGGTCGGCTCCGTCGTACGGATAACCCGGCAGCCGGCAGTGCCAGTTGGGGGTCACGAGCGTGAAGTTGTCCCAGCGGCCGTCGCTCCACTCGTGCACGAGCGTGTCGCGCTCGATCACCACGTGCCGGATACCCTGCTGCACGAGGTGCCAGCTGAGGGCGAGACCGGCCTGGCCACCGCCCACGATCACGGCATCGAAATGGTCGCCGTCCCGCAGCTCGACGGCAATCATGCGCCGCCGCCGTCCGCGGTCGGCTCCAGGCCGGGCTCCATCGCGACGACCTCGACGTCACCGCCTGCGTACGAGGCGGCGGCCGAAGCGATCGTCTGCTCCGAGTGCATCGCCGAAGTGCACGCGAATCCGAACTTCGCCCGCACCCGTTCGCTCGCGATGGCGAGGGCCTCGCTCGTGCGTCCGACGAAGTCCGACACCGGGTACCGCTCCCCCACGGTGAGGAAGTCGTGCATCACCAGGCTCGGCGAGTAGTGCGTGCTCTCGCGGCCGTCCGGCCAGCGCACGGCGAACGTCATCTCAGGCATGGGCGAGCTCCGTCCACCGGGTCGCGCTGGCGCTCCCCGTCTCGGCGACCGGGCCGTAGACATCCGGTCGTCGATCCCGCAGGTGGAACATGCCACCGCGCATCGCCCGGAACGTCTCGTCGATGTCGATCTCGGCCACGGCGAGACCGGCTCCCAGCAGCGTCGTCGCGAGGATGTTGCCGCCCGGATCGACGACCTTGGCGTTGCCGACGTACCGCAGCGACCCGAACGTGCCCGACTGGTTCGACGCCATCCAGAAGACCTGGTTGTCGAGCGCCCGCGCGATGTCGAACTGGTTGAACCGGTACGTCCAGCGGTCGTCCTGCAGGTTCTCGGCCGTCGCCGTGCGCGCCGCCGGCCAGGCCGACATGCTCACGACGATCTCGGCACCGTCGAGCGCGAGCATCCGTGCCGCCTCGGGGAAGGCCTTGTCGTAGCAGATCTGCATCCCGATGCGCGCGAGCGGGGTGTCGAACGCCGTGTATTCGGACCCCGCCGAGTACGACATGTTCTCACCGAGCGGCTGATGCACCTTGCGATACGACCCGTAGATCTGCCCGCCGTCGAGGCACGCGGCCGCGTTGTAGCGCGTCACCCCGTCGTCGTCGAGCTCGCAGAACCCGATCGTGAGGATCGTGTCGCCCGCGAGCTCCTGGACGCGGGCGATCTCGGGTCCGTCCAGCCGGATGGCCGGCGGGAGCGAGCGTTTCGTGTTCTGCACGGTGTCGCCGTGGTTGCCGAGCGACGAGAGATACCCCCCGATCGCCGCCTCGGGGAATGCGACGATCCGCGCCCCCCGAGCACGCGCGTCCTGGAGCAGCTGCTCAATGAGCGCGTAGTTCTGGTCCAGGTCCCGCGTGAAGTTCGCCGAGACCGACGCGACGGTGAGTGTCATGGCCGGGCCTAGAGGTTGTAGGTGGAGTTGATGATCGCGCCCTTGCGCGCGTAGTAGATGAGGGCGTCCTGGACATCGAGCGGGTGCGCCGGGATGACGCCCTCGATGAGGTCCTCTTCGCGCATGCCGTGCAGGGCCATGCCGAAGCGGCAGCAGTAGACCGTGCCGCCCTCCTTGATGAAGGTCTCGAGCGAGCCATTCATGTTGAGTTCACCCGGGAATCCGGCATCCCCGGTGGTCGGGAATCCGCGGTTCGCCGTGCAGGCGAGCGTGCCCGGGCCGTAGAAGTAGATCGCCGACTCGAACCCCTTGCGGAGGGCGCGGGTCGCCTGCAGGATCGCGACGAAGCTGACCGAGGACTCGTGCGGGATGCCGTGGATCAGCGTGAAGTAGGTCTCGCCGTCCTCGGCCTGGAAGTCGGGGAAGATCTTGGTCGATCCATAGATGTTCGTGCCCTTGGGCAGCGAGGGGTGCGGGATCTCGCCGAGCGACTTGGCGATGTTCTCGGCGATCTGGGCGTCGATGTCTTCAGGCATTGGTCATCTCTTTCGTGGGGTGGTGCACGGGATGGAGCTGAAGGGAGAGTGTGTCCACACTCCCAAGCGGGTGTTTCTGTTTGGTTTCATCCGGAATGAGGTCGTGTTACGAACTCGCAGATCCGAGCCCCGTCGCCGCACTTTCGCACGCCACCGTCTCGACGCCGTCGGGCCAGCGCAGCCGGACGTCGTCTCCGGCATCCAGCGTTCCGATGACGGCGGTCTCGGCGATGCGGGATGCCGCGCGCGAGCGTCCCGGGCGGTCGGCCGTGAGCATCCCGAATCCCGGAAAGCACGTGAGCCAGTCTCCGAACGAGACGTCGTCGGGTGACGGGATCGCGGCGACGTCGAGGGTGAGCCCCGTGCCGGATGCCTCCGCGAGCATCGCCGCGCTGCCGACGATGCCACCCATGCTGACGTCCTTCGCCGCGGCGGGGCGGGCTCTCCGCACGACGGCGCCGAGCTCGCGCAACTCGGAACCGGTCCGAGCCGATGTCGTGTCCCACTGCCGGCCCTCGAACCCGCGCCGCCACCGACCACGGAGGTCGACGGTGAGGCTGAGGTCGTCGCCCACGCGTCCACCGCCGCCGGGCACCGGCCGCTTCGTCCGACCGAGCGCGGTCACCGACAGCGACGGCGCGACCCCCAGCTGGGTGTGACCTCCGAGGATCGGCAGGCCCCAGGCATCCGCCCCACTTCGCAGACCCCCGAGGATGCGCCGCGCGAACGAGGCGGTGGGGGCGGCGACGGAGTCGAGCAGTCCGATCGGCTTCGCACCCATCGCCGACAGATCGTTCACGTTGACCAGAACCGCACACCATCCGGCCCACTCGGGGTCGCGCTCGAGGATCGCCGGCAGGATCGCGTCGCACGCGGCGATGACGTCCGTGCCCGGAAGCGGCGCCCCGTCGTCGCCGACGAAGCCGCTGCCGCCGAGGGCTTTCGGGTCGTCGCCGCGCAGCCCGCCGAGCACGTCGCCGAGCGGGGCCTTCGTGGCCTGAAGCAGTCGCTGGATGCGGTCGATGGGCCAGCGCATGCGCACGTGCGGCGCACCGCCGAGGGATGTTCGCCCCCACGCTGTCCAGCCGAGGTGGCGGAACAGTGGTTCGTTGCGATCCTGCACGGTCGCCTCGAAGCGGAGCACGCCGCGGGCGAGCGCGGTCGCGCACGCTTCCCGCACGAGGGCCGATCCGATGCCGCCCGCGCCGCGGGCATCGCGACGCACGACGAGGCGGCTGCCGGTCCACCACCCGATGTCGCGTCCTTCGAGGGCCGGGGCCAGCCGCACGCCGCCGAGTACCACCTCCTCGGGGTCGACGCAGACGAGCACGATCGTGCGGGGATCGTCGTCGATGCGATCGAAATCGTCGGCATCGAAGATGCCCTGCTCGGCGACGAAGACCTCGCGACGGATCGCGCGATAGTCCTCGATCTGGCGGCCGGTCGCCCTCTCGATGCGCCACGCGGTCCGATTCGGGCGTGCACGGTGGGCGACGCCGGCGAGCAGCGGCACGTCGAGCACGTCAGGCTCCTGCCGTCTTGAGCACGCTGCAGGCCCCGCACGCCACACAGCCGGCGCGCTGGTCCTCGCCGCGCATGCCCGCCGCCTTGAGCAGATCAGCGACACGACTCGTCACCGAGTCGAGCAGCGATCGATGCGGGGCGGGCACCTTGTCGACGTCGGTGGCGAGCGTGCCCTTGAGCGGGCGGAACGGGACGACGAAGGGGTAGACACCCATCTCGATCAGTTCGCGCGCACCTTCGACGAGCTCGTCGGCGTCCTCCCCCATGCCCACGAGCAGGTAGGTCGAGACCTGATTGAAGCCGAACACCCGCACCGCCTCACGCCAGGCTGCGCGGTACTCGTCCATGCTCACGCGGGATTTGCCCGGCATCCACCGTCGCCGGACCTCGTCGTCCATCGACTCGACGTGGATGCCGATGGAGCGCGCGCCGGCGTCGTAGAGGTCGGTGATGGCGCGCAGATCGGCGGGCGGCTCGCACTGCACCTGGATCTGGAGGTCGGGCACCGCCTCCTTGACGGCGCGTACGCAGCGGGCGAGGTGCTTGGCTCCGCGGTCCCAGCCGTTGGAGGTGCCCGTCGTCATCACCATGCTCGTGATGCCATCCAGCCGCACGGCCGCCTCGGCGACCTCGGCGAGCATCGCCGGGGTCTTCACCGCGATCGTGAGCCCGGCATCCAGCGACGCCTCGATCGCGCAGAACCGACAGCGCTCGCTCTCGTCGTAGCGCACGCAGGTCTGCACGACGGTGGTCGCGAGCACGTTGCGTCCGTGGAGCTTGGCGATCTTCTCGTAGTTGACGCCCTCGGCGGTCTCGAGGTCGTAGAAGCGGGGACGCACCACAGGCTGCACATCGAAGCCGAGGTCGGCGCCCTCGAACGTGAGCCTGCCGCTGGCGTTGACCACGTAGGGGCTCGACGGGTTGAGCGGGATCGCCGCACCCTCGCCGTTTATGATGAAATGCCCGTCGTCGCTGGGGCCCGCACCGCCCGTCCGGCGCACCGGCGCATCGCTTCGGATGCCGAGCAGGGCGATGTTCACTCGGGTCGACACGTGGGCGGCGGTGTCGGTCGGAGCTGCCGATGCGGGAGTCATATCTCCAGTAGACGGATTCCGCGTTTCGGTGTGGCTACGAACGGATAGCGCTCGTGTTTCGGACCGAGAAGATTGCGTTTCGCAGCGCGTTCACGCGCCCTGAGCCCGTCGCACCCGTCGCAGGGGTGATCCGCGTACGGGTCGCCATCGTCGGTGGGGATCCCACCAGGCGGGTCCGCGGACCTCGGGGACGCCGTGGCGCATGCGGACCGACCACCCCGAGGTGCCCAGGGTGCGGTGGTGGAACCAGCACAGCAGCAGACCGTTGTCGCAGTGGGTGGGTCCACCGCGGGAGTGCTCCTGATCGTGATGCACCTCGCACCACGCCGCCCGCACCCCGCACCCGGGGATCACGCATCCCCCGTCGCGCAACGCGATCGCCTTGCGCTGCACCGCGGTGAACACGCGGTCCCGCACCCCGAGCGACACGATCCGTCCTGCACCGTCGAAACCGACCCGCTGGATCGTGCCGCAACACGCGATCTGCGCCGCCACCCCCGTGCTCACCGGCTGGTCGGAGCCCTCGACCTGCGCCCACCCCGACCCGGACACCAGGTCGTCCTCTCGCGCGTACACCACGAGCGTCGGCGCGGCCCCGCCGATCGTGGCCAACTCCCCCGCCCGTGCCGCCGCCCCCAGCGCCGTCGCGAACGCGTCATGCTGCTTCTGCAGCCGCGTGCGCCCATCCACGGGCACACCGTCACCGGATGAGCCGGGTGCGGCGTCCTCACGGAAGGTCGGACCACCCGCATTCGACCCGGGATGCTCGGGCCCGGTCACCCTCGGACTCATCAACGCATCGAAGATCGTCTGCAGCTGCGCCGCGACCTCCGGCAGCAGCATGCCCGATAACGGCACCAACCCCCGCCGCGGCACCCCCAACGCCAGCCCTCGGCCTCGCAACGCCCCAGCCTCGACCGGCTCAGCGCCGTCAGCGTCGATCGCACTCGCCCACAGGTGCGCCATCGCCCGCAGATCCGCCACCGACGGCGCAGGCCCCCGAACACCGGCATCGACATCGACATCGACATCGACATCGCGATCGCGGAGCCCCCTCGCCGCGTCGGCGAGGAACGCGTCCGCCGCCAGCACATCGTCACGCGCCGCCCGCGCGGCGGCGTCCGTCAGCGGCCCGGCGATCGCGTTCACCGCCTCGACCCCGACCTCGCCCGCCACCAGGGCATCACGAAGCGCAGGCAGGGTGGGCTCCAGCCACTCCCCTGACGCCAGGGCCCGATCGCGGTGCACCACCCGACCCGCGCGAATCATGCCCGACGCCGCGTGCGGCGACACCCGCGTGACACGCTGCACGAGTTCCGACACCGACCGGCACCCCGCCCGCGCCGAAAGCCGATCACTCCGGGCGCCCTGCGACCGCGCCTCGACGACCCCCACGGCCTCGACCAGCGCGCCCTCCACTCGCCGCGCGATCGCCGCCAGGGCACCCATCACCGCGAGCAGATCATCATCGCCCAGCGTCTCGAACGCCCCACCCGCCAGCGCGGGCTCAACCACCCCGCGCACGCTGTCGCCGACCTCGGCGAGAGCGGTGACCAGCAGGTTCATGACCCCCATTCAACAGGGGGCCACCGACATTCGATCGCCGAAAAAGCGCGGATCAAGGCATCAAAAGATGAGAGGTTGATAACGGTTCAGCGCGTCCTTTCGAGACGCCGCTCCGCGGCTCCTCAGGGACCGCACGACGGCCTCACGCCTCGCGCGTGATGGTCACCCGGACGAAGAGCTGGCTCTTGAACGGCCCCGCGTAGACGCCCCGCAGCGGCGGAACGTCGTTGTAGTCGCGGCCACGGCCCACGAGCACGTGACGGTCGCCGATCTCGATGTTGTTCGTGGGGTCGAAGCCCTGCCATTCGCCGGCGAACCACTCGACCCACGCGTGCGACTCTCCGCTGACGGCGACGCCGACCTCGGCGTTCGCCCGCGGGTGCAGGTAGCCCGAGACGTAGCGCGCCGGGATGCCGACGGCCCGCAGCGCGCCGAGAGCGATATGCGCCATGTCCTGGCACACGCCCTTGCGTGCCTCCCATGCCTCCATGGCGGTCGAGTGCACGCCGGTGATGCCGTGCATGTACTCGACGGCGTCGCCGATCGCGGCGACGATGTCGTGCGCCGCGCGACCCGGATCATCGTGCCGGCCCGCGATGGAGCGTGCGATCTCGACGACATCGTCGTGCGGCTTCGTGCGCTGGGTCTGCACGAGCTGCTCGACGGTGTCGATCGAGCGCCCCGCCTCGGCGGCGAGCTTGTCCCACGTGATACCGGTGTGCTCGAGCGGGCGCGGCCGCACCTCGACGAGCGACTTCGCGGTGAGGTTGAGGTCGGCGTGGGGCGAGAGCACGTCGAACGCGCTCACCCGGGTGCCGAAGTAGTCGACATAGTTGTTCACCGACGTCGAGGGGTCGATCTCGAGGGACGAACTCAGCACGAACTGACTGTCGGTCGTGCCCGGCAGCATCCTCGCCTCGTTGTATGACGCCGTGACGTCGCCGTGATAGCTGAAACCGGTCGCGTGCTCGATGCGGAGTCTTTTCATGAGATCTCCCCGATCCAGCTCGGCTCGGCCTGCGTCGGGAAGAACCGCTGCCGGATCGCCTCGGACGCTTCGCGGGTGACGGTCTCGACGCGCAGCATGTGGGTGGGAAGCTCGGCGAGGATCTCGCTGATCGGCCGGTATTCGAGATCGTTGCGGATACGCCCGAGCGCCCGCAGCACCTGGTTGGAGTGGCCCACCCGATCCTCGCGCGGATCGATCGCGCTCATGCACTCCTCGGCCCGCTGGATCGAGTAGATGATCGAGCGGGGGAACAATCGGTCGAGCAACAGGAACTCGGCCGCGTTGCGCGCACTCGGCATCCCCCGGTACGTGCGCAGGTACGCCTCGTAGGCGCCGCAGGAGCGGAGGATCGTCGTCCACGACGGGCCGGATGCCTCGGTCAGCGACCGCGTGGCGAGCAGTCGTGCCGTCATGTCGGCGCGTTCGATGCTGCGACCGAGCGTGAAGAACTGCCAGGCTTCGTCGCGGCTGGTCGAAGAGTCCACGACGCCGACGGCGAGCGCTGCGCGCTCACGAACCCACTGGAAGAACTCGTGCACTTTGTCTGTCTGCAGCCGGCGGGGCATGCGTGCATTGGTCGTGTTGAGGCACTCCCACAGCTCTGTGGAGACGATCTCGCGGGCGCGGCGCGCGTTCTCGCGGGCGGCGTTGAGCGAGTAGACGATGCTCGCGGGGTTCATGCGGTCTGTGGCCAGCCGCGACAGAACGTCCTCGCGGCTGACCCGCTCAACCGTCTTGACCGGGGCCGACCCCATCACCGACAGCAGCGACCGGCAGGCGATGTCCTCGTCGATCCACGGATCTTCGAGCAGAAGCTGCAGATGCACGTCCAGGATGCGCGCCGTGCCGTCGCTGCGCTCGATGTAGCGTCCGATCCAGAACAGCGATTCGGCGATGCGGCTCAGCATCCTGCACCACCATCGGCGACGGCCTGCTGCTGCTGCTCCTGCTGTTCGACGCGCGAGCGCGGACGATCGTGGGGCGAGTGGTCGACCTCGGGCTGCGCCGCGTCGTGCTCGGCCTCGAGGGCGGCAGCGGTGATGATCGGGATCGCCGCGGTGACGGTCGAGGCCTGGTCGGCGACGAGGCCGGCCAGGCCGTGCCCCTGTCCGTACTCGACGTGCGCGGGCGCCGAGCCGCCGACGACCCAGGTGTCCTTCGATCCGCCGCCCTGACTGGAGTTGACCACGAGCTGCCCCTCGGGCAGCGCAACGCGCGTGAGACCGCCCGGCAGAACCCAGATGTCGTCGCCGTCGTTGACGGCGAACGGACGCAGGTCGGCGTGGCGCGGCCGCATGCCGTCCTCCACCAGCGTGGGGATGGTCGAGAGCATGACCACCGGCTGGGCGATCCATCCGCGCGGGTCGGCGAGAAGCCGTTTGCGGAGGGTGTCGAGCTCGGCGCGCGAGGCATCGGGCCCGACGACGAGGCCCTTGCCGCCCGAGCCGTCGACGGGCTTCACGACGAGCTCGTCGAGGCGGTCGAGCACCTCTTCGAGCGCCTCGGGCTCCTCGAGCCGCCACGTGTCGACGATCGGCAGGATCGGTTCCTCCGACAGGTAGTAGCGGATGAGGTCGGGCGTGTAGGTGTAGAGCAGCTTGTCGTCGGCGACGCCGTTGCCCACGGCGTTCGCGATCGTGACGTTGCCCAGGCGCGCGGCGAGCATGAGCCCGGGCGCCCCGAGCATCGAGTCGGCTCGGAACTGCAGCGGATCGAGGAAGTCATCGTCGACGCGGCGGTAGATGACGTCGACGCGCTTGGGTCCACGCGTCGTGCGCATGAACACCTTGCCGCCCGCGCAGAGCAGGTCGCGGCCCTCGACGAGCTCGACGCCCATCAGCCGGGCGAGCAGGGTGTGCTCGAAGTACGCCGAGTTGTAGACGCCGGGGGTCAGCACCACCACGTTGGGCTCGTCGATGCCGGGCGGGGCCGACGCCCGCAGGGCCGCGAGCAGCTTGTTGGGGTAGTCGCCGACCGGACGCACCCGCATCGAGACGAACAGCTCGGGCAGCGTCTGCGCCATCACGCGGCGGTTGGAGATGACGTAGCTGACCCCGCTCGGTACCCGCACGTTGTCTTCGAGCACGCGCATCTTGCCGTGCTCGTCCCGGATCAGGTCGATGCCCGAGACCTGGATGCGCACGCCGTTGGCGGAGTGGATGCCGTAGGCCTGTCGATAGAAGTACTGGGACGACGCGATCAGCTGCGCCGGGATCACTCCGTCGCGCACGCAGTTCTGCCGCCCGTACGCGTCATCGAGGAAGGCCTCGAGCGCGCGCACGCGCTGCTTGATGCCCGCCTCGACCTCGGACCACTCGTCGAAGTCGATGATGCGGGGCACGGCATCCAGCGGGAACGGCCGTTCCTCACCCGCGAAGTCGAACGTCACGCCCTGGGCGAGGTACGAACTGGCGAGAGAGTCGGTGCGACCCCGCAGCTCCTCCTGCGTCATGCGGGCGAGCGCCTGGTAGAGCTCGCGATACGCATCGCGGGACTCGGCGAGCGCACCCGGATGCGCGGGCGAGCCGAACATCTCATCGAACGCCGGAGCGCCGTGGACGCTCTTGCGCGGCGCGAGCGTCGAGCCGTAGCCGTCGAAGAGGTCACCCATGGGTCGAGCCTAGTCCGGGGCGTGTTGCCTGAATGTTTCTTACGGGCCGGTGACGGATGCCGCCACCCGGCCCCGGCGCGGCGGCATCGACGTAGGCTCGGGCGCATGACGAGCGCCCCCACCCTTCCGCGGGCATCGACGACGGCGACATCGCGGCGTCGGAGCCTGCGCGCGGCCGGGGCGGGCGTGGCGGCCGTCGTGCTGGGTGCGGGGCTCGGCGAGCTGACCGCCGCCCTCGTCGCCTCCGAATCCAGCCCGTTCGCGGCCATCGGCGCGTTGATGATCGACGTCGCCCCCTCGTGGGCCAAGGACCTCGCGATCGCGCTCTTCGGCACCGCCGACAAGATCGCCCTGCTGGTGGGCATCGCGATCGTGCTGCTCGTCGCCGCCGCGGGAGCGGGTGTGCTCGAACGATTCCGACCACCGTGGGGCAGGGTCGCCGTGGCCGGAATCGCGGTCTTCGGCGTGATCGCGGCGATGACGCGGGCGAACGCCCCCGCGATGGCCTGGGTTCCCTCGGCGGTGGCGGGAGCAGCATCCGCCCTCGCTCTGGGCATGCTCGTGCGACTCGCGGTGCGGGTGCGCGACTCCCGTGACGCTCCCGACCCGCGCGACGCTCCCGACGCGGGACGGGATGCCGAGGGCTACGCGTCGCGACGCGGCTTCCTGCTCTGGACCCTCGGCACCGCCGCGGCGGGTGCGCTGGCAGCGGCCGGGTCGAGCGCGATCCGGGCGGGGCGGCGCGCGGCCGATGCGGTGCGCGAGGCGATCCGGCTGCCCGCCGCCGCGACGGCCGCTGCGCCGATTCCGGCGGGCGCCGAGCTGGGCATCGAGGGGCTCGCGCCCGTCATCACGCCGAACGAGATCTTCTACCGCATCGACACCGCGCTCATCGTGCCGCAGGTGACCACCGCGGAGTGGGCGCTGCGCATCCACGGCCTCGTCGAGAACGAGGTGAGCATCACGTGGGACGACCTGCTCGCCCTTCCCCTCGAAGAGAGCGTCACGACGCTGACCTGCGTCTCGAACGAGGTGGGCGGCGACCTCATCGGCAACGCGCTATGGCTCGGATACCCGATCCGGGAGCTGCTCGCGCGTGCCGTTCCCCTGCCCGAGGCCGACATGGTGCTCTCGCGCTCGATCGACGGCTTCACGGCATCCACCCCGATCGAGGCCCTCACCGACGATCGCAACGCGATCCTCGCCGTCGGCATGAACGGCGAGCCCCTGCCCGCCGAGCACGGCTTTCCCGTGCGCATGGTCGTCCCGGGCCTGTACGGGTACGTGTCCGCCACCAAGTGGGTGGTCGACCTCGAAGTCACGCGCTTCGACGCCGCGCGGGCGTACTGGACCGATCGCGGCTGGTCGGAGCGGGGGCCCATCAAGCTGCAGTCCCGCATCGACGTGCCGCGGGGCGGGGTGGATGCCGGGGCCACCGTCATCGCGGGTGTCGCCTGGCAGCAGCACGTCGGGGTGTCGGGTGTCGAGGTGCAGATCGATGACGGCGCCTGGCAGCCGGCCACGCTCGCGAGCGCCATCTCGGACGACACCTGGGTGCAGTGGAGCGTGCCGTGGGAGGCCGAGTCCGGCGACCACACCATCCGCTGCCGCGCGACGAACGCCGATGGCGAGACGCAGACCGAGGCCCGCGTGGGCGTGATCCCCGACGGAGCGACCGGCTGGCACGAGATCCGCGTGTCGGTGCGCTGACCTCAGCCGGCGAGCACGACCCGCAGCTGCTCGAGGGCCCAGTCCAGTTCGGTCGCGCGCACCACGAGCGGCGGCGCGATGCAGATGGTCTGCCCGTGCGTGTCTTTCACCAGGACGCCCCGCGCGAGCAGGCGCTCCGCGACCTCGCGACCCGTGCCGCGTGACGGATCGATGTCGACCCCTGCCCACAGCCCCGCGACGCGCACACCGGTGACGCCGTGGCCGATGAGATCCTGCAGCCGCGCCTCGAGGTGCTCGCCGAGCGCCGCGGCCCGCGCCTGGAACTCTCCCGACGCGAGCATCTCGACCACCTGCAGCCCCACGGCGGCGGCCAGCGGGTTGCCCCCGAACGTCGAGCCGTGCTCGCCCGGGCGGATCACGCCGAGCACGTCGGCATCGGCGACGACGGCCGACAGGGGCAGGATGCCGCCACCGAGCGCTTTGCCGAGCAGGTACATGTCGGGGACGACCTCTTCACGGTCGCACGCGAACGTCGTGCCGACGCGGCCGAGGCCGGACTGGATCTCGTCGGCGATCATCAGCACGCCCCGCTCGCGGGTGATCTCGCGGACCGCACGCAGGTAGCCCTCCGGCGGGACGATGACGCCGGCCTCGCCCTGGACGGGCTCGATCAGAACCGCCGCGGTGTTCTCGTCGATCGCGCCCGCGAGCGCGGCAGCGTCGCCGAACGGCACGTGCACGAACCCCGGAGCGAAGGGGCCGAAGCCCTCGCGCGCCTGATCGTCGTCGCTGAAGCCGACGATCGTCGTCGTGCGCCCGTGGAAGTTGCCGTGCGCGACGACGATGGTGGCGGCATCCGGGGCGATGCCTTTGACGCGGTAGCCCCACGCCCGTGCGACCTTGATCCCGGTCTCGACGGCCTCGGCGCCCGTGTTCATCGGCAGAACCATGTCTTTGCCCGCGAGCTCCGCGAGGGCCGCAGCGAATGCTCCGAGCCGGTCGTTGTGGTACGCGCGGCTCGTGAGGGTGAGCCGGTCGAGCTGCTCGCGCGCGGCGGCGAGGATCGCCGGGTGGCCGTGCCCGAAGTTGAGCGCCGAGTAGGCCGAGAGCAGGTCGAGGTAGCGCTTGCCCTCGACATCCGTCACCCACGACCCTTCTCCGCGGGTGATGACCACCGGCAGGGGGTGATAGTTGTGGGCCAGGTGGGCCGCTTCGTGCGCGATGATGCCGGCGGTCTGACCGCCGATCTGGGAATCCAGCACGGGTGCGCTCATCGGGAGCCTCCTCGCAGTTCGAGCGTGCAGCACTTGATGCCGCCGCCGCCGAGCAGCAGCTCGGACAGATCGATCAGGACGGGTGTGTAGCCGCGTTCGCGCAGCTGCGCCTCGAAACCGGTCGCGCGGGGCGAGATCAGCACGTGACGGCCGTCGCTCGCGGAGTTGAGCCCGAAGACGTCGCCGTCGGCCTCGGCCACCTGGATCGCGTCGGGGTAGCGCTCGGCGAGCACGGCGCGGCTCGGCGCATCGAACGCGTGCGGCAGGTAGGCGATGTTGGCGCGCAGGGCGCCACCCCGGGCCGTACCCTCGACGGGATCGAGCACGGCGATCGCGGTGTCGAGGTGGTAGAAGCGCGGGTCGATGAGGGTCAGGCTCACCACCTCGCGACCGAATACGTCGCCGACCTCGCGGTGGCTGTCGCCCGTGGACCGGAAGCCCGTGCCCGCGAGGATCGTGTCGCCCACGAGCAGGAAGTCTCCCTCACCCTCGTTCACCTCGCGCGCCTCGGCGAGCTCGAAACCGTTCGCGGCGAACCAGGTGTTGAAGTGCGTGGCCTCGGGCGCGCGCTGGGCGAAGCGGAACTTCGCACCGTAGGCGACGCCGTCGATGACGAAGCCGCCGTTGGCTGTGTAGACCATGTCGGGCAGGCCGGGCACGGGATCGATCAGCTCGACCTCGTGTCCGAGCGAGACGTAGGTGTCGTACAGGGTCTGCCACTGCCGCAGCGCGGTGGCGGTGTCGGTGGGCAGCGCGGGCTGCATCCAGGGGTTGATCGTGTAGCTGACCGTGAAGTGCTCGGGCCGGCACATCAGGTACCGGCGGCGGTGGGCGGTGCGGCCGCCGGGTGCGGTGTCGGCGGCGGCGGATGCTGCGGCTGCGGTGGATACGGCGGTTTCGGCCGCTGCGGGTGCGGTGTGCGTCGACATCTGTCGCTCCTTCGTCGAGGTGCGGCGGACGCTGTCCTGAGGCTCGGCGGTCCTTCGACTCGGCTCCGGGGAATCGCGAGGAAAGGTCACTCGAGCACGCCGAGGCCATTATCCCACGACACCCGCCGAGGCGCGGCGAGCGCCGTCACGGCAGCACGACGACCTTGCCGACGGTGTGGCGCGCGTCGACGTGCGCGAGCGCGGCGCCGGCGTCGGCGAGCGGGAACGTCCGCTCGATCACCGGGCGCAGCGCGCCCGATGCGACGAGCCGCAGCAGCTCTGCGGTGATCTCGGTCTTGGGCGTCGCAGCGAGGGGCCGGATCCGCGGGCCGGGGGTGAGGGAGAGCACGCCGGCGCGCAGCATGCGCCCCACCGGGCCGAGCACGCGGCCACCCTCGCCCGAGACGAGCACGACGCTTCCGCCCGGTGCGACGAGTCGCCGCAGCGTCCGCAGCGGGGCCGTGCCGACGATGTCGATGACCGTGTCGAAGGATGCCGGGGGCAGCTCCCGCGACTGGGTCGCGACGTCGACCCGCGCGTAGTCGAGGGTGCGCGCGGCACCGAGATCGGCGACGAGACGCTCGTTCCGCGCGCCGCAGATGGCCCAGACCTCCGCGCCGCGCAGAGCAGCGAGCTGCACCGTGTAGGTGCCGACGCCCCCGCTCGCGCCGATGATGAGCACCCGCTTGTCGGGTCCCGCCGCGGGGCCCGCGAGATCGAGCGCCTGCCACGCCGTTCCCGCTGAGACGGGGACGGCCGCGGCAACGCCGGCGGCGACCACTTCCGGCCGGCGCACGACACGCGCCGCCGGGGCGACCGTGTACTCGGCGAGCCCTCCTCCGGGCAGTTCGCCGACCACCTCGTCGCCGGGAGCGAGCCCCCGGACGCCGGCGCCGACCGCGACGACGGTGCCTGCGACATCCATCCCCCGCGTCGCCCGGCGCGGACGGCGCAGACCGAAGAAGGCCCGCACGAGCAGGGGCTCCCCGTGCATGATGTGCACGTCGCCCGCGTGCAGCGCGGTCGCGTGCACCCGCAGCAGCGCCTCGCCGGGGCCGGGCGTCGGGACCGGCACCTGCGCGCGGTGGACCGAAGACGCGTCACCGTATCGGCGTTGCACCCACGCCGTCATCGTCGCCGGAAGCGCCGCGGCGGCAGCATCCGTCCTCTGTTCGTTCGGGTGCTCGGCGGTCATGGCTGCTCCTCGGCGGTCGGGTAGTGGAAGACGTCCTCGACACGCACCCCGAAGACATGGGCGATCTGGAACGCGAGCTCGAGCGAGGGCGAGTACCGTCCCTGCTCGATCGCGATGACGGTCTGCCGCGTCACGCCGATGCGGCGGGCCAGGTCGGCCTGTGTCACCTCGCGCGCACCCCGCAGCTCGCGGATCGTGTTGGTGACTCTGGTGGGCTTGACCATCACGGCATCCCGCGGCGGTAGAGCACGACGGTGGCGATGCCCCCGACGAGGGCCGAGAGTCCGAACCCGAAGAAGATCGTGTTCGCGATCCAGAACCAGTCCGCCTCGAGCGCGCACAGCACGATCGCGCCGAGACCGCCCATGGCGGTGAACGCCTGACCCACACGGTCGCCGATCCGACCGATCTCGCGGTCGCGGACGTCCGTTCGCGAGGCCTCCGGGTCGCGCATGCCGGCGACGATCCCCCACAGGATGGTGAGGATGATCACCGCGATGATCGAGACGCCGATCGTCCAGAGCATGATCGGCACCCAGTCGACGCGCTCGAGCGATCCGCCGTCCGCCTGCTGCAGGACGACGACGATGTAGACGGTGAAGGCCGCGATCGTGACGATCAGGCCCGACCAGGTGTTGCGTTCGACGTACCCCACGACGACCTCCCAATGTCAGGAATGTTTGACATTCGGAGGCTACGCCCACGGATGCTGCGTGTCAAGAATTCTTTACACACAGCATTCGGAATCAGATGACGTCGGCGCTCCACGGGTCGGGGTTGCCGAAGCGGTGCGCTAGCGAGACGTGAGCGCGGAGACAAGGCGCGCGTTCGAGTCGTGCCACGTCTGCGCGTCAGTTTCCGCCCAGAGCTCGGCGAGCTCACCATGGGTCGAGGCAGCAACGGCAACGGCACGTTGCGCGTCTCTCACCAGGCGGCCAGAGGGCTTTCGGGCTCGACTGACGAACCCTTCCACGCTTTCGGTGTACGCGTCAGACTGAGTCGGGCGACCCAACCCATGCGCCACGACCTCTGCCGCCGCAATCGCGATAGCAGCGGTGTCCGCGTCAAGCGGCTCTTTGCTTCGAAGCGCCTCGCGCAGAGCTTCCCTCACAACGTTCCATCGCTTCTGCTCATCAAGTTCCCACGCGAAATCGGCCGCGACGTCATTGCCGAACGGTTCGCCGCTCCAAGTACCCATGGAGAGAGATTAGGGGACCGCAGAGGCGCCGTGATCAAGCCACAGGAAGCGGATTCCTAGATCACGTCACTAAAGGTGCGATCGGGGTTGCCGAAGCGGTGCGCCGTGATCGTGATCGACTGCTCGCGCAGGAACGGCAGCAGCTCGACCCGACCTGCCGTCGTCACCTCGTCGGCGTACACGGCCAGATCGGGATCCCCGGCCACCGCCTCCGCGAGCGATGACCGCAGCGCGGAGACGGATTCCGCCGCCCCGACCAGACGCACGCGCGGCGGCCGGGGCGGCCCCGCCTCATCGGCCACAGCATCCAGGAACGTCGTCGACCGCCCAGCCATCCGCTCGAGCCACTCGGCGTCGGTCTCGAGGTGCACGGGCACATCCAGCTCGCCGAGTACGCGGCGCACGGGCGCCGGCAGACCGACCGGGGCGCTCAGGGTGAACCGCGAACGGGCCCGCACACCGGCAAGCACGACGCGCAGCACAGCACGCCACTCCGCATCCCCCGTCGCGCGGACGGCGACCGGCACCGGCCGGTAGCGGAACAGGTTGCGCTCGATGCCGAGCCTCGAGACGTCGCGCACCTGTCCGAACTCGCGGTCCCAGACGACGGCGTCCGACAGCGCGGCGCGGCGCAGCCAGTCGAACCCCGGATAGTCGAGCGTCGCCTGCGCCGCCTCGATCACGGCGGTGAGGCGCGAGTCGAGCCCGCGCAGATGCAGCGACGACGACGGCGTCCCCGCGGCGGGGCGCCACGTGCCGAGCCCCACGAGATAGTTGGGTCCGCCCGCCTTAGAGCCGGCGCCCACCGACGAGCGCTTCCAGCCGCCGAAGGGCTGGCGCTGCACGATGGCGCCGGTGATGCCGCGGTTGACGTACAGGTTGCCGGCCTCGACCCGGGCCAGCCACCGCTCGAGCTCGTCGGGGCTCTGGGTGTGCAGACCCGCGGTCAGGCCGTAGTCGACGGCATTCTGCAGGTCGATCGCGTGATCGAGCGAGCGCGCGTGCATGATGCCGAGCACGGGCCCGAAGAACTCCTCGGTGTGAAAGCGCGAGCCCGCCTCGACACCGGTGCGGATGCCGGGGGTCCAGAACCTGCGCTCGGCATCGAGCGCGCGCGGCTCGACGATCCAGCGCTCCCCGTCGCCGAGGGTCGTGAGGGCCCACTCGAGCTTGCCGTGCGGGGGTTCGATGAGGGGACCGATCTCGGCGAGCGGATCGGAGGGCGAGCCGATGCGCAGCGACTGCGCCGCGTCGACGAGCTGCCGGGCGAAACGACGAGACCGGGCGACCGGGCCCACCAGGATCGCGAGCGACGCCGCCGAGCACTTCTGCCCGGCGTGGCCGAACGCGCTCTTGATCAGGTCGGCGGCGGCGAGGTCGAGATCGGCCGACGGCGTGATGATCATGGCGTTCTTGCCGCTCGTCTCGGCGAGCAGCGGCAGGTCGGGGCGCCACGAGCGGAACAGCGCCGCCGTCTCCCACGAGCCGGTGAGGATAACCCGATCGACCGCGCCGTGGGTGATCAGGCGCTGTCCCAGCTCGCCCTCGTCGATGTCGACCAGCGCGAGCACCTCGCGCGGCACGCCCGCATCCCACAGGGCATCGGCGATCACGGCCGCACAGCGCCGCGCCTGCGGCGCCGGCTTGAACACGACGCCCGAGCCTGCGGCGAGCGCGGCGAGTACCCCGCCGGCGGGGATCGCGAGCGGAAAGTTCCAGGGCGGCGCGATCACGCTCACCCGCGAGGGCACGAACACGGCGCCGCTCACGGCGTCCAGTTCGCGGGATGTCGCCGCGTAGTAGTTCGCGAAGTCCACGGTTTCGCTGACCTCGACGTCGGCCTCGGCGAAGACCTTGCCGGTCTCGGACGCGGCGACCTCGATCAGCAGCCCGCGACGCGACTCCAGCACGACCGCCGCGCGTGCGAGCACCTCGGCCCGCTCGGCGGCGGGGCGGGCACCCCACGCGGAACCCGCCGCGCGCACCCGGTCGACGATCGCGTCGAGGTCGTCGGCGCTGCGCACGCGCGCCGCGTTGATGGTGGCATCCCCCGCCGTCGACGTCTCCACCCGCGCGAGCACCTCGCGCGCCCACTCGCGGTTGGCGGCGAGCGAAGGGTCGGAATCCGCGGCGTTCGTGAACCCTGGTGCCCCGCCCGCCGCGCCGGTCGCGCCGGGGGCCGGGGTGTTCCGCGCCGCGCGTTCGCGCCGCGAGTAGACCGCGGTCTCGACGAACGCCGCTCCCGCGAAGAACTCGGGCTGCGCCACGGGACTGAGCGGCGCGGTGTCGCCGGGCGCGCCCTCCGCGGCCCCGTCCGCGATGCCCAGCACGACCTGGGTGAGCCCGGGATCCTGCACATCGCGCGCGGGGCGGCGGGTCATCGGCAGGGTGAGCGCGTCGTCGAGATCGGCCGCGTCCGGGACCGGGGCGGCGGGCCCCGCGTCGGTGGATGCCGCGTCGGTGGATGCCGGGTCGGTAGATGCCGGATCGGTAGATGCCGGGTCGGTGGATGCCGCCGCGCGATCCTGCCGGCGGCGCGGCCCCGTCGCGAGTGCGGGATCGGATGCGCGTGCGACCGAGGCGAGGTAGCGATCGCGTTCGCGCTCCCACAGGGCCGGGTCATCGGCGAGGTCGAACGCTGCCGAGAGGAAGTTTTCGCTCGAGGCGTTCTCCTCGAGTCGGCGCACGAGGTAGCTGATGGCGACGTCGAACTCGTCGGGGCGCACGACCGGCACGTACAGCAGCACGGGCCCGACATCGCGCGAGACCGCCGCGACCTGGCCCTGCGCCATGCCCAGCAGCATCTCGTAGTCGACGTCGGCGGTGACCCCGCGCTGCTCGGCGAGCAGGCGCGCGTGGGCGACGTCGAAGAGGTTGTGCCCCGCGACGCCGATGCGCACGGCCCGTGTGCGTGCGGGCTGGAGCGCCTCGTCGAGGCAGCGCAGGTAGTTGGCGTCCGAGTCGAGCTTGCGGTCGTAGGTGGCGAGATCCCAGCCGTGCAGGGCGGCGTCGACGTGCTCCATCGCGAGGTTCGCGCCCTTGACCAGGCGCACCTTGATGCGCCCTCCGCCCGCGTCCACGCGGTGCCGGGCCCACGCCGTCAGCTCGCGCAGCGCGGGGGCGGCATCGGGCAGGTAGGCCTGCAGGACGATTCCCGCCTCGAGGCGGTGCAGCCGGGGGTCCTCGAGCAGGCGGGTGAACACCGCGATCGTCAGGTCGAGATCGCGGTACTCCTCCATATCGAGGTTGATGAAGGTCGGCGCCACCGGATCGGCCGCCGACAGATACAAGGGCAGGAGGCGCTGGATGACAGCATCCACGGTCTGATCGAACGCCCACATCGAGATGCGACTGGCGATCGCAGAGACCTTGACCGAGACGTAGTCGACATCGGGGCGCCGGATCAGCTCGTGGATGCCCTCGAGTCGCCGGCCGGCCTCCTGATCGCCGAGAACAGCCTCGCCGAGCAGGTTGAGGTTCAGTCGCGCGCCGCCCTCGCGCAGCTTCGCGATCGCGGGGCCCAGCTTCTCGGTCCGCGCGTCGACGATGAGATGCCCGACCATCTCGCGCAGCACACGCCGCGCGATGGGCACGACCGGGCTCGGCAGGGCCGGCGCCATGGTGCCCCCCACCCGCACCGCTCCGCGCAGGTACCAGGGAAGGAAGTCGGGCACGAGCGGAGCCACCCGCTGCAGATTGGATGCTGCCGCCACGAGCGATTCGG
Organism: Microbacterium sp. HA-8; assembly: GCF_046111165.1. Classification (NCBI taxonomy): domain Bacteria; kingdom Bacillati; phylum Actinomycetota; class Actinomycetes; order Micrococcales; family Microbacteriaceae; genus Microbacterium; species Microbacterium sp. HA-8. Next base: position 3,374,767 of record NZ_CP162025.1, read on the forward strand.
GTCGCATCACGCCGTCGACGAAGCCGAGAGTGAAGGGCAGTCCGTTGCGGTCCTTCAGGACACCGGCCAGACGCTCGGCGGCGGGGTCGACATCGACCTGGGCGCTCTCGGCCACCCAACGCTGCGCGAGCTGGACGGCACGGGCGGCGAGGTCCTCGCCGGCGGCCGGGGCGCCGGTGTCCCCGTGGTCGGGGGTGGTCACCATGGGTTCAGCCTAGGCGGCGATTCCTCGGGGCTGCCGCAATGGCGGGGCTCCGGCATCCCGTGTCTTGCGCGCCTTCGGCGGTTGCGGCGTGGGGCAATTGCGGCGTCGTGCGCGTTGCGGCGTCGTGCGCGTTGGGGCGTCAGCGCCGCGTTGGGGCGCGGAGCAGCACGCCCCACGGTGATTCTGACGCCCCAACGCCGGGGAGAGGGGGTCACGGACGCGCGGCGAGGGCGCGGCCGACCGGGGTCACGTCCAGTCGCTGGGCGCCGGGCGGCGCGTCGAGGGCAGGGTGGATGCTGCCGCCCACTCGTGCACCCACGCCGGAACCTCCGGCAGCCCCTCGGGGCGCCCCACCGCCGCGAAGAGCTCATCGTGCGAGAGCGTGCCGCCCGAGCGCTTGAGCATGCGCGCGCGGATGATCGCGCGGGCGTGGATCTCGCCATCCACGAGGGCGCGATGTTCGAGGTAGATCGCGCGGTCGTCATGCCCGATCAGGCGGGTCTCGAGGTCGAAGCGCTGCCACAGCTCGAGAGACTTGCGGAAGGTGATCGTCTCGGCGGCGACGACGGCGTACCACCCGTTGCTGCGCATCGCGTCGGCCAGGCCCGTGCGGATCAGCAGGTCCCATCGGCCGAGGTCGAACAGCGACAGATACCGGCCGTTGTTCATGTGCCGCAGCACGTCGATGTCGGTCGGCAGCGTCGTGATGCGGATGCGACCGACCTCGTGCGAATCGAGCGTGCCCTCGCGCCGCAGACGACGGCGGGCGGAGAGCATCACGAGCAGGGTGCGCCAGATCACATTCACGTCGGGGATGGTAGCGAAGCGCACCCGATCCTGGCATTCGTTTGTGCGTCTCCGACAACGCCGATACACACGGCCACCCGATTTCGTGAGCGCCTGCCGCTGACGTAGAGTCTGGCCCATGGAAGCCGAGCTTCAGACCGACACCGTTGTCCGTCCCGTCCGCGACGTGGATGCCGAAGCCCTCGGTCGCGTGCACGCCACCTGCTGGCACGAGACCTACGATCACCTCATCAGCAGGGCCGCCCTCGAGAGCGTCTCAGCCCGCCGGATGGCCGAGCTGTGGACCCACTGGATGAACCAGGGCGAGGATTACATCCAGTACGCCGCACTCGTGAACGGCGAGATCGTGGGATTCGTCGGAGCGGGTCCGGCGCGCGATGACGACGCCCCGCGCGCCCGCGAGCTCTACTTCATCTATCTGCTCGACGCCTGGCACGGCACCGGCATCGGCCAGAAGCTCTTCGACGCCGTCGCTCCGGCGGGTGAGCCGCTCTACCTCTGGGTCGCCGAGGACAACCCGCGCGCGCACCGCTTCTACGCGCGCAACGGCTTCACCCCCGACGGTGCCACCCAGGACGAGCCCTTCCTCGGCGAGACGATCACCGAAGTCCGCCTCGTGCGCTGAGGATCACCTGCCCCGCCGACACCTCGACGACCACGCGGTGCACAGCTCCCGGTGAGGTGTCGAGCCGGTTGTCCACGGTGCCCGCAGAGACATTCGACGCGACGTCGTACGTCCCCTCCGGCAGGGTCAGGTCGAGGCTTCCGGCGCTGACGTCGATCTGAACGAGGTCCGGTGCGTCGCCGGTGAGGCGAGCGTCCAGCTGGCCGGCGCTGAGCGTCAGCTCGGCATCCACCACGCCCGCCAGCTCGAGCTCGGCTCGACCGGCGCTGACGTCGGCCGAGAGTTCCCGGGCCGTGCCCGTCACGGTCGCATCGCCGGCCCCCATCTCGATGTCGAGATCACCGAAGTTCCCGGTGGCTTCGAGGTCGCCCGCCGCGAGCGAGAGCTGCGCGTCGAGCACCGTGCGCTCGAGCACCTGCGGCAGCGTGAGCGTCGCGCGGCCGCTGCCGCCGAAGATCCACCCGGCACCCAGCATCCACTCGGGCGAGGCGACCACGAGCTCATCGCCGTCGCGCTCGAGCACCCATCGCTCGGCGCCGCCGCCGCTCGTGACCTCGAGGGTCGCCTCATCGACATCGCCGAAGACGACCTCGAGCGAGCCGGCCGAGATGTCGACGTCGAGCTCGGCGATCCCGCGCGCGTCGATCGTGCGGGATTCCGTGCGCACCACCGCGGAGGCGATGCCCGAGAACACGGCACCGCCCGCGACGACGACGGCGACGCCGGCACCGAGCGCGACCGTGAGGAGGGACACGACCCGCGCCGAGGGGCGCGGAGTGCCATCCGATGACCCACCGGTCGGGGAGTTCGGGACGGTTGGCGCGGGGCCGGTCGGGGCGGGGCCGGGCTGGGGCGCCGCCTGCGGGGGGAGCAGATCGCTCATCGGAGTTCTCCTGTCTGGGGCGGCAGGCCGCCGTGTTCGATGTGGGCGAGCGCGGCGAGCACCCGCCGGTTGCCGGCGTCATCCTGCTCGAGCTCGAGCTTCTGGAAGACGGCGGTGATGTGCTTCTCGACGCTGCCCTCGGTGACGTGCAGCGTGCGGGCGATCGCCTGGTTGGATTTGCCCTCGGCGATGAGGGCGAGCACCGTGCGCTCGCGTTCGGTGAGACGTCGCATACGCTCGTCCCGGGTGCGACGGCCGAGCAGCTGGGCGACGACCTCGGGGTCGAGCACGGTCGCGCCACCCCTGATGCGGTCGAGCGACTCGAGGAACTCCGACACGTCGGCGACACGATCCTTGAGCAGGTAGCCCAGCGCACCCCCGTGGCCGGCGATCAGGTCGGTCGCGTAGCGCTCCTCCACATACTGCGAGAGCACCAGCACCGGCAGCTCCGGGTGCGTGGCACGCAGCCGCACGGCCGCGCGGATGCCCTCGTCGGTGAAGGTCGGCGGCAACCGCACATCAAGGATGCACAGCTCCGGCGCCGCAACCGCCACGAGCTCATCGAGATCGTCGGCGTCGGCGACCGCCGCCGCGATCTCGTGCCCGGCGTCTTCGAGCAGACGCACGAGCCCCTCGCGCAGCAGCACGGAATCCTCGCAGATCAGGATGCGCACGGCACACTCACCTCCACGGTGGTCGGCCCGCCGACGGGACTGTCGAGACGGAAGGTGCCGCCGGCACCGATCACGCGGTGCGAGATCCCGTCCAGACCGCCACCGGGCGTGACGTGCGCGCCGCCGATGCCGTTGTCTTCGACCCTGGCCCACAGCATCCCGCCCTCTCTTTCGCGCACGAGCACGCGGCACTCGCTGGCCCGCGAGTGCTTGGCGGCGTTGGTGAGCGATTCGGCGATGACGAAGTAGACCGCCGCCTCGGCGGTCGGGCTGCACCGGGCGCTCAGGCGTACGTCGAGCCCGACGGGGATATGCGAGCGGGAGGCGAGTGCCGACAGCGCGGCGTCGAGTCCGCGATCATCGAGAACCGAGGCGTGGATTCCGCGCGCGAGCTGTCGCAGCTCGGTGATCGCGGCCTTTGTCGAGGTGTGCGCTTCGGCGATGAGCTCCTTGGCGGCGGCGGGGTCGGTCGCGACCTTCTGCTGGGCGAGGCCGAGCGTCATCCCCACCGAGACCAGCCGGGGCTGGACACCGTCGTGCAGGTCGCGCTCGATGCGGGTGCGCTCGACCTCGGCTGCGCGGACGGCCCCGGCACGCTGCACGTTGGAGGTGCGGGCGGCTTCGGCCAGCTGCGCCTCCCGCGAGGGCACCATGATCGCGCGGGCGATCACGCCGTGCAGGATCGCGAGACCGGCGATCGCGACGAGGGCGAAGACGGACGCGAGGATGCCGGCGGGCACAGCCCACGCGACGGCCACATCGATGCCGGTGCGGCCGAGGGCGACGATGCCGGATCCGGCGAACAGCGGCGAGAACGCCAGCACGATGCCGCCCGCGAACACGCCGATCAGCGGCAGCACGACCAGGCCGAGGATCGTCGCGATCGCGGCGTTGGCGACACCGCGCCACATGCCCGGGTCGATGAATTGCAGCCACACGGTGTGCACGAAGCCGCCGAATCCCGGCTTGGGGCTGCGCCGGGGCCTGCGGACGGGCAGGCCGAACCCGTAGAGGCCGTCGATGCGGGCCGTCTCGAGCCAGCCGAGGGCGTAGAGCGCGTAGACGAAGGCGAGCAGGAACAGCAGGCCGACGCCGAGCACGAGCACGAGGCTCACGCCGACGCTCAGGAGCGTGATGAGGATCGTGAAGACGACGGGGCCGACCACGCCGAGGGCGGCGAGCTGCGCGGCCGCGCCCGCGACGCGCACGGGTGAGGCGAGCGGGGATCGCGGGCGTGTTCTGGGTGGGGTGGTGGACATGGCTCCACGGTAGGACGCGGGGCGCGCCGTGCGCGCCCGTGCCTCCCACCCGTTCGGGCGGGGGTTATCCCCCGCCGCGGCGATGTGTTTCGGCGTCGGGGCGACCTCGGCGCCGGGCCCCCCGTTGCGGCGTTCGCTGCCCGGCTCCCACCCGTTGGGGCGTCAGAACGACGTTGGGGCGTGCTGCAGCGCGCCCCAACGTCGTTCTGACGCCCCAACGCCGGAAAGGCGCGCGGGTCAGCGACCCTTGACCGTGCCGAAGAGCTTGGCGATCGGGGCGACGACGAGCGGGCGCGCCGCGACCCACCCGGCGACGATGACCGCGAGCGAGACGACGAAGATCCAGAACCCGGCCCAGTTGACAGCATCCGTCCCGCCGTACATGTGGTTGAGGTTGCGCAAGGCGCCGGTGGCGAAGACGAGCGCGACGTGCACGATGATGAACGCCACGAAGTAGAGCATCACCGGAAAGTGGATCGCGCGCGCCCACTCGACCGGGTAGAGACGGTTGAGCGTGTGCGCATCCTTGGGCCAGACGCCCGACATGCGCAGACCCGTGACCGTGGCGAGGGGTGCCGCGACGAACACGGTCGTGAAGTACGCCAGCTGTTGCAGCGAGTTGTAGTTGACCCAACCGTTCTCGGTCGGCCACTGCAGGGAGACATACTGCAGCGCGGCCGAGAGCGCGTTCGGAAACACCTCCCAGCTGGTGGGAACCAAGCGCACCCAGTGGCCGGTCGCGAAGAGCAGCACGACGAAGATCACCCCGTTGACCAGCCACAGCACATCGAGCGCCTGATGCAGCCACAGCGTCAGGCTGATGCGGCGTTTGCGATTGCCCTTCGGCGACCAGAACACCGCAGGCCGCTTCTCGGAGCGCACCTGCAGCCCGGTGCGGATGATCAGCACCATGAGGAAGACGTTGAAGAAGTGCTGCCACTGCACCCACGCCGGGAATCCCTCGGAGCTGCCCGCGGGCAGCGGGTACTCACCGGGGAAGGCGGCGAGGAACTCCCTCGTGACATCGAGGCTGATGAGCCACCGCGCCGCCGCGACCGCCATCGCGGCGCCGAAGAGCAGCGCGCCGCCGCCGAGAACGGTGGCGAGCGCCCACTGGGCACGGGTCAGTCCGCGGATGCGCCGCGGTGCTTGCCGCTCGAGATCGTGACCGGTGCGCGTGCGGGCGGCGGCGCCGGGCCAGACCGTGCGGGTGAAGGGCAGGGGGATGCTGAGGTCCGGGCCCGCGGCAGCCGCCACGGTGCCGGGGGCCGGGGCGGGGTCGGGCCGCGGGCTGGACGGGGTCGCGAGCGAGGGCGGGCTGACAGCATCCCACTCGATGGCGGTCGGTGCGGCCGGCGCGGAAGGCGGCGATGACGGAGCGGGGGCCGGCGCGGGCGGCGGCGATGCCGGAGCGGTGGCCGGGACGGGGGCCGGGCGGTCGGCCGTCGGCCAGGGCGCACCTCCGGGGGTGCGCGGCAGACCCCGACGGATGCCGCCGCTCTGGGTGTCCCGTATTTCGTCGCCTGCCGCCTGCTCAGGCGACGGAGATGGGGACACCGGCCTCGGTGCGGGGGCCTCGGCGGGGGCGGTGTCCCGTATTCCGTCGCCCGGAAGGCGGTCGGGCGACGGATTTCGGGACACTGTCAGCGGGGCGACATCGACATCGACATCGACATCGACATCGACATCGACATCGACATCGACATCCTCAGCACCAGCACCAGCACCAGCACCAGCACCAGCACGAGCACCAGCACCAGCACCAGCACCAGCACGAGCACCAGCACCAGCACCAGCACCAGCACCAGCGGCATCGACAGCGGCATCGACACCGGCATCGGCAGCTGCAACGACCGGCCAGGGATCACCGCCCGGCGTGCGGGGCAGACCTCGGCGCACGATCCTCGATTGCTCCTGCACGCGGCTACTTCTTCCGCGCGGCGAGCGCGTCGATCAGCTGCGGCACGACGGTGAACACGTCGCCGACGACCCCGAAGTCGGCGATCCCGAAGATCGGCGCGTCGGCGTCCTTGTTGATCGCGACGATCGTCTTGGCCGTCTGCATGCCCGCCTTGTGCTGGATCGCCCCCGATATTCCGAGCGCGACATACAGCTGCGGCGACACCGAGACCCCCGTCTGTCCGACCTGGTGCGAGGCGGGCACGTATCCCGCGTCGACCGCCGCCCGCGACGCGCCGACGGCAGCGCCCAGCGTATCGGCCAAATGCTCGACGAGCGCGAATCCCTCGGCCGAACCGAGTCCGCGCCCGCCCGAGACGACCCTGGCCGCCCCGCGCAGTTCGGGACGCGACGACGACCGCGCGACTTCGTCGAACGACTCGACGGATGCTGTCGCCCCCTCCCCGCGCGACACGTCGATCGTCTCGACCGCAAGCGACGCGGCGGCGGCGCGCTCCTGCACAGCGCCCTGGCGCACCGTGACCACGAGAGGGCCGAACGTGGCCGCGGAAACGACACTGTAGGCACCGCCGTAGACGGAATGGTGCGCGACGACACCCTCGGCGTCGTGGGAGAGACCCACGGCGTCGACGGCCAGCGCCGCGCCGGAGCGCGCCGCGTACCGACCGGCGACATCCCGCCCCTCCACGCTGTTCGAGATCAGCACCGCTGCCGGCGCGACCGCGCGCACCGCCGCGTCGACCGCGTCGACGATCGCCGTGCCGAGCGTGGCCTCGACGCCGGGCAGTTCGGCGACGATCACACGCTGCGCGCCCTGCGCCGCCGCGTCGGCGGCGGCGCCGTCGATCCGGGTGCCGGGTTCGGCGACGAGAAGGGCGACGGGCACGCCCACGACGGCCGCCGCCCCCAGGAGACCCGCCGCTGCCGGGGCGAGGGCGCCGGATCGCCGCAGCGGCAGGAGAACGAGAATCGGTCCGGTCACAGCATCCACCTCACAGCATCCACATCACACCAGCCGGTTCTCGACGAGGAACTCGGCGAGCCTCTCACCCGCATCACCCTCGTCGACGATGGTGAGCCCGGCCTGGCGCGGGGGCTTCTCCGTCACCGAGACGACGATCGAGGCGGGCAGGTCGACACCCGAGGTGTCGACGCCGAGATCCGCCGCGGTCCAGGTTTCGAAGGGTTTCTTCTTGGCCGCCATGATGCCCTTGAATGTGGGAAACCGAGGGTCCGGCAGCGCCTCGGTGATCGAGATCACGGCGGGCAGCGGCGCCGACACACGGGCGACCCCCTCGTCGTCGACACGATCGCCCGAGACGCGATCGCCGGCGATCGCGAGTGTGGTGAGCGCGGTCGCGTGCGGCACCGCGAGCAGTTCGGCGAGCATCGCCGGGAGGACACCCCCGGAGCCGTCCGTCGAGAGGTTGCCGGTGACGACGAGATCGAACCCCGTGCGCCTCAGCGCCGCCGCCAGCACACGCGCCGTGAGCCCGAGGTCGGCGCCCTGCAGGGCGTCGTCGGCGACCAGCACGGCGTCGTGCGCACCCATCGCGAGCGCCTTGCGCAGCGCGGTCACGGCCGAGGCCCGCCCCATGGACATCACCGAGACGGTCACCCCGTCGGTCGACTCCGCGTAGGCGAGCGCGGCCTCGAGCGCGCGCTCCCCGATCTCATCGAGCACCGCTTCGCCCCGGTCACGCTCCGCGAGGCCCGTCTCGAGCGACAGCGTGCGCTCCCCGTAGGTGTCCGGCACCTCTTTGACCAGAACGATGATCCTCATGCCGCGCTGCTCCTTCGCCTCGACGAGTCTATTGTCCGGCGCTTCGCGCGGCCCTCGGCCTCGGCTACCGTGGCCGAGAGGAAGGGAGCCGAGATGCCGCGTCGCGCGCCGTTGCGGGTCGACCCCATCGCCGAGGCCCGCCGCCAGTGGGTCGCGCACGGCTGGAGCGATGCCGCCGGGGGCATGTCGGCCGTCACGAGCGTGATCCGCGCGCAGCAGCTCATGCTCGCCCGCATCGACCAGGCGCTGCGGCCGTTCGATCTGACCTTCGCCCGTTTTGAGATGCTGCGTCTGCTCGCCTTCACCCGCGAGGGTCGCATCCCGATGTCGAGCGCGACGGCGCGACTGCAGCTGCACGCGACGAGCGTGACCCACACCGTCGGCCGTCTCGCCCGCGACGGCCTGGTCACGCGCGAGGCGCACCCCCGCGACGGCCGGGCGATGATGATCGTGCTGACGGATGCCGGAGCAACGCTGGTCGAGCGGGCGACGACCGCGCTCAACGAGGTGTTCTCCGACATCGGGCTGACCGAGGACGACACGGCGCAGCTGGTGGGCGTTCTCGCCCGGTTCCGGCGCGACGCGGGAGATTTCGCCGAATCCGCGCCCGTTCCCGAGCCGCTCTGAGCCGCGCGCCTCACCGGCCCTCGAACCTCGGCGCGCGCTTCTCCCGGAAGGCGGCCATGCCCTCCTTCTGGTCGTCCGTCGCGAAGAGCGCTCCGAACGCCTGCTTCTCGAACGCCAGCCCCTGCGCGAGCGGGGTCTCCAGCGCCGCGTCGAGCGCGGCCGTTGCGGCGTAGAGAGCGGGCAGCGACTTCTCGGCGATCCGCGCGGCGGTCTCGGCGGCAGCATCCCGCAGCTCGTCGGCCGGCACCACGCGCGAGACGAGACCCGCGCGCTCGGCCTCGTCGGCGCCGATCATGCGACCGGTGAGCACGAGGTCGGCCGCCTTGTAGGGGCCGATCGCGCGCACGAGGCGCTGCGTGCCGCCCATTCCCGGAATGACGCCGAGGGTGATCTCGGGCTGACCGAAGCGCGCCGAATCGGCGGCCAGGATGATGTCGCACATCATCGCCAGCTCGCAGCCGCCGCCCAGAGCGTACCCCGCGACGGCGGCGATCGTGGGGGTGCGGACGGTTGCGAACCGCGACCACGCGCCGAAGTGGTCGCCGGCGATCATCTGGGTCGCGTCCTGATCCTCCATCTCCTTGATGTCGGCGCCGGCGGCGAAGGCCTTGGCCGATCCGGTGATGACGATCGCCCCGATGCCGGGATCGGCGTCGAACCGCGTCGCCGCGTCGACGAGCTCGTGCATGAGCCTCGTGTTGAGGGCGTTGAGCGCTTCGGGGCGATCGAGAGTGATCCACCCCACCCGGCCGGTGGTCTCGACGATGATCGTGTCGTACCCGCTCATGTGCCCTCCTCGGCATGCGCGTCGCGGGCCGCACTCGAGCGCGCCCGGACGTCGTGGATGATTCCCGAGAAATCCTGCCCCGCCCCCTCCCCCTGCGCGAACTCTTTGTAGATGTCGCGCGCGGCAAGGCCCATCCGGGCGCCCACGCCGGTGCGTTCGATCGCCCGGACGGCGAGTCCCAGGTCCTTCGCCATCAGCGCTCCTGCGAAGCCCGGCGCGTAGTCGTGGTTGGCGGGGCTCGTGGGCACGGGCCCCGGCACGGGGCAGTTGGTCGTGAGCGCCCAGCACTGTCCCGACGCGTTCGAGGCGACCTCGAAGAGGGCCTGATGGGTGAGTCCCAGCCGCTCGCCGAGCACGAAGGCTTCGGCCACGGCGATCTGCGTGACCCCCAGGATCATGTTGTTGCACACCTTCGCGGCCTGGCCGAGGCCCGGACCTCCGCAGTGCACGATGCGTCGCCCCATGACCTCCAGCAGCGGCCGGGCCCGGGCGACGTCCTCCTCGGCCCCGCCGACCATGAACGCGAGGGTGCCGTTCTCGGCGCCGACGACACCACCCGACACGGGCGCATCGATGAAGCGATGGCCGGATGCCCGGGCCAGTGCGTGCGCGGCGCGGGCGTCGTCGACCGCGATGGTCGAGCAGTCGACGAACAGCGTGTGCGTCGGCGCCGCGGAGAGCAGCCCGCCGCGATACGCCTCCAGCACGTGCCGTCCCTCGGGGAACATCGTCAGCACGACGTCAGCCTCGCCCGCCGCGGCGGGGCCGTCTGCGGCGACCCGGAGCCCTGCCGCCGCAGCGGTAACGCGGGCCTCGCGCACGACGTCGTACGTCACGACCTCGGCGCCGGCCGCATCGAGTCTCTGCGCCATCGGCAGCCCCATGTGCCCGAGGCCGAGGACCGCGACCCGCGCGCCGTGGACGCCGTCCGTGGGTTCGGCGCTCATCTCGGCGCCCCCAGAATCTCGCGCCCGATGATGACCCGCATGATCTCGTTCGTGCCCTCGAGGATCTGGTGCACGCGCAGATCGCGCACGATCTTCTCGATGCCGTAGTCGCGCAGGTAGCCGTATCCACCGTGCAGCTGCAGCGCCTCGTTCGCGACCCGGAATCCCGCATCGGTGGCGTAGCGCTTGGCCATCGCGCACCGCATCACCGCATCGGCGCGCCCCTCATCCAACGCGGTCGCCGCCTCGGCGACGAGCGCCCGCGCGGCGGCGAGCTCGGTGGCCATGTCCGCGATCGTGAACGCCACGCTCTGTCGTTCGGCCAGCGGCTCGCCGAAGGTGAAGCGCTCGTGCACGTAGCGGATGGCCGCATCCATCGCCGCCTGCGCGCCGCCGATCGAACAGGCGGCGATGCCGAGGCGACCCGGATCGAGCGCGCCCATCGCGATGCGAAAGCCTTCGCCCTCGTCGCCGAGCCGGGCGGTGGCGGGAACCCGGACCTCGTCGAGCACGACCTGCCGGGTCGGCTGCGCGCGCCAGCCCATCTTCTCCTCTTCGGCCCCGAACGACAGACCGGGAGTGTCGGCGGGCACGACGAAGGCGGTCACCCCGCGGGCCCCCGCCTCGCCCGTGCGCGCCATCACGACGTAGACCGCCGCGACGCCCGCGCCCGAGATGAACTGCTTGACCCCCGTCAGCACGTACTCGTCGCCCGCGCGGATCGCCGAGGTCGTGATCGCCGCGGCATCCGATCCCGCCCCGGGCTCGGTCAGGCAGTAGGAGCCGAGCGCCGACATCTCGACCAGGCGCGGCAGCCAGGTCTGCCGCTGCTGCGCCGAACCGTGCCGATCGATCATGCCGGCGACCATGTTGTGGATCGAGATGTAGGCGGCGATCGTGGGATCGCCCTGCGCGAGCTCTTCGAAGATCACCGTCGATGCGCGTCGGCTGAGGGCCGTGCCGCCGACGTCCTCGGCGATGCAGATGCCACCGAGGCCGAGATCACCGGCGCGGCGCAGTGTCTCGACCGGAAAGCGGGCATCGGCATCCCACTGCGCGGCGTAGGGCTCGAGCTCCGTGCGCGCGAAGTCCTGCACCGCCTGGCGGATCGCTTCGAGCTCGTCGTCGTCCGCGGGGCTGTGGGCGGCCGCGGAAACGCTCATCGGGGTGGGCTGAGCGATGGTCATGTCGTCCTCCTCCGCGCCCTCGTCGGCGCGTACGGGATGCCGGACGTCGGCATCGACGCACGGCCAACGAAGTGCCGGGTGGGCACCGTGGATTTACATGGACATCCTACTAAATCCCCGGGGCCGCAAGGGATGCATGTGTGCGCATACGCCGTTCGCCTCGTGTTCACCCGGCTGACACCGGCGGTGGTTAGGCAGGACGAGGACGCATTCGCGCCCGCACCCACCACTCCTGACCCGAGGACACAGATGCCTTCGCATACCCCCTGGCGCCGCCGCGCGCTCGGTGCCGCGGTCGTCGCGTCGACGACGTGCGCGCTTGCACTCACGCCCGTCGCCGCAGCAACCGCCAACATCGTCGCCGACCCGATCACCTACTCGGCCGACGGCGCCGCCCTCTCGCTCTCGCCCCTCGGCACCTTCGAGACCGGGGTGTTCGACGAATCCGCCGCCGAGATCGTCGTCGCGCACGGCGACCGCCTGTTCGTCGTGAACGCGCAGGCCGGCGCGGTCGACGTGCTCGACTATTCCGACCCCACGGCGATCGCGAAGCTGTACTCGCTCGAGAGCAGCGGCGTGGCCAACTCCGTCGCGGTGCGCGCGGACGGCCTGGGCGTCATCGCCTTCGAGAACGAGACGAAGACGGATGCCGGCACCCTGGTGTTCTTCGACGCGAACGCGAACGAAGCCACGATCCTCGGCAGCGTCACCGTGGGGGCGCTGCCCGACATGGTCACGATCTCGGCCGACGGCGCGTACGCGGTCGTCGCGAACGAGGGCGAGCCGAGCGAGGCCTTCGACATCGATCCCGAGGGATCGATCGGCGTGGTCGCACTGCCGGGGCTCGGCACGGTCGCAGCCCCCACGCAGGATGCCGTGCGCATCGCCGGTTTCGGCGCGTACGAGGGCGAGAACCTGCCCGAGGGCGTGCGGGTGTTCGGGCCGAACGTGGGCGGCGACGACAGCACTCGCGTCTCGCGCAACCTCGAGCCCGAATACATCGTCACCGACGGCGGCACCGCCTACGCGGCGCTGCAGGAAGCCAACGCGATCGCCGAGATCGACCTCGCGACCGCCACGGTGACCGACCTGTGGTCGCTGGGCTTCACCGACCACGGTGTCGAGGCGCTCGACCCGAGCGACCGCGACCCCGAGGGTGAGCCCTCGTTCAGCCTCCGCACCTTCGAGGGCCTGAACGGCATCTACATGCCCGACGGCATGGCCTCCTACACCGCGGGTGGGCAGACCTACCTCGTCACCGCGAACGAGGGCGACGCCCGCGAGTGGGGCGAGTACGTCGAGGGCGCTCGTGTGAAGGACCTCGGCGAGGACGGGCTGCTGCCCGTCTGTGAGACGAGCCCGCTGGCCGGCTACACCGGAGACGCCGACCTCGGCCGCCTCAACGTCACGACCGAGAACGGGCTCAGCGAGGCGGGCGACTGCTACGAGGAGCTCTACGCCTTCGGCGGCCGGTCCTTCTCGATCTGGACCACCTCCGGCGAGCGCGTGTTCGACTCCGGCTCCTCGTTCGAAGAGGTGACGCACGCCGCGGCGCCCGAGTTCTTCAACTCCAACCACTCGGAGTCGAACCTCGAGGGCCGCTCCGACGACAAGGGCCCCGAGCCCGAGACGGTCGCGATCGGCGAGCTGAGCGGGCGCACCTACGCCTTCATCGGATTCGAGCGGGTCGGCGGCATCGCCGCCTATGACATCACCGATCCGGCAGCATCCGAGTTCGTCACCTACATCAACAACCGCGACTTCGCGGTCTCGGTCGAAGACGGCGGCGAGCTGGCGGCGGCCGGAGACCTCGGCCCCGAGAGCATCGCGTTCATCGCCGCCGAGGACTCGGCCACGGGCGAGTCGCTGCTCGCGGTGGGCAACGAGGTGTCGGGCACGACGACCCTGTTCGCGATCGAGGACGCCCTGGCGCCCGAGCTCACCGACATCCAGGTGCTGACGATCAACGACTTCCACGGTCGCATCGAGGCCAACTTCGGAAACGGCGAAGCGGGAGCTGCGGTCATCGCCGGGGCGGTCGACGCGTTCGAGGCCGACAACCCGAACACGCTGTTCGTATCGGCCGGTGACAACATCGGCGCGTCGACGTTCACGTCGTTCATCCAGCAGGACAACCCCACGATCGACGCGCTCGTGGCCGCGGGCCTCGACCTGGCCGCCGTGGGCAACCACGAGTTCGACGCCGGCTTCGACGACCTGACCGACCGGGTGCTGCCCCGCTACGGCGACATCGCGTTCGGCCTCGGCGCGAACGTCTACCTCGAGGGCACCGACACCCCGGCGCTCGAGGAGTACGTGGTCGAAGAGGTCGACGGCGTACGCGTGGCCTTCATCGGCGTCGTCACCCCCGACACCGCCGGCATGGTCACGCCGACCGGAATCGCCGACATCTCCTTCGGCGACCAGCTCGAGGCGGCCGACCGCGTCGCCGCCGAGATCGTCGAGGGGGATGCTGCCGACGTGATCGTGCTGCTCACCCACGACGGCGCGGCCACCGAGGACTGCACGACGATCGCCTCGGGTGACTCGGACTACGCGGCGCTCGTGAACGGCGCCTCGGCCGACATCGACGCGATCGTCTCGGGTCACACGCACCAGTCGTACGCGTGCGAGGTGCCCGTCGACGGCGTCGCGGGCACGGAGCGTCCGGTGATCCAGGCGCACCAGTACGGCACGACACTCGGCAAGCTCGACATCTCGGTCGACTCCGAGACGCTCGAGCTCGTCTCGATCGACGCGTCGCTCGTGCCGCTCGTCGGCGACGACGAGATGCCGCTGTTCGAGGCCGACCCGACGGTGCAGGCCATCGTCGACGAGGCCGCGGCCGTGGCCGAGGAGGAGGGCGCCGTAGAGGTCGGAGCAATCAGCGCCGACATCCTGCGCGGTGGCACGCCTCCCGGAGACGACCGGGGCGTCGAGTCCACGCTCGGCAACCTCGTCGCCGACATGTACCTCTGGGCGACGTCGAACGACGACTACGCGGGCGAGCCCGCCGTCATCGGCATCATGAACCCGGGCGGTCTGCGCGCCGACCTGCTCTACGGCGAGGACGGCACGATGACCTATCGCGACGTCGCCAACGTGCAGCCGTTCGCGAACACGCTCGTCACCGTGACCCTTACGGGTGCGCAGCTGAAGCAGGTGCTCGAGGAGCAGTGGCAGCCCGCGGGCTCGTCGCGCCCCAAGCTGCACCTCGGTGTCTCGGAGGGATTCACCTACGAGTACGACGAGGCGGCAGCATCCGGTTCGCGCATCCTGTCGATGTCGCTCGATGGCACGCCCATCGCCGCGGGTGATGAGGTCACGGTCGTGACCAACTCGTTCCTGGCCGCGGGTGGCGACAACTTCGTCACCTTCGCCGCGGGCACCGACCGCACCGACACCGGCCAGGTCGACCTGTCGGCGTCGGTGGCGTACTTCGAGGAGTTCGAGGTCGTCGACCCCGCACCCCTCGGCCGCGCGGTCGCCGCGACCACCCCGTCGCCTTCGCCCTCGCCTTCGCTGCCCTCGACCGGCACGGACTGGGCACAGGTGAGCGTCGGCTCGGGCCAGGTCGAGCAGGGCGGGACGCTGAACGTGACGGTCTCGGGCCTCGAGCCCGGTCAGGTCATCGGCGCGACGCTCTACAGCGACCCGATCGTCATCTCGGGCATCCCCGCCGCCGACGCGACGGGCCGGGTATCGTTCGCGGTGCAGATCCCGGCGAACCTGCCGCTCGGCGCGCACACGCTCGAGATCACGTCGGCGGGCCTCGAACCGATTCGCATCGGCGTGACCGTCGTGGCCGAGGGTCAGCTCGCGGTCACCGGCTCGCAGCTGCCGCTGGGGCTCGCCCTCGGCGGGGCGTTCCTGCTCGTCGCCGGCGGGCTGCTGTTCGCACTGCGGCGCCGGGGCTCGCTCGTCGAGTAACCCGCGTGCACGCACTGCGGCCCCCGGCGTTCGCGTCGGGGGCCGCAGTGCGTGCGCTGGCGGCGCCGATGGGGCGGCGGGCGGACCCGGGGGGCCGGGCTCGCGATGCTCAGCTGTCGCAAAATGCGGGTCCGCCACATCCACACCCGCAACAGGCGACAGGCGAGCACCGAGGGACGCACCCCCACCGAACCCCCGGCGTTCAGCTGTCGCAAAATGCGGGTCCGCCACGCTCACACCCGCAACAAGCGACAGTCGAGCACCACGCATGCACCGAGTCGGGCAGCCACACCGGCGGCCTCACCGCACCGCGGGATGCTGCGCTACAGCCGCTCGATGAGCGTCGCGTTCGCGAGCCCGCCGCCCTCGCACATCGTCTGCAGGCCGAGGCGTCCGCCGCTGTGCTCGAGCCGCGCGAGCAGCGTCCCGAGAAGGCGCGTACCGGACGACCCGAGTGCGTGCCCGAGGGCGATGGCGCCTCCCCAGGAGTTGAGACGCGCAGCATCCGCCCCCACGTCCGCGGCCCACGCGAGCGGCACCGATGCGAACGCCTCGTTGACCTCGAAGGCATCGATGTCGCCGATCGAAAGGCCGGCGCGGTGCAGGATGCGGCGGGTCGCGGGGATCGGGCCGGTCAGCATCATGAGCGGGTCATCACCGACGACGGCGAACGAGTGGAACCGGGCGCGCGGGCGCAGCCCGAGGCTCGCGGCGACGTCGTCGCCCATGATCAGCACCGCGGACGCGCCGTCGGTGAGCGGCGAGGACGAACCCGCGGTGATACGCCAGTCGAGGTCGGGGAAGCGCTCCGCCATGGCGTCGGTGCGGAACGCGGACGGCAGCGCCGCGAGGGCATCGACGGTCGTGGCGGGGCGAACCGTCTCGTCGGCCGCGACGACTCCCGCGGGGGTGGGGACGGGGATGACCTGAGTGTCGAAGAGGCCATGGGCGACAGCATCCGCCGCCCTCGCGTGCGACCCGGCGGCGTAGACGTCGAGCATCTCGCGGGAAAGATCCCAGCGATCGGCGATCAACTCGGCCGAGACGCCCTGGTTCACGAGGCCCTCGGGATACCGCTCGCGCAAGGTCGGCGACATCGGCGACCCCTCCGCCGTCGACGAGCCGAGCGGCACGCGGCTCATCGACTCGACGCCGCCCGCGATGACGATGTCGTACGCCCGCGAGATCACCCCCTGCGCTGCGAAGTGCGCCGCCTGCTGACTCGACCCGCACTGCCTGTCGACGCTTGTGGCGGGCACCGACTCGTCGAACCCCGCGGCGAGGGTCGCCTGCCGCGCGATGTTCATGCCCTGCTCGCCGACCTGGCTGACACAGCCCAGGATCACGTCGTCGATCTGCCGCGACTCGAGTCCGTTGCGCTCGAGGAGGGCGCGCAGGGTCAAGGCGGCGAGATCGACGGGGTGTACGGCGCTGAGCGCTCCGCCGGGTTTGCCACGCCCCGAGGGGGTGCGGACGACGTCGACGATGACGGCTGATCGCATGCGACCAGGCTACGCCGGGGTTGGCAGCTCAATACGGCGACGTCTGCACGAGCGGTGGGGCTGATGATGATTCGTGATGCAGGTGCGACCCTCCCACCCGACTCGGTCGTGCACACGTCGCCCCGCAGGCCCTTACGCGCCGGGAACATGCCTCTCGTCGGGCCCGACGTACTCCGACAGCGGCCGGATCAGGGCATTGGATGCTGTCTGCTCCATGATGTGGGCCGTCCAGCCGGTCACCCGCGCGGCCACGAACAGCGGCGTGAAGATCTCGGTGTCGAAGCCCATCAGCCGGTAGGCCGGCCCCGACGGATAGTCCAGGTTCGGGTGGATGCCCTTGCGCGCGACGAAGTCCGCCTCGAGCGTGTCGTAGAGCGCCGCCATCTGGGCGGCCCCGTAGTGCTCGACGAGCGTGTCGAGCGCGGCCTTCATGGTCGGCACGCGCGAGTCGCCGCTCTTGTAGACGCGGTGGCCGAAGCCCATGATCTTGCGCTTGTCCGCCAACGCGTCATCGAGCCAGGCCGACACGGCGCCGGCCTCGCCGATCTCGTCGAAGATGTGCATGACGGCCTCGTTCGCCCCGCCGTGCAACGGTCCCTTGAGCGCCCCGATCGCGCCGACCACCGCCGAGTGGAGGTCGGCCATCGTCGAGGTGATCACGCGCGCGGTGAAGGTCGAGGCGTTGAACGAGTGCTCGGCGTAGAGGATCATCGACACGTCGAAGGCGCGGGCGACCACCTCGTGCGGCTCCTCACCGAAGGTCATCCACAAGAAGTTCCGGGAGTAGTCGAGGTCGTCGCGCGGCTCGATCGCCTCCTTGCCCCAGCGGCGACGCTGATCGTACGCGACCGCCGCCGGAAGCGCCGCGAACAGGCGCACGCTCTTGCGCTGATCGGCCTCCGGCGAGGAGTCGGATGCCTCGGCATCCCGTGCCCCGAGCACCGAGACGGCCGTGCGGACGACATCCATGGGATGCGCCGACAGCGGGGTCAGATCGATCGCGGCGCGGACGGCGGGGTCGAGCGACCGATGCGCCCGCTCCTCGGCGCGGAAGGCCTCGAGCTGCTCCGCCGTCGGCAGCTCACCGTGCCAGAGCAAGTACGCGACCGCCTCGAAGGGCTGCGTCGCGGCGAGCTCCTGCACGGGATACCCCCGGTAGAGCAGGCTGTTCGTCTCGGGGTTGACCTTACTGACGGCCGTCGTGTCGACGACGACACCGGCCAGGCCCTTCCTGATGTCGGTCGTTTCGGTCATGCCTGCTCCCTTGCTGGAGTTTTGATGTCCCACTTTCTGTCGCTCTGGCGACGCCAAGGCGACAGAAAGTGGGACATGGGTACACACATCTACACGGTGGGGCGGTGCGTCTGGAGTCGGGTCGTGGCGTGCGGGCCTCAGCGCCGTACCTCGAAGTCGAAGACGTTCTGATCGAACCGGCCGTAGCCGGCGTAGTCGATGAGGTCGTACAGGTCGGCACGGTGCTGCATCTGTCCCAGCCTGCCCGAGAGATGGCCCTGGGCCAACAGCTCGTCGAGGCCGCGTTCGGCCGCCCCCATCGCCAGGCGCAGCAGCGACACCGGCCAGATCACGATGTTGACCCCGACGTCCCGCAGCTGATCGACCGAGAACAGCTCGCTCTTGCCGAACTCCGTCATGTTGGCGAGCATCGGCACGTCGATCGCGGCGCGCATCGCGGCGAACTCCTCGAGCGAGCGCATCGCCTCGGGGAAGATCGCATCGGCCCCGGCGTCCACGAGGGCCCGCGCACGATCGGTGGCGGCATCCATGCCCTCGACGGCACGGATGTCGGTGCGCGCCATGATGAGGAGGTTCGGGTCTCTGCGGGCCTCGACGGCGGCCCGCACGCGTTTGAGGGCGGTCGACTCGTCGACCACGGCCTTGCCGTCGAGGTGTCCGCAGCGCTTGGGGTTCACCTGGTCCTCGATGTGCAGGCCAGACAGCCCCGCATCCTCGAGCACGTGCACGGTGCGGGCGACGTTCATCGGCTCGCCGAACCCGGTGTCGGCGTCGATGAGCGCGGGCAGCTCGGTCATCGCCGCGATCTGCGCGCCGCGTGCAGCGACCTCGGTGAGGGTGGTGAGCCCGATGTCGGGCAGGCCCAGGTCGGCCGAAAGCACCGCCCCCGAGATGTAGACCCCCTCGAAACCCTTGCGCTCGATCAGCCGCGCCGACAGCGGATTGAACGCGCCGGGCAGCCGCAGCAGTTCGCCCGATGCGAGCCGCTCGCGAAAGAGCCGGCGCTTCTCGGATGCCGGGGTCTGCGCGTACAGCATCAGAACAGGCCCTTGGGGGCGGGTGCCGCAGCCAGCACGCCGGGCTTCGCGGTGATCGTGAGCTGCGCGAGCTCCTCAGCCGACAGCTCGGGCAGCCGCTCGGCGAGCGCCACGAAGCGGTCGATCTCCGCGGGCTCGAGCACGGGCTCTGCGAGCAGGCGGAACTTCGCGATGTAGTCCGCTCGCGCGAACGGCCGCGCACCCAGCGGATGCGCGTCGGCGACGGCGATCTCGTCCTCGATCACGGCGCCGTCGGTCAGCGTGATGACCACGCGTCCCCCGAACGCCTTCTCGGCCGGGTCGGTCGAGTGATAGCGGCGCGTCCACTCCTGATCCTCCGCCGTCGTGATCCTGCGCCAGAGCGCGACGGTGTCGGGGCGGCCCGCACGCTCCGGCGTGTAGGAGTCGACGTGGTGCCACCCGCCGTCCTGCAGCGCGACGGCGAAGATGTACGGGATCGAGTGGTCGAGCGTCTCACGGGATGCCGTCGGATCGTACTTCTGCGGATCATTCGCGCCCGAGCCGATCACGACGTGGGTGTGGTGCGAGGTGTGCAGCACGATCGAGGCGACCTTCGCCGGGTCGACGATCGCGGGGTGCCGGCCGTGCAGCCTGCGCGCGAGGTCGATCCACGCCTGCGCCTGATACTCGGCCGAATGCTCCTTCGTGTAGGAATCCAGAATCGCCCGCTTGGTCTCCCCCGGCCCCGGAAGCGGCACCTCGTACGCGGCATCGGGTCCATCCAGCATCCACGCGATGACACCGTCCTCGCCCTCGTAGATCGGCGCGGGCGAGGTCTCGCCGCGCATCGCCCGGTCGACGGCCTCGACCGCCATCTTGCCGGCGAACGCGGGGGCGTGCGCCTTCCACGTCGAGATCTCGCCCTTGCGCGACTGCCGCGTCGCGGTGGTCGTGTGCAGCGCCTGCCCGACAGCCTGGTAGACGGTCTCGGTGTCGAGGCCCAGCAGGGTGCCGACGCCCGCAGCCGCCGAAGGGCCGAGGTGCGCGACGTGGTCGATCTTGTGCTTGTGCAGGCAGATCGCGCGCACGAGGTCGATCTGGATCTCGTACCCGGTCGCGAGCGCCCGCACGAGCGCCGCGCCGTCGGCGCCGACGTGCTGCGCGACCGCGACGATCGGCGGGATGTTGTCGCCCGGGTGCGAGTAGTCCGCCGCGAGGAAGGTGTCGTGGTAATCGAGTTCGCGCACCGCGACGCCGTTCGCCCAGGCTGCCCACTCGGGCGACGTCCGCCGCCCGGGGTCGACGCCGAACACCGTCGCGCCGCGCCCGCCGATCGAGACGGGGTGATCGAGCGCCTGTGCCCGTGCCGCCGAGACGGGCGCGCGCGTGAGGGATGCCGCGGCCACGGCCGCGTTGTCGATGACTCGGTTGATGATCATGTCGACGACATCGGGCTCGACATCCACGGGATCGGTGGCGACCTCGGCGATGCGCCACGCGAGCTGGCCCTCGCGCGGCAGGTACTCGTCGCTGCGGTGCACGCGCAGGTGGTGGCTGATGGTCATGGGGTTCCTTCCGCGAGGGAGACGAGGATGCTCTCGAGAGCGTTGTGCAGGTGCACATGCGTGGCGTGGGCGGCGAGGTCGCCGTCGCGTCGTGCGAGTGCGTGGGCGATGAGCCGGTGCTCCCCGACCGACGCGGCGAGCCGCTCGGGTTTGTCGCGGGCCAGCCGGCGCACGCGGACGAGGTGGGTGCGCACGGTGCGCAGCGCCTGGGCGAGGTAGTCGTTGGCGACCGCGGCGTCGACCGCGGCGTCGAAGCGCGCGATGAGCGCGTAGTACGCGTCGTGGGCCGTCGCACCCTCGAGCGCGCCGGCCGCGGTGGTGAACTCCCACTCGAGCACGGCGAACGCGTCGGCATCGCCGCGCTGCGCCGCGATGCGGGCGGCGGTCTCTTCGAGGGCGCGGCGCACCTCGAACAGGGCGCGGATGTCGTCGGCATCGATCGCCGTGACGACGGTGACCCGCGGAGACTGCTGCACGACGAGCCCGTCGGCGGCGAGCCTGCTCAGCGCCGCGCGCAGCGGCGTGCGGCTCACCCCGAGCCGGGCGGACTGCTCGGTCTCGGCCAGCACGGCGCCGGCGGGCAGGGCCCCGCTCTGGATCTCGTCGAGGAGGGAGCGGTAGGCGCGATCGCTCTGGCGCACAGCATCCCCCTTCGCATCACCGACACCGTTATGTATACATAATGACAGATCCCTCCGCCGCGCGGCGATCTTCGCGCCTTGAACGCATACACATCGCGCCCTCTACCGCGCGCCGCGCCCCGGGCGTAGCCTGCCCGGCATGACCAGTGTCATCCTCACGCGCGCCCTCGAGAAGCGCTACGGCCGCACGCGCGCCCTCGACGGCCTCGACCTCGACGTCGCCACCGGCGAGGTGCACGGCTTTCTGGGGCCCAACGGCGCGGGCAAGTCGACGACGATCCGCGTGCTGCTGGGTCTTGCGCGGGCGTCGGGCGGAACAGCATCCGTCTTCGGCGCCGACCCCTGGCGCCGCGCGGTCGACCTGCACCGGCGCATCGCATACGTTCCCGGCGACGTGAGCCTGTGGCCGAACCTCACCGGGGGCGAGGCGATCGACCTGCTCGCGCGGCTGCGGGGTGCGCACCGCGGGGATGCCGCGTATACGGCCGAGAAGACACGGCTGCTCGAGGCGTTCACCCTGGACCCGCGCAAGAAGGGGCGCGCGTACTCGAAGGGCAACCGACAGAAGGTGGCGCTCGTCGCCGCGTTCGCCGTGCCCGCCGACCTGTACATCCTCGACGAGCCGACGAGCGGCCTCGATCCGCTCATGTCGGTGGTGTTCCATCGCGAGCTCGCGCGGGCGCGTGATGCCGGAGCGACGGCGCTGCTGTCGAGCCATGTGCTCTCGGAGGTCGAGCAGCTCTGCGATCGCGTCAGCATCATCCGCGCGGGGCGCGTCGTCGAATCGGGCACACTCGAGCAGCTGCGGCACCTGACCCGCACACAGGTGTCGTTCGACGACGACGGCGGGGATGCTGCCGGTCTCGCCCGCATCGCGGGCGTGCACGGTGTGCGCTCGGTGCACGGCAGGGTCACGCTCGCGGTCGACAGCGATCGGGTGACGCTCGTGCTCCCCGACCTGGCGCGCCGCGATGTGCGCGGGCTGCGGATCGAGCCGCCCTCGCTCGAGGAGCTGTTCCTGCGCCACTACGGCGACGATCTCGATGCGGGGGCGGGGGCGGCCACGGGAGCCGGCACGGGGGCGGCGCCGTGACCGCCATCGCGCCCCTGCTGCGGCAGCGTCTGCGGCGCGACGCCCTGCAGCTGATCCTGTGGATCGGCACGATCACGGCGCTCACGTTCGGTGCGTTCGCGGGCATCGCCGACACCTTCGGCACCGAGCAGGAGCGCGCGGGGCTGGTCGCCGTCGCACTCGCGAACCCCGTCATCCTCGTCTTCCGCGGGCTGCCCTCGGGCACTGGCGAGGGGGCGTTCCTGATCTTCCTGATCCTGCCCTTCCTGATCCTCCTGGTGGCGTTCATGGCGTCCTTCCTCGCCGTGCGCCACACCCGGGCAGATGAGGAGACCGGCCGCACCGAGCTGGTCGGTGCGACCCCCGCGGGTCGGTGGGCGCCGTTCTGGGCGACCATCGCGCACGGCACGCTCGCGTGCGTCGCGGCCGGTGCGGTCGCCGCGGTCGCCCTCGTCGCATCGGGGCAGGACGCCGCGGGATCCGCGCTCGCCGGCGCCGCCCTCGCCGGATCGGGCGTCGTTTTCCTCGGCGTCGGCCTCCTCGCGGCGCAGCTCGTGCGTTCGGCGCGGGCGGCCAACTCGATCGCGGTGCTCATCATCGTCGGATCCTTCGTCCTCGCCGGCGTCGGCAACGCGCTCGGCACCCCGAGCGATGACCTCACCCGCATGGAGAGTTCGTGGCTCGCCTGGCTCTCGCCCTTCGCCTGGGCCGAGAACGTCCGGCCTCTCAGCGACGACGACCCGCTCCCGCTGCTGCTGTGCACGGGCGCGTTCGTCGTGTTCGCCGCCGCCGCGGCGCTCATCCAGGCCCGGCGCGACATCGGCGAGGGTGCCCTGCCCGAGCGAGCAGGGCGCGCGAACGCGGGACGGACGCTGTCGTCGACCCCCGGGCTGGTGTGGCGCCTGAGCGCCGGATCGATCCTCGCGTGGGCGCTCGGTGCCACCGTCGTGGGCGCTCTCTCCGCCACCCTCGGTGGCCTCGTCGAGCAGGTCGGCACCGACAACCCGCAGATCGCCGCGATCCTCGAACGTCTGGCGGCGGAGGGATCCATGGATCAGGGCGTGCTCGTCACCTTCTTCGTGATGGTCGGGGTGCTCGCGGCGTGTTTCGGCGTGCAAACGATCATGCGCGCGCGGCAGGAGGAGACCCACGGCACCGCCGAGCCCACCCTGGCCACCCCGCTCGCCCGTGCGGCCTGGCTCGGTGCGTTCCTCCTCGTCGCGGTCGTCGGCATCCTCGTGATCTGCGCGGCCGCTGTCGGGGCCGCGGCGCTGGCGATCACCGCGACAGCGGGCGAACCGAGCCTGGCCACCGATGCGGTCGTGGTCGGCGCGGGACAGGCGGTGGCAGCATCCGTCTTCGTCGCCGCCGCCGCGGTCGTGTTCGTGCTCGTGCCGCGTGCGACGATCCCCCTCGGCTGGGGCATCGTCATCGCCGCCGCGGCGCTCGCTCTGTTCGGCACGATCTTCGGCCTGCCCACCGAGATCATCGCGATCTCCCCGTTCGCCGCGACGCCCGTGCCGGCACCCGACGCCGTCGACCCGAACGGGCTGTGGTGGATGCTGCCCTCCGCGGCCGCGGGAGCCGCAGCATCCCTCGCCCTGATGCGCCGCCGCGAGCTCGCGACCGGCGGCTGACGGCGGGCCCGCGGCCCGGCGCCGTGCGGCCGGCGCCGTGCGGCCGGCGCCGTGCGCCCGGCGCCGGTGCCCGGCCGCCGGGCGCCCGGCGAACCCACATTTTTGCAGCGAAACCCCATCCGACGCGTGGTGGCTCGCTGCAAAAATGTGGGTTCGACCCGGTGGGCGCCGCCGGGACGGGGCGCCGCCGGGACGGGGCGCCGCCGGGACGGCGCGCCGCCGGGACGGGGCCCCCCGGGGCGGCGGCCGGGGCGAGGCCCGACCCACGTGGACGCCCCGCCCCGGCGTCAGCGGCGGCGCAGCGCCCCGCGCAGCGCGCGCAGCAGCAACAGCAGCCCGCCGAGGCCCATGAGGCTGCCGAGGAACCCGAAGGCCGGCACATCGCCCGTGACGAGAGGGCCGCCGTCGTCGACGGCGAGCAGGACGCCGGCGATGACAAGAGTGACCCCGACGACCGTGGATGACACGCGCGAGGTGATCGAGTCGATCCACGATCGCTCACCCTCGCTCTCGAACACGCGCAGCCGCATCGAGAACGAGCCGTCCTCGAGCGATCTGGTCACGGCCTCGAGCCGTCGCGGCATGCGGCGGGCCTGTTCGATCGCGAGCGCCGACCACGTCTGCGCGGTGAGAGCGGCACCGCGCGGCGACACGAGGGAGAGCGCGACACGCGGCGCGACGTCGAGGGCCCGGGCGGCCATGTCGTAGTCGGGCACGAGCTTGCGCAACGTGCCCTCGAGCGATGCCAGCGTGCGGAACACCAGCAGCAGCGAGGGCGGCAGGGCCATGCGGTTCCGGCGGAGCACGTCGAGCAGCATCCGGAACACGTTGCCGTCGGCGTGAGAGTTGCGCATGCGGGTGAGGATGACGCCGATGTCACGCTGCAGCAGGGCGACATCGGCGTCGCCGGCCGGCGGGCCGCACATCAGCAGCGCCACATCGGTCACGGCGACATCGTCTTCGTTCGCCATGCCGATCAGCATCGGCAGCAGCAGCCGGCGCATGCTCGACTCGAGCACACCCACGGCGCCGAAGTCGATCAGCGTGACGGTGCCGTCGGGATCCAGCATGAGATTGCCGGGGTGCAGGTCGGCGTGGAAGACACCGCGCACCGCGATCTGGTCCATGACAGCATCCAGGAGGGCATCGGCGATGCGCTGCGCCTCATCCGCCGGCAGGGCATCGTGCGCGAGACGGCTGAACGGGGTTCCCGTCACCCGCTCCTGAACCAGCATCTGGGGGGTCGAGAACTCCGCGAACACCCGCGGCACCCGCAGCAGCCTCTGACCCGATGCCGACACCGCCGAGCGCAGCATCTCGGTGTTCGACGCCTCGATGCGGTAGTCGAGCTCCTCGCGCAGGGCGCGCGCGAACTCGTCGACGAGCGCGCGCGCCCCGTAGTCCTTCGCCCAGTCGGTGCGGCGTTCGCCCTCGATCGCGAGCCGCTCGAGGATGTCGAGGTCGGTCGTCACCTGCGAGCGCGCGCGGGGCCGCTGGATCTTCACGACGACCTCCTCGCCGCCCATGAGCCGCGCGGTGTGCACCTGAGCGACGGATGCTGCGGCCAGCGGCTGCGGATCGATCTCGGCGAAGACCTCCTCGATCGGGCGGTGCAGCTGCGCCTGGATCGCGCTCCGGGCCTCGGGCCAGGGGATCGGCGTCGAATCCATCTGAAGGGTCGAGAAGGCCTCGATCAGGGCGGGCGGCAGCACATCCTCGCGCGAGGAGAGCACCTGCCCGAGCTTGACGAAGGTGACGCCCGCGTCGTTCATGGCGGCCACGAGCGCCGCGGGAAGCCGGTCGTCATCGCCCCGGCGGCGGCTCTCGTAGAAGCCGATCCCGTGGCGCGAGCCGATCGCGAGGATCTGCACGTACCGGCGCGCCCGATCACGCCGGCGGATCGCATCGCGCACGACGCGCACAGGGTTCCGCATGCCGTGCGAGGGCCAGAGGAACTCGAAGGTCAGCACCACGATCACGGCCGCCGCGAAGATCCACCCGACCGTCAACGCGAGGAAGGCCGCGGCGACACCGTCGTCGACGATGATGCGGCCGCCGACCAGGACGTCGGCGGCCGTGAGCGACCGCGACGCGACGGGCAGCGCCAGCACGAACACCGCGACCGAGGTCACGACCGCCCGCACCCAGCCCACCGCGACATCCAGCAGCCGGCGGATCACCCACGCCGAGACGAGGGCGAACACGAGGGCGGCGAGCGCGACGAGGACCCAGTGCGGCATGCGCCGATTCTGTCAGGCCCGGCGGCGGGGCGCGCCTCCGATGCCGCCCCGGCATCCCGCGCAGCGTCGCGCCGGCATCAACCGCACGTTGGGGCGTTGAAACCACGTTGGGGCGTGCTGCTCCGCGCCCCAACGTGATTCTGACGCCCCAACGCGGATAGGAGCGGGGCGGGATGCTGTCGCTCACGCCCCCGCGGCTCCTACGCACCCGCGGCACGCGGGCACCCCGCGGCGCTCAGGCGTCGGCGGCGGCGCGCTCGTCGTCCTCGGTGGCGACGAGCTGGCCGCACGCGCCGTCGATCTCCTTGCCGCGCGTGTCGCGGAGCGTCGTCGGGATCCCTGCCGCGTTGAGCCGGCGCACGAACTCGTTCTGCACGTCACGCTCGGACGCGGTCCAGATCGAGCCGGGCGTCGGGTTCAGCGGGATCGGATTGACATGCACCCAGCCGCGGCCGCGCGCGTTGAGCTTCTCCGCGAGCAGATCGGCGCGCCAGCCGTGATCGTTCATGTCCTTGATCAGGGCGTATTCGATGGAGACACGGCGCCCGGTCTTCTCGAAGTAGGTGCGTGCAGCATCCAGTGCCTCATCGACCTTCCAGCGCGAGTTGACCGGGATCAGCTCGTCGCGCAGCAGGTCGTCGGGGGCGTGCAGCGAGAGGGCGAAGGTGACCGGCAGGTCTTCGTTCGCGAGCTTCGTGATCGCCGGCACGAGTCCGACGGTCGACACGGTGATGCCGCGGGCGCTCATGCCGAGCCCCTCGGGCTGCTTCGCGACCATCACGCGCACGGCCTGCATGACGCGCGCGTAGTTGGCCAGGGGCTCGCCCATTCCCATGAACACGATGTTCGACACGCGCTCGAGCGAGTGGTCGGTGCTCTTCTTGCCGCCCAGCTCCCCCGCGGCGATGACGGCGTTGGCTCGCACGATCTGGTCGACGATCTCGGCCGCCGACATGTTGCGCGTGAGGCCCGCCTGTCCCGTCGCGCAGAAGGGGCAGTTCATGCCGCACCCTGCCTGGCTCGACACGCACAGCGTGATGCGGCCCGGATAGCGCATGAGAACGGATTCGACGAGGGCGCCGTCATGCAGCTTCCACAGGAACTTGATCGTGTCGCCCCCGTCGGTCTGCAGCCGACGCACCTCGGTCAGCAGCGGCGGCAGGAGACCGGCGACCAGCTCTTCGCGCCCCGCGGCCGGAAGGTCGGTCATGTCGGCGGGATCGGCGGTGTAGTGGGTGAAGTAGTGCGCGGCGATCTGCTTGGCGCGGAACCCGGGCAGCCCGAGCTCGGTGGCTTTCGCCACGCGCTCGGCGGGGGACATATCGGCCAGATGCACGGGAGGCTTGCCGCGTTTCGGAGAAGCGAACTGCAGCAGCGGCCGGCCCTCGGCATCCTTCTTCTGCGACCACCCCTCCGTCGTGGGGCGCACCTGACGCGGTTTTGTCGTGCGCACGGCGGGGGTGTCAGTCATACCTCCCAGGGTAGCCGCGCCGCCGCGGCACTACAGTGTGCCGGATGAGCGATGTCACACCCGACGCCCGGTACCTCGCGGTCCCGCCCGCCCGCGACCGCCCGGAGCCGACCCGATGACCGACGTGCGGATCCGCGCCATCGAGCCCGGCGATGCGGGCGAGGTGCTGACCCTCCAGCGCGCGGCCTTCGTGCAGGAGGCCCTGATCTACGGCACGCCGCACATGCCGCCGCTCACGCAGACTCTCGACGAGGTGGAGGCCGAGCTGGTCGAGAACGAGGGATGCGTCGCGCACATCGGCACGCGAATGGTCGGTGCCGTGCGGGGCCGCGTCGACGGCGCCCTGCTGCTGATCGGACGCCTGGCGATCGCACCCGATGTCCAGGGCGCGGGCATCGGCTCGCGGCTGCTCGCGGCCGTCGAGGCCCGCGGTCGCGCGGCGGGCTGCCGCGAGGCCGAACTGTTCACCGGGTCGCTCAGCGAGGCGAATCTGCGCCTCTACGAACGCGAGGGCTACGCCGAGTCCGAGCGGGTGCCCGGCGACGACGGCATCGAGCAGGTGTTCCTGCGCAAGTCCATCGCCTGAGGCCTCAGGGGGTGGATGCCGCCGCCAGCAGCCGCTCCAACGCCTCGACCGCGGGACGCTGGCCCTTGACGAGCAGCGTGCGGGCCTCGCCGAGGGGCACCCACCGCGCGTCGTCGACCTCGGGGAAGCGCTGCATGCGCCCCGAACGCGGCGGCCACTCGAGGTCGAACTCGCCGAAGGTCAGGTGCGGCGGGTCGAACCCTGCGCCGTCGGCGACGAACACCACAATGCGTTTGCCCGAGGAGTACACGAACGTGCCGAGTTCGGCATGGTCGAGCTCGGGCGGGGCGATGCCGAGCTCTTCGGCGAACTCGCGACGCGCAGCGTCCCGTGCCGTTTCGGTGTCGGGATCGTATTCGCCCTTGGGGATCGTCCAGGCGCCCTCGCGCTTGGAGGTCCAGAACGGGCCGCCCATATGGGCGAGGAAGACCTCGGCCGCGTCCGCGCCGTTCGGGCCGAGTCGATACAGCAGGATTCCCGCGCTCATCACCGGCATGCGGCGATGGTAGCCGCCTCGCGCGGTCAACATTCCGGAAACAGTGTCGCCCAGCGGCACGATCAGGTCCGGAATTCTGCGGGCACCGCACACGATGGCCGCCGTCGCTCCGGAATGTTGACCGATTTCGCCGCGTGACCCACCCGCCACCCGGCCCGCTCCGGTCAGCCGGGCGCGGCCCGCTTCCGCCCCGCGCCCGGCACCGTTCCCAGCCCAGCTCCCGTCAGTCGAGGAAGATGTCGGGGAACAGGGCCGAATCCGGCGTGCCCGGCACCGCTGCGTACCCCGAGAAGTCGGTGACGCCGGCCTCGGTCAGCACGTCCTCGACGATCAGCTGCCGACCCGTGCACGACGCGGCAGGCCGGGTGATGACTTCGTACGCCGCGTCGGCGTAGATCTCGGCTGTGCGGCTGGCCGCCATCACGCGGTCGCCGCCCAGCAGGTTCTGCACCGCGGCCGTCGCGATGGTCGTGCGCGGCCACAGCGTGTTCGCGGCGATGCCCGCGAACTCGGCGGCAAGGCCCAGCGTCACCATCGTCATGCCGAACTTCGCCAGCGAATACCCCGTGTGCGCCCCCAGCCACCTCGGCGTCGGGTTCAGCGGGGGCGAGAGCGAGAGGATGTGCGGGTTCTTGCTGTCGCGCAGGATCGGCACCGCGGCACGCGAGAGCATGAAGGTGCCGCGCACGTTGACGTCCTGCATCAGGTCGTACTTCTTCGCGTCGAGGTCGAGCGAGCCCGACAGGTCGATCACGCTGGCGTTGTTGATGACGATGTCGATACCCCCGAACTCACCTTGCGCCTTCAGCACCGCCTCGGTCACGTCGTCGTCGGATCTCACATCACCGACGATCGGCAGCGCCTCGCCCCCCGCCGCGCGGATCTGCTCGGCCGCCGAGTGCACGGTGCCCTCGAGGCGTGGATGCGGGGTGTCGGTCTTCGCGAGCATCGCGATGTTGGCGCCGTCCGCGGCCGCGCGCAGCGCGATCGCGAGGCCGATGCCGCGGCTTCCGCCCGACATCAGGATCGTGCGTCCGGCGAGGGGTTTTCCGGTCATCGGGGGTCCTTTCGGGATGCGGCGGAGGCGGACGCCTGGGCGAACGCGGCGATCCGCGCCCGGGCGTCGGGGGTGTCGAAGGCCGCGCCGATCGTGCGGGCCTCCTCGTCGAGCTGGTCGGCGAACGAACGCGTCGGCTGGGAACGGATGAGGCGCTTGGCCTGGCCGAAGGCTGCAGTGGCGCCCTCGAGCCAGGACCGGGCCACGGCCTCGGCCCGCGACGCGACGTCGCCCGCGTCGACGACCTCGGCGATGAGGCCCCACGCGCGGGCCTCATCGGCCGACAGCATCCGGTCGCCGAGCACGAGCTGCAGCGCCCGGCGCTCGCCGACGGCGCGGGCCAGCTGCGCCGAGACCGAGAGGTCGGGGGTGAGCCCGACACCGGCGTACCGGCTGCCGATCCGGGAGTCGGCGGCGGCGATCGCGTAGTCGCTGGCGAGGAGGATGCCGAGACCGCCACCCGCGGTCGTGCCCTGGGCGGCGGCCACGACCGGCACCGACGACTCGACGAGCGCGCGGATGCCGCCGTGGATCACGTGGGCGAGTTCGGTGATGCCCGCACCCGTCCCGACCGCGGTCGCCATCGCGACGACGTCGCCGCCCGCGCAGAAGGCGGGGCCGGCCGCGTCGATGAGGATCGCGCCGATGTCGTCGGACGACGTCGCCTCGACGCAGGCGACCTGCCAGGCGTGCGCCATCGCCTCGTCGAACGCGTTCAATCGCGCGGGCCGGTTGAGCGTGATGCGGGCGAGCCCCCCGTCGATCCGCAGACGGATGCTGTCGGTCATCGCGGTGCCATCCGGATCGCCCCGTCCAGTCGTATCGTCTCGCCGTTGAGATAGCCGTTGTGCACGATGTGCAGGGCGAGATCGGCGTACTCCTCGGGTCGCCCCAGCCGCGACGGGTAGGGCACCTGTTCGCCGAGCGAATCCTGTGCGGCCTGCGGCAGGCCCTTGAGCATCGGGGTCTCCATGATTCCCGGTGCGATCGTGACGACGCGGATGCCGTGGCGTGCCAGCTCGCGCGCGATCGGCAGTGTCATCGCGTGCACGCCGCCCTTGCTCGCGGAGTACGCGGGCTGCCCGATCTGGCCGTCGAACGCGGCGACACTCGCCGTGTTGACGATGACCCCGCGGTCGCCGCCGGGCAGCGGCTCGTTGCCCGCCATCGATGCCGCCGCCTGGGCGATCACGGTGTACGTGCCGATCAGGTTGATGCGCACGACCCGCTCGAAGTCGGCGATCGGGGACGGGTTTCCGTCGCGGTCGAGCACCTTGGCGGGCGGGGCGATGCCCGCGCAGTTCACGACGACGCGCAGCGGCGCGAGCGCGGATGCTTCGGCGACCGCCGCGCGCACCTGCTCCTCGTTCGTGACGTCGGCGGGTGCGAAGACCCCGCCGAGCTCGGCGGCGATCTCTTCGCCGGGCGAGGACGGCAGGTCGATGATCGTGACGACCATGCCCTCGCCGGCCAGACGCCGCGCGGTCGCGAGCCCGAGCCCGCTGGCGCCGCCCGTGACGAGCGCGCCGGATCTGCCTTCGTGCATGGGGTTCTCCTTCGAACATCACGCGCGCGGGCGGTCGTGGCGCCGCGCGTGGAATCGCGCATCAGCCTACGCGGCACCGGGTGTCACGCGCACCCCGGACGCCGCGCCGCCCTCACGCCGGGCCGAGGATGAAGTTCCATGAGCCCACCCACACCGCGGTCGCGAGGGCGGTCGCGCTGATCGCGGCGCCGGCGGCGACCAGCACCCACTCGCGCGCACCCCAGCGCGACTCGCGCGCCCACGTGCGTGTGATCGGGCGGCCGTCCGCGTCGGCGATTCCGCCGAAACCGCGCGCCTCCATCGCGGTCGCAAGCTTCGTCCCGCGGCGGATCGCCAGTACGAACAGCGCGAATGCCATGCCGAGAACCCGCCGCACGCGGCCCTCGTCGGCGACCCCGCGCGCCCGCCGCGCCAGCGCGAGGGCGCGCCAGTCGTCGGCGAGCAGCCCCAGCATCCGCATTCCGGCGAGCGCGCCCAGGACGAAGCGGGCGGGCAGGCGCACGATCTGGGCGAGGCCGTCGGCGAGGTCGGTCGGATCGACCGTGACGAACAGCACGATGCCCGGCAGCGCGATCGCCAGCACGCGGAAGAAGGTCGCCACGGCCAGCTCGAGCGATCCTTCGCTGATGCGCACGACGAACCACTCGACGTAGATCTGCCCCGACGTCTGCCCGTAGAGGGCGATCGTCACGGCCGTCAGGGGCGCGGCAACCCACACGGGCAGGGTGCGCAGCCAGAACTCGCGCCACCGCACCCCCGACAGCACGAACAGGATGCCGGAGAGCCCGAGCGCGACCGCTGCCGAGACCCAGTCGATGGTGAGCACGAGCGGCAGCGCGATCAGCAGCGCCGCCGCGAGCTTGGCGACAGGATTGATGCCCGCGACGGGACCCGCCCGCACGGCGCGCTCCTGCTGCTGCCCGATCACGGCGCCCTCAGCGCGAACTCGCGCGCGTGCAGGGCCCGCAGCACCGCGGCGTCGTGGGTGACCGCGACGACCGCAGCGGGGCTCTCGCCCCCACCCCCGCGCCCGTCGCGCAGCTCGGCGATCAGGGCGACGAGTTCGGCCCAGGTCAGAGCATCCTGCCCGAACGTCGGCTCGTCGAGCACCATCACGCGCGGTCGGGTCGCGAGCATGCCGCCGACGGTGAGGCGCCGCTTCTCTCCGCCCGAGAGCGTGTACGGATTGGCGTCGGCGAGCGCCGCGAGGCGCAGACGCGCGAGCAGCGCATCGGTGCGGGCGGCGATCTCGCCCTCACCGAGTCCCAGCGCGCGAGGCCCGACCTCGAGCTCGCGCCGCACCGTGGTCGCGAGCAGCTGGTGTTCGGGATCCTGCAGCACCGTGCCGACGCGCGTCAGCAGCTGACGCGACGACCATGCGATCGGCTCGCGTTTCGCATCTCCCGCGAGAGACGTGGATGCCGCCACCCGGCCCTTCGCCGGCGCCAGGAGCCCCGCGAGAGTCAGGCCCAGCGTCGATTTTCCGGCGCCGTTGGGCCCCGTGATGCCGACGACCTCGCCGGGGCGCACGTCGAGATCGACCGACCCCGCGACGATGGAGCCGCGCACCCGTGCGACGGCGAGCTCACGCGCCTCCAGCAGCGGCGCACCGGGCGACACCGCGGGGGGCGGGGGCGGCGGCGGGGGAAATCCCGGCACCCACACACCCCCCGCGGCGAGCTCTCGGCCGTGCCCGTGCAGCACGGCGTCGGGGGAACCGTCGGCGATGACGCCGCCCTCCCCCAGCACGACGACCCGGTCCACGAGCGGCAGCCACACGTCGAGGCGATGCTCGACCACGACGAGCGTCGCTCCGGTGCGTTCGAGGGATCGGGCGACAGCATCCCGCACCTCGCTCACTCCCGCGGGGTCGAGGTTCGCGGTCGGCTCGTCGAGCAGGATCAGCCCCGGGCGCATCGCGAGCACCCCGGCGAGCGCGAGTCGCTGCTTCTGCCCGCCCGAGAGCGCCGAGGTGGACCGATCGAGCGGCACATCCAGGCCCACGGCGTCGAGCGCATCGGCGACCCGAGGCCAGATCGCCGCCCGGGGCACGCCGAGGTTCTCGCATCCGAACGCGACGTCGTCGCCGACCCGCGCGAGGATCGCCTGGCTGTCGGGATCCTGCAGCACGAGCCCCGCCCGGCCCCGGGCGCGGGCGGCCGGCACCCCGTCGATCGTCAGCTCGCCGAGGCTCTCGCCCTCGTCGTCGCCGCCGAGCACCCCCGCGAGGGCGTGCAGCAGGGTCGATTTGCCGGCACCCGATGCGCCGAGCAGCAGCACCCGCGTGCCGGGATCGATCCGCAGCGAGACCTCACGCGCCGCCCACCGCCTGCGCGAGGCGTAGCGCCAGCCCCAGCCGCGCGCGTCGACCGCGGCGGGACGAACGGATGCTGTCATCACGACGCTCAGACGCGTCGCGAGACCTCGCGGCCCGACGCGAACCGCGACAGCGCGCCCGTCTGCGCGAGCCCGCGCGCGACGAACCAGGACCCCGCTCCCGCGATGACGGCGCCCGAGATCGTCGTGGAGACGATGTAGACGATCGTGAAGGTGGTGTCGGCGCCGGCGTACCAGAGGATGCGGTCGTTGATGCCGCACGCGAGCCCGGCGCCGGCCCCCGCGAGGATCGCGACCGGCAGACGCCACACGGCGTACGCGAAGAGCAGGAAGACGAGCTCGGCGCCGAGCCCCTGCACGAGGCCCGACACGATCGTCAGTGGCCCCCACTGGTTGCCCACGAGCGCCGAGATCACGGCGGCGAGCAGTTCGGTGTAGAGGGCGGCGCCGGGCTTGCGGATGATGAGGCCGCCGAGCACGCCGGCGACGAGCCAGGGACCGGCGAGCAGACCCTGCACGCCGGGCAGCAGGGGCGCGAGGGCCTCGCTGGGCAGCTGGTACCCGACGTTCCAGAGCAGGAAGACGGCGGCGCAGGCGACGCCGATGACGCTGGCGACGACGATGTCGACGACCCTCCAGCGCCAGACGATGCGGCCGAAGCCCCCCTGCACGGGGGCGGACGTGGACGTGGACGTGCTCATTGTGATCTCCTCCCTGCGCCGGCATGATCCGGATCAGGTTCGACGGTCGAAGCGTGGTTCGCTTCCTCTCAGCCCGGCTCACCGGACTCCCGTGTGTTGTGGGCATGAGTATAGCCACCCCCGCGGGGGCGATATCTTGGCCGTGTGACCCCGACCGCCGCGCCCGCCCTGGCGTGGCTGCGCGACGACACGATCACCTCCGGGGCACGGGGCGACCTCCCGGGTGACGACGACGGCGACCTGATCGGCCCCCGCCGCCCCGGATCCGCGTGGCGCGCGGCGCTGCTGCCGCCCCTCGCCGTCGTGCTCGTCCTCGTGCTCGGCTACGGCGCCGCCCTGCTGCTGTGGCCCCTGCACGCTGTCGCACCCCGGGTGGAGGCGGTGGCGGTGACGACGAACCCGGCCGTCGCCGCCGCGCCCGCGTGGCCCGCCGACGGCTCGGCCGCGCTCGGCGTCGCGGGGCTCGGCTCGCCCCTGTCGAGCGCCGGCGAGGCCGTGCCCATGGCGAGCATCACCAAGGTCGTCACGGCGCTCGTCGTGCTCGATCGTCTGCCGCTCGCGGTCGGCGAGCAAGGTCCCGAGTACACCTTCACCGCCGCCGATCGGGCGGACTACCGCGCGACGATCGCCGCCGGCGAGTCGGCGCTGCCGGTCGTGGTGGGCGAGAGCCTCACCCAGTACCAGCTTCTCGAGGGCCTGCTCATCGGCTCGGCCGGCAACTACGCCGACTATCTCGTCGCGCAGATCGCCCCCTCGCACGCGGTCTACGCGCGAGCCGCGAACGAATGGCTCGCGCAGCACGGCCTGGGCGGCATCACGGTGGTCGACCCCTCGGGCATCAGTCCGCGCAATGTCGCCACGCCCGCAGCCCTCGTGACCCTGGCGCAGCGCGCGCTGACCAACCCCGTCATCGCCGAGATCGTCGCCAAGCCCTCCGTCGACCTGCCGGGCGTGGGGCTCGTCGAGAACACGAACGCGCTGCTCGGCGAACCGGGAGTGATCGGGGTCAAGACCGGGTTCCTCGGGCGCGACTACAACCTGCTGGCCGCGCGCGACATCGCGGTCGGCGACGTCACGGTGCGAGCCTTCGTCGCCGTGCTCGGCCAAGACACCAGCGCCGCACGGTTCGATGAGGCGCGAGCGCTGCTGGCCTCGCTCGACGCGCCGCTTCAGCCGACCCTCGCGGTTCCGGCGGGCACGGTCGTCGGCACCGTCACCACCCTGTGGGGCGAGCCCGTCCCGATCGTCACCGACGCCGACGCCGCCGTCATCCTCTTCAACGGCGGCGCGGCGACCGCGACGCCGCAGCTCGCCCTGGGCGAGTCCGGCGACGACCGCGCCGCGGGCGTGGTGGCCGGCACCCTGCAGGTCACGGGGCCCGTCGATGCGGCCGACGTCGACGCGGTGCTGCAGTCGGCCGTCGAGGACCCGAGCATGTGGTGGCGGCTCACGCATCCGCTCGAGTTGCTCGGACTGGCCGACGGCTGACCCCCACCACCTCCGCGCGCATCGCTACAGTGAGCGCAGAGCCCACGAGGGGAGCGTCATGCCGCGCCTGACCACCACCGATCTGCGCCGCCGAATCGATGCCCTCGAGGCCGAGAACGCGGCGCTGCGCGAACGCGCCGCGCACGCCGCAAGCGCCGCCGACACGCTCGTGCTCGATGCGCCGGCCGACACGGCAGTCCCGCACCGCCGCGCGTGGGGCTGGACGCTGCTGGCGACCGTGCTCATCACGCTCGGCGCGCTGCTCGCCCCCATCGCCGTCGTCGCGGTCTGGGCCAATGTGCAGCTCACCGACACCGATCGATTCGTCGCCGCCTACGGACCCCTGGCCGATGATCCGGCGGTGCAGGCCGTCGTCGCCGATCAGGTGCTCACGGCGATCGAGGGACAGCTGGATGTCGGGGCCCTCACCTCCGACGTCATCGACGGCGTGATCGACCTCGGCACCGGCCCCGCGGCCACGCGTGCCCTCGAGCTGCTCAAGGGCCCGGCGGCTCAGGGGGTGCAGTCGCTCATCGACCGCACGGTCGAGGGCTTCGTCGCATCCGACGCGTTCTCGAACGTGTGGGCGACCGCGCTGCGCGTGAGCCACACACAGCTGACGGGAGCGCTCGCGGGCGAGGAGGGCATGGCGCTCGACCTCGCAGACGACGGCACGATCGGCATCCAGCTCGCCCCGATCATCGACGCCGTCAAGGACGCCCTCGTCGCCCAGGGGATCGGGCTGGCGGCATCCATCCCGACGATCGACCGCACGATCGCGATCGCGCAGTCGGACGCCCTGCCGAGCGTGCAGCTGGGCTACGGACTCACGCTGGCCGCGGGGCTGTGGCTGCCCTGGATCGCGATCGGCCTGCTCGCCGCCGGGGTGCTCGTGGCGAGGCGCCGTTCGGTGGCGCTGGTGGCGGCATCCGTCACCCTGGCGCTGTCGATGGTGATCGTGGTCGCCGGCTTCGCGATCGGACGCATCGTGTTCATCGCGACCGTCACCCCCGACCCGCTGCCCGCGCGCGCGGCCGAGGTGCTCTTCGCGACGTTCACGGGCGCGATGCGGGACACCGCGGTGGCCGTGCTCGTGCTCGCGATCGTCGTGGCCCTCGTCGGCTGGTTCACGGGACCGTTCCGCGTACCGAGGCGCCTGCGCGGGCTCGTGCATTCGGGGGCCGGGTCACTGCGCGACGTGCTGGAGCGGCGCGGGCTCAGCACCGGCCGGGTGGGCGTGTGGCTCTATCGTCAGCGCGTGCTCATGCGTGCCGCGGTCGCCGTGATCGCCGCGGCCGTCGTGCTCTTCGTGCGCCCCCTGACCCCGGGGCTCGTGATCTGGACCCTCGTGATCGCCGCTCTGGTGGTGCTCGTGCTCGAGGTCATCGAGCGTCCCGCACCCGATCCCGCCGCCGCGCCGCTCGACGAGAGCGTCGCGTAGGAGCCTCGGCGGGCGGGTCGTCCACAGGTGCCGGCCGCGGGGGCGCGGCCGCCGTGTCTCCCGAGAGCCAGCGCAGCCACCATGCCCCGGGATCGCCCTCGAGCACGAGCGCACGGACGAGCAGGGTGAGCGGGATGGAGAGGATCGCACCGAGCGGTCCGATCACGAAGGTCCAGAAGATGACCGAGAAGAAGCTCAGGGTGAGGCTGAGGCTGACCGCGTCGCTGACGAATTTGGGCTGCACGAGCACCTGGAGCACGACGTTGACGACGCTGTAGATCGCCAGCACGGCGAGCATCATCGGCCAGCCGCCCACGACGAGCGCCAGCAGGGCAGGCGGGATGACGCCGAGCACGAATCCGATGTTCGGGATGAAGTTCGTCACGAACGCGAGGATCGCCCACACCGCCGGGACGGGGATGCCGAGGGCCCAGAGCGCGAGTCCGTCGACGATCGCGACCACGGCACCGAAGCTCGCGTTCACGACGTAGTAACGCCGCACTCCCGTGCAGAACGTGCGCACCCGCGCGATCGTCGCGTGCGCCTGCTGCCCGAACAGCTCGGGCGCCTGCTGATAGCGTGCGGCGTCCGCGGACATGAAGATCACGTACGCGAGCACGAAGAAGAACGCCGTCGCGACGCCCAGGGCGGTGCCGCCGAGGGATGTCGCCAGGCTCAGGAGCGTCGAGGGCTGCAGCGCCGAGGCGGCGGCATCCGCCGCCTGCTGATCCAGGCCGACGGACTGCAGCCAGGCGAGAAGGCTGTCGGCGCTCTGGCGCAGCTGCTGCTCGAAGTCGATCACCAGACGGACGAACTGCGTGCCGGCGTAGTACAGCATCCACGCCAGCGCCGCGAGGATCAGGTACGCGACGACGATCACG
This sequence comes from Microbacterium sp. HA-8, assembly GCF_046111165.1. Classification (NCBI taxonomy): domain Bacteria; kingdom Bacillati; phylum Actinomycetota; class Actinomycetes; order Micrococcales; family Microbacteriaceae; genus Microbacterium; species Microbacterium sp. HA-8. The sequence goes on from NZ_CP162025.1 coordinate 3,413,314, forward strand.
GTCGTCGTGGCGAGCCATCGCGGCCACCCACGCCGTTCGAGCGGGACGCGCACCGGGTGGACGATGATCACGAGCACCGCGCCGAGGATCAGCGGTCCGGCGATGTCGCGCGCCAGGTACAACCCCGCCAGCGCCACGACGGATGCCGCGAGCGCCAGCAGCGTGCGCAGCGCGGGCGACAGCGGCTCCTTCTGAGACATCCACACCCTCCCCGGCCAGGCTATCGGTGCGGTCCGGGGATCACGCCGTACCGTCCCCGCCCCGCCGCGCACGATCAGAAGGGCCAGATCACCGGCACCCAGAGCACGGCGACGGCGACGAAGACGATCACGAGGGGCAGACCGAGGCGCCAGTAGTCGCCGAAGCGGTAGCCACCGGGCTGCATCACCATGAGGTTCACGGGTGTCGCGATCGGCGTCAGGAACGACGCCGCCCCCGCCACCGTCAGCGCCATCATGAAGGGCTGGATGCTGGTGTCCAGGGCCGCCGACACGGACGCGGCGATGGGGGCGACCACGAGCACGGTCGCCACGTTGGAGATGAACTGGCCGAGCACGACGGTGACAACGCACAGCACCAGCAGGGCCAGGTGGGGCGAGGTGTCGCCGATCCAGGTCAGGAGGGCGCCGGCGACGACATCGGCCGCGCCGGTGGAGAGGAAGGCCGACGAGAGCGGGATCATGCCAGCGATCAGCACGACCGTCGTCCACGAGATCGCGCGGTAGGTCTGCGGGATGCTCAGCACGCGCGTGACGAGAAGGGCCCCCGCGGCGAGAAGACCCGCAACGACGGGCGGTACGACGCCCGTCGCGAGGAGCACGACCATGATCGCGAGGATCACGAGAGCGCGCTTCGCCCCGCGACCGAGCGGTACCGCGCGGCGCAGCGACTGGGGGGAGGTGACCGGCGTCACGTCGCCGGTGTGCACGTAGCGCTCGAGCGACTCCCACGGGCCCTGCACGAGCACCGCATCGCCGGGTCGCAGCGTCACCTCTCCGTCGGGCCTGGGTGCCGCCTCGCCCTCCGCGCCGCGACGCACGGCGAGGATGACGAGGTTCTCGCGCCGCGTCGTCATGCCGGGAAAGACCGTGCGCCCGACGAGCGACGAGCGCGGCGGGATCAGCACCTCGGCGACACCCTCCTCGACGCTGAACATCCGCCCCGTGTCGAGCGAGACCTGGTAGCTGTCGCGCCAGCCGCGGGCCACCTCGCTCGCGTCGGTCGGCGGGTCGCCCAGCTGATCCGCCGACCGGGCCGGCAGCAGGCGATCTCCGAACAGCGCGAGATAGGCGATCGTGAGCGCCACGACCGGGACGCCCGCGAGGGCGAACTCGAAGAAGCCGAACGCGCGCCCGCCGGCGGCGACTGCCGCGTCCGAGACGACGATGTTGACGGGCGTGCCCGTCAGGGTCAGCAGCGATCCCGCGCTCGCCGCGAACGCGAGGGGGATCAGCAGACGGGAGGGCACGATCCGGGCCTTGACCGCGACGACCACGACGACCGGCAGCAGCGCCGCGACGGCGCCGTTGATGCTGATGAACGCGGCGAGGACGGCGACCATCAGCCCGAGCACGACGACGAGCCGGCCGCGCCCCGTGATGCCGCGGCGCATGACCTGCTGTCCCACCCACGCCGTGACGCCAGTGGCATCGAGCGACTCGCTCACGACGAAGAGCGAGGCGATGAAGATCACCGTCGCATCACCGAAACCCGCGAGCGCCTCCGGCAGCGTGAGCACGCCGGTCGCCCACAAGGCCAGCGCCACGCCCACCGCCACGACCTCGAGCGCGATGCGTCCGCTCAAGAACGCGACCACCGCCAGGCCCAGGATGGCGAAGGTCCAGGCGACGGGGTCCATGCGGCCAAACTAGCGTGGCCTGCGCCGCGTCAGACGAACGCGACCGTGTGCTGGAGCCGCGTGCGCACGTCGAAGATCTCGTTGCCGCCGATGTCGCGCGCGCCGGGCACGCCGCGCCGGAGCACGGTCGCGAGCGCCGCGCGGCCGCACACGACGACCGGGACGCCCCGCACCTTGCCCACCTCGAGGATCGCCTGGGGCAGGTCCTCGTCGGGCAGCACGACGATCGCCCCGCCGAAGCGCACCCCCGCGGCGCGCCCGATCACGCGCATGCGCGCCAGCAGGTCGGCGATCGGCGATCCCTCGACGTCCTCGCCCACGAGCTCGCCGCGGCGCAGCGACACCGGTCCGCCGAAGTCCTCGGACAGCACCCCGTACAGGCCGCTCGGGCTCAGCACGATGTGGTCGAGCTTGGCATCCGGCTCGCCCCCGCGCCGCCCCGCGGCGGCGACGTCGTGCCACACCGTGAAGCCCATGCCCAGGTCGGCGACGACGCGGGCGGTCTCCTCCTCGGCGAGCGCGTCGGCGAGGAGCCGCCGGATCTCGTGCGGCGCCGTGCGCACCAGATGCGGCGCGTACGGGTCCTCGAGCTCGACCCCCCGGCCGACCCACTCCCGCATGAGCGTCAGATAGCGCTCGCGCCGCCATCCGCCGGGGTGGCCGTACACGCGCGCCTTGGGCCGCGTGTCGGCCGGGGCTCCGCGCGGACGCCAGCCGGCGGCATCCGCGTCGGTCGTCGGGGCGAAATCGCCGAAGCCGTGGCCGCGGTCGTAGAGGGCGCGGGCCTCGGCGGTGCCGACCAGCTCCCACGCGCGCTGCACCTGCACGAAGGCGGCGGCGTCGCCGCCCGTATCCGGGTGCGTCGCCCGCAGCCGCAGGCGATAGGCGCGGCGAAGGTCGTCCTCGCTCGCATCCGCGGCGACCCCGAGCACCTCGTACGCGGAGTGCGAGAGGGGGCTGTCGAACATCCGGTCACACCCCTCCCCGCCGACGGCGGCTTACAGGCTACCCCGGCACGATCGGGGCGGGCTCAGCGCCGGCGCCGCGGCCGACGGGCATAGGCCGCCGCGTCGCGACTCGACAGCGCCAGCAGCACGAGCACGTCCAGACCCAGTGTGACGAGAGTCGTCGCGAGCCGGATGTCCTGCCCGCCCACCCACCACTGCAGGAAGGCGGTCGTGATCGATACCGTCGAGACGATCATCACGATCACGCGGGGCCAGTTGTGCCCCCGGTAGATGAAGACCGCGAGCACAAGATCGGCCAGCAGCACTGCCCCCACCACGAGGATCACGATCAGCAGCCCCGCCTGCTCGAGATCGGGCGAGAGGGTGATGTCGGCGATGTCCGCGGCGGCGTCGCGCGCGATCGGCCCCCAGTTGGCCGCGAGCGCGACGAGCCAGAGCGCCCCGGCCAGCACCCGCAGCAGCACGAGCGCCGCGCCCGCGGTCGTCGCCAGCGGTCTCGCCATCTCGGCTTCGCCGTCCACGGGCGCAACGAGCTCGATGGGCGACTCGAACGCGGCGCGCTTGCGTGGGGCGCTCATGACGTCACTCCTGTGGCGGGCGCCGGGGCGGGAGCGGGTGCGACGACGACCGCGCTCACGTCGACGATCGGCAGATCGCCGTCGGTGCGGATGCTGTCTCCGCCGCCGTTGCGGGCGTGATAACCCGTCGAGAAGTCGGGGATCACCGTGAGGGTGACGGCGGGGTCCGCCGTCGTCACCGTCCGGACGATGTGATCGCGCTCGATGTCGGTGTCGGCATCGATGCGGTGCGTGACCTGCAGCGTGAACAGCGAGAGCCCGACGGCCGTGTCGAAGGTGCCCGCGGCCAGCCAGTCGACGCGGATGCCGCCCGGCAGCATCCATCCGTCGGGGCACCGCCAGAACCGCACGTGGTGGCGCTGCGACGGGCTGCCGTCGACCTCCTGCTGGTAGGCGAAGTCCTGCTGTCGCGAGAACAGGAAGAGCGGGCTCACGGGCGCCTCGTGATAGCTGCGGCGACGCAGCGTGGACTCGATGATGCGCCACGACGAGGCGAGGGTGACGGGGTCGGCGCGCGTCCAGCCGGCGCGGCGGAGCGCCGCCTCGATCTGATCGCCCGTACCCCGGAACGCGAGATTGACCGGGTCGCCGAGCAGCCCGTCGCTCGTGCGCGTGCGGCCGATGAAGTAGTCGGGCACGTAGATCGTGGTGAGGATGCGGTGCAGGCGCGGCAGCACGAGGTAGGCGATGACGACCCAGAACAGCACGGCGACGGGAATGCCCCACCAGCCGACCTGGAACGACTCGGTGACGCCCAGGTAGGCCAGCCACAGTGCGGCGAGGCCCGCGAAGACGAAGAAGAACCAGTCGAGCACGGCGCCGATGGAGTAGCGCCGCCGCCTCCCCGACTCCGAGCCCGTCATGGCGCTCACTCTAGGACCAGAGCGGCGCCTCGGGCCGGTAGTTCAGCGCCGCCCACGCCGCACCCGGGGTGACCGCGGCGAGTGTCGCCGGGCGCCAGCGCGGGGCGCGGTCCTTGTCGACGAGCTGCGCGCGGATGCCCTCGACGAGGTCGGGCTGCGTCATCGCGAACCACATCACGAGGCCGTACTCCTGGGCGAGCACCGCGCGCAGGTGCGGCAGCTCGCGGGCGCGCCGGATCGCCGCGAGCGTCACGGTGAGCGCGGTGGGCGCCAGCTCCTCGAGGGTGTCGGCGGTGCGGGATGCCGCTGCCTCGGGCCGCGCGCGCAGACGCTCGATGATCTGCGGCACGGTGTCGGCCGAGAACGCATCGTCGATCCATGCGCGATCGGCCGCGAGGCGAGAGGGCTCCGGCGTCTCATCGAAGAGCAGCACGATCTCCGTCGCCCCGGCGGGGTCGGCGCGGGACTCGAAGGCCTCGATCACGGCCGGGAGGTGGGCGGAGGGCACCAGATGATCGGCGAATCCGGCGTAGATCGCATCGGCGGCATCCATCGTCGCTCCCGTGAGCCCCAGGTACTCGCCGAGGCGGCCCGGAGCACGCGACAGCAGCAGCGAACCGCCGACGTCGGGGGTGAAGCCGATGCGCGTCTCGGGCATCGCGAGCACCGAGCGTTCGGTGACCACGCGGATCGCCGCGTGCCCGGCGAGCCCGATGCCGCCGCCCATCGTGATGCCGTCGGCGAGTACGATGACGGGCTTGGGGTACTCGGCGATGAGGGTGTCGAGCGCGTACTCGGCGCGGAAGAACGTCGCGACATCCGCCGGCCGGCCCGCCGTGATCTGGTCGTACAGGCCCCGCACGTCGCCGCCCGCGCACAGCCCGCGGTCGCCGGCGCCGTCGATGATCACGCGCTGCACGTCGCTGTCGTGCAGCCACGCCTCGAGCGCCGTCGTCAGATCATGGATCATGCCGAGATCCAGCGCGTTCAGGGCACGGGGACGGTCGAGGGTGAGCCGACCGATCCCGTGCGCCGACCGCACGCGCACGTGGGTGGGGCGCGGGGTGTCGGGCGGCGCGGGGGTGGTCACGGGGGAACGATACCGGCCGGCGGGGCACGGACGGCGCCGCGCCATCCCCGCGCGCGGGGCGCGCAATCCGCACGCGAGCGGGGATTTCCGGCAGGATGAGGGGACAACGCCCGCAGACGAGAGGTTCGGCATGCCCGACGGCGACCTGCTGGAATTCACCGGCATCACCAAGAGCTTCGGTGCTGTCACGGCGGTCCAGGACTTCACTGCGCGGGTCGAACCCGGGGTCGTCACGGGCTTCCTCGGCCCCAACGGAGCCGGAAAGACGACGACCCTGCGCATGCTCCTCGGCCTCGTGCGTCCCACGAGCGGGCGCGCAACCATCGGCGGCAAGGCCTATGCCGAGCTGCCGACTCCGCTGCGCACCGTCGGCGCCGCCCTCGAGGCCGCGAGCTTCCACCCCGGCCGCACGGCCGCGGGCCACCTCCGGGTCTACGCCCAGGCCGCGGGGCTCCCCCGCGCCCGCGTCGACGAGGCCCTCGGCGCCGTGGGACTGGGCGATGTCGCCGGGCGCAAGGTCGGCGGATACTCGCTCGGCATGCGCCAGCGCCTCGGCCTCGCATTCGCGCTGCTCGGCGACCCCGGCGTGCTCGTGCTCGACGAGCCCTCCAACGGCCTCGACCCGGAGGGCATCATCTGGATGCGCGGCCTGCTGCGCGCGCTCGCCCGGCAGGGGCGCACGGTGCTCATCTCGTCGCATCTGCTCGCCGAGGTGCAGCAGACCGCCGACCGGCTGCTGATCATCTCGCAGGGGCGCCTGGTCTTCCAGGGCGCGCTCGACGAGCTCGCCGATCCCGCCGAGCAGGCCGCCGTCGTCGACTCCCCCGACCGCGCGGCGCTCTCGCGCGCACTCACCGACGCCGGTCTCGTCGTCGAGGTGCTCCGCTCGGGACTCACGGTGCGCGGCGGCGACCCCGTCGAAATCGGCCGGATCGCGCTCGACGCAGGCGTCGCTCTGTCGGCCCTGCAGAGGCGAGGCCCCGGGCTCGAACAGGTCTTCCTCGAACTCGTCAGCGGCGAGCGCGTGCATCCGAGCGCTGGAGGGCCGCCGATCTTCTCCGCTCCCCTTCAGCTCGAGGGCGGGACCGCGGATGCCACACCCCCCGGGGACGGCGACGCCGCTCCGGTGGAAGATGCAGGACCGGTGGATGCTGCCGATCCGGCCGCCGCCGACATCCCCGCGTCCGCGCTCGCCGAGGGCACCGACCCCGCGCACGACGCCGAGGTCGAAGAGGCCCTCGCGGCCGAAGCCGACCCACCCCTGGTCGCGGAGGACCCCGACATCGAGGTCCCCAGCGAGGAGGCACCCGGCGAGGGGGACCCGGGTGGCGACGCCGACGAACCCTCCGCGCCCGGCTTCACGGTCGCCTCGACGGGCGTGATCGAAGTCGCCATCGACGAGGAAGGGGACCGCCGATGAGCCTCATGGCCGCGACACGATCCGAGTCCGTCAAGGTGTTCTCGACGGCCACCTGGTGGATCCTCGCCCTCGTTCTCGTCGTCTATGTCGGAAGCACCGCCGCAGGCATGGGCTTCATCCTCGCCGCCTCGGCCACCGGGGGCCTTCCTGGCGGCGACACCGCGCCCCAGGTTCCGCCCGAGGGACTGCCCACCCTCCTCTACAGCCTCGGCGCGTCGTTCGGGTACGTCTTCCCGCTGCTGGTGGGCACGCTCATGATCACCGGAGAGTTCCGTCACCAGACCCTGACGCCCACCTTCCTCGCCGTCCCCCGTCGCGGGCTCGTCCTCTGGGCGAAGCTGGCGGTCGGCGGGCTGATCGGGCTGATGTTCGGGGCGCTTGCGGTCGTGTCCACCGTCGGCCCCGCCGCGGCCTTCCTCGCCGGGTTCGGTCTCGACACCGGCCTCGACTCCCCCGACACCTGGGCGCTGATCGGCCGCACCCTGATCGCCTTCGCGCTGTGGGCGATGGTCGGCATCGGGGTCGGCACGCTCGTGCGCAACCAGGTCGTCGCGATCGTCATCGTGCTGGCGTTCACGCAGTTCGTCGAACCGCTGCTGCGCCTCGCGGCGGGGTTCGTCGACGGCCTCGAGGCAGCCGGCCAGTATCTGCCCGGCGCCGCGAGCGATGCGCTCGTGGGCGCGAGCATCTACTCCGTCATGGGCGGCGCCGGGGGCGCTCAGCTCGAGTGGTGGGGCGGCGGTCTCGTGCTGCTGGGCTACGCCCTCGTGCTGCTGCTGATCGGCCACATCGTGAGCTGGTCGCGCGACGTCACCTAAGCGCTCGCGCCGCTGTTCAGCACGTCGCAGCCGTTCAGCACGTCGGCGCTGTTCAGCACGTCGGCTCCGCTCCGGACTTCGGCGCCGTTCAGCCCGCCTGCGCCGCGGGTCGCGACGTGGGTCGGGTCTTGGCCTTGGCCGGCTTCGGCTTCGGCTTCGCGATGTCGGCGACGTCCTCGGCCACCTCGGCGCCGTCCAGCCGCAGCGCCTGGATCAGCTGCATTCCGTGTCGCGTCGTGAGCACGATGCGCTCGAAGCTCTCGTGACCCTCGAGGTCGATCACGACGCTCGGCCGCCGACCGCGGATGACGGCAAAATCCTGACCCGTGCCGGAGGTCCAGGTGCCCATCGCCAGCACGCTCGGTACGGCGGTTCCGGGGCTCGGCACCCCCCGCAGCCAGATCCACGCGTCGTCGGTCAGCATGACCTTCGCGATGTGGGCGCGGTCGACGTAGACGTTGCCGCGATGCCTCGAAAGCGCCCGCTCGGCCGGTGAGAGGGCGACCTCGAGCCGTTCCGAATCGAGCAGCAGGGTCACCATGACTCCAGTCTGCCAGCGCCCGCCCTGGCGCACTGTTCGATTTCCTCACAGTGCGGCAACGATCCCCCACCGCCCCGTAGAGTCGACACGTGCTGCAGGTCTGGGCCCTCGAGGGCATCCCCGAGATCGCGGCGGGTGCCGATCTCGTCGCCCTCATCGCGGACGCCGCCGGGCCCGATCTGCGCGATGGCGACATCCTCGTGGTCACGTCCAAGATCGTGTCGAAGGCGGAGGGACGCTTCGTCGAGGCGACCGACCGCGAGCACGCGATCACCGCCGAGACGGTGCGCCTTGTCGCCGCACGCACGCACGGCGAGCACACCACCCGCATCGTCGAGAATCACCTGGGGATCGTGTCCGCCGCGGCGGGCGTCGATGCCAGCAACACACCCGAGGGCACCGTCCTCCTGCTTCCCGAAGACCCGGATGCGTCCGCCCGCCGCCTGGCGGAGGGGCTGCGCTCCGCTCGCGGCGTCACCGTGGGCGTGCTGATCTCGGACACCCTCGGCCGCGCGTGGCGCGAGGGGCAGACCGACAGCGCGATCGGGGCGGCGGGGGTGCACGTGTTCGAAGACCTGCGCGGCGGCGTCGACGCACAGGGGCGGGCCCTCGTGGTCACCCAGCCGTGCGTCGCCGACGAACTCGCCGCCGCGACCGATCTGGTCAAGGGCAAGACCTCGGGGCGGCCCGTCGCGGTGGTGCGGGGACGCGCGGACCTTGTGGGCGATCTGGATCTGCCGGGCGCGCGCTCGATCGTCCGCCCTCCGGAGAAGGACATGTTCCGCCAGGGCGCCGCCGAGGCGTATGCCGAGGGCTACGCCGCGGCGATGCGCTCGATGCCGACGGAGCGAGCGGACGAGGTGTCGGGGGCGTTTCCCCGCCATGACATTTCTGTGACGCATATCTGACGGTCGTCACATACGCGTCAGACATGACCGTGCGGTGAGAGGATGGAGCGATGGAATCCCTCGCAACGCGCCGCCTCGACGCGGCCGACGCGGAGGCACTGCTGACCGCCGCGGGCGACGAGTTCGATGCACTGCTCGACGCGGCGGCAGCCGTCCGCGACGAGGGACTGCGCCGGGCCGGGCGCCCCGGGGTGCTGACCTATTCGCGGAAGGTGTTCCTCCCGGTCACGACGCTCTGCCGGGACCGCTGCCACTACTGCGTCTTCGTCGACACCCCCGGGCAGCTGCTGCGGGCCCACAAGCCGCTCTACATGAGCGCGGAGCAGGTGCTGACCGTGGCGCGGCGGGGCGCCGCCCTCGGCTGCAAGGAGGCGCTGTTCACGCTCGGCGACCGCCCCGAGCAGCGGTGGCCCGAGGCCCGCACCTGGCTCGATGCCCACGGCTACGCCTCGACGCTGGACTACGTCGCCGCGATGGCCCGGCTCGTGCGTCGCGAGACCGGCCTGCTCCCGCACCTCAATCCCGGGGTGATGACCCTCGACGAGCTGCGCGCTCTGCGCCCCACGGCACCCTCGATGGGCATGATGCTCGAGACGACCTCGCGCCGCCTCTTCGAGGAGCCGGGGCAGGTGCACTTCGGCTCCCCAGACAAGGATCCCGACGTGAGACTGCGGGTGATCGACGACGCCGGCACCGCCCGCGTGCCCTTCACCACCGGCATCCTCGTCGGCATCGGCGAGACCCTGCGGGATCGTGCCGAGTCGCTCATCGCCATCCGCGACGCACACGAGCGGCACGGGCACGTGCAAGAGGTCATCGTGCAGAACTTCCGCGCCAAGCCCCGCACCGCCATGCAGGGCGCACCCGACGCCGATCTGCGCGAATACGCCGCGGCGATCGCCGTCGCACGACTGGTGCTCGGGCCCGACATGCGCATCCAGGTGCCGCCCAATCTCTCCGACCCGGCGGAGTTCGAGCTCCTCGTCCGCGCGGGAGCCGACGACTGGGGTGGCGTCTCCCCCCTCACCGCCGACCACGTCAATCCCGAGCGCCCCTGGCCGCACCTCGACGACCTCACCGCACGCACGGCCGACCTGGGGTTCGTCCTGCGCGAACGCCTGACCGCCCACCCCGAGTACATCCGGGATGCCGCCCTCTGGCTCGATCCCGAGATCATCCCCGCGACCCTCGCTCTCGCCGATCCCGATTCGGGGCTCGCGGCCGAGGACGCGCCCGCCTCGACAGCCACACGCCGCGCCCCTCGCGCGGGCCGCGGTGACCCCGCGAGCCGAACGGCCGACCTGGTCTCGCGCGCCGCCGACGATCCCGCGGCCCTCGACGACGCCGAATGGGTGGCGCTGCTCGAGGCGACGGGCACGGCGCTCGACGCGCTGGCCGAGACGGCCGACCAACTCCGGCGGTTCACGGCGGGAGAGGCGGTGAGCATCGTCGACAACCGCAACGTGTCCTCGAGCGCCTATCGCGCGAGGCCCGCCGGCGAGCCCGACACCTTCGACCTGCGCGATCTCACCGGGATCGTCCGCGACGCACGCGACCTCGGCGTGAGCGAGCTCTGCGTGCAGGGCCTGGTCGACCCGCGCGAGGCCCCGGATGCCGCGCTCGAGATCGCCCGGACGATCCGCGACGCCGGGCCCGGCATCCATCTGCACGCGTTCCGCCCCGCCGACATCGACGATCTCGCCCGGCGCACCGGGATGGGTCTCGACGACGCCCTGGCGGCGATGCGGGAGGCGGGAGTGCACACCGTGCCGGGCACGGGCGTGAAGATCCTCAGCGAGCGGGTGCGCCCCCTGGTCGCGCCCGACGACCTGGCCACCCCGCGCTGGGTCGAGGTGATCACGGCCGCGCACCGCGCGGGGTTCCGCTCGACATCCGTGCTGTTCTACGGCCACGTCGAGACGGCTGCCGAACGAGTCGCGCACCTGCGTCGGCTGATGGCGATCCAGACCGAGACCGGCGGTTTCACCGAGATCGTGCCGATCCCCCTGCCGGGGCACGGTGTCGCCCTCGTTCCCGGACGCCCGGCGATCGACGAGCATCGCGCGATGTTCGCGGTCGCGCGGCTGATGCTGTCGGGGACGATCCCGCACGTGCAGGTGCCGTGGCCGCGCCTCGATGACAACACCGTGCAGACTCTGCTGCGCTCGGGCGCAGACGATCTCGGCGGCACGCTGCGCGATGGCCGAGTGCTGCCGCGGGTCGGTGTCGAGTACGGGCGCGAGATGACCCTGGAGCGGGCGGCGCGGATCAGCGGCGGTCTCTTCCGTCCGCTGCGGGTGCGGACGACCGACTACCGCGAGCCCGTGCGGGCGGGCGGGTCGTCATGACCGACGTCGACGTCGCGATCGTCGGGGCGGGCTTCGCCGGCCTCGGTATGGCCCTCGCCCTGCAGCGGGCGGGCCACGGATCCTACACCGTGCTCGAGCGCGCCGAGGAGGTCGGCGGCACGTGGCGCGACAACACCTACCCCGGCATCGCGTGCGACGTGCCCGCGCATCTCTATCGCTTCGCCGAGCATCCGCGCGCGCACTGGTCGCACACTTTCGCCCCGGGCGGCGAGATCCAGGAGTACCTGCGCGCGGTCGCGCAGGCGACCGGGCTGCACGAGCGCATCGAGTTCCGCTCCCCGCTGCGCTGCGCCCGCTGGACCGGCGACGCCTGGCGCATCGAGATCGGCGGCGACGGAACGCGCGCGCGCCGACCCCGCACGCTCGAGGCGCAATCGCTCGTGCTCGCCTGCGGTCGCCTCACCCAGCCGCGCCTGCCCGATCTGCCGGGCCTCGCCTCGTTCCCCGGCCCCGTCGTGCACACGGCACGCTGGGATCACGACATGCCGCTGGCCGGGCGGCGCATCGCCGTCGTCGGCACCGGCGCCAGCGCCGTGCAGCTCGTGCCCGAACTCGTGCGCCGGGGCGCGCGCGTGACACTGTTCCAGCGCACGCCGGCCTGGATCCTCCCCCGCGGCGGAGCCGCCTACGGCCCCGCAGAGCACGGGTCGCTCGCCGGCGATCCCGACGCCCTCGCTCGGCTCCGCGAAGACCTGCTGATCGAGGGAGAGGCCCGCTTCGCCTCTCGTTCGGGCGATGCCGAGGCCGCCTCCCGCGCCCGCGCCGCGGCCCTCGCACACCTGGCCGCGCAGGTTCCCGACCGCGCGCTGCGCGATGCGCTCACCCCGCGCTACCCGTTCGGCTGCAAGCGCGTGCTGCTCTCCGACGACTTCTACCCCGCGCTCACGTCGGGCGCGGTCACGCTCGAGGCCTCGGCCCTCGTCAGCGTCGAGGGGCGCACGCTCGTCGCCGCCCGCGGTGCGGCCTACGAGGCCGACGCGCTCGTGCTCGCGACGGGATTCGAGACCACCCGGCAGCCCTACGCCGACCTCGTCGAGGGCGAGCGCGGCCTGACCCTCGCCGAGCACTGGTCGGGCGGGATGACATCTCTCGGCTCGACGCTTGTCACCGGCTTTCCCGATCTCTACGTGCTGAACGGCCCCAACGCCTCGCTCGGACACAACTCCGCAGTCCTGATGGCCGAGGAGCAGGCGGGATTCGTCGTGCGCCGCCTCGCGGCCCGCGGCGACGCCCCCGTGCGGGTGCGCCCCGAGGCAGAGCGCGCCTACACGCGCGAGATCGAGAGCCGCAGCGCCGGCACCCCCTGGGTCGCCGACGGCTGCAGCAACTGGTACGTCGACGAACGCAGCGGCCGGCTCACACTGCTGTGGCCCGGCACCGTGCAGGCGTTCCGCGACCGTCTGGCGCGCATCGGCGCCGACGACTTCGAACCCGCCCCGTCGGGGCTTCTGGAAGGAGCATCATGAGCGTGCCCATCCGCTTCGGATACAAGGCCTCGGCCGAGCAGTTCACCCCGCGGGACCTGCTCGAGTTCTCGGTGCTCGCCGAGGAGATGGGCTTCGACTCCGTCTTCGTCTCCGACCACATGCAGCCGTGGATGCACGACGGCGGCCATGCCCCGGCGGCGATCCCGTGGCTCGGCGCCCTCGGCTCGCGCACCTCGCGCATCCTGATGGGCACGTCGGTGCTCACTCCGACCTTCCGCTATCACCCGGGAGTGGTCGCGCAGGCGTTCGCGACCCTCGGCTCGCTCTACCCCGACCGCGTCATCCTGGGCGTCGGCACCGGCGAGGCCCTCAACGAGGTGACGCTCGGGCTCGACTGGCCCGACCCGCCGGAGCGGTTCCAGCGCATGAAGGAGGCGATCACCCTCATGCAGAAGCTGTGGACGGAGGATCGCGTGACGTTCGACGGCACCTACTACTCCACCGCGAACGCGACGATCTACGACCGGCCCCAGAACCCCGTGCCGATCTACATCGGCGCCTCCGGGCCCGCCGCCACGCGCCTCGCCGGCCGCATCGCGGACGGCTACATCACGACCAGCGGCAAGAAGCCCGAGCTGTACACCGAGACCCTGCTGCCCGCGCTCGATGAGGGTCTGGGCAAAGCCGGACGCACGCGCGACGACATCGACACGCTCATCGAGGTCAAGGTCTCGTTGCACCCCGATCGCGCGCAGGCCCTCGAGAACACCCGCTTCTGGGCCCCGCTCGCGCTGTCGCCGGAGGAGAAGATGGGGGTCGATGATCCGATCGAGATGCAGCGGCTCGCGGGCGAGCTGCCGATCGAGCGAGCAGCATCCCGCTTCATCGTCTCGGACGACGTCGAGGAGCACGTCGCCGCGATCGAGCGCTACCTCGACCTGGGCTTCCGGCACTTGGTGTTCCACGACCCCGGCCACGACCAGGAGGGCTTCCTGCGCCGCTACGGCGCGGAGGTGCTGCCCCGGCTGCGGGCCCGGATCGGCGCATGACGACCGCGCGCCGCGCGGCCTGGTCGATCGTCGTTCCGGTCAAGCCCGCGCTGCTGGGCAAATCGCGGCTCGATGTGTCGCTGCTGGGTGCCGGCTCGATCGACCGCGTCGAGCTGGTGCGCGCGATCGCGATCGACACGGTGCGCGCGGCGGCTGCAGCGACGCGGGTCGCCGACGTCGTCGTCGTGACCGACGACGCGCCGCTCACCCGCGGTGTCGAGGCGCTGCCGCGAGTGCGGGTCGTCGCCGAAGAAGGTGCGCGGGGCCTTGCCGGCGCGATCGAACGCGGTGCGGCATCCATCGATCCGGCGCGGCCGCGTGCCGTGCTGCTGGGCGATCTCCCGGCGCTGCGACCCTCCGATCTCGACGAGGCGCTGACCCTCGCCGCCGCGCGCTCGCGGGGTGTGGTGGCGGATGCCGAGGGCACAGGATCGACCCTCGTCACCGCATCGGTCGGCGTCGATCTGGCGACGGCATTCGGTGCGGACTCGTACGCCCGGCACCTCGCGCTCGGATGCGCCGCGCTGCCGATCGATCATCAGTCGACGCTGCGCCGCGACGTGGACACCGCCGCACACCTCGCCCGAGCGGCGGAGTTCGGGCTGGGCGAGCACACCGCGGGGCTGCTCGCCCGGGCTGCCGCGGCCTGACGGCCGCCCGCGGCCCGCGCCAGCGGTCCGCATGCGAACCCACATTTTTGCAGCGAGCCACCATTCGTCCCGTGGTGGCTCGCTGCAAAAATGTGGGTTCGGCCCCGCAGCGGCCGCGACAGACCCGGGACGTGTGCCGCGGGGGATGGGCGGGCAGCGCGGCGCGGCGTCAGCGAGTGCAGCGCGGCGCGGCGGGCGTCAGCGCGCGAGATCCGCGGCGAGCGCGAGGGCGTCGGCCGCGAGCCGCGCGGAGGTGTCGGCATCCGACATCCACAGCGGCACGACACGCGAACGGATGCCGAGGGCCTCGACCGCGGGTGCGAGCTCCGCGTCCTCCTCGGCGATGAGCCACCCATCCAGCACCCCGCCGACCGAGCGGGCCCCGTGCATGCCGGCGACGCCCGACGCCGAACACTCCACGCCGACCGCCCGCAGGCAGACCTCGGCCATACCGCGCACAGCCGAGCCCCCGATGATCGGCGACACCCCGACGACCGCGGCCGAGGTGGCGCGCAGGGCCTCGTGGATGCCGGGCACGGCCAGGATCGGACCGATCGAGACCACGGGGTTCGAGGGGGCGACGAGCACGACATCGGCCTGCGCGATCGCCTCGGCGACACCCGGTGCGGGCGGCGCGGCCGCGATCCCGGGGTTGTCGAAGCGGACGGGCTCGAGCGCCGCGCGATGGCGCGTCCACCACTCCTGGAAGTGCATCTCGCGCACCTGTGCACCCTCGCGCACCGTGACGATCGTGTCGACCTCCGCCTCGGTCATCGGCAGGATCTCCGCGCCGAGCGGCCAGCGCGCGCTCAGCCTGCGGGCGACCTCGGCGGCGCCGATGCCCTCGCGCAGCCAGCCGGTGCGCGCGAGATGGGTTCCCAGGTCGAGGTCGCCGAGCGTGAACCACGGCCACCCGGCCCCCCACGCGTGCAGTTCCTCGGCGACCCGCTCGCTCTCGCCCGCCCGACCCCACCCGCGCTGGGCGTCGTTGACACCGGCGAGGGCGTAGAGCAGCGAGTCGATGTCGGGCTGCAGCCGCACCCCGGTCATCCAGATGTCATCGCCCGTGTTGGCGATGATCGTGATGCGCGCATCGGGTTCGGCGGCGCGCAGCAGGCCCCGCAGCCCGACAGAGAACTTCGCCCCACCGACGCCGCCGGCGAGCACCACGATCCGACGGCTCATGCTGCGGGCGGGGTTGCGGCGGCGGACGCGTGCGCGGCGGCGGGCAGGGCGCCGAGCACGCGCTCCAGGGCCTCGTCATCGTGCGCCGCGGTGAGGAACCACGCCTCGAAGACGCTCGGCGGCAGCGAGACGCCGGCATCGAGCATCGCGTGGAAGAACGCCGGATAGCGCCATGCCTGCTGCGCCTGCACGCCGTCGTTGTCGAGCGGCGCGACCGCGGCGAAGGCGACACCGAAGAGGCTGCCGGCCCGCGGCACGACGTGCTCGACGCCGGCGGCCGAGAGGGCCTCGCCGAGAGCAGTGGCCACGGTGGATGCTGCCGCGTCGACCCGCGCGTACACCCCGGTGTCGGCGTGACGAAGTGTCGCAAGACCCGCCGCGACGGAGAGTGGATTGCCCGAGAGGGTGCCCGCCTGGTAGACGGGTCCGAGCGGGGCGAGGCGGTCCATCACATCGGCCCGCCCACCGAGCGCCGCGAGCGGCATGCCCCCTCCGACGACCTTGCCGAAGGTGAACAGATCGGGGGTGTACCGCTCACCGGCTTCGGCCTGGAGGCCCCAGTAGCCGGCGGGGTGCACCCGGAAGCCGGTCAGCACCTCATCGATGATGAGCAGGGCCCCGTGCTCGTGGGCGATGTCGGCGAGGGCGGCGTTGTAGCCCGGCAACGGGGCGACGACGCCCATATTGGCGGCGGCGGCCTCGACGATGATCGCGGCGATCCGGTCGCCGTGCACCGCGAACACCTCGCGCACGGCGCCGAGGTCGTTGTAGGGCACCACGAGGGTCTGCGCCGCGACCGGGGCGGGCACTCCCGCGGAGCCGGGAAGGCCGAGGGTGGCAAGGCCCGATCCCGCGGCGGCGAGCAGCCCGTCCGAGTGGCCGTGATAGTGGCCGGAGAACTTGATGAGGAGGTCGCGGCCCGTGTAGCCGCGGGCCAGGCGAATGGCCGTCATCGTGGCCTCCGTGCCTGTGGAGACCAGGCGCACCTTCTCGACGGGGCGATCCTCGCCCACCGAGACGCGGTGGGCGATCAGGTCGGCCAGTTCCACCTCTCCCTCGGTCGGGGCGCCGAACGACAGCCCACGGGTCGCGGCCTCACGAACCGCCTCGACGACGGCGGGATGCGCGTGACCGAGCAGCGCCGGGCCCCACGATGCGACGAGATCGACGAACTCGCGGCCCCCGGCATCCGTCACATACGCACCGCGCGCCGACGCGAGGAACCGCGGCGCCCCACCCACCGATCCGTACGCCCGGACGGGGGAGTTGACCCCGCCGGGGATCACGGTGCGGGCGCGCGCGAACAACTCGTCATTGCGATCGGTCATGGGTTCCATTCTCCCCCGCCGCACGCGCTCGAATGCCCGTCGGGGCGACGTTGGGGCGTCGGGGCGACGTTGGGGCGCGGAGCAGCACGCCCCAACGCAGTTCTGACGCCCCAACGACACGAGCGCAGACAATCGGACGGGGCCCGGACGGCCGGCGGCCGGCGGCGCCGGTGAACACACCCGCTAGAGCGACTCGCGCAGCCAGCCCGCGGCCTCGACGGCGGCGTAAGTGAGGATGGCGTCGGCACCCGCGCGCCGGATCGCCAGCAGCGACTCGAGCATCACACCGCGCCCGTCGATCCACCCGTTGGCGGCCGCGGCGGCGATCATCGCGTACTCGCCCGACACCTGGTACGCCCACACCGGCACGTCGACGGCGGCGCGCACGTCGGCGAGCACATCGAGGTAGGGCAGGGCGGGTTTGACCATCACGATGTCGGCGCCCTGCTCGACGTCGTCGAGCGCCTCGCGCACACCCTCGCGCCCGTTGGCGGGGTCGAGCTGGTAGGTGTGCCGGTCACCGGTGAGCTGGGAGTCGACCGCTTCACGGAAGGGCCCGTAGATGGCCCCCGAGTACTTGGCCGAGTACGCCAGGATCATCGTGTCGGTGAAGCCCGCCTCATCGAGCGCACCACGCACGGCGGCCGTCTGACCGTCCATCATGCCCGACAGGCCGAGCATGGCCGAGCCGGCGCGGGCCTGCGACAGCGCCATCGACGCGTAGCGCTCGAGGGTCGCGTCGTTGTCGACACGGCCTGCCGCATCCAGCACCCCGCAGTGCCCGTGATCGGTGAACTCGTCGAGGCAGAGATCGGTCTGCACGACCAGGGCGTCGCCGACCTCCGCGACGACGGCACGGGTGGCGACGTTCAGGATGCCGCGCTCGTCGTCCGCGCAGGAGCCCACGGCGTCGCGCTCGGCCGGCACCCCGAACAGCATGACTCCACCGATGCCGGCGGCTGCGGCATCCGCGACCGCCCCGCGCAGGGAGTCGAGGGTGTGCTGCACGACTCCGGGCATGGACGAGACGGGCTGCGGCTCGTCGATGCCCTCGCGCACGAACATCGGCAGGATCAGCTGGGAGGGCAGCACGTGCGTCTCGCGCACGAGCCGACGCACCGCGGGCGACTGGCGCAGACGCCGAGGACGATGCGTCGGGAACGTCACAGCTGCACCTCGTCGGCGGCGTGGGGCAGGGCGAGGCGGGACACGGCCTCGATCAGCGCGCCGACCGTCTGCCTCTCGGCGATCACGTCGACGTCGAGCCCGGCCCGTCGGGCGTCCTTTGCGGTGCGGGGACCGATCGCGGCGATCACCGTCTGCGCGGGGATGTCGGGAAACTGCAGGTGCACCTGTTCGGCGACCGACCCGCTCGTGACCAGGATCGCGTTGATGCGACCGCTCGCGACGTCCCTCGCGATGCGATCGGTGACCGGGACCCCGACCGTGCGGTAGGCGACGACCGACCGCACATCGTGCCCGGCCTCGACGAGCATGCGGGTGAGCACGGGCTTGGCGATCTCGCTGCGCAGCGTGAGGATGCGGCGGGGCTCCGGCTCGAGCCCGATCATCTGTTCGGCCATGCCGGCCGCCGAGTTGTCGCGCTCGGGCACGAGGTCGACGCGATAGCCGACCGCCTGCAGGGCTGCGGCGGTGGTCTCGCCGACCGCCGCGATGCGCGTCTCGACCGGGATCTGCACCCGGTGGGCGTAGAGGACGTCGACGGTCGTCGCGCTCGTCACGGTGAGCCAGTCGAAGTATCCGGCCTGCAGGTCTTCGAAGGCCGTGTCGAGGGTCGCCTGGTCGCTCGTGGGCGCGAAGTTGATCAGGGGCGCCACCACAGGGGTCGCCCCCTGCGTGCGCAGCGATGCGGCGACGCCATCACCCCACGGACCGCCACGGGGAACGAGCACCCGCCAGCCGCTGAGGGGCTTTCCCGCCTTGTGGTCGACCTGTGCGTTCATAGCGATGACTCTCGTGACACGAAGTCGCCGGCCCCGCGTTCGAGGAGTCGGCGTGCGATCGCCGACCCGATCAGCGCAGCATGCGCGGTCGGGTCCGCGCTGTCGGCGACGTTCGCGCCGTTGCCGTCGCCCGATTCTCGAATATACCCCTTCGTCAGGGACTCCGTTCGGTCGAGGCCGATGCGTGCGGTTCCCCCCGGGGCGTAGACGACGGCGCGCACCCGCACCTCGTCGCCGTCGACGGCGGCGTGGATGCCGACGGGGGCGTGACACCCCGCCTCGATGCCCGCGAGGGCGGCGCGCTCGATCGTGACGGCGGTGCGGGTGTCGGCGTGTTCGAGAGCAGCGACCGCATCGCGGACGACGGCGGGTGCGTCGTCGCGGATCTCCACGGCCAACGCGCCCTGTCCCGCGGCCGTCGGCCACTCCGCCAGTCCCAGAGGCTCGAAGTGCAGATCGGCGGCGGATCCGGCGCCCGGCACCGGCCCGTCCGCCGCCGCGTCGACGAAGAGCCCGAGCCGCGCGAGTCCGGCCGCGGCGAGCACGACGGCGTCGAGGTCACCGTCGCGCACCCGACCGAGCCGCGAATCGACGTTTCCGCGCAGATCGCGGATGTCGACCCGCGGGGCGCGACGATGCAGCTGCGCGACCCGTCGCGGCGATCCCGTGCCCACCGTCCCGCCGACGGGCAGCTCCCCGAGCGAAGGCCCGCGGGTGACGACCACATCGCGCGGATCTTCGCGCACCGGGGTCGCGCCGATGCGCAGGCCGGGGGCGGATGCTGTCGGCAGATCCTTGAGCGAATGCACGAGCAGATCGCACTCCCCCGCGCTCAGCGCCTCGCGCAGGCGGGTCGCGAAGACCCCGGTGCCGCCCAGCTGCGCGAGGGAGGCGCGGTTGATGTCACCCTCGGACACGATGGGCACGAGCTCGACCGCGATGCCGGTGGCCGCGGTGATCGCCTGGGCGACATGCCCGGATTGGGCGAGCGCGAGCGCGCTGCGCCGAGTACCGAGCCGCAGGGTCACCGGCTCGACCGTCCGCGGATCACTGGAGCACCTCGGGCACCTCGTCGAGGCGAAGCCGGCGTCCGGTGAAGAACGGCACCTCCTCGCGAACATGGCGGCGTGCCTCGGTGGCCCGCAGGTCGCGCATGAGATCGACCAGCTCGATCGGATCGTCGGCCTCGAGCGGCAGCATCCACTCGTAGTCGCCGAGCGCGAAGGACGCGACGGTGTTGGCGAGGACCCCGCGGAAGGCGGCGCCCTTGCGCCCGTGCTCGGCGAGCATGCGACGCCGCTCCTCTTCGGGAAGCAGGTACCACTCGTAGCTGCGCACGAACGGGTAGAGGCAGAGCCACCCCTTGGGGTCGATTCCGCGCAGGAACCCGGGAACGTGCTGGCGGTTGAACTCCGCGTCGCGGTGCACGCCCATCGCGTTCCACGTGGGCAGCAGGTTCTTCAGCAGCTCGGTGCGACGGAGGCGGCGCAGATCTCGCTGCAGCGCCTCTGCGGTGTCGCCGTGCAGCCACACCAGCAGGTCGGCGTCGGCGCGCAGGCCGCTGACGTCGTAGAACCCTCGGACCGTGACACCGCCCTCTTCGATGAGACGGACGATGTCTTCGAGCTCGGTGGCGTCGACCTCGGCGACCGGTCGGTCGGGGTTGCGTCGCCAGACCGCCCACAGGGCGTAACCCGACGGTCCTTCGACGGGATCATCGGCGGGAGTCGGGAGGGAGGTCGGTTCGGGCGCAGAGCTCTCCGTCATCAGCCCAGTCTCACGCACACGACCGTCTGCGCCAAACGGCTGCGCCGCGCGGCGCACAGGATTCAGTGCCGCGGCGCGGTGTAGGCGCGCACGGCGCCCCAGACGGCGACACCCACAACGACGGCGACACCCACGACGACGACGGTCGCCGCCGACGGGTTGCGCTGAGTGAACGCTCGCGCCTTGGTCACTGCGCGGTCCGAGGCCCGCTGCAGCCGACGGGGGACGTTCGCCTTCTCCTCGATCGCCGCGAGCGCGGCCTTCAGCTCGGCGCGCGCCTGCTCGACCGGGTCGTCGAACTGCGGCACGAGCGTGCGCGGCAGCGACACCAGCAGTGAGTCGGGTCGGGGCTTGTCAGAACTCATCGCGAACCTCCCGGACGATGCTCACGTCTTCTTTGGCCGCGTGCAGCGGACTCTCGCGGCGCGAGGCCTTGCGGAAGCGCGCGAGGCCGAGCAGCACGAGAACGGCGATGATCAGCAGCATCCCTGCGCCGATGACCAGTGCCGACAGCCAGACCGGCCACACCGTGGCAAGACCCGCGATGGCCGCCGTGCCGAAGACGGGGACCGACCAGAACAGCACGAACAGGGCTCCGACGAACCAGCCGGATCCGATGCCGTAGTCCTTCGCCGTCTTCGCGACCCAGGACTTCGCCTGGTCGACCTCGGCGACGACCAGATTGCGCACCAGCTCGGGCACGTCGCCGAGCAGGGTGAACAGACTGTCGTCCGCGCGATCGCGCAGGCCGCCGCGGCCCGCCACCTCAGGCACCGCCGCGGGCGACGCCCTCGGCCTCGTCGAGCGCCTCGGCGGCCTTGTCGGCCAGGTCGTCGGCCGTCTTCTGCGCGGCCTTCTTCACATCGGCGGCGCTCTTCTTGCCGGCCTGTTTCGCCGCGTCGACGCGCTCGGACGGGGAACCCTTCTGCGCCGCGGCCTTGGTCACCTTGACGGCGCCGTCCCAGACGGCCACCGGAACGGCGGCGACGGCGGACTTCGCGAAGTCCTTCGCGCGGTCGACCTGATTCTGCACCGGCGTGAGGTTCCACACCTTCTGGGCCTGGCCCTTGATCTGCTCGTACCGCTCGCGGCCCGCACGGGCCCCCAGCACGTAGCCCGCAGCCAGGCCGATCACGAGTCCTGCTTTGCCCTTCATCGAGGGCCTCCTCACGCTCTTCTTCGCCGGAAATGTCGTTCGGTCGCTCCAGCGTAGCCCCGTATGCCGATTTCGGCATCCACCCTTGACAGCGGGCGCTTCGTGGGGGCGGGTTCAGCCCCAGAGCAGCTGTGCGCGCGTGCGTTCGGCCTCGTCGCGGGCGTCGGGGACGACCTGGGCGAGGCCCGTGCCCGCGATCCAGGCGCCCACGACCGCGAGCCCCGGCACGGCGTGCACCTGCGTGCGCACCGCGGCCACGCGGGCGGCGCGACCGATGACCGATGCCGGCTGGCTCTGGGCATACCGCTCGATGTGGCCTGCGACGACGTCGCGCGCGGAGAGATCGACGCCGAGCAGCTGCGCGGCCTGCTCGCGGGCCAGGTCGATCGCTGCGGCCTCGTCGAGGTCCTCCGTCGCCGGAGGTTCACCCTGGCTGCCGAACGAGACGCGCACGACGTGCCGATGTGCACTCGCCGCGCGCGCGGCCTCGCCGACCCAGGCCCACTTGGCGCTCGCGTGCGTCAATGCCTTGGCGCGGTGCGAACCCGGGACGGTGAGCACCCCGGATCCGCGCGGCGCGGCGTCGAGGGCGGGGGTGTCGAGCACGAGGGTGACGACATCGACGACGGGCGGCTCATGGTCGGGTTGCGGGGCAAGACTCGGCACCGCGGGTGCGAGGAGGGCTCGCGCGACGGTCTCCTCGGTCGCGACGATGACGGCGTCGGCGGCGATCGCCGGGGCAGCGGCGTCGCGGTTCTCCGGCGCATCCTCGAGCACGGTCACGCTCCACCCGGGACGGTCATTTGCGCCGTATGCTGCGCTCAGGCCGTCGACGCGCGCGCCGGTGCGGATGTCGACACCGAGTCCGACGAGTCGCGCGTGCAGCGCGTCGACGAGCGACCGCATCCCGCCGACGAGACCCTCGACGGCCGACCCGGGCGCGAGGGCCGGATCGCGCTCGCCCCGGAGCACGGCGACCGCGCCGCTCAACGAGCCCACCCGGGTCAGCGCGGCGTTCAGTCCCGGGGCGGCCGCGTCGACGTCGATCGTGTCGGGCTCGGCGGAGTACACGCCCTGAACGACCGGGGCGACGAGTCGCTCGAGCACCGCCCGCCCCATCCGCGAGCGCACGAGCGCACCCAGGCTGTGCTCGTGTCCGATGGTGAGCACCGGACGCAGCCGATCGAGATACGCGCGCCAGCTGCCCGACCAGCCGATGACGCGACGGACCTCGGGCGCGAAGGGGTTCTCCGGGATGCCGAGCACGCCGCCCGCGGGCATCGGAGCCGCCCCCACCCCGGGGATTCCGGCCAACCACGCCCGCCCGCCCGCGGGCACGACGACCCGGTCGGCGAGCCCGAGCTCGGCGATGAGGGCGCGCACGGAGCCGCCGCGGGTCGCGTAGCTCTCGGCGCCGACGTCCAGGGTCAGACCCCCGACATCCGCAGTCCGGATCGCGCCGCCCAGCCGCTCAGCGGCCTCGAGCAGCGTGACCCGCATGCCGACCTTCGCGCACTCGAGGGCGGCGACCATGCCCGAGACGCCCCCGCCGACGACGACGACGTGGGTCTCGGCGGCACGGGCGCGCAGCGCCGCGGCGTCGGGGACGGAGTCTTGCGCTTCGGTCACGACGCCTCGGCGTGCACGAGCTCGACGATGCGCGTCAGCACGTCCGGGTCGGTATCGGGGGGCACGCCGTGGCCGAGGTTCACGATGTGCGCGCGCGCCGCGCGTCCGCGGTGCAGCACATCCCGCACGTGCGCCTCGAGGACCGGCCACGGGGCCTGCAGCAGGGCCGGGTCGATGTTGCCCTGCACCGTCGTGTCGGGTCCCAGCATCCCGGCCGCCTGATCCAGCGGCACCCGCCAGTCGGCGCCGACGGCGTCGGCGAGCCCGTGCAGGCGCATGTCGGGCAGGATCGGTCCCGTGCCGACGCCGAAGTGGATCAGCGGCACCCGACCGTGCACTCCGCCCAGGGCCGTGCGCGAGTGCGGCGCCGCGAACGCGCGGTAGTCCTCGGGGGAGAGCGAACCCGCCCAGGAGTCGAACAACTGCGCCGCACGGGCGCCCGCGCGCACCTGCACATCGAGGAAGGCCGCCGCGACACGGGCCAGCCAGTCGGCCAGCCGATGCCAGCTGACGGGGTCGGCGTGCATCATCGCGCGGGCCCGTAGGTGCTCCTTCGAGGGCCCACCCTCCACGAGGTAGGCCGCGAGCGTGAACGGCGCGCCCGCGAAGCCGATGAGGGGAGTGTCGCCGAGTTCGGCGGTGATGCGCGCGATCGCCTCGGCGACGGGCGACGCCGCAGCCGACACTTCGGCGGGGTCTCTCGCCGTGAGCGCATCCACGTCGGCGGCACTGCGGACCGGCTCATCGAACACGGGGCCGCGGCCGGGCACGATCTCGACCTGCACCCCTGCGAGGCGCAGCGGGACGACGATGTCGCTGAAGAAGATCGCCGCGTCGACGCCGTGCCGGCGCACCGGCTGGAGCGTGATCTCGGATGCGAGGTCGGGATCGAGACAGGCATCCAGCATCCGCGTGCCGACGCGCAGGTCGCGGTACTCGGGCAGCGAACGTCCGGCCTGACGCATGAACCAGACGGGGGTGCGCTCGGGTCGTTCGCCGCGCAGGGCGCGCAACAGGGGCGCATCGGTGTGGGGCATGCCCTCCATCCTCCCATCCGCACCGGCGCGCGCACCCGTC
The DNA here is from genome assembly GCF_046111165.1 of Microbacterium sp. HA-8. Classification (NCBI taxonomy): domain Bacteria; kingdom Bacillati; phylum Actinomycetota; class Actinomycetes; order Micrococcales; family Microbacteriaceae; genus Microbacterium; species Microbacterium sp. HA-8. The sequence continues at coordinate 3,437,959 of NZ_CP162025.1, forward strand.
GCGGTAGCTCGATCACGAACGATCCCCGGCGGACATTCGGGACCAGGGGGTAAACTGGGGGTGTGTTGCTGTGCGTCACGGCGAGTCACAAGACCGCCGGCTTCGATCTCCTCGAACGGTTGAGCGTACACACGACCGACATCGCTCCCCTGATCGCGGAGCATGACTCGTGCGTACGCGGTGCCGTCGTGCTCGCGACCTGCAACCGCTTCGAGGCCTACATCGACATGGACGAGCCGGTCACGGCGGCAGGCGCCGTCGGCGTCGAAGCCGCACTGACCGCCGTCGAAGCCGCGACCGGAGTGGCGGCCGATGAGTTCGACGGCTCCTATCGCGTGGTCGTCGGCGAGAGTGTCGCCGAGCATCTGTTCGCGGTCGCGTCCGGCCTGGAGTCCGTCGTCGTCGGCGAGGGCGAGATCGCCGGGCAGGTGCGGCGCGCCCTCGGCGAGGCACGCAAGCACGGTACGTCCTCGGGCGAGCTCGAGCGCCTCTTCCAGCGCGCGAGCGAGGCCCAGCGCGGAGTCAAGAACGCCACCGCCCTCGGTCGCGCCGGCCGCTCGCTCGTGCGGCTCGCGCTCGACCTCGCAGACAGCCGCGTCACCGACTGGGCCGCCCTCGACGTGCTGCTGGTCGGCACCGGCGCCTACGCGGCCGCGACCCTCGCCGCGCTGCGCGACCGCGGCGCCGAGCGCATCACCGTCTTCTCCCCCTCGGGTCGGGGCCACAAGTTCGCGACCAAGCACGGTCTCGCCTGGGTCGACGGCGACGCCTATCCGCGCGCCGCGGCGGACGCCGACCTCATCATCACGTGCACCACGGCCGAGCACCACGTGCTCGATGCGGGCGTGCTGCGCCGGGGTCGCGCCGACTCCGCCGCCGAGGCCCCGATCTCCCTCGCCGCCGCCGGAGGCTGCCCGATCGCGCGTCAGGGGCCTCGCCGCCTCGTCGTCGACCTCGGGCTGCCCCGCAACGTCGACCCCGATGTGGCCACGGTGTCGGGCATCGACCTGCTCGATCTCGAGACCATCCGTCTGCACGCGCCCCTCGAAGAGCTGCAGGCGACCGATGCCGCCCGCGAGATCGTGCGCGACGCGGCCCGGCGCTTCGTGGCGCACGGAGAGCGCCAGAGCCTCGCGCCCGCGGTCGTCGCCCTGCGCGAGCACGTCTTCGGCGTACTCGAGGACGAGATCTCGCGCGTGCGGGCCCGTGGTGATGACGGCCGCACCGAGCAGGCAATGCGTCACCTCGTCGGCCGTCTGCTGCACACCCCCACCTCGCGTGCGCACGATCTCGCGGCGCAGGGCCGCGCCGCCGACTACGTCGCGGCGCTCGGCACGCTCTTCGGCATCGACGTCGCGCCGGCTGCGCCCGCAGAGCCCGCCGTGGCCGTGGACGCCGCAACGGCCTGAGCCGGCAGGGCGGGTGCTGATCCCGGTCGGTGCCTGATCCGGTCGGCGGCTGCTCCGGTCGGCGGCTGCTCCGGTCGGCGGCTGCTCCGGTCGATGCCTGATCCGGTCGGCGCCTGCCCCGCTCGGCGGCCCGGCACCGATCGGCTCCCACCGGCCGATTCTGCACAACACTCCGGAAGGTCGGGCGGTTCGACGCCGTTCCCGCAGCCACAGCGCGCGGATCATCGCGATCCTCCGGAGTTCTGTGCCGCCGCGGGCGATGCCAGACTTGACCCATGCCGCTGCACATCACCGGAGACCCGGCAGCCGACGAGCTGCTGAGCACCGACCCCCTCGCCCTGATCATCGGGATGCTGCTCGATCAGCAGATCACGATGGAGGCGGCGTTCGCCGGACCCGCCAAGATCCGCGACAGGGTCGGCGCCCTCGAGGCACCCGCTATCGCGTCCTACGACCCGGAGGCGTTCGTCGAGGTCTTCCGCCAGACGCCGTCGGTGCATCGTTTTCCGGGTTCGATGGCGGCGCGCGTGCAGTCGCTGTGCACGGCGATCACCGATGAGTGGGACGGCGACGCCGCCGCGATCTGGACCCGCGGCGAACCCGACGGCCCCGAGGTGCTGCGCCGCCTCAAGGCCCTGCCGGGCTTCGGCGACCAGAAGGCCAAGATCTTTCTGGCGCTGCTCGGCAAGCAGTACGGGTATGCGGGCGGAGGCTGGCGCGCAGCATCCGCCCCCTACGGCGACGAGGACTCGCATCGCAGCGTCGCGGACATCACGAGCGCCGAATCGCTGGCCAAGGTGCGCGAATTCAAGAAGGCGATGAAAGCCGCCGCGAAGCAGAAGGACTGACCGCATGAAGATCACCGGAGGCGACGTCGACGCGTTCGTCGCAAAGGTCACCCCCGCGGCGCGCCGCCGCGACGCCGAGGCGCTGCTCGCCCTGATGCGCGAGGTCAGCGGGCGTGAGCCCGAGCTGTGGGGCACGATCATCGGCTTCGGCAGCTGTCACTACCGCTACCCGACAGGCACCGAAGGGGACTCGCCCATCATCGCGTTCGCCCCGCGCAAGCAGGCCTCGACGCTGTACCTGCTCGACGGCATCCAGGCGCACGGCGAGCGGCTGGCCGAGCTGGGTCCGCACTCGACCGGGGTCGGATGCCTGTACCTGTCCGACGTCGCCGCCGTCGACCCGACGGTGCTGCGCGAGATCGTCGCGGCGTCGCACGCCTTCGTCACCGGCGGCGGGGACTACGCGCAGCTCACCGTCACAGCCTGACGGGCCGGCGCGCCCCGACGTGCCCACCCACTTTTGGGACGTCGGCGCGCGCGACGTGCCCGCCGTGGGGCGTCAGCGCAACCGTGGGGCGCGCAGCAGCACGCCCCAACGTGATTTCAACGCCCCAACCCGCGAAGACCGGGGCGGCGAGGGACGTCAGCACGCGCCCAACCCCGCGGTGGGGCGTCAGCGCAACCGCGGGGCGCGCAGCAGCACGCCCCACGGTGATTTCAACGCCCCAACGCAAGAGACAGGGGCGGCCGACGCACCGCGAGCCCGGCGAGCGGGCGATGGATGCTGCAGCTCAGGCGCCGCGCAGGCGCTCGGCGAGATAGCCGTGCAGTGCCTCGAGGGGCACGCGCTCCTGGTTCATCGTGTCGCGATCACGCACGGTGACCGCGCGGTCCTCGAGAGAGTCGAAGTCGATCGTGACGCAGAACGGCGTGCCGATCTCGTCCTGCCGACGGTAGCGGCGGCCGATCGCTCCGGCGTCGTCGAAGTCGATGTTCCAGTCGCCCCTCAGGTCGTCGGCGACCTCGCGCGCGAGGGGCGAGAGCCGCTCGTTGCGCGAGAGCGGAAGCACCGCGACCTTGACGGGCGCGAGGCGCGGGTCAAGGCCCAGCACCGTGCGCGTGTCGGTGCCGCCCTTTGCGTTGGGCACCTCCTCCTCACGGTACGAATCGACGAGGAACGCCATCATGGCGCGGGTGAGGCCGAACGAGGGCTCGATGACGTACGGGACGTATCTCTCGCCGGTCGTCTGGTCGAAGTACGACAGGTTCTGTCCGGACGCCTCGGCGTGGCTCGAGAGGTCGTAGTCGGTGCGGTTGGCGATGCCCATCAGCTCGCCCCACTGCTTGCCGGGGAACCCGAAGGCGTACTCGACGTCGATCGTGCCCGCGGAGTAGTGGGCGCGGTCCCCCTCCGGCACGTCGTACCGGCGCATGTGGGCCGGGTCGACACCGAGGTCGATGAACCAGTTCCAGCAGGCCTCGACCCAGTGCTCGAACCACTCCTGCGCCTCGGCCGGGGGCACGAAGTACTCGATCTCCATCTGCTCGAACTCGCGGGTGCGGAAGATGAAGTTTCCGGGAGTGATCTCGTTACGGAAGGCCTTGCCGACCTGGCCGACGCCGAAGGGCGGCTTCTTGCGCGACGCGGTGACGACATTGCCGAAGTTGACGAAGATGCCCTGCGCGGTCTCGGGGCGCAGGTAGTTCAGTCCGGACTCGTCGTCGACGACGCCCAGGTAGGTCTTCATGAGGCCTGAGAACGCCTTGGGCTCGGTGTACTGCCCCTTCGTGCCGCAGTTCGGGCAGGGCACCCCGGCGAGTCCCCCCTCGGGCGCGCGACCCTTGCGCGCCTCGAAGTCCTCGACGAGGTTGTCGGCGCGGAACCGCTTGTGGCACTGCAGGCACTCCACGAGCGGGTCGGTGAACGTCGCGACGTGACCCGACGCCTCCCACACGCGCTTGGGCAGGATGATCGAGGAATCCAGCCCCACCATGTCCCCACGGCCGCGCACGAACGTCTGCCACCACTGGCGGCGGATGTTCTCCTTGAGCTCGGTGCCCAAAGGCCCGTAGTCCCACGCCGACCGCGATCCGCCGTAGATCTCGCCCGCCTGGAAGACGAACCCGCGGTGGCGGGCGAGGGCGATCACTTTGTCGAGGCGGGACTGCTCGGCCACGGTGGCTCCAATGGTCGGGATGCTGGGGTTCGCGGATTCGCGGGCGCGGCGAGCGCCGCGACATACCGTTCGATCCTACCCGTCGGCCCCTCAGCGCCCGCGTCGCCCCTAGCATCGAGAGCATGACGGAGCGCGAGTTCGATCTGATCGTCGTCGGTGCCGGAGCGGTGGGGGAGAATCTCGCCGATCGGGCCGTGCAGGGGGGCCTGTCGGTCGCCATCGTGGAAGCCGAGCTGGTCGGCGGCGAGTGCTCGTACTGGGCGTGCATGCCGACGAAGGCGCTGCTGCGCCCGGGCTCGGCCCTGCGTGCGGCGCGGCGTGTGCCCGGGGCGCGCGAGGCTTTCGACGGTCTGCCGGATGCGACGCAGGCGCTGCGCTTCCGCGACGGTGCGACGTCCTCGTGGAGCGACGCCGGACAGGTGTCGTGGCTCGAGGGTGCGGGCATCGAGCTCGTCCGCGGGCACGCGACGCTCGACGGCGAGCGCCGGGTTCAGGTCACGACCGCGGCGGGCGAGACCTCGACCCTCGTCGCCCGCTCGGCCGTCGCCCTGTGCACCGGCAGCGCGGCGATGATCCCCGGCATCCCGGGCCTGTCGGAGGCGGCACCGTGGACGAACCGCGAGGCCGCTGCCGCGCAGCGGGTGCCGAATCGCCTGGTCGTGATCGGGGCGGGGGTCGTGGCCACCGAGTTCGCGACGGCGTTCTCCTCCCTGGGCTCCGCCGTGACGATGCTCGTGCGCGGTGGGACGCTCCTGACCGGCAACGAGCCCTTCGCCGGCGAGCTGGTCGCCCAGGCCCTGCGCGAGGCCGGCGTGGGCATCCGCACCCACACCGAGGCGACGTCCGTCCGCCGCGCGGACGACGGCGTGCACCTCACCCTGACCGACGGCGAGGAGATCGTCGCCGACGAGGTGCTCGTCGCCACGGGGCGCCGCCCGCGCACCGAGTCGCTGGGGCTCGAGACGATCGGGCTGGAGCCCGGCGCCGCGCTCTCCACCGACGACACCCTGCGCGTGCTCGGCCCCGACGGTGAGCCCATCGACTGGCTCTATGCGGCGGGCGATGCCGCCGGGCGGGCGCTGCTGACCCACCAGGGCAAGTACCAGGCGCGGGCGGCGGGTGACGTCATCGCCGCGCGGGCCACGGGAGGCGACGTCGACGACGCCCCCTGGGGCCGCCACGTCGCGACGGCCGATCACGCGGCCGTCCCCCAGGTCGTGTTCACCGATCCCGAGGTGGCCGCAGTCGGCCTGACCGAGCAGCAGGCACGGGATGCCGGCATCCCGACGCGTGCCGTCGAGTACGACATGTCGTGGCTCGCAGGCGCGACGGTGCACGCCGAGGGCTACGTCGGGTGCGCGAAGCTCGTGATCGACACCGAGCGCGGGGTCGTGGTCGGTGCGACCTTCGCCGGGGCGGATGTCGCCGAGCTGCTGTCGTCGGCGACGATCGCCGTGGTCGGCGAAGTGCCGATCCATCGGCTCTGGCACGCCGTGCCCGCGTACCCCACCCTCAGCGAGGTCTGGCTGCGCCTGCTCGAGGAGCTCGGACGAGAGACGGCGCTCTCGTCCTGACCGACCCCGTGCCGGCGGGCCCGCTCAGCCGCGGCGCACGATCTCGCGCGCGACCGTGACCTCGTCGAGGGCGACAGCGTCGATCTCGACGCCGATCCCCGGCCCGGACGGCACCCGCACGTGGCCGTCTTCCAGCACCGCGGGCTCGGTGACGATGTCGCGCAGGTAGAAGCGCGACGAGGCCGACACATCGCCCGGCAGGGTGAAGCCGGGCAGGGCCGCCAGCGCCGCGTTGGCCGCCCGTCCGATACCCGTCTCGAGCATGCCGCCGCACCACACCGGCACCCCTGCGGCCTGGCACAGGTCGTGGATGCGCACCGCCTCCAGATATCCCCCCACCCGCCCCGCCTTGATGTTGACGATGGATGCCGCGCCCAACGCGAGCGCGTCCACGGCGGCCTTGCGCGAGGTGATCGATTCGTCGAGGCACACGGGGGTGCGCAGCGTCCGGGAGAGCGTGGCGTGGTCGACGAGGTCGTCCTCCTGCAGCGGCTGCTCGATGAGAAGCAGCCCGAACGCGTCGAGCTCGGCCAGCGTGGCGGTGTCGCCGAGCGTATAGGCCGAGTTGGCATCCACCTGCAGAGGGATGTCGCCGAAGGCCGCCCGGACGGCGGCCGTGTCGCCGATGTCGCGACCGGGCTTGATCTTGATCTTGATGCGCCGGTAGCCCTCGTCGAGGTAGCCCGCAACGGCGTCGACGAGGGCGGCGGGATCGCGCTGCAGCCCCACCGAGACCCCGGAGGGCACCCGATCGACGACGGCACCGAGATACGCGCCGAGCGCTGCGCCCTCGGCGTGCAGCGACGCGTCGAGCACGGCGAGCTCGAGACCCGCCTTGGCCATGCGGTGTCCCACGAAGGGCTCGAGCACGCGGCCGACATCGTGTGGCGGGACCGCGGTCTCGCTCAACAGTGCCGGGATGAGGTGACGTATGCAGACATCCCATGCCCCTTGCGTGTACTCGCTCGAGTACAGCGGAGCGGCCTGCGTGACGATCTCGCCCCAGCCCTCGCCGTCGGGGCTCACAGCGCGCACGACGATGACCTCGCGCACGGCCTCGGTGCCGAACGACGTCGTGAACGGCGAGACCAGGGGCAGGTGCAGCACCCGCAACTCGATCGCATCGAGGGCGACGGGTGGCAGGGCCGCGGGATCGGTCATGGCGTCAGCGCGCGGGGCGGGTGAAGAGGTAACCTCGGGCGCTGTCGAACCCGCCGATGACGAGCCCGTCGCCGAGATGTCCGAGGATGGCCTCGCGCACCCGGACCCGCCAATCGGCGGCCGCCGCCTCGCTGCCGCGCCGCACCGCCTCGATGTCGGGCGGGATCGGCACGGTCGCCACGATCTCATCGTCCGCGGGAGTCGGTGCGGGGGGCGCCGCGAGCGCCCAGGTGACCATCAGCCGATCAGTCTCGTCGCCGCGGTTGAGGCCGTCGTCCATCGCGCCGTAGTGGTTGACCAGGTACTCCACCGCGCGGGTTCCGAGCACACGCAGATTGAAGTGGGCGTTGCGGGCCACGAGCGGGTCGAAGGTCCACGTGATGTGGCCGACATCGCGTGCGAACGCCCATTCGCGCTGATGACCCTTGAGCAGACGCCCCCAGCCCTGACCCTGATGGTCGGGTACGACGCCGGTGATGTGGGAGTGCATCGCGCGCAGCGCCGGAGCACCGAAGAAGCCGACCGAGGCGCCCACCATGTCGTCGTCGTCGAAGACGCCCACGACGTAGTTGCCGGAGTGCTGCAGGGCGCGCAGCACCGATGCCGGCATCACATCGCGGCCTCCGCCCCACACCCGCTCGAGCATGATCGAGGCCTCGATCATCTCGTCCATCGTCGTCAGTTCCCGGACCGATCGCATGATGCCAGTCTGTCGCGCCGCGCCCGCGGGCGCACCTCCGCGACGAGACTCAGCTAAAAGGTCCGGGAAGGGCTGCGCGTGCCTCACGTAGGAATGTCCGCGTAGTTCCCTGGGGTGATGAGCAGGGAGTTGTCGATGGCGGCGCGCCGTGAGATCACGAAGAAGTTCGCCCGCGAGTATGCGAAAGCAGGCAAGGAAGAGAAGGGCCGGCTGCTGGACGAGCTTGTGCACGCGACAGGCTGGACGCGTGATCACGCGCGCCGCGCGATCCGTGCCGCGAACGCACGCAAAGGTGCCGCGCGCGATCAGCAGCGTAAGCCGCGTGAGCGGAAGTACTCCTACGATGCGCTCGTGGTGCTGCAAGAAGTCTGGCGGCTGTCCGGGCAGCCGTCGGGAAAGTACTTCGCGGCGATCATGGACGACACCCTCGAACGCCTCGTCCGCTTCCGTGAGCTCGGCAAGGTCGAGCAGCGGGTCACACCGGAGGTGCTGGACGAGTTGCGATCGATGAGCGCCGCGACGATCGACCGGTACCTGAAACCGCACAAGGACGCCGCCTACCCGGTCGCGGTCTCGGGCACGAAGCCGTCCCACATCCTGCGCTCTTCGATCCCGACGCGCACCAGCATGGACGCCCCGCTGACCGTCCCGGGGTTCCTGGAGCTGGACACCGTCGCGCACTGCGGCCACTCCCTCAAAGGCGAGTTCCTGCGCACCCTGACCGGCACCGACCCGGTCGCGGGGTGGACGATGCTGCGCACGATCCGCAACAACGCCTACGTGCACGTGCACGGCGCCCTGGAATGGATGGTGAAGAACGCGCCCGTCCCGGTCGCCGGGCTCGACTTCGACAACGGATCCGAGTTCATGAACTGGGGCGTGATCGCCTGGGCGGACAAGAAGGAGATCCCCGTCACCCGGGGGCGTCCCTACAAGCACAACGACAACGCGCACGTCGAGCAACGCAACGGCGACTGGGTCCGCAAACACGCGTTCCGCTACCGCTACGAGACCGAGGCGGAGATGACCCTGCTCAACGAGCTCTGGGATTTCGTGATGGCCCGCAAGAACCATCTGCTGCCCTGCGTGAAAGCGATCGACTGGACCCACACCGCAGCCGGCCGGAAGAAGCGCGTCTACGACAAGCCACGTACCCCCTACCAGCGGTTGCTCGACGCCGGTGTGCTCGACGAGAAGACCCGCGCCCGACTGGAGCGCGAGCATGCGAAGCTGAACCCGGCACGGATCACCCGACGGATCAACCAGATCCAGCAACAACTCATCGAACTCGCCGCCGCCCGCACCCAGGGCACCCGCCCCGCCGCCTGAGCTACGCGGACATTTCACGTGAGGCAAGCATCACTCACTCCCGGACATCTTGACGTGAGGCAAGACGCTCCGACCCGAGCGGGATGTGCTCAGCCGGCCGTCGCGACGTGTTCGGCGAAAAGCCCCGGCCAGGCCATCACGCCGTAGGGCGTGCGGGCGATCGCGATGCGGCTGCGCGGGATGAGCTCGTGCAGCTTGTTGGCCGTCTTCACCGGGTGGGTGCGATCGCCGATCCACGCGAGGATGAGCGTCGGCACGACGATGCCCGCCACGGCGGCCTTCGTCGGGAAGTCGGTCGCGGCGGCGCCGCGCAGCACCGTCGGCAGCAGGTGCTCGGGCACGGCCGGGCGCGTGAGCGGCGCATCGGCAAGAGCCGGCGGCACGGGGGCGGTGCTGCCCTGCTCGACGAACGCGCCGAGCCCCTCCTGCTCGACCAGCCGGGCGTTCTCGAGGTAGGTCGCCGCCTGTGCGCGACGCGAGGCCCAGGCGGTGGGGGGCACGACGAGGGTGAGGCTCGCGAAGCGCTCGGGATCGCGCAGCGCCGCGTGCAGCAGCGTGCCGGTGCCCATCGACGGACCGACGCCGTGCACGCGCTCGCCCGGTGCGACATGGTCGACGAGGGCGAGCAGATCGTCGGCGAGACGATGCCAGCGGTAGTCGTCGGCCTCGCCGCTGCCGGTCGATCCGCCGTGACCCCGCGCGTCGTAGCGCAGCACACGATGCCCGCGCAGCGCGCGACCGAGATCGAGGCCGAGCTGCGCGTCACGGGCGCGCGAGGAGGTGAGTCCGTGCAGCTGCACCACAAGGGGGCCGGAATCGCCCGTCACATCGAAATCGAGCATGGCATCCCCGACGGCGAGCTGGGGCACGGGACCTCCGTTTGCGTCATGAGCGCGAGATGTAAGACCCCTAGACTACGGCGCCATGCGCCTGACGAATGTCGCCCAGATGGCCCTGCCGCAGGGCACGCTGCACAGCTACGCCGTGCGCACGTCCGGTGTGCGCGGCCGCGCCCTGCCGCTCTCGTTCGATCAGCGCCGACACGTGGGCGAGGGTGATCGGCCCGGATCGTGGATGGCGATCGCGTTCCGGGCGCCGATCGGAACCGATCCCGACGCCCTCGCGGTCGCGTGGCACGCGGTGATCTCACGGCACGGCACGCTCGGCACCGTCTTCGCACGCGACGACGCGGGGGGCCTGACCCTGCACGAGACCGAGATCGTCGGCGGGGAGTGGCGGCAGCATCCCGTGCCGTCGGGAGCGTCGACGAGAGATGCGCTGCGCGCGGTGCTGGATGGCGCGTGCGCGCCGTTCGCGGAGCCCTCGCATCGGCTGTGCGTCGTGCTGCCCGAGCCGGGTCACCGACCGGGGGACGAGGACGGGGACATCGACGCGGCGGACGAGCGCCCGGTCGTCGTGCTGGGCGCTGACCACGCGCACGTGGACATGTGGTCGCTGCTCGTGCTCGCCCGCGACGTCGTCGCGATGCTCGAGGACGACGGCGGCGCCGCCGAGCGGGCCGCGTCGTTCGCCGAGCACTCGCAGCTGCTCGAGGCGATGCCCGCCGCGCCGGAGGACGTGCGCTCGCGCTGGGCCGAGATCCTGCAGGCGGGTGACGGGCTGATGCCCCGCTTCCCCCTGCCCCTCGGCGACCTCTCGGTGCCGCGGCGCGAGATCGTCGAGGTGCGCGACGTGCTCGACGCCGACGAGACGGCGCTGTTGGAGGAGCACGCCAGGGCGCACGGGGTGCGCATGACGGCGTGCGCCCTGGCGGTGATCGCGGATGTCACCCGGCGTCTGGCCGATGCCCCGCTGCGCGCGGTTTTTCCGGTGCACAGCCGGCACGAGCCGCGCTGGCACGACTCGGTCGGCTGGTTCATCACCAACTCCGTCATCGAGATCGAAGACCCCACCCCGCACGCCGGGGCCGCAGCCGTGAAAGAGGCGCTCGCCCTCGGCTCGCACCCCCTGGCACCCCTGCTCGCCCCCTACGGCGGCATGCCGCAGGCGCCGGGCATGTTCGCCATCTCGTGGCTCGACACGCGGCGACTCCCCGCCGTTCGCCCCGGGATGTCGATCCAGTACGTCTCGGCGGTGATCGACACCGACGGCGTGATGATCTGGTTCATCGTCAACGACGAGGGGCTGCACCTGCGCTGCCGCTACCCCGACACCCCCGAGGCGCGCGCGAGCGTCGGGACGTGGCTGGACGGGGTCGAGCACGGGCTGCGCGGCCTGCTGTCGAGCTGAGGTGCCGGGCGCCGGCATCCCGGAGCGCCGCGGGCGTCTCGTCCCGGCCTCCGGCAGACGCGGCCCGCGTACCCGACGGCCCCCGATAGCCTGAGCGGATGGGTTCGGATGAGGATGACAGACGTCGCCTCACCCGCCGGACCCCGCAGTGGGCGATCGTCGCGGTGCTCGCCCTCGGCGGACTCTGCGCATCGTTCATGTACACGCTCGTCGTGCCCATCCAGGCGAAGCTGCCCGAACTGCTCGACGCGCCCCGCGAAGACACCGCCTGGGTCGTCACCGTCACCCTGCTGACCGCGGCGGTCGCGACACCGATCTCCGGGCGCCTCGGCGACATGTACGGCAAGCGGCGCATCGTGCTCGTGCTGCTGGCGCTGCTCGTGCTCGGATCGCTGATCGCGGCACTGTCGACCTCCATCGGCGGCGTCATCGTGGGCCGGGCGCTGCAGGGGGCGGTGACGGGTGTCGTGCCCCTCGGCATCTCGATCCTGCGCGACGTGCTGCACCACGACCACCTCGGCACCGCCGTGGCGCTCATCAGCGCGACCATGGGCGTGGGTGGCGCGATCGGCCTGCCCGTGAGCGCGATCGTGACCGAGCGCGCCGACTGGCACGTGCTGTTCTGGCTCGCCGCAGGCCTCGGCGTGGTCGTCTTCGTGCTCGTGCTGTGGATCGTCCCGGTCAGCGTGCTGCGGGTCGCCGGGCGCTTCGACCACCTCGGCGCGGCGGGCCTCGCGGCGGGCCTGATCGGGGTGCTCCTGGCCATCTCCCGCGGCAATGAGTGGGGCTGGGCCTCGCCCGCCACGCTCGCCAGCGGCCTCGGCGGGGTCGTCGTGCTGCTCGTGTGGGGTCGCTACCAGCTGCGCACGGCCGAACCCCTCCTCGATCTGCGGGTCGCCGGACGTCGCCCCGTCCTGCTGACCAATCTCGCCTCGATCGGCATGGGATTCGCCCTCTTCGGCTCGAACATCGTGTTCCCGCAGATGCTCGAGCTGCCGGTCGAGTCGGGCTCCGGCTTCGGGCTCTCCCTCATCGCGGCCGCGTTCGTCGTGATGCCGGCGGGCCTGATCATGATGCTGCTCTCCCCCGCCGCCGGATGGCTCTCCCGCGTCTTCGGCCCGCGGCTGCTGTTCACCCTCGGAACCGTCGCGGTCGTGTGCGCCTATGCCTTCGTGCTCCTGCTCTCGAGCGAGGTCTGGCACATCGTCGTCTCCAACGCGCTCGTCGGCGTCGGGATCGGTCTCAGCTTCGCGGCCATGCCGATGCTCATCATGCGCGCCGTCCCCGCCGAGGAGACCGGCGCCTCCAACGGCCTCAACGCGCTCTTCCGCTCCGTCGGAACGAGCAGCGCCGCGGCCGTGCTCGGCGCGGTCCTGGCCTCGATGTCCGCTCCCTTCGAGGGCGTGCCCGTGCCCACCCCGCAGGCGTTCCAGCTCAGCTTCTGGCTGGCCGGGGGCGCCGCGGTGGTCGCGCTCGTGCTCACGCTGTTCATCCCCAAGCACGCGTCGCCGATGCGGCATCCCTCGATCCCGGAGTAGGCCCGGGCCGCCGGGCTACTGCGTGCTGAAGGCGGCGTCGAAGGATGCTGCGGGTGGGTCCCAGAGCAGGGTGCGCACGTACTGCAGGGCCTGGGCTGCGCCGTGCAGGCGGTCCATGCCCGCGTCTTCCCATTCGATGGAGATGGGGCCGGTGTAGCCGATCGCGTCGAGGGCGCGGAAGGAGTCCTCCCACGGCACGTCGCCGTGTCCGGTGGAGACGAAGTCCCATCCGCGGCGCGGGTCGCCCCAGGGCAGGTGGGAGCCCAGGACGCCGGCGCGGCCGTTGTGCGGGCGCAGGCGGGTGTCCTTGCAGTCGACGTGGTAGATGCGGTCCTTGAAGTCCCAGATGAATCCGACGGGGTCGATGTTCTGCCACATCATGTGGCTGGGGTCCCAGTTGAATCCGAATGCCTCGCGATGCTCGATCGCCTCGAGCGCGCGCACGCTGGTCCAGTAGTCGTACGCGATCTCGCCCGGGTGCACCTCGTGCGCGAATCGCACGCCCTCACCGTCGAAGACATCCAGGATGGGGTTCCAGCGTGCCGCGAAGTCCTCGTAGCCGGCGTCGATCACCGCCTCGGGCACGGGCGGGAACATCGCCACGTACGGCCAGATCGAGGAGCCCGTGAAACCGACGACCGTGTCGACGCCGAGCTTGCGGGCCACGCGCGCGGCGCGGGCCATGTCGTCGGCGGCCCGCCGCCGGACACCCTCGGCATCCCCGTCGCCCCACACGTACGGACGCAGGATCGCCTCGTGACGAGAATCGATCGGCGCATCGCACACCGCCTGCCCGGCGAGATGGTTCGAGATCGCGAAGATCCCCAGCCCGTGCCGATCCAGGATCTCGAGCCGCGACCGCAGGTACGCGTCGTCCTCATCAGCACGCCGCAGATCGAGGTGATCACCGGATGCCGCCACCTCGAGCCCGTCGTACCCCCACGACGCCGCCAGCCGCGCGACCTCCTCGAACGGAAGATCGGCCCACTGGCCGGTGAACAGAGTGACGGGATGCTGTGTCATGACAACGAGCTTTCCATGCCCGGGGTCCGCAGGGTGATCAGGGCCCGTGTTCGCTGCCGCGCTACCGGCCGCGGTCGCGACCCGAACCCACACTTTTGCAGCGAACCACCACGCGACGATCGTCGGCTCGCTGCAAAAGTGTGGGTTCGAGGACGGGCGGCGGACGGGCGGGCCCGCGAGCCGCTCGCCCGATCAGACCAGGCGCAGCTCCGAATCGATCGCGGCGGCGGTCGAGAGCACGGCGGGGACGTACCGCTCGATCAGGTGCTCCACCGTGTCGCGGGTCGCACTCGATGACACGTTGATGGCCGCGATCACCCGTCCCGCCCGGTCGTGCACCGGCGCCGCGACGGAGCGCAGGCCCTGCTCGAGCTCGCCGTCGACGAGCGACCACCCCTGGGCGCGCACCCGGTCGAGCTCGCTCTCGAGGGCGGTCGGATCGGCAACCGTGCGTGAGGTCAGCGCGTCCAGCGGCGCCGCGCGCAACACGGCATCCGCCTCGGCGTCCGGGAGGCCCGCCAGGAGCACCCGGCCCAGGCTCGTGGCGTATGCCGGAAAACGGGTGCCGATCGTGATGCGCACGCTCATGATGCGACGAGTGGGCACGCGGGCGACGTAAACGATGTCGGCGCCGTCGAGCACCGCCGCCGACACGCTCTCGTCGACCTCGCGCGAGAGACGCTCGAGGTGCGGCTGCACGACCTCGGGAAGCGACAGCGAGGAGAGATAGCTGAAACCCAGCTCGAGCACGCGCGGAGTCAGCGCGAAGTCGCGGCCGTCACTGCGCACGTAGCCGAGGGATGCGAGCGTCAGCAGAAAACGGCGGGATGCTGCCCTGGTCAGCCCCGTGCGACGGGCGACATCGCTCAGGCTCAGCTCGGGATGCTGGGCGTCGAACGCCCGGATCACCGCGAGCCCGCGGGCGAGGGACTGGACGAAGTCGCCCGACGCGGCAGCATCCTCCACGGGTCCGGGATCGGTCACCGCGTCATCCTCTCATTCGCGGGACGCGCCCTTCGACGGGGTCAGGGCGCGTCCGGGATCAGGGCGCGCCCGGGATCAGAGCGCGTGGCGCTTCCCGACGGCGTGCGTGCTCTCAGCGCTCGAGGACGACCGCGAGCCCCTGGCCCACGCCGATGCAGATCGCCGCGACGGCGACTCCGCCGCCCCGGCGCTTGAGCTCGTGTGCGGCGTGCCCGATGATGCGGCCGCCCGAGGCGCCGAGCGGGTGCCCGATCGCCAGAGCCCCGCCGTGGATGTTGAGCTTGTCGGGATCCAGGTCGGGCCATCCCGCGAGGCACGCGAGGCTCTGCGAGGCGAAGGCCTCGTTCAGCTCGACGAGATCGACATCGGCCCAGGCCTTGCCCGCACGGGCCAGCGCCTTGTTGGCCGCCTCGATCGGCGCGATCGGGAACTGGTCGGGGTCGACCCCGTGCGAGGCCCGCCCGACGATCCGCGCGAGCGGCTCCGCCTCGAGCGCCCCCTCGCGGCCGATGAGCACGGCGGAGGCGCCGTCGTTGATGGAGGACGAGTTGCCCGCCGTGACCGTGCCGTCGGCGGCGAACAGCGCACGCAGACCGGCGAGCTTCTCGACCGACGTCTCGTCGCGGATACCCTCGTCACGCGCCAGCTCGGCCCCGGGCACCTGGACGATCTCGCCGTCGTAGACGCCGGCGGCCCAGGCCTCCGCGGCCAGGCGGTGCGAGCGCACCGCGAACTCGTCCTGAGCCTCGCGCGAGATGCCCCATTCGCCCGCGATCTTCTCGGCGGACTCTCCGTTGCTGATCGTCCAGTGCTTCGGGAGCGCCTTGTTGACCATGCGCCATCCGATCGAGGTGTTCCACAGGGTCTGATTGCCGACACTCGGCCACGGCTTCGGCGACTTCTCGACCACGAACGGGGCACGGCTCATCGACTCCACGCCACCCGCGAGGATGATGTCGGCGTCGCCCGCCTCGACGGCGCGCGAGCCCTGGATGACCGCCTCGACCGACGATGCGCAGAGTCGATTGACCGTGACCCCGGTGACGCTGGTGGGGAACCCCGCGAGCAGCGCACCGAAGCGGCCGACGTTGCGGTTGTCCTCGCCGGCCTGATTGGCGTCGCCGAAGATGACGTCCTCGATCCGAGCCGGATCGACACCGGTGCGCTCGACTGCGGCGCGCATGACGACGGCGGCGAGGTCGTCGGGCCGGACGCCCGAGAGGGCGCCGCCGGCACGACCGAACGGCGTGCGGACGGCATCGAAGATGAAGCTGGCGGTCATGGAAGTGCCTTTCTGCCGATCAGTCTGTCGAGCGGACGAGGGTCAGCCCCGTCAGCTCGGCGAGCGAGTCGAGTGTGTTGTCTCCGAAGGCTTCGCGGAGCGCAAACCCGTCGGGCGTGACGTCGAAGACGCCGTGGTCGGTGTAGACGCGGCTGACACAGCCCACGCCGGTCAAGGGGTAGGTGCATGCGGTCACGAGCTTGGACTCGCCCTGCTTGGTCAGCAGGTCCGTCATGACGTAGACGTCCTTCGCCCCGATGGCGAGGTCCATCGCGCCTCCCACTGCGGGAATCGCGCCCGACGCGCCGGTCGACCAGTTGGCGAGGTCGCCGTTCTGCGACACCTGGAAGGCGCCGAGCACGCACACGTCGAGGTGACCGCCGCGCATCATGCCGAAGGAGTCCGCGTGGTGGAAGTAGGCGGCGCCGGCCAGCTCGGTGACGGGCTGCTTGCCAGCATTGATGAGGTCGGGGTCGATCCGGCCGGGCTCGGGCGCCGGCCCCATTCCGAGCAGCCCGTTCTCGGTGTGCAGGATGATCTCGAGGCCCTCGGGCAGGAAGTTGGCCACGAGCGTGGGCGCTCCGATACCGAGGTTGACGTACGCCCCCTCGGGGATGTCGGCCGCGATGCGGCGCGCGAGCTCGTCGCGGGTGATGCGAGTTGTCACTGATCTGCCTCCGTTGCGGTGACGGGCGCGGCCTCGGCCGGGCGCCCCTCGATGTCGACGCCTCCGACGAACGCGCGCTCGCTCAGCCAGGCCCGCTCACCCACCGCGACGACGCGGTCGACGAAGATGCCGGGAGTCACGACGACCTCGGGGTCGAGCTCGCCGAGGGGGACGATCTCATCGACCTGCACGATCGTGGTCGCCGCCGCGGCGGCCATGATGGGACCGAAGTTGCGCGCCGTCTTGCGGTAGACCAGGTTGCCCCAGCGATCCGCCCGCAGCGCGCCGATCAGCGCGAAGTCCGCCTTGATCGGGTATTCGAGCACATATCGGCGCCCGTCGATCTCGCGTTCCTCCTTGCCCTCGGCAAGCTGCGTGCCGACGCCCGTGGGCGAGAAGAACGCGCCCACACCGGCACCCGCCGCCCGGATGCGCTCGGCGAGGTTGCCCTGCGGGACGAGTTCGAGCTCGATCTCGCCGGCGCGATACAGGCCGTCGAACACCCACGAGTCGTGCTGCCGCGGAAAGGAGCACAGGATCTTGCGCACCTGCCGGTTCGCAAGAAGCGCCGCAAGCCCGGTGTCGCCGTTGCCGGCGTTGTTGTTGACGATCGTGAGGTCTCGCGCACCGTGGGCGATGAGCGCGTCGATCAGCTCGACGGGCTGCCCCGCCCGGCCGAACCCGCCGATCATCACGGTCGCTCCGTCGGGAATGTCGCGGACCGCCGCCTCGACGTCGGGCACGGATTTGTCGATCACGCCGCCTCCTCGCGTTGTTCGCTCTGCGCACACACGTACGCCATGCGGCCATCGTAGCGCGCCCGGACGCCGGCCACCACCCCGGCGTCCGGAGGCGCGCCAACACGACGCAGCGCCGACCGCGGGTCAGGGCTCGAGCGAGAGCGATGCGGGGATCGGCACGATGTGCTCGCGCAGCGCGATGAGCTCGCGCGCGTGCGCATCCAGGCGCACGTCCTCCGGTGTCTGCGGCGTCCACGCGGGCACCGGCAGAGCGACCCCGGCGGGCCCCGGCACGACGAACACGCTCATGCACTGCGTCGTCAGCACCCACTCTCCCGGCGAACGCGGATCGGCGCAGGAGACCCGGATGCTGAGGTGCATGCTGTGCGCGCCGGTGTGCACGAGGCGCGCATCGACCTCGACGAGGTCTCCGATGCGCACCGGCGCGAAGAAGTGGATGCCGCCCGAATAGACCGCGACCGCTTCGCTGGCCGTGTCGCCGTCACGGCTCCACGATGCCGCACACGCGTAGGCGGCCTCGTCGATCCAGCGCATGACCGTGCCGCCGTGCGCCTTGCCCCCGAAGTTGACGACGCCGGTGGGCACGAGGAATCGCAGGGTGGCGCGCGGGGCGGTCGTGTCGTCGGTATAGGCCTGTTCGAGCATGAGCCGCCGGATCTCGGCGCGGGCGGGGATCCGCTCGATCGCTGCGATGGCGAGCTTGTGGTCGGCGCGGGAGCGCGGCTGCCACGCGGGCACCTCGGCGGGGCGACCGTCGGCCCCCTTGGCGACGAAGACCAGGATGCACGTCGTTGCGGGCCGGTACCGGTGCTCGTTCACCTCGCTCGAGGACACCGTGACCAGCACGTGCATGCTCGTGCGGCCCGTGTGGATGATGCGGGCCTCGGCCTCGACGAGACTGCCCGGCGGGATCGGCCGACGATGGCGCACGTTGCCCACGTACGCGGTGACGCAGTAGGCCCCGGCCCAGCCCACGGCACAGGCGTAGCCGGCTTTGTCGATCCACTCCATCACGCTGCCCGCGGCGACGGATCGGCCTCCGGCGGCGGTGTCGGCGGGCGTGGCGAGGAACCGCAGCGTGATGCGGTCGTCGCGTCCGGCGGAACGCGGAGGGCCGGAATCCGGCGCGGCATCCACGGGCGGCGGCGTGATCGGCGTCGAGGTCACGGCGTCAGCCTAGCGACAGCATCCCCTCGAATCGGTGCGAGACGTGGTCACCTGCGGGCGTCGATGATCCACGGTTCGTCGAGCGACAGCATCGTCGCGTCGGAGGTGATCAGATCCAATCCCTCTGCGCGCGCCTGCGCGAGCAGCATACGGTCGAAAGGGTCGTGTCGTGCCAGCGCCGGAAATGCTGCGAGCATCACCGCATGCCGCGCCGTCGGGGGCAACTCGACGAGACCTGAGCTTTCGAAGACGGATGGGAAGTCCTGGCCGCCGGGCAGCGGGAGGCGGCCGAGCATGTGCTTGATGGTGATCTCGAGTACCGTCGCCGCGGAATAGAACACGCGGGTCGCCCTGCCGATGCGCCTCCTGCTGAGCGCGCCGAGATCACGGCTGTCGTGGTACAGCCACAGCGCCGCATTCGTGTCGAGCAGGATCATGAGCGCGTCGCGTAGAAGAGCGCGGCCGCCTCGTCATCGACGCCGTCGAAGAGGTCGGGATCGTGCGGCGGCTCACCGGCCCCGAGTCCATACACGACGTGGGCATCACGGTGGATCACGATATCGACGACGGGAACGCCGGCCCTCGCGATGGTGATCTCCTCGCCGGCGAGGACGCGAGCGATCAGCGCGGAGAGCTGCGACTTGGCTTCGTGCACGTTGACCTGCGGCATCGACTTAGTCTAGCTTAGCCAACCCCGTAGATCTCGTTCGCGATCCGGAAGGCCGTGTTGGCCGCCGGCACCCCGCAGTAGATCGCGGACTGCAGGATGACCTCCTTCACCTCGTCGACGGTGAGGCCGTTGCGCAGCGCCGCCCGCAGGTGCATCGCCAGTTCATCGTGGTGGCCGAGCGCGATCAGCGCGGTGAGGACGGCGACCGATCGCGACCGGCGATCCAGGCCGGGTCGCGACCACACATCGCCCCACGCGACGCGGGTGATGAAGTCCTGGAAATCCCCCGTCAGCGGCGTCGTGCCGGCGTTCGCCCGGTCGACGTGCGCATCCGAGAGCACCTCGCGGCGCACCACCATCCCCTGGTCGTAGCGTGCGCCGTCGCTGAGACCCTCGCCGGCGGGGCGGGTCATCGCTTCGCCCCGTCGGCGGCGTCGAAGAACTCGACGAGCTCGCGCGCGACAGCCTCGGGCTGCTCGGCAGGAGCGAGGTGGGCGGCGTCCGCAATCCGCACGGCGCGACCCTCCTGCACCGAGGACGCGATCTCGACCGCCGACGCCTCGGGGGTGACGGCGTCGCACTCCCCCCACACCGCGAGCACGGGCGCCGCGATCGTCGACAGCCGGTCGCGCACGTCGAAGTCGGCCAGCGCCTCGCAGCACCGGGCGTAGCCCTCGTCGTCCGCATCGCGAAGCGCGTGCAGCAGTCGTCCGGAGAGCTCGGGGCGCCGGGCGATCGACTCCGGGGCGAACCACCGTCCCGCCGATGCGGATACGAGGCTGGCCGTGCCCTGCTCGCGCACCTGGCGCGCGCGGTCATGCCATCCCGCGGCCTCGCCGAGCTTGGCTCCCGAGCACACGATCGCGGCGGCGGTGACGATATCTGGATGGCGGAGCAGGAGTTCCAGGCCCACCGCCCCGCCGAGCGAGACCCCCGCGTAGAGCACGCGCTGCTCACCGAGTCCGCGAACGGCGTCGGCGACCGCGTCCGCGACCTCCCCGACCGAGAATCCCTCCCCCGGTGAGGGCGCGCGGCCGTGGCCGGGAAGATCCCACGCGGCCACACGGTACCGCTCCTTCAGGGCGGGCACCGCGTCCTCCCAGAGGATGGTGGAGGTGCCGAGCGAGGGCCCCAGCACGAGCAGGGGGCCGAGGGCCGCGCCCTCCGGCGCGGTCATCGCGATCTCGGGTCGGGTCATGGGGGGCTCCCTTCGCCGTCGGCGCTCGCCGCGGCCGTTCCGATGTACGCCGCCGGGTCGAGCAGCGTGACGATGTCGATGGAGGGCGCCTCCGGGAGCGCCCGCAGCAGGTCGGCGAGGTCCGCTCCCCGTGTGGCCTCGGCGACCAGCGCCGCGACGCGCTCCGCGCCGATCACGGGAGCCAGCACCAGCGAGAGGCGCTCGGCCATGATCAGACCCCGGGTCGACGCCAGATTGCGGGCGACAGCATCCCGGTCGACGTGCAGGCCCTCGGCGAGCGAGGCGGCGTGGGCGCTCGCGCCGAGGGCGAGGCGCAGCAGTTCGCGCAGCGTCGGCCACTCCGCGTGCCACGCGCCGTCGGGTCGCTCGTCGACGGCGAGCGCGGATGCCAGGTGCAGCGTCGCACCGAGCTGGGGCGCGCGCAGGGCGGCGGAGCGGATCAGCACGGCCTCGACGGGATTCTGCTTCTGCGGCATCGCCGACGATCCCCCGCCCGAGGCCTGGGACACCTCGCCGATCTCGGTGCGCGAGAGCGTCGCCACGTCGGTGGCGAACTTGCCCGCCGCGTCCACGGCCTGCACGAGGGCATCGCCGAGCTCGGTCACCGGCCAGCGCCGGGTGTGCCACGACCCGTCGGGGGCGGCGAGCCCCAGGTCGGCGGCGAAGAGGGCGGGCAGGGATGCTGCACCCTCGGCGCCGGCGATCTCGACGAACGCCGCGAGCGTGCCGCCCGCACCCGCGAGCTGCGCGGGCAGGGCCTGCCGGGCGGCCTCGAGCCGGGACGCCGCTCTGTCGATGCCGCGCGCCCACGTCGCCGCGCGGGCACCGACGGTCGTGGGCACCGCATGCTGGGTGAGGGTGCGGGCGGCGGCCACGGTGGTGCGCTCAGTGCGTGCGAGCAGGCGCAGGGCGGCCGAGGCGCGCGCGAGCGCGATCAGCGCCGTCTGCACGGCGTCGCGCGCGACGCACATGAGTGCGGTGTCGACGATGTCCTGGCTGGTCGCGCCGCGGTGCACCCACGGGCGCACCGGCGCGGGCGACTGCGCCCGCAGCAGTCCGACCAGCGGGATGACCGGATTGCCCCCCGCCACGGCGTCGGCGGCGAGCCGGGCTGCGTCGATCTCGATGTCCGCGAGCGCATCGGCGGCATCGGCGGCCTCCCCGGGGGCGACGCCCAGCCGCGCGTATGCCCTGACCAGCGCGATCTCGGCCCGAACGAGCGCGCTCACCACGGCAGCATCCGTCACCGGGCCGTCGAGACCCGCGGTGACCGGCGACAGCAATCCCGCATCCACCGGTGCCGCTGACCGATCGGGGACTGCGTCAGAAGTCAAGGAAGACGGTCTCCTTCTCGCCCTGCAACCAGATGTCGTGCACCAGGTGACCCTCGGGCGTGCGCGTTGCGACGAGCGTAGCGCGCTCGTCGGGCGCGAGCTGCGAGAGCAGGGGGTCGGCGGCGAGCGCCTGCTCGTCGTCGGGCAGATAGATGCGGGTGTGCAGCTTGTTCGGCAGACCGCGGGCGAAGACGACCACGGCGAAGAACGGCGCCTCACCCGAGACCGAGCCGGGGTTGCGGGTCCAGAACTCGTAGTGCCCGTCGTCGGTCGTCGCGGCACGGCCGAATCCCGTGAAGGTGTGGTCATCGCGCCGGTGCGAGCCTCGCGCCGACGGCACGGTGCCGTCGCTGTCGGCCCCCCAGATCTCGATGAGCGCGTCGGGGATCGCGGATCCCTGGCCGTCGAACACCGTGCCGCCGAGGACGATCGACCCGGGCGTGTGCGGAAAGGCGACCTCGTGCATCTTGGGATACACCAGACCGAAGGCGAAGAACGGGCCGATCGTCTGGCCGGATGTCGGGGCCAGTGTGCGCGGTCCGCGGGCCGGTGTCGTCGCCATCAGTGCTCTCCCTCGGATTCGAACCAGGTCGCATCGGGACCGTCGACCACGATGTCCCAGCGGTAGCCCATCGAGAACTCGGGAACCGTCAGATCGTGGTCGTAGACCGAGACGAGCCGGTCGCGGTCCTTCTGGTCGCGGATGGTGTTGTAGATCGGGTCGAGCGCGAAGAGCGGGTCGCCCGGAAAGTACATCTGCGTGATGATGCGCTGCGTGAAGGCCGAGCCGAACACCGAGAAGTGGATGTGGGCGGGTCGCCACGCATTGACGTGGTTCTTCCAGGGGTAGGGCCCCGGCTTGATCGTGGTGAAGAAGTACTCCCCCGCGTCGTTCGTGACGGTGCGCCCCGCGCCCGTGAAGTACGGATCGAGCGGGGCGGGATGCTGGTCGCGCTGGTGGATGTAGCGGCCGGCGGCGTTGGCCTGCCAGACCTCGACCAGCTGATTGGCCAGCGGACGTCCCCACGAGTCGAGCAGGCGACCGCTGACGGTGATGCGTTCGCCCTGCGGCTCGCCGCGGTGCTGCAGGGTGAGGTCGGATTCGATCGCCGCGACGTCGCGCTGCCCGAAGGCCGGGGAGTGCAGCTCGATCGTCTCGGGGTCGACAAGGCGCGGGTTCTTCGTCGGATGACGCAGGACGCTCGAGCGATACGGCGCGAAGTCGTACAGGGTCGTCGGCACGCTCTCGCCGGCCGCGATCCGACGCTCGGCGTCGGCGTGGATGCCGCGGATCTCGTCGGTGATCTGCGCCTGCGTGGCCTGGTCGGGTGCGGCCAGCAGCGTCTCGGGGGCCGCGAACTGCTTCGCGGGTGGCGTGTTCTCGAGGGCCGGGTCGACCGCCTCCGAGCTCGCGGGTGTGGACATCGTGTCTCCTTCGACGAGGACGTCTGTCCAGGATGACGGCGGGACCCGCGACGCCACCCCTTCAGTCCCGCTGAATGGGAATCAGACGGGACGCAGCGCGCGCGTGAGGTCGCCGGCGGTCTGCGTGACGAGAGCGCCGAGACGTCGCTCGTCCACACCCTCCAGCCGCGCGACGACACCCAGCGCCCCGCGGGGCAGACCGTCGACACGACCGAGGGGAGCCGCCACCGAGACGGTGCCGAGCGACATCTCCTCCCGTGTCGTGGCGTACCCGCGGGCCCGCGCGCGCGCCAGATCGGCACGCAGATCCGACTCGGCGGTGATGGAGTGCGTGGTCTCGCGCTCGAGGGGCGTCGCGAAGAAGCGGGCGAGCCACTCCTCGTCGCGCGTCGCCAGCAGCGCTTTGCCGACGCCGGTCGTGTGCAGTGGATGCCGGCCGCCCATCCGGCTGAGGGTGGGGAACGAGGACTGCCCCGAGATCCGACCCACGAAGAGCGCGGCCGCGGTCTCGGGGCTGGGCGCATCGAGCACCGCGAGATGCACGTTCTCGCCCGTCGCCTCGTACAGGCGCGACATGTGCGGCAGCGCCGTCTCGCGCAGGCGCAGGGCCAGCGGGGAGAGTTCGCCGAGCTCCCAGAGCCGCGCGCCCACCGTGTACCGGTGTCCGGGAGCGCGCGCAAGAAGGCCGTGCTGCAGCAGCTGCGCGAGCAGGCGGTGCAGGCTCGAGGACGCCAGCCCCGTGCGCGCGGCGAGCTCCGCGGCCGTCAGCGCGGGCTCGTCGTCGCCGAAGCACTGCAGCACGCGCATCGCGCGGCTCAGCATCCCCGCGCCGGCCTCGGTGTCGCTCATGGCGGGCCTCCCTCCCGCCCGACCGTACCGCGGGTCCGGGCGATGGGATGCTGGGGGCATGGCCAATTCGCCCTCCGGCGACTCGGTGACCGAGCGCGTCGTGCGCGTGCTCGAGACGTTCGACACCGACCGCACCGTGCAGACCGTCGCGCAGATCGGCCGACGCGCGCATCTGCCCCCCTCGACGGCGCAGCGGATCGTGGCCGAGCTGACGGCATCCGGCCTGCTCGAGCGCGACGACGACGGCCGCGTGCGCCTGGGCCTGCGCCTCTGGGAGCTCGCGCTGCGCGGCTCCCGGGCCCTGCGTCTGCGGCAGGCGGCGCTGCCGCACATGGAACGGGTGCAGGCTCGGGTGCGCGAGCACACGCAGCTCGCCGTGCTCGAGCAGGACGAGGCGCTCTTCCTCGAGCGCCTCTCGCATCCGCAAGCGGGGGCGAACATCACCCGCATCGCCGGGCGCCTCCCGCTGCACGCCTCCTCTGCCGGCCTCGTGCTGCTCGCGCACGCGCCCGAAGCGGTGCGCGAGCGCGTCCTCGCGGCACCGCTTCGCGCCCTCACGCCCGAGACGACCACGGATGCCGCGACCCTGCGCGGGATGCTCGCCGGCATCCGACGCGAGGGCCACGTCGTCGCGGCGGGGTCGATCGAGTCCGTCTCGACCGGGGTCGCCGTTCCCGTCCGAGACGGTGCGCGCGGCGAGGTGATCGCGGCGCTCGCTGTCGTCCTGCCCCGCGACGCGCCCACCGCCGGTGCCGTCGAGGAGCTGCGCCGCGCCGCCGCCGGTGTCTCGCCGGCCGTCTCCGCACCGCACCCCTGATGCGTCGTCGCCCGTTCAATGGGCCGGTTCGCGCGTTCGACGAACCGACGCAGGATGCTGGATCCCGGCATCCGCCGTCGAAGGAGACGACCCATGACGACCACCCTCCGCACCCGCGTCGCGATCATCGGCGCAGGGCCCGCGGGCCTGCTGCTCTCGCACCTGCTCGGCGCGGCCGGCATCGACTCGGTCGTGATCGACCAGCGCTCGCGAGCCGACATCGAGAGCACGATCCGCGCGGGCATCCTCGAGCACGGCACCGTGCAGGTGCTGCACGACTCGGGCGCCTCCGACCGGGTCCTCAGCGTGGGCAACCGCCACGACGGGATCGAACTGCGCTTCGACGACGAAGGCCACCGCATCGACTTCCCCTCACTCACCGGTCGCAGCGTCTGGCTCTACCCGCAGCACGAGGTACTGAAGGACCTGATCGCGGCGAGGCTGGCGGCGGGTCAGGACCTGCGCTTCGGCGTGACCGCACTCCGCGTCGAGGGCGCCGAGACGCCGCAACCGCGCGTGATCACGACCGATTCCGAGGGCGGCGTGCTAGAGATCGACGCCGAGTTCGTCGTGGGGGCGGACGGCTCCCGGTCGGCCGCCCGCGCCGCGGTGACGGGCTCCTCGACGGGCGGGTACTTCCGCGAGTACCCGTTCGCGTGGTTCGGAATCCTGTGCGAGGCGCCGCCGAGTTCGGACGAGCTGATCTACAGCAACTCCCCGAACGGCTTCGCCCTGATCAGCCAGCGCAGCGCCACGGTGCAGCGGATGTACTTCCAGTGCGATCCCGAGACCGACCCGGAGGCGTTCACCGAGCAGCAGCTCTGGCACGAGCTGCAGGCGCGCGTCCCCGGCACCACGCTGCACGAGGGACCGATCTTCCAACGCGACGTGCTGCGCTTCCGCAGCTTCGTCGCGCACGAGCTGCGCCGGGGCCGGGTGGCGCTGGTGGGCGATGCCGCGCACACCGTGCCGCCCACGGGCGCCAAGGGCATGAACCTCGCCGTCGCCGACGTGGTTCTGCTCGATCGCGCCCTGCGCGCACTGCTGCTCGAGGGTGATGAGCGCCCCCTCGACTCCTACGCCGAGACGGCGCTGCGCCGAATCTGGAAGGCTCAGCATTTCTCCTGGTGGATGACGAGCATGCTGCACGTCACCCCGGAGGCGACCGACTTCGACCGCCGCCGCCAGGTCGGCGAGCTGCGCAGCGTCGTCGAGTCCGAGGCCGGACGCACCTACCTCGCCGAGGCGTACACGGGCTGGCCGCTCGAGGGCTGATCCGGCGCGGGCGGGTATAGTCCCGTTCTCGTGACCACTCGACGGGATGCTGCGGGCTCCGGCATCCTGCTCTTCGTCGCCGTGTGCCTCATCGCGGCCAACATGCGCGCGACGATCACGGGGCTCGGGCCCCTGCTCGATCAGATCGAGAGCGATACCGGACTGTCGACGGCGGCGCTCGGCGCGCTGGCGTCGGTTCCCCTCGCGGCGTGGGCGCTGGTGTCGCCCCTCGCGCACACCGCCAGCGAGCGCTTCGGGCTGACGCGCACCGTGACCTGGGCGCTCGCGGGGCTCACGGCGGGCACGCTGCTGCGCTCGATACCCGGCACGACGGCCAACCTGTGGCTCGGGACCGCCCTCATCGGGGCGTCGCTGGCGGTCGCGAACGTTCTCATGCCCGCCGTGATCAAACGCGATTTCACCGATCGGGTACCCGCCGTGATGGCCGTCTACACCGCTCTGCTGGGCGGCGTGGGCGCGATCGCGTCGGGGATCGTCGTGCCGATCTCGCACCTGCCGGTCCTCCAGGGCGAGGCGGGCTGGCGGTTGGCCCTGCTCGCCACGGGTGCGCTGCTGCCGGCGGCGATCGTCCTGTGGGCGCTCGCCCTGCGCCGCGTGGGCGCTCCGCCGCACCGCCGGCCGGCACGGGCCGCACCCCGCACGGGCATCTGGGCGGATGCCGTCGCCTGGCAGGTCGCGGCGTACATGGGCCTGCAGGCCGCCGCCTTCTACATGCTGCTGACCTGGCTCGCACCCCTCTCGATCTCGGAGGGGCGCAGCGAGGTCGCGAGCGGCTTCGTCGTCATGCTCTTCCAGATCCTGACCATCGCGGGCTCCCTGCTCGTGCCGGTCCTCCTGCGCGGCAGGCTGGAGCGCTGGGTGCCGGCAATGATCCCCGCGCTCGCGATCGTCGGCGCGGTCGGACTCATGCTCTCGCCCGACACGATCGCGCTGTGGGCGGTGCTCGTCGGCCTGTCATCGGGGGCTTCGCTGGGCATGTCGCTCACGCTGATCGCCTCGCGGGCCCGCGACCCGCGCGCCGCGAGCGCCCTCTCCGGCATGGCTCAGTCAGTGGGCTATCTCATCGCCGCGGCGGGCCCGATCGCGTTCGGCGCGCTGCACAGCGCGACGGGGTCGTGGTCGGCGCCGCTGCTGCTCCTGGCCGCAGTCTGCCTCGCCCAGTCGGCGGTGGGGGTCGCGGTCGGGCGGCCGCGCTTCGTGCTCGAGCGGTGATCTGCGGGCGGCACCGTCCGCTGAGCGTCAGCCCGGGAAGGCGAGCCGGGCGAGCAGGCGTCCGAGCTCGGCGCGCTCGGCATCGCTGAGATCGGCGTGCAGCGTCCGCTCGGCATCGCGCGCGGCCCTCTCCGCGTCGCGGAACAGCCGCGCGCCCTCGGGCGTCGCGACGACCACGTTGGCTCGGCGGTCGGTGGGATCGGGCTCTCGGGTCACGAGCCCCTTCGCCTGCAGATCGTCGACGAGGGCGACGACCTGGCTGGGGTCGAGCCTCAGATACTCCGCCAGATCACGCTGCGCGGGTCGTGCGTCACCGCTGGCGAGGGCGAGCACGGAGTACGAGCGCGCCTTCAGCCCGAACGGTGCAAGCGCGGCGTTGCCCGCGGCGAGGGAGAGCGCGTTGGCCCGGGCCAGCAAGAAACTCAGGTCGGCGGCGAGCTCGGGGGCGCCCGCGACGGCGGTCGAGCGCGGCCGGGCGGAGGTCATGCCCCGATGGTAGCAAACATGCCGTAGGTCAATCATTGACATTCTCAATGTTCTTCGATTTCATGGAGTCAGGACCACGAAGGAGAACTCCATGAGCCTCGACGGCAAAGTCGCCATCGTCACGGGATCGGGCCGCGGCCTGGGCCTCGCCTACGCGCAGGAGCTCGCCCGACGGGGCGCCTCCGTGATCGTCAATGACGTCGACCAGACCATCGCGGACGCCGCCGTGGCCTCGATCGCCGACGCAGGCGGCACCGCGATCGCCGTCGTCGCCCCGGTCGGGCCGACCGAGACCGCCACACAGATCGTCGACGCCGCGTTCCAGCACTTCGGCCGCCTCGACATCCTCGTCACCAACGCCGGCGTGCTGCGGGACACCGTGCTCTGGAAGATGAGCGACGACGACTTCGACACCGTCATCGGTGTGCACCTGCGAGGCACCTTCACATGCGTGCGCGAGGCGGCGATCCGCATGCGCGAACAGGGCGAGGGTGGCCGCATCATCTGCATCGGCTCGCCCACCGGACAGCGCGGCAATTTCGGCCAGACCAACTACGCCGCCGCCAAGGCCGGGATCGTGGGCATGGTGCGCACCTGGGCGCTCGAGCTCAAGCGGGCGGGCATCACCGCGAACGCCGTCATCCCCGTGGCGGCGACCGCCATGACCGCCACGGTGCCGTACTTCGCCGCGGCCGTCGAGGCCGATGAGAAGGGCGAGGCCATGCCCGCGTTCTTCCGCCACGATCTCGGGTTCGGCACGTCCGACGACGTCGCGGGGATCATCGCGTACCTCGCCTCCGACGCCGCCGGCGACGTCACGGGCCAGGCGATCGGCGTGGGCGGAGACCGCCTTCAGCTGTGGTCGCACCCCGAGCCCGTCGTGACGGCCTACCACGACGGCGGCTGGGACGCGGGCGCGATCGAGGCGGAGTTCGCCGCCACGATCGGCCCGTCGCTGCAATCCGTGGGCGAGAAGCTCCCACCTCTGCCCGACGACCTGCAGCGCCCCGCGCCCGGTCACTGAGCGCGGCGACCGGAATCCGCATGACCCGCTACGAGCCGGCCATCGATCTCGAGGCGATCGAGGCCATCGATGTGCACGTGCACATCGAGATCGACGCGCACGGCCACTCCTCCCTGCCCCCCGACCTTGTGGATGCGGCGGCGAAGTACTTCACGGCCGACGTCGACAAACCCGATCTCGACAGCATCGCCCACTACTACCGCGAGCGCCGGATGGCCGCGGTCGTGTTCACGGTCGACGCCGAGAGTCAGCTCCGGCATCCCGCGCTCTCGAGCGAGCAGATCGCCGAGGGGGCGGCCCGCAACAACGACGTGCTGATCCCCTTCGGGTCCGTCGACCCGCGCAAGGGCTCGGCGGCCGTCGAGCGCGCCCGGCGCCTGGCGACCGAGCACGGGGTGCGCGGATTCAAGTTCCACCCCACGGTGCAGGGATTCGATCCGAGCGACGAAGCGCACTACCCCCTCTACGAAGCGCTTCAGGATGCCGGCGTCGTCGCCCTGTTCCACACGGGCCAGACGGGGATCGGCGCCGGGATGCGCGGCGGCCGCGGCTTTCGGCTGGCGCTGTCCAACCCGATGCTGCTCGACGGCGTCGCCGCGGACTTCCCCGACCTGCAGATCATCATGGCGCACCCCTCGGTGCCGTGGCAGGACGAAGCGCTCTCGGTGGCGACCCACAAGCACAACACGTGGATCGATCTCTCCGGCTGGAGCCCGAGGTACTTTCCGGAGTCGCTCGTGCGCGCCGCGAACTCCTATCTGAAGCGGCGCGTGCTCTTCGGGTCGGATTTTCCGCTGCTCACGCCCGACCGCTGGATGCACGACGTCGAGCAGACGGCGCTGAAGCCCGATGTCATGCCCGGGATCATGAAGCACAATGCGGCACGCCTGCTGGGGCTGACCCCCGAACCCGCCGACCCCTCGAAAGGAACAGCATGACCACCGCCATCGACTATGCCGACATCGCCGGCCTCGCCGGACGCGACCTGGGATGGACGGACTGGCTCGTCGTCACGCAGGACCGCGTGGACCTCTTCGCCGACGCCACCGACGATCACCAGTGGATCCACGTCGACCCCGACCGGGCGAAGGACGGCCCGTTCGGCGCTCCGATCGCCCACGGGTTCCTCACCCTGTCGCTCGCCGTGAAGTTCTGGACCGAGCTGGTCGACGTCGAAGGCGTCACCACCAAGGTCAACTACGGCCTCGACAAGGTCAGATTCGTCTCGCCCGTGAAGGTAGGCGCCCACGTGCGGATGAACGCCGTCGTGGCCGAGGTCACCGAGATCCCCGGCGGCTACCAGCTCGCCGTCGACCAGACCATCGAGATCGAGGGCGGCGCCAAGCCCGCCGTCGTCGCTCGCGGGCTGTACCGCTTCTACGCTTGACCCTCGTCCGCGCGGGCCCGGCCCGCGCGGACTCCCCCACCCCCTCGACGTTGAGGACATGCGACGATGCACGATCACGGACTGGGCTCCTGGATGGCCAAGCGCCGGCTCAAGAGTCCCGACAAGACCGCACTGATCTGCGACGAGCAGCAGCTGACGTATCGCCAGCTCGCGGATGCCGCGGACCGCGTCTCGGAGCTGCTCTGGCGGCGGGGCATCCGCAAGGGGGATGCGGTCGCCTATCTCGGCGAGAACAGTCCGCAGCTTCTGCAGGTGCTCTTCGGCGCCGTCCAGCTCGGCGCCGTGTTCGTCCCGGTGAACACGCGACTCGCACC
This sequence comes from Microbacterium sp. HA-8, assembly GCF_046111165.1. Classification (NCBI taxonomy): domain Bacteria; kingdom Bacillati; phylum Actinomycetota; class Actinomycetes; order Micrococcales; family Microbacteriaceae; genus Microbacterium; species Microbacterium sp. HA-8. The sequence goes on from NZ_CP162025.1 coordinate 3,468,802, forward strand.
GCCCGAGATCCGCCACGTGCTGACCGACTCCGGCGCCCGGGTGCTCATCCACGATCCCGAGTTCGTCGATCGCGCCGACATCGGCGACGTGGCCGAATGCATCGTGCACACGATCCCGACAGGCGAAGGCGACACGGCGGTGCCCGGCCTCGCACGCCTCATCCGCATGACGGATGCGGGGCACATCGATGCCGAGGTCTCTCTCGAAGACCCGGCGGCGATCGTGTACACCTCGGGCACGACCGGACGCGCGAAGGGCGCGGTCCTGACACACCAGAACCTCACCTGGGTGGCGTTGAACTGCCTGGTCGACTACGACGTGACCTCCGGCGATGTCGCCCTGATGATCTCGCCCCTCTTCCACGTCGCCTCGCTCGGCATGGGCGCGCTGCCCGTCATCCTCAAGGGAGCGACGCTCGTGCTGGAGCGCGGGTTCGAGCCGGGGCGGGCGCTCGCTCAGATCCAGCGCCACGGCGTCACGATGCTCTCCGGCGTCCCCACGACCTACCAGCTGATGGCCGATCATCCGGACTGGGCGGCGACAGACCTGTCGACCCTGAAGAAGCTCACCTGCGGCGGGTCCGCCGTGCCCACCCGCATCCTGAACGCCTTCGAGGAGCGCGGGCTGTCGTTCTCGCAGGGATACGGGATGACCGAGACCTCACCGGGAGCCACGAGCCTCTCCCCCGACATGACCCGCGTCAAACAGGGCAGCGTCGGCCTGCCGCACTTCTTCACGGACGTGCGCATCGCCGACGAGCACGGCGCCGTCGTGCCCCGCGGCACGGTCGGCGAGATCGAGATCGCGGGGCCCAATGTGTTCCCCGGCTACCACGGACTGCCCGAGGCCACCGCGAGCGCGTTCACCGCCGACGGGTGGTTCCGCTCCGGCGATCTGGGCTACCTCGACGCGGACGGCTACCTCTACATCTCCGACCGCCTGAAGGACATGATCATCTCGGGCGGCGAGAACATCTACCCGGCCGAGGTGGAGAACGCGATCTGCGACATCGACGGCGTCAGCGCGGTGGCGGTCATCGGCATCCCCGACGATCGCTGGGGCGAGGTGCCGGTCGCCGTGATCACCACTCGGGGCGACACCCGCGTCGACACCGAGACCATCCGCACGCTGCTGGACGGTCGCCTGGCTCGGTACAAGCTGCCCAAGCGTGTCGAGATCGTCGATGAGCTGCCCCGCACGGCATCCGGCAAGGTGCGCAAGGCCGACCTGCGCGCACGGTTCGCGCGTTGACGGTACCCTGCACCGGTCAGAGCACCCGCGGACTCAGCCGGCGATCGCCTCGCCGCAGATGCCGCAGACGGCGCCCGGTGGCACCTCGATGAAGCAGTTCGGGCACACCGCGCGGGGGCGTTCGGCCTGCGCGGCGGGGCGAGCGGTGGGTGCGCGGCGTGGCGCGCGCGTCGGGGTTTTCGCGCGGGTGGCGACGACGGGTTCGGTCACGCGCGGCGGCTGCGGGCGGTGCTCCAGGCAGTAGAAGCGCACGACGCCCGCGTGGTTGTTGGGATGCCGATGCTTGACCGCCCAGAGCTCGGTGCGCTCGCGCGGCTCCGAGACGGGACCGCAGACGAAGCACCGGGTCGGGTCACCGGGCATGACGTCGGCGACGAGAACGGGGATGTCGTAGGCCAGGCCGTCGCGCCAGTCCGAACTCGCGGTGATCTTCACCCTCCCACGCTACCCGCGCGGGAGCTGCTTCGCGGCCCCGCCCCCGCGCACTACCGCGCGCTACCCGCCGACGCGGGACAGGCGAGCGGCGCGGCGGCCCTCGACGCTGGAGGCGAACCCGCGTCGGATGACCCGCATGGCATCGCGGGCGACGCCCACGCCGTCGACGTACGGCTGCCGCCAGATCGCCAGCATGTCGCTCGCGCCGGGCGAGAGCACCGCGCGCGAGAACGCCTCGACGCCCAGACGCCCCGTCCAGCCGGTGTCGAAGGCATGGCGCACGAGCGCCTCGATGTCGACCGCCCCACCCGACAGCATCCCGCGCCCCGACTGCCCCAGCTCGAGATAGCCCAGCCGAGGGGCCGCCGCCGTGATCGCGGCCGCCAGGTCGGCCTCCTCGACCGCCATGTGGAAGGTGTCGAGGTGGATGCGCAGGTGCTCCGAGCCCGAGAGCGCCACGAACTCCATCGCCTGCGCCGCCGTGTTCACCACGGCCGTCTCATAGCGGTTGAGCACCTCGAAGGTCATCATCACGCCGCGTTCGTGGGCCTCGTCGGCGATCCGGCCCACCTCGATCGCCGCGCGCTCGAAGGCCGCCGGGTCGGTGGGCCGGGCGGGGTGCCCGAACACGCCGTACGGCACGCCGTTCATCTGGTCGCCGCGCAGAGCGACCGTCAGATCGAGCGCCGCACGCAGCATCGCCGCGCCGGCCGCGCGCTCGTCGGGGTCGGCCGAGGACACGTCCGCCCCCGGGGCCTGTCCGGCGATCGTGATCGGGTGCACATCGTGGGCGGCGAACAGGTTCGCAAGGCCCGCGGCATCCGTCGCCTGCGGATCGAGCGGGGGCAGCACCACGCGGCGGTAGCCCGCCTCGACCAGAGCCCCCAGCGCTGCGGGAAGGAGATCCGAGGATGCTGCGGCCAGCAGCACGTTGAGGTGACAGGCGACATCGAGGTCGGCGCCGTCGGAATCGAGCGTCGTCATCGGGTCACCTCAGAACACCGGCAGATCGAGTCGCTTCTTGAAGACGGAGTAGCCGTCGTCGACGTGCACGACCGTGCCGTTGATGACGTTCGCCTCGTCGGAGGCGAGGAAGGCGACGACATCCGCGATCTCGGACGGCTCGGTCATGGTGCCGCGCAGCTGCTCCGAGGCGAAGGTCGCCTTCAGATCGTCCGAGAACTGATTGATGATCGCGGTGCCCACACGACCCGGGGTGATCGCGACCGCGCGCGTGCCGTACTGCGCGAGCTCGTACGCCGCCGAGCGTGTGAACGAGATGACGGCCGCCTTGGCGGCGCTGTAGGTGAAGGAGAGCTCGGCCGCCTGCTCTCCGTAGATGGAGGACGTGCTGATGATGACGCCGCCCCCGCCCTGCGCGCGGAACTGACGGCCGGCGGCGAGGATGCCGTAGTAGACGCCGTCCTGGTCGACGCGGATCATCGGTGCGTAGTCGACCGCGGGATCATGCTCGAGCAGCGGTTTGCCGCCCGCGATCCCCGCATTGTTGAAGATGACGTCGAGGCGGCCGAATGCCTCCACCGCGTGGGCCACGGCCGCCTCGACCTCGGCGAAGACGGCGACATCGACTCCCGCCGACGACGCGCTGCCGGGCGTGGTCTCGTTCAGCTGGGCGGCGACGGCCGCGGCTCGGTCGGCGTTGATGTCGGCGACGACGACCCTGGCCCCCTCGGCCACGAACTTCTCGACGGTCGCGAGGCCGATGCCGCTGGCACCGCCCGTGATGAGGGCGACCTTGTCCTTGAGGCGCATGATTCTCCTTCGACGCGTCGGTGCCGACGCGGGGTGGTGGTGACCGGGGAGGCGGAGCGCCCCGCCTCCCCGGTGCGGGGCTCAGCCCAGCTGGTCGGACGGCGTGATGGTCGCCGCGTTGTCGATGGTCACGAGCGTCGTGTCGACCGCCTCGTAGTTGGGGTCGGGCATGGTGCCGCTCTCCTGGAAGGCGACGATCTGCTCGAGGACCGAGTCGAGGATCATGGGCCAGGGCTGCTCGATCGTCGCGAGGAAGGCGCCGCCCGCCTCGATGCCGGCGATCGCCTCGCTGGTGGCGTCGACGCCCGTCACCTTGGCGTCCGCGCCGGCCTCGGTGATCGCCTGCGCGGCACCCAGCGCCGCGTCGTCCCAGCCGACCCACACGCCGTCGAGGCCGCCCGGGTTCGCGGTGAGGAAGTCCTGCACCAGGGCGAGCGCCTCGGTGCGGCCGGTCGCCGGTGAGGCCACCTTCTGGATCGAGCCGCCCGCGATCGTCGCGCCGGCCTCGATCAGGCTCTCCTCCGCGAGGCCCGCGCGCAGGCGGATGCCGGGGTGCGGGTCGTGCCCGATGACCATGATCGTCTTGCCGTCGAGTCCGCCCAGCGCCTCATCGAGCGCCCCGACCGTCTGATCGACGATGCCCTGCTGGTCGGTCGTGATGTTCACCGCGAACGCGTCGGTCGGCTCGGTCGCGGCATCCATCGCGAACATCGGGATGCCGGCATCCTTGGCCGCGGTGACGATCGAGCCGATCGAGGCCACGTCCGTGTACCCGTTGAAGATCGCGTCGGCGCCCTGGCCGATGGCGCTCTCCACGGCGGGGTTCATCTTCTGGAAGTCGAAGTCGCCCTGGATCATCGTCAGATCCCAGCCGAGCTCCTCGGCCTGCTCCTCGACGGCCTTGACCCACCAGGCCCCGATCGGAGTCTGGTTGCCCGAGGTGAACGCGATGACCTTGAAGGGGTCGTCGCCTCCGCCGGCGTCGTCGCCGGATCCCGTCGAGCATCCGGTCAATGCCAGTGTCGCCACGGCGGCCGCAGCCACCATCGCCTTGAATGACGTACGCACTTGTCCACTCCTTTGTTGCAGTTGCGTGTTTTCCTGGTGCCCGGGCACACGTGGGGGGCGCCCGGTGGGAGGGGTGCCGGGCGGCTACCGCTCCCGGTTCTTGAACGACGACAGGGTCACGGCGGCGATGATGATCAGGCCCGTCACGACCTGCTGCACGTACGCGTTGACGCCGAGGATGTTCAGCCCGTTGCTCATGACGCCGATGATCGCGACGCCCACCATCGTGCCGACGATGTTCGCGGCGCCCGAGCGGATGACCGTCATGCCGAGGAAGACCGCGGCGACGGAGAAGAGCAGGTTGTCCTCGCCCTGCACCGCGCTCGCGCTGCCGAGCCGGGCGGCGAGCAGGATGCCACCGATCGCCGACACCATCCCCGCGACGGTGAAGGCGGTGAGCCGCGCGACCCGCACGTTGACACCCGACAGACGCGACACCTCCGCGTTGCCGCCCGTGGCGTACCAGCGCCGGCCGAGGGTCGTGTAGCGGAGCACGAACCACAGCACGAGCGAGATCGCGATGGCGAAGAAGACCGGCAGCGGGATCTCGAGGAAGCGGCCCTGGCCGAGCACGTTGAACTCGGCGGGGAGGTTGAAGAGGGTCGTGCCGTTGGTGACGAGGAATGCCAGGCCCGTGACCGAGGTCAGCGTCGCGAGCGTCGCCACGAACGCCGACAGGTTCAGGTACGCCACCAACAGGCCGTTGGCCAGACCGATGAGCGTGCCGACGATGATGGCGATCAGGATGGCGAGCGCCACGGGCATCCCCCCGAGCATGAGGGATGCCGCGACCGCCCCCGCGAGCGCTGATGTCGCCGCGACCGACAGGTCGAAATCTCCCACGACCATCACGATCGTCTGGGCGCCGGCGATGATCGCGAGGATCGCCACCTGGTACAGGATGTTGCGCACGTTCGTGAAGGTCAGGAACACGTCGGGGCGCATCACGAAGAAGAACACGACGAGCAGGACGAGCGCGAGCACCGTGCCGCCCGAGAGCAGCGTCTGACCGACGGAGCTGCGCGGCCCGCTGCGGACCTCGGCGGCATCCTCCAGTCCGGGGTTGCGTGTGGTGGTCATCGGTCGGCCTTTCCGTAGCAGTACGACAGCAGCAGCTCTTCGTCCGCGTCCTCCGCGCGGACCTCGCCGGAGATCCGGCCCTCGTGCATGATCAGCACGCGATCGCTCATGCCCATGAGCTCGGGCAGCTCGGAGCTGACGGCGATCACCGTCGTGCCCTGGGCGACGAGCTGCCTGATCAGTCGATAGATCTCGGCTTTCGTGCCGACGTCGATTCCGCGGGTGGGTTCGTCGAGCAGGAGCACGGCGGGGTTGCGGGCGAGCATCTTGGCCAGCACGACCTTCTGCTGGTTGCCGCCCGACAGCTCGCCCACATACTGCCCGGCGCCGCGCGCCTTGATCTGGAGGTCGGCCATGCCCTTGCGGACGATGTCCGAGATGCGCGCACCCGAGACCACGCCCGCAGAGCTCACGGCGGGGATGTTGGCGAGGGCGATGTTGTCGCGGATCGACATGCCGAGGATCACTCCTTGAGCGCGCCGCTCCTCGGGCACGAGCGCGATCCCCGCCTCGAGCGCTCTGCCCACGCCGGGCGAGAGCGGCAGCGTCGCGCCGTCGACGGTGACCGTGCCGCCCTTGTGCTTCTGCGCACCGGCGAGGATGCGCAGAAGCTCGCTGCGGCCGGAGCCGGCGAGTCCCCCGATCCCGAGCACCTCGCCGCGGTGGGCCACGAACGACACGTGCCTCACGCGGCGCCCATCCAGCCCCTCGACGACGAGTGCGACATCCTCCGTGGCGGTCGTGCGCTCGGGATACAGCTCACCGCCGGCGCGGCCGACCATCAGCGAGATCACCTCGTCGATGTGGGAGTCGGCGACGTCCTTGGTCACGATCGTCTCGCCGTTGCGCATGATCGTGAGCCGGTCGCACAGCTCGAAGACCTCCTCGAGCCGGTGCGAGACGTAGAGGATCGCAACCCCCTCGTCCCGCAGGCGGCGCAGCACGGCGAAGAGCTCCGTGATCTCGACATCGGTGAGAGAGGCGGTGGGTTCGTCGAGGATGAGCACGCGGGCATCGGTGGCGAGCGCGCGGGCGAAGGCCACCATCGTCTGCTGCACGGGGGAGAGTTCGCCGGCGAGCTTGCCGAGCGGGATCCGCTGCCGGATGCGCTCCAGCTGCGCCTTCGCGCGGCGACGCAGCGCGCGCCACTGCACGATGCCGCCTCGGCGCGGGGTCTGCTCGCCGAGGAGGATGTTCTCGGCGACGCTCAAGGACGGGATGATCGACAGCTCCTGGTAGAGCGCGACGATGCCCGCGCGGTTGGCGACCCGGACGTTGGCGAACTCCACGCTCTCGCCGTCGCGCCAGAGTGTCCCGGCATCCGGCGCGTACAGTCCCGTCACGACCTTGATCAGCGTCGACTTGCCGGCCCCGTTCTCGCCGAGCAGTGCGTGGATCTCACCCGGCAGCACCGACAGGCCGGCGCCGCTGAGTGCGTGCACACCGTCGAACCGCTTGACGATGTCGCGGGCCTCGAGCGCCGGCACAGCCGGGGCGATCGCGGGCGACGGTTCGGTCGCGGCGCTCATGCCAGACCTCCCCCCGCGAACACCTCGTCGACAGCATCCGCCGTCGACGCCGAATCGTGGATGCCGTCCTCCAGCCGGTTGCAGCGGATCAAGACCTTGGGGTGTGCGCCGCTGACGTGCACCGCAAAGGCCTCGGTGGCGTCGTCGAGGTCGAACACGGCGGCGGTCAGCTCGTCGACGGCGAGGTGCGGGAGGATCTGCAGCGCTCGGGGAAAGGCGTAGGGCGAGACGAACACGCCGGTGAGAGTCAGCTCTTTCAGGTACAGGTGGTCCGAGAGGTTGAGCGGCATCTCGAAATCGTGGGGATACATCGCTCCGTAGATCACCGTCGCCCCCTTGGCCGCGATGTCGAGCAGCCCGCGCACGGCGCGCGTGGACCCCGAGGCGTCGATGACGATGTCGTACCCGCGCCCGCCGGTGATCTCTTCGGAGCGCGCGCGTTGGTCCTCGCCGACGGGGTCGATGACATGCTCGGCGCCGTGCCGGCGCGCCATGTCGCGACGGGCGGCGATCGGCTCGATCATCGTGAGGCTCGTCGCGCCGTTCATCCTCATCACCTGCAGCGCGAGCTGACCGATCGGGCCGCCGCCGCAGATCGCGACACGATCGCCCACCCGGATGCGGGTCTTGTCGGCGATGCGCACGGCGACCGAGACGGGCTCCAGGAGGCACCCGGTGCGCAGCGAGACCTCGTCGGGCAGCCGGTAGACCTGGGACTCGTGCCAGGTGACGGTCTCGGCCATGCCGGGCCGGTTGTAGTCCTGGATGTGCTCGCAGAACTGCTGCCTGCCCTCCTGGCAGGGACGGCACGTGCCGCAGAAGCGCAGGAAGTTGCCGGCCACGCGGTCGCCGATCCGCAGCCCGTTGCGGTGCGCGCGCTCACCGAGCGCCTCCACGACGCCCGACAGCTCGTGTCCGAGCCCGATCGGCACGTCGGTGCCGAAGAAACCCTCCGCGAGGTGCGGGTCGGACCCGCAGATCGCGGAGTACGCGACGCGGATGCGCACGTCCTCGGGCCCGAGCGGCTGGTCGGGGAAGTCCACGACGCCGATCCGGCCGCGCCGGGTCTCGTCGGGATCGCGCAGGCTGCCGATCTTGGTGACGGCTACTGTTCTCATTCGTCTCTCCGTTGAGCGCGGGGCAAGAAGCTCAGGCCGCGATGACCCGGCGCAGGGCGGCGACCGTCGCGGCGAGCCCGTACCCGTGCTTGTCGCGCAGCTGCTCGTCCTCGCCGAAGCCCGCGTACACCTGAGGGATGCCGAGGCGTTCGAACGCCTCCAGCCGGACCCCGCGGTCGGCGACGACGTCGGCGACGCGCGAGGCGAGGCCGCCGTAGGCGAGGTGGTCCTCCAGCACGACGAACCGCCCGCCGGTCTCCGCTGCCGAGCGCACGATGAGCTCCTCGTCGATCGGCTTGAGGGTGAACATGTCGACGACGCGGATGCTGCGACCGTCCTTCGCGAGCTCGTCGGCCGCATCGAGGGCCTGCGCCACGACCGTGCCGTGCGTGAAGATCGTCGCGTCGGTGCCCTCGCGTGCGACGATGCCCTTGCCGATGCGCACCTCGTGCTGACCGGGCTCGTAGAGCACCTTGTCCTTCTTGCCGACGGCGAGGCGGATGTAGATCGGCCCGCTCATCGCCATCGACTGTCGGATGATCTCCCCCACCATGAGCGGGTCGCCGATCGAGGTGACCGTCATGTTCGTCAGTGCGCACATCAGCGCGAGATCCTCGACCGCGTAGTGCGTGGACCCGCCGTTGCCCACCAGACCGCCGTGCGTGCCGATGATCTTCACGGGCAGGTTGGGGTAGCAGACATCGGTGCGCACCTGCTCGAGGGCCCGCATGGAGAGGAAGGGCAGCATCCCCGACACGACGGGGATGTTGCCGTCGTAGGCGAGGCCGGCGGCGATACCGACGCAGGCCTGCTCGGACAGGCCGACGTCGAGGAAGCGCTCGGGGTACGTGTCGCGGAACTCGACGAGGGTCGCCCCGATGTCGGGGGTGAGGACCCAGAGGTTCTCGTGCTCTTCGCCGAGCTCGGCGAGCGTGGTGCCGATGACGGACCGCGCGCCGAGGAAGTCTCCGAAGGTGAAGGTGACGGGCATCAGAGGGACTCCTTCTCTCGCGCGGCGTTCAACGCCGCCATCGCTCGTTCGAGATCGGCGGCGCCGAGCGAGCCGGCGTGCCAGGCGAGGTTGTGCTCCATGAAGTCGACACCCTTGCCCTTGATCGTCTCGGCGACGATCACGGTCGGCTTGTCGCTGTCGGTCGCCGGCAGCCCGTCGATCGCGGAGACGAGCGCGCCCATGTCGTGGCCGTCGATGTGGACGACGTTCCAGCCGAAGGCCGCCCACTTGTCGGTGTAGGGCTCGAGCGTGACGCGCTCCTCATCGAAGCTCGTCATCAGCTGCCGATTGCGGTCGATGACGGCCACGAGGTTGCCCAGCCTGTTCGAGCTCGCGGCGAGCGCGGCCTCCCAGACCGATCCCTCCCCGGTCTCGCCGTCGCCCATGAGGGTGACCACGCGGTGGGTCTCGCCGCGCCCGCGCGCGCTCAGCGCCATCCCGACGGCGAGGGGCAGACCGTGCCCGAGCGAGCCCGTCGAGGCCTCGACACCCGGCAGCTGCACCTTGCACGGGTGCATGCCGTAGGCGGAGTCGAGCTGCCCGTAGGTGTCGACGATGCCGTCGTAGGAGAAGAATCCGCGCATCGCCATCGCGATGTACATGCAGACCGCGGCGTGGCCCTTGCTCAGCACGAACCGGTCGCGCGCCGGGTTGGCGATGTCGCTCGGGTCGACCTCGAGCCCGTAGTGGAACAGCGCCGTCAGGATGTCGGCCGACGACAGGTCGCCGCCGATGTGCACGGCCCCCTCGTAGGTGCCGCACAGGTGCAGCAGCTTCGCGCGCAGCTCGAATGCCAGCTCCTCGAGCTCGGCCACGCTGTGTCGCTCGCCCGCGTGCAGGGTCTGCGTACTCATCACATGCCTCCTCATTGAATGACACGGATGTCGAATCCGGCGCTGTGCGCACCGGTCGACGTCGTCGTCGTCCGCCCCGCGGGGCGTCTCGGTGGTGCGACCGTAGCACGGTCCTATTTACAAGTAAACAGGAATGCTTCTAAACTTGTTTACCGACGCAGATAGGTATCTTCTGGGGTCAGCGACGACCGGAGACACAGGGATTCTTCCTGTTGCGACGGCGTCGCGAGCCGGTGTGTCCGAGATCCGGGACACACGGGTGCAGGTGCTTCGGCATCGGCGAGAATCAAGACACACACAGAGAGGTGGAATGTCGAAATGAGCGAGACCGTCACGGCCGCGGGAGTGCGGACCGGTTTGTTCATCGGGGGTGAGGAGCGGTTCACGGACGACGTGCTGTCGATCGCCGATCCCGCAAAACCCGGTGTCGTGGTGGGCGAGGCCGCGGCCGCGTCGACCGAGGATGTCGCCGACGCCGTCGCCGCCGCGAACGCGGCGTTCCCGGCGTGGAGCGCCCTCACCCCGCAGGAGCGCGCGGCCGCCATGGCCGAGGCGATCGCGGGCATCGCCGACGAACGCGGCGACGACGCCGCGATCCTGTCGCAGGAGAACGGAAAGATCGCGTTCGAGGGTTTCATCGACGCCCTCGTGTTCGAGATCCGCTGGAATCTCGCCCTCATGCACGCCGACGAGGTCGATGCCACCAAGACCCTGCCGGTCGTTCCCCGGCACATCCCGGTCTCGACCGAGGTGGCCTACCAGCCCCTCGGCGTGGTCACCGTCATCGTCCCGTTCAACTGGCCGATCGCCATCCTCGGGGCATCCCTTCCGCACGCGCTGCTCGCGGGCAATACCGCGATCGTCAAGCCGCCGCCCTCGGCGCCCCTGGCCACGACGCGCGTCGTCCAGCGCGTCGCCGCGAAGCTTCCGCCGGGCGTGCTGAACGTCGTCACGGGGCGCGACGAGAACATGGCGGGTCTCATCCAGAACCCCGACATCGCGAAGGTGTGCTTCACGGGATCGGTGAACGGCGGCAAGCGCATCATGGAGATGGCCTCGAAGACGCTCACGCGCGTGACCCTTGAGCTCGGCGGCAACGACGCGGCGGTGTTCCTCGATGACGCGATCCTCGACGACGCGCACCTCGACCGCCTGTTTGCGGCGATCTACGACACGACGGGCCAGATCTGCATGAACGCCAAGCGCGTCTTCGTGCATCGCTCGCGGCTCGACGAGCTGGTTGCAGGCCTTGCGGCCCGCCTCGAGAAGGTGAAGATCGGCTACGGCCTCGACGAGGGCACGACGATGGGCCCCCTGCACCAGGCGGCGCAGAAGGCCTTCGTCGAGGAGATCATCCAGGAGGCGAAGGATGCCGGAGCCGACGTGCGCGAGTACGGCGAGCTTCCGGGCGGCGACCTCGCGGGCGGCAACTTCCTGCGTCCCGCACTCGTCGTCGATCCCGACCCGCAGCTGCGCGTGGTCACGCAGGAGCAGTTCGGCCCCGTCATCCCCCTCATCCCGTTCGACACCGAGGAGGAAGCCGTCCGGCTCGCGAACGACACCTGGGGAGGACTGTGCGGTTCGGTGTGGACCGCATCGCCCGAGGCGGCGCAGCGCGTGGGCTCGCAGCTGGTCTGCGGCTACGTCTGGGTCAACGACCACGGCGCCACCCGTCTCGACCTTCGCGCGCCGTTCGGCGGTATGAAGCAGTCGGGCATCGGCCGCGAGCAGGGCATCGAGGGCATCCGCGCGTTCCAGGACACCCGGTCGATCGCCACGATCGACCCCGAGGCGCTGGCCGCCATGGCGCACTGACCGCGCCGTCCACTCGGACCCATACGCGGGATCCGGCCGCCGCTGCGGTCGGATCCCGCGTTCGTCTGGCACACTCGATCGAACGGAGGGGAGCAGCATGGCCGGAAGCACACCGACACGCGCCACCTCGCAGGACGACGACATCGTCACCGAGCCCCTCGGAGAGATCATCGACCCGGAGAATTTCACCCCGCGCCTGCTCGCCCTGCTCTCGAACGCCCTGGTGTGGCGCGAGTCGCACGAGCTGAGGCGGCGATTCCGACTCGGCACCAACGACTGGCGGGTGATCTCCGTGCTCGCCCTGCGGCCGGGCTCCTCGGCCACCGAGGTGTCGGAGTTCATCGGGGTGAACAAGGCGGTCGTCTCCAAGAGCGTCACCACCCTGCAGGCCCGCGGGCTGATCCGTCTCGTCGAGGGCCCTCGCGGCTCGCGCCCCATGTTCCTCACCCCCTCGGGCGCTCAGATGCATCACGACATGCTCCCGATCTCGATGAGCGGCCAGCACCTCATCCACGAGGGACTCGACCCCGAGCACATCCAACAGCTGAACGCGCTGCTGCGACGCATGATCGAGCAGGTGCGCGATGCGCCGGCCGATGTCGTCATCGAGGCCCCGGCGACGACGGGCACGCCCACCGCCGGGCGCTGAACTCCCGCTGAGTCGAAGCGGCCCGGTGCCCGCACGAACTGCGCGCGAGACTGGAGATCACCCTGTTCGGCGCGTTTCCGCTTTACCTATGGACATTCCCTATGGCGATAGGTAAAGTGCCTCTCGGAGGCGCAGAGAAGCGCACCGACTGAGAGCGGAAAGGACCACGATCAGTGTCGAAACCCACCCGCGTGCCCGTCGACAAGGCGGCCGCCCTCCAGCTCGTGAGCGACTTCTCGCTCGAGATGACCGGCAAGGATGTGCCGGGGCTCCTCGAGGCGACGCACGCGATCCCCGCGGGGACCAAGATCAACGTCACGTTCCTCGGCAACGAAGACCTCGACATGCGCGTCACCGCCTCCAAAGCGGTGCTCGAGGCCGGCTTCATCCCGGTGCCGCACATCTCGGCCCGCCGCCTGGCCTCGCAGGACCAGCTCGAGGAGTTCCTCGGGCGGCTGCAGGAGGTCGGCGCGACCGAGCACGTCTTCGCCGTCGGCGGCGATCCCGCGGAGCCCGAGGGGCCCTACCCCGACTCGCTCTCGGTGATCCGCTCGGGTCTGCTGCAGAAGTACGGCGTGCGCGAGGTCTCCATCGCGGGGTACCCCGAGGGCCACCCCGACATCTCGAGCGAGGTGCTGTGGCGCCACCTCGAAGACAAATCGGCAGCCCTCGAAGAGCAGGGTTTGGATGCTGTCATCCTCACCCAGTTCGCCTTCGACACCGACCCCGTCATGGCCTGGATCGATCAGGTCCGTGCGCGCGGGATCAACACCCAGATCCGCATCGGAACCCCGGGCCCCGCGGGCATCAAGCGGCTGCTGGGCTTCGCCCGCCGCTTCGGCATCGGCGCGAACGCGATGATCGTGAAGAAGTACGGCTTCTCGCTGACCAACCTCATGGGCACCGCGGGACCCGATCAGTTCGTCACCGACCTGGCCGGCCTGCTGGCGCAGGATGCGTCGTCAGGAAGTGTCAAACTGCATTTCTATACATTCGGCGGGCTGCTCGCCACTTCGGAGTGGGCCAGGCAGTACGCCGCCGCTCAGTCCTGAGGAGCCTCCGATGACCCTGCACAACGATGCCCTGCGCGACCACGCCTGCCTGATCGTGCACGGTCCCGACAAGCCCGGGATCGTCGCGGCCGTGTCGGCGCTGATCACCCGCAACAAGGGCAACATCGTCCAGCTCGATCAGTACTCCGACAACGCCGACGGCGGCGCCTTCTTCCAGCGTGTCGTCTTCCACCGTGCCGACCTGGCCGCCGCGATGCCCGACATCGAGGTCGACCTGGTCCAGACCGTGGGCGCGATGGGCCTGGAGTGGCAGCTCACCGACCAGTCGGTGCCCAAGCGCATGGCGATCCTCGCCTCGACGTCCGACCACTGCCTGCTCGAGCTGCTGTGGCGTCACCGCCGCGGCGAGCTGCCGGTGACGATCCCGATGGTGATCTCCAACCACAACAACGTCGCCGAGGACGTCCGCTCCTTCGGTGTGCCGTTCTTCCACGTGCCCTCGCAGGGGCCCGACAAGAGCGCGGCGGAGGCGCGGATCCTCGAGCTGGTGCAGGGCAACGTCGACTTCGTCGTGCTCGCCCGCTACATGCAGATCATCTCCGAGGGCTTCCTCGACGAGGTCGGCGTCCCGGTCATCAACATCCACCACTCCTTCCTCCCCGCCTTCATCGGGGCAGCCCCGTACCGCAAGGCGAAGGAGCGCGGGGTCAAGCTCATCGGCGCGACCTCGCACTACGTGACGAAGGACCTGGACGAGGGACCGATCATCGAGCAGGACGTCGCCCGCGTCGACCACTCGATGTCTGCCGCCGACCTGCAGGCCCGCGGGGCGTACGTCGAGCGCGCGGTGCTCTCGCGCGCCGTGCAGTGGCACGCCGAGGACCGGGTCATCCGGCACGGCAACCACACCATCGTCTTCTGACCACACCAAACAGAGAGGTTCATCGTGGCACCCAAGAATCTGCAGGAAGTCATCGACCAGGCGGGCTCACCCGTCGAGCTTCTGCGCAACTCGCAGATCGGCTCGTACATCTACCCCGTCGTTCCCGCCGACTTCCAGAACTGGATCAAGGAGCAGAAGGCGTGGCGCGACACCGCGGTGCTCTACGACCAGTCGCACCACATGGACAACGTCTTCCTCCGGGGCTCCGACGCCATCAGGCTGATCTCGGACACCGCGATCAACTCGGTGGCGAACTTCGCGGTCAACAAGGCCAAGCAGTACGTTCCCACGACGGCATCCGGGCACGTCATCGGTGACGGCATCCTGTTCCGCGAGGCCGAGGACGAGTACGTCTACGTCGGCCGCGCGCCCGCGTCGAACTGGCTGATGTTCCACGGCGAGACGGGTGGATACCAGAACCTCGAGATCGAGGTCGACCGCCGCTCCCCCTCGCGCCCGTACGGCGACGCCGTCTCGCGCAGGTATTACCGCTTCCAGATCCAGGGCCCCAACGCCTGGGCCGTCATCGAGAAGCTCAACGGCGGGCCGCTCGAGAAGCTCGGCTTCTTCAACATGTCGACGATGCAGATCGCCGGGATGAACGTGCGGACGCTGCGCCACGGCATGGCGGGCGCTCCCGGCCTCGAGATCTGGGGCGCTTACGCCGACCACCACCGGATCCGCGACCTCATCGTCGAGGCGGGCGTCGAGTTCGGCCTGGTGCCGGTGGGGTCCCGGGCCTACCCGTCGAACACCCTCGAGTCGGGCTGGATCCCCTCGCCGCTGCCCGCCATCTACACCGGCGCCGAAGAGCAGGCCTACCGCGAGTGGCTGCCCGCCGACAGCTACGAGGCGACCGGCACTCTCGCCGGCTCGTTCGTGTCAGACAACATCGAGGACTACTACCTCACCCCGTGGGAGCTCGGCTACGGCTCGTTCGTGAAGTTCGACCACGACTTCATCGGCCGCGACGCACTCGAGAAGGTGGACCCGTCCTCGCAGCGCAAGAAGGTCACGCTCGCGTGGGATGCCGAGGACCTCGGCAAGGTGTGGACGTCGCTGCTGAACGTCGATGGCCCGAACTACAAGTTCTTCGACCTGCCGCTGGCCAACTACGGCTCGGCCAACTACGACGCCGTCGTGGATGCCGATGGCACCGTCGTGGGCTACTCGATGTTCACGGGCTACTCGGCCAACGAGCGTCGTGGCCTGTCGCTGGCGACCCTCGACCCGAACGTGCCCGAGGGCACCGAGCTCAAGGTCGTCTGGGGCGAGCCCGACGGCGGCTCCAAGAAGGCTTCGGTCGAACCGCACGAGCAGACCGAGGTCCGCGCCGTGGTGAGCCCCGTACCGTACTCCACCGTCGCCCGCGCGACGTACCAGGGTGGATGGCGCACCGGCTACAAGGACTGAGCCGACTGCAGGACCCGAGGGGCCCGAGCTTCCGCTCGGGCCCCTCGCACCATTGATAGCCTCACTCTGAGCATGACGACGGGAACCAGATGAGCCTGCGATACGCGCTACTCGCGCTCCTTCGGGTGGGACCCTTGTCGGGCTACGACCTGCAGAAGCAGTTCACGCAGTCCGTCGGCCACGTCTGGCACGCCCCCGACTCGCAGATCTACCCCGAGCTTCGCAAGATGGAGAATGAAGGCCTGATCGAGGGTGAGGAGCAGCCCCGCGGTGAGCGCGGGACCCGCAAGGTCTACCACGTCACACCCGCCGGCGAAGAGGCCTTCCTCGCTTGGATGCAGTCACCGCTGGACTACTCGCGCGTACGGGATCCTGCGCACCTGCGGGCGGCCTACCTCGAGACCACGACGCCCGAGGCGGCGCGCGCGTTCCTGCGTTCCCACATCGCGCAGTGGGAGCGGGAGCTCGAGCAGTGGGAGGGCGAGCTGCGACACATCGCGGCTCTGTCCAACCCGATGCTCGTACGACGACTGGCCGCGACCCCTGCCGCCGAACATGAGCGCACCATCGCGTGGAAGCGGTTCACCTACGAGGGCCTCGTCGATCGCGCCCGCGCCGAGATCGCCTGGGCGCTGCGGGGGCTCGCCCTGGTCGACGAGCTCGAGCGTCAGTAGACGTACTCCATCAGGTCGATGCCGAGCGTGCGGAACGCCTCGTGCGCGCGCAGTCGATGCACGATCGACAGGTCGTCGAAGCACACGATGAGCGCGTAGGCCAGGCCCGCACGTGGACCGGCGAGCACGCCCGCCTCGGCGCGCACACCCGCGTCGCGCCCCGTCTTGTTGATGAAGAGCAGGCCGTGGTCGTCGTCGTCGTGGGCGAAGGGGTCGAGACCGGTGGCCGAGGCGGCGAGCGAGAGGTCGTGGTTGAGGCTGAGCCACTCCGCGACCTGCGCGCTGACCGACGCGTTCACGAGTGTGGTGTTCACGAGCGCGGCGAACACCTGGGCGAGCTCGCGGGCCGAACCGAGCGCGAAGTGCGGAGCATCGTCGGGACCCCGCGCATCACGCAGGCGGTCGAGCAGCGCGACACGCTCGAGTCCGAGGGAGTCGATCCGCGCATGCACGGCGTCGATGCCGACACGATCGAGCAGCAGGTTGGAGGCGAGAGCGTCGCCCGACGCGGCGACCAGCACCGCGAGATCCGCCAGCGGCAGTGCCGGCGCCTTGAGGTGGCGCCAGATGCCGGGGCCGCCGACCTCCTCGACGCGCGAACGCTCGACGATCTCGAGCGGGTCGAGGGTGCCCGCATCGAAGCCGGCCGCGACCTCGATCAGCAGCGGGACGGCGCCGAGCCCTCCGACGGGGTGGGTGATGTGATCGTCGCCCGCCATGGCGACCGTGCCTCGGTCGAGGTCGACCACGTGCACCGAGACCCGCACCCCCGAAGCGGCGAGCGCCTCGAGCGCCCGCATGGTCGAGGAGAACGAGCGCCTCCCCGCGGCGGCACGTCGCGACGTGCGACGACTGCCGCGGCGCGTGGCGCGCTGAGGTGAGGTATCGCGGATCGGCTCAGGGGGCGTGCCCACGAACGGTGTCCTTCCCTAGAGGAGCGGTTCGAGCTGTGCGAGGTGCGGTGGTGCAGATATTCGGTTGTCGGGGTGCCCGGCACCGCGCCCCCAGGCGCGCGACGCGGGCGGAAGGTCACCAGATGGTGACGCGCTCACTCTCCGCGAGCCAGAGCTCGTCGCCCTCGTTGACGTCGAAGGCCTCGTAGAACACGTCGATGTTGCGCACGATCTGATTGCACCGGAACTCGTTCGGCGAGTGCGGATCGATCGTCAGCAGGCGGATGGTCTCGGCATCCCGACCCTTCTGCTGCCAGATCTGCCCCCACGACAGGATGAGGCGCTGGATGCCGGTGAACCCGTCGATAACCGGCGCGTCGGCATCGCCCAGCGAGAGCTCGTACGCCTTGAGCGCGATGCCGAGTCCGCCGAGATCGCCGATGTTCTCGCCGATCGTCAGCGCGCCGTTGACGTGATGCTCGGGCAGGCCCCGGGGGGAGAGCGCGTCGTACTGCGCGATGAGGTTCTTCGTGCGCTGCTCGAAAGCCTCCCGGTCACGCTCGGTCCACCAGTCCTGCAGGCGCCCGTCGCCGTCGAAACGGCTCCCCTGATCGTCGAAGCCGTGCCCGATCTCATGACCGATCACCGCGCCGATGCCGCCGTAGTTGGCCGCGGCATCCCGTTCGGCGTCGAAGAAGGGGTACTGCAGGATCGCGGCGGGGAAGACGATCTCGTTCATGAGCGGGTTGTAGTAGGCGTTGACCGTCTGCGGAGTCATGTACCACTCGTCGCGGTCGATCGGCCCGCCGACCTTGCCCAGCTGCCGATCGTGCTCGGCCACGTGGGCGCGGCGCACGTTGCCGACGAGGTCGGCGGGGTCGATCTCGAGCGCGGCGTAGTCTCGCCACTTCGCCGGGTAGCCGATCTTCGGGGTGAACCTGGCGAGCTTGTCGAGCGCTCGTTCGCGGGTCTCGGGGCTCATCCAGGGCAGCGTCTGGATGCTCCGGCGATACGCCTCGATGAGGTTCGCGACGAGGTCGTCCATCGCCTCCTTCGCCGCGGGCGGGAAGTGGCGTTCGACGTAGACCTTGCCGATCGCCTCGCCGAGCGCCGCCTCGGCCAGGCCCACGCCGCGCTTCCACCGCTCCCGGTTGACGGGGACCCCGGTCAGCTGCGTGCCGTAGAACGCGAAGTTCTCCTCGACGAAGTCATCCGAGAGGAAGGCCGCGGCCCCGTGCACGATCTTGAAGCGCAGCCACGCCTTCCACTCATCGAGTCGCTCCGCGACGAGCAGCGCGCCGAGACCTTCGACGAAGCTCGGCTGCGACACGACGATCTCGGCGAAGGCGCTCTCGTGCTCGGGCGCCACGGCGGCGAGCCACGGTGCGAGGTCGGCGCCGGCGAGGGCCTGCAGCTCGTCCCACGTCACGAGGTTGTAGGTGGCCACGGCGTCACGGCTGCGCACGTTGTCCCAGTGGTGGGTGGCGAGCTCGGTCTCGATGGCGAAGACGCGATCGGCCTCGGCCGCGGTGTCGTCGACACCCGCGAGCGCGAACATCTTCTCGATGTGCGCACGGTAGGCACCGCGCAGCTCCTCGAAGTTCGGCAGACGGTAGTAGCTCTCATCGGGCAGCGAGAGACCGCCCTGGATGATCGCCGGGACGTACCGCTCGGGGTTTCCGGGGTCGGGCTCGACGTACAGCCCGAACAGGCCGCCGACACCGCTGCGCTCGAGGTCGCCGACCGCCCGGAGCAGGCTCGGGATGCTGTCGATCCCCTCGACCCGCGCCAGCTGCGCGGCGATCGGCTCGGCGCCCCGCTCGGCGATGCGGTCGGTGTCCATGAAGCTCGTGAACAGGTCGCCGATCTTGCGCGCCTCGGATCCGGGCTCCGCCTGCTGCGACTCCACGACGATCTCGCGGACGTGCTTCTCGGCCTGCTCGGCGAGGAGATGGAACGATCCCCAGCGCGCCTTGTCGTCGGGGATCTCGGTTCTCTCGATCCAGGCGCCGTTGACGTGGCGGTAGAGGTCGTCCTGGGGTCGGATCTCGGGGCTCAGGTCATCGAGCGCGAGACCGGAGCGAAGAGCGTCGGTCATGCTGTCCAGGATAGGCCGACCCCCGCGGCTCGCCCGCGCCGCGCGGGTGAACGCATAGTGACGTCCCAGGCGCGGGCTCACCCTCACCCGCGGCCGACGGCGTCGGCATAGTCATCGGGCGACAGCATCCGCACGCCCTCGTCGTGCAGCACGAACTGCCCGCGCAGGTGCACCTCGCTCTCGCGGCAGACCTGCGCCATCGCCCGCGCCCACGTGCGTTCGTCGACCCCGAAGCGCGAGGGGCCGACGCGCTCCCACACCAGCACGACGCTCGCCGCGCCCGTCGCCTCGACGATGTAGCGCAGGCGGTGTCCGAGGTCGCGGGCGAAGGCGAGGTCTGCGGTGCTCGGACTCTCGCTGGGATGCGGCGGGTAGTCATCACACGGCATCAGCGGATCGATGAGGCGTCCATCGGCGTCGAGGAAGATCAGCCACAGCTGCCGGGGGTTGATGGCGTGCTGCAGCAGGAGGCCGAGCACCTCGTCGAGGTCGTCGTCACGGGTCAGGATGCGGTCGCGGGCGAGTCGGTGATCGATGTCTGTCATGCGCCCAGCATCCCGAGCCGTGCGGTCGCGGCCGGACCCTGCCCGGGGTTTCGTGCAGAGCAGGCGGAGGCGCGCGGCTGGGGAGGAGCGACCGCCCGGCGGCGACGTTCACCATCCCCGCCCTTGCTCCGCTCTCGCTCCGCTGTCGCGACATGCGGGTGCGCCGCCGCGACACCCGCAACATGCGACAGGTGAACGACCCGGCCGGACGCCGCACCACGCACGGCGACGGGATGCCGGGGCTCGATCCCACCCCCGGCCCTACGGCTTCTAGGCTCGAGGGGTGACGAGCACGAGCGAGGGACGGCGGCTGAACCGCAGCATCCTGCGCCTGGCCGTGCCGGCGCTCGGCGCCCTCGTCGCCGAGCCGCTGTTCCTCATCACCGACTCGGCGCTCGTCGGACATCTGGGCGTCGACCCGCTCGCGGGCCTGGGCATCGCCTCGGCGGTGCTGCAGACGATCGTCGGCCTGATGGTGTTCCTCGCGTACTCCACGACGCCCGCCGTCGCGCGCCGTCTGGGCTCCGGCGACCCGAGCCGCGCGGTCTCGGTCGGCATCGACGGCATGTGGCTCGCACTCGGCGTCGGCGCGGTGCTCGCGCTGCTCGGGTGGCTCGCGACGCCCTGGCTCGTGGGGGCGTTCGGTCCCACGCCCGAGGTCGCCGCGCAGGCCGAGACGTACCTCGGCCTGTCGATGGGAGGCCTCCCCGCGATGCTCATCGTCTTCGCGGGGACCGGCCTACTGCGCGGCATGCAGAACACCCTCACGCCGCTGTGGATCGCCGGGCTCGGCTTCGCGGCCAACGCCGGCCTGAACTGGCTGCTCATCTACGGCTTCGG
Organism: Microbacterium sp. HA-8; assembly: GCF_046111165.1. Taxonomy (NCBI): domain Bacteria; kingdom Bacillati; phylum Actinomycetota; class Actinomycetes; order Micrococcales; family Microbacteriaceae; genus Microbacterium; species Microbacterium sp. HA-8. The sequence continues at coordinate 3,489,806 of NZ_CP162025.1, forward strand.
CTGGGGTATCGCGGGCTCGGCGATCGGAACTGTGCTCGCACAGTGGGGCATGGTGCTGGCCTACGTCATCGTGATCGGCCGACTTGCGCGCCGGCATGACGCCTCGGTACGCCCGCAGCGCGACGGCGTGCGCGGATCGGCGCGGTCGGGGGGCTGGCTGTTCCTGCGCACCGTAAGCCTGCGCGCGGCCCTGCTGCTCACCGTCGCCGCCGCGACCCGGATGGGGCCCGAGGAGCTCGCCGGATACCAGGTCGTCTTCACCATCTTCTCGGCCGCCGCCTTCGCGCTCGATGCGCTCGCGATCGCGGCGCAGGCGCTCGTCGGCAAAGGCCTCGGCGCCGGCGACGTGCCGCAGGTGCGCCGCGTGCTCGCGCGCACCCTGGGGTGGGGCGCGTGGTTCGGCGTGATCGTCGGGGCGGTGATCGCCGTCTTCTCCCCGGTCATCGGCCTGCTGTTCGCGGGCTCGGAGTTCCTCGCCGCGCTCATCCTTCCCGCGCTCATCGTGCTCGCGATCGCGCAGCCCGTGAGCGGCCTGGTCTTCGTGCTCGACGGTGTGCTCATCGGCGCGGGCGATGCCAAATACCTCGCCTATGCGGGAATCGCCAACCTTGTGCTGTTCCTCCCGGCGCTGGGCATCGTCGCCCTCACCGGGATCGACGGCGCCGCGGGCCTCGCGTGGCTCGCCGGCACGTTCTTCGTCGTCTACATGTGCGCCCGGCTGCTCACCCTCGGGTACCGCGTGCGCGGCACACACTGGCTGCGGGTCGGCGCCGCCTGACGGCACGCGCGGTGCGGATGGGGCGACATCCGCACGACCCGGTCTCGCCCCGACACCTCACGGGCCCCACCCGCACACTCCCGCACCAGGACTCGTGCAGATGTCACCTCATGCGGCGCGCATCGCCCCGTACGCGCCGTCTCACGCGTGCCGGCGGCACCATTCGTACATGACGACGGCCGCCGCCGCGCTCGCGTTGATCGAGCGGGTCGACCCGTACTGGGTGATCTCCACGACCCCGGATGCTGCCGACACGGCCTCCACCGAAAGCCCCGGGCCCTCCTGTCCGAACAGCAGCACGCACCGCCGCGGCAGGTCCGCACGGTCGACGGGCACGGCGCCGGGGACGTTGTCGATCGCGAGGATCGGCAGGTCGTGGGACCGCGCCCACGCGGTGAAGGTCGCGACGTCCTCGTGATGCATGACGTGCTGGTATCGGTCCGTGACCATCGCGCCCCGGCGATTCCAGCGACGACGACCGATGATGTGCACCGTGTCGGCGAGGAAGGCATTGGCGCTGCGCACGATCGACCCGATGTTCATGTCGTGCTGCCAGTTCTCGATCGCGACGTGGAAGCCGTGCCGGCGGGTGTCGAGGTCCGCGACGATCGCGTCCATCGACCAGTAGCGATAGCGGTCGATCACGTTGCGCCGGTCGCCCTCGGCGAGCAGCGCACGCTCGAAGCGCGGGTCGTCCGGCCACTCGTCGGGGGTGCCCGGCCAGGGGCCCACGCCGACGGGCAGCTCCGGTTCGGGCGAGGCGCCGCGCACGGGGTCGGGCGTCGGCGCGGGATCGGTCTCGGGGGCGGTCTCGGTCACCGGGTCAGCGTATCCGGGGGCTCCGGGTGTTGAGCGGGCGCAGCGAGACGAAAGGCCCCGAACACCACGTTTCGTCTCGTTGCGGCGCTCCTCGCTCAGCGCCCGGACGCAACGCGGGTATTTCGGTCAGCCGAAAGATTTGGTACGGTTTCGGCGTGCCGAAAGATTCAGGGATGCTGCAGACCGCGACCCCGACGCCCACTCCGCGTCGCGCGCCCAGCACGCCGCGCCTGGCGTGGCTGATCGGCCCGGCCCTCGTCGCGGGCGTCGCCTACCTCGACCCCGGCAACGTCGCGAGCAACATGACCGCCGGCGCGCAGTACGGATACCTGCTCGTCTGGGTCGTCGTCATCGGCAATGTCATGGCCTGGCTCATCCAGTACCTCTCGGCCAAGCTCGGCATCGTGACGGGCGAGAGCCTTCCCGAGGTGCTGGGCCGCCGCATCCACCGCCCCTGGGCGCGCCGCGCCTACTGGCTGCAGGCCGAGCTCGTCGCCATGGCCACCGACATCGCCGAGGTCATCGGCGGAGCCGTCGCGCTGTATCTGCTCTTCGGCATCCCCCTCGTGTGGGGCGGCGCGATCACCGGCGTCGTCTCGATCGCCCTGCTGATGCTGCAGTCCCGGCGCGGACCGCGTCCTTTCGAGAACGTCGTGATCGGGCTCATGGTGATCATCGCGATCGGGTTCGCGGCGGGTGTGTTCGTCGGCCCGCCCGAGGCCGCAGGTGTCGTCTCGGGGTTGGTGCCGCGGTTCGAGGATGCCGGATCGGTGCTGCTGGCAGCATCCATCCTGGGCGCGACGATCATGCCGCACGCGATCTACGCCCACTCCGCGCTCGCTCGCGACCGGTTCGCGCCGGCGCCGGCATCCGCCGCCACGACCCCGGCCGGCCCCCGCCGCGACCCCGTCTCGCGCACACGCCTCGACGCCGCCGAGCTCGAGCAGCTGCGGGGCGTCGGCACGCGCCGACTGCTGCGCGCGACGAAGTGGGACGTGACGATCGCGATGGCGGTCGCGGGCACCGTGAACCTGTGCATCCTGCTGCTCGCCGCCGCGAACCTCGCCGGCATCCCCGGGACCGACAGCCTCGAGGGTGCGTACGCGGCCCTGCAGGCCGGCCTCGGCCCGCTCATCGCGACGCTCTTCGCCGTCGGGCTGCTCGCGAGCGGCCTGGCCAGCACGTCGGTCGGGGCCTACGCGGGAGCCGAGATCATGCACGGCTTGCTGCGCGTGCGCATCCCGCTCCTCGCGCGCCGGCTCGTGACGCTGCTGCCGGCCCTCGCGATCCTCGCGATCGGCTTCGACCCCACCCTCGCGCTCGTGCTCAGCCAGGTGGTGCTCTCGTTCGGCATCCCGTTCGCGCTCGTGCCGCTCGTCACGCTCACCGCGCAGCGGCGCACCCTCGGGGAGCACCGCAACCGCGTCTTCACGACGATCGCGGGGATCGCCTCGTCGGTCTTCCTCATCACGCTCAACGGCGTGCTGCTCTGGCTCGTCTTCACGGGCGCGTGAGGGGGGCGGGTACCCTGAACCGGTGGCACCCGCGAGCTCCGTGGTCGATGACTACCTCAAGACGATCTACCACCACACCGAGTGGCAGGATCGTCGCATCACGCCCTCGCAGCTCGCCGGAGAGCTCGGCCTCGCCCCCTCGAGCGTCACCGAGATGGTGCAGAAGCTCGCCGCGCAGGGCCTCGTCACCCACCGTCCGTACGGTCCGGTCTCCCTCACCCCGGCGGGCGAGGCGCGGGCCAAGGCCGTCGTGCGCCGGCACCGCCTGATCGAGACCTGGCTCGTGCGCGAGTTCGGCTACTCCTGGGACGAGGTGCACGACGAAGCCGAGGTGCTCGAGCACACCATCAGCGACCGGCTGCTGCGCGGCATCGACGAGCGCCTCGGACACCCCCGGTTCGACCCCCACGGCGATGCGATTCCGGATGCCGAGGGCAACGTCGCGCGCGAGGGCTTCGTGCTGCTGCGCCATGCCGTTCCGGGGGCGGTCGGGCGGGTGCTGAGGGTCAGCGACCGCGACCCCGCGCTGCTGCGCGCCGTCGAGGAGTCGGGTGTGACGATCGGTGCGATCGCGACCGTGATCGATGCAGCGCACCTCTCGATCGCGGGCGAGACGGTGGCGCTGCCCACGGGCGCCGACCACGCCATCTGGCTCAGCCTCTGACGCGCGCCCGCCGCCGCGCTGGGATGCGCCCTGCGCTCCCCGGCACCCCGCGCATGGATGTCCCGATTTCTGTCGGCCGGCGTCGCCGCGGCCGACAGAAATCGGGACACGCATAGGCTCTCAGGGCCAGCGCACCCCGGCGGTCTGCTCGCAGAACGACCAGAGCTCCGCCGCCCGGGCCGCGTCCCGCGACACCGGCGCGACACGGGCGGGGCGCGGCATCCCCTTCATGATCCACGCCGGGCCCCATGCGCTGCCGCCGGCCGCCGCCGGATCGGTCAGCGCGCGCACGGGCGCCCACGCGCCGTGCGCCTTGGACTGCGTGATCGGCGCCTGCAGGTTCGCGCCGAACCGCTTCAGACGCGAGGGGGTGTTCACCCCCGGGATGCCGGCGGTGCGGCCGCCGACCGAATAGCCGGGGTGGGCGATCACGCTGGTCACGGGCACGTCCGCCGCCCGCAGCCGTCGATCGGCCTCGAGGCCCAGCGCCTGCGTCGCGACCTTCGACTGCACATAGGCCCGCCACGGCGTGTACCCCTGCTCGAGCTGGGGATCCTCGGGAACATACCGCCACATCGAGGTCGACATGCTGCCGAGCCACACCATTCGTCCGCCGCTCGCGCGGCGCAGCGCCGGCAGCAGGGAACCCGCGAGTGCGAAGTGTCCGAGGACGTTCGTCGCGAACACGATCTCGACGCCGTCGCGCGTGAGGGTACGCTCGGCGGGCGGATGCACGATCCCGGCGTTGAGCAGGACACCGTCGAGCCGCTGCCGCGCGCCGACGGTCGCCGAGGCGGCCCGGACAGATCCGAGGTTGCTGGTGTCGAGCAGGAGCGATTCGACGGATGCACCCGGCAACCGCCGCATCAGCGCGGCGCGGGCGGCGGCTAGACGGTTCGGGTTGCGGCCCGACATGATCACGTGGGCGCCGGCGCGGGCCAGCTGTTCGCTCGAGAAGAAGCCGAGCCCGGCGTTCGCGCCCGTCACGAGGTAGACGCGGCCGTGCTGCGACGGGATGTTCCGCGGGTCCCAGCCCGCGCGCGCGGCACTCACACTCCCGACACTACGGCCAGCCCGCCGCAATAGGCTGAGGCCATGCCCGAAGGCCGCCCGCACACCGTGCACAACCGCACCCGCTCCGACATCGAATGCTGGCTGACAGACATGGACGGCGTGCTCGTGCACGACAACCGCCCGGTCCCCGGCGCCGCCGAGCTGCTCGCCCAGTGGCGCGACGCCGGCACCCCGTTCCTCGTGCTGACGAACAACCCCATCTTCACGCCGCGCGATCTGAGCGCACGGCTGCGCGCATCAGGCCTCGACGTGCCGGAGGAGCGCATCTGGACCTCCGCCCTCGCGACGGCCGACTTCCTGCGCTCTCAGCTGCCCGGGGGCAGCGCCTTCGTCATCGGCGAGGCGGGGCTGACCACCGCGCTGCACGAGGCGGGGTACATCATGACCGAGTCGCAACCGGACTACGTCGTCGTGGGCGAGACCCGCCAGTACTCCTTCGAGGCGATCACCAAGGCGATCCGATTCATCAACGCCGGTGCGCGGTTCATCGTCACCAATCCGGATGCGACGGGTCCGACACCCGCGGGCGTCGTGCCCGCCACGGGGGCGTTCGCCGCACTGATCACGAAGGCGACCGGCAAGGAGCCCTACGTCGTCGGCAAGCCCAACCCGATGATGTTCCGCTCCGCGCTCAACCAGATCGGCGCGCACTCCGAGACGACCGGCATGATCGGCGACCGCATGGACACCGACATCGTCGCGGGCATCGAGGCAGGCCTGCACACCGTGCTCGTGCTGACCGGCATCAGCGATGCGGCCGAGATCGAGCGCTACCCGTTCCGGCCCGACGAGGTGCTGGACTCCGTGGCCGATCTGGTCGCCGACGAGCCCGCCGAATCGGAGCTTCCCGAGCTGCTGTAGCGCAGCATCCATCGAAGCAGGAGGAGAGCGTGAATCAGCAGGACCTGCTGTTCGGGGCGACCACCCTGATCCTCGTGGGCACGCTCGCGGTGTGGATCATCGCGTGGGTGCGCGGGCGCGGTCGCGACCGGGACTGACGGCGATCTGGCGCGGCCTGACGCGGCCTGGCGCGGCCTGACGCGGCCTGACGCGGCCTGACGCCCGAGCCGACACGATCTGACGCCGAACCTACATTTTTGCAGCGAAACACCACGCGTCGGATGGTGTCTCGCTGCAAATATGTGGGTTCGGGGCATCGCGGGGCCGGCGCGATGCGGCGGCATCGCCGTCCGCGGCTACTGCGGCGCGAGGCCCAGATCGTCGAGGTCGATCGAGCCGAGCCAGATGAGCCCCTCGGCCTCGACCGCCGCCTGTGCACCCGTCTTGCGATCGACGATCACGGCGACGGCGACCACCTCGGCGCCCTCGCGACGCAGCACCTCGACCGCCTTGAGCGCGGACTGCCCGGTGGTCGAGGTGTCCTCGACGACGACGACGCGTTTGCCGGCGACATCCGCGCCCTCGATCTGGCGTCCGCGACCGTGATCCTTCGGCTCCTTGCGCACGACGAAGGCATCGAGCGGACGACCCGCACGCACCGACTCGTGTATGACGGCGTTGGCGATCGGGTCGGCGCCGAGGGTCAGACCGCCGACGGCGGCGACGTCCGGGATGCTGTCGATCAGATCGAGCACGAGACGCCCGATGGTCGGCGCTGCACGGTGGTCGAGGGTCAAACGCCGCATGTCGACGTAGTACGACGCCTTCTTGCCACTCGAGAGCGTGAAGTCGCCGTGGAAGACGGCCTCGGCGCCGATGAGGGCGATGAGGGCCTGGCGGTCGGATTCGAGCTCGGGCGTGGAAGCGGCGGTCATGGCCCCGAGTCTAGGGCGGCGGCACCCGGAGGTCGGCGCCGCTCGGTCGAGGTCGGCGGTCGGTCGTAGGCTGGAGCAATGCGTCTGGCGACCTGGAATGTGAACTCGATCCGTGCGCGCGTGACCCGAACGGTCGAGTTCGCCGTCCGCGAGGGCATCGACGTGCTCGCCATGCAGGAGATCAAGTGCAAGCCCGAGCAGTTTCCCTACGCCGAGTTCGAGTCCGCCGGCTACGAGGTCGTCGCCCACGGACTCAACCAGTGGAACGGCGTCGCGATCGCGAGCCGCGAGCCCCTCACGGACGTCTCACATGCCTTCAGCGGCATGCCCGGTTTCGCAAAGGGTCTCGAGGGCCCGGATCAGCCGCTCGAGGCCCGAGCGATCGGCGCGACGGTCGGCGGCGTGCGGGTCTGGAGCCTGTATGTGCCCAACGGCCGCTCGCTCGATGACCCGCACTACCTCTACAAGCTCGACTTCCTCGGCGCGCTCGCCCAGCACACGCGCGACGAGCTCGCCCGAACACCCGATCAGGCGCTCGCGCTCGTGGGCGACTTCAACATCGCGCCCACCGACGACGACAACGGCGACCCGACGGTGATCGAGGGCGTGACGACGCACGTGTCCGAGCCCGAGCGCGCCGCGTTCCGCGAACTCGAAGCCGCCGGCCTGATCGACGTCGTGCGCCCGCTCGTGCCCACCGGATACACCTATTGGGACTACAAGCAGCTGCGCTTTCCCCGCAACGAGGGTCTACGCATCGACTTCATCCTGGGGTCGCACACGCTCGCGCAGGCCGTGACAGGGGCGTCGATCCACCGCAACGAGCGCAAGGGCGAGATCCCCAGCGACCATGTGCCCGTCGTCGTCGACCTCGATCTGGGTGCGTCCGACGACGACGTGCCGATGATCTTCGGCTGATTCGGCGCGCACCGACCGGCCCATCGGCTCGCCGCAGACCGGCCCACCGGCGCGTCGCACACCCGCGCGGCGGGACCCGCCCTGAGCCCGTCGAGGGGCGGCGCTCGAGCCTCAGTCGTCCGAACTCGGGGAGCACCCCGGCGGCTCGGAGTTGCCGCTGATCGTGAAGTCCTCGCACGTGAGGAATCCCGCGTGGTTGAGCCCCAGCACGAACGATCCGACCGCGATGGCGGTCACCACCCCCGCGACGAGCATCCGCTGGCTCAGCGGGCTGCCCTTGCCGAGGTCGGGCCACGCGATGTGCAGCAGCACCCAGAGCGAGAACGGCATGCCGATCAGCACGGCGATGATCGCGATCAGGTCGATGAGGAAGACCGTGAGATCGGTCGTCGAATCGTCGAACGCGAACGACAGCGCGATCCAGACGGAGGGCAGCAACAGCAGCGTCGCCCGCAGCAGGCGCGCCCCCACGGGCCGTCGCTCGACGAGCACGACGACGAATGCCGCCGTCGATGCCGCCCACAGCGTCATCAGCTGCTCGAAGAAGACCTCACCCCAGACGCCGAGCGTGAACGCCGGCCACCAGACGACGACCGAGATGCCGATCGTCACCACCCCGAGCGGGATCTCCCGGCGCCGTGCGCGGGGATCGTCCCGACGCCGAGAGGGCGCTGGTGGCGGGGATTGCGGCGCGGAATCCGACACGTCGGCACGCTAGCAGACGCCTCGTGCCGGCGCCGTGCGGCTCAGCCCTGGTCCTGCCCCGCCATATACGCCTCGGGCCCGGCCTCGGCAGCGGCCGGATCCATGTGCAGGAACTCGAGGATGTTGCCGTCCGGATCCTCGAGATCACGGGAGTACATGAATCCGTAGTCCTGGCCCGGGCGAGGCTCCGTGCCGCCCGCGGCCAGGCCCGCGTCGACGATCGCATCGACCTCCGCTCGCGTGTCGCGGCTCAGCGCGATCAGCGCCTGCGCGTGGGTCTTCGCATCGGTCACCTGCTTGTCGGTGAACGTGGCGAAGTACTCACGCGTCAGCACCATCAGGTAGATCTCGTCCGACACGACGACACAGGCGGCGTTCTCGTCGGTGAACAGCGGATTGATCGTGAATCCGAGCGCCGTGTAGAACTGTTTGGCACGGTCGAGGTCGGTGGTCGGCAGATTGACGAAGATGTTCGTGGACAAGAGGGGCCCCTTCCGCGCCCGCCGGACCCTCTCCCGCAGGCTCAGCGAGATACTCGCGAACGCCGGGCGCCCGTGTCAACCACCCGGCGGCGCGGTATCCCCCGCGCGAGGGATGCTGTGGCCACAGCATCCGCATAGCGTTGACGCATGACCACCCCGGCGCCGCCCCTCGTCCGCCGCGCGCCCACGGCGAGGGACCTGCGCAATGACGTGATCCTCGCCGTCACGCTGCTGCTCGGCGCCGTGATCAGCGCGGGACTCTCGTCGGTCGCGCAGATCTACGGCGACGATCAGGCCGACCTGGGCTGGGCGCTGGTCTACGCCGCGGCGCTGACCCTGCCCCTCGCGCTGCGGCGCCGTTTTCCGGCTACCGTGGCGGTCATCGTCTCGGTGCTGTACTTCATCGCGGTGACGTTCCGGGTGCCCGAGATCTACGTCGGCAACATTGCGGTGTTCATCGCGATCTTCACCGTCGGCGCGTGGATCGACGATCGACGCCGCGCAATGCTCGTCCGCGTGCTGATCATCGTCGGCATGTTCGTGTGGCTCATGGTCACGACGTTCCAGGCGGCGACCGCGCCGACCGAGGAGGGTCTGTCGAGGGCGGGCGTGTTCTCGCCGTTCGTCGCGTTCATGCTGATCCAGTTCTTGATCAACGCGCTGTTCTTCGGTGGCGCCTACTACATGGGTGATCGGGCATACACCGCCGCCCTCGAGCGGGCGGCGCTCGAGGAGCGCACGGCCGAACTCGAGCGGGAGCGCGAGGTGACGGCGGCGCAGGCCGTGGCGCTCGACCGGGTGCGCATCGCCCGCGAGCTGCACGATGTCGTGGCGCACCACGTGTCGGCGATGGGTGTGCAGGCCGGGGCCGCCCGCGCGGTGCTCGAGCGCGACCCCGATGCCGCGCGGCGAGCGCTCTCGGGTGTCGAGACGTCGGCGCGCGAGGCCATCCACGATCTGCGGCACCTTCTCGACACACTGCGCACACCCGCCGACATCGACGAGACGGACACGTCGACGGCCGGCGACGCCGACGGACCCTCGACCGTCCGGCTCGACGCTCTGCCCGAACTCGTCGAGCGCACGGCGCAGACCGGACTGCCCGCCTCCTTCGCGGTGTTCGGCGAGCCGGCGCCCGTCCCCGCGCTGGTGGAGCTCAACCTGTACCGCATCGCGCAGGAGGCGCTCACGAACGCCCGCCGGCACGGCGGTCCCGGGGCGAGCGCCGATGTGCGCCTGCGGTACGGCCCCGACGCGATCGAGCTCGAGGTGACCAACACGGGCGCAACCCGCAGCACCCCGTCGGTCACCGGCCTCGGGCTCGTCGGCATGCGCGAGCGCGCGGCCGCATCGGGCGGTTCTCTCGAGACCGGCCCGCGAGAGCGCGGTGGCTACCTCGTGCGAGCCCGCATACCGCTGGCCGCTCTCGATGACGCGCAGGTGAGCTCGTGAACGGCGTGCGCGTGCTGCTCGTCGACGATCACGCCGTGATGCGGGCGGGGTTCCGGATGATCCTCGAGGCGGCCGGCGGCATCGCGGTGGTCGGGGAGGCGTCCACGGGCGGCGAAGGCGTGGCCGCTGCGCGGCGACTGCGCCCCGACGTGATCTGCATGGACGTGCAGATGCCCGACATGGACGGGCTCGAGGCCACCCGCCGTATCGTCGGCGACCCGGACATTCCGTCCGCGGTGCTGGTGGTCACGACCTTCGACCGCGACGACTACCTCTTCCGCGCCCTCGAGGCCGGGGCGAGCGGATTCCTACTCAAGAACGCCGGCCCCGAGGAGCTCGCGAGCGCCGTGCGCGTCGTCGCATCGGGCGATGCGCTGCTGGCGCCCGAGGTGACGAGGCGCGTCATCGAGCGCTTCGCGTCGGCATCCGTGTCCGGCGGTTCGCCGGCCCCCGCGCCGGCGAACGCCGTCGGGGCGGTCGGGGCGGTCGGGGCGGCGATCGACCGGGTCGCCGCTGCGGGCCTGACCGACCGAGAGGCCGAGGTGCTGCGCCTGCTCGCGCAGGCTCTCAGCAACGCCGAGATCGCCGAGCGCCTCTTCATCGGCGAGGCGACCGTCAAGACGCACGTGTCGAATGTGCTGCAGAAGCTCGGCGCACGCGACCGCGTCGCCGCGGTCGTGTGGGCGCACCGGAACGGGGCCGCGTAGGCGCGGCACGCGCCCGCGACGTTCATCGGGTCCGCGCGGCGCGCGGTGTTGGGCGCGGTGTTCGGTACTCGGCGGACAACACTCCGGATGGATCGGCGCGGTGTTCGGTACTCGGCGGACAACACTCCGGAAGGATCGGCGCCCTGCATCGGTCCGGTTCGTCCAGGACTGGCTGACGCCACATCGCTCCGGAATGTTGTCGCGTCGGACTCGACGATGTCGGCAGCGCGGCGCGCGGGGTGCCCTTCGACAAGCTCAGGGCACGCCCGACCGGCAGGGGCACGCCCGACCGGCAGGGGCACGCCCGACCGGCAGGGCACGCCCGACCGGCAGGGGCACGCCGACCGGCAGGGCACGCCGACCGACAGGGCACGCCGACCGGCAGGGGCGCGTCCGAGCACAGCTCAGGGCGCGCCCCGCGGGATCAGGCTGCGACGGCGGCGCGCTCCTCGGCCGGCACGTACCGGTCGATCAGGGCGACGAAGGCGTCGAGGTAGGAGACGAGGAACGCCGCGGTGCCCTCGTTGGTGACCTCGCCGTCGGCGGTGAACACACCGGGCACGTACTGGATGAAGCCCTCGGGCTGGCCCAGCACGGGGGCGTTGAAGTGGGTCAGAATCGCCTTGAGGTGCTGCTGGGCGGCGGCGGTCGAGATGGGACCCTGCGAGGTGCCGATGACGGCGGTGGGCTTGCCCGAGAACGACATGTCGCCGTAGGGGCGCGTCGACCAGTCGAGCGCGTTCTTGAGCACGCCCGGGATCGAACGGCTGTACTCCGGAGTCAGGATGATGACGCCGTCGACGTCGGCGATCGACTGCTTGAAGTCCTTCGCGACCTGGGGGAAGTCAGCCTCGAGGTCCTGCGAGTAGAACGGCAGCTGGGCGATCGGGATCTCGACGAGGGTCGTGCCCTCGGGGGCGAGGCGCTCGAGGGCCTTGGCCAGGTGGCGGTTGATAGACGTCGACGACAGGCTTCCGACGATGTAGCCGATGGTGCGCGTGCTCATGGCAGCTCCTTACGTGCGAGGCGGCCCATCCACCGGGTCCGCCATGGATGTTCCATCGGGCTCCAAGCGAGAGCGGCCGAGATCTATTCCGACGAATGCGAGTGTTTCTCGTGTTCACGACTCTCCTCCCTGCGGGGGAGTCCACGTCCCGCCCACCGGGGGATGTCATGGCCGCCGACTCTCCGTAGCGTGAGACGCACACGATAGGAGAGGGATGCCGATGCTCGAGCTGCGGGGGATCACCAAGAGTTACGCGGGCCGGAGGGTGCTCGACGACGTCTCGTTCGACGTCGCGGAGGGGCGCCTGACCGGCTTCGTCGGCGGCAACGGCGCCGGCAAGACCACGACGATGCGCATCGTGCTGGGCGTGCTCGCCCGCGACGGCGGCACCGTGGCCCTGGATGGGGCGGCGTTGACGGCGGCCGATCGCCGCCGGTTCGGGTACATGCCCGAGGAGCGCGGCCTCTACCCGAAGATGAAGGTGCACGAGCAGATCACCTACCTCGCGCGGCTGCACGGCTTCTCGAAGACGGATGCCGCCACCCGCGCCCGCGCACTTCTCGAGCAGCTCGGACTCGGCGAACGTCTGGGCGACCTCGTCGAAACCCTCTCGCTCGGAAATCAGCAGCGCGCGCAGATCGCGGCGGCGCTCGTGCACGACCCCGAGGTGCTGATCCTCGACGAGCCGTTCTCGGGACTCGACCCCCTGGCCGTCGACGTCGTCGCCGGCGTGCTGCAGGCGCGCGCCGCGGCCGGTACCGCGGTGCTCTTCTCCTCGCACCAGCTCGATGTGGTGGAGCGGCTGTGCGACGACCTCGTCATCATCGCCGGCGGCACGATCCGCGCCGCCGGCCCCCGCGACACCCTGCGCGCCGAGCACTCCTCCCCGCGGTTCGAGCTCGTCTCCCGCGGAGACGCGGGCTGGCTCCGCGACGAGCCAGGTGTGCAGGTCGTGTCGTTCGACGGCGGATACGCGGTCTTCGACGTCGATGACGACGCCACCGCGCAGCGGGTGCTGCGCCGGGCCGTCGAGCACGGAGACGTCGCCAGCTTCGCACCGCAGCATCCCACCCTCGCCCAGATCTTCAAGGAGGTCATCCAGTGAGCACCGCCACCAGCCCGCGCAGCGCCGCGCCTCCCGCCCCGTCCACCGCGCAGAGCGTGTGGCTCGTCGCCGAGCGCGAGATCGGCTCGAAGCTGCGTTCCAAGGCGTTCGTCATCTCGACGCTCATCCTGTTCCTCGTCGCGCTCGCGGCCGTGGTGTGGGGCGGTTTCCAGGCGCAGGACACCAGCGGCACCCCCGTCGCCGTGACCGCCGATGCGCCGGCCGAGGTCTCCTCCGTCGCGGGACTCGAGGTGACCGAGGTACCCGACCGTGCCGCCGCCGAGGCGCTCGTCACGGAAGGCACGGCCGATGCGGCGATCGTGGGCGATCCGAGCTCGCCCACGGGATTCGCGATCATCGCGGAGTCCTCGGTGCCTTCGAACCTCGTGCTGCTGCTCTCGCAGTCGCCACCCGTCGAGCTGCTCGATCCCGACCAGACCGACAGCCTGCTGCGGTACTTCGTCGCGCTCGCGTTCGGCATCGTGTTCCTCATCGCCGCGTCGACGTTCGGCGGGACGATCGCCCAGAGCGTGGTGGAGGAGAAGCAGACCCGCGTCGTCGAGATCCTCATCTCGGCCATCCCGACCCGGGCGCTCCTGGCCGGCAAGGTGATCGGCAACACGATCCTCGCGATGGGCCAGATCATCGTGCTCGCCGCGATCGCGATCGTCGGCCTCACCGTCACGGGCCAGGGCGCCGTGCTGCAGGGGCTCGGCGGGCCCATCGCGTGGTTCGCGGTGTTCTTCTTCTTCGGCTTCGTGCTGCTCGCGGCGCTCTTCGCAGCGGCCGCTGCGATGGTCTCGCGTCAGGAGGACGTCGGCTCGACCACGACCCCGCTGATCCTGCTCGTGATGGCGCCCTACTTCCTCGTCATCTTCTTCAACGACAACCCACTCGTGCTGACGATCATGTCGTACGTGCCGTTCTCGGCCCCGGTCGGAATGCCGATGCGGCTCTACCTCGGCGAGGCCCAGTGGTGGGAGGCGCTGATCTCGCTGGGGATCCTCATCGCCACGTGCGTCGGCGCGATCTGGGTCGGTTCGAAGATCTACGAGAACTCGCTCCTGCGCATGGGCGCCCGCGTCAAGCTGAGCGAGGCGCTGCGCGGCTGAGCGCGCGACATGTGAAAGGACGAGGGATGTCGGCCCCCCGGCATCCCTCGTCTGCTCAGGTCATCTCGATGACCGAGATGACGTTTCGCGCCGGATCGAGGAACCACGCGATCGCGGGCCCCAGGTCGCGGTTGATGCCCTTCGGATCCGTCGGGAAGTCGGCGTCGTCGTAGATCTTCGTGACGACCCCCTTGCCGTTGAGCTCATCGACCGCGGCGTCGATGTCGGAGACCGGAAGGTTCAGCACCGTGAAGCTCGCGGGCTCGTGATCGTCCTTCGGGTAGATGAAGACGTGCGCGTCGCCGCCGAGCCGCACATCCAGTCCCATCTCGGGCATATCTTCGACGTCGAAGCCGAGCGTGTCGCGGTAGAAGGCCAGGGCGGCGGGGATGTCGTCGACCGAGAAGCTGCTGAACGGCTGGGCCGTGGTGAACATGAGATCCTCCTCGAGTTGTCTCCCCCGATTCAGGGTCCTCCCCCGTGCGGGCCCTGTCCAGAGGCTCAGCGCTCGACGAGCACGCCGTCGGCGTCGGCCCACACGTGCGCACCCGGGCGGAAGGTGACGCCCGCGATCACGACCGGCACATCCACATCGCCCGCGCCGTCCTTGGCGCTCTTGCGGGGGTTGGATCCGAGCGTCTTGACCCCGATCGGCAGCTCGCCGATCGCCGCGCGATCGCGGATCGCTCCGTGCACGATGATGCCGGCCCAGCCGTGGCGCACCGCCGAGGCGGCGATCAGATCTCCGACGAGGGCGGACTCGAGCGAACCGCCGCCGTCGATCACGAGCACCGCACCATCGCCGGGCGTCGCGAGCGTCGTCTTCACCAGCGCATTGTCGCGGTGGCAGCGCACGGTGCGCACCGGGCCGTCGAAGACCACGCGGCCCCCGACATCCTGCAGCTGGAGCGAGAGCGAGTCCAGAGCGTCGCCGCGCTCGTCGTAGAGGTCTGCCGTCGAGATGCCCATGTCCCGACGGTACGCGGGGGATGCTGTCATCGGACCACCGCGTCGGCGTGAAGATTCGTGTGTCTTCCGTCTGTGTCAACCCGACCCGCGCACGCCCTGGGCATGGTTACTCTGAGGCATGCCCGCCCACATCCTCGGCATCGGCACCGCGACGCCGCCCACCGTCATCACGCAGACCGACGTGCGCGACCTGTTCCTCGCGCAGCCCGGCACCGACCGGCTCACGTCGCGGCTCATCGGAGCCGCCTTCGATCAGTCCGCGATCGACACACGTCACACGGTGCTCCCCGAGCTGGTGAGCGGCGGGTCTGCGTTCATCGACGCGGACTCACGTGCCGTCGCCGCTCCCCTGACGGGCGCACGCAACGACGTCTACATCCGCGAGGCTCCGGCGCTGTTCGCCGCGGCGTCCCGCGATGCTCTCGACCGGGCGCGCGTGCCGGCATCCGCCATCACCCACGTGGTGACGGCGTCGTGCACGGGATTCTTCGCGCCCGGGCCCGACTTCCGGCTCGTGAAGGATCTGGGCCTGTCGAGCACGGTCGAGCGCGATCATCTCGGCTTCATGGGCTGCGCGGCGGCGTTCCCCGCCCTGCGCAGCGCATCGCGCATCTGCGCGGCCGATCCCTCGGCCGTCGTCCTCGTCGTGTGCGGCGAGATCTGCACGATCCACATCCGCGTCTCGAACGACCCCGAGCAGATCGTCGCATCGGCGGTCTTCGCCGACGGCGCCGCGGCCGCGGTCGTCTCGGCCGCGCCCGCGCCGGACGCCCGCACCCTCGAGCTCGACGGCTTCGGCACGGCCCTCACCCGCGAGGGGGAGGACGAGATGCGCTGGATCATCGGAGACCACGGCTTCGAGATGACCCTGACGGCCGAGGTGCCCCGCGTCATCGGGCGCGAGGTCCACTCCGCGCTCGCCCCGCTCCTCGCGCGCGCGGGCGCGGCCATCGACGCGTGGGCCGTCCACCCCGGCGGACGCAGCATCCTCGATCGCGTCGAGTCGGCGCTCGCGCTGTCCCCGGGCGCCCTGCGGCACTCCCGTGAGGTGCTGCGCGAGTGCGGGAACATGTCGTCGGCGACCGTGCTGTTCATCCTGAAGCGGATGCTGGAGCACGAGGATCTACGCGATGCCGATCGGGTGCTGGGCGTGGCCTTCGGGCCGGGACTCACGGTCGAGTCGGCGCTGCTGCGGGCGCGCGTACCCGCGGCAGCGCGCACCGCGACGCTCGCCGCCGCGGGCACGGGCGTCGCGGGATGATCACCGCGCCGCTCGTGCGCCGCGACACGGAGCTGCGCGAGATCATGGACGATCCGCAGTGCGATCCGGTGCGCCTGCGCCGCACCCTCGAGCGGTTCGGGCTGATCAATCGGCTGGTCGCGGGCTGGGGTGGTGTCTATCGGCGGCACGTCCGCCCACAGCTGCTCGCGCGGGGCGGGGGCGATGCACGGATCCTCGATATCGGTTGCGGGGCGGGCGACGTGCTGCGCGGACTCGTCGCGCGCGCGCGCGCCGACGGCTTCGCGGTAAGCGGTCTCGGGCTCGATCCGGACGATCGGAGTCTGCGTGTCGCGCGCGACGCGCGTCCCATGCCCGGAGTGGAATACACGCTCGGACGCAGCGGCGACCTCGCCTCCCGTGGCGACCGCTTCGACGTCGTGGTCTCGAATCATCTGCTGCACCATCTGAGCGATCCCGAACTGACCGCGGTGCTCGCCGACTCGCGAACGCTGTCACGGGGAGTGAGCCTGCACTCCGACATCCACCGGTCGGCTCTCGCGTACGCGGGCTACGCGATCGCTGTTGTACCCCTGGCATTCGGGTCGTTCTTGCACACCGACGGGCTGCGTTCCATTCGGCGCAGTCACACGGCGTTCGAGCTCGAAGGCGTGCTCCCGGCGGGGTGGCGGGTCGAGCGGCCCGCTCCGTTCCGACTGCTCGCCGTCAGCAGGGCCCGGGACTGACCGTGCACGACGTCGCGATCGTGGGGTCGGGGCCCGTGGGCACTCTGCTGCAGGCGGAGCTTGCCCGCCTCGGCGTCGATGCGACGGTTCTCGAGCGCCGCGCCCGGCCGACGGCGGGCAGCCGCGCCGTCGGCGTGCACGCGGCCGCCCTGACGGCGCTCGAGGCGTCGGGCGCGACCGCACGCATCCTGGACTGCGCCCTGCGGGTGACCCGCGGCGAGGCCCGCGCCGCGGGCTCGCTCGGCGTCGTGCGCTTCGACCGGGCGGGAGCGCGGCATCCCTATGTCGCGACCCTCCCGCAGTCCTCCACTGAACGAGCCCTCGCCGAGACCGCTGTCGCGTGGGGCGCCTCGGCCGTTGTGCGGGGATGCGCCGTGGAGCGCGTGGAGGACGGCCACGGATCGGTGCGCCTGCGCGTGCGCCGGGGTGAGGCCGACGGGGTGGAGCACGCCCGGATCGTGGTCATCGCGACCGGCTCGGCGGGCCGTGCCGTCTCCTCTCTGACCGCCGCCGCGCGCACCCGCACCTATCCCGACCGGTACGTCATGACGGACGCGCCGGACGCGACCGGGGAGGGCCCCACCGCGGTTGTGCACCTGCACCCGGACGGGGTGCTCGAGTCCTTCCCGCTGCCGGAGGGGATGCGGCGCTTCGTCGCCTGGCAGGGGGCCCGGGATGCCGATGCCGATCCCGCCGGGTGGTTGCGCGCCGCGATCGCACGACGCGCGGGCTCGACGCAGGCGGCGACCGTCGTGACCGCGGCGACGACCTTCGGTGTGCGCCGCGCGCTCGTGCCGCATATGCGCGACGGGCGCGTCTTCGCGATCGGCGACGCCGCGCACGAGGTGAGCCCCATCGGCGGACAGGGCATGAATCTCGGCCTCGTCGACGCCGCGACCCTCGCCCCGCTGCTCGCGTCGTGGGTACACTCCAGCGATGCTCCCGACGCAGAGCTGCGCGAGTGGGATCGCCGCCGGCGCCGCGCCGCAACCACCTCGGCGCGAATCGCGGCGGCCAACACCGTCATCGGGCGCGCCGTCGGGCCTCTCGCTCATCGTGCGCAGACGACGGCGCTGCGCGGCATTCTGCGCTCTCCCGCGGCGGATATGCTCGCGCGGGCATACTCGATGGGCCTCGACCCGGGATGAGGGTGTGGCGGGTGTTACAGGCCCGCACTCGTGGCTGCGAGCTGCAGTGCGAGCAGCAGCGCCGACACCATGACAAGACGGAACACGGTCCGGTCGGGGGCGCGCAGGGCACGCAGGAGCCCCGCCGCGGCGACAGCGAGCACGAGGACGCAGCCCGCGATCGAGATGACCGCTGCAAGAAGCGAGGGCTGCAGCACCCAACCGCCGACGAGCACGGCGAGCGCACCGATCGCGACCGCGGCGAACGCCGTGACCGCCGAGGCGCGGGCGCCGATGCGGTGCGGCAGGCCGCGCACGCCTGTGCGGGCATCGTCGTCGAGGTCGGGCAGCACGTTGGTCAGATGCACGGCCGCGCCGAGGGCGGCGCCGGCGATCCATGCCCACGCGGGGGCGAGGCGCGCGGGGTCCGCCGCGAGGGTCGCCAGCGATGGGAAGATCCCGAAGCTGAGCACGAACGGCGCGAGTGAGAACACCGAGCGCTTGAGCACGATGTTGTACGCCCACGCCGACACGAGGAACGCCGCGTGCGCGACGAGGAAACCGGGGCCGAGCAGCGCCGAGAGCACGAGGGCGGCCGCGACCGCGGCGGCGGTCGCGACCCAGACCGTCCGCACGCCGATCTCGCCCCGCGCGATCGGCTTATCGGTACGGCCGACGGTGCGATCCCGGCCGGCGTCGATCGCGTCGTTCGACCAGCCGATCGAGAGCTGACCCGTGAACACCGCGCCCACCAGCAGCGCGAGCGCCCCCGGCGAGACTCCGGCGGCCAGACCGAGCAGCAGCGACAGCGTCGAGACGACGACCGTCGGGCCCGGGTGGCACGAGCGCCAGAGCGCCGCGGCGCTTCTCATGCGCGGGATGCTGTGGCCACAGCATCCCCCCGCTCTGTGCTCTCGATCACCCGGCCACCCTACCGGCGGCGGCGCGCGCGGTCGAAGCTCCACGCCCCCGCGCGCCCGGCGCTTCCCGGCGCCCTCCATCCGCCGCCCCGCGCTCACCCACGCCCCTGCTCCCCGGCGACGTCCACCCTCCCGCTACCCACCGAACCCACATTTTTGCAGCGAGCCACCACACGTCGATTGGTGGCTGGCTGCAAAAATGTGGGTTCGCGGGCTGGCGGCCGGGTGCGGGCGGCCGGGCGGTCGGGGTCGGGCGGGCCCGGGCCGGGGCCGCCGGGGTCAGTCCTCGATCAGCTCCGCCTCGATGACATCGTCATCGGATGACGGGGATGCTGTCGCCGCCGGCCCGTCGCTGGTCAGCACGAGCGCGGACCCGTCGGCGGCGACGTCCACCCGCACGACGTCGCCGTCGCGCACCCCGCCGCCCAGGATCGCCATCGCGAGGCGGTCCTGGATCTCGGACTGGATCAGTCGGCGCAGCGGACGGGCACCGAACACGGGGTCGTACCCGCGCTCGGCGAGCCACGCCCTGGCGTCGGGGGTGACCGCGAGCGTCAGCCGGCGATCGCGGAGCCTGCGCTGCAGCGCGAACACGGCCAGCTCGACGATCTGAGCCAGGTCGTCCTGCGTGAGGGCCTGGAAGATCACGATGTCATCGAGCCGGTTGATGAACTCGGGCTTGAACGCCTGGCGCACCAGCCCCTGCACGGCCTCGCGCTTCTGCTCGAGCGAGAGCGTCGGGTCGATGAGGATCGGCGAGCCGAGGTTCGACGTCAGGATGAGCAGCACGTTCTTGAAGTCGACCGTGCGGCCCTGACCGTCGGTCAGGCGCCCGTCGTCCATAACCTGAAGCAGCACGTCGAAGACCTCGGGGTGAGCCTTCTCGACCTCGTCCAGCAGCACGACCGAGTACGGACGCCGCCGCACGGCTTCGGTCAGCTGACCGCCCTGCTCGTATCCGATGTACCCGGGAGGGGCACCGACCAGGCGCGAGACGGAGTGCTTCTCGCCGTACTCCGACATGTCGATGCGCACCATGGCGTGCTCGTCGTCGAAGAGGAACTCCGCGAGCGCCTTCGCCAGCTCGGTCTTGCCGACACCCGTCGGGCCGAGGAAGAGGAACGAGCCCGTCGGACGGTTCGGGTCGCTGATGCCCGCCCGCGAGCGACGGACGGCGTCCGAGACGGCCTTCACCGCCTCCTTCTGCCCGATCAGGCGCTTGCCGAGCTCGGCCTCGAGGTGCAGCAGCTTCTCGGTCTCGCCCTGCAGCAGCCGGCCGACGGGGATCCCCGTCCAGGCCGCGATGACCGCCGCGATGTCTTCGTCGGTGACCTGGTCATTGACCATCCGGCCCTCGCCGTCAGTCGACGCATCGGCGCGCTCGGCCTCGATCAGCTGCCGCTCCAGCGCCGGGATCTCGGCGTAGAGCAGCCGCGACGCCTTCTCCAGGTTGCCCTCGCGCTGGGCGCGTTCGGCATCGACGCGCGCGGCATCGAGCCTGGTCTTGAGGTCGCCGACGAGGTTCAGCGACGCGCGCTCACGCTCCCACCGCGCCTGCAGCTCGCCCAGGCGAGCCTGCTGCACCTTCAGGTCTTCCCGGAGCTTGGCCAGCCGCTCCTTCGACGCGTCGTCCTTCTCCTTTTTCAGCGCGAGCTCTTCGAGCTTGAGCCGGTCGACGTGCCGGCGCAGCTCGTCGATCTCGAGCGGCGCGGAGTCGATCTCCATGCGCAGCCGCGACGCGGCCTCATCGATGAGGTCGATGGCCTTGTCGGGCAGCTGCCGGCTCGGGATGTACCGGTGCGACAGGGATGCCGCGGCCACGAGCGCGGCATCGGCGATCGCGACCTTGTGGTGGGCCTCGTAGCGCTCCTTCAGCCCGCGCAGGATCGCGACCGTGTCCTCGACGCTGGGCTCGCCGACGTACACCTGCTGGAAGCGGCGCTCCAGCGCGGCATCCTTCTCGATGAACTCGCGGTACTCGTTGAGCGTCGTCGCGCCGATCAGGCGCAGCTCGCCGCGGGCGAGCATCGGCTTGAGCATGTTGGATGCCGCGACAGATCCCTCGCCGCCACCCGCCCCCATCAGCACGTGCAGCTCGTCGATGAAGGTGATGACACGACCCTCGGATTCGGTGATCTCCTTCAGCACGCTCTTGAGTCGCTCTTCGAACTGCCCCCGGTACATCGCACCGGCGACGAGCGCCGAGATGTCGAGAGTGATGAGCTCCTTGTCTTTGAGGGACTCGGCGACGTCGCCCGCGACGATGCGCTGGGCCAGCCCCTCGACCACCGCGGTCTTTCCGACGCCGGGCTCACCGATCAGGACGGGGTTGTTCTTGGTCCGGCGCGTGAGCACCTGGCTGACGCGCCGTATCTCGCTGTCGCGCCCGATGACCGGATCGAGCTTGCCCGCCTTGGCGCGCTCGGTGAGGTTGATGCCGAACTGCTCGAGGGCGCTCTGCTGCTCTTCCTGAGGCTGCTGGCCGGGTTGCATGATGGTCCGTTCTCGCTGAATCCATGGGCTCGCAGAAACTTGAGCCTTACAGACTCAAGTTTACATCGCGCGCACGGATCCGGCAATGCCCCGCCGGCGCAGATGATGCCCGGCACAGGGAGTACCCATCCGTAGGCGGTCAACATTCCGGAGACATGCGCGCACAACGGCCGGCAGGGCACCCTCGGGCCGTTGCCGCGTAGGCAACTCCGGAATGTTGACCGAAAATGGCACGCACCCCGGCCACCCGCTACCGCACGACCGCTCAAGCCGGGACGGCGCAGGAGAAGGTCGCGCGGTACGCCGTCGGCGTGGTGCCCAGCACCCGGGCGAAGTTCTGCCGCAGCACGGCGGCCGACCCGAATCCGCACTCGTCCGCGATGCGGTCGAGCCCGAGGTCTGTCCTCTCCAGCAGCCGCTGGGCGTGCAGCACCCGCTGCCTCGCGAGCCACGCCGCCGGCGTCGCGCCGAAGTCCGCCTTGAACCGGCGGGCGAAGGTGCGCGGCGACATGTGCGCCCGCGCGGCGAGCTGATCGACGGTGAGCTCGACGCGCAGATTCTGCAGCATCCAGTCCGTGACGGGGGCCAGGGAGAGCGAGGCGACCGGGGGCAGCGGCGCGGCGATGAACTGCGCCTGCCCGCCGTCGCGCTGCGGCGGCACCACCATGCGCCGCGCGATCGTGTTCGTGACCTCGGCGCCGAGCTCCTGTCGCAACAGGTGCAGGCAGGCGTCGAGCCCCGCGGCGGTGCCGGCGCTCGTGATGACCTTGCCGTCCTGCACGTACAGAACATCGGGATCCACCTCGATCCGCGGGTACATCCGGCCCATCGTGTCGGCGTACTTCCAGTGCGTCGTCGCCCGGCGCCCGTCGAGCACACCCGCCGCAGCCAGCACGAACGAGCCGCTGCACACGCTCAGCAGCCATGCGTCGCGGGCGGCCGCGCGACGCACGACCTCAGCGATCCGCTCGTCGATGCTCCCCCACGTCGCCCGCGGAACGGGCGTCACCACGACCAGATCCGCCGTCTCGGCGAACGAGAGGTCGTGCTCGACGTTGATCGAGAACCCGAGATTCGAGCCGATCACCCCGGGCTCGGCGGCAC
The DNA here is from genome assembly GCF_046111165.1 of Microbacterium sp. HA-8. Taxonomy (NCBI): domain Bacteria; kingdom Bacillati; phylum Actinomycetota; class Actinomycetes; order Micrococcales; family Microbacteriaceae; genus Microbacterium; species Microbacterium sp. HA-8. Next base: position 3,512,495 of record NZ_CP162025.1, read on the forward strand.
AGATGCGGAAGTCGAAGGGGCGGATGCCGTCATCCGAGCGGTCGAGACCGAAGGCCTCGCACGCGAGCCCGAATTCGAAGGGCGCGAACCCGTCCTGCACGATGACGGCGACGGTCTGCATGCGGAGCCTCCCGGAGTGTGGCAGAAATCTTACGACCCATGGCCATTCTGCCGCTCGTGGCAGAATGGCGTCAATCGTAGCGTGTCTGCCATGACCGTTCTCCTCGCACTCCTCGCCCTCGCCGCGATCGGCGGCATCATCGCCACCCTCCGCGCGGTCCTCACCGACGGCTACGGCCGCGTTCCGACGGACCCCGCACGCGTGCCCGACGTCCGCGACGCGGGCCCCGCCGCCTCAGGCGGTCCGGCCGCCCGCGTACACGTCGAGCAGGCGCGTGACATGGGTCTCGGGATCGAAGTCCCGCGCACCGTCGGCCGCCTGCTCTGAGGCGCGCACGACGGGTGCCGGGTCGCGCGCGAGCGAGACCAGCAGAGCGGCCATCGCCTCGACGTCCGGGCCCGCGGCGCGCAGCCCCGCGATCGCGACCCCCTCGGTCAGCGCCGGATCGACGTAGAAAACCCCGCGCCGGGCGTGCAGCGCCTCGACGATCGTGACGGGCTGGTTGTCGAAACCGTGCGAGGTCAGCGCCACCAGGTGCGCGCCGCGCATGCGCCGCTGCACCTCACCGCGCTCGAGACGCCCCGCGAACACGATCGGCAGTCCCCCCGCTCGCCGCTCGGCTTCGCCGCGGAGCAGCCCCTCCCCGATGATCTCGACCACCAGCGCATCCGGCCCGAGGGCCGCGCACGCCCGCGCGACCGCGTCGATCCACTCGAGCAGGCGCTTCTCGGCCACGAGGCGTCCCACCCACACGATCCGCAGGGGAGCGTCGATCGCGGTGAGCGGCTCGCCCGCGGGGCCGATCGAGGCCACGGCGTTCGGCACGACGCTCACGCGGCGCAGTCCCGCCGCGCGCAGGCGCTCGGCCTGATGCGCGGACGGCGACACGACCAGATCGACCCGCCGCGCCATCGAGAGCGTGAGATTGCGCAGTGCGGAGTCCAGAGCGGCGGGAGCGAGCGCGTCGTGGGAGGTGGGGAATCCGCGCAGCCACCGGCCGAATCCGCGCACGGCGCCGGCGGCGATGCGCGTCGCCGGCGCGGGGACGACGGCCTGCCAGAAGAAGGTGTGCACGGTCTGCACCGTGCGCAGGCCGAGGGCGCGCGCGGACGACACCGCCGCGGCGGTCAAGCCGAACTCGGAGTGGGCGTGCACGACCTCGATGCGGCGTGCCGCGAACTCGGCGCGCAGGCGGGAGCGCAGCATCCGCGAGTTGCGGATGACGGGCAGATCGACACCGGGCACCGTGAGGGGCGCGTAGACCGCGACGATGTCGCCGCCCGCGCGCAGCCAGGCCTGGCGCCAATGTGCCCCCGCCGCGTCGCCACCCCCCACGGCGTCGCCACTCCCTATCGCGTCGTCAGCGCCCACGGCGGGCCGCAGCACCGAGGCGAAGGCACCGACGGGCGCGACGATCGTGACCTCGTGCCCCCGCGCGCGCAGAAGGTGCGCCTCGTCGAGGAACGCGCTCTGGGCACCGCCCAGGTAGTCCAGCGAATAGTCGCAGACCAGCGCGATGCGCCGCGGGGCGTCGGAGTGCACGGAGTCAGCCCTCGACGGGCTCGCCGCGGTAGAGCGCCTCGAACGTGCGCAGCGTGCGATCGATGTCGTGGATCTTCACCCCGTCGAGCGATGCCTGCTGCAGGCGCCGCCGCTCATCGGGATCGGCCGTGAGCACCCGCGTCAGCGCGGCGGTGAGCTCGTCGATGCTCGCCGGGTCGAAGAGGTAGCCGTTGTCACCTTCGCGCACCAGGTGCGGCAGCGCCATCGCGTCGGCGGCGACGACGGGCAGCCCCGACGCCATGGCCTCCATCGTCGCGATCGACTGCAGCTCGGCGACGGAAGGCATCGCGAAGACGCTCGCGCGCGTGTAGATGCGCCGCAGCTCGTCGTCGTCGACACGACCGTGGAACACGACACGGTCGGCGATGCCGAGCTGCTCCGCGAGCTGCTCGAGGTGCTTTCGCTGGTCTCCGCCGCCGACGATCTCGACGTCGACGTCCAGCGCCGGGTCGAGGGCGGCGACCGCGCGCAGCAGCTGATCGATCTGCTTCTCGCGCGTGAGCCGGCCGACGAACAGCACGCGGTGGCGATCGCGGGGCGAGAGGTCGGCGGTGTACTTCGCCGCGTCGATGCCGCAGCTGATCGGGACGACCCCGTCGATGTCGATGGCGGCTTCGAGGAAGTCGGCCGCCTTGCGCGTCGGTGTGGTCACGGCGCGGGTGAGGGCGAAGGTGCGCGCCGCATCGTCCCACGCGAGCTTGACGAAGAGGCGGTCGAGCACCGGGGGGAGCGTCGTGAAGTCGAGGATGTTCTCGGGCATCACGTGGTTGGTCGCCACGATCGGAATGCCGCGCTTGTGCGCCTCGCGGGCGAGGCCGCGACCGATCACGATGTGCGACTGGATGTGGACGACGTCGGGCCGCACCTCGTCGAGCACGCGCCGGGCATAGTGCTTGGAGCGCCAGGGCCAGACGAAGCGCAGCCAGTCGTGCGGGGGCCAGCGCACCGACGGCAGCCGGTGCATGATGACGGGCTCGCCCTCGATCTGCTCGACCGCGGGCGACGCACGACGGTAGACCCGGTTGGGCGCCACGACGTGCACGTCGTGTCCGCGGGCCACGAGCCCCGCCGCGAGGCGTTCGCTGAACCGGGCGGCGCCGTTGACGTCGGGCGCGAAGGTGTCGCACCCCATCACGATCGTGAGGCCGCGGGCGGATGCCGGGGCCCCGGCAGCGGCGGCCGCTTCGGGCAGTTCCGTGCCCTGCGACGCGCCGTGGGTCTCGGGGGAACTCACGGGATGCGGGTGCCTAACTGTGCGGCGGACGGGGGTCGCACGGGTGGTGCATGCGCGTCGCCACTCTACCCGAGCGGCCCCCGCTGACCCTCGAGGCGCGAGGCGATCCGCGGATGTGCGGCGACCGCATCCCGCCTACCCTGGTTTCATGCCGAGACTGCAGGCCGACGCCGACACCACCCGCTGGGTGCCCGTGACAGGATCGCTCGGCTTCAAGGGCCGCCGCCACCGCAAAGCGGCGATCGGGATGCTGCTGGGCCAGGCCGGTCGCGCGATGGGGGCGCCGGAGCGGCCCGGGTCGGGCTTCGCGGCGTGGGCGATGAGCCAGGCGGCGCCCCTGCTGATGCGCCGCGCCGCGGGGCGCGTGCTCGTGTGGGTGTGGAAGGACGACCCGGAGCTCGTCGTGGTCATGGCGCAGGTGCAGGAGGCGACGTCGCAGCTGCGCGCCGCGCGCGCGATGATGCCGATGGAGTACGACGACACCGAGACGTTCGTCGGCCGCCACCTCGGCGCGGGCGAGCGTCTCGTCATCGATCTGCCGAAGGACCCGCGCACGCCGCCCTTCGCGACCTACACGTGGGACACGGGCGCGCACTTCGTGACCATCAACGCCGTGTGCAGTGACCGTGAGCGATTCGGCACGGTGACCGCGCCCCTGGACGAGCTCGCGCGCAGCATCCGCCTCATCGACGACCTCGAGGTCGGCGAGGCGCCCGGCGTGCTGCGCATCGACCCGGCCTGATCCGGCCCGAACCGCCCCTGCCCCCTCGAACCGGTGGCACGCTGGGGGGATGGCGACCCTGCCGATGTTCCCGCTCGGATCGGTGCTGATCCCGGGCATGCCGTTGCCGCTGCGGATTTTCGAGCCGCGGTACCGCGCGCTCTTCGCCGATGTCATGGCGGGCGACGCGGAGTTCGGCGTCGTGCTGATCGAGCGGGGCACCGAGGTGGGCGGCGGCGACCAGCGCTTCTCGCGCGGTACGGTCGCGCATGTCCGCGGGTACCGCGAGCTCGAGTCCTCGATCATGGTGGTCGCCACGGGCGGGCGCCGCATCGAGGTCGAGCGCTGGCTCGACGATGACCCCTACCCCCGCGCCGAGGTGCGGGAGATCCCCCCGCTGACCTGGTCGGATGACCTCGCCGGCATGCACCGCCAGGCCGAGAGATGCGTGCGGCGCCTGCTCGCGACGGCGTCGGAATACGTCGACGTGCCGTGGTCGGTCGACGAACAACTCTCGGACGACCCGGTCGTCGCGGCCTGGCAGCTCGCGGGCATCGCGCCGATCCAGACCCTCGATCGTTACGCGCTGCTGGGCTCCACGTCGCTGCCCGAGCTGCTCGAGCGCCTGCAGGGATTCTGCGCCGAGGCCGACGAGCTGATCCGTCTCACCGCAGGACCGCTCGAGATCGACGACGACTGACGCGCGTGCGGGCGCGCAGGCGCGGGATGATGTGCACATGACCGAAGCCGCCGAGCGCGACACGCTGCCCCGACGCCCGGGGTGGGCGCCCCTGCCCAGCCGGGAGATGCACGCATCTGCGGGCCGGTCGACGCGATCGATCGTGCCCCGCGACGCGCTCGCGGGACTGACCACCAGAGGGCGCGATCCGCTCGGCATCCTCGCCCGGCAGAACGCCGACCGCCTGCAGGAGCTGCTGCCCATCCGCACCGAGCGGATGGCGCAGAGCCCGTTCGCGTTCTACCGCGGCACGGCCGCGATCATGGCGGCCGACCTCTCGCAGGATCCGCATTCCGGCATCCTCGTCGGTTCGTGCGGCGACGCCCACGTCGCCAACTTCGGCTTCTATGCCGGCCCGCAGCGCACGCTGGTCTTCGATCTCAACGACTTCGACGAAGCCGCCTGGGCACCCTGGGAGTGGGACCTCAAGCGCCTCGTCACGAGCATCGTCATCGCGGGGCAGGCCGCCGGGCACGCCGACGGCGTGATCCGGGATGCTGCGACCTCCGCCGTGCGCACGTACGCGACCGCCCTGCGCGCGGGTTCGCGGCGCAGTCCGCTCCAGCGTTATTTCGAGCACCTCTCCCCCGACGCGGGCGAGTCGCAGCTCGACGACGAGTCTCGGTCCGTCCTCGCTGCGGCCCGGCGCGACGCCGAGAAGCGCACGGCGGAGCGCGCCGCCCGCAAGCTGACCGAGCGCACGGGCGACGGGCGACTGCGCTTCCTCGAGCGACCGCCCACGATGACGCACGTCGAACCCGAGCTCGAGGATCAGGTGCACGAGCTGATCGGCGCCTACCTGCGCACCGTCAATGTCGACATCTGGATGCTGCTGCAGCAGTACGGGGTCAGCGACATCGCCCGGCGGGTCGTCGGCGTCGGGAGCGTCGGCACCCGGTGTCACCTGACCGCGTTCGATGACGGCGAGGGCAACGCGCTGCTGCTGCAGTCGAAGCAGGCGACGCAGAGCGTCCTCTCCGAGTACGGCGGCATCCACCAGCCCGCCGCGATCACACGCTACGTCGAGGCGCACGGCGAGGGCGCGCGTGTCGTCGCGCTGCAGCGCATCCTGCAGGCCGTGTCGGATCCGTTCCTCGGGCACTTCCGCTACAACGGCGAGCGCGACTACTACGTGCGGCAGTTCCACGACATGAAGGGCGGCATCGACATGGAGACGCTGGAGGCGGCGCCCTTCCGCCGGTACGCGGATGCCTGCGCCACCGTGCTCGCGCGCGCTCACGGGCAGTCGCCGAACGCACCCGTCGTCGCGGGATACGTCGGCGGCGGCAGGGCGGTGGCCGAGGCGGTCGTCACCTGGTCGTACGCCTATGCCGAGCTCTCGCTCGCCGACTACCGGGCCTTCGTCGCGGCCGCCTGAGGGCAGCATCCCGCGCCGGGCTCAGCGAACGGCGGCGAGGCTCTCAGTCCGCCGGCGGCTGCGGATGCCGCGGCCGATACAGCACGACGTCGGTCGCGCGCGGCACCCGGGCGCCGGCGCGCAGGGTGATCACCGACCCCGACACTCCGGCCGCGAAGACACGGGATCCGGGGCGCGCCTGCCGCTCGGCCTGCAGCTGCTGCTCGAGATCGCGCACGCGGCGGGTGAGGTCGTGCACCTGCTCTTCGAGCAGCAGCAGCCGCGCGATCGCGGGAAGGCTCACGCCCTCGCTCGAGAGCTTCGCGACCTCGCGGAGCTGCTCCACGTGTCGCGTGGAGTACCGACGCGATCCGCCACGCGTGCGGGCGGGCACGACGAGTCCGAGTCGGTCGTACTGCCGCAGGGTCTGCGGGTGCATGCCGGAGAGCTCGGCGGCGACCGCGATCGCGAAGATCGGGGCGTCCTCGTCGATCTCGTCCATCACATCCACCCCCGGCGTCCCGAAGACAGGAGAAGCGCCGAGAACAGGACCGAATCAGCGGTGTTCGTCCTGTTCTGGGCGCGAGTCCTGTTCTCGGTCATCTCAGCCGCGCGCCTTCTGCATCAGGTCGGCGCGCGGGTTCTCCTTCGGCTCCAGCTCGTGGAAGCGCTCGAGCGCCTCGCGGGCCGCATCGTCGAGGTGCGAAGGCACGGCCACCTGCACCTCGGCGAGCAGGTCGCCGGTGCCCTTCGCGGTCTGCACGCCGCGACCCTTGACCCGCAGCACGCGTCCCGACGGGGTGCCCGGCGCGACCCGAAGCTTGACGGGGTCGCCGCCGAGCGTGGGCACCTCGATCGTCGCGCCCAGCGCCGCCTCGGTGAAGGTGACGGGAACCGTCACCCGGAGATTGAGACCGTCACGCACGAACACGGGATGCGGGCGCACGGCCACCTGCACGACGATGTCGCCGGTCTCACCACCATCGGGCGACGGGCGTCCCCGGCCGCGCAGTCGGATCTTCTGCCCGTCCGAGACACCCGCCGGGATCTTGACCTTGAACGGCTGGCCGTCCTCGCCCTGCAGGGTGATCGTCTCACCCTTGGTCGCGGTGAGGAAGTCGATCGTCGTGCGGGCCGTCACATCGGCGCCGCGCGTGGGGCCGCCGAAGCCGCGGAAGCCGCCGCTGGGCTGACCGAACCGGCCCGAACCGAACCCGGCTCCCTGCTGCTGGTTGAACATCGAGAAGATGTCGTCGAAGTCCTCCGCGCTCTGGCCCCGGCCCGGGCGACCGCCGCGACCCTGGCCGAACATGCTGAAGACATCCTCGAAACCCCCGGCACCGCCGGTGCCGCCCGCCGTGAAGCGGGCACCCGAGCCCATCGCCCGGATCTGGTCGTACTCCTTGCGCTGCTCGGCATCGGAGAGCACGGAGTAGGCCTCGCTGATCTCCTTGAACGTCGCCTCGGCCTTGGCATCACCCTGATTGGAGTCCGGGTGGTAGGTGCGCGCGAGCTTGCGGTAAGCCTTCTTGAGGTCGCCCTCGCTGACGTCCTTCGAGACGCCGAGCGTCTTGTAGAAGTCCTTGTCGAACCAGTCCTGACTGGCCATCGTCGCCTCCTCGGCCTAGTCCGCCGGAGCGGCGACCACGACCTTCGCGGGGCGCAGCTCGACAGAACCCAGGCGGTAGCCGACCTCGACCACCTCGAGCACGGTCGGCTCGGTGGTGCCCGGCATGGGCTGCTGGAAGATCGCCTCGTGGTGCTGCGGGTCGAAGGCCTCGCCGGCCTCGCCGAAGGCGGTCACGCCCAGGCGCTCGGCGACCCCGCGCACCTTGACCGCAATCGCCGCGAACGGGGTGCCCTCGTCGAGATCACCGTGCTTCTCGGCGCGGTCCAGGTCGTCGAGCACGGGCAGCAGGCCCTTGACGGCCTCGCCCTTGGCGCGCTCGATCTCGCGCTCGCGCTGCTCCTCGGTGCGCCTCCGGTAGTTGGCGTACTCGGCCTGCAGGCGCTTGAGGTCGCTCAGCAGCGCCGATTCCAGGTCGGCGATGACGGCGTCCTCTGCCGCGGCGTCGTCGGTCTGCGCCGCACCGAGGATGTCGTCGACGGTGAGCGACTCGTCCGCCTGCGGCGCGGGGCCGGAGGAGTTCTCCTCCGGCCCCGCGGCAGCGGACGTCGCCTCACCAGTGTCGGGAACCTCGGGCTCCTGCGGCTGGTCTGCGTCCTTGTCTGCCATGGTTACTTCTTCTCGTCCTCGTCGTCGATGACCTCGGCGTCGACGACGTCCTCGTCGGCCGAGGGCTGCGAGCCCTGGTCGCCCGCCGGAGCGTCGGCCCCGGCATCCGGAGCCTGCTGCGCGGCCTGCGACGCGTAGATCGCCTCGCCGAGCTTGCCCTGGCTGGCGTTCAGCTTGTCGAACGCGGCCTTGACGGCCTCATCGTCCTCGCCGGCGAGCGCCGTCTTGAGCGCGTCGACATCGCCCTGCACCTCGGTCTTGACGTCCTCGGGCAGCTTGTCGGCGTTCTCGGCGATCAGCTTGTCGATCGAGTAGGCGAGGGTCTCGGCCTGGTTGCGCACCTCGGCGAACTCGCGGCGCTTCTTGTCTTCGGCGGCGTGCTCCTCGGCCTCGCGCACCATGCGCTCGATGTCCTCCTTGGGCAGCGACGAGCCGCCCGTGATGGTCATCGACTGCTCCTTGCCGGTGCCCTTGTCCTTGGCGGACACGTGCACGATGCCGTTCGCGTCGATGTCGAAGGTGACCTCGACCTGCGGGATGCCCCGCGGCGCCGGCGCGATGCCGGTCAGCTCGAACGTGCCGAGCGGCTTGTTGTCGCGGGTGAACTCGCGCTCGCCCTGGAAGACCTGGATCGCCACCGACGGCTGGTTGTCGTCGGCCGTCGTGAAGGTCTCGCTGCGCTTGGTGGGAATGGCCGTGTTGCGCTCGATGAGCTTCGTCATGATGCCGCCCTTGGTCTCGATGCCGAGGCTCAGGGGGGTGACGTCGATGAGCAGGACGTCCTTGCGTTCGCCCTTCAGCACACCGGCCTGGAGCGCGGCGCCCACGGCGACGACCTCATCGGGGTTGACACCCTTGTTCGCCTCTTTGCCGGCCTCGCGCTTGACGAGCTCGGCCACGGCGGGCATGCGGGTCGAACCGCCCACGAGCACGACGTGGTCGATGTCGCCGACCTTGATGCCGGCCTCGCGGATGACGTCCTCGAACGGCTTCTTGGTGCGATCGAGCAGGTCCTTCGTGAGGTCCTCGAACTTGGCGCGGCTCACGGTCTCGGACAGCGACACCGGGCCGTTCTCGGTCAGCGAGAGGTACGGCAGGTTGACGCTCGTCGACATCGAGGAGCTGAGCTCCTTCTTCGCCTGCTCCGCGGCCTCCTTCAGGCGCTGCAGGGCGATCTTGTCCTTCGAGACGTCGACACCGGTCGTGTTCTTGAACTGCGTGATGAAGTAGTCGACCAGACGCTGGTCCCAGTCGTCGCCGCCGAGGCGGTTGTCGCCGGCCGTCGCGCGCACCTGGATCGTCGAGAAGTCGTCGTCCTTGCCCACCTCGAGCAGCGAGACGTCGAAGGTTCCGCCACCGAGGTCGAAGACGAGGATGAGCTCGTCCTCCTTGCCCTTGTCGAGGCCGTACGCGAGCGCGGCCGCGGTGGGCTCGTTGATGATGCGCAGCACGTTCAGACCCGCGATCTCGCCGGCCTCCTTCGTGGCCTGGCGCTCGGCGTCGTTGAAGTACGCGGGGACCGTGATGACAGCATCCGTCACGGTGTCGCCGAGGTACTCCTCGGCGTCGCGCTTGAGCTTGCCGAGGATGCGCGCCGAGACCTCCTGCGGCGTCCACTTCTTGTCGTCGACGGCGAAGGTCCAGTCGGTGCCCATGTGGCGCTTGACGCTCGCGATGGTGCGATCGACGTTGGTGACGGCCTGGCGCTTGGCGGTCTCGCCGACGAGCACCTCGCCGTCCTTGGTGAATGCGACGACCGACGGGGTCGTGCGCAGGCCCTCGGCGTTCGCGATGACCTTGGGCTCGCCGCCCTCGAGCACGCTCACGACAGAGTTCGTGGTGCCGAGGTCGATTCCTACTGCACGGGGCATTGTCTCTCCTTCGTATGAACCGCAGCGGGATGCTGCCGATTCGGTGTTTCTGCGGAAGTCTGCGATCGACTCGACACGAGGTTGAGCCGTCTGCACTCAACAGTACTCAGGGGCGGGGAAGCTGTCAAATGAACTTGATATGAACGGGCTCAACTTTTCTGGAGCGACGGCAGCGATAGCCTGATCGCGCGCCGCGCCGCGGCGGCGCCGGGCCACCCGCCGTTCACCGAAGGGCCATACCGTGCCGCACATGAGCGACGCCCCCGACCGCACCAGCCGCCGCCGCGTCATCGCGTGGGGACTCTGGGACTGGGGCTCGGCGTCGTTCAACGCTGTCGTGACGACCTTCGTCTTCACCGTCTACCTCACCAGCTCGAGCTTCGGCCCCGAAGGCACGGTCGAGGCGCAGCTGGGCTGGGCCCTCGCCGGGGCGGGTCTGCTCATCGCGCTGCTGGCGCCGGTGACGGGGCAGCGCTCCGACACCTCGGGGCGACGCAAGCTGTGGCTGGCCGTGAACACCTACGTCGTCGTCGCGATCACGCTGGCGATGTTCTTCATCGAGCCGGACCCCTCCTTCTTGTGGCTCGGCCTGCTGCTGGTCGCGGCAGGCAACGTGTTCTTCGAGTTCGCGGGCGTCAACTACAACGCGATGCTGACGCAGGTCTCGACCTCACGCACGATCGGCCGCGTGAGCGGGTTCGGCTGGGGCATGGGGTACGTCGGCGGCATCGTGCTGCTGCTGATCGTGTACTTCGGATTCATCCAGGGCCTGTTCGGCCTGCCCGGCGACAACGGCCTCGACGTGCGGCTGTCGATGATCGTCGCCGCCCTGTGGTTCGGGCTGTTCGCCCTGCCGGTCCTTTTCGCGGTTCCCGAGTACCGCGGCGCGGGCACCGCCCGCGAGCGCATCGGCTTTCTCGCCTCCTACGCGCGCCTCGGACGGGACGTGGCGCGACTGTGGCGCGAGAGCCGCCACACCGTGTGGTTCCTGCTGGCGAGCGCGGTCTTCCGCGATGGCCTCGCGGGAGTGTTCACCTTCGGCGGCGTGCTGGCAGCATCCGTCTTCGGCTTCTCGGCGGGCGAGGTCATCATCTTCGCGATCGCCGCGAACGTCGTGGCCGGGATCTCGACGATCGCGGTCGGCGCGCTCGATGACCGCGTCGGCGCGAAGCCCGTGATCGTCGTCGCGCTGGCGGGGCTCGTGGTGTCGGGCTTGCTGGTGTTCTTCCTGCACGACGGCGGGCAGATCGTCTTCTGGACCGCGGGTCTCGCCCTGACGCTCTTCGTCGGTCCCGCGCAGTCGGCTTCGCGCACCTTTCTCGCGCGCATGATCCCGCCGGGCCGCGAGGGCGAGGTCTTCGGCCTCTACGCCACGACCGGGCGCGCCGTGTCGTTCCTTGCGCCGACGATGTTCGCGCTGTTCGTGGGAATCTCGGGCGAGGCGTACTTCGGCATCCTCGGCATCGTGCTCGTGCTGCTGGTCGGCCTGCTGCTCCTGCTTCCGGTGCGCGCGACCGCACCGGTGCACGCCGTCCGCTGAGCGGCGCTCGGGTGGTTCCCCTGTCGCGAACTGCGGGTCCGTATGCGCAACACCCGCAAAAGGCGACAGGCGAGCCCCACGCTGGCCCCAGCATCCCCCGAAGGATCCCGCGAGCCCGCGAGCAGCGGTCAGGGTGCGGGGCGGGGCCAGGCCGCGGCGAGCCGGGTCAGCAGGGCGGCGAGCTGCTCGCGTTCGGCCGCGTCGAAGCCCTCGAGCGCCGTCTCGACCGCGCTGCGACGCTCATCGCGGATCCCGCGCACGAGCGCCCGACCCGCCTCCGTCAGGGCGATGAGGGTGCGCCGCGCGTCCTCGGGGTCGTCGTCGCGGCGCGCGTTGCCCGACTCGACCGCCTGCTGCACGAGTCGGCTGGCGCGGGGCTGATCCACACCGATCGCGTCGGCGATCGCGCTCACACTGAGAGCGGTGGATGCTGCCTCCAGCGTCTCGAGCAGCCGCAGTCTCGCGACCCCCGCCATGCGGCTCGCCATCGCGTCACCCCAGCCGCCGTGGCCACCATGACCCCCGTGAGCACCATGACCGCTGTGGGCGACATGGCCGCCGTGCGAGAGCGGACCACCGGGCGCGGGTGGCCCGGAATGCACCGCACCCGCCGACCCGCCCCCCTTGCGACCGCGCCCGTCGACGCCGAAGAAACGCGGATCCGCCGAGATTCTGCGACCCTGCCGTCCCCGCAGACGCGACAACGCGGCGGCGATGGCATCGATCGGGTCGGTGGCGTCATCCGGCATACGACCGAGAGTACATGCCAGATGACATGCATCCAAGGGATGCCCTTCGACGGCCTCCGGACGCGCGCGGACCGCGTGCGCCGCCGGCCGAATGTGACGGATTGCTACGCCGCGTAACGGCAGGGGTCACCCGAAATCGCCTCCTCGGCGCGCCTCACGTACCGTCGGAAGATCGCCATACCCCGGCGACCCTCAACGACTGCGCGAAGAGGATGCTGTGACTTCTGACACGACGGACACCCCGGCCGCCCCGGCCCCCGCGGCAACGGCGACACGACCGCCCGCCGCCGAGGGCGCACGCGCCCGGCCTGCCAGGCCCTCGACGAAGCCGAACGGGCAGTGGAAGATCGACGGCACCGCTCCGCTCAACGGCAACGAGGAGTGGAAGCAGGTCGACAACGGCCTCTCCGTCCGCGATCGCATCGAGAACATCTACGCCGCGGGCGGGTTCGCAAGCATCGACCCCACCGACCTGCACGGCCGATTCCGGGTCTGGGGCCTGTACACCCAGCGCAAACCCGGCATCGACGGCGGCCGCACCGCGACACTCGAGCCGCACGAGCTCGAGGACGAGTACTTCATGCTCCGCGTGCGCATCGACGGCGGGCAGCTGACCACCGCGCAGCTGCGCGTCATCGGCGGCATCTCGACCGAGTTCGGACGCGACACCGCCGATCTCACCGACCGGCAGAACATCCAGCTGCACTGGATCCAGGTCGAGGCGATGCCGGAGATCTGGCGCCGGCTCGAGTCAGTCGGGCTCGGCACGACCGAGGCCTGCGGCGACGTGCCGCGCGTCGTGCTCGGCTCCCCGGTCGCGGGCATCGCCGCCGACGAGCTGATCGACCCCACCGCGCAGATCAACGAGATCACGGGGAGATTCATCGGCGACGAGTCGCTGGCCAACCTGCCGCGCAAGTTCAAGTCCGCGATCACCGGACATCCGAGCCAGGACGTCGTGCACGAGATCAACGACGTCGCCTTCGTCGCGATCGATCACCCCGAGTACGGCATCGGCTACGACCTGTGGGTGGGCGGCGGCCTCTCGACCGCCCCGCGCCTCGGCGAGCGCCTGGGCACCTTCGTCGCACCCGACCGGGTCGCCGAGGTGTGGCACGGGGTCGCGCAGATCTTCCGCGACTACGGATACCGGCGCCTGCGCAACAAGGCCCGTCTGAAGTTCCTGCTCGCGGAGTGGGGGCCCGAGAAGTTCCGTCACGTGCTCGAGACCGAGTACCTGACCGAGCCGCTTCCCGATGGCCCCGCGGCCCCGAAGCCTGCGACCCCCGGCGATCACGTCGGCGTCCACCGTCAGAAGGACGGTCGCTTCTACATCGGCGTCACCCCGATCGTGGGACGCGTGTCCGGTCCGGTGCTCACCGAGCTCGCCGACGTGCTCGAGGCGCACGGCTCGCACCGTCTGCGCACGACGCCGCACCAGAAGCTCGTGGTCCTCGATGTGCCCGAGGAGAACGTCGAGCCGCTCGTCGCGGAGCTCGATCGCCTGGGCCTGAGCGCGCGGCCGAGCCTGATCCGCCGCGGGACCATCGCGTGCACGGGTATCGAGTTCTGCAAGCTCGCGATCGTCGAGACCAAGGGCTATGCGACGCAGGCCGTGCTCGACCTCGAGAAGCGCCTCGACGGCCTCGACCTGCCGCATCCGCTCTCTCTGCACGTCAACGGCTGCCCCAACTCGTGCGCGCGCATCCAGACGGCCGACATCGGCCTCAAGGGTCAGCTCGTCACGATCGACGGCGAGCAGGTGCCGGGCTACCAGGTGCACCTGGGCGGCGGGCTCGCATCGCGCGACCGCGAGAACCCCGGCCTCGGGCGGACCGTCCGCGGCCTCAAGGTGGCCGCCGACGGCATCGCCGACTACACCGAGCGTGTCGTGCGCCGGTTCCTCGACGACCGCGACGAGAGCTCGGACGAGACCTTCGCCCAGTGGGCGCACCGCGCCGAAGAGGAGGCCCTGCAGTGACCGTCACCCTCGCCCCCCGCGCGACGAGCAAGCGCACCGCCGACGAGCTGCGCGCGCTCGCCGAACGCGGCAACGCCGAGCTCGGCAGCCTGACCGACCACGAGGCCTCACCGGCCGAGGTGGTGCGCTGGGTCGCCGAGAACTTCGGGGTGGATGCTGCCGCCGTCGCGTGCTCGATGGCCGATGCCGCGCTGCCCCATCTCGTCGCGGAGCAGCTCCCCGGGGTCGACGTGCTGTTCCTGGACACCGGCTACCACTTCGCCGAGACGCGGGTGACGCGCGACGAGGTCCAGCGCGCCCTCGACGTGCGCATCGTCGACGTGCTGCCGCAGCAGAGCGTCGCCGAGCAGGACGCCGAGTTCGGCGAGAAGCTCTACGCCCGCGACCCCGCGCTGTGCTGCGCGCGCCGCAAGGTCGAGCCGCTGCACGACGCCCTCGGCGGATACGAGGTCTGGTTCACGGGTGTGCGCCGCGACGAGGCACCCACGCGCACCCTCACCCCCCTCGTGACGTGGGACGAGCGCAACGGCCTCGTCAAGGTCAACCCCGTCGCGGCGTGGACCTTCGACGACCTCCTCGCCTACGCGGGCACCTATCGCGTGCCGGTCAATCTGCTCGTCACGAACGGCTACCCCTCCATCGGGTGCGAGCCGTGCACCCAGCCGGTCGCCCCCGGCGAAGACCCCCGATCCGGCCGCTGGGCAGGACTGGGCAAGACCGAATGCGGGCTGCACGTATGACTTCGCTCTCCACCACCACGGCTCCTGAGCCGGCCCCGGCGCCCGCACCGCACCGCGACGCCCTCGACCTGCTCGAGGCGGAGGCGATCCACATCATCCGCGAGGTCGTCGCCGAGTTCGAGCGCCCCGTGCTGCTGTTCTCGGGCGGCAAGGACTCCGTCGTCGTACTGCACCTCGCCGCCAAGGCGTTCTGGCCGGGCCGGGTGCCCTTCCCCGTGCTGCACGTCGACACCGGCCACAACTTCCCTGAGGTGCTGGCGTTCCGCGACGAGACCGTGGCCCGCCTCGGCATCCGCCTCGAGGTCGCCCGCGTACAGGACTACATCGACGACGGCCGACTGCACGAGCGCGCCGACGGCACCCGCAACCCGCTGCAGACGCTGCCCCTGCTCGACGCGATCGCCGCGGGCCGGCACGACGCCGTCTTCGGCGGGGCCCGCCGCGACGAAGACAAGGCGCGGGCCAAGGAGCGCATCATCTCGCTCCGCGACGAGTTCGGCCAGTGGGATCCGCGCAACCAGCGCCCCGAGCTGTGGAGCCTGTACAACGGGCGCCACACGCCCGGGCAGCACGTGCGCGCGTTCCCCATCTCGAACTGGACCGAGCTCGACGTCTGGCGCTACATCGAGCGCGAAGACATCCCGCTGCCGCCGCTGTACTTCGCGCACGAGCGCGAGGTGTTCCGCCGCGACGGCATGTGGCGCGCCGTCGGCGAGGTCTCGGAGCCCCGCCCCGACGAGACCGTCGAGCGCCGTGTCGTGCGCTACCGCACGGTCGGCGACATGAGCTGCACGGGAGCGGTCGAATCGGATGCCGTCACGACAGCATCCGTCGTCGCCGAGGTCGCGCGCTCGACCCTCACCGAACGCGGCGCCACCCGCGCCGACGACCGCATCTCGGAGGCCGCCATGGAGGATCGCAAGAAGGACGGGTACTTCTGATGACCGCGACCGTGTCGACCGCGACATCCACGCTCTTCCGCTTCGCCACGGCCGGCTCGGTCGACGACGGCAAGTCCACGCTCGTCGGGCGACTGCTGCACGACTCGAAGGCGATCCTCGCCGACCAGCTGGAGCAGGTCGCGCGCACATCCGCCGAGCGGGGGTTCGCCCACGGCACGGGGTTCGACTTCGCCCTGCTCACCGACGGCCTGCGCGCCGAGCGCGAGCAGGGCATCACGATCGACGTCGCCTACCGCTACTTCGCCACGGGCACCCGCAGCTTCATCCTCGCCGACTGCCCGGGGCACGTGCAGTACACCCGCAACATGGTCACGGGCGCGACGACGGCGGATGCTGTCATCGTGCTGATCGACGGACGCAAGGGCGTGCTCGAGCAGACCCGCCGCCACCTCGCCGTGATCGCGCTGCTGCGCGTGCCGCACGTCGTCGTCGCGGTCAACAAGATCGACCTGCTGGCGTACGCGGAGGACGCCTACGCGCCGGTCGAGGCGGACGTCCGCCGCGTCGCCGAGGGCCTGGGCATCGAGGATCTGCACGTGCTGCCGGTGTCGGCCCTCGAGGGCGACAACATCGTCGAGCGTTCGCCGCACACCCCGTGGTACACCGGCCCGGCGCTGCTCGAACTGCTCGAGACTCTGCCCGCGCGTGACGACCTCGAGAGCGCCGACGACCCGTTCCGTCTGCCGGTGCAGCTCGTCCTGCGCCCGCAGGGCGGACTCAGCCCGGAGCTGGCCGCCGACCCCGCGCTCGCGGAGCGCTACCGCGACTATCGCGCGGTGGCCGGACGCATCTCCTCGGGTGAGGTGCGCGTGGGCGATGCCGTCGAGATCTTCCCGAGCGGCGTGCAGACGACGGTCGTGGGGGTCGAGGTCGCGGGCGCCGAGGTCGACGCCGCGATCGCCCCGACCTCGGTCGCGCTGCGCCTGGCCGACGACATCGACGCCGCCCGCGGCGCGCTCGTCGTCACGCCGGGGTCGCTGCCGCAGCCGCGGCGCACGCTCGAGGCCGAGCTGTTCCAGCTCGACGCGCGGGCGCTGACGACGGGCGCGCGCGTGCTCGTCAAGCACGGCACCGCGACCGTGCAGGCGATCGTGCAGCAGATCACGTCGCGTTACGACCTCGACGCGCTCGTGCACACACCCGCCGACGCCCTCGCCGCCAACGACATCGGCCGCGCCACCCTGCGGCTGGCCGCCGATCTGCCGCTCGAGGCCTACCGCGACAGCCGCGACGGCGGCTCGTTCCTCGTCATCCACCCCGCCGACGGCGCGACCCTCGCCGCCGGCATCGTGCAGGCCTGATCCCTTCGCCCTCATGACCGCCCTTCCGCCGCCGCACACCGTCACCGGTGCTCCGTCCGTCCGTCTCGGGCCGAGCTTCGATGAGGGCGTGCTGCTGCGCGCGCCCGCCCCGGTGCTGCCCCCCGCGATCCGGATCGAGAACGTCTCGCAGCGCTTCGGCGCGACGACCGTTCTCGAGGACATCACGCTCGATGTCGCCCCGGGCGAGTTCCTCTGCCTGCTGGGCGCCTCCGGCTGCGGCAAGTCGACGCTGCTGAACCTCATCGCCGGCCTCGATGCTCCCTCGGCCGGCCGGATCACGACCCCCGCGCCCGGCGCCGCCGTGATGTTCCAGGAGTCAGCGCTCATGCCGTGGCTGAGCGCCCGCGGCAACGTCGAGCTCGCGCTGCGTCTGCGCGGGGTCGGCCGCGCCCAGCGCCGCGCACGCGCGATGGAACTGCTCGACGTGGTCAACCTGGCGGATGCCGCCGACCGGCGCCCGCACGAACTCTCGGGCGGGATGCGCCAGCGCGTCGCGCTGGCGCGCTCGCTCGCCCAGGACCGCCCCGTGCTCCTCATGGACGAGCCGTTCGCGGCCCTCGATGCGATCACGCGCGACCTGCTGCACGAGGAGCTCGAGCGGGTGTGGCGCGCGACGGGACGCACGATCGTCTTCGTCACGCACAACGTGCGGGAGGCGGCCCGACTCGGCCAGCGCGTCGTGCTGCTCTCCAGCCGGCCCGGCCGCATCGCCCGCGAGTGGCGCATCGCCCGCACCGAGGGCCGCCGCATCGCGTCGCCCGAGGTGGGTGCGCTCGCTGTGGAGATCACCGATCAGCTGCGCACCGAGATCCGACGCAATGCAGCCTGACACCGATCTGCGCAGTCTCGAGGCCGGAAACGACCGCCTGCAGACGAACACGCCGACGCCGTCCCGCCCGATCCGGCGCGTGCTCGGGTCGGTGCTGCCGCCGGTGATCTTCATCGTCGCGCTCGTCGCGGTGTGGCAGGTCGCCGTCATGATCACCGGTCCCTCGCCCGACACGATGCCGTCGCCGGCTCAGGTGGCCGCGGCGCTCGGCGATGCGTGGGCGAGCGGCGCGCTGCCCGCCGCGGTCGCAACGAGCCTCGGCCGCGGCCTGATCGGCTTCGCCGCGGCGATCGTCATCGGCACAGTGCTCGGGCTCGTCCTCGCCGAGGTGCGGCCGTTGCGCCGCGCGATCGCTCCGATCGTCTCGGGGCTGATGGTGCTGCCCTCGGTCGCGTGGGTGCCGGCGGCGATTTTGTGGTTCGGCCTGACCGACGCGCTGGTCTACTTCGTCGTGTTGATGGGCGGGGTCCCCTCCATCGTCAACGGCATGATCGCGGGGGTCGATCAGGTGCCCGTGCAGCTGCGTCGCGCGGGCACCGTGATGGGCGCCCGCGGACCGCTCATGTCGCTGCTGATCATCCTTCCCGGTGCCCTCCCCGGCTACATCGCGGGGCTCAAGCAGGGGTGGGCCTTCTCGTGGCGCGGCGTCCTCGCCGCCGAGATCATCGCCGTGGGCGGCACGCTCGGCGCCGGCGTCGGCGCGCTGCTCCAGGACGGACGCGAGGCGTCCGATCTGGCCGCCGTGCTCGCGGCGATCCTCGTGATCCTCGTGATCGGCATCGTCGTCGAGCTCGAGCGGCGGGTGCTGCGCGGTCGCGGCCTGCTCCAGGGAGGGGCCCGATGAGCGCGCCGCGCGGTCGGGTGACGCTCGTCGGCGCGGGCCCCGGCAGCGCCGACCTGCTCACGGTGCGCGGCATGCGCGCGCTCGAGCACGCCGATGTCATCGTCGCCGACCGCCTCGGCGCCCGCGCGGTGCTCGACGAGCTGGATCTGGGCACCCCCGTCATCGACGTGGGAAAACTGCCGGGCCATCACGCCGTGCCGCAGGAGCGCATCAACGCCCTCCTCGTCGAACTCGCGCTCGAAGGCAAGCGCGTCGTGCGGCTCAAGGGCGGCGATCCCTACATCTTCGGCCGCGGCAGCGAAGAGCTCGCGGCCTGCCGGGATGCCGGCATCCCCGTCGACGTGATCCCCGGAGTCACGAGCGCGATCTCGGTGCCCGCGATCGCCGGCATCCCACTCACGCACCGCGGGCTCGCCACCGCGTTCACGGTCGTCTCGGGCCACGATCAGCTCGGCGAGGTCGGCGGCGGGCGCGACCACACCGTCGTGCTGCTCATGGGCGTGGGCACCCTCGGCCACTCCGCCCTCATGCTCGCCCGAGGCGTTCGCGGCGCCCAGTGCCCCGTCGCGATCATCGAGGACGGCTACGGCGAGCACCAGCGCGTCACGATCGGCACCCTCGACACGATCGTCGCCCAGGCCGCCCAGCGCCGCGTGCGAAACCCCGCGGTCATCGTCGTCGGCGATGTCGTGACCCTCAGCCCCTACGCCCCCGAAGAACTCTCCGCCAGAAAGGCCGAAGCCCTGTGAGCACTCTCAACCTCCGTGTCGCGATCGTCGGAGCCGGCCCCGCCGGCATCTACGCCGGCAACATCCTCTCCGGCCGCGTGGCCGACGCCGGCGGCACCGTCGAGATCGATCTGTTCGAGACCCTTCCGGCGCCCTACGGACTCATCCGGTACGGCGTCGCACCCGACCACCCGCGCATCAAGGGCATCGTCACGTCCCTCCACGAGATGCTCGATTCGGGCGTGATCCGCTTCGTCGGCAACGTCGAGGTCGGCCGCGACATCGCCCTCGACGAACTGCACGAGCGGTACGACGCCGTGATCCTGGCGACCGGAGCCATCCGCGACGTGCACCTCGACATCCCGGGCATCGACCTGCCCGGCTCGTACGGCGCCGCCGACTTCGTGGCCTGGTTCGACGGCCATCCCGACGTCTCGCGCGAGTGGCCGCTCGATGCGCGCGAGGTCGCCGTGATCGGCAACGGCAACGTCGCCCTCGATGTGGCCCGCGTCCTCGCCAAGCACGCGGTCGACCTGCGCTCGACCGAGATCCCCGACAACGTACTCGCGGGGCTCGAGGCCTCCGCCGTCACCGACGTGCACGTCTTCGGCCGCCGCGGACCCGCCGACATCAAGTTCACCCCCATCGAGCTGCGCGAGCTCGGCGAGGTGCCCGACGTCGACATCGTGCTCTACGACGAGGACTTCGATGGTGTCGACCCCGCGGCGGCATCCAACAACCAGCTCAAGGTCATGCTGCGCACCCTGCAGTCGTGGCGCGGACGCGAGGTCGGCACCGCCTCCCGTCGGCTGCACCTGCACTTCTACCACTCGCCGGTCGAGGTTCTGGGCTCCGACCGCGTCGAGGCAGTGCGTTTCGAGCGCACCACACCCACGGGCGATGGCAGCGTCGTCGGCACCGGCGAGCTGCGGGACATCCCTGTGCAGGCGGTCTACCGCGCCGTCGGCTACTTCGGCACCCCCGTGCTCGACGCCCCGTTCGACGAGGTGCGCGGCGTCGTGCCGAACGTCGAAGGGCGCGTGACGGATGCCGCCTCGGCGATCACCGCCGACGACGGGGGCACCGCGGTGCGCGGCCTCTACGCCACGGGCTGGATCAAGCGCGGACCGGTCGGCCTCATCGGCCACACCAAGAGCGACGCGATGGAGACCGTCGCGCACCTCGTCGCCGACGCCGAGGCGGGCCTGCTCGCTGCGCCGACCGAGACGGGCGACGTGCTCGACCTGCTCGCCGACCGCGGCGTCGAATACACCACCTGGCAGGGCTGGCTCGCCCTCGACGCGCACGAGCGCGAGCTCGGCGCGACCCATGAGTACACGCGCGAGCGCGTCAAAGTCGTACCCCGCGACGAGCAGGTGCAGATCTCGCGCGCGGACGCGCTGACCCGGTCGTGACCGGCTCGCCCGCGGGCGCGGCGCCGGCGGCGGGAGCCGTGTCGCCCGCGGTCGTCGACGTGCTCGTCATCGGCGGGGGTCCCGCGGGACTCTCGGCCGCGCTCAACCTCGGCCGCGCCCGCGCGAGCGTCGCCCTCGTCGACGCCGATCGGCCGCGCAACGCCGCGACCCTGCTCTCGCACGGATTCCTCACCCGCGACGGCGTGCCGCCGCACGAGCTGCGCCGCCTCGCGCGGGCCGAGCTCGAGGCGTATCCCGATGTGGTCGTCCACTCTCGCACGAAGGTCGTCGCGGTCGCCCACGCCGGCGATGGTCACGCCGATGCGCGCTTCGTCGCGACGCTCGAGGGACGCCGCGCGCCCGCGACGATCGCCGCGCGCGCCGTCATCGTCGCCACGGGCCTGCGCGAGACTCTTCCCGACGTGCCGAACATCCGCGGCTTCTACGGCATGTCGCTCTTCAGCTGCGCCGCCTGCGACGGCTGGGAACTGCGCGACCGGCCCCTCGCCCTCATCGGCGAGAGCGCGGATCTGGCCGACCGCGCGCGGCTCATCGCCCGATGGACGAACGCCCTGACCGTCTTCACGAACGGCTCGGACGCGCTCGGGGTCGACGGCGAGGCCGAGCTGACAGCATCCGGGATCCGCGTCGAGCGCTCACGGATCGCCGAGCTGCGGGGCGAGCGCGGGATGCTGTCGGCCATCGTGCTCGAGGACGACACCCGGGTCGAGGTCGCGGGCGGGTTCGTGCGCCCCGAGTGGCAGTCGGCGCTGGAGTTCCTCGCCCCGCTCGCGCCCGACCTCGACGAGGACGGGCACCTCGTCACCGACCGCGCCGGCCGCTCGAGCGTGCCCGGCGTCTACGGCGCGGGCGACGCGGCCGCTCCTGGCGCCCAGCAGCTGATCGTCGCCGCCGGCGCCGGCGCGCGGGTCGCCGCGGTCGCCGTGCACGACGCGCTCGGGGTGACGCAGGCTCACTGACCGGCGGCATCCCCCGCCTTCTCGTCCGCGGGGCGATCGCGACGCCGGAGGAACGGCGACCAGCGGATGCCGCGCTCGTCCTGCTGCTCGACCTCGAGCCCGTAGTGCTCGCCGATGTGATCGAGCAGCTGCGCGCGCTCGGCCTTGTCGTACGCGCGTCTCTCGCGCTGGAACGCGATGATCGTGGCCCAGCAGATCAGCAGCATCACGACGCTGAAGGGCAGGGCGATGATGATCGCCGCGGTCTGCAGCGCCGTCAGGCCACCGGCGATCAGCAGGGCGACGGCGAGGACGGCCGTGGCGAGGGTGAAGAAGGTGCGCACCCAGCGTGCGGGGTTGGCGTTGCCGCCCGTCGCGATCATGCCCATCACGAGCGCGCCCGAGTCGGACGAGGTGATGAAGAACACCGCGATCAGCACGATCGCCCCGATCGTCAGGACCGGCGCCGCGGGCAGGTACGTGAAGAGCTGGAACAGCGCTCCCTCGAGGTCGACGCCGCCCTCCGCCGTGGTCATCGAGCCGGGGTTCTGCAGCTCGAGGTACAGCGCCGAGCCACCGAGCACGGCGAACCACAGGATGCCGAGCAGCGTCGGCACGATCAGTACGCCCATGACGAACTGGCGCACGGTGCGGCCGCGGCTCACGCGCGCGATGAAGATGCCGACGAAGGGCGCCCACGAGATCCACCAGCCCCAGTAGAACGAGGTCCACGCGGCCTGCCACTCCTCGCCCGCCGTGCCCTGGAAGGCGCTGACGGTGAAGCTGAGGCCCACGAAGTTCTGGATGTAGGCGCCGATGGACTGCACCCACTCGCGCAGCAGGTACTCGGTGTTGCCCACGACCAGCACGAACAGCAGCAGGGCAGCCGCCAGGATCAGGTTGCCGCTCGAGAGCCACTTCATGCCGCGGGTGACTCCCGAGAGCACCGAGAGCAGCACGAAGACGGTGATGATCGCGATGAGCACGATCTGCAGGGGCAGGCTCGGCTCGAACAGACCCGCCGAATCCAGGCCCGCGCTGATCTGCAGCACGCCGAGCCCGAGCGACGTCGCGACGCCGAACATCGTGCCGGCGAGCGCGACCGCGTCGATCGTGTTGCCCCAGCCGCCGCGCACGCGCTTGCCCAGCAGTGGCTCCAGCGCCCAGCGGATCGAGATGGGACGCTTGCGGCGGTGGATCGCGTAGGCGAGCCCCAGCCCCACGACGACGTAGATCGCCCACGCGTGGATCCCCCAGTGCAGGTACGTCTGCGTCAGCGCCGACTGCGCAAGCTGCGCCGGCGTGCCCGCGACACCGGGACGCGGGTCGACGAAGTGGCTGAGCGGCTCGCTGACGCCGTAGAAGACGAGGCCGATACCCATGCCCGCCGCGAACAACAGCGAGAACCAGGCGCCCAGCGAGAACTCGGGCTCGTCGTCGTCCTTTCCGAGGCGGATGTCACCGAATCGGCTGAAGCCGATGAACACCGCGAAGACGACGAAGAAGGCCGCGATCAGCACGTAGTACCAGTTGAACGCGTTGACGATCGAGGTCTGGACGGTGTCGAAGAAGACCTCGGCCGCGTCTGGGAAGAGAATCGCGAAGGCGCTGAAGACGACGACGATCGTCGCCGCCGGCCAGAAGACCCACGGGGCGATCTTGCTGGGCACGGATCCCGGGGCGGTCCTGGCGGCGCGGTCGGCGGTGCTTTCGTTGCTCACGCCGCCCACCCTAGCGAGAGGGTGCTCAGGCGCCGAGGGATCCCGCGTCGGTGGTTCCGACATCCGTGCGGTGGAAGTTCTGGAACGACCGGGAGGCCGTCGGTCCGCGCTGGCCCTGATATCTGTTGCCGTACGGGCCCGAGCCGTAGGGGTTCTCGGTGGGCGAGGAGAGCCGGAAGAAGCAGAGCTGGCCGATCTTCATCCCCGGCCAGAGCTTGATCGGAAGCGTCGCGACGTTGGCCAGTTCGAGGGTGACGTGGCCGGTGAAGCCGGGGTCGATGAAGCCCGCCGTCGAGTGGGTGATGAGACCCAGCCGGCCGAGCGAGGACTTTCCCTCCAGCCGCGCCGCGACGTCGTCCGGGAGGGTGACCTGCTCGAACGTCGCGCCGAGCGCGAACTCGCCGGGGTGCAGGATGAACGGCTCGTCCGGGGCGACCTCGATCAGGCGGGTCAGCTCGGGCTGGTCTTCGGCGGGGTCGATGAAGGGGTACTTGTGGTTGTCGAAGAGGCGGAAGTAGCGGTCGAGGCGCACGTCGACGCTCGAGGGCTGCACCATCGCGGGATCGTAGGGGTCGAGTCCGATGCGGCGAGCGTCGAGTTCGAGCCTGATGTCACGATCCGAGAGCAGCACGGGGTCAGCCTAGCGACCGGGCGGCGGCGGATCCGGCTGCGCGGTCGGTCGGCTCTGTTCGGCTGCCTCAGTGGACAACATTCCGGACCTTCGCGCACAAGCCCTCGCCGATGCGTCCGAAAGCGCGTGTCCGGGCACATCGCTCCGGAGTGCTGACCGCGCGCGGCCGGCCTCTGCGGTGTTTGTTATGCTGGCCGGGCGCCGAAAGGCCTGCCGGGGATGTAGTTCAATGGCAGAACTTCAGCTTCCCAAGCTGATAGCGCGGGTTCGATTCCCGTCATCCCCTCCGAGAGCACCAACCCCGCCGCCGGCATGCGGGCAGAAGTATCCTTCTTGCCATGCTGGGCCCACATGATCCGCTGCCGTTCCGTCCGAGGCGCGTTCTCATCGCCGGCGTGTCCGGGACCGGGAAGACAACGCTCGCGGCCCGGGTCGCCGACGTCCTGGACGCTCCGCATACGGAGATCGACGGGCTCTACCACGGGCCCGATTGGACGCCGCGCGAGGAGTTCCTGCGAGACGTCGACGCGCTCGTGCGTGCCGACAGATGGACGACCGAGTGGCAGTACTCCAGCGCGCGGGCGACGCTTGCGGAGAACGCGGACCTGCTGGTCTGGCTCGACCTCCCCTTCTTCACGGTGACCTTGCCACGGGTGGTGCGTCGAACGGTGCGACGACGCATTCGGCGAGAAGTCCTCTGGAACGGCAATGTCGAGCCTCCGCTGCGGACGTTCCTCACAGAGCGCGAGCACATCGTGCGCTGGGCGTTCATCACGCGACACGCGTATCGCGCGCGGATTCCTCGGCTGCGCGACGATCACCCCCACCTGACGGTCGTCCGTCTGACGTCTGCGCGAGACATAGACACGTGGATGTCGGGGCCGCTCGCCCGGGCCGCCGGCTGACCCCCGGCGGACATCTCGACGACGTCCGCCGCGAGAGCGTTCGGAATGATGCCGTCGCCGCGTCGGTTGGCATAGCGGGGGACTCGGCCTGTGGCGGGCCGTGCGTTTCGCTCCCCGCTTCGGAAAGGACAGCAATGACCCTGATCGGCACATCAGACCTCGAGGTCTTCCCCCTGGCGCTGGGAGGCAACACCTTCGGCTGGACCTCCGACGAGCGCGAGTCCCACGCCGTGCTCGACGCCTTCGTCGAGGGCGGCGGGAACTTCATCGACACAGCGGACATGTACTCCGCATGGGTACCCGGCAACTCGGGCGGTGAGTCGGAGACGATCATCGGGTCGTGGATCGCCCGCCGCGGCGCCCACGATGACCTCGTCATCGGCACCAAGGTGAGCGCCCATCCCCAGTTCATGGGACTCTCGGCCGCCAATGTCGTGGCCGCCGCCGACGCATCACTCGCTCGGCTGGGCGTCGACGCGATCGATCTGTACTGGGCTCACTACGACGACGAGAGCACGTCCCTCGAAGAGACGGTCGCGGCGTTCGAGGGCCTGCGCACGGCGGGCAAGATCCGACACATCGCACTGTCGAACTACTCGGCCACCCGCGTCGCCGAATGGATCGGGATCGCGCAGGCGCACGGCTTCGCTCTGCCGGTCGCCCTCCAGCCGCACTACAACCTCGTCGCCCGCGAGCCCTACGAGAGCGAGTACGCGGCCCTCGTCGAGGCGAACGGCCTGGGCGTCGTACCGTACTTCTCCCTCGCCGCCGGGTTCCTCACCGGCAAGTACCGCACCCGCGAGGACATCGCAGGCAAGGCTCGCGAGGGCCAGGTCGGCGGCTACTTCACGGACG
Source organism: Microbacterium sp. HA-8 (assembly GCF_046111165.1). NCBI lineage: Bacteria > Bacillati > Actinomycetota > Actinomycetes > Micrococcales > Microbacteriaceae > Microbacterium > Microbacterium sp. HA-8. Next base: position 3,538,518 of record NZ_CP162025.1, read on the forward strand.
AGGGACTCGCGGTCGTCAGCACCCTCGACGACATCTCGACCGCCCGCGGCGTCGAACTCGCGACCACCGCCCTCGCCTGGCTGCAGGCGCAGCCGAACGTCGTCGCGCCGATCGCGAGCGCACGCACCGTCGAGCAGCTGCCGGCACTGCTGGCCGCTGCGTCGCTGTCGCTGACGCCGGACGAGCTCGCACAGCTCGACGCCGTGTCGGCCCGCGTACCCGCCGCAGTCTGAGTCGCGCCGGCGCCTGGGCCATCGCTCAGGCGCCGGCATCGATGAGCTCGAGCACCCGAAGACCTCTCAACGCGTCAGGGGGCGTAGCTCTGCAGCGGGCGCAGCGGCGACTGGGCCCCGAGATGCGTGACGGCGTCGGCGCCCACCGCGCAGGCGGCCCGCAGCGCGTCCTCCGCGCCCCAACCCGCGCAGAGCGCGAGGGTCAGCGCCGCGCAGAACGCATCACCCGCACCGACCGCGCTGATCGCGTGCACCCGCGGGGCGGGCACCCGCAGAACTTCGACCCCGTGCTCGCGCAGCGCGGCTCCTGCCGAACCATAGGTGACGGCGACCCGCCGCGCCTGCGCGAGTTCGGGCAGCAGCTCGTACTCCGTCTCGTTCACGATGAACAGGTCGACCCGCTCGACGAGCGCAGCCGGAAGCCGCACCGCCGGGGCCGCATTGACGGCGAGGAATCCCGGCACGGCCGACGCGAGGCGGGCCACGACATCCATCGGTATCTCGAGCTGCGCGAGCACCGCTTCGTCGTCGGCGAAGGCGACGCCATCGAGCGACACATCGGCGTTGGCGCCCTGACACACCGCGATCTGATTCTCGCCGCCGGGGTCGACGGTGATCAGGGCAGTGCCGGTGGCCGCATCGCCGAGCCAGACATCACCCGCACCGACGCCCGCGTCGCGCAGGTTCTGCAGCATCCACTGCCCGTCTCCGTCGTCGCCGACCGCGCCGATCATGCGCACCGGCGCGCCCAGCCGCGCGGCGGCGATCGCCTGGTTCGCGCCCTTGCCGCCCGGTTGACGCGTGAGGGTTCCGCCGAGCACCGTCTCGCCCGCCGCGGGCAGGCGCGGCACCGCGGCGGTGAGGTCGACATTGATGCTGCCGACGACGGCGAGGGGAGGCAGAGCGGGGGAAGGCATGAGCACATTCCACCACGCCCCGCCGCTTTGCTCCGGCCGTGCGCGGCGGGGTATAACCCATAGAGCACCCGGTACGCCCGGGCGCCCGACAGCGTGGTCGCCGCTCCCCCACCCGAAGGATCCGCATGACGACGCCCGCCCCCATTCCCGTCTTCCTCGACTGCGACACCGGCGTCGACGATTCCGTCGCCATCGCCTACCTGCTGGCCTCCCCCGCCGTCGACCTCGTCGGCATCGGCACCGTCAGCGGCAACATCGACTCGGCCACGGCCGCACGCAACACCCTCGACCTGCTCGCGCTGTACGGCCGCGACGACATCCCCGTCGCGATCGGCGCGCACGACCACCTCAGCCACCCCTACGGCGGCGGCGCCCCGTGGGTGCACGGCGACAACGGCATCGGCGGGGTCGACCTGCCCCGCAGCGCTCGCGAGCCCGTCGCCGCGTCGGCCCATGAGCTGCTGATCGAACTCTCGCACACGCACGCCGGCCGCCTGCATCTGTTGACCATCGGCCCGGTCACCAACATCGCCCACGCCCTCGAGGCCGATCCGACGCTGCCGACCCGCATCGCCGGCGTCACGACCATGGGCGGGGCGGCTCTTGCCGCCGGCAACATCAGCCCCGTCGCCGAGGCCAACATCCACAACGACCCCGAGGCCGCCGCGGCGCTGCTCGGAGCGGACTGGGACGTCACCCTCGTTCCGCTCGACATCACCGTCGAGCATTCCCTCGACGAGGACGACCGCGCCGCGCTGCTTGCCGCCGACACGCCGGGCCCACGCGCCGTCGGCGCGATCCTCGACCACTACTTCGACTTCTACATGCCGCTGTACGGCCGCCGCGGCTGCGCCCTGCACGACCCGCTCGCCGCAGCGATCGCCGCGGGCGCCATCACCCTCACCCGCGCCCCGCGGGTTCCCGTCGTGGTCGACACGAGCCAGGGCCCCGGGCGCGGCCAGACCATCGCCGATCTCCGGGGTCAGCGCCTCGGCGACCGCCACCACGAGGGCGCGCGCACCCGCGTGGTGCTCGAGGCCGAGGGCGAGCTCGCGCCGCACCTGATCGAGACGATCCTGCGCGGCTGAGGCGCAGCATCCCGCCCCCGCGGATCAGCCGACCGGCTGCGCGGCGGTTCGGGCGGCCCGTGCCGACGCGCGGACGGCGCCGATGCTCGCCAGCACCACAAGACCGATGCCCGCGAGCTCGAGCGGTGTGAGCACCTGCCCGAGCAGCACCCAGCCCGCGAGGGTCGCGGTCGCGGGCGCGAGGCTCATCAGCACGGCGAAGGCGGATGCCGGAAGCCGGCGCAGGGCCGTCAGCTCGAGCGCGTACGGCACGGCCGACGACAGCACCGCGACCGCGGCGCCCAGGGCGAGCAGTGTCGGCTGCAGCAGCGCGGAACCCGCATCGAGGACGCCGAACGGCAGCGAGAGGAGGGCTCCGATCGCCATCGCGATCGCGAGTCCGTCGAGCTGCGAGAACGCGCGCCCGACCCGCGCCGACGCGAGGATGTACCCCGCCCAGCTCGCCGCGGCGCCGAGCGCGTAGAGCACCCCGATCAGATCGAGATCGTCCCATCCGCCGCCCGCGAGGAGGGCGACACCCGCCAATGCGAGCAGCGCCCACAGCCAGGCCGACGCTCGGCGGGCGACGATGACCGAGAGCGCGAGGGGGCCCAGCACCTCGATCGTCACGGTCACCCCCAGCGGCAGCCGTTCGAGCGCGAGATAGAAGAGGCCGTTCATGACGGCCAGCACCACCCCGAACTCGATCACCGCGCGCCAGCCGGCGCGCCCGTGACCGCGCAGCGTGGGCCGGGCGATCGCGAGCAGGAGCATCGCCGAGAAGACCAGGCGCAGCATGACCATGCCGAGCGGCCCCACCTGCGGGAACAGCAGCACCGCGAGCGATGCCCCGACCTCCTGGCACGCGAGTCCGAGCACGACGAGGGTGACCGCCCCGGGCGCACCGCGTGCGGCCTGGCCGAAGCGGGGCGGACTCACCGGCAGATGTTGGTCTGCGAGACCGACTCGCGGTACTGCTCGGCGGTCCACGGCAGACCGAACTCGGGGGCCGTGAAGCCGGAGGTCGCGGGCGCCTTCGAGGCGATGGCGGCCAGCTCCCACGACAGGTCGCGGACGACGTCGGCCGAAGCCGTCGAGTTGTTGAGCACCACGACGACCGTCATTCCGGTCGCGGGATCGGCGAAGGCCGCGGTCATGTAACCGGGAACCGAACCGTACTGTCCGATCAACGAGCCGGCCTGCAGCGCGCCGCCCGTCGCGGTGAACCATCCCGGCGCGCCGCCGAACACGGGAAGCGGCTCTGCCCAGCGGTCGACGTCGGTCGCGGTCGCACCCACGGCCACGGCCTGCACGTAGCGGCCGAGGTCGGTCACCGTCGAGACGACACCCGAGTCGGTGTTGCCGAGGGATGCCGAGATCACCGTCATGTCGCGCGGCTCGGCGCAGTTCAGCGTGCCGTCGGGATTGTTGACGATGCGGTAGCCCGGCAGCGCGTGGTCGCTGGGAGCCGCGGCGCGGTCGCCCGGAAGCGACGTGCTCTCGAGTCCGAGCGGTTCGAACAGGTACCTGTCGAAGAGCACCTCGACGCGGGTCGTGGTGGCGCGCTCGAGGGCCATGCCCAGCAGCGCGTATCCCGCGTCGGAGTTGCGGTACTCCGTGCCCACGGCCGATCGCGGTTGGCCGAGACCGAAGGCGGCGATCTCGAGCGGATCCCAGACGCGCTCGGGATTGTCGATCCAGGAGCCGCCGATGACGGCCTCGTAGTTGCCGATTCCAGCCGTGCCGTCGCAGAGATCCTGCAGCGTGACGTCGGTGAGGTTGGGGTAGCCCGCGACGTAATCCACGACGGGGTCATCGAGCTCGACGATCCCTTCGGCGGCGACGGCGTACAGCACGTCGCACGTCATCATCCGGGTGACATCGGCCACGCGGAACGACATGTCGGCGTCGACGGGTGCACCGGCGGCATCCGCCCCGATGCCCGCGACCCAGCTGCCGCTCCACGGCGCCCACACTCCGACGATCGCGCCGGTCGAGGCGGTCGCGGCCATGGCGTTCTGCACCGCGGCGTCGAGCTGAGCGCGCGTGTCCTCGGGCAGCTCCGCCGCGGCCTGCTCCGGCGCATCGACCTCGATCTGCGTGTCGGGCGCGCAGGCCACGAGCAGCGCTGCGGCGGCCAGCACGGCCCCCGCAGCGGTCAGCGCACGGCGACGCATGCTTCGTGCCGCCATACTCACCCCCCGGTGTCGTCACCCGAGTTTAGTCAGGCGATTGTCACGGTTCGATCACGCGCGCCGCGCCTAGGCTGTGGGAATGCCGCATGCTTTCGACGACACCGTGGTGGCGGCCGTGCTGCGCCACATGAACAGCGACCACACCGACGACAACCTGCTGATCGTGCGCGCCCATGGGCGGCCCGACGCGGCCGGAGCGGTGATGACGGGCTTCGACGGCGACGGCGGCGAGTGGGATGTCGCGGGCCCGGACGGCGCGGTGGCGGCGCACCGTGTGCCCTGGCCGCACGGCCCCATCAGCGAGCGAGGAGAGGTGCGCCGCGAGGTCGTCGCGCTCTACGACGCCGCCTGCGCAGCCCTGGGCGTGACGCCCCGCCCGCACTGATCCTCCGGGAATTAGGGGTTAGGTCATCCTAAGTCGGCCGCTACACTGTCCCCATGTCGAACGTCGTGCCGTTCTCCGCCCTGCTCCGCGAGCGCTCGAGCGGTGCCCATTCCGACAGCGAGGGCCAGGGCTTCATGTCGGGCCTGCTGAAGGGCGAGGGCACGCGCGAGGACTACGTCTCGCTCGTCGCCCAGCACTACTTCATCTATGAGGCACTCGAATCCGCGGCCGAACGGATGAAAGCGGATCCGGTTGCGGCGGCCTTCATCACCGACAAGCTCACGCGCCTACCCGCGCTCGAGGCCGATCTCGAGTTCCTCGTCGGCGCCGACTGGCGGGAGCGGATCGCGCCGCTGCCCACCACGGTGCGCTACGTGGCCCGCATCCGCGAGGTCGGCGCGACGTGGGCGGGCGGCTTCGTCGCCCACCACTACACCCGCTATCTCGGCGACCTCTCGGGCGGACTGTTCATCGGTCGCATCATGCAGCGGCGGTTCGGCTTCGACACCAACGGCGTCGGGTTCTATCTGTTCGACGACATCGCCGACCCCAAGGCGTTCAAAGACGTCTACCGCGAGCAGCTCGACGCCGTGCCGTGGGACGACAACGAGCGCGAGCGGGTCGTCGACGAGGTGCTGCGCGCGTACCGCTTCAACACCGACCTGTTCCGCGATCTCGAGGCGCAGAAGGCGTCCGCGGCGGTGGCGTGAGGCCCTTCGGGCTCACAGCTCGCTCTGGCTGCGCATGAACCTCTGCACGTCGGCATCCACCCGGATGTCGCTCGGGCGCAGGGGGCGGGTGAGGTAGAGACCCTCGAGCGAGGTCAGGCGACTGAGCGCGACGTACGTCTGCCCGGGCGCGAACGCCCCCGAGCCGAGGTCGATGACCGCGCGGTCGTAGGTCTTGCCCTGCGACTTGTGGATCGTCACCGCCCACGCCAGGCGCAGCGGGAACTGATGGAACTCCGCGACGATCTCGCGCGAGATGCGCTTGGTGAGCGGCGAATAGCTGTAGCGGAACTTCTCCCACACCGCCGGCTCGACATCGTGCTCGTCGCCGTCGACATCGACGCGCACGGTACCGCCGGTGATGCGGGTGACGGTGCCGATGGTGCCGTTGACCCAGCGGGCCGGCTCCCCGAACGATGCCGTGTCGTTGCGCAGGAACATCACCTGCGCGCCGACCTTGAGTTTGAGATCCGCCTCGGCCGGGTAGGCGCCCTCGCCGCGTCCGAAGTCACCCGTGATCTCGGCACTGGCCGTCTGCGCGCGCCCCGGAAGCGCCTCGAGATGCCGATGGTTGATCGCGTTGACCCGGTCGTTGCGGGTGGCGAGGGTGATGATGGGGATCTCGGAGTCCTCGGGCACGGGAGGGGTGCGCGCGCCCGTGGCGTTGAGGACGCCCGCGATATCGGCCGTCACGTGGCCGTGCCGGACGGCGTTGAGCATCGCCTTGAAGGCGTCGTCGGCCTGGCGATGGATCGTGGCGAGTTCGTGGATGCCGAGCTGCGCGCCATACCGACCGAGGTCGGCGAAGCCGTCGAGCGCGCCGCCCGCCGACCCGGGCAGCTCGGCGGCTCCCGCCCACACGTGGGCGTCGAAGAACCAGAACGACCGGTAGTGGTCGCGGATGTAGGCCAGCTCGTCGCCCCGCGGGGGGACCGGCGCGAGCTGGTAGGGGTCGCCGAACATGACGATCTGCACGCCGCCGAACGGCTCGCCGCGACGGCCGCGCGCCTGGCGCAGCGACCGGTCGATGCCGTCCATGACGTCGGCGTTGACCATCGAGATCTCGTCGATCACGAGCGTGTCGATCGCGTTGAGGATCTTGCGCGTGGCGTCGGACTGCTCGAGCTCCTGATCGGCGATGAGACCGATCGGCAGTCGCAGCAGCGAGTGGATCGTCTGGCCCTCGACGTTGAGCGCCGCGACCCCGGTCGGAGCGCAGACGGCGATCTGCTTGGAGGTGTTCCAGGCCAGGTGCTGCAGGAGAGTCGACTTGCCCGTACCCGCCCGACCTGTCACGAAGATGTGGTCGCGCGTGTCCTCGATGCGACGGAAGAGCGCCTCCTGCTCGGCGGAGAGAGGCGGCGTGGTCACCGGTACATGCTAGACGCTGGCCTTGCGGCGCTCCGCGCTCAGCGCGATGTCTGAGGATGCCGCGCCTAGAATCGCTCTGTGCAGCAGGGGGCGATCAACACGGCGGATCAGCGCGCCGACGAACCGCACGATGCCCCTGCCCCCCGCCGCCGACCGGCCCGCGCACCCCGCTCTCCCCGCACGGATCTCACCGTGCTGGCACTCGTGGGCGTGCTCCTTGCCGCGGCCCTCGCCGCCGGGGGCACGATGCTGTACCGCGAGTTCTACAGCCCCACGGCCTTCGTCGAGCGCTACCTCGATCTGCTCGCGGCGGGGCGCGCGGCCGACGCGCTCGCCGTCCCCGGTGTGCGCGTGGCCGGGGCCGACCTCACCACGGCGGGGTTACCCGAGACGGCATCCGACGCGCTCCTGCGCAGCACGGCGCTGACGAGTATCGACAGCATCCGGCCGCGGGGAGAGACCACCGACGGCGAGATCACCCGGGTCACCGTGGACTACCGCGCGGGGGCGCACCGAGGGTCGACGACGTTCGACGTCGAACCCGCCGGCTGGGTCGGCGTCGTGCCGACCTGGCGCTTCGCGGAGAGCCCGCTCGCCGTGATCGACCTCACGGTGCGGGGGTCCATGTCGTTCGATGTCAACGGGTTCACGATCGACAAACGGCAGGTCTCGCCCCTCGGTGCCGACGCACCGCCCCTCGAGCCGGTGCCGCTGCTCGTCTTCTCGCCCGGGCTCTACCGCGTCTCGGTCGACACGGCGATCGCAGCGACGCCCGGAGTCGACGTGCTCGCCGACGCGCCGATGGCGGGCGTTCCCGTCGACCTGCAGGCCGAGCCCACGGAGGAGTTCACGACCGTCGTGCAGGAGCGGGTCGACACGTTCCTCGACGAGTGCGCGACCCAGCAGGTGCTGCAGCCGACCGGCTGCCCGTTCGGCTTCGTCGTGCAGAACCGCATCGCGAGCCTGCCGACGTGGACGATCGAGCGCTACCCCGAGATCACCCTCGAGCCCTCCGGCGCCGACTGGGTCGTGCCCGCGACCGAGGCATCGGCCCGCATCCAGGTCGACGTGCGGTCGCTGTTCGATGGCAGCATCCGCGAGGTGGACGAGGAGATCGTCTTCGGCCTGGACGCGACGATCACCGTGCTGCCCGACGGTTCCGCGTCGATCCGGGTGGGCTCGCCCGAGAGCTGACCCCGATTCGGGATGCTGTCAGCGGGCGCCCGTGCGCGCGTCGCGCTCCGCGAGCTTGGCGAGGCGCTCGTTGTAGGCGTCGAGTTCGGCGTCGCCCGCGCGGTCGGTGTGCCGGTCACGGCGCTTCTGCGCGCGCTCGTCGCTGCGGCTCCACTGGATCGCGACGACGATCGCGAGGATCAGCGTGGGGATCTCGCCGATCGACCAGGCGATGCCGCCGCCGATGTACTGATCCTCGAGCGGCGTGGCGCCCCACGTGCGCCCCATCGAGCCGAACCACTCCGCGACCATCAGGCCGGACTGCATCATGATCGAGATGCCGAAGAAGGCGTGCATCGCCATGACGCCGATCAGCAGCACGAGCCGGAACGGGTAGGGCAGGCGATAGGGCACGGGATCGATGCCGACGAGGGAGAGCACGAACAGGTATCCGGTGATCAGGAAGTGCAGGATCATCCACAGATGTCCCAGGTGGTCGTACAGCGACCACCGGAACAGGTCGGTGTAGTAGAACGCCCACAGCGAGCCGATGAAGAGGGCGGCCGCGACGAAGGGGTTGGTCAGAACCTTGGCGACGGGCGAATGCACGGCCCACAGGACCCACTCGCGCCCGCCCCGCGTGCCGTCGTCGCGCTTGCGCGCGGCGCGGGCGACGAGGGTGACGGGCGCGCCGGGAACGAGCAGCAGCGGGATGGCCATCGTCAGCAGCATGTGGCCCACCATGTGCACGCTGAAGAGGTAGTCCTCGTAGACCGCCACCGCGCCGCTGGTCACCCAGAACAGCAGCAGGATGCCGGCGCTCCAGCAGATCGTGCGATACAGCGGCCATGCGTCCCCGCGCCGGCGAAGACGCACGACCCCCGCGTAATAGAAGAACAGCGCGAAACCGCAGAGCAGCATCCAGAGCAGATCGACATCCCACGCGGTGAACCAGGATGCCGGGAGCAGCTCGGCCGGCAGCGGGGCGCCGGTGAGGCGCTCCGCGGGGGTGGGGTCGGTGATCGCGATGTCGCCGAGCGGCGGCGCCGTGCGCGCGAGCGCGGCGGCGACGCCGCTGGCGACACCCATGAAACCGAGCTCGAGGGCCACCAGACCCCAGAACGCGCCCGCAGCCGCGCGTTCGCCGATCCGCGCGATGAGCCGGCGACGGTAGAGCGCACCGAGCGCGCCGAGGGCGAGGAGCGCCAGCACCTTGACGACGACGAGCACCCCGTACGGCGATGCCAGCTGCGCCCATCCGCCGACGCTCAGCGCGGCCCGCGCATACCCCGAGAGGGCGACGACGACAAAAGCGACGAGCGCGATGCTCGAGTACCGGGGCAGGATGTACGCGAGGCGCGCGGGCGTGGTCGAGGCGCGCAGGACCACCAGCAGCACCAGGCCGCCGAGCCAGACGGCCGCGCCCACGATGTGCAGCGCGAGTGTGGTGACCGCCGCCGTGTGGTTGGCCGCGGCGCCGTCGTGGCTCGTCGTGGCCATCGGGACCAGCGCCGCGAGCGCGAGCAGGGTGGCCAGAAGGGTCGGCGTCCAGCTGCGCACCGCGAACGCGAGCACCGTGATCACGGCGCCCGCGAGCGTCGTGATCAGCCAGGCGCGGCCCACCTCGAGGTCGAGCAGAAAGCGGCCGAGCTGCTGCCCGAAGACCGCGTCGGCGCTCGGTGACGCGTTGAAGGCGTTGAGGAAGGTCAGGTACCCGGTCGCGCCGGCGGCGACGGTGAAGACCGCGGCCCCGATCGAGGCCACATCCAGCGCGGTGTCGAACTCCCCCTCCCCGGCCCTGAGCGCGAACAGGGCGAGCACGAGGGCACCCGCCATGGTCGCGGCACCGAGGTTGACGGCGAGGTCGGCCAGGGGCAGACCCCAGCGCACGACCGGACCCGGATCGCCGATGTCGAGCGGGGTCGCGCCACCGCCGAAGGCGAGGCCCGCGACGAGGGCCGCCACGGCGGCGGCGACGAGGATCGCGGGCCCGGCGACGCGCAGGGTTCGGGGGCTCACCCATCCAGCCTAGGCGCGGGTGCGAGCTGTGCGGACGCGGGAGCATGCACGGGAGCGTACGCGCCGGAAACGCGAACGGGGGGCACCGCGCGATGCGGCACCCCCCGTTCGGCGAAAGTCGCCGGTGACTACTTCGCGGCAGCCTTGAGCTTCGAGCCCGCGGTGACCTTGACGCGCTTGCCCGCGGCGATCTTGATCTCTTCGCCGGTCTGGGGGTTGCGGCCCGTGCGAGCGGCCGTCTCGACCTGCTCGAACGCGATCCAGCCCGGGATCGAGACCTTGGTGCCCTTGGCGACGGCCTCAGACACCGTCGAGAACAGACCGTCGACGACGCGCGAGACCGTGGCCTGGCTCTCGCCCGTGGCGCTGGCGATGCTCGCGACGAGCTCGGTCTTGGTGATGGACTTGTCGGCCATTGGGGATTACCTCCAGCGGCGGCGCACCGCCGCCTCATCTTCACTGACCGGGCCGGAACCGGCACCGGGTGGTCGATCGACCGCGTCGAATCTACCCCGATCGGGCACACTTCCGCGTATTTCCGCGGTTCTTCGCGCAATTCGGGCGTGTTTCGTGTGGCGGATGCTGCTGATGTGGCCCGTGCGACCGTCAGAGCGACAGCATCCCGGCCTTTCGGCCGCCTCCACGCGCACTCTCCCCGCGAGATCCGCGCGATCCCGCGGATCAGACAGGCGGTCGTGCGGCGTCGACCACGGCCTGTGCGGTGCGGAAGAAGGCGGGCGCCGCGCGCTCTTCGCCGTCGAGGTAGCCGCCGACGAGCGCCGCGTCTCGGAGCAGCACGAGGGATGCCGCCAAACCCCCCATCGTCCTCATCCACGGACTGTGGATGACACCCAAGAGCTGGAACACCTGGGCGGAGCGCTTCCGCTCCCTCGGCCACGACGTGATCGTGCCGGGCTGGCCGGGTATCGACGACCGCACGACGGCGGAGATCCGCCGCGACCCCTCGGCGTTGAAGGGCATCGGTCTTTCGGAGATCGCCGACCACTATGAGCGCATCATCCGGTCGCTGCCCGAGAAACCGATCATCATGGGCCACTCGTTCGGCGGGGTGATCACTCAGATGCTCGCCGATCGCGGACTGGGCATCGCGTACGTCGGCGTGACGCCGGGGCAGACCGCGGGCGTGACCACGCTGCCCCCGTCGACGGCGCGCACCGGCTTTCCGATCCTGCGCAATCCGTTCGCCAAGAACGGCGCGTCGCCGATCTCGAAGCCGCACTTCCACTTCACCTTCGGCAACGACCTCTCGCGTGCCGAGTCCGATGCGATCTGGACGGAGCAGGCGGTCAACTCCTACAACCGGGTGTTCTTCGAGGGGGTCGCATCGGCCTTCAACGAGAAGGGAGGCGTCACCCACGTCGACTACGACCGGACCGATCGGGCGCCGCTGCTGATCATCACCGGCGAGATCGATCACGTCGTCCCGCCCGCGATCGGCCGCGCGATCGTGAAGAAGTACCGGCGCTCCGGTGGCCCCGCGATCGTGGACTACAGGGAGTATCCCGGCCGCACCCACCGCATCGTCAGCCAGGCGGGCTGGGAGCAGGTCGCCGATGACACACTCGCCTGGGCCCTCGAACATGCACGGGTCGCGGCATCCTGAGCGGGCATGCAGAAGGGGCGGGAGTTCCGGAGAACTCCCGCCCCTTCGACGTGGATGCTGTGGCTTACCAGCTCGACTTGGTCACGCCGGGCAGCTCGCCACGGTGAGCCATGTCGCGGAAGCGGACACGCGAGATGCCGAACTTCGTGAGGACGCCGCGGGGGCGGCCGTCGATGACGTCGCGCGAACGCAGACGCACCGGCGAGGCGTTGCGGGGCAGCTTCTGCAGACCCACGCGCGCGGCCTCGCGCTGCTCGTCGGTCGAGGTCGGGTCGACCAGGGCCTTCTTCAGTTCTGCACGCTTGGTCGCGTAGCGGTCGACGACCACCTGGCGCTGCTGGTTACGCGCGATCTTGCTCTTCTTGGCCATGCTTTAGCGCTCCTCTCGGAAGTCGACGTGCTTGCGGACCACGGGGTCGTACTTCTTGAGCACGATGCGGTCGGGGTTGTTGCGGCGGTTCTTGCGCGTCACGTAGGTGTACCCCGTGCCGGCGGTCGAACGCAGCTTGATGATCGGACGTACGTCCTGGGCCTTCTTCGCCATCAGAGCTTCACACCCTTCGCGAGCAGGTCCTTGACGACCGACTCGATGCCACGGGCGTCGATGACCTTGATGCCCTTAGCCGACACGTTGAGCTTGATGTTGCGACCCAGCGACGGCACGTAGTACGTCTTCTTCTGCACGTTCGGGTCGAAGCGACGCTTCGTCCGGCGGTGCGAGTGGCTGATGTTGTGACCGAAGCCGGGAACTGCTCCGGTCACCTGGCACACTGCTGCCATGGTGATTACTCCCTCTGTACCGTGAGGCCGGACGGCCCCACCCAAGATCCCTTGTCTGCGCACGCCGACCCGCCTGCGCCGAGGCGTGAGAGGGAGGGAGTGCACGAACTGCGCGCTGGAGTGCGCACAGACAATCGCCAATACTAGCACGCCGGGCGTGTCGGCCCTCACGCCCTCACGCGGTGAGCGTGTATCGCGATCTGCCGGCGAGCCTCGGAGTTCTCCGCGCATCGACGCACGGCGGCGGCACGAGCCACACGGTCGCCTCGACACCCGGCCCGTCGATGCGGATCTCCCACCCGTCGGAGTGCAGCCGATGATGGCACCCGGTGCACAGAAGCACTCCGTTGCCGAGATCGGTGCGTCCGCCGTCGCGCTCCCACCACGCGAGATGGTGCACATGACACCAGGCGGGTGGCGCCCCGCAGGAGACGCACCCGCCGTCGCGCTCGGTGACGGCGAGCTTCTGCGCCGGCGTGAAGAGCCGCCGCGCCCGCCCCCAGTCGAGGATCTCGCTCTCGCCGCCGAGCACACACGGGATGACCTGCGCATCCGCCGCCATGCGGCGGACAGTCGATGCGGGCACGGGCTGCGCGAAACCGTCGATCGTCGCGCTGCCGACGCCGGCCTGCAGGTCGGCGAGGTCGACCCGTACGACGACCGTCGCGGTAGGCGCCGTCGGCACCGCCGCGCACCCGACCGCGTGCCGACAGAGGTCGGCGAGGGCATCCGCCTGCATCTGCCTCACAGAGCGCTGGTCGCGATCATCCGCACGGCCGTGTTCGTTGCGACGCAACCCCTCGCCGACGAGCGTGTCGATCGCCGCCTTGACAGGGGCGCCGGTCTCGGGATCGAGTCTGCCGGTGACCACCAGCATCCCGTCGCGCTCCTGGAGAACCAGCGACCGATCGGTGCGCAACTGTTCGTGTCGCGGCTCAATGCCGTCGGGGTCGAGATGCGCCTCGGCGCGGGCCAGGAGCTTGCTCAGCTCGTCGGGACGCATACCGGGCGCGAGCGCCACCAGCTGACATTCGGCCTCGTCGAGGCGGCCCGCGTCGATACGGAGGGAGAGCCGATCGAGCAGGCTCACGATCGCCGCTGCCGCCGTCACGCCGAGACGCCCCGAAGACACCGCGCCGGCGACGTGAGGATGCTTGGCGGGCAGCGCCTCGCCGGCGAGCGACATCCGCGGTGCGGTCGCCTCGCCCACCTGCACGATACGCACGGCTTCGCCGACGCTGGTGCCCGTGGCGGTCGAGATGAGCACGGCTGGCGAGGCGAACCCCTGTCGCTTGGCGAGCGAATCCTTGCCCAGCTCGCGCCGCGACTGTCTCGAAATCTCGGCCGCGACCGGCGCGAACGCGGCATCGACATGACGCTTGAGGGCGCCGAAAGCCTGCCCCACCGCCATCAGCTCGGCCGGGGACAGCGCCGATGCGGGACGATCACCACCCGCGGCCACGAGCGCGCGCAACGCCTCGGTGATGCCATCGACCGGGCTGGTGTCCATGACACGATGATAGTACACATGTTCGATTCTGATCAAGGTGCGAATGCGATCTATGTTCTAGAGTTCGCACGAGTCTCACGCGGAAGGAGGTGCCGCACCCCTGCCCCACCGAAACGAAGACACGGTCGGGTCGCCGGCGATCCAGAATCGCCAGGGAAACTCGTGCGTGCCGGCGACCCCCGCCACGCCCACACGCGGGCCCGCCGAAATGGATGCGGCGGCCGCGCGCGGCAGGTCCAACCGCGCCCGGGCACCCGCGTGCTCGGGTCCGAGCGCCATGACCGCTCCCTCGGCGGTGACCCCTCCCTCGGCTGCGACACCGCCCTCGACTGCGAGCCCGCCGCGTCCGACGATCGCATCGATCCCATCGTGGGCGGGGTGCCGCAGGCCCAGAGCCTGGCCGAGCCGGCCGGGTCCGCGGGCGAGGTCGCGCGCGGTCTGCGCCCGCGGACGGCGTCGCACGGCGACATCCTGCCCCTCGACGATCTCGCCCGCGCGCAGCAGCACTCCGCCGGCCACGCCGTCGGGGCCGCACACGACGTTGACGCACGAATGGATTCCGTGGCTCAGGTAGACGTACAGATGACCGGGTTCGCCCCACATCGTGGCGTTGCGCGCGGTCTGTCCGGCGCGCGCGTGCGAACCGGGATCGGGCACGGCCCCTGTGCCGAGCCCGTGGTACGCCTCGACCTCGGTCAGGCGCACGACGACGAGCTCGCCCTCGACCTGGGTCGCGAGCAGCCCGCCGAGCAGACGCGGAGCGATCTCGAGCGGAAGCGCCTCGAGATCGGCGCGGGTCGCCGGCCGATGTCCGCGACGGAACGTCGGCTCGCGCCGCTCGGTCACGGCATCGCCACGGCGCACCACGAGATGTCGGTGCCCTGGAGGGTCGTGACCACCTCTGCATCCGCCGTGTCGACGATCGTCGTCTCGAGCCGCTCCGGAAGGGGACGGGTGTAGAGGTCGTAGGGGTTCTCTGCCAGATCGGGGGCGACGATCACCGCCGCGTAGCGACCGCTCGGCGACGCGCACGTCTGCATGACGGCATCCCCTCGATCGGTGAGCTCCATTAGAGGGGTCACGGCGCCGTCCGCAGCGACGGAGGCGATGAGCTGCGACTGCGGAAAGCCGTCGGCGCCCATCTGCGTGAAGGTGCGCAGGGTCGCTCCCTCGACGGTCGGGGTGACGGGCCCCGGGATGCCGAGCGCCTCCGCGCCTTCGGCGGCGACGAGGGGCTCTTCCGAAAGGTCGGTGAGATCCAGCACGACGGTGCCCTCGGTGCGTTCGACGATCACTCGTCCCGTGCCGCGCTCGACGCCCGAGAGCGCCAGCGCGCCGCCCAGCAGCACCGGCTCGGCATCGAGGTCGCGGGTCTCGACCAGGCGCAACTGCCCGTCGAAGGTCAGCACGACAAGCGCGGAGGTCTGCGGCACGAACGCCCACTGCACGACGCGCGCGTCTTCGCCCACCTCGATCCGTGTCGGCTCGGCCGCGGGATCGTCCATGCGAGCGAGGTACAGCGCCGCCTCGATCCCGCCGCCCGCGCCGATGTCGAGGTCGGTGTAGGTGTAGCCGACGAGACCGCCGTGGTCGGCCGCCTGGAGCGTCGTGATCGTGCCCTCCCCGGGCATCGTGAACTCGGCGGGATCCCCCTCGCCCGTCACGACCGAGAGCGCGGCGGCCCCGTCCGCATCGGTCGTGTGCACGACGATGCCGTCGCGGGAGGCACGGAAATCCTCGATCTGCGCCGCCGTGTGCACCGGAACCGCCTCGTCGCCCGCGAGATTGCTGGAGAAGATGACATCGTCCTCGTCGGCCCGCCGCTGCAGCACGTAGAGGGGCGGGATGCCGGTGGTGAACGCGTGCGCGAGAGTCGCGGTCGGCCCGCCCCAGGAGCCCTCGACCCCCGTGATCTCGACGCGGTACTCGGTGTCGGGGTCGAGCGGATACGTGAACTCGACGGCGATGTTGCGCCCGGCCGCCTCGAGGGTGAAGGCGGCAGCGGGCTCTACACTCACCTGCGCGGGGTCGATCTCGGCGAGCGGCTGGTTGGTGGTGAAGACGATGCGCTGACCCGCGGCCTCGGCGGCGGCCTGGGCATCGACCGCGACGGCGCTGACCCGCGGGCCCTGAGCCAGGCTGACCGCGGCGCCCACGGCGCCGGCGACGACGAGGCCGGCGATCACGATCGCGAGCATCCGCGTGAAGCCCCCACCGGCACGGCGGCGACGCGCGGCGCGGGTTGCGGGCTCAGTACTCATACGGGTCCCCCGGCTCGGCGACCGCCTGCACGCTGGCCGGCTGCAGCACGAGGCCGCCGCCCTGCCTCGCGAATTCGCCCGAGACCTCCACCCATTGCCCCGGTTCGAGGTCGCCGTCCACGTCCCTCACCGTGACGGGGACGCTGGCGGCCTGGGCGTCGATGACGCAGTGCACGATGACGAGGCGCGTCAGGTCGAAGGTGCCGTCCTCGCCGGGCGCGACGAAGCCGACGAGAGTCGCGGGCTCGCCCACGAACCGCGCGGGATCCGTCGTGGTCGCCAGCACCGACGCCCACTCCCCCACGCCGAAAGAGGAGGTGTCGTCCGAAGACGCCAGCGCCAGCGTCGCCGAGGTCGAGAGCACGGGTGGCGCGCCGGTCGAGCGGGCGAGCGCGAGCTCCGCCGAGAGGGATGCCGGGGGCAGCGCGACCGCGAGCGTGACGAACACCGTCGAGATCACGGCCCCGATCGCGGTGGCCGCGGCGGCGAACGGCGCCCGACGGGGGGCGTCGGTGCGGTCGTCGTGCTGCTCGCCTGTCGCGAACTGCGGGTGGGATGCGCCCGGACCCGCACGATGCGACAGGCGAGCAGCATCCCGTGCCCGGGCGCGCGTGGGTGGGGCGGCGGCGGCGGCCGCGGCGGACGCGGGGGGCGCGGAGGCGGCATCGGGCGCGTGCCCACCGGCGTGGTCGTGCTCGTCGCGAGAGATCGGCACCGCGCACGAGGCGACGCCCACGACGAGCAGCAGGATCGACATCGACACCACCCACCAGGCCGCGTCGGGGTTGATGTACAGGCCGATGCGTCCGGTCGCCCACAGCCCCAGGGTCACGACGGCGAGGGCGCTCGCGAGCCCCACGCCGAGCCAGCGCAGGCCCAGCGCGCGCCCTCCGGTCCACCGGTCACGCAAAGAGGTTCACCCCCACGGCGATGACGAAGGCCGCGCTGATCACGACCGCCACCATGCCCGCGAGCGTGCGCGTCGTGAAGGTCGTGCGCATGAGCGCGAGCATCTTGACATCGACGAGCGGACCCACGAGCAGGAAGGCGACGATCGAGCCCGGCGTGAACGTCGAGGCGAACGACAGCGCGAAGAACGCGTCGACATTGGAGCAGATCGCGACCGTCAGCCCGAGCAGGATCATCGCGAAGATCGACAGCACGGGGTTCGAGCCGATCGCGATCAGCACGTCGCGGGGCACGAGCACCTGCACGGCGCCGGCGATCGCCGAGCCGATGATCAGCGCGGGCATGACGGCGCGCAGCTCGCGCACGAACAGTTCGAGGCTGCGCTGTACGCGCGTTCCGTGCAGGTGCTCGTCGAACGCGCACTCGGCACGGAACCGATCGGTGAGCAGGGCGTCGGGATTCGGATGCCGCGAGTACAGCCATCCGATCAGGTTCGCGACCGCGTAGCCGCCGAGCAGGCGTGCCACGAGGATGCCGCCGTCCCAGCCGAACGCCTGATGCGTCGTGAGGATCACGATCGGGTTGACGATGGGCGCGGCGATGAGGAAGGTCAGCGTCTCGGGCACCGTGAATCCGCGGATCAGCAACCCGCGTGCGAGCGGGACGTTGCCGCACTCGCACACCGGCAGGAACATGCCGAGCAGCGACAGCACCATGCGGCGCGCCCACGCCCGGCGCGGCATCCACATCTCGAGCAGTCCCGCCGGCACCCACACCTGCACGACGATCGAGAGCACAAGACCCAGGGCGATGAAGGGCAGGGACTCGATCAGCACGCTCAGGCCGAGCGTGAACCCGTCCTGCGCCCGCGTGGGCAGCGACGCCGAGAAGAGTGTCGGAGCCCACACGTCGATGGCGACGAGCACCCCGACGACGGCCAGGCCGATCGCGGCACCGATGAGCGGAACGGTCCCGCGGGCGTGCAGGCGCGCGGTACGCACGGGCGACGACCCGGTGGGCGCGGGATCCGGCGCGGTCGTCGTGCGCCCGCCGCTAGAGGCTGCCACGCTCGTCGGTCCGTGCCGTGGCGCAGGCCGTGCACAGCCCGAAGATGTCGACGACGTGCTCCGCCTCCGTGAATCCGTTCGCGGCCGCGGTGCGCTGCGCCCACTGCTCGACGTCGGTCGCCTCGATCTCGACGGTGAGGCCGCACGAGCGGCAGATCAGATGGTGGTGGTGTCCGGCGCTCACACACGCCCGATAAAGACTCTCGCCCTCGGGACTCTGTAGATTGTCGGCCTCGCCGCCCGCTGCGAGGTCGGCGAGTGCCCGGTACACGGTCGCGAGACCGATGCCGGTGCCCTCGTCGCGCAGGGTCGCGTGCAGCGACTGCGCGCTGACGAACCCCCGGGCCCCGCCGAGGGCATCGCGGACGCGGTCGCGTTGCCACGTGTTGCGCTTGGCCATGGGGAGAAGTCTAAGCCGCGGGGTGCTTGGAGACCGGTGTGCGCCGCCTGTGCGCGCCCGAAGAGCGGCGCCATGCGATCACCCGGCACACGACGTAGATCAGGAACGAGATCGTCGTGATGTAGGGGCTCACGGGCAGCGTGCCCGCGATCGCGAGCAGGATGCCGCCCACGGCCGAGACGAAACCGAAGCCCGCCGCGAGCAGCGGCACCGACACGGGCCCCGACGCCACCCGCATCGCCGCGGCCGCGGGGGTGACCAGCAGCGCCATGACGAGCAGCGCGCCGATGATGTGCACGCTCACGGCGACGATCAGACCGAGCAGCAGCATGAAGGCCATCGACACGAGCGTCGTCGGAACGCCGCGCGCGGCGGCGGACTGCGGGTCGAGCGAGTCGAAGCGCAGCGGTCGCCAGATGAGCACCAACCCGGCGAGCACGACGACGCTGATGCCGATGAGCCAGCCCAGCTGCCCGCTCTGCACCGAGACGATCTGCCCCGTCAGCAGGCTGAAGCGGTTAGCACTGCGGCCGCTGTACAACGACAGGAAGAGGATGCCCAGGCCCAGTCCGAAGGGCATGAGAACGCCGATGATGGAGTTGCGGTCGCGCGCGCGGGCACCCAGCCACCCGATGAGCATCGCGGCGACGATCGATCCGACGATGGATCCGGCGACGACATCCACCCCGATCAGCAGTGCGGCGGCGGCTCCGGCGAACGACAGCTCGCTGATGCCGTGCACGGCGAAGGCCATGTCGCGCTGCATGACGAAGACGCCGATGAGACCGCCCACGAGACCGAGCACCGCGCCGGCGAGGACCGAATTGGACACCAGGGCGAGGATGTCGCCGTAGTCGGCGAGACCGCCGAACATCGCCTCCCACACGTCGGCCCAGCTCACGGGTGCTCCTCCTCGTGGTGATGGTGGGACTCTTCGGCGTCGGGGGCCCCGACCACCACGAGCCGGCCACCGGCGCGCAGCACGAAGACGGGCGCGCCGTACAGGTCGGAGAGCACCCGGGAGTCGAGCACCTCGTCGGGACGGCCGAGGGTGAACCGGCCGCCCGCGAGGTAGAGGATGCGATCGACCTTGTCGAGCACTGGGTTGATGTCGTGCGTGACGAAGAGCACAGCGGCACCCGTGGCGCGACGATGACGGTCGATCAGGCCGATGACCGCCTGCTGGTTGGCGAGGTCGAGGCTCGTCAGCGGCTCGTCGCACAGCAGCAGCCGCGGGTCGTCGGCCAGTGCCTGCCCCGCGCGCAGCCGCTGCTGCTCGCCGCCCGAGAGCTGCCCGACCGGCCGATCGGCGAAATCGCGCGCGCCGACCGCATCGAGCAGTGCATCGACGCGCTCCCGATCGGCGCGGCGTGGGATGGGGAGGCCGAAGCGATGGCCGTTGACACCGAGCGCGACGAGGTCGCGTCCGCGCAGGGCGGCGTCGCGTGGAAGTGGACGCGACTGCGGGATGTATCCGATCCGGCGGTTTCCTGCGGCGCGCACCGGCTCGCCCAGCGCGGTGATCGCACCTTCCGTGAGCGGCTCCAGCCCGAGGATCGCGCGCAGCAGCGTCGTCTTTCCCGACCCGCTCGGGCCCAGCACCGCGAGGAACTCGCCGGGCTCGACCTCGAGATCCAAGCCCCACCAGAGCTCCCGCTCGCCGCGGCGCAACGCGGCGCCGCGGATCTCGAGGGGTCGCGCGGGACTCACTCGGTCAGCGCGGCCGAGATCGCCTCGACGTTCTCCAGCATCCACGAGATGTAAGTCTGGCCCTCCGGCAGCGTTTCGGAGAATTCGATCACCGGGATGCCGTCGGCCTCTGCCGCATCGAGCACCTGCGTCGTCTCGGCGCCGCCGGTCTGCGTGTTCGCGATCACGAGGGCGACCTCACCGGAGGACAGTAGGTCGAGCGCCTCGAGCAGGGTTGCGGGGGGCACGTCCTGTCCCTCCTCGACGGCCTCGCTGAAGGCCTCGGGCGTGACGTTGTCGAGTCCCGCGGCGGCCGCGAGGTAGACCGAGACCGGTTCGGTGACGAAGATCCGGGCACCGCCGTGCGCAGCATCCACCTCGGCGAGCGCTTCTTCGATCGTCTCGATCTCGGCGGCGAACGCCTCGGCGTTGGCCTCGAAGGTCGCAGCCTCGTCGGGAAGCAGTTCGGCGAGCTCCTCGGCGATCGCCTCGGCGACGTGCGCCATGGTGTGGGGGTCGTACCAGACGTGCTCGTTGAAACCCTCGATGTGGTCGTGGCCGGCGTGCTCGTCTTCTGCGTGCTCGTCTTCTGCGTGTTCGTCGCTGTGCTCGCCTTCCGTCTCGTCGTCGGAGTGCTCCTCGGCGCCCGGGTAGTCGTGCGAGAACTCGGAGGCGGTGATCACGTGCGCGCCGGCGCCGCTGGAATCGATGAGCGCGTCGATGAAGGAGTCGTAGCCTCCCCCGTTCTCGATGATGAGGTCGGCGCGCGACACCGTGAGCTGGTCCTGCGCGCTCGGCTCGAAGTCGTGGGGGTCCTGTGCCGATGAGGTGATGATCGCGCTGACCTCGACGGCGTCGCCGGCGACCTGCTGCGCGATGTCGGCGTAGACGTCGGTCGAGGCGACGACGGTGATCGCGTCGGTGTCGGCGCCGCTCGCGTCGGCATCGGCGCCGGAGGCGCAGCCGGCGAGAGCCAGGGCCGACACGGCCGGAAGGGCGAACAGAGGCAGGAGACGTCGAGTGCGGGTCACATGACGAGTCTAAAGCTAGTGATAATCATTCTCAAATTAAGGGATGCCGGGCTGGGCCCTTCGACGAGCTCACGGCGCGCGAGGCCTGCGCACCGGCCGAGGGCGCGCGAAGTCAGTCGAGGAGAAGGGCGGGCTCCTCGAGCACCGACGCGACGTCCGCCACGAAGCGGGAGACACCGTCGCCGTCGACCACGCGGTGATCGAAGGAGCCCGACACGGTCGTGACCCAGCGCGGACGCACCTCGCCGTCGACGACCCACGGCTTCTGCCGGATCGCGCCGAGCGCGATGATGCCGACCTCGCCGGGGTTGATGATCGGCGTGCCCGCGTCGACGCCGAAGACGCCGATGTTGGTGATCGTGATCGTGCCCCCGCGCTGATCGTCGGGCGTCGTCTTGCCCTCGCGTGCGGTGAGCGTGAGCTTCTCGAGTGCGCGCGCCAGCTCACGGGTGTTCAGCTCCTGCGCGTCCTTGATGTTCGGCACCAGGAGCCCCCGAGGGGTCGCGGCCGCGATGCCGAGGTTGACGTAGTGGCGCACGCGGATCTGCGCGCCCTCGTCGGTGTCGATCCAGGCGGCATTGACCATCGGCGTGCGGCGCACGGCCCAGATCACGGCGCGCGCCATGATCAGAAGAGGCGAGACCTTGACGTCGGCGAAGTCCGGCGAGGCCTTGAGTCGCTTGACCAGTTCCATCGTGCGCGAGGCGTCGACGTCGACCCACACCGACACGTGTGGGGCGGTGTAGGCGCTGCTGGTCATCGCACTGGCGGTGGCCTTTCGAACACCCCGCACCGGGATGGACTCCTCGCGAGAGGCGTCCATCGAGACCGCCGCCGCGGAAGCGGCCGGCGCATCGGCCGCGGTCGCAGCGGGGGCCGGAACGGGGATCGTCTCTTCCCGCACATCGCCCCACTCCGGAGTCTCGATGTTGCGGAACACGCTCGCCTGCGAGGCGTGCCGCATCACGTCGTCGCGGGTCACCTCGCCCGCGGTTCCGGAGGGCTGAACCGCCGTCAGATCGACGCCGAGATCCTTCGCGAGCTTGCGGATCGGGGGCTTCGCGACCGCGCCGACCGCCGCGGCGACGGGAGCCGCAGCGCGCGGGCGCCGGCGGGACTGCACATGGCCGCCCGTGCCGTACCCGACCAGCACCGACCCGCCGGCCTCGTCCGCGGCCGCGGCGGCCGGCGCCGGCGGCGCGGCGGGCGCGGAGGCTGCGGCGTCCGCGATCGTGATGATCGCCGCTCCGACCTCGACCGTGGCGCCCTCGTCGGCGAGCAGTTCGCCGACGGTGCCCGCAAAGGGCGAGGGCAGCTCGACGAGTGACTTGGCCGTCTCGATCTCGACGAGCACGTCATTGACCGCGACCTGGTCGCCCGGAGCCACCCGCCACGCGACGATCTCGGCCTCGGTCAGGCCCTCCCCGACGTCGGGGAGAAGGAATGTCTGGGTGCTCATCGAGTGATCCTCTCGGGTCTACGGGCACAACACTCCGGAGAACCGGAGTCGAGCGGGCGGTGTGAGCGCCGCGGCGCGACCCGCAGCAGCGTTGCTCCGGAGTGTTGTGCCGCCTGCGGGGTCATCGGTTGGTCTCTCAGTACGCCAGGGCCCGGTCGACGGCCTCAAGGACGCGGTCGGCGTCGGGCAGGTACACACCCTCGAGCTTCGCCGGCGGGAACGGGGTGTCGAAGCCCGACACCCGCAGCACCGGCGCCTCGAGGGAGTAGAAGGCGCGCTCCATCACGGTCGCCGAGATCTCGCTGCCCACGCTGACGAACCCGGGGGCCTCCTGCGCGTAGACCATGCGGCCCGTGGAGCGCACCGACTCGAGGATCGGGTCGTAGTCCACCGGAGACAGCGAACGCACATCGACGACCTCGCAGCTGACCCCCTCGCCCTCGGCGAGGGCGGCGGCCTGCAGCAGCGTCGTCACCATCGCGCCGTGCCCCACGAGGGTGACATCGGTGCCGCGGCGGACGATCCGGCTCGCGTGCAGAGGCAGCGCACGCGCCGACGTGTCGACCTCGCCCTTCTGCCAGTAGCGGCTCTTGGGCTCGAGGAAGATGACGGGATCATCCGAGGCGATCGCGTCCTGGATCATCCAGTAGGCGTCGTTCGCCGTCGACGGGCTGACGACCCGCAGACCCGGAGTGTGTGCGAAGTACGCCTCGGGGCTCTCCTGGTGGTGCTCGACGGCGCCGATGTGCCCGCCGTAGGGAATGCGGATGACGATCGGCATGCGGAGGGCGCCCTCGTGCCGATTGGTGATCTTCGCCAGCTGCGTCGTGATCTGGTCGAAGGCGGGGAAGACGAATCCGTCGAACTGGATCTCGAGGACGGGACGGAACCCGGCCATCGCGAGGCCGATCGCGGTGCCGACGATGCCCGACTCGGCGAGCGGGGTGTCGATCACGCGGCGCGAGCCGAAGTCGGCCTGCAGACCCTCCGTCACGCGGAACACCCCGCCCAGCGGACCGATGTCCTCGCCCATCAGCAGCACACGATCACTGTCTTCGAGCGCCTTGCGCAGCCCCGCGTTCAGGGCGCGGCTGAGCGGCATCGTGGTCGCGGCGCTCATGCCTGGCCCCCCTCGAAGGATGCCTCGTAGTCGCGCGACCAGGCGCGTTGAGCCTCCATCAGCGGGTGCGGCTCGGAGTAGACGTGCTCGAACATGTCGTCGGCGCGCAGGCCCTCGAGGGCCATCGTGCGCGCGCGGACGTCGGCCGCGACATCCCGTCCCTGCTCGTCGATGCCGTCGAAGAAGCCCTGCGCCGCCCCGCGCCCCTCGAGGAACGCGCGCATGCGCGCGATCGGGTCGCGCTGCGCCCATGCACGCTCTTCGTCGCTCGTGCGGTACTTCGTGGGGTCGTCGCTCGTGGTGTGCGCGCCCATGCGGTAGGTCACGGCCTCGATCGCGCGCGGTCCGCCACCGGCGCGCGCCTCGTCGAGGGCGGTGCGGCTCACGGCGTAGCTGGCGAGCACATCGTTGCCATCGACCTGCACGCTCGGGATGCCGTAGCCCGCCGCACGGTCGACGAGAGGCGCCTTGGACTGCGTGGCGACGGGAACCGAGATCGCCCACTGATTGTTCTGCAGGAAGAAGACCTGCGGCGCATCGAAGCTCGCCGCGAAGACCATCGCCTCGTGCACGTCGCCCTGACTCGAGGCGCCGTCGCCGTAGTAGACGATGACGGCCTCGTCGCGTTCGGGGTCACCCGTGCCGCACCGGCCGTCGAATGCCAGACCCATGCCGAAGCCCGCCGCGTGCAGCGTCTGCGAGCCGAGCACGAGCGTGTAGATGTGCGTGTTGCCGTTGGCGGGATCCGTCGGATCCCACCCGCCGTGGGTGAGCCCCTTCATGAGCCGGACGATGTCGACGGGGTCGACACCGCGGATCATGCAGACCACATGCTCGCGGTAGGAGGGAAAGAGGTGATCCTGCGGACGGGCGGCGTGGGCTGACCCCACCTGTGCCGCCTCTTGCCCGAAACTCGGCGGCCAGAGGGCGAGCTGACCCTGCCGCTGCAGGTTGGTCGCCTCACGATCGAAGGCCCGCACGACGACCATGTCGCGATAGAACCGCTCGAGGTCGGCGTCGCCGAGGGCGTCGATGATCGGTCGGTACTTCTCGGCGGCGGGGGTGGGCGCGAGTGTTCCGTCGGCCGTGAGCAGACGCACGACGTCCGGGGATTCGAGCGGGGTCACCTGCCCTAACCTAACGTTCCGGGAGAGGGGTGCCGGGGTAGGTTCTCGACAACGGATGCCGCAACCCGTAGGACCTTGTCGACAGATTCTTCCTCTCCGACGCTGATGCGGATGCCGTCGCCCGCGAACGGCCGGACGATCAATCCGGCACGCTCGAACTGCTCCGCAACGTCGAGGGTGCGCTCGCGGGTGGCGAGCCAGACGAAGTTGCCGTGCGGCTCGGGCACCGCCCAGCCGATCTCGCGCAGGGCGGCGGCGAGCCGGTCGCGGCGCTCCACGATCGTCGCCACGCGCTCGCGCAGCGCCTTCTCGACGGCGAGGCTCGCCAGCGCGGCCTCCTCCGCGTGCGCCGTCACCGACAGTGGCACCGCCGTACTCCGGGCCGCGTCGAGGATGCGGGGGTGGCCGATCGCGTAGCCGATGCGCAGGCCCGCCAGGCCGTACGCCTTCGAGAAGGTGCGCAGAATCACCACATTCGCGTGCCCCGTGAATCCTTCGGCGCCCAGCCCGTCGACGGCATCCGGGTCGGTGACGAACTCGGCGTAGGCCTCGTCGAGGATGATCAGCACGTCGGCGGGCACCCGCGCCACGAACCGCGCGAACTCGTCGCGATGCACGGCCGGGCCGGTCGGGTTGTTGGGGCTGCAGACGATGACGGCCCGCGTGCGCGGGGTGATCGCGTCGGCCATCGCGTCGAGGTCGTGTCGCGCGTCGGCGTCGAGGGGCACGGTGACGCTCGTCGCCCCCGCCACGGTGACCAGCATGGGATAGGCCTCGAACGAACGCCACGCGTAGACGATCTCGTCGCCGGGCCCCGCCACCGCGGAGATCAGCTGCGCGAGGATCGAGACGCTGCCGGCGGCGGCGTGGACAGCACCCACCGGCACGTCGTACCGGTCGGCGAGCGCGTCGCGAAGGCGCCCGGCTGTGGCGTCGGGGTAGCGGTTGATCGCTCCTGCCGCGTTCAGCGCCTCGAGCACACCGGGCAGCGGATCGAAGGGATTCTCGTTGCTCGAGAGCTTGTGCGCGCTCGCGTCGGCCTGCTTGCCCTGCTTGTAGGCCGGCAGCGCGGCGATCTCGGGGCGGATGCGCACCGGAGCGTCGTCGTGCGGGGGCGTGGGTGCGGCGTCGGTCACGCCGTCGAGTCTACGAGCGGGGGATGCTGTCGCCCCGCGTCCGCGCATGGTCGGCGAGGATCCGAGATGGTACCGATCCGGTATTGGTACCATTTCGGTATGGCAATGACCGTGCGACTTCCCGCTGACCTCGACCGCGCTCTGGATCGCATCGCCGAGGAAGAACATGTCTCCAAGCACTCGCTGCTCCTGCGCGGCGCGGAACTGATCGTCGCACGACGATCCCGCATCGATCAGGTGGATGCGGCCGTCGACTTCGTCCTGGCTCATGATGCCGAACTGATGAGCAGACTCGAAGACGCATGACCGAGTTTCTCCGCCTCGACGACGCCATGCACGTCGCACGACGGATGGGGTTCCACGTGCGGGATGCGGGACTACTCGCCTCCGCTCTCGCTCGCCCCGCGACGACTCTCTTCGGCGAGGACGCCTACGCGAGTCTCGAGCTGAAGGCCGCGGCATTGCTCGAAAGTGTCGTGCGAAATCATGCATTCGTCGACGGAAACAAGCGCAGCGGTTGGACGCTGACTGTCGCGTTCCTGTGGGTGAACGGGTATCGGCACGACTTCACCGCCGATGCCGCGTTCGATCTGGTGATCGGTGTCGCCGAGGGCGCGCTCGAGCTGGACGAGATCGCCGAGACGGTGCGCACTCACCTCGTGCCGCTCGGCGGCTGATCTGACCCCCCGAGCCCTCGCGAGCGCGAAGCGGCCCGTGCCAGACTGGGCCATCATGCGCTTCATCGTCCGCGTCGTCGTCAACGCCTTCGCCATCTGGGTCGTGACCCTGATGCCCGCCCTGCAGGTGTCCGTCACGCCCTTCGCACCCGGCGAGACCCTGCAGCTCGTGCTCACCCTGCTGTTGGTGGCCGCGATCTTCGCGATCATCAACACCGTGATCGGCACCGTCATCAAGGTGCTCGCCTTTCCTCTCTACATCCTCACGCTCGGCCTCATCTCGCTCGTGATCAACGGTTTTCTGCTGTGGTTCACGGCGTGGATCACGTCGTTCTTCGGCTTCGGCCTGGACGTCGGCGACTTCTGGTGGGGAGTGCTGGCCGCCCTGATCATCTCGATCATCAACTGGATCTTCGGCATCATCCTGCGGCCCCGGCGCGAGGACTGAACGACCCCTGCCGCCGCGCGGAGTACTCGGTCGACGTCACCCGCTCGGCCGTGCCGAGCTCGCTCCACAGTTCGGACAGACGTGCGGCGCGCGGATCGGGTGACGCATCGATCAGCCCGGCGGTCTCGATGTAGGCCTGCATGTGGTGCGCCGGGATGCCGAGATCGTGCGGTCCGGGGAGCGGGTCGGCCAGACGCTGCACCACCATGCTGCCCGGCGCTCCGATCGGCTCGGCGCGCGGGGGCCCCGCGAGGGCGGCGACGATGTCGTCGGTGTGGCGGACATCGACCGACAGCACGTTCGAGGCGACGGTGGACGGCGTCGGGGATCCGAACGCGACGACGGTGCGGACATCGAACTCCCCCGCCGTCGCCAGCGCCTGCCCGATCAGCGCCCCCTGCGAGTGCGCGAGGGCGTGCACCGGCTCACCCGGCGCGACTCCCGACTGGCGCATCGCCTCGACCACGGCGTCGTACGACGCAGACCCCTGCCCCGCGTACAGCTGCAGATTCGAGGCCATGTCGAAGGGATCACCCGCCGAGCGCGGCACGATCGCGCCGAACTCCTGCGTGCCCGTGATGTAGACCGCCCACTCGCGCGAACCGTCGGGCATGTCGTAGCGCTCGACCCTCACCCGCGAGTCCGCCCCGCCGGGGATCCGGGCGGCCGCGCCCGCGAGACCCGCCGGAGCACGCACCTCCGCTCGCGCGCGGACCGGCGAGACGACGGGCGGCGGGCCCGTCGGCGCGGCCGGCGCCCCCGCGATCGGAGGCGGCGGGCCCAGCGCGGGGCTGCGGCCGAGGATCGGCGGCGGTCCCGCGGGCGCGGGGCCGCCCGGCGACGACGCCGATGGGATCCGCGGTGTGCCCGGCCGCGCGGATCGATGACCGGCATTGAGCAGCCAGGCCGCGCCCGAGAGCAGCGCGACGCTCGCGCCGGCCGACGCCGCTCCCATCGGGCCGCCGAGCAGCCAGCCGCCGAGATGCGCCTGCGCGGCGAGACCGCCGGCGGATTCGGGCTCCCGCGCGGCGCGCGCCAGCCCGAAAGTCAGCACGGGGGACACACCGCCGGCCCATCCCCACCGGTCTCGACCCAGCGCGAGTACACGCTCCTCGATCGCCGCCCGCTCGATCGCATTCCCGGCCGCGGTCGCGAGCATGAGACGCGCCTCCAGTTCGACGATCTCGTACAGGTCGGCCGCCGCGCCGAGATCGCGGGCAAGCCCCTCGAGCCGGCCCGCGAGATGCTCGGCGGCCAGCGCCCCGCGCGCCAACGTGGCATCCGCGCCCCACAGCGCCGACCGCCCCTCCGCGCTCGTCAGGCCGGCGACGCATCGAGCCGCATGCTGCAGTCCCCGCCGCGCCTCCCGCACACGCTCGGCGAGCGCCGAGGCCGTGTCCCGCGCCGCGCGGAGGCTCGCCGTGTCGACGTGCACCGCGCCGCCGGAGCGGATGTCGAGCTCGTCGCTCACGACACCGGCGCCACGGATCGAGCAAGGACCCGCAGGTCGTCGCGTGCGGTGTCGAGCTCGCCCACGAGCGTGCGCGCCGCGCCACGGCACGCCGATGCGACATCGCGGAACGCCTCGGCCGCCGGGCTCTGCCACGCGACGCGCGCGGCCAGGACTCCGAGCTCGACCTCGATGGCCTCCAGATCCGACAGCGCCGTCGCCGCGGCGAGCTGCGCCTGGGCCACCAGCCCGGCACTCCACAGCGAGAGCACATCGGATCCCGACGCGGGGGGAGGAGGCGGGGGCGGCGGAGGCGGCATCCGCCCAGAATCGCCCGCGGACCGGGGGCGCAGCATCCACCCCGACGGTCTCGGGGAGAGCGCAGCGACGCGAGCCACTGGGGAGGACGTGCGGCCGTGCGCAGGGCGGGGGTGTCGGCGGCGGTGCATCCCGGCAGAATGGGGGACATGACGACGCCACCGGCTGCCGCGCCGTTCCGGGTGGTGTTCGTCTGCACCGGAAACATCTGCCGCTCCCCCATGGCCGAGGTCGTGCTGCGCACCCTCGCCGAGCGGGCAGGACTCGCTTCGCGCGTGCACTCGACCAGCGCCGGCACCGGCGACTGGCACGTCGGTGAGCGCGCCGACCATCGCACGCTCGCCGCGCTCGAGCGGCGGGGCTACGACGGCGGCCTGCATCGCGCCCGGCAGTTCACGACCGACTCGTTCGACACGAACGACCTCGTGATCGCGCTGGATCGCAGTCACGAGCGGATCCTGCGCGGGTGGGCGCGCCGCGACGACGACGCCGACAAGGTCGCGCTGCTGCTGGGCTTCGAGCCGCAGGCCACGGCCCTCGACGTCCCCGACCCCTACTACGCGGGCCCCGCGAAGTTCGATGAGGTGCTGGGTATGATCGAGAGCGCGACCCGCTCGCTGTTCCACCAGCTGGAGCCCGCCATCCGGCCGGGGTCGCGTCCCACCTCACTGCCGTACGGAGCCGGATCGTGACCACGCTTCCCCCTCAGCCGCTGAGCCCCCTCGACGGGCGCTACCGACCGGTTGTCACCGCGCTCGCCGACCACCTCTCGGAGGCGGGCCTGAACCGCGCCCGCGTCGAGGTCGAGGTCGAGTGGCTGATCACGCTGACGGATCGTTCCCTGTTCGGCACGCACCCCCTGCCCGACGACAAGAAGACCGCGCTGCGGGCGCTGTACCTGACATTCGGGCAGGCGGAGATCGACTGGCTCGCCGAGCGCGAGGCCGTGACCCGGCACGACGTCAAGGCCGTCGAGTACCTCGTGCGCGATCGCCTCGCCGCGCTCGATCTCGACGCGATCGCCGAGCTCACGCACTTCGCGTGCACGAGCGAGGACATCAACTCCCTCTCGTACGCGCTCACCGTGCAGCGCGCCGTCACGCAGGTGTGGCTGCCCGCGCTGCGTGCCGTGATCGAGCGTCTGAGGCAGCTCTCCGCCGAGCACCGCGACGCGCCCATGCTCTCCCGCACGCACGGCCAGCCGGCGACCCCGACCACGATGGGCAAGGAGCTCGCCGTCTTCGCCGCGCGCCTGCAGCGCGTCGCGGCGCGCATCGAGGCCTCCGAGTACCTCGGCAAGTTCTCGGGCGCGACCGGCACCTGGTCGGCGCATCTCGCCGCCGCGCCCGAGGTGAACTGGCCGCTCGTCGCCCGCGAGTTCGTCGAATCCCTCGGGCTCGACTTCAACCCGCTGACCACCCAGATCGAATCGCACGACTGGCAGGTCGAGCTGTACGACCTCGCGCGTCACGCGGGCGGGATCCTGCACAACCTCGCGACGGATGTCTGGACCTACATCTCGCTCGGCTACTTCACGCAGATCCCGGTCGCCGGCGCGACGGGCTCGTCGACGATGCCGCACAAGATCAATCCCATCCGGTTCGAGAACGCCGAGGCCAACCTCGAGATCGCAGGAGCGCTGTTCGGCTCGCTGTCGCAGACGCTCGTCACCTCGCGCCTCCAGCGCGACCTCACCGACTCGTCGACCCAGCGCAACATCGGCGTCGCCTTCGGGCACTCGCTGCTCGCGCTCGACAACCTGCGGCGCGGGCTCGGCGAGATCTCGCTCGCCGACGACCTGCTGCTGGCCGACCTCGACGCAAACTGGGAGGTGCTCGGCGAGGCGATCCAGACCGTCGTTCGCGCCGAGGTCGTCGCGGGCCGGTCATCGATCAGCGACCCCTACGCGTTGCTCAAGGAGCTCACCCGGGGCCGTCGTGTCGGCGCCGCCGACCTCGCCGCGTTCATCGGCGGGCTCGAGATCGGCGATGCGGCCCGCGAGCGCCTGCTCGCACTCACCCCCGCCACATACACGGGACTCGCGGCACAGCTCGTCGACGAGGCCTGAGCGACAGCATCCGTCGCGGCGCGTCGCGTTTCACGCGGCGAACCCACATTTTTGCAGCGAGCCACCAATCGACGCGTGGTGGGTCGCTGCAAAAGGGTGGGTTCGCCGGCCGCGGGCGCCCGAGGCCGGGTCGGGCACGGCCGCGCGGGCCCCGACCGGCGAGGCGCGCGTCAGGCCGTGGGGCCGGATGCCGGGGGCCGGTCGTCCTCCTCGGGCAGCAGCACCGGGCGGTCGATCGGGCGCTCGACCTCGGCGGGGTCGACCGCGAGAAGCAGCAACGACAGGCCGAGCAGCACCACGATGAAGGTGATGCCGGCGACGATCCCGGTGAGCGGCAGCGCGGACGCCGCACCGACAGCGGGCTGGAACCCACCGGCGGTCATGAAGGTCACGCCGCCCGCGAAAACGGCGCACGCGAAGGCGATGCCCAGCAGCTGCACGGGGCGCAACAGGTCTCGGCGGGTGGGTCGGTCGCTCATGCGTGGTCCTCGGAACGTGCGGGTTCGGGGGTGGATGCTGCCACCGGCTGCCGCGGGGAGAAGCCCGCGATCGCGAGGTACACCGCGACGATCGCCGCGTAGGCCCCGAAGACACCGACGGCGATGACCGTTCCCGTCAGGGTGTAGGTCGCGTCGGCTTCGGCGATCGTGTACTCCAGCGCGTACCCGGCGGGGACGAGGGCCGTTCCCGCGGCGAGCGCGAGCGTGATGACCCCGACCGTGAGGGTGTCGCGCGCCTCGGGCCGCGGCACCTCTGCACGGCGGCGATCGCGCAGTCCCGCGACGAGCTCGATCACGCCCGTGGTGAGGGCCCACACGATGATGATGCCGAAGAAGAGGGCGCTCGAGCGCCACGGACCGACGCCCGCGAGCATGCCCGCCACGAGCGAGAAGGCTCCGATCGAGACCGGCGCTGCGCGGCGGCCCGCGGGATAGGTGAGCCACCCGGCCGCGAAGAGCACGAGCGCGGTCGCGATGCCGAAGCCGCTGAAGACGGCGAGCCCCAC
Organism: Microbacterium sp. HA-8; assembly: GCF_046111165.1. Taxonomy (NCBI): domain Bacteria; kingdom Bacillati; phylum Actinomycetota; class Actinomycetes; order Micrococcales; family Microbacteriaceae; genus Microbacterium; species Microbacterium sp. HA-8. The sequence goes on from NZ_CP162025.1 coordinate 3,570,686, forward strand.
AGCGGCGGAATGATCGCCCGAGAAGGTGATCATGATCGCCGCGATCGCCGCGATCGCGGCGCGCGAGAGCTGCACGTGGCGCAACGCGAAGCGCTGCGCGGGTGCGGCGGGGCTGGCGGCGGATGCGGACGGGCTGGACACGGCGGAACCTTGTGTAGACGTGGGGATGCCTCCAGTCTAGGTCGTGGCGCAGCGACGACCGCCGGGCAGCCGACGATCGGACGGACCGAGAGGACATCATGGCCGCGAATACGGACACCGAGACCGACGGCTTCACCGAAGCCGAGCGTGCGGCGATGAAGGAGCGCGCCGCCGAGTTGCGCGCGCAGAAGGGCGGCGCGAAGAAAGCCGATCAAGCTCAGGCCGTTCTCGAGAAGATCGCCGAGATGCCCACCGACGAACGCGCCCTCGCAGAGCGCGTGCACGCGATCGTCGTGACCACCGCACCCCAGCTCGATCCGAAGCTCTGGTACGGGATGCCCGCCTACGCCAAGGACGGCAAGGTGCTGTGCTTCTTCCAGGCGGCGACGAAGTTCGAGAGCCGGTACTGCACGTTCGGCTTCAACGACGGGGCGAGCCTCGACGACGGCGAGATGTGGCCGACGTCCTTCGCCCTCGTGTCGATGAGTGCCGCGACCGAGAAGCGGATTGCCGACCTCGTGCGGCGCGCACTCGACTGATCCGGCACCGGTCGCCTCCCCCGCCGGCGCCGCACCGGCCGCGACGGGGGCGGCGGCCCCTAGGCTCGATCGGGTGGAGACGCACGACGTCATCGTGATCGGAGCGGGCCTGGCCGGCCTGCGCGCCGCCGAACGTCTCGCGCGAGCAGGGCTCGACGTCGTCGTGCTCGAGGCGGCGGGCGCCGTCGGCGGGCGCCAGCGCACCGATCGCGTCGACGGGTTCCTGCTCGATCGCGGTTTCCAGGTGCTCAACCCCGCCTATCCCGCTGTGCGGCGCTGGGTCGACGCGCAGTCCCTGCGGATGCGCGCCTTTCCGGTCGGCGTGCGGGTGCGGCGTGCGTCCGGCTTCGCCGAGCTCGCACACCCCCTCCGACATCCACGCCGGCTGCGGGCCACGCTGCGCAGTGGGCTGATCGGGCCTCGGGATGCTGTCGCCCTCGCCCGCTGGACCACGCCGGTGCTGGTGCGGCCCGCGGCCGTCATCGGTGGTGCCGACCGCGCCCTGCGGGATGGCTGGGATCGTGTGGGCCTGCGCGGGCCCCTCCGCACGGAGGTCCTCGAGCCCTTCCTCTCCGGCGTGCTCGCGGAGGATGCCGGAGGGACATCGGACGCCTTCGCCCGCCTTCTGGTGCGGATGTTCATCCTCGGGCGTCCGGGTGTGCCCGATCGGGGGATCGCCGCGCTGCCCGCGCAGCTGGCCGCCTACGCGCGCGCGGCGGGTGCCGGCATCCGCGTGTCTCGGCGCGTGGGCGGCCTGTCCGCGCGGGGAGATCGCACGGAGGTCTCCGTCGACGATGCCGAGACGATGTCCGCGCGCGCCGTCCTCGTCGCGGTCGATCCGCGCGCACTGCCCGCGCTGACCTCGCTACCGGCACCGGCGATGAAGGGTCTGCAGACGTGGTGGTTCGCCGCGGAGGCCGTACCGGCGGCATCCCCCCTGCTCACCGTCGACGGGCGGCGCGACGGACCGATCGTGAACACCGCCGTGATGAGCGCGACGGCACCGTCATATGCACCCCACGGCATGCACCTCGTGCAGGCGACCTGCCTGCTCGGGGCCGGGCGACCCGCAGCCACGGAAGCTGTGGTGCGGCGGCAGCTCGTCGAGCTCTGGGGCTCTGAGGCCTCGACGTGGCGCCTGCTGCGGCGAGACGACATCGCCGACGCATTGCCGGCGCAGCCGGCTCCGCTGCGCACACGCCGGTCGGTCAGGGCCCAGCCGGGCGTCTACGTCGCCGGAGATCACCGCGACACGGCCTCGATCCAGGGTGCGCTGGTCTCGGGCGAGCGAGGCGCGCGGGCGATCATCGCCGACCTCGCACGCACGCCCTGAGCCCGGACCCGCGCCCCGAGCCCGGACCCGCGCCCTGAGCCTGTCGAAGGGCACCGCCCGCGCGGAACCCGCCCTCAGCCCGCCAGGAACTCGACTGCCGCGGCGCGGAAGTCGCGCGAGCCGGGGGTGTTGAAGTGATGGCGCCCGGGGATCTCGACGAACGAACCGTGCGGCGTGGCCTCGGCGAGGGCACGAGAGCGTTCGAGGATCGCGTCTTCGCTGCCCGTCGCGAACAGGATCGGCTGCCGAGGCGGATCGGCGGGATCCGGGTCGGCGTCGCCGAGGCGCATGCCCTCCGCGAGCGCCACGAGCGAGCGCAGGTCGTTGCCCGCCACGCGCTCGGAGAGCGTGACATAGTTGCGCGTGGTCTTGTCGGTGATCTCGGTGCCGTGCTCGACGAACGCGCGGGCCTCATCGAGCTTGAGGCGGCCGAGCGGCGTGCCATCCGGAATGCCGCCCAGAACCGCGCGCGAGACGCGCAGCGACTCCTCGACCGCCAGTTGCCACCCCACCCGTGCGCCGAGGGAGTACCCGACGTAGCGGGCCTCGTCGACCAGGTAGGTGTCGAGCACGATCTCGAGGTCTGCGATCAGGGCGTCCATCGTGTAGGCCCGGGGGTCGTGCGGTTTGTCACTCGCCCCGTGACCGCGCTGATCGACACCGACCACCCGATACCCCGCGCGCGTCAAATCTCGCACCCACCCGGTGTTGACCCAGTTGTCGCGGCAGCTCGATGAGAACCCGTGCACGCACAGCACGGGGTCTGCCTGCGGGTCGCCCCACGTGTAGGTCGCGATCCGGTGACCCTCGTTCGACATCACGAACTGGGGATCGGGCATCTCGGTCAGCAGGGAGGGGGCGGTCATGGCTCCCAGCATCCCACCTACGCACCCGGGCAGACCTCACCAGGAGCCGGGCGCGTAATCCTTGAGGAAGACGCCGAACACGTCCTCCCCGGCCTCGCCGCGGACGATCGGGTCATAGACCCGCGCGGCGCCGTCCACGAGGTCGAGGGGTGCGTGGAAGCCCTCCTCCGCCAGGCGGACCTTCGTCGGGTGGGGCCGTTCGTCGGTGATCCAGCCCGTGTCGACGCTCGTCATCAGGATGCCGTCGCTCTCGAGCATCTCGCGGGCGCTCGTGCGCGTGAGCATGTTCAGCGCCGCCTTGGCCATGTTGGTGTGGGGGTGGCCGGGGCCCTTGTATCCGCGACCGAACACACCCTCCATCGCGCTGACGTTGACGATGTAGGTGCGCCGCGCGGGGCTCGCCGCCAGGGAGACGCGGAGTTTGGAGACGAGCAGGAACGGGGCCGTCGTGTTCGCCAGCTGCACCTCGAGCATCTCGAGCGGATCGACCTGGTCCACCGACTGCGTCCACGAGTTGACGTCGTGCAGGTCGGGCACAAGACCTCCGGCGTCGATCGCGGTGCCCGCCGCGAGCCGGTCGAGCGAGCTGGATCCCGCCGCCATCGCCTGCTCGGTGAGCGCGTCGGCCCGCGCCGCCGCGGCCGCGAGCACGGGGTGCGCCGCGACCGAGCGCTCGAGCGCCTGCGGGTGCTGGTCATTCGTGTGCCCGAAGGTGACCAGCTCGGGCAGCGGCCCCTCGGGCAGGGGCGCGAGCTCGGCATCCACCAGCGGTTGATAGGCCCCCGGCGAGCGCCGCACCGTCTGCGCGGCGTTGTTGATCAGGATGTCGAGCGGCCCTGCCGCCGCGACGTCGTCGGCGAGGCCGATCACCTGCGCCGGGTCGCGCAGGTCGATTCCGACGATCTTCAGGCGATGGATCCAGTCGGCGGCGTCGGGCAGGCCGGAGAAGCGCCGCACGGCGTCGCGCGGAAACCTCGTGGTGATCGTCGTGTGGGCGCCGTCGCGCAGCAGCCGGAGCGCGATGTACATGCCGATCTTGGCGCGTCCGCCCGTGAGCAGCGCCCGCCTGCCGGTCAGGTCGGTGCGGGCGTCGCGTTTGGCGTGGCTCATCGCCGCGCAGTCGGGGCAAAGCTGGTGATAGAAGGCGTCGACCAGGGTGTACGGCTGCTTGCAGATGTAGCATCCGCGCGCCTTGAGGAGCGTGCCCGCCGTCGGCGTCGTCGTGCGGGTGCTGATCGGGATGCCGCGCGTCTCGTCGTCGATACGGTCGGGCGCTCCGGTGGCCGTGGCTGCGACGACGCTGCGGTCGGCGCGCTGGATCGCCTCGCGGATCTCGCGACGGCGTTCCTTCTTGACGGCCTTGAACATCGCCGCCGTCGCGCGGCGGACGGCGACGTAGTCAGGGTGCGTCTCGTCGACCGCGGCCATGCCCGCCAGCACGCGCAGGGTCGTGGCGAGGTCGGCGGGGTCGATGCCGCTCGGGGCGGCGGGGGGCTGGGAGGGCACACGCGATTCTACGCCGGGAGCGCGCGGACGAGGGGGCGGGCAGGCGCGCCGGGGCGCCGCGCGGGCTCAGTCAGTCGGCGGGAGCGGGAGCGTGCGTGTGGATGCGCGCGCCGTCGGCGTTGAAGATGCTCAGCACCTGGGCGGGTCTCGACCCCACCGCCGACATCGCGTGCGGCACGCGGGTGTCGAACTCGGCCGCCTCCCCGCGGGCGAGCACGAGATCCTGCGCACCCAACCGCAACCGCAACCGACCCGAGAGCACGTACAGCCACTCGAAGCCGTCGTGGGTGCGCAGCTCGGGCAGATCGACGCCGATGGGGTAGGTGATCCGATACGTGTGCACCGGTGAGTCCTCCGGCGCGAGCGGCGCGATGATCAGCCCGTCCCGATGGATGACGGGGCGCCGGACCCGCGGGTCGCGCTCGTGCTCGGGGAGCAGATCGTCGATGCGGATTCCGAGCTGACGCGTGAGCGGCAGCAGCAGCTCGAGTCCGGCCTGGCGCTTGCCCGACTCGAGGCGCGACAGGGTGCTCGCCGACATCCCCGCGCGCTCGGCGAGGTCATCGAGCGTCCAGCCGCGGGCCTTGCGCACCGCCCGCAGTCGCGGGCCGACCTGTTCCAGTTCGTGCACGTCCACCTCCTTGCCATTTCTGCAATCTTCTTTGCCGGAACAGCGTACTCGGCGCATGCTGGCCCCATGCGAGATACTCCCTGGGACGCGATCATCGTCGGCGGCGGGCCCGCAGGGCTCAGCGCGGCCCTCATGCTCGGCCGCTCCCGACGCCGGGTGCTGGTCGTCGACGCCGGCGAACCGCGCAACCGCTTCGCCGCGCACATGCACGGGGTGCTCGGGCACGAGGGCCTGCCCCCGCAGGCGCTGGCCGCCCGCGGCCGCGCGGAGGCCGAGGGGTACGGCGTCACCTTCCGGGGCGGACGTGTCGAGCGCGTCACCGAATCCGACGGCCTGCTGCGGGTCGGGATGCCGGGGGCAGATGTGCTCGAGACGCGTGCGCTCGTCGTGGCCACCGGCATCTCCGACGAGCTGCAGCCGATTGCGGGGCTGGCGCAGCGCTGGGGCACGAGCGTGCTGCACTGCCCCTACTGCCACGGCTGGGAGGTGCGCGACCAGCGGCTCGGCGTACTCCTGACATCACCCGCAGCGGTGCATCAGGCCGAACTCGTCCGGCAGCTGAGCCGATCCGTCACGGTGTTCACGGGACTCGTCGGCCGGCTCGATTCTGCCATCGAGGCCCGGCTCGCCTCGCGCGGCGTCGTGGTCGTCGATTCGCCGGTGGTCGAGCTCCGGGGCGTGGGGGGCGAGCTCTCGGATGTGCGCACCGAGGACGGCGCGATCTTCGGCGTGGATGCCCTTTTCACCACGGGAGCCCCGTTGCCCCACGACCAGTTCCTCGGCAGCCTCGCACTCGCACGCGCCGATACCCCCGCCGGCACTGTGCTCGAGGTCGATCCGCTCGGTCGCACGAGCAACCCGCGCGTGTGGGCCGTCGGCAACGTCGTCGCGCCGTACGCGAATGTTCCGTCCTCGATCGGCACCGGGTCGATGACGGGGGCGGCCGTCAACGCCGCATTGACCGCGGAGGACTTCGACCTCGCCGTGGCCGAGCGCGAGGGAGCGGGCGACGTCGCCGACGCGCCCCGCGCCCCGGACAGCACCGCCGGCCCCGCCGGCCCCGCCGGCCCCGCCGAGTTCTGGGAGCGGCGATACGGCGAGAGTGGTCTGGTCTGGTCAGGCCGCCCGAACGCCTCGCTCGTCGGCGTCGCGTCCTCCCTCGCCCCCGGGTCGGCCCTCGACCTCGGTTGCGGCGAGGGCGGCGATGCGATCTGGCTCGCCCAGAACGGCTGGCACGCCACCGGTGTCGACATCTCGACCCGCGCGGTGCGTCGGGCCTCCGAAGCCGCCCGGGCCGCCGGCATCCCGAGCGAACGCGCGCACTTCACGGCCGCCGACCTCGCCTCGTGGTCGAGCACAGAGCGCTTCGACCTGGTCGCGGCGAGCTTTCTGCAGTCGCCCGTCGCTCTGGCGCGCACCGAGATCGTGCGCAGGGCGGCCGACCGCGTCGTGCCGGGCGGTCATCTGCTGATCGTCTCCCATGCGGCGCCGCCGCCCTGGGCCCGCCACACGCACACCGACGGCCATGAGGGTCCCCGCAGCTTCCCGACACCCGACGAGGAGCTTGCCGACCTCTCCCTCGACGAGCACGAATGGCAGGTCGTCATCGCCGAGGTGCGCGCTCGCCCGGCGACCGATCCGACCGGCGCGTCCGCCACGCTGGACGATACGGTCGTGCTCCTGCGTCGCACGGGATGAGCGGGCCCCGCGACGATCAACGCGGGCGCCGCGGGGGATGCTGTCAGCCCCGCCCGTGCGGGCGCCTGGGCTTGTCGAGGCCCAGGTGTACGCGGGTGCGACGCCGCTCGAGCGAGATGAAGACCGCGCCGAGGATCCACAGCGGAATCTGGGTGAGGAACGCGATGCGGAAGGCATCGAGCGTGTAGGTGTCGGGCGTGCCCGCTCCCTGCAGGTCGAGAGCGAGTCCGATGAGGAAGATCGCGATCAGGCCCGCGAGGAATCCGCCGGAGTTCGTGATGCCGGTCGCGGTGCTGAGGCGGTGGCTCGGGTTGTGCGTGCGGGCTTGGTCGAACGCGATCATCGACGCGGGCCCCCCGAGCGCGAGCGCCACGACCAGCGCGTACAGCAGCCACAGCGGGGCCGGCCCGGGCCAGGCGATGACGACGAGCCAGACGGCCATCTGCACGGCGATGGCGGGCAGGACGAGCCACCGCGAGCGGATGTGCGGCAGACGGCTCGAGAGCTGGCCCATGAAGGGTCCGATCAGGATGCCCACGAGCACGAGCGTCGTCATCAGCAGCGCCGCCTCGCCCTGGGTGCGCCCCTCGCCGACCGTCAGAAAGGGCACGCCCCACAGCATGATGAAGGCGGTGCCCGCGAACGGCGTCGTGAAGTGCGACCAGAACGCCAGCCGCGTGCCCGGGTGCGACCACGCCGCCCGGATCCCCACCCGCGTGTCGACCGCCGAGGTCACGACCCGGATGGCGCCGGTCGACGTATCGACCGAGACGTCGGCCGACCGCTCGGGCGGATGGTTGCGGATCAGGGCGAACACGAGCACCGCGAAGAGCACGCCGAGACCGGCGACACTGCCGAAGGCGATCGTCCACGACGTGGCGTGCAGCAGGGCCGCGAGCGGAATCACCGAGACGATCTGCCCGAGCTGGCCGAGGATGCCGGTCATCTGCACCATCACGGGGCCGCGCTGAGCGGGAAACCACGTGGCGATCAGGCGGAGCACGCTCGGGAAGACGGCAGCGTCGCCGGCGCCCAGCAGCAGGCGCGCAGCGATCGCGATGCCGACGTTGGGCGAGAACGCCATCGCGAGCTGTCCGACCGCCATCAACACCATGCCGATCGTCATGATGGGCCGCGCCCCGTAGCGATCCAGCAGGAGCCCCACGGGGATCTGCATGGCCCCGTAGATGCCCAGCTGCAGCACGGCGAACATCGACAGGGTCGAGGCGTCGGCGTCGAACCGCTCGGCCGTGTCGACGCCGACCGCCGACAGCGAGGTGCGGTTGGTGACCGCGAGCATGTAGGCCGCGACGCCGACGCCCCAGATCAGCCACGCGCGCCACGACGGTGACGAGAGGGCGGTGTGCGGCACGGGGTCCCAGCGGTGGTGGCGGCGATGTGCATCCAGACTATCCAGGCGCGGGATGCTGCGCTCCGGGCCCGCGGGCCGCCCGTGGCCCACCCGTCTCGAACCCACACTTCTGCAGCGACCCCACATGCGTCGTCTGGTGGCTCGCTGCAAAAATGTGGGTTGGCGCAGAATCAGGCCGCGCCGGGTCGGGCCCCGGCCAGGCGGAATCAGGCCGCGGCGGCGCGGAGTTCGGCTGCGGCCGCGGCGACGTCCGGCGCGCCGTAGATGGCGCCCCCGGCCACGGCGATGCGGGCGCCCGAGTCACGCACGGCGGCGATCGAGCCGGCGTTGACGCCCCCCGCGACGGAGAAGGGCACACCTGCCGCACGGCCGGCCTCGAGCAGACCGTCGAGGGAGTAGCCCTCCTGCGCCTGCTCGTCCAGGCCCGCGTGCATCTCGACGAACTCGGCGCCGAGGGCGACGACCTGCTGGGCGCGGGCGGCCTTGTCAGCGATGCCGATCAGGTCGACGACGACACCCTTGCCGTGCTTCTTCGCAGCCTCGACCGCGCCGACGATCGTGCTGTCGTCGGCCGCACCGAGCACGGTGACCAGATCGGCCCCCGCGGCAAAGGCGATCTCGGCCTCGAGGGCCCCGGCATCCATCGTCTTGAGGTCGGCGAAGACGACCTTGTCGGGGTGCGCCTGCTTCATCGCCGTGATGACCGACAGCCCCTCGCTCTTGATGAGGGGGGTGCCGAGTTCGAGGATGTCGACGTGCGGGGCGGCGGCCGCGGCGAGGTCGAGGGCGGCCTCGGTGGTGAGGGTGTCGATGGCGAACTGGATCTTCATGTGTGTCTGCTTTCTGCGGGGAGTGGCGGACGGGTGCCCGCCCGGGTCTCATTCGAGGTTGGCGTGGCGTGGCCAGAGGTCGTCGGCCGATTGACCGCTGCGCTGCCAGAGGGTGTGGAACAGGGCGTCTCCGATCAGCGCGACGGCCTGCTCGAAGAGGCTGCCGGCGTACTGCACCGACGCGGCGCCCGAGCGGTCGAGCTTGTCGGCGGCGGGCACGACGATGACGGTGTCGGACAGCTCTGCCAGCGGCGAGCTCGTCGCGGTGGTGAGGGTGGCGATCCGGGCTCCCACGGAGCGTGCCGTCGTCGCGGCGCGGACGACCGCCCCCGTCGTACCCGACCCGCTCGCGGTGAGCAGCAGATCCCCGGCCTCGATCGCCGGCGTCGTCGTGTCGCCGACGACGTGCACGTGCAGTCCGAGGTGCATCAGACGCATGGCGGTCATCCGCAGGGCAAGGCCCGATCGACCGGCACCCAGCACGAAGACGCGCCGCGCGGCGCCGATCGCCTCGATGGTCGCGGCGAGCGCGTCATTCTGAGTCGCGGCGATCGCCTCGAGAGCCTGCGCCGTCTCGGCGCCGATGCGGCGAAGATCTCTCACGGGGTCGGAGATCGCGGTGTGCATCGCTCCATCCTGCGCCGGTGCGTGCGGCGGTGCGCTCCGCCGAAAGGAGAGTATCGCTAGCCGTTCGGCTAGTACTGCCTGTTCGAATAGGGTGGATGCTGTGACCAGCGCATCCACAGCATCCCGGTCTGACCGCGTGTGGATGTCGGATCACGCGCGAGCCCTCGCCGAACAGACCGACCGGCACGCGGTGACCCTGGAATCGCTGCTCGCGATCCTGCGTTCGACGCGGCTCGACGACCGCGCGGCGCGGCAGACGGCGATCGATGTGGCCGGGTCGGCGCTCGTCGCGCTGCGCAGCAGCGAGGACGAACGGCACCAGGAGCTGCTCGAGTCGGTCGTGGACGCCTTCGCGCACCTCAAGGCCGAGCTGCGCCCGCTCGTGCGCTTCGGCGAACTCGACGTGCAGTACATCGATCCCCCCGTGAACGGCCGCGCGCTGCCCGGCGATGTCGCCCAGGCCGCCCGCGCCATCGTGCGCAATGCGGTGCTCGCCATCGCCGACGGCGCGCAGGCGCGACGCGTGCGGGTGCAGTGGGACTGCGACGGACTCCATCTGCTGATGGGCATCCGGGACGACGGGCGCGGCGAGCTGCACGCGCACGACGATGCGCTGCGTCCCATCGTCGAGAACGTCGCCGCCCTGGACGGCGAGATGACGGTCTCGTCGACCCTGGGGTGGGGCACCGACATCGGCATCGCCATTCCGCTCGATCTCGCACCCGTGCCGTCACCGCTCGAGGATGCCGCCGAGCTGACCGAACGGGAGCGCGACGTGCTGCGCCATCTCGCCCTCGGCGCGCGCAACGCCGAGATCGCGCGGGCGATGGGCATCAGTCCGCACACGGTGAAGTTCTACGTGTCGAAACTGCTGCGTAAGGCCGGCGCCCGCAACCGCGCCGAGCTCGCGGCGCTGATGCGCTGATCCGGGCCCGTCGACCGCGGGCCCCGGGCCCCGCCCCCCGTTGCCGAGCCCCCGACCCGCCGCACCCTGGCGAACCCACATTTTTGCAGCGAACCACCACTCGTCGCATGGTGGCTCGCAGCAAAAATGTGGGTTCGGCATCCAGACCATCCCGACCATGCAGATCGCGCCGACCATCCCGACCATCCCGACCGCGCCGACCGCGCCGTCGCGACCGTCAGCCCACCGGGGAGGGGCGGCCCGGCATCAGGCGGCGGGGCGGGCGTGATCCGCACTGCGCAGCCAGTCATCGAACGTGATCGTGCCGCGGAGCGCACCGGCACCCCCGCGCAGCGCCCCCGAGGCGAGCCCACGCCCATACGATCCGGGCAGCCGGACCTCGAGCACGCGCCGGCGGATGCCGTCGAACGCCAGCTGTCGGCGGGCGAGATCGGCGAGCTCTTCGTCGCGCGGACCGACGAGGTCCGGCGCCCGACCGATGGGGCCCGCCTCGGCGAGCGCGACCAGGTGCGTTCCGATCTCGCGCGCTGCGACAGGACGCATGAGGGTCCGGGGCATGACGGCGATCGGCCCGCGCGAGGCCGCCAGCAGCTGCCCCGCGAACTCGTGGAACTGCGCGGCTCGCGCAATCGTGTACGGCACGTCCCCCGCGGCGACCGCCCGCTCCTGCGCCAGCTTGCCGGCGTAGTACGACGCGTCGATGCCGTCGATGCCCACGATCGACAGCGCGACGTGGTGACCGACGCCCTTCGCCTTCTCGGCCACCATCAGGTTGCGCGTGGCCGTCCCGAAGAAGGTACGCGACCGACCCGCCGACAGCGTGAACGTGTTCGTGACGTCGATGACAGCATCCACCCCGTCGAGCGCGACCTGCAGCCCCTCGCCGGTGACGACGTCCGCGCCGCTGCGCCTCGTGAGCAGGACGACATCGTGTGCCGCCCCGCGCGCCGCCTCCGCGACGTGGCGCCCGACCGTTCCCGTGCCGCCTGCAACCGCGATCCTCATGTGCGCTCATCCTCGCTCTCGCGCGACCTCCGAACGGCCGCTCCACTGAACCTGACGATGCGCGCAGGCGATGTGTGAGGCGACATGCTCACATTCTGAGCATGATCGTCGTCAGAGTAGGCAGTGGTGCCGGTCGATCGCGAGGAGGATTCGATGACCGAGGATCTGGATGCTGTGCTCAGCGAACGCCGGCGCCTGCTGTCGCTGGCGTACCGGATGACGGGCACTCTCGCCGATGCCGAAGACATCGTGCAAGAGACGTACGTGCGCTGGTACCGACTCGGGGAGGAGGAGCGCGGCGGGATCGAGAACGTCGGCGGATGGCTGACCCGCACCGCGAGTCGCATCGCCCTGGATGTGCTCGGCTCGGCGCGACGGAGACGGGAGCGTTACATCGGGCAGTGGCTTCCCGAGCCGGTGCCCGCCGACCTGTTCGCGGGCACCGCGCCGGCGACGGGGGACTCGGTCACCGCAGGGGCGCTGGCGGCGGATCCGCTCGAGCGGGTCACGCTCGATGACGCGATCAGCACCGCTCTGCTGATCGTGCTCGAGGCGATGACGCCCGCGGAGCGGGTGGCGTTCGTGCTGCACGACGTGTTCGGCATGCCCTTCGCGGAGATCTCCGACATCGTGGGGCGCTCACCCGCCGCCGTGCGCCAGCTCGCCGCGAGCGGCAGGCGACATGTGCGCGAGAGCCGGACGAGTCTCGTGCCGCGCGCTGATCACGATGCCGCCGTCCGCGCCTTTCGTGCGGCGAGCCAGACGGGCGACATCGACCAGCTCATGCGCGTGCTCGCGCCCGATGTCCAGCTGCGGTCGGATGGCGGAGGCGTCGTCAACGCCGCCCCGAACGTCGTGGCCGGTGCGGATCGGGTCGCTCGGTTCCTGCTCGGCATCGGCGCGAAGAACCCGGAGCTGGTAGCGAACGAACAGCCCGTCGGCGACGGACTCGGGCTGGTCATCCGCGTCGACGAGACACCGATTGGCGTCATGAGCTTTCACGTCGAGGGCGGCCTGATCACAGACGTGTGGATCATGCTCAACCCCGCCAAGCTGACCGTCTGGCTGCCGACCCGGTCACGGTGAAATACCGCAGAGCTGAATCTTCAGCCCGTTCGGATCAGGAGAGGCGGCGCATCTCGGACTGGATCTGCGACTCGCTCGGACCGCTGCGGCCGGGGCCGAAGGCACGGATGCCGGTGAAGGCCACTCCGACGCCGATTCCGGCGATCGGCCAGATGGGCCAGAATCCGCCCATTCCCGTGGCGACCCAGATCACCACGAACAGCGCCGAGAGCACGACCCACGTACCCAGCGCCGACCAGAAGTGCTGCTTCGCCTTGAGCCGCTGAACCGCGCGCGCCCTGAGGTCGTCCTCGTCAGTCATGGCTAGAGCATAGGGTGCAGCGTCCGCACGGACGAGACCACGACGAGACTCAGCTAAAAGGTCCGGGAAGGGCTGCGCGTGCCTCACGTAGGAATGTCCGCGTAGTTCCCTGGGGTGATGAGCAGGGAGTTGTCGATGGCGGCGCGCCGTGAGATCACGAAGAAGTTCGCCCGCGAGTATGCGAAAGCAGGCAAGGAAGAGAAGGGCCGGCTGCTGGACGAGCTTGTGCACGCGACAGGCTGGACGCGTGATCACGCGCGCCGCGCGATCCGTGCCGCGAACGCACGCAAAGGTGCCGCGCGCGATCAGCAGCGTAAGCCGCGTGAGCGGAAGTACTCCTACGATGCGCTCGTGGTGCTGCAAGAAGTCTGGCGGCTGTCCGGGCAGCCGTCGGGAAAGTACTTCGCGGCGATCATGGACGACACCCTCGAACGCCTCGTCCGCTTCCGTGAGCTCGGCAAGGTCGAGCAGCGGGTCACACCGGAGGTGCTGGACGAGTTGCGATCGATGAGCGCCGCGACGATCGACCGGTACCTGAAACCGCACAAGGACGCCGCCTACCCGGTCGCGGTCTCGGGCACGAAGCCGTCCCACATCCTGCGCTCTTCGATCCCGACGCGCACCAGCATGGACGCCCCGCTGACCGTCCCGGGGTTCCTGGAGCTGGACACCGTCGCGCACTGCGGCCACTCCCTCAAAGGCGAGTTCCTGCGCACCCTGACCGGCACCGACCCGGTCGCGGGGTGGACGATGCTGCGCACGATCCGCAACAACGCCTACGTGCACGTGCACGGCGCCCTGGAATGGATGGTGAAGAACGCGCCCGTCCCGGTCGCCGGGCTCGACTTCGACAACGGATCCGAGTTCATGAACTGGGGCGTGATCGCCTGGGCGGACAAGAAGGAGATCCCCGTCACCCGGGGGCGTCCCTACAAGCACAACGACAACGCGCACGTCGAGCAACGCAACGGCGACTGGGTCCGCAAACACGCGTTCCGCTACCGCTACGAGACCGAGGCGGAGATGACCCTGCTCAACGAGCTCTGGGATTTCGTGATGGCCCGCAAGAACCATCTGCTGCCCTGCGTGAAAGCGATCGACTGGACCCACACCGCAGCCGGCCGGAAGAAGCGCGTCTACGACAAGCCACGTACCCCCTACCAGCGGTTGCTCGACGCCGGTGTGCTCGACGAGAAGACCCGCGCCCGACTGGAGCGCGAGCATGCGAAGCTGAACCCGGCACGGATCACCCGACGGATCAACCAGATCCAGCAACAACTCATCGAACTCGCCGCCGCCCGCACCCAGGGCACCCGCCCCGCCGCCTGAGCTACGCGGACATTTCACGTGAGGCAAGCATCACTCACTCCCGGACATCTTGACGTGAGGCAAGACGGACCAAGTGGCCGTGGTGATCCTCGCGGCCGGTGAACGGCGGTCAATCGACGGATCGTCACGCGGACGAACCCTCCTCGATGACCGTCGCCACCGCCAGCCGGAGGGTCTCGCGTTCGAAGACGGTACGCGCCCCGTCGGAGGGGAGCGCCCGCTCGATCGAGATGCCGTTGAGCACCGAGCTCAGGAACCGCGCGTGGGTTTCGATCTCGCCGGGACGCACCGCCCCCTCGGCGCGAAGGAGATGCAGCCACTGCTCGATACGCCGACGGCCGCCCCGCTCGAGAGCAAGATACGTCTCTGCGTCGCCGACCGAGGGCGCCGACAGGATGTAGGCACGAAACGTCGTGCGCCACATCTCGCGGGCCTGCTCACCGGAGCCGACAAGGGCGAGGATCTGCCACAGGCACTCCGTCAGACGATCCACCGCGGGCCGGGTCGTGTCACGGATGGACTCATCAGCCGCGGCGACCCGGTAGATCCCCGCCACCACCGCATCGATCAACTCGCGCTGCGTCGGGAAGAAGTGTCGCAGTGACCCCGTGCTGACGCCCGCCCTGGCGGCCACCGCCCGAACACTGAGCTTCGCCGTCGGATCCTCGCCGAGCATCGTCGCCGCCGCGATCAGGATCCGGTCGCGCGTGGTCGGCGTCGCTCCGTCATCGAATTCCATGCATCCCTCCGCTGAGATCCTACTAGTACAGTGTGTTAGTTTGGGAACGCCTAGATTTAGTACAGCGTGATAGTGGGGAGTGGCCATGTCGACGTGGAGTGAACGACGCGCGAAACGACGCGTGCGACCGGGAGATGGGCAGTCTCTGCCACCCTTCCGCTGGTGGCAGATTCTTCACCGGTCACTGTTCTTCTTGGACACACCGGAAGCGCGCTACGCCGTCGACGTCCGTCAGCTGGGCGATGCGCGCGACGGAGAGGTGCGCGCACGGCTGTACCGCGACGGGGCGCAGACGGCGATCTCGACGCTGCCCGCACGCTTCGTCGTCGAGGGCGGCATCCTCGAGGTCGCCGTGGGTGGGTTCGGCATGAAGCGATGCCACCTCATCGCGCCCGACGGCTCGGAGACACTTCTCACGCCCCACCCCGAATCCGCGGAGGGGCGCCGAGCGCGACTTGAGCGCCGGCGCCCACGCCTCAGCCGGACGATCGCGGCCGCGTCGACGGTCATCGTTCTCGCGGGGGTCACGGTCGGCATGCTGCAGTTGGCCGATCCGGTCTCGCAGATCCCTCCGGTGCGCGCCGCGATCGGCACCATTCCGACGTAGGTGACACTGCCCCTCTGGGCGAACATCGCGATCGCGGTGGCGACGGCGATAGCCAGCGCCGAGAGGGCGCTCCGCCTGCGCAGCAGCTGGATCGACAACCTCGCGAATCGAGCTCGGCGAGCAGCCGCGGGCCCGGTGCCCGAGCGTGCGAGCCGTAGAAACTGCTTGGAGATGTCCGTGAGGACATCGGATTCATTCGCAAAACCGACGCGAATGTCCACGCTCTGGCTTGCCCTTCGCTATGTGACGTGTCCCCCGCCCGCGACTGTCAAGCCGCTGGCGTCTTACCAGCCAACAGTGATGTTGCGTTGCCGTCAGAAGCCGCCGGCGGCGCGGACCGTGTAGTGCTCGGTGAGTGCGGTGTGCTCGTCGGGGGTGAGGTCGATGTCGACGGCTGCGGCTGCGTCGTCGAGGTGGCGGGGCTTGGTCGCGCCGATGATGGGCGCGGCGACGACGGGATTGCTGAGCACCCAGGCCATCGCGACCTGCGCCATCGGGACGCCGCGTGTCTCTGCGATGCGCTGCACGGCGTCGATAACGGGGCGGTCGCGTTCGGTGTCGGCGAAAAAGCTGTTGCCCACGGGGTCGTCGGAGGAACGTTGGGTCTGTTCTCCGGCGGGGCGGGCGACGCGGCCCTTGGCGAGGGGGCTGTAGGGGATGCTGCCGACGCCCTGGTCGGCGAGCAGGCCGAACATTTCGCGCTCTTCTTCGCGGTAGAGGAGCGAGTACTGGTCCTGCATGGATACGAATCGGGTCCAGCCGCGCAGGTCCGCGATGTGCTGCATGTTGGCGAACTGCCACGTCCACATCGCGGACGCGCCGATGTAGCGGGCCTTGCCGGCCTTCACGACGTCGTGGAGTGCTTCCATCGTCTCTTCGATTGGGGTCTCGGGGTCGAAGCGGTGGATCTGGTACAGGTCGACGTAGTCGGTGCCGAGTCGGGTCAGGGATGCGTCGATCTGCTGCATGATCGCCTTCCGCGACAGGCCCGCTACATTCAGGCCGGGACCGGTGCCGGGCTTGTCGGAGAAGTGGGCCTTGGTGGCGAGGACGATCTCGTCGCGGTTGGTGAACTGGCGGAGTGCTTCACCGACGATGCGCTCGGAGTCGCCGTAGGAGTACACGTTCGCGGTGTCCCAAAAGGTGATGCCGAGGTCGAGGGCTTGCCGGAAGAACGGCAGCGCGTCGTCCTTGGGGAGGGACCATTGTAAGTGGCCGCTGGCGGGGTCACCAAAGCTCATGCAGCCGAGCGCGATGCTGCTGACCTTGAGGCCGGAGTTCCCGAGGCGGGTGTACTTCACGGGTCGATCCTTTCGATGGGCACGACAACGCCGGCCTGTGCGGCTGGAGTGTCGAGCGGGTGCAGGTGACGCGAGGGGTGAGCCCGCCGCGGTTACTGGGTCTTGGTGGGTGCCGTGGTCGGGTCGTTACTGGCGGCCCAGCTGGCGAGGACGCGGAGACGTTCTTCGGAGACCGAGGCGGGTTCGGTGACGTAGGTGATGATCGTGATGTCCGGTTCGCTGGCGAGGGTGAGCGCTTCTCCGGTGACTTCGACCTCTCCGACCGTAGGGTTGTGCAGGGTCTTCGTGGCGCTGGTGTGCAGCCGCACGTTGTGGGATGCCCACCAGGTACGGAACGGGTCGCTGCGGGTGGTGAGCTCACCGATGAGGTCGGTGAGGGAACGGTCGAAGGGGGTGCGGCCGGCTTCTATGCGGAACGCGGCGACCATGTCGCGGGCGACGCGCTCCCAGTCGTCGTAGAACTCCTGCGAGGACGGGTCGAGGAAGAGGTACCGGGCGAGGTTCGCCGGTTCGTTGCCGTTGGGGACCAGGGCCGGCATGAGGGCGGCGCCGAGCTGGTTCATCGCGATGATGTCGGTGCGTCCGTTCCGGGCGTACGCGGGCAGCTCGCTCATCCCGTCGAGGATGCGCTGTACCCGGTTGCTGGCACGGAACTTCGCGGAGGTGCGCTTGGGCGCGGGTCGCGTCAGGGCGTGCTCGGCGTTCGCGGCGCGGGCGAGGTCGAACAGGTGCTGCTCTTCGGATTCGTCGAGCTGCAACGCTCGTGCGACGGCGTAGAGGACGGATTCGGAGACGCCGGCGAGCTTGCCGCGTTCCATCCGGTTGTAGTACTCGGCGCTGACCCCGGCGAGGGTGGCGACTTCCTCCCGGCGCAGGCCCTTTACGCGCCGACCGGTCGTCGAGGCGGTGAGGCCGGCCGCTTCTGGGGTGATGCGGTCGCGACGGGTGCGGAGGAAGTCGCTGGCTTCGGTCCCGGTGTCCATATCGGCAAGCGTAGGCCGGGGCCGGCGCGGGGAACCAGACACTGCCAGTACACCTAATGCCACTGCCTGTTCCACGCGAAGGAACCTCTGTTGGATGAGATCACCGGCAGAACCGCAGCCGGTCCGCTTCTAGGAGGGAACGCTCATGAGCACCATCCCCACCGTCACCCTGAACACCGGCGCGACGATGCCGCAGCTCGGCTTCGGCGTGTTTCAGATCCCCGCTGAGGAGACAGAGCAGGCCGTCACCGACGCGATCAAGGCCGGCTACCGGCTCATCGACACCGCCGCCTCCTACGGGAACGAGGAAGCCGTCGGCCGTGGCATCGCAGCCAGCGGTGTGCCCCGCGAGGAGCTGTTTATCACCTCGAAGCTGTGGATCCAGCGCCGCGGCGAGGAGGGTGCCCGCGAAGCGATCACCACGTCCCTGCAGAAGCTCGGCCTGGACTACCTCGACCTGTACCTGATCCACCAGCCGTTCGGTGACTACTACGGCGAGTGGCGTGCGCTCGAGCAGGCCCACAAGGACGGCCGGCTCCGCGCGATCGGTGTCTCCAACTTCGCCTCCGACCGCCTCGTGGACCTCATCGCGTTCGCCGACGTCGTGCCCGCGGTGAACCAGATGGAGACGAACCCGTTCCACCAGCAGGTCGACTACCAGGAGCTGCTGCACGCCGAGGGTGTGCAGCTCGAGGCGTGGGCGCCATTCGCCGAGGGCAAGAACGACCTGTTCACAAACCCGGTCCTCACCGAGATCGGTGACGCGCACGGCAAGTCCGTCGCGCAGGTTGTGCTCCGCTGGCTGGTCCAGCGCGGTGTCGTGGTCGTGTCCAAGTCCGTCAAACCCGAGCGCATGCAGCAGAACCTCGACGTCCTCGACTTCGAGCTCACCGACGAGCAGATGGCGAAGATCGCCGAGCTCGAGGCAGGCGAGTCACTGTTCTTCTCCCACGTCGACCCCAACATGGTCCGCTGGCTCACCGGCCGCGCTGAAGCATAAGCATGCCCGTCCCGCAGCCCACCCGCAGACAGCTCCTGCGAACCGCCGCGGCTGCTGGCCGCCTGCACCCCACCCGAGACCGAAGGCCGCCCCGTGACCACGCCCTCCACCCCCGCGCCCAGCAGCCCGGTAGCGACGCTGCTGGTCTACTTTTCCCGCCCCGGTGAGAACTACTGGAACGGCGGCCGCCGCACCCTCGATGTCGGCAACACCGAGATCCTCGCGAACCTGATCCGCGACCAGATCGCCTGCGACGTGTTCCGCCTCGAGGCCGCCGAGGCGTACTCGGACCGCTACGACCCGACCGCCGCCCGCAACGTCGATGAGCAGAACAGCGACGCCCGCCCCGCGATCGCAGACGCCCTACCCGACCTGAACCCGTACGACCGGGTGCTGATCGGCAGCCCGATCTGGAACGTGCAACCGCCGATGATCCTGGCGACCTTCGCCGAGGGCGCAAATCTCGCGGGCAAGGTCGTCCATCCGTTCGTCACCTACGCAGTCAGCGGTCTCGGAAACACGGCCTCGTTCTATCGCGACTTGGACACTGGAGGCCGGCTCCGCGATGGCCTAGGGCGTGTCTCCTAACCGTTTGAGCCAGAGGGTGATGGCTCTGAGGACTGCTCCGCCGCGGTAGGTGAGGGCGAGTTTGTCGTATCTGGTGGCGAGTCCGCGCCATTGCTTGTCTTCGTTGAAGCCGCGTTCGACGACGTTGCGGCCCTTGTAGTCCTCGAGGTCGTAGCTGACAGGTCGGCCGCCGCGAGAGCCACGGCGCTGACGGTGTCCTTGCTGATCGGATGGCTCGGGGATCACAGCGACGATGCCGCGGTCGCGGAGATGCTGCCGGATCGCTCGGGATGAGTACGCCTTGTCGCCGCGGACGCGGTCCGGTCTGGAGCGGGGCCTGCCCGGTCCGCGCCGGCCGACTCTGAGGTGATCCATGAGCACCGGGAACATCGGCGCATCACCGGCCTGGCCGGGACCGACGAGCACGACCAGCGGCAGCCCCCGGCCGTCGACGAGGTGATGGATCTTCGTGCTCAATCCGCCGCGTGACCGGCCAATCGCGTGATCAGGCGGCTCCTCGCGCAGATTCTTGTAACTCGATAGAGCCCCCTGTGTCGCGCGGGAGATTCGTCGCGTGCTGATGAGCACGGTTGATGGTGGAGTCCACGCTGACGGCCCAGTCGATCTCGCCCGCGGCGTCCGCGTCAGCGAGGATCTCCGCGTAGATCCGATCCCAGGTGCCGTCGCCGCTGAACCGGCGATGACGCTTCCACGCCGTCTGCCACGGCCCGAACTCCGCCGGCAGATCACGCCACGGCGAACCCGTCCGATACCGCCACACGATCCCCTCCACCACCCGACGGTGCTCCTGGAACGGCCGACCGCCCTTGACCGAAGCAATCGGCATCAACGGCTCGATCCGAGCCCAAGCAGCATCCGAGAGAGTACGAGTACGCGACACACTCCTACCCTGCCCTCGACCCCCCAAGGAGCTTAGGAGACACGCCCTAGCCGTCCGCGGGGAAGACGTCCGCGACAGCGGCACTATCCCGACCGTCGAGCAGTGGTTGCGCAACTCCGACCTGCTCTGATCTGCCCGTGACTGCAAATGTCCAGAAAGACACTTCGGGACATTTGAACTCGGAATTGGACATGATCAGCCGGAATTTACAGAGCTGTAGGTTCTGATTCGAAATGGCAAGGAATGCCGTAGTTCCACGGCATTTGGCAGTAGGTTCCGGTTCACAATTCCACGAGAAATGGCGGATCCCTACAGGCGGTGTCCATCAGTTGATGCTCCTATGGTGTCAAGCCGACGAGTTGAGCCAGTTTTCGTGGGCGGTGACGCAGCCAGCGGCGGCGGATTCTCCAACGCGCATTCGGCCGACTGCGCACCCTCGAGCTGATCACCGGTAGCTGCGCAGCCAACACCGCCGCCGCCGAGCTCGGCGCCAACGCCGGCTGAACGCGATCACCTCATGAGCGCATCCGAATCTGAGCCACGGCACTGGCACGGAGGGTTTCCCGGGCATCGCACCCGGATCCATGCTCCCGAGCCCGTCAGCGGCCGCGGTCGCGGTCGCGCACATCGTCAACATAAGAGCTCCACTGTGTGCGCCAACCTCGTGATTAACCGCTTGACCACCGACTGTCGATCCTGCTAACTTCTGCGTAACCGTTTAACCACCTCGTGGTGGCGGTGGGACGCTTCAAGGCTCGACGATGAGGAAGTTCATGAACCAGCGAGGGTTTTTTCGACCGCCACAAGCCTGGGTTGGCGACGTCATTCCGTGGCAAGAGGACGGCACGTTCCACCTGTTCTACCTGCACGAGTCTCGCCAGACGCCCAAGGTAGGCATGCCGTGGCACCGCGTAGTCACAGACGACCTCACCGACTTCCGAGAGACCGGCGTCGCCCTGCCGTCTGGCGGTCCTGACGCCCCCGATTTCAACGTCTATACCGGCAGCATCGTCGTCGACGACGACGACGGAATCCATCACGTCTTCTACACCGGGCAAAATCCCGATCGGCGCGGCGCCGATGGCCTTCCGTTGCAGCTCGTGCTCCACGCCACCAGTCGAGATGGCATGGCCACCTGGCAGCGTCACCCCGAGCACACCTTCGGAGCGACACCGGGCTACGAGACCGCAGATTGGCGCGACCCGTTCGTGTTCTGGGATGCGGACGCAGGTCTGTGGCGCATGCTTGTGACCGCTCGTCATGCCGACGGTCCTGCACGACGACGGGGTGTTATCGCGCAGTGTGTGTCCTACGACCTGCGTCACTGGACTCCGGCCGAACCGTTCTGGGACCCCCGTCGCTACCTCGCTCACGAGTGCCCTGAGGTGTTTGAGTGGAATGGTTGGTGGTATCTCGTCTGGTCGGAGTTCAGCGAGTCGTTCACCACCCGGTACCGCATGTCGCGGAGCCTTCATGGTCCGTGGCACGTGCCGCAAAACGACACAATCGATGGTCGCGCCTACTACGCCGCCAAATCAGCCGCCCGGGACGGCCGGCGTTTCTTCTTCGGATGGATCTCCACGCGTGAGGGTGGGAATGATGACGGCGCATGGCAGTGGGCTGGCACCCTCGCCGTACTGGAAGCCGAGCAGGCTCTAGACGGCACCCTGCGATTCCACCCCCCGCACGAACTCACCTCCACCTTCAATGAGTCCGTGACAGCCCTGCCCACCGGCACCGTACTCTCGGCATCTGACGGCTATGCCGACCTGATCCTGCCGACAGAGATCCCAACGGCATTCCGAGTCGATGCTCTCTTCGACATTGCCTCCGACACCACAGAATGCGGCCTTCTGTTGCGGGCAAGCGAGGACGGCGACGAAGCGTACGTGTTGCGGCTCGAGCCGCGACGCGGACGCCTCGTGTTCGACCGTTGGCCCCGACGGGCGACCGGTGGCGAGCAGTGGCAGATCTCGGGCGACGTTCCTTTCGCCGTCGAGCTCGAGCGACCGGTCGCATTGCCTCCTGGCGAGCATCGGCTCGAGGTGATCGTCGACGGTGAGATGTGCGTCGCGACCGTCGACGGCGCCGTCAGCCTCAGCACCCGCCTTTACGACCGCACCAATGGGCACATCGGAGCGTTCGTCGGCGAGGGAACGGTCGTCGTGACTGAGCTCACGGTGACCGCGAGAGGCGCGTCGGAGGAGCCTTCGTCTCGAGTCCCCGCCGCGCTCGTCGCAACGGCTTGAGCCGGGAGCCTCCCCTGCACAAACACACCTGACCCTTCTTGACCCGTACCCGCACCAATAGATCAACGGAGATTACACACATGTTCAACGTCAAGCGCACCGCGACCTGGGTCGCCATGACCGCTGCTGTCACACTCGCACTCACCAGCTGTGCGGGTTCTGGAGGCGGCGGCGATCCCACCGATGTGAACCCTGAGGGAGAAGTCGAGCCCCGCGAGATCTCGTGGCTGCTCTCACGGCCCGCGGACGGCGGCGTCATCACCGCCATGCAGCAGATCGCCGACGAGTATGCTGCCGATCACCCCGGCTTCAAACTCAACCTCATCACCACACCCGACCGGCCCTCCTACATCCAGAAGTACGAGACCCTCGCCGCGGCGAACAAGTTGCCAGAGCTGTTCGACACTGACGCGACCCCGTTCGCCCAGAAGCTCGCCGAGCAGGGTCGCATGATAGACGTCGACGTGCTGCTCGACGACCTGGGCATGGCCGACGACTACCGCGAGGCGGCGCTGAACTACCAGCGCTTCGACGACGGGTCGCTGTACATGGTGCCGTTCGAGTTCCAGTTGGAGTTCTTCTGGTACAACAGCGACCTTCTTGCCCAGGCCGGCGTCGAAGTGCCCGCAACACTCGACGACTTTGCGCCGATGTGCGAAGCGCTGCGGGCCGAGGGCATCACCCCCATCGCGCTCGACGGCGCCGACGGCTGGCCCCTCGAGCGCTATATGGCGCACTACCCGTTCCGCCAGGCGGGACCGGAGTATATCCAGAAGCTTAAGACCGGCGAGGCGAAGTTCTCCGACGCCCCCGGCCGCGCCGCGGTGGAGTGGCTGTACGGCCTCGGACAGGCCGACTGCTTCCAGGAGGGCTTCTCTGCCACCGGCTATGCCGACGCGCAAGCCCAGTTCACCTCGGGCCGTGCCGCCGTCTACAACATCGGTACGTGGGAGCTGGCGAACCTCGCCACCGAGAACCTCGACGCTAGTGTCCGTGACGCCGTCGACTACTTCACCCTGCCCACGATCGACGGTGCCGTGACCGCCGACAACGAGTACGTCACCCCTTCAGGCATCGGCATGGCCATCAACTCGAGCACGTACGACCCGCTCGTGCGCGACTTCCTCGCCTTCGCGCTGGAGCGTTACCCCGCCGCCGTCGCTGAGACCGGTGCGCTCTCGCCCACCACCGACGTCGACACCGCGATTCCCGCCGACGCTACCCCGCTGTACTCGCGGGCCATCGAGCAGGCCGGCGACGTCGGCTCCGCCATCGCCATGCCGTGGGACACGCAGCTCGACCCTGCCACCAACACCCGCCTGCAGCAGGAGCTGACCCTCCTCGTGCAGGGCGACATCACCCCCGACGAGTTCATCGAGACGATGGACGCCGCTCTCGCCGAGAACGTCGGCTGACATGGCATCTGTCACGTTGACCGATCGGCCCGGGACAACCCGGGCCGATCGGTCCGGCTCCCGCCCACCCCGCCGGCCGACGAGACAATCCAGCTTGCGCTCCTCAATGCTGCCTCGTCGGTCCGGTCTGTCAGTAGCGATCTTCCTTGTTCCGCCGCTACTGCTATACGGCGCCGCAGTGCTGCTCCCGATTGTGCAGTCACTCGTGCTCAGTCTGTTCTCGTGGGACGGGATCACCGACCTGGCGTTCGTCGGGCTGGACAACTACGTCAAAATGTTCACCCGCGACGACGTGTTCTGGACGGCGTTCGGCAACGCCCTTGGCTACCTCGCGATCTGCCTCATACTCCAACTGGGCGGCGCCCTCGCCGTGGCCGGACTACTCACCGCCCTTCCCCGCGCCCGTGAGCTGGTCAAGACCCTCTATCTGCTACCCGCGGTGATCTCTACCGTGGCGATCGCGTTCCTGTTCATCCGCATTTACTCGCTCGAACCGGTCGGCCTCTTCAACCAGCTGCTCGCGTTCGTTGGCCTCGAGAATTTGCAGACGGCCTGGCTGTCGAATGTGCAGACCGTGCTCGCAGCCGTCTCTATTCCGGAGGGCTGGCGTTTCACCGGCCTCTACATGCTCATCATCTACGCCGCCCTCATCGCGGTGCCCAAGGAGCTCGAAGAAGCCGCACGCCTGGACGGGGCCTCGTGGTGGCAGACGTTCTGGCGCATCAGGTTCCCCTACATCCGACCGGTATGGATCACAACCACCATCATGGCCACCACGTTCGCCCTGCGCGGATTCGACATCCCCTACCTGCTTACTAACGGGGGTCCCGGTCAGGCATCCGAGCTGCTGACGACGTACATGTACAAGACTGCATTCGTCCACACCGACTACGGCTACGCCAGCGCGATCTCGGTGTTCATCGTGGTCGAGTGCCTCGTCGCCGTTGGCCTGATCTTTCTGCTGCTGCGTCGGAAGGACGCATGATGTCGACAACAATGACCCCACCACTGGCGGCACCCGCCCCGCCTGCCCAGGAGGCCGGCCCTCACCGGCCGCACCGTTCGCCCCGACTGCGCCTGCAGCGGACGCTTCTCACCGTGACCGTTGTGCTCATCGTCATCGTGCAGGTGTATCCGCTGGCGTGGCTCTTCCTTACAAGTTTCCGCACGGCCTCGGACTTCGCTGGAGGCGACCCGTTCGCCTTTCCGTCCGAATTCACCCTCGAGAACTACGCGCGAGCTTTCGAAACGGGAAACCTGTGGCTGAACATCGTCAACAGCCTCATCGTCACCCTCGGCGCGAGCGCCCTCATCGTCGTGGCAGGCATGATGGCCGCGTTTGCGCTGCAGGTGCTCGGGTTCCGGTTCAGCAACCTGGTCCGCTCGCTCTTTCTGCTCGGGATCATCGTGCCGGTGCAAATCGCGCTCGTACCGCTGTTCATCGACTACTCGCAGATCGGACTACTGGACACACACCTGTCGATGATCCTGCCGTTGGCTGCGTTCTCGTTGCCGATGGGCGTGTACCTGTTCGCGTCGTTCTACCAGTACATTCCCCGCGAACTATACGAGGCCGCCTCGCTGGACGGTGCCGGTCCGTACCGGATTTTTGCGCAGATCACAGCGCCGCTGTCGGTCAACACGATCATCACCGTGGTGCTGGTCAACAGCATCTTCATCTGGAACGACTTCATCTTTGCGAACACGTTTGTGCTGTCGGACGGTTTGAAGACCATTCCGCTGGGGCTGCAAAACTACATCGGAGCGATGGGGAACACCGACTGGACCGCCACGTTCGCCGCCGTGTGCGTCACTGTCACACCGTTGCTGCTGGTCTTCCTCGTGTTGAACAAGGCGATGATCGCCGGTCTCGAGAGTGGAGCGACTAAGGGATGAGCCAGGTGGACCACCGATGAGCATCACGATGCGCGACGTGGCGCGGGTCGCACACGTTTCCGTAGCCACGGTTTCACACGTCGTCAATGACAAGCCCGGTGCTCGCATTGGTGACGACGCCAGGCGTCGCGTGCTCGACGCTGTCGCCGAGCTCGGTTATCGCCCGAACGCGCTCGCTAAGACGCTCTCGCAAGGCGGCTCTCGGTTTATCGGATTGGTCGCGGATGCCATCGCGACGACGCCATTCGCCGGTCAGATCATTCACGGCGCCCAGGACGAGGCGTGGCGACATGGGTATGTGTTGCTCGTCGCCAACACGGAGGGCAACGTCGCCGCGGAAAACGACGCTATCGCGATGATGCTCGAACATCAGGTTCGAGGGATTCTGTACTCGACGTGGTACCACCGCGAGATCGAGGTGCCCCCGCCGCTGCAGCACACAGACACGGTGCTGGTGAATTGCTATGCCGCCGGCGACGCCTACCCGGCTGTCGTGCCTGACGAAGAACAGGGCGGCCGCACAGCCACCGAAGAGCTGATCGCCGCCGGCCATCGCCGCATCGCCTTTGTGAACACCACGTCGCCCTCGCCTGCCCAGACAGGGCGGCTCGCGGGATACGTCTCGGCTCTTGAGGCGGCGGGTTTCGACTACGACGCGTCGCTCGTGTTCGAAGCGGAGTCGGCGCAGGAAGGCGGGTATGCGATCACATCCGCTGTCATCGAGTCAGGTGCCTCTGGAGTGTTCTGTCACAACGATCGAGTCGCGATGGGACTCTACGACGGCCTCCGTGAGCGCGGCCTGCGTATCCCCGAAGACATGGCCGTGATGGGCTTCGACAACCAAGACGTCATCGCGGCGCACCTGCGTCCACCGCTGTCGACGGTGGCTCTCCCGCACTACGAGCTCGGCGCGGCAGGCGTGCGGACACTCCTCGGGCTCGAGTCGGTCACCAAGACGGATCGACTGCTCGTGGCATGCCCATCGATATCTAGGGCTTCGCTGTGAGTCCCCGGCCTCGCTTTCACCTCACACCCGCACGCAATTGGATGAATGACCCGAACGGACTTGTGTATGTCGACGGCACATGGCACGCGTTCTTCCAGCACAACCCCGAAGGCACCGACTGGGGCAACATGAGCTGGGGTCACGCCAGCAGCACTGATCTTGAACACTGGCGTGCACACCCTGTCGCGCTGCGTCACAGCGACGACGAACAGATCTACTCCGGCTCGGTGGTCGCTGGGGATGACGGCACTCTCACGGCGATCTACACGAGCGCCTACGCCCGAGGTATCCAGGCCCAATCGCGCGCCGTCAGCCACGACGGCGGTGACACCTGGACTGTGGATGTCTCCAACCCGGTTCTCGACCGCGGCTCCAGTGACTTTCGCGATCCAAAGATCGTGCGGATGCCCACTCGCCCCGAATCCGGCAAATGGCTCATGGTCGCCGTCGAAGCGGTCGAACGACGGGTGCTGTTCTACGCCTCGGACGACCTGCGAACATGGCGCGAGACCGGATCATTCGGTCCCGTCGGCCCTGACGGCGTGGTGTGGGAATGCCCCGACCTCGTACGCCTGCCACTCGACAACGACCCAGCCCAAACGCCGTGGGTCCTGCTGCTCAGCACCAACCCCGTCGGTGCCGACCCCGACCCCGCCGGATCGGCGATGCACTACGTCGTCGGCTCCTTTGACGGAGAGACCTTCACCACACAGAACACCGGGCTGGAGCGACTCGACCACGGCCGCGACTTCTACGCCGGAGTCACATTCGACAGTGCACCCGGTGACGAAGCGATCATGCTCGCGTGGATGAGCAACTGGCGCTACGCCCACGTCGTCCCAGCAACCACCTGGCGGGGCGCAATGTCACTCCCCCGGCGACTATCGCTGCGCACAATCGACGGCCAACCACGGCTCGTACAACACCCGGCGTCACCCGTCGTCCGCCAGCTCGCCGACACCGCGGCCGCCACCGATCCAGCCGAACCGATCACAATCACCCTGCACGCTCTCATCGAGCTGCGCTGGACTGCCGACATCGCAGGCAAAGTACGGCTTCACCTCGCGGGAGACGGCGACGCCTCAGCGGACATCGTCTTCGACCCAACTGCCAAGACACTCAGCGTGACACGCGCCGGCGAAGCCGCTCAAGCGTTGCACCCCGACTTCGCCTCCACCAGCACCGCACCGCTGCACGGAGGAAGCCGCACGGGACGGCTGCTTGTGAGCCTCGACGGGCCACTCCTGGAAGTCTTCATCAATGACGGGGAAACCACCGTGTCCAACCTCGTCACGCTCGGTTCCGGCACGGTCACCCTGACGGTGACTACCGAGGAGCCGGGATCCCTCCGCACTCTGACCTTGGTGATCGCCGAGATCAACACCTCCGAGTCCGGGGTGGAAGCGGACTCGGCCTTCACAACTGTCTCACCCCTGTCCTCATCTCTGACAACCACAAGGAAGTGACAGCCATGACGATCAACATCACCCGTCGCGCTCTTCTGCAGGGTGAAGCGCCCCAGGTTCTCTGCCGCTCCTATACGGGGTGCGGCTCTCGGATGAGGGTCGCATAGTGGGCTTGCTCGAACTCGGCGGGTGGGACGTAGCCGAGGCTCGAATGAAGCCTACGAGTGTTGTACCAGTCGACCCAGCCGGCCGTCGCGAACTCGACGTCTGCGACCGTCCGATACGGGCCGTCGTGGAATACCGTCGTGCGGATGCACTCGGCTTTGTAGAGCCCGTTGATCGTCTCCATCAGGGCGTTATCGTATGCGTCGCCGACAGACCCGATCGAAGGTGCGATGCCGTCCAGGGCGAGTTTTTCGGTGTAGGCCAGAGAGACGTATTGAGATCCAGCGTCCGAATGTGCCCTCAACTGCTCAGGGTGGATTGGATGCCCTTGCCGACCTCGCTCCCACAGGGCCATCCGCAGCGGGATCATCACGAGCTCGACGTGCTTGGTGGTCTGTGCGTGCCACGCGACGATGCGTTGTGAGTAGACGTCGACGATGAACGCGACGTAGACCCACCCGGCCCAGGTCCGACAGTAGGTGAAGTCCATCACCCAGGTGTGATCGGGTCGCGGCGCGGTGAAGTCCCGATTCAGCAGGTCTCCGGCACGGATTCCGTCTTTGGCGGGGATCGTGGTGCGGATGCCCTTGTCGCGGCGGATTCCCGACAGCCCGAGCCAGCGCATGGCCCGATCGACTGCACCTCGGGATGCGTTCGGGATCACCGTTCGGCGGATCAGCGCGGTCATCTTCCGCCGCCCATAGAGCCCTTCCGGCGTCAGCTTCCGCACCTGCCGTCCACCGATCTCGACAGTGGTCCACGCGGCGTCGCGGACGGCGCCGTGGACCTGCGCGTCGGTGACCGTGCGCGCCGCGATGACGCCGTGCCGCTGAGCTCGGTAGGTGCGCGCGGCGATCTTGCAGCCCTGCTCGCGCAGGACCCGGCAGATCGACTCGACCGCGTGCCCCTCGGTGAGTATTAGCGTCTCTGAGCGCCACCGGTATTGCGGTTGAGCACCGTTTCTCCGTGGTCGCGATTTCCTCGTTGAGCACCACCGAATATTTGCGTTCGGCACCACCTTCGTAGGCTCCTTCTGCCGCGTGGCCTATCACGCGGCAGAAGGAGTTGTTCGGGTGGTACGCAGGATCAAGGTGAAGCTGGTGCTCAGGCTTCGCGCGGAGGGGTTCTCGAAGCGGCAGATCGAGGCGCAGGGAATGTCGCGTCACTCGGTGATCGCGGTGTTCGAGGCCGCTGATCGGGAGGGGATTGATTACGACGCTGTCGCCGGTCTCGATGACGCGGAGGTGTATGCGCGACTGTTCCCCGGGCGAGGTGAGCACGACAGTGTTCACGCGCAGCCGGACTGGGATCGGGTCCACAAGGAGCTCGCGAAGGTCGGAGTCACGCTCAAGCTGCTCCATGGCGAGTACGTGGACACCTGCAGAAGCCGGGGTGAGCCGGCGATGGGCTACGACCGGTTCTGTAAGTCCTACGGGCACCACGTGCTCATCGCGGGGGCGGCGTCACGGGTCGGTCACAAGGCGGGCCAGTCGGTCGAGGTCGATTGGTCGGGCAAGACGATGCAGCTGACAGACCCGGTCGCCGGGCAGACGACGCGGGTCTATTTGTTCGTCGGCGCGTTGCCGTTCTCGCGGTTCGCGTTCGTCGAGCCGACGTTGGATATGAAGCAGGACACCTGGCTGCGCGCTCACGTGGCGATGTTCGACTGGTTCGGCGGTAGTGTTCCCCGGATCGTCCCGGACAATCTGAAGACCGGGGTGATCTCCCACCCAGCGGAGGGTGAGGTGGTCCTCAACGACGCGTATCGGGAGCTCGCGGCGCACTACTCCGCCGCGGTGCTGCCGGGGCGGATCAAGAAGCCGAAGGACAAAGCGAGCGTCGAGAACACCGTCGGCAACATCGCCACCTGGGTGATCGCCACGCTCCGCAAACAGACATTCGCGACGTTGCCGGAGTTACGGGCGGCGGTCTACGAGCGGATGTCGGCGTTCAACGCCGAACCGTTCCAGAAACGCGCCGGATCCCGGCTGGGTGTGTTCGAAGGTGAGGAGAAACCGCTGCTGCGGCCGCTGCCGGCGGTCCCGTTCGAGATCTCCCGGTGGGTCTACGCGCGTCGGGTCCAGCGCAACGGGCATGTGGTGTTCGAGAAGAACTTCTACTCCGTCCCCTACGTCCACATCGGCCGCGCCGTCGACCTGCGGATCACCGACACCACGCTGGAGGTGTTCACCGGGCAGGACCGGCTGACCAGCCACCTACTCGCCCCCGTCGGGATCGTGAACGAGTACCGCACGCATGACTCGGATCTGCCCGACGGTCCGCAGTATCGGCAATGGGACGCCCCAAGAGTCCGGGAATGGGCGGCGAGGATCGGAGAGAACACCACGACCGTGATCAACCGGATCTTCGAGTCCGTCCCCGTCGACGAGCAGGGCCTGGGCGCCGCGTTGGCGGTGCTCCGCATGACGCGCCGCTACTCCGCGGCCCGGGTCGAAGCCGCCGCCGGCGTCGCTCTGGCCCGGGTGAGGTCGCCGCGCTACGCGCACCTGCGGCCCATCCTCGAGACCAAGCAGGACGACCCCGGCAACCGTGATGCCTGGGCGACACCCGGGACCCCACCCGAGCCGACGGGGTATGTCCGCGGCGCCGACTACTACGCGGGACAGACCCGATGAGCCGGCTCGATTCGGAGACCAAGCGGAAGCTGCGCGAGATGGGCGTCTCCCCGCTGGTCGACGCGTTCGAAGTCCAAGACGACACCCTCACCCTCGGGATGGTGTTCGAAGAACGCATCAAGCTCGCCGTCGACGACGCCCACGCCACGTTCACCCACGCCAAAGTCGAAGGACTCATCCGCCGCGCCGGGCTGCGCTACCCGAACGCGGACCTCCGCCGGGTCGACATGCTCGAACGGCGCGGCCTCGACAGGGGTGTGATCGCGCAGCTCGGCACCTGCCAGTTCATTACCCGGCAGCAGAACGTCGTATTCCAAGGCTTCACCGGATCGGGGAAGTCCTACCTCGGCTCGGCGCTGGCGAAGCAGGCCTGCCAGCACCGCTACCGGGCGCACTACATCCGCATGCCCGACCTCGAAGAGACCTGGGCGGTCGCCCGGGACCGGCCGGCGGGAAAGGAGAAATGGTTGCGGAAGTACTCCACCTTCACGCTCCTGGTGATCGATGAGTGGCTACTCGACACCCCGACCGACGACACGAGAACCATGCTCCTCGAGCTGCTCGAACGCCGCTACGACGCCACATCGACGGTGTTCTGCACCCAGTACGCGAAGAAGGACTGGCACCAGCGCCTCGGCGGCGGAGTCCACGCCGACGCGATCATGGACCGCATCGTCCACAACACCATCTGGATCGAGACCGGCGAGGTGAACATGCGCGAACACACCGCCGCGGTCAGCTGAGTCCGACGCCGGTGAGCACCTTCCCGACGGGCGGTGCTCACCGGCAATATCAGCCGGTGCTCAACCGCGATATCCAGTGGTGCTCAACCGCAATAACCAGCGGTGCTCACGGGTCCAAATACTCACCTCGGCTCTCATCGTGTCGATGAAGCCCAGCATCAGTGGTTGCGGGGGTCGAGTTCCCCCACGAAGAAACTCGTCGCTGCTTTCAAGATTGCGACGTCTTCTCGGAGGCGCTTGTTCTCCGCTTTCAACTTCTTGATCTCGGCGTGCTCGACCGAGGTGACACCGTCTCGGGTGCCATCGTCGATATCGGCTTGCAGCACCCACCGGCGCACGGACTCGTGGCCGACACCGACCTGGCGAGCGACGGCCGCTGACGCGGCCGTCAACGAGGGATACTCCGACCGGTGCTCACGCACCAAACGGACCGCCCGGTCACGGAGGGCGGGATCGATCTTCTTCGGCATGACATACATCCTTCCAACTCAAAAGGATGCGGCATCAAACCTGGGGCGCTTCAGGGCGCCGGCATCGGGGCCTTCGGACTCGTGCTTGCCGACAACACCCCCCTCGCCGCCTACGCACAGAGCTCGCAGCGCGCCGTCTACCACATGACACCACCAACGGCGTGGCTATGCGACCCGCAGCGGCCGATCGTTACGGGTGGCCAGTACCAGATGTACTACTTGCACTCCGATGTCAACAACGGCCCCGGCGGTTGGGACCACGCCACCACCGACGGGGTCAGCTTCACACATCACGGCACTGTGATGCCCATCGCTGACGGTGTCCCGGTATGGTCGGGCTGCCTCGTTGTCGACGAAGCAAACACCGCAGGGTTCGGCGCCGGCGCCGTCATCGCCCTAGCGACCCGCCCCACGGACGGCATCCGGCGATACCAGGAGCAGTATCTGTACTGGTCAACAGATGGTGGATTCTCGTTCACCATGCTGCCCGACCCCGTGCTCATCAACACCGACGGCCGATCAGCACAGACGCCCGCCGAGATCGACAACGCGGAGTGGTGCCGGGATCCCAAGGTGCACTGGGACGCCTCTCACGGCGAATGGGTGATGGCGCTCGGCCGCGCCCGATACGCAGGCTTTTATACCTCTCCCGACCTGCGGAACTGGACCTGGCGCAGCAACTTTGACTACCCGAACCCGCAACTCGGCGGCATCGAATGCCCCGACCTGTTCGAAATGACCGCCGACGATGGCACACGCCACTGGGTTTTCGGCGCGAGCATGGACGCGTACGGCGTCGGACTGCCGATGACGTATGCGTACTGGACGGGCGCATGGGACGGCACGCGCTTCGTCGCCGACAACCTCACGCCCCAATGGCTGGACTGGGGGTGGGACTGGTACGGCGCCGTCACGTGGCCCACCATCGAGAATCCCGACACCCGTCGGCTCGCAATCGGATGGATGAACAACTGGAAGTACGCCGCCCGCGACGTGCCCACCGACGTTACCGATGGCTATAACGGACAGAACTCCATCGTCCGCGAACTGCGCCTCGCCCGCCAGACAGGCGGCTGGTACAGCCTGCTGAGCAGCCCGATCGCCGCTCTCGCCGGACGAGCGAGCTCGACCGTTACCCTCCCCGACCGAACAGTGAACGGGAGCGCTGTCCTTCCCTGGAACGGCCGCGCCTATGAGCTTGAACTCGACATTTCCTGGACAAACGCCACGAACGTCGGGGTTTCCGTCGGGCGCTCGGCTGACGGCACACGGCACACCAACATCGGCAAGTATGGCGCAGACCTGTACGTCGACCGCGGGCCTTCCGAACGCGCCGGCTACAACCTGGCACCATATACCCGCGCCGCCGCACCGATCGACGCGAACGCCCGCTCTGTGCACCTTCGCATCTTCGTGGACCGACAGAGCGTAGAGGTCTACGTCAACGCCGGACACACCGTGCTGTCCCAGCAAGTGCACTTCCTCGACACCGACACCGGAATCTCGCTCTACACCGACGGAGGGCCTGCACAGTTCACCGGGATCACCATCCGCGAATACACCACGCCACTCTGATCGCACTGAACCACGGTCTCCAAAATCGTCGTCCCCCGTGCTGAGAAGGCCCGCTGCGGAGTGCCGCCGGGCGGCGATTGTAGAGGCGAAACGTAGCCGGTTGACGCATCGCGTGGCTCAATCTGTGACGCGTGGCCCCTCGCGCAGATGCAGTCCTTCGGGTGGGTGATGTTGACTGGATTGATCTTGCGTTGGGTGCGGCCGGCAGGCGCAGGTGCGCTCGGGGGACGATGTCGAGTTCGGCTCAGACCCCGCAGACGGCACGGCCTGCTTCGAGCGTTGCCCGGGAGCACCCGCTCGACGGTGGCACCGCGACCGGCAATCAGGCGCCTGCTCGGGGCTCCGGCGTGCTTATCGACATATGTGACGACCAAGCCGCTATCGATCATCATGTGCCAGATGACCGAGCGTAGATCGCGGCCCGTGCAGGCCGATGCCGTTGCCCCAGCCAGCGGAATCGCCTCCCCATGCTTTGAGGTCTGCTGCTGTCTGACGCAGCGGACCATCGTCACCCGGGATCCGCCCGATCCTCGCGACAGCGGGTCGGTTATCCGGTGTACGAAGGGGCGTGCTGATCTATATCGTGAGCCCAGGGAAGATCTGCGCCAGCTCGGGAAACGGTAATGGCGGCGGCATGCACAGCGTCAGTGCCAACGTGGAGAAGCTGTGTGCGATCCAGATCGCGTGTGCCGGTTCTCAGCACCGAGTGGATGATCGATGCCATGAAAGTGTCCCCCGCACCGATCGTGTCGATCGCGTGAACCACCTCCGCCGGGATGCGAACCCTGTGGTTGGGTGTGGCAATCACGGCCCCTTCGGCGCCGAGGGTGATCGCGACCAGTCGTGGCCCGTGCTCGAGCACGGCATCTATCGTGAAGTCGATACCTTGATGGGGGTAGAGCCAGGCCGCGTCCTCGTCGCTCATCTTGACGACGGTGGCCAAACCGGCGGTCTTCTCGAATGCCGCCACAGCCGATGCATGGTCATCGAGCAAAGCGGGTCGGATGTTCGGGTCGAAGGTGATCTCGACTGCACCGGCCTGCTCGAGTGTCTCCTGCACCGCGGTCGCCCCCGGGTGAAGAAAAGCCGCGATCGATCCGGTGTGGATGAGTCGAGCTGCAGTCTGCGGAGGTGTAAAGCTGTCCCAATGAACGTCGAAGACGTACTGCGCTTGTCCGTCGGTGCCGATATGAGCGGCGGCGGTGGATGTCGGCCGTGCCGTGATCGACTGAGGCAGCACGTGTACGTGTGAGGAAGCGAGATGATCGGCGATGACTTGTCCGTATAGGTCGTCACCGATCTGAGTCAGAAGCGCCGTAGGAACACCTCTTCGGCCCAACCCGAGCGCAACGTTCGCGGGACTCCCGCCCACGTGTTCGGTCGCCCAAGAACCTTTCTCCACGACATCGACCAGAGCTTCGCCGATGACCAGCACCTCTGGAACGAATGACGCGGCCGCGTTGGTCACTGCTGGTCCAATCTGGTGAGGAACGTGAGCTCGCTGCCGGATCCTTCGATGAGCGGCGTGAGCGATCCGTTGAACGTCTGCCCCTCCGCGGCTGCGAGGTGCGCATCGAAGGCGGCGCGGTCACGGTACTTCTCGATGACGACGAACTGCGTCGAGTCGCTCTTGCGGTACACCTCGAACAGGTCGTTCCCGGGTTGGCTGCGGACGACTTCAGCGTAAGCGAGGATCAGGTCCTCGACTTCTCGGATGTGCGCAAGCTTCGCAGTGAACTCGGCGTACAGGACGACTTCTGCTTCCCGTGTCGCGCGTCCGGTTTCGAGGTCGGTCATGCGGTGGCAGCCCCGGTCATGATCGCGACAGCGTCGGTCATGGAATGAGACTGCGGTGTGATCGTCGCAGCTTTCTTCCCGAGACGCTGCACATGAATACGGTCAGCAACCTGGAACACGTGCGGCATGTTGTGAGAGATCAGGATGACCGGCACACCATGCTCCTTGAGCCGGCTGATGAGTTCGAGAACCTGATTGGACTCGCGGACGCCGAGCGCAGCGGTCGGTTCGTCGAGAATGACGACTTTCGATCCGAAAGCGGCCGCGCGGGCCACGGCCACAGCTTGCCGCTGTCCACCGGAGAGGTTCTCGACGGCAACGGTCACGTCCTGCAGCGTAGAAATGCCAAGCTTCTGGACCTGGTCGCGGGCTTCTTTGCGCATCCCGTTCTTGTCCAGGGCTCGGAACACCGACCCGGCCAGACCAGGCTTGCGGCGCTCCCTTCCCAGGAACAGATTGGAGGCCACGTCGAGCGCGGGTGAGACGGCGAGGTTTTGGTAGACCGTTTCGATGCCGGCAGAGCGCGCGTCCTGCGGGCGCTTGAAATGCACGTGCTCCCCGTCCAGGAGCAGCTCGCCCTCGTCTGGGATGTAGGCACCGGTGAGGCACTTGATCAGGGTCGACTTTCCTGCGCCGTTGTCGCCGATGACTGCGAGGACTTCGCCGGCATGCAGTTGCAGGCTCACTCCGTCCAAGCCGACGACACGGCCGAAGGTCTTCACGAGTCGTCTTGCTTCCAGCACGGGCGTACCCGCTGGCGTGGGTTCAGGGGTGACGGCGTCTTCGATGAGGGTCACTTGCGTACCTTTCTGATCCACTGGTCTACGGCAACGGCCACGATGACGAGAATTCCGATGGCGAGAGTCTGGTAGAGGCCATCGACGCCGGCGAGGAACAGCCCGTTGCGGAACACCCCGACGATGACTGCGCCCAGGAGTGTGCCCCAGATCAGGCCGCGGCCGCCGAAGAGGGAGGTGCCGCCGATGACGACGGCGGTGATGGAGTCGAGGTTGAGGTCGGCGCCGGCGTTGGGGCTTGCCGCCCCGGATCGGCCGATCTGGATCCATGCGGCGACGGCGAGCACCGCGCCGGCGACGACGTAGACGCTCATGAGTACCTTGCTGGTGGAGATACCGGCCAGCCGGGCGGACTCTGCATCATCACCAACGGCGTACACGTGCCGACCCCAGGCGGTGCGACCCAGGACGTACGCGACGATGGCGTATAGGGCGAGCATGATCAGCACACCGACGGTGAGGCGGACGTCTCCGATGGGGAAGGCGGTACCGGTCCACGTGAGCAATTCCGGCATCTCGGCTCGACGGATGGTTTGACCGCCGCTGTACAAGAGTGTCAACGCCACGAACACGTTGAAGGTGCCGAGTGTGGCAATGAACGGGGGCAGTTTCACCCGCGTGACGAGGAACCCGTTGAGAGCTCCGGCGGCCAGAGCAGCCATGAGACCGACGAGCAGAGCGATGGGCGCGGGAAGGCCGTTTTGGTAGCTGGTCTGCGCCATCACCATCGAGGCGAGAATCATCGCCGCCCCGACGGAGAGGTCGATCCCGGCGGTGAGGATGATGAGCGTCTGTGCGATCGCGACCGTGCCCACCACGGACACCTGGTCGAGCACGAGGGAGAGATTGGCGGGAGCGAAGAAGCGGGGGTTGATGCTCCCGAAGACGATGATCGCGAGAATCAGCACAATGGCTGGGCTGATCGCGGGATAGCGGTGCAGCACTCCACGGATACGGTCCAAGGGGGTGCGTCGGTCGAGGAACTCGGCGGCGAGATCGAGCGTCGAGGTGGGCGGGGCGGGTTGAGTCACAGGTCACTTCCGTCGATGGCGACGCCGCTGGCGCCTAATGGTTTCGGGCGGGGCGGGTCGCGGCCGGCCGGTTTGGTAAGACCGGCCGGCGGCGACCCGGGTGGAGTGGGTGCTTACTCCCCGCCCCAGCAGATGTCAGCAGCTTCGGTGGTGTCGATGGACTCCACCCCGTCGACGGGGGTGTCGGTGACGAGCGCGACACCGGTGTTGAAGAAGTCCAGACCCTCGGTCGTCTCCGGTGCCGTTCCGGTGTTCACGAGCTCAACGATGGCCTCAACCCCGAGTTCGGCCATCGCTACCGGGTACTGCTGGCTCGTGGCGTCGATGACACCCTCTGCCACCTGTCCGACGCCGGCGCAGCCGCCGTCGATGGAGACGATGATGACGTCGTCGGGGCCCTTTCCGGCGGCCTCGAGTGCCTGGTACGCGCCGTAGGCGGCCGGCTCGTTGATGGTGTAGACCACGTTGATGTCGGGGTTCTTGGCGAGGAGATTCTCCATCGCGGTGCGCCCGCCGTCTTCCGCGCCCTGCGATGCCTCGTTGCCGACGATGGTGTAGTCGCCGCCCTGGCCACCGCTGTACGTGCCAGTGGGCTCTTCGTCCCCGTTGGTGGCGTCGTCACCCAGGTCGATGCCCAGTCCGTCGAGGAAGCCCTGGTCGCGGTTGTAGTCGACGCTCACCACCTTGTCGTCGAACAGGTCGATGAGACCGATGACCGCGTCGCCGCCGGCCAGCGTCTCAGCCGTCCACTGCCCGATGTACTGTCCGGCCAGGAAGTTGTCGGTGGCGAAGGTGATGTCCACGGCGTCGGCAGGATCGGGGACGGTGTCCAGTGCGATGACGAACAGACCTGCGTCGCGCGCTTTCTCGATCGCATCGAGCACTGCGGGCCCATTCGGGGTGATCAGGATGCCGGCATCGCCCTTGGAGATGGCCGCTTCGATCGCCTGGATCTGGGTGTCCTCGTCGCCGTCCTCCCTGCCGGCCGCGAGGGTCAGGCTGACGCCGTTTTCCTCCGCCGCCGCCTGCGCTCCTTCCTGCATGGCGACGAAGAACGGGTTCGAGTTCGTCTTGACGATCAACGACACCCCGATCTCGTCGCTGCCGCTGTCGCCGGTCGCCCCGCCTGTCCCCCCGTTGTCTCCACCAGCGCAACCGGCCAGACCAAGAACCGCCACGGTGGAAACAGCTGCGAGTGCCAAGGCGGGACGCTTGGCGTTCATGTGATTCCTCATTGAATTCCTCTCGGGCATTCGACGTCCGACTGACATCGATGTCAATAGACGTTCGTACTGCACTCCTGCGATAGCGTCAAGTATTGCAACAGAGAGTGATGAGAACGTGACAACGATGTCGGACCCGTCCAGTCCCCGCAGCCGCGGGCAACGCACGACCATGAAGCAGGTCGCAGCCCTGGCAGGTGTGGGCGTGAAAACGGTCTCGCGCGTGTTGAACAACGAGCCCAACGTCTCCGCGGATACCGCCTCCCGCGTGAACGCTGCGGTGCGAGCGTTGGACTACCAGATTGACCTCCAGGCAGGAAGTCTGCGACGCGTCGACGGGCGTACGAAGACGCTGGGTTTGCTTGTCGGTAGCGTGGACAACCCCTTCTCTGGCTCGATCCAACGTGCCGTCGAAGACACAGCTGCGCGCCGGCAGACCGCGGTATTCGCCTCGAGTCTGGACGATGATCCGAGCCGAGAGGAGTCAGCCGTTCGCGCGTTCCTTCAGCGTCGCGTCGACGGGCTGATTCTGACTACCGCCCGACCCCGGCCCGATTACGTCGGCACCCTGCACAGTCGCGGCATACCCGCCGCGTTCATCGATCGGAAACCGGTCGACGTCGATCTCGACTCCGTCACGAGCGATAATCGCTCCGGTGCCGAACGAGCCACTGCGCACTTGATCCGCCATGGCCACCGCCGGATAGCTCTGCTCGCCGACCGCAGCGATCTGGAGACCGCCGCTGAACGCCACCGGGGCTTCCTCGACGCGATCGGTCAAGCTGGAATTCCGACAGCCGACACCTCTGTCGTCATGGGACTGCACGACGAACGCGCAGCGCACGAGGCCCTCCGACATCTGCTTGCTTCCCCGGAGCCGCCGACGGCGGTTTTCAGCGCACAGAACCTCGTCACGGTCGGAGCCGTGCACGCCCTACGCGAGGCTCGGATGCAACATTCCGTTGCGCTGATCGGTTTTGACGACGTGCCCCTCGCTGACCTCCTCGACCCCGGCATCTCAGTTATCGCCCAGAATCCATATGAGATCGGACGGGTAGCTGCAGAGCGTGTGTTCGCCCGTCTGGACGGAGACGACAGCGAACCCGAGCACATTGTCATCCCGACCAAACTCATCACCCGAGGAAGCGGCGAGATCACCGCACCGCGCTCCGCACGCTGACAGCTCGCAGGCGCTGACAACGATGACACTGCACTAGATTTCGTCGTTGCGTTGTCCAGTGGACAGGCCCTACTGTCTGACTCCAATGACCTGACATCGATGTCAACAGCTGCTTCACGGCGGCACGCACAAAGGAGCGCGTGTGAACACTCACACACAACTCTGGACCACCAGAACGGCGTCGGCTCGAAGCCGCGCACGAACGATCACCGCCGCCATCACCGTCGCGCTAGCCGCGTCGCTAGGAGCGGTGGCCATCTCCCCCGCTCACGCAGCGGCCGTCCCACCTGGCGACGAGGCGTACCGCCCGTTGGTGCACTTCTCTCCCGAACGCAACTGGATGAACGATCCCAACGGTCTCGTTTTTCACGACGGCGTCTACCACCTGTATTTCCAGCACAACCCCAGCGGTGACCGGTGGGGCAACATGAGCTGGGGACACGCCACCAGCCCGGATCTGCTCACCTGGACAGAACAACCTCTGGCCATCCCACAGACCCTGAACGATCAGGGGGAGGCCATCGAGAGCATCTTCTCCGGCTCCGTGGTCGTCGACGAGAACAACACCTCCGGATTTGGAGACGGCACCAACACGCCCCTCGTTGCCGTCTACACGAGCGCATACGAACCCGCCCATCCGACCCTCGCCGGGCGGCAAGCGCAGTCCCTCGCGTACAGCCTCGACGACGGCTATACCTGGACCAAGTTCGAGCAGAACCCGGTCCTGGACCGCGGATCAGCGAACTTCCGCGATCCGAAGGTGTTCTGGTACGACGGACCCGCCGGCGCATATTGGGTCATGGTCGCCGTCGAGGCGGTAGACCACAAGGTAGTGCTGTACAAGAGCTCGAACCTGCGTGAATGGGAACACCTCTCCGACTTCGGCCCCGCCAACTCGACCGGCGGCATCTGGGAGTGCCCTGACTTGTTCGAGTTGCCCGTGGACGGCGACCCGACCACCACCAAGTGGGTCATGGTCGTGAACCTCAACCCCGGAGCAGTTGCTGGTGGCAGCGGCGGACAGTACTTTGTCGGCGATTTCGACGGCACCACCTTCACCAGCGAAACCACCCAGGGCGCGCAGGACACCCCTGTCGGAAACGTCTTCGCAGGCTTCGACGATGGCGACTTCGACGGATGGACAGTTGCCAACGAACCGGGTAACTGGAAGGACGGCCCCTGGGGTCTCGCACCGACAGCAGGAGCCCTGGACGGTCAGAGCCCTGTCACCGGTTTCATCGGCGCGGGACTGGTGAACGGCTTCCACGACGGCGACTGGCCGGTCGGCACCCTCGAGTCTCCCGCGTTCACCGTGTCCGACTCGCACATCAACCTCCTCGTCGGCGGCGGTCGCCACCCTCACGTCAACGACGCCCAACTCACCAACGAACCCCCGGCCGGCACGACCGTCTTCGACTTCGAAACCGCGGACGGGCAAACCCTGGCAGACACGGGATGGCATATCACCGGCGACTTCGCCACCGACCCGACACGCAACCCCTCCACCGCGGGCGGCGAGTACTACCTGGGCGCAAAGCGGATCAACACGTGGGAGGGCGGCCCGCGGGGCGACGACAACACCGGCGAGCTCCTCTCGCCCACGTTCGCTCTGGACGGCGACTACGTGTCATTCCTCATCGGCGGCGGAAAGCGCTCCGACGGCACCCTGCAGGCCGAGCTCGTCGTCGACGGACAGGTCGTGCGATCACAGACCGGCCCTGAGGCCGGCGCATTGAACTGGGCGTCTTGGGACGTGTCGGACTTCGCCGGCCAGCAGGCACAGATCCGAATCCGTGACGACGCCACCGGCGGATGGGGTCACCTCACCTTCGACCATGTCGTCGTCGGTGATACCCCCGCCAAGGTGCGCACGGACGAGACCTCTATCAACCTCATCGTCGACGGTGAAGTTGTGCGCTCCGCGACAGGCTCCAACAGCGAAACCCTCGACTGGGCAAGCTGGAACGTCACCGAGTTCGAGGGACAGCAAGCCACCATCCGTGTCGTGGACAATAACCGTTCCGGATGGGGACACATCCTCCTCGACCAGGTGATGTTCGCTGACCAGGCCGCACCCACACGGCTGGAAAGCTACGACTGGCTCGACTGGGGTCGGGACTATTACGCCACGGTGTCGTACTCCGGCACCCCCGACGAGAGCTCCCGCGTAATGCAGGGGTGGATGAACAACTGGGACTACGCCAACGACATCCCCACCTCCCCGTGGCGCAGCTCGATGGCACTTCCCCGCGAGGTCGCCCTCGCCAGTACCGAGGACGGTCCGCGTCTCACCCAGAAGGTAGTGGCGCACATCGATGACCAGCTCGACACCGCGAACACGCAGACCCTCACCGACGTAAACATCGACGGCGAGACGGATCTTCAGCTGGACGGGGACGTGGTGAAGATCGACGTCACGCTGCGTCCCGGAGATGCGGAACAGGCGGGGATCACCGTCTTCGGCGACGCCACCTCCGGCACCCACATCGGCTACGACACCACTACCGGGCGGGTGTTCGTCGATCGACGCGACTCCGGGAACGTGGACTTCCACCCGGCCTTCGCGTCCGTTCAGGATGCACCGGTCGCACTCGAAGACGGCACCATCACCCTCGAGGCCTACCTCGACCGGGCGTCCGTCGAATTGTTCACCGCGGACGGGCGCACCACCATCACCGACCAGGTATTCCCCAACGCCGGTGCTGACCAGATCAGTGCATGGTCCAAGGGAGGCGCAGCTGTGATCGAAAGCATCAGCGTCACACCCATCACACCCACCATGTGGAAGGTCCCGCCCGCCATTGAGGCTCCGGGCGCACCCACCGCGGTGACCGCCACCGCAAAGACCGGAGGCGCAACCATCGCCTGGACGACACCGGCCAGCGACGGCGGCTCCCCCATCACTGAATACCGCGTCTACCAAGAAGGAGTAGACGCGCCCGTAGCGAGCACCACCTCACCCATGGCCGCCGTGACTGGACTGAACCCCGGCACGACAGCTCGGTTCGCCGTCACCGCAGTCAATGCGGCCGGTGAGTCCCCGAGATCGGACTGGTCCGCCACGGTGACCGTTCCCGATGGCGCGACCGCCAAACCAGCCAAGGGGACGCTCTCGCACGACAACGGGTGGGACACCGGCCTCGCCGACGGCGACTATAACGTCACCATGAACCTGTGGTGGGGGCAGAACGCGACAAGCTTCCGGCTCTACGAGAACGGCACGCTCATCGCCACCGTCCCGCTCGAATACGGCGGCACCGCCGCACAAACCGCGAGCGTCCCCATCACTGGGAAAAAGAACGGCACCTACGTGTACACCGGCGAGCTCGTCAATTCGAAGGGCGTAACAACTACCTCGAGCATCGCAGTCAAGGTGACACAGGCCACACCGGCGACTCCCGTCCTCAGTCACAACAACTACGACGGCGACGGCAGCTACACCCTCACCGCCAACCTCTGGTGGGGGACCA
The DNA here is from genome assembly GCF_046111165.1 of Microbacterium sp. HA-8. NCBI lineage: Bacteria > Bacillati > Actinomycetota > Actinomycetes > Micrococcales > Microbacteriaceae > Microbacterium > Microbacterium sp. HA-8. The sequence continues at coordinate 3,614,032 of NZ_CP162025.1, forward strand.
ACGCCACCAGCTACCGGTTCATCGAGGGAGACACCGTAATTGCCGAAGGAACGCTCACACCCCGCACCCCGCACGCACAGACAGCACGAGCTGAAGTGACCGGAGCCAGCAAGGGAAAGCACACCTATCGAGTCGAGTTCACGAACGCCGCCGGCACCACCACAAGCGCGCCGCTGACCGTCAACGTGCTCCGCCCATAGCGACGGGCACCGGCGAGGGGGAAGCAAATGCTGATGCGGCGTTTGCTTCCCCCTCACTTCGCCGCATTCACTTTCACCGTCTGAGTCGGCTGGGAGTGCATTGCGCCATCGAGCGCTCTCACGGTGACGCCACCCTGCGCACACACCGTCCCCGGCGCCTTGTGCGCACGCATGAAATGACGCACGAGCATCACCGCGACGTCAACGGGCGCGCACTGGCATTGACCGCTCGATCCGCTCGGCCTCTGCGTCAGCAGAAGCCCTAGGAACTCCCCGCGCAATGCCAACGATCCGACAAAGAGTGGAGGATACTGCTCGTCAGGAGCGCCAGGGCGGGTCGGCGCCCGGACGGGACACGGTGACCGCCGCGGCGCGCGCGCAGCTCTCCAGCATCGCGCCCACCTCGCCCAGGTCGAGTCCGGCCAGGACGTCCCGACCATCGGCTTCACCGGCGCGCGCGACGACCTCAGCGATCAGGGTGCCCATGAAGGTGTCGCCCGCGCCCACGGTGTCGACGACCGTCACGATGGGGGCACCGATCCGCACCAGGCCCTGAGGCGTCACGGCATCCGCGCCATCCCCTCCCCGGGTGACGACGACAACCGACGGGCCGCTCTGCGACCACACGCGCGCGGTATCGAGAGGATCGCTCTGCGGATAGAGCCAGCCGAGGGCCTCGTCGCTCGCCTTCACGATGTCGGCCAGGGCGACGATCCGCTCCACGCACGCGCGATGCGCATCCGCGGCGCCGAGCAGCGCCGGGCGCAGATTCGGGTCGTAGGTGACCAGCAGCGACGCATGATCACCGCGCACCCTACCGACCCGTCGACCCCGCCGGCGCCGAGCCCCAACGACTGTTGAGCACGAGGGACCAATGCCGAGAAGTCTTCGCGATCGGTGTGAGATCCCGAGCCGCTGGCACACGCTCGCGACATGGATCGACATGAACGGCTTGCCGTGATCGATGATGATCGTGTCGGGAAGGATGCCGGGGCGGCGGAACCGCAGCGCCTTGAGGTTCTCGACGTCGATGACGATGTTCTCGGGCACGCCATGGAAAGGCCAGGCGGCTCGGTCCCCCCACTCGGCCGGCATCTCGCGCGGCGACAACGCCTCCATCAGCACCCCCGCGACATCCACCGCCTTTGTTGAGACAGGTGCGAGGCGAAGCCCGAGGATCGACCTGTCGTACAGGTCGAGAGCAACCGTCAGCTCCGCGCGCATCCACTTTCCGGTAACGGGTGCGACGCCGAAGACGTTGAGGGGCGTCGTGTCGAGAACGACGTACTCACCGGGTCTCGTCGCGACCAATCGTCCGTACGGCACGGGCGGCCGCGTTTCGATGGATCGCTGGGTCCGCATGCTGGCGCCGAACGTGCCCTTCCCGCGGGTGAGCTCGGCGACCGCCTCACGAGCTGTGGACTCGGAGGGGATCCGGACGTCGGAATTCGGGTACTCGCGCTTGACCCTCGCCAAGACGATCGCGAGAGTGGTCGTGACGCTGCGTTTGGCGCCGCGGACGTTCTCCTCAACGACGCGTCGGCACATGTCGACCCAGCGCGGATCGAGCCCGGAGAGCGCAGGCGTCCACGACGTCTTCCGGAAGTCGAGCAGCGCGAGATCCTCGCCTTCGTCGAAGCGATCGTCCCACCGCTTCAGTGTCTTCGGGCTGACCCCGAGCTCTGCGGCCTTGGAACGACGGCGCTCGTGGATGGTCGTGAGCCTCGGGTTGAACTCCGGTCGAGGCTCGTGCGGCTGGGCAAGAGTCGGGATCCCTGACGCAAACCCGGTGCGCATCTCTCGGACGTGCGCAGCCTTCCGCCTTGCCTCGTCGCGCTGCTCTTCCGTCGCGTCTGCCCAGATCAGGGCGAGCGGTGTGAGCGCGGCCTGCTCCGACGGCAGACCGAAGGCGTCAATTGCGTCGCGCAGAAGCTCGACGAGCCGCACGCGACGGGTCTTCTTGGCGCCGTCGACGAGGACAACGGCGTCGCCCGCGATCTCGATGACGGTGCAGAGACAGCCGTCGAACGAGACGGTGCTGCCGATGCGGATATCGAAGGTGTTGCTCATGGCGTCTCCAATGCGGTGTGGTTGGCAAGGGCGGATGTGAGGTCGCAGAGAATCGAGCGGCGCCAGAGCAGGTGGAGCACGACCGCCCGCGCATAGGGGATGTCATCCAAGGCGGCTCCGGCGCTCCGCATGGCCGTGCCAAGTGTGGGCGCCTCGCAGATAGCCGCCTCGACGACTCCCACGTCGCGTCGGGGGAACTGCCAGAGGCGTCGATACCCCGCCAGGAACCGGACGTTGGAGAGCAGCGTTGGGTCGGGTTCTGTGACGATCCGATATCCCCATCCGCGGGATCGGATGATGTCGCCCGCCCACCGGAGAGCACCCGCGATCTCCGGATTCTCCAGCCGGCGCTTCGGCTTGACCTCGATCACCGTGAAGCGATGGTCGTCGTGCTCGATCATGTAGTCGGGCACGTAGCTTCGCTCAACACCGTCTCGATCGGCGATCAACTCGAATGGCTGCGATGCGATCCGAACCGCCCGATGGTCGAAGTCCTCGAGGAGAAGCGCCGCGAGCTCGAGGCGACTCTCGTACCCGACGAAGCCTTCCGTGGTGGCGCACCAGTAGCGCCCTGGGTAGTGCCGCTGTCCCCGATGCCAGCGGAACGTCCGCCGAGGCTCGGCCTCGAAAACGCGTCGAGCCCCGAGATCCGCGAGGTTGCCCCGCTCGAGGTCATTCCCGTCGAGTCGCAGCGTGTACTGCGGTGGCGATGTTGGCACGTCAACTCCTACGAGTCGCGAATAATGAGTCATAACTCTTGATTCGTTACCGTACGGAGGTCTCTTCTGTTCTTAAGGTTCGACACGCGGGTCGAGTTCTTCGCGTTGGAGTTCTCGCGCATGCCGATGGCTGCGAGCAGTGAATGTGACATTTACGCTGGGGAAGTCAGATACACAACACGCGCCACGCCGTCGGACCACGCCCCGCGATGCTCCTGCTGCGCTGAGCGCCTCATGCGAAAATGAGGCGGTGGAGACCGTGCCGAGCGAACAGAGCGAGGAGCTCTCGAAGCTTGCCTTCGGAAGCAACCACATGCTCGCGCTCATGGCCGAGATCGCACGGTCCCCCGACGGAAAGTTCTCCACGCCCTCCGTCGCAACAGCCACCGGGCTGTCGACCAGTACGATCCACGCCCTGCTGAAGCGCCTCAAGCAGTTGGGGCTTGTCCGGCGAACGGATGAGGTCACCCCTGAGCGGATCAGGATCTATCAGCGCGCGGTGCACCCGACGTGGGACTACGCACTACGGCTTGAAGCAGAGGCAGACGCACGCGCAGCCGGAACGTTCACCATCCAGTGGGAAGCAACCACGGCGGGTCGTTAATAGACACTCACGAAGATCCTCGGATGCCTAATCGGTATGGCATCCTTCGTCTATGAGCGTCGTCGAGGACCACTACGAGGCATTCGCGACTGCGGCTGAGGACCCGTACCTTGGCGCCCTCCTTGGGACGATCGATGAGCCCGGCGGAACCTCGACTGCCAATCGCGCCGGCATGCTCACGGTGGCCTGGTGGGACGAACATGGCAACGGACCCACGTGCGCCGAACTCATCGAGGCGGTCTTCGAGATCGACGATTGGGATGCCGCGATCGAGGATCCCGGACGAACACTCTTCGAACGCCACGAACAACGCGACCTGCTCCAGCGATGGCTCATCAGCTACTGGACCCGGCTCGGAACGATTGCCTTCATACCTGGGCATGACGATGTCGTCAGGCCCGGCCGCATCGCGATCGGCGCCGAAGGAATCGAGTCCGAGTAGATTGGCAAGTTCGGATCGAGGAGGACGCGTGCGAGAGCTCATCATTGGCGGTCCCACCATCACGGTCTCCCATATCGAGACCGAGGCGACCGAGTACGGCGACATCCAGCGCTACCGCATCGACGTGACTGGCTCAGATGCCGTCACCCACCTGTCGAGCCTGCGCTCGTCGCCCAACGTCGACGCCCGTGTCATGGCGTCCGTGATCGACACTGAGCTCCTCCTCGGCTACGAAGGGAGCAGAGAGTCCGGCCTCCTGCGCGATCCTGGGATCCGCGCCTGGCGCGACCAACACCGCCCCCTCATCGAACAGGCGCTGGATCGGCTCCGCGACGAGATGAAGGACCTTCCTCCTGAGCCAGTGAGCAACGTGGAACGGCTCCTCCTGCGCGCCTTCGACATGAACGGCGACGACGAGGTTCGCGATGCTTGACTATCCGACGTTCGACTTCGATCAAGTCGACTTCGTCACCTCCGACACCCACTTCAGCCACGCCCGCATCAGCGAACTCGCCGGTCGGCCGTACTCCACCGTCGAGGAGATGAACGACGACCTTGTGCGCCGATGGAACGACACGGCCTCGCCCAGCAGCGTCGTCCTCCACCTCGGTGACGTGGCGCTCGGCCCGATCGAGGAATCGATCGCGCTCACCGCTCGGCTCAACGGGCGCAGGCTGCTCGTACCCGGGAACCACGATCGTGTCTCGCCCGCGACACAGTCGAAACGGGCGATCGAGCGATTCCTGCCCAAGTACGAAGCGGCGGGGTGGGAGATCCTCCCGGAGGTCATCGAGGGCACCCGCCGCGGGTACAGGATCATCGCCTCGCACTACCCCTACGCCGGCGACAGCCAGGAACAGGATCGACACACGTCGCATCGCCCACGCTGGGACGACGGCATCCCACTTCTCCACGGACACACCCACGCGCGGGACTATGGCCCGAACGGGCATCAGTTCCACGTGGGCGTCGATGCGCACGACTTCGCCCCGATCCCGTTCAGCGTCATCGACGCCTGGATCCGGAGCCTGCCCGGAATCGAGACTCGGCTGCAGACCGCGGTCCGCGAGGCGCGGGAGGTCATCGCCGACCTGGACGACACGCCGCCGTCGAACATGGACTTGATGTTCTTCATGCAGGCGTACGACGAACTTCACATGCACCTCGAAGAACTGCTGGAGGCGCTCAGATCGCAGACCTCGCCCGAACGGCGCTCAAGCTAACGGCGACGCTGGCTCGGGCATCGCTGCTGGTGGTGGTCCCCAAATGCGAATCGCAACCTCAGCCAGGTCTGTCGATCTGGACGCGATCTCGCTCTCAGTCCAGGCGTCTGACGCGGCGATCGCGTAGTTGATCACAAGGCTTCGCTGCTTCTGGAACTCTGGGCGCTTGATGTCCCAAGACAGATTCGACACCTCGTTGTTGAAGGTCCCTGTGACCAGGGTGAGATTGCCGATGCGGTCGACCGCCGAACTTCGCTCACGGCTCCTGACCACCCAATCTGGATCGGACTCATCCGCCACGATGGGCGTGGCGTCCTCGGCTAGCAGTGGCCAGTGCGCCGCCCACGAGCGTGGCATGACGTGTTCGATCTGGAGGTTGTCGTACTCAACGATTGCGTCGGGCTCGTGGGGGTCCTCGTCCCGAAGATGCTGGTCGATCGACCCGAGGAGCAGGCGGATGCGAGCCTGCGACATCCCGTTGTAGAACTGTCGACCCCCGAACGCGCGGCGCACGTCGTCGTCGGTCGGCCAGGCGAGCACGCCTACTTGGAGCGCTCCTTCAACTTCGTCTGCGATCGGGCGGCCCTCGCTCAGCGCAGTTTTCGCCTCCTTCAGCACCTTGGCCAGCAGTGAGCCGTAGCCGCGGGTCTGCCAGCCGACGAAGGCGCGACGAAGCGCCCACGACTCGATGGCCAGAACGGTCCGCACATGGTCGTCCAGACTCAGCTGTGAGTCGTCCAATGTCGCGAGCCACGTCAGGAGCGGAACCGCAGTGGTGATGTCGAGCGCGCGGAGCCTTCTATATGCCACGGTGAGGCGCCGAGAGGGCGCCGGCAGCCTCTCGTAGATGGTTTGGTACGCCTCCGCGAAGGCGTTCAACTCCTCGAGAGCCTGCTCTGTCGACGGGCCGTCGTTGAGATACGTCCTTGCCTCCCGGTAGAGGTGCCCGACGTTGGCCTCCTCGCCGAGCGCGGCCGTAAGCCAAACGGAGAGCAGCACATCGCGACGTCCGCGCGCAGCGTGGCCTCGCCCCACATTCTCCTTCCACCACTTGTCGTCAAACTGTGCCCAGTACGCGTTGTATAGCGACTCGACGTCCTCTTCATCGAGTTCAGCGCGTAGGAAGAGAAGGTTCTTGACCAGGTCGATCGCAGACAACGGAGTCTGCCTGCCGTTGAGGACCTCGAAGATCACCTGGGCATCGTCGTTCTCGTCGAGATCAATGACAACCAGTTTGAACAGGCTCGACACTGCGTCTGCCAACGCGGCCAACCGAGTCGGGTCCACCTCATCCTCGACAAGGGCGTACTCTCTCGACGCCTCGGCGAAATACCGCCTCGCCTCCAGATAAAGATGGTCCGTATCAGCGTTGGTTTCGGCATCCCCCATTGCGGAAGGCCAGACCTCTCGATCCTTGCGCCGTGGCCAAAGCTTGTAGATCTCGTCGGGCGTTTCGACGACGTCGTCAGGGTTGAAGAGCATCCGTTTGACGGACTTCGCACGCTCGCTGCCAGTCTCGTTCAGCACATCGAGGAGGCCGCGGACGAGCAGCTGAATGGTCGTGAGCCGCTGCTGGCCGTCAATGACTGATCGCAGCGCAACGCCCCCCGTCGCGAAAGGAAGGCTCGCGCACACGATCGCACCCAGGAAGTGTGGAGAAATCGACTGCTCTTTCGACTTGAGCTTCGAGCCTTCCTCTCCACTCGTCCGGACGTCGATGAGCCGGTCGGCCGTGGTGGCAAGGTCGTCGAAGAGCAACTCCCACTGACCCTTCCGTGTCCACTCGTAGTCCCTCTGGAAGGTAGGGATCACATAGCGGCGCTCGGGCTTAAGGATCTCCTGCAGTGGGTAGGTCTTGGCGTCCAAGTCCGTGCGCTCCTCGTTGCCTTACATCGTCGACGTAAGTCGAGATTAGGGCAGCCGCTGTCTCCTCGTATCGAGTGGAGCGTCGAGCGGACGCGGAGGGGATCCTGCTGACGTACCCGCAGACCTCCGCGGAATCGCTCCCCGCAATGACAGGATTGGGTGCCATGGGGAAGCCGAACATTGGAACCGCTGCGTGAGCAAAGGAACGCGCGCGCTCGCGTTGAGCGCGCCCCAGGCGATCTCGTGGACAGGCTCTGCGCCCACGGGTGCGAAGCTCGACAGAGTCTTTATCGGATCGGATCCGGATGGGCTTGGCGGGATCCAGGTAGCCACGGTAACGGTGGCGTCAGCACCCACCCGCACCCTGCTCGATAAGCTCTTCGCACTCCGAAAGGGCAACCGCGCGATCACACTCCTGCTTGCTGCAACCGACGGGGTGACTACCTGGCTCTACGGGCCAGTGAATCGCGCTGGGTTTCGTTCCGTTCTTGAAGTAAGGATGGAACCTGATGAACCAGAAGTATTCACCGGAGATGCGTGAGCGTGCGCTGCGGATGCTGGATGAGGCCAAGCCCGACCACCCGAACCTGATGGCCGCGGTACGGCATGTTGCGGACCTGCTCGGGATGAGCGCCGAGACGCTGCGGGTCTGGCACCGTCGCCGGGAGGTCGACGCCGGCGAGCGTCCGGGCGTGCCGACCGATGTCGCCGAGGAGAACAAGCGGCTGCGGCGGGAGAACGCGGAGCTGCGGAAGGCGAACGAGGTGCTCAAGGCTGCGAGCGTGTTTTTCGCGAAGGAGCTCGACCGCCCCTCGACGAGATGATCCGGTTCATCGACATGCACCGGGATCAGTTCGGGGTCGAGCTCATCTGCCGCGTCCTCAAGGACGCGGTGCGAGGGTTCCTCACGTCCCGCGGGTATCGGGCCGCGAAAGCCCGCCCGGCGTCGGCGCGGCAACTGAAAGACGAGTCGCTCGTGCCCGAGGTCGCGCGGCTGCACGCGGAGAACTACGGCGTCTATGGCGTGCGGAAGATGCATGCGCTGCTGCGCCGGCAGGGCTGGGACGTCGGCCGCGACCAGACCGCCCGCCTGATGCGGCTGGCGGGAGTGCGTGGGGTGAAGCGGTCGAAGAAGGTGTTCACGACGAAGCCCGATCCGACGATCCCGCAGCCGCAGGACCTCGTGAAACGGAACTTCACCGCGCCCGCGCCGCGCAGGTTGTGGGTCGCGGACATCACGTATGTCGCGACGTGGGCGGGATTCGCGTACGTCGCGTTCGTGGTCGACGTGTTCTCCCGGAAGATCGTCGGCTGGAACGTCGCGTCGACGCTGAAGGCCGACGTGCTGCCGCTGCAAGCGCTGAACATGGCTGCGTTCACCGCGACCGGCCCCCTCGACGACCTCGTCCATCACGCCGATCACGGGTCGAACTACCTCTCCGTGGTCTACACAGACCGGATCGTCGAGATCGGCGCGAAGCCCTCCACAGGGACCGCGGGCGACAGTTACGACAACGCCCTCGCCGAAGCGGTCAACGGGCTCTACAAGACCGAACTGATCCGCCGTCGCGGACCCTGGCGGACCATCGAGCAGGTCGAACTCGCGACCCTCGAATACGTGTGGTGGTGGAACAACTCCCGCCTCCACGGCGAGCTCGGCTACCGCACCCCCGCCGAGGTCGAGGCCGCGTACTACGCTGGCCAAGAATCAGCCCAACTAGCGATCGCTGGACAGGGAAACCGATAGGAACGAAACCCAGGGCGATTCACAGACCCACAAGCAGCAAGTATTGAGTTGGCGGCAGACCAAGCCGTACGCCAACTCCAGTCCGTTCTCGACGAGCCAGACTCGACCGCCGCTTTCAACCGCATTGCGGCTCTGCGAAAACAAGTTGACTCCGGTGGCGTTGGTTGGACCAACAACGGGCTCTTCGCCAAGTACCACCTGGAGCACAACGTACCCGCCCGCGCAGACTGGACCTCGCGGGGCGCGGACGCGAAGCCGCTACTTGGGCTCCGGGGGTCGCAGCTAATCGAGGCTCTCGGGTTCAGAACGGCGCCCGGAACCGGTGGCACCCTCATTCTCACGAACGCCGCCGGCACGTCCAACGCTCCCCGCGCAGTTGCGGTGCTCCTCGATGAGACCGAGCACTTCGATGCGAAGTCCTCGCGCTACCAGCTCACGCCGATCGCCTTCGGCCTCGCCGTCGCGCAGCGCCGCGATCTTCCGTGGGTCGTCGGCCTTCGTAAGGATCAGGTGCGTCTCTACCCGGGCAAGGACGGGGTGGGCGTCGGGCAGAAAGGTCAGGTCGAGACCTATTTCGAGATCGACTTATCGGCGATTGACGATGCACAAGCCGCACTGCTCACCCTGGTCTTTTCCGCCTCTGCGCTCGCTCAAGGAGGAACTACCGAGGAACTGCTTCGGGACAGCGCGCGCTACGCGACCGGCTTGGGAGTCCGCCTACGGCAGCGCATCTACGAAGAGGTGGTTCCACCGATTGCCAAGGCAATCGCCGATCGCCTGCCCAAACTCGGCCTGGACATCGATGCCCACGGCCTCCAGGTCGCCTACCGGCTCACCCTCAGGATCCTCTTCCGCCTCCTCTTCCAAGCGTATGCGGAGGATCGCGGGTTGCTCCCCTCCGGACGCAACGAAGGCTACGACGCGAACAGCTTGAAGACAATCGCCCGCCGGAACCTCGACACCGATGCGGACGACTTCGGTGACGCGTCGTCGATCTGGTTCGACCTCGTTCAGGTGTGGAACGCGATCGATCAGGGCAATAGGCAGTGGCAGGTGCCCGCGTACAACGGCGGGCTCTTCGCGGCCGATGGCGACCGCAGCGAAGAAGGCGCACTGCTCGCGCTACTGTCCCTCCCCGACTCCGTGCTCGGTCCGGCGTTGCAGCGCCTGCTCGTTGATGCCACAGACGAGGGTGTGCAGGGACCCGTCGACTTCCGAGCTCTCAGTGTCCGCGAGTTCGGCACAATCTACGAAGGCTTGCTCGAGTCCAGCCTCTCGATCGCGGACTCCGACCTTACGACCGATCGAAAGGGTGCATGGGTTCCGGCGACCGCCAACGACGACGTTGAGGCCGCGAGAGGCACCGTCTACTTCCACGGCGCCTCGGGCGAACGGAAGTCGACGGGGTCGTACTTCACACCCAAGGTCGTCGTCGACCATCTGGTCGAACGATCGGTGGTGCCCGCGCTCACAGCGCACCTCGACGGCGTCGCCGCGACTCTCGCCAAAGGAAAGACAGTCTCGCGCACGGAGTTCTTCGATTTCAGGGTCGCCGACCCGGCATTTATGCGCAAGTCGGATGTCTCACGAGACACCGAAGTATCGGTCAGGCTGGCGCTTGGAGGTTCAAGTCGGTCGCTCTGCTCTCCCGCGAGAACTCGAGCCACCACCCTGCGAAGGCGGCAGGCGCAATCACTTCCAGCCTGTGCACGCCTTCGCCGACCGGAAGGACTTTGACGAGGCGCGCGTCAGCCTGGGCCGATGTTCCGACCGGCGAACGAAACTGGGCCGATGGGTCTTCTCGGAGGGCCTCCATGATCGAGTGCGCGACTCTTTCCACGGCCACTGCGAGGAGCGTCTCGACGTCGCCATGAAGGTCTAGCTCGTAGGCGGACCAAAGTGCGGCCGGGTCGAGGTCACAGCTCACCGAGGCTGCGGCACGTGCCTCAGCGACGCCTTTGCGATCGATAGCCAGAACCTGCTCCAACGTGCCTTGCGGATGTGCCCACACACCGTGGTCCGCAAGCAAGGTGAGGAGCCGCGCCTTCCGGATTCCCTCCGCAGTCGACTCGTCGTCGAGACCGGCCAACCAAGCTCCCCGCGATGCGGGATCGCTCGGAATCCTGGCTTCATCCGCCCTACGGATCAGAGGACGCAGCACGGTTGAGATCCGACCGGGGCTCTCGGCGAACGTCTTCGTGATCGTACTTGAAAGTCCCGGCAGTGAGTCGAGGGTGCGCTGCATTTCAGGGTCGAACAGCGCGTCGAGATCACACACCGCGCGCACGTCCAAGCCCAGCTTCGTGCAGATCTCCAGCCAAAGGGCCACCCCGCCGCTCCCGCCGCAGTCGACGAGATCTGTCTGCGCGACCACTTCCGCCGACGCGACGCGTGTAAGAGCAGTGGACATCGCGGCGACATCCGTCACACCCTCGAGCAGAACAGGGCGGGGCGAGAACACGATGTCGCTGACCAGCTGTGGATTCTGTGCGAGCGAAGCCTCCACTCGGTCCGCTTGCACATCCAAGACGCTCTCGCTCATCCGGCGCGGGGGCGTGCCTGCGCCGAAGACCCAAATCGACGCCAAGTCGCTGGCGAGTCGTGGCCGCAAGAAGCTCGGCTCATGCGTGACCACTATCGCGGATCGTCCGGACTGCTCGCATTCTCTATTCAGTTCGGCGAGCCACAGCCTGGCCATGGAGGGGTGCAGGTGGAGTTCCGCCTCATCGACAACAAGCAGCCGCCAGTCACCTCGATAGACCGCGGCCAGGAGGACCACCAGCTCGCGAAGGCCGTGACCCTCGTCTCGAAGCAACGAGTACTCCACTGATCCCATGCGCACATACGGGTCTAGGAATCCGGCTGTCTCGCGCAGTTCGATGGATCGCCCCAGAGCGCGACGGATGAATGCTGCTACGCGTAGCAGCACCTCCGGCTCCTCACGAAGCGCATACAGCTCGGTGGTCGCGAGACCAGCGAGCCTTGCCATCTCGAGGATCTGACGGCGTTCTTCCTCGCCGATTGGCACGCCGCGGTACTCGGTGGGTGCTGAACCCCAGCCGTGGTTAACAATGTTCATCAACCCGACTAGGCGATCGGTGGTCAGGAGCCGCTCGCCTGTGGCCAGAGCGATCGCGCGAGCAGCCTTTGACTTTCCGCTGCCGTTGCGGCCAACGAAATACTGAACAGGATGCGACCAGTCCGAGACCTCGATGAAGTCGCGCTCCGAGCCATCCGAGTCGATCCCAAACACGCCGGCACGTCTGATGGTGACCGAGTCAGGGAACGCGCCTCCGTCACTCGGCATCCGCGAGATGGACGTTACCTGGAGCGGAGGCTCCCAGGTGTGGTTGGCGAGGAACTGCTCTGCAGCTTGCGTCTCACTGGCAGCTTCAACCTGCTGACGGTCGATACTGCTGCCATTCGGCGCAACCGCCGATACGAGGAATCGGGTCATCGATCCGGTCCAGACTCTGGTCAGTTTTCGAAGCCGGAGCTCGGGTCGAACTTGAGTACGCGCGCGTTCTCGGAGATCGTGCGCACCTCGCCCTCGTCGAAGCCGTCGCTCTTGCTGGCCTGGATGTCGATCGTGATCTCGAGTCTCGCGCCAGCGCCCGCGAGTCGATCGATGATCTCGCGGGTCACGTTTCCGATGTCCCTCGAGTACCGATCCGGGTCGACCTTCACAGAGCCGAAGTAGCGGCTCGGGCGTCGCGGTGCAACGACGTCTTCGTTCGTCGTCGACTCGTCCGCTTCTTCATCGACAAGGACGATGTCGATCGGGCCAACCTCCGCGGCACCCTCCTCAGCCGCGCGCGCAGCAGCCTCACGAGCCGCGGCGATGCGATCGGCGGACGCTTGCTCGTCAGCCTTGTTCCAGTCCACGAGGAGCGTGCTGTCGGTCACCTGGATCGCGGTGTTGTGCGCTGGAGGCACGATCAGCCCCCGGTAGCGACCGGCTTCGGTGTCCTTCGCCGTTGCGATCGCGAACTTCTCGCCGTCGACGAGGACGGAGTTGAGCGAACGTTCGATCGCGGAGTCGAGAGTCTCCCGGCGAACGAGTCGCGGCAAGTACACGTACCGGGTGAAGTAGCCCCACAGCTCGCCGACGCTGATCTCGCCCTTGTCGCGCCACAGCTGTCCGAGCTCCTGATGCAGTGTGGCACCGAGGATCGGCGCACCGAGCTCCGTCACGAGCTGATCGTCGCGGGACAGCTTCGCGGCGACACGCTCCGCGAGAGAGCGGCCGCTCGAGTCGGGCACCTTATCCGTGATCAGCTCGAAGGGTTTGGTGGCGTCGAACTGCTCAGGGTAGACCGCCCACACGAAGGTGTCGCGGATCCGGTCTGACACCGTCCGGTCGAGGCGCGTGACCCAGTCGTCGGTCTGCTTGCGCTGCTGCACCGACAGGTTGAGGCTCTCGCTGGTCGCCTGCACACGCTTCCACGCGAGGTAGCTGCGCGCGGCGGCCTCCAGGCTCTCCAGCTCGCCTTTGTCGGCGACGAGGAAGACGAGGGTGTTGCGATGCACGCGCTGGCTGGCGCCCTTGGTCTCGATCGCGTCGCGCACCCACTGGTGGGCGGACGAGTCGGCGCCGTCCGACTTCCGCCGCGAGTGGCGCGGGTGAACAATCACCAGTCGCGCATCCTCGAGGTCGGGGACGTCGGCGCTGGATGCCGGGGCGACGTGTACACGATCGAACACACCGCGCGCGCGTTCCTCGCCGCGGAGGCGATCGGTGATCTCGTTCCACACCGTCTCGACGTCTTCACGGAGCCGCTCGGCATAGTCGTTAGCGGTCTTTGTCACCGATGGCTGGGTATCGAACCAGTAGTGGCCCTGCTCTTCGTAGAAGTACGTCGAGCGCTGAGCAAGTAGCTCGATCGCACTGCCGAAGTTGCCGAGGGTGTCACCGGGTGCTGCGGTTCCGAGCCAGACGTACTGCTTGTCGAGACCCTTTCGCGACGCCTTGATCCTGGGCGCGGCGCCCATGAAAATCGTTCGCGCGATCCGCTGCGTCACGAACCTCTGCCCCAGGTTGGGGCGGTCCAGGTCGATCTGCTGCGCCATCGATCCTGGGCCGTCGATGTCGGAATCGATGATCGGCTTCCACTGATCCTCGAGGTACTGGGTGAGGTCGGTGTTGACTGTCGTCGCCTCCAGCGGCACGTTGCCGGGGAGGATCAGCGGGGACGTGTCGTTGGATGCCCACAACTCGTGCACGATCGACGACACGAGCTTGAGCACGCCACGGGTGCGCTGGAAGCGCTCTAGCGTGGACCAGTCCTCGTACAGGCGGTCCAGCAGCTCAGGGTGCAGTGGATAGGACGCCCGGATGCGCTGCTCGTAGTCATCGCTCGGCGCCGCGGCATCCCGCGGGAACAGGGCGGTGTTGCTGCGGTACAGGGTGACGAAGCTGCGCGCTACGGCGGAGATCGTGGTGAGGCCCTCAGCGTTCGGCGCCTGGAACAGCCGGCGGCGGACGATCTCGAACGACTCGTCCTTGCTCGACGGTCGCCACTGGTCGGCGACCCGGCGGATCACGTTCTGCAGGCGCTCCAGTGCGAGCTGGCCGTTGGCGCCGCCGATCTCGATGTCGCTTCCGCTACCTGCATCACCGGTGTCGGATGCCGGGATCGAGACGACGAGCATCGCACCAGGCACCGACCGAACGACTTCGGTCAGCGACTGCGCGAATGTGAACTGCGTCTCGAACGAGCCAGACGGAAGCTCCTTGTCCGTGACGAGCTGCCGCGCGTACGCGACCCACTCATCGATGAGGATCAGCGCCGGTGAGTACTTCGCGATCAGCGTGCGCAGCGCTTCGCCCGGGTTCGTCCCTGCTCGGTCGTCCTCGGCGATCAGGTCGTAGGCCTCGCGGCCGCCGAGCTGCCAGGCGAGCTCGCCCCAGAGCGTGCGGACCTCGGTCCCGTCGTCCTTGATGAGCGGTGATCCTGCCTTCAAGTACGTGCCGACGAGCGCGACGCGCTTCACTCCCAGCGCAGCAAGTTCCGGGTTTCCGGTCTCAGCGATGAGCTCCTGCAGCTCCTGCGGGAAGTCCTTCGCGGGCGTGCCGCTGAACAGGTGGTACAGGGCGAGCATCGAGTGGGTCTTGCCGCCACCGAAGTTGGTCTGGAGGTTGACGACCGGGCTCGCGTTGCCGTCCCCGCCGCCCACGCGTCGGAGCGCGCGCGACAGCAGATCCCGCAGACCTTCCGTGAGGTACGTGCGGGTGAAGAACTCGACCGGGTCCCCGTACTCGGGGCTCGTCGCCTGACCTGTTCGCACGAGATGCAGGTCGGCAGCGAACTCGGATGCCGTGAACTCGCCGCGTGCGACATCATCATGCGGGCGGATCACCTCGCGCCAGGGCCGCAGACCCGAACCCGGGTCGAGTGTCACCGTCGTCCGCTTGACCTGCTTGCGCGTCTGATCCTCGAAGACTGTGCGCTGCAGGTCGACCCGGAGCTTGCGGACGTCCTCGGCGGAGTCGACCGCGCCGACTGCGTGAAGCAGTCGCTCGATCGTGTCGAGCGCGCGTGCCGCATCATCAGAACTGAATGGCTCGTTGTGAGCCCACAAATTGCGCGTCTCGCGCAATTCGGAGCCGAACCCCTGCTGCGCACGCGACAGCACATCCTTAAACCGGTAGCCCTGCTCGGTGATCGCGCGAAGCTGCACCTGCACGTCGTGCTTAGTCAGCGTTCGGGCCGGCCCACCTCGGCGCTGCGCGTCCTCTTGCGCCCACGCGGCAGGCCAGTCGGACGTGCCGTACGCGGCGGTCATCACCTCGTCGATCGAATCGAGCAGACCCTCCGACAACAGGTCGAAGGCCTTTCCTACGCGATCACGGTTGTTCATCGCCATCGAACTCAGTCCCCATCCTCATCGAAGTCGAACGCCTGCTGAACGGCTCGTGGTGACCCGGCGTGCTTCCGCGCCTGCTCATTCACGTCACCCCATGCACTCACCAAGCCGTTGAAGAGAATCGCGTCTTTGGTATCGCGCTTCTTCTCGGCCTCATGGAAGAGCAGGAACCCCAACTCCTTCACCGCGTCGAGATTTACCCTTGTCTGCACCGAGGGGAGCATCTCCGCAACCCGGTCGACACCGTGCTTGGCCATCACCGCAGCCAGACGAATGGTCGCCTCCCAGACGCTAACGCGCTCGTCCGCGCTCACGTCCCACGCGTCTTCGAGCTGAGTCGGGGAGAGCAGCCGCGCCTTCCCACCCTTCGCCTCGAAGATGCCACCGCGCTCGAGTGCACCAATCGACGTGTCAGACGAGCGCGCGAGCTGATCGGCGATGCCGGAGCTTTCCTGCTTCCAGCCGTATTGGCGGTACCACTTGACCGCGAATCGTGTATCCGGATCGAAGTCTGACTCCTGCTCTCCGATCACCTCGTCGAGGGTGGCGTTCACCAAGAGAAGCGCATCCTTCACGCTCATGTCTGATCCGTCCGCCTCGCGAACACGGGCGTATCGGGAAAAGACAGACACGCCTGGCCCGATCGCGGCTTGCGCCAGGTCGACTGGTGCAATCGTGCCTTGCATCAGTGTCTGGAGGGAGCGTGGTAGCTCGGCTTTCAACGCGGCGACGAATGCCCGACGCGTTGTTGCGGTCGCGTCAGCCGGGCGCGGTCGACACGCAAGTACGATCGATGAGGCTAGGACGTTCAACCCGTGAGACATCATGCGGCCGCCGCCTTCCGTTCGCATCGGCCATGTCGCAGTGACCTCCCAACCGGAGCTGATCAAACCGTCCAGCAGCGTATGCCATCCCGTTGATGCGCTCCCCTCCGCTTCCGCGTCCTGCTGCTTGTAGGCGTAGTACACAGTGAGTGGAATCTCGGTGTTGGCTGTCTCCCTAATGCGTTCGAACACGCGGTTGAATCCTTTGACAAAGAACTCCGCGGCATGCTTGGCATCACCGTGCCTGTGGGGATTCGCTACGAGTTCCTCGCTCTTTGGCGTGAGGAGAGTCCCGAGTGTGGCCGGGAAGAACTCACCGATCGATCGTCGGAGCCAAACGTAGAAGAAGTCCGAAAGATCGGAGTAGCCGATGTTGTCGTAGTACGGCGGATCGGTCGAAACGGCGAGGCCGGTGTACGTCCTGGATGCGGCGTCAGCCTGTCGAATCTCACCTGCGGGAGTATCCCCAAGAGAGAATCCATACCCTGCAAAGGCGTTCTTGAAGCCTCGAAGGATGACTGCGAGCGAACCCGATGACGTGGAGAAGGGATTGGACTCCGCGTAGTCCCAGACCATCGGGATAGCCTGCCGATTGAAGAGATTCCTCGGGCATTCCGCCTGAGGTTCCCAACGACACAGCGAATTGTTCAGGTCCGCGAGCTTGTCGACTGCTGCAGCCAGATAGGTCGCGACTGCGTCAGCGTACGCGACGGCACCAGTGCCGCCTTGCTCGAACGATGTGCCTTCCGGCCATCCTGCCTTCCGACAGTCATCCAGGACGCGGGCGCGAGCTTCACCTACCAGCTCGGACAATGTCGAGAGCATCGTCAACTGGCGGTTGGTGTATAGATCTGCCCACCGGTGCATTCCATATGTTTGCGTCTTGATATCGCGGGGATATATCCCGATCTCCATGTCCAGCACGCCTTCGGGTGCGTCGACCTCCGCCGCAGCCAGCTGGTCGGCGCTTGCGTTGAAGTAGACGCGGCCCCGGTCGCCGTCGGCCGCGATAGCGACCAGGTGGCGACCAATGCGGCCTGCACGCCCTTCGTCTCGAACGTAGGCAAGTGAGAATGGAGTTCCATCAGCAACGGATGCACCGCCGCGTCGTCCCACAGTGCCATCGGAGGCAGGCGCGCGCCCATCAGCTACCTCATACCGAATCCCACCTTCAGTCACTCGTGGCTCAAGGTGCTTCTCCCGGCCGCGCTTCTTGCTCAGCGTCCAAGAGCTAATCAAGGGAGTCTCGATCGGGTTGGCCGGGTTCGGACTACGCACAGTCCTTGCCCATATCCATGCGACGACTGTGTGCTCGGTACCATCGGGGGACTTGATCTTGGGGTACATGTGCCCGAGCCGACGCTCCCCTTCGGCACGGAGCCACTCGCCATACTGAGCCACGTCTTCTGCGATCCCCTGAGTTCCGGTCCATCCGGTGACTTGGCCAGCCGCCGACGGGCTCACCGGTGCTCGTCCGGCAAACCTAGGGGGAATCTCCACCAATGCACGATTGATCATGACTGCGACCGGATTGAGGTCAGAAGCGTGGGCCTCAAGTCCCAGCCGTTGCGCCTCAAGCGGAATCGTCCCCCCGCCCGCAAACGGGTCCAAGATCGCCGGCATCCTGCCCCCGTTACTTTGACGAATCGCCTTGCGCGCCTCGGCAAGCAGCGCGGGGTCACTCGAGTTCTCCCAGACGCACAGTTCTTCGAGCAATCGATGGAGGCGTGCCCGTTCCGTCGCCTGTGCCTCCGCGGTTGGGAACATATCCGGATTGGCGGACGGATCGTCAACGAGCTGAGCGAACAAGACTGCACGCGTGTTTACGTGCGGGCGACGAGCCCACCAATGATGAAACGTTGCGGGTTTGGATTGACGTATCTTCGCCTCACGCTCAGTCTCTCGGTTGATGATCTCAAGCGGCAGAGACGTCTCGATGAGCTTCTTCTTCGGCGTCGGGTTCACTAGTGCGTCTCTCGTAGGCTGGTTGGTCGTCTCGATCGGATCAGTCATCGCGGTGGGCCTCCGCGATCCCAGTAGTCGCGCCACTCCTCGTTGTATGACCGCGTTGTCGCGGACGGCTCGATGTGGGTGAACGCGTCTAGCACGTACCGGAGACGATCTCGCTTCTCGCCGTCCGGCGACACGAGGACGAGGGCGAGTCGGTGGCGGTCGCCTTGCGTCTGGGCGAACGTGACCTCGTTCGTCGTGATGGTGAATGTGTCGGACCCCTCGATCCGACCCTTCACCTCGATGTAATGAATGCGCCCGTCTGGATCGAACGACTGGATGTCGTATCCGGGGTTGTTCCTGGGCATCTCGTGTGGTGTGCGGCCGAGTGCGCGTTCGGTGGCGAGAACAGCCTCGACGGCGCGACGTTCGACGAGCTCGGTGTTGCGCGCGAAGGTCTGAGGCTCGGCATCCCGGTCGCCGGTCGACAGATGCTGGCTTGGAATGACGAGTGCCGAGCCACGGACGACCGCGGGCAGCGCAACGAGTTGCGTGCTTTCGTCGAGTGCGCGAAGCCGCATGTCGAGTCGTTCGTCGAGCTGGCGTGCCCGCTGAAGCGCGGCGTCGGCGCGGACGCGGCCGACGGTTCCAGCGCGCTCGAGTGCTTCGAGGCGGTTGTGCTCGCGGTCCCAGTGGTTGATCTCGGCGAGCAGTCGTTCCTTGACCTGAACCCGGGTGCGGTCGACGTCAACGGCGATGCGCGCGGCGAGTTCGTCCATACGGGGTGCGAGTCCGTCGCGGTACGCCCACGTGCGGATCGAGCGTTCATGGTCGCTCTTCGCCCACTCGTCCGCGAGAACCTCGGCGATTGCCGCAGCCTCACCAGCGTGTGGTGCGTCGTAATCGAGGTAGGGCGGGGCCGCGGCGAGGGTGACTGTGCCTGCTGTGTCGAGGACGGGGTAGTCGAAGTGGTGCGACACGGTGTCGGCGTCGGGGGTGGCGTTCTGGATGCGTTGCTCGACCGCGTACAGCAGTGCCGTGTGGTCGGACTGCTGTTCGCGGCGATCGACGAACACCGTTCCTCGCTTGAGTACGGGGCCGAGGTCTTCGATGGTGAGCTCGATAACCGCTTGAAGGAGCGGGTGGCCGGGCGCGAGGAGCGCGGCCTGCGTCTGATTCTCGGGGCGAACGTGTGCGGTCTCGAACGTGACCCGTTCGTACCGTTCCGGCACGGGCGCCCACCGGTTGAGCCTGCGTGCTGTGTCGATGACGCGCTGAGGCACACGGGTGATCTCGTACCGTCCCTTCTCGCGCCGGCGGATGCGGCCGCCGAGGCGTTCGAAGGCGGGGATAAAGAAAGCTGCGATGTACCCGGGCTGCAGGCGTCGTTCGCGCGCCTTCTCCATCCGCTCACGGATCTCTTCGAGGTTGAGTGACGAGTACATCTCGGGGTGCAGCGCGCGCTCGGCGACCATGGTGTCGAGACCGTGGGCGACGCTCGCGTCGATGACACGGTCGAGCTCGGCCTTGCGTTCAGGCTCGTCGCCGTACCGAATCGCCTCGATCAGCAGTTCACGGAGCGACTTCTCCTGGAAGGCATCCGCATCGCCAAGGACGTTGAAGAGGTTGCCGTTGTACGCGATCGACATCTGGTCGATCTTCGACAGCAGCCGGGTGAACACGTCCCCTTCGCGGGTGTCCTTCGCGACCATGTTCCACAGGTGGCACACCTCGCGCTGGCCGATGCGGTGGATGCGGCCGAAGCGCTGCTCGATCCGGTTCGGGTTCCACGGCAGGTCGTAGTTGACCATCAGGTGCGCGCGCTGCAGGTTGAGGCCTTCACCCGCGGCATCCGTCGCCAGGAGCACGACAGTGTTGCGGTCGTAGGTGAACTGCTCGCGTGCCGCCTTGCGATCTTCACGGCGGGTGCCTCCGTGAATCGTGATGACCGACTCGGGGCGACCCAGCTGGGTCGTGATCTTCTGCCGCAGGTAATCGAGGGTGTCCTTGTGCTCGGTGAAGATGATGATCTTGCGCGGCTCGCCTGAGTCGTCGTGGACGAGAAGCTGCTCGTCGAGGATGGTGCGCAGCTGCACCCACTTCTTGTCGTCGTCGAGCAGTCGGACGCGGCGTGCGACGCGGATGAGGTCTTCGAGGATCGCGGTCTCGGTGCGCAGCTCGCCGATGGATTCGGCCGCCGTGGCGAGATCGACGACCTGGTCGACGCGGGCCTCGAACTGTGCTCTTTCTTCTTCGGAGACCTCCTCATCGATGTCATCGAAATCGTCGGGGTCGAAGCTTGGTGCCGAGTTTGACGCGTCCTCGAAGTCGAGCGTCACGCGGCCGCTCGACCATTCGTCGATGGTCGCCGTCATGGAGGTGCTGTATCGGGCCTCGTCCGTCGCACGCTGCCACTCCCGCAGTCGCGCCTCGAGGCGCGCTTGGCGTCGCTCGAGCGATCGGAGGATGGCTTCCGGACTCGAGGCGAGGCGTCGCTGCAGCACGGTGAGCGCGAATCCCACGTTGTTGCCGCGCTTCTTGTCTCCCGCCTGCGCGAGGCGTTCCGCGCGACCCATCTCCGTGCGGACGTAGCCGGTGACCAGCTCGTACAGTTCGCGTTCCGGGTCGCTGAGTTCGTACTCGACCGTGTACGCGCGACGCTCGGGGAAGAGCGGCTTGCCTTCGAAGGTGAGGAGCTCTTCCTTCACCATGCGCCGCATCAGGCCCCGTGTGTCGGTGCGGTGCACGCCGGCGCGGAACTGGCCTTCGAACCGGTCGCGGTCCAGCAGCGACATGAACAGTTGGAAGTCTTCTTCCTTGCCTGCGTGCGGGGTTGCGGTCATGAGGAGGAAGTTGTGCGCGGTCTCGGCGAGCAACCTGCCCAGGCGGAACCGCTTGGTCTCGTCGACCTGACCGGCCCATGACGAGTAGTGCGCCGACATGCGATGCGCCTCGTCGACGACGACAGCGTCCCAGGTGACGTCGGAGAGCTGTTCGATCAGGTCGTCGCTGCGGGAGAGCTGGTCCATGCGCGCGATGAGGAACGGGTGCTCGGCGAACACGTTGCGGCCTTGTGCGTCGTCGACCATCTGACGGTTGAAGATCTCGAAAGAGAGATCGAACTTCTGCGACAGTTCTTCCCGCCACTGCTCGACGAGGCCGCCCGGGGCGACGATCAGCGCTCGTTCGCAGTCGGCGCGGAGGATGAGCTCCTTGAGGTAAAGACCGGCCATGATCGTCTTGCCGGCGCCAGGGTCGTCGGCGAGCAGGAACCGCAGCGGGATCCGCGGGAGGAGTTCCTCATACACCGCGCGGATCTGATGTGGCAACGGATCGACGTCCGAGCTGTTCACCGCCGCCATCGGGTCGTAGAGCGCGGCGTACTTGATGCGCAGCGCCTCGGCCGCAAGACGGAAGTCATCAGGGTCGCCGTCGAACGCGGGCGCGTTGCCCATCTCCGTGACAAGTTCGAGCTTGCTGGCATCCGCATCGGTGACCATGCGTTCACCGGTGCGGCCGGAGTCGTCACGGAAGAAAATCTCGACGAGTGCATCATCCAGCGGCGTCACGCCGACGAGCGTCACCGGCTGCCCGGGCATGACGCCACGCAGGCGTTGCCCAGCGCGCAGCGAGGCGAGCGTCACCGCAGGTTCATCCACGTGGTTCCTCCCCTGGAAAATGGCAAGTCGATCAGGATACGTCGGGCCGCCGACATCTCGGCCGGCAGAGTCAATCCGGCGATCCGGCATCCCCCTTGCGCACCCAGTCGTCGACCTCGCTCGCCTGGAACTTCCACAGACGCCCGACCTTGTGCGCCGGCATCCCCTTCTCGGAGATCCAGGCGTAGACCGTGTCTTTGGTCACGCCCAAGTGCTCAGCGATGTCGTCGGCAGAGAGCCACGGCTCGGACATTCACGCCCCCATGCGGATTGAGCCGGATGTATCCGGGTATGGCCGATCCTATCGGGAACCCTGACCGTCGTCGCCTTTGACTTGCTCGACGTCGTCGACGGCGGCCAGCAGTTCTTCGAGGTGCATGTGAAGTTCGTCGAAGGCCTGCATGAAGAACATCAAGTCCATGCTCGATGGCGGCGTGTCGTCCAGGTCGGCGATGACCTCCCGTGCCTCGCGGACTGCAGTCTGCAGCCGCGTCTCGTTTTCAGGCAAGCCGCGGATCCAGGCGTCGATCACGCTGAACGGGATCGGCGCGAAGTCGTGAGCGTCGACGCCCACGTGGAACTGATGACCGTTCGGGCCGTGGTCGCGCGCGTGAGTGTGCCCGTGGAGGAGCGGGATGCCGTCGTCCCAGCGGGGGCGATGTGATGTGTGACGATCGGTGGGCTGGCTGTCGCCAGCGTAGGGATAGTGCGAGGCGATGATCCTGTACCCGTGGCGGGTTCCCTCGATGACCTCCGGGAGGATCTCCCAGCCCGCCGCTTCGTACATGGGCAGGAATCGCTCGATGGCTCTCTTCGACTGCGTCGCGGGCGAGACGCGGTCGTGGTTGCCGGGGACGAGGAGTCGGCGTCCGTGCAGGTGTGCGGTGAGCGGAAGGGATTCAGCGATCGCTCCGAGCGCGAGATCTCCCAGGTGCAGCACGACGGAGTCAGGAGCGACAACGTCGTTCCACCGGCCAATCAGCGCGGCATCCATCTCCGCGACGGTTGAGAAGGGACGGTCGGCGAGCTCGCTGATGCGGGCATGACTGAAGTGGGTGTCAGAGGTCACGAAGTCGACTTGGTCGAAGTCGAACCAGGGGTACTCACGCATCGCCAGGATCCGGGGCGTCGGGATCCATCTCGAAGGCGCGAAGCAGCGTTCGTTCGAGGTCGCTGACCGGCTCCGGCGGCATCCCAGCGATCTCGTCACGCAGCTGACCGAGAGCGGCCTCGATTGCGGTCCGATGCTCGTCGCGCCAGGCGCGAACGCTCGGATCGCGGAGGACTCCGTCGTCACGACTGCCCGGATAGTCGAGCAGGAGCTCGGTCTCGATCGCCGACGCCATTGCGCGTGCATCGACTGCGCTGGTCATGCGGAGAATCGAGAGGTGGGTCGCGGCGTCCGAGCCCGACACCTCGACGAGGTAGCGCTGGATATCGCCATCCTCGCCGTGCGTGGTCGCGACGAGCGAGACCGTGACCGTACGGCCTGCGATTGAGATCTCGCGCATGCTTCCTCCTCGACGTAGAACCGGCCAACCTATCAGGCGGTGATGGATCAGTCAGTCTCCGGCTCGGGATAGATTCGTCCCGGCCGTACGACGTCGTCGTGTCCGGGGATGAAGGCGATCGCGCCCAGTCGGGTCCAGTAGCTGATCAGCCAGCGTTGGATGAGCTCGGTCTGTTCACGGCGTTCGAGGAGTGTCCGTCCCGGGTCTTCGATGACGTCGTCCCACGCGATGCTCGTGAACATCGCGTTCAAGAGTTCGGTGCACGACGGCCCAGTGCCATGTGTGTCCCACCATGCGATCGTCAACCTGCCGGCTTGGGCTGCGGTGCTGGATCCGGCGGGCTCCTCGATCGTTCCGATCAGGGCGGTGAGGTAGGGATCTTCCACCGCCATGACGAACGACTCCTGGTTGAGTTCCGCAGCGCCCATACAGTGCAGAATGCCATACAGATTAGGCCTCTCTTGGTAGTCGCGGACTGTCACCCGCAACGCAGAAGGGCTTCAGCGGATCGTGAGGTCGGGCGTCGCGCTGGGCAAGAGGTCCGTGAGCTGAACGTCGAGCACCTGAGCTACCGCCAGCAGAGTCTTGACGGTCGGATTCGCGGGAGTTCCGGGCTTCGACTCGCCCTTCTCGAGCTTCTGGTACGTGTAGCGGCTCAGGTTGGACTCGTACGCCACACGGTCCTGGCTGTACCCGACACGCGCTCGCTCCCGCTGGATGTTCTGGCCGAGCTCGCGAGCGTAGTGGTCCCACGCATCAGGCGAGGTCGCGGGAGAAGGCACCCCTCAAGCGTCACGATTAGGCCTCTGCAGTAAGGCCTAATCTGTATGGCAATCTCGATGGCTCGATGACCCGGCTCGGACACAAAGACGCCCTCCACGAGGGAGGGCGTCGGGCCACGGTTGGGATGAACAACCGGGCGGGGTGTATCCACACTATACACACGATCGCTGGTAGGAAGGTGATCACCTCGTGCACCGATATGGAGTCGTCTGTTGTCAGCCTCACCCGTTCCTGGACCACCGCACGAGCGCCTCATCGTCTACATCGACGGCTTCAACTTCTATCACGGCATGCACGACAAGTTCGGACGCTCCACGCTCTGGATCGACTTCGTCGCACTCGCGCAGAGCCTGCGTCCACGCAGCCACATCGTCGCGGTGAAGTACTTCACCGCACCTGTGCTGGGCGATGCGGGCGCGGCCAGTCGTCAGGCCTACCATCAGGCAGCCGTCGCCGCGCGTCACACCAACGTCTTCAGCGTCACGCAGGGCCGATATCAAGCGAAGACCGTGACGTGCTTCAACTGTCGCGCAACGCGTACGGTGCACGAGGAGAAGGAGACCGACGTCAACATCGCCGTTGCTCTTGTGGGCGACGCCGCTGCGAACGCGATGGACTCGGCACTGATCATCAGCGCCGACAGCGATCTTGCGCCCGCGGTCAGGGCGGCCAAACAGTTCCGCCCGCACATGTTCATCGGCGCCGCCTTCCCACCCAAGCGGTTCTCGAGCGAACTCAAGCAGCTGATGCCCGCGTCGTCGCAGATCGGTCGCGACAAGATCCGCCAGGCTCTTCTGCCCGAGAGCTTCACCGTCGGCGCGACCACGTACACACGACCTCCGAAGTGGCGATGATGCGAACGAGGTAGCCCCCCGTCACCTGCGGCGTGGGTCCGCGTTCGGTCGCTTCATCGGAGTGATGTTGCGGCTCGGGTCGTCGCCACGCAGCAACTGGTTCTCGACGTGCAGCTCGGCGACGGCGGTTGCGGCGATCGTCAGCTGTGCTTCGAGGCTGCTCACTCGCTCGCGGAGCTGTTTGATCTGGGCTGCACGATCGGCCAGCGAGCTTCGCAACGACTCGATCTCACGATCTCGCGGCTGGGACCCGTCGACGCGACGTGCCCACTCATCCATGACCGCAGTCGCACGGTTCATGGTGGCGCGGCTGACGCCAGCTTCGCGATAGAGGTTCTCCTTGATGAGGCGTCCGTCGGTGCGGATCGCCGCGCCGGTGAGCAGGCGCTCCATCGCGCCGCGCAGTTTGCGTTCGGTCGCGGCAGAGATCTCAGGCATCCGTGAACTTCCTCGTGATGCGGCGAACGTCCTCAAGCTCTGTCTCGAGTTGTTCGCGATTGTGTGGTGCCATCTTGCGGTCGCGCAGCTTCGCGACGAGGTCGCGTTCCTCCGCGATCCAGATCGGCGCGTGCTCCTCGGTGACGACGGAATTGCCGCAGGCGGTGGGTTGGCAGCGATTAGGCATGACGCCTCCTGCGGCTGCTTCGGCGGGCAGCCCCGTCAAGCACGCCGCCTGCTCAGGGATGCCGAGGCAGTGGTTGACGGTTCCCCATCGGAGCGTGCTGAAGCGATCGCGCAGGAGCGCGCGCAGTGTGCGCTCGTCGCCGACCTTGACCTCGTTGCTTGCGACGGCCTCGACCTTCTCGAGCCCGTCTCGGAAGCGCTGTGCGCCTGCGCCTGCGAGCCTCATCTCGTGGTCTTGGTGGGAAGACCAGGCGCCGACCAACCGTGACGCGACAGCTTCCTGAAGCTCATGCTCGAACTCCGCGGCCCACTCCGGCGTCTCGCTCGCGTACCCGGAGGTCGTGCCGTTCGCAACGGCGCGTCGCGCAGCGTGCTTGAGCTGGATGCCGAGCGCAATCTCGCCGTCCGGCTGTTGCGCGGTGATCACAGCCATCGTCCGCCGGAACATGTGCGGAGCGAGATGAAACGCGGGGATCGGCTCAAGGCCGGCATCCGGCGATTGACCATTGAGTTGCGAGATGAACTGTTTCAGCTCACTGTGACGATCGAACCGACCTGCACCATCCTCCGCTCGATGCTCACGACGAACGGAGCTGAAGACGTCGTCGCCAAGAGCAACTCGTTCCGCGACAGCGATTGCCTGCGCAACAGGTTCGATGATCCACCAGTTGCGCCGCTGCATCCCGCGTCGCCCCTTCCGGAGCTGGGAAGTGACGGCGGGCGCGCCGTACGACGTGGTGAGCGCCCCCTTCTTGATGCTCAGCAGTTCCGAGTCGCGCATCATCGTGAGAGCCGCACAGAAGACGTAGCACGCGTTACGGAGGAGCTTCAGTTGGACTCGGATCGTCGCCGGGTCGAATCCGTCGATCCACGGACCGACGGATCCATCGGCGCGTTCGATCGCCGTCGCTTGCGTGGCGAGCCCACCGCGCGCGGTCGCGAGCGTGCCGGAGCCGATCGCGTCGACGATGTCCTGACGTCGGCGGAGGACGTCAGGACGGTCCAACTCGGAGAACATCTGCTTGCTGTGCCCATCGGAGACGAGCAAGGAAAGAAGTGTCCAGTGGATCTCGCCCTCGCGGAATCTGCCGTACGTCATCCGATGCAGGGGCACCCGATTTCCGGGCGTTACGATCCATCGCGCGAGCGTGTCCTCGGGGTGTCGTACCTTCACGCGCTCGGCTTTGGGGCGGTCGAGCGCCGACCATTCCGCGGCGGCCGCAAAGATGTCGTGCGAGAACACGTTGATGTACTGCCAACACGCCCGCAGGAGCGGCCACCACACCTGCGGTGGAATCACCGGCGTGCTCAGCTCGGCGCTGGACTTCTGCCCGCTGAGCGCGATCGTGTGGAGATCTCCCCATGGACGGAATGGGATGCCTCCGCCAGAGAGGACTGCCGCGTAGGTGTGCAGTTCGCGAACAGCATCGACTGCTTGTCGCGTTCTGGAGGGGATCCCCATCGTCTTGACCTCAGTGAGGAAGCCGTCGAGGTGCGACTGATGGAGATCACGGAGTGGAGTGTCAGGGAGGTTGTCGGCGTACCACGCGGCGAACCGCTTCAGGCCCTCGAGCTTGGAACGGATCGTCTTCACATGGGCGGGCGTTGCTCGCAGATAGATCATCTGCCCGCGCAGCACGGGATGCACGGGGTTGAGAAGTGCCATTGCGAGTTCGCGAGCACGAAGGTTCCACTCACCGATGAACGAGTCGAACAACAGCACCGCGGAATGGCGGCCCGCAGCAGGGTTCCACCCCAGGGCGCTGAGGTCCCAGCGATCCTCATCTCCGAAGAAGGGGATGGGGAAGTCATGTTCGAGGTGTCGATCTGAGATGACCGCCGTGTCGCTCGCCCAGTAGTCGCTCGCGAACAGCGACACCGGCTCGGCAGAGTACTCGCGATCGACGCTCACAGGTGGACTCCTCTCTGGGAGAGCGGCACATGGACAGAGGCGGTCTCGCACGCCGTCCGCGCGTTCTCGATCTCCGTCGGGGAGAACTCGTGGAGGATGCGTTCGACGTTGACCAACTGCTGACCGTGTACCGCCGCGAACTGGGCCGGGGGCATCTCGTTCTCGTGACCGCGGAGAATCTCTCGGTACGCGAGGACTCGCGGCAGGTGATCTGCGAACACGATCGCGTTCGGGCACGCGAAGCACATCGATGGCCGATGCTCGCAGAGCCGCCCCGCCGGCGTGAAGGGCGATTCGTACGGTGACGTGCACTGAGTCACGTTGATTCCCTGGTCGGTGGCGCTCGAGGCCAACTCGGCGGCTGCGGCAGCACCCAGGTCGCCTGCTGCGTCGTCGACGGTGCTGGCCGCAGCACGAACGAAGACCGGCCCTCGTACTCGATCGAACACCTGACTCTGCGCCGCGTTCACTGCGTTGCCGGCCAGAACATGCACGGTTGTCGACTGCGCGTAATGGCGTTGGTAGACAGCGATGCTGTGGTCGTCTCCCGCCGCGGCGTCAGCGCTGCGGAGCACTGCTGCACGAACACTCTTCACTGTCTTACGTAGCCGGCGGGAATCGTATGGCTTTGATATCTCGGGCGAGATCGACATCAGAAGCGACGTGAAGGGGCGGCGCGAGAATGACTCCTGGCGCGCGACGAGATGCCTGGACGCGGTGCGCTGCACGGTGATGAACAAGGCGTCCGCGTCGGAGCAGCCCACCTCCTTTGCCTCCTCCCGAGCTGCCTCGGTGACAGCGATCAGGCGAAGTATGAGATCCCCTGCTCTCCACCCGGTGCCATCGCGAGACCCGGTGATCGCGCATCGCACGGTTCGAGTTCGGTGGGCTCGCGCCTTGTGGAGCCGTACGCGGACCGAGTCTGTCGTGTGCTCGATGTCTGTGAGTCGAACGTCCGACCACTCTTCCGGCGCCGCACCACTCTCCAACTGCAGGAGTGTGCGAAACGCAACGAGGTCCTCGCTGGACGGATAGAGGTGGGTCAGTAGTCGTCGCGTGATCCGGCCGGCATTGGCGCGGACCGGTGACTGTTCGAGCGCGAAGTCGTCGTGGAGGTCGTCGAGCACACCTGATGCGCACGCGCGGAGGACATCAGCCTCGATCGACGCTCCGGGACGTCGTCCGAGATGGCGAATGCCCCACAGGACATCGGCGCTTCGTTCCCACCCTGTGCTTCGGGGATCGTCTGCGCTGGCGAGCAGCCGACGTCCGACTGCCAGACGAGCCTCCAATTCGCGGATTCGGGCGCGGCAGGCGTTGCGAATCGCGAGTCGCTCCGCGTTCGAGAACTCATCGAGCGGCGTGGAGTCGCCGCCCTGGTGCAGCACGTGCGCCTGCGCCCAACGGAGCGTGGCGTCGCTGACGTCACGACAGTTCGCTGCGTGGACGCGGACGAGAGCGCGGATCTGTCTGCCGTACTTGTACGGGATCGCGCTCTCCGGCGGGTAGTTGCCGGCCAACGCGGATTCCCACGCGTGCAACGCGTCGATGAGGGCGAGTCCCGGCGTTGCGAGACTCACAGTTCGCGGGCAAGCGTCAGGTAGACCGCGCAGAAGGCTCATCAGCGCCCGGCGGTACTGATACGCGGTGCCGTCGGTGTGACCCATGGCTCGACGCATGTCGATCAGCGCATCCGCGAGCTCAGCCGCAAGGACGGGGTGTGCGAAGTCGAGCGGGGCGAGTGTTCCATCGACGTTCGCGGTCGGAAGAACGAACAGCATCTGCCGCGGGGTGAGGTCGATGTTCGTCACGCGACGTTCCGATCAGCGAGGACTGCGTCCGCGTATGTCATGCCCTCGTCGCTCCAGCTCTCGAATACGTCCTGGATGAGCGCATCGGTGTCCTCGATGTAGCGCAGGTAGACCATGGTCGTCGCCGGGTTCGAGTGCCCCAGCAGCCGCTGCACTGTAAGTCGCGGGTTGATGGCGATGTGCTCGGAGATCGTGGCTGGTCCCACGTTGCCTGCCCGTCGCTCCGCCTCGCGGGCCAGCGCCACATCGGTCAGCGATTTCAGGAGCACGACAGCGAAAGTGTGGCGCAGATCGTGCGGAGTGATCCGTGCACGGCGACCGCCCATCTCGTCCTGAGCGAGCCTCAGAGCACGCCCGCTTGCAGCCTCGAACGTCGCGTGCCATTGCCTGCGGCTGATCGGCAAACCGCCTCGACCGACGAACAGCCCCAGCGCCTCCAGCCCGTGGTCCCGCTCGATGACGGCAATTCGTCGCAGGTGCGGAGGCAGCTGGTGCAGCCGCCATCTCGATCGCCGCCCATTCACCCGGCCTCGCAGGATGCCTGCCGACACGTCGATCTCGTCGACGACGAACAGCTCGGAGCGGCGTCGCCAGAGGGAGGCAGCTGACGCGCGGACGACCGCTCGGCGCTCCGTCTGCCGGTAGAGATCGACCGCCCGAAGCGTCGTGAGGGGGACGTGGACGCGTCGACGCTTCTGGTACTTCGCGCACGCCTCGAGCAAGACGGAGATGCCGGTGCCCGTCGGCGGCGGGACTTCAGCGTCGAGCAGTGTGGAGAACTCACCGAGGCGCATCCCCGTCGTCACGGCCAGCTGCGCGCCCGCCTTTGACCGCAGGCTCGTTGTGCCCCGCCAACTCTCGTCCAGATCGCCCGCGGCGGTTCGTCCGCCGAGACCGACGTCGAGGAACGTGCGCCACTGCGCCTGCGTCAGCGGCCGAATGTCGGGCTCGCTCCTCCAACGCATCCGGAGCGGCGACGACCTTCCGATGGTGATCCACGGTTCGCGCTGGATCTGCCCGGTCTGAGTGAGCAGCTGGTAGATCCCGCGTATCACGACCACGTCGCGTCGCCACGTCGCCGGCGACACCGGGCGCTCGGAGCCGCTCAGCCGCCATTCGCGGAACGCGACGATGTCGTCGCTCGACGCATGGATCACGTCGGTCTGTCGCGTGGCGAGGAACGACGCAAACCGCCTGGCGTCGTATGCGTACGCGCGCAGCGTCGCCGGGTCTGTCGACGCTGCGACGATCCGGAAGTACGTCAACCACGGCTCAACCGGCCGCCACCGATCGTCAAGGAGGATCGGCATCCCCTCGGGGAGCGAACGGGTGCGCGAGTAGATGTCGCTGGCGCGCGCGTCGAAGTCGGTTGAGGGGGCGAGTTGGTGGTCGACGAAACGCAGATACATCATGCTCCGGGGGTGCAGTCGGGTGGGTCGTTGAGACACTGACCGAACGTACACATAACGGCATGTGGCTCGGGAAACTTCCTCGTCATCGCGTACAAGGAGCTACGCCGCCTCGAGCACGCGATCCTCGAGCGCCTCGCCGAGCTGGACGAGAAGCACCGCGTGCTGTTCGCGGAGTCGAAGATCAACATCGAGAACTTCTTCGGCATTGAGATCGACGACTTCGCCGTCGAGGTCGCGATCCTGTCGTTGTGGATCGCCAAGCATCAGATGAACTCTGAGTTCAAAGACAAGTTCGGCGTCTCGATCCCACTGATCCCGCTAAAGGAGGCCGGCCAGGTCAAGCAGGGCAACGCGACGCGCATCGACTGGAACGACGTCTGCCCGAACGACGGGACGACCGAGATCTATCTGATCAGTAATCCTCCCTACTATGGATCGAAGCGGCAGACCGTCGAGCAGCGTAATGACTATGAGTACGTTCCGGACGGTCAGACTGTCTCAAGGAATCTGGACTACGTGTCGTTGTGGTTCGTACGCGGCGCTCAGTACATCACGCAATCACGTGCTGAGCTCTCGTTCGTGACGACGAACTCGAT
This sequence comes from Microbacterium sp. HA-8, assembly GCF_046111165.1. Taxonomy (NCBI): domain Bacteria; kingdom Bacillati; phylum Actinomycetota; class Actinomycetes; order Micrococcales; family Microbacteriaceae; genus Microbacterium; species Microbacterium sp. HA-8. The sequence continues at coordinate 3,645,706 of NZ_CP162025.1, forward strand.
CACACAGGGTCAGCAGGTGCCTCTCTTGTTCCCGCAGATCTTTGATCTGGGCCTCGAGATCGGCTACGCGTACACGTCGTTCAAGTGGACCAACAACGCCAAGCGGAATGCTGGCGTCACGGTATGCGTCATCAATCTGCGAAATACCGACTCTCGGCAGAAGACCATCCACTCGCATGGGCTCGAGATTGCGGCGTCGAACATCAACGGCTACCTCGCTGACAGCAGCAACGTGTTCATCACAGATCGGCGAAAGGCGCTGTCTGATATCCCGCCGATCTCGAACGGCAGTATGCCGAACGACGGAGGGAACTTCCTCCTCAAACCGCAGGAGTGGCAACGAATCACAACGGCGGATGAACGAGCCACCCGGTATACAAAGGCGTTCATTGGAACTGAGGAGTTCATCGACGGCAGAGAGAAGTACGCAATCTGGATCTCCGAACCCGACGCCGATGCCGCGCGCAGAGTTCCGGAGATCGACCGCAGGATCCAGCGGGTTTATGAGCATCGCGCGGATAGCAATCGTCTGGCGACTCAGAAGCTGGCACTGGTCCCCTGGCGCTTCGCGGAGGTTCGATACCGGGCGACGGACTCGATCTTGATTCCACGTCACTCTTCAGAGCGGCGCCACTACATTCCCATGGGCTACTTGGGGCCGGACACGGTCATCGGGGACTCCGCGAGCGCGATCTACGGTGCGGAGCCGTGGACGTTTGGCCTTATCACCTCGCGAATGCACATGGCTTGGACTCGAGCTGTCGCAGGAGCACTCGAAGATCGCATCCGCTACTCCAACACGATCGTCTACAACAACTTCCCCGTTCCGTCGCTGTCGGACACCGTGAAGGAAAAGCTTGCTGTCGCCGCGCTGCGCGTGTTGGACGTTCGCGAGTACCACTGCGAGCAGACGCTCGCCGAGCTCTACGACCCAGACAAGATGCCCGACGATCTACGCGCGGCACACGCCGAGGTCGACGCGCTGGTCGACTCGATCTACTCCAAGAAGCCGTACGAGACCGACGAGCAGCGACTGTCCGACCTCTTCGCGATGTACGAGCGTATGACCGCCGAAGAGACCGCGAAGGTTTCGGCGAAGAAGACCAGGGGGACCCGCAAATGAACGCGATCAAGAAGCCCGTCAACATCGTCAACGTCACCTACGCCCAGACCAAGGCATCGGTGAACACTGACATGCTCGGCATGCGCGAGATGCAGCAGCGGGTGTTCGCGCAGCGAGACGCCCAGCACCTGCTGGTGAAGGCCCCGCCGGCTTCGGGCAAGTCGCGCGCGTTGATGTTCGTGGCGCTCGACAAGCTCTACAACCAGGGCCGCAAGAAGGTCATCGTCGCGGTGCCTGAGCGCTCGATCGGCGCGTCGTTCGCCCCGACGGCGCTGACGAAGCATGGCTTCTGGGCCGATTGGGAAATCAAGAACGAGAACAACCTCTGCGACGCGGGATCGTCGGCCGGAAAGGTCGACGCGTTCCTAAGATTCCTCGAGGGCTCCGACGCGACGCTGGTCTGCACGCATGCGACGCTGCGGTTCGCCTTCGAGAAGCTGGCGCCAGACGCTTTCAACGGCACCGTGCTGGCGATCGACGAGTTCCACCACGTCTCCGCTGACACCGAGAGCTCGCGCCTGGGCGCGCTGCTGCGCGACGTGATGAACGGCTCCGACGCGCACATCGTCGCGATGACGGGCTCGTACTTCCGCGGCGACTCGGTGCCCGTCCTCTCGCCCGAGGATGAGGCGAAGTTCACGCCGGTGACGTTCAACTACTACGACCAGCTCAACGGGTACGAGCACCTGCGCTCACTCGGTATCGGCCACCACTTCTATCAGGGCAGGTACACCGACGCGATCGGCGAGGTTCTCGACCTCGACAAGAAGACGATCGTGCATATCCCGAACGTCAACTCCGGCGAGTCCACGAAGGACAAACTGGAGGAGGTCGGCTTCATCCTCGACACCATCGGCGAGGTCGTCGACGAAGACGAAGACACCGGCATCATCAGCGTGCGCCGGAACGACACGGGCGAGATCGTGCGCGTCGCGGACCTCGTCGACGACACCGACCAGAAGAAGCGCGGCGACACTCTCCATTTCCTGGCGCACACGGCGTCGAAGGACCGCGACGCGGTGGACGTGATCATCGCCCTGGGGATGGCGAAGGAGGGCTTCGACTGGCCGTTCGCCGAGCACGCCCTGACCGTCGGGTACAGAGCCTCGCTCACTGAAGTCATCCAGATCATCGGCCGCGTGACCCGCGACTCCGAGGGCAAGTCCCACGCCCAGTTCACGAACCTCATCGCAGAGCCCGACGCCTCGCAGGGCGAAGTCAAGGTCTCGGTGAACAACATGCTCAAGGCCATCACCGCGTCACTGCTGATGGAGCAGGTGCTGGCACAGAACTTCCAGTTCAAGACGAAGAAGTTCGACGGCGACGATGTGAAGAAGCCTGGCGAGCTGAAGATCAACGGCTTCAAGGAGCCCTCGACCGCGCGCGTGACGCAGATCATCGAGACAGACCTGAACGATCTGAAGGCGACAATCTTGCAGGACGACACCTTCGCCAAAGCTGCCGCCGGGTCGGTCGACCCTGAGACGACCAACCGGGTGCTGATCCCCAAGATCATCCGTGACAAGTACCCGGACCTCACTGAAGGTGAGGTCGAGGAGGTGCGTCAGCAGGTGGTCGCCGACTCGGTCATCAAGACCGGCGAGGTGCGCGAGGTCGGCGACAAGCGTTTCATCAAGCTCGCCGAGAAGTTCGTGAACATCGACGAGCTGAGCATCAACCTCATTGACTCGGTGAACCCGTTCCAGCGCGCCTTCGAGGTGATGTCGAAGTCGGTCACGCCGTCGGTGCTGAGGATCATCCAGGACCAGATCGCGGCCACCCGGATCGAGTTCACCGAGGAAGAGGCGCTGGCGCTGTTCCCGAAGATCCAGACCTGGGTGAAGGTCAACGGGCGCCGTCCCGATGTGCGCGCCGAGGATCCGAACGAGAAGCGTCTCGCGACCGCGCTGCTGTTCCTTCAGAAGCTCAAGCAGCAGCGCGAGGCCGAGAAGCGCGCGACAGAGGTGGTGACCGAAGCGTGAGCACGGATGAAGACATCGGGCCCGTCGACTTCATCCTGACCGACTTTCAGGCGCTTCTCGAGGCCGACGTTGACGGCCTGCTCGATGCACCGGAGAAGCCCCAGAAGATCACGTCGTCCGATCGCCTCGAGCGAGCGTTCCTGGAGATCGTGGAGTTCTACCGGGCCCACGGCCGGGTGCCAAGCTCATCGACCCGCGAGATCGCCGAGCGCAAGCTCGGCGCGAGACTCGACGGCTTCCTCGCCAGTGTCGAGCGGGCCGCTGCCGTCAAGCATCTGGATGAGTTCGGTCTGCTCGAAGCGCCGCAAGCTCCAGCGTCGATCGACGATTTGCTTGAGGGCGACGAGCTTGACGACCTGCTCGGCGATGACGGCGGCATCCTCGACGTTTCGGACCTCCCGACCCGCCGGAGCTCCGAAGCGCCCGACTCGGTAGCGAAGCGCACGAAAGCGCAGGACTTCGAGAACTTCGAGCACCTTTTTCGCGCCAAGCACTCCGAGCTGAAAGAGGGAACGATCACGCTGGCACCCTTCAAAGGCGTGCACACCATTCAAGAGGGCCGGTTCTTTGCCCTGAACGGCATGCTGCTCTTCGTCGCCGAGGTTGGCGAATCGCTGTCGATGGTCGTCGGCGGCAAGGCGGAGCAGAAGCAACGGCTTCGTGTGATCTTCGAGAACGGGACTGAGTCCTCTTTGTACAGGCAGTCGCTCTCGATCCGGCTGCACGAGCAGGCAGGGCGCGCGCTCGTCCGAGCTGGAGCGTCAGCTGACGACATCCTCGACGGCGATGTCGAGACCGGACACATCTACGTTCTTCAGTCGCTCAGTACCGACCCTCTGGTTGCGAACATGGAGGATCTGCACAAGATCGGCTTCTCGACCACAAGCGTCGAGCAACGCATCAAGAACGCGGAGAGGTCGCCGACCTACCTCATGGCCCCCGTGAAGGTTGTGGCTGACTACCGGCTCTACAACGTGAAGGCGTCGTGGCTGGAGCATCTTCTGCACCGGGTCTTTGCGGAGGTACGGCTGGACCTCACCCAGGTCGACAAGAAGGGCCGGAACTACGACCCCTCGGAGTGGTTCGTCGTTCCCTATGACGTGATCAACCAAGCGGTGACGATGATCATGTCCGGGGAGATCACGAACTACGTCTACGACAAATCCGAGCGTCGACTAGTTGTACTGACCGGGGACATTAGTTGACGCGGGCGGGGGCGGTGGGAGCACTCGCGTCAAGGTTGCGGCATCACCAGCGACATGCACACCTTGGGCGATAGCAATGGGTAGGGGCATTGCGCCTTGCAGGAGGGCAACCAGGATCGGCCCCGGCCCTGTTATCGCCGCCAGGGGGCTGGCGTCGCGCTGACAGGGGGCCACCGTGATGGTGCCTCCGGCTGCGGTGAGGTCGAAGCCGTCGTCGAAGGTGCCGAACCGGATGACGACCGCGGGATCATCCGGTCGGTGATCCTTGAGGAGGAAGCGAGCTGGCTGGCTGAGCCAATGCATTTGGAAGATCGCGTCGCTCGGCGCATCCGGAACTGTCGGGGCACCCCACCTCAAAAGCTCACGCAGCACTCCGTCCAAGGCCCGGCCGCGGTCGGTGAGCTGGTATGTCGGCGTGCCCGAGGTGCCTGATGAGGGCTCGCGAATCACGACACCGTTCGTCTCGAGGTCCCGCAGGCGTTGGGTGAGCAGGTTCGTCGCAATGCCAGGCAGGCCGCGCTGCACTTCACCAAAGCGCAGTTCACCCCCGATCAGGAGCTCCCTCACGATCAGGAGAGTCCACCGGTCGCCGACGACATCCAGCGCGCGGGCGATCGAGCAGAGCTGACCGTAGGACTTCACGTGACCCCCTTGACTTTCTCAAGTATCTGCTTGAAAGTATCAAGCACCATTGTCACACCAAGGAGAGTCATGCCTGCCACGCTGTCTTCCGAAGCGCCACAGGTCCTCAAGGACTACTACCGGATCCTCGAGTCCGGCACCGATGACTACCAGGACGGGGCCACCCTGCGGCCCCTGCTTGGCGACCACCTCGACTTCACCGGCTCCCTCGCTGGACATCTCCCCGATGCGACCGAGGGCTTCCTGATCGGCGTAGCCGGCTTCATCGGGACGGTCCAGGAGATCGAGATCATCCATGACGTGCACAGTCCTCACGGATCGGCCGTGCTCTACACCGCAACCATGCCCGGCGGCCCGATGACCTTCGCGGAGTTCTTCACCTTCGACGGCGGGCGCATCACGTCCTTGAACCTGCACTACAGCGGACCCGAGTACATCGAAAAGGGCGGGCGATGACGGCCCAGAAGGACCTTGTCGAGCGGGTACGTGAAGCGCTAAGTGACCGCGACCCTCGCGAGGTGCCGATGTTCGGCGGCGTGTCCTTCATGGTCGAGGGACGCATGGTCGTCGCCGCGCGCCGGGATGGAGCGCTCCTGCTACGCATTGATCCCACGGCCGCGAAGGATCTGCTCGCGCGCCCCGGCTGCCACCCCGCGCTGATGGGGACAGACCGCCCCATGGGCGACGGCTGGATCAGCGTTGAGCAGGCTGCCCTCCAGGGTGCCGGGCTCGATGCCTGGCTCGAGCCGGCACTCTCCTTCCACGAAGCGCAAGACGCCAAGTAGAGCACCCTCCCCACCCCCATTCATCGGTGGCCGGCCGCAAACGCGGCCGGCCACCGATCTATTTCAGGAGACACCTTGAGCCATCGCAATGCCGCACTGACCCCACGCCATCGTCTGCGAGTCGCTCGACTCGTCATCGAGGACGGATGGCCGATCAGCGAAGTCGCTGCCCGTTTCCAGGTGTCGTGGCCCACCGTGAAGCGGTGGGCCGAGCGCTACGTTGCTGGCGAGCCGATGCAGGATCGGTCGTCGCGGCCGAAGTCTTCACCGAATAAGACGAGCACGAAGATAATGAAGCGGTGCGTGAGCCTACGAATGCGCCTGAAGGAAGGGCCCGTCCAACTCGCGTCCCGGCTCGGCATCGCCCCGTCCACGGTCCACCGGATCCTCAAGGGAGCCCGCATGAATCGGCTCTCCTACGTCGACCGTGCCACCGGCGAGGCGATCCGCCGGTACGAACACAACCATCCTGGTTCTCTCGTGCACGTCGACGTGAAGAAGCTCGGGAACATCCCCGACGGCGGTGGCTGGCGCTACGTCGGCCGACGCCAAGGAGAGAGGAATCGCGTCGCCACCCCTGACAAGCCGAAGAACAAGTGGCGCAACCCCAAGCTCGGGTACGCGTTCGTGCACACGGTCATCGACGATCACTCCCGCGTCGCCTGCACCGAAGTCCAGGACGACGAGACCGCTGCCACTGCCGTCGGGGTCCTGCATCGAGCAGTCGAGTGGTTCTCCAACCGCGGGGTTGCTATCGAGCGGGTCTTGTCCGACAACGGTGGTGCCTATCGGTCCAACCTCTGGCGAGACACGTGCGAAGCGCTCTCGATCGTTCCAAAGCGAACACGGCCCTACCGGCCGCAGACCAACGGCAAGGTGGAGCGCTTCCACCGGACCATGGCCGATGGGTGGGCGTATGCACGGTGCTACACCAGCGAACAGGAACGCCGCGACGCTCTCACCGGCTGGCTCCACCACTACAACCAGCACAGGCCCCACACCGCCTGTGGCAACCGACCGCCCTTCTCACGATTGATCAACGTCTCCGGTCAGTACAACTAGTCGAGCGTGATCGATGACCTCGAGGAGCCGGCCATCTAGGAGCGGCACTCCTCTGGGGAGTCATCCCTGGCGTTGAGAGGATCGTAGCTGCGCGCTCTTGGGTCAGCTCTGATCCCAAGCCTCCACCAGGTACCAAGAGTCGTCAGCGAGAGTGGCGACGGCGCTGACGCCAGCGGTTGAGAAGTTGGACTTGATCTCCTCCCCGCGGGCGTGAAAGAGGTACGGGTAGCCGCCATCGTGAAGCAGTTGCGCCCGCCCGTCCTCAGACCTGACTCGTGCCATTTTCTCGTGATTCTGGTTTCGGGGGCTTGGGATCGTTGATTTTCCGGGGGTGTTGGTGTCCGTGCGGGGCACTAACCGCGTCGATTTAGACTCGCTCGGTGGGGTTGTTTGTGCGGAAGGTGAGGACCGCGTCTGGCGCGACGGCGGTCCAGATCGTCCGCAAGCATCGTGGGGTCCGCACGATCGTGGAGCACATCGGCTCCGCGCACGACGACGCGCAACTGGCCGCGCTGGTGCAGATCGCGAAAGAACGGATCACCGTCGGGCAGCTCGCGTTCGACCTCGACGCGTTGACGCCGACCGCGCCGACTGGGGTGGCGCCGATCGTGACCGGTTCCCGGTCCCGAGTGATCTGGGAGGTGCTCGAGAGCGCATATCGACGCCTCGGGTTTCATGCTGTGGTCGACGACGACGTGTTCATGAAGCTCGTCCTCGCCCGTGTGGTCGAGCCGACAAGCAAGGCCGACACGATCCGGGTCCTGGACGAACTCGGGGTCGAGGCGCCGGGGCTGCGGACGATCTGGCGAACCCTCGCGAGGTGTGTTGAGCAGGATTGGAGGGGCAAGCTCGCCACCGCCGCCTTTGCACATGCGACCCGGCACGGCCAGCTGAAGCTGGTGCTCTACGACGTCACCACCCTTTACTTCGAAGCCGAAGACGAGGACGCGCTCCGCAAGGTGGGGATGAGCAAGGAACGCCGCGTCGACCCGCAGATCGTCGTGGGGATGCTCGTCACTCCGGACGGGTTCCCGCTCGAGGTCCACGAGTTCCCCGGCAACACCGGTGAGACCCTTACCCTGCTCCCGGTGCTGCGCGCGTTCCAGAACCGTCACCAGGTCGATGATGTCGTGGTCGTTGCGGACGCCGGCATGCTGTCTGCCAGCAACTTGAACCAGATCGAGGATGCCGGGTTCTCGTTCATCGTCGGGTCCAGGATCAGCAAGGCCCCCTACGACCTCGCCGAGCACTTCGATCGGCACGGGGGTGTCCTCTACGACGGCGGCACCCTGGAATCGAAACGGATCATGGGCGTCGGGCCGAACGCACGGGAGCGGCGGGTGGTCTATCACTACTCGGCCAAGCGTGACCGGCGTGACAACCACACCCTGGACAAGCAAGTCGAGCGGGCGCAGAAGATCGCCGACGGGAAGAGACCGCTGAAAAAGGACCGGTTCGTGAAACTCACCGGCACCCGCCCCGCGGTCGATCAAGCCCTTGTCGACCGGGCCCGCCAACTCGCCGGATTGAAGGGCTATGTGACCAACATCCCCGCGATCCGGCTCCCCGGCGGCGAGATCGTGGCGGCGTATCACGAGCTGTTCCAGGTCGAGGCGTCGTTCCGGATGGCGAAGACCGACCTCCGCGCACGACCGATGTTTCACCACGAAGCCGACTCGATCCACGCGCACCTCACGATCGTGTTCACCGCCCTCGCGATCTCACGCCACCTCCAAGCCGCCACCGGCGTGAGCATCCGCAAGATCGTCCGCACCCTGCGGCCGCTGCGCGACGTCACCATCCGCATCAACGGGAACGAACTGACCGCAACGATCCCGCCCGGAGCCGAAGCGCACGCCATCCTCGAGGCCACCGCGGGGCACTAACTTGGCACGACTCAGGTCAGAGGCACTCAGCAGCTTGTCGACCCAGGCTCGATAGGGCACATATGCAACACGGCGCGAGATGAGCGTGCCGAGGTAGCTCGTCCGCTCCTCATACGGAATCTCGCTGATGCGACGAAGGTCCCGCTCGCTGATCCCTGAGCGGACCTCGTGCACGTGCGCGTTATACCCGAGCATCAGTCGATCCCCTCGCTCCTCAGTCCATACGTATCTGGCCGGGTGCGTTCGAGGCGCGATGGACCGAAATGTCCATATGGACACACCGTGGACATTTCATATGCGAAATGGACAACTTCGAAAAAAACCTACAAGAGCTGTAGGTTCCCGCTCGAGATGGCGAGGAATGCCGCGATTCCACGGTAGTTGGCTGGGGTTTCGGGTTCAGGATTCCGCGAGTAGTGGCGGATTCTTACAAGAGCTCATGGCCGTCGCGGCGATCGGCTACACACCATGCAGCGTGTCCGAACCGGCAGCGACGCGCTCTCCCCGGCCGCAGCAGCGCCCCCCGACGTGAACGGGAATACTCTCGTCAATCGGGGAGCTCCGGCAGGCGTCATCCTCCGCCGGGCAGATGCTCGAGGTGCCCGATGGCCTCCTCGAGCAGTTCGGAGACGTGGTCGTCGAAGAGCGAGTAGTGGATGTGCCGGCCGTCGCGCGTGCCAAGGACCAGGCTCAGATGCCGCAGCAGCCGCAAATGGTTCGATGTGGTCGTCTGTCCGATGTGCAGCTGTTCGCTGAGGTCGGTCACGGTGCTCGGCTGAACACTCAGCGCGCTCAGAATGCGCAGCCGCACAGGTGACGCCAGTGCCTGCATGATCTCGGCGAGACGCTCAGCATCCGCTACGGACAGGGTGCCTGCTTCCCGACGCGTCTCAGTACCGGCCATGCTCACCATTGTGCCCTCCGACCACGATAATCATTCACAACTACAATATATCATGATCTTGTGATGTATCCTGGTCGCATGACTGCTTCTTCCCCGACGACTACCGCGCCCGCTGCGGAGACGCACGACCATTCCCACGGTTCGGCCCGGTGGGAGCTGTGGTTCGCGATCGCCGCGGGCGTGACCTACGCCGGCGGGATGATCGCCGAGTTCGCGTTGGGGCTGCCGATGGTCGGGTGGCCGTTGGTGTTCTTCCTCGCCACCTACTTCTTCGGTGGGTTCTTCACGTTCCGCACCGCGATCGCCTCGACGATGCGAGGGAAGTTCGAGGTCGACTTCCTCATGCTGGTGGCCGCGATCGGCGCCGCCCTCATCGGCCGGTGGGCGGAAGGGGCGGTGCTGCTGTTCCTGTTCAGCCTCGGCCACGCGCTCGAGGAATACGCCCTCAGCCGTGCCAGCAAGTCCATCGAGTCCCTGGCCGAGCTCGCTCCCCGCAGCGCCCTGGTGCGCCGCGGCGGGGACGAGCCGGTGGAGGTGCCGGTGGAGGAGATCGTCGTCGGCGACATCGTCGTCATCCGCCCGAACTCCCGCATTCCCTCAGACGGGTTCGTGATCTCCGGGGTGTCCGCAGTGGATCAGTCCGCGGTCACCGGGGAGTCGATTCCGGTGGAGAAGGAGCCGGTGGCCGACCCGGAGCGGGCGATGCGCACCGTCGACACCCTGCCCGCCGCCAACCGTGTGTTCGCCGGCACCGTGAACGGGTCCGGCGTGCTCGAGGTCGAGGTCACCGCGACCTCCGCGGACTCGACGCTCAGCAAGGTCGTCGAGCTCGTCCGCTCCGCCGACCAGGCCGCCTCCCCCACACAGCAGTTCATCGACCGGTTCCAGCGTTGGTACGTGCCCGCCGTGATCCTCGGGGTCGCCGTCACCCTCCTGATCTCCTGGCTCGCGTTCGCGCAACCGTTCCCCGACGCGTTCTACCTCGCCATGACCGTGCTCGTCGCCGCCAGCCCCTGCGCGCTCGCGATCGCAACCCCGGCCGCGGTGCTGGCAGGGGTCGCCCGTGCTGCGCGTGCCGGGGTGCTCGTCAAGGGCGGCGCCCCGCTCGAGACGCTCGGGCGGGTCAAGGCGATGGCGTTCGACAAGACCGGCACCCTGACCTGGGGTGCCCCCCGGGTGACGTCCGTCACCCCCGCCGCCGACGTGCCCGAGTCCGAGCTGATCCGCACTCTGGTCGCTGTCGAAGCGCTCAGCGATCACCCGCTGGCCGAGGCGATCGTCCGCGACCTCGAGCCCCGCGTCCCCCAGGCCGAGCGCCTCACCGCGACAGACCTGAACGCGGTCGTCGGGCGTGGCGTCACGGCGACGATCGACGGCGAGCGGGTCGACGTCGGCAACCTGCGCATGTTCGACGAGCAGCAACTCGCGCTGACCGGCACGCTCGCCGACGCGTACACGCAGGCGCGGGACTCCGGGCAGACGCTGATGATCATCCGCCGTGGCGACCGGTTCCTCGGCATCGTCGGCGTGATGGATGCGTCCCGCGCGGAGTCCGCCCAGGTGCTCAGCGCGCTCCGGGGCGCGAACGTGGGGCAGCTCGTGATGATCTCCGGCGACAACCAGCGCGTCGCCGACGCGGTCGGCCGGGAAGTCGGCGTCGACACCGCGATCGGCGAACTGCTCCCCGAGGACAAAGTCGCTCAGATCACCCGCCTCGCCGAAACCCACCGACCGATCGCGATGGTCGGCGACGGCGTCAACGACGCCCCCGCGATGGCCCGCGCCGACGTCGGCATCGCGATGGGCGCCGCCGGCTCCACCGTCGCGTTGGAAACCTGCGACATCGCGCTGATGAGCGACGACCTCGGCCGCGTCCCGTTCGCCGTGCGGCTCAGCCGCGCCACCAGCCGCATCATCCGGCAGAACCTCATCGCCAGCCTCGCGATCGTCGCGTTCCTCATCCTCGCCACCTTCCTCGGCCTGAACATCGGCGCGGTCGTACTCATCCACGAAGGCTCCACCCTGATCGTCGTCGGCAACGCACTCCGCCTGCTCAACTTCGAGCGCGGCAAAGAGCACCACGGCATCGACCACGAAGACAGGCCCACCGCTTGAGAGACTCAGCCGGCGCAGGCGACGGCCTCCCTTGCGCGGCTATGTGGCCCAGCAGGATTGCACGGTGCCGGTCGTTGCCTGCGCGACGGTCGGGATGGTCTCCACGAGTGCTCGTGTGATCTCCTCGGACGCGGGGTACTCGATGACCCGCCAACCGACGATGCCGAAGTCCTCATCCAATGCCTGCACCGCGCATGCGAACGACGTCCCAGCGGGTGGCGTGGCTTGGAAGGATACGGTCACGGTGCGCGCATCGACCAGCTCGTATCCGGTCTCGTCGAATCCGACGTCGTCGAGCGAGTTCGAGACAGTCAGCCACGAAAGCCCGGCGACAGACAGGATTGCCGCCGTCGCGACGGTGACCCAGAACACGCGGCGGCGGATGGGCCGCGGTCCCCGACCGTAGCGGTCGGCGAGCTCCTCTTTCGTCGTCACGTAGTGCGCCCTATCTGCGGCTGCGAGCATCGCGGTCGGCGAGCTCGGTGAGGCGTGCGTTGTAGGCCTCGAGCTCGGCTTCGCCGGTGCGGTCGGCGTGCCGGTCTCGCCGCTTGGTCTCGCGGTCGTCGCTGCGACTCCACTGAATCGCGACCGTGATCGCGAGGATCAGGGTGGGGATCTCACCGATCGACCACGCGATACCGCCGCCGGTGTACTGATCCTCGAGCGGTGTGACACCCCAGGTGCGACCCATCGACCCGAACCAGTCGGCGACCATCAGCCCCGACTGCATCATGATGGCGATGCCGAAGAACGCGTGCATCGCCATCACACCGATGAGCAGCAGCAGCCTGCCGGCGTAGGGAAGCCGCCACGGCACCGGGTCGATGCCGATCAGGGAGAGCGCGAACAGGTAGCCGGTGATGAGGAAGTGCGCGATCATCCACTGGTGGCCGAGGTGGTCGTACAGCGACCAGCGGAACAGGTCGGTGTAATAGAACACCCACAGTGAGCCGATGAACAGGGCGGCCGCGACGAACGGGTTCGTCAGGATGCGGGCGACGGGCGAATGCACCGCCCACAGGATCCACTCCCGCCCGCCGCGGGTGCCGTCGTCGCGTTTGCGGATCGCCCGGGCGGCGAGGGTCACCGGGGCGCCGGCGACCAGCAGCACCGGGATCGCCATCGTGAGCAGCATGTGCCCCACCATGTGCATGCTGAACAGGTAGTCCTGGTAGACGTTGACGACGCCGCCGGTGACCCAGACCAGCAGCACCATGCCGGCGACCCACATGATCGTGCGATACACAGGCCACGCGTCGCCGCGCCGGCGCAGCCGCCACACCCCGGCGAGATAGAAGAAGATCGCGAACCCGGCGAGCACCGCCCACAACATGTCCACGTTCCACGCGGTGACCCACCGTTCGATCGTGAGCTCCGGGGGCAGCGGGGCACCGGTGAGGCGTTCTGCCGGCGAGGGGATCTCGGGAAGCGGGGCCGGGTTCGGTGGCGGAGTGCGGGCCAGCGCTGCGGCGGCGCCGCTGGCCACACCCATCAGTGCCAGCTCGAACGCGATGAGCATCCAGAAAGGGCGGGATGCCGCGTCGGAGCTGCGCATCCTGCCGATCAGGCGGGTGCGGTACCACGCCCCGAAGAGGCCGAGGCCGACGAGCGCGACGACCTTGATGCCCAAGATCGCGCCATAGGGCGAGAGCAGATCGGACCACTCCTGCAGGCCGATGGCGGCGCGCACCGTGCCGGACACGGCGACGAGCACGAACGCGGCCAGAGCGATGCTCGAGTAGCGGGCGACGAGATCGGGGATGCGGCGACGGTCGAGGGCTGGACGGACGGCGATGAGCAGCAGGAGCCCGCCGAGCCACACCGCGGCGCCGATGATGTGCAGGATGAGCGCCATCATCGCCTCGTGGTGGAAGGCGTCATCGCCGGAGTGCCCCTGCGTGCCCATCGGCACGAGCGAGGCCACCGCCACCAGGGCGACCAGAAGCGTCCCGACCCAGGACCGCACGGCGAATGTCAGGACGGTGAGGGCGGCGCCGGCGACCGTCGTGATCAGCCATGTCCTGCCGACCTCGAGCTCGACGAGGAACCGGCCGAGCTGGGCACCGAACTGGGGGCCTGCGTCGATGGCCGGGTTGAACACGCTGAGAAGCGTGAGGAACCCGGTCGCGCCCGCGGCCACGGTGAACAGGGCTGCAGAGATCGACGCGGTATCGAGGGCGACGTCGAACTCGCGCTCACCGGCCCGCAGCGTGAACAAGGCGGTCACGAGCACACCGACCATGCCCGCGGCGGCGAGATTCACGACCAGTTTCGTGACCGGAAGCCCCCAGCGCACAACAGGGCCGGCGTCGCCGAGTGGGATCTGCGCAGCACCCCCACCGAACCACAACGCCCCGACCAAGGCGATGAGTGCGACCCCGCCGAGGATCGCAGGCCCTGCGACCCGCAAGACGCGAGGAGTCATTCCTGTCGCGGTCGGAGTGACCGCTGTCCGCGTTCAGTGGCATCCGCACCCGTGGTGGCGGGAATCGAGAGTATCGGGGTCATGTGCGTGCTTTCGGCTCGGGCAAGAGGGCGGGGCAGGGGTGCGGGGTCATGTGAGCCCGGAGTAGGAGTGGAGGCCCTGGAAGAACATGTTCACGATCGTGAAGTTGAACAGCACCGCGACGAACCCGATGATGGACAGCCAGGCGGAGCGGGTGCCGCGCCAGCCGCGGGTCGCGCGGGCGTGGATGTAGCCGGCGTAGAGCACCCAGATCACGAACGTCCACACCTCCTTGACATCGAAGCCCCAGTAGCGACCCCAGGAGTCGTTGGCCCAGATCGCGCCGGCGATCAGGGTGAACGTCCAGAACACGAACCCCACGATCGCGAACCGGTACGCGAGGGACTCGAGCACGTCGGCGGCGGGCAGAGTGCGCAGAAACCCAAGACCGTCGGCGCGGGCAGTGTCCGAGGATGCTCGGGTGCGGCGCTCCCGGCGGGCCTGCAGGAGCTGGGTGATGGAGATGCCGCAGGCGATCGCGAACAGGGCGGTGGCCAGGGACGCGACGAAGACGTGGATGACCAGCCACACGCTCTTGAGCGGATCCATCAGCGGAACGACCTCGACGTAGAACGAGACCGTCGCGCCACCCAGCAGCAGCACCACCATGCCGATCAGGAACGCACCGAGGAAGCGGAGGTCGTAGCGGCGCAGCACCAGCAGGTAGACGGCCACGATCAAGACCGTGCCGGTCAGCGCGAACTCGTACATGTTCGCCCACGGCACCCGCTCCGCGGCGATGCCGCGCAGGATGGTGCCGGCCAGGTGGAACAGGAACGCGAGGACCGTCAGCGACGTCCCGATCCGCGCCCACAGCAGCCGTTGACGCTGCGCGGGCGGCGTGCGAACACTGTCCACCGACCCACTCTGGGCGTTGTCCGTCTGCTGGCCCGCCCGTGCGGTAGCGCCGGCCAGGACCGGCTCCCGCTGCGGGACGCTGGCGGGGACGGAGCGCCCGGCCAGGTCGATGGTGTACGCGATGAACGCGAGCAGGTAGGTGGCGATCGCCGTCCACACCAGCAGCAGTGAGATGCCGTCGAGGGAGAGCGCGTCGGTTCCGGTCATGGCAGGGTCGTCCTCTTCGTCGTTGCGGTCAGGGGGTGCCCGCGAGCGGGGTGGCGCGGTAGATCCGTGCACATCGGTCAGCCCGCGTTCGCTTCCAGCCAGGCCAGCGAGTCCACGGCCGCGCTCAATGTTCCCGCCGTCAGCAGAGTGCGCCGGCTCACCCCGGCCCGGAATGCGCGGCTCTCCGCGGGCGTGGGCGCGCACCCACACTCCTCCGCCGTCAGGTCACCAGGAAGGGTGAGATCGCTGCCCGTCGCCAGCGTTCGCAGCGACCAGGCCAGTCGACCTCCGGCAGGCCTCATCCGTGGCGTGTTCATGGGTGCCTCCCCGGATCAGTCGAACGATCTGCGGCGGCCGCACGCGTGCGGGCACGGTGGGAGAACCCCGCCGCGGTGAGAGCGCCGGCGGCAGCGAGGACGATGAGAGCGGTGAGCCAGGGACCGAGGATCACCGCCGGGGTGAGTCCGGTGCGCAGCGGGACGGTGGTGATCGACGCGTCAACGGTGTCGACGCCGATGCTGTCGACGGTGGTGCCGTCCGGGGTGATGACCTGGCTGGTGCCCACCGTGGAGACGTTGACGACCGCGCGGCCGGTTTCGATGGCGCGCATCCGGGCGAACGCGAGCTGCTGCAGGTTCTCGTCGGTGCCGCGGAAGTCGGCGTTGTTGGTCTGGAACACGAACACCTCTGCGCCGGCGCGGGCACCGTCCCAGATCACGGCGTCGTAGATCACGTCGAAGCAGATCGCCAACCCCACCCCGACGTCGCCGACCTGCACGAGCGGCGGGTTGCTGCCGGGGGTGTATTCGCGTTGGATCAAGCCCACCAGGTCGGGGACGATCAGCTCGTAGAACCACCGGTCCGGCACGTACTCGCCGAACGGGACCGGGTTGACCTTGTCGTGCCACTGCCGGCCCGTGGGATCCGCGGTCCACAGCAGGGACGTGTTGAAGACATCGTCGCCGCGGGTGGTGGCGGCGTTCATCAGCAACGGCGCCCCGGCCGAGCGCACGACCCGGTCCAACGCCTCGGCGGCGGCGGGATCACTGAGCGGGTCGGCGTCGACGCCGCCCTCCGGCCAGGCCAGCAGATCCATCGGCTGCCCGTACAGCGGCACCGTGGCGGCGGTCTGCGCGGCCAGGACGTCGCCGGGCACCTTGTCGTCGAAGTACCCGGTGGGGCCGTTGCCCTGCACCCATCCCACGCGGAACTCCCCGGCCGGCGCGGTGGGGAACTGCGGCGCTATCACCAGGAGAGCGGCGACGCTCACAGCAGGGTGCAACCCGAGCATGAAGCGGATGCCGCCGGCGCGGATCCACTGCACCACAGAGGCGCACAGAATGACGATCAGCAGGGACAGGCCGGTCACGCTCGTCCACGACACGGCCTCCGCGAGCGGGCCGCCCACCTGGGTCATCCCGAGGCGCGCCCACGGGAACCCGGAGTACGGCCACGCACCCATCACCACCTCACGGGCCGTCCACAGAACCCCGATCAGCGGCGGTACCGCGAGCAGCTGCACGAGGCCGCGGGCCGGATAGCGGGCGGTCCACCGGTAGGCGAGCGCGATCGGCACCGCGCCCGCGCCGAACAGGACCGCTTCCAGCCCGGCGAGGGCAAGCCACGGCACCGGGCCGAGGAACTCCCCCACCCACACCAGATGGGTCGTGTAGAACACGGCGCCGAACACAGTGCCGACCAGCAGCGCCCCGCCGATGCTGCGGCCGATCAGGGCCACCAGGGCGACCGTGACACTCACGAACGTCAACGGCCACCACCCCACCGGTGCGGAGGCGAGATCCAGCAGCAGGCCGGCGGCCGCGGATGCCAGCACCGCCGCCCACACCGGCAGCGACCATGCCGCCACGGTGCGGCGCGGCGTCTCCTGCTCCGGCGCGGCGGCCGGGGCGGGTGTCGGCAAAGGCGTGCGCATCGGTCAGGTGTCTTTCTGGTGGAGTCGGGTGAGGTAGTCGTTGTACGCGTCGAGCTCAGGGTCGCCGTGTGCGTCGGCGCGACGGTCGGCGGCGACCGCTTGGGCGGTGTCGTCGCGGAACCAGCGGTGCATGACGTAGATGAGCATCAGCAAGGTGGGGGCCTCGCCGTAGGACCAGGCCAGCCCGCCGGCGAGGCGCTGGTCTTCGATCGGGTCGATGCCCAGCGCGCTCGTCGGGCCGGCGAACCCGTCGATGAGGGTAGTGGTGGCCATCATCAGGAAGACGCCGAAGAAGGCGTGCAGGGCGGCCTCGGCGAACACGTCCAGGGCGCGGCCGCCGTGGCTCATCCGCACCGGCAGCGGGTCCGACGACAGGATCGGGATGGTGAACAGCATCCCGGCGACCAGGAACCCGACCTCGAGGAGGGTATGGCCGGTGACGGTGGACAGGATCGGATCGGCGAAGTTCGCCAGGTACAGACCGTAAAACGCGGCCAGGTATAGCGGCACCGCCAGCCACGGGCTGAGCAGCCACCGTGCGGTGCGACTGCGTAGCCCGGCGTGCGCGGCGCGGAGCACCAGGAGACCTGGGCCGTGGTGCGGGGTGGCGCGCAGCAGCAGGGTGCCGGGAGAGCCGAGGACCAGCAGCGGCGGGATCGCCATCATCAGGGTGAGCTGCTGGAACATGAACACCGAGAACAGGGCGTACCCGAAGTTCTCCACCGCCAGGCCGGTGACCGCGGCGAGGGCGACGCAGCCGAGCAGGAAGCTGACCGTCCGCCACACCGGCCAGCCGCGGCCGCGGACCCACATCCGGATCGCACCGGCCAGGTAGGCGACCGCGAGGAGTCCCGCGAGGAGCGGTAGCACCGGAGCCGGAAGCGGGGCCGGGGTGAGGAACCCGCCGAGGGTCGGCGGGGCGTCCGGGATCCACACGGTCGTCACGGTGTGTCCTTCGCAGGCTGGTCTACGCCGAGGGCGTGCGCGTGGCGGGTCGCGAACTCGTCGACGGCGCGCGCCAAAGCGGGGTCTTCGCCGCGGGCCAGTCCCGCGTACTCGACGTGCACACCATCCGGGGTGGTGCGGGCTTTCACCCAGAGCCGGCGGCGGGGCACGAACAGGCCGGCGAACAGGCCGAGGGTGGCGAGCACGGAGAACGCGAGCACCCAGCCGCTGCTGGGGTCGCGTTGGATCTGCAGCGACGCGAACCGCTTCACCGGCTCCTCCGCCGTGACCTCCTCCCAGGTGATCGTGCCCCACCCGTTCGGCAGGTCGACGGTGGCGCCGGGGGTGAGCTCAAGGGAGTCGGCGGCGGTGTCGCCGCCGGTGTGCTGGGTGAGCCCGTCGACCTCGAGCGTGTACACCGACCTCGGAGTGCCGTCGTCGATGCCGAGATCCCCGCTGAACACGTTGAGAGTCAGCACCGGATTGACCACGTCCGGGTAGACGGAGGTGAACGCGCCGGAGGGCAACACCCCCTGGGTGGGGTAGAAGAACCCGACCAGCCCGACCTGTTCGGGCAGCCCGTCCGGGATCTTGATGATGCCCAGCGAGGTCATGTTGGAGTCCTGCGGCAGGAACGGCTGCGACTCGCTGTACACCACCTCGCCGGCGGCGTCGCGGATCGTGAGGGTGGGGGCGTAGCCGTTGCCGAGCAGGTAGATGCGATCGCCGTCGACGGTGATCGGGTAGTTCACGATCACGCTCTGCGCCCGATCGTCCTGCCCGGGTTGGCGGATGGTGATGTCGGCGGAGAAGTCTCCGGCCTGGCCTGCGCCGGGGGTGCCGGGCAGCCGGTAGGAGACCTGGAAGTCGTCGAGGGTGAGCGAGTAGGGGGCAAGGCCCGTGCCGTCGACGAAACGGCCGGGGTTGAACGAGGAGTAGTCGCTGAGCGCGTTCACGAACGTGGTGCCCTCCACCACCACCCGCTGCCCGGTATACGCGAACGACCCGCCGATCGCGACCGAGACCAGCACGCCGACGAGGGCGACGTGGAAGATCAGGTTGCCGGTCTCGCGCAGGTAGCCGCGCTCGGCCGACACCGACGCGGCTCCGCGGGCGTCGTATCGCTCCACCCGGTATCCGGCCTTGCGCAGCTGCTCTGCCGCGACGTCGATCGCGTGCGCGGCCGGGTCGGTCCTCCCTTCCTCTCTCGGCAAGGTCAGTTCCCGGTACTCCGAGAGCCGCGACAGCCGGGCCGGGGTGCGAGGGGGGCGGGAGCGGAGCGCCTTGTAGTGGTGCTTGGCGCGCGGGATCACGCAGCCGATCAGGGAGGTGAACAGCAGCAGATAGATCGCGGAGAACCACGGCGACAGGTACACGTCGAACAGGCCGACCGCATCGGCGAGGGGGAACACGTCAGGGTTGTCCCGCTCCCACTGGATGACACCGTTGGGGTCGGCGCTGCGCTGCGGGAACAGGGACCCGGGGACGGCGGCGATCGCGAGGAACAGCAGCAGGACCAATGCGGTGCGCATGCTGGTCAGCTGCCGCCATGCCCACCGCAACCACCCGGTGATGCCCAGCGCCGGCTGGGTGATCTCCGTCGCGGATTCGCTGTCGGCGTGGTCGCCGGGGCGTAGCGGGTCGGCGGTGACGTCGATGCCGGTGTCAGAGCGGGAGGGGGACATTGATCACCACCTGTTGCAGCTGCGACATCAGTGCCGTCCACAGCCCGGTCACCATCAGCAGGCCGAGGGCGATGAGCATGGCCCCGCCGATGATGTTCAGGGCGCGGATGTGGCGGCGCAGGAACGTCACCGATCGGGACGCCCACCCCCATCCGGCCGCGAGGATCAGGAACGGGATGCCCAGGCCCAGCGAGTACGCGAGCCCGAGCAGGCCCGCGCGGGCGGGGTCACCGAGGTTCCACGACATAGAGATGATCGCTGCGAGCGTCGGGCCGATACAGGGGGTCCAGCCGACGCCGAGCGCGAACCCGAGAAGCGGCGCCCCGATCAGCCCGGTCCTACCCTGGGCGCGAGGGCGGAGGGTGCGCTGGGCAATGCCGAAGAAGCCGAGGAACACCAGGCCGAGGGCGATGATGACGACCCCGAAGACGCGAGTGAGCACATTGGCGTATTGCAGCAGCAGGTACCCGAAGGTGCCGCCGAGGATCGTGACGGCGACGAACACCACGGTGAACCCGGCGATGAACAATGTCACGCCCAGCAGCAGCCGCGCGCGCTCCGCCGTCACCGTGCGCCCCCCGTCCAGCGTGGGGGCCGCGGTCGTCGTGGTGGTGCTGCCGAGGTAGCCGAGGTAGCCAGGCACCAGCGGCAGCACGCACGGGGACACGAACGACACCAGCCCGGCGAGGATCGCGACCGGGATCGCGACCCACAGGGCGCCGTCGACGATCACCGCTCCCGGATTCATGAGGTGTCCTCGGCGAGGGTGTCGGCGACCAGGGTGGACAGGATCGACGCGCTGGCCAACTGCCCGATGATCCGCGCCGCGACCCGCCCCTCCTGGTCGATGACCAAGGTGGTGGGGGTGGCCTGGATCGGAGTGACCTGCGCGAACGCGAGCTTGACCCGCCCGTCGTTCACGTCGATCACGCTCGGGTAGGTGACGTTGTTGTCTCTCGCGAACGACAATGCGGTGGCTGGCTGGTCGTAGGTGTTCACCCCGAGGAACGCCACACCCTGGTCCTGATACTCCTGCCAGACCTCCTCGAGCATCGGGGCTTCGACGATGCACGGCCCGCACGCGGCGTACCAGAAGTTCACCACCAGCACCCCGCCCCGGTAGTCGTCACTGGACACCGTCTCCCCGGTCTCGGTGACGCCCTCGAACACCACCGGCTCCCCGCGGTCGGCATCCGGGATCTCGACGATCTGGAAGTCACCGGCGATGTAGCCCTTCTCGTTCCCGTCCCGGTACTGCTGCGCGAGCGAGTCGCTGGACGTGCACCCGGCCAGCAGCAGCGCCGCGACCAGCGTCACGGCGGCAAGGACGCGGCGGCGGATCATGCGCGCTTGACCTTGATCAGGGCGCCGGCGACCAGAAACACGACTGCCGCGACCGGCTGCGCCGCAGTCCACACCGGGCCGGTGAACGGGAACGGGAACACCGGGTTCCAAATCACGGCGATCACGACGAACACAGGCAACCACCACCACTGCCGCGCCTGGATCGCGAACCACCCCACGATGACCGCGAAGATCGCGGCGACGAACAGCACAACGGTGAACCAGTCCCCGCCCATCAGTACCGGCGCGAGGAACAACACCGCCGCCGCGAGCAGCCCCGGCGCGAACGCGTTGCGCTGGTATACGGACGAGGTCCGCTGCTTCGCCATCATGACCCGCTCACCACGGAGCCCGTCGCAGGCGCCGCGCTGTCCGCGCTGACGCGGGAGCGGCGGTGTCGGGTCCACAGGCTCAGGCCGAGGACGATGACGCCGGCACCGAGGGCGACGTCGGCGAGGTTGCCGATGAACAGGTTCCCGTAGGCGAGGAAGTCGGTGACGTGCCCGACCCCGAACCCAGGGGGGGAGAACAGCCGGTCGATCAGGTTCCCGATCGCGCCCCCGAGGATCAGGCCGATCCCCATCGCCCACCATCCGGTCCGCGCCCGCGCGGCGGCGACGACCAGCAGCACCACGGCACCGACCCCGAGGAGAGTGAGCAGCCCGGTGACCCCGGCTCCGAGGGAGAGGATCGCGCCGGGGTTGAACGCGAGCTGCAGCCCAAGCAGATCCCCCAGCAGCGGGATCCGCTCCTCCTGACTCAACCCTCCCAGTGCGGCCGCCTTCGTCGCCTGGTCGACCAGGACCACCACAGCGGCGGCCAGGCACGCGACCGCGAACCGCCGGGTCTGCTCACGAACCATCAGCGGCTCCTCCTGCGTTCGCGAGGGCCGCTGATAACCCGGTCATCAGACCGGCTATCAGGAAGAGGTTTTTGGTGTCAGAAGTCGAAGAGGTCACCGAGGAACCCTTCCTTCCGCCGACGCCCGGAGCGACCGTGATGATCCCTGTCGCGGTCAGAACGGTGGTCGCCCTCGCGCGGATAGGGGGCGGTGCTGGTTTGCCGGCCGCCGCCGGCAAGGTCGGCGGCGCGGTCGATGATCTTGTCGAGCTCGCCACGGTCCAGCCAGACGCCCCGGCACTGCGGGCAGTAGTCGATCTCGACCCCGGAGCGTTCCGTGATCAGCAGGGCGGTCCCGTCGACCGGACATTTCATGAGGGGTTCTCCTTCTGTTGCTGGTCGTCGGCGGTTCCACCATCCGCGGCGGCCGCGGCCGCGGCTGCTCGGTCGCGGCGACGACGCTCTCTGGCCACCATGAGCACGACCACCAGCGCGCCGCCCAGCACGATTACGCCACTCAGGACCGCAAGGACGGGGAGGAGTTCCCCACCTCCGGATGGCCCGTTGTGAACCTCTCCGGACGTATTGGCGGCAGATGTGGGAGACGGGTCGGGTGTCTGCTCCTCGGTCGCTTCGGGGGTAGGGGCGCTGGTGGGGACGGTGACCGCTTCGACGGTGTACTGGTACTCGTTGCTGATCGGGTGCCCGTCGCTGGACACGACCCGCCACCGCACCGTGTACACGCCCGCCTGACCAGGCGTCACCGCCTGGGTGACCGTGGTCCCGTCGATGACCGGATCCCCCGATGCGATGTTCTGCCCGTCCGGGGCGACCACCTCAATGATCACGGCGCTGAAATCGGTGAGGATCTCGCCGCTGAACGTCAGCGAAATCTCCTCCGGGACCACGCTGACCGTGGATCCGGCTTCCGGGGAGGAGGAGACGATCTCATCGTGCGCGGCTGCGGGCGCCGCGGTGGCGAACAGGAGCCCGGCGGCCAGCAGCAGCGTCGTCAGAGTGGACAGGAGGAGGATGCGTCTCCGTGAGCCGGATCGGTGCGGGTGTTCGTGGTCGGTGACGGTGGTCAAGGCGGTGGTCCTTTCAGGGCCGGTTGATGATGTGCTGGGCGATCGTCGTCGCGTCTTTCCAGACCCCGGCGAGGGTGTCGGAGCCGCGGCCGCCGTACTGCGGCATCCCCGCCACGAACAGCCCGGGCAGGCCGGTCAGGGTGCGCCGCGGCCGGTCGACGCGGGCCGGTTCCGGGAGCCAGTCGTCGCCAGGGGTGTAGCCGGTGGCGAGGATCACCGAGCGGGGGGATGCCTGCGTGCCATCGGCGAAGGTCACCCCGGCGCCGGCCGCGTCCTGCACCGCAGCTGCGATCGTGACCCCGACGCGGCGCAGCTGCTCATAGCTGTCGCCGAAGATCGGCTCGGGGCGACGCTCCCGCGAGAACAGCGGCACCCTCTCCCCCGCCGCGGCGGGATAGCTCATCGCGGGGCGATGCTGCCGCCGGGTTCGCACGGACAGCGTCACGGTGTGCGACGCGGACAGTTCGCGGGCCAGCTGCACACCGCTGTTCCCGCCGCCCACGATGAGCACGTCGCCGACGGGGATCTGCTTCGGGTACAGGTACTCGCTGCTGTGCAGCACCACCCCGGGCATCGTCAGCAGAGACGCCCACTCCGGAATCCGCGGGTGCGCGGCCGCGCCCGTCGCGCAGATCACGTTGCGGGTCTGCACCTCCCCTGCCGTCGTCGACAGCAGCAGAGTCGAGCCGTTCCCGCGATGCTCCACCCCGGTCGCCTGGATGCCCCAGACCGTCTCCACGCCCAGCCCGGCTTCCACGAAGGTGAGGTAGTCCGCCATCTCGTCCACTCGCGGATGCCGGCGCTGGTCACCCAGCAGCCGCCGCGGAGACAGCGCGCTATGCCGGGCGTCGCTGAGAAGCTCCATCGAATGCCACCGTGAGGACCAGGAACGCTGCCCCGTGCTGGCGGCGTCGATCACCACAAACTCGTGCTGCGGCCGCAGCCCTTCCGCGGCCAGAGCCGCGGCAACCGCGAGCCCAGACTGCCCGGCGCCGACGATGATCGCCCGCCGATGCGTCAAACCCGCCCGCATCACCGGCCACCGTTCACCGCAGCCTGGATGGCGTTCTCGAGGTCGTCCCACTCCTGCAGCTCGAGCAGCTCACCGTCGAGGAAGAACGTCGGCGTGCTGCTCACCCCGAGCGCCTGGCCCTCCTCGAAATCCAGCTCCACCCGCTCCGCCGTAGCCGGGTCCGCCACGGCGGCGTCATAGGCGGCCATGTCCAGACCGATCTCCTCCGCGAAGCCACGGAACAGGTCGGCGCGAGACTCCTGCGCCTCACCCCACTCCGCCTGCGTCTCGAACAACCGGACATACATGTCCTCGAACCGGTCCTGCTGCGCGGCCGCTTCCGCCGCGACCGCCGCGTTCTTCGAATTGAAGTGACCGGGCAGCGGGAAGTAGCGGACCACATACGTGATCTCCCCAGCGAACTGCTCCCGCATATCCTCCACGATCGGGAAGAACGCGCCACACGCCTCGCACTCGAAGTCGAGGAACTCCACCAGGGTGACAGCGCCCTCCCCGCCGTCGTCGAGGACATGCGAGCTCTCCCGCACCACCTGCGGGGATGCGTCACCGCCCCCAGATGAAGGTGGAGCGGACTGGCTCTGATTGACAAGGACATAGATCAACGCGGCGATCACCATCACCACCACAACGGCAATGGTGACGAGCGTCGCCTTCACAGGGGTTTTCATCGGGTACTCCAAACCAAGACACGGCACAGGACAGAACCCGGGCACGCAGCCCGGGACGAAGCGCCACCCGGAAAGGATGGCGTGCCACAATGTCAGGTTCGGGAAAGACCCAACTGCGTCAACGAAAAGACAATCGGGTGAGCACGGGCAGCCGGCGCCGGAAGCAGCGAAGGCATCCGTGGCCCGTCACCGAGAACCGGAGGCATCCGCCGACGCCACAACCCCCGCAGCACCACCATGAACGTCAGCCCGCACAACACGCCCAACATGCACAGCGCAGCGCCCACCAACGCGTTCGGCCCAGAAACGACGCCACCGGCGACCGCCTCATGCTCGACTGGGGCGTCTGCCACGGGCTCGACGTGGGGGTCCATGAACCCAGAAATCACCAGCGGAACAGGAGTCGAACCGTCCGCCTCTGTGTGACCCGTCGCTGCCAGACCCAACATCAGCAGCAGCGCCAAACCGACGCTGGTAATGAGCCTCATTATCAACAATTGCTCATTCAGCGTCGTGGAGCGCGGAGTCCGGGCCGAAGAGACCATCGCCCACAGCCTACCGTGCGCACCTAAACCCATTCGGAGCCCGGTTCACCCGAGCACGGGAGCGCCGGCAGCGCCGGCCGGGTCCGGCGCGGCTAGCCGGTCAACCAGGACGATGACGACGGCAACGGTGGCGAAGGTGGCTTTGATGGGGGTCTTCACAAGGGCCGGTTCCAAGTCGGGCGGTGTTCTGCCACCGCGGGGCGAGGGGTCGGTGGTCAGGCGTGGGCGGGTTCGGGCTGGCGAGCGGGCACCGTGGCGAGTTGCCGTAGCGCAGCGGGGCGACGGGCGGCGCGGACGCCA
Source organism: Microbacterium sp. HA-8 (assembly GCF_046111165.1). Lineage (NCBI taxonomy): Bacteria > Bacillati > Actinomycetota > Actinomycetes > Micrococcales > Microbacteriaceae > Microbacterium > Microbacterium sp. HA-8. The sequence continues at coordinate 3,671,362 of NZ_CP162025.1, forward strand.
CGAGCAACAGCGACGATACTCACTCGACGTACCAGGAAGCCGCGGCTGCACCGTGGGGACTCGAACTGCGAACGGTCTGGGCGAAGTCCGAGGGGTATAGCTATCCCGCTGCAGTCGAGCTGCTAAGCGTGGGCCCCCACGCAGTCCCCGCCGGGGTCGCCGTTATCGCGCGTACGTATCGCTCAGTGCCCCCGTTGACCGTCGACATCGATGGCAACCAGGTCAGCGCCGACCCTGAGACCCCGCAGAATCGCATGATCGATCGCGTGTTCAACCTGAATGCAATGCTCCCGGCAGGTGAAACCATTCTCATCTCACTCACCCCCGAAGAATCAGATACGACGACCTCGAAGCCGTCGATCTCGCAAGTAGGTCAAGTGTTCGCCCTCATACCGGATGACGCCGCTGTGGAAGCACGCGCCACCGGGAGGCTATCGGTCGCCGCTGTCACATCGTCCGGGACCGAACTGACCGACTCCTCTGCGTCGCGAAAGGCATAATTGTGGTCGACTACATGGTTCAGCACACCCAGAATTGGTTGAACGCCACATACGGTGGACACCCGCAGTGGAACCACGTCACGGAAAGCGGGTTCACTGGATGGGAGACCATTTTCGGTCTCATTCGGGGTCTCCAGATTGAGTTGGGCATCAACACTCTCGCAGACAATTTCGGCGCTGGAACGACAAGTGCCTTCACGTCACAGATCGGCGCTGTCTCGGCTTCGACGAGCAAACCAAATGTTATACACCTGGCCCAGGGTGCACTCTGGTGCAAGGGGTACGTCGGTGGATACGCATGGGGGACCTACGACGGCGTCGTGCAATCATCGGTCCAGACCCTGACCACAAACATGGGGTTGACGCCCGCGACCTCGATCTCCCCGAAGGTCCTGAAGAGCCTGATGTCAATGGATGCCTACACACTGCTCTCTGGCGGAACGAACGAAAAGCGCGCGGTCCAGCAGTGGCTAAACGGGAAGTTCAGCAATCGTTCCGCCTTCAATATCCTGCCGTGCGATGGTCTGTTCTCACGAAACACGCAACAAGGCATGATGTACGCCATCCAGTACGGGCTGAACATGTCGGATAGCGTCGCGAACGGAAACTTCGGTCCCGGCACCAAGACTGGCCTGCAGGCCAACGCCAACGTGAGCCAGGGCAGCACCGACTACGACAAGAACTGGGTGAGGCTCTTCCAGGGCGCACTTCGGTTCAACGGATATGCCAGCCCGTTCTCAGGCAGCTTCGACGCAGCAACCACCAGCGCGACTCGGGACTTCCAGCAGTATGCTGAGCTCCCTGTACATGGCTCCGGCGACTACCGAACATGGGCGTCGCTGCTCATCAGCACCGGTGACGAAACCCGGCCAGGCATCTCCAGTGACATGTCCACTCAGCTGAATGCAGGACTCTGCAACGCTCTGTATTCGGCGGGCTACCGAACCGTCGGACGTTACCTTACGGTTACCAGCAAGCGTTACCTCCCCGGCGAGCTGAAGACAATCTTCGACGCGGGGCTCGAGACTTTTCCGATCATGCAGGAGGCCGGCACATCGATCGGATACTTCAACAAAGAAATCGGCGAAGGGCACGCTCAGCAGGCGGCGCGAAGACTCCGTCAGCTGGGCTTCGCTGCTGGCACGACCGTGTTCTTCTCCGTTGATTTCGATGCGACAGATGACGCGATCAGCGCTGCCGTCATTCCATACTTTCAGGGAGTGAAGGAGCGCCTCGCGAGAACACGCGTGGGATACAAGATCGGCGTCTATGGAACGCGCAATGTGTGTGCGCGGCTGATCAACGGAGGGCTGGCGGAAGAAGCCTTCATCGCGTCGATGTCCTGGGGTTGGAGCGGCAACCTCGGATACCCACTGCCGCCGGCATGGTCGTACGACCAGATCCAGAACTACGCACTCGCAGGCACCAGCGGATTCACACCAGACGGCACGAGCATGGAGATCGACAAGAACGTCCAGTCATCGCGCGCTAGCCCAGTAGGAAAGTTCGACGTGCTCGCAACGCCGCTCGTGGCGGGAGCATTCGATCGTTTCTATTGGATGGTGACGCATCTCACGGTTCTAGCGGAGATCACGGGGTACAACATCGGACTGACCGATCAATCTCACGCGGTGCTCTATTATATCCAAGGCAAGAACGCTGAGTACCTCACCGCAAAGTTCGTTGCCTACCTACCACCGCCCGTGGGCTTCGCGACCGACTTCTTCAACAGCTTCCCGAGCTGGGCGACAGCCCAGGAGAGCACCGCTGCAGAGACCGACTTCGTCGGATCGTTCGCGGTACCCGGCGGCACGCCCGCCACGACTCCACACCTGGCGGTCACCGCCCGCGGGTACCTGAAATACGGTCGTCCGACAACTGGTCAGCGGTCGACCGCTGAAGTGGCTGATCTCGGAGGTTGGGTACTCGACCTTGTGACGCTCTGGATCAATTTCGCGGAGGATGCCACCATTCCCCACCCCGCGACGTACAGTGCCACCAAGACCTGGTTCGCGAAATACCTCGGAGTCCGGGACTCAAACGAGTCCACACAGAAGAGCTTCAGCTTCGACGACCTCGTTGGGGACATCGACGGCTACCTGATCGGCTCCCTCGCGAGCGACACCCCCAATCGTCCACTCGACGACGTCGTTCGCGAGATTCGCACCAACATCGCCGCCGACCCGCTGTGGCGCTACAGCGCGTTCTACTCGCAGCGCTTCGGCAGCAGCATCGCGAACGCCAAGGCCGCCGCAACCGATGTGTTCACCTCAGGGAACATCTTCGTCGACACTGCTGTGAGATTCACATTCGACGGCATCACGATGGACGTCCGCAGCGGGTACCAGGGGCCAGGGATCCCGCCTACGGCGACTGAACTCAATGCGATCTCCGATGTCTGGGCTACTCTGGTTTCCACCATGGCAACCTCAGGCGCCGGCGCGGCGCCCGCGCCATGAGACGGCTCGCATCGGTCGTCGCCATGCTCGGTGTCCTGTTGTTATGGGGCTTCGTCGGGGCGGTGAGCTTCTTCGCGTTCGTATCGACGAGCGGTGTGGGACTTGCCGCCTCCGTTGGGCAGCTCAGTATCGGTCAGAACCCGGTGCCATGGGCTGGGGCTGCGCTTCTCCTCACGGGACTTAGCGCGCTCGTGCTCTACCTGGCGCTGTACTGGCGAGCGCGCAGCTCACTTCGAGTGGCATGGGTCGTGGCCGCGGTTCTCGGGGCGCTGCTCGCGCCCGTCGTCGGTGCGTACGCGTTCATCCAAGCGCTCCTGCTGACCAGCGCCACTCGTGGCCCCCTCACGGAATCCAGTTACGAGAAGGACCTCCTCGTGGAGGCAGCACTGCCGAGCTGGACATGGTGGCTGCTCCTGCTGATCGTCGGGTTCATCGCGACGTCAGTGTTTCTCGGTCGAGGCCCTCGGATAGCCGCGACGGCAAACGACAGCGCACCACGACGATTCGCCTGGTACGTGTACGCGGCACTCAGCACTGTCCCTTTGTCCTGCGTAGGGGCCTTGGTCACAACGTTGCTCTTCTCGGCAGCACCGGGATGACCGACGCTGTCGGCCGCTCCGCCGCCGACAGCCCCCGATCTTGGACGAGTACGCCTTCGGAGTTCTCCGCGCGGGGGCCAGTGCCTTCCTCGTCGAGACTGCAACTCACGACGAACTCGTGGATGCCGTACGCGTCGTCGCTCGAGGCGAGACCATCGTGACGCCCCGCATCACACGACAGCTCATTGACGCCTACACCGGCCGCGACCAGCCCGCCTCGGGCCAACAGGGCCCCTCCGTTCTGTCCCCCCGAGAACGCGACGTGTTCAACGCGATCGCGCTCGGCCTCTCGAACGGCGAGATCAGCCAGGCATTGCATCTCTCACCCGCAACGGTGAAAACGCACATCAACCGTGTTTTCGCCAAACTCGACGTCCGAGACCGCGTACAGGCTGTGATCTTGCTCACCAGCTCGGTCTCACCATCGGTGGTCAAGCGAACTAGTGCGCGAACGCGGCGGGGCTGAGCCCTAGACGCCGCGGTCTCGAAATGAGACATTTCTCTGTTCTGCTTCGGGAGGTCACCATGGGCGACGATGAACCGGCGTTCGATTGGGAAGGCGTCATCCGCGAGATGATCACGCGTGCGACCGAGACGGCGTCCACCGAACCGGGTGTCTACAAGATGCCCTGCGGTGAGTGTGTGGTCGATTTCTTCATCACCGCTGAGGGCGAGGAGCACTGGCTCGTCGCCGGGGACGAACGCTCCTACACTCGTGAGACCGTCGCGATCACCCGTCACGGAGACCACCCGTGGGAGCGTCTCTACACACTCGCTGACGCGGCCAGAGAACTGGCGAGACTCGCCGCGGCGAACGGCGGCGACATCGACCGAGTTCTCGTGGAGCTGGTCGAAGCGATCGACGACCGCGAGGTCGCACGCGTTGTGCGTGAGCGCGACGGCATGAGCGCTGGACCGCTCGAAGATGTCGCGGCACGCTTCGGGGTCGACCTCGATGATCTCTAGGAACATCTACACCTGTCTAGCGAAACGATAGATATACCTAGATTTCGCGAGCGCCGCGCTCACCGAAGGAGGGCCGCAGTGAACGAGTATCCGTGGTTCGATTTCGACCAGGTCGACTTCGTCACCTCGGACCAGCATTTCAGTCACGCACGCATCAGCGAACTCGCCGAGCGACCGTTTGCGACTGTGGAAGAGATGAACGCCGAGGTGGTGGGAGCGGACGACACCGTCCTCCATCTCGGTGATCTCGCGCTCGGACCGATCGAAGAATCCGTCGGGCTGACCGCGCACCTGAATGGGCGACGGTTTCTCGTGCCCGGCAACCACGACCGGGTTTCGCCGGCGACACAGTCAAGGCGCGCGATCGAACGGTTCGCCCCGCTGTACAAGGCGGCCGGGTGGAGCATCCTCCCCGAGGTCATCGAAGGCACCCGCCGCGGGTACCGGATCCTGGCATCCCACTACTCGTACAGCGGCGACCCACACGGCACCGACCGGCACACAACCCACCGCCCACGCGCGGATGATGGTGTTCCGCTGCTGCACGGTCACACGCATGCCCGCGATCACGGCCCGCACGGGCACGAGTTCCACGTCGGCGTCGACGCGGACGACTTCACCCTTATCGACGAATGGGTCCGCAGCCTCCCGGGGATCGAGACGCGCCTGCAGGCCGCGACCCGGGAAGCGCGCACGGTGTTCGCCGATGTCGTTGACGGCGAGACGCCGGGATCAGACGCGCTGTTCTACATGCAGGGATGCAACGAGCTCGTCATCGTTCTTGAGGAGCTTCTCGACGCGCTCCCTTCGTACGAGGCGAACGGGTAGCCGGGAACAGGTCGCCGTTCGCGGTGGGTCCAGATCGGAGGGTGCGGGTCTCGGTCCGGTAGCGCACCCATCCCTGCCTCCGCCAATGCACCATCACAAGGCTTCGAACCGCCCGTGACGACCACGCCTCCTCATGGTCGACGTAGTCGGCGTCTTGGGTGGCGAGCTCGGTGAACAGTTCGCGGAACGTCGGCGGTTCGCCGTGCTCACGGGTGTACCGGTGGATGATCTTCACAGCGCGACGCGCCCACCTCGGCGCGGTCTTCGCTGACGTGAGCTCGGTGAACAGCGGCGCCAGGTGGGGTGCCGACCACGGCTTTTCGGTCCACCCGGAGTTGTCCCACTGCATCGTGTCGGGCTGGAGGACCGGCTCGCCATCCTCGGTAGAGCCGGGGCTCACCGCCGCGCCTCGGGGTCGACGGACGCGCGCAGTGAACCAGCGGGCGTGGTCGGCGGGGAGCTGAGCTCAGTCTGTGACCCGGCGTCCTCCGTCACGGCCATCAGCGCCGCGGTGTACTTCTCCCCTGTCACCTTCATGCGCTCCCGTGCTGCCCGTTGCAGACGACTGGAGGTCCGCTTCTTCTCGGTCATGATGCCTTCTTCTCTTCGGTAGGTGATGTGGTCTGGGTATGGGGGTCGGCGGCGAGGGCGCGATGGAGCTCGCGAGCGAGCCGTTCGCCGAGTGGGGTGAGGCGCATCGGCCTGTTGCGTGCCGCGGCAACGAACAGGCCCCCGCCGACGTCGGCGCCGAGGCTTGCGAGCTGGGCGCTCAGTGAGCTTTGGGTCGTGCGGATGGTCGCCGCGGCGGCGCGCACGTTGTCGTGCTGTGTGGCGATGAGGAATCGGCGCGCGCGTTCGATGGGGTGGCGGCCGACGAGGGCGCGCTGGAGGAGCCGTGACCGGCCGGCCAGTGGGTGAGGGGTGCGGTCGTGTGGGCCGGGTCGCATCGCGATACCTGCCGCTTGGATGCGGTGCGCGATCGTGGGAGCGCTGCAGCCGACGAGCGCCGCGATCTGTCGCAGCGTCATCCCTTCCTTCTCGTACCGCTCGCGCAGCCAAGCCTCGTCGATGACGAACGTGATTGGCCGTCCGCGGCGGGGACTGCTGTTGCCGTCGGCGAGCACACGCGACACCGTCTGCCGCGATACTCCCGTCCGCCGTGCGAGCTCATAGGTGGTCGCGCCCTCACCGTATTGGGCGATGAGTTCGCGGCTGCGAGATGGTGTGTCGAGTGCGCCACGGACGGGTCTGGCCGTCGCCCACTCACCGACGGGGTCGCTGCGGACGGCGGGTTCGATGTGCGTCGACAGCGGGGGCGCCCAGCTGAGTGGCTCGTCGATCCCTCGGCGGAGCAGGAAGGCGCGGCCGATATCGTTCAGCTCGCGGCGCACGGTGTCCGGCAGCGTCTTCGTGAACGTCGTGACCGTCCGCGGAGATATCCCGGCCGCGTCCCATGCTTCCGGTGCGCGTCGCATCGAGTTGCCGGTGATGGCCCGGTAGAGGTGGGCGCGCGCATGGCGGTGTCGGGCGCCGGAGCCGGGTTGGACATTCAGTCGGGCGCACAGCTGCTGCCATTCCTCTTCGGGAAGGAGTTCAGTGCAGTCGAGTCTGCGGCGGCGTGCGTAGTCGATCGGTGTCTCGTGGCTGTCGAGGTAGGCGGCGAGGTTGAGGATCGCCGCGAGGGCGGGCGTCTCCGCGCCCGGCCTCCCGAACTCGCGCATCACATGAGTGACCTGACGAATGGGCGCCGTCGAGTCCAGGAGGGCGAGGGCAGCGGAGTGGGTCAGCCGTGTGCCGGTGAACACGACGGCCGCGGCCAGCGCGGAGGCGGCGACGTCGCCGTTGATGCGGCGTGGGGTGAGCGCGTTCGTCCATTCATCCCAGAGTTGTGCGGGCACCTTCCGTGCCCGCTCTTCCGGGTTTACGTCCGAGGCTGGCGCAGCTTGTAGGAACAGCGTCGGTCGTCGGGTGCGTCCGAGGGACGCGGCGATCAGTCGCTGCAGCTGCGGCGTCTGACCGGTGTACGACGTGCTCACCGCGAGGCGCCCAGCCAGCAGCCGAACCGCACGGTCGGGGTCTTCGAGTGCGGCGATCGCGATCGTCGTACCGACCGCGCCGCCGGCCGCTGTGGGCGGTCCCGCCCACGTCCACTCATGCTTGTCTCGAGGCACCGCCGCGAGGAGGTCCGTTTCCAGCTCTGGCATGTCGAGGTCGCCGCCATCGCAGAGCGTAACTCCTGCGGCGCGGGTGAGGAGACGGATGTCTTCGAGGACGGTGATCGCGGGTTGCGGGGCGTCCGCATAGATCCCGAACCGGCCCTCGCCGGTGGAGAGGATCTGCATCATTCGGCGCTGTGCGTGGAGCGCCGGGTCGGGTGCGGCGATGCGTTCGGGATGCGCGGTGAGGTCGCCGCGGCAGCGGCTCGCGATCGGGCCCGTCCCGGCACCGGCGACGGGATTGTGGCAGTGCCCGGGATGTGGGATCCCGGCGAGCGGGTGCCCGGTGTGACGCGGTGGCTTGTGGCACACCGGGCAGTTGTCGGCGAGGATGCGGCGGTGTCTGACGCACGCGAAGGTGAATGGGAACTGCCACGACATCCGCCACCTGCCTCCGGAGTCCGCCAGGCATTCGGGGCAGTACCGTCCCGCCATCCCGCCGACGGGGCAGCGGAAGCTGATCCGTCCCTGCCGGGTGTAGCGGATCGCGTGGCGTGCGAACCGCATCCGCGTCATCTCCTGGAACTGCGCCGCCGGGATCCCCGTCGACCGCTCCAGCCGGGACGCCTGCTCATCGGTGAGCTCGGTCGCCCACTGCGCGGCCATCCACGATGTCGCTGACACCGCCCTGCCGCCCTCCTGCTCCACCAGGCCGAGCGCGCACGCCATCTCCGCGACAGTCGCGCGGTTCGCGGCCGCCGAGGCCTCCAGCCAGGAGTCGAACGGCTCATCCGGCAAGGGGCGGACCCGGAACGGAAGGACGCGCACGGCACCGGCCGTCTCGCTCATCAGGCGGCCTCCTCGCCGGTCTCTTCGGCGCCGTCGCTCTTCAGTCGGCGTCGGCGCCGCTCACGGCGTGCCCGATCCTCTTGGTCGTGCTTGGCCTGCAGCTCGGTGCGCTCCGTTTCTGCTCCCTCGTCGATGCGGATGTCGTCGAGGAGCTTCCGGTCGATCCGCTCGGCGCCGGTGCGGATGGCGCGGGACGCGCCGCGGCGGATGAGGTCCATGAGCGAGCCGATGTTGCCGGTGGTGCGGGCAAACAGGTACCGCGACATGTCGACGAGCATCCCTTCGTGCGCGTCCGCGAGCACGAGGGCCTGTTCGATGTGCCAGAGCAGGCTCTCCCACTCCTGGCGGGTCTGCTTGGTGCGCAGGCTGTACGGGTCGAGGCTGAGCACGGTCCAGCGGCGGAACGTCTGCGCCATCGCCGCTTCCTTCCCGGTCGCGCCCTCGCCGACGAGGCCGCGTTCGCGGAGCGCGACGCCGGCGAACAGGAAGGTGGCGCTGTACTCGTTGGACAGCCACTTCAGCTGGTTCGCGACCTCGACACCGTCGCGGGTGCGCATCTGGATGAAGTGCAGATCGTCGATGATCACGAGGCGGGTGTCGTGCCGTTCGATGCAGTCCGCGGCCGCCCGCGCCAGATCTCGGCCGGCCATCGAACGGTGCAGGATGCCCGCGGTCGCGGGGTGGGCGTAGAACCCGAGGATCATCATGTGCAGGCCCTTGATCGTGAGGCGCCCTGGGACGGTGATGTGGCAGACCGGGAGGTGGAGGATGTCGCGATCCTCGTCGAGGTACTCGCCCACTTCCGCGATCCGCTGACGGTGGAAGTCGCGCCCGAACGTGTTGACCACCGTCGACTTCCCGAGGGCCGGTGGGGCGTCGAGGGCGGCGGCGGATTTGACCCGGTCGGAGTCCTGCAGGTTGCTGTCCAGGATGTCGCCCAGTTGCAGGTGCACCCCGTGCACCTGCCGGGTGCGCAGCAGGATGTTCGCGTGCCACGCCCGCCGGTCCGCGTTGTACCGCGCGAACTCGTCCGGGCCGAGCGATCCGAGCTGCTCGGTCGTTAGCAACGCGGGCTTATCGCGCGGGGGACGTTCGGCGAAGTCCTTCCATCCCTCGTAGGTCGACAGGCTCCGCTGCCGGCGAGGCGCGTCGTGCTCGCCCGGGACTGTGGCGGTCATTGGATCATCTCCATCGGCTCGAAGTGGTAGTCGGATCGGATCGTGGGCTCGTCGATGTCGTCCTCGTCGTCGTCATCGCCCGTTTCGGGAATGTCGACGCGCTTGCGTGGGTCGCGGACCTCGCCGGTGAGCTCCCGTCCGAGATCTGTGGTGGGGTTCAGTTCGGCCTCGAGCATCCGCTGCACGGTGCGCAGCGACCACACCCCGTCAGCCGCGGGATCCTTCTCGTTGAGCTGCGCGGCCATGCGGGAACTCATCCGCCTCTCCGATGGGGTGAGCGCGCGTCCCGCGCCCCAGTCCTCGAGCAGCTGCGCGGCGACGTCGTCGACCTGAGAGGGGCGACCCTGGCGGATCGCGATCTTCTTCGCGTACTCCAGCGCGTCGAGGCTGAACGGTGTGTCGAAGGCTCCCTTGTGCTCCCACTCGAGGGTGTGCCAGGTGCCGTCCTCGGGGTCGTGGAAGTAGATCTGCGTCAAGTCGTCGGGGTTGACCACGAACGGCCACTCCGTGCCCTTGTCTCGGTGGATCGACCGGGCGCGGTTGCGGTACTTCGCGACCGAGTCTCCGGTGTAGCGCAGCTTGTGGATCTCGACGCCGTAGTGATTGAACTGCCGTTTCACCACCGGCAGCAGCTCGAGGAGAACGCTCCGGTCGATCGGCATCCGCAGTTGCCCGGCAACGGCGAGCCCCTGGTCGTATCTCTCGGCGGGGCTGAGCTTGACGCCGGGGAGGCGGGGATCCTCGAGGGAGTCGTGGGGTCGGAGGTGGTAGACCGTCGCGACCCATTCGCGGATGATCTGCTCCAGCTGCGGGACCGTGTAGACCGCGTCGGCTTCGACGTCGTCGCCGCGGCCGCCGACGTCCGCGCCCTTGTAGCCAGGGAGTTCCTGGAGGAACGTGTCGAGGGTGCGGAAGAACCTCTCGACAGGGCTCTTGTCGGTGGGCTGGTAGACGCGGGCCGGCTGGATGGATATGCCCAGGCGTGCGCACGCGCTGGTCACGTGCTCCGAGAGGTACGGTGCGCCGTGGTCGACGATGATCGTGTCGGGCAGGATCCCCGCACGGACGAACCGCGGGACGCGGATGCGCGTCGGGTCGACGAGCACGGAACCGGCGACACCGTGGAAGGGCCATCGTGCGCTCGTGCCCCACTCCGCGGGAGTGTCGAAGGGTTGGCACGCTTCCATGAGCACGCCGGATACGTCGATGGATTTCGTTGAGCCGGGCGTCAGCCGCATGCCGAGAATGCAGCGGGAGTAGAGGTCGATCGCGACCGTGAGGTCTGCGGCGACCCACTTGCCCGTCACCGGGGCCACGGCGAAGACGTTGAGCGGCGTCGTATCGAGGAGAACGTATTGGCCGGGCGCGGTGGCGTGCAGGCGTCCGTACGGAGCGGGCGGCCGGTTCGCGTTGGAGCGCTTGCGCTTGGTGCTCCCGGAGAAGGTCGCGCGGCCACGGGAGAGCTCGTCGAGGATCTTGTATGCGGCGCTTCGAGAAGGGGCGGCGACGATACCTGGCCCGTGGGTGCGGTCGGCTCGGGCGTTGACTCTCGCGATGATGATGCTTTTCGCGACCTTCGACTCCGGCGTCTGCTCATCGATGACCTCACGTGCCGCCGTGACCCAGCGGTCGTCGAAGTTGACGAGCAGATTGCCCGGCTGCGCCTTGCGGTGATCGATCAGTCCGATCTCGCCGGCATCCTTATACCGCGCCACCCACCTCGCGACGGTCCGGCGACCCTTACCGAGCTCGAGCGCCTTCGCCGCGATCCGCTCCTCGATGCGACGCTCCGGATGGTAGGCGAGCTTCGGTTCGCCCTCACGTGCGATCTCGGCCGCCCCCGACCGGTAGCCGGTGAGGACCTCTCGCACATGATCAGCGCGCTCGGCGGACACCGCGCGGGCCGCGTCGCTGGCATCGGCCCAGACGACACCCAGTGGAGCCGCGTCCTCATCGCGACTGCTTCCGGGGATGCGTGTCGTACCTCCCTCAGCGCGGGGGCGCAGGAGGTCGATCATCCGCAGGCGCCGAACCTGCCCAGTTCGGGTACGGACGATGACCGCGCCCTCGCAGATCTCCGCAACGGTGCAGGCATCGCCGTCGTAGACGATGTCCACGCCGGGTTTCAGGGTCCACGTGCTGCTCATCGCTATCTCCTTCAGGTGTTGAGGGGGTGGTATCTCAGGCCCGCGTCACGATGCTCGTGGCGCTCAGAAGTCGAGTCAGGTCGGTGCTCAGCCGGCGAGCCCACAGCAGGTGCAGGACAAGCGCGCGTGCTGCGAGAAGCCCGCCGGCGACGGCCGGAATCGCGCGCACCGCCTCGCCGAACGCCATGGGCGATCTCAGCTCGCCGAGCGCGCCGGTGACGTCGCCGTCGGCGAACTGGAAGGGTCGGCGGTAGCCGGCAAGGAACTCGACGTTGCGTAGCAACACCTCATCCGGCTCGGATTGGACGCGGTACTCCCACCCGTGGGGTTCGATCACGCGCCGCGACCAGCTCAGCGAGTCACGCACCTTCGGGATGGTGAGCTTCGCGGCGGGCTTCACATCCACCACGCAGACGGTTTGGTCCGCGTGGACGATCAGATAGTCGGGAATGTGGCGACGGCGTGTGCCCTTGTCCTCCCCCTCGAGGAGGAACGGCTGAGACAGGATCCAGTCGACGCGAGGGTCGAAGTCGGCCAACAGCAGGTTCGCGTACTCGAGCCGCGACTCGTATCCGACATGCGATTGCATGGTTGCCGACCAGTAGCTGCCCGAGAAATGCCGCTGCCCCCGGTACCAGCGGAAATCACGCCACGGGACGGCGGCGTCGAAGACGCTCAATCGAGCTGACTGCAGCGGAACAACGTCCACCTCGCCACCCGCTTTGCGAACCATCAGCCCGACATCCGCCGGGAACGCTCCGCCCCGCGTCCCGAGTTGCTCGCGCTCCGTCATGAAGCCAGCGTGAGGGTCGAATCGGTCCGGGAGAATGCACGCTGCCGCCATAGATTCGCGAAATACGATTCAGGATCTCGCTCTTGCTATCACGGGTTAATTCGGTATATGCGAGTCACGAATACCAGTGAATGTGACATTCACTGTAGTGGACGTCACATAGATAACAAGTCACCGTCAGGGATACAAATATAGGGACCACAAAATCAACGCCCACAGGCCGGCCTGAAGCCCACGTCGGCCGCGTGTGCGACACTCAAGGACATGACCATGTTGGAGCCCATCGCGCCGGAGGAATCCCGGCTCGTCTTCGGCAACAGCTACATGTACAGCGTCATGGTCGAGATCGCCGGGCTACGCGGCGAGAAGTTCTCATCGAAGACGATCACCGACGCCACGCGGCTCTCCCCTGGCATCGTGCACCCACTGATCCAGAAGCTCCGCCGAGCGAACTTCATCGAGTTCGTCGAGCGCGTGCCCGGAGAGCGGACCATCCTGTACCGCGTCCGCGAGAATCCCTGGTGGAATGCGGCGAGCCAGTACGTCGAAGAGGATCGCGCTACCGAGCGCTCCGCATCCTGACGGCGACGATCGCGCCCGATCTGAGATCGCGACCGTTAGCTGTACTTCCCCGTGACGTTGTGAACGCGGGCTGAGGGGGTCTGGCCGCCGATCCCGGTGTGGGGCCTGCGTTCAACCGGTCGTTGCAACACCGGGTTGTTGAAGCGAGCGTAGCTGCTCCTCGAACACCTCGGCGGGTGTCTTCCAGTCGAGGGCCTTGCGTGGCCGGTTGTTCAGCGCGAGAGCGACCGCTTCGAGGTCTTCCGCGGACCAGCGTGAGAGGTCGGTGCCCTTCGGGAAGTACTGTCGCAGCAACCCGTTGGTGTTCTCGTTCGTCGGCCGTTGCCAGGGCGAGTGGGGATCAGCGAAGAACACCTTCGTGCCCGTCTCGAGCGCGAACTGGACGTGGGCGGAGAGCTCCTTGCCGCGGTCCCACGTGAGCGTCTTCCGGAGCTGTTCGGGGAGCTTGGTCATCGTCGCGATGAGCGCGGCGTTCATCGCGACGGCGCCGTAGCCGCCCAGCGCAGGACCGTTCTTGACCGGTGGGATCTCGCCATAGCCTTCCAGCCGCGGCAGATGCACCAGCAGGGTCGAGCGGCTCTTGCGCTCGACGATCGTGCCGATCGCCGACCGGCCGGTGCCGATGATCAGGTCGCCTTCCCAGTGCCCAGGGACGGCGCGGTCCGCAGCCTCTGCGGGGCGTTCGGAGAACACGACATCGGCGGTGACGTGCCCTTGCGGCCGGTTCTGCGCTCGAGCCCGTGGCCGCCGGAGTGCGCGGCCGGTTCGCAGGCAGGTAACGAGCTCGCGTTTGAGCGCACCACGGCCTTGGATGAACAGCGACTGGTAGATCGCCTCGTGGCTGATGCGCATGGACTCATCATCCGGGAAGTCGACCTCCAACCGATGCGAGATCTGCTCCGGGCTCCACGCGATCGCCCACCGCCTGTCCTGCCGGTGCGGCTTGTTCCGCCCCTTCCATGCCAGCGGCTCCGGGCCAACGACGACGCTGCCATCAGGCCGGCGAACGTTGCCGGCGAGACGGTCCTGGACGTACTCGCGCAGCCTAGCGTTGGTCACCAATCTCGCCGCCTTCGGTCGTTTCGCCGCCTGCTGCGCCTTCCACTGCGCCACCAGCGCCCGGTATTCCTGCTTGCCGCTGCGCGTAGCGGCATTGCGGCGCAGCTCGCGGGAGATCGTTCCCGGGTCGCGGCCGATCCGGCGCGCGATCTCACGCACCCCGACATCCTTGGCGCGTAACAGCGCGATCTCCTCGCGCTCTTCGAAGGACAGGTAGCGACCGCTGGGCTCGGCCAATGAGATCGGTGGCATGCCGCCAGCGTGGCGAAACCAACGGGTCCCGACCGGCACGGACACGCCCACCTTCAGCGCCGCCTCGGCCGAGGTGATGCCCGTCGCGATCAGACACCAGAACTGCCGCTGCACCGCCCGCGAGGGCTCAGGTCGTCCAGGCGAACGCATCGGCGGCCGCAACGCTCGATCCGCACGCCACTGCCGACGCGCACCCTCAGGAACCTCGCTCGTCTTCGCGAGCCAATCCTTTGTCGCCACTGCTGAACACCTCCACGATCAAGGTGTTGCGACGACCAGTTGAATTCGCCGGGTCTGTGGTGATTGTAGTGATGCAGCCAGGTCTCGTATGCCGCGGCTCGCTCTGCTTCGCTGGCGTAGGGCTTGGCGTAGGCCCATTCGGCGGCGAGGGTGCGGTTGAAGCGTTCGACCTTCCCGTTGGTCTGCGGCCGATACGGCTTTGTCCACTTGTGCTTCACACCGTCGCCGAGCGCGTCCGCGAACGCGTGTGACCGGTAGCACGCGCCGTTGTCTGTCATCACGGCGGTGACCGTGACTCCGAGGCTCGCGAAGAACGCGTTCGCGCGGGTCCAGAACCCTGCCGCGGTCTCCTTACGTTCGTCGTCGAGGATCTCCGAGTACGCGACTCTCGAGTTGTCGTCGACGGCGTGGTGCAGATACCGGTAGCCGCGGGAGCCGGCCGCTCCTGCCCGTGCGGCCTTGTCACGGACGGATCCCGCGGCACGGTCCTGCGCCGATCCGCGGCCGAAGGCGCGCCAGCCGCCGCCATCAGGGATCCGGCCCTGCTTCTTGATGTCGACGTGGATCAGCTGGCCCGGTCTTGCGACCTCGTACCGCTTCGGCGTCGGCTTGCGGACTGGCAGCCCGGTGGCCTGATCGATGTTCACGAGCTTCGGCATCCCATACCTGGCCAGCACCCGGCCGACCGTCGAGCGGGCGAGGCCCAGGTGATACGCGATCCGGTGCGGACCCCACCGGCGGGTGAACCGCAACGACACGATCCTCCGCTCCGTCTTCCGCGGGAGCCGGTTCGGCGAGGTCTGCGGCCTGAAGCTGCGGTCCGTCAACGGCAGCCCAGCCCGATACCGGTCGACCCACCGTTTCGCCGTCGCGGGCGAGCACTGGAACCGTTCCGCTACCCGCCGCAACGACCAGCCCCGATCCACGACGAGGACAGCAAGACGACGACGCCCTTCCGGCGTCAAAGGCGCGTTAGCGTGAGACACGAAGACCTCCGTGGTCAGGATGCGAGTGTGGTAACCCACATCCTGCCCGGAGGTCTTCGCCTACCTCACCCGTTCACAACCTCCCGGGGAAGTACAGTTAGCTCGTCGGAAAGTCGGGTCCGAAGACGACGGCCCATTGGCGCTTAGCCTCCGCGTGGTCCGCACGCTGCTCCGCCGCAATCGCATTCGCCGCGCGTACCCGCGCCGACTCTAGGGCTTGCACGACGTCCTGGTGCGCAGTCCATGACAAGTAGCCGCTCAGGTTGCCGCTCTGCCCTCCCGGATCCGCCACTGCCAACCTCGTCTGTGACCACTCGAAGAAGCGCAGCACCGCGACGCGATGATCAGTCCCGAGCTGCCCGAAGACCGTCGCGGCTACCGTCTCGAGATGGAACGACCGCAGTCGTCGTGAGTGTGCGCGATTCCACGCCTTCAGGAGCCGAATCACGGGCGACAACTGGTAGCCAAGATCACGGTGGCGATCCG
Source organism: Microbacterium sp. HA-8 (assembly GCF_046111165.1). NCBI lineage: Bacteria > Bacillati > Actinomycetota > Actinomycetes > Micrococcales > Microbacteriaceae > Microbacterium > Microbacterium sp. HA-8. The sequence goes on from NZ_CP162025.1 coordinate 3,687,442, forward strand.
CGTACCAGTTGGAAGCGACGAACGGAGCGGTGCTAATCCATGTGCCGTCACCCGCAGGCAGCTTGTAGACCCCGCCGCCGACCTCGAATACGGGAGCGATGTCAACGTGACCACCTCCCTCATAGAACACGCGCACGGCCTGCCCCCGAGTCCCGACCTGTTGAACTGAAAGCCCACTGTAGGCCGCACGGATGCGATAGATGAAGCTCTGCGAGTCCCACTGATACGTGTTCCACGCGTTCTTCACGTTCGAGAACACTGCCAGGACGTCGACATCGTCAAATGGTCGGATGATCGTGCCCTTCGCGGCAGAACCCATCATCTTGCACTCGGAAAACGGAAGATCGGACGAGGATGGGAAGGCTCCACTCAAGCGCTCCTCAACGCCTCGCCTCCTCGCCGGAATCAACGTTCCAGTCTGGTAGGCCGTGGCCGTCAGGCTCTCCTGAAAGCTCGCGAACGCCTGGGCTGTCGTCAGCGTCACACATCCTCCTCGTTTGGCCGCCCCATGGTCAGATCATCAGCGGCGGCATACATCGCCGCTTCGTTCCTCGGCCTCAACAGTCGGTAGAGCCAGTTGGGGATCTGCGGCGTGGTCTGGCGGAGCTCGTAGATCCGTTCCTGCCAGACCAGCAGCTCCTGACCATCCACAGGAGCTGCTCCGGTAAGCAGGCGCGACTCGATGGTCGCGGCGAGATCCCGGCGATCTCGGGCAGCCAGGAATGTGCTGCGGATGTACTCAAATGCATCGAGGCACGCTGGCAACACGGGGAGAAGCACTCCCACGAGGAACGTACCCAAGCTGAGTCCCGCCGCCATGCTCACGATCGTCATCAACAACGCCCACCCGAGGCTTGCGCTGGCCCAGACGGCCACGGTGGCACGAAGTAGACGATCGGAGTACGCAGCGTTTGCTCGCTGGGACACGGCGACCGACGTGGCCCCTGACGCGCCGGGACTGATCGGATACCAGTCGAGAAGCTTCTCTCGTCGCGCGATGGCGAGGGTCTGTGCACGATCTCCGGCTATGGCGGCGATGTCCTCGCGGGTTGGCGCTGTCGTTCGGGCAATCGTCACGGGCATGGCGAAGACGTAGCGATCGAAGTCCTCCTGGACCGCAGCTGCCCTCCCCATCTTCAGGGTCTCACCCCACGCGAATGCTGTCCGTCCAAAGAAGAGCCAAGCTCCCGCGACGGCGCCGACGACGACCGCTGCCTGTGGGACGATGATGGCCAGCACGGGCGCTGCGATGCCAATGATCATCACGCCGACCCATCGAGCGGACTGCCATCGCTTCGCGACGCTGTATATGCGACGTTGCGCGATCAGCAAGCGGAGCGCGTCCATGTGATTCTGCCGCTCGCGCATCGTGGCGCTCGTTGGCGGCGTATAGTCGCGGCCCGCGTGCGAAGCCGTCATTGGTTGAATAGAAGTTTGAGATCGTCGATGGACTCGGCGCTCTTGCCGGCGACCCAGTGCGCCTTGGCACGACCCGCGCGCGCTACTGCTGTGTTCAGTTTCGAGAGAGCGTCCGCCGTGTTCGTGTCGGATGAGCACGCGGTGAAACGCGAACCCAGTCCTGTCGGATCGTTCATCGCGGCCAGCCCGACATCCTGGAGATGCTTCAGCGCGCCATGGAGATCCCAGACCGCCGAATACGTGTCCTGCCCATCCATGTACTTCGCGGCCCGCATCTCCAGGTAGCACGAAGAGATTGGAACGTTGCGCTTGTACTTCCAGACCTTCAGCTCGCGCGCCAGCTTCTTGACGGCACCACTGTGCCGACTGTTCACCCCGTTGACGTACGCGTTGTGGTCCTTGGGATGTGTGAGCATCCACCCCCCGGAAGGATGCGCGATCCAGTGGCCGGTCGTTGCCGGGTAGCCCGGCACGACTTCGACGGTTCCATCCGAGAACTTGCATACGACGGCGGGTCGACGCGTACTGATTGTGGTGCTCGGAAATCGCCTCTCCAGACTGCTCTTCACCTTCTCGAGCATGGTCCAGATCGACTCCGGACGGATCCCCTTGAGCGACACCAGGTAGTCCGCATCGCTGTAGATCCAAACGCCGGTCCCATGTCGTAGCGATCCAATCTCAAACATCTCGCGCACGCCAAGGTCGCTGTCGAGCCGCGACTCGATGGACGCGCGATGCCCTCGGGCCGCGTCGAACTGGGTCGAGCTCGGCGTGTACTTCGCGTTGAGGTCAGAGAGCCAACCGATGGGGGTGTCGCCCACCTATCAATCCTTCCGTCCACAGCAAATGGCAGGGATGCCAAGTGCCTGCCAACTACCCGTGGAATATGTCATTTCGGCGTGGAACCTACAAGAGCGCTCAGACCGCGGGCGCCATATCGGTGAAGCGCGAGAAGTGGCCCTGGAATGCCACCGTCACCGTGCGGGTCGGGCCGTTGCGGTTCTTCGCGACGATGAGATCGGCCTCGCCGGCACGCGGGCTGTCGGCCTCGTAGGCCGATTCGCGGTGCAGCAGGATGACCATGTCGGCGTCCTGCTCGAGGGAGCCCGATTCGCGCAGGTCGCTGATGGCGGGCTTCTTGTCTTGACGCTGCTCGGGACCACGGTTCAGCTGCGAGAGCGCGATGACCGGCACCTGCAGCTCCTTGGCGAGCAGCTTGAGCGCGCGCGAGAACTCCGAGACCTCCTGCTGCCGGCTCTCGACGCGCTTACCGCTCGTCATCAGCTGCAGGTAGTCGATGACGACCATCTTGAGACCCGCGCGCTGCTTGAGACGGCGGCACTTGGCGCGGATCTCGACGAGCGTCATGTTCGGCGAGTCGTCGATGTAGAGGGGGGCGTCGTTGATGCGCCCGCGGGTGGCGGCGATCGTCGTCCAGTCGCGCGAGTCGAGCGTGCCCTTGCGCATCGTGTGCAGCGGCACGGCACCCTCGGCGCTCATCAGGCGCATCGCGATCTCGCTGCGCCCCATCTCGAGCGAGAAGAAGATCGTGGGCAGATTGTGGCCGATCGATGCGGCGCGCGCGAAGTCGAGCGCGAGCGTGGACTTACCGAGGGCCGGGCGCGCCGCGATGATGATGAGCTGGCCGGGGTGCAGCCCGTTGGTGAGGTCGTCCATCTCGGCGAAGCCGGTGGGCACGCCCATCATCATGCCGTCACGGCCGCGGGCTGCCTCGATCTCTTCGACGGCGGCGTCGACGGCGATCGTGAGGGGAACGTAGTCCTCGGTCTCCTGCGAACCCGTCACCGAATAGATCTCGGCCTGGGCGTTGTTGACCAGGTCGAGGGCCTCACCCTGACCCGAGTAGCCCATCTGCACGATGCGGGTCCCGGCATCCACCAGTCGACGCAGCAGCGCCCGCTCGGCGACGATCGTGGCGTAATAGCCGGCGTTGGCCGCGGTCGGCACGATCGAGGTGAGGCTGTGCAGATAGTCGGCACCACCCGCGCGCTGCAGATCGCCGGTCTTGATCAGCTCGTCGGTGACGGCGACCACATCGGTGGGCTCGCCGTGGGAGTAGAGGGTGAGCAGCGCCTCGAAGATGACCTCGTGCTTGGGCACGTAGAAGTCCGGGCCGCGAAGCGTCTCGACGACGTCGGCGACGGCGTCTTTCGACAGCAGCATGCCGCCCAGGGTGCTCTGCTCGGCGAGCAGGTCGTGCGGTGGGGTGCGCTCAGTGGTGCGGGGGCCTCCGCCCATCCGCTCCTCGGAAATGTCCGCGATCGACACCCGCACTCCTCTCCGCCGCCATTCGGCATGTTTCCGCTCTCGCGGACACTGTGCGCCCCGGTCGGTGCGCATCGTCGTGCACCCTGACGGACGCACCTCGCTTTCGCCGAACACGGAGGCCGTCACTGCGCCTCGATGTCCCTCGCACCAGCACAGCAGAGCCCTCCGACATCCGCCCGACAGACATCGTCGGGCCTCCCCCGAAAGTGCGTTTCCTCACGGTATGGGCCGCCCTGACGGAGCGCAAGACAGCCTGTGGATAACTCTGTGGAGAGAGTCGGCAACACGCCGCCCTGCCTGTGGATGGAACCTGTGGAGAACTAGATGAGACGGCTCTCATCTACGAAATAATGGGACTTTTGACCTGGGGTTTGCTGTTTCACAGCCTGTGGAATCAGAATCAGTTGAACCGTTGATTGAAGGTTGCCCTTAGTGACTGTGGGGTGTGTACAACTCTGGGGGGATTTGTCCCCCAAATGGGGGATAGCGCAACCCGGCGCTCGTCCCGGGCGTGTCGGCGATCCCGCCCCCGGGCGTGTCGCGAATCTGCGCTCGAGGGGTTTACACCAAGCGATATATGGGCGTATCGTCGCCGCACGGCGGAATCCGACGTCCGGGTCCGCACGAGTCCGACCGGGGGGTGAGGGCATGAACGTCGCGCGCGGCAGAATCGCGAAGCGTGGCCGGTGGACCGCCATCGGTCTCGGCGTCGGCTTCGCCTGGGCCGCCCTCACACTCTTCGCCGCACCCGACAGCGCGTCGGCCGCCGCCACGGACGACACGGGCGAACGCGGACTGCTCGGCGTGATCACCTCGACCGTGGACGGCATCGGCGAGACGGCGAACTCGCTCGTCACAGACGTGAATGCTGTCGCCTCGGCCACCCTCGACGTCGTCGAGCCCGCGGTGGCCCCTGTGGTGACACCGGTCGTCACCCACCTCCCCGAGCCGGTCGCTGCACCCGTTGCGAACCTCACCTCGACCGTGGCCGAGACAGCAGACGCGGTGACGGGACACGTCACCGCGACGATCACGCGGATCGACACGGCGGTCGTGAGCGCCGTGAACGGCACCGTGGGCGCCGTGGCGGAGGCGACGGCGGGCGCCGGCACGACACTGCCGCCGATCACTCTTCCCGATGTGCCCGGCGTCGCGACACCGCAGGCGCCCCCGACGCTCCCGCAGGCCGTTCCACTCGCCCCCGCCGCCATCACCCCCGTCACCACTGCCGCGCCGACTCCGATCGCCTCACCGGCGTTCTGGGGGAGCCTTGCCGCGATCGCGGGGGTTGCCGGCGTCGCGGCCGTGGCCCCCGGCATCCCGGGTGCGTTCTCCGGATCGGGTTCGGGCGGCCTCGGCGCGCCGGCGGGTTCGGCGAGCGGCGGCAGCTGGAATTCGGGTTCCACGGGACCGGCTGCCCTGGTCGGCGCACTGCTGTCGACGGCGTGGACGGCCGCACTCATCGCACTCGACCGCGCCCGCAGGGCGGGCCTGCGCCTGCCTGGCGCGCCCGTCTTCGCCACTGACACCACCCCTGACTGAGGGGCGCTCCGCCGCGTTCGCGCGGCAGATGCACTCGCGCGCTTCGGCGCGCTCTTCCCCAACTCAGTCAGGAGAATCATCATGCACACCTTCATCAAGCGAGCGCTCCTCGGGGCGTTCATCGGCGGCGGCATCGCCGTCCTCGGAGCGGGGGTCGCCCACGCGGCCGATACGACCGGCGACGACGGGCTGCTCTCGGGCACCCAGGCGCTGCTCGGGGTCGAGGCTCCCCTCACGATCGGCGGCAACGCCATCTCTGTCCTCGGCGACTCTTCGTCGGCGGACGCCGGCACGACCGCTCCCGCGCCGCCCGCGCCCACGCCGGCGGACAGCACGTCCGGAGACGGCGGCGCCGGATCGGGCACGCAGGCGCTCGTGACCGTCTCCGTGCCCGTCACGGTGGCAGGCAACGGCATCTCGGTACTGGGCGACAGTGCGTCCACAGGCGCGCAGACAGCGGCGCCGACCGCACCTGCCGAGCCCACGACGACGGATACTGCCTCGCCGACCACGTCGGGCGAGGACGCGATCGCGGGAGGCACCCAGGCGATCGCGCCGATCACCGCGCCCGTCACGGTCGGCGGCAACGCCATCTCGGTCATCGGCGACAGCGGCACCGACCGGTCGAGCACCGGCGGCGCCGGCGTCGGCGGCACCGGCGTCGGCGGCACCGGCCCTTCGGGCAGCGCGCCGATCACGGCAGGTGACGACAGCATCCTGAGCGGAACTCAGGTCGCGGCGGCGGTCGCCGCACCCGTGACCGTCGGCGGCAACGCCGTGTCGGTGCTCGGCGACAGCGCGTCTTCGGGCGCGACGTCGGGTGAAGCGATGCCCGGATCAGCGGGCACGGACGGTAGCGACCCGGCGACAAGCGGTGCGGACAGCATCCTGGGCGGAACGCAGCTCAGCCTGCCCCTCGTCGCTCCCGTCACCGTCGGCGGCAACTCCATCTCGGTCATCGGCGACAGCACGACGACCGAACCCGTCACCGGCCCGGCGAACCCGGGCACGACCGACCCGGGCACGACCGACCCGGGCGAGCCGGGCGACCCGACGATCCCCGGCACGCCCGTCGAGGGAACGGACGGGGCGATGCTGACCGGCGGGCTCGCCTCGATTGTCGGCACACCCGCGGGCGTCGAACTGGCTCAGACGGGCGGCAACGGCGGCTCCGCGCTGCTCGCACTGGCCGTGGGCGTCGCGGCGGTCGCCGTGGGCCTCGGCCTGCGGCTGCGCGGGCCCGCCCGCTCGCGGCGCTGACCCCGGCGACGCTGACCCCGGCGACGTCGCGCTCGTCGGCGGCGTTGGGGCGTTGAAACCACGTTGGGGCGTGCTGCAGCGCGCCCCAACGTCGCCCTGACGCCCCAACGCCGAAGACAGGCCCCAGTTGGTCCCAACGCCGAGGACACAGCGCGCCCCGCCCCTCGCGCGTCGACGCCGCGGCGCCAACCGCCGCCGACCGCCGACCGCAACGCGCACCGCCCCGCGCCGAAACGACGGATGCCGCGGGACCCCGAGGGGCTCCGCGGCATCCGCGTGCGCAGATGCGCCGTGCTTACTTGGCGGCGATCACCTGGAGGGTGATCACGGCGGTCAGGTCGTCACGCAGACGGACCGTGGCCTCGTGCTCGCCCACCGACTTGATCGGCGACGGGAAGTGCACCTTGCGCTTGTCGATCTCGCCCAGGCCCGCGGCCTTGACGGCGTCGGCGACGGCGTCGGTCTTGACCGAGCCGAACAGGCGCCCCTCGGCGCCGGCCTTGACGACGAGGCGCACGCGAGTGCCTTCGAGGGTGTTCTTCAGCGCCACGGCCTCTTCGTGGTCGTGGATGGCGCGGGCCTCGCGGGCGGCGCGGATGGACGCCACCTGCTTCTCGCCACCGCGCGTCCACGCGACGGCGAAGCCCTGGGGGATGAGGTAGTTGCGGGCGTACCCGTTCTTGACCTCGATGACGTCACCGGCGCTGCCGAGTCCGGCCACCTCGTTCGTGAGAATCAGCTTCGACATGGGTTACTCCTTAGCGGCCGGCGCCGGCGTAGGGCAGGAGCGCCATTTCGCGGGCGTTCTTGATCGCGGTCGCGATGAGGCGCTGCTCCTGCACCGAGACACCGGTGATACGACGGGCACGGATCTTGCCGCGCTCCGAGACGAACTTGCGAAGCGTGGCGACATCCTTGTAGTCGATGACGCCGACGCGGGTCGGCTTCGCGGGGGCGGCGTTCTTCGCGCCCTTCCGCGGCTTGCGGCGATCGCCGCTGGACTTTCCAGCCATGGTCTTCCTTCAGGTGTGAGGTCGGATGCTGCGGCCCGGTCTGTCGCCCGGCGCGCCTCTCGGCTCGCGGGCAGACCGGATGCGGCATCCGGAATCTTGTCTTCTTTAGAACGGGGTGTCGTCGCCGTAGGACCCGGGGGTGCTCCACGCGTCGGCGCCCGACGAGGCGTTGCCGCCCGCGTTCGTCGATGCGGGCGTCGCCCACGGCTCTTCGGTGACCTGCTGGCGGTTCTGACCGCCACCGCCGCCGCCACTCGACGCGCGCGTGACCTGAGCGGTCGCGTAGCGCAGCGAGGGGCCGATCTCGTCGATCTCGAGCTCGATCGCGGTGCGCTTCTCGCCCTCGCGCGTCTCGTATGAGCGCTGCTTGAGGCGACCGGTCGCGATCACGCGCGAGCCCTTGGTGAGCGAGCCGGCGACGTGCTCGGCGAACTCGCGCCACACGCTCGCGCGGAGGAACAGCGCTTCGCCGTCCTTCCACTCGTTCGCGGCACGGTCGAAGTTGCGCGGCGTCGACGCGATCGTGAAGTTCGCGACGGGGAGCCCGTTCTGCGTGTAGCGCAGCTCGGGATCGGCGGTCAGGTTGCCGACCACGGTGATGATGGTCTCACCGGCCATGGCGTCAGACCTTCGCAGCCTTGGCGTCGGCGGACTCGGCGCGGCGGGCGGGAGCAGCAGCCTTGCGGGCGGCCTTCTCGTCGGAGCGCTTCTTCTCGGCGGCGACCTGGGCGATGGCCTCTTCGGCACGCAGCACCTTGGTGCGCATGACGGCCTCGGAGAGCTTGAGCTGGCGGTCGAGCTCCTGAGTGGCCTCGCTCGTCGCGGTGAAGTTGACGACGGCGTAGATGCCCTCGGTCTTCTTCTGGATCTCGTAGGCCAGGCGGCGCCGGCCCCAGATGTCGACGTTGTCGATCGAGCCGCCATCGTTGGTGATGACCTTCAGGAACTTGTCGAGGCTCGGGGCGACCGTGCGCTCGTCGAGTTCGGGGCTCAGGATGACCATGAGTTCGTACTGGTGCGTCACTAACCCACCTCCTTCGGACTAGAACGGCTGCCGGGCATTTCCCGGCAGCAGGAGGGTGTGTGCACGTCATCCGGGCTCACGCGGGCAGAGCCGCAGCCGGACAACCTTTGCAGTCTACCCGAACCGGGCGGTTCCGCCGAACGCAGGCCCCGGCATCCATCTGTCATCAGCGTCATTACCACGAGGCGGCGGGTCGGCGCAGGTGCCTTGACGTAGGCACAGGCCTGCGTAGTTTGGGCGGCATGCAGGTTTTTCGGCGGGGGCGATCAATGAGCGAGGGCCGCGATGACGGATGACGACATGGGCGGCACGGCGCCACCGGCGGACGGGGCGATCGAGGGGCACGACGTCGCCGAGGACACATCGACCGGGACGATCCCCGAGATCAGCTACGACGAGCAGCTCTACCCGGCACGGCCACGGCGCCTGCGTCCGCGCGACCAGCTGCGCCGGAGCAATCTGCGCCGGTTCACGACCGACCCCCGCACCGCGATCGGCACCAACCCCTCGTACGTCGAGTGGCTCGTGCGTCAGTCGATGCTCAAGGACGCCGACGTGCTCAGCCGTCAGCTCTCGGGTCAGCCCAGCATGTGGCGCAACCCCTATGCGCGCCCCGACGCGCGCCGGGCGATCACCACCGCGGATGTCTGGTTCACGGCGTATCCGATCTCGCTGATCACGCGCCCCGGTCAGTCGTTCCTCGACGCGCTCGGCCAGGACGCCCTCTGGGACGCGTTCGAGCGCATCGGCATCAATGCCGTGCACACGGGCCCCGTCAAGCGGGCGGGCGGCATCAGCGGATGGCAGGAGACTCCGAGCGTCGACGGCCACTTCGACCGCATCTCGACCGAGATCGACCCGCTCTTCGGCGACGAGGAGGCCTTCCGCCGCCTGACCGACGTCGCCGATGCCCACGGCGGCAGCGTCATCGACGACATCGTGCCGGGCCACACCGGCAAGGGCGCCGACTATCGCCTCGCCGAGATGGCGTTCAAGGATTACCCCGGCATCTATCACATGATCGAGATCCCGCCCGAGGACTGGCACCTGCTGCCCGAGGTGCCTGCGGGGCGGGATGCTGTCAACCTCGATCCGTCGTCGGAGCACGAGCTGGCGGAGCGCGGATACATCATCGGCGAACTGCAGCGCGTCATCTTCTATACACCCGGGGTCAAGGAGACCAACTGGAGCGCGACGGACATCGTCACCGGCGTCGACGGACAGCAGCGCCGCTGGGTGTACCTGCACTACTTCAAGGAGGGCCAGCCCTCCATCAACTGGCTCGATCCCACCTTCGCCGGCATGCGCCTCGTGATCGGAGACGCCCTGCATTCGCTCGGAGACCTCGGCTCCAGCGCGCTGCGCCTGGACGCCAACGGGTTCCTCGGTGTGGAGAAGAGCGCCGAGGGCCTGCCGGCGTGGTCGGAGGGGCACCCGCTCTCGCACGCCGCGAACCACATCATCGCCGGCATGGTGCGCAAGGTGGGCGGGTTCACGTTCCAGGAGCTGAACCTCACGATCGAGGACATCCGCGACACCGGCGCCGTGGGTGCCGACCTCTCCTATGACTTCGTCAGCCGTCCGGCTTACCAGCATGCGCTCGCGACCGGAGACACCGAGTTCTTGCGGCTCGCCCTGCGGCAGTCGCTCGAGCTGGGCGTCGAACCGGTCGGTCTCGTGCACGGCATGCAGAACCATGACGAGCTGACGTACGAGCTCGTGCACTGGGCGACGCTGCACCGGGACGATGTCTACTCGTTCCGAAACCGCGAGATCCCGGGCGCGCAGCTGGCCGAGGAGATCCGCGCCGACCTCACCGAGAAGCTCACCGGTGCGGCGGATTTCAACATGGTGTTCACGCAGAACGGCATCGCGTGCACGACCGCGTCGCTCATCGCAGCGACGCGCGGAGCCACGACGCTCTCGGACATCACGGATGACGACATCCCGGCCATCCGCGACGCGCACCTGCTGCTGTGCAAGTACAACGCGTGGCAGCCGGGCGTCTTCGCACTCTCGGGTTGGGACCTGACCGGCATGCTCACCCTCGATCGGGCCGAGGTGCGCGACCTGATCGACTCGGGTGACACGCGGTGGATCGAGCGCGGCGCCCACGACCTGCTCGATGCGGCCCCCGATGCGCAGCGTTCGCCCTCCGGCATGCCGCGGGCGCGGTCGCTGTACGGCTCGCTGCCCGCTCAGCTCGCCTCGCCCGACTCGTTCGCGTCGCGCTTCGCCGAGGTGCTCGCCGTGCGGCGGGAGCACGGCGTGGCGATCGCGACGCAGATCGACGTACCCGACGTCGCCCACCCCGGCATGCTCGTGCTCGTGCACCGTCTCGACGACGGGCTCGGCGACGAGGGCGCGCCGATCCAGCTCACGGTGCTGAACTTCACGGCGGAACCCATCGAGGGAACCGTCCACAGCGAGCAGCTGCCTGTGCGGCACGCCGTGGTGGACGCGCAGACGCACGAGGTGGTCAGCCGGGTCGACGATCTGCAGAGCTTCATCGTGCACCTCGAGCCCTACGGCGGCCTGTTCCTGCTGCTCACCGAGGAGGAACCGTCGGCCTCCTGACGGGCGCGGGTGCGGGCGGGGTGACGCGGCCGCTGTGCCGTGCGGGTGGTGGGATGTCCCATTTTCTGTCGCCCTGGCGGCTCGCCAGCGACAGAAAATGGGACATCCAATGTCGCCGTGCGGGGGTCCTACTCCTCGGGCTCGCGCAGCGCGGCGGCGATCGCCGCGATCGTCGTCTCGACCTCGGCGAACGACGTCGACAGCGGCGACATGCCCAAGCGGATGCCCGACGGCGGGCGGAAGTCCGGGAGGATGCCCTCCTGCCACAGCCGCGGCACGAGCTCGGCGAACCGGGGGTGATCGACCGTGATGTGTCCGCCCCGCACACTCGCATCGCGCGGCGACGCGAGCACCGCACCGAGCGGGACCAGGTGCCGGTCCACCTGCGCGATGGCGTACTCGGTGAGCGCGATCGATTTCGCCCGGATCGCGGCCATCCCCGCCTCCTCGATCAGCTCGAGCGTGGCCTGCATGGCGAGCATGCCGAGGATGGGCGGCGTTCCGCTGATGAAGCGACGGATGCCGTCGGCGGGCTCGTAGCCCTGGCCCATGCGGAAGGAGTCCTTCACGCCCATCCATCCCTGGATCGGCTGGACGGCGTCCGGGATCAGATCGGCGCGCACGTAGAGGAACGCGGGCGAGCCCGGACCACCGTTGAGGTACTTGTACGTGCACCCGGTCGCGTAGTCCACGTCCCAGGCATCGAGTTCTATGGGCATGACGCCGACGGAGTGACAGAGGTCCCAGACGACGAGCGCACCGGCGGCGTGCACGGTCCGGGTGATGCCGGGCACATCCGCGGCGTAGCCCGAACGATAGGCGACGTGACTGAGCACGACCACCGCCGTGTCCTGACAGATCACCCGCGCGACATCGCTCGCCGTGACTCCGGCTCCGGCCTCGGTGTCGATCCACCGGATCGTCCGGCCCGTCTCGGCGGCGATCCCTTCGACGATGTACCGATCCGTGGGGAAGTTTCCGCGATCGATGACGATCTCACGGCGGTCCGGTCGCGCGGCGAGAGCGGCGCGGATGAGCTTGTAGAGCGAGACCGTCGTCGAGTCGCCCACGATCGTCTGACCGGGACCGGCGCCGAGGGTCTGCGCCGCGATCCGGTCACCGAGCGTGAGCGGCAGATCGAACCAGCGCTCGCCCCATCCGCGGATCAGGCGGGTGCCCCATTCGCCGCGCACGAAGGCGGCCAGACGCTCCTCGAGCACGCGCGGGGGCCGGCCGAGCGAGTTGCCGTCGAGATAGGCGGCGACGGCCGGGTCGTCCGATGCCACGAACCGCTCTCGGAAGGTCGCGAGCGGATCGTGCGCGTCGAGGTCGAGAGAACTACGGTTCATGTCTTAATGGTAACGTCCGTCACATACTTGATAGAGGGCGGATCGCGTCACGCCCGGGATTGTCGATGCGTGTGCCCGTGACCTGCGAGACGAAGTCGGTCGCAAGGCCGCTGAAGCGTGCGCGCAGGGTGTGCAACAGGGCACTGCTGTCATCTCCCGGCCAATCGGGAGGGAGCAGATCCGCGGGCAGGCCGGGATCGATGTACGGCACGATGCGCCACGTGTCGATGCTGCGGATATAGATCGAGAACGCCTCGAGGGGGCTGATGACAGCATCCATCGCCCGCGCGCCGTCCGGGCCGTGCTCGGTGAGGAACTGCTCGTGATGGCCGCGGATCTCGTCGAGGTCCCACCACTGCGCGACAGCTGCGGCGAGGGGTCCCGCGACTCTCGGGCGCTCGGTCACGAAGACGGTGGCGTGCTCTCTCACCTCGAGTTCGGCCAGGATCTCCTCGACCTCCTCGAGCAGGTAGGCCGGGCAGATCCACAGGGCGGGCGACACCGTGCCGCAGCCGATCCAGTGCAGGCGCCGGCGCAGCTGATGGCGAAGGTGCCGGTTCTCCTCGGGGATCGAGAACGACACCAGGCACCAGGCGCTGTCGGCGCTCATGCTGCGGGGGTAGTACACCCGCCGGTCTCCGCGGGCGAGCATGGGCACGGCCTCGTCCACCAGCCGGTAGCCGGCCACGCGGTCGCGGGTCTCGGGCACGAGCAGGCCCTTCTTCTTCACCCGCACGATCGCAGTGCGGGTGCGGGGATCGGGCACCCCGAGGGCGTCCATCAGCTCCAGCAGGTCGGCGACCGACACCCATCCGCCGAGCTCCCGGACGTAGATGCCGACGATGGTGCGCAGCAGAGACGTCGTACTCCCGGGGCGGGAGTCCATGTCGTCGAGGATCTCGCTCACCGCGCCTCCCGCATCTGCCGTCGTCCGGCCTTGACTGTATCGCGATCGCGACGGGCGTTACGTTTCCGAACGGTTTCGGGCGGGTGACACGGGCCTGGACCCCCGCGCGCGTGGCACGGCGCGGCGACGACGCTTAGCGTGGAACGATGAGCGCCCCCGCCTTCGACGCCCGCCCGCTCACCGACTCCATCGACCGACGCGCGATGCGTGCACACCTGCAGCAGATGCGCGCGCAGGGGCGCGGCGGTTCGGTCTGGGGTGCATCGACCGTGCAGGGCGTCATCGTCTTGATCGTGTTCGGTGTGTTCGCGCTGGGGGTCGTGGGGGTGTTCATCAGCACGGCCGTGGGCATCGCGTCCGCCATGGTCTCGACAGGGGTTTCCTCGGGCGCCCTCGTGCTGCTGCCGCTGGTCTTCGTCCTGGGTATCGCCTCGGTGATCGTGTTCGTCATCGTGCGGGTGCTGCGCGGCCGAGGCGAACGCGAGTACCGGCTCGACCGCTTCGCGTCCACGAACGCGATGTCCTACGTGTCCGCCCTGGCCGCGCCCGCGCTGCCGGGGATCATCTTCGGGGTCGGCAGCTCGCGTCACGCGAGCGATCTGGTCCGGGGTATGCGACCCCGGTTCGTGGAGTTCGCCAACTACCGGTACACGACCGGGTCGGGCAAGAACCGCACGACCCACCGCTGGGGCTATGTCGCCGTCCGCCTCGACACCCCGCTGCCGCATATCCTCCTGGATGCGACCGGCAACAACGGACTCTTCGGCTCGAATCTGCCGACGAGCTTCGACCGCGACCAGCGCCTGCGCCTGGAGGGCGATTTCGACCGCTATTTCTCGCTCTTCTGCCCTCGCGGCTACGAGCGCGACGCGCTGTACCTCTTCACTCCCGACATCATGGCCCGCTTCATCGATCACGCGGCCGAACTCGACGTCGAGATCGTCGACGACTGGCTGTTCCTCTACGCCAAGCGCGACCTCTCCACCCTCGACCCCGCGACGTGGGCGTGGCTGTTCTCGGTCGTCCGTGCACTGCTGGACAAGCTCGACCAGTGGTCACGGTGGCGCGACGATCGCCTCACCCCCGCGACCGCTGCGCCGGTCACGGCCGGACCCACGCCGGAGGGACCGGATGCTGCGGTCACAGCATCCGGTCCCTCGTTCCCGCTGCCGGCAGCTCAGCTGAGGCCGCCGCCCGGCGTGGCCCGCGAGGGCCGTCGGCTCACGCGTAGCGTCTCGTGGCTCTCGATCGCCGCCGTCGTGGTCGTCTTGGCGTTCTGGGTGTTCACGATCGTCCTCTGACCCGACGGGCGGGTCAGTCGGGACGCGCCACGGTCAGCACCTCCCCGAGCGGGCCGTTCTGCTCGAGGCGGACGATGCCCGGCACCGCCGACTCGTCTACGCGGGACGGGTCGGCCCAGTACCCGTGTGCGGGATTGCGGAAGAACGTCATCCACATGTCGCCGTACTCATCGGCGAACATGTTGTTGTGTCCTGCCGCGACGCCGGCGGTGTAACGCGCAGAATAGGGGCCCTCGAACGAGTCCGCCACCGCGACGATGGCGTCGTAGTTCTCGCGCACGCCCGTACCCGCCAGGTAGGTCGGCCCCGTCGCGGCGCTCGGCCGCCACGCCCAGGCCGCGTGCATCAGGTAGTACTTCTCGCCCACCTTGGTCACCGTCGCCCCCTCGAGATAGGGCTCGGGCGCGTACTTGCGCTGCGTGAAGGTCGGCAGATCCGTCGGCGTGACGAGGTTCTCCATATCCGGAGTCATCTCCGAGTAGAGGTCGTTGTGCAGCACCAGATAGGTCTTGTCGCCGTCATCGAAGAGCCCGCCGTCGATGTGGTAGTACTGCGGGTTCGCCGCGCGCACGGGCTCACCCAGCGGATGATCGATGTTCGCCTCGATGTTGCGATAGGGCCCTTCGGGTCCGCCTTCGCTGGCCAGGATGAACGACCCCGTGAGGGTGCTCTGGTCTCCCATGCAGGCGACGAGGTACCAGGTCCCGTCGATGTAGTGCAGCTCGGGAGCCCACGCGTTACCCGCCTTCGTGGCCGGATCGTCGGGATTCTTGTAGGCCTGCCAGTCGGTCACGACGGTGCGCCCCGGGGTGTTCTCCCCGATGAACTCCGGCGACCAGACTTTGCCCTTGGGCTGATCGGGACGGAGGCCCGTCGTGTCCACGAGGTCCCACGGTCCCTCCAGCGATCGCGCGATCCACACGTAGATGCCGTCGTTCCACGGGGCCGCCTTGTCGAGCCCTTCGGCCCGCGTCGTGCCCGTCGCGACGTAGAGGGTCTCGCCCTCGACCTCGAAGGTGTTGACGTAGGTGTCGCGCATCCACACCCGACCGAGCTCCTCGTCCTGCGGACGCAGTTCGAGATCCAGGAGCATCGAGTTGTCGTCGCGGGGCATCAATTCGCTGCGCCCGTCCGCCGCGCCATACGACATCGGGATCGGCCAGCTGGCCGGGAATGCGCGCGCATCCCCTCCCATGGCGTAGGTGCGCACGTAGTCGAACTCCGCCGTCGCTCCCGGGGCGTTCATCGACACCAGGCCGATACGCAGGTCACCCCGTGTGGCCATCGACCACACGCCGCCCCACTGCCAGTTCTCACCATCGGTGCTGGAGGCCATCCGTACGTCCCACTCGCCGTTGTCGGCGTCGAGCTGCGCGTACAGCCGCAGCCATGTCGTCTCGGCGGGCGCCGCCCCGAACATCGGACCGTTCGCGACCGCGGTGGGCGGTGTCGTCGTGGGTCGCTCCATCTCCTTTCCGAACTCCGTCTTGTGCAAGAACTCCCCCTTGCGATTGAGGGGCAGCACCGAGTGCATGAGCTTGAGGTATCGGTCATCGGTCTCGTACAGCACGATGCCCGCCTGCTGCGCCGCGCGGGTCGCATCGAAGGTGAGCTTCGTCTCGACGATGAAGTCCTCCCTCGGAGCGTCGCGCAGCAGCACCGGGGCGGTGTTGTTCGCGAGATGCAGTTCCGATCCCTGGGTGGGCCACACGAGCGACCCGTCCGTGACAGCGGGTGCCGACGCGGGGCGGCGCACCCAGCTCCACGCGTCGTCGCCCGCCTCGGGCGCTCCCTGCACGTCGAACTCGTCCGAGTAGTCCTCGAGGAGCCCGCCCGGCTGCGGATCGGCGACCCGCTCGGTCACCGGTTGGTGCAGGGCGGCGACGCTGATGTTGTCGGCGTCGGCGGCAGAACCCACGGCGACCGCACCCACGGTGCCGTGCGACGTCACCTGCTTCGGCACGTCGAGAGAGACCTCGGCCAGCGCATCGCGCAGGTTGTCTGCCGACACTTCGGCGTGAAGCCGGTCGCCGCGCCACTCGATGACGACGGTGTGCCAGGTCTCGTACGAGAATCCGGCGGGCAGCGGTGCCGATCCCTCCGTCACACGGCTGCCGTGCACCGCCTCGAGCCGCAGCTCTCCGGCGGCGCGATCAATCCACGCCGTCACGCCGTTGACCCCCCGTTCGCCGGCCACGAGCCCGACGGCTCCGGAGTCGCCCGCGGCGAGACGCAGGTCGGCCTGCACGCGCTGGTCGCCGCGGACCTGGGTCGTGCTCGAGAGCGAGGTGGATGCTGTCTTGCCGGGCTTGCCCGGACCTCCGGGCCTGGTGCCCGTCGCTTCGGCGAGGCGCGCGTGGGCGCCGGCGTCCACGTCATCCGCCAGCTCGACCTGACCCGAGCGTTTCCAGCCGTCCAGCCCGTCGGCGAACGACGTGCCGACCTGACCCGAGGTCACCGGGGCGGGCTCCGCACCGTTCGAGGGACCGGCGCCGGCGCGGACGACGGGCCAACCGTCGATCCAATCGAGCCTGTCGATCATGAGCGGGCGCTTGGAGAGCGTGAGCCGGCCGTTGCGGGTGTCGACCGGTGCGAAGTCCGGGTCGTCGGTGGGGATCGCGTGGTAGACGAGCCAGTCCTGTCCCGACAGGTCGGTCTGGATCGCGTTGTGGCCGGGACCGGCGAATCCGTTGCCGTTCGAGGTGAGCACGAAGCCGGCCTTCGACGAGAGCGCCATGAGATCGATGCCCTCGTCGTCGACGAAGGGTCCGGTCGGGCTGTCGCCGCGCCCGACCTTGACCGTGTAGCCACTGAAGGCTCCGTCGCAGCATCCCGCGTCGGAGTACATCAGGTAGTAGTAGCCGTCGCGGCGCACCACGAAGCCGCCCTCCATACGCCTGCCCTGGGCGATCTGGGTGACCTCGCCCTCGAGCGCGGTGGCGTCGGCATTCATCTTCGACACGCAGATGACGTCATAACTACCCCAGTAGAAGTAGTGGGTGCCGTCGGTGTCGGTGAACATCGCCTGATCGATGTTTCCCGTGGGGCACCCCGCGACGGGAGCGCCGCCCACGAGCAGACCGCGATCGGTCCACGGCCCGACGGGCGTCTGCGCCGTCAGCAGTGCCACGCCTCCGTTGGAGAGGGAGTAGGTGAGGTGGTAGAGGCCGTCGATGTACCGGATGTCGGGTGCCCACGGGCGCGTGTTCGCTGCCCAGTACCCCGGTAGGGCGGCGTCGGCGGGGTAGACATCGCCCGCGTAGTCCCACGACACCATGTCGTCGGAGCGGAGGACGGGCAGGATGTGCTCGCCGGTCTCACCCTGGGACTGGAAGATCGGGTTCGTCGTCCCGTACGCGTACCACGACCCGTCTTTGCCGCGGATCACGGCCGGGTCGGGAAATGTGTCGACCGTGCCCGCGCTGACGGGGTTGGTGTAGGTCGAGCCGGCGCTCGCCGGGGGCTCGGGTGGCGCCGGTGTCGCAGGCGGTGGGGCGGCCGCCGCGGGCAGGCTCGAACCGATCAGCAATGCCGCCGCGAATGCGGCGATCATCGGGGGACGAACGGATCTCCATCGCATCGAAGTGCGTCTCCTTCTCCATCGAAGCGTCGCGCGCACGCACGACGACGACACATGCGGGGCATGCGTCGCGAACAGCGACGAGCGCCCGATGCGCCCGTCCTGCATCGACGCTTCCGATCATCCGAGAGTGGCCGGCGCGTCGTTCGTTCCATCAAAGGGAGAAGGGATTTTTCCGTCAAGAGTCCGACGGAAAGGAGTTTTTGTCGCGAGTCGACCGTGATCACTCGGACGGCATGAGGGCCAGATCCTCGAGCTCGTGCTCGGTGAGCATCCGCGAGCGGATGAGGAACCGCATCCCGGTCGGCCCTTCGACACTGAAGCCCGCACCCCGACCCGGTACGACGTCGATGGTCAGGTGCGTGTACTTCCAGTACTCGAACTGCGACACCGACATGTACACCTCGATCGGATCGTCCACGCCGGCGTCGATCGTGCCGAGCAGCACGTCCGAGGGTCCCGTGACGAACATGCCGACGGGGTAGCACATGGGGGCACTGCCGTCGCAGCACCCACCCGACTGGTGGAACATCAGCGGCCCGTGCTGGGCGGTCAACTCCCGAAGCAGGGATGCTGCCGCCGCGGTCACCGCGACGCGTTCGGTCATGGAGGTCCTCCTTCGTGGGTTCGGGGGCGGGTGCCCGGGGGAAAGAGGCACCCGCCCCGGGGCGTCGGTTCAGAAGAAGCCCATGGGCCCTTCGGCGTACGACACGAGCAGGTTCTTGGTCTGCTGGTAGTGATCGAGCATCTTGAGGTGGTTCTCCCGTCCGATGCCCGACTGCTTGTACCCGCCGAACGCCGCGTGCGCCGGGTACTGGTGGTACGTGTTCGTCCACACGCGCCCGGCCTCGAGGCCGCGTCCGGCGCGATATGCGGTGTCGCCGTTGCGACTCCAGACGCCCGCGCCGAGGCCGTACAGGGTGTCGTTGGCGATCGACATGGCGTCGTCGAATCCGTCGAAGGAGGTGACCGAGACCACCGGCCCGAAGATCTCCTCCTGGAAGATGCGCATGTCGTTCGTTCCCTCGAACACGGTGGGGGCCACGTAATACCCCTCGGCCAGATCGCCGCCGAGGTCCACCCGCTCGCCGCCGGTCAGTAGCTTCGCGCCGCCCTCCGTGCCGATCTGGATGTACGAGAGGATCTTCTCGAGCTGGTCGTTCGATGCCTGGGCACCGATCATCGTCGCGGGGTCGAGCGGATTGCCCTGCACGATCTTGCCGACCCGCTCGAGCGCGTCGCCGAGGAATCCGTCGTAGATGGAGCGCTGGATGAGCGCCCGCGACGGACACGTGCAGACCTCGCCCTGGTTGAGCGCGAAGAACGTGAAACCCTCGAGCGCCTTGTCGTAATAGTCGTCCTTGGCCCGTGCGACATCCTCGAAGAAGACGTTCGCGCTCTTGCCGCCGAGCTCGAGGGTCACGGGGATGAGGTTCTGCGACGCGTACTGCATGATCAGGCGACCGGTGGTCGTCTCGCCCGTGAAGGCGACCTTGCGGATGCGCTTGTGCTGCGCGAGAGGCGCGCCCGCCTCGATCCCGAACCCGTTGACGATGTTCACGACACCCGCCGGCAGCAGGTCGCCGATGATGTCGAAGAGGAACAGCAGGGATGCCGGGGTCTGCTCGGCAGGCTTCAGCACGACGCAGTTGCCGGCGGCGAGGGCGGGGGCGAGCTTCCACGTCGCCATGAGGATGGGGAAGTTCCACGGGATGATCTGACCGACCACACCGAGCGGCTCGTGGAAGTGGTAGGCCACGGTGTCCTCGTCGAGCTGGCTGAGCGAGCCCTCCTGCGCCCGCAGCACGCCGGCGAAGTAGCGGAAGTGATCGACCGCGAGGGGGATGTCGGCGGCCAGTGTCTCGCGGATCGGCTTGCCGTTCTCCCAGGTCTCGGCGACGGCGATCTTCTCGAGGTTCGCCTCGATGCGGTCGGCGATCTTGTTGAGGATGTTGGCGCGCTCGGCGGGACTCGTCTTGCCCCATGACGCGAACGCCTTCCAGGCGACATCCACCGCTCGATCGATGTCTTCGGCGGTGCCGCGCCCCACTTCGCAGAACGGCTTGCCGGTGACCGGGGAGATGTTCTCGAAGTACTCGCCCTTGACGGGGTCGACGAACTCCCCACCGATGTAGTGGCCGTAGCGGGAGCGGTACTCGGCGAGCGCCCCGCGCTGGCCGGGGGCGGCGTAGACGCTCGAGACGCCCTCTTCGACGATGGTCATGTCTGTCTCCTTCGACGTGTCATGAGTGCCCGGCGTGCCCGCCGGGACGTGTGCGTCGACGCTAGGCCGCGCGACGTTGCATCGGGTTGCGAGGCCGTGCCCCGGCATCCATTGCTGTCGGTATCACGCCGCTGAAGCGGCCCGGCTCACGCCTCGAGGCGAGTGAGCCGGGCGACCAGTCCGGCACGTCGCGGAGAGCGCTGCGGCAGCAGACTCAGGCACAGTCGCAGCACCTCGACGTCTTCAGCGGCATCCTCGGTGTCGGCGTATCCGAGCAGCACCTCGGCGCTCGCCTCGGCCATAAGAGCCTCGCGCAGCGCGAGACGCGCGCCCTCGCGCACCTCCTCGACACCCGGTGCCACCGAGTCCGGCAGCACGGCGCCGCGATAGGCGGCGAGCGCCACACGGTGGGCCCCGCGATCCAGCAACGACAGCACGTGCTGCGCGTCGGTCTCGAGCTCGGCGGCGAGGCGATACGGGCGGGATGCCGGCACGAGGTGCGGTGCGGTGCGCTCCAGGACCTTGCGCAGCCGCACCATCTCGGCGCGCAGTGTCTCGGGGGCGGCATCCGGTCCGTAGACCAGCTCGGCGAGGGTCTCGGCGGAAAGACCCTGGCGATGGGTCGCTAGCACGAGCAGGATCTCGGCATGCCGGGCAGTGAGCTCGATGACGGTGTCGCCGCCCTCGGTCGCGACCTCGAGCAGCGCCCGATCACGTCCCAGCACGCGCAACATCGATCGCATCGCTCGAGTTGACGGCCGCGACCGCGCGCGGGCGGGGGACGGCCGCTCCGCACGCGCCCGCAGCCGTGCGACGAGCAACTCGCCCTCCACCGCCCGGGCCGTGGCATCCACGAGCAGCTGTGCTTGCGGGGTCACGGCGCTCGCGCCGCCCGTCACATCGATGACGCCGACGATGCGCCGGGTCTCGGGGTCGTGCACGGGGGCGGCGGTACAGCTCCAGGGCTGGACCAGCCGGTTGTAGTGCTCCGCGCCGCGGATCTGCACGGAGCGATCCAGGGTGAGCGCGGTGCCGGGTGCCGCCGTCCCGACGGCCGCCTCCGACCAGTTGGCACCGGCGACGAATCCCATCTCACCCGTGAGTGCGCGCACGTGGCGGTCGCCCTCGACCCACAGCAGCCGTCCGGCCGCGTCGCCGACAGCGACGGCGACACCGGCGTCGGCAGCGTCGCCGGGAAGCAGCAGCGCGCGGATCATCTCGAGCACCCCGGCGAGCGGGTGCGTTCGCCGGTACTCCTCGAGGTCGGCCGCGGACAGGTCGAGCGGAGGGGGCGCCTCGGCACCGACGAGCACCGCGAGCGATCGTCGCCAGGACTCGCGCACGAGGGGGCGCACGTCGAGGAGTCGCGGATCGGTGGGATTGCCCTGCACGAACTCGTCGTGGGCGCGCTCGATGAGCAGGCGTGAGGTCTCGGGCGAGACATCCCGGCGCGGTGACCAGGGCGACGTCATGAGGCTCCGATCGTCATCGGTGGAGCGCGTGCGCGTGTGCGACCAGTGTAGGTCGCACACGGAGTCCGGGGCCCGGTCGAGGTTCGCCCCGATGACGCTCCCGCGCGCCCCACCCGTCCCGCCGTCGCTGCGACCCGATCGCATCGTCGCCGCGACCCGATCGTCGCCCGGCCCCGACCCCGCCGTTGGGGCGTCAGAATCACCGTGGGGCGTGCTGCTCCGCGCCCCAACGTAGCCCCAACGCCCCAACGCAGACGGCACCGCGCGTCAGACGGCCCCGGCGCGCGCGACCGAGCATGCGGGATGCTGCCCCGCCGCCGCCACGCGAAGGCTCAGCCCTGCTCGGCCCACCAGTCGCGCAGACGCCTTTCGGCCTCGGCCTCATCGAGCACACCCTCGTCGAGCCGCAGATCGAGCAGGAAGCGATAGGCACGACCCACGTCGGGACCGGGACGAAGACCCAGCACCTCCTGGATGCGGTTGCCATCCAGGGCAGGTCGCATCGCGTCGAGCTGCTCCTGCTCGGCGAGGTCGGCGATGCGGCGCTCGATGTCGTCGTAGGCCGCGCGCAGACGCGCGGCCTTGCGGGCGTTGCGCGTCGTGACGTCGGCGCGGGTGAGGATGTGCAGGCGCTCGAGCTGGGCTCCGGCATCCCGCACGTACCGTCGCACGGCCGAATCGGTCCACGCTCCCTCGGCATAGCCGAAGAAGCGCAGGTGCTGGTCGATCAGCTGCGTCACGGCCCCGATCGTGTCGGTGTCGAAGCGCAGAGCCTGCAGCCGTTTGCGCGCGAGCCGGGCCCCCACGGCGTCGTGGTGGTGGAAGGTCACGCCCCCGCGCGGTTCGAGCTTGCGGGTCGCGGGCTTGCCGATGTCGTGCAGCAGCGCCGCGAGCCGCAGTGCGACGTCGGGCGCCTCGCCCGGGCGCCGTTCGCGCTCGAGCGCGATCGCCTGACGCAGCACCGTGAGCGAGTGCTCGTAGACGTCCTTGTGGTGGTGGTGTTCGTCGACCTCGAGCCGCAGCGACGGCACTTCGGGAAGGAACTGCTCGGCCAACCCCGTGTCGACGAGAAGCCGCAGCCCCGGATCGGGATCATCGCACTGCAGCAGCCGCACGAGCTCACCCTGGATGCGCTCGGGGCTGACGATCGACAGACTCTCGCGCAGTGCGCCCATGGCCTCGGCGACCGAGGCGTCGACGCTGAAGCCGAGCTGCGCGGCGAAACGCGCCGCCCGCAGCATGCGCAGCGGGTCGTCGCCGAAACTGACCGCGGGCTCGGTCGGTGTGCGGAGCACCCCAGCGAGAAGGTCTTCGACGCCGCCCGTGGGATCGATCAGCTGGGGACCGGGCACGCGCAGAGCCATCGCGTTGACCGTGAAGTCGCGTCGCACGAGGTCGCCCTCGAGGGTGTCGCCGAACTTCACGAGCGGCTTGCGCGTCTCGCCGTCGTACGCATCGGCGCGGTATGTCGTGATCTCGACCTGCTCGCCGCGCACCCGCGCGCCGATCGTTCCGAACGCGCGACCGACGTCCCACTGTGCCGTGCTCAGGGGGGTGACGATGCGCAGGATGTCGTCGGGCAACGCGTTCGTCGTGAAGTCGAGATCGTTGGTGACGCGGCCGAGCAGGGCATCGCGCACGGGTCCGCCGACGACGGCCAGCTCGAATCCCGCGTCGGCGAAGGCGTCCGCCAGCTTCGCGACGATGGGGGACGCCGCCAGCTCACCGAGACGGCCGAGGCCCTCGGCCATGCTCACCATGCCCCCAGCCTACCGACGAGCACTCACCCGCCCGCGCCCTCGGCGTCGGCGAGCTCCAGCATCCCGTCGTCGATCAGGCCGCGCACCCTCGGCAGCAGATCGGCGCGCAGCATCCCCGCCTCGACCTCGAGCAGGTCGGCGACCGCGTCGATCAACGTGCCCAGCGGCAGGTCGCCGTCGCATGCGCCGACCACTCCCGCGAGCGCCGGATCGACCGAGAGCGTGCGCCCGAATCCGCCGCCCTGGCGCAGCTCGATGACACTCGGGTCAGGTGCCCCCGGCACCAGATGGCGGGCCTCGGTGACGTCGGGCGCGACCCGCAGGGTGGATGCCGCCAGTCCGGCATCGTCGAGCACGACCTGTCGGTCGTGCGCCTCGAGACACGCGGCGAGATGTGCCCCCAGCGAACCCTCGGACACCGCGGTCGCGACACGTTCGTAGCGGGCGAGCGCCGGCATCCCGGGCCTGCGCCGCCGGAGCAGCACGTAGCCGAAGCCCACCTCACGCACGCCGCGGTGGGCGAAGTCATCGAGCCACGCGCCGAGCAGCTCGTCGTAGGCGTCCGAGCCTGCGACGGTGCCGCCGTCGCGGATCCAGAGCTCGGCGTAGGCGATCGGATCGAGGCGCTCGCGTTCGATGACCCACGCGTCGAGCGGGACGCCGCTCGCCTGCACCCACGCCCGCACGCGCTCGAGTCCGTCGCCATGGGACCCGTCGCGGTACTCCCAGTTGCCGAGCAGCTGCGCCGTGCCGCCTTCGACGAGGTGCGCACCCGCACCGCGCACGAAGGCCTCGACGAGCGCGTCTCCGACCAGCCCCCCGTCGCGGTACTCGTACGCGGGCACACCCTCCCGCCGCGGTGTGATGACGAACGGCGGGTTCGACACGATGCGATCGAACACCTCGCCGGCGACGGGCGCGAACAGGCTCCCGGCGCGCGTGTCGATTCCTGAGATCCCGTTGATCAGCGCGTTCATCCGGGTGAAGCGCAGCGCACCCTCCGAGATGTCGGTCGCGACGACCAGGTCGGCGACCCGGCGAGCGCGCAGGGCCTGGATGCCGCATCCCGTCCCCACATCGAGCACCCGTGCCGCGGGGGTCGGCAGCTGGAGTCCCGCGAGGGTCATCGACGCGCCGCCGACGCCGAGCACATGATCCTCCGGCAGCGGCCCACGCAGGACGCTCTCGTCGAGGTCGCTGGCCACCCACCACTCGCCCGCGCCCTGATCGTCGACATAGGCCTGCGGACGCACCGATGCCAGCGGGTGCACGAGCCCGTCGTCGCCCTGCGCCGTGAGTCCCAGGGCGTGCAGCCCTGCGACTCGGGTGCGGGGCAGGGCTGCGTCGACGTCGTCTCGGGAAACGGGCTCACCGAGGCAGAACAGGCGCGCGAGCGTCGCGGCGGGCCCCTGCGATCCGGCGAGCGCGCGGCGTGCGGGCAGGTTGCGGCCGCGGCCCCATGCCTCGTCGGCGGCGACGCCCCACAGTCCCCGCAGGCGCGCGGCGGTGTATGAAGCTTCGGCGAGGTCGGCGGCGAGCGCTGCGCAGCGCGTCGGGTCGGGCACGGGGATCACCCCCCCATTCAACCCCGCGGTGCGTGAGCGCGCAGGACCGAGCCGCGCCGTGCCGCACTCCCGGGTCGTTCAGAGGTTGCGCCGTAGACTCGAACGCAGCGTGCGGTGCCCATCGCGCGACCCCTCACCCCCGGACCCACCGTGACGCAAACCCGCATAGGTTCCGGCGTGCGGCACGATCCCTCGCGCTCGGCCGTTGCGCCGCCCACCGCGCCGACCCTGCGTGCGCTCGCGCGGCGTGTATTCGTCGCGATGCTGGCGGCCCTCCTGCTGGTGCTGGCCCTGCCGGCCGGGTCGGCGGCCGCGCTCGCACCCCCGCTGCAGGCGACGCCATCCCCGAGCCCCGAAACCGCCGATCCCACTCTCACTCTCGTGCCCCTCTCCCGCGGCATCGTGCAGCAGGGACAGCCGCTCGCCGCATCGATCGTCGTCGACAATCCGAGCGATGAGTCCCTGCCCGAAGCGTCGGCGACCGTCGAACTCGCCGACGCGCCGGTCGCCTCGACCGAGGCCCTCGATGTCTGGCTGACCTCGGGCGTCCTCGAGGGCGGCACCCAGGTGATCGACCGCCCGGTGCTGCCCGCTGTCGAGGCCGGAGACAGTGCCGCCGCCGCGGTATCGCTCGCAGCCGACTCGCCCCTGTGGCAGGGTCGCGCGCCCGGCGTGTATCCGTTGCGCGCGACCTATCCCGGCGGCCTGGTCTCGCGAAGCGTCATCGTGCTGCAGGATCCCGCCGCCACACCCGCTGCGGCCTCCATCGGGGTGATCGTCCCGATCACGGTCGACCCGCGCTCGCAGGGGCTCCTCACCGCCGACGAGCTCACCGAGCTGACCTCCACCGAAGGCCGACTGACCGCCCTGGTCGACGGGGTCAGCGGCACCTCCGCCATCCTCGCGGTCGACCCCGCGATCCTCGCCTCGATCCGCGCGCTGGGCACCTCGGCCCCCGCGAGCGCACGGGAGTGGATGCTGCGCCTCGACGCCCTTCCCAACCCGCGCTTCGCCCTGCAGTTCGGCGACGCCGACCTGTCCGTGCAGGCCGACGCGGGCCTGACCGAACCGCTCGAACCGACCAGCCTCGACTATGCGGTCGACGCCGACGACTTCGCCGCCGACGACCCCGATCAGGACGAAGGCTCCGGCCTGCCGGACGTGTCGCCCAGCCCGACCCCGTCGCCGACGGCGTCCCCCGGCGAGCAGAACCCGGTCGAGCTGCCCGATTTCGACGAGCTGACGACGGTGAGCGGGGCGCAGGCGTCGGTCGGCTGGCCCGCGGAGGGAGAGGCTTCAGCAGAGACGGTCGCGACCATCGCGGCATGGATGTCGTCGCAGGAGGGGGCGGCAGCATCCGCCACTCTGCTCTCGTCGGGTGCCGTCGCGCGTGCGTCCGTACAGGCGGGCGGGCAGACGGCCGACGGAGCCCGGACCCTCGTGTACGAGCAGCCGGCTTCGGCGGCGCTGCGTGACGCGGTGCAGACCGGCGACGTTCCGCGCGCCGCGCCCCTGGCCGCCCTGACCGCTCACCTGGCGCTGCTGACCGCCGACGCGACCGGTCCCGTGCTGCTGACCACGGGCCGCCTCGACAGTCTCAGCGGCACGTCACTGCAGGGCGCGCTCGCCGCGGTCGCGGGATCCCCCGGTGTCGCCCCCGCCTCGCTCGACGACCTGCTGCAGGCCGGTCCGGCCGACGTGACCCCCACCGGCACGCCGAACGCCGAGGGCGTCGCGGCCCTGCAGAACCTGCTGTCGACCGAACAGCGCCTCGACGAGTTCTCGATCATCATCGACGACCCCGCGCTGATGACGGCGCCCGAGCGCACGGCGATCCTGCAGCTCATCGGCGCCGCGTGGCCGGGCGACCCCGAGTCGTGGCGGCAGGCGCTCTCCGCGCACGGGGAGCAGTCCGAGGCGACCCTGACCGCCGTGTCCATCCCGCAGCCCAGCACGATCCAGCTGATCACCCCCGAGGCGCCCCTGCGCTTCTACGTGCAGAACGATCTGCCGTGGGCGGTCACCGTCGACCTGCAGGCCGTTCCCGACAATCTGCGGCTCGAGGTCGAGCGCACCACCTCGGTGCGGTCGCAGCCGGGGGTCAACACCACCGTGCAGGTGCCCGTCCGCGCTCGCGTCGGCAGCGGCGAGGTGCTGATCGAGCTGCGGCTCGAGAGTGCGTCGGGGCAGCAGATCGGACCGACCAGGTACGCCGAGGTGCAGGTGCGCGCCGACTGGGAGGGCATCGGCGTGGTCGTGCTCAGCACGCTCGTCGTGCTGCTGCTCGGTGCGGGCCTCGTGCGCACGGTGCTGCGTCGCCGCCGCGCCCGGCGCACGGCACGCAACGACTCGGGACCGGCGCAGGAGAGCGCATCCGAGCCGGCGAACGACGACCCGCATGCCGGAGACCCGCCCCGTGGCTAGCCTCGGCCGCGCGAGCGCGATCCTCGGCGCGGGCACCCTCGTCTCACGGATCACCGGCCTCGTGCGCTCGGTCGTGCTCGTGGCCGCCCTCGGATCGGTGGGGTCCGGTGTCGCGGACGCCTTCGCGATCGCGAACCAGCTGCCCAACAACATCTATGCGATCATCTCGACCGGCATCCTGACGGGCGTGATCGTGCCCCAGATCGTCCGCGCCGCGAAGCACGCCGACGGCGGCGGCGCCTTCATCTCCAAGCTGCTGACGCTCGGCACCGTCGTGCTCGTCGTCGTCACCGGAGGGGCGACCCTCGCCGCCCCCCTCCTCGTGCAGCTGTTCGCGACCTTCCGAGGCGACCAGCTCGCCCTCGCGATCGCCTTCGCCTACTGGTGCATCCCGCAGCTGTTCTTCTACGGTCTGTACGCCCTCGTCGGCGAGACACTCAACGCGCGGCGCGTCTTCGGTCCGTACACATGGGCGCCGATCGTCAACAACGTCGTCTCGATCGCCGGATTCGGCGCCTTCATCGCGCTGTTCGGCCCGCACCAGACCGCGGTCGAGATCTGGACCCCCGCGATGATCACCCTCATGGGCGGCACCGCCACACTCGGCATCGCCGCACAGGCACTCCTGCTGCTGTTCTTCTGGCGACGTGCCGGCGTCCGCGTTCGACCGGACTTCGCCTGGCGCGGCATGGGCCTGCGGCACATGGGACGGCTCGCCTGGTGGACGTTCCTCATGGTCGTCGTCGGCCAGATCGCCGGCCTCGTGCAGACCCGCATCGTGACCGAGGCCTCCGAGGCGGGGGCATCGATCGCGGCAATGAACTACGCCTGGTTCATCTTCATCCTCCCCTACTCCGTCATCGCCGTCTCGATCGGCACCCCCTACTTCACCCAGCTCAGCGAGCACGCGGCCGCGGGGCGCGACGACGACGTGCGCGCCGACCTCGGGGCCAGCGTCACGAGCCTGAGCTTCTTCATGGTGGGCGCGCTCGCGGCGCTGGCTGCAGCATCCCTGCCCGTCTCGCGCATCTTCACCGAGTCGGCGGCCGATGCGGTGCCCTTCGCCCAGGTGCTCGGCGCGTACCTCGTCGGGTTGATCCCGCTGTCGATCCTGTACATCGTGCAGCGCACGTTCTACGCCTACAACGACACGATCAGGCCTTTCCTGTTCACGCTCGTGCAGGCCGTGCTGGTCATCGCCACCGCGCTGATCGCGGGCGCGATCCTTCCTCTCGAACGCCTGGCGGCGGGCATCGCGCTCGGGCAGTCCCTCGCGGGTGTCGTGCAGCTCGCCGTGGCGGTGTGGCTGCTGCGACGGCGCCTCGGGCGCCTCGGCATGGCCGGATCGCTGCGCGCGCTCGTGCGGTTCGGCATCGCGGCGATACCCGCCGCCCTCGCCGGGTGGGGCGTCTTCGTCTGGGCGGGCGGCCTGCAGGGGTGGATGCTGGAGTCCCTGTGGACGGGCGTCGCCGGCACCGCGGTGATCGGGTCCGTCTCCCTGCTGGTCTACGTCGGCGCGCTCGCGCTGCTGCGCGCACCGGAGCTCGCCGTGCTGGGTTCGGTGGTCCGTCGTCTGCGGCGATAGTGAGGGCACCTGAACGGCGCGTGAACCTCTTTCGCAGGCTGGAAG
The DNA here is from genome assembly GCF_046111165.1 of Microbacterium sp. HA-8. NCBI lineage: Bacteria > Bacillati > Actinomycetota > Actinomycetes > Micrococcales > Microbacteriaceae > Microbacterium > Microbacterium sp. HA-8. The sequence continues at coordinate 3,716,778 of NZ_CP162025.1, forward strand.
CAGCCGGGGCCGGGGAATGCGCGCGGGATACGATGTGTTCCACGCTCTGGATGCCACCGCTCCAGGACGACTGCAAGGGAGAGCACACGTGCGTCAGGTCATCATCATCGGCTCCGGGCCCGCCGGTTACACCGCGGCGATCTACGCGGCCCGCGCCAATCTCGAGCCGCTCGTCGTGGCGAGCTCGGTCGAGGCCGGCGGCGAGCTGATGAACACCACCGAGGTCGAGAACTTCCCCGGGTTCCCCGAGGGCATTCAAGGCCCCGAGCTCATGGAGAAGATGCAGAAGCAGGCCGAGCGTTTCGGCGCCGAAGTGCTCTACGACGACGTCGTCGAACTCGACGTCGAGGGCCCGGTCAAGCGCGTCGTGCTGGGCAGCGGCGCCACTCACGAGGCATCGTCGATCATCTTCGCCACGGGCTCCGCCTACCGCAAGCTCGGTCTCGAGGGCGAGGATCGCCTGTCCGGCCACGGTGTGTCGTGGTGCGCGACCTGCGACGGCTTCTTCTTCCGTGACCGCGTCATCGCGGTCGTCGGCGGCGGAGACTCGGCGATGGAGGAGGCGACGTTCCTGACCAAGTTCGCCTCGAAGGTCTACATCATCCACCGCAAAGACACCCTGCGCGCCTCCAAGATCATGCAGGAGCGGGCATTCGCAAACGACAAGATCGAGTTCGTCTGGAACAGCGAGGTCGCCGACGTCCTCGGCGAGGCCGCGGTAACGGGAGTCACCCTCCGCTCCACCGTCGACGGATCGACCCGCGACCTCGCGATCGACGGGCTGTTCGTCGCGATCGGCAACGACCCGCGCACCCACCTCGTGCACGACAAGCTCGAACTCACCCCCGAGGGCACCATCCGCGTCGACGGACGCTCCTCGCGCACGTCGGCTCCGGGCGTCTTCGCCGCGGGCGATGTCATCGACCCCACGTACCGCCAGGCTGCCACCGCCGCCGCAAGCGGCACGGTCGCGGCCCTCGACGCCGAGCACTACCTGGCCGCCCTCGCGCAGCTGACCGACGCCGGCGGAGGCCAGGCAGCTGCCTGAGCGGAACAACCCGACGCCTGCGGGCGTTGACGCCAGGGAAACCCCTAGACAAGGAGACACCATGACCGCCAAGGCCACCACCTCGAACTCGTGGGAGCAGGATGTGCTTCAGGCCGAGGGGCCCGTCCTCGTCGACTTCTGGGCTGAGTGGTGCGGCCCCTGCCGCATGGTCTCGCCCATCCTCGACGAGATCCAGTCCGAGCACCCCGACAAGATCACGATCCTGAAGCTCAACGTCGACGAGAATCCCGACCTGGCCATGAAGTACCAGATCACCTCGATCCCGGCCATGAAGGTCTTCCAGGGCGGCGAGGTCAAGCAGACGATCATCGGCGCCAAGCCGAAGTTCGCGCTCGAGCAGGATCTGGCCGCGTTCATCGGCTGAGATCTCACATATTCATCGATGAAGGCCCGACTCCGGCGTGGGGATCGGGCCTTCATCGTTCGTCGCTTCGGTGCGCGGGTCATCCCTCGCTGTAGGCGGACTCCCCGATCTCGGACAGGATGCGGTTCAGATCCTGAACGCTCGCGAAATCTATGATTACCTGGCCTTTTCGTGATGTCAGGGAAATCTTCACGCGTGTGTTGAAGCGGTCGCCCAGCCGCTCGGCGACGTCGTCGAGATGGCCTCGGCGCGCGCCGGCCTGCGGCTTCGGCAGGCGCCGGCCCCCCGCATCCCGCCCCTTCGCGACGGCCTCCGCCGCACGCACCGAAAGATCTTCGTTGACGATCTTGTCGGCCAGTCGCTGCATGGCGTCGCCGTCGTCGAGCGACAGGATCGCCCGCGCGTGCCCCGCCGAGAGCACACCGGCCGCCACCCGCTGCTGGACCGGCACGGGCAGCCGCAACAGGCGGATGGTGTTGCTGATCTGAGGACGTGAGCGGCCGATGCGACTGGCCAGCTCTTCTTGCGTGATTCCGAAGTCCGCAAGAAGCTGCTCGTAGGCCGACGCCTCTTCGAGCGGGTTGAGTTGGGAACGATGCAGGTTCTCGAGCAGGGCATCTCGCAGCAGATGCTCGTCCTGCGTGTCGCGGACGACAGCGGGGATGCTGTCGAGGCCAGCCTCGCGCGCGGCGCGCGTGCGCCGCTCTCCCATGATCAGTTCGTAGGTGCCGGTCTCCTCGCTGCGCGGGCGCACGACGACGGGCTGCAGCACGCCGAACTCGCGCACGCTGTGGACGAGTTCGGCGAGATCGTCGGGGTCGAAATTGGAGCGAGGCTGCCGGGGATTGGGAACGATGTCGTGCGGGTCGACGTGGACGAGTCGTGCGCCGGGCACCTCGACGAGGATCTCACCCCCGGGTGTGTCCGAATCGGAGTCGAGGGTGTCGTGCGAGTCCCGGGTGGCGGGCGCGGAGGCCGGACCATCGAGCACCGACCCGGTCTCCTCGGGCGTCGACGTCGGAGCGCCTTCATCCGACGACGCAATGACCGCAGTGCGCTTGCTTCCGGGGAAGAACACATCCACGGGCCGCGACTCGGCATCGCTCGTCGGGATCAGAGCTCCGATACCCCTGCCCAACCCGGTCCTCTTCGCGGCCATCAGCGTGCTCCTTCGTGGTTCACGGCGTCTCGCGGCGAATCGGCCGCTCCGCGCCGGGTGATTTCGACCGCGGCTTCGCGGTAGGCGACGGCTCCCGCAGACCCTCCGTCGTAGGCGACGACCGTCTGCCCGAAGCTCGGCGCCTCAGACACGCGGACCGAGCGCGGAATGACAGTCCGGAGAACCTGGTCTGCGAAGTGCTCGCGCACCTCGTCTGCGACCTGTTGCGCGAGTCGAGTGCGTCCGTCGTACATGGTCAAGAGAATCGTCGACACGTGCAGCGGCGGGTTGAGGTGCTTCTGGATCATGCGCACGCTTCCGAGAAGCTGACTGAGTCCCTCGAGGGCGTAGTACTCGCACTGGATCGGAATGAACACCTCATCGGCCGCGGTGAACGCGTTGATGGTCAGCAACCCGAGTGAGGGTGGGCAGTCGATGAGCACGAAGTGAACCGGCTCTTCGCTGGCCGCGAGGTAATCGTCGAGTGCTGTGCGCAGCCGATGCTCACGGGCGACCTGCGACACAAGCTCGATCTCGGCGCCCGCAAGGTGGATCGTGCTCGGCGCACACAGCAGATTCGGGGATTCCGGGCTCACCTGCACGATGTCACTCAGCGGAAATTCGTCGATGAGCACGTCGTACACACTCGGGATGTCGGCCGTGTGCGGCACGCCGAGCGCCGTCGACGCATTGCCCTGAGGATCCAGGTCAATGACGAGCACTCGTGCGCCGATGGCGGCCAGGGCGGCCGCGATGTTCACCGCAGTTGTGGTCTTCCCAACCCCACCCTTCTGGTTCGAGACCGTCATGACGCGGGTTTTCGTGGGGAGTTCGACGGTGACAGCAGCAAGGGCACGCTTGCGGGCACTCAGATCGGCCAGTTCGCGGGCAAGAGGGGTGTCATCGACGAGAGAGGCGGATGCGGGGGCATTCGCGTGCTCGGATTGTTCCACGTGAAACGCTCCACAACTCATTCGGGGACACTCCACTCTAATCGTCCTCGGGCGTGCACCCCGTGCATTGCTGACGGCGGCGTGCGCGGCAGACATCCGCGTTCGTCATCCCGTTTGGCTCGAGACGTTGCCCGTCTCGAGTTTCACGTGAAACGGCACGTAGAGGGACCGCCCGGTGCCCATAGGTCAGGCCCGCGCGTGGGACCATCTCCCCTGTATCACAGCGAGGAGATGACGGGCACGTTTCCGCTACCCCCGACAACGTGCGCCTGGACCAAGGCGCTGGTCCGCGTTGTCCTGTTTCACGTGAAACGACAGCGTCATGCACGACCAGCCGAGCGTCGGTCGTTTCACGTGAAACTCACCACACTGCCCACGAAAGCGTCACCTGGACCCACATGCCTGTCGAGTTTCACGTGAAACGGTTGCATCGCTGACCAAGATTCGTCTGGATCGCGCACGCCTGACACTTCGCGTCAAAAGTTCCGCGTACCGCGGATATTTTCCGTATGTTCCCCCGACTGGGGGATCGTCGTCGGCGCTCACACACACGACGTCGGGAACACCGTTCACCAGCTCCCTCGTGTCGGCGCTCAGCGCGCCGTTCATCCGGCTTCGCCGCGCCGGGCCGGCTCCAATCTCGTACTCGGACTCCGGTGTGATCCCTCTCCACGTGAGATCCGTCTCGGCTCACGAGGACACGCCTCCGCCACTATCTACCGGACCGATCCACGCACCCCCTGCTCAGCAGAGGGGGATTGCCGAGCAAAGGTCTGTCTTCGGCGCTCACAACCTCCGCTCGGCAGACTCCCTCTCCTCGGAAGAGCGGCCCTGCGCCGATGCCTCACCCCGCCGGCAGCCGGGACCCGCACATCGCGCGCCTCTATTGCGCGGCCCACGCCCATGACGTCTGCTCGATCTGGGCTCACCCCGCCGAGTCCGCCCGCCACTGCCTGGACAACCTCGGCCCGCCACAGCTCGGGAGACTTCTCGCCGCACAACCCGGCAAGCTCTGCCCAGTAGAGGGAGATCGACCGGCAGAGGTCCATGTCCGGCATTCACGCACTCCGTCTCGCGTTGCGCCAGCCGAGCATGCACGGGACGACGCGCGTGGTGTTTCACGTGAAACGCCCACCGGCGCCCCGGCTCTGCGCGCACGAACCGGGTTCGCGAACGAGAAGTGATCAGCGCCCGACGAACGCCCGCACCACACGAGTGGGTTCGGTGATGACACCTTCGCCCACAACCTCCACACGGACATCGCGCAATCCGAAACGTCTAATCTGCTTCGCCGCGGTCTCGATCTCCGCCGGGGCGGTAGCGCCTTTCAGCAGCACCATCTCACCACCCGGACGAAGGAGGGGGGCCGTGAGTGGGATCAGTGTGCGCAGCGCCGATACGGCGCGAGCGGTGACTTGATCGAAAAGCGGCTCGGGGTGATGGTCCTCGGCCCGAGCACGCACGACGGTGACGTTGGAGAGCGCGAGACGGTCGACCTGCTCATTCAGCCACATCACGCGCCTCTCCATGGGCTCGATCAGAACCCAGTCGACGTCAGGGCGCGCGATGGCCAGCACAATGCCGGGCAGTCCGGCACCCGAGCCGACATCACCGACCGTGTTCCCGGCGCCGAACAACGGGGCGATGACGGCGCTGTTCAGGATGTGGCGGGTCCACAGACGCGGGAGCTCGAGGGGTCCGATGAGTCCTCGCTGTTCACCCTCATCGGCGAGCGCGCGCGTGAAGTTCCGGGCAGCGTCGACGCGGTCAGCGAAGAGGACCGCGGCTTCGGCCGGCTCCGGCTCGTAGTCGGTCACAGATGTTCCACGTGAAACGTCAGCCGCGACGAATCACGGTGTGACGTTCCGCGCCCTCGCCATACGACTCCGACACGAATCCCCGCTCGGCGACGATGTCGTGGACGAGCTTGCGTTCGTAGCTCGACATCGGCGGCAGAGATGCCTGGCTCGCTCCCTCGTCGATCTTCTCGATCGCGCGGGCGACAAGAGCCTCGAGTTCACTCTGACGGGTGTCGCGTGAGCCTCCCACATCGAGGATCAGCCGCGAGAAACGACCCGTCTTGTTCTGCACGGCGAGCCGGGTGAGCTCCTGAAGCGCACGAACGGTCTCGGGATCCGCCAGAGGCTTCAGCGCGTCGGCTCGACCCTCGGATGCCTCGACAGAGACATACGCGCGTCCGGCGCGCACGTCCAACTCGATGTCACCGTCGAGGTCGGCGATGTCGAGCAGTTCCTCGATGTAGTCGGCGGCGACGTCGCCTTCTTCCTCGAGGAGGGCGACGGACGTCTCCTCACCCGGGGGGACGGTCTCATCGAACACGTCTGATGTGGTCGTCATGGCGTGGATCCTCTCGGGGGTCAGGCGCGGGGCTTGGCGGGTCCGGCGGACGGCGGACTGTCAGCCGGGGGAGTGGATCCGGCATCCGGATCCGCCGACGCTCCGCTCGCCGACGTCGGGCGCGTGTGCTGTGACTGCTTCTTCGCCCGCTGCTTGCTCATGGGCTGCTGGCGCTTGGGCGCCGCCGCCTTCGCCTTCTCGGCCTCGGCGAGCAGGCGCTCTTGCTCGGCACGGTACTTTTCCATCGGCACGACCTTGCCCGAGGAATCGATCGCCTTGCCCTTGCGCGCGAGTCGTTCCTCTCGGGCCTTCGCCGCATCGGACCCGGGTGTGGGCATCTCGCGGATGACCACGAACTGCTGCACCATCGTCCAGATGTTGGAGGTGAACCAGTAGATGACAACACCCAGCGGGAAGAACACACCCGAGAAGATGAAGGCCAGCGGCAGGATGTAGAGCATGATCTTCTGCATCTGGTACGCCTGGCCGGTCTTGGCCTCGGGCGACAGATTCTTCGAGATGATCTGCAGCTGGGTGAAGAACTGCGACACGATCATGAGGGCGACGAGGACGATCAGGATGATGATCGCGACGGTGTTGCCGGTCTCGAACGCGTTGATCAGTGTCTCGTGCAGTGACGCGACTCCGAACAGCCGGGCGTCGTAGAACTCCTGCGTGAGCTCGTTGTCGAGCAGACCCACACCGCTGAACGTCGGGTCGTCGCCGATGCGCTGCACGTCGTTGAGCACCGAGAACAGCGCGAAGAAGATCGGCATCTGCACGAGCAGAGGCAGGCAGCTCGACACGGGCGTCGTGCCGTGCTTCTTGTACAGGGCCATCGTCTCGCGACTCATCGCCTCCCGCGAGAGCTGGTCGCGCTTCCCCTTGTACTTCTCCTGAACTTTTCGCAGCTCAGGAGCAATTTCCATCATCTTTCGCTGGCTCTTGATCTGCCGCACGAAGAGCGGGATCAACGCCGCGCGCACGACGATCACGAGACCCACGATCGAGAGAACCCAGGTGATGCCCTCGGCCGCAGGCAGCCCCATCGCGGTGAACAGCCAGTGCCAGGCGACGAGCACGAGCTCGACCGCCCACTTCAGCGGCCAGAGGATGATTCCGATCAGATCCGGCACGGATCAGTCCTTTCTCAGGGAAGAGGGCACGACGAAGCCCCGGGGGGTCAGGTCGTTTCCGACGTTCTCGCGCACGGGCACGTCATCGATGCCGCCCTGCGCCCACGGATGGCACCGCGCGAGGCGGGATGCCGCCATCAGGCTGCCGCGGAGCACTCCGTACTGCTGCACCGCTCCCACCGCATAAGCCGAGCAGGTCGGGTAGTACTTGCAGACATCGCCGTAGAGGGGCGACACCGTCGCTCGGTAGACGATGAGTGCGGCGATCGCGGTGTTGCGGGGCACCAGGCAGGCTGCACGCCAGGCGTGTCCGGCATCCAGATACCCGTGCCCCGTCATGGCTGTGGGCAGCGGAGCGCTCATACTCGGCTCCTCCTCACACAGCGGGTGACCTCGGCGTTCAGCGTCGAGAAGTCCGCGCCCGCCGCTCCCGGCAGGGCACGGATGACGATGTCACGACCCGGGGGAACGTCATCGACGAGCCGCGCGCACGCGGCCTTGAGACGGCGACGCACCGTGTTGCGCACGACGGCATTGCCGACGCTCTTCGCGACGATGAAACCGAAACGCACGTCTTCGCCCGATCGGACGGCGACGTGGGTGACCGTATGGGCTCCGGCACAACGAGTGCCCCTGCGGACGACGTGTCTGTAGTCGTCGCCGCGGGTGAGGCGATGAGCCCGGGCCAGCACCGCGGTTCTGGTGTTACGCCGAGAGCTCGACGCGACCCTTGCCGCGGCGAGCGGAAAGGATCGCGCGGCCGGCACGCGTGCGCATGCGGGCGCGGAAGCCGTGCTTCTTGGCGCGGCGGCGGTTGTTGGGCTGGAAGGTGCGCTTGCTCATAGTGTCACTCCGGGAGACGAGTCACCGGGACGTGGGCGACCGGAGACGTTCAGGGCGGGAGATGGATGCCGCGAGGGCATAAGTCAACTTCCTAAGGGTACGCCCTCATCCCCGAGCCCACAAACCGGGAGGCGGAACGCGACATTATCCCGAGGTCCGAGTTCCGATCCTGGCAATGACACGCCGGCGCGTCCTACAGTGGATTTTGCTCCGCGAGCGCGCGTGGCTAGCGTGATCCGCGGCAGTTATCCACAGGTTCGGCGACGGCATTCGCGCGGCCGCCCGGGGAGCCGTCCACAACAATCCACATTTCGCCCACAAGGCGATCCACACCCGGGGGGGGCC